>NZ_CP029364.1:1997500-4154245 GCF_004006435.1 Bacillus halotolerans
TGGGAGATGGTCCTCCCGGATTCCGACGGAATTTCACGTGTTCCGCCGTACTCAGGATCCACTCTGGAGAGAACGAAGTTTTGACTACAGGGCTGTTACCTCCTATGGCGGGCCTTTCCAGACCTCTTCATCTACCTCGTTCCTTTGTAACTCCGTATAGAGTGTCCTACAACCCCAAGAGGCAAGCCTCTTGGTTTGGGCTAATCCCGTTTCGCTCGCCGCTACTCAGGGAATCGCATTTGCTTTCTCTTCCTCCGGGTACTTAGATGTTTCAGTTCCCCGGGTCTGCCTTCTCATATCCTATGAATTCAGATATGGATACCACTCCATTACGAGTGGTGGGTTTCCCCATTCGGAAATCTCCGGATCAAAGCTTGCTTACAGCTCCCCGAAGCATATCGGTGTTCGTCCCGTCCTTCATCGGCTCCTAGTGCCAAGGCATCCACCGTGCGCCCTTTCTAACTTAACCGTTAAAAAGAATCACTATGTGATATCTTGTGTTACTAATTGAATGTGATGTCTACTGTTATCTAGTTTTCAAAGAACACGTTGGTGGAGCCTAGCGGGATCGAACCGCTGACCTCCTGCGTGCAAAGCAGGCGCTCTCCCAGCTGAGCTAAGGCCCCATTTGTATAAGATGGTGGGCCTGAGTGGACTCGAACCACCGACCTCACGCTTATCAGGCGTGCGCTCTAACCAGCTGAGCTACAGGCCCATCTTAACTTATTCAAGGAACAAAGTTCCTTCAAAACTAAACAAGACAGGGAACGTTCTGTTTATAAGACCCAAGGTCTTATATTCCGTAAATATCCTTAGAAAGGAGGTGATCCAGCCGCACCTTCCGATACGGCTACCTTGTTACGACTTCACCCCAATCATCTGTCCCACCTTCGGCGGCTGGCTCCATAAAGGTTACCTCACCGACTTCGGGTGTTACAAACTCTCGTGGTGTGACGGGCGGTGTGTACAAGGCCCGGGAACGTATTCACCGCGGCATGCTGATCCGCGATTACTAGCGATTCCAGCTTCACGCAGTCGAGTTGCAGACTGCGATCCGAACTGAGAACAGATTTGTGGGATTGGCTTAACCTCGCGGTTTCGCTGCCCTTTGTTCTGTCCATTGTAGCACGTGTGTAGCCCAGGTCATAAGGGGCATGATGATTTGACGTCATCCCCACCTTCCTCCGGTTTGTCACCGGCAGTCACCTTAGAGTGCCCAACTGAATGCTGGCAACTAAGATCAAGGGTTGCGCTCGTTGCGGGACTTAACCCAACATCTCACGACACGAGCTGACGACAACCATGCACCACCTGTCACTCTGCCCCCGAAGGGGACGTCCTATCTCTAGGATTGTCAGAGGATGTCAAGACCTGGTAAGGTTCTTCGCGTTGCTTCGAATTAAACCACATGCTCCACCGCTTGTGCGGGCCCCCGTCAATTCCTTTGAGTTTCAGTCTTGCGACCGTACTCCCCAGGCGGAGTGCTTAATGCGTTAGCTGCAGCACTAAGGGGCGGAAACCCCCTAACACTTAGCACTCATCGTTTACGGCGTGGACTACCAGGGTATCTAATCCTGTTCGCTCCCCACGCTTTCGCTCCTCAGCGTCAGTTACAGACCAGAGAGTCGCCTTCGCCACTGGTGTTCCTCCACATCTCTACGCATTTCACCGCTACACGTGGAATTCCACTCTCCTCTTCTGCACTCAAGTTCCCCAGTTTCCAATGACCCTCCCCGGTTGAGCCGGGGGCTTTCACATCAGACTTAAGGAACCGCCTGCGAGCCCTTTACGCCCAATAATTCCGGACAACGCTTGCCACCTACGTATTACCGCGGCTGCTGGCACGTAGTTAGCCGTGGCTTTCTGGTTAGGTACCGTCAAGGTACCGCCCTATTCGAACGGTACTTGTTCTTCCCTAACAACAGAGCTTTACGATCCGAAAACCTTCATCACTCACGCGGCGTTGCTCCGTCAGACTTTCGTCCATTGCGGAAGATTCCCTACTGCTGCCTCCCGTAGGAGTCTGGGCCGTGTCTCAGTCCCAGTGTGGCCGATCACCCTCTCAGGTCGGCTACGCATCGTTGCCTTGGTGAGCCGTTACCTCACCAACTAGCTAATGCGCCGCGGGTCCATCTGTAAGTGGTAGCCGAAGCCACCTTTTATGTTTGAACCATGCGGTTCAAACAAGCATCCGGTATTAGCCCCGGTTTCCCGGAGTTATCCCAGTCTTACAGGCAGGTTACCCACGTGTTACTCACCCGTCCGCCGCTAACATCAGGGAGCAAGCTCCCATCTGTCCGCTCGACTTGCATGTATTAGGCACGCCGCCAGCGTTCGTCCTGAGCCAGGATCAAACTCTCCGATAAAGTAGTTTGACTGACTACGCACATCACTGTGCGATTTATAATAAAACTTGAATTAACAGGTACGTTTTGTCTTGTTTAGTTTTCAAAGAACTTTGTGTGCCTCTCTCGAAGCGACTACTTAATAGTAACATTTTTAGTTAACTAGGTCAACACTTTTTTAAAAAATGTTTTCATCTAGTAATGTCTATGTCTTTTAAAAGACAACAGAAATGATTATACCATAAATCTTCTCACTGTAAAGAGTTTTTGATATAAAAAAGCGCAGCTGGTATAGCCGCGCTTTTTCTTAACTTTCTTGTGTCTCTTCTTGCTCATTTTCTTCATTATCATCGTTTTTCTCAACTAATGCGACTGTGGCCACATGCTCTTGTTCCGCCATTCTGATGAGACGTACACCTTGAGTTACGCGTCCGGTAGTTGAGATATCATTGATATCCATTCTGATCAGTACACCGCTGGCAGTAATAATCATCAGATCCTCTTCACCTTTGGTAGCTTTCACCGCTACTAAATGGCCGTTGTTCTCCGTGATTTTACATGTTTTCAGCCCTTTTCCGCCTCGGCTCTGAGTTCTGTATTCTTCAGCCGGAGTTCGTTTACCGTAACCTTTCTCGGTCACGATAAGGACATCAGATTCTTCCTCTAATATTTCCATACCTACGACAATATCGTCGTCAGTAAGGGTGATGCCTTTTACGCCTGCCGCTGTTCTTCCCATTTCCCTAACATCTGTTTCAGAGAAACGAATCAGCAAGCCGTTTTTCGTTCCGATGATGATTTGTTTTGTGCCGTCAGTAAGCCGGACACCCATTAATTCATCATCTTCACGCAGGCTCAGCGCAATTAAGCCGTTGTTACGGATATTAGCAAACTGAGACAGTGAAGTGCGTTTTGAAACCCCATGTTTTGTTGTGAAGAAGAGATAGAGATCTTCTTCGAATGCAGTGACTGGGATTATTGCGTTAATCCATTCACCTTTTTCTACCTCCAACAGATTGATAATCGGGATTCCCTTAGCGGTTCTACCGTATTCAGGAATTTCATACCCTTTTGAACGATACACTTTCCCTTTGTTGGAGAAGAAGAGAATCGTGTCATGTGTTGAAGTAGAAATCAGATGTTCAACGAAATCATCTTCGTTTGTCCCCATTCCCTGAACGCCTTTTCCTCCGCGCTTTTGACTGCGGTAAGTCGAAGCAGGCAGACGTTTGATATATCCGTTATGCGTCAGAGTGACAACGATGTTTTCTCTTTCGATGAGATCTTCATCTTCAATTGTTTCAAGGCCGGCAGTAACAATCTCAGTGCGTCTTTCATCGTTGAAACGCTCTTTAATTTCTGTGAGCTCTTCACGGATGATCTCAAGCACTTTTTCTTCATTGGCCAAGATTTCTTTAAGCTCTGCAATTAATTTAATAAGGGATTGGTATTCTTCTTCAATCTTTTCTCGTTCCAACCCTGTTAAACGCTGGAGCCTCATGTCTAGAATAGCTTGGGCTTGTTTTTCGGTCAGCGAGAATTGTTCAATTAACCCTGTTCTCGCAATTTCAGCCGTTTGAGAGTTACGGATAAGGGAAATAACTGCATCAAGATGATCGAGAGCAATCCTTAATCCTTCCAAGATATGCGCTCTCGCCTCCGCTTTACGCAATTCATAAGCAGTACGGCGTCTGATAACAACTTTTTGGTGATCTAGATAATGCACCAGGCATTGCTTTAAATTTAATACCTTCGGCTCACCGTCAACAAGCGCCAGCATGTTAATCCCGAAGGAAGTTTGCAGGGCCGTTTGTTTGTAAAGATTGTTTAGGATAACATGCGCATTGGCATCTCGTCTGATTTCAATGACAATCCGCATACCGTTACGGTCAGATTCATCACGCAAATCAGTTATTCCTTCAATTTTCTTATCTCTGACAAGATCAGCAATCTTCTCAATTAGACGTGCTTTATTCACCTGATAAGGGAGTTCTGTTACTAAAATTCTTTCTTTCCCTGACGAAGTTTCTTCAATTTCTGCTTTTGCCCGAATCGTAATAGAACCTCTTCCGGATTCATATGCCTTGCGAATTCCGCTTCTGCCTAAAATTTGTCCGGCAGTCGGGAAATCCGGTCCAGGAATGAATTCCATCAGCTCTTGGATTGTTATGTCCTTGTTCTCGCTTACGGCAAGCACTCCGTCAATAATTTCTCCAAGCTGGTGCGGCGGTATATTTGTAGCCATTCCGACTGCAATACCGGCTGCTCCATTTACAAGCAGGTTTGGGAATCTTGACGGCATGACAACAGGTTCTCTCTCTGAACCATCATAGTTATCTTGATAATCAATCGTGTCTTTTGTGATGTCTCGCAGAATTTCCATGGCGATCTTAGACATTCTGGCTTCGGTGTACCGCATCGCAGCGGCTGAGTCTCCGTCTACAGAACCAAAGTTTCCGTGACCGTCCACCAGCATATAACGGTAGTTGAAATCCTGCGCCATTCTGACCATAGATTCATATACCGCTGAATCACCGTGAGGATGGTATTTCCCGATAACTTCTCCGACGATACGAGCCGATTTTTTATACGGCTTGTCACTCGTCATGCCTAAATCATTCATCGCGTATAAAATCCGTCTGTGAACCGGTTTTAAACCGTCACGCACATCCGGAAGCGCCCGGGATACGATAACGCTCATCGCATAATCCAAAAAGGACGTGCGCATTTCCTGACTGATATTTATTTCACGAACTTTTGGTGTGTTTTGTTCACTCATTAAAAAACCTCCCTGAAGTATCACATGAAATTATGTGGGAGTAGATTGTCCATTATGATCTTCAATACGATTTCACTATTCTCCATTATATCAATAAACTTATACTTATACACATTAAATTACTAGAATATATAGGTTTTACAAGAATTCCTGTGTCCTGTCCCGTTCAGAAAAAAGCCTTATTTCTTATTGGAAATAAGGCTTTTTATTATTAGATATCGAGATTTTTCACGTATCTCGCATTTGCTTCTATGAAATTTCTGCGCGGTTCTACTTTGTCTCCCATCAGCATTTCGAAAGTTTCATCCGCATCCATTGCATCCTCTAGAGTCACCTGCAGAAGCGTTCTTGAGCCCGGGTCCATTGTTGTCTCCCAAAGCTGGGTGGCATTCATTTCACCTAGACCTTTGTAACGCTGCAATCCAGGCTTAGGCGTTTGAGGAAGAGTTTGCAACAATTCCTCAAGCTGCTTGTCATTGTATGCATATTCAACACGTTTACCCTGCTGGACTTTGTAGAGCGGCGGCTGCGCGATGTACACGTAGCCATTTTCGATAATCTGACGCATATATCTGTAAAAGAACGTCAACAGCAATGTTCTGATGTGCGCGCCGTCAACGTCGGCATCTGTCATAATGACGACTTTGTGATAACGGGCTTTTTCCAAGTTGAAATCTTCCCCGATACCTGTGCCGAGTGCAGTAATCATAGAACGAACTTCGTTGTTAGAAAGAATTTTATCAAGCCTTGCTTTTTCAACGTTTAGGATTTTACCTCTTAGCGGCAAAATGGCTTGGAAATGCCTGTCACGTCCCTGTTTTGCAGATCCTCCGGCAGAGTCACCCTCTACGATATATAACTCGGAGATGCTCGGGTCTTTCGAAGAGCAGTCCGCTAATTTACCGGGAAGGTTTGAAATCTCCAAAGCGCTTTTGCGGCGCGTTAATTCACGCGCTTTTTTCGCAGCCATTCTTGCTCTTGCTGCCATTAAACCTTTGTCAACGATTTTTTTTGCCGCATCTGGATTTTCCAGCATAAATGTTTCCAACGCCGCAGAAAATAACGTATCTGTGATCGTCCGCGCCTCTGAGTTGCCTAGTTTTGTTTTCGTTTGGCCTTCGAACTGCGGATCCGGGTGTTTGATCGAGATAATCGCGGTAAGCCCTTCTCTCACATCATCTCCGCTTAAGTTTGGATCATTTTCTTTTATGAGTCCTTTTTTTCTGGCGTAATCATTGATGACACGAGTCAGCCCCGTTTTAAAACCAGCTTCGTGGGTACCGCCTTCGTACGTGTTGATATTGTTTGTAAATGAGTAAATATTGCTTGTGTAGCTGTCATTGTATTGCAGAGCGACTTCAACCGTAATGCCGTCCTTTTCGCCTTCAATATAAATCGGCTCTTCATGGACAACTTCTTTGGAGCGGTTTAAATACTCTACATAGCTTTTAATTCCGCCTTCGTAATGATACTCATTTTTGCGCTCTTGGCCTTCACGTTTATCTTCAATCGTGATGTTTACGCCTTTTGTCAAAAAGGCTAATTCGCGAACACGGTTAGCAAGCAGATCATATTCATACTCAGTTGTTTCCGTGAAGATTTCAGGATCTGGAACAAAGTGTGTAGTCGTTCCTGTATGATCCGTTTCGCCAATAACTTCAAGATCAGAAACCGGGACACCGCGGTTATAGACTTGGCGATGGATTTTTCCGTCACGGTGAACAGTCACATCAAGCTCTGTTGATAACGCGTTAACGACCGAGGCACCTACACCGTGCAAACCTCCGGACACTTTATATCCGCTTCCGTCAAATTTTCCGCCGGCGTGAAGCACAGTCATAATGACTTCAACCGCAGGACGACCCATTTTCTCATGAATACCGACTGGAATCCCGCGGCCATTATCAATTACCGTAATGCTGTTGTCTTTTTCAATTTGGATATTGATATCTGTACAATAACCGGCCAGGGCTTCGTCAATACTATTGTCGACAATTTCCCATACCAGATGGTGAAGGCCTTTACTGTTGGTTGAACCGATGTACATCCCCGGTCTTTTACGAACAGCTTCCAATCCTTCTAGTACCTGTATCTGATTTTCATCATAACTATTTTGCTGCTGTTCCATAGCCACGTTATTCACCTACACTTTTCTTAAACAATATATTCGTTATAAAAAATCACTAAGAATCTATTTCAACCATAAATTGCGCACGTTTTTTTAATGTGCTGGAAGATAAGGGAGAGTAATATATATTCTGAACCGTGACTACGATAGATTTGGGTGTGCCGTTTACGGAAGGCACCAGCTTGTGTTTCTGTTTTTCCAGAAATTCTTCAACAATTGGCGACATGTTGGCTTTAAAATCAAAAATGCCAATAATATCGCGTGTTGAAACCACAAAATCATCACCTAAATGAATATACAATTGCCCACCTCATTTCTTCACTTCACTAACGTACCGTTTTGCACACGGAACATTCCTGCTTGCCGTAAGGTTTCGTGATCAATGCCATCAACGCTTGTCGTTGTGACAAACGTTTGTACACGGCCCTGGATGGTATGAAGCAAGTGCGATTGGCGATAATCATCCAGTTCACTCAGCACATCATCCAATAGTAAAATGGGATATTCTCCGATTTCTTCATGGATCAGGTCAATCTCAGCCAGCTTAAGGGATAATGCCGTCGTCCGCTGCTGTCCTTGAGACCCATACGTCTGCACATCGCGTCCGTTCACATAGAAAAGAACATCATCCCGATGAGGTCCAGACAGCGTGACGCCGCGCTCGATTTCTTTTTCTCTTAATTTAGAAAACGCTTCTTGATAGCTATCTCCTATTTTCGACAAGTCTTCAGGATCTGATACCTCAAGCGCCGTATGGTACTTCAGCGTCAATTCCTCAAGCCCTCTTGAGATGCCCGAATGGATAGGCTGCGCCCATTTTTCGAGCTGTGCCGTGAACTGCAGACGTTTTACGACGACTTTTGCGGCAACTTCAATAAGCTGATCAGTCAGAACATCAAGCATTGTTCTGTCAGTTTGTTTTCTTGTTTGCAGCTGTTTCAAAAAATGATTTCGCTGGGAAAGAATCTTCTGGTAAAGAGAAAGGTCATACAGGTAGACAGGAGAAACTTGGCCGATTTCCATGTCAAGAAATCTCCGTCTCACTTGAGGGCTTCCCTTTACAAGGTTTAAATCTTCCGGTGCAAACATGATGGTGTTGAGGGCGCCGACATACTGGCTGAGCTTTTGCTGTTCGATATGATTGACCTTGCCCTTTTTACCCTTTTTGGAGATGACGAGCTGCATCGGGATCGCTCCGTTTTGCTTCATCACTCTTCCCTCTATTTTAGCATAGTCTTTGTCCCACCGGATAAGTTCTTTGTCATTTGAAGTCCGATGCGATTTTGCCATGGACAAGACATAGATCGCTTCCATGAGGTTTGTTTTCCCCTGAGCATTTTCTCCAATGATCACATTTACTTTATTTTCAAATTGAAGTTCAGCATGTTCATAGTTGCGGTAAGATGTCAGTTCTAAGTTCTGGATATACAATCAGTGTCACCCGCTTTAATTGACGACTTGAAATGAACCAAATCCTTCAATCTCTACCACATCTCCAACATACAGCTTTCTGCCGCGGCGATTGTCCGGCTCATTGTTCACAAGCACTTCATGCTCGCTCAAAAACCACTTTGCCATGCCGCCTGACTGAATCACATCGGCTAATTTCAGAAATTGCCCGAGTGTAATCATCTCTGTATCAATAGAAATCGGATTTGCCATTATATCGACCTCTTTCAAATATCACTAATATCTAATTGTACTAAAAAAAAACGAATTAGGGAAAGGGAAAACTTGACGGAGCAGATTACGAATAGAAAAGCTGCCGAGCAGGTCGGCAGCCGTATATCGGATTAATAGGTTCTGACAGGGAGGATAAGCTGTACGATTGTTTCATCATTCGGCGTGCGAATTAAGAAAGGTCTCATAGCTCCTGTAAAGCTTACACGTATCTCTGCTCCTTCAAGCACCTTTAATGCATCCAGCATATATTTTGGACTAAATGAGATATTTAATTCCTCACCCTCGATTTGATCCGCAAGAACCGCTTCCACCACTTTTCCGATTTCAGGTGAATTAGAAGAAATCTCAATTGATTCAGCAGGTTTTGCAGAAAGCTTCACCACGTTATTGCGTCCTTCTCTGGCTAATAAAGATGCACGATCAATCGCCTGAAGGAATTCTTTTGTGTTCACAATGATTTCTGTCTTGCTCTCTTGCGGAATAAGGCTGGTTGTATCCGGATAATTTCCATCCAGCAGGCGTGAGAAGAACAAGACGTTTTTTGCTTTAAACAGAACCTGGGTTTCTGTAATGACGATATCTACAAGTTCTTGGTTGTCATCCAAAATCTTGCTGAGTTCAGTTAAGCTCTTACCCGGAATCACGACGTTATAGGATCTGTCTTCTGAAATATCAAGTTTCGCTTTTCTTAAAGCTAAACGGTGGCTATCCGTTGCAGTGCATAATAATTCACTTTTCTCCACTTTCCAGTTTACACCTGTCAAGATAGGGCGTGTTTCTGAGGTGGACACCGCAAACACTGTTTGTCTAATTAGGTTTTTTAATAAATCCGTAGGAATCTGAATCGCATGATGCTCTTCAATCTGCGGCAAGTGCGGATACTCATCGGCATCAAGCCCATTTAGGTTAAATTCGGCTTTTCCAGAGCGGATAATCGTCAGATATTGATTTTGCACTTCGATTTCTACAGTTGCCATCGGGAGTTTTTTTACAATCTCACTAAAGAAGCGGGCTTGTAATACAATGCTGCCTGGCTGTTCAATCGTAACGATTTCTTTATCTCCTTCTTCTTTTGGAATAAAAGACTCGATGGAAATATCTGAATCACTTCCAGTAAAAGATACCCCTTCATCTGAGGCAACGATCTTAATTCCGGTCAAAATCGGAATTGTAGTTCTGGATGAAACTGCTTTTAATACATCTTGGACACTTTCAACAAGACGATCTTTTTGAATCGTAAATTTCATTTTTATCCTCCTAACGGATAATGTTTAATATATATATTTTTTTTAAAAAAAGTAGTAGAAGTAATAGTAGGGCTTGTGGATTTGTGGATAAGTTGTGAAAAAGACAGGAAACACAGCCTATCCACATGTGGACAGACTGTGCATGACTTTAGAAAAGTTATTCACACTTCTCCCGATTTATCCCCGGCCCTATTATTTAAGCTGTTCCTTAATTTCTTTTACATGCTGCTGAAGCTGTTCATCATCTGCCAGCAGTTTTGAAATTTTTTCATGCGCATGAATAACGGTTGTATGGTCACGTCCTCCGAATTCCTCTCCGATTTTAGGGAGAGAGGAGTCAGTCATTTCTCTCGATAAGTACATAGCGATTTGACGCGGGAATGCTACCGATTTTGTCCGTTTTTTTGCTTTGAAATCCTCAAGCTTAATATTGAATTGCTGGCCTACTACTCTCTGGATTTCTTTTATTGTAATCACTTTCGGTTTTGAGGAAGGAATAATATCTTTTAATGCCTCAGCGGCCAGATCGGCATTAATATCTTTATTAATTAAAGATGAATAAGCAACGACCCTGATTAACGCCCCTTCCAGCTCCCGAATGTTGCTGTCGATTTGATTTGCGATATAAAGCATAACCTCGTTCGGAATATCCAAGCCTTCCGCTTTGGCTTTTTTTCTTAAAATCGCAATTCTCGTTTCTAAATCAGGAGGCGTGATATCTGTAATCAGACCCCATTCAAATCGTGAACGCAATCTGTCTTCAAGTGTCGGAATTTCTTTAGGCGGTCTATCACTTGAAATGACGATTTGTTTGCTTTCTTCGTGCAGCGTGTTAAAAGTATGGAAAAATTCTTCTTGCGTTTGTTCTTTCCCGGCTAAAAATTGAATATCATCTATCAAAAGCACATCAACATTTCGGTAGCGATTGCGAAAATCAACTGCTTTATTATCTCGAATAGAGTTGATGAACTCGTTAGTAAATTTCTCAGAAGACAGATAAACCACTTTGGCAGAAGGATTATGATCTATTACATAATGGCCGATCGCATGCATTAAGTGTGTTTTCCCTAAGCCAACGCCCCCATAGATAAATAAAGGGTTGTATGCTTTTGCAGGTGCTTCCGCTACTGCCAGGGAAGCTGCGTGAGCGAATCGGTTTCCAGATCCGATGACAAAAGTATCAAATGTATATTTTGGGTTGAGCATATTTTGAGGAAAATCAGATGTATCTTCTTTTACCGCTTTTTTGACTTGCGGTTTTGGCATAAAGTCTTCGACATCTTGATTTTGAGGAATGACAAACTTAATGCTCAATTCTTCCCCGGTTAATTCATATATAGTATCTGCAATGAGATGCAAGTATCTGGACTCCAGCCAGTCTCTGGCAAATTCATTAGGAGCGGTAATTGTCAATGTATCTCCTTGCAGTGAGTGGGCTTTCGTTGATTTCATCCAAGTCTCGAAACTCGGTTTGCTCAATTTTTTTTCGATTTGAGCAAGGGCTTGGTTCCACAGGTCTAATATATTTTCCATCTTCCGGCACGTCCCTCCTTTTCTAAGAAAATAACGTCTTTTCCTGTTATAGAACACAAAAAAAGAGCAAATGGCGGTAACCATTCGTACACATTAAATGTTGAGAACATATAATATAGTAGATAAATAGCTTTTCGACAAATTTCACAACTTGTGGACAACTTTCTACACATGCTGTGTGAAATCAATCCACAAGTTATCCACAGTTTGTGGATAATGAGTGAAAGCAAGATTAGTAATCAAGAGTTAAAACACAAATATAATACCAAATTAAACGAGAGCTTGCAATGGTTGTCACAATCTTATCCACAAAGCGGACAACCTGTTGAAAAAAATTGTCCACAGGGGTTGGCGGTGTGAAAATGTTGTCGATAACCTTTGTGGATATTGAAAAAAGGGGAAAAAGATATCCACATCGCGTATTTTCAGCTCAGAATGTTAATTGAATCAGGACTTTTTTTTCGTTAATTTCAGGAATCTGAAAAATAAGGTTTCGAAAGTCGAGAAGGTATGGTATCCTATTATGGTTGCAAGAAATAAAAGCACTAGTGAAGTTGACAATGAATAGGTAACGCAAATATAATAAGTAAGACTGTCTTTAACAGCTATTCCTCGAGGGAGGTGTCATAAATGAAAAGAACATTCCAACCGAATAACCGTAAACGCAGTAAAGTTCATGGCTTCAGAAGCCGTATGAGTTCAAAAAACGGTCGTCTAGTTTTAGCACGCCGTCGCCGCAAAGGCAGAAAAGTATTATCAGCTTAGGCCACTGAATAATGTCAGTGGTCTTTTTTCACTTTAAGGGAAAAGATATATGTGATGTGTATGAGCAGGGGGATCTCCCTGTCTCTGCGCATCTCATTTTCAAATAAAATTAAAAGTTTCTGCCAGCCAGTATCGGAGTGAGTCAATTTGAAGAAGCGAAATCGTTTAAAGAAAAATGAAGATTTTCAAAAAGTGTTCAAGCATGGCACATCAGTAGCGAATCGCCAGTTTGTCTTATATACGCTTGATCAGCCTGAAAACGATGAGCTGCGCGTTGGCCTTTCCGTCAGCAAAAAAATTGGCAATGCAGTAATGCGAAATCGGATAAAACGTTTGATCCGGCAAGCTTTTCTAGAAGAGAGAGACAGACTGAAGCAAAAGGATTACATTATTATCGCCAGAAAACCAGCAAGTCAGCTGACATTTGAGGAAACGAAAAAAAGTCTGCAGCATTTATTCAGGAAGGCCTCATTATATAAGAAAACTTCGTCAAAAAAGTAGATGCCACTGCTTTCTTAAAACTTTTAAAAGCGCTTCCTTTCTGGTTGATCAGAAAAAGACACCATTTAAAACTGAAAGATGCTAAAATACATACAAGTATGTTTTGTAATAAGAGAGTGTAAAGAATGATTATAGGAGGAAATGTTGTTGAAAAGGAGAATATGGTTGCTATTAAGTATGGTCGGCGTATTCATGCTATTGGCTGGATGCTCGAGTGTCAAAGAGCCGATCACTGCAGATAGTCCGCATTTTTGGGACAAGTACGTAGTATTTCCATTGTCTGAGCTCATTACGTATGTTGCGAAATTGACGGGAGACAACTATGGACTGTCAATTATTATTGTTACAATTTTAATCCGTTTATTAATTTTGCCGCTGATGATCAAGCAGCTGAGAAGCTCGAAAGCGATGCAGGCTTTACAGCCGGAAATGCAAAAGCTCAAAGAAAAATACAGCTCAAAGGATCAAAAAACGCAGCAAAAACTTCAGCAGGAAACAATGGCTTTATTTCAAAAGCATGGCGTCAACCCATTGGCAGGGTGTTTCCCGATTTTAATTCAAATGCCGATTTTAATCGGATTCTATCATGCGATCATGAGAACACAGGCGATTTCAGAGCACAGTTTCTTATGGTTTGACTTAGGAGAAAAAGATCCTTTCTATATTCTTCCGATTGTTGCCGGTGTTGCCACTTTCGTACAGCAAAAATTAATGATGGCGGGCAATGCGCAGCAAAATCCGCAAATGGCAATGATGCTTTGGATTATGCCGATTATGATCATTGTGTTTGCGATCAACTTCCCGGCGGCGCTTTCTCTTTATTGGGTAGTCGGTAACTTGTTTATGATTGCGCAAACTTTCCTCATTAAAGGGCCTGATATTAAAAAAGATCCTCAGCCGCAAAAAGCCGGAGGAAAGAAAAAGTGAGGAATGTGACTGCTGCAGGGCGAAATGTCGATGAAGCAGTACAGTCCGGATTACGAGAACTGCAATTAACGAAGGATGAAGTTGAAATTACCGTTATTGAAGAGGGAAACAAAGGTTTTCTTGGTATATTCGGCAAAAAGCCGGCAATCGTGAAGCTGGCTGAAAAATTTGATCCGATTCAGGAAACAAAGATGTATCTTGAAAGAATTGCCGAATCCATTGCCGGAAAGTCTGATGTGACTGTAAAAGAAAGCAAAAAGGCAGTGATTTTCCATATAACGGGTGAAAAAGCGGCATTGTTAATTGGAAAAAGAGGACAAACCTTAAATGCACTTCAAACTTTGACCCAGCTTGTCCTTAATCGTTATTCAGATCAGTATTTAAATGTGACGGTAGATGCAGAAAACTACCGTTTGAAAAGGAAAGAGACGCTGAGTCAGCTGGCTGTGAGACTGGCAGACCAGGTTTTGAAAACGAAAAAAGATGTTCATTTAGAACCGATGCCGTCCAGTGAAAGAAAAATCATTCATGATGCTCTTTCCAGATATGCAAATCAGCAGATCGAAACGTATTCAATGGGTGAAGGCGAAAATCGCCACCTCGTTATTTCCCAGAAAAGATAACAAAAAACCGAAGTCCGGTAAAAATCGGAGCTTCGGTTTTTTTGTATAGAAAAATCTATTTTTCCTTGTAATATCAAGCTTTTTCCGTTTAAGTTTTTCCTTTTTAGGTGTATCCTGTTGATAAAAAGGAAGTTCAGGAAATAAAATTAATTGTTATTCACATGTGGATAAGTTAAAGTAATAAGGGATGAATTTCTAAGTCTGTGGATAACACATCTTCCACTTCGAACCAAACTATGTTATCTTTTAGTTTTGGCATAATAAAATATTTTTTTATATAGATGAATGAGAGTATAGAAAAGAGAGGTGAACAACATGGATACAATTGCGGCCATTTCTACACCGATGGGAGAGGGTGCGATTGCTATTGTGCGGCTGAGCGGACCGGAAGCAATCCAGATCGCCGACAGAATGTATAAAGGGCCGAAAGGGAAAACGATCAGTTCGGTCGAATCACACACGATTCATTACGGCCATATTGTAGACAAACGTACGGATCGGGTCGTGGAGGAAGTAATGGTATCGGTGTTAAAAGCACCGAGAACTTTTACACGTGAAGATGTTATAGAAATAAACTGCCACGGGGGAATTGTGACAGTAAACCAAGTGCTCCAGCTCGCCTTAAGAGAGGGAGCGAGACTGGCGGAGCCTGGTGAATTCACGAAACGCGCGTTTTTAAATGGGCGAATCGACCTTTCACAGGCGGAAGCGGTGATGGACTTAATCAGAGCGAAAACGGATCGGGCAATGAACGTCGCTATGAATCAAATGGAAGGGCGTCTCTCTGCTTTGGTGCGCCGTTTACGCGATGATATTTTAGAAACGCTGGCCCATGTTGAGGTAAATATAGATTATCCGGAGTATGATGATGTAGAAGAAATGACACATCAGCTTTTAGTTGAAAAGGCAAGCTCCGTTAAAAAAGAAATTGAGGCGCTGCTTAGAACATCTGAGCAGGGCAAAATTTTGCGGGAAGGTCTTTCTACTGTCATTATCGGCCGTCCGAATGTCGGAAAGTCTTCTCTTCTTAACAGCCTGGTTCATGAGGCAAAAGCTATTGTTACCGATATTCCGGGTACGACACGGGATGTGATTGAGGAATACGTAAATGTAAGAGGTGTTCCGCTTCGTCTTGTTGATACTGCAGGTATTCGTGAAACAGAGGATATTGTTGAACGAATAGGTGTTGAACGCTCTCGTCAGGTTCTGAAGGAAGCAGACCTGATTTTACTTGTGCTTAATTATAGTGAAGAGCTTTCTGAAGAAGACGTAAAGCTTTTTGAAGCCGTTGAGGGAATGGACGTCATCGTCATTATGAATAAGACTGACCTCGAGGCGAAAATTGACATAGAACGTGTACGCGAGCTGGCCAATGGACGTCCTGTTGTAACGACATCTCTTCTAAAAGAAGAAGGCGTTAATGATTTGGAGGAAGCGATTCAATCACTGTTCTATACAGGTGCTATTGAAAGCGGAGATTTAACGTATGTCAGCAATACACGCCATATTTCAATTTTACAGGAAGCAAAAAGCGCCATTGAAGACGCGCTTAGCGGCATCGAACAGGATGTCCCGATCGACATGGTGCAGATTGATCTTACAAGATGCTGGGAGCTTCTGGGCGAAATCATTGGAGACGCTGTCCATGAAAGCTTAATTGATCAGCTCTTTTCACAGTTCTGTTTAGGAAAATAAATAAAGGAGGAACTAGAATCATGGGGTATGAAGCAGGCCAATACGATGTGATAGTGATTGGCGCCGGGCATGCCGGTGTTGAGGCTGCCCTCGCATCAGCACGTCAAGGCGCCAAAACGCTTGTCTTGACCATCAACTTAGATATGGTTGCGTTTATGCCATGTAATCCGTCTGTCGGCGGCCCTGCAAAAGGGATTGTCGTCCGCGAAATTGACGCGCTTGGCGGAGAAATGGGCAGAAATATTGATAAAACGCATATTCAAATGAGAATGCTGAATACAGGAAAAGGTCCTGCTGTCCGTGCGCTGCGTGCGCAAGCAGATAAATTCCAATATCAGCATGAAATGAAAAATACGCTTGAAAAAGAACCAAACTTAACGCTGCTGCAAGGAATTGTAGAGCGTCTGATCATTGAAGACGGCGAGTGCCGCGGTGTCATTACACAAACCGGTGCGAATTACCGTGCGAAAGCAGTTGTTATGACGACAGGAACATATTTGAGAGGACGTATCATTCTCGGTGATCTTTCTTACTCAAGCGGTCCGAACAACCAGCAGCCTTCTATTAAGCTTTCTGAGCATTTGGAAGAACTGGGCTTCGACCTTGTTCGTTTTAAAACAGGTACGCCGCCTCGCGTCAAAAGCGACACGATTGATTACAGCAAAACGGAAATTCAGCCTGGTGACGAAGTGCCTCGCGCTTTCTCATATGAAACAGTTGAATATATCACAGATCAGCTTCCTTGCTGGCTGACATATACGAGCCCTGAGACACATGAGATTATTGACAGCAACCTGCACCGTTCACCGATGTATTCCGGTATGATCAAAGGTACAGGTCCGAGATACTGCCCGTCAATTGAAGATAAAGTTGTTCGTTTTAATGATAAACCGCGTCATCAAATTTTCCTTGAGCCAGAAGGCAGAAATACGCAGGAAGTTTATGTTCAAGGTTTGTCTACCAGTCTTCCAGAGGACGTGCAGCAAAGAATGCTTGCAACGATTCCGGGCCTGGAAAACGTTCAAATGATGAGAGCCGGCTATGCGATTGAGTACGATGCGATTGTACCGACTCAGCTATGGCCGACGCTTGAAACGAAAAAAATTACCAATCTCTACACTGCCGGCCAAATTAACGGAACATCCGGTTATGAAGAAGCTGCGGGACAAGGGATTATGGCGGGAATCAATGCAGGACGAAAAGCGCTTGGAAAAGAAGAAGTGATTCTAAGCCGTTCTGACGCCTACATTGGTGTTCTCATTGATGACCTTGTGACGAAAGGGACAAATGAGCCATACCGTCTTTTGACATCTCGCGCTGAATACAGATTGCTTCTTCGTCATGACAATGCAGATCTGCGTCTGACAGAAATCGGCCACCGCATTGGATTGATTTCTGATGAGCGATTTGCGGCTTTTGAGAAGAAAAAAGCGGCGATCGAAGCGGAGAAAAAACGTCTGCATTCTGTGATTATCAAGCCGTCTCCAGAAAATCAAGAATATATCCGTTCTCTTGGCGGAAGCGAATTGAAAGATGGGGTACGCGGCACAGACTTGATGAAACGTCCTGAAATGAACTATGAAACTGTGACAAAACTGGCGCCGCCAGAAGTGCCGGTTCCTCAAGACGTGGCAGAACAAGTAGAAATCCAAGTGAAATATGAAGGATATATTGAAAAATCGCTTCAGCAAGTGGAAAAACTGAAGAAGATGGAAAACAAAAAAATCCCTGATCGAATTGATTATGACGCAATTAAGGGGATTGCAACCGAGGCTCGTCAAAAGCTGAAAAACGTACGGCCTTTGTCTGTTGCCCAAGCTTCCCGTATTTCCGGTGTGAACCCGGCAGACATTTCAATTCTATTGGTATATTTAGAGCAGGGCCGCATTGCGAAGATAGCCGAGTAGAAAGGATGACGGCATGAATATTGAAGAATTCACTTCTGGACTGGCGGAAAAAGGGATCTCCCTTTCTCCTCGTCAGCTGGAGCAATTTGAGCTGTATTACGATATGCTGGTTGAGTGGAATGAAAAAATCAATCTGACTTCGATTACAGAGAAAAAAGAAGTTTATCTGAAGCATTTTTATGATTCCATTACAGCTGCATTTTATGTCGACTTCAATCAGATGAATACGATTTGTGATGTCGGAGCGGGAGCGGGTTTTCCGAGTCTGCCGATTAAAATATGTTTTCCGCACCTTCATGTCACAATCGTAGATTCACTAAACAAACGAATAACGTTTTTAGAAAAGCTGTCTGAAGCTTTACAATTGGAGAATACGACATTTTGCCATGACAGAGCTGAAACATTCGGACAACGGAAGGACGTAAGGGAAAGCTATGATATCGTGACAGCGCGAGCGGTTGCGAGACTCTCTGTTTTAAGTGAGCTTTGCCTGCCTCTGGTTAAGAAAAACGGTTTATTTGTTGCTTTAAAAGCCGCATCTGCTGAAGAAGAATTAAACGCGGGGAAAAAAGCAATCACAACGCTTGGAGGAGAACTTGAGAATACCCATTCCTTTAAGCTGCCTATTGAAGAAAGCGATCGTAATATTATGGTGATACGCAAGATCAAAAATACACCTAAGAAGTATCCAAGAAAACCGGGAACTCCTAATAAATCGCCAATTGAAGGGTAATTTAGACAGCCTGATATGACAATACCATCATCATTTCTTTAAAATTAATGACGGTACAGCAGGAAAAACCATGAGAAAATAGAATTATAAAAATGGCAGTTTTTAAAGGTGGTGTAGGTACATGAAGCATTCATTCTCTCGTTTCTTCGGGCTTGGTGAGAAGGAACAGGAACCGGAGATTGCTGAACATGAGACAAACAAAGAAGAGATTCTGGAAATACCGGTAAATGCTATCGTTCCCAACCGTTTTCAGCCACGCACCATTTTCTCAGATGAAAAAATCAAAGAGTTAGCAATGACCATTCATACACACGGCATTATTCAGCCGATTGTTGTCAGGCATACAGAAGAAGAAGGCCAATACGAACTCATTGCAGGTGAAAGACGCTGGAGAGCGGTGCAATCGCTCGAGTGGGAAAAGATTCCGGCCATTATTAAGGATTTTTCCGACACGGAAACCGCTTCAGTGGCGTTAATTGAAAATTTGCAACGTGAGGAATTGTCTTCGATTGAGGAAGCGCATGCCTACGCAAGGCTCCTTGAGCTTCATGATTTAACACAGGAAGCACTGGCGCAGCGTTTAGGAAAAGGGCAGTCAACGATTGCGAACAAACTGCGGCTATTAAAGCTGCCTCAGCCGGTTCAAGACGCAATCATGGAGAAGAAAATCACAGAGCGTCATGCCAGAGCGCTGATTCCCCTGAAACAGCCTGAGCTCCAAGTCACACTGCTCACAGAGATAATTGAGAAAAGCTTAAATGTAAAGCAGACAGAAGACCGCGTGGTTAAAATGCTGGAGCAAGGCCAGAGAAAACCAAAGCCTAGACGCAAAGCGTTCAGCAGGGATACTAGAATTGCAATGAACACGATTCGCCAGTCACTGTCAATGGTTGAAGACAGCGGCGTAAAATTGAATACGGAAGAAGAGGAATTTGAAGAATATATTCAATTGACGATTCGCATACCAAAATAAAAGCTCTCCTGCTGTCCAGGAGAGCTTTTTCGCTAAAAGGGAATTAATTACTTTTAGTTACAATTGTTATATTAGAATTCTTTTCTTTGAGCTTGTGGATAAATTCTTCCGTGTTTTGTGGAGAAATGACTGCATGTCCCCAGCCTCCCCGATAATAAATCGTAATCGCACGCCGTGAGCCAATAAGCCGAAAACCTGACCACAGCTTCTTTTGCTGAATCACTTTGTCGATTTTTTCGTAAGGAATTTGATGTTTGATCAATCCAGCTTTAATGATCAAACGGTGCTCCTTCAATACATATTTCAGATCAATGAAACTCCAAATGATGAGCACGTTGAAAAGAGTCAGCAGAACAAAAATGATCCAGCCGGATATCCTCATATGTCCCAGCACAAAAGGAACTATGGCATCTGCTTGTATCAGTAATATGAGAAACACAATCATAAGAGTAACGGGTGCATCTCTTTTTGTTTTGTAAACCATATGATCACCGTCCTGTTTGTACTTTCTGCATTGTAACTTCTTCTTTTTTTCTATTAGAAATCCCTTTTTTAAGTCAAAAAAACATATCAGTTTAAGAATTTATAAGAGAAAGCAATAAAGCGCTGATTTAATTTTCAAATATTCCCTTCTGATAAAAAACAAAATGATGAAAAAAGTGAAACGCTTTAATCTTTTTTTGATAAAATAGAAACATGACAGTACATGTTCATGTGAAAGTAGGTGACATCGTGGGAAAAATCATAGCAATTACGAACCAAAAAGGCGGAGTCGGAAAAACAACGACGTCTGTCAACCTTGGAGCATGCTTAGCTTACATAGGGAAAAGGGTTCTGCTGGTAGATATTGATCCGCAGGGGAATGCAACGAGCGGATTGGGGATTGAAAAAGCCGATGTAGATCAGTGTGTGTACGATATTTTAGTAGATGATGCAGATGTAATAGATATTATTAAAGCAACTTCAGTAGAGAATTTGGATGTGATTCCTGCGACGATACAGCTTGCAGGAGCTGAGATCGAGCTGGTTCCGACAATTTCAAGAGAAGTCAGACTTAAGAGAGCGCTTGAAGCAGTGAAGCAGAATTATGATTATATTATTATTGATTGTCCTCCGTCATTGGGATTGCTGACAATTAACGCGCTGACTGCTTCAGATTCAGTTGTGATTCCTGTACAGTGCGAATATTATGCCTTGGAGGGACTGAGCCAATTATTAAATACAGTACGTCTTGTGCAAAAGCATTTGAATACGGATTTAATGATTGAAGGCGTATTGCTGACGATGCTTGATGCCCGGACAAATCTTGGCATTCAAGTGATTGAAGAGGTAAAAAAATACTTTAGAGATAAAGTATATCAGACTGTTATTCCGCGTAATGTCCGTCTGAGTGAGGCACCGAGTCACGGTAAACCCATCATTTTATACGATCCGCGGTCAAGAGGTGCGGAAGTATATTTAGATTTAGCAAAGGAAGTGGCTGCGAATGGCTAAAGGCCTTGGAAAAGGGATTAATGCGTTGTTTAATCAGGTTGATTTGTCTGAAGAGACAGTTGAGGAAATCAAAGTTACCGATTTACGCCCTAATCCTTATCAGCCAAGAAAACACTTTGACGACGAAGCTCTAGCTGAGCTCAAGGAATCTGTGCTGCAGCATGGCATTCTCCAGCCGCTTATCGTCAGAAAATCTTTAAAAGGCTATGATATCGTTGCGGGTGAACGGCGCTTTCGGGCGGCAAAGCTTGCAGGTTTAGAAACAGTTCCAGCGATTGTCCGTCAATTATCAGAGGCGTTAATGAGAGAAATTGCTTTACTGGAAAACCTTCAGCGTGAGGATTTATCACCGCTGGAAGAGGCTCAGGCTTATGACTCTTTGCTCAAACACTTAGATGTCACGCAAGAGCAGCTTGCAAAACGTCTCGGAAAAAGCAGACCGCATATTGCCAACCATTTAAGATTGCTGACATTGCCTGAGAACATTCAGCAGCTGATTGCGGAAGGCACGCTCTCTATGGGGCATGGCCGCACACTTCTTGGTTTGAAAAATAAAAACAAGCTTGAACCGCTTGTGCAAAAAGTGATTGCAGAACAGCTTAACGTTCGCCAGCTTGAGCAGCTGATTCAACAATTAAATCAGAATGTTCCACGTGAAACAAAGAAAAAAGAGCCTGTAAAAGATGCGATTATCAAAGAACGGGAATCGTATCTCCAAAATTATTTTGGTACAACAGTAAATATTAAGAGACAAAAGAAAAAAGGCAAAATCGAAATTGAGTTTTTCTCCAATGAGGATCTTGAACGGATCTTAGAGCTTTTATCAGAACGAGAATCGTAAATGAAAGAAAACCATCTCTATTGAAGATGGTTTTTTGTTTTATAATCGTCCTGTGAGTCTTTGCAACGGATTAAGCCGTTCCTGCCTCCACTCTGTTCGATCTGTTAAACTCAGTCCTTCAGCAAGAACATTTGCCATATTCATGACCAAGTGAAGCCTTGTATTTTGTAAAACAAAGTACTCCATGAAACCGCTAACATTTACAATTCCATTCACATGGAGATCTCCTACCTCAGGAAGATCCTTCTGTACACCGGCACCAGGCTTTAGTGGGCCATCTCCGATCTGGAATGAACCTACGCTTTTCACACGCCCTAAGCAAGCATCAACTGCTACAATAAATGGGTTTTTATGTAATTTGTGAATTTCCATCAATTTGTCCTTCATGTTTACAGCGTGCACAGGATCAGACAGGGTGCCGTAGACGTGGAATCTGGTGAGCTGCATCTGTTTGAGTTTCATTCCTACGAGCGGGCCTAATGAGTCACCAGTTGAACGGTCTGTTCCGATACAAACCACAACAATCGGTCTGCCGGCAGCTTTACGTAAGGATGAAGAAAGAATTGTTTGTATTTGTTTTGCTGCAGCTGTATCTGTATGTGAAACATATTGCTTTACTCGTTCCTGAGAAGAAAAAAGCCCGCCTTTTCGATTCATAGGTTTCACTTCCTTGTTAGATATCGGAATTGCTAGGGATGTGTTTTTTTGGTATGTAAGGTTGTTTACATTATATCCAGCAGTTAGGTTTTTTATGCTTTGTGTCTGTTTACGGATTTTTGGATACAAAGAGGAAAAGATAGAGGTTATTTACAAGTATTGTGCCGCAGCGCTTCAGGTGAAGCAAGATATGGTCTGCTGTTTTGGTAATGGAGGTATCATTAATATGCTTGGAACACCTAATGGAGTTTACGATAAGATCGGAATAACTGAATGATTGAACATGATATCTTGGTGAAGAGCGTATAAAGGAATGGTAGGAAAGTGAAGGATGGGATTTTGTATTTTGACTGCCTGTTTAGGTGGTCTTTTTTTTACGAGTATTTTGTATGATATTTTCACATTCAACCATTATTTTTTGTTTTCCTATGAAAATAGGCATTTTTATTATTAGCGCTCTATATAGTAACAATAACGGAAACAAGCTGAACTCTGTACTTATGAGGTGATAATGTTGTGGAGAGCCGGAATGAGGTGGATGCTGCTTATATTAGGCAGCCTGATCGGCGCCGGATATGCAAGCGGTCAGGAGATATGGCAGTTTTTTGGCGCAGAAAGCGGACTGGCTATTGTGCTGTTTACAGTGATGTTCATTTTCTCGTCTTATATTGTGATGAAAATCAGTTTTAAGGTTCAATCCACTCACTTTCTTCCGGTTCTTGAACATTTAATGGGACCGTGGCTGGCGAAAATTTATGATATTCTCATTGTCTTTTATTTATTTTCTACAACCATGGTGATGATCGCCGGAGGCGGAGTGACGCTGCAAATGTACAAGCTCCCTTTTTGGTGGGGAATTGCGCTGCTTTGCATCGTGACGGTGTGTTTGTTTTTCTGGGATGTGAAAGGGATTTTATCTGTGAATGGCATTTTAATTCCTATTTTAGTTGCCGGGCTGATGTATGCGTTATTTTCATTTCAGAGCACTCATCACCATACGTGGACGATAGATTTGAGCCGGCAGTATAACTGGCCTGCCAGCATTACGTTTACTTCTTTAAATATTCTTTCGGTTGTCGCGATTTTATCGTCTGTCGGGAAAGAAATGAAAGGGCTGGGGGAAGCTAAAATCGCCAGTGTGGCCAGCGGTCTTATTTTTGGCGTGATCTCTTTTGTATATAATGAAACGTTGGTAGAACTGGCTGGTTCCCTTTCTCAATTTGAAATTCCGCTGTTTGCCATTCTGGAGGGTGCCCCTTATCTTCTTTTTTTATGTATGACTGCGGTGCTGTGCCTTGCGATATATACGACGACGGTGGCTGGTTTATTTGGATTATCCAGCCGGCTGATGGCTTTTCTTCACATGCCTAGATGGATGATCGTATTGATTCTGTTAGTGTTGATGGTGCCTTTTACTTCTTTCGGTTTTTCCGATTTAATCGCTTTTTTATATCCTATTTATGGAATGCTGAATCTTTATCTATTAGTTTGTTTGCTGTTATACCCTATTTTAAGTAAATGGAAATAAGAGGATTCCTTTCTTTTTGGGTATGATGATTGCTCTAATGATCAGTTTTTTTGTACAATAGATTCAGCAGTTTATGAAGAGAGGTGAAGGGTCTTGGCGGATAAAGACTTTGGCCTGAATGATGTTGTAGAAATGAAGAAACCGCACCCATGCGGAGCAAACAGATGGAAAATTATACGTATGGGAATGGATATTCGGATTAAATGTGAGGGTTGCTCTCACAGCGTGATGATTCCGAGAAAAGAATTTGAAAGAAAAGTAAAAAAAGTACTGGTCAAGCATGAGGAGCCTACTTCATAAAAAGGCTGACACTCATGCTTTTTCATATAGAAGGTAAGGAGAAGACGGCGATGAGCAAAGTGCATCAGTCAGCATGCCCTCTGAATTGCTGGGACAGCTGCGGTTTTGTGGTGACTGTTGATGACGGAAAGGTAACAAAAGTGGACGGAGATCCAAACCATCCGATTACGGAAGGGAAAATCTGCGGCCGCGGCAGAATGCTAGAGACGAAAACAAATTCGCCTGATCGGCTTCGTTATCCGATGAAAAAACAAAATGGCGAGTTTGTGCGGATTTCCTGGGAGCAGGCTCTTGATGAAATTGCCGATAAACTTCGGGACATTCAGGAGACGTCAGAAACAACAGCAGTTTTGCACAGCCATGATTATGCCAATAACGGTTTATTAAAAGCGCTAGATCAGCGTTTTTTTAATGCGTATGGCGGTGTGACTGAGATTGTCGGAAGCATTTGCTGGGGCTCGGGTATAGAGGCGCAAAGCTGGGATTTCGGCCGGTCGTATGGGCACGGGCCGCTTGATATTTACAACAGCAAACACGTCGTTGTGTGGGGCAGAAATGTATCAAGGACAAATATGCACCTTTATCACCATTTGCAGCAGGTAAAGAAAAAGGGCGCAACACTGACGGTGATTGATCCGATTTTTAATCCGACTGCAAAACTGGCTGACCGTTATATTTCTGTAAAGCCGGGAATGGATGGCTGGCTTGCCGCGGCTGTTTTGAAGGTTCTGATCGAGACGGGAAGAACGGATGAGGATTTTATTTCTCAGCATTCTGTCGGGTTTGATGATGTAAAAGAGCTTTTGAGCACGGTTTCTTTCGAGGAGTTTACTGCGAAAACAGAAACTACGATGGAAGAGCTGGAGTTTCTTGCAGGTCTGTATGCGGATGGTCCGGTGTCTACTTTTATGGGGCTTGGTATGCAGCGGTATAAAAATGGCGGCGGGACGATTCGCTGGATTGATGCGCTTGTTGCGGCAAGCGGAAACGTTGGTATTAAAGGCGGCGGCGCAAATTTTGGCAATGTCCAGATTGGTGAAAGTTTTGCAAAAACGAAGCTGACGCTGCCGGAATTAAAAACGACATCACGTTCTTTTTCAATGATGACACAGGCTGAAGAGGTTTTAACCGCTGATGATCCTGCGATCGAGATGATTATCGTGACATGCGGGAACCCGCTGACTCAGGTGCCAAACACAAATAAAGTAAGACGGGCGTTTGAAAAGGTTCCGGTGACAGTAGCGATTGATTCCATCATGACCGATACGGCAAAGCTGTGCGACTATGTTTTGCCGACTGCCACTGTTTTTGAAGAAGAGGATATTTATTATTCCAGTATGTACCATCATTATGTTCAGTATGGGAAGAAGCTGGTGGAACCGCAGGGCGAAGCGAAGTCAGACAGATGGATATGGTCAGAGCTTGCAAAGCGCCTTGGATTTGGAGAGCTTTTTGAACACAGTACTGAAGAACTTTTGGAGATGGGGCTTTCTTCATTGGAGGCAGACGGTGTAACGCTTGAGCACTTGAAAGAAAAAGGCCATCTGCCGCTTCCGGTTAAACAGGTGCCGTGGGAAGACTTTACGTTTCTGACGCCAAGCGGAAAATTTGAGTTTACCTCTTCTTTAGCTGAAGAAAAAGGATTTAGCGGTGCACTTCAATTGGAAGTGCCTGAGGAGTCTGTTTACCATAACGAAGAACTTGCCGAAAAATACCCTTACACGCTTTTGTCCATTCATCCGCAGCGCTCTAATCATTCACAGCATGTTCCGTTCATCGAGAAGCTTCAGCACATACAGGTCGATATTTCTTCAGATATAGCGGCTGAGCGGGATCTTCAGGATGGAGACGAGGTTGTCATTTTCAATGATCGGGGCCGTTTGAATGGTAAAGTTAAAGTGATGAAACAGGCTCATCCGAAGACGATAAATGTAGATGAAGGCATGTGGGCGGCTTTTGGCGGCTCCGTCAATACGCTGACAAATGATACAAATTCTGATAATGGAATGGGAAGTACGCTTTTTGACTGTTTAGTGGGCTTGAAAAAAGCATAATGAGAGGGTTCAGCAGGCTGAAAATGCTTTTTTGTCAGCTTGTCTTTTCCAGTGAACCTCCTTATAATTGCTCTAGGTTCAAAATACGTTAATGCAATGACGGTTTTATATAGAGGAGATGAAAGAATGGCTTTAACAGCTGGAATTGTCGGTTTGCCGAACGTCGGGAAATCAACATTATTTAACGCAATTACACAGGCCGGTGCCGAATCAGCCAACTACCCGTTCTGTACAATTGATCCGAACGTGGGAATTGTAGAAGTACCGGACGATCGTCTGCGAAAGCTGACTGAGCTGGTCAAACCGAAGAAGACTGTGCCGACTGCTTTTGAATTCACTGATATTGCAGGAATCGTAAAAGGCGCGTCAAAAGGAGAAGGTCTCGGTAACAAATTCCTTTCTCATATTCGCCAAGTTGACGCGATCTGCCACGTTGTCCGTGCTTTTTCTGATGATAATATTACACACGTTTCCGGTAAAGTTGATCCGATTGATGATATCGAAACGATCAATCTTGAGCTGATTCTCGCTGATATGGAAACAGTTGAAAAGCGGATTACACGTGTCAGCAAGCTTGCAAAGCAAAAAGATAAAGAGGCTGTGTTTGAGTTTGACATTTTGACTAAACTGAAAGAAGCGTTTGAAAATGAAAAGCCTGCTCGTTCTGTTGAGTTTACTGAAGAGCAGCAAAAGCTTGTAAAGCAGCTTCATTTGCTGACGTCAAAGCCTATTTTGTATGTTGCAAACGTAAGTGAAGAGGAAGTGGCTGACCCGTCTGGCAATGAATATGTAGCGAAGATTCGTGAATACGCTGCCGGCGAAAACGCAGAAGTCATCGTCGTTTGTGCGAAGATTGAATCCGAAATCGCTGAGCTTGAAGGCGATGAGAAGCAAATGTTCCTTGAAGAGCTGGGAATTGAAGAGTCAGGTCTTGATCAGCTGATTAAAGCATCTTACTCGCTGCTTGGGCTGGCAACATATTTCACAGCCGGTGAGCAGGAAGTCAGAGCTTGGACATTCAAAAAAGGCATGAAGGCCCCTGAATGCGCTGGAATTATTCATAGTGACTTTGAGCGCGGCTTCATTCGCGCTGAAACGGTTGCTTATGATGATCTTCTTGCGGGCGGCGGCATGGCAGGAGCGAAGGAAGCCGGAAAAGTCCGTCTTGAAGGAAAAGACTACGTGGTAAAAGACGGAGATGTTATTCATTTCCGATTTAATGTATAGGATGCAGTTGTAAAGGGACAAGAGCTTTGGTATAATATAAAATTGTGAGTAATAGAATTATTGCTCCTTGCCCATTACGGGCCGCTTAGTCCAAAAGGAGGTGCAAACAGATGAGAAAGTACGAAGTTATGTACATTATCCGCCCAAACATTGACGATGAGTCTAAAAAAGCAGTTATCGAGCGTTTCAGCAACGTTCTGACTTCTAACGGTGCGGAGATCACTGGAACAAAGGATTGGGGTAAACGTCGTCTAGCTTACGAAATCAACGATTTCCGCGACGGTTTCTACCAAATCGTAAACGTTCAAGCTGATGCTGCGGCAGTTCAAGAATTTGACCGTCTAGCTAAGATCAGTGACGATATCATTCGCCACATTGTTGTTAAAGAAGAAGAATAAGCAATTTTGAAATATATAATGGTAAAAGGTGGTCTTTCTTATGCTTAACCGAGTTGTATTAGTCGGAAGACTGACAAAAGACCCAGAGCTTCGTTATACGCCAAACGGTGCGGCTGTTGCCACGTTTACTCTTGCTGTGAATCGTACATTTACGAACCAGTCTGGAGAACGTGAGGCCGATTTCATTAATTGTGTCACTTGGAGAAGACAAGCCGAAAACGTTGCAAACTTCCTGAAAAAAGGAAGCCTTGCAGGCGTAGATGGCCGTTTACAAACAAGAAACTATGAAAACCAGCAAGGGCAGCGTGTCTTCGTGACCGAGGTCCAAGCTGAAAGTGTTCAATTTCTTGAGCCGAAAAGCGGCGGCGGTTCTGGTTCAGGTGGATACAACGAAGGAAACAGCGGCGGAGGCCAGTACTTTGGCGGAGGCCAAAATGATAATCCATTCGGGGGAAATCAAAACAACCAGAGACGCAATCAGGGGAACAGCTTTAATGATGACCCATTTGCCAACGACGGCAAGCCGATTGACATCTCGGATGATGATCTTCCATTCTAATGAGAATATCGCTAAATTGACAAAGAAAGGAGGGAAATGACAATGGCAGGAGGACGCAGAGGCGGTCGTGCGAAGCGCCGTAAAGTGTGTTATTTCACTTCTAACGGTATCACGCACATCGACTACAAAGATGTAGATCTTCTTAGAAAGTTTGTTTCTGAGCGCGGTAAAATTTTACCACGTCGTGTAACTGGAACAAACGCTAAATACCAACGTAAATTGACTGCAGCGATCAAACGCGCTCGTCAAATGGCTTTACTTCCATACGTAACTGGTGAGTAAGCTGATACGTAAAGAGCAAGGACCTTCGGGTTCTTGCTCTTTTTTATAGGGGGATAAAAAATGAAGCTCATTTCTTGGAATGTGAATGGCCTGCGGGCTGTCATGAGAAAAATGGATTTCCTTTCTTACTTGAAAGAAGAGGATGCCGATGTTGTATGTCTGCAGGAAACAAAGATTCAGGATGGCCAAGTGGATCTTGAACCAGAAGGCTATCATGTGTATTGGAACTATGCAGAGAAAAAAGGATATTCAGGTACGGCTGTTTTTTCAAAACAAAAGCCACTGAACGTCATGTACGGAATCGGAATAGAAGAGCATGATCAAGAGGGCAGAGTGATTACGCTGGAATTTGAAAACATGTATGTGATGACCGTTTACACGCCTAATGCAAAAAGAGGGCTGGAACGCATTGATTACCGTTTGCAATGGGAAGAGGCTTTATTAGCGTTTATTCTCGAATTGGACAAGAAAAAACCGGTTATCCTGTGCGGTGATTTAAATGTGGCTCATCAGGAAATTGATTTGAAGAATCCAAAAGCAAACCGGAATAACGCGGGTTTTTCTGATCAAGAAAGAGGAGCATTCACTCGTTTCTTGGAAGCCGGCTTTATTGACTCATTCCGTTATTTATACCCTGATTTGGAAGGCGCTTATTCCTGGTGGTCGTATCGTGCGGGTGCCCGGGACAGAAATATCGGCTGGCGTCTGGATTACTTTATTGTTTCTGAGAGTCTTAAGGGGCAGATTGAAAATGCCAAGATATCAGCACACGTCTTGGGCTCCGACCATTGTCCTGTTGAACTTACGATCAATATATGATGAGATAGCAGTAAGGATTGATCCTTACTGCTTTTTTTATGATGAAAAAGGAGAAAGAGATGGCAAACATAAAAGAGATTGCGAGATTGGCGAATGTATCTGTTTCGACTGTGTCACGTGTACTGAATCATCATCCGTATGTGTCTGAAGAAAAAAGGAAGCTGGTGCATCAAGTCATGGAGGAATTAGACTACACACCGAATCGAACTGCGATCGATCTTATTCGCGGCAAGACTCAAACGATCGGTGTAATCCTGCCTTACAGCGATCACCCTTGCTTTGATAAAATCGTAAACGGCATCACAAAGGCGGCATTTAGACATGAATATGCAACAACCCTCCTCCCTACCAACTATAACCCCGACATTGAAATCAAATATTTAGAGCTGTTAAGAATGAAAAAAATAGATGGCCTCATTATTACATCACGAGCCAATCACTGGGACAGTATGATAGCCTATCAAGAATATGGACCGATTATTGCTTGTGAGGATACTGGAGACATGAATATTCCTTGTGCTTACAATGACAGAAAAGCAGCCTACATAGAAAGCTTTCGATATCTAAAGAACCGCGGACATGAACATATTGCTTTTACAAGCGCGAGAAGCGCCGACAAGAGCCCGAGTACGGCGGTTAAAGCAGCGGCTTATCAGGCCGTCTATGGAAGCCTGGAGGACCGCCATATGCTGACCGGCTGTAATCATATGGACGACGGAGAGCAGGCGGGTGCGTATTTCTATACAAGCGGCCGGGCTCCAACAGCTATTTATGCAAACAGTGATGAAGTGGCAGCAGGAATTTATGTATTTGCCAAAAAGAAAGACTGGGATGTTGAGATCATTGGAGAAGGGAATTCCTCTATCAGCCGTGCCCTCTGTTTCCCATCGCTTGATCTGAATCTTGAGCAGCTGGGCACCGCAGCATTTTCGTTATTTTTGCAGGAACATCCCATAGATATAAAAATTCAGCATCAATTCATGAAAAAAAGCTTGAACTGAAATGCATTTCATCCCTTATAACTTCATTGAAAGACAAAGGAGGAGGAAGACATGCATATTGAGCACACGGCCATCTGGGTCAGAGATTTAGAGCGAATGAAGGCTTTTTATGAAACGTATTTTAATGGCAAAGCCAATTCTCTTTATCATAATGAGAAGAAAGATTTTAAGTCGTATTTTATGACGTTTCATTCCGGAGCAAGGCTGGAAATCATGAAAAAAGGAGATGTGACTGATCAGCCGTCACAAACGATGACAGGCTGGGCGCATATCGCTTTTTCCACTGGAAGCAAAGAGAATGTTGATGAACTGACAGAAAGGTTAAAGCAGGACGGATTCGCTGTAGTAAGCGGTCCAAGGACGACAGGGGACGGCTACTATGAAAGTGTAATTGAAGATGAGGAAGGAAATCTAATAGAGATTACAATTTAACATCTTGGAGTGAATTGAATGCTGACAGAAAAAGAAAAAATGGCAGCCGGAGAATTATACAACTCGGAAGACCGTGAATTATCACTAGAGCGTAAACATGCGAGAAATCTGATTAAACAATATAACGAATCACCAGAAGATGAGTCAGTGCGAACGGAACTTTTGAAAAATCTGCTGGGTTCGATCGGTGATCAAGTCACCATTTTGCCGACATTCCGCTGTGATTACGGCTATCACATTCATATGGGGGATCGTACATTTGTTAATTTTGACTGTGTCATTCTTGATGTTTGTGAAGTTCGTATAGGATGTGATTGTTTGATAGCTCCAGGGGTGCATATCTACACGGCTGGTCACCCTCTCGACCCGCTTGTTAGGAAGTCGGGGAAGGAATTCGGTAAGCCTGTTACAATTGGAGATAATGTTTGGATTGGCGGGCGGGCAGTGATAAACCCGGGAGTGACGATCGGCGATAACGCGGTGATTGCTTCGGGTTCCGTAGTGACAAAGGATGTCCCTGCTAATACGGTTGTAGGGGGAAACCCTGCGAGAAAGCTGAAGGAATTGAATTGAAATCAGTGCGGTTAAACGCCGCACTGATTTTTTATATCTGCTTGGCATTCGTATTGGGGCCGAAGCAGATTAACAATATGGAGCATGCGAGCCAGCAGCCGCCTATAAAGAAAAAGACGCTGACATAGCCGAGCTGAACGGCGATAAACCCGACGAGCAATGAGCCGAAGATGTTCGAAAAGCGCCCGAGCCCATAGGCTAAACCGCTACCTGACGAGCGATACTCTGTTGGAAAAGGCTCAGATGTATACGCATATAAGTTTGATGTGAAAACCCGTTCCGTAATATTGACGATGAAACCAAACACGATAATCATGATGGGAATGAAGGTCATGCCATATAAAAGACCTGCGATGGCAGTCAGAAACGCACTGGCGGCCAAAATCCATTTTCTCTGGAATTTTTCGGAAATCATTGAACCTAGCAACGCGCCGAGCGGAGCGCCGACCGAGTGCAATACGTTATACCATAATGTATTTTCCATCGTGACCCCGTTACTTTTTAGCAAGCTGGGGACCCAAGAGGCAAAGCCATAGAATCCAAAGGTTTCAAAAATCCATACCGCGGATAACACAATGGTTATTTTCAGGTTTCTCCCCTTTAATAATCCTGCGTAACCCGCATGTTGTACTTGTCCGCTTACGGTCTGCGGCACCGGAGCAGGAAGCGGGCCTTTTTCTTTTTCAACGCTTGCTTCAATCCTTTTCAGGATGGCATCGGCTTTTTCATATTCACCGCGATTTTCATGCCAGCGGGGTGATTCCTCCAGCCGCCGAATAAAGAAAAAATAAATAAGACCAACAGCGCCCCATACAAAGACAAGTCTCCATCCCCAAGAGCCGAGCGGAATGACAAAGGCTGATACGATATTGGTGATCGGTACGCCGATCAATCCGATCATGGCACAGAAAGAAATATATTTTCCGCGAACACTTGAAGGGAAAAATTCTGCTAAATAGCTATTGGTGATGACCATGGCAGCTGCGACGCCAAATCCAGTGAGAAAACGAAACGCCATTAAGGATGGGATGTCCCAAGCAGCGGCGTTACATAGCGATGCGATTGAAAAAACGAAGACAAATAGATTCAAGGCTTTTTTTCGGCCGATTCGATCTGAAAGCCGTCCCCCAAGTGATGCTCCCAAAAACATGCCTAAAAACGAAGCAGCCGTTACATTGGCAATGGTTGAAAGCTGGATGCCCCAATGCTCGATCAGTGCCGGCGCTACATTGCTGAGGGTAAATAAATCCGCAAGATCAAAGAAGTAAACAATGCCGAGAGCGGTTAATACTTGGAAGTGGACACGTGAAATCGGGAGGCGGTCTAAACGGTTTGCCGCGTTTGAAAAAGGATGTGTATGTTTCGGTTTGACGCCCGTATTCATAAAAAACCCCCTTTTAATAACGGGAGAAAGACTGAACATTCTCCTCTTGGCATTATTATAAGTATCTTGATTCATTGGGGACAGAGTTCAAATCACTAGATGGAAGAACTAAATTCACACTTTTCGCCTTAATTTTGCTTAAAAGATTTCCAAAACAGTAGATTAGTAGACCAAATTATGCAAATATATAGTAATATTCTCGTTGAAAGGAAGAGTCATAGAAGGAATGAATTCATTTATCCGTCCTCTAGAAGGAAACAATACATTGTGGAGATATTTTTTCTCCTTTTTGGTGATGGTTGGCTTATTCTTTTTTGGAAGCATTGTTTATGTCTTTATGATGTTATTGACTGCACTTTTAAGTCCACATATCGCGTTTGATGTGGATACAGGTATGTTAACCGATTCTTTGGCTGATCTGTTTTTAGCTCATATCGTTTATGTATTTGCGATCCCAGGGGTTTGGCTGGCGGTTCGCTTTATCCTGAAACGCCCGTTTCGATCAGTCATTACACCGCATGCAAAAATCAGCTGGCGCAGCATTTTCTTTGGCTTTATCGCTTATTTCTTGCTGATGGCTGTGGTTCAGGGGATTGATTATGCGGTTCATCCGGCGAAATACACTTTTCAGGATTTTGACGCCTCACGTTTTCTGTGGCTGCTTGTGGCATCTCTGTTATTGGTGCCGCTCCAGACTTCTGCGGAAGAACTGTTTTTCAGGGGATTTTTATTGCAGGCTTTTGGAAAAGTAATAAAGAACCCTTTTGTATTGACGCTGATTGTCGGCGGTCTATTTGGGGCTGTACACTTTGGCAATCCTGAAATGAGTAATGGCGCTTTTTGGGCAGGCATTGAGTATGTAACGATTGGGATTCTTTTAACATATTATACGGTTAAAACAGGCAGCCTTGAAATTTCACTTGGTGTGCATGCCGCGAATAATATGTTCTTATGTCTATTTATGACTGAAAAAAACAGTGTATATGGAGATATTCCTTCATTATTTGCCATCACACGGGGAAATCCGATGTGGGAGACTTTCTTTACGGTTGTCGTTAATCTTTTCTTTGCGTTTATCGTTGTACAATACCATAAGAGATCAAAAAGAAAGCAGCAAGGCGTTTAATCCCTGCTGCTTTTTAATGTTTGTAAGGCTTCTTCGATGTCTGTTGTCGGCTGCTGGCAGGCGAAATTTTCACAAATATACACGGTTGTTTGATCGTCTATGATGCGATAGTCAGCCGCGAACGGTGCAATGTCTTTGCACTGGTCGGGATGTTCTGCCACCAGGATGGAATCGTTTGGATTAAAGGCCTTTTGAAGCGCGCTTGTGATTTGTTTTCTGTCTGGATCGTCCGGGCGTCCAAAAATCACAATTTCCTTTTTAGGCGTCATCTGTTTTAACACACTTTGCATAAAGTAAGAGTGGCCGCTCGGGTATGCCTCGATTTCAGGCTTGAACACGGAAAACATCGTTTCGGCTTTTTCAATCAGCGACAAATCGCCTGTGACTTGCCCGAGGCGCAGGAGCTGAACGGCTGCCACGCTGTTTCCTGAAGGCACGGCGCCATCGTACACTTCTTTTTCTCTGACAATTAATGCTTCTGCGTCATGTCCGGTAAAGTAGAATCCACCATGCTCCTCGTCCCAAAACAAATCGATCATATCGTTTGACAGCTTCTTCGCTTTTTCTATATATGATAGATCAAACGAGGCTTCATAGAGATCGAGATAAGCCCATAAGAGAAAGGCATAATCGTCGATAAATCCTTTGTTTTTCACTTCGCCGTCGCGATACCGAACCATCACCCGGCCGTCGATGATTACATTGTTTTCAATAAAGGTGATAGCGTCTTCAGCCAAGCTGAGGTATTGGGGTTCCTGGAATACCTTTGCTGCTTTAGCAAGACCCGCAATCATCAGCGCGTTCCATGAGGTGAGCACCTTATCATCGACATGCGGATACGTTCTTTTTTCACGCGTCTTTAACAGCTTCAATCTTGCATCTTCAAGCTTGCGGCTGAGCTCTTCTTCGGTTAAGCCGCTATCCGCTTTGATTTGTTCCCGCTTGGTGTGAATGAGGTTGGGAATGTTTTTGCCCTCAAAGTTGCCTTTTTCTGTGATGTCATACACGTTGCAATACAGCGTGCCGAGATCCTCTCCGAGCGTCTTCAAGATCTCTTTTTTTGACCACACGTAGTACTTTCCTTCTTCGCCTTCTGTATCCGCGTCTAAAGCGGAGAAAAAGCTCCCGTCTTCATGGGTCATTTCCCGTTGAATGAATGTAATGATCTGCTCACAAATCTTTTTATAACGGCTGTTTTGCGTGACTTGATAAGCTTCAGTATAAGCTGTCAGCAGGAGCGCATTGTCATACAGCATTTTTTCAAAGTGAGGGACGAGCCACTCATCATCGGTCGAATAGCGGGCAAACCCATAGCCGATATGGTCATAGATGCCTCCATTTGCCATGCTGTCCAGTGTTTTCGTGACGTTGTACAAAGCGTTTTCCTGCCCCGTCGTGTGATAATAACGAAGAAAATACATGAGAATATGAGGCATAGGAAATTTCGGCGCCTGTCCGAAGCCGCCGTAGATTGTATCGAAACCATTGGCAAGCTGCTGGAATGTCCGGTGGATCGCTGATTCGCTCAACCCCTCGCTTGTTTTAGCCGCTGTTTTTGTCTGTAAATGTTTAGCGGCGTTTTCTGCAATATCCTCGACATGCTCACGATCGTTCGCAAACGTTTCTGAAAGATGCTCAAGCACATCCACAAAACCCGGACGATTATATTTACTGGTCTTCGGAAAATATGTACCCGCGTAAAACGGCTTCTGATCAGGCGTGATAAACACATTCAGCGGCCAGCCGCCCTGTCCGGTCATCAGCTGGCAGATTCTCATATAAACAGAATCAACATCAGGGCGCTCTTCCCGATCCACTTTAATCGCAACAAAACGTTCGTTAAGAAGGCGGGCGATTTCCTCGTCCTCGAAGCTTTCATGAGCCATGACATGGCACCAATGACAAGTTGAATAGCCGATGCTGACCAGAACCGGCTTGTTTTCGCGTTTTGCTTTTTCGAAGGCTTCTTCTCCCCAAGGGAACCAGTCTACTGGGTTGTGGGCGTGTTGAAGTAAGTATGGTGATTTCTCAGCGATTAATCTATTGGGTTTATTGTTAGTGGGCATGGGATCACCTTCTTTCATCTTGTTTTATTCCTACTTACTGTACCACAATTATTTAATTGCATACCTTCATATATGGCAATCCAAACCTCTTAAATCCAATAGTGATGAAAACGCAGGGTGTAAAAGTGTTGATGAATGGTGAATAAAATAACATAAATTAAATAATTCTTCTTTGTTGAGTCAGTAATGGTTCAGATATATAGAAAGAGAATGCTCGATCACTCATGCAAAGATTAATACTTCTCTTTTTTATTTGTCATTCTTGATATAGATGGCGGCAGGGAAATAGATAGTCCTATGCTAAGGACGACAGTTATGAAAAGAGTTCCGCCAAAACTTAAGAATTCTTAAGAACTTTTGCCCCTCTTTCTTCAGGTTTTGAATTTAAAGTAAGATTATAAATTTAAAACAAATGGAGAGATTAGAGATGAAACGTCTGTTGTTCTTATTTCAATATATAGGTAATCCCAGCACTGTTGGTTCCATCCTTCCCAGCTCAAGGTTTCTTGGAGATAGAATGATGGAAGGAATTGATTTTAAGAAAGCCAAATACATTATCGAATATGGACCAGGTACAGGTGTATTCACAAAAAAACTGCTTGAAAAACGAAATCCAGAGACGATTATTTTATTAGTCGAACAAAATAAAGAATTTTATTCATTGCTGAAAGAAAAATTTAAAAATGAGAGGAATTTATTCATTGTATACGGATCTGCCGAAAATATCATCGAGCATGTAAGGGAGTATGGTATACCTTATATAGACTATGTTATTTCCGGTCTTCCATTTGCAAGCTTGCCAAAAAGTGTTTCAAACAAAATTTTATTAGAAACCTCTAAGATTTTAAAAAAAGATGGGGAATTCATTACTTTCCAATACACTATGTATAAAAAGACATTTATTGAACAGTTTTTTACCAAAATAGATGTAAAAAGAGAACTTAGAAATGTGCCTCCGGCTTATGTCTTCAGCTGTTCGATGCCGCAAAATGATAAGGAGGAGTTATATGAAGTCTAACATTCTTATTGTTGACGATGACAAAGATATTAGAAATCTTATTTCTGTTTATTTAGAAAATGAAGGTCTGCACACGCAAAAGGCTAAAGATGCAATCGAAGCTTTAAAACTGTTGGAACAAAAAGAGTTTGATCTCATGATCTTGGATATTATGATGCCCAGCATGGATGGAATTAAAGCATGTATGAAGATTAGGCAGGAACGAAATCTGCCCATCATCATGCTTTCTGCAAAATCGGAAGATATGGATAAAATTCAAGGGCTTGCTGCCGGTGCCGATGATTATTTATCGAAACCGTTTAACCCATTAGAGTTAATCGCAAGGGTCAAATCCCAATTAAGGAGGTATAAAAAATACAATACGGATACTAATAGCACGAAGAACATCATTGAAATCGGTGACCTGATCGTCAATACAGATACACGGCAAGTATGGGTGCGGGGGCAGGAAGTGCGGCTGACGCCAAAAGAGTTCGATATACTTGAACTTCTTTGCATGAACAAAGGTATGGTTCTAAGTGTTGAGAAAATATATGAAGCAGTATGGAAGGAAGACTTTTTTAAATCGGACAACACTGTCATGGTACACATTACAAAAATCAGGGATAAGATAGAAGAGGATTCCAAACATCCCATTTACATAAAAACTGTTTGGGGAACAGGATATAAAATATGAGGAAGTTTGGAAATAAGCTAATTGTAAAGCTTCTTGGTACGATTGCAATTAGTTTTCTTATTTCATTAGGTATGATGACACTCATTATATTATCTAACGTATATCTACAAAAAATGAATTATCTGAAAGAATTTAGCCTCCGGAGTAGCTATTTTATGATATTGCTTCAATTCTCGGTAGCTATTCTTACTTTTATTGTAGTTTTTTTTATTATGGCACGGAAAAAAATATTATATTTGAGGCTTATTACTGAGAGTGTTCATCATATTGCCAATGGAAAACTTGGCTTGACCATTAGGATTGAAAGTAGGGATGAATTGACCCAGCTTGCACAAAACATTAATGATATGTCCAAAGAGTTAGAAAAAAAATTTGAACACGAAAGACAATTAGAAAGATCGAAAAGTGAACTGATCTCAAATGTATCTCATGATTTAAGAACACCATTAACATCAATTATCGGGTATTTGGATTTATTAAAAAAAGGCCAATATGACAGTAAAGCTCAATTTCAGGAATATCTCGAAACAATTGATTCAAAATCGCAAAGGCTGAAATACCTGATTGATGAACTGTTTGAGTATACACATTTATCGAGCCCGGACGTTAAGTTAACCTGTAAAGAAGCTGATTTGTCGGGTTTATTGGAACAGATAATCGGGGAATACATCCCTATTTTTGAAAAGGAACAGTTAAGTGTTCAAAAATCAATTACAGAAGACAATATTCCTGTGTTAATGGATATCGATAAGTTGGTTCGTGTTTATGATAATCTCTTTATGAATGCGATAAAATACAGCAAGAAACCATCTAAATTATTTATTAGCCTTGAGATCATTGGTGACAAAGCAATCTTGAAAGTTTCTAATAAAGTTGAGGATTTCCCGGTTGACAATATAAACAAATTGTTTGAACGGTTTTTCAGGGGCGATAAGGCAAGAACAGATCAACAAGGAAGCGGCCTAGGGCTTGCGATCTCAAAAAGAATTGTTGAGCTTCATAATGGTAATATCCTTGCTGAATATAGAGAAGGCTGGATGAGCTTCATTGTCGAACATCCAATGCATAGATAAAAGCTTATGGAGGAAAATTTCCATAAGCTTTTATCTTGAAAATAAAACTTAAGAATCCTTAAGTATTTTGCGGAGTGTTTCTTCATTTTTATTGCTTATCATTTATGTATGGAAAGCGAGGAGAGTGAAGAAATTGAAAAATAAATTTCTTATTTTAGCTTTATGGCTTTTAGCTATTTATATCCTAAAGGAATATCATTTCCTCTCACTCGAAATGAGTGATTTACAGGAATTTATATCAACGAATACAAAATATGCGATGATGCTGTTTATTGCCCTGTGGATCATTAGGCTTCTCTTTTTTATTCCAGGAGTAACTCTCATGTTTTTAGGGGGCATATGCTTTGATCCAATTGTTAGTTTTATATTATCGATGGTTGGCATTTTTTTGAGCGAGACCTTGGTTTATCTTTTCTCTAGAATATTTTCAAGCGGAAAAATGATGAAGGATTTGGAGCATAAACATCCAGGACTAAAAAAATTATTGGAGGCTTACAATTATAAGTTTTTGGCATTGGGGATGATTTGTCCGATAGCCCCAACAGATGTCGTGTGTTTTTTATCAGCTGCCGTTGGGTTAAAGTATAGTGTCTACATCTTAACTGTCGTTATTACGAATATCCCTCTATTGATTTTTTCTAGCTTTATTGTCATTAACTTTAGCGAGTCTTTAGTGGGAACTGTCTTGGTTATCGTATCATTTGTTTTGATTTCTGTTGTAACCATTAAAATGTGGAACAGTCTTAAGCAGAAGCAAAGTGCATAGATACTAGATATAGTTGCTTAGCTTAATATTAAATTGAATCTATCTTTAGAGAACTCAACCATAGATACCAGATGATTTTGGTATCTTTTTTTGTTTTTCCTATAGAAATACATAACCCTTTAGAAATGACTTGTAACCAATGGGAAATTGAACGTGGAGAATTTTATTTTAAAGTATCAGAGGTCTATTACTATATGAAACAAACTTATTTTTCGCTGAGTTATGCAAAGAGAGCTATAAAGATATACAAGAAATTTGACATTCACGATGAAAGAATACTTCATTGCAGGTTTATTGTAGCTGGAAATTTAATTGATACTTTAAATTACAATAGTGCAATTAAGGAATTGAAAAAAGGATTACAGGATGCTTTTAAAATCGGAAAAAAATATCTCATTGCAACATTTCATATGAATTTAGGGATTGTTTATAGGAGTGTTGATCAATATGATTTGTCGATTCAAAATCTCATGAAGGCATTGCAAGTTTTTCAAGAGGAAAAGCATATTTTTAAGTCAAAAACGTTATTTAATTTGTTTCATGTATTAGCCCAGAAAGGGGAAATGAATAAAGCGCTTCTATATTTTGAACAAGGAAGTGCCATTGTTCTGCGTAACAATGATTATGAATACCAAGCCAAATTCAAATTGCTAAAGGGACTTTATTTTCCGATGAAGATGTTTCTTTAATTAATGAGGCCTTAGATTACTTTCAATCGAAGAAATTGTTTGCTGATATTGAAGAATATGCTCATGAGGTTGCAGAGTTTTATTATGAAAAAGGAAATTCTTCGCTCTCTAACGAATATTATCGTAAGGTAATAGCAGCCAGAAAAGAAATTCGAAAAGGGGAGATTATTCATGAAGAAAAAAATGATTGCCTTATCAATGACGATTTTAATGGGGATGACAGTACTAGGCTTATCCTTTAATTCAGATACTTTTGGTCAAGCTAAATCTGAAAACGTAATTAGTATTGCATCAGATCGGCTTGGAAGCTAAAGTAACCCACTCGTTTTTCGTGAGTGGGCTTTTTTTATTTGGATAGAGTCTAGAAAATGGACGTTTGTCTTTTTGTTAAATCAATACAAGAGGAAAAATCGTTATCTATTGTTCGAAAATATCTAATTCAGCTAATAAATTTTTTAAATTTATAGAATCCCAGGGTAAAAACTCTGCAATTGTGAATCCGACAACATCATTTTCTTTAAAAACACCTTTTAATATATTCAATGAATCTTTAAGAGTCATCTTTCCAGATTCTGAAGGAAATTCTGTCACACCAGGCTCTGAGAAATATAAAGATCTAAAGAAATTTGGATCTAATACGTCTAAATCAAAATGAACAGCTATTTTAGTAAAACCATTCTTTTTAATCCACTTTTGTATATCTTCAGATTTTAAATTGTTTTTATCTTGAACTGTATAATTTAGATTTAATTCCTTTAATAATTTCACTTCTAAATCAAGTGGTTTTTGCAATCCAACATATAAAAATTGATCTGAATCAAAAGGATGTTCAACGCCTTTTGATAGCTCTGGATCTCCTGCTCCTAATAAATTCCCCAAAACCATAGCATGTTCATGATGAAATTCTTTTGGGGTTGAAACATCAGGATGAGAATCTATCCAAATGATTCCTAGTTCTTTTCCATATTTACCATGAAGATAATCAAAAGGTGCTTGAGATACTAAGCAATTCCCACCAAAAGTAATAATTTTATCTGGCAATTCTTTTTTCAAAACTTCCGCTGCCATACTCACATTTCGTTTAACGGTAGATTGAGCAACCACACCATTTTCCTTTTCTAATTCTTCATTTTTCGGTTCCTCAATATTTAATTTTATCTCTTTTTGGTTGGCATTTTTAGGAGCTAACCATGACAGTAATTCTGCGCCAAAATAATATTCTCGCTTATTTCCACCTTGCCAATCAGGGGCTATTAACCTTATTGTTCTACTCATAAACACCAAACCTCCATTATTAAATTAATCCATTTAATTCAAACTTTATCAATTAACTATATTTGTATCAATAAATTGGTCTTGTTAGATACATTAAAACTTTTAAAAAGGATTTAGCATGTTAATGACAAATTGGAATTTTTATGGAAGTGCCACTATATTGAGATTTCACATACATGGTTAATCCCTGTTTCCATCCTGCTCCTTGCCTAAATTTTCAATTGTGAGTGTTTGTGCTGTATGACATGTGTAGGCAGATTAAAGAAAGATGCGAGTTGATTGATTGTTAAGTTTTGTATTTCGAATAAATGTTCTTTTAATAATTTGTCCGGAAGTAACAATTCAGAAGCGAATATATTTGCTTGGTGTTCTAACTTATCTTTTAAGACAACGGAGCAATTAGCCATTTTAAAAGTATTTAAATTTTTGTGGAGGAAATAAAGTCCAAGTTCGTGGGCAACAATGAATGTTTGGTGCGTTAGGTTTTCATTTGTATGGATTATATAACGTTTTTCTTCTTTAAGATGTTGAAGTAAACCTTCGGCTTGTCCTAAATTGTTCTTGGTTATGATTATATTTAGTTGTTCGCAAATTTCATAAACATCATTAGTTCCATAACTCAACAAGATTGACTGTACTTTATGTTTTATGTTCTTGCTCGTATAAATTGGTATCACTCTTTCCTTTTTTTCTGTTTATAAAAGGATTGCCAGTGATGTGGCGTCAAGTCGCAAAAGTATTGCTCATGTCTGAAATCCAGTCACTATTTTTTAAAATAGATAGAGGTTAGTGACACGGTTTTTATCTTCGGATAATTTCCATAAACAGGGAATAGGTCCTATTGTGTTTGTTAACTATAACTGTTTAAATATAAACCGAACGGTCTGTTTTAAAAAAGGGGGATGATAAATGTGAGGGAAAAACATGTTTTAATTATTGGTGGTGGAATTGCTGGAGTAGCAATGGGGATTTTTTTGAAAAAACAAGGGATTAGTTCATCCGTTTATGAAAGTTATCCAATTAAAAAAGATGCTGGTGCTGCTTTTGGAATCTCTCCAAATGGAATGGATGTGTTAGAAGCACTCGGTTTAAAACAAGAAGTGTTAAGAAATAGTTGGAGCATTAAAAATGTTGAAATGCACAATATGTATGGGACTGTCATGTCAACTATTAATCTAGTTGATGAAGACAATAATTATTACCCCATGCAATACATGACTAGGTCAAATTTAATGAGCATATTGTTAGAAAAAGCGCAAGATGAGGGAGTTTGCATTCATTACGGAAAAAAACTAATAAATTTGCATCAGGATGAAACCTTGGTTACAGCTTTTTTTGAGGATGGAACGCAAGAGACAGGAACTGAACTAATTGGAGCTGATGGTATTCATTCAAAGACAAGGCAAAATATATTTAACCAATGTTCAATGGTTTATGCGGGCTACTCAATTATTCAAGGAATTGTTTCTTCGAAGGATTTATGCGGTAAGGATAATGAAGGGTTTGTAGGTTATGCAAAAGGAAACAATAGTATGATGATAGCAAGATGTCATTCTGGAGATATAGAGAACTATCATTGGTTGTGTTTTGTTTTTTCAGATCGAAAAATTTCTTCAAAGGAGCTAGAACAAAAGACGTCCGAAGAACTGAGGATAGAGTTGCTAAAATTATTTAAAGATTGGAGCGATCCTATCCCGAGTATGATTGAAAATTCAAGTCAAATACATGCAAGAAGCCGATTTAAATTTAAGTCATTAGAAAATTGGTCAGAGAATAGAGTTGTGTTAATTGGTGACGCTTTACATGGTATTTCTCCTATTACAGGTCAGGGCGTGTCCCTTGCACTTGAAGATGCAATGTATTTATCGAAATTAATGTCCGAACATGATTATAAGGATGCTTATTATTATTTTGAATTCGATCGAAAACCTAGAGTTCAAAAAATCAAGAAAATGGCTGAGATAGAGAACGAATCGATGTTCTTTGACTTTGACCTCTATAAAAACCCAACTAATGTGGTTGAAGGTACAGTAAGCACTATATTAGATAGTAAAGAAACAGTGAACAAGTGACTTAATAAATAAAAGAAGATACCACATTCGGTATCTTCTTTATCTTACTGTGATAATATGATTTTTCTTGAATTTAAATTTATTTTTAGAAATCATTTTTTTGAAAAGTAAAGGACAAAGAATACTCGCTGCTAATCCCGTACATTCGAAGAAAATATTATTTTTGTATTTAAAAATCCAATATCCTGTTGAGCCAATAATAATTTCAAAAAATAAGAATTCTTTTAACTGTTTTTTTGATAAAGATATGATTATAACTTTTGACGGTTTTATTTTAATCATAATAATCATCTCCTTATAGAGCAAATGTATTCAATAAATTTTATATTAGACACATAGTTTTATGAGGAATAAATTCAGAAATCACACTTGGTATTTATTTAAACGGAATAGAGGTCCATTAACGATTTACGGTCTATTACTATTTCTGTATTCATGATTCTGTTTAGACGAGCTAATAGTCGGTCTATTCTTTATTTTTTTCAGGGTCATGAGTATTATGTTTTTAGCATCAAATGGATTTAACCCTGTTTCCTTTGCTATTATTACTCCGTTAATTGCTATGGGAATCCATATTCAAGCAGTTATGTTAGTGACAGGAATTGTTTGTCTAATAGCAGGCTCATTATATATTTCAATTCTAGATCTTATCAGAAATTTTAAAGGGCTTTGTAAAATGAACGTGTTTTGATTTAAATATGGTAAAATGACAGAAAAAGGACTTAGTAAAGACGTGTCTATAATGAAAGGATAGGGAGTATGACAAGTAACTCACCTGGAAAAGGAAAAAGAAAAAGTGAAAAGACAAAAAAAGAATTGATAAACGTTGCCCGCGACTTATTCGCAAAAAAAGGTTATTCAGAAACGTCTATTAGAGACATTCTAACTGCAGCCAACATTAGTAAAGGGAATCTTTATCATCATTTTAAAGGGAAAGAGTTTTTATTTCTTCACATTATGGAAGAAGACACTCAAGAGTGGAATAATCTTTGGACAGAAAAAAAGGGGCAATATAAAAACGCGATTGAAAAACTGTACGGTTTAGCAGAATTTATGATTGATATTAATATTAATTACTCTTTATTAAATGCAACTGAGGAATTTTTCACTAGTGCTTTTTCATCTGAAGAAGTAGTGGAAAGATTAACTAAATTAGACGACCAATACTATGAGATTATGGAAGATATTTTAAGAGAAGGCATCAACGATGGAAGTTGGGTTATTAATAACATACAAATCACTTCAAAAATTCTTTCTGGATTATTTTACAGTATAGATACTTTATATCGTAATGATTCCATTCAACAAAAAAAAGAGCTACTAAAAGAGGCTACGAGGATTTTTATTAAAGGCATTAAGTAGAATATTATTGGTGTTAGGTAATTATTGTAATTGTAAAATAACTTGACTCTAGAGCTTTATAATTTTAAATCTCCTCATTTAGTTTATAATAAACCGTACGGTCTGTTTATAATCTTTTTGATAACTGACAGATTATGAAGAGGTTAAGGAAAAAGAGACAAAGTTAGAGGAGTAGACACAATGTGTTTGCTCCTCTATTTTTTTTGTTTGTAAATGTTTGATTATGTTTATTCAACTTTAATCTATCCATTCTATATTTAATGATGGCGGTTTATTGCTACTTTTAGGATAATGCCATATTACCTTACTTATAAATGATGTAAGTCCTTCATTTATTTTCGTATCATCTAGCTGTTTCCAATTGTTAAGAAAGTGATCTAGTCGCTCAACGAGTAATTCTTTTGCCTTTATTTCATCTTCTTGAGTTATATTTTCTGTTTCCTCTAATTCTAATTGAAGTTTATCTAATTTTCGTGAACGTATCTTTTTTCTTTCCTTAAATTCTTTTAAATCAATTAAGTCTTCCTCTAATTGTATCTGAAGCATTTTCAGCGCTTTTTGAACTATCCTTATTCGTTCTTCAATCATTTGTATTTTGATAGCTTTGGAATCAAAAGGTTTGCCTACTTCTTTTAAATTTTGGAGTTCAGCAATTATTTCTTCCCGCCTAATTTTTATTCTATTTATTATAAGATCCATCATAGTATTGTAATTTAAACCTCTGTTATAGCATTTGTTGCCTAACGGGTCTTTTCTATTGCAAGGTTTAAGTTCCTTTTTTTGTCTTCGATTCTTTCTAATGGTCACTGAGTGAGTTCTTCCACATATTGCGCATTTAATTAAATTTGACAAACCGTGTCTTCGTTGTCTTGCTGGGGCAAGATTCTGTCTAAGGTCCAACTTGTCATTGGCTTGGTTCCACGTTTCTTCATCAATAATGCAGAGTTTATTGCATCCTTAACTATGATCCATTGTTCTTTCGGTCTCATCTTTCCTTGATGAACATTTCTTCCTTTTAAACGATTAGATACTATCCATCCTTTATAAATTTCAGATCGTATCATTCTCTGAACGCTTACATCACTGAATATGTTTCCTTTTTTAGTTCTAAATCCTAGCTGGTTTAAGTTTATAGCGATATTATCTACACCAATACCATCTATAACCATCTGAAAAGCAATTTAACACCTTTTGCTTGTTGTTTATCAATTTCCACTCTTTTTTCTAATGGATTATAAATATAACCAAATGGCGGAGTTCCGTTTGACCACCTACCTAACTTGGCACTATCTTTTTTCCCCTTCCTTAGCTCGCCTTTATATTTTCATACTCCCAATTGTTTACGAACCCAGTGAATTTCAATGCTTGCCAATCTTCTTGAATCTCTAAGTCATATACTCGTTCGCTATCGGTAACAAAGAGGACATCTTCTTGTCTTAATAAACTCATAAATTTAGGTGTCTCGGCATCGTCTCTAGTAACACGTGCAAGATTTACAGATAAAACAGCATCAAAAAGATTCTCTTTGATTTCGCAGATCATTTTTTGATATTCAGGTCGATTTTCATCCATTGAACTGCCAACTTCTTGAAATAATTTGGTCTCCCAGTTATATTTTTTTGCAATATCTAACAAGCGTTTTCTGTGTTTTGCTAAGGTTTCTTCGCCTTCATTATTACGTGATTTTCTGAGGTATATGGCGACTCGTTTTATTTTGTCTTTTAGTTCCATATAATACCACCTTTCGTATATAATATAATGTTATTATATTTTTAGGTGGCTATTTTTACGAACGTGGCATCAATGACATGTCGAATAGCCGACACTGACCAGAACCGGCTTGTTTTCGCGTTTTGCTTTTTCGAAGGCTTCTTCTCCCCAAGGGTACCAGTCTACGGGGTTATGGGCATGTTGAAGTAAATAAGGAGACTTCTCAGCGATTAATCTATTGGGTTTACTTTTATTTGGCATGGGATCACCTTCTTTCTAAATGTTTTTTAAAGTATTCTCTTTCCTCTATTTAATATACCAGATAGTTAAGACCCGTCATCATTTGTCTGTGAGGTATTCCATAATGAAAATCAAGGGCTATAAACCCTTGATAGATTCATTATTTCACCTTTGAACTATAAAGATGGGTCTTCAATCGTAATGCTTTAACACGATTGCTGAATTATGTCCTCCGAAACCAAAAGAATTTGATAGCCCATATTTCAATGGAAGGTGTCTCGCTTCTGATACAACATCTAAGTCGCAATCTGGATCTTGATTCTCTACATTAATAGTTGGTGGAATAATTCCTCGTCTCAAACTTTCCACTAAAGCAATTGCTTCTACTCCGCCAGCAGCACCAAGCATGTGCCCAGTCATTGACTTGTTTGCAGTTGTTGGAAGTTTACATGAATGTTCACCAAATAATTTCTTAATAGCTAGAACTTCTGAACGATCACCTACTTGTGTACTTGTTGCATGAGCACTAATAACATCAATTTCACCTGTTGATATATTTGCACTTCTCAATGCTTTTTTCATGGCTAAGTAGGCACCCTTACCTTCTGGGTGTGATGCTACCATATGATGAGCATCTGAACTAGCTCCGTACCCCACTACTTCACATAATATCGGCGCATCTCGAAGAATAGCGTTTTCTAATGATTCTAATACTAAGATACCTGCGCCTTCACTCATAACAAAGCCATCTCTATCTGTATCGAACGGACGGCTGGCTCGATTTGGATTTTGGTTTCTTGTAGATAGTGCATGGGCGTTTCCAAAACTAGCCAAAGATATCTGTGTGATTGCAGCTTCTGCTCCACCGGCAAATATAATATCTGCTTCATCATTTCGGATAGCATTGAAAGCTTCACCAATAGAGGTATTCCCGATTGAACAGGCTGTGACTGGTGATAATGATGGTCCTTGTGCTCCTAATCTTATGCTTATCTGGGCCGCAGCTGCATTTGATATCATCATTGGTACAAGGCTAGGGCTTACTCTCGCGGGACCTCGTTTATTTAATACATCCACATTATCAACAAGCGATTGTATGCCACCGATTCCTGAACCAACATATACCCCTAAACGTTCAAGATCAACCTTATCTAACTGTAATTGTGAATGTTCTAATGCTTGTTCGGCTGCTGCTAAGGCAAACTGACTAAAACGATCTAATCGTTTTGCTTCTTTTCTCCCCAATATTTCATCTGCATCGAAATCACGAACGATTCCGGCTATCTTTGTTTTATAATCAGCAGTATCAAAAGAATCAATTAGAGATATTCCCGAGTGTCCTTTAACTAGTTGATTCCAAAAGCTGTTTACATCATTTCCTAGTGGAGAAATAACTCCCATTCCAGTAATGACAACTCTTTTCATGATCATTCCCTCCTCGTTTTTATTAACTTTAGCTATTGTGTTATCCTATTACAAGTTGTTGTTTATCCTAGTATAATTAATACTATTTTAAAGGGAGATCTTAATGAAACCTGAAACAAGACTTCAAGCTTTATCAGAATTTCTAAAGAACCAACGTTCGAAAATTACTCCCCAAATGGTTGGTTTACCTGTAGGAACCCGCAGAAGAACACCAGGACTAAGAAGAGAAGAAGTGGCTCAACTAGCCGGTGTAAGTCTTACTTGGTATACATGGTTAGAACAAGGCAGAGATATAAAAGTATCTACTTCGGTATTAGATGCTATTTCTCGAGCATTACAATTAAATAACGATGAAAGGAGATATTTGTATGCTCTAGCGTTAGAGGAAGGAGTGAAACAACCCTTTATAAATGAGAAGGAGAAGGAAATCAGTCCGGCTTTAGTAAAAATGTTGCAGGAACTTCGTTATTGCCCAACGATTATATCAGATAGAAGAAGCCAGATTGTTGGGTGGAATCAAGCAGCAGCTAATGTATTTTTGGATTTTGAACAAATCAATCCGGCAGAAAGGAATATAATACGCTTACTATTCGCAAGAAAGGAATTTAAAAGTTTAGCAGTGAATTGGGAGCATTTTGTTAGAGGATATATCGCAATATTTAGAACGTATTATGGACAGTATGTGGCTGATGACTGGTATGAGCAATTTATACAAGAAATGGAACAGGCATATCCCGAGTTTCGTAAAATTTGGAATGAAAATGAGATAAGCTCTGCTCCTGAAGTATTAATTGAGTTTCGTCATGCTAAGGTAGGTAAAATGTTGTTTAATCTTACTTCATTACAGGTGCATGGGGATACTGATTTAAGATGCAGCGTCTATACTCCAGTTGAGGATACTGAAACTGAGCTTAAGTTAAAACGTTTAATTGAAGGCTAGCTATGAGAAATTCATTTCCTAATGTGCATTAAATGACAATGTTCTTTAGAATAGCCAAGGTTAGCTATACCCAATAGATACGAGAACCGGCTTATTTTCACGTTTTGCTTTTTCGAAGGCTTCTTCTCCCCACGGGTACCAGTCTACTGGGTGGTGGGCGTGTTGAAGCAAATACGGTGATTACTCAGCGATTAATCTATTGGGTTTATTGTTATTTGGCATGGGATCACCTTCTCTCTACAGAGTCAGGAAAAATGTAGAACGTGATTGGGAATATGTGAAGAAGGGAAACAAAAGGGATTACTAAAGTACAATTTTTCACCTTTAAAAATTTAAAGTGCATTATATGGTATAATCCCTTCAATAAAAATATGCAGTGGCCAAATACAAGTCCTGAATGACATAAAGATAATGTTCTCTTAATTTGCAGAATGAAAAGCAGACGCTGCATTATAAAAAAACATACCAAATAAAGAATATTGGTATGTTTTTATTTTCTGTATATATAATTTGAAAAAACCTTATAGTTACTCATCATGTGTGCGATTACTTTAATTGTTTGCTAAAAGAACCTTCAATTCTTCTTCATTTATCGTAAAACTTATTTTTTTTTAAGATCGGTATCCAAATTTCACTTTTAAAAGAAGGGGATGTTATATCTTTATGCTCGTTCCACAGTATTTCTGGACCTTCTATTTGTTCATAATTTGACGATGGAAACCATTCAGAATAAATGCGTCCCCATACTTCTTGCAGTGTATCCGGAAATGGTCCGATTGCTTCGAATACAGCCCATGTTGAGGCAGGAACTTCAAGCTGTGAGAGGTTATTTGGACACTGTTTCGTTGTGGCTGCGCCAATATAGTGATCAAGCTCACCTTTCTCCTCTGTCCGGCCTTCAGAAAAGTTCGTGGAAGCACTAATGAGTCCCAAAGGCGCTACATTAGAAAGCTTTTTAAGTGTATTGATTGCTTCTTCATCTAAACTTTCCCACATGGATGCAATTTCCGGATTAACCCCTTTGAAAATAAGAGGAACTCTTTTTTTAATGCCAACGATGCGAAATGCTTCTTTTTCTTCAATGCGATAGTTCATTTCACTTCCTCCTTTGATTGATAACTGGAAGGTCATACGTGGATAAGCTTTAAGTGAATGGCCATTAAGTCTGGCTTTTGATGGTTTTATGCCATGCAAATTTTGGAATGCCCGTGCAAAAGAATCTGGTGAGTTATACCCGTACTTTATTGCAATGTCAATCACTTTTACATTGCTGTCTTTAAGCTCAAAAGCTGCAAGAGTAAGACGTCTGCGACGAATATATTCGGATAATGAAATACCAGAAAGGAAGGAAAACATCCTTTTAAAATGATATTCAGAGCAGAATGCAAGCTTTGCTGCTTCTTTAAAATCAATATCATTAGTGAGGTTTTCTTCAATATACTTTAATGCTTTATTCATACTTTTAAGCAAATCCATTTATTTGACCTCCTTTAACAAAAGAATAGCAGGGGTGAAATGTTTCTACCCGACATTCCGTGCACAGTTTTGCAGGTTAATTGTAGATTAAGGATTTAAAATGTTAATCCAAATACATGAATAATTAAAATTACAATAGGCGGAATCAACAGCGATGGCAGGAGGTTCAACGTTTTAAATTTTTTAATTCCCAGAATACTTAACCCTGAACTAAGGATTAATACACCGCCGACAATTGTGATTTCATTAATAAGGTCTGTATTTAATGCGCTTTCCATTAATTTTGCAAATAAATATATTGAGCCTTGCCAGGTAAATAATACAACCGCAGATGCTGCTATTCCAAAACCAAATGTGGAAGCGAGAACAATGGAAGTGATCCCATCTAATATACCGTTTGTTAGGAGATAAGTATAATCTTCGTGCAGAGCAGCGTTAACAGGGCCTAATATTGACAACGAGCCTATACAATATAATAAGATTGCAGTTGATAAACCTTCGGCTAAATTGCTTTTAGAGAACCTGTTGACTAAATTGTTAAATCTTAATTCTAGATTTATGCTCTGACCAATCAATCCTCCAATAGCTAAACTGACAATAAAAAGAATTGGGTATTTACTAGAAGGCAAATGCTGTGTAAAGGCGTTGATCCCTAGTCCAACTGCGGCGAATCCCATTGCCTGCATAAGTATCTCTTGGTACTCATCTTTCATTCCTTTTTTGAATATACCACCAATTAAACTTCCTGCAATGATCATAACTGTGTTAAAAATTGTTCCAAACATAGGCTATCTCCTCCAATAATAGTTCCTTTCAAAAAAATAAACCCTCAAGTTACTTGAGGGTCAAGTGTATGTGACAGCTATTAATTAAGTTTATTTGATTGGCAAAAGTATTTCAGTCACATAATTGTCTGGATTATTAGTTACCCCGTAATCAATCAGCGTTATTTCGATTGAGTCGCCAGCCAATTCATAATGATGCTTTTTCATATATGTAAGTAACATTTCGTAGTATTTTGCTGCTTCTGAATGTGACCCTTTAAATCTAATTTGCAGATATTCTCTTGAGGGGAAAGTGATTTCAGGTGAAGTTATTTCATCTTCATCTTCCAGAACCATAAATATACTGGAATATCGGTCAAACTGATTTGATTTTATATTTGTTGCTGAAATGGATAATCCTACTTTCCCTAAAAATAGATCTTTGTGGACTTTAAACTTAGTTCTCAATTCTGTTACCGGATACTCAATATCTTGACCAAGAATATATTCATGTTGTAAATACGCCACACGCAGTTCAGGAAGTTTGATTTTTGAAATTTCTTCTAGCGGCATATTAACTGCGTCTTCCATTTGTTTAATGCGGCGAGAGATCTTTCTCTCAATGCGTGCCAATTCCCTCTTTTTTCGGTCAATTTCAGTTTGCTGGCCTTTCAGCAAGTGAATCAGAGTATCTACCTCAAGAGAATTATAAAAATCAAGTAGTTTATTTATTGGCAAACCTAATGTCCTCAGGTACTTGATTGTACTCAATCTTTCAAATTGTTGTGTAGAATAATATCTGTAGTTATTATGTTCGTCTGTAAATTCTGGTTTTAAGAGACCAATTTCATCATAATACCTAAGAGTAGGTATGTTTACATTGAATAACTTAGATACTTCTCCAATAGAGAAAAATTCCTTCATCCTAACAACCTCTCTGTTATTAAAGCGTGTTTAGTGACTGTTTATGTACATCCACATTATATATGATGCAGTAACCCTAAAGGTAAAGTTTTCCCTTATATAGACGGCAATAACCAAGATTGAGTTGATAAATATTATATCTATTCTTTATCTGATTTGAATAGAAATAAGAAGGAGTGATATTCGTTACAATTCAGGTAATAGCACACCTAGCCAATTTTAAAGTTTTCGCCCTTGGTCTTAAAAAATATATAAAACACAGGATGAATTCTAAATTCTTTACCGATCGTTCTTAAATTTGATATACTTAAAACATGTTAGGTCTAACTGTTTTTCTTCTCAAATGAGAATGATCGTTCTTTAATTATTTAAGAATAGGGAGAGATGAATGATATAAAGTTATTGGTGCCCTAGTGCATCAATGATTCTCAGTACTTTATCAGTGTTAATAGATGATACGTTATATGGTGGGATTACATGGCCAGAAATAAAGAATTTTGATGAAAAATGGAGCTTTTCTGGGAACAGGGTTATGAAAAAACATCCATGCAAGATTTAGTGAACTATATGGGGGTTCACCGCAGAAGTATCTATGATACTTTTGGTGACAAACATACTTTATTTATGAGAGCTTTAAGTCACTTTGTAGAAGTAATGGAAGTGAGAATGAAGAATGAGGTGAAAACAGATGTAACGGTTAAGCAGGCTATACGAAAATTATTTGTCTCTCCGGACAGGACCAAATAAACGTTTCGGAAAAGACGGAAATTTCCCATTGTGGAAACAAAAGCTATTTTTCCTTGCTGGCGCAAAGTATGACCACAAAGCCAAGAAACACGACCTGAAATATCATTTTATCTTCGTTCGGACGGCACACAAACTTAAAAGGATTACCAAAATCATTGAAGAAAACAACATTGTTCCAGAGATTTATCCAACACTATTTCCATAGACAACGTAAATGAAGCGCTAGAACTAGTAGCAAACGGACGACCAAAAGGGAAAGTGATTATTAATTTTTAAGGGGGACATGATGAAAGCAGTCCAAATACACAGCTACTCGAAAAAGCTAGAAGCCCACATCAACGATGTTCCTATTCCAAGAATAAACAAACATCAAGTGTTAATCAAAACAAATGTGGCGGGCGTTGACCCACATCTTATATTGGCGATTACTGGAAAGGTTCGCGTTTTTGACCACTATGATTTCCCGTTGACACTCGGAAATGAACTTTCAGGTGTGATTGAAACGGTTGGTGAAGCGGTGACAGACTTTAATAAGGGCGACAGAGTATATGCGCTAATGCCACTAGATACAATGGGTGCCTTTGCAGAATATGTTGTGGCTGATGCAAATATCGTTGCGAAATTGCCAAAACATCTTACTTTTGAAGAAGGGGCTGCCATTCCATTATCGGCTCTGACAGTTGTTCAAGCATTCGATGTACTGAACGTGAAACCTGGCGCAAAACTGTTCATTCCTGGTGGAACAGGCGGATTTGGGCAGATTGCCATTCCGTTTGCGAAATCAAAGAAGCTTTTTGTAGCTGTCAGTGGTAGTGAATCAGCTCGTCATTTAGCGCTATCCATTGGTGCTGACCAGTTCATCGACTATCAGAAGCAAGATTATGTTGAGGTGCTGAAAGATTTCGATTACGTGATTGATACTCGTGGTGCAAGTGAGTTCAGGCATGAATTACGTGTTTTAAAACCTGGCGGAAAATTATTGTCATTGAATGCTGGTCCAAATACACGTTTTGCAATTCAGCATGGCGGATTTTCAACGTTGCAGAGGCTTCTTTTCGGTATGATCGGCATGCCGTTTGATATAGCGGCACATCTTCAACGGAAAACATATGATTTCTTATATGTTCAGCCAAATGGCAAACAACTAAAAAACATCACCCAGTGGATTGATGAAGCGGGCATCAAACCAACCATTGATTCGACATTTGCTTTTCGGCAAGTGAACGAAGCTATTGCCAAAATCGCAAAAGGGAAAGCTCAAGGAAAGATTCTTCTGATTATACAAGAGTGAGAAACAACAACATAAAATTGACAAATCGAACTATTTTAGTGATGGGCGGGACGTCAGGTATAGGCTATGCATGTGCGAAAAGTTTCTTGAAATGAGCAACACGGCGATTGTCACTAGTCGCTCGAAGTAAAACATTGACCAAGCAATCAAAGATAGCCTTAATTTAATCGGCATTGCTCTGCGGATGTCAGTCAAGTGAAGTCGGTTGACCAGTTGGATTTTATCTTCTATAACACCGAAAGGTTTAATGAATAGGGCTCATGCATACAAAGCAAAAGTAGACAAGAACAAAGAAGAAGGATTAGATGTGGATGCGGGTGTGACCATGGGGTTATATACCTATCTCATTTTAATGGCTGCTGATACTCTCCTGTTTTAGTCAGATTTTGTTCCCGTTGGAAAAGACCAAATTCAACATGTGGAGCAAATATATTGATGATTATTGGTTATTTATAATTCTTTACTTATCGTTCTAAAAAGGGTATGATTTAATCACGGTTTGAAATTTATGTGTTCATTTTAGAACGTTCATTCTATAATGGATTATGACGTTTGTTTTTGTTAGTATAGGTTCATTGATTTTTTTAAGGAGAAATAAAATGGCTAGAAGTAAAGAGTTTGACGAAAAAGCAGTATTAAGGAAAGCAATGGAGCTCTTCTGGGAACAGGGTTATGAAAAAACATCCATGCAAGATTTGGTGGATCATATGGGGATACACCGCAGGAGTATATATGACACATTTGGTGACAAGCGTTCATTGTTTTTAGCTTCCCTTAATCACTATGAAGAGCTCATCGTCAATGAGATGGAAAGCATAATTAGCAGCACTTCATCCATTAAACAGACGATACGTGATGTTTTTATTTTCGTACTGAATTCCATTGAACAATACCCAAAAGGTTGTCTATCAGTAAATGCAGCCATTGAATTATCTTTGTTAGACAAAGAAATTGGACGCATAGTTACAAAAATGTTTAACCGTACTGAAGATATGTTTAATAACCTTATAAAACGGGGCCAAACTAGTGGAGAGATATCAAAAGAAATCGATTCTGATAACATATCTCGTTTCTTACACAACAATTTGGTAGGTATAAGAGTACTAATAAAAACTAATTACAGTAAAAAAGAATTAGAAGGCATCATTACTCTAGCACTTTCAGTGTTGGACTAGCTTTCTTTTTTTATCCTATTTAGAACGTTCATTCTAAAATTAGCATGAAACAAACCATCATAATGCATACTTATAAAATCGTTTTTTAATTTCTAAGGAGGAACACAAAAATGACAAACTTTAAAATACCATCAGAATCAGAATTTATTGAAGCAGATGGAACTCGTTACGCATATAGAAAATTTGGTACACAAGATGGTATACCACTAGTATTTCTTGTTCACTTTAGAGGAACGATGGAAAACTGGGATCCAGACATGCTTGAACCTATTGCAAATAAACGCCCAGTAATCTTATTTGACAATAAAGGGGTTGGTGAGACAGATGGACTAACGCCTACTACAATTGCTGATATGGCAAAAGATACAGCAACATTTATAAAAACTCTTGGATTAGAACAAGTTGACATTCTTGGTTTTTCCATTGGTGGCATGGTTGCACAAGAGCTAGCTTTACAAGAAGGAGATTTAGTAAGAAAAATTATTATGGCAGGTACTTCGCCTGAATCTGGTATTAATCCAAATCCAGAGATTTTTGAAAGAATGAATCGTCACGGCGGAACGGAAGAAGATGGAATAAATGATTTTATGTTCTTTTTCTACGCACAAACCGAAACAAGTAAATCTGCAGGAATGGCTTCACTACAAAGAATTTTTAATCAGAAAAAAGTAAACAGTTCAGAACAAGTAAAAGAGGCACAATTACAAGCCATTGCAAAATGGGCTAAACAAAAATCTAATCATGATTATGAATGGTTACAAAACATCAAACACCCTGTACTTGTTACTAATGGTGTTAATGATGTAATGGTACCGACTAAAAACAGTTACATCTTAGCAGAGAAATTACCCAAAGCACAGCTGATTATATATCCTGATTCTGGTCACGGGCATCTGTTTCAATTTCCAGAACTATTTGCAGAACACGTAAATTTATTTCTTGATTCTAATTCTTATTAAAAAGGGGGATTCATATGAGCAGATTATTTGAAAAAGTTCGTATTGGAAACATTGACTTAAAAAATCGTATAGGTATGGCTCCGATGACTAGAAATAGAGCTTTACCAGATGGTACGCCGAGCGATTTAGTAGCAGAGTACTATGGTCAGCGTGCTTCAGTCGGTTTAATTATAAGCGAAGGAACCCAACCTTCAGATGATGGGCAAGGTTACACGAATACACCTGGTATTTATACAGAAAATCATATTAGAGGGTGGAAAAAAGTAACTTCTAAAGTTCATAGTGAAGGCGGTCATATTTTTATTCAGCTTATGCATGTGGGACGTGTATCACACCCTGATAACACACCTCACCACCGCCAAGCAGTTGCACCGTCAGCTATTGCACCTGGTGTAGAAATTTTCACGGCAGAAGGAATGAAAGAAATTCCAACACCAAGAGAATTGAGTGAGCTTGAGATAAAAGATGTTATCAATGAGTTTCGTTTAGCAGCACGTTCAGCAATTGAAGCTGGTGCAGACGGAGTTGAAATTCACGGAGCAAATGGTTATCTGATCCAACAATTCCTTAGTGAAAACTCCAATCATCGTCAAGATGCATACGGTGGTACGATTGAGGGGCGTTCTCGATTCGCTATTGAAGTAGCTAAAGCAGTTGTTGATGAAATAGGAGCAGAAAGAACAGGCATCCGTTTTTCTCCTCAAGGAACACTGCAAGGCATTGATGAGGGGGAAAATAGCCTTGAGATGTATCGCTATTTAATAAGTGAAATAAATAAGCTTAACCTTGCATATCTGCATTTAATGCACTTTGGAAACGAGCAATTCCTAAAAGATGTGCGCCAACTTTGGGATCAAGCACTTCTTGTTAACCGTCCAGGTCGTCCTCTAGATCAACTTTCGTCTGATGTAGATAATAATCTTGCAGATGTTGTCACAGTAGGCACTTGGGTACTAGCAAATCCAGACTTTGCAGAACGGATTCAATCAGGTGCTCGCCTAAACGAACCTGATAAAAACACGCTCTATGCAGGAGGAAAAGAAGGTTATACAGATTATCCTTTCTTAAAATGATTTATTTAATATGAATATCCCATCTAGGGAAGGGATATTCATATTCTTTTTTCTTAGGTTCGTTATGAACAGATACATGTGCGTTAAATAAAAATGTGGAAGATTGTAATGAAAGCTTTAGCGATTGAAAACTACGGTAAAAAACCAAATGTTTTAGACTTCCCTAAGCCTAAAATAAATAATGACGAGGTCTTAGTTGAGATATATGCGGCAAGTATAAATTCTCTTGATACAAAAATTCGAATTATGGATAACCTACATCCATAGTAACAACGCGCAGTAAGAAACGCTGTAAAACGTTTTAAAGGTTTAATTAAACTAAAAATGGAGGTGTGCTGTAAAATGAAAAAAACTGTTCTTATCACCGGGGTATCGGGTGGGATTGGCAAAGAGTTGGCGGATCGTTTCGCCAAGGGAGGATATAATTTGGTGCTGGTGGCGCGTAGCGAGGGTAAGCTTTTGGAGCTCGCGAAGGAATATCGGAAAAGATATGGCAGTCAAGCGACGGTCATCGCCAAGGATGTGGCGTCACCCGGCGTGCCGGAAGAGATTTTTGCGGAGCTCAAGGAGAAGGGAATCGTCGTCGACTATCTTGTCAATAATGCCGGCTTCGGTTTGTACGGGACGTTCTTGGAGACGCAGTTAGAACAAGAGACGAATATGATTGACGTCAATATCAAGGCTCTGACTGTTATGACGAAACTGTTCTTGCCGGATATGGTCAAACGGGGTCAAGGAGGCGTGATGAATGTGGCTTCGTTGGTGGCTTTCTTCCCGGGACCTATGATGTCGGTTTACTACGCAACGAAGGCGTACGTGCTGTCGTTCACCGAGGCTTTGGAGAACGAACTGAGCGGTACAGGGGTGACTGTGACGGCACTATGTCCGGGACTGACGTCAACCGGCTTCGTTGATCGTTCGGGTATTGGTGAATCGAAGTTGTTCCAGAGTGGTGCTATCATGGAGGCCGGGCAGGTGGCTGAGGAAGGGTACCGAGGCTTCTTACGTGGCAAGACGTTCATAATGCCAGGGGCTCGAAACCGGTTCATGGCATTCCTTCCACGGTTGATGCCACGCAAAATGGTGACCCGTATGGTCAGATCCACACAGCAAAGAACAGGGCATTGACCTAATTGAGGGTAACTAGGAGTGGAGTGGCAGTTGATTATGATCTGCCATCTAGCCAAGATCTCGTAATGGTAAATCGTTTACTAAAAAAGTTACAGAGACTTTTATAAAGACAGAAACCTTCTTATTTGATCTACTGAAATATGGTCAAGAACAAGGAGAAATTTCTAAACACTATGATATCAAAGGGCTTTCTCAATTTATTCATAATTCACTCGTAGGAATACAAGTATTAGCAAAAACAACAAATGATAAAAAAGAATTAGAAACCATTATCGGTTTGACTTTGTCAACCCAATCTGAAATATTTTTAAGGAGAGAATAATATGAAGTACACAGTTATTACAGGAGCAAGCTCAGGTATAGGATATGAGACAGCATTAGCATTTGCTGCTCGTGGCAAAAATTTAATTATTGTAGCTAGAAGATTAGATAAATTAGAAGAACTTAAATCAACCATTCAGAATCTAAATCCTGATTTAGATGTTATTATTCGTACAAGTGACCTATCTGTCACAGATCAGGCATATACACTGTATAACAGTTTAAAGGAGTATCAAATTGAGACTTGGATTAATAATGCTGGTCTTGGTGAAACCTCTTCTGTCATAGATCAGAATTTAGATAAAGTAGAAACCATGTTACGCGTTAACATAGAATCCTTGACAATCCTTTCTACACTATTTGTAAGAGATTATGCTGATGTAGAGGGAACTCAATTAATTAACGTATCCTCAGCACTTGGATATGTAATTGCTGTTGGCAGTGTTGCTTATTCTGCTTCTAAATATTATGTTAGTGCCTTCACCGAAGGGCTTGCAAAAGAACTTGAACTGAAAGGTGCGAAAATGAAGGCAAAAGTTTTAGCGCCAGCAATGACGGAAACAGAATTCGCAAAATATGCAAATGATATGAAAGAGTTTGATTACAAAGCAAATCTCCCTATGTACCACACAGCTAAGCAAATGGCAGGTTTTATGATAGAGGTTTATGACAAAGATGAAGTGGTGGGGGTTGTAGATGAAAACTATGAATTCAATTTGAGAAAGCCGATCTATCCAATACTAGTATGGTAACATAATCGTTTGGCGATGGCACCAATGACACGTAGCAGAGCGCAAGAAGATGGTACATCAGGAGAACTAAGTTCCCTTTATTATGCTCAAAGAGCATCTATAGGTTTACTTATTAGTGAAGGTACACAACCTCCTGATGGTACCAGTCGGTGCATGGTCATTAGCTAATTCGATTTAGTAGAACGGCTTAAAGAAGGTGCTCCATTGAACGAAGCAGACCCTACAACATTCTTTGATGCCGGAAGCAAGGGTTATACGGATTATCCTACGTGAAAGAATTAGAATCTCAGAAAGGATAAGTATAACTTATGGCAAATATCAAGGTTCCACAAACAGTTTGGGACTGGGAAGTGACACTCTATTTTTGTAACGAAAAAAAGGAATAAAAAGTAGTTTTTGGATTGAATCTACAAAATTGCTTAAAAATGTCATGAAGCTGAAAAATGCTTGACGCATGAATTGCGCTACACTGGCAGACGTATACTGCATTCGGACGCTATGGGCTGATGAACTCTAACATCTGTTCCACCGATTGAGTGCGGGAACACCGGCTGTAATAATCTCAAGGAAGGATGCTAATGAAAAAATGAAAACACTCATGAAAGCAGCTCAGATCACCAAGTATTCAAAAAATATCCATGCCAAAGTCAATGACATTCCAATTCCAGAAATCGATGAAAACGAAGTCTTGGTAAAGGTCAAAGCTGCGGCGGTCAATCCACTCGAAATGTTAATAATGACAGGCAGCGTGAAACTGATTCAAGATTATGAATTCCCATTAACGCTTGGTAATGAATTGACAGGAGTTATCGAAAAAGTCGGAAAAAAAGTGACGGAATTTAACGTAGGAGATGCCATCTATACACGTCTCCCGCTCGAAAAAATTGGTGCTTTTGCGGAATATGCCGCAATTGACGCTGCCGCGATTGCACCCATGCCAAAAAATTTGTCTTACGTGGAAGCCGCTGCTGCACCACTGGCTGGACTCACAGCGTATCAAGGTCTGCATGAAGAACTTGAGGCACAGTCAGGTAAATCTGTCTTCATTCCAGGTGGATCAGGCAGCTTTGGTCAAATGGCTGTACCAATCGCAAAGGCAATGGGCCTAAATGTCATTGTTAGTGGCAGCTCAGAAGCGCGCGAACGCACTTTGGAAATGGGTGCAGACCAATATTTAGATTATACAATAGAAAACTATGTTGACTTGTTGTCGAATGTGGATTACGTGATGGATACACTGGGACCTAAAGAATTTGACAGTGAATTGAGTATTATCAAACCGGGCGGAAGATTGCTCTCTCTCCGTACAGGACCAAATAAACGTTTCGGAAAAGACCGAAATTTCCCATCGTGGAAACAAATGCTATTTTCCCTTGCTGGTGCAAAGTTTGACCGCAAAGCCAAGAAACAAAACGTGGAATACCATTTTATCTTCGTTCGTTCTGACGGCGCACAACTTAAAGAGATTACCAAAATCATTGAAGAAAATAACATTGTTCCAGCAATTCATCCAACACGATTTACCATAGACAACGTAAACGAAGCACTAAAACTAGTCGCAAATGGACGACCAAAAGGGAAAGTGATTATTCAATTTTAAGGGGAATATAAGGAAAGCAGTCAAAAAGTTGAGATCATTTATGTGAAGGATTTTGAAACAAACCGCGAGTTCTGCCGATTAAGAAATGGAAAAGATAAAAAGCCAGGTCAGATCATAGAAAAACTTCAGCAAGCCGGAGTCCTGTATCAGTAATGATAAAACATGGAGAACTAGCCATTTCAATTGTTTCTTATAAAAAATATTGGAATGAAATGGAGACAGGTGCTTACTCTAACAGACATATCACCAATGACACGTTATTACACGTAGCCACTACTGAGAAATTTAACATAACAAAAACAGCAGACTTCTTCAGGAATCTGCTGTTTTGATCATATTATCAAATTATTCGATAGAGTGATAGATAAGATCGAAATTACAACACTGAGAAAATTTAAAACTATCCCAGACAAACAACTATTAGTAAAAGACAAATCAAAACCTTAAACGTTTATATTACATCTAACGTTTCCTTACTATTCTTGAGATAAATAATTGAAATCCGTTTCTTCAAATTCAGGAAGTTTTTTGTCAATTTTTAAAGCGGACAATAACTCTTGAACATATTCACGAATAGCTAGCATATCAAATGGGAAATCGAAATCAAATTCCTCTGTAACAGTTAAAGTGTCCATTACATATGAACAATTATGTTTCATACCCAATAGATCATCATTAAAACGTAGCACAGCTTGATATGATGAATCAGGTAGCTCAAAGTGAGAAATCAAATAAACATTAATATTGTTACCTTCTTCAGAATCTGGCAGTCTTTCATCAACGTATAATAAAAAAGCACATCTCTCATCATCGTTTAATTCTACTTGAAAGAATTCAAAATCTCTTAATCTCAATAAACGTTTAAATCTCGTATTTGAAATTCTCATTTTCAATATCTCCGTTTTTATTTTAAGCTGTTACTACCTATTTCCATTGAAACATTGAAGGGGTATAATACGCAATTCCCCATTAAATGTTTATTTTGAGTCATGTTTCCGAACGAAAGGTTTTTCCTATTTCTTTTCCTAAACCAAAATAGTGTCTGAAATTATAAATAAGCGGACTCCATTTTGAAGGGTTAATGTGGTTGTCGTTTAATATGATCTTTTCCTCGGCATGAAAATGTAAAGCTTGTGTTTCCACAATCGCAAATGATGGTTCGTAATCTGGTATCCGAATATGTTTCACTTCTGCTTCTATTTGGATAGGGCATTCTTTAATCCTTGTTGGTGCTACTGTCATTGATGGTAAAGGTGTTAACCCTGCCGCTTCGTATTTCTCTTTTTTGTAAGTAAACCCGAGCTGTTTCTTCAAAGGCGGGATATTCTTTTTTCCGCTAAAAGACGAAATTTTTTCAACGTTTTTCCATAAATCGGGGCTGGGCAAGTTAATGACACATTCTTTGTGTCTCTTTATATTTTCAATAGCTTTTCCTCCTAGTCCTACTCCCAGAACAATATAGTTTCCAAGCGCCCACGAGGAAGACATCGGACTAATATTGGTGGTTCCATCTTCATTCAAAGTGGAAAGAAGGAATGTTGACGTGCCATAGTACATAATGTTTGGTTTGATTTCTTTAAAATGAAGGGTGTCTTGTTTTTCACTGTTCAACGCTTAATGCCTCCTAATCATTATTTATTCATATTGTAAAGGTTTAACATTTCAACTATCATCGAAATATGAATGTAAGGAGGAGAATGATGAATCCTAATATTGCAAAGGTTGCTTCGTTACTATCTGACCCCACGCGTTCTTCTATTCTTTTGAGCCTTATGGATGGAAGAATACACCCTGCTGGAGAGCTTGCATATTTCGCTAAAATCAAGCCTCAAACTGCGAGCTTTCACCTGCAAAAATTACTTGAAGCACAGCTCATCAGTGTAGAGAAGCATGGAAGACATCGGTATTATAAATTGGCTTGCGCCGATGCTGCAAAAGTGATCGAACAATTGCTAAGTATTTCGCCTGATTCAAAAGTGAAGTCTTTCAATGATTCAAAAGAAAAAAGTGATTTACACTTTGCCCGTACCTGTTATGATCATCTGGCTGGTTATATCGGCGTGCAAGTGACACATTCATTAGTCGAGCAGGGCTTCTTACGAAAAACGGATTTACACTTTGAGGTCACTTCAGAAGGCTCTTTGTTTTTAAAGGATTTTGGAGTCGACGAAGAAAAACAAAGAAATAAGAGGAGAGCTTTTGCGCTTTGCTGTTTAGATTGGAGCGAGCGGCAGCATCATTTAGCAGGCGCTTTGGGACATGCATTATTAGACAGGATGCTAGAACTGCAATGGATTGTGCGTATGCCTAAAACTAGAGCTATTAAGGTTACACAAAACGGAAAAGCTGCATTTGAGAAATACTTTAAATTGAGTATCTAAGATTTGAATGGAAAACATACTTCCTCCATCAAAAGTGGAGAAAGCAGATGGGTGCCATATTCATATGAGTAGCGGAACGCAAAGTGATAAAGTGGCTTATCTCCTTATGTTTCGAGACGTAAAGCCTGTGATGTCTTCACCACACCATCTGTTTTCCGTTCCCTTAGCTGCAACGTCAGCATCCTTTGTGTGATACCCGGTATTGATCTTTTCAGTTCATTAAACCTGACCGGTTGATGAGACAGGGTATCGATGATGATTCCTTGCCATTTTCAGCCAACAATGTGTAAAGCCATTTACAAAAATATTCAAAGGAAGTGGTTTGCTTGAACTTAATACAAATATCAGAACATGTCTATCAGTGTGAATTTGAACTCGATATACCGATTCATATCCCAGTTCATATTTGGTTTATTAAAGATGGCGATGATGTTTATATCATTGATACAGGAATAGAACGTTTCGCAGATGCTCAAATAAAGGCAGCGTTAGCAATTGGTCATCCCAAAGCCATTCTGCTTACCCATGGCCATAGTGATCATATTCAAGGTGCAGCAAAATGGTTAGAGAAGTTTGACATTCCTATTTATGCCCATCAAAAAGAACTGATTTATATAAATGGAGAAGCGCCTTATCCGAACAAAAATGACGTCGAAAACACAAGGGTAGCACATACTGTCCGGCCGCTGACGGAGCATACACTTACTCACTTGCCGATACAATACTATGTAACACCCGGACATTCTCCGGGGCATGTTATCTACCATCATGAAATTGATAACATTTTATTATCGGGAGACCTTTTTATTACAAGTAAGGAGGAGCTGCACCCGCCTATCAGAAAATTCAGCGTGGATATGAATGAGAATATAGATAGCGGCGCAATCATAGATGAAATCAAACCAACTCTTATCTGCTCTTCGCATGGACAAAGCATTCTTTATAACGAAGAACTGTATAAAAGGTATGTTTTAAAATATAGAGATTAAAGAAAGTTTGTAGCAGTAAATATGAATTGGTTGGGGAGAAGAGTGAGACTATTTTGAGTATCGTTTTTAGAAGAAATAAGTCCCTTAAAACATACCAAACACTCGGTATGTTTTGGGAGATTTAAAGATACTCTGATATTTCGACGAGGTTCTGATCGGGATCTCGAATATAAACAGAGATAATCGGGCCAAGGGCGCCGGTTCTTTTTACAGGCCCTTGCTCTATATTGACATTCATTTTCGTGAGATGTTCTACTACTTTATTGATAGGTTCATCAGTGATAAAACACAAATCCGCAGATCCAGGTAATGGGTGCTGTGCCTTAGGTTCGAATTCATGACCGGCCTCATGCAAGTTTATTTTTTGATTGCCAAAACGCAATGCTTTTCTGCCCGAACCAAACGTTTCTTCCTGCATTCCCAAAACAGAGGTGTAGAAGCGGATTGTCTCCTGAAGGCTTTTTACCGTTAACACCAAATGATCAAGTCGTTTTATCATTCACGATCCCTCCTGCAAAGTATACATTTCACTAAATCTATTATTAATCCTGCATAGCTGCTTTCGTATCAGATGAGATTAACTAAAGAAAGATACTTACCGCAGAATAAATGAGCAGCAAGCACATGATGACTCGAAATGCCTTATCGTGTTTTTCAAAAAGCTTTTTAAAAACAGAGCCGAACCCTGACCATAGCAGCAGGGCGAACCAGCCCAGAAAAATGGCCAATGAGAGATAAAAAATAATTGATGTCATTGAATGCTGAAACGGCAGTATAAAAGCACTCATCAATGTTAAGAAGAACAAAACGCTTTTGATATTGATGATCTGGAAGATGAAACCGGATAAAAAAGAAGAGTGCGTATCTCCGGAATCCTTCTTTGAGCCTTTGGCGAAACCGATCTGCCAGGCCAAATAGAGCAAATAGACTGCACCAGCTATTTTGAAGTAGGGCTCAACAAGAGGAATCCAATTGTATACACCTATTGTGAATATACCGCTGAGAATCCCCAGTGCTGCAAAGCCCGATAAGATGCCGCTATTAAAACGCCACGAACCGATAAAGCCAAACCTTCGCGCTTCATTCATCATTAAGATGTTACTTGGGCCGGGCGTAATGGATGTCAAAATCACATACGAAAGAAAAGCTATAATACTCATTGAATCACCTTCATTTACTAATGTCATATTGGGCAGTTTTTATTGTATGATAGTCATATCTATAAATAAAATTGAAATATAAAAAAGCATTATCATTTTTTTCGATAGAAGGGGAAAACGTATGGAGATCAGACATCTTGTCACGTTCCAAGCAATTGTAGAAATGGGAAGTTACACGGGAGCTGCTGCTAAGCTGGGTTATACGCAATCCACGATCACCACTCATATCCAAGCGCTTGAGCAGGAGATCGGCGGCGCTTTATTTTCGTATGAAAAAAGAAATCTAAAGCTGACTCATTTAGGCAGAGAATTAATCCCTTTGGCAGAAGATTTACTTTCTGCCCACGACCAGATCAAGAATATGAAGAGTGTTCATGAAATCAAGGGAGTATTAAAGGTAGCCGCACCTGAGTCTTTAACGATTTCTAGACTAGGGCCAATCATAAGGGAATTTTCACTGAAATATCCTCATGTGAAGATTATATTAAGCAATGGGACATGCGGGGAAAACCAGGTAGATTTATTGAGCGGACGGGTGGATATTGCTTTTATGGTCTATCCAGCAATTAGCCCGGACAAATGCATTCATTATACTTTAACTGAGGAGAGGATTGTCCTTGTGGGCAGTCATGACGGACCGGATCATTTTGATGATTATAAACAAGATATCAGCGGCCATTTTTTTATCACAAATGAAGAAGGCTGCAGCTATCGATCAATGTTTGAAAGGTATCTTGTTAAGCATGACATCTGCAACGTTCAAACAATGGAGCTGTGGAGTATCGAAGCGATCAAACAAACGGTCATGAGCGGGCTTGGCTTTTCTGTTTTACCTTATGTGACAGTGAAAGAAGAGGTGGAAAGTGGTAAGCTGAAAATCCTTGGTCATTCTGAAGCTTTCGAACCGCTGTATTCCCATATGCTGATCAAAAAGAAAAAATGGCAATTGCCGGCGGCAGAGGCTTTTGCTGAACTTGTTTTACATTCGTTTCGTGAATCTGAACAGGAGTCTCTCGTTGGTATGTCCGGTGAATAGACAGGATGTTGGAAAAGGAGGAGTTGGTACGCTCACTCCTTTTCATATTAGTCATCCATTAAAATGCAGCTGAAACCTTGGGTTTTACAAACTTTACGAAAATACCCCGGACTAAAGGGCCCATTATTAATAATTGCAATGGGTAGGCTAAAATAAAGTTTTTCAGAACGATCATAAGGTAAGCGCTGAATAGGCTGTTCTCGTTAAGTCCATTCGACAAAGCTGCCGTGATTAATCCGAAAACAGACATGCAAAGTACCATACCAACCACCATACAAGTCGACATGGCAAGGACCATATATAATTTCTTAGACTTGTCGAACGGCATTTTGAATGTCATTTTTCTTGCGAGCGGACCGACTAAAAGTAAATCTAACAGTAACGCTACAATAAATCCAATGATCATCTCAAAAGCTGTAACCCATGAAAAATCACGAATGGCTCCGTTGATCACTGCATTGTAAATCGACATGACGCAGACCATTCCAAAGCACATCATCACGCCAAAGATAAGGCCTTCTTTTTTATTTGCTGGCATACAATCAATCCTTCTCTCAATAATCGGTGATTAGTATACCAATGAATCACACATGCTCATAAGTGACAAATTTGTGAACAATTTATTGGCCGGAATCGTCTTCTTTTGTCATCAGCACATGCGGAATACCATCCAATATAAATTCCTCTGATGCTGTCTGATAGCCGAGCTTTTCATAAAAGCCTGCTGCCTGTGTCTGACCGTGCAGTTTACATGTATAAATGCTTTTTTCTTTCACAATACGTTCTAACTCAGCGACAATCACTTTCCCCAACCCGAATTTGCGATAGGGCTTCAGAATGCAGATTCTTTCCAGTTTGCCCGCGTGATCAACGATACGCACACGCGCTGTGCCGACCGGCTGTTGTTCATGGTAAACCAGAATGTGCTGGCAATCCCCATGGAGTGTATCGAACTCATCGAACTCGTCGGAAACTGGACAGCCTTGTTCCTCAACAAATACTGTCTTTCTGATGTCAAACGCTGTATGTAAATCATGTTCTGTCGTTATTCTCTTCACATTCATGATTGATCCTCCTCTTTATCAGAAAAATGGCTGATGACATACTGTTTAAAGGTCTCTGCCACCGGGGATAAAAATCTGCCTTCTATCCAGGCGATTCCTATGACGCGCTGACATTCCGGCCAGCTGACACGAATTTTTGTGATTTTGCTTTGGTCTAACCCTTTAAGATCGGGCAGAATGGATATGCCAAGACCGGCTGCCACAAAACCTGCCGCAGTGGCTGCTTCTTCACCCTCAAACATAATGTTCGGTTGAATGTCCGCTTTCTCAAACAATTCATCAACCGTCATGCGAAGCGCATATCCTTTTTTCAATAAAATGAAACGCTCATCGGCGACTTCGGTCAGTGCAATGCTTTCTCGATGAGATAACGGATGGTTGTTTGGCACAAATACAAACAGTTCTTCGCTCCATAATTGTATCCAGCGGATCAGTTTTTCAGGCTTGATGGAGGCAAGGAGACAGAGATCCAGATCTCCGGATTTTAATCGTTCAAGCAGCCAATATGAATGGTTTTGCTTCAGCTGGAAGGTAATGTCGGGATATTTCTGCTGAAAGCTGCCGATTAAATCGGGAACCAGCGTTGTTCCTAATGTATGTAAAAAACCGAGAGACACTTCGCCTTGGTCAGGCTGTAACAAAGCTTGGATTTCTTCTTTCCCTTCGGTATATTCCTTCATCATGGCATGAACGCGTCTTAAAAATATTTCTCCGTATTTGTTTAGTTTAATCGAACGTCCTTGCCTGTCGAATAGCGGGACGCCTAAATGGTGTTCGAGTCTGGCGATTGAGCGTGAAAGCGCAGGCTGTGTGATCGACAGACTTTGTGCCGCCTTCGTGACGTGCTCCATGCGGGCCAGTGTTTGAAAATATTCAAATTGTTCCCATTCCAAATCGTCAACACCTCCTACATTACATTTAAGCATGAAATGGATATTTATTATGCATTATACAACATATATCAACGGTGCTAAGATAAATGTATAAACAGACTCGAGGATGTTTGAAATCGCAAGAAATAAAGGATGGGTGTTTATGGAGTGCAGTCTTCAACAAAATGGTGAGGGGCAGATAAAGTCCCGATGACATACATTCAAAAAGGCACACCGGTTTTTCGTAAAATTACGTTTGCTTTCTTTGCTGCAGGTTTTAATACATTTGCCATTCTGTATTGTGTACAGCCGCTTATGGAGGAATTTACGCGGGAGTTTCATGTGACCCCTACAACAGCGAGTCTTTCTTTATCTGCTACAACAATGCTCTTAGCTGTCAGCATGCTTGTTTTCGGTTCGTTGTCAGAGGTATGGGGACGTAAGCCGATTATGGCTGTATCCATGCTGGCCGCATCCGTTCTCTGTCTGGCGTCGGCCTTCAGCCCGAATTTTCATACGCTGCTCGTATTGAGAACCATTCAAGGGATTGCGCTCGCTGGTCTCCCTTCGATTGCGATGGCTTATCTTGGAGAAGAAATTGAACCCGGAAGCCTTGGGTCGGCGATGGGGCTGTATATCAGCGGAAACGCGATCGGCGCCGTTTTTGGAAGGATTGTTTCAGGGCTCTTGAGTGAGTACTTTACTTGGCATATAGCGATGGGGTCAATTGGTGTGATTAGTTTGATAGCGAGTATGATATTTTTTATGAATTTGCCTCAATCGACCCATTTCACGCCGAGAAAACTTGAGATCGGTCAGTTGGGAATGTCTTTAATCAGCCACTTGAAGGACCGGAAACTGTTAAGCTTGTTCTTCATTGGTTTTTTGCTTCTCGGAAGCAATGTTGCATTGTTCAACTACATTGCGTATGTGCTGTTAGCACCGCCGTATTCCTTTAACAAAGCGATTGTCAGCTGGATATTTATTGTGATGATTGTCGGGATTTTCAGCTCGTCTTTTATTGGAAGAATGGTCGATCAATACGGTTATCATAAAATACTGATGATGAATATTTTTATCGTGCTCGCAGGTGCATTATTAACGTTAAACGGCGTATTAGCAGTAAAAATTCTGGGGATTGCTCTTTTTACCTTTGGTTTCTTTGGAGGGCATTCAGTCGCCAGCAGCTGGGTTGGACGGAGAGCCCTGCATAACAAGGCGCAGGCCTCATCGCTGTATTTGTTCTTTTATTACTCAGGTTCAAGTATCTGCGGAACAGTCGGCGGCGTGTTTTGGTCTGCTTTTCATTGGCTGGGTGTCGTCGGTATGATCACGTTCATGCTGCTGTTTGCTTTCGTGCTGTCGGTATTTCTGGCAAGGAGTGAAAACGTGTCGGGCAGCGCGCTATGACTGATTTAACATGTCCTGAGGTGCAGGGCAGTAAATTGAAATGATGGTGACAAAAAAAGGACCTCTGGCGGGTCCTTTTCTTATTGGCTGTTGTTCCAATGGGCCGGGATCTTTAAAGTAGGCGGAAGCTTTGTGCGAGAATTGCCTTTTGCAGCGTTCACTTGTGCCTGCGTTAGAAAAATGCTTCCTGTCAGGTCAGCTCCGCTTAAATCAGCATCTCTGAGATCAGCGCCGATGAAATCTGTCATTCTCAGATCAGAATGTCTCAGGTCGGCTGCTATGAGCAGTGCTCCTCTGAAGTTTGCTCCTCTTAGATCAAGCCCTTTCAGTTTCGCGCCGATCAGGGCGCTTCCCCGGCTGATTTTTTTCGGGAGTTTTTGATTGCGGGCTTGGGCACGCACCAGCTCACTCGTTTTTAACAGCCATTCATTAACCTCAGCTCTATGCTCGGACACATGTAGGTTCAGCAGGTTTTCCGCGCTGAGCCTGGTAAGTTTGTCCGTCTTTTCGAAACAAGCCCGCAACTCACGGTGAATCGGCTTGGCTGCCTCTATAGAAAGAGCTTCATGTAAATACCAAAGCATCTCATGCAGCTGCTGCATAATTGGAAAAACGTCAAACATCTCTTTCGCGGATTCCGGGTTGTTTCGCCAATCCTTTCCCTCATAAGTAATTTGGGATACCTTTTGACCGGCGCCAAAGCATTCATAAGCTGAGCAGCCTCGAAATCCTTTTTCTCTAAGAGCTTCATGTATGGCACATTGATAGTTTGATTCTAAGTTGCGGCAAGGCGTTCCGCCATCTTTATCAAAAGCAAAATCGGCCGATTTCGCATAAGGCAAGGCAACACAGCACAGGCCAAAACAATGTTGGCAATCTGCGCTTATCTCATGCTGTCTATTGTCATGTAATGTGAATTCCACAGACAATATCGTTCACCCCTTCACTCGGGAACTTTGTAAAATATAGGTTTTGTTCGTGCTATTTGCATTATATAGGAAATAGGTATACTTTTCATTTTATTTTTTCATGATCAACCCCTCAAACAATGTATAATATATCCAACCGTGATGATGGGGAGGGAACCTTTTGGAACAGCAAATTAAAGAGATCATTTCTGCTTGTGATGTGGCTATCCGGAACGAAGATTTTGATACACTGATGAATTACTATACAGAGGATGCCATTTTAGTTGTGAAGCCTGGCATGATCGCACGCGGTAAAGAAGAAATCAAAAAAGCGTTTATTGCGATCGCAAATTATTTCAATCATCAGCTTGTCCCGACGCAAGGGGAAATGGTCATTTTGGAAGCAGGCGACACTGCTCTGGTCCTTTCTCAAACGCTGCTTGAATCGGATAAAAAGGATTCCGAGTATGCGATGGAAAGAAGGGCGACCTATGTGTTTAAGAAGAATATGCAAGGTGAGTGGCTTTGTGCAATTGATAATTCATATGGTACGGATTTAATTTAGTTTATAGTGCTTAGACATTCTGAAACAAGACGGGCTGCATGTGATCTGCTGTGTACTTTTCCTGCATATAATGATTCATGAAGGTGAATAGGAAAGGGTGAATTCAATTGAATCCATACAACAGCAGAATGGCACCTTATTGGGTTTATCATGGCGGAGAATCAACGCTTTACCAGTATCCATATGTCTATAGGCAGCCCGGTTTCTCGCGCGCCATTATTACTGCAGCGCGGGGTGATGTGACCGGTGATGGAGTCGCTGATGAAGTCTTCCTTACTGGCAATCAAACGTCAGGCAGTCCGCTATGGAGAAATATCACTTTGGTGATACGTAACGGCAAAACACATCAGGAACGGCAAATCCAGCTTCATAACAATATCGGATACAATCCGTCACTTTTTCTGGCTGATGTGACAGGCAATAAAACGGAAGATGTGGCTGTTGTAATCGATACCGGGGGAAGCGGAGGCTCTATCTATGCATATGTATTTGCCTATATGAACCGGCAGTTCAGGCAGATTTTCAATTCGGATTCTTTTAATGATGAATTCAAGTACAGTGTGAGCTATCTAAATCAATATAAAGCGAGCGTGGTCAGTCAACGCCAGCATGAACAATATATACTGGATCTTACTTACAAAGGCAGAGACTATTTGAATGAAATTTATACGAATCAGGGTGTTTTAAAAGCGCCGATAGAAGGCTGGGTCAATCCTTTATCCGGCTTGTATCCGGTTGATTTCAACAGAGACGGCGTATACGAATTGCTGGCGTATCAGCGGATCGCCGGAAGGTATAACGCCGACTCATTGGGATATGTTCAAACCGTATTGAAATGGAACGGGCTGAATTTTGGCGTTGACCGGCAGAATGTATCGATTGTTGGCGGTGCCGCAACTTGAGCAGAGGGAATGCGTTAGTGGCAAAGACTCACGCTACAGGTGTTCTGCAACGACGGTCAGATAATAAGATAAACCGGTTTGCTGCTCTTCTAACATTCCTCGATGAAAATCATCCTGCATAAAAAATCGCGTTTGTTTTACGTAATCTTCTTTGCTTGTCGGATGTCCGTTTTGATTCAGGAACGTAATATGATTCATGACATGCTCTTGCACGGCAGGGTCATGATACGTCACGCCGCTTCTTAAAAAATCAGCCATTCCATCAAGAAAATGTTTTGCCTCTATCGCCATTTTGTTCATTTCATCTACATTGATAGCGTGGGTATCTACTTCAAAATCGTAATGCTCTTTTAAATGGTCATTTTGTTCCGCTAAAGATTGTTTCCATTCGTTTGAGGTTTCAAATCCTTTAAACATTACCTTATGATCCATGTTCTCACCTTTTCTTGTGTATTCTAAAGACGTATTGACCGTTTGAACGAAGCGCTGGTACTTTTTAATTTTCTTTTCAAACAGCTTTTTTTGCTTTTCTAATGTGCCAGTTCTGTCAGCATCCTCAACTAATAACCTTTTTATTTCTGACAAAGGAATATCTAATTCTTTGTAAAAAAGGATTTCCTGCAGTCTTTTTAGCTCGTCGGCACCATAGTACCGATATCCGGCTTCGCTGATTTCTTTTGGGACCAGCAAGCCGATTTTGTGGTAGTGATAAAGCGTTTTGATTGTCACGTTCGCAATGTGCGACAATTCTTTTACTGTTACCTTCACAACTCAACTCCTCCTTCCTCTATCACTATGAGGCCTTACCTTTGGTTGGAGTCAAGAATAAAAATGATGTTATTTTTGCCCGGATGGGATATAGCCCCCGAGAAAGCCGTCTTTTTTTATGATCAAAGAAAAGAGTGCTTGCACACAAGCACTCTTTACTCCAACTTAATTCTTTTCACATCTCCTAGCACAAATACGTAAAAAATCAGCCCAAGCAGCAATACAAAACCGGCAACAAGAAAGCTGAGCGTAAAGGAACCTGTCACATCAAACAAATATCCCGTGAGTGAAGCGGCGATTATGCCTCCGAATAGGTTGTTTGCCAGATTTACCATGGAACTCAGCATGGAAACGGAGCCAATCGGGGCCAGTTCTGCGGAGATGGACCAGCCGACCGGAGCCGTTGCAGAAACGCCGGCGAGGCCGATTGAAATGCAGATAATTGCAACGGTAATATTATTCGTCAAAATGGAGCCCAAAAAGAAAAAGCCGAAGCTCATCCCTACAATGATCACGGTTCGGTACACCTTGGTGTTGGAATAGCCTTTTTTGATAAGGTAATCGACGAGCCAGCCGCCGACCACAATGCCGGAAATGGTTGAGATCAGCCACGGCACGGCGGTGAATAAACCGGATGACATGAGATCCATTCCGTATGTATGCTTAAAGAAAGTCGGAAGCCATGTAAGCAGCAGGTTGAATGTATAGCCGTACCCCGTAAATCCGATCATTAAGCCCCATACTTTACGGTTGGAAAACAGTGCTTTTAAAAGCGGGACCGTTTTATAGGGGATTTGTTCTATTGTGATTGTATTGTGTTTCTGAATATAGTTTAATTCGCTTTTGGAAATGCGTTTGTGCCGTTCGGGCTGCTCATAGTACTGCCAGAAAAAGATGGTAAACAGCACATTGATGCATCCGATCGTTAAAAAGGCGACCCGCCAGTCAAATGTTGTGACGAGAAAGGCGACCAGCGGCGCTCCGATTACGTTTGAAAATTTGGCGGCTGAATCAAACAGTGAGTTCGCCAGACCCCGTTCACTTGGAGGAAACCATAGAGCGGTTGCTTTGGAAGCGGCGGGGAACGCCGATGCGCTTGTCAGCCCAATGAGAAATCGGAACACATATAAGAGCAGTTTTCCTTGTAAAAAAGCGAGAATGATCGTTAAAATGCTCCAAACCGTCATTCCGATTCTTGTGACCCAGGCCACGCCAAACCTGTCCAATAAACTTCCGACGGGCAGCTGCATCAGTGTGTACGAATATGTGTAAATCGAAAACACAATGCCGAGTTCAGTTGCTGTGAGGTGAAACGAATCTTGTATCGCCGGGGCAGCTACAGAAATGGCCACTCGATCAAAATAATTAAGAATGATAATGCCGCTCAGTAACGAAGATATATACCATCTGGTATGCCCGGGCCGTTTCACGCGCTCTTGACTCATGATGAAAACCTCCTCTGTTATAGCATGATCTCCGGATGTAAATACCATTCAAATTTTAATTACCACAGCTCTCTTTTATGTAAACGGACAGCAGGAATTTGACTGGAAAAGCCCATTGCTTTAAAATGAAAGTAATAAAAATGAACACTCCAAAGGGGAGTAGCTTTCACAGTAAAGTCGTCATTACGGGACAAGGTGTCCTCGGCTTTGCTGGCAATTTGATTGTTAGCGAGACCTTTGCCAAATCTGATTTGGTGAAGGTCTTTTTGTTTCTGAACTTCACCAAATCGGTGGAGTTTTTTTCGTTTTTATCAAAAAAGGGAGAGGAGATTTACGATGTCTAAGCTGAAGAAATGGCTGAACCGTGAATTGGTGAAGAAGGGGCTGCCATTAGCGAAAGAGAAATTGATTCCGATCTTAAAAGAAAAAATGAAGAAGAAACGATAAGGGGGCAAACAATGAAGAAAATGGTTCTGACGGTTTTGGCCGGCGCGGGTCTTTTGGGGGCAGGCGGATGCGGAATACTGGATCAGGTGAATGAAGGGCTGGATTATACAAATGAAGCGTCAGCTTATGTGGAAAAGGTGAAGACGTTTGCAGAGGAAGCGCCTGCATTGGCTGAGGAAGCTGTAAATGACACTGAGGCGAAAGAAAAACTAGAGACACAGCTTGAGTCCATTCAAAAGGCAGCGGCTGATTTTAATGAATTAACACCGCCTGATGCCGCAGCGGAGCTTCACAACACCCTGCAGGAGCATAACGACACATTGCAAAAAAGTGCGGAAGACGTCTTGCAGCAAGTGGAAGAAGGAAAGGTATCGCTTGAGGAATTGGAGCAATCCGAATTGGTCCAAAACGCTAAGCAAATTACTGATGTGATGGGGCAAATTGAAAAGCTTGGCGAATAAGAAAAAGCATCCCGGGAGCGGGATGCTTTTTCTTATTCTGCAATCGCGTCTGTTAACACAGGAACGACTTGTTTTTTACGAGAAACAACGCCTTTAAGAAGGGCTGTATTGTTTTCTAATGTGACGTTGAATGCTTTTTCCACTTTGTCCGCTTCGTTACCGATTGCAAGTGCAAGTGAATCGTTTTCTAAGATGTCTGTGATCACAAGAAGGAACAGATCAAGGTTCTTCTCAGCCACAACTTTAGAAATCACTGCTTCTAACTCAGCTTGGCGCTTTCTGACATCTTCAATATCCACTGTGTTGACTTGTGCGATTTCGACTTTTTTGCTGCCGAGTGTGAATTCTTTTGCATCAAGAGAAATCAGCTCTTCAACTGTTTTTTTGCTTAAGTCAGCGCCGGCTTTCAGCATGTTTAAGCCGTATTCTTCAGCATCTACGCCAGCGATTTCAGCAAGTTCTTTTGCTGCCGCTACGTCTTGATCAGTGCAAGTTGGAGATTTGAATAACAGAGAGTCAGAAATGATAGCAGACAGCATAAGGCCGGCAATTTCTTTCTCGATTGTTACGTTATTTTCTTTGTACATTTTGTTTAAGATTGTAGCAGTACAGCCGACAGGCTCAGCACGATAGTAAAGCGGCTCAGCTGTTTCGAAGTTTGCGATTCTGTGGTGGTCGATGACTTCAAGAACCTGAACGTCTTCAATATCCTTGATGCTTTGCTGGCGTTCGTTGTGGTCAACAAGGATAACGCCGTTCACTTCGTTTGCAGCTGTTTCTACAAGACGAGGGCTTTCTTGTTTGAAGTAATCTAGCGCGTATTGTGTTTCGCCGTTGACTTGTCCAAGTCTGACAGGCTCAGCGTTGAAACCGAGTTTGTTTTTTAAATCAGCGTAAGCAATAGCAGAGCAAATCGTATCTGTGTCTGGATTTTGGTGTCCGAAAATAAGTATTTTTTCCATGATAACTCCTTATCCTTTTTTAAGTAGTGTAAACATTCTTTTTATAGTTTAACACGTCTTGCTGCGGGTGTAATCATGCAAACCCTTAAAAATTGATGTGAATAAAAAGCATTTTTTTTGAGTGGAAGAGGAAAGGTGTGTAAAATACTGGGTAGGTCAGTTGCAAAATGATCTGTAGTATCAAAAAAGGTACTATTGGAGGGTCGAACATGAGCCGAAAAAATAATATTTATCCGAACAAAGAAGGCTGTCCAGTTGAATTTACACTAGATGTCATTGGCGGAAAGTGGAAAGGAATCCTTTTTTATCACATGATAGATGGCAAGAAACGGTTCAATGAGTTTCGCAAAATCTGCCCGAGTATTACCCAACGAATGCTGACCCTGCAGCTTCGGGAGCTTGAAGCGGATGGCATTGTTCATCGCGAAGTTTATCACCAGGTGCCGCCCAAGGTCGAGTATTCTTTGACAGAATTCGGGCGAACGCTTGAGCCGATTGTATTGCAAATGAAAGAATGGGGTGACGCCAACCGAGAAGTATTGGAGGCGCGTCGTTCGAACAGTTTATTAAAAGAACAGCAGAAGTAGCAGCAAAGGGAGAGCCTTTGCTGCTTCTTTTATTTCATCGAAATGGCTTTATTGGCGTTTCTGACGTCATTTTTTAACAGATCAGAAAGGTTGTAAGATGGGTAGTATCCATGCTGATACATGTATTGATAAACCTGCGCATGCAACTTAATGGCAGCGTTTAGCTGTTTGACAAGTACGGTTCTTAATTGAGGTGTTGCTGTTTCTGTAATTGCAATGGCATAGCTGCGGACAGATGTTTTGGCAAAGCCGAGCAGGTCACCGCTGTAAAATGGATTATCCGCGCGCTCTTCTTCTTCATCATTGCGAGGCATCGGCGCCTGAGGGAAGAACGGGAGAAGCTCTTTTAAGTTTTGCTCAACGGCCTGAATGGACACGCTATAAAGCTGTCTGAGCTGAGGATCTCTAACTTCTCTAATCATTTTCTTCAGTTTAATGAGCCCGTTTGCCTGAAAAGCAACCAGCTCATGCATCTCTAATGTTTCATGCCAAGCCAACGTTCTGCGTTCATCCATGTAACAAATCTCCTTTATCAATCAGATTCTGTATCAGCATATGCCCAACGTTCAATGTTGTTCATGATGTTTTGAAGTTTTTAAAAAGGGAAATTCACCTTATATAGGCTACGGGTTGAGAACATCCAAAAAGAGGTGAAACACGATGTGGGACATGATAAAGAACTTTTTCTTGTTTAGCAGCGGCGTTCTGCAAGCAACAACCCTTTTACTTGTGATTTTAATATTTGTGTATGTCAGAAAAACGAAGAAGAAAAACAAAGAATCTTCTGGTTTTATGGATGATAAAGAATAAGAAGTGATGGGCATTCTTTTAAAGAATGTCTTTTCGTTTGCAATGTTTCACATGAAACATTGGCGTCATTTTACTTGCGATTTGGACTTATGTTAAAATATAAAAGTAATTTTAGAGATGATATGAAAACATTGGTGCAAAACATGTTGCGGCGATGAAAAAAAGAGCAGTCGTTTATGCTGCTCTTTTCTATTCGTATGTTCAGTATGATACGAGGTGACTAAGTGAAACAAACAAGAGCATTAATGGAAGGTGCTATTTTAATCAGTTTGTTTGCGATCATCACACTGTTGGTCGTTTATGTTCCATTGATTGGAACAATTCTGTTATTTGCACTGCCGCTGCCTATGATCCTTTATACGATCAGACACGGATTGAAATTAGGATTATGGATGGGCGCTGTCAGTCTTCCTGTTGTCTTTATTGTCGGGTCCTTTAACGGACTTATTGTAGCTTTTATGTCAGCTTGTGCGGGCATTGTCATGGGGCATTTTTTCAAAAAAAGAGAACCCGGTCATGCTATTATTTCGGGTGCCCTTATTTATATGCTTTGTATCGTGTTCTATTTTGTGATAAGCATTCAGTTTTTGGGTATCAATATCATTGATGAAGCAATGACACAATACCGGCAATCACTCGATATCGTTGAATCCGTTTTGAAACAATCGGGTAATGCTGAAGAGCTTGAGAAACAAATGAAACTGATGGAAGAACAATTGAGTACGGTTCAATATCTTTTTCCAACAGCTATCGTGATGGTAGGAGCCATTTTTTCTTTCCTCAGTTACCTTATCGCTAAGCCGCTCTTAAGGCGATTCTCCCCCGATATTCCTAGTCTAAAGCCTTTTAGAGAGTTGAAGTTTCCGCAAAGTGTGGTAGTGCTGTATTTGTTGATTGTCATTCTTTCATTTCTGCCTTTAGAAAAAGGCCAAATGCTGTACTCTATCGCTTTAAATGGGGAGTTTATACTCGGGTTTCTTATTTTTATCCAGGGTTTATCATTTATCTTTTTCTATTGCCATAAGAAAAAATATCCGAAGGCAGTCGCCGTCATTGCAGTCATTCTTGGTTTTCTGCATCCGATTTTTATGGCAGCCATTCGCATTTTAGGCGTTATGGACATGGGCTTTAACATAAGGAATAAGGTGAAGTGAATATGAGTTGTACTCACATGGTGGGGAGTGATAGAAATGCCAAGCTTTTATGAAAAACCGTTGTTTCGGTATCCCATCTATGCATTGATTACTTTGTCAATCATTACAATCCTCATCAGCTTTTATTTTAACTGGATCATAGGAACCGTCGAAGTGTTGCTGCTTGCAGTTATACTGTTTTTTATAAAACGCGCGGATTCTCTTATTCGAAAAGAGATTGACGCTTATATTTCTACGTTATCCTACAGGTTGAAAAAAGTCGGTGAAGAGGCATTGATGGAAATGCCGATCGGCATCATGCTTTTTAATGATCAATACTATATAGAATGGGCAAATCCGTTTCTCTCTTCTTGCTTTAATGAAAGTACTTTAGTGGGGAGATCACTTTATGATACGTGTGAATCAGTTGTGCCGCTCATCAAACAAGAGGTAGAATCGGAAACGGTTACATTGAATGACCGAAAATTTAAAGTGGTCATCAAACGGGATGAGCGTCTGCTTTATTTCTTCGATGTGACGGAACAGATACAGATTGAAAAGCAATATGAAAATGAAAGAACTGTGCTGGCCTATATTTTCCTTGATAACTATGATGATGTGACGCAAGGATTAGACGACCAGACGAGAAGCACGATGAACAGCCAAGTGACATCTTTGCTCAACGCTTGGGCGCAGGAGTATGGAATATTCCTGAAAAGGACTTCATCAGAACGTTTCATCGCTGTGCTTAATGAACACATTTTAACCGAACTTGAAAATTCGAAGTTTTCGATTCTGGATGAGGTACGGGAAAAAACTTCATTTGACGGCGTTGCGCTGACCTTAAGCGTTGGTGTCGGAGCTTCGGTCTCATCGCTGAAAGAGCTTGGCGATTTGGCGCAATCCAGTCTGGACTTAGCACTGGGCCGCGGCGGAGACCAGGTAGCCATTAAGCTGCCAAACGGAAAAGTGAAGTTTTACGGCGGTAAAACGAACCCGATGGAGAAGCGAACAAGGGTGCGCGCCCGCGTGATTTCTCATGCTTTAAAGGAAATCGTTTCTGAAAGCAGCAATGTGATTATCATGGGTCACAAATTCCCCGACATGGATTCTATCGGCGCGGCGATCGGGATATTAAAGGTGTCACAGGCAAATAACAAAGATGGATTTATTGTGATTGATCCGAATCAAATCGGTTCAAGTGTGCAGCGCTTGATTGAGGAAATTAAAAAATATGAAGATCTGTGGTCAAGGTTCATTACGCCTGAAGAAGCGATGGAAATTGCCAATGACGATACGCTGCTTGTCATCGTGGATACACATAAGCCGTCGCTTGTTATGGAAGAACGGCTGGTAAACAAAATTGAACATATTGTGGTCATCGACCATCACCGCAGAGGCGAAGAATTTATCAGAGACCCGCTGCTCGTCTATATGGAGCCGTACGCTTCATCAACAGCGGAATTGGTGACAGAGCTGCTTGAGTATCAGCCGAAGCGCTTAAAAATCAATATGATTGAAGCAACCGCCCTATTAGCTGGTATAATAGTGGATACAAAGAGCTTTTCACTCCGCACTGGCTCGCGGACCTTTGATGCAGCTTCATATTTAAGAGCGAAAGGCGCCGATACGGTGCTTGTGCAGAAGTTCCTCAAAGAAACCGTTGATTCCTATATTAAACGGGCGAAGCTGATCCAGCATACGGCCCTCTATAAAGAGAACATCGCGATTGCGTCTCTGCCTGAGAATGAGGATGAATATTTCGATCAAGTGCTGATTGCGCAGGCTGCGGATTCACTGCTGTCGATGAGCGAGGTTGAGGCTTCATTTGCGGTAGCAAGACGTGATGAACAAACTGTTTGTATCAGTGCGAGGTCTCTTGGCGATGTGAATGTTCAGATCATCATGGAGGCGCTGGAAGGCGGAGGACATTTAACAAATGCGGCGACTCAGTTATCCGGCATTTCAGTAACAGAAGCGCTGGAGCGGCTGAAGGGCGCCATAGATGAGTATTTTGAGGGAGGCGTACAAAGATGAAGGTTATTTTCTTACAGGATGTAAAAGGAAAAGGAAAAAAAGGCGAAGTGAAAAACGTAGCAGACGGTTATGCGCATAACTTTCTGATTAAAAAAGGCCTCGCGGTTGAAGCGAACGCGTCAAACATCAGTGTACTAAACGGTCAAAAGCAGAAAGAGAAAAAAGAAGCCATCGCAGAGCTTGAGCAGGCAAAGAGCTTAAAAGAAACATTAGAAAAACTGACTGTTGAGCTCAGCGCGAAATCAGGTGAAGGCGGCCGTTTGTTCGGCTCTGTCACAAGCAAGCAAATTACTGAACAGCTTCAAAAAGACCATAACATCAAAGTGGATAAGCGGAAGCTGGAACTGCCGGACGGCATCCGTGCGTTAGGATATACAAACGTTCCTGTGAAATTGCATCCTGAGGTGCAGGCTGTGTTAAAGGTACATGTGAAAGAAGAAGCTTAATAGAAAAGAGGCTTGGATTGATCCAAGCCTCTTTTTTTATTCTGCGAGATAAAGGGTTTGCTGGCTTTCTCCGCCAGGTCCACCTTTCATGCCTTGCTGGCTGCTTGTGCTGCTCGAGGAACTGCTGTACTCGTCAGAAGATATTTCTTGACCGTGTTTCTTGATCCAAGAAACGAGTTCAGTATTGCCTGAGTTAGTTTCTGACAGCAGGAAGTATTTCACTTTGCCTTCTTTGACTAGTTTTTTCAGATCAGAGACAGTCAGAATCGGATCTGTGCCGTTGAAGCCGCCGAGTGCCATGACAGATTCATCTGTATCGATGATATATGGCGCAGCCGTTACGGTTGTTAACGTAGCGAATAAATACTCTTCGCCGGTATTATGCTCTCTCAGATAAGACAGGAGACCGGTGTCCATTTCTGAGGAGAACATGTTTCCTCCGTTTGCCGAGCTTTTAAGCTGCGGGCCGGATTCAGGAAGAACGCTGTTGCCCCCGTATAAAAGCGGCGTTGCTGACCAGTAGATTGGTGCGAGGAGCAGCACACATAAGCTGACAATGATTAGCTGTTTGCTGCTTTTGAGCATGAGCAGAGCAATGGTGGTGCCGAGTCCTGCGAGTCCGAGTACATACATCCAACCACTGCCGATTTGGCTTGTATAAGCACTCAAAATATACACTTGGAATGCGGCTGTAATGAAGACGGCCGCTGGCAGCAGGCAGCTTGTCCAATCTTTATTGTTTTTGTATAGGCGGTACATTGTATACCATCCGATACCGGAAAGTGCGGCAATCGGCGGTGCCAGCATAATCAAGTAATACTGGTGGAAGAATCCCGCGATGCTGAAGAAACCTGCCACAGGTACAAGCCATGCTGTCCAGAATAGCGTTTCTTTCATTTCATTAGTCTGACCGCGACGATTACGGTACCAGCTGACAATTACACCAAGTAATCCGATCAATGCGAATGGAAGCATCCAGCTGATCTGGCCGGAAAGAGCAGATTGGAAGAGACGAAGCGGTCCTGCATCACCTGTGCCGAACATGTTCATGCTTTTTCCGCCGCCACCGCCGGGTCCTCCATTTCCGCCGTTTGGTCCGCCTGTTGGAGGTGTACCTCCGTCTCCATTAAAGGTGCCATTTTTTCCAGAAGGCGGCTGAGGAGCCTGTGCATTGCCCCCGAAGGAACCGGTGCTGTTTTGATTTCCATCTGCCTTGCTGTTTCCGTTCTCAGATGAAGAGGTTCCATCAGATGATTCATTGTGATTTGGCGCTTGCCTTGTGCCATTATTCTGCATGTTATCGCCGCCTGCGGCATTCATATCACCGCGTGCAAGGCCGGTGGTTTGCCCAAGCAGCCGCTCTGTGCCGTTATATCCGAAGGCGAGTTCTAACACAGAGTTTGTCTGGCTGCTTCCGATATACGGCCGGCTGGAGGAGGATGTTGAATCCACAATAACCGCCCATGAGAGCGATATACCGGTTAGGAGAATAAGAGACAGAATCAGCGATCCTGTTTTTTTCTTTAGCGAAATCCGAGAAGCAATCAGGTAGAATAACACAAATGCAGGCAATACCATAAAGGCTTGCATCATTTTCATATTAAATGCAAGGCCGATCAGGCCAAAAGCTGTCAGGAGCCAAACGAGCTTGCCTTGTTTGACCGCCCGAAGCAGGCATGATGAACCGAGCAATAAGGTAAAGACAAGCATGCTGTCAATGTTGTTTGTACGGCTGACGGCGACTGCGATCGGTGTCAGCGCCATGACAAGCGCGGCGGCGCGGGCCGCTCCAATGCCAAATGTCGGTTTGATCATTCTGTACAGAAGGAATACCGATCCAACCCCGGCGAGAGCCTGAGGAATGATGACACTCCACGTATGAACACCAAAGATCAGCGCGAAGATCGTTTGAATCCATAAAACAACAGGCGGCTTATCAACTGTTACAAATCCGGAAGGGTCAAATGACGCATAGAAGAAATTGTGGAAGCTTTGCGTCATGCTTTTCACCGCTGCCAGATAGTATTGGTTCGCAGCGTCATCCTGCCAAATGTGATAGGTGTTGAGAAAAGCCGCTGCAAGCAAAATAACAATAAGGACTGTGTCGAAACGTTTGGTTTTCATCGTTTTTCGCCTCTTTATGATGTCTTATTGTAAAAAACAAATATGAAAAACTTATGAATAAACCATAAAGATTCAAAGAATGTCTGACCGTTTTTTCATAAAAAAAGAGGCAGAGACATCTTCCCCGCCCTTTTTCTACGCTGAATTTCTCTTTCTCTCTGTCTGAAGGACGTATCGATCGCGTCCAGCCCCAAGTCCTGCTGTTCCCATGACGATTAAAGCAGCAATAAGAAGCACAATCGGCATTGTCCATGAATGTGTCTGGTCAAAGAGATACCCGACAAAGATCGGCCCGACGGCTGCAAGAAGGTAGCCGAATGACTGTGACATGCCTGACAGCGCTGCAGCCTGATACGCATTTTCACTGCGGAGCCCAATGAGAGTGAGTGCCAGACTAATGCTGGAGCCTTGTCCGATACCGATAATCACCATCCAGATGGCAAGCATGGTATGGCTGCCGCCCGTTAATAATCCGCATAGACCGATCAGATAGACTGCGGTCAGCGCTGCAACGATCCCGCGCTGATGTTTCACGCGGTCAGCTAAAACCGGTGTCAGAAAAGTGGAAGGCAGACTCGCAAATTGCATGAGTGATACAAGCCATCCGGCGGTTGACGTATCAATCCCGTGTGAACGGAGAATCTCAGGAAACCAGGCGATACTGCTGTAAAATAAAAATGATTGCAGGCCCATGAAGATGGTGACGAACCATGCCACTTTGGAAGCCCAAATCGGACTGGTTTTAAGCTGCGGCGTCTGGTTGGACGCATCCCGATGTCGGAGCTGAGGTATCCAAATCAGCAAGGCTAGACATGCCAAGCCTCCCCATAAGAGAAATCCCTGTTTCCATCCGCCATCCAACTGGGCCGCTAAAGGTACGCTGATACCTGATGCTAAAGCAGCGAATATATTCATTGATGTCGTATACAGGCTGATCATGAGCCCTGGCTTTTCAGGGTATTTATGTTTGATTAAGCTTGGCAAAAGTACGTTTCCGATCGCAATTCCGATTCCGATAAGTGCCGTTCCGAAAAACAAAGCGGCAGTATAGCCGGCAGAGCGAATCAAAACACCGACAAACAGTACCAGGAGACCAAGCCATAAGGTTCGCTCATTTCCAAGACGACGTCCTAGCTTAGGCGCGAGCGGAGAAAGAACGGCAAACGAAAGCAGCGGCAGTGCGGTCAAAAACCCGGCTGCCCCGTTGGACATGTGCAGCTCGGTCCTGATGGAGCTGATGACCGGCCCGACTGAAGTGATTGCGGGTCTTAAGTTAAACGCGATAAAGATAATACCAGCAATCAGCCAAAACGATTGGATTTTTTTATTTTGTGGATGTGGCAAAGCAGTTACTCCTCTTTTCTAACATATACTTAATATCATTCCGATACATGTAAGCAAGTATGCGAGTGCAGGTTATGATTTGTCCTCTTTCTGCAATTCAGCCATTTTGGCAAGCAGAATATGTTGAGGCATATGCATGATCTGTTCAAGCGGCAGATTCAAAGACTCTGCAAGCTTTTGTGCAGTTTCAGCAGAAATTTGCAAAGGTCTCACAAAGATCCCTCCTCTCTTTTGTCCATTGTACAAGAATCAGATGTGAAACGTAAGAAGATATCACAAAGGGATGGTGCATTCGGAAAATGCCCCTTATAAAAGAGATAAGGAGGGTTCATCATGAACAAACCGTTATCATTATTAAAACAAATGCTGTATGAGCATCAGATAGACACAGAGAAAGCTGTCACATTGGAAGAATATATTGCATTGCGGCATAAGCTTCAGGAGCTGATGGGGAAATTTGCTTCCTTTGAAGAGTGGGAGCTGTATCAAAAGGCGGCGGATCTCATGATGCGTATTGGATTCAAATGGATGGAATAGCGTGGTACGCGCTAAAAAAAGCCCCGCGGCAGCGAAGGCTTTCAGTTTGTTAGAAAGAGAGTTCGTCTTCCACATTTTTATGCTGGTCATAAATCACAAGCTTTGCCGGGCTGTTCTCTTTGGCTACCTGCTTCGCTTTTTCAATAGCGGCGTCTTTTGAGGTGTATAAAGCTGTAGGCGCCACATTCTCCACTTTGATAAACCAGCCGTCCGCATCGACGTTGGGTGTTACGGCGTATTTTTTCAGCATCATTCATTCCTCCCTCAAGTTTTATCAGTTTTTTTCCCAGCCTGGCACTGTCCGAAACTATCCAATCTGCTGACTGAAAAAAATGGGAAACAAAGAATTTTTCTATTTTTTTTCTGGATAAATGGTAAAATGGAGTTTGGAGATTTTTTAATGAGAGGACGGTGCTTAGCATGACAGACCTTCTGAATGATCGGCTGCCGCCGCAAAATATAGAAGCCGAACAAGCCGTGTTAGGCGCTATTTTTTTACAGCCGTCTGCTTTAACACTGGCTTCAGAGGTATTGATTCCAGATGATTTCTATAGAATGTCCCACCAAAAAATTTATAATGCGATGCTGGTGCTCGGAGACCGCGGTGAACCGGTTGATTTAGTTACGGTGACGTCAGAGCTTGCCAACACGGACCTGCTGGAAGAAGTGGGAGGCATATCGTATCTGACTGATATCGCAAACTCGGTGCCGACAGCGGCTAACATAGAATATTACGCAAAGATCGTTGAGGAAAAATCAATTCTTCGCCGGTTAATCAGAACAGCGACAACAATCGCTCAGGACGGATATACCCGCGAGGACGAGGTCGAAGATTTACTCAGTGAAGCGGAAAAAACGATTATGGAAGTGGCGCAGCGCAAAAATACAAGCGCCTTCCAAAATATCAAGGATGTCCTTGTTCAGACGTATGATAACATCGAGCAGCTTCACAATCGAAAAGGCGATATTACCGGGATTCCGACAGGGTTTTCTGAGCTTGATCGGATGACTGCCGGATTCCAGCGAAATGACTTGATTATTGTGGCTGCCCGTCCGTCAGTTGGGAAAACGGCCTTTGCCTTGAATATCGCGCAAAACGTAGCGACGAAGACCGACGAGAGTGTAGCCATTTTCAGTCTTGAGATGGGTGCCGAGCAGCTCGTTATGCGTATGCTTTGTGCCGAGGGAAATATCAATGCCCAAAACCTTCGTACAGGAAATCTGACAGAAGAGGATTGGGGAAAGCTGACGATGGCGATGGGAAGCCTGTCCAACAGCGGAATTTATATCGATGACACACCGGGTATCCGTGTCAGTGAAATCCGTGCCAAATGCCGCCGTTTGAAGCAGGAAAGCGGTCTTGGCATGATTTTGATCGATTACCTGCAATTGATCCAGGGAAGCGGCCGTTCAAAAGATAACCGTCAGCAGGAAGTATCAGAAATTTCCCGTGAACTGAAATCGATCGCCAGGGAGCTTCAAGTCCCTGTTATCGCGCTTTCTCAGCTTTCGCGTGGCGTTGAGCAGCGTCAGGATAAACGTCCGATGATGTCTGATATCCGTGAATCAGGAAGTATTGAGCAGGATGCGGATATTGTCGCGTTCCTTTATCGTGATGACTACTATGACAAAGAAACTGAGAACAAAAACATTATCGAAATCATTATTGCCAAACAGCGTAACGGCCCGGTAGGAACCGTGTCTCTTGCGTTCGTAAAAGAATACAATAAATTCGTCAACCTGGAACGGCGTTTTGACGACGCAGGTGTTCCGCCCGGTGCGTAAACCCCAAGAGCTTCTTCTTGGGGTTTTTTTCATCCAAAAGACGGAGGAGAAACCAGCCACTTAGCTGATGTAAAAATGAAAACGTTTTAATAAAATGAGACAAAAAGGAGAGGGTAACAATGAGAAAGCGTTTTTCACAATTTCATGCCGCACAAATTAGGATAGCAAGACCTACGGGCCGGCTTGATCAGATCATTCGCTTTTATGAAGAAGGGCTGGGCTTAAAACGAATTGGTAAAATTCATCAGCATAATGGGTTTGACGGAGTCATGTTTGGCCTCCCGCATACCGATTACCACTTGGAATTCACCCAGCATGACGAGGAAAGAACAGCCCCCGTTCCCCACCCAGACAGCCTGCTCGTCTTTTATGTGCCGAGCGAAGAAGAAATCAAAGCCATCACTGTAAAATTAAAAAACATGGGCTATCAGGAGGCTGAACCTGAGAACCCGTACTGGAGTCATGGAGGGGTGACGATAGAGGATCCAGACGGCTGGCGGATCGTGTTCATGAACACAAAAGGGATTTCAGGCAAGTAATCCTTTCTCCTGCTAAAGGATAAAAGTTTCATGAGCTTTTCAAGGCAAATCTTTAAGAAAACGCTTCTAAAGTCAATTAAAGCGAACGAATTTGGATTTACAAGAATTTAATGTTCGGATTTACAATTGACTTTCTGTTTCTTCACTGATAAACTTGATTTGTTTGAATAGAATCGTTTTTGAAAGGTTAACGGAGGTGCACGGACATGTCTTCAGTAGTTGTAGTAGGTACGCAATGGGGCGATGAAGGGAAAGGTAAAATCACAGATTTCCTGTCAGAAAATGCAGAAGTGATCGCCCGTTATCAAGGCGGAAATAACGCAGGGCACACCATCAAGTTTGACGGAGTCACATACAAGCTTCACTTAATCCCGTCTGGAATTTTCTATAAAGATAAGACGTGTGTGATCGGAAACGGAATGGTTGTAGATCCAAAAGCATTAGTCACAGAGCTTGCGTATCTTCATGAGCGCAACGTCAGTACAGATAACCTGAGAATCAGCAACAGAGCTCACGTCATTCTGCCGTATCATTTGAAGTTGGATGAAGTGGAAGAAGAGCGAAAAGGAGCAAACAAGATCGGCACAACGAAAAAAGGAATCGGCCCTGCTTATATGGATAAAGCAGCCCGAATCGGCATTCGTATCGCAGACTTGTTGGATCGTGACGCGTTTGCGGAGAAACTCGAACGCAATCTTGAAGAAAAAAACCGTCTGCTTGAGAAAATGTACGAGACAGAAGGATTTAAAATAGAAGATATCTTAGATGAGTATTATGAATACGGACAGCAGATTAAGAAATATGTCTGCGATACATCCGTTGTTTTAAATGATGCGCTTGATGAAGGACGCCGCGTGTTATTTGAAGGCGCACAAGGGGTTATGCTTGATATCGATCAAGGAACATACCCATTTGTTACGTCATCTAACCCGGTTGCCGGCGGTGTCACCATCGGTTCAGGTGTCGGCCCGACAAAAATAAAGCACGTAGTCGGTGTCTCAAAAGCCTATACGACTCGTGTCGGCGATGGTCCTTTCCCGACTGAGCTGAAAGACGAAATCGGCGATCAAATCCGTGAAGTCGGACGTGAATACGGAACAACAACAGGCCGCCCGCGCCGTGTCGGCTGGTTTGACAGTGTCGTTGTCCGCCACGCCCGCCGTGTCAGCGGAATCACAGATCTTTCATTGAACTCAATTGACGTGTTAACAGGTATTGAAACACTGAAAATTTGTGTGGCTTACCGTTACAAAGGAGAAGTCATCGAAGAGTTCCCTGCAAGCCTTAAAGCACTTGCAGAATGTGAACCGGTTTATGAAGAAATGCCAGGCTGGACTGAGGATATCACAGGTGCGAAGAGCCTTAGCGAGCTTCCGGAAAACGCGCGCCACTATCTTGAGCGTGTGTCTCAGCTGACAGGCATTCCGCTTTCTATTTTCTCTGTCGGTCCAGACCGTTCACAGACAAATGTCCTTCGCAGCGTGTACCGTGCGAACTAAGCAGAATACCCGCAAGCCCCTGTTTTCAGGGGCTTGTTTTTTGTTTGAAAACTGCAGATAAGTTGGTCTGAGAAAAAAATATGAAAAAAAACCAAAAAAGTTATTGCCACTTCTATTTGTTCGTGATATTATAAATCTCGTTGTTACGGAAACTGCTTCAATAGAGTACAAGATGAGAACTTGATCCAAGTCGTTTGCTCTATGAAAAATCCGGCATCTTAAGAGCCATTAGCTCAGTTGGTAGAGCATCTGACTTTTAATCAGAGGGTCGAAGGTTCGAGTCCTTCATGGCTCACCATTTTTGTGAAGGCCCGTTGGTCAAGCGGTTAAGACACCGCCCTTTCACGGCGGTAACACGGGTTCGAATCCCGTACGGGTCATTGATTTACTTTAGCGTTATTGCTAAATTCCTTATTTGTCTGCGAGAGTTGACACGACAGCTCTCCAGACAAATTACTGTAAGGTCCGGTAGTTCAGTTGGTTAGAATGCCTGCCTGTCACGCAGGAGGTCGCGGGTTCGAGTCCCGTCCGGACCGCCATTTTACTTTACTTAGTAGAGAAAAATAAATGATTTGGCTCGGTAGCTCAGTTGGTAGAGCAACGGACTGAAAATCCGTGTGTCGGCGGTTCGATTCCGTCCCGAGCCACTTACCAAACGCATCTGCAATCGTAGGTGCGTTTTTTCTTTATAAAAAAGATAAACATGCGGAGTGTTATAATAGAAGAAAAAGGGAGAACCGGCCCTGCGGCCGGTTCAAAGAAGAAGACGTCAATGAAATGACGCACGCAGGTGAGGGGAGGTTTCATTTAAATTATCTTTTTTAAGAAAAGTTGAAAAACATGACAAAAGATAAACAACTGGTGGATGAAGGTGAAAAATGTGTTTTTTTCTAAACCTTTATTTTTTTTATCTTTTGACCTTAAACCGTTATAATAGACAAGGACCCATTGTTCTATTTGGGCCATAAGTGATGTAACGAATGTGATATAGATGAAATGAAGACCATTCGGCAGGAGGAAATCAAAAATGATGGATAAAAAGATCCTTGTAGTAGATGATGAAAAACCGATTGCAGATATATTAGAATTTAACTTAAGAAAAGAGGGCTATGAAGTGCATTGCGCCTATGACGGAAATGAAGCCGTTGAAATGGTGGAAGAGCTTCAGCCTGATTTAATTCTTTTAGATATTATGCTTCCGAATAAAGACGGCGTTGAAGTATGCCGTGAAGTCAGAAAGAAATACGATATGCCTATCATTATGCTGACGGCTAAGGATTCAGAAATTGATAAGGTCATCGGGCTTGAAATCGGCGCGGATGACTATGTTACGAAACCATTCAGCACACGAGAGCTTTTAGCCCGTGTGAAAGCGAACTTGCGCCGCCAGCTGACAACAGCGCCAGCGGAGGAAGAATCATCTTCCAACGACATTCATATCGGCTCCCTCGTGATCTTCCCTGACGCGTATGTAGTGTCTAAAAGAGATGAAACGATCGAATTGACCCATCGTGAGTTCGAATTGCTGCATTACCTGGCAAAACACATCGGTCAAGTCATGACACGTGAGCACTTGCTGCAAACAGTCTGGGGCTACGATTACTTTGGGGATGTCAGAACGGTTGACGTAACAGTGCGCCGCCTTCGTGAAAAAATTGAGGACAACCCGAGCCATCCAAATTGGATTGTCACACGCCGCGGCGTCGGTTATTACTTGAGAAACCCAGAACAGGACTAATGCCCAATGAATAAGGTTGGTTTTTTTCGGTCGATCCAATTTAAGATTACCTTGATTTATGTGCTTTTGATTATCATCGCGATGCAAGTCATTGGTGTGTATTTTGTCAATCAGGTAGAGAAGTCGCTGATTACCTCTTATGAACAATCGCTTAATCAGCGAATCGACAACCTTTCTTATTATATTGAGCAGGAATATAAGAGTGATAATGACAGCACCGTCATTAAGGATGATGTCAGCCGTATTTTGAATGACTTTACGAAGAGTGATGAGATTCGGGAAATTAGTTTTGTTGATAAAAGCTATGAAGTGGTAGGCTCTTCAAGGCCATATGGAGAAGAAGTTGCAGGGAAACAAACGACGGATCTCATTTTCAAAAGAATTTTTTCTACGAAACAGTCTTATTCGAGAAAATATTATGACCCGAAAAGCAAAATAAGAGTCCTCATTTCCGCAAAGCCCGTTACGACTGAAAACCAAGAGGTTGTCGGAGCGATTTATGTAGTAGCGAGCATGGAAGATGTCTTTGGCCAAATGAAGACCATCAACACGATACTGGCCTCCGGCACTGGCTTGGCCCTCGTTTTGACAGCCCTTCTCGGTATTTTTCTGGCCAGAACCATTACCCACCCGCTTTCAGATATGAGGAAGCAGGCAATGGAGCTTGCGAAAGGAAATTTCTCCAGGAAGGTTAGAAAGTACGGACATGATGAAATTGGACAGCTCGCCACAACGTTTAATCACTTAACGAGAGAGCTTGAAGATGCTCAGGCAATGACAGAGGGTGAACGCAGAAAGCTTTCCTCTGTTATTGCCTATATGACGGATGGCGTTATTGCCACAAACCGAAACGGCGCGATTATTCTCTTGAACAGCCCGGCGCTGGAGCTGCTGAACGTTTCACGTGAAACAGCCTTAGAAATGCCGATTACAAGCTTGTTGGGGATTCAAGAGAATTATACTTTTGAAGATTTAGTCGAACAGCAGGACTCTATGCTGCTCGAAATTGAGCGCGACGATGAATTGACAGTGCTTCGTGTCAATTTCTCCGTGATTCAAAGGGAGCATGGCAAAATCGACGGTTTAATTGCTGTCATTTACGATGTAACCGAGCAGGAGAAAATTGACCAGGAACGCAGAGAGTTTGTAGCGAATGTATCACACGAGCTGCGGACGCCGCTTACGACCATGCGCAGTTATTTAGAGGCATTAGCGGAAGGCGCGTGGGAAAATAAAGACATTGCACCGCGTTTCCTAATGGTGACGCAGAATGAAACAGAGCGGATGATTCGGCTTGTAAACGATTTGCTTCAGCTTTCTAAGTTTGACAGCAAGGATTATCAATTTAATCGTGAGTGGATTCAAATCGTCCGATTTATGTCGCTCATTATTGATCGTTTTGAAATGACGAAGGAGCAGCATGTGGAATTTATCCGCAATCTGCCGGACAGAAACCTGTATGTGGAGATTGACCAGGATAAAATTACGCAGGTGCTCGATAATATTATATCCAACGCTTTAAAATACTCGCCTGAAGGCGGACATGTCACCTTCTCGATTGACGTAAATGAAGAGGAAGAACTTCTCTATATCAGCGTTAAGGATGAAGGGATCGGGATTCCGAAAAAGGATGTCGAAAAAGTCTTTGACCGCTTCTACAGGGTTGATAAAGCGAGAACGAGAAAGCTCGGCGGGACCGGTCTGGGACTTGCTATTGCCAGGGAAATGGTTCAGGCGCACGGCGGAGAGATTTGGGCAGACAGTGTAGAAGGAAAAGGCACAACGATAACTTTTACTCTTCCATATAAAGAGGAACAAGAGGATGATTGGGATGAAGCGTGAAAATATAAAAACAATATTACTTACGGTACTCGTCGTCATCAGTCTTGTTTTCACATGGAGCATATGGACATTTCAGCCTAATTTTTCTGAAGACTCGTCATCAGCAGAGTCTATGGTGCGTGAGAAGCATAAAATTGAAAAAAATACCCAAAAGCTGTCTGAAACGGTAAAACCGCGGGAAATGTTTATTCATGATGACGGGGCTCATTATAAGGTCGATGATGAAACGCTTTATGATGAAGTCTGGTCAGATTTGCCGCATTGGGATGTAAAAGGCATTAAAGATATATCGGATCAATATGATAAGGCCGGATTTAAGAGCTGGTTTTATGGAAAAGGCGGTTCTGCTGCCAAGCTTGATCTGCAATTCAGTGACACGATACCTATTGATATTATTCAAACGCTGTTTAAATGGTCCAATCAATCGTTTGAATACAGCTCATTTGATCATATTATGATCCCATTCGATGAAACAAAAACGAATAAGAAGATTTATTTGGTATCTTACAGCAAGCAGCTTATTCTGGAAGTGACGGTTGAATCAGCAAACTACCGGAATATCATGAACGATTTAAAAAACAAAGAATCAAATATGCCTGCGTACAGCTTGTTCTCGATCGGCACAAAGAAAGAGTTTTTGCTGCCGAACAAATCGCTTACGATGGATAAAAAGGAATTTGTCACGGAATCAATTAAAACAAACACTTTTAAACAAGCGCTGTTCAGCGATCCGAGCATTGTAAGAGAAGATTCGAATTATAATAACAGAAATGTACTGACGGACGGCATCAGCCGTTTAGATGTCAGCCTGACCCAGCGGCAGGTTCAATTCCAGCAGCGTAATTTAGTGCAGAGCACTTCGTATCAAACAGGTGAATTAATCAAAAAGAGCCAGAAGTACCTAGAGGATACAGGAAGCTGGACGGATCACTATCAATTTTTTAATATCAACGACAGCCAGCAGCTGAGCTTCTATATCTTTATGGATCAGCTCCCGGTCATTAACAGCATGTCTAAACCGTTTGGCGGAACTTCGGCAATCACCGTCCAATGGGCCAATGACGATATTCTCAGCTATAAACGGCCGAACTACAGTCTTGGGACCAATCCGATTAAAACAAGTGAGACACAGCTGATGAGCGGCAGGGAAGTGAGGGCCCTTCTGTCCAAACAAACGGCGTATGATACGGACAAAATTGATCAGATTTTCCCTGCGTATCAGATGATCTCAACATCAACCAACGATGATCCTCTTGTTGAGCTTGAACCGGTTTGGGCTATGAAAATAAACGGAAAAATGGTGCCGATTACGAAGGAATTATTGACGAAGGAGGGGGCAGACAATGGAGTGGAATAAGACAAAAACAATCTTCATCGTTGCCTTCCTCATTTTAGATATTTTCTTAGGCTATCAGTTTTTTGAGAAGCGATCTAATAGTAAAGAATATGAAGTCATTAAAAATGATGTAGAGCATGACATGAAGGCAGACCATATCACGTATGAAGGTCTGGATAAAGAAGCGATAGAAGGCTATCGGATCACAGCGAATCAAAAAGTCTTCACGAAGGATGATATTGAATCACTCAAGGATCAAAAGCCTATGATGGATATGCCTAGTGATGATCATAAAGTAACGAACCTAAAGATGAAGTTTACGAGCCCGATTGCCCTTTCAAAGAAAAACATAGAGGACGATGCACAGGCGCTTGTGTCTTCTAAAATTCAAGATGGTGAAAAATATAAGCTTTGGAAGGTGGATAAATCTAAAAAAGAAATCATTTACTTCCAAACGTATGAAGGTCATTACATTTATCAGAAGACTGACAACTCCTCTAATATGATCGGACAAGTGATTTTGCACTTAAACGATAAAAACGAGGTTGTGTCATACGAGCAGTCGACGCTTGAAACCTTTAAACAGATTCAGAAGGAAAACTTAATTACTGAGCTTGATGCGGTTGAATTATTGTACTATCAAAATCAATTAAAAGAATACTGCACCATAAAGAGTGTGAAATTCGGCTATGTGGCGCAATATCCGCTGACAAGCACGCAGGTGCTGGCTCCGGTATGGAGAGTTACGGTGGAGTATGATAAAAAAGTGAACGGCGAGAAAAAGAAAGTGCAAGAGTATTTTACTGTGAATGCTTTGGAGAGTACGATTTTAGATACAGACCAATCAAAATAATGGAGTGAACTGAAATGAGCTTGCAATTTAGCGTTCTTGCGAGCGGGAGTACGGGAAATGCGTTTTACCTGGAAACAGAGGATCACGCGTTTTTAGTGGACGCCGGTTTGAGCGGGAAAGCCATGGACGGATTAATGGCGCAAATCGGACGTAAGCTGGATGATGTGGACGGCATTTTTGTGACGCATGAGCATAGTGACCATATTAAAGGCCTCGGCGTCATCGCCAGAAAGTACAAGCTTCCGATCTATGCGAACGAGAAGACGTGGAAGGCGATGGAGAACCAGATCGGCAAAATTGATACCGATCAAAAGTTTGAGTTTCCGATGGAGACGGTGAAGTCGTTTGGCGGACTTGATGTAGAATCGTTTGGCGTCTCTCACGATGCGGCAGAGCCCATGTTTTATGTGTTTCATTGTAATGGGCGCAAGCTCGCGTTAATGACAGATACAGGGTATGTCAGCGACCGGATGAAGGGCATTATCCGCTCGGCGAATGTGTTCGTTTTTGAAAGCAATCATGATGTCGGCATGCTGCAAATGGGAAGATACCCTTGGAGCATTAAGCGGCGGATTTTAAGTGACGTCGGGCACGTTTCAAATGAAGACGCTGCGTTGGCGATGACTGATGTCATCGGCGACGAGACGTCTCGTATCTACCTCGCTCATTTGAGTCAGGACAACAATATGAAAGAGCTGGCCAGAATGTCTGTCCAGCAGACATTGGCTTCCAAAGGATTTGTGACAGGCGAAACATTTGATTTGTTTGATACCGATCCGAAAAAGGCTACTCCGCTTTGCGCTGTATAATTTTTTCTTGTGTAACATGACTATTATAGGAGTTTCTAATCCACAATATAACCATATCAACGTTCTCTGAAAGGATGGAATATGGTGGATTACGAGCGTGAGGAAGAACATAATACTCCTGAACAGCCGAAGAGAAGCAAAAAAGGTTATTTTCTTTCAAGCCTGATCGGGGTGATTGTCGGCGCTGTATTGATGGCGTTTATTATGCCGTACCTTTCAAATGAGGGGTTTGATACGGGCGAGGCGGATCAGCAGCAGACCAACGGCCGGGAATCAATTCGAACAGTGAATGTCAGTGTGAACAACGCTGTCACTCAGATTGTCAGCAATGTGTCGCCAGCTGTTGTCGGCGTCGTAAACATTCAAAAAACAGATATTTGGGGAGAGAGCGGTGAGGCTGGGAGCGGCTCAGGCGTCATCTATAAGAAAAATGACAACTCTGCTTATGTCGTGACCAATCATCATGTGATCGAGGGCGCTTCCCAAATTGAAATCAGTTTAAAAGACGGTTCGCGCGTGTCTGCTGAGCTTGTCGGCAGCGACCAGCTGATGGATCTTGCCGTTTTGCGGGTGAAAAGCGATAAAATCAAAGCTGTCGCTGATTTTGGCAATTCAGATAAAGTGAAATCAGGTGAACCGGTGATTGCGATCGGCAATCCGTTAGGCCTTGAATTTGCAGGTTCTGTCACACAGGGCGTTATATCGGGAACAGAAAGGGCGATTCCGGTAGATTCCAATGATGACGGTCAGCCTGACTGGAATGCAGAGGTGCTGCAAACCGATGCGGCCATTAACCCGGGGAACAGCGGCGGAGCTTTGTTGAATATGGACGGAAAAGTCATTGGCATCAATTCAATGAAAATCGCGGAGTCAGCGGTTGAAGGGATTGGCCTGTCCATTCCATCTAAGCTTGTGATCCCGGTGATAGAGGATTTAGAGAAATACGGCAAAGTGAAGCGTCCGTTCCTTGGAATTGAAATGAAATCGCTAAGCGATATTGCAAGCTACCATTGGGATGAAACACTGAAGCTTCCTAAACATGTGACCAATGGAGCGGTGATAATGGGTGTAGATGCCTTTTCACCTGCCGGAAAAGCGGGACTCAAGGAGCTGGATGTCATCACTGAATTTGACGGGCAAAAAATAAATGATATTGTGGATCTTCGGAAGCGGCTTTATCAGAAAAGAGTCGGTGATCGGGTGAAGGTGACGTTTTACCGCGGCGGAAAAGAAAAATCCGTTGAAGTGAAGCTGTCCTCCGCAGATCAGTTAGGAAGTTAAAAAGCAGTCTGGCACTGATGCCAGGCTGTTTTTTTATGCAAAAAAACGGAACGGGGGTTACGTCCGTTCCGTTTCTAAAAGGATAGATCGAATATGAAGAAACATACAAGATGGATGTTACACGTGAAACAGCATGTAAGGGCTTGTGAGCTGCAAATACTTCCGTTTTCTTTTGACAACGTAGAAGATTTCCCGGTACCTTTGTATTTGTGACCGCAATGCTATGTGCTTTTGCTTTTGTGATGGTTTCTGAACCTGATGCTTCATTACTTTCATGCTGCTGTGGACATTGAAGGTATGAAGTTTGCCATCTTCTCCAAGCGCTTTAATGACATAGACGTATACACCGTCCACTTTCTTCATTTGAGCTGATTGAACAGTCCCTTGGTATTTCCTCCTTATCATCAGATGTAAACTGAAGTGAAAAGTGAAATCGGAAGATGAACGGTTTTTCTGATCCGGCTCTCCTCGGGTAATTAAGATTGTTATTTTGCGTGCAGAGAAAACTTCTTCAGCCGGTATTGCAGGCTTTGTCTGCTGATGCCGAGCTCCTGAGCGGTTTTTGAAATGTTATGGCCGTGTTTTCTAAGGATGTTTTCGATCACATATTTTTCGAAGCTCTCCATTTTTTCTTTCAAATCAGCGGCGGGCTGATGCCCTGCGGGTTCCGGCTTCGAGATGTCTGCCGGCTTGATTTTCATGCGGTATTGATATGGCAGATGGTTGGCCGTAATCGTTTGTTCATCTGTCATGAAATTCATCGCACCCTCGATCATATGCTCAAGTTCGCGAATATTTCCCGGCCAATCATAGGATAAGAAAAATTGCTTCACATCTTCACTGATATGTTCGACAGCCATTTGAAACAGGTGGTTGTTTTTCTGGATGAACTCTGACGCGAGAAGCAAAATGTCCTCTTTGCGTTCCCGAAGCGGCGGGATGATCAGTGTCACGACGCTCAGCCTGTAATACAAGTCCTTGCGCATTCGTTCACCCGCAATGGCATCAATCGGGTCTTCGTTCATCGTGGCGATAATGCGCACGTCAATCGGTGTATCCTTGGTCGAACCAATGCGTCTGATTTTCCGTTCTTGCAGGGCGCGCAGCAATTTTGCCTGCAAGCTCAAATTCAGTGAGTTGATTTCATCTAACAGAAGTGTGCCGCCATGGGCTTGCTCAAACAAGCCAGGCTGGTCAACGGCACCTGTAAACGCGCCTTTTTTCGTACCGAACAGGATGCTTTCCACCAGACTGTCCGGCAGAGCCGCACAGTTTTGAGAAATGAACGGGCCGCTTGATCGGTCGCTGCCGTTATGGATACTTTGTGCGAACAGCTCTTTTCCCGTGCCGGTTTCACCTGCGAGAAGAACCGATGAAGACGTGCGGGTCGCCCGCTTGGCGTTTTCGATGACATCCTGAATCGCCGGACTGGTGCCGAGAATGCTGTCAAATGTGTAAGTCGCATTTCCTTTTTTATGCATATTCTCTCTGATCAGGCGTTCCAGCTTTGTCACGTCCTTGGCAATTTCGACAGCACCTTTGATGTTGCCGTCTTGGACGATCGGATATGTATGATTAATTGTCGTGATTTCCTGGCCTTTATTATTGAAATAGCTTTGCTTTACATTTTTGATCGTTTTGCCTTCCTGTAGGGCTTGCACAAGTGTGCTGTCCTGCTGCTTCGAAAACATAAATACATCCATCAGGTTTTTATTTAAAACGTCCTGCTTCTCCATATCTTCAATTTGCATCATTTTGTTGTTATAAACAATCGTGTTTCCATGCTCGTCCACCACGTGCAGGCCGACATCAATTTCATCCAAAATGCTCTGAAACACTAATGTGAGGAATTCGCTGTCTTTGATCAAAGTATAAACCTCCCTCATTTATTTTCTTAATATTGCTTCTATTTTATAAAAGAATGGAGAGGATATGCAAAAGAATTTTGCACTATATGAAAATCTCGCTCAAAATATCTGAATATTTTTGCACCCTTGCCTCGAATATTGTAGAAAATACACGAATGTGCGAGTTGGCACGAAACTTGCATTTATAAAAAGGGAAAGCAGGATATAGTGTTGAAACAGAAAACAAGGGGGAATTCAAATATGCCAGCTTTATCAAAATCCAAAGAAATTATTGATCAGACGTCTCATTACGGTGCCAACAATTATCATCCACTGCCGATTGTTATTTCTGAAGCGCTGGGTGCTTGGGTAAAGGACCCGGAAGGCAATGAATATATGGATATGCTGAGTGCTTATTCTGCGGTGAATCAGGGGCACAGACATCCGAAGATCATTCAGGCGTTAAAGGATCAGGCTGATAAAATTACGCTGACGTCTCGCGCGTTTCACAACGATCAGCTCGGACCGTTTTACGAAAAGGCGGCTAAGCTGACGGGCAAAGAAATGATTCTGCCGATGAATACGGGGGCTGAAGCGGTTGAGTCTGCGGTGAAAGCAGCGAGACGCTGGGCTTATGAAGTGAAGGGCGTGGCGGACAATCAGGCGGAGATCATTGCGTGCGTCGGAAATTTCCATGGCCGGACGATGCTGGCGGTTTCTCTTTCTTCTGAAGAAGAGTATAAAAGAGGGTTCGGCCCGATGCTTCCGGGAATCAAATTAATCCCTTACGGAGATGCGGAAGCGCTGCGCCAGGCGATTACGCCAAACACAGCGGCATTCTTATTTGAACCGATTCAAGGCGAAGCGGGCATTGTGATTCCGCCTGAAGGATTTTTGCAGGAAGCGGCGGCAATTTGTAAGGAAGAAAATGTGCTGTTGATTGCCGATGAAATTCAGACGGGTCTCGGACGTACAGGTAAGACATTCGCTTGTGACTGGGATGGCATTAATCCTGATATGTACATTTTGGGGAAAGCGCTTGGCGGCGGTGTGTTCCCGATCTCATGCATTGCGGCGGACCGCGACGTTTTAGGCGTGTTTAACCCGGGCTCACACGGCTCCACATTTGGCGGAAATCCGCTGGCATGTGCGGTGTCCATCGCCTCACTGGAAGTGCTGGAAGATGAAAAGCTGGCGGAGCGTTCTCTTGAGCTTGGCGAGTATTTTAAACAAGAGCTGGAGAGCATTGATAACCCAATCATTAAAGAAGTCCGCGGCAGAGGGCTGTTTATCGGTGTGGAACTGACGGAAGCGGCGCGTCCGTATTGTGAGCGTTTAAAAGATGAAGGGCTTTTATGCAAGGAAACGCATGATACCGTCATTCGTTTTGCCCCTCCATTAATCATTTCCAAAAAGGATTTGGATTGGGCGATTGAAAAAATTAAGCATGTGCTGCAAAAGGCATAAATCCGCATCATGGCGGGATATTCACTTCGTTTGTATAAATTTACAACAGAAAAATTAGCACTCCCTATTTGCTCAGCTACAGTATTTTAGTATAATGTATCTTTATGAGAAGAAGTGAATTTCATATTAAATAGATAGAGACTCTTTGGACAGCAAACTGGGATACGCACCATGTAGATGTTCCAGCTTAGATCCAATACAAGTTGCTGAAGGGGTGCAGAATGTGAATACGAACCAAGATAACGGAAATCAGCTCCAGCGGACAATGAAATCTCGCCACTTGTTTATGATTTCATTGGGCGGAGTGATCGGAACCGGTTTCTTCTTGGGAACCGGGTTTACCATTAACCAAGCGGGACCGCTCGGCGCGGTTCTGTCTTATTTAGTGGGCGGCTTTATCATGTTTTTGACCATGCTCTGCTTAGGGGAGCTTGCGGTCGCCTTTCCTGTATCGGGGTCCTTCCAGACCTATGCGACAAAATTTATCAGCCCGGCCTTTGGGTTTGCGTTCGGCTGGCTGTACTGGCTCGGCTGGGCAGTTACATGCGCAATAGAATTTTTGTCAGCGGGGCAGCTGATGCTCCGCTGGTTTCCGCACGTTGATGTCTGGATTTGGTGTCTGGTCTTTGCGGCCCTAATGTTTACCTTAAATGCAATAACCGCGAAAGCCTTTGCAGAATCTGAATTTTGGTTTTCCGGCATTAAAATATTGATTATCCTTTTATTTATTATTCTCGGCGGAGCCGCTATGTTCGGCTTCATTGACCTAAAAGGCGGAGAGCAAGCGCCGTTTCTGACGCATTTTTATGAAGATGGGTTATTCCCGAACGGCATAAAGGCAATATTGATAACGATGATTACCGTGAACTTCGCATTCCAGGGAACTGAGCTGATCGGGGTTGCAGCCGGAGAAAGTGAAAACCCTGAAAAAACGATTCCGCGGTCCATCAAACAGACAGTATGGAGAACACTTGTCTTCTTTGTTCTTTCAATCATTGTCATTGCCGGCATGATTCCGTGGAAACAGGCGGGTGTTGTGGAAAGTCCGTTTGTTGCCGTATTTGAGCAAATCGGAATTCCATATGCCGCTGATATCATGAACTTTGTTATTTTAATTGCGCTGCTATCCGTTGCAAACTCAGGTTTATACGCATCGACTCGTATCCTGTACGCGATGGCGAATGAAGGACAGGCCTTCAAAGCGCTAGGCAAAACAAATAAAAGAGGTGTGCCGCTGAACGCGTTAATTGTAACGATGGCTGTGGCCTGCCTGTCGCTTCTGTCAAAAGTAGCGGCGGCCGAAACCGTGTATATGGTGCTTCTATCCTTGGCGGGCATGAGCGCGCAAGTCGGCTGGATCGCGATATCGCTTTCCCAAATCAGGTTCAGACGAAAATATATCCGTGAAGGCGGCAAGATAGAAGATCTGAAATTTAAAACACCGCTATATCCGGTACTTCCGCTGATCGGCCTGACGTTAAATACAGTCGTTCTCATCAGTCTCGCGTTTGATCCGGAGCAGCGTATCGCGCTGTATTGCGGAGTACCGTTTATGGTCATTTGCTACATCATTTATCATGTCGTCATTAAAAAACGCAAGCAGGCAAATCGTCAGCTAGAGCTTTAAAAACGTTGTCCGCAAGTCATCTTTGTTAGAACCCGCATAAGGACATTATCTTATATGTTGAGGTGGAATCACAGATGGATAAAACGATTTCGGTTATTGGAATGCCAATGGATTTAGGACAAGCACGACGCGGAGTGGACATGGGACCAAGTGCCATCCGATATGCCCATTTGATTGAGAGGCTGTCAGAAATGGGTTATACGGTTGAAGATCTCGGTGACATTCCGATCAGCCGTGAAAAGATCAAAAACGATGAAGAACTGAAAAACCTAAATTCCGTACTGGCAGGAAACGAAAAGCTCGCTCAAAAGGTGAACACCGTAATTGAAGAGAAAAAATTCCCGCTTGTCTTGGGCGGCGATCACAGTATCGCGATCGGCACGCTCGCAGGTACAGCGAAGCATTACGATAAGCTCGGCGTCATCTGGTATGACGCACACGGTGACCTGAATACGCTTGAAACATCACCTTCAGGCAATATTCACGGCATGCCGCTGGCCGTCAGCCTTGGCATCGGACACGAGTCACTGGTGAACCTTGAAGGATATGCGCCTAAAATCAAACCGGAAAATGTTGTCATTATCGGCGCCCGGTCACTTGATGAAGGAGAGCGCCAGTATATTAAGGAAAGCGGCATGAAGGTGTACACCATGCACGAAATCGACCGCCTCGGCATGACAAAGGTGATCGAAGAAACCCTTGATTATTTATCAGACTGCGACGGCGTCCATCTCAGCCTCGATCTGGACGGACTTGATCCAAACGACGCACCGGGTGTCGGAACCCCTGTCGTCGGCGGCATCAGCTACCGCGAAAGCCACCTGGCTATGGAAATGCTGTATGATGCAGGCATCATTACCTCAGCTGAATTTGTTGAGGTCAACCCGATCCTTGATCATGAAAACAAAACCGGAAGAACAGCGGTAGAGCTAGTAGAATCCCTGCTAGGGAAGAAATTGCTGTAGACATGTGAAAACCCCCGCATCCCAGCGGGGGTTTTCTTTATTATCCAATCATTTTCTCAGCGACTTTCATCTCTTGTGAGTGTGATTGATGATCTGCAATAAACCAGCCGGATAAAATCACTGCTGCAACGCCTGCGCCAATTAGAAACTTTTTCATTTACATAACCTCCGTTTGTTTAATGAGTTCCTCAATCTGTAATGCTTCATAAAAAAAGTGGGCAGCTTCTTTGTAAAGCTCGTTTTCCCTATACCGTTCGCCAGCCAAAATGGAAAGTTCTCTTACACTGTCGTATTCTCTTTCCGACATCAACACATCCATATGTTCTTTGCATAAGTGAAACGTTTCCGCATGACCTCCTTCTGCGTAAATGGCATATAAAATATCAATTTTTGCCTCACATATCTTATTCGGCTCAGTATTTAATTTTTCCTTCAAATTTTGGTAATAAGCTAGGGCCTGTTCTTTCTTTTCGGTCTTAAACAGCTCTCGTATCAGCAAGTAAACAGAATGATAGTAATAGGCAGATCGGGCGTACTCTTCATTCTGTAACGCCTCTTCTAATTTTGAGATCGCCTCGTCTGATTTGCCGCTTTGGGCATGGAGAAGTCCAAAGTTATGTAAAAGCTGGGCTTCAAAAAAATGGTCCTCTAATTCTCTCGTCATGCGAATGGCTTCATCCAAATAAGTTTCCGCCTCTTCAAACTGGTTCATCTCGGTAAAATTGCCTGACATCGTAATTAATGCGGAGGCGAGTTTCTTTTTGTAATCCGTTTCTTCTCTGAACGTTTTGACCGCTTGCCTTGTATGGTTGAGAGACACCATATTTTGTCCCAGCTTATAATAGAGCTTGCCGACCTTCAGATGAAATTCGGCTTTTTCGATCGGATCGGGGATGTTGCTGAGATACTGCTCCGCTTCTTTATAGAGCCCGATGGCAATTTCGTAATTATTTTTATAGGCTTCATACATGCCTTCAAACAGAAAAAAGTAATATTTCAGCATGTCTGACGTAGCATTCATATGAGGAGACTCCTCATGCTCAAAGCCCAGCCCTCTCGCTTCATGAAGCAATACTTTATGGCGCAATTCTAATAAGGAGAAGTAGGCAAGCACCTCCTGATCCTCTTCCATATCATCCAATAAAGGCTTCACTTCTTCAAAGATACGGGCGGACTCTTCAACTTCATGTTTCTTGATCGCAAGGTACCAATCGTTGAGCATGTTAGCGATTTCTGCGGGTGCAATCTTATTCATTTGAAACTCCCTTCTCTATTCATTTATCAATCTATTTGCTTATCTTGATAGTAACACCTCTTTCTATTTTATGTAAAATCCTCTAGTCAATAAATAAAGGAGAAGCTATATGACCATCACGCTAACCCCCATGCAGATCGAAGATTTTCGAACCTATCTGACATACACGACTAAGCATTATGCAAAAGAAAAGATAAAGGCAGGATCGTGGCTCCCTGAAGAGGCCATGCTTTTGTCCAAACAGACTTTTTCTGATTTGCTTCCGAATGGGCTGCACACGCATCATCACCATTTGTGGAGTATTATCCTGAACGGTAAGGAAACAGCTGGCTGGCTCTGGATTCACGCAGAACCGGAACACCCGCAGCAGGAAGCGTTTATTTACGATTTCGGGCTGTATGAATCATATCGGGGAAAAGGTTTCGCGAAGCAAGCCTTGAACGCACTGGATGAGATGGCGGGAAACATGGGCATTCGAAAGCTGTCTCTCCACGTATTCGCTCACAATGAGACAGCAAGGCGGCTGTATGAGCAAACTGGATTTCAGGAGACTGATGTGATCATGAGTAAGAAGCTCTAGGTCTGGGGAAGGCCTTTTTTTGTGAGACAACCTTCCTGTAAATGATTTCTAAAAATTCTGTAAATCACCTAGCTACCTTCCACATTTCCCTAATATAATGTTGATAAAGGAAATCATCTTTCCTAACACACATGAAAAGAGGAGATGTTATGAGTATTAAGGGAAAAATGTTTATTATTTTGGTAGCGCTTACAATTAGCGGCGGCCTGTTTATTTCTCCCGTCAAAGCTGTAAAGGCCACGAACTATGCTGAAGAAATTGCAGCGCTTCAGCCAGGCACGACCTCAGAAGAAATCACAAAATCCGCCAGCCAGATTGCCAAACAGCAGCGCGTAAAGACCGATGTCATTCTCAAACAGTTTTACAATGAAATCACCGCCGATAAAGCAGAAGGAGACCGGCTCGCCAAGGAAAGCGGCATGTCCATGATGGGCGGCTCATCCGGTACGAAAAAACTTCCCACAAGCTCGAAAGGAAACATCTACTACACCAACTCCTACACAGCCTACTACAACCATGGCCACGTCGGCATGTACTCCGCCGCTGACAAAATTGTTGAATCTGTTCCAAGCGACGGCGTCAGACAAATTGCTTATAATGCCAGAGACGTGGAAGACAACTCCATCGTACAAACAGTCAACGTCACCTCATCTAACAAAACATCCGCTGCCGACTGGGCGGTATCAAGAGTCGGCGACCCATACTCATTTAACTTCGTCAATAACAGAAATACCGGCCATGACGGCGCCAAAAACTGTTCGAAGCTCCTATGGTCTGCATTTTTGCTCAAAGCCGGCATTGATATCGACAGCAATAAAGGGTTAGGCGTTTACCCGCGCGACATCACAAGTTCTTCCTATACGACAACCGTCATGACGATTCATTAAGGAGCGGATATGAAAAAGTGGATGATCACCATCGCCTTGCTGATGCTCGCAGGAATCGCATTAGTTGTCTTCGTTTCCCCTCTCAAAAGCCATATAGCCGTGAGTCAGCAGGATCTCCGAGACCCTGATTTTCTGAACGACAAAGAAGTCCTGCTGTATTTCTCAACCTCAGCGGATCAAGATGCATTCGGAGGCGGGAAAAGCTATGCCCTGTTTATCAGCCAAGACGGTTCGCTGTCGTCATTTAAGATGAAGGGCCTTGAGCTGGGCTCAGCCAAGGTTCACGGCGACAGTGTGATGCTGGAGGACAAACACACGATTTTCACGATCAAAGACGGCCTGAGCTCCCATAAAAGAGCCTATCAGCACACTGGAGACAGCGCAGGCTTTCTGCAAAATACGGATGGTTTTTATACCCTATACAATTCCGGCTACGACAAAAAGGGAGACGGGTACCGCTCAGAGCTGTACCGCCAGATGAACGGAGAGTGGAAAAAAGACGTCATTCCTTACTACATCCGAGCCTCCGGTTTTCACGGTGGCGCCATTTACGCACTTGTCCCGACAGACGACGAGAAAGGCTATCAGCTCCTTCAGATTCAGGCCGATCAAAAGAAGCTTACCTATCACGCCATCACGGAATGGCAGTATCGGGAAGGAGCCTCAATCGAGTCTCAGCTTGCTGCGGACGATCAAGCTGTATATGTGATGGTTCGGGGGCAAAAAGCCAGCAATCTCTATCAAATGGTGAAAATCAATAAGAAAAACGGCAAGGTGAAGCTTTACAATATCGCCGAATACAAAAACGACGAGCAAACAATATACAGCTCTATGCCATTCAGCTTTAAAAAAAGCTTTTTCTCGTATCACGGGTCCCTGTATTTCATTGACGGCTTCGGAAAGGTATACAAGATCGATGCAAAGACAGGAAAAAGCCGGATTGCCTTCGCCCTTTCCCCAGAAAAAATGAAGGCCGATTTTAAAGAAATCACACAAAAAGGCAGCAGCCTCTATTTCTTCACATATACCTACAACCAGCCTGCATACATTGAACAATACAGCCTGAAAACCGGAAAGAAACTGAAGGAAAAAGAGATCGGGAAGGTAAAGGAGATTGTGGCGCCGAAGAGTCATTTGAAGCTGTATGATTTTGAGGTGATGAAGGATCTTTAAGGTGAAGGGGGTTCCGACTTGGGAGCCGTTATACTGCTTATCGTTTTTGTTTTTCCGATGATGTCAGGCGTAATTGGTGCAGCGGGTTATTTCATATGGAAGAAAGTTTGGATTGGTCCGCTCATCGTCTTTATTGCGAGTTTGATATTGTTGTTTACGTTAGCCTCTGGCAACAGTTCATTCATGTTTTGGGTTGTGCTTTATACTGCAATTGCGTTAGCAGCCAGTGTTGTCACATTATTTCTCAGGAAATTATTATTCAACTGACCGCTGTTTATGAAGAGACTTGTGAAGTCTCTTTTTTTTGTTGTGCAATTTGATACATATCAAATAGAACGTTGTCCAGCCTCCATCTAAACGAGGTTCAAAACTATAAATCTCGAATGGCCTTTTCAAGCAAACAGGTGTTAATTACTGTAAAATGAATATATAAAATGGATGCAGATAAAGGAGGAAGCATATGCGCACCAAACGGGTCATTCTTCTGGCAGTTATCATCGGCATCATCTCGGCGGTTGTTGTGTTCCTGTTGAATGGAGGAAAATTGGACTGGTTTGACCTCATCGGAACCATTATCGGCTGCTTTCTTGGCATATTTGTTGTTGTAAGAATACAGAAAAAGCAGGCGTGAAAAAGGGAAAGGGTCATGCCGAACCGAAGTCATGTTCAAGGACGCAAAGTCCAAAGACATGAATGGGAGGAATGGCGTTGACAGGAAACAAAGCGGTTGTGTACAAAGGCAAAGGAAACGTGGCGGTGGAGGATATCGGCTATCCGGAGTTAATCTTGAGGGACGGGCCCGGCGTTCCGAAGGCGAATGTAAACCGGAAATGTGAGCACGGGGTGATTTTGAAGGTGATTACCACAAACATTTGCGGAAGCGATCAGCACATGGTCAGAGGTCGCACAACGGCCCCTGACGGCTTGGTGCTCGGGCATGAAATTACGGGAGAAGTCATTGAAACGGGGCGGGATGTTGAATTTATCAAAAAAGGCGATATTGTTTCCGTTCCTTTCAACATTGCCTGCGGACGCTGTGTGATGTGCAGAACGCAGAAAACGCATGTGTGCCTGAATGTCAATCCGGACCGGCCGGGATCGGCTTACGGTTACGTCGATATGGGCGGCTGGGTCGGCGGCCAGTCTGAATACGTCATGGTGCCGTACGCTGATTTTCAGCTGTTGGTATTCCCGGATAAAGAAAAGGCGTTGGAGAAAATTCTTGATTTAACCATGCTGTCCGACATTTTTCCGACCGGTTTCCACGGGGCGTACACAGCGGGTGTGCAAACGGGATCGACTGTCTATATCGCAGGAGCGGGACCTGTCGGCTTAGCCGCCGCGCACTCCGCCCAGCTCCTTGGCGCTTCCACAGTGATTGTAGGCGATTTGAATGAAGACAGACTGGCACAGGCCAGAAGCTTTGGCTGTGAAACGGTCAACGTGCAAAAACACGACCGCCTCGGCGAACAAATTGAACAAATACTAGGTGAACCAACCGTTGATGCCGCAGTGGACTGTGTCGGCTTTGAAGCATCCGGACACGGCAGCCAAGGAGAAGCGCCGGCCGCCGTACTGAACTCGATCATGGATGTCACCCAGGTCGGAGGAAGTCTCGGTATTCCAGGCTTATACGTGACCGAAGATCCCGGTGCAAAGGATGCGGACGCCAAAACAGGCTCTTTAAAAATCCGCTTTGGACTCGGCTGGGCCAAAGCCCACACCTTCGTCACCGGGCAAACACCCGCTATGACATACAACCGCAACTTGATGAAAGCGATCCTCAGCGGCAGGGCGCAAATCGCAAAAGCCGTCAACGCCACTGTCATTTCTTTGGACGACGCGCCAAAAGGATACAGCGACTTTGACAAAGGAGCGGCGAAGAAATTTGTGATTGATCCGCATGGAATGCTGAAGTAAGAAGAAAAGCCGGGCGTTCTCGGAACGCCGGCTTTATTGCTGATAATCTGTTTCTTCAAAGCTATTTCCTGATTCGTCTTGGACAATTAAATCCCCTTCGATTTTATCCAGTCCAATCAGAATATAAGGGTTCTTCTCATTTGCTTTTAGAGCAGGTTTTCGCTTCACAGTTACAATCGTTTCTTTAGTCGAGAATTTGACGTCTGACACCACAAGCTTCTTATCCTTCTCGCTGCTTCTGAGAGACACCACGACCATTTTTTTGCCTTCTGATATAGTGAAGACTTGATATCCTTTTACGTCATCATGCATTTGAAGATAATTAGCGTATAATTCTAGCTCTGAACCGCCTTCACCGATCCGCTCCTTCTCTAACACCCAATAAGACGGCTGACACCCAGCAAGCAGCAACATGATCACAAAAAGCCAAACCCATCTGAAGCGCACATGCAGACCTCCCCAAACATCGGTTACATCCAAACTAACATACGAGCGAAATAGAGTCATCAACAGCTTGTTTGTCGATTTGTGGATAAAACTCAGCCCGAAGCACTACTAACATGTGAATAAATAGGTTATATTGGGAAGAGAATATTTGCAAAAATGCAAGAAACCATCGGAGGATTTGAACATGAAACAAACGTATTATTCCTGTGAAGAACACATCGAAACCGTGCTGGATATGTACATAGACGACCACGAGCTGCCGCCCGAAATCAGAAAAATCGAACATACTAACAGTTTATCCACAGCCTGTGAATTATGTGGAGACCCCGCAGTATATATAGTGGGGAACGAATGATCTTACACAAAATACAGAAAAGATATCCACAATTGTGGACAACATATATGAATAACTTGTTTTTAAAGTGGGGATGACCTGTGAATATCAATATTGTGACAATCGGAAAACTAAAAGAAAAATACCTCAAGCAAGGCATTGAAGAATACACCAAACGACTTTCGGCCTACGCAAAAATCGACATCATCGAACTCCCGGACGAAAAAGCGCCGGAAAACCTAAGCGATCAGGACATGAAAATCATAAAAGACAAAGAAGGCGACCGCATCCTATCAAAAATCAGCCCCGACACCCACGTCATCGCCCTCGCCATCGAAGGAAAAATGAAAACATCCGAAGAACTAGCCGATACAATAGATAAGCTGGCTACTTATGGAAAAAGCAAAGTCACCTTCGTCATCGGCGGATCACTCGGATTGAGTGACGCGGTGATGAAGCGAGCGGATGAAAAGTTGTCGTTTTCGAAAATGACGTTTCCTCATCAGTTGATGCGTCTCATACTAGTCGAGCAGATTTATCGGTCTTTTCGGATTAATCGTGGGGAGCCTTATCATAAGTGAATGAGGTTTATTGCAGGTGTTTATAATAGTAGATATGTGAATCCTAAAATATATTAGCTAATATTTTAAAGCTTACAGAGATTATTAAGTATAGAACGCTTAGTTAGAGTAATGTGAATCTTGAATACAGTCAAAGTAAGAGAGACTAAAGTGATGGTTTTAAAGGAGATGAACGAGGTGAGCAGAAAGATAAGTACTCAGGTTGAAAGAAGGATATATGCTGAATCTATGGGGAGATGTATGAATCCAGAATGTAAAGTAGAATTATTTAAAGATAGTGGCGACATAATGGAAAAGGCTCATATAATTCCGTATTGTGATACTAAAGACAACTCGTATGAAAATTTAATTATTTTATGCCCAAATTGTCATACAAACTTTGATAAAAACAATGCATTCAGTGCAGATGATGTTGAAAAATGGAAAAAAATACGCAAGGCTGAGTTCGAGCGTTTTTTTAGTAAAGAGTATGATACTTTTGAGGATTTAAAAAGTGAAGTAGTTCCATTGTTACTACATAATCAAGCAATCTTTGAAAACTATTATTCAGAGGACCAAAGGGGATTGTGGGACATTTTTGAAGGTGAGATTTTATCAAATAATAGAATACTAAAAAAAATTTTAAAACACAATACTAAGTTAATTCAAAAGCATTCTCAGGAAAGCTACTCAAACTTAGCAATAGTACAAAAATTTATGCTTCATATTGATGAATTTGAAGCTACTCGAATAAGTAAAGAAAAAATAAGACATGTATTATTTCCGACTGAGATTAATTCTTTGTTTGGAATAAAACCTTTACAGAAAGACTTTATACCATCTGTAGAGTCTATTGAGAGTTTAATAGCAGTATTGCTGAATAAGGGGGAATTTGAATCTATTGTTTTAGGCATTGATAATCCATATATACAGGTTAAAAAAGACAGTAGTTCTGAAAAAATTTATCTAAATGATACTCCAAGGTTAAGGCAAATATACTATGATAGCAAATGTTTTAGGAGAGTTAATGTTCGATTTGAAAGTTTGAATTATGCTCTAAAAGTTATAAAATCAAGAGGTTTAAATTTTGATTTTTTAGAGATAGATAATCTAAAAGAAATTACAGTAAAGGGTGTAAAGATAGTTTTTATTTATGAGTATTGCTTAAGTAAAGTTAAATTGCAACAACTATGTCCAGAGGAAAAATGTGTGGTTTTAAACTTACATAATTGGAATGGTGAGAGTTGTATTTCAGGGGAAGCATACGAACTAGCAAAAGAAATGAAAGTAACGTTACTAACAATGGATAAATTTTATAAATACATTAATGGCTTTTAACACAAAAGATTTTGTCATTCAGAAAATCCTACATCATATAGAATTGTTTGAGTTATTTAAAAGTGTATATTTATTTGGGTCAATTCTCAATGAGAATAGATCCCCAAATGATATAGATTTATTGCTAGTTTACAAAGATTTTTCTAATCAACTTTTAATTGATTTGGATAAGATAGTCACTTTTTTTGATCAATCATATGAACTCTCCTTTGATTTAACTGTACTAAGTGAACATGAGGAAGAAGAGTCAGGTTTTATAATTAGATTAACCTCAAATTACTTAAGACTAAAATAACAAATTCTTATATTTAAAAAAATGATAATATTTCACAAGTAAATTCACTTTTAGAAGACTGCCGTTGCACTAAGTGCGGGGAGCCTTATCATAAGTGAGTGAGATTTTATAAAATCGGAAATCCATCAAACTAATCTTTTAACATTAATAAATAGTTGGGGGTTTTTTGAAGTGCTTTTAAAAGGTGTTACCATACAAAATTATAGGAAGTTTAAAAACGAATCATTTTCAATGGCTGACAACGTTACTTTGCTTGCAGGTGCTAATAATAGTGGTAAAACTTCTATGATTAATTTAATAGGATCTATAATGCAAAATGGAAAAACTCCATTTTTTATTTCGGATATACCAGTAAGGCTATCAAAACAATGGGTAGATGAAGTTTATGAGACATTTATATTGTGCTTTAAGGAAGGCGAGGATTCATTATCTACAGTAGAGAGAATTATAAACAAACTATTTTGTACTGAAACATCTAGTTTAGACAGTGATCTAATAATTCCTGCAACATCTATACGTTTTAAAATAGATTATAGTGAAGAGGACGATATTAGAAAGTTTGCCGATTTTATTATGGACTTGAACCCGGATAATAAAAGCTTCTATTTTGAATATTCATTTCAACCAACGTATGTATCCTTCAGACAATCATTGGAGGAAAATTACAAAAAATTATATGCAAGATATAATAAAATTCATTCCTTAGAAGATCCAACTTCAAAAATACAGCAATTTAAAGAAGTAATATTGTCAATTTATGAAGCAAGTATAATTGAGAAGTGTTACTTTAGTGATAGCGATTATACAGACAAAGTAGAAATTGATATTTCAACTTTTCGAAGGCTTTTTAACTTTAAATATATTAACGCAGGTAGACCACTTGATGATCAAAGTAATGGTAACTTTAAAAGTTTAAGTAAAAACATGGTTGAGCTCGCAACTCATAATGAAAAGTTAGGTGCCTTATTAGAGAACTTGCCAGATCAAATACTCAGTCCAATACAAGATGCGAAAATTATTGATGAGGTAAGAGACACATCGGTAAAAGGTCTTAGCAACGCTGTTAAAACAATTGCTAAAGCAAGTGGAGGCAATACGGGAAGTATGATTCTTGATATAGATATTAACGAAGGCACTATAACTTCTCTTCTTAACCAAATAACTAACACAAAATATCAATATGAAGGTTATTTCCTCAATGAAGCTTCACAAGGATTGGGTTACAGTAATATGATTTATATACTGCTACAGTTGGAAACATATAAAAGAAAAATAGATCCACTATTAGTCAACCTATTTGTGATAGAGGAGCCTGAATCACATATGCACCCCCAAATGCAAAGAATCTTTGGGAAGTATTTAAAAGATTACTATCTTCAAAAGAAAATACAGGGTTTAATAACTACTCATTCTGGTGAAATGGTGCGCCTAACCGAAATGAAGAATTTAAGAGTTTCACGACCAATAGATCAGTTAGAGAGTAAAATTTATGACTTTTCTATGTTTAAAAAAGGCTTGAGTGGTGACACCACATTGGATACATTTTATGATTGGTTTTATGAAATAGGATTTTCTGAAATAGTTTTTGCAGATAGAGTAATTCTTTATGAGGGTGACACAGAAAGGTTGCTTATAAGAAAGTTATTGACTCTAGATGCATATGAAGAACTTAATCAAAAGTATATAGCGTATGTTCAGGTTGGTGGTGCTTACGCACATAAATATAGTAAAGTAATAAATTTTCTGAAAATAAAAACTCTTGTTTTAACTGATCTAGATTATAAAAAAGATGCAACAACTGTGGAAGCAGTAAAAGAGTCTAAAACAACAAATGCAACAATCAACATCTATTATGACGTGTCAAAAGGAATAAAGTCTCCAACAATACTTGATTTGTATGAATGGAAAGACAAAGGTGAGAATGAGATTTTGGGAGGATTAGTCCTAATTAATTATCAAGGAAAAGCTGAACAATATGCTCGGACTTTAGAAGAAGCTATGTTATCAAAATTTTACAATTTGAATGTGTTAGAAAAAAAAGATAGAAATTTCTGGATTGAGAAAAGAAATAACGATAGACTTAAATATACTATTCCAAGCCCTGTTAAACCTAAAAGAGATGATTTAGATAAAGATGAAAAATACAGTATTAGAGATATTGTTAGACATTCAGAGAATAATAAAACTGATTTTATGTACTCAGTTATTTTAAATGGTCTAATAGAAAAGATGCTTCCTATTTATATTAAGGAGGGATTAGATTGGCTGCAAAAATAGTTGATAATATTTTTCTCATTAATGCTCCAGCAGGTAGTGGCAAAACAACCAAAATAAAATCAATGATTGTAAGTCATAAGATAAAATATCCACTGGATAATATACTTTGTATTACTTATACGAAGAGAGCTGCAGAAGAGCTTAAAAAGGGATTAAATGAAGAAGGGATTCACATAAGTACAATTCATTCATTTTTACATAAATTTTTAAGGATTTATTTTTGTAAGAATGAAATAATACATCTATATATTGAGATATTTGGGGATTCAATCAGAGAGAGTATCGAGAACAAGGAAGAGAAAGAACATGTATCAGCTAGAAACAAGGAGTATATCGATAAGTATGGTTGTTTATCAATAGAAGCGATAAAAGCTAATATAAGTACTATTTATTATAATGAATCTTCAAACAATCATCTTTACAAGGGAGGTTTGTCTCACGATAGTTTGATCTTATTTGCAGAAAAGGTATTCGAAAAATTTCCGAAGATTAAGAAGAGATTAACTCAAAAGTATCAATTGATTTTTATAGATGAGTACCAAGACTCCGCTTCCAGTGTATTAAAAATGTTTTATAAAGCAGGACTAAATACTAGCTCAAAACTCTATTTTCTTGGCGACAAGATGCAACAAATATATAAAAACTATGATGGATCGTTTGAAGAAGAATTAAAAACTCTAAATACTGATATTAAATTAGATACTAATCACCGGTCAATACCAGATATCGTTTCTATATTAAATAATATATATAATGATAAGGAATTTAAACAAATCTCATCTGACAGAAACCGTGTTAATAAACCAGGCCATCCACCAAGAGTAGTAGTGTGTGATAACATACAAAAAAGGCTAAAAAGGGAACATTTAATTTATCCGAATGCTTTGTTGTTATTTTTATTAAATCAACAAAGATTCGATTCGATAGGCGCAGGAGAATTGTACAGACAATTTAATAGGTTGGATAGATATTCACAAGTAAACCAATTAAATGCTATTGATGTCTTATCTGATAATACTAATGAAAATAAAGATCCTCTTTTAAAGTTGCTTTTTATAGTAGAAAAAGTTCTAAGTTATTATAAGAATTTTAATCTTGGCAGTATAATTCAAACCTTCAAAGCAAATCAAAAGATATTTGATACTAAAATTGGTACAATTACTAGACATCAGGATAAAGTTAATTTAAACAATCTATTAAAAAAAATATATGATTTTTATCAGAAAGCAAGCTCAATAAATGAATTTTTAACTTTATTAAGTGGATCTAAAGTTATTAAAGAGAGCTATATAGATAATATAGCTGATGAATATATTGGAGTGTTAGCAGTTACATTAAACGATTTCAAAGCACTTTCAAATTATTTGAAGGATCCGAAGGTTTCAACGCAGCACGGTGTAAAAGGAGAGAGTCATAATACTGTTTTCTTCATTGCAGAGGATTCTTTTAGAACACCAGTGGTTCATATGTATAAATTCTTAAAACTGTGGTCTATTACAGAACTATCGTTAGATTCTCTAGAATCCTTTTATTATGATTATAAAAAGTGGATTGAAGATACAATCGCCCATTTAGAATGTAAAATATCAGATTTGAATAAAGAAAGGTATGACACACATGCAACTTATCTAAAAACGAGAGTGGAAAAATTATGCAAACATTTCGAGGATAATTGGATATTTAAAGATCTGTGTGAAGATCTTTATAATAAATACCTTCTAAAACCTAATGTTACAAACATTAAAAAATGTTTTAAAGAAAGTACGGTGTACGGAGTTCTGTCTGCGTATAGACTTTTTTATGTTGGTTGCTCAAGAGCAAAAAGCAATTTAACTATTTTTATTGATAAGTCTAAGGTAAAAGACTTTTCTGAGGATCTGATTTTTAAATTGAAGAGAACGGGATTTAGTGTTGAAGTTGAAGCTAAAGAATTGCTGAAATTGTGAGTAAAAGATCAAGAAAAATTAACTATAGAATCAAGTAATTTAATATTAAATAAGGTTTTAATCCAAAAAAATTCGTTAATAAGAAGAGTATTATAACTTTTTCAAGAGTTAAAATTTTTAGTTAATTCACCAAGCGGTATGCTATCAGCATTTATCTGCATGGGCAAAATGCTAGCGAAGTACAAAGGATTATAAGAAAATTTTCTAAATCTCTAAGGAAGTTATTTATCAAGAGAGATTCGCCAAAATTTATTAAATACTGGTTTTGTTACTCGCAGGTGTTTCTGACATTATCTCTAATTTTTATATTTCAACAATTTAATAAGATTTTTTAAGGATCGCTAGTATTATATCTTGATTAAGAGTGCACTAGCGGAATAAATTATACTAACAAGTTTAATCTTACATGTTACCGACAATTCTACCTTCAATATCATATAGTAAGAGGTTCTTATGAATTAAACACAAAAAAGACCAAGAATTTATTCTTGGTCCTTTTCACCCAGAATCGCTTCTTCGATCCTCTACAACCTCATCCATAGCAAAAGTTGTAATCTAAATAATTGATGTATTTAAAATCAATGCGTGTACAACCAAATGAGACACTCACAATTACATGGGGTTTTCTGGAAATAAAAAGACATCCTATTAGTCAGAAGAAAAATCTATATAGCTTCGCAAACCCAGCCTCCAACCCAAATATTCCGCCCCGGATGTTTTAAAGAAAGATAGAGTGGAAAACATTTTCGGTGTTTATTACGTTACCATGTGTTAGTTGTAATAGAAATTTTCAAAGCGCAGGGTTTGGCCGTGTTGTGTAGCAGACCGGTTTGACAAAATAGTCGTCAGGGTTCGGTTTTCTGTTGATTATGTTGTGGTCTTTTATCAAAGGAATTATAATAGTAAATAAATGCACACCAGGATAAAAAACTTATTTTCCCATTATTGTTCATAAAATATTATTTTTGTTTTTCTTGACCATTTAATAAAGAGAAAGAAGATAGATGAATACGATAAAGTGATTCATTGGTTTCTTAAAGAGGCTCATCTCTAGTGAATATTTGTATTGGTTTTATTTACTTACTTATGAATGAGTAGATAACCAGACTTGTTAGCGATTTTAAAAAGGTGTAGGGTTAAATGAGATACTGAATAACCATAAAAAAGAGCCCAGAGAAAGTCAGTCAGCTCTGAACCCCACACCCCTCACTTCATATACCGATACTCCCGCAAACTCTCCAAAATCGCAACCTCCTGCAACAACTCCTCACCAACATTCGTTTCCTTCACTTTCTTCCGCTCAAGCTCTTTATCCACTAGTCGTTTCACCGTTAAGACATCGGTTCCGGTGCTTAGGACTTCTGCCTTGGAGTTGAAGTGTTTATGGGCGACGAGCTGCATGCCGTAGGAGTTGTATAGCAGCGTGTAGCCGGCGATGCCTGTTGTGGATTGGTAGGCTTTGGAGAAGCCGCCGTCGATGACGATCATTTTTCCGTTTGCTTTGATTGGGTCTTCTCCTTCGATTTCTTTTACGGGTGTATGGCCGTTGATGATATGGCCATGATCTGGATTGAGGCCGAATTCTGCCAGGATGTTTCGGCAGGTTGCCTCGTCTTCACGTAAATAATAATACGGGTTTTTCTTCTCTTTATGCGTTTCCTTCTCTTTAATGAAATACCGCTCAAATGTCGTCATGGCGCGTTTTCCGAAGAGGGAGGAGTACTCGCCTGTCCATAAATACCAAGCCATATCTGTCGCCAGATCATCGGTTTCTTCCGGGTGGGCAAACGCTTCCCGCAAGAATCGTTCAAATACATCAAGCAGCTCACGGCCCGCATACGGTTTATCCTCAATCATCATCGTTTCCATATTGCCGTTTTCATCGACAGGAATACAGCCGTGAATCAACAGGTTGCCGTTATATTTTAAATAAAGGCTGCCTTTTTTCATCATGAAATTCATATGACGGCCCAGCTTTTCAGAATGCTGGACAGAGAATAGCAGCTTGTCTATGACTTCTGCTTCTTCTTCTAATAGCTGATCTGGCTGTTCCGGATTGATTGTCGCAAAGCAGGTGTTTTCCAGTTGATATGTTTTTCCATTCAGCGTAATCTCATTTTTGTCATAATCAATTTTTTCTAATAACAGCCGTTCCTCCATGTTAAAGTTCGGCCGTCTCTTGATAATCGGGCTCTCAAGCTTGAATTGGATCATGGCAATGGCTTGATGGATTTTTGTGATTTGCTTAATCTCTTCTTCCGGTCTGTTTTCGTCTGCTTTTGGACGGAACGCTGGATTATCATCGTAATATTTTTCGGCCAGGTTCATCAGCGGTCTTAAATTGATGCCGTACACGTCTTCAATAATGTCCAGGTTGTCATAGCGGGCACAGATGCGGATAATATTGGCCAGACATACTTTGGAACCGGAGTAGGCGCCGATCCAAAGGACATCGTGATTTCCCCACTGAATATCGACAGAATGATAATTGATTAGCTCCTCCATAATCCGATCCGGCTGCGGGCCGCGGTCGTAAATATCGCCGACCACATGCAGATGGTCGACCACCAATCGCTGAACGCTGTAAGCAAGACCGGTGATCAATTTATCGGCTTGGCCAAGCGCAATGATCTGATCTATGATTTCGGAGTAATATTGCTCCTTGTTGCCAGCTTGTTCTGTTTTGTATAGCAGCTCCTCCGTAATATAAGCAAACTGGGCAGGCAGTGCTTTACGCAGTTTGGAGCGGGTATACTTCGAGGAGCAATAAGAAACAAGTTTAATCATTCTGTTAATCGTTTCTTTATACCACTCGTTTAATGCTTCTTTCATATCAAAGTTATGTTTGATTAACTTCAGTTTGTCTTCCGGATAATAGACCAATGCTGCTAATTCATCAATTTCTCTATCGTAAATGACACCGCTGAAAATATCGCGGATCTTCTCTTTGACTCGTCCTGAACCATTACGCAGCACATGCTGGAATGCTTGATACTCCCCGTGCAAATCACTGACAAAATGCTCGGTGCCTTTTGGCAGGTTCAGTATCGCTTTCAAATTAATGATTTCCGTTACCACTTTTTCTTCACAATCGTATTTTTGTGCGAGTAGATCTAGGTACTTGCTTTCCAAAATCGTCCATCCCCTTTTTATAATAAGAGCTGCCCCTATTTACGAGCATTTGCATGATAAAGTGAATTTAAAAGTATGACATTATTTTTCATCATTGGACCCTTATACGATAGTAACGCATAACTCCTTTTAGAGACAATGAAAATGAGGGAATGAGGGCGGCGAAATGAGTGCGTATAAAATGGATGAATAAAGTGAAACACAAAAAAACCAGATTTCAGTACAAATCTGGTTTCCTATAGCCGTTCAATGCTTTTCTTTCGCCATCTTGATAAAGAGGAAAAAGATAATGAATACGATAAAGTAATTCATTGGATTCTTAAAGATGCTCATCTCTAGTGAAATCTGTAATAGTATCCAGAGCACGAAGATGGCTAGTATGGCAGGAATGATGATTTTGTACATGTCGACCACCTTCCATAGTTGATGAAAGAAGAGGGGTGTTTTTTCATTAGAAGCAAGATGCAGCTGCCCTACAACAAAAAACTATTCGCCTGCACCACAAACTGCGACTGCTCATAATGATAAGAGATTTTCGAGAAATCAAACGGCTGCCCATTTGTCAGATGAAAAATACTTTCTATATAAAGCTTGGGCAGTCCAGCCTTCAGCCCCAAGAACTCCGCTTCTTCCTCATTAATCTGGCCCACATGAAGAAACAAATCAGAAAAGCCAATCTTCAGTCCCAATCCTTCCCGGATGTAATGAAAGATTGAGTGAGACACAATTTCCTTGTTCAAGTACGTCACGATGGATTTGTTGTAATAGGATTCTTCGAAGCATAGGGTTTGTCCGTTGATATAGCGGACCCTTTTGACATAGTAGACGTCTTCATCAAGTCCGATGTTGAGGTTTTCTGCCGCTTCCGGTGTTGGTTTTCTCACGTCCAGCTCAATGACCTTTGAGGTGACATTGAAATCCTCGAGGTCTTTTTTAAATCCTTGATTCGACAGGAGGCTGATGTAGCCTTTTCGTTTATGCTTTCGGACGAAAATGCCGCTTCCTCTGAGCTGAAAGATCGCGCCTTTTTGTTCTAGTAGATCCAGAGACTTTGTGATTGTGCTTTTGCTGACCTCAAACTGGGCCATGAGGGTTTCTAGCACTGGCAGCTTATCTCCCTGTTTAAGCTCGTGTTCTTCTATATACTTTTCGATTTCCGCTGCGATTTGCTGGTACTTTAACATACGCATTCCTCATTCATTCGTTTAGTTTCACTTGTCAAAATTATAGCATAAACCGCTTACAGATTTGATAAAGGTATAAATACTTTGTTAGAGTATTGATAAATTATACCGGTACAATTATAATGAAAGCGTAACCGAAATAAAGGGGTGGGTGAAAATGTCGGGGAAAGTGAGAGATTATACGAGACTAGCAAAAGACATTTTGGAGGCCGTAGGCGGGGAAGAGAATGTGATAGGGGCTTCTCGCTGCGCTACCAGGCTTCGCTTGGTGCTGAAGCGGTCTAAGCCGCAAGCGAAGGATATCGTTAAGGCCATGCCCGGCGTGATTACGGTCGTGGAGAACAGCGGCCAATTTCAGATTGTCATTGGACAGCACGTAGGAGACGTTTTCGAAGCTTTTTCGAAGCTGGTCAATATTGATCTGTCCGATGAACAGAGCGAAAATAAAGGAACGATCCTGAACCGTGTTATCGCGACCATGTCAGCGGTATTTGCGCCATTCGTGTACATTTTGGCTGCGGCCGGTATTTTGCAAGGTGCATTAATTATCATTAATTTATTGTTTGATGGCTTTGAGAAAACGGGAACTTATCAGGTTTTTAGTTTCATATCATGGGCGCCGTTTACGTTTTTGCCTATTTTTATCGCGATTACGGCATCAAAGCATTTTAAGACCAACACGTATATCGCTGTAGCGTGCTGTGCCGCGTTAGTCAGTCCAACATGGGCGGAGATGGCGACTCAAATCGCAGACGGAAAGAGCATTTCTTTCTTAGGGATTGCTTTGTCGCAAACGACATACACGTCTTCCGTGCTGCCGCCATTATTTTTAGTGTGGATGTTGTCTTACCTTGAACGATTCTTGAATAAGAGAATGAACGAAGTGGTCAGACCGTTATTTGTTCCTTTTCTATGCATGGTCATTATGGTGCCAGTAACAATTGTCCTCATTGGTCCTGTGACAACGCTAGGCGCGAATGGAATTGCAAACGGTTACAACTTCTTGGCGGAAAACGTGCCGGCTTTGGCTGGAGCCATCATCGGCGCATTCTGGCAGGTCATCGTGATCTTTGGCGTACATTGGGGCATTACGCCTATGGTATTGGCAAACTTTGATTTATACGGCCGGGATTCATTCCAGGCGTATCAAACGATTGCGGTGGTTGCACAGGTTGGCGCAGTGCTTGGCGTCATCTTAAAGGCGAGAAACAAGGAAACGAGAAAAGTCAGCGTTTCGGCTGGAGTCACAGGATTGTTTGGCATTACAGAGCCGGCGATCTACGGTGTGACCTTAAGATTTAAGAAGCCGTTTATCTTTGGCTGTATTTCCGGCGCGGTTGGCGCAGTCGTAGCAAGCTTTTTTCATCCGTATTACTTTGCCTATGCGGGACTTCCGGGACCGCTGACGATCGTAAATGGAATCAATGAAAAATTCCCAACTTCTATCTGGGGCATTTTAATCGGAGCTGCGATTGCGGTGATTCTTCCTGTTGTGCTGATTCAGATCTTTGGCTACGGTGAAGATACTGCTGCACAGACGGAAAAGGACAATCTTCTGGCGGAACAGGCAAATGAAGAGACAGTATATGCGCCATTTAGCGGCAAGGTCATCCCGCTTTCTAAGGTGCCTGACGAAGTATTCAGCTCGGGTGCCATGGGACAAGGGTTGGCGATAGAGCCATCGGATAGTAAACTCTATGCTCCGTTTGACGGAACCATCGTCATGGTCGCGCCTACAAAGCATGCGATCGGCCTGCGTTCAACCTCTGGTGTTGAATTGCTTGTGCACATCGGGCTGGATACAGTGACGTTAGACGGAACTCCTTTTTCCTTGAAGGTCAAAGAGGGCGATACAGTCAAAAAAGGCGAGGTGCTTGCTGAATTTGATAAAGCATTCATTGAACAAAAAGGGTTAACAACGATTACTCCAGTCATCATTACCAATTCACATGCGTATCAGGAAATTCTTATTGAGGATCTTGAAGAAAGTGCGCTAGACCAAAAAATCTTTACAGTCGTAAGCTAGGGAGGAATAAAAGATGGAAAAAATGCCGAAGGATTTCTTATGGGGCGGCGCTTTAGCTGCCCACCAATTTGAAGGCGGATGGAATCAGGGCGGTAAAGGGCCAAGTGTCGTCGATGTGATGACAGCGGGTGCGCACGGCGTACCGAGAAAAATCACGGATTCCATTGAAGAGAACGAATTTTATCCGAACCATGAAGCCATTGATTTTTATCACAGATACAAGGAAGATATCGCTTTGTTTGCGGAAATGGGATTAAAATGCTTGCGGACGTCCATCGGCTGGAGCCGGATTTTCCCGAAAGGCGATGAGGCTGAACCGAACGAAGAAGGCTTGCAGTTCTACGATAATGTATTTGATGAATTGCTGAAGCATGGAATCGAGCCGGTGATTACCCTGTCTCATTTTGAACTTCCGCTGCATCTTGCAAGAGAATACGGCGGCTTCAGAAATCGCAAAGTCGTAGACTTTTTCGTCAAATTTGCTGAGGTTTGCTTCAACCGATATAAAGATAAAGTGAAGTACTGGATGACATTCAATGAGATCAATAACCAGATGGATGTGAACAACCCTCTGTTCCTATGGACGAACTCAGGTGTCGTGGTCGGAGAAAATGAAAATGCCAAGGAAGTCATGTATCAAACGGCGCACCACGAGTTACTTGCAAGCGCATTGGCAGTGGCAAAAGGAAAGGAAATCAACCCTGAGTTCCAAATTGGGGCCATGGTGTCACATGTGCCGATTTATCCTTACTCCTCTAATCCGGAAGATGTGATGCTTGCTGAAGAAGAAATGAGACAGCGTTATTTCTTCCCGGATGTGCAGGTTCGCGGTTATTATCCGAAGTATGCGTTAAAAGAGTTTGAAAGAGAAGGTTACAATATTATCTTCGAAGACGGCGATGACGAGATTTTGAGAAACGGGACAGTCGATTATTTAGGCTTCAGTTATTATATGTCGACAACTGTGAAAAGCGATGTCGAAAATGACAATACAGGAGATGTCGTAAACGGCGGGCTGCCTAATAGTGTTGAAAATCCGTACATCACCTCCAGTGACTGGGGCTGGGCGATTGATCCGACTGGTTTGAGATACACGTTAAATCGCTTTTATGATCGATACCAAATTCCATTATTCATCGTTGAAAACGGCTTTGGGGCGGTTGATACGCTGGAAGAGGACGGCGCCATCCATGACCCGGAACGAATTCAATATTTGAAATCACATATTGAAGCACTGGAAAAAGCGGTCACTTACGACGGTGTAGATTTAATCGGCTTTACGCCGTGGGGCATTATTGATATCGTCTCCTTCACAACAGGCGAAATGAAAAAACGCTACGGCATGATCTATGTTGATCGTGACAACGAAGGAAACGGATCCATGAAGCGGTATAAGAAGGATTCATTTGAGTGGTACAAAAACGTCATTCAAACGAATGGTGAGGAATTATAAAGCAGATGGCCCGAATCGAGCACTTAACCGAAGTGCCTGGTTCGGGTTTTTTTGTGATCCGAACAGATATCCAGTAATGGGAATAGATTACCAACGCTGATTGCTGTGTTATGATTTCACCTGTAAGATTCTTTTTTGTATAATTTAATATTAGAACGGAAGAAAGGGAGAGAGTTTGTGAGTAAAAAGGGATGAAAGCGGGTGTCCGGCTGAAGATTTTAAGATCATGATAGAGTTCCCTAAGCAAATCTCCTGACAAAAATTTGGCGAGGAAGGGGCAACATCACATTGAAAAACATTTTAATAAGAGCTGGCATATCACCATTTGATACATTTAATGCAGCTGAAATGATTGTTCGCAACTCCATCGGCGGCAACGTAGGAAACCTAGTGTATGCTTACAGTGTGTTTCGTACGCTGATGACGGAAGAAACAACAATTACTCCTGATTATTATCGAATTAATCCGGCAGATGCTGAACAAATCAATAAAAAGTATGATATGTACATTATTCCGCTGGCAGATGCATTCCGAGAGGATTTTGTGCCTTCATTACGGAAATATACCCAATTAATCAAAAAACTAACCATTCCGGTTGTTGTAATTGGTGTTGGGTTGCGTGCTCCATTTGAACCGAAGTTAAATGAGGGTTTCCCATTTGATCAGGATGTAAAGGCATTTGTGAGTGCTGTGCTGGAGAGATCCAAGATGATCGGTGTCCGCGGTGAAATTACAGCGAAATACCTTTCCAGATTAGGCTTCCGTGAAGGTGTTGACCATACGGTAATTGGCTGTCCTTCTATGTATGCGTTTGGAAGAGAACTAAAGATAAGAGAAACCAATATCACATCAGAATCGATGGTGACGGTTAACTCGTCAAGGCTGTCTCCTAAGCATGTGCTGGACTTCATTACGAGAAGCATGAAAGAGTTCCCTAATCATTACTTTATCCCGCAATGGCGGAAAGAGATGATTCTGACATATGCCGGTGCCCCTGCTTTAGCGAAGCCTGCCGATAATTATCCGGTCAGCATGGAAGACCCTGCTTATCAGAATGATAGAGTGCGGTTCTTTTTAAATGTGCCGACTTGGCTGGACTTCCTGAAACAAGCTGATTTGAGCTTTGGCGCAAGACTGCATGGAAATATCGCAGCGACGATCGCCGGAACACCGAGCCTTTTGCTGCCGAAAGATGCCAGAATGCGGGAATTAGCTGAGTACCATCAGTTAACGCATGTCATGGCAAATGAGATAACGGCTCAGACAAAACTGTCAGAATTAATTGAAACACTTGATTTCCATCAGCCTGAGAAACGGCAAGCACAAAACTTTGACCATTTTATCAGCTTCTTAAATAAAAATGAATTGGACCATATTTATAAAGAGAAGATGATTCCTGATACAGTTCCTTTTGACGAAAAGCTATCTAGCACGAAGCTTCTTCCGCCTGTGACTACAGTTAGCGGCTGCAGTTCTACAGAAACAGCTAAACGCTGGGAAGCGCTTATGGCATTAGAAAATGCCAAAAAGGAAAAAACCATTAAAGATCTGAAAAACAAGGTCAAAAAGTATCAAGGTACTTTAAATAGAAAATCAGTGCGTTTCGCTTTAAAAACAGCAAATATGCTTAGTGTGAAGTGACGATTCACACTACAATATTACAATTCTATTACAAGTGGATAAAATATGCAATATGGTGTAAAAAAGAAAGCCTCTATGCTGCCAATCAGGCAATATAGAGGCTTTCTTGTATTAGTTACGGATAAGGTAATCAAACGCGCCTAAAGCGGCAGTCGCTCCTGATCCCATTGAAATAATGATTTGGTTGTAAGGACCGTCTGTGCAGTCGCCGGCAGCGAATAAGCCTGGGACGCTTGTAGCGCCATTTTTGTCGACTACGATTTCGCCGATGCGGTTGCGTTCAACGGTTTCGTCTAACCATTCAGTGTTTGGCACGAGACCGATTTGGACGAATACACCTTGGAGTTCAACGTGTTTTTCTTCGCCTGTTTCGCGGTCTGTGTATGTGATGCCGTTTACGCTTTGATCGCCTGTGATTTCTTTTGTTTGTGCATTTTTGAGTACAGTGACGTTTGGCAGGCTGTAGAGACGTTTTTGCAAGACTTCGTCTGCCTTCAGTTCCGGCGCGAACTCTAGCACAGTGACGTGATTGACAATACCTGCAAGATCAATCGCTGCTTCGATACCAGAGTTTCCGCCGCCGATAACGGCTACGTCTTTGCCTTCAAACAATGGTCCATCACAGTGCGGGCAGTATGCGACACCTTTGTTTTTGAACTCTTGTTCACCAGGTACGTTGACATTGCGCCAGCGGGCACCTGTTGAAAGGATGACTGTTTTACTTTTCAGGACAGCACCGTTTTCGAGTTCAAGTTCGAACAGATCTTTTTTCTCAAGTCGTTTTGCGCGCTGAAGGTTCATGACATCAATATCATATTCCTTCACGTGCTCTTCAAGACTTGCGGCAAGCTTCGGTCCTTCAGTTGCTTTTACGCTGATGAAGTTTTCGATGCTCAGTGTGTCGAGAACCTGTCCGCCGAAGCGTTCAGCGACAACACCTGTGCGGATTCCTTTACGTGCCGTATAAATGGCTGCACTTGCGCCGGCAGGTCCGCCGCCGACAACAAGAACGTCGTAAGGATCTTTGTCAGCGAACTCAGATGCATCTGCGCCGCTGCCCATTTTCGCAAGAATCTCTTCGAGGGTCATACGGCCGCTTCCGAAGGATTCGCCGTTTAGGTAAACCGTTGGCACTGCCATAATGTTTTTGCTTTCAACTTCTGATTTGTATGCCGCACCGTCAATCATAGTGTGAGTGATGTTCGGGTTCAGTACGCTCATCATGTTTAAAGCTTGTACAACATCAGGACAGTTGTGGCATGTCAGGCTGATATAAGATTCAAAGTGGTATTCACCGCTGATCTTCTTCACCTGATCAATGACTTTCTGATCTACCTTAGGCGGTCTGCCGCTCACTTGGAGCAACGCCAACACTAATGATGTGAATTCGTGGCCCAGAGGAATACCGGCGAAAGTGACGCCAGTGTCTTCTCCGGCGCGGTTCACACTGAAGCTTGGCGTTCTGTTCAATTCAGCTTTTTCAACAGTGATTTTAGATGACATGGAAGCCAGCTCATCAACGAGAGCCAGCATGTCCTTAGAAGTGTCATCTTCACCTGCACTCACTTTGAGAACAATGTCGTTCTCAATTAGCTGCATGTATTGATTTAATTGTGCTTTGATATTTGGATCAAGTACCAATTGAATGCACTCCTTAGATTTTACCTACTAGATCAAGGCTAGGTGTAAGAGTTTCGCCGCCTTCTTCCCATTTAGCCGGGCAAACTTCACCTGGGTTTTGACGAACGTATTGTGCTGCTTTTACTTTGCTGATCAGGTTGCTTGCGTCACGGCCGATACCGCCTGCATTGATTTCAACAGTTTGGATCACGCCATCTGGATCGATGATGAATGTTCCGCGGTCAGCAAGACCAGATTCTTCGTCAAGAACATCGAAGTTGCGAGAGATCGTTTGAGATGGGTCACCGATCATTGCGTAAGTGATTTTGCCGATTTTTTCAGAGCTGTCATGCCAGCCTTTGTGTACGAAGTGAGTATCTGTAGAGATAGAGTACACTTCAACACCTAATTCTTTAAGTGCAGCGTATTGGTTTTGAAGATCTTCAAGCTCAGTTGGGCATACGAAAGAGAAATCTGCTGGGTAGAAGCAGAATACGCTCCATTGACCTTTTAGAGATTCGTTTGTTACATCGATGAATTCACCGTTTTTGAATGCTTTTGCTTCGAATGGTTGTACTTCTTTACCGATTAAAGACATAATGTTATTCCTCCTAAAAATGGTTTAGAAAGCAATAGTGCTTTCAATAATAATTCTAATTATATATGAATTATTAATTAATATATATTTTTTGTCAAGACAAAACCCCTTAATTATTTTCTCTTTTTCCTTTCATCGTGTAGGAAAGTGCTGGTGTGATCAGCATAAATTGCACTTTGACAAATATTCAAATTTTATATGTCTGATTCTCAATTAGTTGTGATATGTGAGTTTAGCCTATAAAAAAAGCTGGCAGCTGGTATAAAAGCTCCAGCTGTCAGCCTTATCTATTAGTTTGCATCAGACCAATTGGTATGGAAAACGCCATCCATATCTGTCCGCTCGTACGTATGGGCGCCGAAATAATCGCGCTGCGCCTGTAACAGGTTGGCGTTGGAACGCCCTGTGCGGTAGCCGTCGTAGTAAGAGAGCGCGGTGCTTAAGCATGGGAATGCGCTTCCGGCGCTGATTCCCTCGCAAACGACTTTTCGCATGCCTGTCTGATAAGCTTTAAGCTTTTCTGAAAAATAAGGTGCAATCAGCAGGTTTGAGAGATCTGGCTGCTCTTGGAATGCTTCGCTGATGACGTTCAGGAAATCCGCGCGGATGATGCAGCCGCCGCGGAAAATCAAAGCGATGTCTTTAAGCGGCAGGTTCCATCCGTAAAGCTCAGATGACATTTTATATTGAGCAAAGCCTTGTGCGTAGGCGCATACTTTTCCCATGTATAAGGCTTGTCTGACGTATTCGATCCAGAGATCCTTATCGTAATGTTTTTCCTCTGTTTCCGGACCGGCTAACAATGGTTCAGCCGCCATACGTTCTTCTTTTAAGGACGACAGGTAGCGGGCAAACAAGGACTCGGTGATAATAGCGGATGGAATGCCGTTATCAATAGCTTGCATGCTTGTCCATTTTCCTGTGCCTTTCTGGCCGGTTTTATCAAGAATGACATCGATCAGCGGCTGACCTGTATGTTCGTCCTTTTTCCGTAAAATCTCCGCTGTAATCTCTATTAAATAGCTTTTCAGCTCACCTTGGTTCCACGTTTCAAAGATGCTGGCGATTTCTTCGAGCGGCAGACGAAGCGTTTCTCTAAGAAATGTATAGGCTTCAGCAATCAGCTGCATATCTGCATACTCAATGCCGTTGTGCACCATTTTTGTAAAGTGACCTGCCCCTTTTGGTCCGATGTAGACACAGCATGGGTCTTCTCCGACTTGTGCGGCGATTTTGGTCAGGATCGGAGCGGCTTTTTCATAAACGTCTCGATCTCCGCCCGGCATGATGGAAGGCCCTTTTAATGCGCCGACTTCCCCGCCGGAAATGCCGATTCCCAAGTAGCCGATTCCTTTTTCCTTCAGCTCGTCATATCTTCTTTCTGTGTCTTCGTAGTGGGAGTTGCCTCCGTCCATGATGACGTCTCCTTCATCTAGCAAAGGCATTAACGAATGGATGACGGAATCGACCGGTTTTCCCGCTGTGACCATCAGAAAGATTTTTCTGGGTGTTTCTAGTGATTGAACAAAATCTTGAAGCTCGTAGTACGGGCTCAGCGATTGTCCATCCAGCTTTTTCACAAGCTGGTCCGTTAAATCTCTGGTGTAATTATAGACGGCGACTTTTTCGCCTTTATTTGCCATGTTTAAGGCGATATTGCTTCCCATTACGCCTAAGCCTATGACACCAATTGTATTGAACATGTGTGTTACATCTCCTTCATTAATTTCATACAACTAAACTTAACAATAATATAAATCCTAGTCCAGCAACGGAGATAATTGTTTCCAGCAAGGTCCATGTGGCAAATGTTTCTTTCATGCTTAATCCAAAGTATTCTTTGAACATCCAGAAGCCGGCATCGTTGACGTGTGAAGCGATGACGCTTCCTGCGCCTGTTGCGAGCACCACTAATGCAAGGTTGGCATCGGACTGTCCCAGCAATGGAATGACGAGCCCCGTCGTGCTTAATGCGGCAACGGTTGCTGATCCTAAGGAGATGCGCAGGATCGCTGCGATGAGCCATGCCAGCAGAATCGGCGATAATGCCGTTTCTTTGAATAAATCCGCTACGTAGTCGCCGACACCGCCGTTGATTAACACTTGTTTAAAGGCGCCGCCTCCCCCGATGATCAACAGCATCATGCCAATTTGCGAGATGGCTGTTGAACAAGAGTCCATGACGGTTTTGATGGGAATGTTGCGTGCGATTCCCATTGTGTAAACAGCAACGAGCAGGGAGATGATCATGGCAGTCGATGCATTCCCGATCAAACGGATAAAAGCCAGAAGACCGTTATCCGCAAATCCTATTGTTTCCTGAAGCAAATCAATGATGGTTGCGATCGACATGATGATAATCGGAAGCATTGCTGTAAACACACTGATTCCAAAGCCTGGTGTTTCTTCAAGCTTGAATGTTTTTTGTGTGCCGAGTGACGAAATATTTCCGTTTTTCGCAAATGATGCAGGGACGATTTTTTTCGCGAACTTTGTAAATATTGGCCCTGCAATCAGGACTGTCGGAACAGCAACAATGAAGCCGTACAGCAGCACTTCCCCGATATTTGCGCCGTATTCTCCGGCAATTGCTGTCGGTCCCGGGTGCGGCGGCAGGAACCCGTGTGTGACGGATAATGCTGCGACCATCGGAATACCGAGATATAAAATAGAAATCTTCAATTCTCTTGAAATAGCGAATACGATCGGGATTAATAGAACCAATCCTACTTCAAAGAACAACGCGATTCCGATAATAAAGGAAGCAATCACAACAGCCCACTGTATATTTTTCTCCCCGAATTTGTTGACGAGCGTCATTGCTATACGCTGTGCGCCGCCTGAATCAGCAATCAGCTTGCCCAGCATCGCACCGAGTCCGAAGATGAGTGCGATGTGGCCAAGTGTCCCCCCTATACCTTCTTCAATGGAACTGACAACTTTATCAAACGGCATCCCAAGTGCCAGTGCCACGCCGAATGATACGATCAGTAATGAAATAAATGTGTTTAATTTTAAGCCCATAATCAAAATCAGTAAAGCTAGGATCCCAAGTGCAACAATGATTAATGGCATGATAATGCCCTCCCCTTCATGTCATGTGCTATTTGTGTGTAATTAGGCTTCTTTGATAATTTGCAATTTGGGTGTATTGATTTTCTAATGCTCTTGATAGATTGATGAATATCGGCATTAATGTTCTATATTCTTTGGCTGAGTCTTCGATTGGCGTATGTCTGTACGTGCTGCCGATCATGTCGGACACGGCATCGAACGAATCGATTTTCCCTGTCGCATACAGGCCTAAAATGCAGGCGCCGAGACATGAGCTTTCGTAGCTTTCGGGAACGACGACTTCAGATTCGAATATGTCCGACATCATTTGCCGCCAAACCTCTGATCTTGCAAAGCCGCCAGTCGCTTGAATTCGGGTGACCGGTCCGTCCATGCATTCTGTTAGCGCCAGGAACACAGTGTACAGATTGTAAATGACCCCTTCTAATGCTGCACGTATCATATGTTCTTTTTTATGTGACATGGTCAGGCCGAAAAATGAGCCGCGTACATCCGGGTTCCATAACGGAGCGCGTTCCCCGGCAAGATACGGGTGGAACAGCAGGCCGTCAGAACCCGGTCTGACGCGTTCAGCAATCTTCGTCAGCACGTCATACGGGTCAATTCCCAGTCTTGTCGCTGTTTCGATTTCTGACGAAGCAAATTCATCTCTTATCCAGCGAAGAACGATGCCCCCATTGTTCACCGGACCGCCGATAACCCAATGCTTGTCCGTTAACGCGTAGCAGAAAATTCTCCCCTTTTCGTCGGTTTGCGGCTGGTCGATAATGGTTCGGATAGCGCCGCTCGTACCGATCGTAACGGCGATTTCTCCTTTTTTAATGGCATTCACACCGAGATTGGACAGGACGCCGTCGCTTGCGCCGATGACAAAAGGTGTGTCCGGATTGATTCCCATCTGTATCGCTAATTTCGGGCTGCAGTGCTGAAAGATCTCGGTTGTCGGCACGAGTTTGGATAAGTGATCCGGCGTAATGCCTGCGATCGTCAGTGCTTCCTCGTCCCAATTCAAGCTTTTCAGGTTCATCATCCCTGTCGCTGATGCCAATGAGTAATCGATTACATACTCATTAAATAGCTGTTTAAAAATGTACTCTTTGATGCCGATATATTTTTTGGCTTTAGAAGCAATTTCTTTTCGTTCGTTTGTGATCCAGGCAATTTTGCTTAACGGTGACATCGGATGAATGGGTGTTCCTGTTCGTTTGTAGACCTCATGCCCGTTGAGTTCATCTTTAATCTTATGCGCCCAGCCTTCGCTTCGATTGTCTGCCCACGTGATGCATGGTGTCAGAGGCTGATCATTTTCGCCCATGGCAATGACGCTGTGCATGGCGCTGCTGAAGGAAATAAATGAGATCTGTTTTTCCGGGTGCTGTTTCGTGATTTTTGCTGTTGTATGGATGACAGCCTGAAAAATCTCTTCCGGATTTTGTTCAGCTGTTGAGATGTCCGGTGTATGGAGCGGGTAGCCGATGCTTTCTTTCTGTACCACGTCTCCGTTTTCAGTGAATAATACAGCCTTTGTGCTGGTCGTACCGATATCGATTCCTAACATATAACTAGTCATTTTGGTGTTCAGCTCCTTTTGCCAGCATTTGTTGTGAGAGCCAGAGGTCCTCTACTTTTTCTTGCACATCGTCAAAATTCTGGTGCAGAGACTGAACCATCAGCGCCCTGTCCTTTGTTTTGATCGCTTGAATATATAGCTCATGGTTGTCCAGAATCCTTGAGAAATCTTCGTACTTTTCCTTTAACCGTACCCGCATTGATAAAAGAATAAAGCTTTCCATTACGGGTTTTAGATTGTTCCAGATCATCTGAATGTATGAGTGATCAATGGCGCGGATAATCGTTTCATGGAATAACACATCCTGAAATGAAAACTCGTCCGCGTCCTCGTATTTGATGGAGACTTTCATTATTTCTAGAATCTTGCTGAGATCTTTGACTAAAGGCTCAACGTCGATTTTGACAAGCCGTTCAAAGACAAACGTTTCTAATAATAAACGCACGTCATATATTTCTGCGATTTCCTTTTCAGTTAACCCAATCACAACCGCTCCCATTCGTTCTAAACGAATGATTTTTTCGGAAGCCAGTATTTTTAACGCTTCGCGAACCGGCGAACGGCTTACGGAAAACTCAGCCGCGATTGTATTTTCTGATAGAATGGTACCGCTTTCAATCATGCCTGAAATAATTCGCATTCTCAGCTCGCAAGCAACGCGAACGCCGGTTGACGCTTTTGAAAGCCATTTTGCGGGATATAACAGGTCCTTGGAGTCTAGCATACGCTCACCTTCTTCACTAAGGAGTATACTTGTATACAAGTATGATAACGTGAATGTTTTATTAATGCAAACACTTTCATTTCTAATTTTTAATAAAATTTTTCCTGGTAAATTGGTATATATCGCCAAAAGTAATTATGGTAAATTGAAGAAAAGACACTGTAAATCATCACTTTTTGAAAGAGGCGATTGGATGAAAATCATTATTGCACCGGATTCTTTTAAGGAAAGCTTATCAGCGTTAGAGGCTGCTCACGCCATAGAAAGAGGCTTCAAAACAGTTTTCCCGAATGCTGAATATCGGAAGCTGCCGATGGCGGACGGCGGTGAGGGAACGGTACAGTCATTAATCGATGCCACAGGCGGAATCATAAAAGAGCAGATGGTTACGGGTCCGCTCGGGGAACCGGTAAAAGCGTTTTTTGGCCTAATGGGAGACGGAAAAACGGCTGTGATTGAGATGGCTGCCGCATCGGGATTGCACCTTGTGCCCGCAGAGAAGAGAAATCCGTTTGCCACTTCTACTAGAGGAACGGGAGAATTAATCGGAGCCGCTCTTGATGCGGGTGCAGAGCATTTGATCATCGGAATCGGCGGAAGTGCCACAAATGATGGCGGAGCCGGGATGGTTCAGGCGCTGGGCGGAAGGCTTCTTAATGAATCAGGCCATGAGATCGGTCCCGGAGGCGGTGCGCTTTCTCAGCTTTCCTCAATAGATGTGGCAGGACTTGATCCCAGATTACGAAATGTGAAAATCGAAGTCGCCTGCGACGTGGATAACCCGTTAACAGGGCCAAGAGGGGCTTCCGCTGTTTTCGGTCCTCAAAAAGGCGCCACGCCTGACATGGTGCGTATCCTTGACCAGAACCTGTCCCGCTTTGCGGATGTGGCAGAAACAACGCTTGAAACAAGCTTCAGGGAAACAGAGGGCGCCGGTGCAGCAGGCGGTCTCGGATGGAGTCTTCTTGCTTTTCTCCGTGCTGATTTGAAGAGAGGCATTGACATCGTCCTCGATGCGGTCCAGTTTGAAAGCGAGGTTCAGGATGCAGATCTTGTGATTACCGGCGAAGGGCGGATTGACAGCCAGACAGTTTACGGGAAGACGCCGATTGGCGTGGCCAAAGCGGCTAAGGCATACGATGTGCCTGTCATTGGACTTGCGGGATCCGTTTCGCGAGACAGTGATGCGGTCTATGCACACGGGATGGATGCCCTTTTTAGCATCGTGCCGGGAGCCGTGCCACTTGCAGACGCACTTGGGCATGCAGCCGAGAATATGGAAAGAACGGCAAGAAACATTGCGGCATCTTTAAAACTGGCGAAATCGATGTATCTGATATAAAGCCAGTCAAGCACATGCCCGTGCATATTCACCCTCCTTTCTGGGTACAGACAGATAACCAAGCACAACCTAGAAGGAGGACACAGACATGACTGTACAAGAAATCAAAGGCAAAAAACTAGGTAAAGGGATCGCGCCGAATGTAAAACCCGAAGCCTTATTAAACGATAAACGAAAAGTATTTTTGTTTGGTTCCCCGAGTTACACAAACATCGGAGACCAAGCGATTGCGTATGCGGAAGAGAAATTTATTAAAAATCATTTTCCGTACTATGAATATATTGAAATTATGGACTACGCGACGGACGAAGGCATCGAATTGGTGAAGGAGATCATCCGTGAAGACGATATTGTCTGCTTTACCGGCGGAGGAAATCTGGGGAACCTTTACCTTGATATTGAGGAGGACAGAAGGAAGGTCTTTGCAGCGTTTAAAGACTACAAATCCATTTCTCTTCCGCAATCCGTCTATTTTGAAGATACAGAGGACGGAAACAAAGAAAAGAAAAAAACACAGGATGCGTACCATCAAAATCCAAATTTAACGATTGCCGCGCGGGAGACACAGACGCTCGATGTTGTGAAAGAAACCTTCAATTCAGATGTCATCTTTACACCTGATATGGTGCTGTCTTTGGATATCGTACCGAAAGAGCTTGAACGGGACGGCGTTCTTTTTATTTTAAGAGCGGACAAGGAGAAGGTAACCGATGAAGATTTTATTTCACACATGATGAAATGGGCAGAAAAAACAACCTATGCGGAGCGTACAGACACGGTGCTTGATACGGTCGATATGATTGATTACGAGGATCGGGAAAAGCATTTCATGGAAATGCTCGACCGCATTGGTTCCAGTAAATTGGTGGTGACAGACCGCCTTCACGCTATGATCTTTTCGATTATCACAAAAACGCCATGCCTCGTCTTTGGAAATAGCTACGGCAAAGCCAAACATTCATACCGGGATTGGCTTGAAAGCTTAAACTTCATTGAATACACAGATAAAAATGATATTGAGGAATTAGAGCAAATGATTGACCGCCTGCTTCAAGCAGAGCCGAATGACGTTGATTTGTCTAAGGATTTTCAGCCGCTGATTGATTTCTTTAGATCGTAATGGGAAAAGCAGACTGGGAACAGTCTGCTTTTTGTGCTAATGATCGTTTTCCAGGCGAACAGTTTCATCCGTGATTCGTTCTCGCTGCGCCGCTTCGTCGGAGATGATATCTTCTTTATTTTAAGCTATATTGACTCTCTACCTTATAAGCCAATGGAATTGATTACACTCGAAACATCAGAATAAACTTTATCAAATGAAAGGTGATCTTTCATTTTATCAGTGACACTATCTATTGCTTTTCCAGACATATGATGGTTAAGGATTTCTCGTTTTGTCTTTATAGCCTGCTCGGCATCTGTAATGTTTTCAAGGATCGAAGACAAATTCTTACGGTCTTCCTGGAATGCATAGCTTAATTGCTTTTTGATTGAATTCATTAACGCCAATTTTTGTTCTTGTCTCTTCCTCTCTTTGAACGCAGCCAATTGTTCAGGTGTCATTTCAGAGGTATTTCCATCAGCATTTGAAAAAATCGAAGTGCTTGAATGCTGACTCGTCATTCTTTGCATAAAACGGTCAGCATCTGTTGGTTTCTTATTCATAAAATCCATGTTTCTTTCTCTCCTTATGAAATCCCCATTCGACTGGCCGCTGCCAGATCTGCATCATGATACGCATGTCCCATATGTCCGAGATCATCTGCAATCATCTGCAGAAAGTGTTGCAGATTGAGAGCTGCATCTACTGCCTGATCATATTTTTCTTTTGAGTAAAAAAGGTGGTGCGGTTTGTTCATTTTGATCTTATTGATCAGATCATCGACATCGGAAACTGATAATTCATCATAGGCGCCAAAACCAACCATTCGTGTATGCATATTCCTGACATCCTCAATTGAATCCTTTACTTTGTCATCAATTCTTTCAATCTGGCGTATAATCTTAGACCATTCTGATTCAGCGATATGTTTTAACTGGGTGCTTGTATTCATCAATACATGTGACTTAATGAGAATCGAAACACCTGTATTGGCCTTCACATTCGTTGATTTCATTTGCTTAAGCATCGTTAATGCAAAGTCAGGGTTGTTCTTTAAAACATCATCCACAGTTTGGGCAGAGCCATCTGAATGGAAGCTGTATCGATCCAAGCCGTGACTTCCCATCAAGGCTTCAGCAAATAGTGTGATATCAAGAGATTGATTGCCATAATGTTTAAGTCCAAGACCCAGCATTTTCACTTCATCAGGGAGGCTATTATTCTGTACACCATTGGGCAAAGCTTCGTCATACATCACTTTTACTTTGCCTACTTCAGCAGCATCCCGATTCAGCAAGGATAATCCATCATTTAAATTAATATATTCTGTTAAACGGCTGCGAAACTCTCCCTTTAACGCCCGGGCTTTTACATCCTCAGGCAGGTTTTCATATATGTTAGGATTCTCGAAAGTGACACCGCGTTCTATAAAGTCATTCATCACGACTGCATAGCTTGCATTAGATCCGCCTAATGAGTGACCGGTGACTTGAATGTCAGCATTTTTAAAGTCTTTATGTATTTTTTTTGCATATTGATCTGCCTGAATGGCCTGGTTATCCGTTCCATCATCAAACGGCTTTTTGCCAACTAGATAACTAGTATCCATGTGAAGCCAATCTTGGATGATTTCATTTGCATATTCAGAGAAACCTGTTACTGAGTCAAAAGAAGACCCATCTTCTTCAGCTGGAATATTGATCCCTTTTTTCTCTAGTTCTTTAATGAGCTCTTCTCTTTTTCCACGCTGATTTGTTTCCTTAATCGTTTCTTTTAATTGGTTAGTGCTGATAGGTTCTGACCCGCGATATGCGATGATGGCGTTTTGGATTTTTTCTTTGTCTTTTCCATTGTTTGAAATTGTATAATCTCTTTCATTAACAAGAGTTAAGGCATCAAGACCCTTTTCAGTTTTTTTATAATCAACAACATACAGCTTTTGGCCGTTGCTAATTTTTATTGTTTGACCAATGTGGTATTTTTTAAGGTTATATGCTGAACTGGAAATTTCATTATAATCTTCATCACTAATTTTTAAAGTGTTTTTTCTTATAGCCATTTCACTATTCCCCCAAACTTTACCTATCTTGTATAATAAAATAAAAAAGGATGAAATACCATGATAAATACCAAAAAAATACTAATTGTAGGGGCAGTTTTATTAATCTCACTAACATGTGCTTTTTATATTAATCATCAACTAAATAAACCAGAAAAATCGGAGGTCACAGGAGGTAAAAAAAATATGAATAATAAAGAAAAAAGCGAACAAGAAAAAGCAGAAGCATACGTTGAGGAAATGAAGCCAAAAATAGAAGAAGAGTTAAGAAAAGAGGATATTCATCATTTTATAAAGTCTGTGACTTTTGAAGATAAAGTTAATATAAACCCGATGGGAAGAATTGTAGTAAATGGTTATATAAATGACAACCCAGAGAAATTCGATTTTTCCGCAGATTTGATATACGAGTCCAATAAAGTTGATGGGATAAGCTATTCCCAAGATGTCTCAGACCGTTTCAGAGATTGGAGCGAATATAGCAAAGAGGTAAAAGATAAATATATCAAAACCGCATACCCTGATAAACAAGAGCGTGAACAATATTTAAAAGATATAGGGGAAATGAAATAATCTATGAAAAAACAAGCGCCATTTAAATTGCTAGCTTTTGTTAGCGTTTTGTTAATTTTAATGGTTGGCTTCATTTATGAAATCAAAAAAACGTCAGACACTTCTAAGGATAAAGAATACATAACTAGTAAAGAAAAAAGTGAACAAGAAAAAGCTGAAGAGTACGCTGAAAAGATGAAACCGAAAATAAAGGAAAAATTGAAAAAAGAGGATATTCATCATTTTATTAAGGATATTAAGTTTAATGAGAAGGTTACGATAAGTCCAATGGGAATGATTGAAGTTACTGGTTATATAAATAATGAGCCGGAAAAGTTCACATTTGATGCCTCTTTATATTATAAATCGAATGAAGTAGATTCAATTGGATATTCTAAAGAAGTGGGAGACCGTTTTACTGACTGGAGCAAATACAGCAAGAAAGAAAAAGAAGAATACATCAAAACCGCATATCCTGATAACAAAGAGCGTGAACAATACTTAAAAGACATAGGAGAATTAAAATAAACAGGCGAAATGCCTGTTTATTTTTTCGAGAGCCGGCTTACTTCCTTCGCTTCATCATCCCCCAAGCCGCCAGTCCGGCAATAACTGCCGCAGTTACCGCTGGGCGCTTTGTGGCCTTTACATAATAGCTTCTTGACCGAAGCCACCCTTTATTTGTCCCTCTGTCATGCATGCCGTAGCCCGCATGGTAAAGCGCGCTTTCTTCACGCGGTTTGGACGGCCTTTCCGCATGCTGGCTGCAGTACATGATTTTTTCCATCAGTCTGTCGGTCAGCCGGGGAAAGAGTGCACCCAGCATGGCGATGGCTTTTGCCTGTGAGCCGATGTACATGTCGCGTTTCGGATGTTCAGCGGCAAACAGAATGGCTTCGGCTACAGCTTCCGGCGGGTAGATCATAGAGCGGTAATGAGCCGGCTGTTTGTCCAGGTAGCTTCTGGCGTGTTCGTTGTAAGGCGTGTCGATTCTGCCTGGATGGATGAGTGTGACCGAGACGGGTGCCAGTTCTTTTTCAAGCTCCATTCGGATGCTTTCTGTCCATCCGTGAAGCGCGAATTTCGCAGACGCGTAGGTGGATTGAATAACGGTTCCTCTGTCGCCGAACAGGCTTCCTATATTGATGAGAGCACCCGGACCGCCTCTGCTTGTAAAGTGTTTGACGGCTGCCCTTGTTCCATAGACCGGACCCCAGAAATTGGTGTCAAACACGCGTTTCATGTCTTCGGTGGTAACATCCATGGCGTGTCCGAAAACCGAAACAGCGGCGTTGTTAACCCATGTGTCAAAGCGGCCGAATGTGCTGATCGCGGTTTCTGCGATGCGGTTGACGTCTTCTTCTTTTCCCACATCCGCTTTTACATAGATGGCTTCGTGCCCTTTTTTCTTTACTTCATCAACGAGCTCCTGAAGGGCGTCTTCATTTCGGGCTGCTGCGACGACTTTTGCTCCTTTTTCGGCCGCCATTCGCGCGGTGACGAGGCCGATTCCGCTTGTAGCACCGGTAATGACGATGACTTGATCCTTTACTTTTTTCAGTTTGAGCTTCGTTTTCGGGTTTTGCTGTTTTTCAAGCTGTTCAGTATTGGTGACCGTATCATCAGTTGTCATCGAGAATCCCCTCCTAGACATGTTTGTCTACATTTACCCCATCCAGAAGGTTATTACCCCTTTTGACAATCCCATGGTTCTTTTTTATATTATATAAGTCGCTCTACCATACCTAGGAGGGAATGTTTCAATGACTAGCAGAGGAGATTCACGTGAAAAAATCCTTCACACAGCGTCACGTCTGTTCCAGCTGCAAGGATATCACGCGACGGGCTTAAACCAGATTGTGAAGGAAAGCGGTGCTCCTAAGGGATCGCTTTATCACTTTTTTCCGAATGGCAAAGAAGAATTAGCAATTGAAGCGGTTACATATACGGGTAAGATCGTTGAACATGTGATACAGAAAAGCATGGATGAATCCTCTGATCCTGTTGAAGCGATTCAGCGTTTTATCAAAAAAACCGCCAGCCAGTTTGACAATACGGAAAGCATTCAAGGGATTCCAGTCGGCTTGCTGGCGAGTGAAACGGCGTTAATCAGCGAGCCGCTGCGTACGGTTTGCATGAAGGTGTTTAAAAGCTGGGAAGCGGTTTTCGCCAGAAAATTAATGGAAAACGGATTTGGAGAAGAAGAAGCAAGCCAGCTGGGAATGCTGATTAATTCGATGATTGAAGGCGGCATTATGCTTTCTTTAACGAATAAAGACAAAACGCCCCTTCTTCTCATTGCCGAACAAATTCCAGTATTGGTGAGGAAAAAAGGGTAGCAATTTGTTATCCTTTCCCCTACAATTATATAGAACGGTCTAGTAGGAAACCTATAATATATAGACTGGTCTAAATTGGAGGACGTAACATGAAAACGTTAAGTAAACATTCACTGCCCAAAGAAAAAGTGCCTTACTTGCTTCGCAGCGGAGAGGGAGAGCGCTATTTGTTCGGCAGACAGGTCGCGACAGTGATGGCAAACGGAAAGAGCACGGGAGATTTGTTCGAGATCGTGCTGCTTTCTGGGGGAAAAGGAGATGCCTTTCCGCTTCATATTCACAAAAATACGCATGAAGGGCTTCTTGTTCTGGACGGTAAGCTTGAACTGACGCTTGATGGAGAACATCATCTTTTAGCAGCTGGTGATTATGCGAACATTCCGGCCGGAACGCCGCACAGCTACCGGATGCAGAGCCACAGAACACGGCTGGTGTCTTACACAATGAAAGGGAATGTCGCACATATGTATTCCGTGCTTGGAACGCCGTATGATCACGCTGAACATCCGCCGCACGCAAGCGAAGAGGTATCAAAAGAGCGTTTTTCAAAAGCGGCTGAGGCGGCGGACATTATATTTGCGGAGGATGAAAACCGTGCCGGTGCTCCAAAACTAGTGGAGAAGACAGAACTTCCGGCTGGCGTTGTTCCATACGTGCTTGAGTCTGGAGAAGGAGACCGCCTATTGACGGGCGATCAGCTTCACCGCATTGTGGCTGCGCAAAAGAATACGGACGGGCAATTTATCGTTGTATCATCTGAAGGTCCTAAAGGCGATCGCATCGTTGATCATTACCATGAGCATCATACAGAAACTTTCTATTGCCTTGAAGGGCAAATGACGATGTGGGCCGATGGTGAAGAAATTCAGCTTAATCCTGGAGATTTCCTGCATGTTCCTGCCAACACTGTACACTCATATCGCTTGGATTCTCACTATACAAAAATGGTGGGTGTATTGGTTCCGGGCTTATTCGAGCCGTTTTTCCGCACGTTAGGAGATCCGTATGAAGGGCATATTTTCCCGAGTGAGCCTCAAGCTTTGCGATTCGACCGTGTCTTGCAGAATATCGACACATTAGATTTAAAGGTCATGAAACCATAATATCTCCGCCGGGCTTCCTGTGAAGCCTGGTTTTTTATTGTGAAGGTGACGAGATTGTAAGGTTTTTCCTTTGCGCTGCCACCTAAATCGATGTTTCTTCGCTTCTTTTTTTCATACGATTGAGGTATAGAAAAAAGGAGCGTGATTCATATGGCTTCATTACAGCCGACTCTGACAAATGAGCGGATTGGTGTGCTTGACGTGTTAAGAGGAATTGCCATTTTCGGCATCCTATTTGTGAATTTGGCGCACTTCAGTTATCCGGATATGTATTTGTCTATGCTTGGAAAGGATAATTTTTTCACGGAAAAGTGGTCTGGTGCAGACTTTGCTGCAGCAGAAATATTGAAATTTTTGATTCAAACCAAATGTATTTTACTGTTTTCATTTTTATTTGGGTTTGGCATGGTGGTGATGATGGAGAGAGCGTTAAGCAAAGGAAAACGTTTTGTCCCGCTTTATATCAGAAGATTATTGGCACTCTTCATCTTTGGAACCATTCATGCTTTTTTGATATGGGACGGGGATATCTTAACGGAATACGCCCTGCTTGGTTTGGTTTTACTTTTGTTCAGAAAAGCAAAGCCGAAAACATTGTTGATATGGGCAGTCTCTTTGTATCTCCTGTTTTCTCTTCCGTTCATTTTGGCAAGCTTTCATCAAGCAAACGGACAAGAATGGGCACAAGCAGCCATTCAGCAAGCGAAGCAGGCGCTGCATGCTTACGGAAACGGCAGCCTGAAAGACATTGCGGAACAGCGAATCCACGATCGGCTCGTTTATATGTCAATGAATGGCATGCTGACCTATAATCCGCTGAATTTCTTTTTTGCCTCCATCCCATATTTCAGTATGTTTTTGCTGGGAGCCGCGGCGGCAAAATCAAGATTGCTGCATCAGCCGGAAAAGCACCGCAAAGCGTTAAAAAGAGTATGGCTGTCTGGGCTGGTCATTGGCATCAGCGCTCATATATTGTACAGTGTGACCGAAATAGAAGTATTTTTGCTGGTTGGTGCGCCTTTTCTTATGTTTTTCTACGTCACAACAATTGTGTATCTTTATCATAAGACAAGACTGGCTAAGCCGCTGCAATACTTTTCCGCAGTCGGGAGAATGGCATTTACCAACTATCTCATGCAATCAATCATTTGTACGTGGATTTTCTATCATTACGGGTTAGGGTTATACGGAAAAGTATATCCGGCTGCGGGCGTGCTGATCACGATCGCGGTATGTGCCCTTCAAATGATCACCAGTCACCTTTGGCTGCGGGCATTCCGAATGGGACCGTTTGAATGGTTTTGGAGGAGCCTTACGTATATGAAGTGGCAGCCGATCTTGAAGAAATCATAGATAAATAAAAGTCTAGACTCATAATTGACGTCTAGACTTTTCATGTTTTCAATTATTTATATACAACACGCGTACGGCAAATGATGTCATGAAGGCCTTTTTTCTCTCCGAATGCCACCATGATAAAACCGATATAAAAGATAATTCCAGATACTATGTACGCAAAGTAACGGCCGATTGCCTGCCCGATAGACACGCGTCCGCCTTGTTCATTGACTACTTTCAGCCCGAGAATTTTCTTGCCGAGCGTGCCTTGCATTTTAGAAGCTGTAAGCAGCCCGTAATATAACACACTGATGACAATCATAATCAGCATGGTTGGCAAAAATGCAAGCGTCAAGTATTTCACCATATATTCGTCTTGTGTCATATATGGGTCTGTTGCGATGGATCCAGCGATAAATACGGAATTGATAATAAATAGAATAATATAGCTAGGAACAGATACAATAATGCCATCAATCAAATAAGCTAAAACACGAATCCAAAATCCTGCCGGTTTTTCCATGTATATTTCTCTCTCCTTTGAATTAATCTGGAACAGTATACTTTGTAAAAAAAGCTTTTGCAATATGATATGGTGATAAAATCCTGATATTACTGAAAAATGAGTCTTTTATCCTTTCTTTTTTACTATATAAATCTACCACGGACGGTGAAAAAACAAGCTTTATACATTAAAAGAAGTCATGGAGCAGTGCCAAATGACTGAGGATGCGGTTCGTTATGATGAGAAAATCGGCTTGCTTCCACCGGTTAAACGAAAGGCGAACGGCCATCGAGTGTTTAGTGAGGATGACAAGAAACGTCTGCTGTTCATCAGATGTTTGAAGAAAACGGGCATGTCTTTAGAGGAAATGAAGCCGTTCCTCAGCCTGCAGGAACAGACAGATCGCTTGGATGATACTCAGCGCGAGCTGCTAAGAAATTACCAGGAGAAATTGAAACAGAAGCAAAGTGACTTGCAGCAGATGTGGGAGCTGATCGAAGCGAAGCTGGAGAAATTAAAGCGGTTTGCTGAACAAAAACAAGCGGAGCCGGCACAGGTCGCTTTGTCATGGCTGCTGCATCAGCCTGGGATTGATTTGATCATTCCTGGAGCCACTCGGCCTGGCCAACTCAAGACGAATATCAAAACAGCAAATCTTCATTTATCAGAAGATGAACTGAAACAAATGGATCAGATGTTCAGTTCTTAACGTTTTTTCCAGTTATACTCTATTTCAAATGAATGGAGTATATCTTTTTTTATGGGTGTTTTTAGAAAACCCATCGATTTCTATTAGATATTACCTTATGATAATAAAGGTTAATATTTCTATTTTAGGAGGTGTCAATTGATCATGTCCAGAAAAAATAGCGTGGTGATCATGACTGCGATTTCTGCGATCCTTTTTTGCGTGATGATTGCTGCGGCTTCACTTTCTCCGCTGGCAGACACGGGGTCCTCAGCCAATCAGTTTAACTCTATCGGTATGTGGTCGGCAATTGGTATGATACTTGTTTTCTATCTCATTCCAATCCTCATTTACATGCTGGGTGTGGATGTAATGAGATATGTGATGGCGGCGCTTTGCGGCATGGGTTTGCTGATTCACTTATCTACTGCCGCCATTGTGCTGATGGTCAGTATATTCAGTGACCATCCGCTCTCTGATGTGATCACTGTGATGGGGCTCTGTCTCGCTTCAGCGGCTGTAAACATCATTTGGTTTTTTGCAGCGTTTCGTTCTGCGCCAAAGAAACCTGTCACAAGGGATTTTACATAGTTTTCTATTTTGTGTTAATGCATGATTTTTCTGTGAACTACATTTATTTATTGTTATGAAACTTTGTCGGGGATGATAGAAAAAGAGAACCTGCAAGATGATGCAGATTCTCTAAATCATGTTTATTTAGCTGCTTGAATAAACACACCTTTTTCATGAGAAAACTCTTTAAATCCGTATACCCCATGGTAAGAGCCGATTCCGCTTGTATTTACGCCGCCGAATGGCAGGTTGACGTCACTGAAATGAACGACGACATCATTGATCGCTGCATTTCCTGATGTGGTGTGCTGAAGGACGTTGTCGGTCAGGTCTTGGTTGTGGCTGAATACATAAAGCGCGAGCGGTTTATCGCGGTCATTTACGTAATCAATGACCTCATCGATGTCTTCATAGTTCATCATCGGCAGGATCGGTGCAAAGATTTCTTCCTGCATGATCTTCATATCTGGCGTAACGTTTTTTAAAACGGTTGGCGAGATCGTACGGTCGCTTGCATCAAATACGCCGCCGAACACGACTTCCGCGCCTTTCTCGATGGCATCGTCGTATAACGCTTTGACGCGGTTAAAGTTGCGGTCATTGACAATTTGCGTAAATTTGTTTCGATCCGGCGTGTAATCATCTTCCATAAATCCTGCGTTGACAATGGTTTGTAAAATGCCTGCGAACTTGTCCTGCACGTCTTTTTTAATGAAGATATAATCCGGTGCGATGCAGGTTTGGCCGGCATTTACGAACTTGCCGACAGCAATTTTTTTCGCTGCGTCCATTAAGTCGTATTCACTGTCGATGATGGTCGGACTCTTGCCGCCAAGCTCAAGCGTGACAGATGCCAAGTGTTTGGCGGCGGCTGTCATGATGATTTTTCCGACATTTGTGCTTCCGGTGAAGAAAATGTGGTCGAACGGCTGATCAAGAAGCTCAGTGGCCACTTCAACCTCTCCTTCAAAAATGGCAACTTCTTTTTCGTCAAAAGCATCTCGGATGACTTTTGCGGCAATGTTGCTTGTGTTCATCGTAAAATCGGACAGCTTCACAATGGCGCTGTTTCCTGCAGCGATAGAAGCGGCAAGCGGCGCCATCGTCAGCATAAACGGGTAGTTCCACGGACCGAGTATAAGCGTGACGCCTTTAGGCTCGTACATAAGGATTCCGTTGGCATCAGAGCTTAAGGATGAACCGACTTCTTTGGGTGCCATCCATGTTTCCAGGTTGTTCATATTATCTCTGATCGCTTTTTTTGTACCCTCGATTTCCGCTTTTTTGACCTCGTGATATGGCTTCCGCACGTCTTTGCGGATCGCTTCGATGATTTCCTCTTCATGTGCAATGACGGAATCCAAAAAGCGCTGAAGCTTTTCTTTACGCTGTTCCGCTGTTGAAGCGCGCAGCACTTTTTGCTGTTTTTTCTGAAGCTGGAAGACGCGCTGAATGTCGTCTTTTACTTGCTGTTCCATTGTAAAATCCCCCTCATTTGCTTTCTGCTTATCTCGGAACTATTATAAAGTGGTATCTTTTCTATAAGAAAGACAACGGAGAATCATCTATACGTTACCGTACATATATCGAACATCTGTCTAAGTTTGGAGGTGACTCTTTTGCCGGAATCTGCTGAGGCTCAAATCAAACAGGCGCTTCTGGATTTATTAGAAAAAAGGGATATTCGACAGATTACAATGAAAGAAATTGCTGAACACGCACAAGTGAGCCGCGGGACACTCTATCTTTATTACGAGGATAAGTTTTCAATCATTGAGGATTTGATGAGTGACATGCAGGAAGGATTGAGCGAAGCGCTCTACGAAGCTTTCAAGCACATGGATACACTTCATCTCAGCCAAAAGCGGCAAACAGTGCATCCGACATTGTCTTTTGTTCATCAGCATCAATCCTTTTTTTCAGCAATGATGGTCAGAGACAACGTACCGTATCACAATTTCCACCGGTTTTTTAAAGATGTGTTTCAGCAGGATGTCATGCTGTCTCCGATTCATGTGAATTTAACGCCGATGGAGCAGGAGATTTACGGACATTACAGAGCATTGTATACGTATGCGATTATTTTGTACTGGCTGAATGAGGATGCGTCTGCATCTCCGCAAGCCATCAGCCACAAGGTATGGGAACTCGTTTCTCAGAAACGGTTTTATTGGCTGTTTGGGCAGGCTGCTGAAGCGGAGCCGGAGGAGAATAAGCAAATTGACCGGCGTGTTGTCCGCACGAGACAGGCGCTGCAAGAGGCTTTGCTGGACGTATTGGCGGAGAAAAAAGACTATGCGGCGGTGACCATTTCGGATATCACCAGAAAAAGCAACATCCGCAGGGCGACCTTTTATGATCACTATGCCAATAAAGATGACCTGTTACAAGCGATGATTCATCAATCGTGTGCAGATATGATTGATCGGCTGACGGTGAGTGCCAGTCCGGATGAGCTTTCTTTAGCGGAAGCTGAGACGGCGCTTGCCAGCCTGCTTTCTGCATTATCGGAACGCTCGCCCATTGTCCGGTTTCTCAATCCTGAATGGGGAATTCCTCATGTGATACCCAGCATGTTCAAAGCCCTGGAATCTTTTTACCTGCATCAGCAGCTTGATATCCGCGCGGGGAAGAAACTTTATGCTTATTATGTTTCCGCTATGATTATCGGTTTGATGTTGTATCGGCTGGATGAGGGAAAGGCGCACGATCCGGGGGTGCTGGCCAGGGAGTTTTTGCAGTTTTTGGATGTGAAGAAGTATAAGATTATATTGCTTTGAACAACAAAAAAGAGAGGGGCTGAATCCCCTCTCTTATTTCGTTTCTTCCTTCCATTTTTCATCAATCAGCATCTTGCCAGGCCATGTATACGCCATGATGCCCCCGTCTGCGGTGATGTCTTCGCCTGTGACGTATGAGCTGTCGTCAGAAGCGAGGAACAGCGCCACCGTCGCCATTTCCTTCGGTTTGCCGAGGCGGCCGAGCGGTGTGATCCATTTGTTGGCTTCGCGGAATTTCTCGCCCATTTCCTGTTCCTTGGTGCCGGCCAGTTTATCAATCAGCGGCGTTTCGATCGTGCCCGGAGAAATGGAATTGACGCGGATGCCGTTTCGCGCGTAGTCGATCGCCATCGCTTTTGTCAGGTTGGTGATACCGCCTTTTGCGGCGTTATAGCCGGAGCGATCGAGGTCCGCGGCCCGGCCTGACATGGAGGAGGTGTTGATAATGGAGCCTCCTTTTTCGAGCATGAGCGGAATCAGATATTTGCTGCAAAGGAATGTGCCGCGCAGGTCGACGGCCATAATACGGTCAAACAGCTCAACGGGGTATTCGTGCACCTTTCCGCCTTCCTGATCGACGCCGGCGTTATTAAACAGAATATCAATCGTTCCGCAGGCGTCCTTGATTTGCTCAGCAAATGCTTTCACACTGTTTTCATCTGACACATCGAGGTGAAAGGCATCCGCCTGTCCTCCGTTTTGTCTGATTGCTTCAACTGTATCTTCCATTTGATCTGTATTGATGTCTCCAATCATCACACGCGCGCCTTCATTGGCAAAAACCTCTGCCGTTGCTTGTCCAATGCCTGTTGCGGCGCCTGTGATCACAGCGGTTTTGTTATCAAGTCTTCCCATAACACGAATCCTCCTTTTTCTTTTTGTCTTCCCGCTGTGTGCAGTGATAAACATGTGAGAAAAGTAATAACTGCCTATGTTAATATGAATGAGAAATTGTTGGGAGGTTTTAAGTGTTTTGAAGATACAGCATAAGAAGGAACTCAAATTTTATTGTCTCATTACGATTCCGGCTGCGTTTGCTGTGCTGACTGTCATCTCTTTTTTATTGCAAGAGATTACGTTTCCGGTTACAGCTAGCGCATTTCTGAATGCTTCATGGCATAATCTATTGTTTCTGATACCGTTCTGTTTGTTTTTCTATCCGGTGCATATTTGGATGAAGCGGGAGTTTAGCCGATGGAATGATGCAGGACAAAAGAGAGGCTGATCCTCTCTTTTTCTCATCAGACTGTCTAGAAAAAATAGTGAAAACACCCCCAACTAATGTTAAATTTACATATATATGCATCTATCAATCTTTGATGGAAACCGTATTGACATGAGTCATCATTTATGATAAATAGATGCTGAAAAGAGTTTACATAACATCACAAAGCATGAAAAAGGAGCGAGCTGAATGGCCAAAAAAGAGTTTAAAGCAGAGTCCAAACGACTGCTGGATATGATGATTAACTCCATTTACACTCAAAAAGAAATCTTTCTTCGCGAGTTAATTTCCAATGCGAGTGACGCGATTGACAAAATCTATTACAAAGCGCTGACAGATGATGCGCTAACCTTCGATAAAGACAATTACTACATAAAAGTCGCGGCTGACAAAGGCGCGAGAACGCTGACGATCACGGATACAGGGATCGGAATGACAAAGGACGAGCTTGAACAGCACCTCGGTACGATCGCGAAAAGCGGTTCTCTTGCGTTTAAAAAAGAAAACGAACTGAAGGACGGCCATGACATCATCGGGCAATTCGGTGTCGGATTTTATGCGGCGTTTATGGTTGCCGATGTGGTGACCGTTATCAGTAAAGCGCTCGGCAGTGAAGAAGCGTATAAATGGGAGTCTGCAGGTGCGGACGGCTACACAATTGAGCCGTGTGAAAAGGATTCTGTCGGCACAGACATTATCCTGAAGATCAAAGAGAACACGGAAGATGAGAGCTATGATGAGTTTTTAGAAGAATATCGTTTAAAAGCGATCATCAAAAAGTACTCTGACTTCATTCGCTACCCGATCAAAATGGATACAACGGTTAATAAGCCGAAGGAAGGCAGCGACAATGAATTTGAAGAGGTGCAGGAGGAACAGACGGTTAACAGCATGGTGCCGATCTGGAGAAAAAACAAGAGCGAGCTGACAGATGAGGACTATGAAACGTTCTATTCTGAAAAGCATTACGGATTTGATAAACCGCTCACTCATGTCCATATCAGTGTTGACGGTGCCGTGCGCTACAACGCCATTTTATTTATTCCTGAAAACATGCCGTTTGACTATTATTCTAAGGAATATGAGAAAGGCTTGGAGCTCTATTCCAACGGCGTGCTCATCATGAACAAATGCGCGGATCTGCTTCCGGACCACTTCAGTTTTGTGAAGGGTATGGTCGATTCTGAGGACCTGTCGCTGAACATTTCCAGAGAAATGCTGCAGCATGACCGCCAGCTGAAGCTGATTGCGAAAAACATCAGCAAAAAGATCAAAAGCGAGCTGCAGAGCCTGCTGAAAAAAGACAGAGAAAAATATGAGACCTTCTACAAATCGTTCGGCAGACAGCTGAAGTTCGGCGTGTACAATGATTTTGGCGCGAATAAAGATCAATTGAAGGATCTCTTACTATTCTACTCTTCCAAAGAGAAAAAACTGGTCAGCCTGGACGAGTACGTATCCAGAATGCCTGAAGAGCAGAAATATATCTACTACGCGACCGGTGATTCATACGATCGCATTGAAAAACTGCCGCAAACGGAAATGGTAGCGGACAAAGGCTATGAAATTCTTTACTTTACAGAGGACATCGATGAATTTGCGATCAAAATGCTCGCTTCATATCAAGAAAAAGAGTTCAAATCTGTATCAAGCGGCGATCTTGGCATCGATTCAGAAGAGGATCAAAAGCAGTCTGAAGAAGAGGAAAGCAAGTACAAGGATCTGTTTGAGGAAATGAAAAATATTCTGTCTGACAAAGTGAAAAACGTCAGAGTATCGAAACGCCTTAAATCTCATCCGGTCTGCCTTGCAGCTGACGGTGAAGTGACAATCGAGATGGAAAAAATTTTAAACGCGATGCCGGACAGCCAAAATGTAAAAGCGGACAAAGTGCTGGAAATCAACCCGAATCACGAGGTATTCAAGACGCTGCAGAACGCTTTCGAACAAGATAAAGAGAAACTAAGCCTGTACACAAATCTCCTGTATAACCAGGCGCTTCTGATCGAAGGTCTGCCGATTCAGGACCCTGTGGAATTTACGAACAATATGTGCAAGGTGATGGTGTAACCATAAAAAAGGAATCGTCCCGATGAGACGATTCCTTTTTCTATTTATGACGTCCGTTCATTGAGCATACGGCTTTGTCCGCTGTTCTTTCTTTTAAAACGTTGTTTCAGGCTTGCTTCAATTTCTTCTAAGCTTTTCCCTTTGGTTTCAGGAACCATGTAAAGGGCGAAGAAAAATGAGAGAAGACAAATGACTGAAAAAATTGTAAACACCCATGCGATGCCCATGGCGCTGAGCATCAGCGGGAAGACAAGCGACACGATCAGGTTGGTTGCCGATAACACCAAAGTGGTAAAGCCCGTCGCGGCCCCGCGCGCTTTGGATGGGAAGAGCTCAGGCATCAGAACCCATACAACCGGACCCCATGTTGCCTGGTAGAATACGATATAAACTCCGAGAAAAACAACGGTCAGCCAAGCTGTTGATGTTGAGAGCCCCAGCGTCAGGAGCACAGCCGATAGTGCGGCCAAGCTCAGCGTAATACCGACGCTTCCCCAGATCAGCAGCTTTTTGCGGCCGATGCGGTCGATTAAAATCATAGCTGTAATACACATGATGACGTTGAGTACGCCGATTCCCATTGTGCCGAGCACCGATGCCGATGTGCCGAGACCGGCCTTCGTGAAAATGGTTGGCGCGTAGTAGATAACCGTGTTAATCCCGACAGCCTGCTGGAAAACGGCGAGGCCGACGCCAATGAGAAGCATAGGGCGAATCCATTTGGCTTTTAGCAAGCCGAGTGTTGTTTCTTTTTTCTCTGCTTCCCCTTGTTTCATATCTGCCAGTTCACGTTCAATATCTTCTTGATCATGAGTGATTTTCATGATTCGTTTCGCTTCATCTTCACGTCCGCGCTTCACGAGCCATCTTGGTGATTCAGGCATAAATGCGATCCCGATTAATAAAAGCACGGCAGGCACCGCAGCCAGCCCCACCATCCAGCGCCACGCTTCAAACGGTGTGAATAGATAGTTTACGATGTATGCAAGTAAAATACCGGTGACAATCATTAAATTGTTCATCGTGCCGAGTGTTCCGCGGATTTTTGTCGGTGCCATTTCGGAAAGATATACAGGCACCAGCGCCGTTGAACCGCCTACGGCCAGGCCGAGAATGACCCGAGACGCGATCAGCATGGTAATGGTTTGAGAAAATGCACAAGCAAGCGCCCCGACGATAAAAATGATGGATAGAACAAATACGACTTTTCTCCTGCCCCAGCGATCGGAGCACGTGCCGCTTAAAGCGGAACCGAAAATCGCGCCGAGGAGCAGCATGCTGACAACCAATCCTTCTGTCAGTGTTGTTAAAGGGATATCATTGTTGATAAACAGCAGCGCTCCCGAGATAACGCCCGTATCATAACCGTAAAGCAGCCCCCCTAAAGCGCCGAAAAAGTAGATCATATATTTCCTTGTGTTTGTCTTCACAAATGTTCCTCCTCAGTCTTTGAGCCAATGAGTATGTACGATGTAACAAAGTTAATAGATTAGTACCCTTCTCCTAATCAATTTGAAACATTTGTTTGAAAAAAGATTGATTTCACAAAAGGAAATTCAAAGCCAAAACGAGGGGTATTGGCGGTTTTTACGCAAGTTATTGATCACGAGAGCGATGATCACGATGATGGCAGACCCAATGAAAACGGGAAACAGTAAATAACTCCAAGCATACGCCCCTTGAATGACCACAATGGGATCTGCGCCGGCAGGAGGGTGAGTGGTTTTGGTCAGCATCATGAAAAAGATGGCAAGCCCTGTCCCCAATGCAAAAGTCCAGGGATGAGCTCCGAATATATGAAGGACAGCCAGTCCTGTAAGTGCAGAGATAAAATGCCCGCCAATCACATTTCTCGGCTGTGATAAAGGTGCATTCCAAGCGCTGAATACCAGCACGCAGCTCGCTCCAAAAGGGGCCATTAACCATGGGCTTGATGTATAAGAGGTCAATACTGCAAGCGCCAGAATGGTGATGAATCCTCCTAAAAAGCCTGTGACGGCGTCCTTTCCATTTACCTGTAAAGGTGTTTTTCCTTTTCCTTACATTTTCAAAAAGAAGTTGTTTTCCAAATTTATCTCTCCCAGTATGTATAGGATAATAGCTATAAACTAACCCGTAAATTTTATTTTTAATAGTTAGTTTCAACTTCGATAAAAAAACCGTTCTCTGGGGAACGGTTTTTTACTCATTATTGATTTTTTTTATGATGGCGTGAGACTTTTTGTCTGTTGCCGCATATCTTCATGGAGCACCATTTTCGCCTTCCTGTTTTATCAAGAAAAAGCAAAATGCACTTTTCGTTTGCGCACCGTTTCAGCTGTTGGATTTCTTTTGTATGAATCAGCCATAAGGCATCGTAAGCGATAAGTGATAAAATAGAATCATCTGGTTTTCCATTCGGAATGCGGGCAAGTTTGTCATCTAAGATTTGATAAGAAAAAGGAGCGGCGGCGATTTGATCTTGCAGGAAAGCGATAAAAGCTAGAGAAGGTTTACTGCCTTCGGCGATACTCTCAAAATGTTTTCTCAGCTCAGCGCGGAATTGATGAATCCGTTGCAATTGTTCTTGGACTTGCTGCAGCGTAAAAGACCTGAGAAAAGGAGCAGTTTCTCCCATTATTTCAAACCATGCCATCAGATCTTTTTCTGACTGGATGAGATCGTGCCGTTTATCATAGCTTATGATTTCAGTATTAACGAGATCGAGAGAAAGGTTTTGTGTGATAAGAGGGAATTGAGCATTTGCCATTGTAATCATTCCTTTCAAAATCATTGTAAGCGCCAAAACCTTTTTCACGCAAGGATATGAGTAAAAGGAGGCTTATTCCCATTTTATCTGTCAGGCAGTCTGCCGATCATTAGGGGCGGTGCTCTTCCCATTACCGGAAACAGCCGTTTCTGTACCTGCATTTCAAAAAACATCATAAAAAAACCTTACTCGCCCGGAGTAAGGTTCTGATTAAGACATTTTTATTCTTCACCCTCGTTGACGAAAACCAAGGCGGAGAATCCTTTTTTCTTATCAAATTGCAATTCAACGACGGTAACGTCTGGATTGAAGTTGTGGTATTCCTCTAAGAACTGAATAATGCCTTCTGAAATGTCATCTGACTCAAGCTGCTTGTGATGCAGGCCATATTTGGCTTCAGCGAAGAATCCTGTACGCTTGTTGTAAGACAGCTCTTTTACTTCAACGTCCTCAGGGTAAATCTCTTCTTCATTAGAAATATACACACAAATCCCGTCTACAATTTCTTGCTCATTTAATACTAACTTCATTACCTAAAAGCTCCTTCTGTACGTCTTCGGTGTTTTAAATGCGCGAATCAGTGCGATGACAATGATTAAAATAATGATCAAAGCGATGACATCAACGATCCAGGCAATGGGTGAAGCGCCATAAGAAACATAGCCTGGGCCTCCGACTGGATGATAGGTGTAACCCCAAGGGTGCATCATGCTGATCATGAACATGCTCATTGTGAATCCGCTATAGTAGCCAAACCATCCTGATGGCGAGAATCCTGCATTGTAATAATGATTCACTGAAACATAACGTCCGCCAACATAAGCTTTAGATGTTTTTCCGCTGTATGTCTTTCCGCTTACTTTTGATGTGGCGCCGGAAAACGTGCCTGGCGATTTATTAGAGCTTGATGAGCTTGTCTTTTCGGAAGATTTCTTTTTCAGTGAAATCGATGATGATGAATCATCAGACGTTTTGGACTTGTTGCTTGAAGAGCTTGATCCTGAACTGTAGCTTGATTTCGGGCTGGATTTATAGCTTCCGCTGTATGACGAGCTTGAACTTCGGCTGCTGTGGCTGGATGATGAGCGGCCGCTAAAACTTTTTGCGTGAGAAATGGCTGATGGCAGCAGTACACCTAAAGCAACGGTTACTGCGACTAAGGCTTTAACATATTTCAGTTTCATTCTGTTTCCTCCATAGACCGCAACGGCCCGTTATTTCTGGTTTGAATCGTCAGTAAAAGTGATAGAAGCTGATGAGCTTATTCTATTGCTAGCTGATTCTAGCGTCATATCAATCTTTCATATCATGTTTAGCTTTTTCAATCACTTTCTTTCTGAGATAAACTACCTTTATTTTATCGGATTCATGGCTCTTTTTGTAAGTTTTGTAACAAAATCAAACCAATTTATGGGCAAAAAAAACAGCCTTCCCTATGGAGAAGGCTGTTTTCTTATTATGCGAACAGCTTATCAATAAACGAAATATCCTCTTGAGAAAGCGTTACATCGGCTGTTTTGATGTTATCAATCAGCTGATCGGCACGTTTTGCTCCAGGGATTAAAATATCAATTTCCGGTCTTGCCAAATACCAAGCCAATACGATGTGAGGGATGTCCACGTTGTGCTTTTCAGCAATCGGCGCCAGTTTGTTGACCTTTCTGATATTTTCTTTGAAACGCTCGCCTTTGAAGTGTTCCTGTTCGTTTCGCAGGTCTCCTTCAGGGAACGTCGTATCTTCCGTATATTTTCCGGCCAGTAATCCTGATACAAGCGGGAAGTAAGGGATGAATGAAATATTGTGTTCCTTCGTATACGGGAAGAAGGTTGTTTCCGCTTCACGGTTTAACAGGTTGTATTCACCTTGGAGCACATCGACCAAACCGTCTCTGTTGGCTTCCTTCAGCTGTTCCAGAGAGAAATTGGAGACACCGATGGAACGGATTTTTCCGGCTTGCTTCATTTCATTCAGTGCGTTAACCGCTTCATCCTTCGGCGTATGTTCATCCGGAAAGTGAATGTAGAACAGATCGATATAATCGGTATTCAAACGTTTCAGGCTTTCATCAACTGATTTTTTCAGAAACTCAGGCGAATTATCAAAAACAAAGTCATTTCCTTCTTTTCTGTGCGCGGCTTTTGTGGCGATGACGACATCTTCGCGATTGAACTCGCGCAGCACTTCACCAATTAGCTCTTCCGAACGGCCGATGCCATAAATATAAGCGGTGTCTAACATGGTCACGCCATTACGAATGGCCTCGCGAACCAATTCTTTTCCGGTTTCTTCATTCAGATTCGGGTAGAGGTTATGTCCTCCTACAGCATTTGTTCCTAATCCGATAGGGAATACCTGCAAGTCTGATTTTCCGAGCGTTGCTTTTTTCATGATCTACCTCCTGGAATAAAATTGATGAAAGACTCTCAACACTATTGTAAACGTTAGGCCAGATGAATGCCGATTTGGTGCTCATGGCAGTACTGCGTGTACTCGTCATCTAACGGCTGAGATGTCACAATACAGTGCAGTCTGTCAAAGGGCGCATAGGTCAGCAGCGTTGATTTTCCGAATTTTGAATGGTCGGCCAATAAATACACTTCTTTCGCTTTTTCAGAAATCCTCTTTTTAATGTCATACTCGAGCAGATCCGAATTGGTCAGTCCGTGTGTCAGTGTTGTTCCGGTTGCAGACATAAAGGCTTTATTGATATTGTACTTCTCCAAAGTGCCCGGATCATCCATGCCGACAAAGGAGCGTGTTTTTCTTTTATAATTGTTTCCGATAATGATTAGGTTGATATTCTTCATAGCCGATGCCGCATTGATAATGTCCAAGCTGTTGGTTAAAATGGTGACATTTTTGTTCGGATCAAGCGTATCGAGAATCGACTTGGTTGTTGTTCCTGAGTCAATGAAGATTAAGTCATGGTCTTCAATAAACCGGGAAGCATAATGGGCAATTTTTGTTTTCTCATCTTGGTGCTGGATGGTGCGATTCTCAAAAGGAACAAGTGCGGTTTTCTCAATTGATGTTACGCCGCCGTATACTTTTTCGATCGCACCTTTTTCCGTCAGCTTGTTGATATCGCGTCTGACTGTGTTTTTTGAGACATTGAAAACCTGGCACAGCTCATCTAAGGAAACAGTGCCATGCGATAAAATGTACTCCTCCATTTCCTGTATCCGCATCAGTTTCATACAAAAAACTCCTTCTTGAATCTTAAAGTAATGTAAATATATAATAAAAACCAAAAGTTAATCAATAGTTGCTTAAAAAATGATAACATTGGTATGTATCTTTTGCAAGATTCGCCGGACTTCCAGGCGGTCTCTTGCATTACTGAAAGATTAGTATAATAAAAATAATGAAAAAATTTAGTGTTTGTGATTGACTTATGGGTATTATACGATTAGAATATAACCAAGAAATGACCAAGAAGTAACCTGTTGTGTGTGATTTCAGTGATGATATGGTTGCTTACAAAAAGTGTATCTAACCATTGATTTTTTTTGTTTTTTTGAAAGCGTTTAATTGTAATCTTATGAATCTATCCTGAACCATCCATACAAGTGTATGTGTTTACTAATGAAGGAGGCAATAAGAATGGCAGAAATCAGAAAATTAAAAAACTATATCAACGGTGAATGGGTTGAAAGCAAAACGGATCAATATGAAGACGTTATCAATCCGGCTACGAAAGAAGTGCTGTGCCAAGTGCCGATTTCTACAAAAGAAGATATTGATTACGCGGCTCAAACAGCGGGTGAGGCATTTAAAACATGGTCGAAAGTGGCGGTTCCGCGCCGTGCGAGAATTCTATTTAACTTCCAGCAGCTGCTGTCTCAGCATAAAGAAGAACTTGCTCATCTGATTACCATCGAAAACGGCAAAAACACAAAAGAAGCTCTGGGAGAAGTGGGACGCGGGATTGAAAACGTTGAGTTCGCAGCCGGCGCGCCTTCTCTGATGATGGGTGACTCACTTGCTTCTATTGCGACGGATGTGGAAGCGGCCAACTACCGCTACCCAATTGGAGTTGTCGGCGGAATCGCACCATTTAACTTCCCGATGATGGTTCCTTGCTGGATGTTCCCAATGGCCATTGCACTCGGCAACACATTTATTTTAAAGCCGTCTGAGCGTACGCCGCTGTTAACGGAGAAATTGGTTGAGCTTTTTGAAAAAGCGGGCCTTCCAAAAGGTGTTTTCAACGTCGTATACGGTGCGCATGACGTTGTGAATGGCATCCTCGAGCATCCTGAAATTAAAGCGATTTCATTCGTAGGCTCAAAGCCGGTCGGTGAATACGTCTACAAAAAAGGAAGCGAAAACTTAAAACGTGTTCAATCTCTGACAGGCGCGAAAAACCACACGATTGTCCTGAATGACGCGAATCTCGAAGACACGATCACAAACATCATCGGAGCAGCCTTCGGTTCAGCCGGAGAACGCTGCATGGCTTGTGCGGTTGTGACAGTTGAAGAAGGTATCGCTGATGAATTCATGGCGAAGCTTCAAGAAAAAGCCGCTGAGATTAAAATCGGAAACGGCCTTGATGACGGCGTATTCTTGGGACCGGTTATTCGTGAGGACAACAAGAAACGCACGCTCAGCTACATTGAAAAAGGGCTGGAAGAAGGCGCGAGACTCGTTTGTGACGGACGTGAAAATGTGTCTGACGACGGCTACTTTGTCGGCCCGACAATCTTCGATAATGTCACAACAGAGATGACGATCTGGAAAGACGAAATCTTTGCTCCTGTCCTATCCGTCATTCGTGTGAAAAACCTGAAAGAAGCCATTGAGATTGCCAACAAGTCTGAATTTGCGAATGGCGCCTGCCTGTTCACATCCAATTCGAATGCCATCCGCTACTTCCGTGAAAATATTGACGCGGGAATGCTCGGCATCAACCTGGGTGTGCCGGCACCGATGGCGTTCTTTCCATTCTCCGGCTGGAAGTCTTCATTCTTCGGAACGCTGCACGCGAACGGTAAGGACAGCGTTGACTTCTACACGCGTAAAAAAGTAGTGACAGCAAGATACCCGGCACCTGATTTCAACTAAACGACGAACAGCCGAACGGCGTGTCTCTGCGCTGTTCGGACTCATTCTTACCATAGAAAGAGGAGGGCTTAACCATGAGTCATTTGTTGCGTAAGCCGCAGTCGAATGAAGTATCAAAAGGCGTCAAACTTGTGCATGAAGTAACGAAATCAAACTCAGATCTTACCTATGTAGAGTTTAAAGTGTTAGAACTCGCATCCGGTTCAAGCTATACAGAAGAATTGAAAAAACAAGAAATCTGCATTGTGGCAGTGACGGGAAAAATCACAGTGACGGATCATGAATCTACGTTTGAACATATCGGTACGCGTGAAAGCGTATTTGAGAGAAAACCGACAGACAGCGTCTATATCTCCAATGACCTTGCCTTTGAGATTACGGCAGAGAGTGATGCGAGAGTGGCGCTTTGCTATTCGCCATCAGAGAAACAGCTTCCGACAAAGCTGATCAAGGCGGAAGACAACGGGATTGAACATCGCGGAAAGTTTTCCAACAAACGGACCGTTCACAACATTCTTCCGGATTCAGATCCTTCCGCTAACAGCCTCTTAGTGGTTGAAGTTTATACAGACAGCGGAAACTGGTCCAGCTACCCGCCTCATAAACACGATCAAGACAACCTGCCGGAGGAGTCCTTCTTGGAAGAAACCTACTACCATGAATTAGATCCGGGCCAAGGCTTTGTATTTCAGCGCGTTTACACAGATGACCGCTCCATTGACGAGACAATGACTGTAGAAAATGAAAACGTTGTCATCGTTCCTGCGGGATATCACCCGGTAGGTGTGCCGGACGGATATACGTCCTACTATTTAAATGTCATGGCAGGACCGACACGAAAATGGAAGTTTCATAATGATCCGGCTCATGAGTGGATTTTAGAACGCTAACAAGTGAGGAGTGGCTGTTTACGATGAAGTATACATTCAACGAAGAGAAGGACTTTGATATTGTTGCCATCGGCCGGGCGTGTATTGATTTGAACGCGGTTGAATACAATCGCCCAATGGAAGAAACGATGACATTTTCGAAATACGTTGGCGGCTCGCCTGCGAATATCGCGATCGGCAGCTCAAAGCTCGGCTTAAAAGCGGGCTTTATCGGCAAAATTCCAGATGACCAGCATGGCAGATTCATAGAGTCCTATATGAGAAAAACCGGCGTAGACACAACGCAAATGGTCGTTGATAAGGAAGGGCATAAAGCCGGTCTCGCATTTACTGAAATTCTGAGTCCGGAAGAATGCAGCATCTTAATGTACCGCGATGACGTGGCCGATCTTTATCTTGAGCCTTCAGAGGTAAGCGAGGACTACATTGCAAATGCGAAAATGCTGCTCGTTTCCGGGACAGCGCTCGCTAAAAGCCCGTCACGGGAAGCGGTGTTAAAAGCCGTTCAATATGCGAAAAATCACCAGGTAAAAGTCGTGTTCGAACTGGATTATCGCCCATATACATGGCAGTCAGCCGATGAAACAGCTGTTTACTATTCTTTGGTCGCTGAGCAGTCCGATATTGTCATCGGAACACGGGATGAATTCGATGTCATGGAAAACCGCACAGGCGGCAGCAATGAAGAGTCTGTCGATTATTTATTTGACCATTCAGCCGACCTCGTCGTCATCAAGCATGGCGTAGAAGGCTCGTACGCATACAGCAAATCCGGCGAAGTCTTCCGCGCCCAAGCGTACAAGACAAAAGTGCTGAAAACCTTCGGAGCCGGTGACTCATATGCTTCGGCCTTTATCTACGGACTTGTCAGCGGCAAAGACATTGAAACGGCATTGAAGTACGGAAGCGCCTCAGCCTCCATTGTTGTCAGCAAGCATAGCTCATCGGAAGCCATGCCGACGGCGGATGAAATCGCTCAGCTTATTGAAGCACAGTCATAATTGAAAAAGATCGAGTAAAGGTGGGATCGTTTGTGGATAAGAAAATTCGCTTAACAACAGCACAAGCGCTGATTAAATTCTTAAACCAGCAGTACATCCATGTTGATGGCAAGGAAGAGCCTTTCGTAGAAGGGATTTTCACGATTTTCGGTCATGGAAATGTTTTAGGGATTGGGCAGGCGCTTGAGCAGGATGCTGGCCATTTAAAAGTGTACCAAGGGAAAAATGAACAGGGAATGGCGCATGCCGCAATGGCGTACAGCAAGCAAATGCTGAGAAGAAAAATTTACGCGGTCTCAACATCTGTCGGACCGGGAGCGGCCAACTTAGTGGCGGCAGCCGGCACTGCATTGGCAAATAATATTCCTGTTCTCTTCATTCCGGCAGATACATTTGCGACAAGACAGCCCGACCCTGTACTGCAGCAAATGGAGCAAGAGTACAGTGCGGCGGTTACAACAAACGATGCATTGAAGCCTGTATCGAGATACTGGGATCGCGTTACACGCCCTGAGCAGCTGATGAGCAGCTTGCTTCGCGCTTTTGAAGTCATGACTGATCCGGCAAAAGCGGGTCCGGCGACCATTTGCATTTCTCAGGATGTGGAAGGCGAAGCGTACGATTTCGATGAAAGTTTCTTCGTCAAACGGGTTCACTATATTGATCGCATGCAGCCGAGCGAGCGTGAACTTCAAGGTGCGGCGGAGCTGATTAAAGCCAGCAAAAACCCTGTGATCCTCGTAGGCGGAGGCGCGAAATATTCCGGTGCGCGCGATGAATTAATCGCCATTTCTGAGGCCTATGACATTCCGCTGGTTGAAACACAGGCAGGCAAATCGACAGTGGAAGCTGATTTTCCGAACAACTTGGGCGGAATGGGCATCACAGGAACACTCGCGGCAAATAAGGCGTCCCGCCAGGCTGATTTGATTATCGGTATCGGTACAAGATATACGGATTTTGCGACATCCTCTAAGACTGCTTTTGATTTTGATAAAGCAAAGTTTCTGAACATCAATGTCAGCCGAATGCAGGCGTATAAACTCGATGCGTTCCAAGTGGTAGCGGATGCGAAAGTGACGCTTGGCAAACTGCGCGGCCTGCTTGAAGGCTATAAGAGTGAATTTGGCTCAACGATTCAAGAGCTGAAGGACGAATGGCTCGCTGAACGCGACCGCCTCAGCAAAGTGACATTTAAGCGGGAAGAATTTGATCCGGAAATCAAACATCATTTCTCTCAAGAGATTCTAAACGAGTACGCTGACGCGTTGAATACCGAGCTTCCGCAAACAACGGCATTGCTGACGATTAACGAGACCATTCCTGAAGACAGTGTGATTATCTGTTCGGCAGGCTCTCTTCCGGGAGATTTGCAGCGTTTGTGGCACTCCAATGTCCCGAATACGTATCACCTGGAGTACGGATATTCCTGCATGGGCTATGAAGTGTCCGGCACACTGGGGCTTAAATTGGCTCACCCAGACAGAGAAGTGTATACGATTGTCGGAGACGGCAGCTTCCTGATGCTTCATTCCGAACTGATCACAGCGATTCAGTATAACAAGAAGATCAATGTGCTGCTTTTTGACAACTCAGGATTCGGATGTATCAACAACCTGCAAATGGACCACGGAAGCGGCAGCTACTACTGTGAGTTCCGCACAGATGACAACCAAATCTTGAATGTCGATTACGCGAAAGTCGCTGAGGGTTATGGCGCGAAAACGTACCGTGCTAACACAGTAGAAGAGTTAAAAGCGGCGTTAGAGGATGCGAAGAAACAAGACGTATCAACGTTGATTGAAATGAAAGTGCTGCCAAAAACAATGACTGACGGCTATGACAGCTGGTGGCATGTCGGAGTGGCTGAAGTATCTGAACAAGAAAGCGTTCAAAAAGCATATGAAGCAAAAGAGAAAATGCTTGAATCTGCAAAGCAGTATTAGAGGGGAGGCATCATGATGGGCAAACATGAAATCCTGTGGGGGATCGCTCCCATTGGGTGGCGGAATGATGATATGCCTGAAATCGGAGCGGGAAATACACTTCAGCATTTGTTAAGTGATATAGTTGTCGCGCGTTTTCAAGGTACGGAAGTCGGGGGCTTTTTCCCCGAGCCTTCCATTCTTAATAAAGAGCTTAAGCTTCGGAATTTACGCATTGCGGGAAAATGGTTCAGCAGTTTTATTTTGCGTGACGGACTTGGTGAAGCGGCGAAGGCATTTACCCTGCATTGTGAGTATTTGCAGCAAGTCAATGCGGATGTCGCAGTTGTCTCTGAACAAACCTACAGCGTGCAAAGTCTGGAGAAAAACGTATTCACAGAGAAACCGCATTTTACTGATGAGGAATGGGAACGGCTTTGTGAAGGATTAAATCATTTTGGGAAAATTGCCGATCAGCATGGCTTAAAGCTGGTATATCATCACCATCTCGGCACCGGCGTCCAAACAGCGGCTGAAGTGGACCGCCTGATGGAGGGAACAGACCCTGCACATGTGCACCTCCTCTACGATACGGGTCATGCGTATATTTCTGACGGCAACTACATGGGCATGCTGAAAAAGCATATCGATCGCATTAAACATGTCCATTTTAAAGATGCCCGGCTGAATGTCATGGAAAAATGCAAACTCGAAGGGAAATCGTTTCAGCAAGCGTTTTTACAAGGCATGTTTACGGTTCCCGGTGACGGCTGCATTGATTTTAGAGACGTATATCAGCTGCTGTTAAAACACAATTATTCCGGATGGATTGTCATTGAAGCTGAACAGGACCCGGATGTCGCAAACCCGCTTGAGTATGCATTGATCGCGAGAAACTATATTGATGAGCAGTTGCTGGATCTGGCGTAATGGGGACTGGATATATGAGCAATACCAATGCAGATTCGGCCTTCAATAAACGGACAATCGCGGCAGCATTGGCTAACTATATTGATGCCGGTTCGATTGTGGCTGGATCTGCTGGTTTATCGTTATGGGTCAGTTATCTAAAGCTATCTGATACACAAATCGGGCTGCTCGGCGCGCTAAGCGCAAATGCAATTTCTGCCGCTGTCGGCGCCCTGCTTGGCGGGTATCTGGCTGATAAAGTCGGGCGGAAGGCTGTTTATACCAATAGCATGCTGGTTTATGCATTAGGGATTTGTTTGGTTCTGTTTGGGGTTAATTTCCCCATGTTGTTAAGCGGTTACATGATTATCGGTTTATCAGTGGGAGCTGACATTACTGCATCATGGACCATTATTGCAGAAAATGCGCCAAAGAAAAATCGAGCCCGCCATTGCGGCGTGGCACAAGTCGCCTGGGCCGCGGGCGCTGTCGTTGTGCTGCTTCTCTCCGTACTGGTCGGTGATTTAGGCCTCTTGGGGAATAAAATCGTATTTGCCCATCTGCTTGTCATTGCGCTGATTACGTACATCCTGAGAATCAGGCTTCCGGAGTCAGATGCGTGGCAGCAGAAAAACCAGCCCGCAGACATACAAACAGAGAAGCCGGCCGTACTGAACAAAACATCGTATTTTGATTTGCTCAAGCCAATGTATCTAAAAAGCATACTGTTTTTGATGGGTGTGTACTTGGTTTGGAATTTAGCCGCCGGTGTGATGGGCTTCTTTATGCCATACATTTATCAGCAGGTCGGCGGTGTATCTGCCAACATGGCAAACCTTTTGCAAATGGGACTGTTTATCTTCACAGGGTTGGGGGTCGCTTTCATCTTCATGCCCTTTGCCGACAAATATAGAAAAACCGTATTTGGAATCGCCGCTTTTATGGCGGTGATCGGATGGACGCTGTTTCTGATGCCGGTTCAAGGCATGCCTATTCTGCTCCTGTTTATTGTCGTGATCGGCATCAATAACGGAGCCGGGCAGCAAGCCAACTATCAGTTATGGGCCAGTGAAATCTTTCCTACGCAATATCGTGCTTCCGCACAAGGACTAATGTTTTTCCTCGTACGTATTTCAATAGGGATTTGGAGTCTGTTTGTCCCAATGATTATAACCAATTTCGGCATTGGAACGATGGCTGCAATTCTCCTCGGATGTGTGACGGCCAGTATGATCATCGGGCTTCTCTTCGCGCCGAATACGTCTGGCAAGTCGCTTGAACAAATTCAAGAGGAACTCTACGGATCTCCTCAGAGCCAAGTAAAGCAAGGAACAGAAAGCAAAATGATGTAACCAACAGAAGGAGTGGCTGTCAATGAGTTTACGTATTGGCGTAATTGGAACTGGAGCAATCGGAAAAGAACATATTAACCGCATCACGAACAAGCTGTCCGGCGCAGAAATTGTAGCTGTAACGGATGTGAATCAAGAAGCCGCACAGAATGTCGTCGAGCACTACCAATTAAACGCAGCAGTATATCCTGATGATGACAGCCTTCTGGCAGATGAAAATGTAGACGCTGTCCTAGTGACAAGCTGGGGGCCTGCGCATGAATCGAGTGTGCTGAAAGCCATTAAAGCCCAGAAATATGTGTTCTGTGAAAAGCCGCTTGCGACAACTGCTGAAGGATGCATGCGCATCGTCGAAGAGGAAATGAAAACGGGGAAACGCCTCGTTCAAGTCGGCTTTATGCGCCGTTATGACAGCGGTTACGTACAGCTGAAAGAGGCGCTCGACAACAATGTCATCGGCGAGCCGCTCATGATTCACTGCGCGCACCGCAACCCGACTGTGGGAGACAACTACACAACGGATATGGCCGTAGTCGACACGCTTGTTCATGAAATTGATGTGCTGCACTGGCTCGTCAATGATGACTACGAGTCCGTTCAAGTCATCTATCCGAAAAAATCAAAAAATGCCCTGCCGCACTTAAAAGATCCGCAAATCGTAGTCATTGAAACAAAAGGCGGTATCGTCATCAATGCTGAAATCTATGTGAACTGTAAATACGGCTATGACATTCAATGTGAAATCGTCGGAGAAGACGGCATCATCAAGCTTCCTGAACCATCAAGCATCAGCATGAGAAAAGAAGGCAAATTCAGCACAAATATTCTGATGGATTGGCAGAGACGCTTTGTGGATGCGTACGATGTGGAAATCCAAGACTTCATTGATTCGATCCAGAAAAAAGGCGAAGTCAGCGGGCCGACGGCTTGGGACGGCTATATTGCTGCCGTTACGACTGACGCGTGTGTAAAGGCCCAGGAATCTGGACAAAAAGAAAAGGTTGATTTGAAGGAAAAACCGGAATTCTATCAATCCTTTACAACAGTGGAAAACTAGGAATATGGAGGAGTGAAAAAAATGAAATTAGCATTGGATCCATCGATGTATCGAGATGATTTAACGTTGGAGGAAATGGTCTATAAAACGGCGGAGCTTGGCTATGAATATATTGAACTTTCCCCGCGCGAGGATTTTTGTCCATTCTATAAATATCCTAAAGTCGATTCAGCAAAGATCAAACAATTAAAGCGGCTTTTAAGGGATACAGGTGTTAAGCTTTCATCACTCCTTCCGCTTTACCATTGGGCGGGTCCTGAAGAAGACCGCCGCCAGGCTGCGGTGCGCAACTGGAAAAGGGCAATCGAAATTGCGGTTGAACTTGAAGTGGATTTGATGAACAGTGAATTCAGCGGTTCAAAATATGATCCTTTAACAAGCGAAGAAAAATTTATCAAATCCATGGATGAACTTCTGCCAGTCTTTGAAAAAGAAGGCATTAAACTCAATCTTCAAGCCCATCCGTACGATTTTATCGAAACGCACAAAGGTGCGATGGATATGATCCGCGCGCTCGACAAGGACTGGATCAACCTTGTCTACTCGACTGCGCATACGTTCTTCTACGATGACGGAAAAGGCGATATCGCGACAATGTTTGACGAAGCCGGAGACCGTCTCACACATGTTTTATTTGCAGATACCTTTAATCATAAAGCGGCTCACGGCCTGCGCTACATCGTCAATCCGCCTGACGCGAAAGTAACGGTTCACCAGCATTTGGACATTGGTCAAGGTGAGGTTGATTTTGATACGATTTTCAGAAAGCTGAGAGAGATGAAGTTCGACGGAATTGCGACGAATGCCGTGTTTGCTTGGGTCGACGAAAGAGCGGATGAATCAAGCCGATTTATGCTTAAAAAAATGAAAGAAGAATTAGGTCTGGCATAAGCTGAGCATGGAGTTCGGCGGGATATGGCGAACAGCCTTCCTGCCGAACTCCCTTCATATCTAAAACGCAGATGGGGGAGTCTGACATGAAACTGTGTTTCAATGAAGCAACAACATTGGAAAACTCAAATCTTAAACAGGATTTAGAGCTATGTGAAAAGCATGGCTATGATTATATTGAAATCCGCACAATGGATAAGCTGCCCGAGTACTTAAAAGACCATTCATTGGCCGATCTTGCGGAATACTTTCAAACCCATCACATTAAACCGCTTGCCTTAAACGCACTCGTTTTCTTCAATAACCGTGATGAAAAGGGCTATCAGGAGGTCATTGCTGAATTTAAGGGCATGATGGAAACCTGCAAAACCCTCGGTGTGAAATATGTGGTGGCCGTTCCGCTTGTGACGGAGCAGAAAATCTTAAAAGAAGAGATCAAAAAGAGCTGTGTAGAGGTGCTGACTGAGCTTTCTGATATCGCCGAACCGTACGGCGTAAAAATCGCCCTTGAGTTTGTCGGCCATCCGCAATGTACAGTCAATACATTTGAACAGGCGTATGACATCATCAATACTGTCAGCCGCGACAATGTCGGGCTTGTCTTTGACAGCTTCCATTTCCATGCGATGGGATCCAATATTGAAAGCTTAAAGCAGGCGGACGGGAAGAAAATCTTTATTTATCATATTGACGATACGGAAGATTTCCCAATCGGCTTTTTAACGGATGAAGATCGCGTATGGCCCGGCCAAGGGGCGATTGACTTGGATGCCCACTTATCAGCCCTCAAGGAAATCGGCTTCTCTGATGTGGTATCCGTTGAGCTGTTCCGGCCTGAATACTATAAGCTCAGTGCGGAAGAAACGATTCAAACAGCGAAAGAAACTACAATTGATGCGGTATCAAAATATTTCAGAATGTAATTGATAAAGGAGGGGTGGACATGGCTTTTGTATCGATGAAAGAGCTTCTTGAAGATGCAAAGCGGGAGCAATACGCGATCGGACAGTTTAATATCAACGGCCTGCAGTGGACGAAGGCGATTTTGCAAGCGGCGCAAAAGGAGCAATCACCAGTCATCGCCGCGGCTTCCGATCGCCTGGTCGACTATTTAGGCGGATTTAAAACGATTGCCTCCATGGTCGGAGCGTTAATGGAGGAAATGGCAATTACCGTTCCCGTGGTGCTTCATCTTGATCACGGAAGCAGTGCGGAACGTTGCAGACAGGCCATTGATGCCGGATTCAGCTCAGTGATGATTGACGGCTCTCATCAGCCGATTGACGAGAATATCGCGATGACAAAAGAAGTCACCGATTATGCCGCAAAGCACGGCGTGTCAGTAGAAGCCGAAGTCGGCACGGTCGGAGGAATGGAAGACGGGCTGGTCGGCGGGGTCCGCTATGCCGATATCACGGAATGTGAGCGGATCGTCAAAGAAACCAATATCGACGCGCTAGCCGCTGCCCTCGGCTCTGTACACGGCAAATATCAGGGTGAGCCGAATCTCGGATTTAAGGAAATGGAGGCTATCTCCCGCATGACTGATATTCCCCTCGTTCTTCACGGGGCATCCGGGATTCCGCAGAATCAGATCAAAAAAGCCATCACGCTCGGCCACGCGAAGATCAATATCAATACGGAATGTATGGTAGCCTGGACAAACGAAACACGCCGCATGTTTCAGGAAAACAGCGATCTGTACGAACCGCGCGGCTATATGACACCCGGCATTGGAGCCGTGGAAGAGACAGTGCGAAGCAAAATGAGAGAGTTCGGATCAGCCGGTAAAGCAGCTAAGCAGCAGGTCGGCTGAAGAGACCTGAAACCGCCGAGATGGCGGTTTTTTTGTGCGGTGTTGCGTCCGTACCCCCGAAACGATTATGATGATGGCAGCAGTGTAAGAAACGGGAGTGGTTCAGTTTGAATAAAATCATGATTGTAGAAGACAGTGAAGACATTCGCGGACTATTGCAGAATTATCTTGAAAAATACGGATACCAAACCGTGGTCACCGCGGATTTCACTGCTGTTCTTGATGTTTTTTTGCGGGAAAAGCCTGATGTAGTGCTGCTTGATATCAACCTGCCGTCCTATGACGGCTATTATTGGTGCCGCCAGATCCGCCAGCACTCCACAAGTCCGATCATTTTCATTTCAGCCAGAAGCGGGGAAATGGATCAGGTGATGGCGATTGAAAACGGCGGAGACGATTATATCGAAAAACCGTTTTCCTACGATATTGTGCTGGCGAAAATCAAAAGCCAGATCCGCAGGGCATACGGAGAGTACGCCGCAAAACAGGGGGAGAAAGTGGTTGAATATGCCGGCGTGCAGCTCTTTGTGGAACGGTTTGAACTGCGCTTTCATGACGAAAAAAGCGAGCTTTCTAAAAAAGAAAGTAAGCTTTTGGAAGTGCTGCTGGAGCGGGGAGAAAAGGTGACGGGAAGAGACCGGCTCATGGAAAAAACGTGGGACACCGACATTTTCGTCGATGATAATACACTTAACGTGTATATCACGCGGCTCAGAAAAAAACTGCGGGAGCTGAATGCGCCTGTTTCGATTGAATCGGTGCGGGGCGAAGGCTACCAGCTGAGGGCGCTGTCATGAAGCTGTTTCTCCGGTCTCATGCAGTGCTGATTCTGCTTTTTCTCCTTCAAGGGCTGTTTGTCTTCTTTTATTACTGGTTTGCGGGTCTTCATTCTTTTTCTCACTTGTTTTACATATTGGGCGTGCAGCTTCTTATTTTGGCGGGTTATCTTGCCTATCGCTGGTACAAAGACCGCGGCGTGTATCATTGGCTCAGTTCAGGACAGGAAGGGACGGACATCCCGTATCTCGGTTCTTCAGTGTTTTGTTCAGAGCTGTATGAAAAGCAGATGGAGCTAATCCGGCTGCAGCACCAGAAGCTCCATGAGACCGAAGCCAAGCTTGACGCGCGGGTAACGTATATGAATCAATGGGTGCATCAAGTAAAGACGCCGCTGTCGGTCATTAATTTAATCATTCAGGAAGAGGATGAGCCCGTTTTTGAACAAATCAAAAAAGAAGTCCGGCAGATTGAATTTGGGCTGGAGACGCTTCTTTATTCTTCAAGGCTCGACCTGTTTGAACGGGATTTTAAAATCGAAGCGGTTTCCCTGTCCGAGCTTCTCCAATCAGTCGTTCAAAGCTATAAACGATTTTTTATTCAATACCGCGTTTATCCGAAAATGAACATTTGCGATGATCATAAGATTTACACCGATGCAAAATGGCTCAAATTTGCGATCGGCCAAGTGGTCACAAATGCGGTCAAGTATTCAGCGGGCAAGAGTGACAGACTTGAGCTGAATGTCTCCCGCGATGAAGACAGGACGGTGCTTGAAGTCAAAGATTACGGTGTCGGCATTCCCTCCCAAGACATCAAGCGGGTGTTTGACCCTTATTATACCGGTGAAAACGGACGGCGTTTCCAAGAATCTACGGGAATCGGCCTCCATCTCGTCAAAGAAATTACGGACAAGCTCAATCATACGGTGGACATCAGCTCGTCTCCCGGTAAAGGGACATCGGTTCGATTTTCATTTCTTACAAAAATGTAAGGCTGCGTTAAGAAAACAACATAGCTCGTTTTGTTTCCCCTTGATAACATGGATTTACGTCAAGGGGATTTTTATGTTAAATGCCCCGGCACTACATGAAAGCAGCCCAGACCAACAAGAATAAAACCATAAGGAGGATTTTCATGGCGAATATGCTTGAAGTCAAACATATAAATAAAACCTATAAAGGACAAGTGTCCTATCAAGCTTTAAAGCAAATTTCATTTTCTATAGAAGAAGGTGGGTTCACGGCGGTGATGGGACCGTCCGGCTCCGGAAAAACAACCCTTTTGAATATCATTTCAACGATCGACCGTCCGGATTCAGGCGATATCCTGATTCACGGAGAAAACCCGCACCGGCTGAAGCGGACAAAGCTCGCTCATTTCCGCCGCAAGCAGCTCGGATTTGTGTTTCAGGATTTCAACCTTCTGGACACGCTGACGATCGGTGAAAATATCATGCTGCCGTTAACGCTTGAAAAAGAAGCACCGTCTGTAATGGAAGAAAAACTGCAAGGCATCGCGGAAAAGCTCGGAATCGAAGACCTGCTCAACAAACGGACGTTTGAAGTGTCCGGAGGCCAGCGCCAGCGGGCCGCCATCGCAAGAGCGGTCATTCATAAGCCGTCACTCATCCTGGCCGATGAACCGACGGGAAACCTTGATTCCAAAGCGTCAAAAGACGTCATGGAAACGATGCAGAGCCTGAATCAGGATGATCATGTCACGGCTTTGATGGTGACCCACGATCCTGTTGCGGCAAGCTACTGCCGCCGCGTCATCTTTATAAAAGACGGCGAACTGTTTAATGAGATTTACCGCGGGGAAAACCGCCAAGTATTTTATGAACAAATTCTTGATGTGCTGTCTATGCTGGGGGGAAACGCAAATGACCTTTCTTCAGTTCGCTTATAAAAACGTCACGAGAAACAAAAGGGCCTATCTTGCATTCTTTTTAAGCAGCGCCTTTTCCGTTTTGATTTTCTTTACCTTTGCGATGTTCCTGTTTCATCCGGCATTAAAGGAAGGCTACCTGAATAACATCGCCAAAAAAGGCTTAACCGCTGCGGAATGGATGATCTTTGTTTTTTCTTTCTTATTTGTTCTGTATTCGGTTAATGCATTTTTGAAATCGAGAAATAAAGAATTCGGCATCCTGCTCATGCAGGGCATCACGCCGGGGCAGCTGAGAAAGCTCATTACTGCGGAAAATATGATCATCGGCGTCATGTCAATTGCAGCCGGCATTATCGGAGGATTCATTTTTTCAAAGACGTTCTTTACGGTCGGCGCTTATATTTTAGAAATGGACGCGCTGCCTTTGTATATGCCTTGGAAAGCGCTCGGTATTACGGCTGGCGGATTTCTGCTCTTATTTTTCCTTTTATCGCAGTTTACGATCCTTTTTGTCAGATCAAATACGGTTATCAAATTAATAAAGGGCACTGACAAGATTAAGCCGGAGCCAAAGCCGTCCGTGCTACTGTCCTTATTCGGCATCGCCTGTCTGTGCGGCGGGTACGGCATGGTCCTTAAAGGCAATGTCCACGGGACCGAACCGTTTATCATTTTACTGCTCACCGTTATCGGAACGTATTTCTTTTTCAGCCAAAGCAGCATCTGGATTCTGCGCGCGCTGAAGAAGTGGAAAACCTTTTATCTGCGCGGGAAAAATATCATTTGGGTTTCTGACCTTGTCTATCGTTTAAAAGACAACGCCCGCCTGTTCTTTATTGTCAGCATGATTTCCGCGGTTGCGTTTACGGCTACGGGCGTGCTCGTGATGTACAAATCGACCGTCGGGGCGGAAGAGTCCGCTTATGAGATGGAGTATATATCTTACAGCGGCAATCCAAAAGAACAGACTCATTTGAAAAAAATTGACCATGAACTGAAAACACACGGCTTTACGTATAAGAAAGACGAAATAGATGTTTCTTATGTTCGCTATCAGGAAGGAGAAACTGTTCCCCCTGTTTACATGATCAGCGAATCGGATGTATCAAAATACTTCCATGTCAAGCTGAACGGCCTGAAAAATGATGAGGCTGTCTTTTTCCCGGGCACGTATGACCGCAATTTCAAAAACGAAGCGCCGGATCAGCTGAAGCTGCTGAACCAAAAAGGCAAGCCGTCTGACCAAAAACTGTCGGTAAAAGAAGTCAAAAAACCGCTGATTTCATTAAATGCCATCATTGCGGTGAACGATAAAACCTTTGATCAGCTCAAATCACTCGGTGATAAAGCGACATTATACGGCTACAGGTATGATCATTGGAAAGACAGTCTTGGGTTCAGCCAATCCTTGAAAAATGAGATTTACGGCAATTATATCGACGTGCATTCTGATTTTATGGCAAAAGCCGGGACTTACTATGATACGGTGCAGCTGCCGAGCTTAAGTTTATTCATCGGCCTGTTTATCGCGATCGTCTTCTTTATCGCGGCAGCAAGTTTCTTATATTTCAGGCTGTTCACCGATTTAGAAGAAGATCGGGAGCGTTACCGTTCGCTGGCAAAAATCGGTTTGAGTGAGCGTGAGATGTCACAAAGCGTGACGATACAATTGGCGATTCTCTTTTTCTTTCCATTTGTCATTGCTGTCATGCATACGCTGTTTGCCTTGAGAACATTGGCCGTGGATGGCTATTCCGTTGTAGCGGGACCGCTCAGTCTCACCATCGGAGGGTTTTTCCTTTTTCAGCTTCTGTTCTTCCTCGCGGTGCGGTCAAGCTATTTGAAAAAAATGAACAAGTAAGGGGAGTGCAAAGATGAAAAAAGCAATGGCAATCCTGGCCGTCTTGGCGGCTGCTGCCATAATATGCGGGCTTCTCTTTTTTCATAACGATGTTACAGACAGATTTAATCCGTTTATTCACCAGCAAGATGTCTATGTGCAGATTGATCGAGATGGCAAACATCTTAGCCCAGGCGGTACTGAGTATACATTAGACGGATATCATGCATCCGGAAAAAAAGAAGAAGTGACCTTTTTCGCCGGTAAAGACCTTCGGAAGAACGCGTATTTGAAGGTGAAGGCAAAAGGAAAGTATGTCGAGACTTGGGAAGAAGTCAGGTTTGAAGATATGCCGCACTCCGTACAGTCAGCATTAAAGTGAATCATAAAAAACGGCACAGTGTCATAACTGTGCCATTTTCTTTATTTTTTATTTTCTTCGGCCCGTTTGATCAGCATGTCGGTGATGATATCCACCTGTTTGCTGACAGAAATCGGATCGTACGGGTAGAACGTGTCAAAGTCATTGATAAACACGCGATTATGTTTCACAGCGTCTAGGTTTTTCCAAATGGAGGATTCCTTCAGCTTGTCGAGTGTTTTGCTTTCGCCTTTCGGATTGTAGTCCGTAATGAACATATAATCTGCGGCATACTCAGGAATGACCTCTTGAGAGAGCTGTTTCATCTCTCCTTTTTTGATGACATCTTGTTCAATTTTTTCAGGCGCTTTTAACCCAAGCGCATTGTATACAGCTTGGCCGCCGCGTCCGCCATTGTCATTGAAGACCCAGAATTCGCCCTTGTCCGTGTTTTCATAAATGCCGAAGGTCGCATCTTTGTCGATGACGCCGGCTATTTTCTTTTTGGCTGCTTCCGCTTTTTTGTTAAAGTCAGCCATAAATGCTTTTGCTTTATCCTTGGCACCCGCAATATCTCCGAACATTGCAACGGTATCTTCGACGTTTTTCGCGGTGTTATAAGGAACGACAACGGTTGGAGCGATTTTCTTTAATTTATCGACATTCTCTTCATTCATGACAACAATTAAGTCAGGCTGAAGCTCCATGACTTTCTCAACGCTGATCGGATCACCGACATCCTTTACATCTTTCAGCTTTGATTTTAAAAATGGATTATCAAATGACCATGAGCCCGAGCCGACCACATTTGCCCCGACAGACAGCAATTCCCCAGCATAAAAATCAGTGACGATGCGTTTCGGATGTGCAGGAATGTTGACGTTCCCTTTTGTTGATTTGTATGTTCTCATTTCTGTCTTTTCGGAAGCTGAATCACCTGAGCTTCCTTTCGAAGCCGTGCCGCTGCAAGCACTGACAAACATGAGGAGCAGCACCAGCATGCCCACGAGCAATGTGTTCTTTTTCATCAAGAACCCTCCAATATGTATTTTGATCCATTAGTAATGATTATCATTATCAATTAATAATATAGCAAGAAACCTGTGCCCCGTCTATCACTATTTTAATAGGAGAAAGTTTTTGTTATACAAGTGACGCGGTATTCTTAATCGATTATTATAGGTAAATAGGAGGAGGAAAATATGGAAATCACAAAAAGAGGTGCCGCATGGGAATGGCTTCATAGCTGGTGGATGCTGTTTATTTTCATGCCTTTTGCCATTACCAGTTTTTTTGCCTTTTTATTTATTGGCATCAAGGTTAGAAATAAAAAGTGGATCATGTACGGAATCATTTATTTTTTCGTATTTGCGTTTGCTTTCGTGCTGCCTGATCCGCCCGGATTGCTTATTGTGCTCCCGTTGTGGGCTGTGACGATTATTCACGGTTTTAAAGTGCGTCCGCTGTATCTGATTCAGCTGGATGTCTACAAAGACAATGTGGAGGCACGGGCCTTTGCTGAGGCAAGAAGTGAGGCCGAGAGCAGATTTCATGCGCCGAAACAGTCTATTCAAGATATACATATTCGCAAAGAACGGTAAGAAAAAAGCTCAACACTAAACATTGTGTTGAGCTTTTTATATGCTACTGCTGATAGGTATGCTGCTGGAATGGCGTTTGTTGGCCGAATGGAAGTGTAGACACATTCGTATTCATCACGCTGGATTGTCCAGTAAGTTCCTGTTGCATTTGGTTGCACATGTTGACAACCTGCCGGCACTTTTGAATGGCCATGTCGTGTCCGTGCAGCGCTTGCTGAATGGTATGTGCAGCTTGTTGTTCGTGGTTTAGAATCTGTTGCAGCATTTGAATGTTTTGCTGCTCCTGATGAAGCATTTGACGATATTGGTTGCTGCTTTGCTGTGTTTGCTGAATAAGCTGCTGAGCTGTCTGGCGGCACTGGTTCAGCTGCTGCAGGCTGTGTTGCGTATTGTGCATAAATGACCCCTCCGTATGTTCAATTGACATTTGTCGGTATTATCATGCGACCCGAACCAAAAGAAATTCTGCAAAAGGGGAACTACAATTATTTTCCTTACCCCCTCTATCTTTGAATGAAATCGGCAAAGATTGTATACTTGTAAAAACCCTTTTTATGTAAATGTCCCGCTCTGCACATAAGAATAGCGGAAAACGAAACTCCGAAATCTGGAGAATCGTATTCCGCTTTTTTCTTTTCTTGCTTCAGAAACCGCCTTCGCCCGCAGTAAATGGGATGTTTAATCTGTTTTCTACGGCGCGGAGGCGCTGATTGAGACGGTTTAAGCGGCGTGTATGGCGTTCAACAGTCTGGCTTAGCTGATTGACCTGATCGGCCAATCTTGCAATTTCCCGGTTTTGACGGCGATCCTCATTCGACAGACGGGTTAATTCTCTTGTCTGCTGTTCGTTTTGCCGTTCAAGAGCAGCGACTCTTCTTTCCAATGCCGGCTGTCTGTCCGTCTGGTATGGCTGGTATACATCCTGCTGCGGATATGGATTGTATTCATATTGGTTATAGTAGGGTTCCTGCTGAGGGAGCTGCGGGCTGTAATATTGATAAGGGTTCATGTAATCAATCTCCTTAAAAAGAAATGTGGGTGAATTCCTTATAATCTATGTAGTCATTGGCACAGTGCCACGGCATTCGCCTAAAAAAGTAAGAAAGGACGGTGATGACGCTGAGCAGAAAAGGACCTGTTATTGTGTTTCTGTCTGCTGTATGTCTCATCATTTCGGGCTGCCATAAGCCAAAAGACGAGACGCCGTTTTATTACGGAACTTGGGATGAGGGCATTATCCCCGGTCCCATGGATGGCGTGAAATCAGCAACGGTCACATTTACCAAAGACAAGGTGCTGGAGACGGAGGTGATTGAAGGGAGAGGAGAGGTGCAGCTGCCCTTTATGGAATACAAGGTGATATCTCAAAGCGCTGACGGTTCCATTGAGATCCAGTACCTTGGCTCCTATTATCCGCTCAAAAGCAAACTGAAAAGAGGGAAAGACGGGACGTTGATATGGGAGCAAAATGGTCAGGAAAAAACGATGACAAGAATCGAGTCAAAGGCCGGCAAGGAGGAGAAACATGAGAAATAAAAAAGCGGAAAGACTGGTGTTAACAGGCCTTATTTTACATATCATTCAGTGGTTGTTGGTATTATGGGCTTTTCTCAAAATCAAACATGTATTTAGTGACTATACGATCTACAATCCGAATGTCATAAACGGAACAATGCAGTCGTTATCGTTTATGCAAATGCTGCGTTCTATGATGTACTCGGGCGCCATGGTGAATTACGTTCTGTTTTTTGTGATTGCATTGCTTATCTATTGTTTAGTGCTTCATGCGGTCATGATTGTTCTGGAAATGGCTGCTTATGTGATGATCAGACGGAATCCTTCATCTTCATGGGCATATTTTTTGACGGCGGCGGGTGTAAAGCTTGCAATCTTAAATATCACGGGTATTCCATTTTTAGCTGCCGGCTTCCTGCTGATGAAACAGAAACAAGCAGAAACCGGCGAAAAGGGTGCAGAACCAAAGCGAAAGCCGCGCACGCGGATCCGGAGACAAGGCAGACGTCTAAACAGAAACAGGAGAAAATCATCGCTTTCAGTTGAATATCAAAAAGAAAAAACGATATGATGGGACTATAGCCTGAAAACGACACGAAGGAGATGCAGGATGTACAAATTAATAGCAATTGATATGGACGGAACACTTTTAAATGATCATCATGAAGTGACGGCGGAGGTCCGCGACGCACTGCATGCCGCAAAAGCGGAAGGGGTAAAAATTGTCCTTTGCACCGGCCGGCCTATCGGAGGTGTTCGGAGATACTTAGATGAACTCAATTTAATTGAGGAAGGTGACTACGTCATTGCCTATAATGGGGCGCTTGTTCAAAATACGCATACAAAAGAAGTGGTGACGGAATTGTCTCTAGGATATGATGATTTGGCATCATTATATGATCTGAGCTTAGAGCTGAAGACACCGATGCACTTCTTCGACTCAGCCAACCTGTATACGCCTAACCGTGATATCAGCGAATTTACCGTATATGAGTCGTACGTGACACAGGTGCCGCTTCATTACCGCAAGATTGAGGAAATGCCTAAAGACATTCTCATTCCGAAAGTGATGTTTATTGATAAACCAGAGCACTTAAGCCGCGTCATTACATCGATACCGAAAGACGTGAGAGAAAGGTATACGATGGTCAGAAGCGCTCCTTTCTTTTACGAAATTCTGCATCCGGAAGCAAGCAAAGGAAACGCTGTGCGTCAGCTGGCGAATCTGCTCGGAATCGAGCAGGCTGAAGTCATGAGCATAGGCGACAACGGCAACGATCTGACAATGATCGAATGGGCCGGCTGCGGCGTTGCCATGGCAAACGCCATTCCGGAAGTGCTTGAGGCCGCAAACTTTCAAACACGCTCCAATAATGAACATGGTGTTGCGCATGCGATTCACGAGCTTGTTTTGGCTAAATAAAAAATCCAGCCTTTTAAAGGCTGGATTTTTTCGTTTTATTGATATAATGTCAATTCTTTGACGAATCGATTTGACTTTCGTTATGCTGATAAAACCAATTCGTTCACAATATGTATGATATTAATCTGAATTGAAAAGGGGACTGATCAGATGTGCACAAGTCTTACATTGGAAACTGCTGACCGTAAACATGTATTAGCGAGAACAATGGATTTTGCATTTCAGCTGGGGACAGAGGTGATTCTCTATCCGCGCCGTTACAGTTGGAGTAGTGAAGCTGACGGAAAGGCCCATCAGACACAGTACGCTTTTATCGGTATGGGGAGAAAACTTGGTAATATTTTATTTGCAGACGGCGTTAATGAAAACGGTTTATCGTGTGCTGCACTTTATTTTCCGGGCTATGCGGAGTACGAAAAAACGATACGGGAAGACACCGTACACATTGCCCCGCATGAGTTTGTGACATGGGCGCTGTCAGTCTGTCAGTCTTTGGATGACGTGAAAGAAAAGATTCGATCTTTAACGATTGTAGAGAAAAAATTAGATCTATTGGATACGGTTTTACCGCTTCACTGGATATTGTCAGACCGGACGGGACGCAGCCTGACGATAGAACCGAGAGCAGATGGCCTCAAAGTCTATGACAATCAGCCTGGTGTCATGACGAACAGCCCCGACTTTATATGGCATGTAACCAATCTGCAGCAATATACAGGAATCAGACCGAAGCAATTAGAGAGCAAAGAGATGGGCGGATTAGCCCTTTCCGCTTTTGGCCAAGGTTTAGGAACTGTAGGCCTGCCGGGGGATTATACACCGCCTTCCCGGTTTGTCAGAGCTGTGTATTTGAAAGAACACCTAGAGCCGGCGGCCGATGAAACGAAAGGTGTAACAGCCGCTCTTCAAATTTTGGCAAATATGACGATACCCAAGGGCGCAGTGATAACGGAAAAAGACGAAATTCATTATACGCAATATACTTCCGTGATGTGTAACGACACGGGAAACTACTATTTCCACCACTATGACAATCGGCAAATCCAAAAAGTAAATTTATTTCATGAAGACCTTGACTGTTTGGAGCCTAAAGTGTTTTCCGCTAAAGCAGAAGAAAGTATTCACGAGCTTAATTAATTCACATCAATCAGCTGATTCCGGTTTGAATCCGGAGTCAGCTGTTTTTTTATACGATCGTTACGGCGTCTGAGTGGATAGGCGGTTTGCTAAAAGCGAAAGCAAAGGCAAGGAAATGGCGAAATCTTATATAAAAACTTAGTCTTTGCTTCATCAGACTCAGTTTTCTTGCCGATATACAGGTTATTGCACTAGTTGAATGAACCAATGCCGTTCCATTATGGTTACGCAAGGGTCTTTTCAGCTTAAATAGAAAAAATTAATCTCAACTCATTGACAAACTCGCAATACAAATGTACATTTTGATTTATTCATATTAAACGACTAGGAATATAGGAGTTTATTTTTCGGACTTTTCAGCCTAAAAACATTATAAAAGGAGTAACGTCATGACAAGCAAAAAGAAGCAAATCAAATTAGGAGTTTTTCTTGCGGGGACCGGACATCATGTTGCGTCTTGGCGGCATCCGGACGCGCCTGCGGATGCGAGTATGAACTTGGATTATTTTAAAGAGCTGGCGAGAACAGCGGAGCGGGGCAAGCTGGATATGCTGTTTTTAGCAGACAGCCTGTCGATCGACAGCAAATCGCATCCGAATGTGCTTACAAGGTTTGAGCCATTTACTTTGCTTTCAGCTTTGGCGCAGGTGACTTCAAGAATTGGCCTGACAGCGACAGCTTCTACTACTTATAGCGAGCCGTTTCACATTGCCAGACAGTTCGCCTCACTGGATCACCTGTCCAACGGCCGTGCCGGATGGAATGTCGTGACCTCATCCATTGAGTCAACAGCGCTGAATTTCAGCGGGGAAAAGCATCTCGAACATCACTTGCGCTATCAGCGGGCAGAAGAATTTGTCGAGGCCGTAAAGGGGCTTTGGGATTCATGGGAAGAGGACGCCTTTATCCGCAATAAAGAAACAGGTGAATTCTTCGATAAAGAAAAAATGCACGAGCTCAACCACAAAGGAGATTATTTCTCAGTCCGCGGGCCTCTGAACGTTTCAAGAACGCCGCAGGGCCAGCCGGTCATTATTCAGGCGGGCTCATCAGGGGATGGGAAAGCGCTGGCTGCCAAAACGGCTGAAGTGATTTTTACGGCGCAAAACCATTTAGAATCGGCACAGGAATTTTATCAATCAATTAAAAAGCAGGCAGCCGAGTTTGGCCGCGATCCTGAGAAGATCGCGATCATGCCGGGCATTTTTCCGGTCATCGCAGACACTGAAGAAGAGGCGCGGGCTAAATATCAAGAGCTTCAAGATTTAATCATTCCATCTGTCGGTCTGCAAATCCTTCAGAATTATTTAGGCGGAATTGATTTGTCTGCATATCCGCTTGACGGGCCGCTGCCAAAGCTTGACGCGGATGCATCAAACGCGGTGAAGAGCCGATTTAAGCTTGTTCAAGAAATGGCTGAACGAGACAATATGACAATACGTGAGCTTTACAAATACGTTGCAGGCTCCAGAGGCCATCACATTTTTGTCGGAACGCCGGAACAGCTTGCCGACAAGATGCAGGAATGGGTGGATCATAAAGCTTGTGACGGATTTAATATCATGCCTCCGCTCCTTCCGGAAGGAATTGAACTGTTCGTTGACAAAGTGGTTCCGATTTTACAGGAGCGCGGCGTGTTCAGAAACGAATATGAAGGCACAACATTGAGAGAGCATTTTGGTTTAGAAAAACCGGTAAACCGTTATGCGAAGTAAGGAGGAACGCTCGATGAAGACGCAATATCGCCTCGCAGCTGAACGTGATGCCGAACAGCTTCTCAAGCTGACATGGCGCGCCTACGAACCGATTCGAAAGCTCGGCATTCGTTTTGCCGCGGCCCAAGCGGATCTGGATCTGGTCTTAAACAATATCCGAAAAAACGCCTGTTACGTCATGGAAGAAGACGGGCGGATCATCGCGACCATCTCCTTACGAATGCCTTGGGGACAGCAGCCTGGACCATATGGCGTTCCTCATATCTGGTGGTTCGCTGTTGATCCTGAAACCGGGCAAAAGGGAGTCGGGACAAAGCTGCTTCAATGGCTTGAGCAGACCATCCTGCGCGATACGTTAAAGGTTCCGTTTGTATCGCTAGGAACAGCGGATAAGCACCCGTGGCTGATCGAGATGTATGAAAGAAAAGGATATGTCCGAGCAGGCGAGAAGGATCTGGGCAAAGGACATATGACAGTCTATATGAAAAAACAACTGCGACATGACCTATAAAAGATAAAAGGCGGGAAAATCAAATGAAAATGAAAAAATGGACTGTGCTGTTAGTTGCTGCGTTATTAGCCGTGCTATCAGCTTGCGGCAATGGAAACAGCAGCAGTAAAGAGGATGACAACATACTTCATGTGGGTGCGACCGGACAGAGCTACCCGTTCGCTTATAAAGAAGACGGAAAGCTGACAGGTTTTGATGTAGAAGTAATGGAAGCTGTTGCAAAGAAAATCGGCATGAAACTGGACTGGAAGCTGCTCGAATTCAGCGGTCTGATGGGAGAGCTTCAAACAGGCAAGCTTGACACCATTTCCAATCAGGTAGCGGTGACAGATGAACGCAAGGAAATGTACAACTTCACAGAACCGTACTCTTATGCAGGAACACAGATTGTCGTCAAAAAAGACAACAACGACATCAAATCAGCAGACGATTTAAAAGGAAAGACAGTAGCTGCTGTTTTAGGTTCAAATCACGCGAAAAATCTTGAAAGCAAAGATCCTGACAAAAAAATCAATATCAAAACATACGAAACACAAGAAGGCACGCTGAAGGATGTCGCATACGGACGTGTGGACGCTTACGTAAACAGCCGAAGTGTGCTGATCGCGCAAATTAAGAAAACAGGCTTGCCGTTGAAGCTTGCCGGAGATCCGATTGTGTACGAGCAAGTCGCATTCCCATTTGCCAAGGATGACGCGCACGACAAGACCCGTAAAAAAGTCAATAAAGCGCTCGATGAACTGCGCAAAGACGGAACACTTAAAAAGCTTTCAGAAAAATATTTTAACGAAGATATCACAGCAGAACAGAAGCATTAAGAAACGGCGGTGAACCACCAGAATGAATACGATTGATTGGGAATTCATGATCTCTGCATTCCCGACTTTAATTCAGGCCCTTCCGATTACATTGTTTATGGCTGTAGCAGCTATGATTTTTGCGATTATCGGAGGACTTATTCTCGCACTCATTACAAAAAACAAAATTCCAGTGCTTCATCAGCTGTCAAAGCTGTATATCTCATTTTTCCGGGGCGTGCCGACACTTGTGCAGCTGTTCTTAATTTATTACGGGCTGCCGCAGCTGTTTCCGGAGATGAGCAAGATGACAGCTCTCACAGCTGCCATTATCGGTTTAAGTTTAAAAAACGCCGCCTATTTGGCAGAAATCTTCCGCGCCGCCCTTAACTCTGTTGATGAAGGGCAGCTGGAGGCGTGCCTGTCTGTCGGTATGACGAAACTTCAGGCTTACAGACGAATTATCCTTCCGCAAGCAGTCAGGAATGCGATACCGGCAACGGGTAATACATTTATCGGCCTCCTAAAAGAAACCTCATTGGCATTTACTTTGGGTGTCATGGAGATGTTTGCGCAAGGTAAGATGTATGCATCTGGAAATCTGAAGTATTTTGAAACCTATTTGGCGGTTGCGATTGTCTACTGGGTTCTTACAATCATTTACAGCATCCTGCAGGACTTGTTTGAACGCGCCATGAGCAAGCCATACCGGACTTAGAGGTGAAATCAGTTGATAAAAGTAAAAAATATTCGCAAAGCGTTTAAAGATCTGGTCGTGCTGGACGGAATCGACCTTGAAGTAAAACGCGGAGAAGTGGTGGCGATCATCGGTCCGTCCGGTTCCGGAAAATCAACGCTTCTTCGGTGCTTGAATCTATTGGAGCGCCCCAATCAAGGCATCATTGAAATTGGAGAAGCCAAACTGAACGCGGAAAAGTTTACACGCAAGGAAGCGTACCAGCTCCGTCAGCAAACGGCCATGGTCTTCCAAAATTACAATCTGTTCAAAAATAAAACCGCCCTGCAAAACATTACTGAGGCTTTACTCACGGCTCAAAGAAAATCACGAGATGAAGCGAACCGCATTGGGATGGAGATTCTGAGGCAGGTTGGTTTAGAGCATAAAGCTGACAGCTACCCGATCACAATGTCCGGCGGCCAGCAGCAGCGAATCGGCATCGCGCGGGCACTTGCGGTCAATCCGCATGCGATTTTGCTGGATGAACCGACTTCGGCGCTTGACCCAGAGCTCGTGGCGGGTGTGCTTCAGGTCATCAAATCGATTGCGGAAAAACAAACAACAATGATCATCGTCACCCACGAAATGGCATTTGCAAGAGAGGTTGCCGATAAAGTGATTTTTATGGCAGACGGCCATATTATCGAGCAGGGAACGCCTGAAGAACTGTTTGACCATCCGAAAAACGAACGGACGAAACGATTTATCAAGCAGGTGGGAGAGCCTGCAGAGCTTATATAGAAGGGAAGAAGAAGAATGGCCGAAGAAACGTTTCATACTCGTTTAATCAATATGCGGCGTGACCTTCATGCACACCCTGAACTTTCATTTGAAGAGTTTGAAACGACAAAAAAAATCCGCCGCTGGCTCGAGGAAGAACATATAGAGATTCTTGAGGTTCCTCAATTAGAAACAGGTGTAATTGCGGAAATCAAAGGGCAGTCAGACGGACCTGTGATTGCGATACGAGCGGACATTGATGCGCTCCCGATCCAAGAACAAACGAACCTGCCGTTTGCCTCTAAGATTGACGGCGCGATGCATGCGTGCGGGCATGACTTTCATACAGCTTCCATTATCGGCACGGCCATTTTGCTGAATAAAAGAAGAGACGAGCTGAAAGGCACGGTCCGCTTTATCTTTCAGCCAGCGGAAGAAATCGCCGCAGGAGCAAGGAAAGTCATAGAAGCAGGCGTGCTGGATGATGTTTCTGCCATTTTTGGCATGCACAATAAGCCTGATTTGCCTGTCGGCACCATTGGGATAAAGGAAGGTCCGCTCATGGCAAGCGTTGACCGGTTTGAGATTGTTGTGAAAGGAAAAGGCGGACACGCCGGCATTCCCAATAACAGCATTGATCCCATAGCAGCGGCAGGCCAAATGGTCAGCGGTCTGCAATCTGTGGTCAGCCGCAACATCAGCTCACTGCAAAACGCGGTCGTCAGTATCACAAGATTACAGGCAGGCAGTTCATGGAACGTGATTCCGGACCAGGCTGAAATGGAGGGCACCGTTCGCACCTTCCAAAAAGAAGCGAGAAAGGCCGTTCCGGAGCATATGAAACGAGTGGCTGAAGGAATCGCAACGGGCTACGGGGCACAGGCCGAATTCCGGTGGTTTCCTTATTTGCCGTCCGTTCAGAATGACGGCACGTTTTTGAACGCGGCGTCAGAAGCTGCGGCCCGGCTTGGCTATCAAACGGTTCATGCGGAGCAATCTCCGGGCGGAGAAGACTTCGCTCTGTATCAAGAGAAGATCCCGGGATTTTTTGTGTGGATGGGAACGAACGGTACAGAGGAGTGGCATCACCCGGCGTTTACATTGGATGAAGACGCACTGCAAGTTGCATCCAGCTACTTTGCTGAGCTGGCTGTTATTGTACTGGGGTCAATCAAATGATCCAAACAGAACTGACAGCAGGTCTTGCTGAGGCCGTAAGATTATCACAGCCTGAGAACGCCACTGACGCGATGCGTGAAGCCAAAAAGGGATTGCTCGATTTTACAGCCGCATCATTTGCCGGAAGAGAAGAAAACGGCATTCAAAAGCTTTTGCAGCTGATCGAAGAGGAAGGCGGCACGCCCCTTGTCCCTATCATCGGACAAGGAAAAAAGGCAGCACCATTGCAATCTGCGCTGCTCAATGGATTTATCGCCCATGCTCTGGATTTCGATGATGTCCATTCCGATGTAAGGGGACATCCGAGTGCAGTTATTTTGCCGGCACTCATTGCTTCAGCTGCCGCTCGAGAAAGTGACGAGCGGCTTCTTGGCGCTTATATTGTCGGTGTGGAAGTAATGGCAAGGCTTGGGGAGTCGATTGGCAGCCCGCACTATGAAAAAGGCTGGCACAATACGGGAACGCTCGGAGCCATAGCCGCCGCCTGTGCTGTAGGGTTCGCGGAGGAACTCACTCAAGAAGAAATGGAAAAAGCAATTGGTTTTGCCGCAACGCAGTCTGCCGGAATGAGGGTGCAATTCGGCACAGAAATGAAACCGCTGCACGCAGGGCTGGCAGCTCAATCAGGCTTACTTGCTGTTAAGCTGGCCCAATCTGATGTTGGAGGCTCTCGTACGGCACTGGATGGAGAAAAAGGTTTCTTCAGCCTATACGGTGATTTAGACAAGGCTCAAACCACGCTGTTAAGCCATTGGGGCAAACCATGGAGAATCGTGAAGCCAGGTTTATGGTTTAAAATCTATCCATTTTGTTCTGCGGCGCACCACGCGGCAGATGCCATTCGCGAGCTTATCTCTCAGGAAGCCATTTCTGCTGACAATACAGAACGGATTGAAGTCGTTTTTCCGCCTGGCGGAGATGCTGCATTAACGGCAAGATCACCAAAAACAGGAGAGGAAGGCCGCTTCAGCGTTGAATATGTCATTGCCCTTGCCCTGCACGGACAGAAGCTGATTGCTGAACATTTCAACAGCGAGCCAATACCAAATCATATGCAGGCCGCAATGCGTCATATTCAGCGTGTGTATGACAATCGCATTCAGCCGGCCTCTCAAGCGGTTCCGAAAGGCCGTTTCACCATTGTTCGGGCGTTTTTATCAGATGGACGCATATGTGAAGCGCGGGTGGACTGCCCGAAGGGAGCTCCCGGAAACGGTCTGTCTGAAGAAGATGTAAAAGAAAAATTAAAATTAGCGCTGCCAAGTGATGTGCAAAAAGCATCGCATATCATAGAGGCCATTGAGTGCGCTGACATGAAAGAATTTATATCGCATTTAGATTAGAATCCGCCTCTCATCCCCTCCTTCAGATGATATGATAAAGCCAAATCATACGTTTGAAAAAGGAGAAAGGCCATGACGGTAAATGATGCGGTTGTATGTATTCTGGCGGTCTTTTTATTATGGGGAGCAGCCGATTATTGCTTGGGAAACAGGTGGGGGCTTGGCGAGCGGTTTGCGGATGGCTTTAAGGCCATGGGGCCGCTTGCGCTGTCAATGGTCGGGATTGTGTCGCTGGCGCCAGTGCTTGCGGCCATACTGATTCCCGTCGTGTCTCCGGTCTATGCCGCCATTGGTGCAGACCCTTCCTCCTTTGCCAACACCATTTTGGCCATTGATATGGGGGGCTATGCGCTGGCACAAGAAATGGCGAAAGATCCGGACGCCGGCTTGTTTTCATGGGTATTTCTGGGGACGATGATGGGGCCGGCGATCGTATTCACCATTCCCGTCGCTCTTGGCATAATTGAAAAGCAGGATCACCCGTATTTTGCAAAAGGCATTTTAATCGGACTGTGCACTGTGCCGATCGGATGCTTCGCAGGCGGGTTAGCTGCGGGATTTGAGATGGGATTGATCCTGAAAAACATTCTGATTCCAAGTCTTTTTTCTGCGGTTATCGCTTTTGGACTTTGGCGCTGCACCGACAAGACAATCCGCGTATTTCACGTTTTCGGGAAGGCTGTCAGTATTGTTGCGATCATTGGGCTTGTTGCTGTCTCGATTGAAACAATGACAGGCTTTGTATTCATACCTGGCCTCGAAAAGATTGAAACAGGCATACAAACCGTAGGCACCATCGCGGTTGTATTGGCGGGCGCTTTTCCGCTGACAGCTTTTATCACAAAAGCTTTTGAGAAACCGCTCCATACATTAGGCAGGCTGTTACACTTAGACCAGGCAGCGACAGCGGGAATGGTTGCTTCTTTGGCACATCTTATCCCCATGCTCGCCTTATTAAAAGACATGACGCCGAGAGGAAAGGTTATCAATGTCGCGTTTGCGGTCAGCGCAGCCTTTGTGCTCGGCAGCCACCTCGGCTTTGTGGCGGGAATGAAGAAAGAAATGGCAGCGGCCATGATCATCGGGAAATTAGCCGGCGGCATCACAGCTGTCACGGCAGCTGCCTGGACGACCCCCCGCCTATACAGCCAAAAAGCAAAGAAACGATTCTCTTGAAGGATAGTCTGTTTCAATTCTTCTCATTCGGGAAATGATACAGTAACGTTTCCGGAAAGAGGGTTGGGCACATGGATGCGAAGGACCAGTGCATCTCTAAAATAAAACAGGAAACCAAGCCTTGGATACAGCGGTTCGGAAGGCTTGGTTATTTTACATTTGGCGGCGTTTTTATCTTGCTCGGCATTCTGGCATTGATGACGGCTGCCGGAGCTGGCAGCGGGGCAAAGGATTCAAGCGGAGCGCTCCAAACCTTATCACGCATGCCATACGGATCTATTCTGCTTTTCTTCATCGGAGTCGGACTCATCGGGTATGTCATATGGATGGTGCTGAGTGCGGTTAAGGATACAGAGGGCCACGGCACAGGAAGAAGGGGCCTGTCGCGAAGAACGGGAAATTTGTTCAGCGCCGCCGTATATGCATCGATTGCATGGAATGCCCTTCGGTTTGTCTTTGATCATGGAAGCGGCAGCACTTCAGAACAGACGTGGTCCGCTTATGTATTGGCGCAGCCGTTTGGCCAGTGGCTGACGGGACTCACAGGAGCGGGCTTTATCCTATTTGCGATGGTTCAATTCATGAAAGGTATCCGGGCTTCTTTTATGAGAGAATTCGATACGTCAAAAATGAGCAAAGAAATGATATGTATTGCAAAAAACACAGGACGCGCAGGCAACATCGCCCGTGCCATTATTTTTTCAGCCATTGGCTTCTTTCTCATAAAAACCGCTCTCACCTCTGATCCGGACGACACAAGAGGCTTTGACGGGGCGCTCGCCGAACTCGCGCAGCAGCCGCATGGCAGAGTGATTCTGATCTTTTTGGCGTGCGGGCTTGTGTTATATGGAATATACGCCATCATGAAAGGCATTTATCAATATATGAAGTGGGAAAAATAAGCTCTGGGCAGATCTGTGCCAGAGCGTTTTTCAGTTTCTTGCAAATCAGGTGGATGAAAGCTGTTGCCAGCCTGTATAATAAAAGCAAATCAAAAGCAGGTTCACCATGAACTGATCCAAGGGAGGTGCGGAATGGATCGGGAAAAACAACAATTAAGCATAGAAGCGGCAAGGCTTTATTATCAGTCTGACTACAGTCAGCAGCAAATCGCAGAGCAGCTCAGCATTTCGAGGCCGACCGTTTCCCGATTGCTGCAATACGCAAAAGAAAAAGGATTTGTCCAAATTCGCGTGATGGACCCTTTTGAGGATTTAGATGCGCTCGGTTCCATGCTGGAAGAGAAATACGGGCTTCTCGAAGCGCACGTTGTGTTTTCTCCGACACCGGACTATGCAGCAATCACACATGACTTGAGCCGTTACGGTGCAGAATATATGCATGAAACGGTAAAAGACGGCGACATCGTCGGCGTCAGCTGGGGAACCACCATGTATCAGATCGCGCAAAACATGCAGCCAAAGCAGGTAAAAGGCGTAGAGGTCGTCCAGCTGAAAGGCGGCATCAGCCATTCCCGGGTAAACACCTATTCAGCTGAAACGATTCAGCTGTTTGCAGAGGCTTTTCAAACGATGCCGCGCTATCTTCCGCTTCCCGTCGTGTTTGATAATGCGGATGTGAAGAAAATGGTGGAGAAAGACCGTCATATCGAGCGGATCATTGAGATGGGCAAGCAGGCGAATATCGCTCTTTTCACGGTGGGAACAGTCCGTGACGAAGCGCTGTTATTCCGGCTCGGCTATTTTAACGAAGAAGAGAAAGCGTTGCTGAAACATCAGGCTGTCGGAGATATCTGTTCGCGTTTCTTTGACGAGGAAGGGAAGATTTGCAGCACCGCCATCAATGACCGGACCATCGGCGTCGAGCTTGAGGATCTGAGGCTGAAGGAACGCTCTATATTAGTGGCCGGCGGAAGCCGAAAAGTGTCCTCCATCCATGGTGCGTTAACAGGAAAATATGCCAATGTGTTAATCATTGACCAGCATACCGCAAGGGCACTTGTTAATGATTTGTGACACCTTCAGACCGTTCGCTGAACAAAATTTCAATTACCAATTTACATATGTTCAAAAGTCGGGTATGCTAAAAAATATCTTAACAAAAAAGGAAGTGTGCGAAGGATGACATTAGCCAATAAAATTGATCATACAGCTTTGAAACCGCATACACAAAAAGCGGATATTCTGAAATTAATAGAAGAAGCGAAAACATACAAATTCGCTTCTGTATGTGTAAACCCGACATGGGTGCAGCTGGCTGCAAAAGAGCTTGAGGGAACAGGAGTTGACGTATGTACAGTCATCGGCTTCCCGCTCGGCGCCAACACAACAGAAACAAAAGCGTTCGAAACGAAGGATGCGATTTCAAAAGGCGCCACTGAAGTGGACATGGTCATTAACATCGCTGCTTTGAAAGACAAAGAAGACGACGTGGTGGAAGCGGATATTCGCGGTGTGGTGGAAGCTGCAGCCGGAAAAGCGCTTGTCAAAGTTATTATTGAAACATGCCTGCTGACAGATGAAGAAAAAGAGCGTGCATGCCGTTTAGCGGTTTCTGCGGGAGCGGATTTCGTGAAAACCTCAACAGGCTTCTCAACAGGCGGCGCAACGAAGGAAGATATCGCTTTAATGCGCAAAACAGTAGGTCCTGATATCGGCGTAAAAGCATCCGGGGGTATCAGAACGAAAGAAGATGTAGACACGATGATCGAAGCAGGTGCAAGCCGCATTGGCGCAAGCGCAGGTGTTTCCATTGTAAAAGGAGAGAACGGAGCCGGCGGAGACGATTATTAAGAAGCAGACGGAAGGCAATACGCTTTCCGTGCCCTTCTTTTCTTTCCGGGGAAATAATAATGTAAGCGAATACAAATAAAGGAGAAACACATATGAAGTATTTGATTGGGATTATCGGTTTAATCGTGTTTTTAGGCCTTGCGTGGATCGCGAGCAGCGGCAAAAAAAGAATTAAGATCCGCCCAATTATTGTCATGCTCATTTTGCAGTTTATTCTCGGTTACATTCTCCTCAATACGGGGATTGGGAATTTTCTCGTAGGAGGATTTGCACAAGGATTCAGCTACCTGCTTGGCTATGCGGCAGAAGGAATCAACTTTGTGTTTGGCGGTTTGGTGAATGCGGATCAATCGACATTCTTTATGAACGTTCTCTTGCCGATTGTATTTATTTCAGCACTCATCGGGATTCTGCAAAAATGGAAGATCCTCCCGTTTATTATTAAATACATCGGCCTTGCCCTCAGCAAGGTTAACGGGATGGGAAGACTGGAGTCGTACAATGCTGTTGCATCTGCGATTTTAGGGCAATCAGAAGTATTTATCTCCTTAAAGAAAGAACTCGGTTTACTGTCACAGCAGCGGTTGTATACGCTTTGCGCTTCTGCGATGTCAACCGTATCCATGTCAATCGTCGGCGCTTACATGACGATGCTGAAGCCTGAATACGTCGTAACGGCTCTTGTATTGAACTTATTTGGCGGTTTTATCATTGCCTCTATTATTAATCCTTACGAGGTCGCAAAAGATGAGGATATGCTCCGTGTAGAAAATGAAGAAAAACAATCCTTCTTCGAAGTGCTCGGAGAATACATCTTAGATGGTTTCAAAGTAGCGGTTGTTGTCGCAGCGATGCTGATCGGATTTGTCGCGATTATTGCTTTGATCAATGGTATTTTTAACGCTGTACTCGGTATTTCCTTCCAAGACCTGCTTGGATATGTGTTTGCTCCATTCGCTTTTCTTGTCGGTATTCCATGGAATGAAGCTGTTAACGCCGGAAGCATTATGGCAACAAAAATGGTATCAAACGAATTTGTCGCCATGACGTCTCTCTCGCAAAACGGTTTTCATTTCAGCGGCCGTACAACAGCGATTGTATCAGTATTCCTCGTTTCGTTCGCGAACTTCTCTTCCATCGGTATCATTGCCGGTGCTGTAAAGGGTCTGAATGAAAAACAAGGAAACGTCGTTGCTCGTTTCGGTCTGAAATTATTATACGGCGCCACGCTTGTCAGCTTTTTAACAGCGGCAGTTGTAGGTCTGATTTACTGAACATAATCGAAAAGGATCGGTGACTATAATGAGAATGGTAGATATTATCATCAAAAAACAAAACGGAAAAGAACTCACCACAGAAGAAATCCAGTTTTTCGTGAACGGCTATACGGACGGAAGCATTCCTGATTATCAGGCAAGCGCGCTTGCCATGGCGATTTTCTTCCAGGATATGAGTGATCGTGAACGGGCGGACTTAACAATGGCTATGGTGAACTCCGGTGAAACGATTGATCTTTCTGCCATTAAAGGAATTAAAGTGGATAAACATTCAACCGGCGGCGTCGGCGACACGACAACACTCGTGCTTGCACCGCTTGTCGCGGCTCTTGATGTGCCGGTTGCCAAAATGTCCGGCCGCGGCCTCGGCCATACGGGCGGAACAATTGATAAATTAGAGGCGATCGACGGGTTTCACGTGGAACTGTCAAAGGAAGAATTTATTAAGCTAGTGAACCGCGACAAGGTTGCCGTCATTGGCCAAAGCGGCAACTTAACGCCAGCGGATAAAAAACTGTACGCCCTGCGTGATGTAACGGGCACGGTGAATTCCATCCCGCTTATTGCTAGCTCCATTATGAGCAAAAAAATCGCTGCCGGAGCGGACGCGATCGTGCTTGACGTAAAAACGGGAGCGGGCGCCTTCATGAAAACAGAGGAGGATGCGGCTGAACTCGCGAAAGCAATGGTACGAATCGGCAACAAAGTCGGCCGCCAAACGATGGCTGTCATCTCCGACATGTCCCAGCCGCTCGGCTTTGCGATCGGAAATGCGCTTGAAGTGAAAGAAGCGATTGACACGCTCAAAGGCGAAGGCCCTGAAGACCTGCACGAGCTTGTCTTAACACTCGGCAGCCAGATGGTCGTGCTTGCGAAAAAAGCAGGTACATTAGACGAAGCAAGAGCAAAGCTTGAAGAGGTCATGAAAAACGGCAAAGCGCTTGAGAAATTCAAAGATTTCTTGAAAAACCAAGGCGGTGACAGCTCGATTGTTGATGATCCGTCTAAGCTTCCGCAAGCGGCTTATCACATTGATGTGCCAGCCAAAGAAGCGGGTGTCGTCTCCGAAATTGTCGCAGACGAAATCGGCGTCGCAGCCATGCTGTTAGGTGCCGGACGCGCCACAAAAGAAGACGAAATCGATTTAGCCGTCGGCATCATGCTCCGCAAAAAGGTCGGCGACAAGGTTGAAAAAGGCGAACCTCTCGTGACGCTCTATGCCAACCGGGAAAATGTCGATGAAGTCATCGCGAAAGTATATGACAATATCCGTATCGCAGCGGAGGCGAAGGCGCCGAAGCTGATTCATACGTTAATTACAGAATAAAAATAAAGCACATCCCATCCTGAGTGGGGTGTGCTGTTTTGATTAAAGGATGTGATCAATCGGATATTCCTCTTGTCCGATTTTTTTTGCTTTCGTAAGATTTCTTCTGAAATAGAAGATGAGATAGCATAGGATGATACAAGGGATTCCGCAGAAGAGAGCGATTCTTTGATTGGGATCAAAAGCGAGACCGATACAAGAAGCTGAACATAATAAAAGAGCGGCTATAGGCATAAGAGGATAAAGCGGTGTGCGAAATGTCAGATCTTTTACATTCCCCCCTTTTTTAAGAAATCTCTTTCGGAACAAGAGTTGAGACAGCGCAATGCTCATCCAGACCACGACCCCTGCAAATCCAGCAATCGCTACCATCACCACATAAACAGTTCCAGGCGCCACAATACTGGAAACGAGAGATAAACAAGATACAGCCATACTGATGATTAAGGCATTTAGTGGAATGCCTTTAGATGTGACTTTTTTAAAACGAGAGCTGATCATGTTTTCATTTGCTAACGACCACAGCATACGGGTTGAGGCATATAGGCCTGAATTGGCAACGGACAGCAAAGCTGTTAATATAACAAAATTCATAATATCTGCGGCGTACGGGATTCCGATTTCTGCAAATACTGCTACAAAGGGGCTTTCAATTACTCCTGCTTCTTTCCATGAAATCAGTCCGGATAATACGAAGACGGCACCGATGAAAAAAATGACTGTCCGCCATGCGACATTGCGGATGGAACGCGGAATATCCTTTTGAGGATTTGCGGATTCACCTGCTGTGACTCCGATTAATTCTGTTCCGGAAAAGGCAAAACTCACAGATATCATGGCGATAAATACAGCGAGAAAGCCGTTCGGAAACAATCCTCCATGACCTGTGAAATTTGAAAATATAGGGGCATCAGCCGTCCCGTTTAAAGAGATCAAGCCAAACATGGCGGCGCCTCCTAAAATGATAAATAAAATGATGGTGACAATCTTCACGCTCGAAAACCAAAATTCAGTTTCCGCAAATAATTTGACTGAAAATGCGTTGCATACGAAAAGGAGAGCTGCAAAAATCGCACTCCACATCCATACGCTGCTGTCAGGAAACCAGCGCTGCATGAGAATACCGGATGCGGTAAACTCAGAACCTACCGTCACCACCCAATTCACCCAGTACATGATGCCGACCATAAAACCGGTAGATGGCCCGATAAATGTTGTGGCGTATTTTTGAAAGGAACCGGTCACCGGCATGGCGACCGACAATTCACCGAGACATTGCATGACGAGGTACATCATCAATCCGCCGATTAAATAAGCGAGTATCGTACCGCCGGGACCGGCTTGGCTGAGCGTATAGCCCGTACTGAGGAAAAGTCCTGTTCCTATGACGCCTCCCAATGAAATCATAAATAAGTGCCTGCTTTTCATTGTCCGTTTTAGCTGATGGCCGCTTTTCTCTTGAAGACCCACCGTTTCGTCCTCCTTTTAGCTGCCGTTTATCAGGCAGATGAGTTTTCTTGTAACCAAAATACAACCTGCCGGAAGATCACTTGAATCGGGAGCGTTTCATTCCTTTTAATGCGTGTAACAGAACGTGAGCTGCGGCTCTGCTTGTCATATCTCGAAAATCGAGGGTGGGATCAACTTCAACGATTTCGATCCCTGCGACATTGGGCTCTTGTGCGATGTACTTGATTGCTTCGAGTAATTCGTCTGTATAGAGGCCACCCGGGCCAATCGCTGGACAGCCGGGGGCATGGGACTGGTCTAAGACATCCATATCAACAGATATAAAAATGAAGTCTGTTCTAGTTTGAACGGCAGGCAGGATCTCTTTAATGGTCGGGATCAGTCCTTTTTCACGAATCATTCCCATCGTGCGGATATCCACGTGATGTTTTTTCGCGTATGTTTCATAAGCCAGGCTGTTGCTGAATTCTCTGATACCCAGTTGAATTAAATGCTGGCCTTCTATGATCTCTTCATCCAAAAGGCGGCGGAAGGGGGTGCCGTTTGTCGGCCCTCCGTCCTCCGTGTTCCGCACATCATGATGGGCATCAAATTGAATAACGGCTGTCGTTCCTTTCGTTTGCGCAATCGCTTTTATGGTGGAGTAGCTGATAGAGTTATCTCCCCCGAGTATGAGCGGTACCCAATCTGGGTGATCTGAAAGCAGAGCATGCATGGTTTGGAAGATTTGATCATGTGATTTCACGATATCAGTCACATGAATATCGACATCCCCCAGATCATAAAGAAAATCTGATACGACATGTTCCCCAAGCTCCGCAGAATAAGCAGATGAATGTTTTAGAGCCTGGCGGATTGTTCCGGGGGCAAAGGAAGCGCCGGAATGACTGATGGATGATTTTGACAGGGGGGCACCTATCAGCGCCGGCCCCTTAATGCCTTGGCCATCCCATTTTTCTATCAGATCGCTCATTTTCGTTACATCCCGGTCTTTAAACGATGAACCGGCCTCTCTGAGAAAAGGGTATTTATCCAAGAATGGCTCCCTCCCTGTTGACAACAATTGTTCCGTTTTTCATGACTTGATGTACATGATTGACGCCGTAGTGATACGGAATATACATGTAATTCGAGGCTTGCCAAATGACTAGATCAGCTGAGCGGCCAGCTTTGAGCTGCCCTGCTTCTTCGCCTTTTCCTATGGCATATGCGGCGTTGACTGTGACCGCGTGCCATATTTCTTCTGCGGTCATTTTCAGATGAAGCGCGGCAATCGACATGATCAGCTGAATATTTTCAGTTGGGGAGCTGCCCGGGTTAAAGTCCGTTGCCAGGCTCACACGTACGCCCGCATCAATCATGTCTCTTGCCCTGGCATATGTGTGTTTGCCGAGATAAAATGTCGTGCCCGGCAAGAGGACGGCGATGGTTCCTGATTCAGCCATTTGCTGTATGCCTTCATCAGAGGCGCCCACCAAGTGATCGGCTGAGACAGCTCTTAGCTCAGCCGCTAATTCAGCTCCTCCAAGAGGATCAATTTCATCAGCGTGGATTTTTAATCCGAATCCCGCCTCAGCCGCTTTTTTTAAGTAACGTCGGGATTGACTGACTGTAAAAACGCCTGTTTCTGTAAAAATATCTGCAAAGGCTGCGAGCTCCCCCTCTTTTATTTCTGGCAAGAGATCCAGCATGCGATCTAAAAATTCATCGGGGCTGTCCTTATCTTCAGGAGGAATGGCATGAGCCCCCATGAATGTGGAGACAAGGTCAATGGGCTGGCTCTCATGCAGTTTTTTCACGACACGCAATTGTTTCAGCTCAGTATCTTTATCTAAGCCGTAGCCGCTCTTCACTTCAGCCGTGGTCGTGCCGTATGACAGCATTCTTTGCAGATGAAAACGGCCTTTTTGCAGCAGCTCTTCTTCTGAGGCGGTCCGGGTGTCTTTGACAGTGGACAAAATACCGCCTCCCTGCGCCAGAATATCTAAATAGGAGATGCCCTGAAGCTTTAGATTCATCTCCTTTTCCCGAGATCCGCCAAATACAAGATGGGTATGCGGATCGACGAGGCCCGGCGTTACAAGCCGTCCCGAACAGTCAATGATGTCGTCTGCCTCGTAATCGGCTTCAGTCCCTTTTTTTCCGGCGAACACAATCTTCTGTTCGTGGATTCCGACAACAGCGTCTTCGATCACATGAAGATCCTGCATGCTGTTGCCCGCGCGCGGGCCGCTGCTTTCCATCGTCAAAAGCTGACCGATGTTGATGAGAATCGTATCAATTTGTTTCGACATGTCATCACTCCCTTATTTTTGCATCGGCACGATAATGTCCTGTTCCTTCGCTACTTCAACGGCACGTTCATAACCCGCATCCGCGTGGCGGATAATACCCATGCCCGGGTCGCTCGTTAAGACACGGGCGAGCCGCTCGTCAGCCAGCTCACTTCCATCGGCAACGGCAACCATGCCGGCATGCAGGGAATAGCCCATTCCAACACCGCCGCCATGGTGGAAGGAAACCCAGCTTGCACCCGCCGCCGTGTTGACAAGCGCATTGAGTACAGCCCAATCGCCGACAGCGTCACTTCCGTCCTTCATCGCTTCTGTCTCCCGGTTTGGAGAGGCGACAGACCCGCAGTCCAAATGATCTCTCCCAATCACGACAGGCGCTTTTAGCTCCCCGGTTCTAACCAGCTCGTTAATGGCGAGGCCCATTTTTTTTCGTTCTCCATATCCAAGCCAGCAAATACGGGACGGCAAGCCTTGGAAGGTGACTTTTTCCTGTGCCATATCAATCCAGCGGTGAAGGGCTTTATTTGTCGGGAACAGTTCTTTTAATAACGCATCCGTACGGTAAATATCTGCCGGATCTCCGGAAAGCGCCGCCCAGCGGAACGGCCCTTTTCCTTCACAGAATAAGGGGCGGATGTAGGCAGGGACAAACCCCTGAAAATCGAAGGCATTCTCCAGCCCTTCATCCTTTGCGACTTGCCGGATATTGTTGCCGTAGTCAAATACAATAGAGCCCTTTTGCTGAAAGGCCAGCATGGCTTCGACATGTTTTTTCATGCTTTGCTTCGCAAGGCGCACGTAAAGCTCTGGATTGTCTTGACGCAAACGGTCAGCTTCATCAAGGGAGTAGCCCTCGGGAACATAACCGATTAAAGGGTCATGGGCAGATGTTTGATCTGTCACAATATCAATTTTGACGCCTCGGTTCAAAAGTGTGTGATGCACCTCAGCCGCGTTTCCGAGAAGCGCAATGGACAAAGGTTTTCCTGCTAGCTTTGCCTCTTCAGCCCACGCTAAGGCTTCCTCAATCGACGCTGTTTTACGGTCACAGTATTTCGTTTCAATTCGTTTGTCGATTCGTTTTTCATCAACCTCGACGGCAATCACAACTCCGTCATTCATCGTGACAGACAGCGGCTGGGCGCCTCCCATTCCGCCGAGACCGGCTGTCAGCGTCAATGTTCCTTTTAAGCTGCCTCCGAAATGCTGTCTCGCGAGCTCAGCGAAGGTTTCATACGTTCCTTGCAAAATGCCTTGTGAGCCAATGTAAATCCAGCTGCCAGCTGTCATTTGCCCGTACATCATTAACCCTTTTTTCTCAAGCTCGTGGAAATGCTCCCAGTTCGCCCACTTTGGAACAAGAACAGAGTTTGCTAAAAGCACGCGCGGCGCCTGCGGGTGCGTACGGAACATGCCAACGGGCTTTCCGGATTGCACGAGCAATGTCTCATCATGTTTTAGTGTTTTCAGAGAATGCTCAATGGCGCGAAATGCATCCCAATCCCGAGCGGCTTTGCCAATCCCGCCGTATACGATTAGGTCCTCGGGCTTCTCGGCGACATCTGGATCAAGGTTGTTGCGAAGCATCCGAAGCACCGCCTCTTGTTCCCACCCTAAACATTCAAGCTCTGTCCCCCGGTTGGCACGGATTGATTTTTTTACATCAGTCATATGTTCATCCCCCTCAATTCTTCGTTCTGTTGATATGGTAATAAAGATTCCTTCTTCAGCCAGGCAGTCAAGCATTCGATGTCATAGGAAAAAACACGGTCCTGCTGAATGGACGGCACGACTTTTCTCATTTCTTGAAAAAGCTGTTTGGTGTAGGACGCTGCATGTTCTATGCCTCTGTATTCAACAGCCTGCAATGCGCAAATCGCTTCAATCGCAATCACTCTTCTCGTATTCGCGATCACCTGATAAGCATGCCGAGCGGCGATGGTTCCCATGCTGACATGGTCTTCTTGGTTGGCGGATGACGGAATAGAATCCACACTTGCAGGATGGGCCAGTGTTTTATTTTCAGAAACAAGCGAGGCAGCGGCATACTGCATGATCATTGCACCGGATTGCAGACCGGGATGAGGGCTTAGGAACGGCGGCAGGTCATTCAGCTGCGGGTTCACAAGGCGCTCTATCCTGCGCTCTGCGATATTCGCAAGCTCTGATACTGCGATTTTTAGAAAATCCATGGCAAAGGCGATCGGCTGCCCGTGAAAGTTTCCGCCAGAAATGACTTTGTCACCATCATTGAAAATAAGAGGATTGTCCGTAGCTGCATTCATCTCAATCTCTAATTTTTCCTTCACGTAGCCTAACGTCTGCCAGGTCGCACCGTGCACTTGCGGAATACAGCGCAATGAATATGCATCCTGGACACGCAGTTCTCCTTGAGAGGTCGTCAGGCTGCTGTCAGATAGATAAAAACGGATTCGTTCTGCGACATCGATCTGCTCCTGATAACCGCGTGCGGAGTGAATATCCTCGTCAAACGCATCGATAATCCCGCGGAGCCCTTCAATCGTTAAGCTGGCAATGCGCTCTGTTTGGTAGGCTAGTTTTTCCGCTTCAATGTATGCGACCACACCCATAGCGGTCATAGCCTGTGTGCCGTTAATCAGGGCAAGCCCTTCCTTGGATGTCAGCGCTACCGGCTGAATGCCGGCTTTTTTCAAGCCTTTCATTGCCGGCATCCTTTCTCCCTCAAAAAAGACTTCTCCTTGCCCGATCAGTGCAAGCGCCAGATGGGAGAGCGGCGCCAGATCCCCGCTTGCGCCAAGTGATCCCTGCTGTGGAATGACAGGATGGACGCGTTTATTTAAAAAGGCAAGCAATTGCTCAATCAGCTCCGCACGTACACCGGAAAAACCTTTTAACAGCGCATTGGCGCGCAAAAGCAGCATGGCCCTGGAAACACACTCAGGAAAAGGATCGCCGACACCGCAGGCATGTGAAAGAATTAAATTCAGCTGCAGAGCCGCCGAGTCTTCCTTCTGAATCAGGACATCACTGAATTTGCCAAATCCGGTGGTAATGCCGTATATTGTCTTTTCTTCGTGAACAATCCGCTCCACTGCCGCTCTGCTTTTTTTCACACGCTCCATACTTTCTTCGGAAGCCGCTGTCTCTTCAAAATCAAACAGCACTCGCGCGACGTCGGCTGTTGTCAATGAAGAACCGTCTAATGTCACCATAAGCCCAACTCCTTTGTCTTTACTTTGGTAAAGCGCCCATACAAAAAGGGGCTATGCTGTGAAAATTTAATTTCACGCATAGCCCCCTATCGTCTAAGATCTATGGGCTGTTTCATATGTGATTAATTCCAACGCCGAATGTTTCATGCTCAAGTCCTTTAATCGGCGCCCCGATTGTTCCGTAAAGCGAGACAGCAATCCAATCGCCTTCCGCTTCGCTTTCATAAGGATTTCCCCTCAAAACGGCGAACCTCAGGCCAACCGTCCGAAGCAGTGATCCAAGCAGCATTTCACCTCTGGTCACGCCATGTAAAGCCTCCATCGTCGCATGATAAAGCGCATGTGACTCACGGTAACCCTCGGATTGAATGACTCCGCTCTTTTTGGAAGCGGTTTCAATTGCAGCTACTACTTTATGCGCGTCCATTGATCCTACCTTGCCGAGACAGACCTTCCATCCATCTCGCTCCAGCTCCTCGACCTGTGAACGTTCTTCAGCTTCATGAAGCAGCAGAAGAACAGACAGCCGGCCGATCCGGCGCTCTTTGTGCAGTGTCATATGAATCACTCAATTCCTAAAAATTCTGATAACTATTAACTGAGTATTATATTAATTGTTTCAGCAATAGAAGTCAAAAGGTTTTTTACAGTCTTTAACAAGTTAGATTGGTATTGTGATATCGTGACGCAGAAATCTAGCACATTGCACACCATAGCAAGACAGGTGTGCGGGCGGCTGCTGTCGTACTCTAGATATGAGTTCAAATAGAAGGGGAGCGAAGTGCAGTGAAGAGCTTACATTGGGGAATCATCGGCCTTGGCGCAATCGCCTCAGATTTCGCCAAAGCGCTGAGAGAAGTAAACGGAACGGTCTATGCTGCAGGGTCACGAAGCTTGGATAAAGCCAAGGCGTTCGCCAAGGAGCATCATGTGGAAAAAGCCTATGGCAGCTACGAAGAACTGCTGCTAGATGAGAATGTTGATATTGTCTACATTGCCACTCCGCATTTAAACCACTATGAATATATGATGAAAAGCCTTCAGCATCACAAGCATGTTCTTTGTGAGAAGGCCATTACCGTCAATGCGAGACAGCTAAAGGAGATCATCGGTTTGGCTAAAGAAAAACAGCTTATTGTATCTGAAGCGATGACCATCTACCATATGCCGCTGTATAAAAAACTCCGGGAGATCGTAAAGGCGGGTCGCATCGGGCCCCTTAAAATGGTTCAAGTCTCCTTTGGAACGTGCAAGCCATACGACGTCACAAACCGGTTCTTTAATCAGGAACTGGCTGGCGGCGCACTCTTAGACACAGGAGCCTATGCGCTCTCGTTCGCAAGATATTTTCTCACGAGCCAGCCGAATGAGATCCTCAGCACGGCCAAGCCGGCTGATACAGGTGTAGACGAGCAGTCAGGCATCATCTTAAAAAACACCGACAGCGAAATAGCCGTCATATCGCTGACCATGCGCGCAAAAATGCCAAAAAGAGGCGTAGTCGCTGGAGAAAACGGCTTTATCACAGTCGACGATTTTACAAGGCCGGACAAAGCACTCATTACGTACGCCAATGGAAAAACAGAGGTGATTGAAGAAGGAGAAACTGCAAAAGGGTTGAACTATGAAGTAGAGGATATGCAAAATGCAGTCCTGCATCAAACAGGCAGCCAAACCATCAGTCTCTCCCTGGATGTCATGAGCATCATGGACAATGTAAGACAACAGTGGGGAATCACCTATCCGTTTGAATATGAAAACATCCGGCCTTCCTAAAGGGCGGGTGTTCCTTCATGAAATGTAAGCGCTTAAAAATTTAATAAAAAAGAGAGGCGAACTGTTCAGATGTTCAACCGATTGTTTCGTGTATGTTTCCTTGCTGCTCTTCTCATGGCTTTCACCCTGCCCAACGCTGCCCATGCACAAAAGGCAGAAAAACCCGTCTTTAAAGAAGTCAGCGTCCATGATCCTTCCATCATTGAGACGAACGGCAGCTTTTATGTTTTCGGATCTCACTTAGCTTCAGCGAAAACAAATGACCTCATGCAATGGCAGCAGCTGACTGGCAGTGTCAGCAACAATAACCCTCTTATTCCCAATGTCTATGAAGAATTAAAAGATACCTTCGAATGGGCGCAATCCGATACCCTGTGGGCGGCTGATGTCGCGCAGCTGGCGGACGGCAAATACTATATGTACTACAATGCCTGCCGCGGTGACTCACCAAGATCCGCCATGGGAGTGGCCGTCGCTGACAACATCGAAGGGCCCTATAAAAACAAGGGCATCTTTTTGAAATCAGGCATGGAAGGCACAAGCAATGACGGAACACCGTATGACGCAACAAAACACCCGAACGTCGTAGACCCGCACACCTTTTTTGATAAAAACGGCAAGCTGTGGATGGTGTACGGTTCATATTCAGGCGGCATTTTCATCCTGGAAATGAATCCGAAAACTGGCTTCCCGCTCCCTGGACAGGGGTACGGCAAAAAACTGCTCGGCGGCAACCACAGCAGAATCGAAGGCCCATATATCCTCTACAATCCAGACACCAACTACTACTACTTATACCTATCATATGGCGGTCTAGACGCAACAGGCGGCTACAACATCCGTGTCGCCCGCTCCAAACAACCAGATGGCCCGTATTATGACGCAGAGGGCAATCCAATGATTGATGTCAAAGGCAAAGAAGGCACATTCTTCGATGACCGCTCCATTGAGCCGTACGGCGTCAAACTCATGGGCAGCTATTCATTTGAAACAGAAACTGAAAAAGGAGCCGGATACGTCTCACCGGGCCACAACTCAGCCTATTATGACGAAAAAACCGGCCGTTCCTATTTAATCTTCCACACCCGCTTCACGGGCAGAGGTGAAGAACACGAAGTCAGGGTCCACCAGATGTTCATGAACAAAGACGGCTGGCCGGTAGCAGCGCCATATCGATACGCAGGTGAAACACTGAAAAAAGTAAAGCAAAAAGACATCACAGGAACATACAAACTCATCCAGCACGGAAAAGACATCTCAGCCGACATCAAAAAAACCATCAACATTCAGCTCAACAAAGACCACACCATTTCCGGGGAAATGACCGGAACGTGGAAGAAAACTGGAAATGACGCAGCCGAAATCACGTTAGCCGGCAAGACGTATAATGGCGTATTTTTACGCCAGTGGGATTCGGTGAGAGAGAAGAACGTGATGACGTTTAGTGTGTTGAATGGCAGTGGTGAGGCTGTATGGGGAACTAAATAAGATGGAGAAGCGCCTTCGTAGGAAGGCGTTTTTTATGAGTTTTATTGACTATAAGAAACAGTTAAGTGGGAGAAAAAATAGAAATGGAAGAGAGATTAAAGACTTAAATAAAAAGTCCCTCCTATGATTGTTTTCTCCTCTCATAAGGTGATGAGATCGAATTTTTAGCAAATTAGAACGAGTGAAACGCCTCTTAAGACAAACCTTTTTACCTATTTATCCAATATGACCCATCATGTAATATGAAAATAGTCTGTATTGTAAAGAATTTACACAGTTTGATAGAAACACGAGGTGTTGCGGCATGCATAGTGAAATGTTGTTACATTCGGTAAAAGCCGACTTACATGAAAAACAGGAACAGATCCATCAGTTAAAACGAGTGCTGCACGAAATCAGGCAAATCAAACACGAATTTTCCGAGGCCCAGCATCTCATTCATCGGCCTCATCTTAACCGAGAGGCATGGAGAGGAACACATGCGGAGCGATTTGAAGATATTCGTGAAGGAATGAACAAAGCATATCGTCAAATCAAAAGTGAACAGGTCAGCGAAATCATTGAAAGCATCGAAGGAAAAATCCACTCATTAGAGGGCGACGTCTATTCCATCAGACGCCAAATCACGAGAATAGAGCATGAAATAGAGAAGGAAAAACATAAAAAGTGAGGTGAGCACAAATGGCTCAGGAAATTAAAATGGTCTATGGCACAGTGAAGCAAGGGCTTTCTCAGCTCAAGAATTCAGCTGAACTCAAGTCCTCCGTGCCCGGCCATCTCTCAGGCAAAAATCATTTAAACGTTGTGAAGTCCATCGAGCAATTAAATGAGGACATCAAAGAGCTCACTGAAGCATATGCATCCGTTCTGGCCAAGCATATCGCACAAACGGAAAGCGCGGTAAACGCCATGAAGGAAACGGACGAAAACATATCATCTTCCATGAAATAAAGCGCGGGAGGACAAGGGATTGAAAACATTAGATGTCCACGCTCTTCACGAGGGCATTCAGCATACGATTGAGAAACTGGACAAGCAAAAACAGCAGCTGGAGAAGCTGGAAAAAAGTGTTGAGCATCTGGCAGGCATGAAGGATGCGTTAAAAGGAAAAGGCGGAGATGCCATCCGGACCTTTTACGAGGAGTGCCACAAGCCTTTTCTCCTTTTCTTTGGCATGTTTATCGACGAATACAAAAAAGTGCTGAAGCAAACACAGCATGCGATTTCCTCTGTAGAATCTGACTCCCACGGCATGATTGCGGAGGCTTTTCTCTCACACGATGCCAGACATGGGATCAAGCATGCACGAGAAGTGACAGAGCAGCTCACAGACGCAGTGAATCGGCAGACATCAGCCATCGGCCACATCGTCAGCCTGCCGACAGTCAATGACTCCTTTTTTCGGTTGGAAACAGAACAGGCTGAGCGACTGATTTCGGACACCCTGAATAAGCTCTTTCAATTTGACGGCCAGCAAACTCAAGCACTAGAAACGCCAAAATCAGATTTTCAAACGATGAAAAAATATATCGATCAGCTCGAAACGATGTACACCGGTCCGAAAATTGAAATCACAGGCTACAAAAGCGGCTCCATCTTGAAATCACAGGAAGAAGAAAAGATCAACCAAACCTTCGGCGCCATCAATCCGCAAATGAAGCAGGCGGATGATTCACCGATGGAGATGATGCTGAAGAAACTGGAGAAACATAAGCAATCAAACGTTGATTCTGTGATGATGGATGACAAACAACAGAAGATCGAGCGCGAGATTTATGGTGATGACAGTAACTTGACGGTACTGCAGAAAGAAGCAGCTATGATATCTCCAAAAGTAGCTGGAGATATTCGAGTGATAAATGGTAAACTTTATAACGTTAAAGGCTGGAAAGTGGTCCAAAGAGTAGATGTTGCTGATGAAACTGTGAGGAATCAAGCAGATATAAACTATATCGGCGGAGTATACAGTATCTACGAAAATGGCCAAATCGTTCGACGATATCTTAAAAATGGTAAACCTAGTATAGAAATTGTTGAAAAGATTCCAGAAGGCAGAAGTGCTGGCGGAGTCAAAAATATTGATGAAGAAGCACCTGGTTTAGGGAAAGTAACGGATACAATAGGTGAGTTTTTTGTTGTTAATGATGGAATTCGGGCAACAACTGGCGAAGATCCTAAAACTAATAAAAAAGTTTCGGTTGATGAACGAATATTGAGTACTCTTTTTATTATTCCTATTGCTAAGATTGGAAAGTATGTTTTTGTGTGGAGTAAGGGAGAGAAAGCACTTACCAGAATTCCGAGTGTTGAGAAGAAAAATTCATATCAACCAATTTGGAAAATATCGGATCTTACAGCAACAGATAACTTCAAAAAAGGTAGTAAAAGTAATGCACTAAATCATATTTTTGACGGTGAAATAGTGAAAGATAAAGCAGTTGGATTTCATTACGAAGGCCTTTCAAAAAGTCATGGTAAAGTTATTGGTAATGTAGATCCGCCAAATAAATATGGTGTTTATAGAGCGAATATAGAAGTGAATGGGGTAACAAAAAAAGCAAAATCTACTTTTTTTCCGAGAGAATGGACTCCACAACAAGTAATTAATGAAATAAATTTAGCTTTTGATAATAAAGTTTTATATAAGAATAACAGATATAGAGGAACAGCTAGTAATGGTATGACGATTGAGATAATTGTAAAAAATGGTAAGGTAGTATCGGCATACCCTGTATATTAAAAAACAGATGGGAGATAGTTTAATTGCTCGAGTATAAGTATAAGATTGAATATAAAGATGATTATGATGAAGTCATTTTGGATTTCGAAAAAGAAGAGTCACTTAAAAATGGTTACCTCATTAGTAATTCATTAGGATCTGATATATTTAGTGATTTTAATAGCATAAAAGAAGAGATTGAGCATTTAATAAAAGTATTAGCTGGAAAATTACCAATATACGAAAGTGGAGGAAATGTAAATATAATTAGTTCTGATAAACATAAAACTGTGGTTGAAGATATTTTCGCAGACGAAGAAGAAGATAGTATATGCACAATAGAGACAGTGGAATATACCAAGATCATTTTAATTTGGGCAAAAGAAAATATTAAGTACAAAAATAAACGAGGTATTTTATCAAAAAAGGAAGCTGATGAAAGAATAGAATGGATAAAAGAAAAGTGCAGTGAATTAGATTTTATTAAATGAGGAAAAAACATTGGCTTCATACGTTTTATTACTAAAAGAATATGAAGATGATGAAAGTGTGGTTTACAAATTCGGGCCTAATGAAAATACTATGGGCAAAATGAAATTAAATAAAATAACTAGGAAGTTTTCAGAGTTAGAAGAAATTCCTGATAAAGATCTCCTGTCAACATTTTATTTTGATCGAGCTGCACAAAGATTAGCTGTTTGTTTAGTAAGAGAAGGAGGTGTATTTCCAGAAAAAACAGCTTTTGAGCCTTAGCCTATGATAAAACCTTGATTGGCAAAACGCCTTTCAAGGTTTTAATGTATAAAAACAATCTCTATCTCATTCAATATAATAAACAAATCAAAGAGGTTCTACTATGATATATAAAGCGCTTGTTAAAGGAATTGATCCACATATCGAAGAGGAAGTGATCCTCGAAATTGAAGGTGTTGAATTCACAGGTTTTTCTTCTGTTTGTCCTTATGAAATTGAAGTGGGGAAAAAATATTCTGTATTAGTTGGTTTTACTATTTTGGATGAGTTAGTTATTCGTGAAAATAAAGAAGAAACAAAAGAATTAGAACGTATTGGTTTAGGTTATCAATATTATATTAGGGGGGTTTTACAAGAGGATTCTATTGATGCAGGAATCGTTCTTACTGATGAAGATGAGTATTTTTCAGAATATCCTTATTTGATTGGTAAAAATGTTGAGATGAAGGTTGACAGGATAAGTATAGAATTTTTAAGAGAGTCTGTTTAAATATTAAAAGTTAAATAATAATGGAAAAAAGCAGAAATTTATACAGATAGGTAATAGCCCTTGTATAAAAAAATACGAAATAGATTCATAAACTAATAGCAAGACTTGATTGGGAAATCCTTTTGAGGCTTTTGTTTATTTTTAGAATAAAAGGTTTTTCGTATTTTAGAGGGTAGATTCTTAGGAAATAGGAGTTTGTGGTGTATAGCGAAACAAAGATTAAAAAACAAGTCCAAAAAGTTATTGATTTAGTATTAGAAAAAAAGAACAGAGTAAATCGAGAAGATCATAACTATTTAAATACTCTTTTAAGAAGATTAAAAAGAGTAGACGAGTTATTAAATAGTAATGAGGACAAGAAAATATTAAAAAATAAACTTTTGTAAAAGGAGCTTTACGTGCATATTTTGAAACATATCTAGGTGAAAGCTATCAAGAACCTCTTGTGGCAGAGCTAGATAAATTAGAAACAATGTTATTTAAAAAGTAAAATATTCAGGTCCAAAACCAAAAATGAAAGCGTTGACATCCCATAAATCTAGTGCTAAAGTATACCTACAAAACAAATACAGCGACCCGTCAGGATTGTTACTGCGAAAGCAGGCAAAACCTAAATGGTACAGGTGCAGGAGGAGACTCTCGCAATCTGTGTCATTTAGGTTTTTTTTATTCTCATTTTGGAGGTGATGCAGCATTAAATACAAAAAAAGCTGGAGAAAGGCGGCCACCTTTCATCCAGCCAGTTCCCCCAAAAAAAGGAGGTATACACATGGATTATGATAAATTATCGAGAGACATATTACAACTCGTAGGCGGTGAAGAAAATGTTCAGCGCGTGATTCACTGCATGACGAGACTGCGTTTTAATCTTTATGACAATTCGAAAGCGGACCGGAGTCAATTGGAGCAGTTGCCGGGTGTGATGGGCACCAATATCAGCGGCGAGCAGTTTCAAATTATCATCGGAAATGATGTGCCGAAGGTGTATCAGGCGATTTTGCAAAACAGCAGCCTCAGTGATGAAAAGAGCGCCGGGGCATCTGGCCAGAAAAAGAATGTGCTGAGTGCGGTCTTTGATGTGATTTCTGGTGTGTTTACACCGATTCTGCCTGCGATTGCGGGAGCGGGGATGATCAAAGGGCTTGTTGCGCTAGCGGTCACATTCGGCTGGATGGCGGAGGAAAGCCAGGTCCATGTCATTCTGTCAGCTGTTGGTGACGGTGCGTTCTACTTTCTTCCGCTCCTGCTTGCGATGAGTGCGGCGAGAAAGTTTGGAAGCAATCCGTATGTAGCGGCGGCGATTGCAGCGGCGATTCTGCATCCGGATCTGACGGCGCTGCTCAGTTCAGGGAAAAGCATTTCCTTTATCGGGCTTCCTGTAACCGCTGCCACTTATTCATCAACGGTCATCCCGATTTTGCTTGCGATTTGGATCGCATCGTATGTGGAAAAATGGATTGACCGAATCACGCATTCTTCTCTCAAATTGATTGTCGTTCCGACCATGACATTATTGATTGTCGTGCCGCTGACATTGATTACAGTTGGTCCGCTGGGTGCTATTTTAGGAGAATACTTGTCTGTCGGCGTAAACTATTTATTTGCTCATGCCGGGCTTGTGGCGATGATTTTGCTTGCGGGAACGTTCTCTTTGATCATTATGACGGGCATGCATTATGCATTGGTGCCGATTATGATTAACAACATCGCGCAAAACGGCCACGATTATTTGCTGCCCGCCATGTTTTTGGCGAATATGGGGCAGGCCGGCGCATCTTTTGCGGTTTTTCTTCGCTCCAGAAATAAGAAATTTAAATCGCTTGCGCTTACCACAAGTGTGACGGCGCTGATGGGAATTACAGAACCCGCGATGTACGGCGTTAATATGCGATTGAAAAAACCGTTTGCGGCCGCTTTACTTGGCGGTGCGGCTGGCGGCGCATTTTACGGCGTTACGGGTGTCGCTTCCTACATTGTCGGAGGCAACGCAGGGCTGCCGAGTATCCCGGTCTTTATCGGCCCAACGTTTATTTACGCGATAATTGGTCTTGTGCTTGCGTTTGTTGCGGGAACAGCGGCAGCTTATCTTATTGGATTCGAGGATGTACCGTCTGAAAGTGATCAGCAGCCTTCTGTGACAAATGGCCATGAGGGCAGCGGAGAAATCATTCACAGTCCGATTAAAGGTGAAGTCAAGGCATTAAGCGAAGTCAATGACGGAGTGTTTTCTGCCGGGATTATGGGAAAAGGATTTGCTATTGAGCCGGAAGAAGGAGAAGTGGTTTCTCCTGTGAATGGAAGCGTTACCACTGTTTTTAAAACAAAGCATGCCATTGGCATTACGAGTGATCAGGGAGCTGAAATCCTCATACACATTGGATTGGACACTGTCAAACTGGAGGGCCAATGGTTCACGTCTCATGTCAAAGAAGGCGACAAGGTCGCGCCTGGAGATCCTCTCGTTTCCTTTGATCTGGAACAGATTAAAGCAGCTGGATATGACGTGATCACCCCGGTTATCGTCACTAACACAGACCGATATTCATTTTCGCCGGTAAAAGAAATCGGCAGGGTTCAAACAAAAGAAGCGCTGCTTGCTTTATCTTAAAAAATAAACTGATGAGGTGAACTGTAATGAGTGCAAATGCAAAACGATTTCCAGAAGGGTTTTTATGGGGCGGCGCGGTCGCTGCCAACCAAGTGGAGGGTGCTTATAACGAGGGCGGCAAGGGACTTTCGACAGCTGATGTATCACCGAACGGCATCATGTCTCCATTTGATGAATCGATGACTTCTTTAAATCTGTATCATACCGGAATTGATTTTTATCATCGTTATAAAGAGGATATTGCCTTATTTGCAGAAATGGGTTTCAAAGCGTTCCGGACTTCGATTGCGTGGACAAGAATTTTTCCGAATGGCGATGAAGAGGAGCCAAATGAAGAAGGCCTCAAATTTTATGATGATCTGTTTGATGAGCTGTTAAAGCATCATATTGAGCCAGTCGTGACCATCTCTCATTATGAAATGCCGCTCGGTCTTGTGAAACATTATGGCGGCTGGAAGAACCGCAAAGTCATAGAGTTTTATGAACGCTATGCCAGAACTGTTTTCAAACGCTATCAACACAAAGTGAAGTACTGGATGACATTCAACGAAATTAATGTGGTCCTCCATGCACCGTTTACAGGCGGCGGTCTTGTTTTTGAAGAAGGAGAACATCAATTGAACGCGATGTACCAGGCCGCACATCACCAGTTTGTCGCCAGCGCCCTTGCCGTTAAAGCGGGGCATGAGATCATTCCCGACTCAAAAATTGGCTGTATGATCGCCGCGACAACAACCTATCCGATGACCTCTAAGCCGGAGGATGTCTTCGCGGCAATGGAGAATGAGCGCAAAACACTTTTCTTCTCAGATGTGCAGGCAAGAGGTGCGTACCCGGGATATATGAAACGCTATCTGGCAGAAAACAATATTGAAATTGAAATGGCTGAAGGCGATGAGGAATTGTTGAAAAAACATACGGTCGATTACATCGGATTCAGCTACTACATGTCCATGGCGGCGAGCACTGATCCTGAAGATCTTGCGAAATCAGGAGGCAATCTGCTGGGCGGAGTCAAAAACCCTTATTTGACATCATCAGAATGGGGCTGGCAGATTGACCCGAAAGGCTTGCGCATCACGCTCAATACCTTATACGACCGTTATCAAAAGCCGCTGTTCATTGTGGAAAACGGCCTTGGCGCTGTGGACAAAGTTGACGAGGACGGCACGATCCAGGACGATTACAGAATCAACTATCTGCGAGAACATTTAATTGAAGCACGGGAAGCCATTGCGGACGGCGTTGATTTAATCGGATACACATCATGGGGACCGATTGACCTTGTCAGCGCGTCCACTGCCGAAATGAAAAAACGCTATGGCTACATTTATGTTGATCGAGACAATGAGGGGAACGGAACATTGAATCGCATCAAGAAAAAAAGCTTCGGCTGGTATCAGCAGGTCATTGCCACAAACGGAGAAAGTCTCTGACAACTTTATGAATAAACATACACCCCAATTGACAATAACAGACAGCAGGCGGACAATAAAAGAGAAAGATGAACCACCCACAGTCCGAAAGGCGGGAAGCGTATGTTTAACAAAATGTTAGTTGCGATTGACGGGTCAGAAATGAGTGCAAAAGCCCTTGATGCCGCAGTGCATCTGGCAAAAGAACAGCAGGCAGAACTAAGCATCCTTCATGTGGGGAGAGAAGCCGTCGTAGCGACTTCTTCTCTGACCGGGATTGTCTATGTACCAGAACATTTTATTGATGAAATCAGGCAAGAAGTGAAAAAAGAAGGCTTACACATCCTTGAGAACGCGAAAGCGAAAGCGGCCGAGAGCGGCGTTCAAGCCGACATCATTTACGCACAGGGAGAGCCGGCATACGAAATTTTAAATACCGCAAAAGAGAAAGGCGTTAGCCTGATCGTAGTAGGAAGCCGGGGCATCAGCGGCCTGAAAGAAATGATGCTTGGAAGCGTCAGCCATAAAGTGTCTCAATTATCACCTTGTCCTGTATTAATTGTTCGATAGATAAGAAGAAAAAAGCGCCTACAAGGCGCTTTTTTTATGTATAGATTCGTAAAATAACTCTGGGTGATTTATGGAACTGCTTCCTTTATAATAGTATCAATATGTAAAAAAGAGGATTTTCTCTTATATCTGCAGATAGCTATACTGGGGGGCATTTGATGCAGCAAAATCTCTTATTACCAAAACAAAAATCAACAGCCGTGCTGAAAATGGTCATTTCCATGGTGATTTTCGGTTCCATCGGCTTTTTCTCTGAGCATACCAATCTGCCGTCGTTTGAATTGGTATTCGTTCGCTGTCTGTGCGCGACGCTATTTTTAAGCTTTTGCTGGCTGGTGTCCGGTCAGCATAAAACTGAAAAATGGAGCAAGCGGGAAGTCCTTCAAACATTAGCATGCGGTTTCTTTCTGGTATTCAATTGGGTCTTCTTATTTAAGTCTTTTGAAGAAACGTCAGTTACAATTGCCATCTCTGTATACCACCTTGCACCTGTGCTTGTTCTTCTCCTGGGGAGTATCATCTATAGAGAAAAATTAAATGTGATCTCCGTCAGCTCCATTATCATCTGCTTTCTTGGAACGGCGCTGATTTCCGGGATTAACGGCAGCACTTCATTGACACAGCTGATGGGATCAGGAATCATTTGGGCAGTTCTCGCCGCACTGTTTTATGCGTTCACCACTTTATTGGGAAAAGGCATTCAAAACCTCAGCCCTTACACGACCACCTTCCTGCAAACCGGTTTAGGGGTTATCATCCTGATTCCGTTTATTCACTTCGGCGCTTTTGCAAACCTGTCTCAGGGAAACTGGATCATGGTCGTCTCCACTGGTATTATTCATACAGGTATTGTGTATTTGCTGTTTTTTGACAGTTTGCGATTTTTATCAACGAAATTTATTTCGGTCATTGTCTTCCTCGACCCCGCTGTCGCGATCGTGCTCGATACCGTGTTTACGGGATTCCGCCCGGATCTTTTTCAAACACTCGGCATTGCAATGATCTTTGCGGGTATGGCTTTGACGCTTGTCAGGAGGCAGGGGAAGGCGGATGTGGTGGCTGAGGACAATAATATAGAACAAGTTTGAGATTGAAGATGTAAAAGGCCTAAGTGGCCTTTTTTTATTCTTAAAATAACATAAACATTCTAGTAAAAATATTGTAATCATATTCCAATGGCGCTAACATTGTTTAATCAATAATACAGTTATTTCAATTTTTTGGCGAATCATTGAACTGTGAAATTATAGAAAATAAACAATATGCAACGTATTTTTACTCAGTTTCAAATAAAGATAGGGATGATTGTGGATACTCACGAATGAAAAACAAATACTTTGTTTAAATATAAAAAATTTATTTATGAAAACTTCAGCAGAGGATAAAAAATACAATTGTTGCTCATGAGAATATCAGATTACTCAAAAAACGTTGAGTTAATAGATATATTGAGCAGAGTTCAGTTAACAGAAAAAACTTTATTAAAGATACCGAATCTTGTCTTCTGTCATATAGAAATAACAGATTCTGAGATTATCAGAATAGGTTCAAGAAATAGAAAATGTTCTAAACATAATTTAACAAATAATAAGCAATATTTGACGTTTTTGTGTGTGATCTTCCTGATAGTTCTTCAATTAGAACGAATAAAGTATTGTCTGTTGATCATCTGAAAGGTCAGAAAGCTTTAGTAAAAAAGAATTGTCGGTGATTAAAAATGAAGACGATGTACGCGGTGATCAAATTTTGACTGAGCCAAAGCTAATAGAATGCATAAATAAAATCAAAAGCGTCTTAAATGAACAAACATCAAGAGAAGAAGTGTCAGATTGGGCGGGCACTTATGTTTATGCGGATGACCCAGAAGTAGAAGATGATAGAGTCTGGGATATGTTAATCCTTCTAAGTGGGATTGATTTGAAAGACTCTGCGGAAACTTATTTGCATTCAACAGATGATTTAAATGATTGGATAAAACAATATACGGAGTAATGTATTTGTTTTTTTTGGCTTGGGTGGTTGTGCCTATAAAGGAGTTGCATTGGTAAATAGAATTCAGAGATTAGTTAGGAGAGAGCAATGTACAATACAATTGAACAATGGATAGATTATATTGACGGGGGATGCGATGTTTTAAAGGTCGATTATCAGTTCTTTAAAAAAGAACTCTCACTCGATATTCAAGTTTTTGAAAACAATAATAAATATACTCATAACATTCTCTTTCAAAATGTAGCTTCTGTTTATTTTAATGCAGGTGACGGTGATATCAGATTGGAGAAAATTGTTCCAGAAGAATACAATTGGCAAATATTTGAGATTAGTTATCACCCGGAAGGAATCGGAAACCTATCAAATCTTATGATACCAGAGTATCAATCAAATGCTAATTTTCTCATTGACATAAACAGAAGATTGATATCCGTAGAGGCTGAGTTTGTTTCTTTTGATTCAAAACAATTTTATGCGTATAAGGTTAACGAGTAAAAGAATTTCTAACTTGGGAGTATAACCAATGAAAAAAATAAAAATGAATAAAATCATCAGCACGGACATCCAAGATTATTTTTTCCATGCCGATGTACAGGGGCGTGTTTACATTGGAAAAGGTGAGAAAGGTGATATCACTGTTTCAATCTATGATCCTTCTGGTGAAGTTCGGGATTTTAAAGTGAAAGAGCAGATTGCATACAGCGATATTCAGCTCTTTCAACAATGTGCAAATGGCTATGTCTTCGTTTATTACGAATCGTATGAGCCGAAGGTAAAGGTTTTTTTAGAAGAGGGAAGAGTGAGAAGTGCTTTTTGTTTGCCTTCAGGGGTCTCCTGCTGTCTTCTTGATGAGAAGCAACACCTTTGGGTCGGTTTATGTGATGAAGGCATTTATCATGATGAAAATCCCAAGGGTGATAGTGTGTGGTGTTTTACGTTAGATGGTAAGCAGAAGGAAATGTATATTGATAGAAAGCTCGAAGAAATGGATGCGCCGGTTGTAGATGATTGTTATGGGCTTGCAGAAAAAAACGGATTGATTTATATGCTGTATTACGGAGATGCAGTCGCCGCATTTGATGAAAACGTTGTGAGACGGGTGTGGATTCTGTCGGATGAAGCACCTAAATCAGAAGCATTTGATCAGCTCACAGTATCTAAAGAAGGTTTTTGGGTCGGGACGGTCAACTGTTACAGAGCAGACCTTAAGCCGTCTCTTTATTTGATTTCTACCGATGTGAGTCTGCCGATGCAAGAGGTGAAGTGCTGTGACTCGAACGGTGAAGCCCTAGACGTTCAACAGCTGAAACTGACAAGTAACGCTGTTTACGCAGTGACTTCTTCTGGTGTTTATAAGCAGGATATCCAATAAGGTGTTGATGAGATCATGATGAATTGGCACACTTTAAGTCAGACAAAACAAGACAGCATCTGGTCAGAAGTGAACCAGCTCATAAGATGGAAGCCTGGAAGCAGATGTCATCACATCATCCCGCCTGATCCATATCGAGTGTTTGATATCTCAAGCGGGATGAGCAGTAAAGCTGGTCATAATGATGTGAGCGGAGTGCTGAGTGATTTAGAGAATTCTATTTTAAAAGCATTTCAATCATGTACTGAAAAGAACGATGTGATGTACGCATTAGACTGGCAGCATGACGGCTATATCTTTAGCCCTCACCAGACAATGCCTAAGGATGAATTTGGCGAATGGCCTGTTCCGATATTTCCAAACGGAGACTATTATTTCTTTTTTCATCAGGATTTTTCTTGGGGGCTTTTGGGTGATCCGTGGAAATGCACCATCACTGTGTTTGGTGAAGAGTTATTGAAGGCGATAGATAAATATCCGCCTATCCTGTTTCAAGATAGATGAGTTTGTCATTTAACATGTGTCTTTAATGATGTGGAGGTAAAACATGAGCAGGTATTGTCTGGAATATGCGAATTCTGATCTTTTTCTTTTAAATGATTTTTTCAAACAATTCCCTCTGCCTATCACTGAGTATAATTGGGTAATTGGCGATATTTTGAATATGATGGATTTATCCGAGGATAAGAATCATTGGAACGATATCATCGGCGAGCGTGAAGACTATCTTTTTATCACAGGTGAGGAATTTCATCGTATATTAAATGAATTTGAGATTTATGTGATATTTTCTATTTTAACTGCTGTGCCTAAAGAGACGATACCGTACGATTTAACACAAGTTCCGTTTGTTGATGGGAATGCTGACTTTTATGAAGATGACTATATCTCCCCTGTGAAAGAATGTGTTTTTGAGGTCGGTTTTTTTGATTCGTCAGATCTTATTTTTACCGTTAATGAAGAAGGAATAGAAAGGATGTTAAAGGCTGCATTCCCTGATTTGAAGCCTTACTGTGAGTATCGAGCATAGGGAAGCATCAAACGGAGGAATCAAAATTGGCAAATGAATTGAATATTTCTGGAGTTTCTCCAATTTTGTTACAGCATATCAAGAAATGGCGTCTTTATCGAGAAACAGATAGGGACGCCATTTATACGATTGAGTTAGCAGTTGTTTATCATTTCCGTTCAATTATTTTTACATTCAAAGACGTTTCAGCCGTTACGATACGAGATTTGGAAACCCTAAAGGACATGTCTGATGTGCTTCTCCGTATTAAACCGCAGACGCAAGGCATCTACCTTGTGGAAGAATGGGAGGAGCAGACGTTCCGCTTTTATTGCCGGCAATATGAGGTGGTGGAAGGGAGAGGATCGCGTGTTTGAAAAACTGAGAAAAAGACAGCAAGAGCTTGAAGAAACGCCGTATCCTGATGAATTGTACGGCTTTGAAGCGGAAGTGTATGAGTTTTTTATGCTTATTGCCGGCAGTTTGGGTTATGTACTGGCGAATAAAAGGATGCCCCGGCATCAGCGGCATTCGTTGGAGAAAAGCTTTTTTGAGCTGTATCCTGACATCCCGCCGGATATGATCAAACACGATACTGATTTGTATCATCACATTCTTTTGTACGAGCAAGTCAGACAAGAGATTTGCGCTGCGCTATCCAACTAATAAGGAGGATTTTAGGAAAAAACCTCTATAAGCAGTATCGGCAATTTGGACATGGTCGAGCTTAAGCCCGACCAAACCGTTACATCATGCGAACTTAAAGATGCTGAGTCTTTTTATCGTTTTTGGCAGGGGCTTGCCTATGAGCAAATCATGATACAGGTGATAACGGGTGGTTCATTTATAGAAGACCTGTCAGAGTTTTTCAAAGGCTATGCTTACAAAGTGACGAAGCTGGCGAAAAGGCAATTTCATTTCCAATGCATAGTACATGAAACAGATCGGGACATTGCAGGTTTTCTATTTCTGTTAGCTTCCATCAATGATGATGTTTTTCTGATCACTGACCCTCAACCGGATAAAAACTATTTTTCCGAAGGCAAACTCCAGTGCCTAACGGACTCAGGCGAACGGATCATGTGGTTTGAATACGATGCTGCGGAGATCTATATGGTTGGCGATGAAACATAAAAGGAGGAGGAATCCATATGAATATCACACAATACGAGAAAATGAAACAGCATCTTTCTCACACGGATACTGGTCCATTTACATTAAACGAGTTTTCTTTCTATATGAAAGAAGATGATCGTTATATTCAAATTCCTGTGTTTGAATTAAAACTATCTGCTCAAACCTGTGACATTCATTTACGGTTTGAAGACATCAGTGCATCGAAGCTGGATGATCTTGAATCCATCGATTCGATTGAATTGGAGATTTTACCGACTGATGATCAATGGGAAAGGCTCCGTTATTATGTGTATGATCAAGAAAACCAAATGAGTTTCTATTGCGGAGGGTGGGATGTAATCAAGTGTGACAAGAAGTCACACTGATTTTCCCCACTTTCCAAGCGTTCTTGCTTTTGTTGCCGCATATGTCACGAGAAACGGAAAAGTCACAACCAGAAAAGCCACAGGCACCCAATTTGTTAATCCGGTCAAATAATGGAGTGCAATTGACAAGAGAGTCAGGAAAGTCAAGGTGCAGGTGACGTTTCGAACGTCTTTTTCGCTTCTTTTATATTTCTCTCTCATGGTGGATTGATCACTGTATATCGGCGAAGTCCCAGGCTCAGCCGAAAAGATATGCATACCTTGTGAAGAGCAAACACGTTCCCACCCGGCCGCTTCAAACATCTCGGTGTATTCCGCCAAGCTTTCTTCCCCAACATCATGATAATCAATACTGTAAATCAACTTCCGCGGCTCAGCTTTTCTAAGTTTATACCCCATAACCGCAAAAGAATCGAGCAACCAGCCTTTGCTGGCCATATCGCTGAGTTTCTTCATATCTTTTTCTTCTGAAAAAGCCAAGCCGTCGGACATCATATATTTTTTCTGTTTCATGATGAATCCCCTTTCAATTGTTGAAAAGCGCGTTCGCCGTGTTCAGCCATCACTTTTCTGCGCTGAATTTCTTTTTTGAGTAATTCTTGGCCGTGCAGGGTTGTCTGGTACACTTTGCGGCGCGGGTTGTCGTTGTTGACAAGCTCAATGATCTCTTCCTGCAACAGTTTCTTTAACAATGTATATAAGGTAGCTGGGCCGATCGTAAAGGAGTCATCGGTCATGTCCTCAATCTCCTGCATGATCGAATATCCGTGTTTTGGCTCCAGCAAGGTTAAGACAATATAATAGGCTGGATCGGTAAGCTGATCCATTTCCTGCGGACGTTGCTTTGGCAAACGGTCACCTCATTTCTTATATCAACTAATGATATATCACTTATTGATATAATAAAATCTTCCTTTTCCTTTGTCAATGCAATTTTTTTCTGCATTCAGTCATCATAAAGAAACAATCACCGAGTATGCATTAATGAATGCGTTTTCATAGAGGGGGATTCTTAATGAAAAAATGGATAACGGCGGGTTTTGTGATGATGTTAATGTTGGGTTTCAGCGGGGCGGAGAGTCTGAAGGCGTCAGAGCCGAAGGTATATCAGTTTGACTTTGGAAGCGGTTCGGTTGAGCCTGATTACATTGGGGTAAGGGCGTCTGACCGTTATAACCCGTCAAGGGGCTACGGTTTTCAAACGCCGGAACATATGAAGGATGTGGCGGCATCCGGGACGGGCGTGAAAAGTGACGCGGTTCAATTTTTGGCGAATGGGACGAAAAGCGACAACACGTTTAATGTGGATCTTCCGAAGGGTCTTTATGAGGTGAAGGTGACGCTGGGCAATACGGCGAGGGCAAGTGTGGCGGCGGAGGGTGTGTTTCAGGTCATCAATATGACGGGAGACGGTGCGGAGGATACGTTTCAAATTCCTGTCACCGACGGGCAACTGAATCTGCTGGTGACTGAAGGCAAGGCGGGTACCGCTTTTACGCTCAGCGCCCTAAAAATCAAGAAATTGTCTGATCAGCCGGTGACAAACCGAACGATCTATATCGGCGGCGATTCGACGGTGTGCAATTATTATCCGCTCAACAGCAGCAAGCAGGCGGGCTGGGGGCAGATGCTGCCTCACTATGTCGACAAGCGTACCTTTCAAGTGAGAAACATGGCGTCAGGCGGGCAGATTGCGAGAGGGTTTCGAAATGACGGTCAGTTGGAAGCGATCTTGAAGTACATCAAACCGGGTGATTACTTTATTTTGCAGCTCGGCATTAACGATACAAATCCGAAGCATAATGAATCTGAAGCGGAATTTAAGGAGATTATGCGTGATATGATTCGGCAGGTGAAAGCAAAGGGAGCGGAAGTCATCCTTTCAACACCGCAGGGCCGGGCGACAGACTTTACTTCTGAAGGCATCCATTCCTCTGTAAACCGATGGTACAGGGCTTCTATTTTGGCTTTGGCCGATGAAGAAAAAACAAGGCTTATTGACCTGAATGTCCTCAGTTCATCTTACTTTACATCGATCGGTCCGGAAAAAACGCTTGCCCTTTATATGAATGGAGATACGCTGCATCCGAACCGCGCGGGTGCCGATGCACTGGCGCGATTGGCCGTTCAGGAACTAAAAAGACAGGGGATTGATGGCTTCTAAAACGTCATTTTTCGGCAAAACACATACGATGCCGTAAATTAGAGTATAATGAGAACATCTGCAAGAGACAGGAGTTTATACATGAGTCATTTTAAAAACTATCAAATCAGTCACGACATTTTACGAGCATTGGAAGGACTGGGGTATACAGAACCGACCGAGGTGCAGCGAAACGTGATTCCGGCAGCCTTTGAACGAAAAGATCTTGTCGTCAAATCACAGACGGGAAGCGGGAAAACGGCTGCGTTTGGCATTCCTCTCTGCGAGCTGGCGGATTGGGATGAAAACAAACCGCAGGCACTGGTGCTGACGCCGACCCGTGAGCTTGCCGTGCAAGTAAAAGAGGATATCACGAACATCGGAAGATTTAAACGAATCAAAGCGACAGCTGTGTTTGGAAAATCATCTTTTGATAAACAAAAAGCCGAGCTGAAGCAAAAAAGCCATATCGTTGTCGGCACACCGGGACGCGTCCTAGATCATATTGAAAAAGGCACGCTGCCGCTGGATCGCCTTTCCTATCTGGTCATTGATGAAGCGGATGAGATGCTGAATATGGGCTTCATCGATCAGGTGGAGGCGATTATCAAGCATCTCCCGACCGAGCGTACGACGATGCTGTTTTCTGCGACACTGCCAGAGGATATTGAGAAATTAAGCCGTCAATATATGCAAAACCCAGAGCATATCGAAATCAAAGCGGCCGGCCTCACCACAAGGAATATTGAACATGCGGTGATTCAAGTCAGAGAAGAGAATAAGTTTTCTTTGCTGAAAGATGTACTTATTACTGAGAACCCTGACAGCTGCATCATTTTCTGCCGGACGAAAGAGCATGTCAATCAGCTGACTGATGAATTGGATGACTTAGGGTATCCATGTGATAAAATTCACGGCGGGATGATCCAGGAAGACCGCTTTGACGTTATGAATGAATTTAAGAGAGGCGAGTACCGGTATCTAGTCGCGACAGACGTCGCCGCACGGGGGATCGATATAGAGAATATCGCCCTTGTCATCAACTATGATCTGCCCCTTGAGAAAGAAAGCTACGTACATCGTACAGGACGGACAGGGCGAGCCGGGAATCAGGGAAAAGCGATTTCATTTGTGGCACCGTTTGAAAAGCGGTTCCTAGCTGAAATAGAAGAGTATATCGGATTCGGGATTCAGACATTAGAAGCCCCGTCCCAAGAGGAAATCGCAAAAAAGAAACCGGATTTTCTCGCTAAACTGAAGGACCGTCCGAAAATCAAAAAGGACAAAAGCGAAGAGCTGAATAAAGACATCATGAAGCTGTATTTTAACGGCGGAAAGAAAAAGAAAATCAGAGCCGTTGATTTTGTCGGAACGATCGCTAAAATCGACGGGGTTTCTGCTGATGACATTGGCATCATTACGATCATGGATAACGCCTCGTACGTGGAAATTTTAAACGGAAAAGGCCCACATGTTCTCAAAGCCATGAAGGATACAACCGTCAAAGGGAAAAAGCTTAAGGTGAATAAAGCGAATAAATGATGAATGACCTGCTCCCAGTTAAAGGGGCAGGTCATTTTCGTGATGGCTGACATTGGTGCTGTTTTCTTCCGGCACAAAGGCGAGGATGACAATCCCGATCACAAACAAAATGATCAGGCTGAACACCGCAGTCGATGATTTTCCGGTAAGCTGGGCGGTAACGGCGATGAGCAGCGGCCCCATAATTGAGGCGAATTTTCCGAAAATGTTGTAGAAGCCGAAGAATTCATTTGCATGGTGTTTCGGGACGAGCTTGGCAAAATAGGAGCGGCTTAATGCTTGAATGCCGCCCTGCGAGGTGGCGACAAGCATGGCTAGAATCCAGAAATCAAACGTCGTTTCCAGAAAATACGCATATACGCAGACAATCATATATATGACGATGCCAACGTACAGCATTGTTTTCCCTGTGAAGCGTTCCGCCAGTCTTCCGTATAAAATGGCAAACGGCGCGGCGACGACCTGAGTGACAAACAGGATGATCAGGAGACTTGTGGAGCTGATGCCCAAATCTGACCCGTAAGAGGTCGACATCGTAATAATGGTGCCGACTCCATCGATATAAAAGAAATAAGCGAGCAGAAAGAGGAACAGCGCCCGGTACTGCCGGATCCGTTTCATCGTTTGCCCGAGGCGTTTAAAGCTGTTGGCTATGATGCGGGGTTCTCTTTTGATGTAATAGCGCTGATGAACGTGTTTCAGCATCGGAATGGTAAACAGTCCCCACCAAGCGGCCGTTATAAAAAAGGACAGCTGGCTTGCGGCAGACACGGACATCGGAATCGTTTCTGCTTGTGCAAGCAGGATGACGGCGATGCTGAGGATAAATGGGATCGTGCTGCCGATATAGCCTAAGCCAAAGCCGCGGGCGGAGACGAGATTCATCCGTTCCTCAGGCGTGACGTCAACGAGGAAGGCGTCGTAGAATACATTGGCGCCGGAAAAACCGACAGCCGATATGGTGTAGAACAGCAGCAAAAGAAGCCAATGTTCACTTGGAATAAAGGCAAGCGCCGCGGTGCTGGCGACACCGGCTGACACAAAGAAACCGAAGAACTTTTTTTTGCAGCCTTCATAGTCGGCGATGGTTCCTAAAATCGGGCCGAGCATGGCGAGAATAAAGGTAGAAATCGCTATCGTATAACCTAAATAAGCAGTTGATTGAGCAGCGCTGACACCGCCTTCCGCAGCGGCTGATTTATAAAACAACGGAAATACCGCGGTTGTGACGACAATGGAATAAGCAGAGTTTGCCCAGTCATATACAACCCAGCTGTTTTCTTGTTTCGTAAAACGTTTCATCTGCAGAGCCCCTCCCCAGTAACGATACTTCTATTGTACGAGAAACCGCATAGAAAAGGATGGAACCGTGGTCAATTTTTACAAAATGTTTATGTTCTATATAGGTCAAATAATACTTTTGGTTTATTGCTGACACATCAAATATCTGGTACGATTTAACTATATTTTGCCGCATTTTCCAGAAGGGTTTCAGCAGAGAGGAGACAGAGCATGAGGCGAATAGGCTTGTTGATAAGCCTGCTGGTCGCTGTTCTTGCGATGAGCGCATGTGAAAGCGAAAGCAATGTTCAGAACGCTGCCCAACATGATCAAAAGACGATCAAACAAAGCATGGTAAAATCACTGGGCAGCAAGAAAAAGCAAGACTTTCAGACCCTATCAAACGATATGCAGCTGGCGGTTGTATTCAGTTCTATGGTACACGTAAGCGAGACGTTTGATTATGGGATCGGCAACCCTGAATATTTCATTCGCAGCAGCATGACAGAAGAGGAAGCAGATATAGCGAAGAAAAATCTTGAATCAATTAAACTCGAAAACGGGCGGCTCAAAAAACAAAACAGCGAGGCATTCGCAATGCTACAAAAAACCCGGAATCAAGAAAAGAGCCGGAATGAGAATCAGCAGCTTAAAGACAATAGAGACACCTTTTTTGAGATTACCGGCAGCATGATCGCGCTCATCAATCAGGTCACACCGAAAAACGCTAAACAAACAAGAAAACAGCTGGATCAGCTGAAAAAACAATATACGAAATATAATGCCGAAAGCATCAACTTAATGAATGGCATAGTCAAGAAGCAGGGGGCAGATAAGGAATCCTTTGAACGCCATCTTGAGGCGCTGCTTCAGAAACAGAGCGGGCAGACGGTGCTGAGTGAAGTATATTGACCGGATCGCTGCTCTTTCCCTGAAGATATTGACCTAGTACAAAAAGAATGTACAATCAAGGTGTAGTCTGTTCTTAGCTGATTGGAGGGACATGTCATGAAGATTGCGAAGGTGATCAACAATAACGTGATCAGTGTGGTCAATGAACAAGGGAACGAATTGGTCATCATGGGCAGAGGGCTCGCGTTCCAAAAAAAGTCCGGCGACGAGGTCGATGAAGCACGCATTGAGAAGGTGTTCACTCTCGATAACAAGGATGTATCAGAGAAATTTAAAACCCTTTTGTATGAAATACCGATTGAGTGTATGGAAGTGTGTGAGGACATTATCAGCTACGCGAAATTACAGCTTGGCAAAAAGCTGAACGACAGCATCTACGTGTCGCTGACCGATCATATTAACTTTGCCATACAGCGCAATAAAAAGGGTCTTGATATCAAAAATGCTTTGCTGTGGGAAACCAAACGGCTGTACAAAGATGAGTTTGCCATTGGCAAAGAAGCGCTGCACATGGTGAAAAACAAGACAGGTGTTTCCCTTCCGGAGGATGAAGCAGGTTTTATTGCCCTCCATATCGTGAATGCCGAACTCAATGAAGAGATGCCCAATATCATTAACATTACAAAAGTGATGCAAGAGATTTTAAGTATTGTAAAATATCATTTTAATATTGAATTTGATGAAGAATCGCTGCATTATTACCGGTTTGTCACTCACCTGAAGTTTTTCGCGCAGCGTCTTTTTAACGGAACTTATCTTGAAAGCCAGGACGATTTTTTGCTGGAAACGGTGAAAGAAAAATATCATCGCGCGTATGACTGCACGAAGAAAATCAAAGCGTATATGGAACAAGAATATGAACACAAACTCACCAGGGACGAGCTTCTGTACTTAACGATTCATATTGAAAGGGTCGTCAAACAAACATGATGAAAGCGTTGACATTTTTGTTTTCGTGTGTTAATTTTTTCTCACATCAATATATTATGATTTTAGGATTGTTACTGATAAGCAGGCAAAACCTAAATTACGATGAGTGCGGAGAATCTCTGTCTGCGCTGGTGGTAATTTAGGTTTTTATTTTTTTCAGGGGATGGTGATGGTGCAAAATTGAAGAAAAATCGAATGATGAAGTTTTATAGGATTGTTACTGGTCAGCAGGCAAAACCTAAACTACTTGTTCCTATTGTGGCAGGGGTAGTTTAGGTTTTTTATTTTTCAGCGGAAGGGATGAGGGAAAATGGGGATTCAGGCAGCAGCCAGAGACATTTTACAATTGGTCGGCGGGGAAGAAAATGTGCGTTCGCTTGTACATTGTGCGACGCGCTTGCGTTTTACGCTGAACGACCGCTCAAAAGCAGACAAAGAAAAAATAGAAGCTTTAGACGATGTCGTGACTGTTGTGGAAAGCGGCGGGCAGTTTCAGGTGGTCATCGGTAATCATGTTTCCGAAGTGTATCGCGAGATTGGAAAGATATCAAGTGTGCTGCAGGATGACCAAACAGAGCGTTATGCTCAGAAAGGGAATCTGTTCGGCCGGCTGGTTGATATCGTATCGAGCATTTTTACGCCTTTGCTTGGCGTGATGGCGGGAGCGGGAATTTTAAAGGGCCTGCTTATGATCTGTACAAATGCCGGCTGGCTCAAAACTGAGGATACAACTTACACGATTTTGTATGCCGCCGCAGACAGCCTGTTTTATTTTCTGCCATTGCTGCTTGCCATTACAGCTGCCCGAAAATTCGGCGCAAACGTGTTTGTGTCTGTCACGGTTGCCGGGGCGCTCATTTATCCAACCATTATTGAACTGAAGAATGGCAATGCGGATACCGATTTTTTTGGCATTCCTGTTGTTTTAATGAATTACACATCAACCGTTATACCGATCATCCTGGCGATTTTTGTGATGAGCTGCATGGAGAAGTTTCTAAACAGGCTGATTCATGACAGTGTAAAAACCTTCATCACGCCGCTGATCTGTTTAGTGACGGTCGTGCCGCTCACATTAATCGTGTTCGGGCCGATTGGCGTAAATGCCGGAAATGGCATCGCGGCTGTGATTCTGGCGATCTTTCATTTTAATCCGATGCTGGCCGGTGCCGTGATCGCAGCCCTTTGGCAGATCCTTGTCATCTTCGGCATTCACTGGGGCATCGTGCCGGTTATTTTAAATAATATTGCGGTCAACGGGCAGGATTCTATCAAACCGGCTACAGCAGCTGCTGTGTTTGCCCAAACAGGTGCCGCCATCGGAGTCATGTTAAAAACGAAAAATAAAAAATTGAAGACGCTTGCGGGCTCCGCCGCTGTCACCGGAATTTTCGGCATTACGGAACCTGCCGTTTATGGGGTGACGCTCCGACTGAAAAAACCTTTTGTATGCGGTGTCATCAGTGCGGCTGTTGGCGGCGCGATTATCGGGCAGGCTCACAGTGTGGCCATCGCTTCAGGTGCGCCGGGTCTATTGACCATCCCGATTTTCTACGGACAGGGGTTTGCAGGCTTTATCTTGGGAATCTCGGTATCTTTTATTCTCTCAATTATCCTAACGTACATTGTCGGTTTTGAAGATCCCGCGGAAGAAAAAGCAGATGCCAAAACGGAACCGCCAGCACCTGTCGCACATCATGAACAGATCAGCAGTCCATTAGAAGGAAGCGTGATTCCGTTAGCGGAAGTGAAGGATAAGGTGTTCGCATCGGAGACGCTTGGAAAGGGGATTGCGATTTTGCCGGAGAAAGGCCGGCTGGTGGCTCCGGCAGATGGCGTGATATCGACCGTTTTCCCGACTGGCCATGCATTCGGCATGATCACCCATCAGGAAACAGAAATCCTGATTCACCTCGGATTTGATACGGTGAAGCTGGAAGGAAAACACTTTTATCCTAAAGTGGTGCAGGGGCAAGCCGTCAAACAAGGCGATCTGCTGGCTGAATTTGATTTAGAGGAGTTAATAAAAGCAGGGTTTGATATGAACACGCCGATCATCATCACAAACACAGATCAATATACCGACGTCATTCAAACTGATCAAAAGCAAGTCAAAACAGAAGAAAGAATTCTTTCTTTAATCTAAAACATTGGAGGAACAAACGATGAACTATAACAAACTTGCGGCATTTCCGGAGAACTTTTTGTGGGGAGCATCAACTTCTGCTTATCAGGTTGAAGGCGCGTGGAACGAAGATGGAAAGGGACCTTCAGTGATTGACGCCCGCGACAGCTATCCTGAGGGAACGACTGATTTTAAGGTAGCCAGCGACCATTATCACCGTTATAAAGAAGACGTTGCGCTGTTTGCTGAAATGGGCTTTAAAGCATACCGTTTTTCTATCGCCTGGACGCGCATTATTCCTGATGGCGACGGAGACATCAATCCAAAGGGGATTGAATTTTACAGTAATCTGATTGATGAGCTGCTCAAATATAAGATTGAACCGATCGTCACGATGTATCACTTTGATCTGCCGAATGCATTGCAGGAAAAGGGAGGCTGGTCAAAGCGATCTACAATTGACGCTTTTGAACGTTATTCGAAGGTGCTGTTTGAACACTTCGGTGACCGTGTCAAGTACTGGCTGACGATCAATGAACAAAACATGATGATCCTGCATGGAAGTGCGCTGGGCACACTTGATCCGAATCTGAAAAACCCGAAAAAAGAACTGTATCAGCAAAATCACCACATGCTGGTGGCACAGGCGAAGGCTATGAATCTATGCCATGAGATGCTGCCGGAAGCCAAGATCGGCCCAGCTCCAAACATTGCGCTGATTTACCCGGCATCTTCAAAACCGGAAGATGTTGTCGCAGCCTTCAACTACAATGCAATCCGCAACTGGCTCTATTTAGATATGGCGGTTCACGGGCGTTATAACACGACAGCTTGGGCATATATGAAAGAAAAAGGCTATACGCCAGTCATTGAAGATGGTGATATGGAGATTCTGCGATCTGCGAAGCCTGATTTTATCGCATTTAACTACTACACGTCTCAAACGGCGGAAGCAAGCAAAGGCGACGGCTCGGACGAAACAGCGCGCGGAGGAGACCAGCATTTGAAAACGGGAGAAGACGGCGTCTACCGCGGCAGCGCCAACCCGAACCTGAAGAAAAACGATTTCGGCTGGGAAATTGATCCGGTTGGCTTCCGTTCCACACTTCGTGAAATCTATGACCGCTACCAGCTGCCATTGATCATCACAGAAAACGGGTTAGGCGCTTTCGATCAACTCGAAGAAAACGATACGGTTAATGACGATTACCGGATTGATTATGTAAAGCAGCACATTGAACAAATTCAATGGGCGATTACAGACGGTGTTGACGTATTCGGCTACTCACCGTGGTCTGCGATTGACTTAATTTCCACTCACCAGGGCTGTTCTAAACGCTACGGCTTCATCTATGTCAATCGTGATGAATTCGACCTGAAAGACCTGCGCCGTATCCGCAAGAAAAGCTTTTATTGGTATAAAGAGCTGATTGCTTCGAATGGCGCGTCAATGAACTGATAGAAAAAATAAACAATTTATGAAAATAAATATATTTATGTAAATGATCCGAGCTCCTTGCCGATATGTATAGTATAAAATTGGAAAGGGGTTTGTATATGAAGAACAAAAAAATTGTTTCACTGCCTTTTTTGTGTACTGTGTTGCTTGTTGTTTTTAGTTTATGTATGAGTTCAAATGCTGCCTCAGCGCAAAGTGTGTTAAAAGATAAACCAATCATGGAGCAGCAGGAAAAACTGAAAAAACAAAAGGAAACTGAGGATGTTTCATTAAATCAAGCGAAGCAAGTAAGCCTTAAAACGGACAATAAAACAGAAAAGATGAAAGTGAAGAAGCCTTCGAATGAGAATGTTTTTAAAACAAGTTCCATGTACAACTCCGATGACCAGGTTTTCAATACAACCTCTGTCCTTGATGAAAATAATCCTGATGATATGTACTTTTTCAGTACTTCGTCAGATCGAACCCTTATCACAAGAATTCTTTCAGACAACAGCGATTACCATCTGAAATTGTATGTTGTCAATTGGGATACAGGAGAAGCTCAGCCGTCTAATATATCAATGGCAGCAGGGAACTTAGTGCTTTTAAAAGAGCTTCCCGCTGGTGATTATATGATCCGGGTTTACTCTGAAGGAACGACGGGAGATTCATATAACATTCAGTTAAATGCGAAAAACCCTTCAAATTATTCAAGTGTAAAATCGGTAACGTCTAATTTACAAGCCTTTGTTGCTGAGTATGGAGACGGTTCCGTTTATGCTAATGGTACACTGCTGTACAATTCTAATACGAAAACATCTTCATTAGACTGGGAAAGAGAATATTATTTTTCCTATGGAGGCGGGTATAATCAGCGCACCCATTCCATTTCTGATGTGAAGGTTAAAAATATTTCTGACCCTGTCACTTATCGTTCGAGTTATGCAAGTTCAAGCTCAGCCATCATGGTTTACTTAGACACAGGCACGCTTTTTATGCATCATGTATCAGCTTATCAGTCCGGGGTAGGTTATGATGATTCTTTCCTTGATACGTTAGGTAAAAAAACACCTAGAAGGCTTGATGCGGATGATCAGAACTATGGGGACCATATATTGATCGTTGATCTGAAAACCGGCAAAGCGATAGACTTTTTCAGTGTTTTAAATTACTACTATGCTTCAGGTGCTGAAAGCTTGCCTGTCATAAAATATATCAACTAAATTACCAAAAAAGGATTTCCGGCAGCGGAAATCCTTTTCTCACGTTAAAACGAAATAATCCCAATCAGCAGTGCCGCAATCGTCATCACAATGGTTGTTCCCACTGCCCATTTGATCGTGAATTTTTGATGGTCGCCAAAGCTGACGCCCGCCATTCCGACCAATAAATAAGTGGAGGGAACGAGAGGACTGAGCAAATGCACAGGCTGGCCCAGCAAAGAGGCTCTGCCGATTTCTGCGGCATCTATTCCGTAAGCAGCGGCGGCTTCCGTGATGATCGGCAGAACACCGAAGTAAAAGGCGTCATTCGACATAAAAAAGGTAAATGGCATGCTGACGATGGCTGTAATCAAGGGCAGGTGCGGGCCCATGGCGTCAGGGATGAGTGATACGAGAGAATGCGCCATGGCGTCTACCATTTTTGTGCCCGACAAAATGCCTGTGAAAATGCCGGCGGCAAATACCATGGAGACAACGTTTAACGCATTTCCTGCATGCGCTGAGATTCGCTTTTGCTGCTCTTTTACATTCGGATAGTTCACCATCAAGGCGATAGCAAATGCGATCATAAAAAGAACAGGAAGCGGGAGCAGGCTGGTGATCAAAGCGGCCATCAGCACGACAGTCAGCAGCAGGTTAAACCACTGGAGAGCGGGGCGTTTGAGCGGCGCAGTATCCGGATCGGAGGCGTGCTGGTGTTCAATTGAGATGACGCCGAGCCGTTTCCGTTCTTTTTTTCCTAGAATATAGGCTACGGCAAGCACCCAAAGAATGCCGGCAATCATAGCAGGAATCAGCGGAGTGAAGACTTCTGACGTGTCCAATTTGAGAGAAGCCAAAACCCTTGCAGTCGGCCCTCCCCACGGAATAATATTCATGACTCCCGACCCGAGCATTGCAATTCCCGCCAACACCAGCCGGTTCATGCCGAGCCGTTTGTATAGCGGAAGCATCGCAGCAATGGTAATCATATACGTTGTTGTCCCATCTCCGTCCAGCGAAATGGTCATCGTCAACACCGCTGTGCCGACAGCGATTTTTAATGGATCTCCTTTGACAAGGGATAAGATTTTGGCAATAAGCGGATCGAACAAACCTGAATCAATCATGATGCCGAAATACAGGATCGCAAATAATAGCATGATGCCTGTTGGAGCGAGGCCTGTTACACCCTGAAGCATCATATCGCCCAGGTCTTTGCCGAATCCGCTGATCAGGGCAAACACAACAGGAACGACAATCAAGGCAATAAGAGCGGAAAGCCGGTTAGACATAATAAGATACATGAAGACAATGATCATCACAAAACCAAGTATCGCAAGCACGATATGACCTCCCCCATTCAACAGCACAATTTTAGTAAGCGCTTCCACACTTCGGGAAGGCTTATTTCAAATATTTATGACCTCATGTTGACAAGTAGACCTAAAAACCTAGAGAGCAGATGAGCAGTTTATATGCAGATCGCCACGGGTAAATGTGCTGTAGAATGTTTATTTTTGAGATCTGGAATAGGAAAAGGGGGAGCAGACATGAGTGATGATCAAAACAAACGAGTCAATGAACACTCAAAAGACGAGCAGCTCGAACAGTACAGGGTCGATAACAGCGGAAAGAAAATGACGACAAACCAAGGTGTACGGGTGTCTGAGGACGAACATTCGTTAAAAGCCGGAGTTCGCGGCCCGACGCTGATGGAGGATTTTCACTTTCGGGAGAAGATGACCCATTTTGACCATGAGAGAATCCCTGAACGGATCGTGCATGCGCGCGGTTATGGCGTACATGGCTTTTTTCAGGTTTACGAACCGATGACAGAATTCACCCGGGCGAAATTTCTTCAGGACCCTTCGGTGAAGACACCCGTGTTTGTCCGGTTTTCAACAGTTGCGGGCTCCAAAGGCTCCGCTGACACGGTGCGTGACGCCAGAGGCTTTGCGACGAAATTCTATACCGAAGAAGGAAACTATGATCTAGTAGGCAATAATATCCCGGTGTTCTTTATTCAGGATGCGATCAAATTCCCGGATTTGGTGCATGCGTTTAAGCCTGAGCCGCACAATGAAATGCCTCAGGCCGCGACAGCTCATGATACGTTTTGGGACTTTGTCGCCAATAATCCAGAGTCGGCTCACATGGTGATGTGGACGATGTCTGACAGAGGCATTCCCCGCAGCTACCGGATGATGGAGGGCTTTGGCGTTCACACGTTCCGTTTTGTGAACGAACAAGGAAAGGCGCGTTTCGTGAAATTCCATTGGAAGCCGGTGCTCGGCGTGCATTCTCTCGTATGGGATGAAGCGCAGAAAATTGCCGGAAAAGACCCTGATTTCCACCGCCGCGACCTGTGGGAAACGATTGAAAACGGCGGCATTGTTGAATATGAGCTAGGCGTGCAGATGATAGATGAAGAAGATGAATTCAAATTTGATTTTGATATTCTTGATCCAACGAAGCTTTGGCCGGAAGAGCTTGTGCCAGTGAAGATCATTGGGAAAATGACGCTGAACCGCAATCAGGATAATGTATTTGCTGAAACTGAGCAAGTCGCATTCCACCCGGGAAATGTGGTGCCGGGCATTGACTTCACAAATGACCCGCTGCTGCAGGGACGGCTTTTCTCTTATACGGATACACAGCTGATCCGTCTTGGCGGCCCGAACTTCCACGAGATTCCGATTAACCGCCCGGTATGTCCGTTCCATAACAACCAGTACGACGGCTATCACCGTATGACCATCAACAAGGGGCCGGTCGCTTATCATAAAAACTCTCTGCAGAACAATGACCCGTCTCCTGCGTCAGCCGAAGAAGGCGGTTACGTCCACTATCAGGAGAAAGTAGAGGGCAGAAAAATCCGCCAGCGGAGCGACAGTTTCAATAATTACTACTCACAGGCAAAACTGTTCTGGAACAGCATGTCACCGGTTGAGAAAAAGCACATCATTTCTGCCTTTTGCTTCGAGGTCGGGAAGGTCAAAAGCAAAGATGTGCAGCGGCAGGTCGTAGATGTCTTCAGCAACGTAGATACTGTCCTGGCAGAAGAAATCGCCAAAGGAGTAGGTGTGGCGCCGCCGGCGAAACGCAAAGCATCAAAAGAAATCCTTACCTCACCTGCATTAAGCCAAGCCCGTACAGTGAAAGCAGCGTCAACGAGAAAAGTCGCGGTTCTCGCCGGCAATGGTTTTGATGAAAAAGAACTGCAAACAGTGCTGGATACCTTAAAACAAGAAGGGATCACAGCGGATATCATCAGTCAAACGCTGGGGTACATCACAAGCGGCGCCGGACAGCAGCTTGAGGTCAGCGGCACATTCCTGACGACAGACTCTGTTCTGTATGACGCGGTTTATGCCGCAGGAGGACCTGAATTAAAAGAAGATAAACAAGCGATGGCGTTTATCAGAGAAGCCTACAATCACTATAAGGCGGTCGGCGCGGCAAACGAAGGAGTTGACCTCCTCAAATCAGCTGTCGGCACAAAAGAGGGGCCGGGCGTTGTGACAGCAAAAGACGAAGATGATTACACCGGCTTTAGCAAAGCGTTTATCGAAGCAGTTGCCGCCCACCGCCATTGGGATAGACGAATTTGATTCGCTCCTGTATCTTAGAGGAAGATACTTTTCATAAGGAGCATGACATATGAACGAAAAACAGCTCGCAGAGGCTTACGAGCGCGACGAAAATATGATGATATTAGTGTTTGCCCAATGGTGTGTGAACCATGATCTTGATCCGTTGGAGCTATATGCCAAAGCATATCCGCAGCAAAAGCTGAATGAAAGCTTGAAAAAAACAGTGGAAGAACTGATCGTGCCGAAGAACGAGTCAGAACACATACCTGACCAGACCGTCATTGCGGTGTTAGAGATGTTTGGGAATATTGATTTGGCACAAGCGGTTCACGAAGTGATTGCCGGGCGTAAATAGTAAAAAAGAGACAATATATTGTCTCTTTTTTATTGGGGAAAATCGAGCAGATAGACCTAGAAACTTCTTTTCACTTCATCAGTCTATAAAAGTGTGCGTTGCAGAAAAAAGGGAATGATAAACAAAGAAGATCAAAAAGGAGGAGATTGTATGAAATGGAACAAAATGATGAAATATGCGGTAGCTGCTGCTGTTTTGCTTTTTAGTGTATTTGCATATGCGGCCCCATCTTTAAAAGCGGTTCAAGCGAAAACGCCGACTGTCAGCAGCCATACGTACAAAAAGATCAAGGAATTAAAGTATCCTCAGGTGCATCACTTCGGGAATGCCGCGTTTGAAAAAAACATCAATCAAGAGCTGAAAGCCTACATTGAACAATCGTATCAAGAATACCTGAAAAACAAAAAAGCCGGTGAACAGCAGGGCTTCAACGCGGAATATCAAACATCCTTCAGCGTCAAATATAATGCGGCAGGCAAGCTCAGCATTCAAACGCTCAATTATATCTATTCAGGCGGCGCCCATGGTTTAACGTCTGTTCAGTCCTTCAACTACGACTTGAACACACACAAGCGGGTGACACTGAATCAGATTCTGAATACCAAAACTAAAGTCAGCAAAACGAAAGATTACCTATACAGCTATATCAAAAAACATGACACGCTGTTTTTCCCTGATGTAAAGAAAGAGGATATTATCCTTAACCAAAACACAACGTTTTACTTTACGAAAAACGGGATCGCCATCGTCTTCGGCCAGTATGACTTGGGACCTTATGCAGCTGGAATCCGTGATGTGCAGGTGCCTTCCTCTGTTTATCAATAATCAAAAGAGCCATATCCTTAAAAAGGGATATGGCTCCATTTTTCTACCACACAAACAGACCGACAATCGCAGCACTTAGTAAAGATACCGCAATTCCGCTGACGAGCAGCTTCCACACGTTTCTCCCGATCACGGTTGACTTTTCGCCGTCAAGGATCGAGTTATACGTTCCGTAAATCATGCCGACAGTACTGAAGTTGGCAAATGACGTCAGGAATGTCGTCGCTACCGCAACTGTGTGAGGGGGCAGTGTTTTCAGATTATTTTTCAAGTCAAGCATCGCAACAAACTCGTTCGTTGCCAATTTCATTCCCATCAGCTGAGCGACATACATCGCATCGTGTACCGGCAGCCCAAGTAGGAATGCAAAAGGACTGAAGAGATAAGCAAAAATCGTCTGAATGGTCAGGCCGTGTACGAAAACACCAAGAATGCCATTGACTGCTGACGTTAACGCCACATATCCAATCACCATTGCCAAAATAACGATCACCATGTTCATGCCGACAAGCATACTGTTAGAAATCGTAGAGAAAAAGTCTTTTTTCTCTTCTTTAGGCGGCGTATAGATGATGTCTTCATCCTCCGGCACATGCACTGGATTCAGCAGGTTTGCGATAATCAGTGCGTTTAAGCAGTTTAAAGGAATCGCTGTAAACACGTATGTCGCCGGCACCATTGACAGGTAAGATCCAATAATGGAGCCGCTGATGCTGCTCATGCTCATTAAGCCGAATGTGAGCAGGCGGTTGTTGTTTAATACTGTGAGCTGCTGGCGAATGACTGCCAGAGCTTCTGTATTTCCCAAGAACATCATTTGAATAGAGAAAAAGCTTTCTAATTTCGGCAAGCGGGAAGCCTTTGAGATCACCCAGCCGATTTTATCAATCAGCCATGGCAAAATGCCGAAATATGTTAAGATGTCAAAGAATGTGACGATGAAAATAATTGGAAGAAGTGCGCTGAAGAAAAAGTCTACCGTTTCATTTGCCATCACAGAAGGGAAGGCAAACGCGATCCCGTCACTGGCACAAGCAATCAGCCAAGTGAAGAAATTTCCAATTTGTCCGATGGCCCAGCTGCCAATTTTTGTCCCCAGCATAAACCACGTAATCAAAAGCTCCAGAACAATTAACGTAATGATTGGACGCCACTGGATTTTCTTTTTCTGCGGGGAGCATAGGAACACAACTGCCATAATCACAATGAGACCGACAAGGTTTAATAAAAAGTACATGATAGCAACTCCTATGAGGTTTATTATGGAAATGAAAAAAGCCCTTATCCTTCACAAATTCTGGAAGTGCAGAAAGTGTGAAAAATAAGAGCAAACAGAAAAGAACTTGTCCTTTTCAACTCGTTCAAATTTATTCAAACTTTCTTGTAGTCTAGTTTTTTACGGTTACTAGGTAGAAACAATCAGACCATATTACTGATCATATACAAGAATGTCTTTTTTCTAAGATGATAGCAGTATTTTATCCTTTCACTTTTTGAAAATCAACCTTTTTAACTATTTTCAAAATAATAAATTTATATTTCGAAGTCGAGAAAATAAAGGTGAAGAAATGAATACATGCTGACCATCGGCTGTACTGTATGTCAAGGCAGCCTAATCAAAGGCTGATCAAACAATATGAAGCGGAGGAGATGATACAAATACCTGCAGATCAATTAACCTATGGTGATCACCTCCATTTTATGAAGCGCAACAAGCACATCAAAACGGATAAGCGAATCATGAATATCTCGTCAGCTTCCAGCTAAATATCTGCTGCCTTCACAAAGCTGCTGCAGCACGTCAAAAGCGGGGCTGAATTCATTTTCTAAAAGCATCAGTCTGGAGCAGGTGGATCAGCTGTATCCCGGATTGATTGATACCCGGCTGCAAACTGAAATCCGATCCGTTCGTAAAGAGGATTTTCCTGATGCTGATCAATTCATTCAGTTAGAGAAAGAAGGAAGATTGCAGTCTGCTTATTAATTGACCTTCTGAACAGTGAGGAGTTCGGGCAGCCGCCTCTCGGTGAGAATCTTGTTCCTATTTCTGGATGATTGTTGTATCATAATAGCGGGGAAACCCTCTATGCAGCAAAAAGGAGTTCTTTTTTATGATTATTCAATTCATTCGTTATAGATAATGACAGGTATAGACGACATTCCAGACCTGGCCAAAAAGTTAGATAGGCCCAGGTTTATTTGTCTATGCCTTTTTCATTTATTTAAAAACGAATGAATGAGGTGTTTTTTGTGTCAAACATAAAGAAGCATGCTGCTTATATGAATCAATTTGTCTCTCAATTTCAATGCCCGATTTGCAATTCTTCAATGATGGTCACATCTTGGAAAAGTTTGGTTTGTTTTAAGAGCGGGCATACGTTTGATATATCCCGGCATGGGTACGTAAATTTCCTGACAAAGCCGGTCAAAAGCAGCTATCGGGCGGGGCTTTTCGAAGCAAGAAGCCGGCTGATGGCAGAGTATCATTTTTTTGCACCGCTTCATCAGGCAATAGCTGACTTGATCAGTGACCGTAAGTCTGAAAAAGAGACGTTAACCATTTTAGACTGCGGATGCGGTGAGGGGACCCACTTGAAAGCGGTGTGCGATCTGCTTCAAGAAAAGAAAACAGTTCGCGGAATTGGGATTGATATTGCCAAGGATGGCATTTTACGAGCTTCAAAAAATAGTGGCGGAAAGCTGTGGGCCGTAGCCGATGTAGCTAATGCGCCCTTTCAAGACCGGCAATTTGATGTCATTCTATCGATTTTCTCACCTTCAAATTATGCAGAGTTTCACAGACTCCTGAAAAAAGATGGTTTGGTTATAAAGGTAGTTCCTCAAAGAGATTATTTAACAGAACTAAGGCAGGTTTTATACGCAGATTCAGAAAGACGAACCTATTCCAATACACCTGCAATTGAGCGCTTTACCACACATTTTCAGCTCGATCATCTGATGAGGCTGCGCTATACCAAAACGCTTCATCAGCAAGGCGTAGAATGGCTTCTGAACATGACACCGTTAGCCTGGTCCGCATCGGCTGAAAAAATCAACCGGTTTAGAAAAATGGAATCGGCTCAGCTGACAGTTGATGTCGATGTATTAATCGGAACGAAATGAGTGAAAGAGGAAAGCTCCCAAAAAGGAGCTTTCCTTTCTTGTTTTCCGCAAAAACGGAAATTTCCACTGGATTGGAATAGTTATCTCACATTTTCCGTAAATATGGAAAGGGAAAGGCTTGAAATGGTGTTCTGGCAACTGGCACAGAACTTGCATTAGAAATGACGGAAAGGGAGGGGATATTTTGTAAACGCTTTCCTTTTCTCAGACAAGCGGAAAAGAGGGATGTTTGTGGACATTATTATTATTCTTTTGGCTTTGGGTTTGCTGATGTTTGTCGCCTATCGGGGATTTTCAGTCATTTTGTTTGCTCCGATTTGCGCCTTATTTGCTGTGCTGCTGACAGATCCAAGCTTTGTGCTTCCTTTTTTCTCAACCATATTTATGGAAAAGATGGCGGGGTTTATTAAGCTGTACTTTCCAGTATTTCTGCTTGGCGCCATTTTCGGAAAGGTTGTCGAGATGTCCGGCTTGGCGGCTTCCATTGCGAAGACAATTGTCAGACTGGTCGGGGCGAAACGAGCAACACTCGCTATCGTATTGATGGGCGCCATTTTAACGTACAGCGGAGTCAGCCTGTTTGTTGTCGTCTTTGCTGTATACCCCTTTGCGAAAAATATGTTCAAAGAAGCTGACATCCCGAAGCGCCTCATACCGGGAACGATTGCTCTCGGGGCATTTACTTTTACAATGGACGCACTGCCGGGTACACCGCAAATCCAAAATGTAATTCCTACGACGTTTTTCAAAACAGACATTTACGCCGCCCCTTGGCTTGGTATGATCGGTGCGGTGTTTGTGCTGGCGGCAGGTATGTTCTACTTGGAATCGAGGCGCAAAAAAGCAGAGAAAACGGGCGAAGGCTACGCCGGTTTTCAATCGGAGATTTCTGCCGCGCGTGAGCCATCTGATCTTGCCCCGGAACAAAGCCCGCCGGTCTTAGAGCCTGACACAAGTAAGGTCCGGCACGCACTCGCTTTTGTTCCTCTTATTCTCGTTGGTTTGATGAACAAATGTTTCACCACGTTCCTTCCCAAGTGGTATCCGAATGAATTTGATTTTTCCGCCATAGGATTGGGAGAGTTCGGGAAACTTGATATCTCCTCCGCGGTTGCCATTTGGTCAGTGGAGCTGGCCCTCCTGATCGGAATCATCGCAACCATTTTGTTTGATTGGAGAAAAGTGTTTGGACAGCTAAAGGAAGGGCTGAATGAAGGGATCGGCGGCGCTTTGCTTGCATCGATGAATACAGGCGCCGAGTATGGTTTCGGCGGTATCGTTGCTGCGCTGCCGGGGTTTCATAAGCTGAGCAGCGGCATTTCACATACGTTTACGGATCCGCTTGTAAACGGAGCTGTGACGACAACAACGCTGGCAGGGATCACCGGATCGGCCTCAGGGGGAATGGGAATCGCGTTAAGCGCGATGTCTGATCAATATTTAAAAGCGATTCAGACCTATCACATACCGCCTGAAGTGATGCACCGGGTCATTTCAATGGCATCAGGAGGCATGGATACGCTTCCGCATAATGGGGCGGTAATCACCCTGCTGGCTGTGACGGGTCTGACCCATCGCCAATCGTATCGGGATATTTTTGCGATTACTCTCATCAAAACCGCCGCCGTATTTGTGATTATCGCGATTTACAGTTTGACGGGCCTTGTATAGGACAAACGAAAGGGGAATCAGATATGGGAAAAGTGCTGTCATCAAGTAAGGAAGCCGCAGAACTCATTCGGGAGGGGGATACACTGATCGCGGGCGGATTCGGCCTGTGCGGAATTCCCGAGCAGCTCATTCTGGCGATAAGGGATAAAGGGGTAAAAGATTTAACCGTCGTCAGCAATAATTGCGGAGTCGATGATTGGGGGCTCGGCCTTCTGCTGGCAAACAAGCAAATCAAAAAAATGATCGCCTCCTACGTTGGTGAAAACAAAATTTTTGAAAAGCAATTTTTAAGCGGAGAATTGGAAGTGGAATTGGTTCCCCAAGGAACGCTCGCTGAAAGAATCCGAGCAGGCGGAGCAGGCATACCGGGATTTTATACAGCCACAGGCGTCGGAACCACCATCGCTGACGGGAAAGAGCATAAAACCTTTGACGGACGCACATATGTGTTAGAAAAAGGAATTACTGGGGACGTCGCCATTGTAAAAGCGTGGAAAGCGGACACCATGGGAAATTTAGTTTTTCGGAAAACGGCAAGAAACTTCAATCCGGTTGCCGCCATGGCGGGAAAGATCACAATTGCCGAGGCAGAAGAAATTGTTGAGACGGGAGAGCTCGATCCCGACCACATCCACACGCCTGGTATTTACGTACAGCATGTTGTGCTCGGCACACATGAAAAGCGGATTGAAAAACGAACCGTTCGGCAAGCGAAGGGAAAGGAGGCGGCACAATGAAGGAAGCCAGAAAACGAATGGTCAAACGTGCTGTAAAGGAAATAAAAGACGGTATGAACGTCAATCTTGGGATAGGGATGCCGACACTTGTCGCAAATGAGATACCCGAGGGCGTGCATGTAATGCTTCAATCAGAAAACGGTTTGCTCGGGATCGGCCCGTATCCGCTGGAAGGAACGGAAGACCCGGATCTGATAAATGCGGGGAAAGAAACGATCACCGCCGTAACAGGCGCATCCTATTTTGACAGCGCGGAATCCTTTGCGATGATACGAGGCGGGCATATCGACCTGGCCATCCTTGGGGGTATGGAGGTTTCTGAGCAAGGGGATTTGGCGAACTGGATGATTCCGGGCAAAATGGTGAAGGGAATGGGCGGCGCTATGGACTTGGTCAACGGGGCTAAGCGAATCGTCGTCATCATGGAGCACGTCAATAAACATGGGGAATCGAAGGTGAAAAAACAATGCTCCCTCCCGCTGACAGGACAGAAAGTCGTTCATCGGCTAATTACTGATTTAGCAGTTTTTGATTTTGATAATGGACATATGACACTGACTGAGCTCCAGGACGGCGTCACGCTGGAAGAGGTATATGAGAAAACTGAAGCTGACTTCGCCGTAAGCCAGTCAGTCATCCGGCAAAAATCTTGAGCAGGAAGGTGTATGTCATGAAAAAACAAGTCGCTTTTGTGACAGGCGCAGCCGGCGGAATCGGATTTGAAATCGCAAAGGAATTCGCCCGGGAAGGCGCCGATGTCATTATTTCAGATGTAAATCCAAAAGCGTGCGGTGAGGCCGCTGCCAAGCTGAACGAGGAAGGCTTTAGCGCCACGGGCATTCCATGTGACGTAACAAAGGAAGAGCAAATCGCTGATATCGTCCATACTATCAAGACCCGATACGGACGTTTGGATACTTTGGTGAATAACGCAGGCATACAGCATGTCGCGCCGATTGAAGAGTTTCCGACAGAACGGTTTGAACAGCTTATTCGCGTCATGCTGACCGCGCCATTCATCGCAATGAAGCATGTCTTTCCCCTTATGAAAAAACAGCAGTTCGGCAGGATCATCAATATCGCGTCTGTGAACGGACTGGTGGGGTTTGCGGGAAAAGCCGCTTATAACAGCGCAAAGCATGGCGTCATTGGGCTGACAAAGGTGGGGGCGCTGGAAGGCGCGCCCCACGGGATTACGGTGAATGCACTCTGCCCGGGATATGTGGACACACAGCTTGTCCGCAATCAGCTGAGCGATCTTTCTAAAACAAGAAATGTTCCCTATGAATCGGTTCTGGAAGAGGTGATTTTTCCGCTTGTGCCGCAAAAACGTCTTCTCTCGGTGAAAGAAATTGCTGATTATGCCGTATTTTTGGCGAGTGAAAAGGCGAAAGGCGTCACAGGGCAGGCGGTCGTGCTGGATGGAGGCTACACAGCTCAATAATAGATTCTTGTATTCATAGGAGGCTCTCGTTTATCATAAGGTTGAAAGCGATTACAAAATGTGACGGGAGCGACAGGGAGATGAAACATTCTATTAAAAGATTACCCTTTGAATGGCTGGATGAAATCATCAACCTTGCGGCGGAATGTATTGTTGTGGTTGATCATGAGGGGAAAATTCTCTATATCAATCCGGCGTACTGTGACTTTCTTAAAAAAACAGAGGAAGAAGCGATAGGAAAACCCGTTCAGGACGTGATTGAAAACTCGAGAATGCACATCGTGGCGAAGACGGGGCGGACAGAGGCTGCCGCTATTCATCCGATTAACGGCAGCGAAATGATCGCCAACCGGTATCCGCTCTATGTGAACCAGCAGCTTGTAGGAGCGGTCGGAACCGTTATGTTTCGCAATCCGCAGGAATGGATGGATTATTCAAGAAAAATTAAACCCCTCCTCAATGAACTCAATTACTACAAAAATAGATACGAAAAAGAGCTTTTCAGTAAATATCATTTTGGCGATTTGATCGGAAACAGCTCTCTCTTTATGGAAGCGAAACGGCTGGCTGAACGGGTATCTGACAGCCAATCGGCCGTTTTGCTTTTAGGAGAATCAGGCACGGGAAAAGAGCTGTTTGCACACGCCATCCATCAGAACAGCCGCCGCCGGTATGCTCCCTTTCTGCGCGTCAACTGCGCCTCGATCCCAGAGCATTTGTTTGAATCAGAAATGTTCGGATACGAAGACGGCGCTTTTACGGGGGCAAAAAAAGGCGGGAAAAAAGGAAAATTCGAACTTGCGCATCAAGGAACCATTTTCCTTGATGAGGTAGGTGATATGCCGCTGCATATGCAAAGCAAAATCCTTCGCGTACTGCAGGAGAAAGAGATAGAGCGGATCGGCGCAAGAAGCCCGGTCCCAATAGATGTACGAGTGATTGCGGCGACACACCGAAATCTCGAAGAAATGGTCCGGGAAGGAGACTTCCGGCAAGACCTCTATTACCGACTGAATGTGATCAACATTCAAATCCCGTCCTTAAGAGAGCGCATAGAGGATGTAGTGCCGATCGCGGGGCTTCTATTAAAAAAACTTGAACGGAAATTTGGCTTTGATGGCTTGGAGCTTTCTAAAGAAGCAATTGCAGTGCTTCAGAGCTATTCTTGGCCGGGCAACATACGAGAATTGGAAAATGTCCTAGAACGGGCTGTCAACGTCCTCGACGGCAAACGAATCGAACCGAAACACCTGAATCTCACTCCTGAAGATCAACCCATCCAAAGAACAATCAAAATCCGGGAATATCAATCTATACAGCCATTAAAAGAGACAATCGCTGAGGCGGAAAAAAACGCGATCATCGAGGCGCTTGCCGCAGCAGACGGCAATAAAATAAAGGCAGCAAAGCTATTAGGCATAGGAAAAACAAGCTTATATGAAAAATGCAAAGCCTATCAAATTGAGCAGGCATAAAAAAACACACATGCCCCGCCAGGGAATCAAGTGTGTTTTTCTGTTCCTTATTTCCAAACATCGTTAGCGATCTCAACAACATGGCGCAGCTTCGCCCATTGCTGTTCCTCGGTCAGCTTGTTGCCTTCCTCAGTTGAAGCGAATCCGCATTGCGGGCTCAGGCACAACTGATCTAGGCTGACATAACGGGACGCCTCTTCGATACGGCGTTTTACTTCGTCCGGATGTTCAAGCTCACCGAATTTAGATGTCACCAAGCCTAGGACAAGCTGAAGATCAGAGCGTTTCACATAACGAAGCGGTTCGAATCCGCCTGAGCGTGAATCATCATACTCTAAGAAAAGCCCATCCAGATTCAAGCCGTCAAAAATGGTTTCCGCCGCCGCATCATAACCGCCTTCAGCTGTCCAAGTGGACTGGAAGTTGCCGCGGCAAATATGCATGGTAATGGTCATATCATCCGGACGGTCGGCAATTGCGTCATTGATCGACTTCGCAAACAGCTGGCGAAGCTCGTCAGGCGTTGTTCCGAATGCTTCCACTTGTTTCAAGCCTTTTTCAGATAAGAAAACAGCCCATGCTGTATCATCAAGCTGGAGGTAACGGCAGCCTCTGTCATAAAACGCTTGAATCGCTTTTTTATACGCTTTTGATACATCATGCTGGAAAAGAGCATAATCGTTTTTGTATGCATCCTTTTCCAATCTGCCGCGGAAAAAGAGCATATTCGGACTTGGAATTGTCATTTTTGGCGTTGCATCACCAGCGATGCCATGTAAAAATGAGTAATCTTCGAGCATTGGGTGATTTGAGAAATCAATATCGCCTGTTACTTTGATGCCGCGTGCTTTTGTCTGCACATTATGGAACTGAATACCCTGTTCAGGTATAAACGGCTCAACGCCATCCAGATTTTCAAGGAAATCAAAATGCCACCACGCTCTGCGGAATTCCCCGTCTGTCACGACGTTCAGGCCGGTTTCTTTTTGTTTTTCCACAATGCGGATGATTTCATCGTTTTCAATCTGGCGAAGCTGTTCGGCAGTGATTTCGCCGGCCGCCTTTTGCCGCCGCGCTTTTTTGACGGGCTCAGATCTCAGCAGGCTTCCGACTTGATCCGCGCGAAACGGCGTTTTTTTTCTCTGAAGCGATTGTTTTTGTTCTGCGGGTGTTGTTTGCTGTGACATGTTGTTCATTCCTTCTTTCCATTCGAATATAAAAAAGCTCTTCCTTTGGATAAGGAAGAGCTTGCGTGAACAATCTCAACCTTATCTTCTAGAGCAAAAATCTGCTCTAAAGGATTTAGCACCATTCTGTTAAACAGCGGTTGCCGGGTATCGCAGGGCCAGTCCCTCCACCTCTCTTGATAAGGAAAACCTTTTTATGAAATTTTCTGATAGTATCTATTATTCACACATTTCTCTTTTCTGTCAATGATAGATTATTTCCACACATCATTGGCAATGTCGACCACATGACGGAGCTTCGCCCACTGCTGCTCCTCAGTCAAAAGGTTTCCTTCTTCTGTTGAAGCGAAACCGCACTGCGGGCTCAAGCAAAGCTGATCTAAGCTGACAAAGCGCGCAGCTTCGCTGATTCGGCGTTTGACATCCTCTGGGTCCTCAAGTTCTCCGTATTTGGATGTAATCAAGCCTAAGACAATCTGCAGATCCTTGCGTTTGACAAAACGAAGCGGGTCAAAGTTTCCGGAGCGGTCATCATCGTATTCCAGGAACAAGCCGTCAAGGTCTAAACCGTCAAGAATCGTTTCCGCTACAGCGTCGTAGCCTCCAGATGCCGCCCAAGTTGAACGGAAGTTGCCGCGGCAAATGTGCATCGTGACCGTTAAGTCGTCAGGACGGTCCGCCACTGCATCGTTAATCGTTTTGGCAAACAACGCAGGCAATGTTTCCGGATCACCGCCGAGGGCTCGGACAACCTCTCTGCCTTTTTCTTCAAAGAAGAGAGACCATGACGTATCATCGAGCTGAAGATAGCGGCAGCCCGCATCATAGAAAGCGTTAATCGCTTTTTTGTACGCCTGGGCCAGATCATGAAAATATTCCTCCTGATCGGGATATACGCCTTGATCAGCTTTTTCACCGAAAAACAGCATATTCGGACTTGGAATTGTCAGTTTTGCTGTCGCATCTCCGGCAATGCTGTGTAAAAATTGATAATCGGCAAGCGCCGGATGGCTGGTGAAATCCAGTTTTCCCGTCACCTTAATGCTGCGGGCTTTTGTTTTCGCGTTATGGAACTGAATTCCTTCAGCCGGGATGAACGGTTCCACTCCGTCGAGCCCTTCCAGGAAATCGTAATGCCACCACGAACGGCGGAACTCTCCGTCGGTTACAACGTTTAGGCCGATTTCCTTTTGCTTTTCGACAATGCGGGTGATTTCTTTATTTTCAATATCACGAAGCTGTTCTGCCGTGATCTCGCCGGCCGCTTGTTTTTGCCGCGCCTCTTTTACTGGGGTGGATCGTAATAAACTGCCGACATGATCGGCGCGGAAAGGGGCTTTCTTTTGTTTTTCTGATTTCTGTGCTGCAAGGTTTACTTGTTGAGCCATATCATTCGCCTCTTTTCTAAAATGTTTGCTGCATGAAAAAAGCTCTTCCTTTGTGTAAGGAAGAGCTTGAACGATCAAATCTCTGCCTCATCTGCAAGAACGCGATGTTCTTAAGGATTTAGCACCATTCTGTGTAAAACAGCGGTTGCCGGGTATCATAGGGCCAGTCCCTCCACCTCTCTTGATAAGGTAAATCTTCTTATTGGATTTTCAATTATCTTAATATTAGTATTTTTGCATGAATTGTCAACAGTTTTTTAGAAAATTGACTTATCTTCACCGTCATACAATACCATATCCAGCACAATCGCGATGGCTGTGCAAATCAGCATTCCAATCTGGAGGCGATACGTATCACCCCAGCTGAGCCGCTTTTTGCTGATAGACATCCGCACATTCTGGCTGTAAATGTGAAAAGCATCTTTAAACGAAAAGATCCGTTGTTTCATCAATCATTCGATCATTACTGAAGTCTCCTTTTGTTTGGATAGGTTCCAGGAATAACGAAAAGGCTGCATGTATCTGCAGCCTTTTCATTTTATATGGTATGTCTTAGGAAAGATGCATCCGGCGTTTTTGGCGGATGGCGTCAAGGTCGATTAGGTTATTATGATGAGGAACGGGTGCAGGAAGAGGGCTTGTCTTTTGCGGTTTTCGTCTATTGTCTTTGCTGAATGAAAAGAGAAGATAGCCACATAATGCGATGATAATAAATAGGATCATTTTACATACCTCCCAAAAAAAGTTTTGGTATTCTCTATTGTACGGATAAAACGTCTAAAAGTATTCAAAAAATTCTAAATCAACTAATAATAAATGCGTATCCCTCAAAAATCCTTTTCTCCGATGACCTGAAAATAGTCTTGCATTAAGCCGGTGTTTTTCCTTTTGATTGGTTCTATAGTTACTATCGACGTTAAAATGAATTCCTTTATATAACTTTTAACCTAAATTTCCGTAATTCAAATTAACTATATATGGATAATGTGTTCTTCTTTGTTTGATGTATACCCTATTTTGAGGAATTGAACACAAAAAACCCAAATTACGGAGCATTTGGGCGGAAAATTGGAATGGTTGGCTGATTTGAGGGGAGTCCGGCGAAGGGTCAGAAAAAGCGTTTAAACATTCTTCTTATTTTTTTAAATGGGTTTGATCGTTTTGTTTGCATTTTGAGCGGGCGGGAAATCATCCATTTTTTGAACAGGCTTTTTGCGGCAATTGTGTTCTTCATCTTTGCATTTCCTCCTCATCCGTTGATAGTTGTTTTACGGACAGAGCTTTTAAAATGTTTCATTTTCACGCAAAAAAACCAGTCCTTTTTTGGACTGGTTTCTCAGCTTACGCCTGTTCTTCAAACAGCTTTGCAATCTCAACGATGACATTTACGGCTTTGACCATGTTGTCGGCTGAGATGTATTCAAATTTGCCGTGGAAGTTTTCCCCGCCGGTAAAGATGTTCGGCGTTGGGAGTCCCATATAGGAAAGCTGCGAACCGTCCGTGCCGCCGCGGATCGGAGAGATTTTCGGTTCGATGCCGAGGTTTTCCATCGCTTGTTTGGCAATGTTGACAATTTCGATGACAGGCTCAATTTTTTCTCTCATGTTGTAGTATTGATCGTTCATATCAAGCTGAATGCGATTTTGTCCGTATTCGTTCTGGAGCTCTTCAACGATGCGCTGCATGGTTTCTTTTCTGTTTTGGAAGATGTTTTTGTCAAAGTCTCTGATAATGTAGTGGAGTTTGGTCTCTTCTACATCTCCCTGAATGGAAAGCAGGTGATAGAAGCCTTCGTAGCCCTCTGTATACTCAGGTGCCTCATCTGCCGGCAGCATGCTGTTCAGCTTCATTGCGATCTTCGCAGAGTTGACCATTTTGCCCTTTGCCGTGCCGGGATGTACATTGTTGCCTTTGATCGTGATTTTCGCCGCGGCAGCATTGAAGCTTTCATATTCAAGCTCACCGAGCGGGCCGCCGTCAACGGTATAGGCAAAGGAGGCATTGAATCGCCCAACATCAAATTTGTGCGGGCCTCTGCCGATTTCTTCATCAGGTGTAAATGCAACTCTGATGGTGCCGTGCTTGATTTCAGGATGTTTGATGAGATAATCCATGGCTGTCATGATTTCGGCGATGCCAGCCTTATTGTCAGCGCCGAGAAGGGTTGTACCGTCTGTGGTGATCAGGGTGTGGCCTTTGTAGCCCGACAGTTCAGGGAATTGATCAGGCGATAGGATGACCTGCAGCTTTTCGTTGAGCGTGATGTCTTTTCCATCGTAGCTTTCAACGATTTGCGGATTCACATTTTTGCCGGTAAAGTCTGTGGCGGTGTCGACGTGGGCAAGAAAGCCGATCGTCGGCACGTCTTTGTCAGTATTGGAAGGAAGGGTCGCCATGACATAGCCGTTTTCATCAATGGCTGCGTCTTCCATGCCGATTGACTTTAATTCCTCAACAAGCATGTTTCCTAACGTCAATTGGCCGGGTGTGGAAGGGCAGGTGTCGACTGATTCATCGGACTGCGTGTCGACTTTTACGTATGTAGTAAACCGTTCAATGATGTCTTGTTTCATTTCCAATCATCTCCTTTGTTTTATTCTACCATGCCGGGATGAGAGATATCTATTTTACAATGCCGTTTCGAATGGCAAAAACGACTGCCTGAGTCCGGTCTTGGGCATTGCATTTTTGCAGAATTCGATGCACGTGGGTTTTGACGGTGCTTTCACTGACAAAAAGCTTTTCGGCAATATCCTCATTTCTCAAGCCATAGGCCATTTGCTGAAGAACCTCAAGCTCTCTTTTGGTAAATGGCTCTGCCAGCTCTTCAGCATGAGGCTGTTGCTTTGCGCGGAATGTCTCAGTGATGATTTTAGCGGCTGTGACTGTGCGGAAAATCGCTTTGCCTCTGAAGGCAGCCGAATGGCGTCTATCAGTTCTTCAGGAAGCGTGTCCTTCAGCAGGTAACCGACTGCGCCTGCAGTTTCCCGGGCTTTACAGTTCTTTCCCGGTACATCGATATAATAATAAGAATAAATACAATAAAAATATATGGGCAGTTCTATAAAAAATAAAAGGGCATATTCTCGCTGAAAGATCTATCAAATTAATCGCAAGGGTTTAAGATGAAATATGAAAAAACCATTAATAAACGATTAAACTTCTTAAAAATGGATGTAGCCCGGTTCTAAACACTATATAATAAAATCAGGTCATTTTTTAGGAGGGTTTACATCATGGCAATACTTGTTACAGGCGGCGCCGGATACATCGGAAGCCACACATGTGTGGAGTTATTGAACAGCGGCTATGAGATTGTCGTTCTTGATAATTTGTCCAACAGTTCAGCTGAGGCGCTGAATCGTGTCAAAGAGATTACAGGAAAAGAGTTAACGTTCTATGAAGCGGATCTATTGGATCGGGAAGCGGTAGATTCGGTTTTTGCAGAAAACGAGATTGAGGCTGTGATTCATTTTGCGGGGTTAAAAGCAGTCGGTGAGTCTGTTGCGATTCCGCTCAAATATTACCATAACAATCTCACGGGAACCTTTATTTTATGTGAAATCATGGAGAAATACGGCGTTAAGAAAATCGTATTCAGTTCTTCCGCAACGGTATACGGCGTACCGGAAACATCACCGATTACGGAAGACTTTCCATTAGGTGCAACAAACCCTTATGGACAGACGAAGCTAATGCTTGAACAAATTTTGCGTGATGTGCATACGGCTGACAATGAGTGGAGCGTTGCCCTGCTGCGCTACTTTAATCCATTCGGCGCGCATCCGAGCGGACGAATCGGTGAAGATCCGAACGGCATTCCAAATAACCTCATGCCATATGTGGCGCAGGTAGCCGTCGGCAAGCTGGAGCAGTTAAGCGTATTCGGAAATGATTATCCGACCAAAGACGGGACAGGCGTGCGCGATTATATTCATGTCGTCGATCTCGCAGAAGGCCACGTCAAAGCGCTGGAAAAAGTATTGAACTCCACCGGAGCTGATGCATACAACCTCGGAACAGGCACGGGCTACAGTGTGCTTGAAATGGTCAAGGCCTTTGAAAAAGTATCAGGGAAAGAGGTTCCTTATCAATTTGCGGACCGCCGTCCCGGAGATATTGCAACCTGCTTCGCAGATCCTGCAAAAGCCAAGCGGGAACTGGGCTGGGAAGCAAAAAGAGGCCTTGAAGAAATGTGTGCCGATTCTTGGAGATGGCAGTCTTCGAATGTGAATGGGTACAAGAGTGTAAAATCATAAAAAAGAAGGGCTGGGGTTTTCCCCAGCCCTTCTTTTTATTGGTCCAAGTTTACTTCAAATGTGAATGGATTGATTGTAATATCGTAGTTTTCAGAAGAACCTTCTAAAATAACATTTGCTGTTTTGCTTTCGATTTTAGGGAAAACAATAACTCCTTCAGTTTTAACTCCCGGTAAAATTTCACTTTGAATTTCAGGATATTCTGAAAGGTCGGATTTAGGCTCAATCTGTTTATTATCAGCTGTAATTTTGGCATTGAAGTCATAAAAGCTGATTTCATCTTGTGATTTGTTTTCTATCTTTACATACAGGCGAGTTTCTTTTTCAGCAAGTTCAACTTTTTGAAGTGTGAGTGCAAATCCGTGCTGGTTCTGTGTTTTATCCACGTTAATTGTTTTTTGAGCTGGGGCAAAAGCTGTTGCATAGTCGCTTTTTTCAATGGAATCGGCAATGATTCTCGGCGCTGAAACCGAACCGCCCAATGCGTTTTCACCATCATATTTGTCTTTCACCGTACCGACTACGTGAATAATGTCGTCATCTTTAATATCTAAATCAGAGTCATCACTCATAATAAGTGTATTTTTGCTTAACTTTTCTGGGTTATTATAGCCTTGAAGATATGTACCATCATCGTCTTGTTCAACGTCAAAAACTTTTACATACAGATCAACTTTATAGTTTTTAAATTGATCCGCATTGGTATAAAGTTTTTCTATATCGGCCTTTTGTACTGTTTTTGTTGACTTTTCAGAGGCGGTGCCGGTTGTTGTAGTGGAAGCTTGAGAGTCTCCGCTGTTTCCGATGTTCGCAATAATAATAATAATGACTACTATCGCTAAAATAAACGTAATGATTTTATGTCGCATAAAAAAGTTACGCTGGTCTTTACCGCAATTCGGACATTTTTTAACACCTTTTGCAATCTCTTGACCGCAAGTTTTACAGTGTAGTAGCTTATCTGACATTATATTTCCTCCTATGTAATTAAATGTTTAAAATATATGTTTTATTTTGCCTATATATTTTCATGCAGTCAATGATAAATTAGAAACAAGGTTCTAATTTATATTAATTTAAGGTACTTTGTATCATATCGGTTAAATCTTTCATTTATTAACAGCTGATTATATTTTTTATTCCTCTCAATTTACTTAATTAAATCTCCGCAAATACCCCTTGAACCTATTTGCTCAGTCCCTTATAATGCTAATATTGGAAAGTGAAAAGGATATGCTAAAACATTGGTTTTCTAGGGTTCCGCAATGCATATTGGCCTGTGACCGAGAGAAAACACATAACAGTCTGGCTGTTATGACACGGTGGGATAAAAGCCCAGGAGTTTCTGCTCTTTTGCGAGAGCGTACTCCTGGGTTTTTTTGTTGATACTATCTGAAGAAGGAGTGTTCTGTGATGAAAAAGAAAATGCTTGATGTGCTGATGCTTGTGATTGGCGCTTTTTTCTTCGCGCTTGCTGTGAATTTATTCGCGATTCCCAATGACCTTGGGGAAGGCGGCGTTACGGGGATTACGCTGATTTTGTATTATGTGTTTCAATGGTCTCCCGGGGTGACAAACTTTATATTAAACGCTTTTCTGCTATTGATCGGATATAAATTTCTCGATGGGAAAACCACGGTTTATACGATTATCGCCGTGGCAGCAAACTCGCTTTTTCTGCATTTGACACACGGGTGGAGCACACCGTCTGATGAGCTGATCATTAACACGATTTTCGCAGGGGTGTTTGCGGGTGTCGGGATCGGCATGATCATTCGGGTCGGCGGCACAACAGCCGGTTCCGCCATTCTGGCCAGAATTGCCAATAAATATTTAGATTGGAATATCAGTTACGCCCTGCTCTTTTTTGATTTAATTGTTGTCTTCAGCTCTTATTTTATTATTGGTGCGGAAAAAATGATGTTTACGATTGTGATGCTGTATATCGGAACGAAAGTGATGGACTTCATTATTGAAGGATTGAATACGAAAAAAGCGATTACTGTCATATCGGAAAATAAAGGTGAAATTGCCGAGCAGGTTAATACGCTAATGGACCGGGGCGTCACCATTTTATCAGGAAAGGGAAACTATACGGGCGAGTCAAAAGAGATTTTGTATATCGTCATTAACAAACAGGAGCTTTCTATGCTGAAGAAAATCATCAGAAGCTGTGACAAAAAAGCGTTTGTGATCGTTCATGATGTGCGCGATGTGTTTGGTGAAGGGTTTGTGGATATTTCAAAATAAGGAGGTCCCTCTGCGCAGACGCAGAGGGATCTATTTGTTTAGAACCATTGCTTCTGTATCGCGTTTCAGTTCATGCATATCCTCTTTATTGCCGTTGCTGTAAACGAAAGAGGGCCATCTAATACGAAAAGAAGCTGGAGAACATGTGCATTTCGCCTTATACTGAAAATACATATCCTTACATAGGAGAGGAGACCATATGAAGTCGCTGCTGGCTATTTATCCCGATTCGATTGTGTCTGACAAGCTTTGTACAAAGGAAGACTGCTTATGTTTTTTTGATGAAAACAGTCAGAAATATATCTCGATCCCAAAAACGGAGATCAGCCAAAAGGAGACATTGCTGCTTCAGTCATTTTTAACGTTAGCGGAAGAGGCGGATCACATGTCTCTCAAATCGCCGGAAGAAAACAGGTGGTTTGCGTTTCTATTCTCGAAAGGAGAAGTGCCGCCGAATATCAAGAAGAGGACAAGGTTCATTCATTTTCATTTGATCGGCAAAACTGAACGGGCATCATTTGCGGAAGCGATGCGCCATTTTTGGCCGGTGTCTTTTGTGATCGTTTGGATGCATGAGGACAGAGGCGTGATTGTCGAGCAGGAAAGTGAAGCGGCAGCGGGGAAAGACGAACTGGAGTCGCTCGCAAGGGTTCTTGAAAGTGATTTCTACTTCAGTGTCCGTTTTTACGCCGGAAGGTTTTATGAAACGGATGAGCGCTTACGGAAACATTATGCCCGTGAACAAACGTATTTTCTATTTGCTGAAAAGCGGCTGCCGCAGGTTCAGCGTGTGACGTTTGATATCATGTTCCCTTTTTTATTATTGGAGGAAGAAAAGGAACAGCTGAAATCACTGCTTAGTGAAGAAGCCGAGCTATTATTTGAAAATGAACCTGAGCTGAGAAAAACAATCAAGCTGTTTATTGAAAACAACTCAAACGTGACATTAACAGCGAAAAAACTGCATCTGCACCGCAACAGCCTGCAGTACCGGATTGATAAATTTATCGAGAGGTCAGGAATAGACATTAAAACGTATACAGGCGCACTGCTTGCTTATTTTATCTGCCTGCAAAGCGAAGGTTCAGAGTAAACTGGAAATATGCACGAAAACGGCCGTGTGATTTTATGAATGCTGCCCATTTCAGTGTCGGATAAATGCTGATACACTTGATTTAAGAAAGCGTTTACAATAACAAAGGGGGATGTTAGATGGCTGAATTGCGGATGGAGCACATTTATAAATATTATGATCAGAAGGAAGCGGCGGTAGACGACTTTAATCTTCACATTGCGGATAAGGAATTTATCGTATTTGTCGGCCCGTCCGGCTGCGGAAAATCAACGACACTGCGGATGGTCGCAGGACTTGAGGAAATTTCGAAAGGCGATTTTTATATTGAAGGAAAACGGGTAAATGATGTGGCGCCAAAGGACAGGGATATCGCGATGGTGTTCCAAAACTACGCGCTCTATCCGCATATGACGGTATACGATAATATCGCATTCGGGCTGAAGCTTCGCAAAATGCCGAAGCCTGAAATCAAAAAAAGAGTGGAGGAAGCCGCTAAAATTCTCGGATTGGAAGAATATTTGCACCGCAAACCTAAAGCGCTCTCAGGCGGGCAGAGACAGCGGGTTGCACTGGGAAGGGCTATCGTGCGGGATGCAAAGGTATTCTTGATGGATGAGCCTTTGTCGAACCTGGATGCAAAGCTTCGGGTGCAAATGAGAGCGGAAATTATTAAACTCCACCAGAGGCTGCAAACCACCACGATTTATGTCACGCATGATCAGACAGAAGCATTGACGATGGCGACTCGGATTGTGGTCATGAAGGACGGCAAAATCCAGCAGATCGGGACGCCGAAGGATGTATACGAATTCCCTGAAAATGTATTCGTTGGCGGTTTTATCGGGTCACCAGCGATGAACTTTTTCAAAGGGAAGCTGTCTGACGGCACAATCAAAATCGGTTCTTCGGTGTTGAGCGTGCCGGAGGGGAAAATGAAGGTGCTTCGTGAAAAAGGCTACATTGGCAAAGAGGTCATTTTCGGCATCCGCCCTGAGGATATTCATGATGAATTGATTGTCGTGGAATCGTATAAGAGCTCTTCAATTAAAGCGAAAATCAATGTTGCGGAGCTGCTGGGGTCTGAGATCATGATTTATTCCCAAATCGATAACCAGGACTTTATTGCGAGGATCGACGCCCGTCTCGATATTCAGTCAGGTGATGAGCTGACAGTTGCGTTTGATATGAATAAAGGCCATTTCTTTGACAGTGAAACTGAAATCAGAATCCGTTAAGCTGGAGAACCGGACATGGTGCGATGTTCGGTTTTTTGCATTCCCTCTCTATTTCAAGGTTTACAGCAAAAACCGCGGCGGGTAGTGGTTTGTAGAAAGGAGAGATAGAAATGTGGAATGCGGCGATGTGGGGCGGGATTTCCGGCTCTGCTGTTTTGCTGGGTGCGCTGGCGTCTATGTTTCTCCCGATTCGCAAGCGTATCATCGGTTATATCATGGCTTTTGGCACAGGGGTATTAATCGGCGCTGCCGCCTATGAACTTCTTGAGGACGCGGTGAAGAATGGCGGAATTGTCTCGACAGGAGCCGGATTTATAGCAGGCGCTGTCGTGTTTACCCTATTTGATTACGCGGTTTCGAAAAGAGGCGCGTCTCAAAGAAAAAGATCGGGACAAGCAGCTGCAGGCAGCGGGGGGATCGCGATTTTTATCGGCACCATCATGGATGCTGTCCCCGAATCTATTATGATTGGAGCCAGCCTTCTTGAAAAACAATCTGTCAGCTTCCTTTTGGTGATTGCGATTTTTATCAGCAATATACCTGAAGGGCTGTCCAGCACGGCCGGCATGAAGAACAGCGGATATTCAAAGGCGAAAATCTTGCTGCTTTGGGCGGCGGTACTGATGATTTCTATTTTTGCCTCATGGTCAGGATATTACTTCCTCGATGGCGCTCCTGAGGAGATGATGTCGGCAATCGCCGCTTTTGCGGGCGGAGGAATCATCGCAATGATTGCATCCACGATGATGCCCGAAGCGTATGAAGACAGCGGTCCGATGACAGGGTTAATTGCTGCTCTTGGTCTTTTAACGTCTTTGATTTTGAATCAGTTTTCCTAATTTGCACCGGACATGGCTACATGTCTGGTTTTTTCACTTGAAAATTCCGCAAATCAACCGATGAAAAGAAGGAAGAAATAGACAGAAAGCAGGAAAACGATGAAACGTTTTATCTTAAGCAGTTTTCTTTTGGCTAGTTGTTTGACTCTTGCCGCTTGCGCTGAAAAAGAAGCAATCGCAGAGCAGCAGATGCCAAAAGCGGAACAAAAGAAACCGGAAGAAAAGACAATACATGTGCAAAAAAAAGAAGATGATACATCCGCATGGATCAAAACAGAGAAACCGGCAAAGCTGCCGATTTTGATGTACCACAGCATCTCTTCAGGCAACAGCCTCCGTGTGCCAAAGGAAGAATTTGAGGCACATATGAAATGGCTGCACGATAACGGCTACCAGACATTAACTCCAAAAGAGGCGTATCTCATGCTGACTCATGACAAGAAGCCGAGTGAGAAATGTGTGCTTATCACGTTTGATGACGGATACACCGATAATTACAAAGACGCGTATCCGGTATTAAAGAAGTATGGCATGAAGGCGACGATTTTTATGATCGGCAAATCGATTGGACATAAACATCATCTGACAGAGGATCAAATGAAGGAAATGTCACAGCATGGCATATCGATTGAAAGCCATACGATTGACCACCTTGAGCTGAACGGTTTAACGCCAGAGCAGCAGCATAGCGAAATGGCAGATTCAAAAAAGCTGTTTGACAGGATGTTCGATCAGCAAACCGCCATCATCAGCTATCCGGTTGGGCGCTACAACGAAGCTACCCTGAAGGCCGCTGAAGAAACCGGTTATCAAATGGGAGTGACGACTGAACCGGGAGCAGCCTCCAGAGATCAGGGGATGTACGCCCTCCATCGCGTACGTGTATCCCCGGGGATGTCAGGGGCGTCATTTGGCGCGTACATCGAGTCGATGAAATAAAAAATGGCGGCGATTAATCGCCGCCGCCCCCTCCGCCGTCACAGCCGGAATCCCCGAAGCCTCCGTCACTGCCGCATCCATCATGGCGGGAATCGCCATCGGAAAATCCGAAAAAACCGCTGTCCGCCCGCTGGCGTCCTTTGTTTTCTGAAGCGGTTGATCGAGCCGATTGATAAATGACGATAATACCGAAGATCAAAGCGATAAGAATCACAATCATATGGCGTCCCCCTTTAAACAGTTATTTTTCATACGTTTTAAAGCCTGAAAAGTTTCATTTAAGGGAGATGGATTCTTTCAGCCGATCTCTCAGCCAGCGCTTGACCATGCCGTGTCCTTTGTTTGAAAGCAATGCGCTGACACGCCAATACATAGGCGGATGAGGAGAAAACTGAAAATCTATGATTCTGAAAAGCCAGCTGTTATCCCGGATGAGAGAGTTCACCTTAACTTCGTCTTCATCTATATCAGAGCAGTAGTTGTTTTGTTTTTGCAGATCTTCATCCTGGCGAACCGCCAGGATCTTTAAGGATTCGGCCATCTGCCTGTATCCGCCCTCCAGCAATGAAGCGCCAATGTGATCGGCGCGCACCTCCATCCATTGGGAACAAAATGACTGATAAAGCTGAAATAGAATGATGATTCCCATGATCAGCGCCCAAAGTGCGATTTTGTAAGCGCCGGGATGAGCGATGTAATGCTCAAGTAAAAGAATGATCCCGATGACTGCCCCAAGGTATAAAAAGCGCAACAGCTGCATGGACAGCACATCACGTTTTTTAATATGAACAGCTTCATGAGCAAGAATACCCTCAATGACATACGGCGGAAGGGTTAATGTAGCGCTTGTCAGAATCACCATTGATCTTCCTACATTCATTCCGACTGCCATGCCGTTGTATTCATCGCTATCCGTTTCGTATATCTCCACATGCGAAATGCCTGCTTTTCTAAAAATCTTATCTGCCGCTGCCTGAACGTCTGAATTCAGACAAGGCCTGGCATCCATTGCCGTCCGCAGCACCCGGTCAGATAGATACATATTCAAAACCCAGTACAACATCACGGCACCAGCCATGACCCAAGGGGAGGCGTGTAAGGCATATAAACCGAGCACCAATATGGCGTAAGCAGATATCCCTTTTACGCTTACGGCAAAATACAATTTACCTAAAAGCCGTTTCACATTTTTTCGATGATAAATCGGCAGGACAGCAATAACAGTTTCCTCTTTGGTTTCGGAATCTAGAAATTCCCCGAGAATCGCTTTCCACTTTTCAGGATCTTTCACGGTCAGAAACAGCGTTTCTCCGGGAAGAGAGAGCCTTATGACTTGCTGAAAGCTTGTTGTCATATCGAGCCGGGATGAATACATGGTCAAAAGCGGATGAAGCTTTAATAGATCTGCCGTCGATTCAAGCCGGATGTCTTTCAGGTCTGAAAGCGGGTAGGTGCGGCTTTCATATCGTGAACTGATATGCCATGTTTCTAAAGACGATGAATAAAAGACTTTTACACTTAGAAAATTTAATATGCGTTTTACCAGTGCCGCGCCGCCCGAGATGAAACCGAACAGGATCACATATTTTAGAACACTGGTGTCAGGCCCGTAAATGAAGAAAACAATAGCGCCCGCAAACACAATGACAGTCAGAGCAATGTCCGAGAGGAGGCGTGTGTGGTCTCTTGCAAGCTCAATTTCCTGCCATTCGCCTGATGGTTTTTCAACACGGCTGGGCACAGTCAGATCCAATGCGGTCCAGTAGCTGGTGAACATCAATGCCAGAGAGACGATGCCATCTAAGAAAGGCTGTTGAGAGAAGATAAAGCTAGCAGCACCGATCCAAAGAACAATATCAATCCAGAAGTTCTAATGCCGGAAGAAGCTTTGCTGCAAGGGCTGATATCAGCTGAATGCCCAGCCCGAGAATGATAAAGAGAAAAAGACTGGTTCCCATAGGCATGCTAGAGTCCTTTCTATCGTAATCTTTCCAACTATTACTATAGCATGCGGCAGGAATTTGTAAAAACACGGAAATGCAAAAAAGCAAGCTCTTTCGTTATACGAAGAACTTGCTTGCAGCGTATCAATAAAACTGGTGTAACAGCAATAAGGTCAAGGACACTGTGATGGCTCCGCCGATTCTAGTGGACACCTGGGCAAAAGGCATCAGCTCAAGCCTTTCAGCGGCACTTAATATCGCGACGTCACCGGTGCCTCCTTGCCCTGAATGGCACGCATTAATAATGGCTGTTTCGATCGGATACATGTTCAGCCATTTTCCTGTGAAAAAGCCGACCGTCATCATTGTGACTACGACAGACAGGATCGTAATGATATTGCTGAGATTAAAGGCGGCAACAAGCTTGTCCCATGGCGTCATAGACACGCCGATTGCAAAGAGCAGCGGATAGGTGACTGCCGTTGAAAAGAAGCGGGACACGCCAAACGCGCCGTTTTCAATTGAGGCAGGGACCAGTCTGAACAGCTTGATCAAAACAGCTAACAGCAGCATGGCAACAGGGGCCGGAAAACCGAAAAAATCGTGGGCGAGCATACCGACCAAATACAAGGAAACGGCAAGGATTCCGCCGGACGCAAACAGAGAAAGGTTGAACATGTGCTGGCCGTTTTGCGATTCCTCCAGCGCATGTGAATCTTCTGAACGGTCAACTTTACCGTTGCCGGTCCATTCCGGTTTTTTTTTGCCGATTCTGTTGAGCAGGCCCGCTAAGATGATCGCACACAGGCTCCCGAGCATGATCGATGGAAGAACAAGTGCAAACGCTTCCCCTTGAGACATCGGCATGATATCGGAATAACCGATGGACAGAGGGATGGCGCCTTCTCCAACGCCGCCCGCCATTATAGGAATCACGACGTACAGAAGGGTGTGCTGAAATCCGAGGCCGAGCAATGTACCGACAGCCAGTCCCACAATAGCGGCCGCGACAGAACCGGCGATAAGCGGTATAAAAATTTTCATAAATGCTTTTACAAGTGTTTCTCTTTTCATGCCGAGGATGCTTCCGACAACAATTCCGGCAATAAACAAATAAAGAAAGTTTGAGTTTTCTGTAAATTCCGTGGTGGATTTGACAATATCATTTGGCAGCAGGTGATAGTAGACGACAGCAGATGGAATAAAAGTAGCAAGGATGGCCGGGCCGCCGATAGAGCGCACAATCGGTATCGATTTTCCGATTTGGGCAAAGGTAAATCCGAAAAACGCCATAACGGCAATGGATGTCAAGATGTCGCTTTTCACATCGTGATGCAATACAAAAATAGTAATTAATATAAACAGCAGGGCATATACAGGAAGCGGTATGATGCCTACTTTTATATTCATAGCTTTCGCAAACCAATTCTCTTTTCGAACCCCTTCGTGAATTGTATCCGTTTGCATTTGCAATTGAGTTTGAAGCTCTCCCATTGAAAAACCTCCCCTATTCTTGTTGCAGTGAAATTGTTCACTATGTTAAGTATACTAAAAATTGAAATTATTAATATATTAAAAATTTACTATTCAAACTGTTTCTTCTTTATGATTCAGATGAAAAGAGACGTTCTGACTAAATTCCGGATGTGCCGGAGTGCCGAGAAACGAGTGCTGATGCCGGTCAAGCATTTTATTCGCAAGGAGCGAGGCATTGATGTACGATAATAAAGGGTCATTTATCCTAGCGACTGTCATAAATCAGCAACAAAATAGACAATAATCCGTCACATAGCGCAGTACTTTTTGGGTATTTTGGGCTTTATTTTTGAAGCAGATCGTTGTAAAGTACTTAATATGAACCATTCAGGGATCGTGCCATTCGTCAGTCTGGCAATCTTGAATCATATTGGACGACTTTTTGACGTATTTGTGAAATGTTGAGCATTATTTTTTTCGTCTATTTTGTGAAATACTGATCAAAGTTTCGGTTCTGCTTGTGAAGTAGTGAACAATATAACATTCTCAACCGGAAATGGAGGATAAAGCATGAGTGAATTAGTATTAGCCCGCATTCAATTTGCATCAACAACGTTGTTTCATTTCTTGTTTGTGCCAATGTCTATCGGGCTTGTGTTTATGGTTGCATTGATGGAGACTCTTTATCTTGTGAAGAAAAATGAGCTGTACCTCAAAATGACGAAGTTTTGGGGACACTTATTCTTAATAAATTTCGCAGTCGGTGTTGTTACGGGGATTTTACAAGAATTCCAGTTTGGACTGAACTGGTCTGATTATTCCCGTTTTGTCGGAGATGTATTTGGCGCGCCGCTTGCGATTGAAGCATTATTGGCGTTTTTCATGGAATCTATTTTTATCGGATTATGGATTTTCGGGTGGGACCGCCTGCCTAAAAAAATTCATGCGCTCTGCATTTGGCTCGTGTCATTCGGAACGATTATGTCGTCTTTCTGGATCTTAACAGCGAACTCCTTTATGCAGGAGCCGGTCGGCTTTACGATCAAAAACGGCCGCGCGGAAATGAATGACTTTGGCGCGCTGATTACAAATCCGCAGCTTTGGGTTGAATTCCCGCACGTCATTTTCGGTGCGCTTGCCACCGGGGCTTTCTTTATCGCCGGTGTCAGTGCTTTTAAACTATTAAAGAAAAAAGAAGTGCCATTCTTTAAACAATCTTTCAAACTCGCAATGATTGTCGGGCTTTGTGCAGGCCTTGGCGTCGGCCTTAGCGGACACATGCAGGCTGAACACTTGATGGAGTCACAGCCAATGAAAATGGCTGCCAGTGAAGGGCTTTGGGAAGACAGCGGCGACCCTGCCGCTTGGACGGCCTTTGCCACAATTGATACGAAAAATGAAAAGAGCTCTAATGAAATCAAAGTTCCTTACGCATTGAGCTATCTGGCTTATCAAAAATTCAGCGGCAGTGTCAAAGGAATGAAAACACTTCAGGCAGAGTACGAAAAAGTGTACGGAAAAGGCGACTATATTCCGCCTGTCAAAACGACGTTCTGGAGTTTCCGCATTATGGTTGGAGCAGGTGTTGTCATGATTCTTGCTGCGTTAGGCGGCCTTTGGCTGAACCGCCGCAAAAAGCTGGAAAACAGCAAATGGTATTTGCGCATCATGATCGCATTGATTTCCTTCCCGTTTATTGCGAACTCCGCGGGCTGGATTATGACAGAAATCGGACGTCAGCCTTGGACGGTCATGGGTTTAATGACAACGGCTCAGTCCGTGTCGCCTAACGTAACGGCGGGCTCCCTGTTATTCTCAATCATCGCGTTCGGTGTGATGTATATGATTTTGGGCGCATTGCTCGTCTTCTTGTTCATCCGTGAAATTAAAAAAGGCGCGGAGCATGATGATCATCATGATGTTCCTGTATCAACAGATCCATTTAGTCAGGAGGTATACCATGGCATCTCTTCATGATCTTTGGTTTATACTCGTTGCTGTATTGTTTGTAGGTTTCTTCTTTTTGGAAGGCTTTGATTTTGGGGTCGGCATGGCGACCCGTTTTCTTGGCCATAATGAATTAGAGCGCAGAGTGCTGATCAACACGATCGGACCGTTCTGGGACGCGAATGAAGTATGGCTTTTGACTGGTGCGGGTGCTATCTTCGCGGCGTTTCCAAACTGGTATGCAACGATGCTGAGCGGTTATTACATTCCGTTTGTCATTGTGCTTCTTGCGTTAATGGGCCGCGGGGTCGCGTTTGAATTCCGCGGCAAGGTTGATCATTTGAAATGGGTAAAGGTTTGGGACTGGGTGGTTTTCTTCGGCAGTCTGATTCCTCCGTTTGTGCTCGGTGTGTTATTTACGACATTATTCCGCGGTATGCCGATTGATGCCGATATGAACATTCACGCGCACTTATCTGATTATATAAATGTATATTCTGTACTAGGCGGCGTGACCGTAACACTTCTTTGCTTCCAGCATGGATTAATGTTCATCACGCTGCGTACGATTGGTGATTTGCAGCAGCGCGCCAGACAAATGGCGCAAAAGATAATGGGTGTTGTTTTTGTGGCGGTGCTTGCTTTCGCGGCCCTTTCTGCTTATGAGACAGACATGTTTACACGCCGCGGCGAGATTACAATACCGCTTGTTGTTTTAACTGTCATCTGCTTTATGCTTGCAGCTTTATTCATCCGCAAGAAAAAAGACGGCTGGACATTTGCGATGACAGGCGCGGGGCTTGCTCTGACCGTAGGAATGATTTTCATTTCATTATTCCCTCGGGTGATGGTCAGCTCGATTCAAAGCGCGTTCGATTTAACAGTAGCTAACGCTTCTTCCGGTGATTATTCGCTAAAAGTCATGTCAATTGCAGCATTAACGCTATTGCCGTTTGTAATCGGCAGCCAGATCTGGAGCTATTATGTCTTCCGGAAGCGCGTCAGTCATAAGGAGCCTATGACTTATTAATGGGAAAAGACCTGTTTCGATATAAAGGAATGAAGCGGATTCTCACCGTGATTACTTGCTTAACGCTGATTCAGACAGCCGCTATTATCATGCAGGCAGAGTGGCTGAGTGAAGCTGTAACCGGGCTTTTCAACGGGAAGAGCATTGCCTCCCTGTTTCCGGTGATCGGCTTTTTCCTCATCGCTTTTGTCGCGCGGCACGGGGTGACAGTGGCGCGTCAGAAAATCGTCTATCATTATGCCGCCCGGACGGGAGCTGATTTGAGGAAAAGCTTTCTCGATCAGCTGTTCCGCTTAGGCCCCCGCTTTGCAAAGAAAGAGGGGACAGGGCAAATGGTGACGCTGGCGATGGAAGGCATCAGCCAATTCCGCCGCTATCTAGAGCTGTTTTTGCCGAAAATGGTCAGCATGGCGATTGTGCCGGCTGCGGTTGTCATCTACGTGTTTTTTCAGGATCGGACTTCTGCGATTATTTTAGTCGCGGCCCTGCCGATTCTGATTATTTTTATGATTCTTCTTGGCCTTGTCGCACAGCGAAAAGCGGATCGCCAGTGGAAATCATACCAGACATTGTCCAACCATTTCGTTGATTCTCTTCGCGGATTGGAGACTTTGCGTTTTTTAGGATTGAGCAAATCGCATAGCAAAAACATTTTCCATGTCAGTGAGCGGTATCGCAAAGCGACAATGAGCACACTGCGAGTGGCGTTTTTATCTTCATTTGCTCTCGATTTTTTCACGATGCTGTCGGTGGCGACAGTTGCTGTGTTTTTAGGCTTGCGTTTGATTGACGGCGATATTTTGCTTGGCCCCGCTTTAACAGCGCTTATTCTGGCACCTGAATATTTTCTGCCGGTGCGGGAAGTGGGAAATGATTATCATGCGACACTTAATGGTCAGGAAGCGGGCAAGACGATTCAAGACATATTATCTCAGCCGGGATTCAAAGAAGAGGCCCCGCTTCAGCTTGAAACATGGTCCGATGAGGATGAACTGAAGCTGTCAGGTGTCTCAGCCGGCCGAGCGATGTCTGATATTACTCTTTCATTTAAAGGGAAGAAAAAAATCGGCATCATTGGAGCAAGCGGTGCCGGAAAATCAACTTTAATCGATATTCTCGGAGGATTTTTGGAGCCGGATGACGGTGTTATCAGTGTGAACAATTCAAGCCGTTCGCATCTGCAGGACGGGAACTGGCAGAAAAACCTGCTCTATATTCCGCAGCATCCTTATATTTTTGATGATACGCTGGCGAACAATATCCGGTTTTATCACCCAAGCGCTTCTGCTGAAGATACAGCCCGCGCTGCTTCCTCAGCGGGATTGACGGAGTTTGTAAACACCCTTCTTGAAGGATTAGAGGGACGGATCGGAGAAGGCGGCCGGGCGCTCAGCGGCGGTCAGGCTCAGCGTGTCGCGCTTGCCCGCGCTTTTTTGGGTAACCGCCCGATTCTGCTGCTGGATGAGCCGACCGCCCATCTGGATATCGAAACAGAATATGAAATAAAAGAAACGATGCTGGATTTATTTGATGACAAGCTCGTCTTTCTCGCGACACACCGCCTCCATTGGATGCTCGATATGGATGAAATTATCGTGCTGGACGGAGGCAGGGTAGCAGAAATCGGGACTCACGATGAATTGCTGTCGAAAAACGGTGTGTACACCAAACTCGTGAAGGCACAACTGGGGGAAAGAGCATGAAGAAAGAAGAATGGATTCTGCCGTATATCAAGCAAAATGCCCGTCTGTTTGTTCTTGTTGTCTTTTTGGGTGCGGTAACGATTTTTTCCGCTGCTTTTCTCATGTTTACTTCTGGGTTTTTAATTTCAAAGGCGGCGACAAGGCCGGAGAACATCCTGCTCATTTATGTGCCGATTGTCGCCGTTCGAACCTTTGGGATCGCCCGGTCTGTGTCACGCTATGTGGAGCGCCTGATCGGGCATCATATCATTTTGAAAATCGTGTCCGACATGCGCGTCCGCCTTTACAACATGCTTGAGCCTGGCGCTTTGATGCTGCGGTCCCGTTTTCGCACGGGAGATATGCTCGGCATTTTGTCTGAGGATATTGAGCATTTGCAGGATGCCTTCTTAAAAACCATTTTCCCTGCCATCTCAGCCTTGCTTTTGTATGCTGTTTCAGTGATTGCGCTTGGCTTTTTCTCTTGGCCGTTTGCCATTTTGCTGGCGCTTTATTTGTTTGTTCTGGTTGTGCTGTTTCCGGTCGTGTCTTTGCTTGTGACGCGGGCGAAGAATGCCAAGCTGAAAAGCGGGCGAAATGTGCTGTACAGCCGTCTCACAGATGCCGTGATGGGGGTCAGCGACTGGATGTTCAGCGGACGCCGGCATGCTTTTATTGATTCCTATGAAAGAGAAGAAAACGCTTGGTTTGAGCTGGAACGCAAAAAACATCGTTTTACAAGATGGCGGGATTTCGCCGCGCAATGCCTTGTCGCCGGCCTCATTTTGCTGATGCTGTTTTGGACGGCGGGGCAGCATGCAAATGGCGAACTCGCCAAAACGATGATTGCTGCCTTTGTGCTGGTTGTGTTCCCGCTGACAGAAGCTTTTCTGCCGCTTTCTGATGCGTTGGGCGAAGTGCCGGGTTATCAGGATTCTATCAGAAGAATGAACAAGGTGGCTCCTCAGCCTGAAGCTTCACAAACAGAGTCTGCGGCTGACAGGCTTGATCTCAAAGACGTCACTTTGGCGTTTCGCGATGTGACGTTTTCTTATGACAACAGCAGCCAAGTACTGAACCATTTTTCCTTTACGCTGCACCAAGGAGAAAAAATGGCGCTGCTCGGCCGGAGCGGCTCGGGAAAATCAACATCACTCGCATTAATTGAGGGCGCATTGAAACCTGACTCAGGCTCGGTAACGTTAAACGGAGTGGAAACAGCGCTTGTAAAGGAGCAGATTGCTGATGCGGTGGCTGTGTTAAATCAAAAGCCTCACTTGTTTGACACAAGCATTTTGAATAACATCAGGCTCGGAAACGGAAAGGCGAGCGACGAGGATGTGCACCGCGCCGCAAAGCAGGTGAAGCTGCATGATTACATTGAGTCGCTGCCTGACGGATATCATACTTCAGTTCAGGAAACCGGAATCCGATTTTCAGGAGGAGAGCGGCAGCGGATCGCGCTCGCCCGGATTTTGCTGCAGGATACGCCGATCATTATACTTGATGAGCCTACAGTAGGCTTGGACCCTATCACGGAACGCGAACTGATGGAAACCGTGTTTGAGGTGCTGAAAGGTAAAACGATTCTTTGGATTACGCATCACTTGGCGGGAGTGGAAGCAGCCGATAAAATCGTCTTTCTTGAAAATGGAAAAACAGAAATGGAAGGAACACACGAGGAACTGCTGGCGACGAACGAACGGTATCGCCGTCTTTATCACCTCGACGTTCCTGTAAAATAAAAGACAGCCTCTGGGGCTGTCTTTTTTGTTTGAAAAGGAAGTAGTGCAGGAAAAATAAGAAGAGATAATAAGAGGAGGTATGGATATGAATGTTCCGATTTGGACGGAAGAGCATGTAAGGGCTGCGCTCCCTGAAAGAGATGCAGCGAGCCATAAAGGTACGTACGGTACGGCTTTGCTGCTGGCGGGAAGCGACGACATGCCGGGCGCTGCGATTTTAGCCGGGCTTGGTGCCATGCGGAGCGGTCTCGGCAAGCTTGTCATCGGCACGTCTGAAAGCGTGATCCCGCTGATCGTTCCGGTTCTGCCGGAGGCCACGTATTGGCGTGACGGCTGGGAAAAAGCGGCGGGCTCTGGCCTTGAAGAGACGTACCGGGCAATTGCGATCGGTTCGGGGCTTCCGCAAACAGAGAGGGTGCAGCAGGCCGTTGATCATGTCCTTGAGAAGGATTGCCCCGTTATTTTGGATGCCGGGGCGCTGACAAAGCGCACGTATCCGAAACGGAAGGCGCCCGTCATCCTTACGCCGCATCCAGGTGAGTTTTCCCGAATGACAGGGGTTCCGGTGAAAGACTTACAAAATAAAAGAGCAGAATATGCCAAGGAGTGGGCGGTTCAGCTGCAAACGGTGATCGTGTTAAAAGGAAATCAAACCATCATCGCGTTTCCCGATGGCGACTGCTGGAGCAATTCGACCGGAAACGGGGCACTCGCCAAAGGCGGAACCGGCGACACACTGACGGGAATGATATTGGGCATGCTTTGCTGCCACAAAGACCCGAAACATGCCGTATTAAATGCCGTATACTTGCACGGTGCATGCGCCGAGCTTTGGACTGACGAACACTCTGCCCATACGCTGCTCGCCCACGAGCTCTCTGACATGTTGCCTCGTGTGTGGAAACGATTTGAATGAAAAAAGCTGTCTTCATAGGGAAGACAGCTTTTCTTGATAAGCCGCTCGTTTTTTCAGGCGCGGTTTCATGAGTACATAATATAGAACAGAAGGCACGGCTAAGCCGATAATCCATGCAATATCCCCGCCGCCAAACATTTTTGCCAATGGCCCGATGTAAAAGGATGTATTGATAAACGGAATTTCTAACAAGATGGATAGAATGAAAGCAATCGTTGTGATCCAATTGACTCTTCCATATGGCCCGTTGACATCAAACATCGCTTTGACCTCATAGTTCCCGTGGCGGACGAAGTAGTAATCCACTAAATTGATCGCCGTCCATGGAATTAAGAAATAACTGATAAAAAAGATAAAATTCAAAAACAGCTCCATAAAATTGCTTTGCCCGAGAAGGCTTAGGACTGTTCCGACGATTGTGACGCCAAGGATCATGATGATTCTGATTTTCGGTGTGACTTTTAATTTTAGAAACGGCTCAAGCGTAGTCGTCGTGGACATAAAAGCTCCATACAAGTTAAAGACATTAATCGCCATCTGGCCAAATAAAACAATGATCAGCATAATGAACGAGAAGGGGCCGAACAATTGCACAATCTGGGTCCCTGAGTTTGTCGTAAAATCAGGAAGTGCTGTGGTCAGCAGCGCGCCGAGCAGCATCATCCAGATGGAGCTGACAGATGTTCCTGCGTAGCTGTACCAAAACGTTTTGGACGCCGGTGTTTTAATGGGCAGATATCTAGAATAATCGGCGACATAAGGCGCATAGGCAAGCTGCCAAGTCGCTACTGCGCTGACTGCCACCAAGAAAACGGGCAAGTCGACCGTTCCGGGCACCCAGCTGCCTGCCGGAATCGGTAATTGGAAAATGAGTATCGTTGCAGCAAAAAATACGGCAAAAGAAGTCCAAGAAAGGATTTTTTGCATTTTATGAATCAAATCATGACCGAAAATGGTGAGTAAAAAACATGCGGCGCTTAAGCCTATAATGCTCCATGATCCCGGGATGGGAACAAAGCTGCTTAAGGTCCCGGCCGCCAGAATTGTACTGCTTGCGAAGAAACCAAGGTAGATAAACATGACTAAGAAGAGGGGAAGAATCGCTCCGATTACGCCGAATTGGGCACGGCTTTGAATCATTTGCGGGATGCCGAGCTGGGGTCCTTGCGCGGAATGAGAAGCCATAAATATGGCACCGATTAAGGTTCCGCAAATAATAGCGGCAACACTCCAAAACAGATTAAGTCCCATTGCAACGGGAAGAGTACCGGTCACTAACGTGGTGATATGCATATTGGCCCCGAACCATACGGGAAATAAATCTTTTGCTTTACCATGTCTTTCTTCATTCGGAATATATTCAATCGTTCGCCTTTCTACTTTCAATGCATCGTCCTCCATATATAATGAAATTTTGAAATAGACATAAAAACATAGCTTAACAGACTGTACTTCGCTTTACAAATTTAGATGTTCACGAAAACTGATGAGAGGCCAGTGAAGTCAATAGATCAAAAGAATTATAAAAAAAGTTGAACGCTCTGGAATCCGGTGTCGTCTCATAAGGCAAGATAACAAAAAAAGGGGGGATCGCGGCCGTTGGATACAAATGAAGAACAGCAATTGATTCAGCAGGCGAAAGAGGGAAGCGACGAGGCGTTTACAGCCCTTTTTCAGCATTATTATTCTTTTCTATATAAATACTTGTTAAAGCTTTCCCTTCACCCTGACGTCAGCGAGGATCTAGTTCAGGAAACCTTTCTGAAAGGATACGTCCATCTGGGGAGTTTTCAAGGCCGATCCAAATTCTCCACTTGGCTGATCTCTATCGCGTCAAGACTCTACCTTGATCACCAGAAAAAGAGAAAGAGAGAATGGAAACGAAATCAGGCTGTTACAGAGGAAACGATACGCAAGATCAAGTGGGACGTGTCAACGAAAGGCTCTGAGTGGAGCGAGACGCTTGATCTCTTTTCTCAGCTTGACCCGAAGCTGCGCACGCCCGTTTTATTAAGGCACTATTACGGCTATACCTATGCTGATATCGGAATGATGCTGCATATCAAAGAAGGCACGGTAAAGTCCAGAGTCCATAAAGGGCTCCAGCAAATCAGAAAGGAGTGGACTGATGAATAAAGAAAAGCAATCTGTTCATTTAAAATCGGAATTGCAGAAAATTGACCAATGCGCCAACCCGAATATACCGAGTCAAAAAGAATTGCTTGATCAGCTGTCACAAATGAAAGCCGAACGAAGAAAAAGCGTGCTGAAAGAAGTTATCTTATTTGTGTTCTGTGCACTGATGGTGGTAAGCGCGGCGACTCTGGCATTTACTCAAGTTCCCGCTGCTTTTGTCGTGCTTCAGGTCTGTGCGCTGGCTGTCCTGCCGATTTTGATTGCAGCTGAGAAAAAACGATACCTTGGCGAACGTGAGGTGAAACACTGATGTCCCAAACAGATTTGACGATTTTTGTGTTTGCTTATCTGATTGTATTGGCACAGGGAATCTTTTTATTCATTGATGCGAAAAAACGGGATCGTCTGGCATGGGTGTGGGGAATTGTCGGACTGATTCAAGCGCCGATGCCTCTGATTTGCTATTACTTTTTTGTGATAAGGCCTGACCGAAAAAATAGGAGGATCAGCTAATGAATATTTCTTGGGAAATGATTGTACCGCTGATTGTGTTACAGGCCGTGCTGGCAGTGTTTGCCCTGATCAGCTGTGTGAAAGAAGAGCGGACAAACGGGCCGAAATGGATGTGGGCAGCAGTAATTATATGCATCAATATTATTGGGCCGATTTTATTTTTTACCGTCGGCAGAAAGCAAAGGTGAGCGAGCATGCTATCTATTGAGTCATTATGCAAATCATACCGGCATCATCAAGCTGTACGGAATGTCAGCTTTCAAGTCATGGAGAACGAGTGTGTCGCTCTATTAGGACCGAATGGGGCTGGTAAAACCACAACGCTTCAAATGCTGTCCGGACTGCTGTCACCCACCTCCGGGACGGTCAAGCTGTACGGGGAGCAAAAAGCAGATCGCAGTATGATCGGCTACCTTCCGCAGTACCCGGCTTTTTATTCATGGATGACGGCAAATGAATTTTTAACCTTTGCCGGGAGACTGTCTGGCCTTTCAAAGAAAAAATGCCAAGAGAAAATAGGCGAAATGCTGGAGTTTGTCGGTTTGCAGGACGCGGCAAACAAAAGAATCGGCGGTTATTCTGGCGGCATGAAACAAAGGCTCGGTCTGGCTCAGGCTCTGCTTCATAAACCGAAGCTTTTGATTTTGGATGAACCGGTTTCTGCCCTGGATCCTTCAGGGCGTATCGAGGTGCTGGATATGATGCGGGAGCTGAAAAAACATATGGCTGTTTTGTTTTCTACTCACGTTTTGCACGATGCGGAGCAGGTGTGTGATCAAGTCGTGATCATGAAAAGCGGCGAGATTTCATGGAAAGGCGCTTTACAGCAGCTCAAAGAACAGCATCAAACGAATGTTTTCACTCTTACTGTGAAAGAGAAACTGAAAGGCTGGCTTGAAGAGAAGCCTTATATATCCGATGTTGTCTATATGAATCCGTCCCAAGCTGTTTTTGAGCTAAGCGATACAGGCTCTGGCAGGATATTGCTGAGTGATTGTATCCAAATGGGATTGACAGTCACCCGTTTTGAACAGAAAACAGAGTCTCTCGAAGACGTCTATCTTAAGGTGGTGCACGCATGAATGTCATGATGACGCTATTACAAAAGGAATGGCTGGAAGGCTGGAGAAGCGGAAAGCTGATCTGGCTGCCCATTGCGATGATGATCGTGGGGCTGACACAGCCGCTGACCATTTATTATATGCCGGAAATCATTGCGCATGGGGGGAACCTTCCAGACGGTATGAAAATCAGTTTTACCATGCCTTCCGGATCTGAGGTGATGGTGAGCACGCTTTCCCAATTTAACACGCTTGGCATGGCGCTGATCATCTTCAGTGTCATGGGCAGTGTGGCGAATGAAAGAAATCAAGGTGTAACGGCTCTGATTATGTCGCGGCCTGTGACTGCAGCCCAGTATATATTGAACAAATGGATCACCCAAAGCATGATCGGGATCGCGTCGTTTGCAGCTGGGTACGGACTTGCTTATTATTACGTTCGGATATTGTTTGAGCACGCATCGTTCAGCCGCTTTGCAGCAAGCCTCGGGCTCTACTCTCTTTGGATGATGTTTATTGTTACTGCAGGGCTTGCCGGAAGCACGATGTTTCGGTCTCTCGGAGCAGCCGCGGCAGCCGGAATTGGGCTGACGGCTGCCGTTTCCTTTGCTGTCTCGCTTTTTCCTGATGGTGCGAAATGGCTGCCGGCTGAGCTTTGCAAGCAGGCGGAGCATATTCTTCTTCATGGAGAGCGGGCGGACTTTTTCGGATGGTCGCTCACATTCTCCATTCTGTGCATCATGCTTCTGGCCGTTTTTTCTGTGTGGCGCTTCCGCCGGTATGAAAGCTATTAACTGATCAGTTTTCGCTTTGTGGCCAGCATCATCATCAAAGCGGCCAATGCCATCAATCCGGCTCCATAAAATACCTCGGCCAAACCGAAAATCTGTGCGATTTTTCCGGCGAGAAGGGGGCCGGTAAAGATGCCCAGCGCATAAAACGATTGATAAAATCCCATGGCTGACATTTTTAAACGCGCTGAGCTGATATCGACGACCCGGCTTAACAATAGGGGAAACACAAAGCCAAGCGCCAGACCGATGAAAGCATGGGTCATGCAAACTGTGAGCAATGAAGCTGAAAAAGGAACGAACATCAAACAGACTCCAATGACAGCAAAACAGATCAGCATGGTGCCATAGGCGATTCTTCCGGTAAAACGCAAAAACAAAAAGCTCAGGGTAGCCGCTGCATGAGGGAGAAAAAAGGCGGTCATCACCCAAAGCAGTTCGATGTCTCCCATTCCGAGCTGGTTCGTGTAAAGCGGCGTAAAACCAAACACCGTCATAAATAGCACGGCATGTGCAGTCATAGATAGAATCGTGAAAATCTTCAGCTTCGGCAGCCGCAATGTGTCTTTGATGTGTTGCGTTATACGGAGAGACTTACGTTGCCCAGAAGAAACGGACGGATCTTTAATAAAGCAGCATATCACAAGGCCGATGCACGAGGCAGCCAGTGCCATCCAAAACGGAACCTGCCTGCCTAAATGCGCTGCTGCAAGCCCGCAGAACACAATGCTGACAAACTGAGGCATGACGGTAAAAAACTGCATGATGCCCATTGCTTTTGAGGCACTGCCATCTTTGAAATAATGAGCGTATAGAATCGTCGCCATCACCCACATGGATGCTGTAATCCCCGCGAGAAGCCGGGCGGTCAGGACGAAGAAAAAAGAATCAAACGCAAGAAAAAGCACGCTACTGAGAATGGAACATCCAAAGCCGGCGATTAACAATGGCTTACGCAGAGAAAAAAGAATTTCTGACAGAACCCCAAGCGGGAACCGCAGCAGGATTTGGGTCACCCCGTAGCTTCCGAGAATCATGCCGATCGCTCCGTATGAAAAGTGCAGATCCTCCAAATACAGGCTGAAAACAGGAACGTAAATATAGCCCGAAAACCAAAAACAAAATACCATGCATAAGAAAACGGCGTGATCTAAAGTGCCGATTGTTTTTTGCTGAGGAATCAGCGGCTGCTGAATTTCCATGCTCTCACCACCTCTTTCCTTCCAGTACAACACAATTTGTGGAAACGTTTCAATAGAGAAATGAAAAAACAGGACTTCAAAAAGTCCTGTTCTTGGTGTTAATACGGATCAGACGGATGGCTTTCCTGTTCAGCCTGCTCGGCGGCTTGAGCCGTTTCTGTCGTGCCGATCGGTCCGTTGCTGTTATTTTCTGAAGCCTTTTTCAGCCCTTCCGCCACGCGTTTTCCGTAGTCCGGATCGGCTTTTGTGAAATTCTCAATCATTTGCTCCTGAATTTCTTTTCTGCAGGTTGAAAGCGTATTGACCAGATTTGTGATGAGTTCAGTACGCTCAAACTCAGTAAATCTCCGGTACGTTTCACCGGCTTGTCCGAAATTGTTCGTTCTGTCAATCGCTTCCCGCTTCAGGTTACCTTCGACATGCGGGGTGTGGTCTTTACCATCTTGCTTCGCTTCCTTCAGCCCGCCCATAATCGACGGTTCATAGTTGACATGCGGATTTTGACCTTCGCCGATATCCACGCGGTACTGCATTTGACCCCCTTGCTGGTTGGTCGCGACGTGTTTTTTCGGTGAGTTGATTGGCAGCTGCAGGTAGTTTGCGCCAACTCTGTACCGCTGCGTATCGGAATAGGCAAACGTCCGTCCTTGAAGCAATTTGTCATCAGAAAAATCAAGTCCGTCGACAAGGACCCCTGTGCCGAATGAAGCCTGTTCTACTTCAGAATGGTAATTCTCAGGGTTTTTGTTTAACACTAATTTGCCGATCGGCTTCCACGGAAAGTCCTCTTTATACCACAGCTTAGTCGGATCAAGCGGATCAAAGTCGAGATCCGGATGCTCGTCATCACTCATGATTTGGGCATACACCTCCCACTCCGGATAATCGCCGTTTTCAATCGCTTCATACAAATCCTGTGTCGCGTGGTTGAAGTTTTTCCCCTGAATCTTTTCTGCTTCCTTCTGTGTCAGGTTGCGGACGCCCTGTTTCGGTTCAAAATGGTATTTTACAAGAACGGCCTTGCCTTCCTCATTCACCCATTTGTAGGCATGAACGCCTGAACCCTGCATCTGCCGGTAGTTGGCAGGAATGCCCCAAGGCGAAAACAAGAATGTGATCATATGTGTCGCTTCAGGAGATTGAGAAATGAAGTCGAAAATACGTTCACCATCTTGGATATTGGTCACCGGATCAGGCTGAAACGCGTGTACAAGATCCGGGAATTTCAGCGGATCGCGAATAAAAAAGATTTTCAGGTTGTTCCCGACCAAATCCCAGTTTCCGTCTTCAGTATAAAGCTTAACGGCAAAACCGCGCGGGTCCCGTAATGTTTCAGGTGAATGTTTTCCGTGATTCACCGTGGAAAAACGGACAAATGCCGGCGTTTTCTTGCCTTTTTCCTGGAAAAGCTTCGCTCGTGTGTACTTTGAAATCGGCTCGTCTCCAAAACTGCCATAGGCTTCGAAATATCCGTGTGCGCCTGCACCCCTGGCATGCACAACACGTTCGGGAATGCGTTCCCTGTCAAAGTGGCTGATTTTTTCGAGAAAATCGTAATTTTCCAGCGTTGTCGGCCCTCTGTTCCCGACCGTCCTCACATTCTGGTTGTCGGTGACAGGATGCCCCTGTCTGTTCGTCAAGGTATCCTCTGACTCGTTTTTCCCGGATGTCTTATGAGAAAGCGCATCCTCACTGCCTTCGACATTTGTGCCGTGATACTCTTTTTGATGATCATCTTTCATTGGTTGAGCCTCCTTTTTGAACGGTAACAATATTCCCTTAATGGAAGAATTTTAAAACTGAAGTTTTTTTTTAGCTGCTTCGGGAATGGTACAATTACCAAAACGAAAAAAGGAGAGTACGACATTCGTGACCAGAAAAAGAAATCCGCTGCCCATCACGTTTTATCAAAAAACGGCCCTAGAACTGGCTCCTTCTCTTCTCGGCTGTCTTTTGGTAAAGGAAACGGATGAAGGGACAGCTTCAGGTTTTATTGTGGAAACAGAGGCCTATATGGGAGCCGGGGACAGAGCAGCCCACAGCTTTAACAACCGCCGGACGAAGCGGACTGAGATTATGTTTGGTGAAGCTGGCCGTGTGTATACGTATGTGATGCACACCCATACATTGCTGAACGTCGTTGCCGCAGAAGAGGATGTTCCGCAAGCGGTATTGATCAGGGCGATTGAGCCTCATGAAGGCCAGCTGTTAATGGAGGAAAGAAGGCCGGGCCGGCGTCCGAGAGAATGGACAAATGGTCCCGGAAAGTTAACGAAAGCGCTTGGCGTCACGATGAATGACTACGGACGCTGGATCACGGAACAGCCGCTTTACATTGAAAGCGGGTACACACCGGAAGACATGTCAACCGGCCCGCGCATCGGCATCGACAACAGCGGAGAGGCGCGCGATTATCCGTGGCGTTTCTGGGTGACGGGAAACAGGTACGTGTCGCGTTAGCATGTTTAAACAAAGGGGAATCAGGGGAATGGTTGAGAAAAAAGAAGGGAGAATCGGAGCTTTGAAAAAAATGATCAAAACCGTTATCAAATGGGCGCCGGTCATTTACCCGGTTGTTCGAAAAATCATGAAGGACCGCAAGGCGTCTAAACAAAAGAACATGTCCGCATCCCGAACAGCCGGCTGATCCCGGCTGTTTTTTTATGGGTCTGTTTTCCCTCTTGTCCTCCCGATGTTCATTGACTTGCATTTCTCCCCATTATAGAATTTATATACATTTCGCTTTCCCTTCACCACATCCTTTCTGCCTACTTATGTAATTCCTGCATCTATCTTGATAGGAGGTTTTTCTCATGCTGCATGGGCGACTTCGTGAAATTCTGCGCTTATTGATGGCGGCTGAAGTTCCGGTGACAAGCTCGGTATTTGCCGCACATTTACATGTGACGACGCGGACGGTCCGCAATGATATAAAGGAACTCCAAGATGTGATAAGCGGCCATGGCGCTTTGGTTCAATCGGTAAGAGGCTCGGGATACAAGCTGCGCATTCATGACGAGCAGACCTTTAGAACGCTGCTGCAAGACGTGTTTCAGCAGAAAAAGGGGCTGCCGGTATTTCCCGAGGAGAGGATTACATATCTCATGAAACGGCTGCTGCTGGCGGATCATTATCTCAAGCTGGATGAGCTGGCCGAAGAACTTTTTATCTCAAAATCTACACTCCAAACCGATTTAAAGGAAGTGAAGAAACGGCTGCTTCCTTACCGCATTGTCATGGAAACACGCCCGAATTACGGCTTCAAGCTGCGCGGAGACGAGGTGCAGATGAGGTACTGTATGGCGGAGTACATTGTTGATGAAAGAGAAACAGAAATTGATTTTCTGAATGAAAAGGCTGATATTTTGCCAAAGGAAGAAATTGAGATCATCCATTCTGTGATTATGAGAAAGATTAAAAACGACCGGATTCCTCTGTCTAACCTTGGATTGAATAACCTCATCATTCATATCGCCATCGCCTGTAAGCGGATCAGAACGGAACACTATGTTTCTCTTTTCCCGGAAGATATGGATCACATTCTGCATCAAAAAGAATACCAGGCTGCTGAAGCAATTGTGAAAGAACTGGAATCAGCCCTTAGCGTCACGTTTCCGGAAAATGAAACGGCTTATATCGCCATGCATCTTCTCGGCACGAAACGAATGACACAGCCGCAGTGCGGAGAAGGCGAATTTTCAATCGATGAAGAAACAGATCGGCTGACTGCCGCCATGATCGAAGCGGTCGACCGAGAATTAAAGCTCGGCATCCTGCATGATCAAGAGCTGAAAATTGGGTTGGCACTGCATGTAAAACCCGCGGTCACCCGCAACCGGTATGGCATGAATCTGAGAAATCCGATGCTGGCAGCGATCAAAGAAAATTATCCTCTCGCCTTTGAGGCCGGAATCATCGCCGGAATCGTCATAAAAGAAAAAACGGGCATCGATATTCATGAAAATGAAGTCGGTTATTTAGCGCTGCACTTCGGCGCCGCAATTGAACGGAAGAAAACAGAAAGCCCGCCGAAGCGCTGCATCATCGTTTGTGCGTCAGGTGCGGGAAGCGCCCAGCTTCTGAGGGAAAAACTTCGCTCCCACTTCGGCAAACGGATCGATATTCTGGGCACGGCTGAATATTACAGTCTTGACCAGTTGTCTTATGAATCGATTGATTTTGTGGTCAGCACCATTCCGATCAAAAAAGAACTCCCTGTGCCTGTACTAAAGGTAAACACCATCTTAGGCGGAACCGATTTTACAAAAATAGAATCCATCCTGAATGATGAGAAAGAAAAAGCTGTCAGCTATCTCAAAAAGGATCTCGTTTTTTTCCAGAAGGATCTGCGTTCGAAAGAAGAAGTGATTCAATTTTTAGGTCAGAAAGCAGTGGACGGCGGCTATGCGAATAAGGAAATAATAGATTCTATATTTGATAGAGAAGAGATGTCGCCAACGTGCTTCGGCAACCTCGTGGCCATTCCGCACCCGCTCGTCCCGCAGACGCAAACGACATTTTGGGCCGTCTGTACGCTCAAAAAGCCGATAGACTGGGAGAATAAACGGGTTCAATTTGTTTGCCTGCTTTGTGTCGAAAAGGAAAACAAAGCGGATTTGCAAAGCATGTATAAACTGCTCGGCAGTATTTTGGATGATCCGGCAGCGGTAAGCCAGCTGTTAAAAAGCCGCACGTACCAAGAGCTCTCCGATGTGTTTGACAAAAAACGATAAACTGACAGCCTGGATATACCTTTTTTCCGTTTCCTGCGGAAAAACTTTGAGTGTTTATGAAAGCGATTTCATAATATGATGTTATCAACAGCAGGACATACAAATTCTATCAAACTCTTAGGGGGTCTTTTACATGAATATATTACTCGTTTGTGCAGCAGGCATGTCAACAAGCTTACTCGTCAGCAAGATGGAAAAAAGCGCGCAGGAACAAGGAAAAGACTATACCATTTGGGCAGTATCAGGTGATTCTGTACAAAATCATATCGATAAAGCGGATGTATTGCTCCTCGGCCCGCAAGTCCGTTACATGCTTCCTCAGCTGAAAAAACTAGGAGAATCAAAGGGTGTTCCGGTAGACGTCATTAACACAGTCCATTATGGGACGTGCAACGGAGCGGAAGTGCTGAAATCGGCTGAACAGCTTGGAAACGCGTCATAGAGAGGGGCGGGCTATGTGAATAAAGTCAATCAGTTGTTAGAAGAGAAGGTCATGCCTATAGCGGGAAGAATTGCGGGGCAGCGTCATTTGCAGGCGCTCCGTGACGGTATCATTTTAACAATGCCGCTTATTATCATCGGCTCCTTTTTCCTCATCATCGGCAACCTCCCGATTCCCGGATATGCCGATTTTATGGCAAAAACGTTCGGCAGCGCCTGGTCTGAGAAGCTCGCTTACCCGGTTGATGCCACCTTTGAAATTATGGGGCTTGTCGCCGCATTCGGCATCGCCTACAGGCTGGCGGAGAAATATGGGGTCGATGCCTTGTCAGCTGGTGCCATCTCCCTTGCGGCTTTCCTCTTAGCGACACCGTATCAAGTGCCGTTTACGCCGGATGGCACGACGAAAGAGATAATGGTCAGCGGCGGTATTCCGCTTTCGCTGATGGGAAGTAAAGGCCTGTTTGTCGCCATGATTATCGCGATGGTGTCAACAGAGATTTACCGTCTCATTATCCAGCGCAATATGGTTTTTAAAATGCCGGATGGTGTTCCGCCGGCGGTCAGCAAGTCATTTGTCGCTTTAATCCCCGGCTTTGCCGTCATCTTCCTGATTTGGGCAGCACGACTGATTGTTGAAGCAACGCCATTTGAAAGCCTTCATAATATTGTAAGCGTTTTACTGGGGACACCGCTCTCCATTCTTGGCGGAAGCCTCGGGGGCAGCCTTATCGCAGAAGCCGTCAAAATGCTTTTATGGGCCTGCGGTCTTCACGGCGCCAACATTGTCGGCGGCGTTATGGCACCGATTTGGTACGGCGCCATGGATGCCAACCGGATCGCGTTCCAAGCCGGTGAGGAGCTGCCTAAGATTTTCACCCAGCAATTTTTCGATATCTGGATCAATATCGGCGGAAGCGGTGCCACTCTTGCACTGGTTGTCACGATGTTCCTTCGCGCCCGAAGCAAACAAATGAAGCAGCTCGGAAAGCTTGCGATCGGCCCGGCGGTCTTCAATATTAACGAACCGATCATTTTCGGAATGCCGATCGTCATGAACCCGATGCTCTTGATTCCGTTTATCGTCACGCCGCTTATCACACTGACACTCACATACATCGGAATGAGCACCGGACTTGTCGCCAAACCTGCGGGTATCGCAGTCCCGTGGACCATGCCGCCGATCTTTTCAGGCTACTTGGCGACAGGAGGCAAAGTATCAGGCGCGGTCATGCAAGCCATTAATATCGCCGTTTCCTTTGTTGTCTACTACCCGTTCTTCAGAATGTGGGATAAACAGAAGCTGAAAGAAGAAAACGAATTAGAACTCGTTCAAACGCCTGCTGTTTCAGACGACAAAGAGGCGGCTTTGTAAAGAAAGGAGTGAGTCGCGTGAATGAGAAAATGGAGCAAATTATTTTTCAAATCATTCTTTACGGAGGAAACGGAAGGAGCTCCGCAATGGAAGCGATCGCCGCCGCGAAAAACGGCGACAGCGAAGAGGCGCGGAGTAAGCTTCAAGAAGCTGCGGATGAATTATCAAAAGCCCATCATTATCAGACAGAACTGATCCAAAGTGAAGCGGGCGGAGAAAAAACAGAAATGACACTGCTGATGGTCCACGCACAGGATCATTTAATGAATGCCATGACAGTCAAGGATTTGGCGGCTGAATTCATTGAGCTATATGAAAAAATCACCGTGCAAGGGGGAGCAAGCATATGACAAAAGGATTGAAAATTGTAACGATTGGCGGAGGCTCAAGCTATACACCGGAGCTTGTGGAAGGTTTAATCAAACGGTACAAGGAGCTGCCTGTACGTGAATTATGGCTCGTTGATATTCCTGAAGGCGAGGAAAAATTGAACATTGTCGGCACGCTTGCCAAGCGGATGGTTGAAAAAGCCGGTGTCCCAATCGACATTCACCTCACTTTGGACAGGAGGGAAGCGCTGAAAGATGCAGACTTTGTGACGACTCAATTCCGGGTCGGACTGCTCCAGGCGAGAGCCAAGGATGAGCGCATTCCATTAAAATATGGCGTCATCGGCCAGGAAACAAACGGCCCGGGAGGACTCTTTAAAGGATTGCGCACCATTCCGGTCATCCTAGAGATTGCGAAGGACATCGAGGGGCTTTGTCCGAACGCATGGCTCGTCAATTTCACAAATCCGGCAGGTATGGTGACGGAGGCCTTGCTTCGCTACTCCAACCTGAAGAAAGTCGTCGGTCTCTGCAATGTCCCGATCGGCATCAAAATGGGCGTAGCGAAAGCGCTCGATGTAGATGTTGACCGGGTAGAGGTTCAATTTGCCGGATTGAATCATATGGTGTTCGGAATGGACGTCTTCTTAGACGGCGTCAGCGTGAAGGATAAAGTTATTGAAGCGATGGGTGACCCGAAAAACGCAATGACAATGAAAAACATCTCCGGCGCTGAGTGGGAGCCAGAATTCTTAAAAGCACTCGACATGATCCCTTGCGGCTACCACCGCTACTATTTCAAAACAAAAGAAATGTTCGAGCACGAGCTTGAAGCATCACAAACGGAAGGCACCCGTGCTGAAGTAGTGCAAAAGGTAGAGCAAGAGCTGTTCGAGCTTTATAAAGATCCAAATTTGGCGATCAAGCCGCCGCAGCTTGAAAAACGCGGAGGTGCTTACTACAGCGATGCAGCGTGCAACCTCATCAGCTCCATTTACAATGATAAACACGACATTCAGCCGGTGAACACGGTCAATAACGGTGCGATTGCAAGCATTCCAGATGATTCCGCTGTTGAAGTAAACTGCGTGATGACGAAAAACGGCCCTAAGCCAATCGCCGTAGGCGATCTGCCAGTATCTGTCCGCGGTCTCGTCCAGCAAATCAAATCATTTGAGCGTGTCGCGGCGGAAGCGGCTGTCACAGGCGACTACCAAACAGCGCTGCTTGCCATGACGATTAATCCTCTCGTACCATCCGACACAGTGGCCAAACAGATCTTAGACGAAATGCTGGAGGCGCACAAAGCACATCTGCCGCAGTTCTTTAACAAAATTGAAGCATAAAAAAACCGGCCCGTTTTGGGCTGGTTTTTTGTTTATTTGCTTTCAGTGAGCGTTGCGACTTCAGTCGTCCATCCAAATTCATCAGGAACTGTACCCTTTTGAATGCCTGTGATCGTGTCATACAGCTTTTTAGAGATTTCTCCCGTTTCACCGTTGTTGATCATCAGTGTTTCGTCATTCCAGATCAGTTCGCCGACTGGAGAAATAACAGCAGCCGTACCCGTTCCGAAGGCTTCTTCAAGAACGCCGTCTTTATGGGCTTGGATGACTTCATCAACGGCGATTCTCCGTTCTGATACCGGAAGCCCCCAATGCTTAAGCAAAGTAATGACGGAATTGCGCGTGATGCCCTCCAGAATGCTGCCGTTCAGCATCGGTGTCACAATTTCACCGTTGATTTTAAAGAAGATGTTCATGCTGCCGACTTCTTCGATGTATTTTTTCTCAATGCCGTCCAGCCAGAGAACCTGAGAAAATCCTTTCTCTTCTGCTACCTGCTGCGCTTTTAAGCTTGAAGCGTAGTTTCCTGCGGTTTTCGCATCTCCCGTTCCGCCTTTTACCGCACGGACAAATTCACTTTCCACAGCAATTTTGACAGGCTTAATGCCTTCTTTGTAATATGAGCCGACCGGAGAAAGGATGATAAAGAGCTTATACGTATGAGATGCCGCGACACCAAGGAAAGGTTCGGTTGCGATAATGAATGGACGGATGTAAAGGGACGTGCCCTCCGCATTCGGAATCCAGTCTTTATCAATAGCGATCAGCTGTTTTAAACCCTCAAGAACCTGTTCTTCATCAATTTGCGGAATACAGATGCGGTCATTTGATTTATTCAGGCGCTCCATATTTTTTTCCGGTCTGAAAAGCAGAACATGGTCATCCTCTGTGACGTAAGCCTTTAAGCCTTCAAACACCGTTTGGCCATAGTGATATACCATTGCGGCCGGGTCCATTGAAACGGCTTGATAAGGAATGATTCTCGGATCGTACCAGCCTTTATCAGATGCGTAGTCCATTACAAACATGTGGTCTGTAAACACTCTTCCGAAAGAAAGCTGATGTGGATCTGGTTTCGGTTTTTTGGCTGATGTTAATTCAACTCGAATCGTTTGTTTAGTCATGGTCAATCTCCCTGTTGTTAAATTGTTTATATTATCAAACTTATTTGAAAATATTTTATATTCTATTGTATACCTTCACCAAATAATCGCAATAGGTTTGCTCAAATTTGTAAAAAATTTATAAGAAAAAGCAGGAGAAATTAATTCTCCTGCGCATTCATTTGTTCAAATACTCTGTCGTAATCGGCACGGACCGCATTCCGCAGACCTTCGACACGTTCATTTGTAATCTCTTGTTTGCCTTCTTTTAAGCCGTCTAAGAAATATTGAACATATTCTTCAGGTGTAATGCCGCGGTACGTCAGACCTTGCTTATCGCGTGATTTTTGATTTAATCCCGTGTCAACCATAGGCGGCGCCATCTCGATCACTTCAACGCTTGTATCACGAAGCTGGTATCTGAGCGTGATTGAGAAGGAGTGGAGCGCCGCTTTTGTTGCACAGTACACCGGATAAACAGCTAACGGGTTAAACGCGAGCCCGGACGTTACCTGAACAATTGCCGCTTCCGGCTGATTCATCAAGTGAGGCGTAAAAAGAGCTGATAAATGGACAGGCGCTTGGATATTCAGCTCTATTTCATCCCCGTCCACAAAGAGTTCCTCAGGCCCTTTTTTAAAGTCAATTTCCTTTTGAATGCCCGCATTGTTAACGAGAACGTTCAGCTTTGGAAATTCCTTCTGGGCCCATTCAAACAATGCCTCACGCTCCGCGCGGTCTGCGACATCGCATTGTTTTGTATGGAGGGCTGGGAGCTGTTTTTTCGCTTCTGCAAGACGCGTTTCGCTGCGTCCGCAAATGATCACTTCATTCCCGAGCTCAAGCAGCCGTTTGGCCAGTTCAAGCCCGATGCCTGCTGAACCGCCTGTGATCAAAACCGTATTGCCTGTCATCTTCATTGATGTAACACCTCTTATCAAGCTGGCTGTGATTCCTTTACTATTTCAAATCTTAGCAGGAAATATGCAGCCGCGTCCTAATAGATGCTCACGATGAAGTAACCTTTCCGGTTTTATAGAATTCATCAATTGCCTTGTCCACATACACCCAGCCTTTCCAGCCGATGTGGATGGTATCTTTCATAAAATAAGGGTCATATTCATGACCTGAAAAATCAGCGACTTGGAAGCCCTTCGCTTTAATCTGTTTATTGACCTTTTCATAATAGTCAGTGCGCCCTTTTTTCGGGAAGCCTGTGTAGTCATACCATTTTCCGTTAACAGGGATGGTGACAAACATAGGCTCTGCGCCCGCGTCTTTCAGGATATTAAGCATCAGCTCAAAATCGCCGTATTCCGGTGACTTCGCATACGATCTGCCTTTGTTTTTCCCTTTCAGCTTAGGCACTTTCGGCTTCAGCTTTTTATAAACAGGATTGTCGATGTGAAAATCGTTAGACCCGGAGTGGCGTTTGCCTGATTCATCGGCCAGTTTATTTAATTCAGACCATGACTTATCCTTCACGGATTGTGAGATATACCGCTTTGGTCCCGTGGTTTCCGTCGCTGAATAATAAAGGTCTTTCTTTTCTAGCATCTTGTAATATACTTTTGCCGCCGGCTTCAGCGCGTTCACTTTCCATGTCTGGCCATTCACCATCGCCTTATAAAGCTCGGAAAGTACAGCATCGTTTTGAACAGCTTTGAAGCGCAGCATACGCTTCATCATTTTCTTTTTGACGTCAGGGTCGATCTGCTCGTTAAAAGCCAAATCCAGCCCTTGAAGCGCGGAATAGTTCGGCGCAAAATGCTGTTCATCAGACCCGCGCTTAATAAACCACTGCGGAGAAACGATGAAAACAATTTTTTTGCCCTTCAGCTGATCCATATGGGCAGCGAAGTTTAAGGAATGTATCAATGACTGGGACCCGCCTTTGCCGACAAGGTAAGGCGTAAATCCCTCATTGTTTACTTTAAAATAATTAGATGGGTGGAACTCGTCCAGCCGGGAAAGCTCAGAAGACCCGTAAATCGGAAGATATGTCGGATCTTTGAGCATTTGATCTTGTAAATATAGCCCTTGAAACATACTCGGATTCAAGGCTGTTGCTGATTCTTTCACCCGCTTATCGGTGATGAAGCCTGTCAGCCATGAAGATGGAACTGCGATGGCGCCTGCGAATAAAATAAACGCCAAAATAATTGGACCGAAAAAACGCTTTTTCATTATTTCAACTCAGACAGCTGGTTTACAATGTGATTAGGCGTATTCCATACATCCCGGTCGAATTCAGTGATAGGCACCAGAATATCAAAACGGTTTTCAATCGCAAGCAGCAATTCTACTGTTCCAAAAGAATCAAGCAAACCTTCTTCAAAAATTTCAATATCAGGGTTTTCCTTTACGATGTCATCCTGGCAAACCTCTGCTAAAACGTCTAATACCTCTTGTTTAAAATCCATAGTTTTCTAATCTCCTTTAATGATGGTGATGAAATAGCTTTCCTGAGAAAATATAAAACCCAAAGCACACAAAATGGAACGTGATCACAATAGCGAGAATCGTTGTCCAGCGGTTGGACGGGAGCCATTTATATTTCTTATTCCACTTCTCGAAAAAGTTGTAACACGTTATCAGGACGGCGTGATAGAGGCCGTAGATGATATATTGCGGCGCAAGGCCGTGCCAAACCCCCATCAGCATAAACAGCAGGAAATACCCGATGTTTGAGACGGCCATACGGTTTTTGATCCACTTTTTCTTTGTCATCCAAAATACAAATCTCATAAATACATAGTCTCTGAACCAAAATGACAGAGACATATGCCAGCGGTTCCAGAAATCTTTAATATTTTTGCTGATAAACGGTTTATTAAAGTTTTCCGGCGATTTAATCCCCATAATATAGCTGACCCCGACGGCAAACATCGTGTAGCCGGCAAAATCAAAGAATAAATACATGCTGTAGCCGTACATGTACAGCAGATTCCCGAGGATCTTATTGTGCGTGATCGCGGGAAGGTTCATGATGAAATACGTGTTGATCGCATAGCCGATAATGAACTTGTAAAGGAATCCAATGAAAATCTTGTGAATTCCCGTATAAAGCAGATCGGCATATTCCTCTTTTGTCCAAGCCTTCTGCTCATCCTTGACGAATCTGCGGTACCTGTCAATCGGGCCGGAAGAAATCGTCGGGAAAAACAGGATGAAATACAGCAGGCGGTGAAGCGGAAGCTGTTCCTTCAGCAGCCCGTCTCTCGCTTCCATAATCAGCTGAACGCCTTTAAAGGTTAAATACGAAATCCCTAAAAAGCTGATCAGGTTATGCGGCGGATGATGCGGCTGCGGATGAGAAAGAAACGGCCATATTTTTGACAAGAATAAAGGCAGAATAGACGCGATAACAGCCGAGCAAAAGACAAAGCCGCTGTTCGCTTTCTGCCGGTACGCCAGGTAGCCGCTGATCAGGAGCACCTGCCATATGGTAAACAGACACAGGGCGATGACGCCGTGTAAGTCATGCGAGAAAATCAGAGCCAATATAAGAATGGATATAAACATGTTGTATGCCTGGAATCTTTTCCCGTTCAAGCCGAGAATGATGGTCGGCAGAAGAAGAATGCCAAGCAATATAAAGAATAAAAACGAGCTGTAAGGCGTCATACAAGAACCTCTTCGCGGATGCGTTTCCGGTCAATTTTGCCGTTAGCCGTCATTTGAATATGATCCTGATAAATGAACTTTCTCGGAATCATATAAGCCGGCAGGGAAGCGGCAAGCTCTTTTTTAATCGCACTCGTCAGCTGGAACTCCTTCTGGAATTCGTGCTCCTCAGGCACAATTGCAGCTATCAGATATTCGACAGTTCCGTTTGGCTGATACGGAATCACAACAGCTGAGCGCACGTACTGAGACTGTCTCACATGAAACTCAATTTCCTCCAGCTCCATTCGGTACCCGTGAAGTTTAATCTGGAAATCCAAGCGGCCTTGGCAGAAAATCTGACCATCTTGTGTATAACCAGCATCGCCAGTTCGGTATGCCCATTGGCCTTCATAAGAGAAGAATGCTTTATCTGTCAGCTCAGGCTCACCGAGATAGCCGCGGCTTACACTCGGGCCTGCAATGACGATTTCGCCTTTTTCTCCATCCGGGAGCTGATTCCCCTGTTCATCCATAATCAAAATGTTCATATCCGGTTTGGCGAAGCCGACTGGCAGAGATTCATGCCGGCTGATGATGTCACTTGTAATTTCAACGGACGTAACAGCGACTGTCGCCTCAGTCGGACCGTACGTATTAAAGATTCTCGCTTTCGGGAAACGCTCAAGCAGCGCTTCGGCTACAGAAACCGGGAGAACCTCTCCGCAAAACATAAATGTGTCCGCCTCAGGAAGCAGATCTTGTGAAAATCCAGGGTCCATCAGGCACATTTGCACAAAGGATGGCGTCGATGTCCATATATTCAGCCCGGACTTTTTGAGCTCTTCGAATAAGATCTTCGGCTTATTCACGGCGTCCTTTGTCACACAGTGTAAAGTACCGCCTGACTGAAGGCACGGATAAAGATCCATGACGGATAAATCAAATGAAAACGGCGCTTGGTTTAAAAACGTTTTTCCTCCGTTGATCGGGAAGTCCGCGCAAATCCAGTCTGTGAAGCTTTGAAGGTTCGCGGCAGAAATCTGCACGCCTTTCGGATTGCCCGTGCTTCCGGAAGTGTAAATGATATAATACGTTTCGTGTCCCGTCACCCATTGATCACGGCTGACAGTGCCTTCGTTTTCCAGCAGTTCTTCCGCTGAAACTGTCTGAATCAGCCCGCTGTCAATATCAACAGGAAGACCAGATACATGAATCAGCAATTCAGCGCCCGAGCTTTCAATAATTTTCGCAATCCGCTCGGACGGAATGGACAAGTCAACCGGGATATAAGGGTGTCCCGCCTTGACGCTTCCTAAAAAGGAGACAATCATATGCGGTTCCATATGTCCGTACACCAGAACAGGAGAACCCTTTTCTCCAGAAACGCGTTTTTTGATCGCGGCAGCCGCACGGTCAGACAGCGCCCAAAGTTCCTGATATGTGAGCGACTGGCCTTGAGAGCGGAAGGCTTCGGTTTGCGGATAAGTTTCCGCATGTGTTTGAATAGCATCTAAAAGTTTCATTGTTATTCTCTCTCCAATTAGAAATCGTTATAAATATAAGAACCGGTATTCGCGGTGTGAAAACCATACATAAAAAACAAAACAAGCAGTATCAACAAATAAAAGCCTGTATGACATGTCCACTTGACAGCGGGTTTTTCATACAGCTGTTTCATCAATTGCAGCATATCTAAATTCCCTTCCCGTTTTTTCGATAATTACATGAGTATATGACGAGCGGATGCGCAAAAAGTTTCATATTTTCCCTAATCTCCCTCAAATTTATATATCGGCTTCTGCCTTCAGAAGTGAATTTTTATCTCAGAAAGAGAGTATGAATGAAGCTTCTCTGACTGATTCATTATAAAGGAAAGATCAAATGTAATGAAGAGAACTTTTTAACTTTTAAAAAGCGTAAATGATTTAAAAAAATTTTTCCGCTCCTGTTTGTAAAGGCGCAGGCAGAACTCTAATGAAATCAGGGCAGAAAGCGTATAATAAGAAGGAAAACGCCCGCTTAAGGTATCTTGTGAAATGGTGGAGAAGTCATTATGATAGATAAGGAAGCAAAACGCAAGTTTCATCAAGTGGCCGGCTGAAAAAAAGTAAGCCTTTTAATAGAAAGGAAGAGGAAGATGAACCAAACAAATAAGGGTGAGGGTCAGACAGCGCCGGAAAAAGAAAGTATGGGGCAGATCCTTTGGCAATTAACGCGTCCGCATACATTAACGGCGTCGTTTGTTCCTGTGCTTCTCGGAACAGTTTTGGCGATGTTTTATGTGAAGGTTGATTTGCTGCTGTTTCTGGCTATGCTGTTTTCTTGCTTATGGATCCAGATCGCGACGAACTTATTCAATGAATACTACGATTTTAAACGCGGGTTAGATACAGCTGAATCTGTCGGAATCGGCGGCGCAATTGTCAGACATGGTATGAAGCCCAAAACGATTCTGCAATTAGCGCTCGCTTCATACGGCATTGCCATTTTACTCGGTGTTTATATTTGCATGAGCAGCAGCTGGTGGCTGGCTGTCATCGGCCTCGTCGGAATGGCGATCGGCTACCTGTATACAGGCGGGCCTCTGCCGATTGCATATACACCGTTCGGTGAATTATTCTCAGGCATTTGCATGGGTTCGGTGTTTGTGCTGATTTCGTTTTTTATTCAGACAGACATGATCAATAAGCAGAGCATTTTCATTTCGATTCCGATTGCGATTCTTGTCGGCGCGATCAACCTGTCGAACAATATTCGTGATATCGAAGAGGATAAAAAAGGCGGACGCAAAACATTGGCGATCCTGATGGGGCATAAAGGAGCCGTCACTCTGCTGGCTGCATCGTTTGCTGTCGCTTATATTTGGGTTGTCGGCTTGGTTATTACCGGAGCTGCAAGCCCATGGCTGTTTGTCGTCTTTTTGAGCGTTCCTAAGCCGGTTCAGGCGGTGAAAGGCTTCGTCAAAAAAGAATTGCCGATGAATATGATTGTGGCGATGAAATCCACAGCCCAAACCAATACATTTTTCGGATTCCTGCTGTCGATTGGATTATTGATCAGCTATTTCCGGTAAGAAAGAAGACCGCTTTTTCGAGCGGTCTTTTTTTGTTACATTCGACAGGATTTTGTAAAAAAATTCATAGAACCTAGCAGCAGGCAGGCACGTCTAGTACATGGACAGCGGATAAAGATCCGTTAAAGGAGATGACGAAAATGGATTTATCTGTAACACATATGGACGATTTAAAAACCGTCATGGAAGACTGGAAAAACGAACTGTTAGTTTATAAATTTGCGCTAGATGCACTTGATACAAAGTTTTCGATTATCAGTCAGGAATATAATTTAATTCACGGCCACAATCCGATTGAGCATACAAAATCACGTGTGAAAAGCTTTGAAAGCATCGTAAATAAACTCATGAGAAAGGGCTGCGAGATTACGACACAGGAAATGAAGGAAAATATCCACGATATTGCCGGTGTGCGTATCATTTGTTCCTTTATTTCTGATATTTATAATGTCGTGAACGTCCTGAAGCAGCATGAGGATTTGCGGATCGTAAAGGTAAAGGATTATATTCAGAATCCGAAACCGAACGGCTATCGGAGCCTGCATTTGATTATTGAAATGCCTGTGAACTTAACGAACAGAGTGGAATACGTCAAAGCAGAAATTCAAATCCGCACCATCGCCATGGATTTCTGGGCGAGCTTGGAGCATAAAATCTACTATAAACTGAACAACGACGTCCCTAAACATTTAACCGATGAACTGAAGGAAGCGGCGGAGATCGCCCACTATTTAGATGAAAAAATGCTGGGGATTAAGAAAGAAGTGGATTAATAAACGTTATATTTTACAAAAGCGAAGCCTGATTAGGTTTCGCTTTTTTGCTTTGATAGTACTTTCTATACCAGTATAAACTCACTTCTGTTTCTATGATTGCACCTGCTTTATCATGCATGAAGAAAGGAGGCAAACATGAAACATTCCATTTCATTATCAAGAGGTTTGATCTTTCTGATTACGGTGACTAGCGGGTTTACTGTCGCTAATGTCTATATCAATCAAACATTGCTTGTCAGCATGGCAGGCACGTTTCATGTGACAGCGGCACAAGCTGGGATGATTGCTACATTGGCGCAAATCGGCTATGCGGCTGGAAATCTGCTGCTAGTTCCATTGGGAGATCTATTTGAACGCCGCCGCTTCATTGTGAGCCTGCTGTTCTTAGTGGGGGTTTGCTCAGCCGCTTCAGCGTTAGCTGTAAGCTTTTCATGGCTGGTCATCACAAATTTATTGCTGGGGTTCTTCACGATTATTCCTCAAATCCTTGTGCCATTTGCAGCAGGTTTAGCAAATGACAAGAACAGGGGAAAAGTACTCGGGAACGTAGCCATCGGATTGGTTTGCGGAATATTAGGTGCAAGAGTGGTCAGCGGGGCGATAGATGCGCAATATGGCTGGCGTGTGATGTATTGGATTGCCTGTGCAGCAGCCGTCATCATTATGATTATCATTCGCTTCTGCTTTCCGAAAAGCAAAGGGACACATGCCGTTGATTATGGAAAACTCATTTCTTCATTATTTCCGCTTTTGATCAAGGAGAAAGCATTAAGAAAAGCGTGTGTAAACCAAGGCTTCATGTTCGGCGCCTTCAGTTTATTTTGGACGACGTTAGTGTTTATGGTGAGTGAACCGCCATTCTCGTTTGGCAGCCAGACTGCCGGAACAATCGGTTTGGTGGGGATTGGAGGAGCTTTTGCGACTCCTCTGATCGGCTGGATTATTGATCAAAAAGGAGCGGCTTTTGCCAACAAGCTTTGTATGTCTTTTACCTTATTGTCATTTGTATTGTTAATGGCGGGCTGGACCTCAATGATTGTGATTGTGCTGGTCGCTTTATTCATCACTATGGGTATTCAGGCGAATCAGGTGGCATGTCAGGCGGAGATTTTCCAATTGTCCGCTGATATGAGAAGCAGATTGAATGGCATCTTTATGGTCAGTACGTTTTTAGGCGGCGCCTTGGGGTCGTATGCAGGCGGTGCAGTCTGGATGCTGTTTCATTGGAACGGCATTTGTATTTTGGGGATGATCATGATTGGTATTGCCTTCAGTTCAAGGATTACCATAAATCGAGCTGCGAAACAAAGCGGTATCGGAAGGGAGATAGAAGCTGGTGGAAACAAGTGAACATTATAAAAAAGGGCTAGATATTCTGAAGCAAATAGATGAGGAGAACTACGAAGAGATCGTAGACAGTTTTAAACAATCCATCGTTCCGGACCTTGGTGTGCTCGCCGTGGAGTTTAATTACGGACAGATTTTTTCAAGACCGGGCCTTGATCTGAAATCCAGATTATTAGCAACGGTTGCCGGATTGACTGCATTGGGCAATACGCAGCAGTTAAAATTCTATATTAACGGAGCCCTGAATGTTGGATGGACACAAGAAGAACTCACAGAAGTGATGATGCAGATGATTATTTACTCAGGATTTCCGAATGCGCTGAATACCATTTTGCCTGTGGCTGCGGAAGTATTTGCAGAACGAAACAAATAATATAAAAATTTTCTCCTTTTTTATGTAGAATACAAATAGGAAATTCTATGCAGGAGGAGAGTGTGTATGTGGACGGTATGGCAGAAAAACGGAAAGAACTTGGTGAGTTTTTAAAATTAAAAAGGGCGCAGCTTTCTCCGCAAGAATTCGGATTGCCTTTAGGCACCAGAAGGAAAACGACAGGCTTAAGAAGAGAGGAAATGGCCCAGCTGTCCGGTATCGGTGTCACATGGTACACATGGCTGGAGCAGGGAAGGGATATTCGGGTATCGACACAGGTACTGGAAAGCATATCAAGAGTGCTCAAATTGAATTACGAGGAGAAACGCCATGTTTTTCTGTTGGCAGGACAACATGTTCTTTTAGATGATCAGGATGAGGAAAACAAGAGCCTTCCTCTGGCTGTGCGGCACTTTATTGATCATTTAACCAATTGCCCTGTTTATGTGACTGACGAAAAGTGGGACGTTATTGCTTGGAACACGGCAGCGTGTGCTGTGTTCGGCGATTTTGGCCAAATGGGCAGAAAGGAAAGGAACGCCGTATGGCGATGTTTCACGTCAAAAGAGTACCGGGATCTGCTGGACGACTGGGAAAGCCACGCCAAAAAACTCATCGCGCAATTTCGATCGACAGCCAGCCGGTTTCTCGGGGAAGCATGGATAAAAGAGCTGATCGATCAGTTAACCGAAGTAAGCCCGGAATTTAAAAAATGGTGGAACCACCACGAAGTGTTAGGCACTCACGCAGGAGAAAAAGTGCTTCTTCACCCGGCAGCGGGCACAATGGTAATGGAGCATATGACATTGCAAATTTATGATTCACCGGATTTGAAACTGACCATTTATCGGCCGTTAGAGAAAGAAAATACGGCAGATAAATTGAAAGCTTTACTTGTAGACAGCTAAATAGCTTATTACCTTAAAAAGACGGCAGAAAGCGCCGTCTTTTTTTATTTCATATCTTCATAAATGTCAGAGGCTTTTGCCTTTATTTGTTTCTTATTGGCTTTCGGTTTTTTCTCTTTTTTCACAGCTTCATAGACAGAGGCTGTCACAAGGTCGCCAGCCTGCTGAAGGCGTTCTTTGCTGATATGTTCAATAGAGTCTTCAGGGGTATGGTACCATGGCTCTACTTCTTCTGTTTCCGGATCTCCCCAAATAAAGTTAGCGGAATCTATACCGGCTTCATGGAACGGCACATGATCGGATGAGCCTCCCTGTGTCAGAGACAGGCTGTCGAATCCAATTTTTTCAGCGGCCGTATGGCTGGATTCCCAAACATCGTTAGATTGTCCGTCCAATGTGTTGACATACAGCTCAGACGCATTCTCCCAGCTTGTACCCACCATGTCTAAGTTGAAGTTCACTTCGCTTCGTTTCAACTCTTTTTCTGATAGATGATCTACATAATGAGAGGAGCCGAGCAGGCCGAGCTCTTCAGCGCCAAAGGCGATAAAGCGGATTTCCTTGTCAGAAGGAATGCTTTTCAAGACGCGTGCCATTTCCAGCATGACAGATGTGCCTGATCCGTTGTCATTTGCGCCGGGCGAGAAAGGAACACTGTCATAATGGGCTGTAACGTAGACAATATCAGGATTTTTGATGTTCTTTGGTTTTTTGATACCGATGATGTTCTGAGAGGTTTGGTTTGAGAATGCTTTTAGTTGTAAGGTTGCTTCTTTTTGCTGGATAAGAGTTTCACCGTCTTCTTTCTTAATTCCGACGACAGGAATGCTGACTGTATTTCCTGATAGATTTGGGGTGACAGGCACAAGGCTTTCCTTATTATTGTAAATGATCACAGCCGTTGCGCCGGCTGTCTCGGCATTCCTGGCTTTCTCATAAAATGTCAGGTCTCCTCTTGAAATCAAAGCGATTTTCCCCTTGGCGTCAGCGGAGAAATCATCAGGATATCCTAAACCGGCGTGATAAAGCGGAGCGTTGAGGCCCTTTTCTTCAGTTGGTGTAGAGCCGGATGCCGCCCGAATGAGGATCTCACGGCCTTCTGAGGATAGCGTTCCTTCAAGTCGGTCAGGAATGCCAAACGTTTGAACCTTCACATCCAGTTTTAATTTTTTCAAGGATGAAGCGATCCATAAGGCACTCTTTTTTTCGGCAGATGTCCCGGCTATTCTGGGGCCGATTGTTTCACTAAGCTGTGAAATGGTTGAGTATGCGCGCTTTGCTTTGAATGGGAGCTCGCGCTGGCTATCTGATATTTGAACAGCATGCGCAGCAGGGGTGACACTCTGTGCCGGCAAGAGAACCGTGCCGGCCGTTAAAACGGCCATCGTCATTACAGTCAAAAGCTTTTTCATAAATATGAACCTCCCCTAATGTTTGGATGGGGAATATTTCGGGATGCTAAAGGATTTTCCTGCAAATTGAAGCGCATTTTTGAAAAGACAGTTCTTTATACCTGAAAAAAACGCTTATGAAAGCCGATTTCATAAGCGTCAGGACATCAAATTATTGGAGTTTTAAAAACTTGCGTTTGCCGACCTGGATGATCATATTCTCCTCTATCTCTGCATCGGCGTTAATGTCTGTTATTTTCTCTCCGTTAATCCGGACACCGCCGTTTTGAATCATGCGGCGCGCCTCGCTTTTCGAAGAGAGAAGATCAAGAGTGACGAGCAGATCGGTCATCGCGATCGTTTTCTCACCTTTCCAGTTCACAGCCGGAATATCCTCAGGCAGGCTGTTTTCCTGAAAGACTGTTTTGAAAGATTGTTCGGCTGCTTCAGCGGCTTCTAATCCGTGGTACATTCGGACAATCGTTTTGGCTAAAAGCATTTTGGCATCCCTTGGGTGAACGGCGCCGGTTTCTAAGTCCTTCACGAGCCGTTTTTTCTCTTCAAGCTCCAAGTCCGTTGCCAAATGAATGTATTTTTTCATCAGGCTGTCGGGCAGTGACATTGTTTTCCCGTACATGTCGTTCGGATGTTCGTCAATGCCGATGTAGTTGTGTTTCGATTTCGACATTTTCTCAACACCGTCCAAGCCTTCCAAAAGCGGCATCAGGATGACGACTTGTTTTTCTTTGTTGTATCGTTCTTGAAAATGCCGCCCCATCAGCACATTGAAATGCTGGTCTGTTCCGCCTAATTCAATATCGCTTTCCAGAACGACGGAATCGTATCCCTGCATCAACGGGTAAAAGAATTCATGCAGGGAGATCGGCTTTTGCATGGCGATGCGTTCTTCAAAGTCATCGCGTTCCATCAGGCGGGCTACTGTTATTTTGCCTGCCAAGTCAATAACGTCCTCCAGATGCAATGTTTTCAGCCATTTCGAGTTGTAGTGCAGCTCGACTTTTTCTGGATCAAGCACTTTCCCGAATTGCTGGAAGTATGTTTTGGCGTTGTGCTTGACCTCTTCATCGGTCAGCTGTTTTCTGGCCGCGGACTTGCCTGTCGGATCACCGATTTTTCCTGTGAAATCGCCAATCAAGAGCTGCACAATGTGGCCGTTTTCTTGAAATTGGCGAAGCTTGTTTAAAACGACCGTATGTCCCAGATGAACATCCGGTGCAGAAGGATCTAATCCGAGTTTAATTTTTAGCGGTGTGCCTGCCGCAATCGATTTGACAAGCTTGGCCTTTAATTCCTCCGGCGGTATGACTTCTTGGGCGCCTGTCATATATAGATTAAGCTGTCTTTCGACTTCTTTTTGCTGTGCTGCTGTGAGCTGATCAAATGTTTTCATCGTTCTTCCTCCTTTTTTAGAAACACAAAAAGAGCCGCATCCCGATAAGGGACGTGGCTCAATGCACGCGGTACCACCCTGGTTGAAGACATTGTCTTCCGCTCATTCGAATAACGGTTTCCCGTCCTTTGCTACTAACGTTCACAAAGAAAGCTCGGGGAGGTAATTCGCTTTTGCCTGTGTGCCGGCTCGCACCTTCCGCCGGCTCTCTGAAACAGGGAGACAAACCGCTACTGGATTCCCGTCAAAGCTTATGATGTATGAAGATTGTCCGCTACTTTTCTAAGCAGTCCTGTCAGGGTTTTCTGCTCCTCTTTTGTCATGCCCGTAATCAATTGCGTTTCCCCTTTGTGAAACTCGGGGTAGAGGTTTTCGATCGCTTGTTTGCCAGATTCAGTGATTGTGACAAAAACCAGTCGCCGATCTCTGGGATCGATGCTTTTGGAGCAAAAGCCCTTTTTTTCGAGCGTTTTGATCACGTTGCTTGCTGTTGCTGTTGAAATGCCTGACAGCTCAGCGATTTTTCTCGTTTCGAGTTTGCCCCATACCCATAGATCGTAAAGAATGGAGAAAGCGGTCCAAGATAATTTGTAAGAAGAAAGAACCTCAGTCTCCATTTTGACACGGAGCCTTTGCGCAGACCGATACAGATTCGTCGCGATCGAAATGGCTTCCAGGTTGAGTGACTCAACGGGCATTTGTTTAAGCTTGCTTAGTGTGTCATGCTCTTCTTTGCGAAGCTGCTGCTGTTTATCTAAACGTTCCATTTGTCGCCGCCTTAAATTATCAGAATCATTAGCTATGAAATGAATTGTAGCAGAGACGATGGTGAACTTCAAGCCTATATTTTTCGGTTGCATAAAAAAAGCCAAAAGAACACCACAATAAAGAAAAACCCGCAGACGGGGGTGCAGTTGTGCAAAAATATGTTCAAGGCGTGTATAAACATGATCCGTTTCATCTGTTTTCGACAGAGCATGCAGTGACATTAAGCTTGATCGGCATGCTTGCCATTCTTTTGTTTTTGTTCCGCCGGCCACTCAGCCGGCCAGCATTCAGTACATTTCTGCGCTATTTGTTTGTGTTTCTTTTGCTTGCTTCACAAATTGGTTACCAAATATGGATGATCGCCGCGGGCAGGTGGTCGGTGCGGACTTCTCTGCCCCTTCAGCTGAGTGACTTGTCTGTGTATTTATCAGCTATTATGCTGGTGACAAAAAGCAGAAAGCTGTTTGTGTTTTTGTATTTTGTCGGCATCGGAAGCTCCCTTCAGGCGCTTCTGACCCCAGACCTTGGTATGTTCTCATTTCCGCATGTGCGGTATATTCTCTTTTTTATGTCGCACGGATCCGTGTTTCTGTCCTGTTTGCTTATGGCGGTGATTGGCACGTACAGACTCAGACAGCGCTCTTTATGGGTGACTGTATTGATTGTCAATCTGTACGGAGGCATCATTTATCTGGTTGACCGCTGGCTGAATGCGAATTATATGTATTTAACGAAAAAGCCGGGCGGTTCTTCGCTATTGGATGTTCTCGGGCCTTGGCCATGGTATATCGCCTCAGCTGAAGCCATTACGATCGCGAGCTTTTTCATCCTTTATTGGCTTTATCGGATATTCAAAAAATAACACCTTTTTTGTTGTAAAGCACATTCTATTCAAAAAAATATTGGAGATTAGTGTTTAATTTTCTGAAAAAGGGAATGTAACTTGTACAACACAAAGGGAGATGAATACCATTGAAGAAAGATGAAATTATGCATATCGTATCATGCGCAGATGATAATTATGCTCGTCATTTAGGTGGGATGTTCGTTTCTTTATTGACAAACATGGACCAGAACAGAAAAGTAAAGCTATATGTGATTGATGGGGGAATTGAGCCTGATAACAAAAAAAGGCTGGAAGAAACCACATTGAAGTTCGGCGTGCCGATTGAGTTTTTAGAAGTGGATGCCAACCAGTATGAACATGCTGTGGAAAGCAGCCACATTACAAAAGCGGCGTATTACCGCATTTCGATTCCTGACTTAATTAAGGATGAGAGCATTAAGCGGATGATTTATGTCGATTGTGATGCACTTGTCCTCGAGGATATTTCGAAACTATGGGACTTGGACATCGCTCCATACACCGTTGCTGCTGTGGAAGATGCGGGGCAGCATGAACGTTTGAAAGAAATGAATATCACTGACACGGGAAAATATTTTAACTCTGGTATTATGGTTATTGATATGGAACCTTGGAGAAAGCAAAACATCACAGAAAAAGTTCTCAACTTTATCAATGAAAACGGTTCTGAAGATTTTCTTGTGTTACATGACCAAGATGCGCTGAACGCGATCTTATATGATAAGTGGTATGAGCTTCATCCGCGCTGGAACGCTCAAACATACATCATGTTAAAACTGAAAACACCTTCGACACTGTTAGGACGGAAGCAATATAATGAAACGAGAGAAAACCCGGCAATCGTCCACTTCTGCGGCGGAGAAAAGCCTTGGAACTCCAATACAAAACATCCGTATCGCGATGAGTATTTCCATTACATGTCCTATACAAAGTGGAATACGATCGGAAACCCGGCTATCAATCAATAATCTATATATGAAAAAACGCTTTTGATCATCTCAAAAGCGTTTTTTGTTTGTCAGCGGGCCACTGACCGATGATAAAAGCGCTGAATATGCATGGCGATATAGCACAGTTCTTTTTCAGGAAATTCAAAGCCGTATTCTTTTTTCACAAATGTGCCGATGCTTTTGGCGCATAGGAAAGCATCCTTGAATCTTTCTTTAATGATGGCGATCATTTCTGAATCCAGCTCGTAAATGGTTTCGCCTGCTTTGATATGCTGAATGGCAAAGCGCAAATGGGTCACGAGCCTTTCGTAAGAAATGGTATCCTCCACAATGTTGATTGACAGCTGGGTTTCAATAATGCCGATAATATCACGGATCATCGTTGTAATATCAAGTGTCTGTGTCATGTCGCCGGCGTTGTTTCTCGCTGTGTGAATGTGCATGGCGATATTGCCGATTTCATCCTCAGGAATCTCAATGCCCAGTTTCTCTTTAATCAGCGCTCTAGCCCACATGCCAATTTGGAATTCCTTCGGATAAAGAACTTTGATCTCATTCAGCAGCGGATTTTTGATGACCATTCCGTTGCTCAGGCGTTCGATCGCAAATGAGAGGTGGTCTGAAAACGCAACGTGAATCCGTTCGTTGATTTTGATGTTGAGTTCTTGTTCAGCATGGGAAATAATTTGCTCGGAGATTTGAATATGGTCTTCCGGCAATGTTTCTAAAATCTCTTCGAATTGTTTATAGTCAGGTGTATCTTTTCTGACGAATGTTTTTTCGATTTTAGACGGATCGACAATATCATTTTTTCTTTTGTCGAACGCAATTCCTGCACCCAAGAGAATCTTCTCTTCATTTTGATCCTTTACGACGATTGCATTATGATTTAAGATTCTTTTAATTTTCATAGCTTTTTGTCCTTTCATCCCCCGTTTTATGAATGAAATCGAATAAATCCAGTTATTCTGTCTCTTCTTTAAACCCGAGAAACAATGTAGCTATAAAAGCAGAGACGGCCGCGATCAAAAAACCGATCATATAATGAACAAAATTCGCAATGCCAAACGGCAGCACGATTGAAATCATCGGGATGCCGGTCAGTCCGTAGGAATTCGAAACGACGTGTGCCCCAACTACATACGCCCCGCCGAGAGCGCCTCCAATAGCGGCTCCGATAAAGGGGCGGATCAGCTTCACATTTACTCCGAAAACAATTGGCTCCACAATGCCTAAAAAAGCGGTAAGGGAAGCGGGGAGCGCGATTTTCTTCAGGCTTGACTGCTTCGTTTTGAAGAAAACCGCCAGTCCCGCTCCGCCTTGCGCCACATTCGCCATTGACCATATCGGCACCAAAAAGTTCACACCCACATGAGGGTCAGCAAGCAAAGTCGCTTCAATCGCATAAAAGCTATGATGCAAGCCTGATAGAACGATAGTGGAATAGATGCCCCCGAAAAGAGCACCGGCAGCAATGCCCGCGTGGTGATAAATGTATTCAATCGATTGTGATATGACCTGGCCGATGATAGCTGCGGCGGGGTTCATCACAATCAGTGCGAGACATCCTGTCACCATCACAGTGATAAAGGGAATGATCACGACATCAAGTGACTTGGGCACAATCGTTTTTAAAAGCTTCTCAATTTTGCTCATGATATAAATGGAGAGAAGAATCGGTATAATGGCGCCCTGATAGCCCATCAATGGAATGTGCAGCCCCCATATGTCTAAGGAAGCGGGGGTTTTGCTGCCGAGCATGGATGGATCAAGCAAATCAGGATGAGTCAGAAGCCCTCCTATCAATGCCCCTAAAAATGGGTTGCTGCCAAATTGTCTGGCGGCACTGAAGCCAACCAAAATCGGCAGCAGAATAAAGGCGGTGCTGGACACGAGATCCAGCATTTTGATCCACGGGCTGTCGGCAGAGAACCAGTGAAAGACCTGAATCATGCCGATCAGCCCCATGAGCAAACCGTTTGCTGTTATCGCCGGGATAATCGGCATGAAAATATCGGACAGCGTTTTAGCAAATGTTGTGACGGGGTTCAGTTTGCGTCTGGCATGTTTCTCTTGAACAGCCTCTTCAGAAGGCGATGCCTCCCACACACAAACGACTTCTTTATAAATTTTGTTGACGATACCTGCCCCAAAAATAATCTGGAACAGGCCATATCTGAAAAAGGTGCCCTGCACACCTTGCAGATTCTCAATAGCACGTATGTCGATTTTCGTTTCATCCTTTACTTCAAAACGAAGACGAGTTGTACAGTGGCTGATGCTGATAATGTTGCTTTTTCCTCCTGCGAGGAGCAATAATTCTTTCGCAATTTCTTTTTGCAAACAATAAAAACCTCCTCTGCTGAAGAAAAGTCGGCTTGTTCATCGTATCAAATGAAAAGTTGACAATCAAAATGAAAAAAGTGAGAAAAATGTAAAGCGTGCAGAGCCATCAAAAAATGCCCTCGTCGGGTGACGGGGCATTACGAAACATATAAAGCAGAAATGTCATTGGCGCCGTTACGAGCCCAACACGAAAAGAAGAGTTAAAATGCCTTCTTTTTCTAGGCACTAATACTCCCTTTGCATCGTTGGGTCTTGCCTGCTTGCCAGTCACAATCCCGCAATATGCAGTTGATATCTGTAATACCGTTCATTTTATGCTGTTCACAGCAGGATAGCAATAGTATGAAAAGCCTGTGAAGCAAATGGGAAAAAGGTTGCGTACACAGTTTAACAGACGAAAAAACCTTTAAGACGTAACACTCATCTTAAAGGTTTTTCAATTATTTCTTCGGCTTAACGGCGTTCAGCCGTTTTTGCAGCTTTGTTTTTTCATGGGATGCTTTTAATTGATTTACTGCGGACTGAGCGGCTGTTTTTGATTTTTTTGTCTTGTCTTTTTCCGCTTTTTTCACTTTGGCTTTGGCTGTTTCGACTTTTTTGGCTTCAGCTGCTGCCACTTTTTTCTTCACTTTATCTAACCGTTTTTGCAATGACGTTTTGTCTTTTCCGGACTGAAGTTCATTGACGGCCTTTTGGGCTTTCGCCGCGTTTGCGTCAGTTGATTTCTTTTCCGCTGCGGCGACTGATTGCTGCGCCTTTTTTACATTGCTGCTTTTCACTTTGTTGAGACGCTTCTGCAGGGACGTTTTTTCTGAGCCTGCCGGAAGCTTGCTGACTGCCGATTGAGCGCTGCTGACATCTGTTTTCTTTTTGCTTTTTTCCGCTTTGGCGACTTTGTCCTTTGCTTGCTTTGATACGATATAGCGCTTGACCTGATCTAACCGTTTTTGCAGGTTCTTTTTATCCGTGCCGTTCGGCAGTTTGTTGATCGCGGCTTGTGCTGTATCAACGGTTTGCTGGGTTTTATACTTTTCTGCCTTTGCCACTTTGTCCTTCGCGTCTTTTACATTTCTGTATGCCTGAACGTTATCCAGTCTTTTTTGCAAAGCTTTTTTGGCGCTGGAATTAGGCAGCTTGCTGACGAGCTTTTTCGCTTTGTCGATATCGGCTTGTGTTTTTGTCTGTTCGGCTTTTTTGACCGCTTGCTCAGCCGCCGCGTACGCTTTATCTGCCTGCTGGGCTTTATACCGGATCAGGCCATAGCCGAATTGCTGATCGCGGCCCGTAATTCCGAGATCAACGATGTTTTTCTGCATGAGGGCGCGAAGCTGCACGTTCGTGTTACCAGGATCACGCTGTTTTAATAACGCAAACATGGCAGCGGCGTGCGGGGTCGCTTGGGATGTGCCGCTTCCCGTCGCGTAATATTGATGTAAATACGTGCTCGTGATGTCTGTTCCCGGTGCTGAAAATTCAACTTGATTTCCTGTTGTTGAAAAGGCTGCAAGCTGATTGTGTTGATTTGTCGCTGACACTGCAACGACACTGCTGTATGCCGCCGGGTAATTTACTGGCTTGCCGTTTCCTTCATTTCCGCTTGCGGCAACGAGCAGTACGCCTTTTTCATATGCTTTGTCCATGGCGTCATGAAGAATCTGGCTGTCTGAAGACGTGCCAAGGCTCATATTGACGATATCCATTCCATTCGCTATCGACCAGTCGATCCCTTTGAGAAGACCTTGAAGATCTCCCGAGCCGTTCTGATCCAGCGCTTTAACCGCATATATTTGTGCTTCCGGTGCGATGCCGTCAATTCCGTAGCCGTTATGCTTAGCGCCGATAATCCCGGCGACATGTGTTCCGTGGCCGTTATCGTCTTTGTAAGAAGAGGTGTAACTGACAGCTGAGTACCCGCCGGAAATCGACAGGTCGTCGTGGGGGGAGATCCCGCTGTCAATGACAGCGATTTTGACGTTTTTGCCTGTCAGCCCCTCCTTCCAAGCCTGTTTGACCTGAATCGGTTCAAGATTCCATTGTTCGAAGTTGTCAGTGGTGTCGGCGTTCTCTGACAGTACTTTGAGGTCTGTATTGTTCGCTGCAGTGAACGTGACATTGTTTTCGACATACAAAATATCAGGATCCTGTTTGAATTCTTTTACTGTCTCTGGATCTGCTGTAACAGCTACCGCCGGAAGATGCTGATACTGCTGCTCAACCTCAGCATCACTGTCCAGGACGGTTTCCTTGCCGTCTTTGTTTTTATAGACCACAATGACCTCTTTCTCGCTGCTGGTTTCTGCATGTGCAAGAGGCTCTAGGGCGAGAAAACTGAAAAACAGAGTGACTGATACAACAAGTTTGCAAAATGTGGTTTTCATGGTTCTGCTCCTTTTTCTATGATGTTTGATATATATATCGGAGGAAAATGTGATTTTGATAATAAAGAGGAAAGATTTCTTCGTTGACAGGGTTGTTCAGAAGAATGCAGATTTTTTCCACAGAAAGAGGAAATTTTCCGCATGAATTTGTAAGCGTTTTCAAAATAAGATAAAGAAAACATTGCAAAGGTTGTTTACAAAGCAGTGAAAAAAGGGGGCTTTTCAGATGAGCGCGTTCACTCGGGTGATGGAAGAAAAAATCATGCCTGTCGCTGGGAAAATTGCCGGGCAGCGGCATCTCAGCGCTTTGCGTGACGGAATTGTTTTGACCATGCCGCTGATTATTATCGGTTCTGTCTTTTTGATTTTAACCAGTCTGCCGATTCCCGGTTATGCTGATTTTATGACGAGCGTGTTTGGGGAACAGTGGGCGGATAAGCTCGGCTATCCTGTTAATGCTTCATTCGATATTATGGCAATGATTGCGGCTTTCGGGATCGCCTATCGGCTGGCGGAAAGCTACGGTGTTGATGCCCTGTCGGCCGGAGCGATTTCAATTGCAGCCTTCTTATTGGCAACGCCGTTCGAGGTGCCTTTTACGCCGGATGGCTCAACAGAATCAATCATGATCGGAGGCGGAATTCCCATTACATTGCTCGGCAGCAAGGGACTGTTTGTCGCCATGATCATCGCCTTGTTTTCGACTGAAGTCTATCGGTACATCATTCAAAAAAATATTGTGTTTAACATGCCTGACGGCGTGCCGCCGGCAGTAAGTAAATCATTTGTCGCGCTGATTCCCGGCTTTATTATCGTATTTCTTATATGGCTGGCGCGTCTTCTGATTGAAATGACGCCTTTTAAAAGCCTGCACAATGTCGTCGGAGACCTGCTCGGCACGCCGCTTTCCATCCTTGGCGGCAGCCTCGGCGGGAGTCTGATCGCTGAATTCGTGCAAATGCTGCTTTGGGCGTGCGGCATTCACGGCGCTTCGATCATCGGCGGTATTATGGCGCCGATTTGGTATGGCGCCATGGATGCAAACCGTCTCGCGTTTCAAGCGGGCGAGGCGCTGCCGAGTATTTTTACGACTCAGTTTTTTCAAATTTGGATCAATGTCGGCGGAAGCGGAGCAACGCTGGCGCTTGTACTCACAATGCTTGTGCGGTCCCGGAGCAAACAGATGAAGCAGCTCGGCCGATTAGGGATTGGTCCTGCGCTATTTAACATCAACGAGCCGATCATTTTCGGCATGCCGATTGTGATGAACCCGCTCCTTATCGTTCCGTTCATCATAGCCCCGCTCCTCACAATTACCGCCACTTATATCGGCATGAGCACAGGACTGGTGGCAAGGCCTGCCGGAATCGCCGTGCCATGGACCATGCCGCCGCTCATATCAGGGTACCTGGCGACAGGCGGAAAAGTATCTGGAGCGGTCATGCAGCTGGTGAACCTGCTCATTACATGTGCTATCTACTATCCGTTTTTCAGAATATGGGATCATCAAAAATGGAAGGAAGAGAGTGCGGTTGAATCCGGGGATAAAAATGCGACGTGATGTAAGCTGTAATAGATCATCAGCTGTTAAAGGGCTGATGATCTTCTATCAACTATAAGTAAATGTTAGAATATGTAAAGGGGGTGCCCATGCTAGAATACATATGGTTAGATGACGAATCACCAATCTTAAAACAACTACCAGTTGAATATACATCAGCTGCTATTTTATTTTCTCCTTTTATTCAAATGCCTGAAGGATGGGAAAAAGCTAAGAGAAAAAATGAGTATGAGCATATTTATCCAAATGATCAAGAAGTAAGGGAAAAAGGAAAAGCAGTTACATGGAAAGAGATCATGTCTTCATGCGGATTCCAAACACATGCAGAGCTGGCGCTGGCTTTGAAGACATCGATATTTGCTTTAAGGGATGAGTACGCGAGAGAGGATGTGGCTGAACTTTTACACGCGAACTTAAAAGGAGATCTCTTTTATCCCAGTGAGGACCATATTTCAAATTTTCATATTCCCGGTTTGGTAAAAGTGCTTCGTTACAACGGGTCCAATCGGTTTTATTACTCAGAACCAATTGTGGAAAACAGCGGCTTTCTGGACACAACTGAGGCTAACTTACGGACGGTTCTTGATGAAGCCGCCGCAGAGCTCATGTTGACTGATGAGAAAATGGATTTTGTATTTATGAGTGTATATGACTCATTCATTAATGTTTTTCTTGCGAAAGATGAAAACATTCATGACATGGTTCAGCGTATGGGCTGGGAGGCCATGTTTTGCGATGAAACCGCGTATATGAATTGGTATAGATAAGAAAAGAACGTACCTCTAAACAGAGGTGCGTTCTTTTTTCTTACCGCTGAAAGAACTCTATCCACTCGCCGTCAGGACCTTCGATATAAAAATACCGATACCCGTTTGGAAGTGTTGTGATCTCTTCGTCGATAAATTTCGCATTCATTCTTTCCGCTTTTGTATATTCGGCCGCGATGTCATCAGTCAGCAGGGCAATGTGATGCACTTTACCTTCGGCGGGAAGCTCGCTGCTGTAGCCTTGAATCAGTTCGATTTCTGTTTCCGGACCATCTTCAAAGCCAAGAAAAGCAAGCTCGATAATACCGTTCGTATGAGTGATGCGGTCCTTCAATTTCATGCCGAGAACCTCTTCATAAAATGAAATGGACGCGTTAATATCCCTTACCATAATGCCTGTATGGTCAATTCGTTTTGCCATGCTGTTCCTCCTAGAAACTCTTTTTGTCTATCGTAGAAAAACCTTTCCTTTCTGTCAATGAAGACATCTTGGCGTTTTGTGGTACGATAAGAAAAAGCAAACAGAAAGAGGACGAACATATATGAAGCTACTCACCCTAAAGCAAGCACATGCTGCAAAAATCAAAAAAGGCTATCCGCTCATCGAAAAGGAAGCTCTCACCGGCAGTGCGGGGCACGTCAAAGAAGGCGACCTCGTTGATGTCGTGTCTGAAAGCGGCGAGTTTCTCGCAAGGGGCTATTACGGCCTGCAAAACAAAGGGGTCGGCTGGACGCTCACCCGCAATAAAAATGAACAAATCGACCAAGCATTTTTCCTCAGTAAATTAACAAGAGCGGTACAAGCGCGTGCAAATCTTTTTGCGACGCCTGATACAACGGCTTTCCGTCTCTTCAACGGGGAGGGCGACGGCATCGGCGGCGTCACTGTTGATTATTATGACGGATACCTGCTGCTCCAATGGTACAGCAAAGGCATTTACACCTTTAAAGAAACGCTCATTGCCGCTCTGGATGAACTGGATATTGAATATAAAGCGATTTACGAAAAGAAACGCTTCGATACGGCTGGACAGTATGTCGAGGATGATGACTTCGTGAAGGGAGAAAGAGGCGAGTTCCCGATCATCATTCAAGAAAACGGGATACAATACGCGGTTGATTTAAACGAAGGCGCCATGACAGGCATCTTTTTAGATCAAAGACATGTGCGCAAAGCGATCAGAGACCGCTATGCCAATGGAAAAAACGTCTTAAACACGTTTTCTTATACAGGTGCGTTCTCAGTGGCGGCAGCGCTTGGCGGAGCGGAGAAAACAACAAGCGTGGACGTGGCAAATCGAAGTCTGGCCAAAACGATCGAGCAATTCAGCGTGAACAAGCTGGATTACGAGGCGCACGATATTAAAGTGATGGATGTTTTTAAATACTTCTCATATGCGGCGAAAAAGGATCTGCGCTTTGATCTGATTGTTCTCGACCCGCCATCCTTTGCCCGCACAAAAAAACGCACCTTCAGCGCGGCCAAGGATTATAAAAATCTGCTGAAGGAAACGATCGCCATTACAGCCGACAAGGGCATCATTGTCGCCTCTACAAACAGCAGCGCCTTCGGAATGAAGAAATTCAAAGGCTTTATCGATGCCGCGTTCAAAGAAACAAATGAACGCTATACGATCATAGAGGAATTTACATTGCCGGAGGACTTTAAAACGATGTCAGCATATCCGGAAGGCAATTACTTAAAAGTTGTCTTTCTGCAGAAAAAATAAAAGAAAAAAGCTGCCCGGTTCAGGGCAGCTTTTTATGTAGAAATGATTTGCTGGACGCGTCCGATACGGCCATCTTCCAGACGGACTTTAATGCCGTGCGGGTGATAGCTTGATTTCGTCAAAATATCCTTCACTGTGCCTCGCGTCAGTTTTCCTGTTTTTTGATCCGCTTTCAAGACAATATCAACCTGTAATCCTTTAGAAATGCTGCTCCGCTCTTGCCCGTTCATAGCACACTTCCTTTCTTTTTATTCATTATAGTCGTTATGGTTTAAAAGTAACAGCCGGCTGATGAAGCGTATGTTTATTTTTTTCTGCTTTTATTAAATATAATGTCAGCCCTGCGCCCGCTATGCTGAGAATGGCGAAGAGCAGATAGACCGCGAAGATGGAAACGTAGTCAAAAATGTATCCGCCAACAAACGTACAGAACCAGTTGCCGAATCCGTTGCCGATGGCGGCGTACATGGTTAGCGCTGTCGCCTCCACATGGCTCGGGGTAATCTTTTTGACGTACTGCAGCGCCACCGGAATAAATAAACCAATAGAAACGCCTTGGAGACATACCGTCGCATAAATGATCCATAACGAAGGCTCTGTGAAGTAAAGCGTCCATCTGAATAATGAAACCCCGCCGGACAGTATGATGACATTGAGCAATCCCATTTTATCTATGAATTTCTGCGCAAACCTCATAAACGGAATTTCTGAGATCACTCCGATAAAAAATAAAAGGCCAATGGCGGAAAGAGACGCGCCGCTTTTGTCGAGAAACAGACTGAAGTATGTATTGTTCGCTAAATTTGGTGCAAATGTCGTAAAGGTGATGATCATAAAGATGAGGAAAGGTTTGTTGCTGACCAGCTCCCGGAACCCTTTGCGGATATTGATCTTTGTTTTTGTTTTCTGCTGGCCCGGCATCTGTGAGGCCAATATGGCTGCCATGCACAGAAAGGCACAGCCAAAGATAAAGATGACGTGAATGGGGTACAGCTGATTCGTCACCTGTCCCATGACAAACACCGCAATGCCGAATCCGAGAGAACCAAACAGGCGGATTCCGCCGTAGTTTCCGTTTGTTTGTTGTGTGTAGCGTAAAGAAATGCTGTCTGACAATGGAATGATTGTGCTCTGAAAGGCTGCAAAACAGGCCGCAATCAGAATAAACAGGGGAAAGCCGTCAAATGCGATGTAGCCGAGCCCGATGACACCTGTTACAGATGTACAAACCGCAAGCAGGCTTTTTGTTTTTTGCGTATAATCACTCAGCATACCCCAAAACGGCTGGAAAAAGATCATCACAATCGGGCCGAGTGACATAATCAAGCCGACTTGTGAGCCGCTTAAATGCTGTTCCTTTGTTAAATACATACTGAGCAGCGGAATGATACTGCCTGTGCCCAGGAAAGCAAACAAATAAAATCCTTTTAATGCTGCGTAGTGCCGTTTCACCTGCAAGTTATGCATGGGGGTGCCTCCTTTGGTATCCACAAATTACATTATATTGTAATTTTGCAGCTTTTCAATGGAAGGAGACACAAAAAAACTGCCCTTGCCAGGACAGTTTTTTCTTCCTACATAAATGAAAGTAAAAACGGCGCCGCGCAAAGCGTCATAATCGCCGCAAGGATCATTGACACGCTGGAAATCGTGCCGGACACTGAGCTAAGCTCAAATGCTTTGGATGTGCCCGCTCCATGTGCGCTTGTGCCGAGCAGCACGCCCCGCGCAATTTCGTTATCAATGCGAAAATAGCGGATGACCATCGGCCCGATGACGGTGCCGAACAATGCAGTCAAAATGACAAATATGGCTGTGACCGCAGGCATTCCGCCGATCATTTCAGATACGTTCATGGCGATCGGCGTTGTCACTGATCTTGGAACAAGGCTGTCAATCAAGCCAGTTCCGAGGTGAAGCCATTTCGCAATAAGAGCTGTAGAAATAATCGCGATGCATGAGCCGAGGGCGACGTTTAAAATAATTTCCACTGCGTATTTCTTTAAAACAGGGAAATATTTATAAAGCGGGATCGCAAATGCCACGGTAGCCGGCTGAAGCATATCGGTCAGCACTTCACCGCCGAGATTATATGTCTCATACGGGACATTAACCAGCAGCAGCAGACCGACTAACACAGCGGGCGTCACCAATAGCGGCGACGTATAGACTCGCGGAAAACGCGAATATACTTTTTTTGCTCCTAAATACACCAAAACCGTTAATAACAAACTTACAATTCCGATGAACACGTATGTTTTTTCTCCTTTCTTTTCGCAATGATTTGTGTAAGCGTTCCTGTGGACACCATCACGACAAACGTGCTGATGATGACAACAAGCAAAATGCTGACACCGAATTTTGACATAATGTCTCCGTATTCAATCACTCCGACGGCAGACGGGATAAAAAATAAAAGCAGCTCCCCAAGAAGCCACGCCGCGCCAAGCTCTATCCATTCAAGCTTGATGATTTTAAAGTGTAATAATGTGAAAAGAATCACAATCCCAATTATACTGCCGGGAATATTTATATGAAGAAGGGCTGTCACCCAATTAATCAGCCGAGCAAATATAAATAACAGAGCGATTTGAATAACGGTTAGCAACAGTTTTTTCATATTGATGCCTCCCTTATATTCATATTGTACATGAGGTTGCGCTATAGGTAAAATATATATTAAGCATAATAAGTATTCCTTTTGTCTATAGAAAGGGTGAAACAAATGGACATCCGCCATTTAACATATTTTCTGGAGGTCGCCCGTCTGAAAAGTTTTACGAAGGCGTCTCAATCACTTTATGTTTCTCAGCCGACGATATCGAAAATGATCAAAAATTTAGAAGCGGAGCTTGGGATCGAGCTTTTTTACCGAAACGGCAGACAGGTGGAGCTGACGGACGCCGGCCATAGCATGTATGTGCAGGCGCAGGAAATCATTAAATCATTTCAAAACCTGACATCTGAGTTAAATGATATTATGGAGGTCAAGAAGGGGCATGTGCGAATCGGACTGCCGCCGATGATCGGCTCAGGATTTTTCCCGCGAGTGCTCGGCGATTTTCGGGAAAATTATCCGAATGTGACCTTTCAGCTCGTTGAGGACGGCTCTATCAAAGTCCAAGAAGGCGTTGGGGACGGTTCTCTTGACATCGGTGTTGTTGTTCTCCCCGCAAACGAAGACATTTTTCATTCATTTACGATCGTAAAAGAAACATTAATGCTTGTCGTACACCCTTCCCACCGGCTGGCGGGTGAGAAAGAGAGCCGATTACAGGATTTGAAGGAAGAGCCTTTTATTTTCTTCAGGGAGGATTTTGTTCTCCACAATCGAATTATGATGGAATGTATCAAGGCCGGATTCAGACCTCATATCATTTACGAAACCTCACAATGGGATTTTATCAGTGAGATGGTGTCAGCCAACCTGGGGATCGGACTTTTGCCGGAACGCATATGCCGCGGCCTTGACCCGGAAAAGGTCAAAGTCATTCCGCTTGTCGATCCGGTCATCCCTTGGCATCTTGCGATTATATGGAGAAAGGATCGCTATTTGTCCTTTGCGGCAAGAGCTTGGCTTGAACATACGAAATCGTATTTATGGGATCCGAAAAAAAGAGAGAGTAAAGGATGATGCTAATATGGATGCACAATCAGCAGCAAAACGTCTAACAGCCGTCCGGAAGCATAGCCCTCTGGTGCACAGTATAACAAACAATGTTGTGACAAATTTTACAGCGAACGGCCTGCTCGCCCTCGGTGCATCACCCGTAATGGCTTATGCGAAGGAAGAGGTCGCCGACATGGCGAAAATCGCGGGTGCGCTCGTTTTAAATATCGGAACGCTAAGCAAAGAAACCGTCGAAGCTATGATCATTGCGGGTAAATCAGCGAATGAACATGGCGTACCCGTCATTCTTGATCCCGTGGGGGCTGGAGCGACACCGTTCCGCACTGAATCGGCACGTGAGATGATTCGTGAGGTGCGCCTCTCTGCAATCAGGGGAAATGCCGCGGAAATTGCACATACCGTCGGTGTTTCGGATTGGATGATCAAAGGAGTCGATGCCGGTGAAGGCGGAGGCGACATCATCCGTCTGGCTCAACAGGCGGCGCAAAAACTGAACACGGTCATTGCGATTACTGGGGAAGTCGACGTAATTGCCGACGCATCTAACGTATACACTCTTCATAACGGCCACAAACTGCTGACGAAGGTGACAGGCGCCGGATGTCTTCTGACTTCAGTTGTCGGTGCTTTTTGTGCAGTGGAAAAAAATCCGTTATACGCTGCCATCGCTGCGATTTCCTCATATGGTGTTGCGGCACAGCTTGCCGCGCAGCAGACAGCTGACAAAGGTCCGGGGAGTTTTCAGATTGAATTGCTGAACAAGCTGTCTTCTGTCTCTGAACAAGATGTACTAGAGCTAGCGACAATAGAAAGGGTGACAGTCTCATGACACGTATTTCTCGGGAAATGATGAAAGAGCTATTATCTGTTTACTTCATTATGGGTTCAAACAATACGAAAGCTGATCCTGTGGCAGTCGTGCAAAATGCATTAAAAGGCGGTGCCACTCTGTACCAGTTTCGTGAAAAGGGCGAAGGCGCATTGACAGGAGAGGAGCGGATTGCCTTCGGCGCAAAGGTTCAGGCGGCATGCCGTGAAGCCGGAGTCCCTTTTATTGTCAATGATGATGTGGAGCTGGCACTGAAGCTGAAGGCAGACGGTGTGCACATCGGCCAAGAGGATGCGAAAGCAAAAGAGGTCCGTGACGCCATTGGCGATATGATCCTTGGCGTGTCCGCCCATACGATGTCTGAGGTGAAGCAAGCCGAGGAGGATGGAGCAGATTATGTCGGTCTTGGTCCGATCTATCCGACGGAAACAAAAAAGGATACAAGAGCTGTGCAGGGTGTGTCTCTGATTGAAGCGGTGAGACGTCAAGGCATCAGCATCCCAATTGTCGGCATCGGCGGCATCACAATAGAAAATGCCGCTCCCGTCATCGAAGCGGGGGCTGATGGTGTCAGTATGATCAGCGCTATCAGTCTGACGGAAGATCCGGAAGAAGCCGCACGCAAATTTTACGATGTTATTCACACATATAAGACCGGCAGATAACCCGATTTGCCTTCAAAAGGCTGTCCTGTAAAGGGCAGCCTTTTTGCTGTTCCGCCAAGGTTTTCAGACCTTCAAATTTTCATTGACAAAGATCGGGAACTGGCTATGATTATGATATACAATGATAATCATTTTCAATTATAGGAGGAGCATGATGGCTCGGGGGCTGACACTTATATTACTCAGCTTGTTGATGTTTTTCGGTTCGGCGGTGCATGCGGAAAATGATCCGATTGCTTCCCTGCTTGAATTAAACAAGCAAATGATCAAATCTGTACGAGACGGAGATATAGATTCCGCACAGCAAACATTTGAGACCTTCAAATCGGCGTGGAAAAAGGAAGAACCATCTATTAAGAAGGAAAACCTTTCATCCCACAGCAAAATGGACTCGAATATCGCTATGATTTCTCTTTCTTTCATTAATCAAGACGCGAACAAACTCGAAACACAGCTTGAAGAGCTTTCTTCTCACTTAGAAACCTACCAGCAGGCTGCCGTACTGAAGAAGGCATCCTCTGGTCAATCAAGGGCGTCCTTAACAGCCTATATTCAAAGCTTAAAAGACACAAAACAATTGATAGAAAAAAAACAGATGGGTGAAGCGTCAGCCGCTATCGACAACTTAATCACATCTTGGCTGGCCGTAGAAGGAGACGTCGTATCCCAATCCAAAGAAGCGTATACCACATCGGAGGAAAATCTGGCACTCATGAAGGCTGAAATCGACAGCCATCCCGATCAGGTAATAAAGCAAATTGACGAAATGATTCAATTGCTTGAGCCGATTGCTTCGAGCAGCTACAGCTGGTGGGACGCGGCATTGATCCCAATTCGAGAAGGGATGGAGGCGCTGCTTGTCATCGGGGCGCTTTTGACCATGACAAAAAAAGCCCGTGTCACCCGTTCTTCTGCATGGGTCTGGGGCGGCGCGTCAGCCGGCATGTTCGTTTCCTTAGCAGCCGGAATCGGCGTCACCCTCCTGTTCTCCTCGAATGTATTCGGAGAAAACAATTTCTTGCTAGGCGGAATCACCGGCTTGCTGTCCGCTGTCATGCTTTTGTATGTCGGGGTGTGGCTGCATAGAAACGCCTCGATGGACAAGTGGAGAGAAAAAATCAATATCCAGAAATCACAGGCGCTGAAAAAACGAAGCCTGCTTTCCTTTGCGCTCATTGCATTTCTGGCAGTCGTGAGGGAAGGGCTTGAAACAGTCATCTTTTTCATCGGCCTTGTTGGAAAGCTCTCTCTCACTGAGCTGATCGGCGGGACAGCCGCGGGTCTTGTCGTTCTCGTCATCGTCGGTGTTCTTATGATGAGGCTCGGAATGCGCATTCCATTGAAGCCGTTTTTTCTGCTGTCAATGGCGGTTGTCCTGTATATGTGCGTGAAATTTCTCGGAACAGGCGTCCACAGCCTGCAACTCGCGGGGATCCTTCCGTCTGATGCAGAAAGCTGGCTGCCGTCTGTGTCCGTTCTCGGAATTTATCCGTCCGTGTACAGTACGATTCCGCAATTGCTGATTTTGCTATTTTTACTGATTGCGCTTATCTCAGAAGCGGCAAAACATTATTCAAATGGAAAGGAACTGACAAAATGAATATCATAAAGATTGCTGTAACAGCCGGATGCATCCTTGCACTGTGTGCAGGATGCGGAGCCAATGACACTTCGTCAACTAAAGAAAAAGCGTCATCTGATAAAAGCGGGGTAAGCAAAGAGATCGCAGCTTCCGTCGATAAAATGGAGAATATGATTTCCGAGCTGAATGAATCAGCTGAAAAAGCTGATCAAAAAGAGATTCAAAAGAAGGGGAAAGAATTAAACAGCTACTGGCTTTCTTTTGAAAATGATATTCGCAGCGACTATCCGTTCGAATACACAGAAATCGAAAAGCATCTTCAGCCAATCTACACAGAAGCGCAAAAATCCAAACCGGATACAGACAAAATCAAGACAGAATCCGAGTCACTGAAAGCGTCCTTAGAAGACCTGACAGAAGCGAAGAAGAGCAGCAAAAAGGCAAGCGATCAGCTGGCAAAAGCGGCAGATGAATATAAAGACTACGTCAAAGAGCAGAGCGATCAGCTTGTGAAGGCGACGGAAGCATTTACAGCTGCCGTGAAGGCAGGCGATATTGAAAAATCAAAGACGTTATATGCGAAAGCGCGCGTCTATTACGAAAGAATTGAACCGATTGCCGAAAGCCTCGGAGATCTTGACCCGAAAATTGATGCCCGTGAAAACGATGTAGAAGAAGGAGACAAATGGACAGGGTTCCACAAGCTTGAGAAAGCCATTTGGAAGGATAAAAATATTTCCGGGGAAAAGGCGACGGCTGACCAGCTTGTCAAGGATGTAAAAGAGCTTGATGGCTCGATTGAATCATTGACATTAACGCCTGAACAAATTGTGGCAGGCGCGATGGAGCTTCTGAACGAAGCAGGTATTTCTAAAATTACGGGTGAAGAGGAGCGCTACTCACGAATCGACTTAGTCGATCTTATGGCAAATGTTGAAGGCTCCGAGGCTGTGTATCAAACTGTGAAAAGCGCTCTCGTAAAAGATCACTCTGATCTGACGGAAAAGCTGGATACCGAATTCAGCGAATTTGAAGTTTTAATGGCAAAATACAAAACGAATGATCAGGCCTATACGTCTTATGATAAATTAAGTGAAGATCAAATCAGAGAGCTGAGCACAAAGCTGACGACTCTTTCTGAAACCATGTCGAAGATTGCGAATGTGCTATAAAAGGAGTTTTGTAACAGCATGAGCGATGAACAGAAAAAGCCAGAACAAATTCACAGACGGGACATTTTAAAATGGGGAGCGATGGCTGGGGCGGCCGTGGCGATTGGCGCCAGCGGCCTCGGCGGTCTCGCTCCGCTTGTTCAGACCGCGGCTAAGCCATCGAAGAAGGACGAAAAAGAGGATGACCAGGTTGTTCCATTTTACGGAAAGCATCAGGCCGGAATCACCACTGCCCATCAGACGTACGTGTATTTTGCCGCGCTTGATGTGACGGCGAAGGAGAAAAGCGATATCATCACGTTATTCAGAAACTGGACCAGCCTGACACAAATGCTGACGTCAGGAAACAAAATGTCGAGCGAGCAGAAAAATCAATATCTGCCTCCGCAGGATACGGGTGAATCGGCTGATTTACCGCCTTCCAATTTAACTGTTACTTTTGGCTTCGGGCCTGACTTTTTCGAAAAAAATGGAAAGGATCGTTTCGGACTGAAAGGCAAGAAACCGAAACACCTTGCTGCTCTTCCGGCGATGCCGAATGACAATCTCGATGCGAAGCAGGGAAGCGGAGACATCTGCATCCAAGTATGCGCAGATGATGAACAAGTGGCGTTTCACGCGCTGCGAAACCTGCTGAATCAAGCGGTGGGCACCTGTGAAGTCCGCTTTATAAACAAAGGCTTTTTAAGCGGAGGCAAAAATGGAGAAACGCCGCGCAATCTATTTGGGTTTAAAGATGGAACAGGGAACCAAAGCACCAAGGATGACACCTTGATGAACTCGATTGTGTGGATTCAATCTGGCGAGCCTGACTGGATGACAGGCGGAACTTATATGGCTTTTCGGAAAATCAAAATGTTCCTTGAAATTTGGGACCGCTCTTCCCTGAAGGATCAAGAGGATACTTTTGGCCGCAGAAAAAGCTCCGGGGCGCCTTTTGGCCAAAAAAAGGAAACAGACCCTGTCAAGCTGAATCAAATCCCGTCAAATTCGCACGTCAGCCTTGCGAAATCTACAGGGAAACAAATTTTGCGAAGAGCCTTTTCTTATACGGAAGGCATTGACTCCAAAACCGGTTATATGGATGCAGGTCTCCTGTTTATCAGCTTTCAAAAAAATCCCGACAATCAGTTCATTCCCATGCTGAAGGCACTTTCGGCAAAGGATGCGTTAAATGAATATACGCAAACGATTGGTTCTGCTTTATATGCAATTCCCGGCGGGTGTAAAAAAGGAGAATATATCGCTCAGCGGTTGCTTGAATCGTAAAAAGAAGCCATGCGGGCTTCTTTTTTAAAAAACAGTTGTAACTTTTATTGTTACAGTTTAAAATCAACCTATACGAAAGGAGACAATCATGACAGTACAGATAAAAGTTTATTCAGATTACGTCTGCCCATTTTGTTTCATTGGAAAAGCCGCTTTTGAAGAGGCGATAAAAGGAAAGGATGTTGAAGTCGAGTGGATGCCGTTTGAATTGCGTCCAAGTCCTTCACCGCAGCTTGATCCTGTAAACGACCCTTCCAAGAAGTATATGTGGCAAACCTCGATCAGACCGATGGCGGAGAAATTGGGAGTCGATATCAAATTTCCAAACGTCTCGCCTCACCCATATACAGACTTGGCTTTTGAAGGCTTTCACTTTGCCAAAGAATACAACAAAGGACATGAGTACAATACCCGTGTATTTGCAGCATTTTTCCAAGAGGGCCAAAACATTGGGGAGATTGATATCTTGACGAAGCTGGCGGAGGAAGTTGGCTTAGACGGAGCATTATTCAAAGCTGCGCTGGAAGGAAGAACATATCACGACGTGCAGCGGCAAGCTCTGAAGCACGCCTATGAAGAAGCTGACATTACAGCCGTACCAACCTTTGTCATCGGCGACACCGTGATTCCAGGAGCAGCCGGCAAGGAAGTATTTGAAAACGCGATTTCTCAGGAACAACAGAAAACGTAACCTAAGAAAGCTCTCTAAACAAAAATCTGTTTAGAGAGCTTTTTTTAATCCTGATCCATATGAATTCCCGTATGCGCCTTCACCTGAATTTCCGCAAATGTATCTTCACTAGCCGTTTTATCAGAAGACAGAAGCGTTCCAAGCCACGCACCGAGGAAACCGAGCGGAATCGAAATGATGCCCGGATTAGACAGCGGGATGAGCGGCTTGCCTACAAAAATAGCACCTCCGGCCGGGTCCCACACACTCGGGCTCATCGACACGAGGACAAGTGCACTGATCAGCCCAGTCAGGCTGCCCCATAATGCACCTGAGGCATTGAATCTTTTCCAAAACACAGTAAACACAATCAGCGGAAGATTTGCGCTGGCGGCAACGGCAAATGCCAATGCGACAAGAAAGGCGACATTTAAGGATTGAGCAAAAATCGCAAGAATGATAGACAGCACTGACACGGCGACAGATGCCCATCTGGCCGCTTTCATCTGTTCTTTCTCAGTTGCTTCTCCTTTTCTGATAATCTGGCTGTAGATATCATGGGCAAACGCAGAAGCGGCAGACAGCACCAAGCCTGTCACCACTGCCAAAATCGTGGCAAAGGCGATGGCTGATACAAACGCGAACAAGAAATCTCCCCCGAGTGCTTTTGCCAGAAGCGGCGCCGCCATGTTTCCCGCTGGATCGGCCGCTGTAATCGCGTCAAAACCGACAAACGCGGCTGCACCAAATCCGAGAAATACCGTCATAATGTAAAACACACCGATGATCCATGTTGCTGAAACGACTGATGCCCGGGCAGTTTTGGCATCCTTAACTGTATAAAAGCGAATTAAGATATGCGGAAGGCCGGCGGTCCCCAGCACAAGTGCCAAATTCAGCGACAGGGTTTCAAGCGGGACTTTGTATTTGTTCCCTGGATTTAAAAAATCAGCGCCAAGCGGGGTAGCGGTTTTCATTTGCTCAAACATTGTATTAAGGTTAAAACCGAATTTAGAAAAAACGATGATGGAGATGACGAGGGTGCCGGCCATCAGCAAAACGGCTTTGATAATCTGAACCCAGCTCGTCGCGATCATTCCGCCGAACACGACATAAATGGTCATGAGCACTCCGACAATCAGAACGGCCGCGGTATAATCGAGCCCAAGCAGCAGTTTAATCAGCGCCCCTGCCCCCACGAGCTGAGCGATCATATAAAAGGTAGAGATGGCGATGGTATTGAGAGCGGCGACACCGCGGATCTTCTTTTCTTTAAAACGCGCCGCAATCATGTCCGCCATCGTATACTTTCCGAGATTCCGAAGCGGCTCCGCCACGATATAGAGGACAACGAGATAAGCGACAAGAAAACCGATGCTGTAAAAAAATCCGTCGAACCCATATAACGCAATCATTCCGGCAATGCCGAGGAACGACGCGGCAGACATGTAGTCGCCGGCAATTGCCAGTCCATTCTGAACACCGGTGAGCCCGCCGCCGGCCGTATAAAACTCACTCGTCGTTTTCGTTTGTTTCGCTGCAAAATACGTAATCACAAGCGTTAGACCGACAATCGCTACAAATAACAGAAACGCTGTCAGGTTCATGTCTGTTCACCCTTCAGCTCTTCTTTTAAAGCGTTTACAAATTGGTCGTAACGAGCTGCCTTTCGGGAATACACCGTACAGAGTGTCCACGTCATAGCGAATTGAGCGATAGCAAACAGCCAAGCCCATGAAACAGCACCAACTGCCGGAGTATTCAAAAAGGTGAAATAAGACGTTAAAACAGGGAGTGAAAAATAAAAGACAAAAAAGAAAATCGCAGTTGGAACAATAAAGGCCCGTTTCTGCTTCAAAAAGGCTTGAAAAGATGGAGATCCAGCAATCTTTTGGTAATCAGCTTGCGATCTGTACATGGCTTTCCTCCTTTTATTCTGCTGAAAAAGAAGCATAAAGGTACACCAATAGGTATGTACAGAAAGTCTGATTTATTCTTCAGGATCATAAAGTGGACGAAAAAAGCAGGAAACGTGAAGATAAGAACGCGGGGGTATAAAACGGGCGAAGGTTTTCCAGCTGCTGTATATTAACAAGTTTGCTTTCAAAACCTCACCAAATGCAGCCTTGCAAAGCTGCTCTTTTTCTAAAGTCCGGTTTCATGTTCGCATCACCTCTTTATGACAATGCATGTGCCAAGAGGTGACCGCATCACCAGCTGTCTGTCATATTTTAGGCTGAAACACCGTTTGTCCTCAAAATCGGCGCAGTATATAAGCTATCGAATAGAGGAAATGGTGAAAACTCAGATCAGATGATAGAAAAGCCAGAGGTAAAAGATCCGCCTGTCCGGATTAGTCTTGGCGGACGGTTTTTTTGTGATTGGTTTTCCTCATCGCTGTTTCAGATTCTAAAAACTGCCTCACATCATGAATGCCTAACCCAATGGATCTAGCTTCTTGAATCAACATATGCCAATCTTTGTCCAAATCTTTTTTAACTTGAGTTTTCATAGTAACCTCCAATTGTATAAAATGTTTTCCTGCAACATCCTGGCAATAAAAGGCAAGCCGGTGCGATGATGAGGCGAGTACAACAAATTTCACACATAGTTGCTCGGTGTTCACAAACTGAAGGAAAAATCACCTACCTATTCCCTAAAAAAATGACTAATATAACCAATGGACCTTATTTATAATAATAAACAATTAAATACTGACTGGATAGTATGTAAATGAAAATAAATCCTATTGCCTATTAAATATGACCCCTTAACAACCGAATAGCATACCTCTGGAAAGAAATAAATACCGCAAAAGATTGATCCGGTGTAAGATAAGGGTAATCATACCGGCTGGAGAAAAATATGAAAAAAAACAAATTTCAAATTAAAAGAGAGCAAACATTTGAAAAATTTATAGAGGCTGGCTTGAATCTATTGATTGACCGAGCGTATGACCCTGTGTCTGTGGAAGAAATCAGCAGAGCTGCCGGGTACAGTAAAGGCGCATTTTATGTTCATTTTGACAACATGGAAGACTTCCTGCAGCATATCTTCGAAAATCATCAAATGAAAAAACAGATTATCATCGGCTACCTGGATGAAATCGAGCGGACATCTGCGAAACCGCTGACGCTGCATGAGGCTGCAAAACATGCCGCAGAGCTGCTGTTTTCTTACTACAAAAATAAACCATCATGGGACATCACCTCGTTTGCAATGAATATGCCGACCTTTAAAGCTGTCCAAAAATGCAAGGCTTATGTAGGGCTATACGAATTGTGGGTGGAAGAAAATACTTCATATATTCATTGGCTGAAGGAGAGAAAGCTGGTTGACGACAGTATTGATCCTGTATATACGGCTAAAATAATATGTGCGGTGCTTGACGGAATCATCAAACAATCGCGTGTATTGGGCCATCCGGCCACATTCCGCAGCTTTTTTGACGCGCTTTCCGTTTTTGTTACTTTTAACCGCGAATACGCAAAGCTAAGAAATTTGAAAAGTTTTTCAGAAAGCGAGGAACATCAGTGAAGTATAGAGAAATGATTATGTATATCATTATGGGGGTTTTCACGACAATCGTGAATATCGCCAGCTTTTATATATTGGTAGAGATCATGAATGTGGATTATAAAGCTGCTACAGTAGCCGCTTGGATTTTGTCTGTTCTGTTTGCTTACATCACAAATAAAGTATATGTGTTTCAGCAGAAGACAGATGACCTGCAAAGCCTGCTGAAAGAGCTCACTGCCTTTTTCAGCGTTCGGGTGCTGTCTCTCGGCATAGACCTTGGCATGATGATCATCCTTGTCGGACAGTTCCATACAAATGAAACGCTGGCCAAAATACTCGACAATGCGGTGATTGTTGTCGTCAACTATGTCGCAAGCAAATGGCTCGTCTTTAAAAAGACAAAAGAAGAAGGGGTATGACAAGGGCGGCAGCATATGATCTTCCGTTTTCGTTACAGAAAGGCCGGGAAACAAAAAATAAAAACCATGAAAGGTGATGCACATGCGGGAAGAATTGAAGGGGATATTTGCAAGTGTATTCGGAGAGAAAGAGGGATTACGGTTTTTTTTCGCACCGGGAAGAGTGAATCTGATTGGAGAACATACGGATTATAACGGCGGGCACGTGTTTCCGTGCGCGCTGACCATGGGTACATATGCTGCTGTTGCAGAAAGAAAAGACGGGCTGGTCAGATTGTATTCGGACAACTTTCAGGAAGCCGGCATAAAGGAATGCAATCTTGACGGCATCCGTTATCAAAAAGAAGATGACTGGGCCAATTATCCGAAAGGCGTCATATATGAATTTCAGCAAAGGGGTTATTCGATTCCGCATGGCTTTGACATCGTGTTTTCAGGGAATATTCCAAACGGGGCAGGGCTTTCATCTTCCGCTTCCATTGAGCTGCTGATGGCGGTCGTGCTCCAAAGCTATTTTCATCCTCAACTCGATGCGCTGGAGCTTGTCAAAATGGCGCAGCATGCGGAAAACACATTTATCGGTGTCAATTGCGGAATTATGGATCAATTCGCAATCGGAATGGGGAAAGAACATCATGCGATGCTTCTGAACTGCGATACGCTGGACTATGAATATAGCAAACTCGATGTCTCCGGGCTTGCGCTGGTTATTGCGAACACGAACAAAAAAAGGACATTGGCGGACTCAAGCTATAATGCGAGACGCCAAGAGTGCAGTGACGCGTTGCTGGATCTGCAAAAGGAGCTCGACATTACATCACTTGGCGACATCAAGCCTTCTGACTTCGACGCCCACTCTGGCCTGATCCAAAATGAAACGAACAGACGCCGCGCAAAGCACGCCGTATATGAAAACCACCGCGCCATCAAGACCGCCGACATGTTTAAAGAAAACAATATTCAGGAAATCGGGCGGTTAATGAAGGAATCCCACCTTTCATTGAAGGATGATTACGAGGTGACATGCCCGGAACTCGATGAGCTCGTATTTGCAGCGTGGGAGCAAGAAGGAGTGATCGGCTCAAGAATGACGGGAGCGGGTTTCGGCGGCTGCACGATCAGTATTGTAAAGGATGATTTTGTTGATGACTTTATCCAAAAGGTTGGAGACAAATATCAAGAAAAAACAGGACTCAAAGCGGATTTTTATGTCGCTGATATTGGTGAAGGAGCGAGAGAACTAAAGGGGGAGTGACACATGAGCATTTTTGAACATCTGGAACAGCTGATCGAGTATGGGCTGGAACGAAAACTGATATCGATTTGGGATCAGGAATACACGAGAAACCGACTTTATGAAGCGCTGGACATCAAACATCCCCAGCCGGTCTCAAGCACACTCATTAAGCAGAGCCAGCGTCTTCCTGACTTGCTTTCTCCCATTTACAAGTGGGCGGCAGAAACCGGCCGTATAGAAGCAAATACAGACACCTATCGAGATTTGCTCAGTGCAAAGCTGATGGGCTGTTTTGTCCCGCCTCCGTCTGAGGTCATCCGCAAGTTTGAAGAGACAAAGGCGTTATACGGACCGAAACAGGCGACAAAAGAGTTTTATCAGTATGCAGAGGATGTCTATTATATCAGGTCTGACAGAATCGCCAAAAACGTTCATTGGACGGTGCCGACCGAATATGGCGAGCTGGAAATGACAATTAACCTGTCAAAGCCCGAAAAGGACCCGAAGGCGATTGCGGCTGCCAAAGAACAGACGCAGACGAATTATCCGCCGTGTGTGCTTTGTAAGGAAAATGTCGGCTTTGAGGGAAGTGTGAACCATCCGGCCCGGCAGAATCACAGAATTATTCCTGTTATTCTCAGAGACGAGCAATGGTATTTGCAGTTCTCTCCATACGTGTATTATCCGGAGCATTGCATCGTTTTAAAGGGTGAGCATGAACCGATGGAGATCAGCAAAAAGACGTTTGAAAGACTGCTTTCATTCCTCGGGCAATATCCGCATTATTTTATTGGATCAAACGCAGACCTGCCGATTGTCGGAGGCAGCATTCTAAGCCACGACCATTTTCAAGGCGGGGCGCACGATTTTCCGATGGCGCGTGCCGAAATGACGGACAGATATGAATTAAACAGTTATCCCGGCGTGTCACTGGGCTTAGTGAAATGGCCGATGTCTGTGCTCAGGCTTCAGGGAGACGATCCGCATATTGTCGCTGACGCAGCGGACCATATATTCCGTGCATGGCAGCAATATTCAGATGAAAAAGCCGGCATAGCCGCCTTCACAGGTGATACGCCACATAATACGGTCACACCGATTGCAAGACGCAGGGGAGGCTCATATGAACTCGACATCGTGCTGAGAAACAATCGGACGGATGAGGAGCATCCATTAGGAATCTTCCATCCTCATCAGGAGGTTCATCATATTAAAAAAGAAAATATCGGCCTGATTGAGGTTATGGGCTTAGCGATTTTGCCGGGCCGTTTACAGGAAGAAATGAAAGCAACGGCAGCGTCCCTGTGCTCTGCTGATCCGAAAACAGCATTAGAAGAAAATGAGCTGACGGCTAAACATAAGGATTGGGCTCTTCGTCTGATGGAAAGAAGAACCATAACAAAAGGGAATGCGGAACAGGTTATAAAAGAAGAGCTTGGCCATGTATTCGCACGCATTCTTGAACATGCCGGCGTATTTAAACAGACACCCGAAGGAAAACAGGCCTTCAACAGGTTTATCCATTGTTTAGGCGTCAAACAAGTAAAAAGCCTCAACCGTTAAGGGAGAGGCTTTTTACTATTGAAAAAAGAGCCCAAAACGTGACGCTTTGGGCTCTGTCGCTCTTATCCTCTTTTTCTTGCTAAGAGGCTTACTAGAAATACAACAATGGCTGAACCGATAATCGCCGGGATAATGGCAAATCCGGCAAGGTGCGGTCCCCATGTTCCAAGCAGCCCGTGGCCGATCCAGGCACCGATAAGACCTGCGATCATCGACCCGATAATTCCTCCGGGCATATCTCCTTTTACAAACAGGCTGCCAACCCATCCGATAATAATAGCGACGATAAGTGAAATTATGAAACTCATCATGCAACACATCCTATTTTAAATTTATTTGCTTATATCATTCCTCCTTTTTGTATAAGATAAACAATTGAATGTGCTAATAAAAAAGCGGGATCAGTTCAGAGCATATCGCCGCTCTATTCAGCCTTTTCTTTCAATATTGGTTGCGTTAAAATGGTAATCGTGTGAAAAGATGCTAGGCAAGGAAAAATTAATTCCCTTGTAGAAAGTTTAACAAAATGAAATTTTTGATTGACCTTGGTTTTTTATTGTGGTAAACCTTTATTTGTCAGTAGAATTAGTTCTTCATCATCTTTCTTTACTTATATGCGGAAATAACTAGAAACTTTTCATCTTAAGCGATAGATATGAATAAAGTTGGAGCAATTTTTGTCGATTTTATGACATTTAAGCGAAAATGGGCTGAAGTTTATAAAAAAATAAAGCTAATAAGTGAAGTTTTTGATAGCATAACAAAGTAGAGAAAAGATTTTGAGGAAGTATGCACTTCAGATTTATTACATCAATAGGAAGGATGGTGATCTTCTTGTTCAGAGCAATAAAACCGTTACTTGTATTAGCGCTGTTAACTGTGGTTTTCGTCCTTGGGGGATGCAGCAATGCCTCAGTACTAGATCCGAAAGGGCCTGTGGCTGATCAGCAAAGTGATTTAATCCTGTTATCTATCGGATTTATGCTGTTTATTGTCGGGGTCGTCTTTGTTCTATTTACCATTATTTTAGTAAAATACCGCGACCGTAAAGGCAAAGATAATGGATCTTATAACCCAGAAATTCACGGTAACACGTTCTTAGAAGTAGTCTGGACAGTGATCCCAATTTTAATCGTCATCGCACTTTCTGTGCCAACCGTACAGACGATATATTCGTTAGAAAAAGCTCCTGAAGCAACAAAGGATAAAGAGCCTCTTGTTGTTTACGCTACTTCGGTAGACTGGAAATGGGTATTCAGCTACCCTGAACAGGATATTGAAACGGTCAACTACTTAAACATTCCTGTCGACCGCCCGATCTTGTTTAAAATCTCATCTGCAGATTCAATGGCATCGCTATGGATTCCTCAGCTTGGAGGACAAAAATACGCGATGGCAGGAATGCTGATGGATCAATACTTACAGGCTGATGAAGTGGGAACTTATGAGGGCCGCAACGCGAACTTCACAGGTGAACATTTTGCCGACCAAGAGTTTGATGTGAATGCTGTAACAGAAAAAGACTTTAACAGCTGGGTGAAAAAGACTCAAAATGAGGCTCCTAAGCTGACAAAAGAGAAGTATGATCAATTGATGCTTCCTGAAAATGTGGACGAATTAACGTTCTCTTCTACTCACTTAAAATACGTTGATCACGGACAAGACGCAGAATACGCGATGGAGGCCCGCAAACGCCTTGGCTATCAAGCCGTTTCACCGCACTCTAAAACAGATCCGTTTGAAAACGTAAAGGAAAATGAATTTAAGAAGTCTGATGATACAGAAGAATGATATTGATCAGGAAAGGAGGAAGCCCGCATGAAATTTAAATGGGATGAATTTTTTGTAACAGGTGACCCATTAATTCTGGGCGCACAAGTTTCCATTGCACTATCTACCATCGCCATCATTGTTGTACTTACCTACTTCAAGAAATGGAAATGGCTCTGGTCTGAATGGATAACAACTGTTGACCACAAAAAACTCGGAATCATGTATATTATCTCTGCTGTAATTATGTTATTCCGCGGCGGTGTCGACGGTTTGATGATGCGTGCCCAGCTAGCGCTTCCGAATAACAGTTTTTTAGACTCAAACCACTATAATGAAATTTTTACGACTCACGGTACGATCATGATTATCTTCATGGCGATGCCGTTTTTAATCGGTCTTATTAACGTTGTTGTACCTCTTCAAATCGGTGCTCGCGACGTTGCATTTCCTTACTTGAACAACCTGAGCTTCTGGACGTTCTTCGTAGGGGCTATGCTTTTCAATATTTCTTTCGTTATCGGAGGTTCTCCGAACGCAGGCTGGACAAGTTATATGCCGCTTGCAAGTAACGACATGAGCCCTGGGCCGGGTGAGAACTACTACCTCCTCGGACTTCAGATTGCCGGTATCGGTACCCTGATGACAGGGATCAACTTTATGGTCACAATCTTAAAAATGAGAACAAAAGGCATGACACTGATGCGTATGCCAATGTTCACGTGGACAACACTGATCACAATGGTTATTATCGTGTTTGCTTTCCCTGTGCTTACAGTAGCTTTAGCACTATTATCATTTGATCGTTTGTTCGGCGCTCACTTTTTCACACTGGAAGCAGGCGGTATGCCGATGCTTTGGGCCAACCTGTTCTGGATTTGGGGACATCCTGAAGTATATATCGTTATTCTTCCGGCGTTCGGTATTTTCTCAGAAATTATCTCAAGCTTTGCAAGAAAACAATTGTTTGGTTACAAAGCGATGGTCGGTTCTATTATCGCCATCTCCGTATTGAGTTTCTTAGTTTGGACTCACCACTTCTTCACAATGGGGAACAGTGCGTCCGTTAACTCATTCTTCTCAATTACGACAATGGCAATCTCGATTCCGACCGGGGTTAAAATCTTTAACTGGCTCTTTACAATGTATAAAGGCCGAATCAGCTTTACAACGCCTATGCTGTGGGCGCTTGCGTTCATTCCTAACTTCGTTATCGGCGGGGTTACAGGGGTTATGCTTGCGATGGCAGCAGCGGATTATCAATACCATAATACGTACTTCCTGGTATCTCACTTCCACTACGTGCTGATCGCGGGTACTGTATTTGCTTGTTTCGCAGGATTTATTTTCTGGTATCCAAAAATGTTCGGCCACAAACTGAACGAAAAAATCGGAAAATGGTTCTTCTGGATCTTTATGATCGGGTTCAATATTTGTTTCTTCCCGCAATATTTCTTGGGGCTTCAAGGCATGCCTCGCCGTATTTACACATACGGACCGAATGACGGCTGGACAACATTGAACTTTATCTCAACAGTCGGAGCTTTCATGATGGGTGTAGGATTCTTAATCCTTTGCTATAACATCTACTACAGCTTCCGTTACTCTACTCGTGAAATCAGCGGAGATTCATGGGGTGTGGGACGTACGCTTGATTGGGCGACTTCATCTGCGATTCCGCCGCACTACAACTTTGCGGTGCTTCCTGAAGTCAAATCTCAAGATGCATTCCTGCATATGAAAGAAGAAAAAACTGAATTATACCCTGAAAGCAAATTCAAGAAAATCCATATGCCAAGCAACTCAGGCAGACCGTTCTTTATGTCTGTTGCCTTCGGTATCGCCGGCTTTGGACTTGTCTTTGAATGGTACTGGATGGGCGTAGTCGGATTGATCGGAGTCCTGCTCTGCATGGTTCTGCGTTCATTCGAATACGACAATGGCTACTACGTTAGTGTTGATGAAATAAAAGAGACGGAAAGAAAGATTTCCGAATAAGGAGGCGTGAGTTATGGAACATGCAGAACACGGCAATTCTAACGCGCCTATGGAATATCAATCTGAAACCGGCAGACTTAATATTCTCGGGTTTTGGATCTTTTTAGGGGCAGAAATTGTGTTGTTCTCAACACTATTTGCAACCTTCTTCGTTCTTCAAAACAGAACAGCAGGAGGTGTCTTACCGGACGAACTGTTTGAAGTGAATCTGGTAATGATTATGACGTTCTTGCTGCTTATCAGCAGCTTTACCTGCGGGATCGCTGTTCATGAAATGCGCCGCGGAAGTTTAAAAGGCGTAGTCATTTGGACAATTATTACTCTTCTTCTCGGCGCCGGCTTCGTCGGTTGTGAGATCAACGAGTTTGTCCACTATGTACATGAAGGAGCATCTCTCGGTACAAGTGCGTTCTGGTCTGGATTCTTTGTTTTACTTGGAACTCACGGAACTCACGTAACAATCGGTATTTTCTGGATTACAGGAATTCTGATTCAGTTGAAGAAACGCGGCTTAACTCCGCAAACTTCATCTAAAATCTTTATCTCAAGCTTGTACTGGCACTTCTTAGATGTTGTATGGATTTTCATCTTTACAGGTGTCTATCTCATGGGATTGGGGGGTCTGTAAAATGGCAAACAAATCTGCTGAACACAGTCACTTTCCATGGAAGCACATTGTAGGTTTTGCACTGTCTATTGTTTTGACCCTGCTGGCTCTATGGGTTGCAGTGTATACTGACCTGAGCTCATCAGCAAAACTTTGGATCATTTTCGGCTTCGCCTTCATTCAGGCGGCGCTCCAGCTTCTCATGTTCATGCACATGACAGAGAGCGAAAATGGCGGTATCCAAGTCGGAAACACGCTGTTCGGATTCTTCGGTGCGATCGTTATCGTGCTTGGATCCATCTGGATTTTCGCGGCCCACTATCATCACGGTGACCATATGGACGGAAATCCTCCTGGAGGCGCTGAACACTCAGAGCACTCAGGCCACAACAAATAAGCAAAAACCCTCTTCGTCAGAAGAGGGTTTTTTTGCTGTTTCAGCTGCTGCTTCGCTTTCTGCGAAGATAAGGAAGGCCATAAATGATAAAAGCTGCGATATGAGCGACAATGACGTTGACGGCAAACAGGATAATCATGAGAGTGTGTCCGAGTGGAGAAAGGCTTTCTGTTGCGTAAAAGAAGAAGAATACCCACATTAAAATAATTGGCGGAATAGCAGAGAGTGCGACTTTTTTGTTATCGAGCCAAATAAAGAGGGGAGTAGCGCTGGCAACCAATAAATAAGCAAAAAACATGTCCATCATACCCGTCTCCTTTCATTTTGTGACAGCGTTTACAAAAATGAAGTAGAGGAAATGAATTGTGTCTGTTTTGTGGTTGTTTTGTGAACATTTTGTTACAATTATTATACCATGTTTTCCAGAAATTGATACAGGTATTTGCAGAAATGGTCTGGCACTATTGCCTTATTTTTTATCGCCAATCCGCTAGGAGAATGTATGGAAACCGTGAATGGAACAGTTTGTTTACTTAGGCATTGGTTTTCTGGGAACTTGATGTACGATAGGAACATTCAATAAATCTTTGAGCAAATCAACTTATTTAATAAGAGGCTGCATTCATAACCCTTGAGAAATAGGGTTTTTTTCATATGAAAAGTTTTGTGTCAATCGAAACATTTCGGTTTATGATACGTCATATTTCGTGTAGCTGAAAAAGCGCCGCTAATGCGTGCAAAAAACAAAAAAGGAAACGAGCTTCACGTGTCATCTTGAACGTGGTTCATGTATAATAAACATTAGTGATTTTCCGATGAAAATGTAAGGCGGGATAGAATGAGTCGATATAAGAAACAGCAAAGCCCCTTTTATCAGGGGGATTTGATTTTTATATTAGGTGTGTTTTTTATCATAAGCGTAGTATCAATTTATGCTGCCGGTCAGTTTGGGCAGTATGGAGACGGTGCTTGGAAGAAACAAATCGTCTATTATGTATTGGGCATTGTTGCAATAACAGCACTACTTTATTTCGATTTAGAGCAGCTAGAAAAACTTAGTTTATATGTGTTTATATTTGGAATCTTATTGCTGTTGATATTAAGGATTAGTCCTGAGTCTATCGCCCCTGTGAAAAATGGTGCAAAGAGCTGGTTCCAATTTGGACCTGTTACGTTGCAGCCTTCTGAATTTATGAAGATAGGGCTCATGATGATGGTGGCCTCGGTTATATCTAAGGCGAATCCTAAAAAAGTTCGTTCACTTAGAGATGATGTCTATCTTTTGTTGAAGATAGCAGGCGTTGCAGTAGTGCCAATCGGACTTATCCTTCTGCAGGATGCTGGTACAGCTGGGATCTGTATGTTCATTGTGATTGTCATGGTCTTTATGTCAGGAGTAAACTGGAAGCTAATCGCGATCATTGGCGGTTCAGGTATCTTACTTATTTCTCTTGCGTTGTTAGTCATGATTAATTTTCCAGATGTCGCTAAGTCAGTGGGTATTCAAGAGTATCAAATTAACAGGGTTACATCTTGGGTTTCTGATTCAAATGGAACAACTCAGGAAGATGCAAATAGCGGCTGGCAGGTTGATCAGGCCGTCATGGCTATCGGCTCAGGCGGTATTATCGGAAATGGTGTTCATAACTTGAAGGTTTACGTACCAGAGGGACAAACTGACTTTATTTTTGCTATTTTAGGAGAAAGCTTCGGATTTTTAGGCTGTGCCATTGTTGTTATCATGTTCTTCTTCTTAATCTATAGACTTGTTGTTTTGATTGACAAGATCCATCCATTCAACCGTTTTGCTTCTTTCTTTTGCGTAGGTTATACGGCGTTAATTGTTATCCACACATTCCAGAATATCGGGATGAATATCGGTATTATGCCTGTTACCGGGATTCCGCTGCTGTTTGTCAGCTATGGGGGTAGCTCGACGCTTGCCACGTTAATCGGTTTCGGTATTGTGTATAATGCGAGTGTTCAGTTGACGAGATACAGAAGTTATTTGTTTAATTCATAAAATGCAGACAGCCTCTAAAGGGCTGTCTTTTTTTGTTTCAGAGCATTTCACTTTTGACTTCACTTTTTTTGGGATATGATAAACAGATAAGGAGGTCCTTGTGATGAACAACACAATTGAAACCATTTTAAACCATCGGTCGATCCGATCTTTTACTGATCAGCTTCTGACAGCTGAGGAAATTGATACATTAGTGAAAAGCGCGCAGGCTGCGCCTACGTCCAGCTATGTGCAGGCTTATTCGATTATCGGTGTTTCCAATCCGGAGAAAAAGCGTGAACTGTCTGTGCTTGCGGGGAATCAGCCTTATGTAGAAAATAACGGGCACTTTTTTGTTTTTTGTGCGGACTTGTACCGACATCAAAAACTGGCTGAAGAAAAAGGCGAACATATTTCTGAGCTGCTGGAAAATACGGAAATGTTTATGGTCAGTTTAATTGATGCTGCGCTTGCGGCTCAAAATATGAGCATCGCCGCAGAATCAATGGGGCTTGGCATATGTTATATCGGAGGCATTCGGAATGAACTGGACAAGGTGACAGAGGTGCTGCAAACGCCTGACCATGTGCTCCCGCTTTTTGGCCTGGCTGTAGGACATCCTGCCAACCTATCCGGTAAAAAACCGAGATTGCCGAAGCAGGCTGTATATCATGAAAATACCTATAACGTGAATGAAGAGGATTTTCGTAAACATATGAGTGCATATGACAAAACCATTTCTGATTATTATAGAGAAAGAACAAACGGTCAGCGAGTGGAAACGTGGTCTGATCAAATTCTGAACTTTATGAAGCAGAAACCGCGTACGTACTTAAATGAATATGTGAAAGAAAAAGGCTTTAATAAGAACTAAATGTGAAACCTCTCCGCTGGCGGAGAGGTTTTTATGTTTCACGTGTAACATATTCCGACAAATAGAGACAAGATGACCAAATAAATGACGATTGATCGGGGGACACTGATGAACAGTGTGAGCGGCTTAGAAGAAAAAATAATGGATCAGTGATACGATGAGGACGAGGTGGTAGGGATGTTATCATTAAGTATATTAGATCAATCTCCGGTGTCCGAGGGAAGCTCTGCAGAAACGGCATTACGGGAAACTGTTGAGCTTGCCCAGGCGGCTGAGGATCTTGGGTATAAGAGATTTTGGGTTTCAGAGCATCACTTTTCAAAGCGTCTGGCAGGGTCCAGTCCAGAGGTGCTGATCAGCCACATTGCGGCGAAAACGAACCGGATCAGGGTGGGATCAGGAGGTGTCATGCTGCCGCACTACAGTGCCTATAAAGTAGCGGAGAATTTTCGTGTGCTGGAAGGTTTGACTCCGGGAAGAATTGATCTCGGCCTAGGCAGAGCGCCGGGAGGAATGCCGATTGCATCTTGGGCGCTGAATGACGGCGGGAAACGCAATGCCGATCAGTACCCGCAGCAAATCAAGGAGCTGACGATGTATTTGCATGATTTGGCGGATGACAGTCACCGGTTTCCTAATTTAACGGCTGCGCCGCATATTTCAACTGCGCCTGATGTGTGGCTGCTCGGTTCATCTGGAGAAAGCGCGCTGCTCGCCGCTGAATCGGGTGCCGGCTATATGTTTGCCCATTTTATCAATGGCGAGGGCGGGGAGGATACGGTCAGACAATATATGAGACGATTTAAGCCGTCTGTGTTAGGAGAAACACCTCGGGCGGCAGTTGCTGTTTTTGTTCTATGTGCGGATACAGAAGAGAAAGCGGAGCAGCTGGGGGCAGTGCTTGATTTTACTCTCTTGGCGGGTGAGCAGGGCATACCTTTAGAAGGCGTTCCTGATTATGAAGCTGTCCGGCAAAATACGTACTCTCCTTATGAACAAAGACGAATTGCTGATAACAGAAACCGAATGATTGTCGGTACGAAAAAACAGGTCAAGGAACAGCTGATGTCCTTGAGTAAGGCTTATGGTACAGAGGAAATCATGGCGGTGACCATTACGAACCGATTTGAGGATAAACTTCATTCTTATCGCCTTTTACAGGAGGCGTTTGCTGAGGCATGAAGCCGCTAAAGCCTGTATGAAAAAAGCCCCGCCGATGTTTCTCGGCAGGGCTGCTTTTTATTCAACAGTAAACGGCTCTTCGGTCAGAACTTGGCTTGATTTTCCTTTGTTGGCTGCATAGGCGAGCATATAATATTCACCGGCTGGGAGCTTTGTGCCCCCATTGATCGTGCCGTCCCAGTCGAAGTACTGATAGCCTTTATCTTGATGTTTATAAATACCTGCTTGGCCTGCAAAGTCAAGGTTGCTGTCATAGACGAGAAATGCTAGCTCTTCCGCTCCCGCAGGAAGGTAGGTTTCAATTTCATAGGTGCCTTGTTCAGAGCCCTCATTAACTGAGACAGACGTTACCCTCGGATAATCCGGCTCTTTTACGATCAGCAATGTAGGAACCTTGGCGACGGTTTTTCCGCCTTCTCTAACGATGACTGTTCCTTCATAGGTGCCTGCTTTTGTTTTCTTTGTGTCGACCTTTACTTTTGCAGTGGCTTTTCCGGTTTTATGAGCCGGAATCACAACACGGCTTGTGCCGGATGTGGAAATGCCGCTTCCGTTAAATGAGTATTCTAGCGTGTATGATTTTCTAATAGAAGATTGATTTTCAATTGTAAAGGTTTCTTTTTTCGTTTCGGTTCCTTGTTCTTTCAAAAATGTGCCGTACGAGTAGCTTCCCGGTGTGACGAACGAGTCGGCTTTGATCGCGTTCATAATTCTTGCGCTGCCTGCGCCTTGAGCGTTATGCGGATATACTTCTCCGTCGCCATCCTTTAATGTGACGGCGGTATTCATGATGGCAGCCTTGATCTGTTCAACGCTCCATTTCGGTTTAGCTTGTTTGATAACGGCAACCGCTCCGGCAATATGAGGTGATGCCATGCTTGTTCCTTGTTTTGACCCGTAGCCATATGGATTGTCAGGATCATGTGTCGGAATGGTGCTTACGATATTGACGCCTGGCGCGGAAATATCCGGCTTAATCATCCACGTGTCCATCACAGGGCCGCGGGATGAGAAATCGGCAACCTGTTCACCGAGCGCTTTTGAGACCGTCAACTTGAATGTTGCTTTTGTCTCGCCTGCTTTCATGGCGCTGATGAGTTTTTCGCCGTCTTCTAATGAAAGCTTAATCGTTGGTACTGACATGCCTGGCACATTGGCTTCAACTTCTCCGGACAGGTTGTTATACACAACCATGCCGATGGCGCCTGCTTTTTTTGCGTTATCTGCTTTATCTACAAAAGCAATGCTGCCCCGTTTGACGAGTGCCACTTTGCCTTTCAGATCTTTTCCTTCAAAGTCCTTTTCTTCGCCGAGGCCAGCGTCGACAAGCTCAACCTCTTTATTGTGAAGCGCCTTGACGTCCTCTTCTTTGTCATAGCCCATGACTTTTGCTGAAGAGTAAGAGCCGAATGAGACGGCGTATTCATTGAGAGGAAGCTGCGTTGCGCCGACAGAAATCGCTTCTCTGGATGTGCCTGGCGATCCGACTGTCCAGCCGTTTGGTCCGCTGTTGCCATTTGATGTAACGGCGACAACGCCTTCTGACATGGCCCAGTCAAGCGCTGTGCTCGTCGCCCAATCCGGGTTGTTTAACGAGTTTCCGAGAGACAGGTTCATCACATCTGCTCCGTCCTGAACTGCACGTTCTACACCGGCGATGACGTTTTCTGTTGTGCCGCTTCCTCCCGGTCCGAGAACGCGGTAAGCGAGAAGTGTTGCATCAGGCGCTACGCCTTTAATCGTACCGTTTGCAGCGACAGTTCCGGCCACGTGTGTTCCATGGTCAGTGGCTCCGCCTCTTGGATCGCCTGTCGGTGTTTCTTTCGGATCGTAATCATTGTCTACAAAATCGTATCCTTTATATTGTCCGAAGTTTTTCTTCAGATCAGGGTGATTGTACTCAACCCCTGTATCAATAACAGCCACTTTGACGCCTTTCCCTGTGTAGCCTAAATCCCATGCATCATTTGCTCCGATATATGGCGCGCTGTCATCCATTTGCGGAGAGACAGCGTCCTCGGAGATGGTGATGTCTTTCTCCTTGATATTGTCTGTTTTGTAAGTGACGTTCGGGTACACAGCTTTAACGTCATCTACTGCTAGAAGTTTTGGAATTTCATTAGCTGGAAGCTTCATAGAAAATCCGGAGAATACCTGCTCATATTCTCGTTTTACTTTTCCGTTTTTCACCGCTTTCACGGCTTTATTTTTTGCTTTTGAGCGGGCGTTTTTGAGCTTGCTTTTCGTTTGGTTTACTCCCGCTTCTTTCGCCTCTGCTAAGGATTTTTCTTTTAATTCCACAATCACCGTTGTTTGTTTTCTTGTTGTCATGTCAATATCACCGAATACCTCGGCCTTTTCCAGATCCGCCGATCCTTTTGAAGAAACCGGTGCTGCCTGTACACCTGTAATGCCTGTGGATAACGTAAAGAATAAAACCAAACCTAGAAGCAGAAAACGAATAATCCCGTTTTTCAATGTGTTTCCCCCTTTGTGTTTAGAAAAAGTGTTAAATATCTAGTATATATTTCTTGAAAATTCAAAAAAATCCTTGTGTCATTTGGACCATTTATTGGATTTTGATTGTGTATAAGGAAGGAGTTATACACAGAACCCTGTGTATAAGTGAATAAAGCTGTGTATATATATAGTTGGGAATATATGTTCTTATACAAAATATAGATGGGGTTTGTGGACATGTGGATATCTCTTGTGATTAAGTTGTTCTTATCTTTGGGATAACTTGTGTATAAACTTTTTAAAGCGGTTCTCCAATTTTCATTTCATTTCTTTCAGCTTTCAACAAAACTTCTTAAAACTAGTTTGTTTTTTCACTCATATTGTGACAAAGAATTCTCTTTCCACGGTCTATCATAGAGTCATGAGTTTTGCTAGAGCTGCTAGTTTGCGAGAAAAGAAATCGGCCGTCTTTTCCTGTGAGCTGCGGCTGAAAAAACGGGCTGCTAAAAAGGCTGCCTGCCAAAAAGAAGCGGAGGGATGTTTTTCTATGAAACGTTTGCTTGTATCTTTACGGGTGTGGATGGTCTTTTTGATGAACTGGGTGGCGCCGGACCGAAAACATGCGGCTGCCGCTATTTATTCGGCTCAGCGTACATATCAAAGAAAAGCGGCGGTGCAAGCCGCAGGACTGGTTTCGTTTTATGAATGGCGGATGGCTGTGAATGACGAAGAAAAACAGAAAGCGAAAGCCGCCGCTCTCTATAAAAGAAGATGTCTGCAAGCCTTCAAGGAATCGCCAAAGCAGGAGAGGGCCGGCCCGCATCTTTACATGGCGGTCAAAAGGAGGTAAAATCCCAGTCATAAAAGCTAATTGGCGGGAGAGAGAGCCTCTTGAAAATCTATAAGGTATTAAACAACAATGCGGCTTTAATCAAAGAGGATGATCAGGAAAAAATCGTCATGGGTCCGGGCATCGCTTTTCAAAAAAAGAAAAATGATCTCATCCCTATGAATAAAGTAGAAAAGATTTTTGTCGTGCACGACGAGAATGAAAAATTTAAACAAATCCTGCAAACACTGCCTGAGGAGCATATTGACATAGCTGAGGATATCATCAGCTATGCGGAAGGGGAGCTCGCGGCGCCGCTGAGCGACCATGTTCATATCGCGCTTTCTGACCATTTGTCCTTTGCGATCGAAAGGATTCAAAATGGGCTGCTTGTGCAAAATAAATTATTGCATGAGATAAAGGCGCTCTATAAAAAAGAATACGAGATCGGCCTGTGGGCGATCGGACATGTAAAAGAGACATTGGGCGTGTCTCTGCCTGAAGATGAAGCGGGTTATATTGCCCTTCACATCCATACGGCAAAGATGGATGCAGAGAGTATGTATTCAGCGCTGAAGCATACGACGATGATAAAAGAAATGATAGAGAAAATAGAAAACTACTTTAATCGAAAGGTGGATGAAAACAGCATTTCCTATCAACGCCTTGTCACGCATTTGCGATACGCGGTCAGCCGGTTGGAATCAAATGAAGCGTTTCATGCCATGGACGAAGAGATGCTTTATTTCATCCAAAAAAAGTATTCATTTGCCTATCAATGTGCGCTGGAGCTGGCGGAGTTTCTGAAAAATGAATATCAATTACATTTGCCGGAGTCCGAGGCCGGCTATATCACGCTGCATGTCCAGCGTCTTCAAGATCTCTCGGAATAACCGCTTTGACTTGCAGGGAGTGATCTCTGGAAGTTTTTTTATTTATCGGCATTCAGCGTGTGATACATCCAGCCCATCATCACAATTCCTGCGGCCAGATTGCCGAGTGTAACAGGAATTAAGTTTCTGGCTGCTCCCGCCAGTGTGACTGTATCAGGGTGATCGATCAAAAGTGAGATCGCAAATGTGCACATATTGGCAATGCTGTGTTCAAAACCGGAAATAAAAAAGCAGAAAACGAAAAGCATCATGGCAAACAGCTTTGCCCCTTCTCCTTTGAGAGACATCGGAATGAAAAAAGCGAGACATACAAGCCAATTGCACAGCATTCCTCGGAAAAACAGCTCTGAGGCAGGCGGCTCCATCTTGTGCTCTGCCAGATGAATCAAAAAGGAATGGGATGCCCCCTCGAAGAGCCCGGTTGCGCTGATAAGAATCGCAAACAAAACGGCTCCGATCAAATTGCCGGTATAGCTGAAAACCCACAGGTACAGGGTGTCGCGCCAGCGGATTCTTTTCCGGAGTGCGGTATAAGTAAAATAAAAGGTGTTGCCGGTGAATAAATCCCCGCCTCCGTAGGCAATTAATACAATAGCAGCTCCAAATGTCACAGCGGCAGCCGGAAAGGCAAACGGTGAGTCAGCAATAGAGAAATAGCTGCCTGTTTTGCTTGCGGCTGTAATGCCAAAACCGATAAACATGCTGGCCAAAATGGATCTGAGCAAATAACGGATTTTGCTTGAAACGAATATGTTTTGTTTTCTTAAAGCATACTGTTCAACCTTTTGCAATGCTTGAGTTTCCATTGTCTTTTCCTGCTTTCTTTGATAGATGAGCATAGTATAGCACGATATTGTGAAGTATTTCACAATTAATATTTACGACTTTTTGTCTAAATGTTTTACATCACTTTTTATCTAAAAAAACAGTTGACGAAAACGCTGTCATCAATTATGATGAAAGCGTATTCTTTATTTGAATAAGCGGGATTGTGACTGGTAAAGCAGGCAAGACCTAAAATTTGCGTAAATGAAAAAGGATCGCTGTGTCCTTTATTCGTTGGCGAATTTTAGGTCTTTTTTGTTTATAAAAGGGGGAGAAATAGATGAATGAAAAAGAGACTGCAAAACGCCTCATTGAGCTTCTCGGAGGAAAAGAAAACATCATCAGCGCGGCTCATTGTGCGACAAGACTGCGTTTGGTGATTAAGGATGAATCAAAGATAGATCAAGCACAAGTAGAAGAGCTTGAAGGCGTCAAAGGCGCTTTCAGCAGTTCAGGCCAATACCAGATTATTTTTGGAACAGGCCTTGTCAATAAAGTGTATGACGCTTTTTCTAAGGAAGCCGATGTAGAGCGTGAAGAACATGTGAATCACCAGGATGCTGCTAAAGAGAAACTGAACCCTGCGGCGAGATTTGCGAAAACGCTTTCGAATATTTTTGTTCCGATCATTCCAGCCATCGTAGCCAGCGGCCTGTTAATGGGGTTATTGGGAATGATCAATGCCTTTCATTGGATGAGTAAGGACTCTGCGCTGCTGCAGCTCCTCGATATGTTTTCAAGCGCGGCATTTATCTTCCTGCCGATTTTGATCGGGGTCAGCGCTTCAAAAGAGTTTGGAAGCAATCCGTATTTAGGAGCGGTCATCGGGGGAATCATGATACACCCCACTCTTTTGAATCCATGGGGTCTGGCGGAAGCATCACCTGATTATATGCATCTTTTCGGGTTTGATATCGCGCTTCTCGGATATCAGGGAACTGTCATCCCTGTTCTGCTGGCAGTTTACGTCATGAGCAAGGTAGAGAAATGGACAAGAAAAGTGGTTCCGCATGCGGTCGATTTGCTTGTTACGCCTTTTGTTACTGTCATTGTCACCGGGTTTGTCGCATTTATTGCCATCGGTCCTCTAGGAAGAGCGCTTGGCTCCGGTATTACTGTTGCTTTAACATATGTGTATGATCATGCCGGTTTTGTCGCAGGCCTTCTTTTCGGCGGCACCTATTCACTGATCGTCCTGACAGGTGTTCATCACAGCTTCCATGCGATTGAAGCGGGGCTTATTTCAGATCTTGGCAGGAACTATTTATTGCCGATTTGGTCTATGGCGAATGTCGCCCAAGGCGGGGCAGGCCTTGCCGTCTTCTTTTTAGCGAAAAAGGCAAAAACGAAGGAAATCGCTCTTCCGGCGGCATTTTCCGCTTTTCTAGGCATTACAGAGCCTGTCATTTTCGGGGTGAACCTTCGATACCGGAAGCCGTTTATCGCCGCCATGATCGGGGGCGCGTTGGGCGGCGCGTATGTCGTATTTACACATGTTGCTGCAAACGCTTACGGGTTAACAGGCATTCCGATGATCGCCATTGCAGCACCGTTTGGCTTTGGAAATCTAGTAAACTATATGATTGGAATGGTTATTGCAGCAGTATCAGCATTCATTGCGGCGTTTGTCATGAAAATTAATGAAGATGAGGAGAGAAAAAAATGACAGCACATGATCAGGAGCTGCGTCGCCGGGCTTATGAAGAAGTTGAGAAAAAAGAACATATCGCTGCCAGCGATCCGCACCGCCAGCACTTTCACATTATGCCTCCGGTTGGTTTGCTGAATGATCCAAATGGCGTGGTGTATTGGAAAGGAGTCTATCATTTGTTTTTTCAGTGGCAGCCGTTTCAGACGGGGCATGGCGCAAAGTTTTGGGGGCATTATACGACACGCGATTTTGTGAATTGGAAGCGGGAAGAGATTGCGCTGGCTCCGAGTGATTGGTTTGATAAAAACGGCTGCTACTCGGGCAGCGCTGTTGTCAAGGATGACCGGCTCTATCTGTTTTACACAGGAAATGTCAGGGATCAGGATGGGAATCGGGAAACGTATCAGTGCCTTGCTGTATCGGATGATGGCCTGACCTTTGAGAAAAAAGGTGTTGTCGCCCGCCTTCCGGAAGGCTATACAGCTCATTTTCGCGATCCGAAGGTGTGGGAGCATGAAGGAAAATGGTATATGGTGATCGGTGCACAAACGGAGAACATGAAAGGCCAAGCTGTTTTGTTTACTTCCGATAACCTGATAGAATGGGCGTTTCTCGGCCCGATAACAGGTGCCGGCCTCAACGGACTGAACGGTTTCGGGTATATGTGGGAGTGCCCTGACCTGTTTTCTCTTCAAGGCTCCGAAGTGCTGATTGTCTCGCCCCAAGGACTTGAAGCTGATGGCTATCATTATCAAAATGTGTATCAATCTGGATATTTTGTAGGCCGGCTCGATTATGAAAAAACGGGACTGATGCATGCTGCGTTTACGGAGCTTGATCAAGGCTTTGATTTTTACGCGCCGCAAACACTTGAAGACGATCAGGGACGCCGGATACTGTTTGCGTGGATGGCTGTACCTGATCAGGATGAGAAGGATCATCCGACGAAAGATTATCACTGGATTCACTGCATGACGCTGCCGAGACAGCTGACGCTATCAGGGGAGAAGCTGATTCAGCAGCCGCTTCCCGAGCTGAAAGCGATGCGGAAAAATAGGCAGGAAGTTCAAATCAACATGTATGGATCGTCTGGTACGCTGCCAGTCGAAAATCCTGAAAGAGCTGAGATTTTGATTGAAGACATTAATACGGAGTCTGGTTTTGAAATCGATATCCGAGCCACTGCCACATTCTCTTTCCAGAAGGAAGAAGGGCTTATCACGCTAACGCGCACAAGCTTTGACGGTACAAGAACAGAAGTGAGACATTGCCGAATCAGCAATCTGCACACAGTGCACATGTTTATCGACGCGTCATCTGTGGAAGTCTTTATCAATCATGGGGAAGAGGTATTCAGTGCGAGATATTTTCCTTTCCCGGGAAATGATGAAGTGACAGCGAGATCAAATGGAAAATCTGAAATGAAAGTCGGAATTTGGACACTTATGTAGAAAATCCTCCTATTTTCTTATGTGAAATCTGTGCCATCTGTGCTATTCTTCAACGATAACCTACTATTTTTTTCTGTAAAAGGAGTTGTTTTCTTGAATATACATGAACAGAAGATAACACCGGAATGTTTAGAAAAGGCTGCGGATCATGTTGAGGATAAGCGGGAAGAATATAAGGATGTGCTTCTTCAGCTGAAAAAAATGCTTAGGGGAACATCGCCGCATAGTGAAGCGGCAGAAACCCTTTCACGGGCATATGAACAAATGAAGGAATATGCACTTTTTGTTCAGTCGATAGAAACATTTTTGAGGTCATCTGCGAACAATTTAAAAACCAAATAAACAGGCTGCCGATGTGATCGGCAGTTTTTTCTGTTGCAAAAGAGGACTACTTTCAAGTATGGAAGCGGCAGATGAAACGCACAAAGACTCTTGTGATATAGACATTTTTGAGGCGGACGGTTACGAAGATGTGAAATGGAATGCGACAGAGCGTCCCAATATGTAAGATTGAACATAAAAACAGGCTGCCTCTTTATAAGGCAGCCTGTTACGCTTATGATTGCTTATTCAGGCGCAAAGCAGAATGCTTCGTAGGTCCGACATACTGATTCAGCGGGAAGGATTCTTTAATCGCAGCTGTAATAAATTCTTTCGCCGCGTAAATCGCTTCTTTGACTTCCGCACCTTTTGCGAGTTCTGCTGTCACCGCTGCGGAGAACGTACAGCCGGCGCCATGTGTATAAGGCGTATCAATCATTTCGCTTTCAAGGACTTCCGCTGTTTCTCCGTCATACAGAACGTCTACAGCTTTTTCGTGCTTCAGCTTGCCTCCGCCTGTAATCACAACATATTGAGCACCGAGGGCGTGGATTTTTTTCGCCGCTTCTTTCATGTCTTCAATCGTTTTTAATTCGCCCATGCCGCTGAGCTGGCTGGCTTCGAACAGATTTGGCGTAATCACGGTAGCGAGCGGTGCTAATTGTTCACGCAGGGCTTGCGCGTGCTCTGGATAAAGGACCTCATTTGCCCCTTTGCAAACCATAACCGGATCAATCACGACGTTTTGCAGTTGTTTTTCCTTGATCGTTTTCGCCGCAAGCTCAATAATTTCAACGGTTGGCAGCATTCCTGTTTTCATGGCGTCCACACCGATGCCGTCTACAATCGTTGCGAGCTGGGCGCGAATCGTGTCAGGATCGATCGGAAAGACTTGATGGTCCCAGCTGTTGTTTGGGTCCATCGCGACGATCACCGTTAAGGCCGTCATCCCGTATACGTTTTTTTCTTGAAATGTTTTTAAATCAGCTTGAATTCCCGCGCCGCCGCTGGAATCGGAGCCGGCAATCGTGAGTGCTTTATGCATAGACATGTGTTGAACCTCCATCAATGTTTTATATCTCATTATAGTTAGATTTTCTGCTTATCACAATATGAAAGGTTTATAGGAATCAATTGACAGTATCAGGGTGATTTCGTAAAATGCTACATAAGAAAACTAGGTAGGGGTTTTGTCATGTTAAATCGTGAGCTGATTAAAGGCAGCACTGTGATATTGGTATTAACGCTCCTGAGTGAGAGGCCGATGTATGGCTATGAGCTTGTAAAAGAGATGGGAAGCCGCAGCGATCATGAACTGCAAATGAAAGAGGGAACATTGTATCCTTCCCTTCATAAACTTGAACGGCAAGGATATATTTCTTCCTATTGGGAGAAGCAGGAGAAAGGCCCGGATCGTAAGTATTATCGGATTACAGAAGACGGCAGAGAGATCCTGGCAGAGCGCACAAAGGAATGGAGCATGTTTTCAGCCATGATGGACCGAATGCTGAAGCGGGGCGGACAGAATGGATAAAGAGACTTATTTATATAAAGTGAAAAACGGGCTTAAAGGGGTTTCTGATTGTGAAGCGATGATCGAAGAGATCGAAAACCATATTGAACACCACTTGTTTCACTTCATTCAAGAGGGAAAGAGTGAGGTGGAAGCCATGGAATGTTTGCTTCGGGATTTTGGCACACCGGATGAGATTGTATCTTCCTTTCAGAAAGAACAGCCTGTATCCGCCCGTACGTTTTTATTATTCCATCTTTTCTGCAATAGTGCTTTATTTGCAGCAGGTATTATCATTACGGTATTGCATGCATGGTTAGAATCTCCCTTTGTTCATGCAGTGTGGAAAGGCATTTCTGTTTCTGTGTGGCTGATTTTAGCTGCTTATATTCTCTATTGGGTGCTGATTGGGTACCAAGGCGTCAGGGAGTTCGGGCAACGCGGTGAACGGCTTGTTTTACATACGATTCTTATTTCCATGGTGCCGAACGTTATTTTTATGTTTGTTTTTCTGTTTGATCTCGTTCCTGCTGCGCTGTTTCAATCTTTGCTGACACCTTGGTTTATAGGGGCGTGTGCTTGTGCTACGCTGTTATTTCCGGCGTGCGGACGAATAGGCTGTTATTTTGGCAGGTGCCAGCTTGCCTGATTTTTTAGGTATATACATAGAAATTCTATGTAATAAGGGGGATTGTCATGAGACTCGGCTCTTGTTTATATGGCTTTGTTATTCATGTGGCTGTATTTTTGTTTGTGGGTGCCTCCATGCTTTTGGTTATGGCTGTGTCCGTACCGCTTGTTTTTTTGCTCGATAGGCTGCCAGATGTTGTTTTTACTGCTGGTGCAATCATTTTTCTATTATTCTTCTATTCTATAGGCTGGTTTTGGGCACTCAGGCTTGCTTGCCACCAACGCATGCGTCTGTTTGATGTTCAATTGGGGTCCTTTGTTCTGCTGGCCTTGCTGATTGGTTTGTTCTTATCAGATGGAACGAGTGTTTCTGAAATTGTGAGGGATTGGGACGATGCAGGCTGTGCTTTTGTTCCGCCGGCATTCACTTTTTTGTGCCTTTCTTACGCATTGGTGCTGCTGCCGGTCTATCAATCGAAGCTGTGGCATCTCGTCCTGCCGAATGGCGTCCGCCTGAAAGATGTCGTTCGTGTATGCGCAGATCTGATGCTGATTATGGTGCTTCTGGTAGGCGTCACATTGCTGTTTCTGTAGTTTCCATTTCACAGTTCGGTAGGATCTTCCCACTGATCTCCCGTCCAATATATGTTTTAATAGTACATGACTATGAAAATGAGAAGGAGAGCATCATGAAGATTTCTATCGTAATTGTGACCTATAATCGGATTCCGGCTTTGTGCGAGCTGCTGGAGTCGATTTCGCAGCAGACTATGAAGCCGTATGAAGTCATTATTGTCAATGATGCCGGGGAATCGGTTGAGCGGGCCAAAGCACTGTATCCGGAGCTGCCGATTGTTGTGATTGATTTAGAGAAGAACTCAGGCCATGTGGCCGCGAGAAATGCGGGTGTCAAAGAGGTGTCAGGCGACTGTATCATGCTTTGTGATGATGATGATTTCTTCACGCCGGGCCATCTGGAAAGAATGGCGAAGGAAATGGAAACGGCAGATTTCGTTCATTCTGATGCCGAAATTGTGTCGTTTGAAGAGAGGGAAGGGACAAGATATCCGATTTCGCGGAAGTTATTTGCGTATACCGCTGATTATGAGGATATGAGAGTGTTCTCGACCTACGTGCCGTCGGGCAGCATGTACAGACGTTTCCTGCACGATGAGATCGGGTATTTCGATGCTGATGTGCATAATTATTGGGACTGGGATTTTTACTTGCGTGCAGCGAAGGATTACCGGGTCAAGCGTGTGCCTTGTGCCAGTGTAATATATGCATTCAGTGACGCGGGAGACAATCAGTCCGCAGACCTTGGCGCCAAGCGGAAGCAATATTTGGATCGTTTAAGCGAGAAGCACGGACTAGGGGAACTGCCGACGAAAAACTTTGCCGTCCTGCTTGAAGAGCCTGAGATGAAGAGACGGGAAGCACAAAGTGAGATTGTTTGGGATGGCAAACCTGTCTATTCCAGACTTCATCGTTCGTAAGGAGGTTTGCATCTTGAAACAGCTTTTACAGGACAGCTGGTGGGAACAGCTGAAGGAAGAGTTTGAAAAACCGTATTATCAAGAGCTGAGAGAAATGCTGAAGCGGGAATACATGGAGGAGACGATCTATCCGGACAGCCGCGATATCTTTAATGCGCTGCACTATACGCCGTACGATGATGTCAAGGTGGTCATTCTCGGCCAAGATCCGTATCACGGGCCTGGACAGGCTCAAGGCTTAAGCTTCTCCGTAAAGCCGGGCGTGAAGCAGCCGCCTTCATTAAAAAATATTTTTCTCGAGCTTCAGGATGATATCGGATGCAGCATACCGAATCACGGGTCGCTCGTCAGCTGGGCGAAGCAGGGGGTTCTTTTGCTGAATACCGTGCTCACGGTGCGGCGCGGACAGGCGAATTCCCATAAGGGAAAAGGCTGGGAGCGGCTGACTGACCGGATGATTGACGTGCTGAATGAAAGAGAGCGGCCGATCATCTTTATATTGTGGGGCCGGCATGCCCAAATGAAAAAAGAACGGATCGATACGTCCAAGCATTTTATTATTGAATCGACGCATCCCAGCCCGTTCTCAGCAAGAAACGGATTTTTTGGCAGCAGGCCATTTTCAAGGGCAAATGCCTTCTTGGAGAAAATGGGTGAGGCTCCGATTGATTGGTGTATAAAGGATTTATAAAAAGCGCAGATGGCCTGCGCTTTTTTATTTGAGTATTTTTCGAATCAAACGCAAGCCGTTTTTGGAGGATGGATAACGGAAAGCGAAGTCGAAGCGGTTCGTTTGCTTGACGACGCTTTTTTTATGCGTAAATGTATTAAAACTGTCAAATCCGTGATAGCTGCCGATTCCGCTTTCTCCCACGCCGCCAAATGGCAAATACGGTGTCGCGGCATGCATTAACGTATCGTTGACACAGCCGCCGCCAAACGACAGGTTTTCTAATACCTCTCGTTCAATTGTTTGGTTTGTCGTAAACACATACAGGGCGAGCGGCTTGGGACGCGACTTGATTTTCTCAATGACTTCATCGATGCCGCGATATGTAAACAGCGGAAGAATGGGTCCGAAAATTTCCTCTTGCATTACAGGGGAATCATCTGTGACTTGATCGAGAATGGTCGGCGCTATTTTGTGGTGCCTGTGATCGGCTTGGCCGCCGCTTAGCGCGACGCCGTCTTTCAGAAAGCTCAGCAGCCGCTGATAGTGGCGTTCACTGACGATTTTGCCATAAGCCGGATTCAGTTCGGGCTGCGGTCCGTAAAACTCGCCAATGACACGCTTCATTTCTTCCGCAAGCGCTATTTTGATGTCTTTGTGAACGAGCAAATAATCCGGTGCGATGCAGGTTTGGCCCGCATTCGTAAATTTCCCGAAGACGATGCGTTTGGCGGCAAGCTTGATGTCAGCATCCTTATGCACGATGCAGGGGCTTTTGCCCCCCAGCTCTAAGGTGACAGGGATTAATTGTTTGGCCGCCGCTTCCATGACAACTTTTCCTATGGCGACGCTTCCCGTAAAAAATATGTAGTCGAACGGCTGCTGTAATAAAGCTGTGCTGATGTCCGGCCCGCCTTCCGCCAAAGCGACATAATGATCCGGAAAAACGTCGCGGATGAGATCGGAAAGAACAGCCGAAACAGCTGGCGTATATTCTGAGGGTTTGAGAACGACCGTGTTTCCGGCCGCAATGGCTCCGATCAGTGGAGAAAGCGCCAGCTGGAAGGGATAGTTCCATGGCGCAATCACCAAGACGGTGCCATACGGCTCGGGGATAATGACACTTTTGGAACCGATATGGGTTAATGGCGTTTTGACTCTTTTCGGCTTGGCCCATTTTTTCAGCCGTTTCATCACAAAGCTGATTTCCTCCAGAACGATGCCGATTTCCGTTGAGTATGCTTCTTGTTCAGATTTGTGAAGATCCTGATAGAGAGCGGCTGTGATGTCTGCTTCATACGCTTTGATGGTGTGTTTCAGTTTCTTTAAGACGTCCAGTCTTGAGTCAATTGATTTCGTATGCCCTGCCGCGAAAAATGCTTGATGGCTGCTGACAATAGAGGGGATGCTGTTCATATTCTCTCTCCTTCCTGCGGGTCATGGTGATTCATTATGTGAAAATTGTCTTCTGCTTGTCAAATGCGAGGCGCTTGTCAGAAAAAATAACAAACTCTTGTCTGCGTTTGCGGCGGGAATTTGATAAAATGCAGGGAGACTACATTTTATTTTTGGAGGATTTTTTATGAACATTCATATATCCGCTTTGATTCAGAAGATGGAAGAGGAATTGAAGAAAGCAAAGACGGCTGAAGGTGATGAGGAGCTGAAGCGTCACGTGGCGGTCGTCCGTTCTTTGTGCGACGTCGTGCTGGATCAGCCGGAGACGGGGAGCACGCCGCGCATTCAGCCGAGTGTCACGGCAAGTCCTTCGGCGCCGCCTTCGACAGACCAGCTGCTGATGGAAAAAATGATGGGCAGCGCGGGATTAAACAAATATCGGAAGCAGGAAAAAGATAAGCAGGAAGAGGATGGAAACGGAGAGTCTTTATTTGATTTTTAATCAGAAAGGTTGAGCTTACGTGAAATTGGTTCTTGGCGCTCTGCAATGGACAGCGTTTATGATTGCCGCGGCGATTGTTGTTCCGGTGGCGGTTGCCCAGTCGTTTCATCTGGATCATTCAGATTCTGCACGGCTGATTCAAAGCACTTTTTTTGTATTGGGAATTGCCGCAGTTATTCAGTGTTTGAAAGGACACCGGCTGCCTATAAATGAAAGCCCTGCCGGCTTGTGGTGGGGAGTGTACACGATCTACGGCGGCCTGACCGGAACGGTGTTTGCGACATATGGCGAAACATTGCGCGGCTTGCAGGGGGCGCTTCTTGTAAGCGCTGTATGTTTCTTTTTGTTAAGTGTCTTCAAGGTCATTGACCGGCTTGCTGCCTTGTTTACTCCGGTTGTGACAGGGGTCTATTTGCTGCTGCTCGTCATGCAGCTGAGCCAGCCGATAATAAAAGGGCTTCTCGGCATCGGCTATTTAAAAGACAGCGTGGACGGTCTTGTATTTGTCCTGGCGCTGGTTGTCGTCGCCGCAGCTTTTATCATGTCAAATTCTCATATCGTTTTTTTAAAGCAATATTCTATTTTATTGGCCCTTTTCGGCGGATGGGTGCTGTTTGCGGCTGCGGGCGTTGCGAAACCGATCGAAATGCCGGATCGGCTGTTTCAGCTGCCGTCTCTGTTTCCGTTCGGTGCTCCGTTATTTAACAGCGGCCTAGCCATCACCTCGGTTTTTATTACGATCCTGCTGATCGTTAACATGCTGGCAAGTATGAAGGTTGTGGACATTGCGGTGAAAAAATTCGGCAAACAGACAGATGGAAAGCGTCATGAGCGCCCTGCCGGTTTTGCGGCTGCATTCAGCCATTTGCTGAGCGGTTTGTCTGGAGCCATTGCACCGGTTCCGATTTCGGGAGCCGCGGGTTTTATTGAAACGACAAAGATGCCTTCTAAAAAGCCGTTTGTTCTCGGCAGTATGCTGGTCGTTTTCATCAGCGTGATTCCGTTTTTTATGAATGCGTTTGCGAGTCTGCCGTCACCCGTTGGATTCGCGGTAAACTTTGTTGTGTTCTCGGCAATGGTTGGTTTGGCGTTTACTGAATTTGATTCCTATGAGAAATCAGAGCTGAAAAGAGTGCGGGCTGTGATCGGCATTTCACTGCTTACAGGTGTCGGCATTATGTTTGTGCCAGAAAGTGCATTAAAGGATATGCATCCGGTGTTTATTTCTCTGTTAAGCAACGGGCTTGTCTTAGGGACGCTTGCTGCAATAGCGATGGATCAGTTTCAGCTTTGGCGCAGGAGAAAATCCGACAATCTCGTGTCATCAGAGAACAAACATTGAATTTTCATACAGGTGCGATATGATAATTGATATGAGTTTAACGAAAAGGCGGGAGAGAATAGATGAAAGTATTTATTATATTAGGCGCTATTAATGCCATGCTTGCCGTGGGCCTCGGGGCATTTGGCGCACACGGATTAGAAGGGAAAATTCCTGATAAATATCTTCAGGTGTGGCACACAGGCGTGCAGTATCATATGTATCACGCGCTGGGGCTTTTTGTTGTCGCGTTTCTTGCGGATAAACTGTCTGGCATCGGCAGCGTCACAACAGCCGGTTGGCTGATGTTTGCGGGGATTGTGCTGTTTTCCGGAAGCTTATACATCCTCAGTGTGACGCAAATTTCCATTCTCGGGGCAATCACGCCGCTTGGCGGTGTGGCGTTCATTATTTCTTGGATCATGATCGTTGTCGCAGCCGTCAAATATCTATAAATAAAAAAGCCAATCCTCATGATTATGAGTGATTGGCTTTTTTTCTCTATCTTGGCGAATAGGATGACATCGAGTATGGGTACGTATATGCAATTTCTTCATCAAAGGTAACGTAATCAAGATAGATCGTCAGCAGAAGATAGCGGGTTCCTGTCTTTGGATCGCTGATAATAATGTGATCCCGGCCCGCAGCCTCGATGACGCCGCGAAAAATCTTTGATCCCCACTCTTTGCTGTTTTCAAATGTCATATAGATGGTAGCCGTTTTTCCCCTGTTCAGTCGCAGTATATTTTCGATATATGATTCCTCGACAGGCAGCATGCCGGGAATGTTTTGGCCGCCCGATGGCGTCGGCCCCGATGGAATTTGAAACCCGCCGCCCTGGCCTTGCTGCTGAGTGGGGAATCCGAAGCCTTGCTGCCCCTGCTGCATGGGCATTTGCTGCATTTGTCCCATAGTCTGCATTTGTGGGCCTTGCATTTGCGGGCCTTGCCCTTGCGGCTGCGGGTACGGATTTGGGCCGAATTGAGGCGAATACCCCTGCATATCATATCCCTGCATTTGCTGATATTGATTTTTTTTCGGTTTCATATCGTTCCTCCTTTTTATGAAAACCATTCAGAACATGTTCCGGATGTATAAATAAACGATCCGAGATGACTCACCTCCGATGACAAACGATCTTAGTCGCTAGTGCGATTTTTATCTCTTTCACCTTATGAGGCCAAAGCTTGGAATATGCTGAAAAAAAGAACAGTGAGCGTGCCGATTTCTCTGGGCGATCACTGTTTTTTCAATGGACGTACACAATCTTTTCGCATATTAGTCTGTATTCCTAGCGCAACTTGCGCTTAAGCAACATAAGATAACGTTAGTTTCAGGTGTGAAAATTCAAGAAGGAGGTGTAGGATTTGCCGAAAGTTTCAGTGATTATGACGAGCTATAACAAAAGCGATTATGTGGCAAAATCCATTTCAAGCATACTCTCACAAACTTTTTCTGATTTTGAATTGTTTATTATGGATGACAACTCAAATGAAGAGACGCTGAATGAAATCCGTCCCTTTTTGAATGATAACCGTGTGCATTTCTATCAAAGCGATGTATCTGGAGTGAAGGAAAGAACGGAAAAAACGAGATACGCGGCCCTGATCAATCAAGCGATTGAGATGGCAGAGGGTGAATATATCACCTATGCGACGGATGACAACATCTATATGCCGGATCGGCTGTTAAAGATGGTGCGTGAACTCGATGATCACCCGGAAAAGGCTGTGATCTACTCAAGCTCGAAAACCTATCATTTAAACCAGAATCGAGACATTATAAAAGAAACTGTCAGGCCCGCCAGTCAAGTAACGTGGAACGCTCCGTGCGCAATTGACCATTGCTCGGTGATGCACAGGTATTCGGTGCTTGAGAAGGTGAAGGAGTCGTTTGGCTCTTATTGGGATGAAAGCCCGGCGTTTTATCGGATCGGTGATGCCCGGTTCTTTTGGAGAGTCAATCATTTTTATCCGTTTTACCCGCTGGCCGAGGAGCTTGATCTGAACTATATTACAGACCAATCCATTCATTTTCAGCTGTTTGAGTCAGAAAAAAACGAGTTCGTTCGGAATCTTCCTCCTCAGCGCAACTGCCGCGAACTGCGTGAATCATTAAAAAAGCTTGGAATGGGGTGAGAGTTTGTCGGCCTATTTAAGCAATTATTGGGTGTTGTACCGGAAGTATGCGGAGCTTTTTGACAGGCTTCGCTACAAGGGGATTCCGCTTGGGCTTATTAGTAATTTTTACCAATACATCAACCCTGAGCTGAGAGTGATGATGGAAGAAGAACCGGAATTATTCGGGCCTGCGGATCAGCATATCGATGAAGGCCAGATTCAGACGTTTTTTGAAGAGAAAAAACAGAGCATTGCCAAAACAAATGACGCGCCTGTTAAGGGAAAAGTGATCTTGCATTTTGATCACCTTCGTTTTGCAAACGCTAATTACTACCAATTTGATCCTGAGAAAACAGCTGTTTTGGCAAGATGGAGTATGCCGAATTATTGCGATTTGCCTGTGATCAGCAAGCCTGAAGTGGCTGCTTCATGTGAAAAAGGCGATCCGAAGCCGTATCTTGAAAAGGCTTTTTCGATTCTTTCGGCTTATGATGACCACCCGGCATTCGGTGATCAAGCATTTCGTGAACGGCTTTTCAAGGATATTCCTTTGTTCATGGAAGCCATTGACACAGTAGATGCTTTATTCAAGAAAGAGAACATTTCTGCCGTTGTCGTAGGAACGACAGAAGACATTTACAGCAGGGTGCTCGCTCTTATGTGCGAAAGGAGAGGGGCCGTGAGCGTCTGCCTTCAGCATGGAGCGCTGATGGGTGATGAAGCCTTCTTGCCCGTTTTTACAACCTATCAGGCTGTTTTTGGCGCATATGAAGCTGGTTGGTATCAGCAAAAAGGCTGCAAACCAGAACAGATTCTCATAACGGGACATCCCCGCTTTGACGAAATTTTTAACAGGACACCTATGGACATGTCAGTATTTTATCGAAAGCTGGCCTTTCACCCGTCTAAAAAAATCATTTTGATCGCGACACAGCCCTTTTCCGAGGAATTTTATTCAAGTGTGTTAGCGGAGCTTACCACGCAAAAACAGCTGCAAATCATCATTAAACCTCACCCATGGGAAATCGGAAAAAACAAGCTGGATCTGTATCATGCGGCGGCAAAAAAACATAAAGCATGCAGAGTCATCAAAAAAGAGATGGATCTGTACGATATTCTGGCGTATGCTGACGCCGCTGTGACACAAACCTCAACGGTGGGCCTTGAGGCCATGCTGTTTCAAAAGCCCGCACTGATCGGGAAATCGACCGGAAACCGCACGTATCCTTATTACGAGTCTCTTGGCGATTTTATATTTGAAAAACCGGAGGAATTAGCGCGCACCCTGATTGAGGTTCTTCAAAATCCCGCCATGTATCAGAAGGCTGAAGCGGCGCGTCTGTCATTTACGGCTTCCAATTACCCGGTTACTGAGTCGACGCTCGCCTTGTTTTCGGAACTGAGAGCAAAAACAGGAGTTGATTACAGGCGGGATCATTCTGAATAAAACGATAGGAGCGCAAAGAAATGGTGCAAAAGAGAAATCATTTTCTTCCTTATTCCTTGCCGCTGATCGGAAAGGAAGAAATTCAGGAGGTCACAGAAACGCTTGAATCCGGATGGCTTTCCAAAGGTCCGAAGGTTCAGCAGTTTGAAAAAGAGTTTGCCGCGTTTGTCGGAGCTAAGCACGCCGTGGCGCTGAATTCATGTACCGCTGCTTTATTTTTGGCTTTAAAAGCAAAAGGGGTCGGACCGGGTGATGAAGTCATAACCTCTCCACTGACGTTCAGCTCAACCGCCAATACGATTATTCATACCGGAGCAACGCCGGTGTTTGCGGATATAGATGAAAAGACGCTTAACATTGATCCGAAAAAGCTTGAGACGGCGGTCACACCGCGGACGAAAGCCGTTGTACCCGTCCACTTTGGGGGGCAGTCCTGTGACATGGACGCAATTTTAGCCATTGCCCAAACGCACGGTCTATTTGTGCTCGAGGATGCGGCGCACGCAGTATACACCACTTATAAGCAGAGAATGATCGGCTCCATCGGGGATGCGACAGCATTCAGCTTCTACGCGACCAAAAACCTGGCGACAGGGGAAGGCGGCATGCTGACGACGGATGATGAGAAGCTTGCCGACAAAATCAGGGTTCTGAGCCTTCACGGCATGAGCAAAGGCGCGTGGAACCGTTATTCTTCAAATGGCAGCTGGTACTATGAGATCGAGTCGCCCGGCTACAAAATGAACATGTTTGATCTGCAGGCGGCGCTCGGGCTTCATCAGCTGAAACGGCTGGATGACATGCAAAAACGGAGAGAAGAGATTGCAGGTCAGTATCAAGCCGCTTTTCAGCAAATCCCGGGGCTGATCACGCCGTTTGTTCACAACGAAGGACGGCACGCCTGGCATTTATATGTCCTGCAAGTTGATGAAAAACAGGCCGGCGTCACTCGGGATGAAATGATTACGGCTCTAAAGGATGAATACAATATCGGGACCAGTGTTCATTTTATCCCAGTGCATATTCATCCGTATTATCAAAAGGAATTCGGATTTAAGGAAACAGACTACCCGCTCGCCATGAAGTATTACAAACGCACCCTGTCACTCCCGCTGTATCCATCAATGTCTGACGAAGATGTCAACGACGTGATAGAGGCCGTGCGGGACATCGCAAAAGGGGCTGGTTAGGTGTATACGATAAAAGAGAATGTTTCCAAAGAGGCGATCATGGAATTTCTCCAAAGCAAACAGATGACACTTGACGGGTCGTATCAATTTTCGCTCGGCCTATTTGAAAACAGCCAGCTTCAAGGCGTGATGCTGTATGAAGACGCCCTTTGGGAAAGCAAAATGCTTCAGAAAAAAGTCATGAACGTAAAGCTTCTCGCGGCTAACAGCACAGGACAGCTGAAACGGCTATTTCAGGCCTTTTATTCTGTTCGGCAAACGGATGAAACGGATTTTGTGTTTGTGCGTGTACCGGCAGAGGATATCGGAGCAGTACATGTCATTCAGCAGCAGCCGTCCTCTTATTTTGTCGGCAGTTTGCTTAAACTGGCGAAGACCCCGTCTATATATGAAAAAACGCCGCCATTTTTTGAACTGGTTCAGCCTGAGCCTGGAGACACCGAAGAGATTTGCCAGTTAGCCAGCGACGCATTTACGAAAAGCAGATATTTTCACGATCCTTATCTCAGCCGTGAGGCAGCGAACAAAATCTTTCAAGAGTGGACACGAAACAATCTGATGGGGAGAGCGGATATCAATATTGCCGCTAAATATAATGGGGAAATAATCGGCTACCTGCAAGGTTTATCAAAAGGTGATGAGTATGTGCTTGATTTGATGGCTGTGAAGCCGGGGTATGAAGGCAAGCGTATCGCGTTTCATTTATTGGCGCATCTCATAGAACAACCGGAGACGCTGAAGCATAAAACGGTAACAGCGGGGACGCAGCTTCATAATGTAAGAGCGATCCGCCTATATGAAAGAATGGGCTTCACCGCTGTTCAATCATATTACTATTACCACATTTGGCCGGGCAAGGAGGCGAAATAATGGCGGGTTTTCAGATCGCAAACAAAACTGTCGGCAAAGGTGCTCCCGTTTTTATCATTGCCGAGGCAGGAATTAATCATGACGGAAAATTGGATCAGGCCTTTGCACTGATTGATGCCGCGGCGGAAGCGGGTGCAGATGCCGTTAAATTTCAAATGTTCCAGGCTGATAAGATGTATCAGAAAGATCCTGGATTATACAAAACGGCTGCGGGCAATGATGTATCAATTTTTTCTCTCGTTCAGTCCATGGAATTGCCCGCGGAGTGGATTGATCCGCTTTTGGACTACTGTCGCAAGAAACAGGTGATTTTTTTAAGCACGGTGTGTGATGAAGGATCAGCTGATCTGCTGCTTTCCACTTCTCCAAGTGCTTTTAAAATCGCATCCTATGAAATTAACCATCTCCCGCTGCTCAAGTACGTCGCCCGCATGAACAGGCCGATGATTTTTTCGACAGCCGGAGCGGAAATTGCTGATATTCATGAGGCTTGGCGCACCATCAGAGCAGAGGGCAACCACGAAATTGCCATTATGCATTGTGTGGCGAAATACCCTGCACCGCCTGAATACAGCAACCTCAGTGTGATCCCGATGCTTGCCGCCGCTTTTCCGGATGCGCCCATCGGTTTTTCGGATCATAGCGAGCACCCGACAGAAGCGCCATGTGCCGCGGTCCGGCTCGGCGCCAGACTGATAGAAAAGCATTTTACTATCGATAAAAACCTGCCGGGGGCTGATCATTCATTTGCATTAAATCCGGATGAATTAAAGGAAATGGTCAAGGCCATCAGGGAAACGGAAGCCGAGCTGAAACTAGGCATCAGGAAGCCAGTTTCTGAAAAGCTGCTGGGCAGTTCATACAAAACAACAACTGCCATTGAGGGTGAGATCAGAAAATTTGCATATAGGGGAATTTTCACAACGGTTCCGATTCAAAAAGGGGATGCCTTCAGCGAAAACAATATTGCCGTGCTCCGCCCCGGACAAAAGCCTCAGGGGCTGCACCCGAGATTTTTTGAGCTATTGACCGGCGGCGTGCGTGCGGTAAGGGACATCCCGGCAGACACAGGCATTACGTGGGAAGATATTTTAACGAAGGACAGCCCGTCCCATGGATGACATACTTTTTATCGTGCAGGCGAGAATGGGATCGGAACGCCTTCCTGGAAAAGTACTGCGTCCGCTTGGTTCGGAGCATTTACTCGATATTCTCGTTCAGCGCGTACGGCAAAGCGCATTCTATCAAAAGGAGCGCGATAATCTTGTCATCGCTACATCTGACAAAAAAGCCGACGATGTATTAGAGGCACACTGCATCAAGAACGGCATTCGCGTTTTCCGCGGCAGTGAGGAACGGGTTCTCGACAGATTTGCGCGAGTCATAAAGGCTTCGAAACCGGAAGTCGTCATCCGCTTAACGGGGGATAATCCGTTTGTCGATCCAGAGTTGCTCGATATGATGATTTCGGCTCATCTTGATCAAGGTGCGGATTATACGTATATCCTGAACACGCCGTTAGGCATTTGCGGTGAAGCGGTGAGCGCCAAGCTTTTGCTCGATATCAGCGGCATCAAAATGCTGGAGGATAAATACCAAGAGCATGTCACCTTGTATGTCCGGAAACATCCCCATCTTTACCGTTTGCAGTTTTTAGAGGCTCCGGAACAGCTCTGCGCTCCTCAATATCGGCTGACCGTCGATACGGAGGAAGACTATCAATTGGTCTCAGCCCTCTATCAAAAAGCAGGCGAGCGCCCTGATGTCTCGGCTGCAGAGTTAATCAGCCTGCTGAACCAGCACCCTGATCTGGCGGCGATGAACGGTATGACAAAGCAAAAAGAGGTTGAGTAGCATGCATATCGGGATATTCGCAGACGGCGGGTTCGAGAAAGGAATGGGGCACGTCGTTCGAATGAAAAGGCTTGCGCAAGAACTCAAACACCGCTGTTCCATTACGTTTTACACAAATGACGAGTCTGAACAATTTCTTCAAGAAGAGTACTGGCAGGTCATCGTAAAACCGGGGCTTCAGCAAAATGAATGTATTCTCCGGGAAATAAACGATAAAAAGCTCGATCTGCTTTTATTCGATATCCTTGGTGCACCTGTCGATTTATTAACAAAAATAAAAGCAGGCACAGATGCCAAAATCGTTCTGTTCGAAGAAAAAAATGAGAAAGCGATAGGTCAAAGTGATGCGGTCATTAACGGAATTTACGGCGATGTTAGAAGCAAGGTTTACGATCAGGGAAACGCCCGTGTCTATGAAGGCCCGGATTATCTTATTCTCCACCCTGCCTTTCAAGCCGCAAGAGCTGATTACGCACTTAAGGAAGACTGCCGCAATATTCTTGTTGCATTAGGAGGAAGCGATCCAAAGCAGCTTGTTTTTAAAGTGATAGCAGCGGCCGATCAGCTTCCGGACAGGAAAGACAAGAAAATGATTTTTATCATGGGCAGCGCTTCACCGCATCAAGAGGCGGTCCGTAAATTGATTCAAAACAAACCCCAATACGCACTAATCGAGCAGACAAATGACATGGCTGTGTTTATGAAGCAAGCAGATGCAGCCATTGTCGCCGGCGGCATCTCGCTTTATGAAGCGATCTGTATCGGCGTGCCGTGCCTCGTGCTTTCTCAGGTTGCCCATCAAACCGCAACCGCTGCAAAATTTGCGGAACATGGTGCCGTTCTTGATCTTGGCCTGGGAGAGAATATATCCGTTGAAAAGCTTGCTTATCATATGTCACAAATATTCAGCAGCTATCCTCTCCGTCTTTCTCTGCACGAGGGAGGAAGGCCGCTCGTAGATGGAAAAGGAATGAAACGGGTATCAGCCATTCTTTATGATTTGCTTGATGATAAGATATAAAAATGCACGTAAGGAAGTGTTAATGTGAAAGGTGTCATTTTAGCCGGAGGAAACGGCTCACGCCTTATGCCCTTAACCAAAGCCGTCAACAAGCATTTGCTTCCTGTAGGCCCTTATCCGATGATTTACTGGTCGATAATGAAGCTTGAGGAAGCCGGAATTAAAGAGATTTTACTCATCAGCCAAAAAGAGCACATGCCGCAGTTTTATAAGCTGCTGGGAAGCGGGGAGGAGCTTGGCGTCTCCGTCACTTATCAAGTGCAGCCCGCCGCATCGGGAATTTCAGATGGGTTATCATATGCAAAACGCTTTACCGGAAAGGAGCCTTTCATTTTATTATTAGGTGATAATATATTCGAAGATTCATTAAAGCCTTATACGGAGCGATTTCAACAGCAGGGAAAAGGGGCGAAAGTGCTTCTGAAAGAAGTGGGTGATCCAGAACGTTTTGGGATTGCTGAGATTGATGAGAAAAACAAACACATTCGATCCATTATTGAAAAACCTGCACATCCGCCGACCAACCTTTGTGTAACCGGTATTTACATGTATGATGCAGAGGTGTTTTCGTATATTGAACAAATATCACCATCCAAGCGCGGCGAGCTGGAAATCACTGATGTAAATAATTTATACATTGAAAACAGCAAGCTTACGTATGATGTGTTATCGGGCTGGTGGGTCGATGCAGGAACACACGAATCGCTTTATCTCGCCTCCCGGCTGGTACATCAGGCTTTACAGAAAGGACAGGACGAATAGCTATGGCAAAATCATATTTCATTACAGGCGGGGCCGGGTTCATAGGGCTCACGTTTACAAAGCTCATGCTGGAGGAAACGGATGCGCGCATTACCGTTCTAGATAAATTAACGTATGCCAGCCACCCGCAGGAAATCGAAAAACTAAAGGAAAACAGCCGGTTTCGGTTTGTAAAAGGGGATATCAGCATTCAGGAGGATATCGACCGGGCGTTTGACGAGACCTATGACGCCGTGATTCATTTCGCCGCGGAATCGCATGTAGACAGAAGCATCTCCCAAGCGGAGCCGTTTATCACAACGAATGTCATGGGCACATACCGTCTGGCTGAGGCAGTCTTACAAGGAAAAGCCAAAAAGCTGATTCATATTTCAACAGACGAGGTGTACGGGGATTTAGAAGCGAATGATCCCGCATTTACGGAAGCAACGCCGCTTTCTCCTAACAACCCTTATTCCGCGAGCAAAGCGAGCTCTGACCTTCTTGTTCTATCGTATGTGAAAACACACAAACTGCCGGCTATTATTACACGCTGCAGCAACAATTACGGCCCATATCAGCATAGTGAAAAAATGATCCCAACGATTATCCGCCATGCAAAACAAGGCTTGCCGGTTCCGCTCTACGGCGACGGGCTTCAGATCAGAGACTGGCTTTTTGCAGAGGACCATTGCCGCGCCATCAAGCTGATTTTAGAAAAAGGAACCGACGGTGAGGTGTATAATATCGGCGGCGGAAATGAACGCACGAATAAAGAGCTGGCGAGTATCATCATGAAACATTTGGGCTGTGAGGAATTGTTTGCTCACGTCGAAGACCGAAAAGGGCATGACCGGCGCTACGCGATCAATGCGTCAAAGCTGAAAAATGAGCTTGGCTGGCGGCAGGAAGTGCCGTTTGAAGAAGGCATTGCGCGCACGATTCGCTGGTATACAGACAATGACCGATGAGAAGGTGATCCGATTGACAAAGGTATTGGTAACCGGTGCGGGCGGACAGCTTGGCTTGGAGCTGTGCCGCCAGCTGAAGCAAGCCGGATATGAGGTCATTGCATTAACAAAGCAGATGATGAACATCGCCGATCAGCGTTCTGTACGGCATTCGTTCGGGCATTATCAGCCGGATATCGTGGTCAATACCGCCGCGTTTACGTCCGTCGACAAATGCGAGACGGAGCTGGATAAAGCATACTTGATCAACGGAGTTGGCGCTTATTACACTGCGCTGGAGTCATCCCGCATCGGAGCGCAATATGTTCATATCAGCACGGATTATGTATTTGACGGGAAGGGGACCCAGCCATACAGGGAAGACGGCCACCTTGACCCGAACACCATCTACGGTAAAAGCAAAAAACTCGGAGAAGAGCTGATCCAGTTAGCAAGAACCGACAGCACGATCATCAGAACATCGTGGGTGTATGGACAAAGCGGCAGCAATTTTGTTCATACGATGCTGAAGCTCGCAGAAACAAAACAAGAGCTGCGGGTTGTGAATGATCAAATCGGCTCGCCGACCTATACGAAGGATTTGGCGGAAGCGGTCATCAAGCTGTTCAGTCATCCGCCGGGCATCTACCATGTCAGCAATTCAGGCATATGCAGCTGGTATGAGTTCGCAAAGGCCATTATGGAAGAAAGCGGGCTGAACACAACGATTACGCCCGTGACGACAGAGGAATACGGGAATCCGACACCCCGGCCGGCTTACTCTGTGCTGAGCCACCGGGCCATTGAAGAAGCCGGCATACGCCCGCGCCATTGGCGGGAAGCTTTACGGGAATTTTTGCAGGAAAGGAGCAGTGCGCGTGATTGAAGGAGTCAAGGTTAAGAAACTGACAAAGCATTGTGATGACAGAGGTTTTTTTGCCGAACTGGTTCGCGATGATGAGAACCTTCTTGAGCATTTTGGGCAGGCGTCTTGGTCCAAAAGCTATCCGGGTGTGATTAAAGCGTTTCATTATCACGAGAAGCAGGATGATCTCTGGTTCTTCCCGACAGGCCACGCTCAGGTTGTCCTTTACGACCTGCGGGAGGATTCAGAAACAAAGGGAGAAACCGATGTCTATTATATGGGAGAAGACAACCCGATGCTGTTATTGATTCCAAAAGGCGTCGCTCACGGATACAGAGTGCTGGGCGAAACGCCGCTGACAATTATCTATTTTACGACAACCTCGTATAACCCTGATCAGCCCGATGAAAAAAGAATCCCATGGAATGATGAGACAATCGGTTTTAACTGGAATACCGAATTTAAATAAATCATAGAGCAGTTATCCATCGAAGATCATCAGGCATCTTCGACTTTTTTTGTCCTGTTTTGATATCAGGACAAAAGATAGAGATACAAGGCGCATATTTTACTAGATACGGATCAGAAATAGTCTATTAGAATCTTGTGTAAATAGGATGAATTTATTACATCATTCCAAGTGTTAATATTCCTGAAAAAACATTTACTTCCATGGAAAATGGTGATAGATTAACTTTTAAGAAAAAGAAATGGTAATTCGCGAGTTACGGTAAAACGCTTTTTCTGCAGAGGACGCTCTGGCCAAATTCCAACCGTGATTTGAGGAGGAAATGTCATGTTAAAAAGAAATTCATTTGTATCTTCATTTTTCATCAGTTCAGCTGTCCTGCTATCAATCTTGCTTCCTTCAGGCCAAGCGCATGCACAGTCTGCATCAATTGAGGCAAAAACCGTAAACAGTACAAAAGAATGGACGACTTCAGATATTGAAGTGACTTATAAACCAAACGCAGTGCTTTCTCTGGGAGCAGTCGAGTTTCAATTTCCTGACGGATTCCACGCGACAACAAGAGATTCTGTGAATGGAAGAACACTGAAAGAAACACAGATTTTAAACGATGGAAAAACGGTCAGGCTGCCGCTTACTCTTGATTTGTTAGGGGCGTCTGAATTCGATCTCGTCATGGTGCGCAAAACGCTTCCGCGTGCAGGCACATACACGATTAAAGGCGATGTGGTAAACGGTCTGGGAATCGGCAGTTTTTATGCTGAAACACAGCTGGTTATCGACCCTCGTTAATATCAATAGAAATGATCAGGGGCTGGTGTGATATCAGCCTCTTTTTTTGTATGGTTAAAAAACTGGTACGAATCTTGCATGTAGATAAGGGTGAACCCAATCAAGAAAGGAATTGATCTATTACAGTTTTTTAAAAGCGCTTACATTTTTCTGGAGATAAAAATATGATGAGGTGAAAAAACATGTCAGAAAAACAAATCACAAAGGATGAAGAAAAAGAAGCTCTCAATTTATTTCTGTCTACGCAAGCGATCATAAAGGAAGCCCTGCGGAAATTGGGCTATCCGAGCGGAATGTATGAGTTAATGAAAGAGCCGATGAGAATGCTCACTGTACGAATTCCGGTGAAAATGGATAACGGCAGTGTGAAAGTGTTTACAGGCTATCGTTCACAGCACAATGACGCGGTCGGCCCGACAAAAGGGGGCGTGCGTTTTCATCCCGAGGTGAATGAAGAGGAAGTGAAGGCGTTATCGATTTGGATGACGCTCAAATGCGGGATCACGAATTTGCCGTACGGCGGCGGAAAGGGCGGCATTATTTGTGATCCGCGGACGATGTCATTTGGAGAATTGGAACGGCTGAGCCGGGGGTATGTCCGCGCCATCAGCCAGTTAGTCGGCCCGACAAAGGATATTCCCGCTCCCGATGTATACACCAATTCGCAAATTATGGCGTGGATGATGGACGAATACAGCCGGCTTCGGGAATTCGATTCCCCGGGTTTTATCACAGGAAAACCGCTCGTTTTAGGCGGCTCACAGGGCCGGGAAACAGCAACCGCTCAAGGCGTAACCATTTGTATAGAAGAAGCGGTTAAGAAAAAAGGAATCAAGCTGCAAAACGCGCGCATCATCATACAGGGCTTTGGGAACGCCGGCAGTTTTCTGGCTAAATTTATGCATGATGCCGGCGCCAAGGTTATCGGTATTTCGGATGCCCACGGCGGTCTGTACAACCCGGATGGCCTCGATATTCCTTATTTGCTCGATAAGCGGGACAGTTTCGGAATGGTCACCAATTTATTTACAGATGTCATCACAAATGAAGAGCTGCTCGAACAAGAATGCGATATTTTAGTGCCGGCGGCTATTTCAAATCAAATCACAGCCAAAAACGCCCATAACATTAAGGCCTCAATTGTGGTCGAAGCGGCTAACGGGCCGACGACAATCGACGCGACAAAGATTTTGAATGAAAAAGGCGTACTCCTGGTGCCGGATATACTGGCGAGTGCCGGCGGCGTAACGGTTTCTTACTTTGAATGGGTTCAAAACAACCAAGGATATTATTGGGCAGAAGAAGAGGTTGCTGAAAAGCTGAGAAACGTGATGGTCAATTCATTTGAAACGATTTATCAGACCGCGGCCGCACACAAAGTCGATATGCGCTTGGCGGCTTACATGACGGGCATCAGAAAATCTGCAGAGGCGTCTCAATTCCGCGGATGGGTTTAGGGGGGATAATCCCCCCCTTTCTCCTGCAAAAATATTTTGCGTTTTTGTTTGCGAACGACATAAAAATCGCAAAGTGATTTTGCACTTTATACTCATAAAAGGGAAAATGTTTAGATTTCTGACAAAGTTCTCTGCGATTCTACAAGTTTTTTTGTGAAAAGACGAAATATTGGTACGAATCTTGCTTTTATATTCGTATGAAGACACATTACATAACGAGGGGGATTACATATGACCGTTTCATATGCGCACGAACCATTCACTGATTTTAAGGAAGCAAAGAATAAAACAGCCTTTCAAGAATCACTGGCCTTTGTAAATACTCAGCTCGGCAAGCATTATCCGATTGTCATTAATGGAGAAAAGATCGAAACGGATCGTAAAATTGTTTCGATTAATCCGGCCAATAAGGAAGAAGTGATCGGCTACGCCTCAACGGCTAATCAAGAGCTTGCTGAAAAAGCGATGCAATCAGCGTTACAGGCATTTGAATCGTGGAAAAAACAAAGACCGGAGCACCGTGCGAATATCCTTTTTAAAGCTGCGGCTATTTTGCGCAGAAGAAAGCATGAATTTTCAAGCTATCTTGTAAAGGAAGCGGGAAAACCGTGGAAGGAAGCAGATGCTGACACAGCGGAAGCAATAGACTTTTTAGAGTACTACGCGCGCCAAATCTTAAAACTGAAGGACGGGGCTCCGGTAAAGAGCCGGGCAGGCGAGTACAATCAATATCATTATGAAGCGCTTGGCGTCGGCATTGTCATTTCGCCATTTAATTTCCCGCTCGCCATTATGGCAGGGACTGCTGCGGCTGCGATTGTCACGGGGAATACGATCCTGTTGAAGCCGGCAGATGCTGCGCCAGTAGTGGCTGCTAAATTTGTCGAGGTGATGGAGGAAGCGGGTTTGCCAAACGGCGTTCTCAATTACATTCCGGGAGACGGAGCGGAAATTGGTGATTTCTTAGTAGAACACCCTAAAACAAGATTTGTATCATTTACAGGCTCCCGTGCGGTCGGCTGCCGGATTTATGAGCGTGCCGCAAAAGTACAGCCTGGCCAAAAATGGCTGAAACGCGTGATTGCTGAAATGGGCGGGAAAGACACAGTGCTTGTCGACAAAGATGCTGATTTGGATCTTGCTGCCTCTTCTATCGTTTACTCCGCATTCGGGTACTCAGGGCAAAAATGTTCAGCGGGTTCCCGTGCAGTGATTCATCAGGATGTCTATGATGAAGTCGTAGAAAAAGCAGTTGCGCTGACCAAAACGCTGACAGTCGGAAGTCCGGAAGACCCTGATACGTATATGGGGCCTGTGATTCATGAAGCTTCCTACAATAAAGTCATGAGCTATATTGAAATCGGCAAGTCTGAAGGCAAGCTTTTGGCCGGCGGAGAAGGCGATGATTCAAAAGGCTACTTTATTCAGCCGACGATCTTTGCAGATGTTGATGAACATGCGCGTCTCATGCAGGAAGAAATCTTCGGTCCGGTTGCTGCCATCTGCAAAGCGCGTGATTTCGACCATATGCTTGAGATTGCAAATAACACAGAATACGGACTGACAGGCGCTCTGCTGACGAAAAACCGTGTGCACATTGAACGGGCTCGCGAGGATTTTCATGTCGGAAACTTATACTTTAACAGAGGCTGTACCGGAGCTATTGTCGGCTATCAGCCATTCGGCGGGTTTAATATGTCCGGAACAGACTCAAAAGCAGGAGGTCCGGATTATTTAATTCTTCATATGCAGGCGAAAACAACGTCCGAAGCGTATTAATTGAGAAAACCGAAATAGTGCGATTGTTTTTAGATCGCACTATTTACATGTTTGGATGAGGGGGATGATGTATGCTCTATACAAAAATCAGTCACATGCCGCCGGCAGAACGGGTTGAGACACTGACAAAGTCTTTGGTCAGCCTCAGCAGTGTAAACGGCACCATCGGCGAAGGGACGAAAGCAGATTTTATCAAAGAAGTCATCATGAGCTATCCTTACTTTCAGGAACATCCTTGCCATGTATGGGAACAGGCTATTCCTAATGACCCGTACAACCGGAAAAATATTTTTGCGTTTGTGGAAGGCAGCGGGGAAAGCCGGAATACTGTCATTTATCACGCCCACTTGGATACGGTGGGAATTGAAGATTTCGGCCCGCTTAAGGATATCGCTTTTGATTCTGGAAAATTGGCTGAGTATTTCTCCAACTATGACTTTGATGAAGACGTTCAGCGGGACGCCAAGTCGGGTGAGTGGATGTTCGGCAGAGGCTCTGTCGACATGCAAAGCGGCATCGCGGTGCATTTGTCCAATCTCCTGCACTTTTCAGAGAACCCCAAAGCATTGCCGGGAAATCTATTATTTATGGCAAACCCGGATGAAGAAAGTCAGCATGCCGGTATTCTCGCCAGTATTTCTGAGCTGAACCGATTAAAAAAGGAAAAACAGATTCAGTATTTGGCTGCCATTAATACCGATTTTATTACGCCGCTGTACGATGGTGATTCAACCAGATATATTTATACCGGAGCCGCGGGAAAGCTGCTGCCTTGCTTTTATATATCCGGCCGGGAAGTGCATGTCGGAGACACGCTTGCTGGCATCGATCCAAATCTCATTTCTTCTGAAATCACAAGACGCATCCACAACAATATTCATTTAGCAGAAAAGATTGAAGGCGAATTGGTTCTGCCCCCATCCTGCTTGTACCAGCGTGATAACAAAGAATCCTATAACGTCCAAACCGCCGTCAGCAGCTATTTGTATTTCAATTATTTTATCTATGAAAAAACAGCAAAGGAAGTCATGGACCAGCTTACCCAAGTCGCTGAGGAGGCGTGCCGGGACACAGAACAAAAATTATCAGATTATTATGAAGAATATCTGAAACGAACAAATCTTCCGAAGAGACATTTGTCTTGGGATATTCAAGTCTTCAGTTTGGATCAATACATGGAAAAGCTAAGAAGCCGCGGCGTCGATCCTGAGCAGTGTATAGAGCAAGCATTCAAAGCCAATGAGCACCTTGAACTGCGCATGAGATGTTTTCATGCAATTGAAGAACTCCAAAAGCTTGATCCCGATCAGGGCGCAAAAGTCATTCTGTTTTATGCTCCTCCTTATTTACCGCATAACTATTTAAAAGAAGAAAGCACAAGAGACCAGCTATTGCAGCATGTGATCAAAGAAGCGGTGGACAAAACCGCCGAAACGACAGGCGAAACCTTTGTTTTCAAAAAGTTTTTCCCTTACTTGGCAGACGGCAGCTTTTTATCGCTGCATGAAACCGATGACGAAATTGATTCCTTTATCAGAAACTTCCCGGGGTGGGAGATGATTGGAACCATTCCGTTTAAAGACATACGGAAACTGAACATTCCTTCCATTAACATGGGTGTATACGGAAAAGACGGACATAAATGGACTGAAAGAGTATACAAGCCGTACACATTTCATGTATTGCCTGATCTGATACAGCAGACCACTGTTCACCTTTTGCAAAGCTATCGGATGAATATCAGCACAAAAGAGCCGAAGGGAGAAGGATGATGCAGGATCATAAAAATGAATTGCAGCGCAGTATGAAAAGCCGGCATTTGTTTATGATTGCCTTGGGCGGCGTCATCGGCACCGGTCTGTTTTTAGGTTCCGGCTTTACGATCAGCCAGGCGGGTCCTCTCGGAGCCATTGTTGCCTATATGATTGGCGGATTTTTAATGTATCTGGTCATGCTTTGTTTAGGGGAGCTGGCTGTCGCCATGCCGGTGTCCGGATCGTTTCAAGCCTACGCCACAAAGTTTTTGGGGCCGTCGACAGGTTTTATGATCGGATGGCTGTATTGGTTCAGCTGGGCGAATACAGTCGGCTTGGAGCTAACGTCAGCGGGCATTTTGATGCAAAGATGGCTGCCCTCCGTGCCGATCTGGATATGGTGTCTCGTTTTCGGTGTCATCATCTTTTTGATTAATGCGCTGTCTGTCCGAAGCTTTGCGGAAATGGAATTTTGGTTTTCGAGCATCAAAGTGACAGCGATCATATTATTTATCGTGATCGGCGGGTGCGCCGTGTTTGGCTTGATTGATTTTAAAGGCGGTCAGGAAACGCCTTTTCTATCTCATTTCATGACTGATAAAGGACTGTTTCCAAATGGCGTGCTGGCTGTTATGTTTACGCTGGTTATGGTCAATTTCTCATTTCAGGGGACAGAGCTGGTCGGAATTGCGGCAGGGGAGAGTGAAAGTCCGGAAAAGACACTGCCAAAGTCCATTCGAAATGTCATCTGGCGAACGCTGTTTTTCTTTGTGCTGGCTATGTTTGTCTTGGTTGCCATTCTTCCGTATGAAACGGCTGGGGTGATTGAGAGTCCGTTTGTAGCGGTGCTTGATCAAATCGGCATCCCATTTGCGGCTGATATGATGAACTTTGTCATATTAACGGCGATTTTATCTGTTGCCAATTCTGGTTTATATGCAGCCTCGCGTATGATGTGGTCGCTTTCAACTAACAAAATGGGCCCGGCCCTTTTAACGAGACTGACCAAAAAAGGGGTGCCGATCAATGCCCTGCTGATTACGATTGGGATTTCCGGCTGTTCGCTGCTGACTAGCGTCATGGCTGCAGAAACCGTGTATTTATGGTGTATATCAATCTCAGGCATGGTGACAGTTGTCGCGTGGATGTCCATTTGCGCCTCGCAATTTTTCTTTCGCAGGCGGTTCCTCGCTGAAGGCGGAAACGTGAACGACCTGGAATTCAGAACCCCTCTTTATCCGTTGGTGCCGATTCTTGGGTTTGTATTATACGGATGCGTATTGATAAGCCTTATATTCATCCCAGATCAAAGAATCGGCTTGTACTGCGGTGTACCAATCATTATTTTCTGCTATGCATACTATCATCTGAGCGTCAAGAAACGCTTACAAAATGAACCGCTGAAAAAAGAGCAAACAGAAGCGCAATAGAAGAAGCTCTCCGGGAGACCGGAGAGCTTTTTTACGCGTTACGTCTGACAAGAAACACATAGGACAATATCGCGAGCACATCAAAGCCGAATATACTCAACGCCATCGGCCGCGCGTTTTCTTCCCCGGCAACACCGGCGAGCGCCGTTGATGGCAAACGGCATGCTGAACATCTGAGCCGACACACCGTATATGTTTTGCAGGACAAACGGCGAACCGGAAATATACGCAAACATGCCGATCCCGATATAGGCCTGGCTGAAAGCAAAACCCATAAACGCCCGGTCGCCAAGCAAGTGCCGACATGTGATCAGCTTTCAGGCAGTGATTCAGGCAATGCGGTCAGAACCGTGACAAAAATAAGACACCCGGTCCCTGCCAGCATGATAAACAAAGTTGACCAGTCAGTAAATTGAAGGATGAATCCTCCCGAAATCGGGCTAACTGTGAATAACCTTGATTCATCACCTGACCCGCCTTAACAAATGCATTACATAGCATATCCCAGGATATGTTTTTGTTTTATTTTAAATTTGAAACAAGAAATCCCTTATTCGTATTTGAATGCAAATAATAAAAAGAAAATTATTTTCGTTCGAATTGTAAATTGCAAATAAAGGATGCTAAACTATAATTCAACTTTATTTTAAGATTCCGGAAGAGGTGTTAAGGGAGAATGAACAGTAAACAAAACAATCACATCAAATCAAAACATCATTTTCCGCTATTTCTTGCGCTGGCTTTAACAATGGGCGTATTTGCGGCTGGATCTGAAGAGCTTGTCATTTCACCGCTGCTGCCTGATTTAGCAGATGCCTTCAACTCAGATGTCAGCGTGCTTGCGCTATCTATCAGTATATATGGGATCATGATCTTTATCGGTGCCCCGCTGCTGGTGCCTTTAGGGGATAAATACTCGAGAGAACTGAGTTTAATGCTGGGACTCGTGATCTTTATTATAGGAACCGTGATATGCGCTTTGGCGCAAAATATTTTTTTCTTCTTTTTAGGCCGTGCGCTTTCAGGGTTGGCGGCAGGTGCGTTTGTCCCGACCGCTTACGCAGTTGTCGGGGATCGTGTTCCGTATACATATCGGGGGAAAGTGATGGGTCTGATCGTATCAAGCTGGTCGCTTGCACTGATTTTCGGTGTGCCGATCGGATCATTTATAGGCGGCGTCTTACATTGGAGATGGACATTCTGGATTTTCGCCTTGATGGGTGCACTTGTTGTTTTGCTCGTCTTATTTGAAATGCGCCGCCATAACGATAATAAAAGCACCGTCCAGGAGGAAAAAGATGAGCCGGCGGGGACATTTCGAGACGCGCTTAAAGTGCCGCGTGTTCCCGTTTATATCATAATCACTTTGTGCAATATGATTGGTTTTTACGGTATGTATTCGTTTTTAGGCTCTTACCTACAGGACGTTTTTACCGGAGGCAATACGGCTGCCGGCTTATTTATTATGATTTATGGCATCGGGTTTTCCATGAGTGTCTTTACAGGTAAGATTGCCGACCGCATTGGAAAAATGCGCTCTCTGATCATTGCGCTGGCGGTCATCAGCGTTCTGCTGGCTTGTATCGCGTATGCGCCCGCATCAATGCCTCTGCTAATCATCAGTCTATTCATCTGGGGGTTAATGCAAAGCTTGACGGTGACGCTGCTCAGCACCATTTTGAGTGATTGCTCAGAGCGTCATCGCGGGAAAATTATGGCGTTTTACAGCCTTGCCTCAAATTTGGCTGTGACATTAGGTTCTGCTTTGATGGGACCTGTATATGTGGGATACGGTTATGCAGCTGTCGGAATGATTTGCGCCATCATTACAGTGCTCGGTTTTGTGCTCAGTGTATTCGCATATAAAAAGTACGGAAAGCATGAGCAGAAAGCAGATCATTCCTTATCCCAATAAACAAAGTTTCTAAATTCCTATAACAAAAAACCCTTTCTTAAGGGTTTTTCTGTTTGTATGGGAATAATTATCAGTATTTTCAAAAAATGTTGACAGTTCGATTTCCGCTGGATAAAATTTACTTAAAATTTAAAAGATTGGTTGGTGCTCATGATTATATTGGATAATAGCATTCAGACAAAAAACAAAGCTTATTCAATATCAAAACTGATTACAGTCAACACGCTCGGCCCAGAAGGGACAAGCAGTGAGTACGCAGCAAAACATTTCATCTCTAATTTTACTCTTCTCCAAGGGCTAAACAGTAAATTATCTTTGCATGATACATTTGAATCATGCATCGAAAGGACTCTTCAAAGCCCGCTGGAATACACCATCGTTCCACATGCTTATGACGGCATTAAACATTTCTACATGAGGCCGGATTTGCAGCTTTTGCAAATCTTCAGGTGCGATACACCGATGTACGGCCTGGCTGTCCGTCCTGATTTCACATTCAGCGACGACATGCTTGACACATCTATTATTGTTTCACACCCATCACCTATCAATTTAATTAAATATTTTACCCGGAAAGACGTCAGGTTCGAGCTGGTCAACTCAACCAGCGCCGCAGCAAAAAAAGTAAAAGAAGGTCTTTCTGACATTGCTTTAACCAATGAACTGGCAAGACAAAAATACGGGCTCAAGTTTGTTAAGACATTTAAAAGCATTCCTATGAGCTGGTCATTATTCGGAAAAGGAGACGTTGATTATGAAAACTGAACAAGATGTGAAGGAGATTTATTTCCCGACACCAAAATTAATAGAGTGGGAGAACGGAGTGAGACAGTATTCCACCGTCCGCGGCGATACTGAAGTGCTAATGTCTTACGTTCCGCCGCATACGAACGTTGAACCGCATCAGCACAAGGAAGTCCAAATCGGCATGGTCGTTTCAGGCGAGCTGTCCATGACTGTCGGAGACGTCACAAAAAAAATGACAGCCTTGGAATCGGCATATATTGCGCCGCCGCATGTGCCTCACGGAGCAAGAAATGAAACAGACCAAGAAGTCATTGCCATTGATATTAAACGGTATAAAGCTGATGAAACGTATACAAGTCCTGAAGACTACTTTTTGAATATTTTCAAAACGAGAGATTTATTGCCTGGCATGGAAGTCACGTTCTTTGTTGAGGATTGGATAGAAATTATGCTGGCCAAGATTCCTGGAAACGGCGGCGAAATGCCTTTCCATAAACATCGCAATGAACAAATCGGCATCTGCATCGGCGGCGGATATGATATGACCGTTGAAGGCTGCACAGTGGATATGACATTCGGCACCGCCTATTTCTGTGAACCTCGTGAAGACCACGGTGCCATCAACCGTTCTGAAAAAGAATCTCAATCCATTAACATCTTCTTTCCGCCGCGCTACAACAGAGCAAAAATGAAAAAGATAAAGGCGGATGAATCATAATGAACCTCATTGATAAAACCGTCCTCATAACAGGAGGCGCATCAGGCATCGGCTATGCCGCGGTTCAAGCTTTTTTGAACCAGCAGGCAAATGTGGTTGTGGCGGATATTGATGCAGCACAGGGAGAAGTAATGGTCCGGCAAGAAAATAATGACCGGCTGCACTTTGTGCAAACAGATATAACAGACGAAGCTGCCTGCCAGCACGCTGTTCAATCGGCAATCAATACATTCGGAGGATTAGATATTTTAATTAATAATGCGGGGATCGAAATCGTGGCGCCTATTCATGAGATGGAGCTGAGCGATTGGAATAAGGTGCTCCAAGTCAATCTGACGGGCATGTTTTTAATGAGCAAGCACGCACTCAAGCATATGCTGGCTGCCGGCAAGGGCAATATCATTAATACGTGCTCTGTCGGCGGAGTCGTGGCATGGCCTGATATCCCGGCATATAACGCCAGCAAAGGCGGCGTGTTGCAGCTGACAAGGTCAATGGCTGTTGATTACGCCAAACATCAAATCCGCGTTAATTGTGTATGTCCGGGGATTATTGATACGCCGTTAAATGAGAAATCCTTTATGGAAAATAATGAAGGCACACTTGAAGAAATCAAGAAAGAAAAGGCGAAGGTGAATCCGATGCTAAAACTCGGAAAACCTGAAGAAATAGCAAACGTTATGCTGTTTTTAGCCTCTGATTTATCAAGCTACATGACCGGAAGCGCCATCACCGCAGACGGAGGATATACCGCACAATAGAGAGAGAAGGAGTGTTTTACATATGGAGAGAAAAACAGTTTTGGTTATCGCTGATCTTGGAGGCTGCCCGCCGCATATGTTTTATCAAAGCGCTGCTGAAAAATATAACCTGGTCAGCTTTATTCCGAGACCATTTGCCATTACAGCTTCCCATGCGGCACTTATTGAAAAATACTCGGTCGCGGTCATAAAGGATAAAGATTATTTTCAGAGTATCACAGATTTCGAGCATCCCGATTCCATTTACTGGGCGCATGAGGATCATGACAAACCCGAAGAAGAGGTAGTCGAGCAAATCGTCAAGGTTGCCGAAATGTTTGGAGCGGAAGCCATCACAACAAACAATGAATTATTCATCGCTCCGATGGCGAAAGCCTGTAAACGTCTCGGCTTAAGAGGAGCGGGTGTGCAAGCTGCCGAAAATGCCAGAGATAAAAATAAAATGAGGGCAGCGTTTAATAAAGCCGGGGTCAAAACAATCAAAAACAAACGGGTCACAACCCTTGAAGATTTCCGCTCCGCGCTGAAAGAGATCGGCACGCCGCTCATCTTAAAACCGACATACTTGGCGAGTTCAATCGGCGTGACGCTGATTACGGACACCAAAACAGCAGAAGCCGAGTTTAACAGAGTGAATGACTACCTGAAATCCATTAATGTGCCGAAGGCGGTTACGTTTGAAGCCCCGTTTATTGCGGAGGAGTTTTTACAGGGTGAATACCCGGACTGGTATCAAACCGAGGGATACTCCGACTATATCAGCATAGAAGGGATCATGGCGGACGGAGAATATTTTCCAGTCGCGATTCATGACAAAACACCGCAAATCGGGTTTACGGAAACATCGCATATCACGCCGTCCATCTTGGATGATGAAGCGAAAAAGATCATTATTGAAGCGGCCAAAAAAGCAAATGAAGGGCTTGGGCTGGAAAACTGCGCGACACATACAGAAATCAAGTTAATGAAAAATAGAGAAGCCGGTTTAATAGAGTCTGCGGCCAGGTTCGCCGGATGGAATATGATTCCGAATATTAAAAAGGTCTTCGGCGTCGACATGGCGCAATTATTGCTGGATGTTCTCTGTTTCGGAAAAGACGCCGATCTTCCGGATGGATTGCTGGAGCAAGAACCTTGCTATATCGCCGACTGTCATTTGTACCCGGAGCATTTCAAACAAAACGGGCAGCTTCCTGAAGCGGCGGAGGATATGATCATTGAATCCATCAACATTCCGGATGGGCTGCTGAAAGGAGATACGGAACTTGTTTCTTTCTCGGCTGCGGCACCAGGTACGTCTGTTGATTTGCGCCTGTTTGAAGCCTTCAATTCCATTGCCGCATTTGAACTGAAAGGAAGCAATTCCCAGGATGTAGCCGATTCAATTAAACACATCCAGCAGCATGCAAAGCTTACTGCGAAGTATGTGCTGCCGGTATGAAACAGTTAAAGCCAAATTCTAAATACTTGCTTTACGGGCAGGCGCTTTCGTTTATGGGAGACTATTGTGTTCTCCCGGCCCTGCTCATTTTGTCTACATATTATCACGATTATTGGGTGACGTCAGGAGTCATTGCGGTCAGAAGCATTCCGATGGTGTTTCAGCCGTTTTTAGGGGTGCTCGTTGACCGATTGGACAGAATTAAAATTATGCTGTGGACGGATGTCATCAGGGGCATCATCTTTTTGGGGCTCACCTTTCTCCCAAAAGGCGAGTATCCGCTGGTTTTTCTGGCCCTGCTGTTTGTCTCTTACGGGAGCGGCGTATTTTTTAATCCGGCGCGTCTCGCGGTCATGTCTTCTCTGGAATCAGATATTAAAAATATCAATACCTTATTCGCTAAAGCCACGACCATTTCTATCATTGTCGGGGCGGCCGCCGGAGGGTTATTCCTGTTAGCCGGGTCTGTAGAGATGGCTGTTGCCTTTAACGGTGTGACATACCTGGTTTCAGCGTTTTTTATCAGGCGAATTAAGCTGCAATTTGTCCCGATTCAGTCTGAAAATATAAAAGAAGCCTTTCAGTCTTTTAAAGAAGGGCTGAAGGAAATCAAAACCAATTCATTCGTGTTAAACGCCATGTTTACGATGATTACGATGGCAATGCTTTGGGGGATCGTGTACAGCTATTTTCCGATTGTCAGCCGCTTTTTGGGTGACGGGGAGATCGGCAACTTTATCCTTACCTTCTGCATCGGCTTCGGCGGTTTCATCGGAGCTGCGCTTGTCAGCAAGTGGGGCTTTAACAACAATAAAGGCTTGATGTACTTTACCATTTTATCAATCGTCTCGCTGGCGCTGTTTTTATTCACGCCCATTTTTGCTGTATCTGTCATTGCTGCCATTCTCTTTTTCATCGCCATGGAATATGGGGAAGTGCTTGCAAAGGTTAAAGTTCAGGAAAACGCGGCGAACCAGATTCAAGGGCGTATTTTTTCGGTGGCTGAAGCGTCTATTGGCTTGTGCATTTCGATTGGTTCCATGCTTATCAACGTATTAGAGGCTCCTGTCATCATGGGGCTGATTGTTATCATGGTAAGCGGTTTGTTTTTGCATACAAAGCTGGTGAACAAGTCTTTTTTGGAACGGGATAAAAAAACTGAGCAAATTCACTTATAAGGAGTCTTTCAGATGGAAATAACACCGTCCGACGTCATCAAGACACTTCCAAGGCAAGAATTTTCTCTCGTTTTTCAAAAGGTAAAAGAAATGGAAAAAACGGGGGCGCAAGTCATTAATCTTGGACAGGGGAACCCTGACCTTCCTACTCCGCCGCATATCGTGCAGGCATTGCAGGAGGCGGCTGTGAACCCTTCTTTCCACGGGTATGGGCCATTCAGAGGCTATCCCTTTCTGAAGGAAGCGATTGCCGCTTTCTATAAAAGAGAATACGGAGTGACAATCAATCCTGAAACAGAAGTGGCGCTCTTTGGCGGGGGAAAAGCAGGCTTGTATGTTTTGACACAATGCCTGCTCAATCCGGGAGATATCGCTTTGGTCCCGAACCCGGGCTATCCTGAATACCTTTCGGGTATTACAATGGCAAGAGCAGAGCTGCACGAAATGCCGCTGCACGCAGAAAACGGCTATCTGCCTGACTTTGAGAAAATAGATCCCGCTGTGTTACAAAAAGCGAAGCTGATGTTTTTGAACTATCCGAATAACCCGACGGGAGCTGTGGCGGATGCGGCTTTTTATGCAAAAGCGGCCGCATTTGCAAAAGAGCACCAGATTCATTTGATCCATGACTTTGCGTACGGCGCATTTGAGTTTGATAAAAAACCGGCCAGCTTCCTGCAGGCGGAGGACTCAAAAACTGTGGGCGCGGAGCTTTATTCGTTTTCAAAAACATTTAACATGGCCGGCTGGAGAATGGCGTTTGCCGTCGGAAATGAAAAGATCATTCAAGCGGTCAATGAATTTCAGGATCACGTCTTTGTCGGCATGTTCGGCGGACTGCAGCAGGCGGCCAGTGCGGCGCTGTCAGGAGATCCGGAACAAACAGATCGCTTGAAACGCATCTATGCGGAACGGATTGACTTTTTTACGGAGCTTTGTGAAAAAGAACTGGGCTGGAAGATAGAAAAACCTAAAGGAACATTTTATGTATGGGCTGAAATTCCAAAAATGTTTGAGTCTTCTCATCAATTCTCTGACTACCTGCTGGAGCAGGCCCATGTTGTCGTAACGCCGGGCGAGATTTTCGGCAGCAACGGAAAACGTCATGTCAGAATATCAATGGTATCGAAGCAGGAGGATCTGCGGGAATTTGTCATGCGGATTCAAAAGCTGAACCTGCCGTTTGCCTCATTAGAAGAAGTATCCCGCTAAAAAGCGGGATTTTTTTATATGCTTTTCATGCTGCCGCCGTCAGCAGAAATTTGCTGCCCGGTGATATAGGAGGCTTCCTCGGAAGCGAGAAACGCGGCGAGCGCTGCGGTTTCTTCGGCTGATCCGACCCGTTTCATCGGGATGCCAGAAGCAATCTGTTCTACGGCTTCTTGTTTGGATATGCTGTTCTTTTCCATCACATTCTTCACAAATTGATGGTAACGGTCTGTAGCGATAAAACCAGGATTCAGGCAGTTGACAGTAATATTGTGAGGAGCAAGCTGAATGGAAATATTTTTACTGGCGTTAATTAAAGCGGCATTCATCATGCTGTTTGTAAACATATTGGCGCCGGGTTCTTTCCACAGATTTCCGACAATGTTGATGATTCTGCCAAACTCGTTTTGTTTCATCAGAGAGGCGGCACGCTTGATAGCGTCAATATAGGCAACGGTTTTCTGTGTGAACGTGGCCGTCATATCCTCTATATTACAGTTATCAAATGTGTCAGGCGCGCCGCCCGGGATATTGTTAATCAGAACATCAAGCCGTCCGCATTGAGATTCTATTTCTTTAAAAATCTCCTCTCTCGTTTGCTGGTCAGACATATCACCCGCAAGGACAATGACACTCGCTTCAGGATGCTTGGCCAAAATGTCTTCTTTGACAGGTTCAATATTGTCCAAGACTCGCGAATTGATGACGACGGTAAAATGCTGGTCTGCTAATTTCAGAGCAATTGCTTTTCCGATTCCTTGACTTGCTCCCATAATAAATGCGGTTCGTTTTGACAAATAACTGCACCCCTTTGAAAAAATTGGATTATTATCTACATCGTAAAAAAAAACGGAGAAAATAGCAAATCTTATTTAAATTCTGACAAATAGGAATCGAAAAACTCCCGCCAGCTGCGGCGGGAGGAGAAATTATACATATAGGAATTGAGGAAGTGTATCAAGCGAAAGGCGGTTGCCCACAAAGAACGAGCCAAATTCGCCGTAGCGCGCGCTGACTTCGTCAAAACGCATTTCATATACAAGCTTTTTGAATTGAAGCACATCATCACTGAACAGCGTAACGCCCCATTCGTAATCGTCAAAGCCGACTGAACCTGTGATGATCTGTTTCACTTTGCCAGCATAGCTGCGTCCGATTAAACCGTGGCTTCTCATCAAGTTTCTTCGTTCTTCCATAGAAAGCATGTACCAGTTGTCATTGCCGGATCTTCTTTTATCCATTGGATAGAAGCATACATATTTTGATTCCGGCAGTTCAGGGTAAAGGCGCGCACGTACATGCGGATTTTCATACGGGTCGCCGTCGCCGCTCGCCAAATAGTTGCTCAGTTCAACAACTGACACGTAGGAGTAAGCCGGAATGGTGAACTCAGCAAGTCTTGATTTGTTGAATTCAAGCTCAATTTCATTTAATTCTTCCATTGTAGGGCGAAGAATCATCAGCATAAAATCAGCTTTTTGGCCAACGATGCTGTAAAGGGTTTGCGAGCCTTTCCCTTCTTTTTGGGCGACTCCCCATTTTTCAAGCAATCCTGTAAATTCATGAATGATAGACTGGCGCTCATCACTTGACAGCAGCTTCCAGGAAGTCCAGTCCATTGTGCGGAAATCATGAAGCGCATACCAGCCGTCCAGCGTTTTTGCCGCTTCATTTGTCATTTGCTGTTCACTCATTTATCTTCACTCCTATTATCTTTTCGTTAATGCCTTCACTATATCATAGTTTATCCGATTCTACTGTGGAGAAACCTTGAACATCCGATTCGTATATCTCCTCAAAAATAAGAGAACATATAAGGAAAGAATCAGTTGCTTAAATTAGTTAGAAAAATAAGATTTTTTGATGAAAGCGCTATAATAAAAGTTGGCTGTTTGAATTTGACTGGAAGAAGAGTATGCTAGTAAAAGAAAGCGTTTTTGTAACTTTTTGAGGAGGGTTTATTGTGGCAGATTTATTTTCAACAGTGCAAGAAAAAGTAGCTGGAAAAGGCGTTAAAATTGTATTTCCTGAAGGCTTGGACGAACGTATTTTAGTTGCGGTCAGCAAGCTTGCAGAAAATAAAGTGCTGAATCCAATTGTGATCGGCAATGAAAATGAGATCCAAGCAAAAGCAAAAGAACTGAATGTGACGCTTGACGGCGTTGATATTTATGATCCTCATACATATGAAGGCATGGAAGATCTTGTACAGGCATTCGTAGAACGCCGCAAAGGCAAAGCAACAGAAGAACAGGCTCGAAAAGCGCTCTTAGACGAGAACTACTTCGGCACAATGCTTGTGTACAAAGGCCTTGCAGCGGGTCTTGTGAGCGGAGCGGCTCATTCAACTGCCGACACTGTCCGTCCGGCTCTTCAAATCATCAAAACAAAAGAAGGCGTGAAAAAGACTTCAGGCGTCTTCATCATGGCACGCGGCGATGAGCAGTACGTATTCGCAGATTGTGCGATCAACATTGCACCTGACAGCCAAGATCTTGCAGAAATCGCAATCGAAAGCGCCAATACGGCAAAAATGTTCGACATTGATCCTCGCGTAGCAATGCTCAGCTTCTCTACAAAAGGCTCAGCAAAATCTGATGAAACAGAAAAAGTAGCGGATGCTGTGAAAATCGCGAAAGAAAAAGCGCCTGAATTAACGCTTGACGGCGAATTCCAATTTGACGCTGCATTCGTTCCATCTGTAGCTGAGAAAAAAGCGCCGGATTCCGAGATCAAAGGAGACGCGAACGTATTCGTATTCCCAAGCTTGGAAGCAGGAAACATCGGCTACAAAATTGCTCAGCGTTTAGGCAACTTTGAAGCTGTAGGACCAATCCTGCAAGGCTTAAATATGCCTGTTAACGATCTTTCAAGAGGTTGTAACGCTGAAGATGTTTACAATCTTGCATTAATTACAGCGGCACAAGCACTGTAAGAAAAGCGATGGCAGCTCTCTCGCAGAGGGCTGCTTTTTTTGCGCCTTCTTTACCAGGACAGATGATATGAGTAAAATAAAGAAAACTGATCATCATTATAAATCTTATTCATGACAGGGGTGGGGCCTTTGTATTACGACGTGCTGAAAACCTTTATCGCGGTGGTGGAAGAAAAAAACTTCACAAAAGCAGCAGAAAAGCTGATGATTTCCCAGCCCAGCGTCAGTCTGCATATTAAAAATCTTGAAAAAGAATTTCAAACGGCTCTGCTGAATCGGTCGCCGAAGCATTTTACGACAACACCGACAGGGGACATTTTGTATCAAAGGGCAAAGCAAATGGTATTTCTCTACGAGCAGGCCAAGGCTGAAATTTACGCGCACCATCATTATGTAAAAGGTGAATTGAAAATAGCCGCCAGTTTTACAATCGGAGAGTATATTCTTCCGCCGCTTCTTGCCCAGCTGCAAAAGCTGTACCCTGAGCTGAATCTGGACGTCATGATTGGCAATACAAAGGAGGTAAGCGAACGTGTCCGAATGCTTCAGGCTGATATCGGGCTGATTGAAGGACATACGGACGAGAATGAACTGGAAATTGAACCGTTTATGGAGGATGAAATGTGCATCGCAGCGCCAAACCAGCATCCGCTTGCCGGAAAAAGAGACATTTCAATCAGCGATTTGCAAAATGAAGCGTGGGTGACAAGGGAAAAAGGCTCCGGCACAAGGGAATATCTCGATCATGTGCTCAGCACGAACGGACTGCGGCCGAAGTCGATGTTCACGATCAGCAGCAATCAAGGTGTAAAAGAAGCGGTGATCAGCGGCATGGGTTTATCGGTCTTATCAAGAAGCGTGCTGCATAAGGATTTGATCCACCGTGACATTTCAATTCTCCACATTAAAGATTTCTCATTAAAGCGCAAGCTGTCTTATATTCATTCTCCTCTCATGGAGAATACAAAAAATAAAGAAATTTTCATTACGATGCTGAAAAGCAATTTTCAATCATCACGGGTGAAATGATATAATAGTTTTCGTTCATAAGCCTAACATGAAAGGGTTTTACATAGATGGCAAACCAACCGATTGATTTACTGATGCAGCCGACATGGAGAGTCATTGACCAATCCAGTCTCGGCCCTTTATTTGACGCGAAGCAATCCTTCGCTATGGACGATACGCTGTGCGCCTCTGTAGGAAAAGGCGTGTCGCCGGCGACAGCACGCTCTTGGGTTCACCACGACACGATTGTCCTCGGTATTCAGGATACGCGGCTCCCGTTTTTGCAGGACGGCATTGCCCTGCTGGAAAATGAGGGATACCGCGTCATCGTCCGCAATTCCGGCGGTCTTGCTGTTGTTTTGGATGAAGGCGTTTTAAATATTTCTCTCATATTCGAGGACCAAAAGAAGGGCATCGATATAGACAGAGGATACGAAGCAATGGTGGAACTGATGAAACGGATGCTTAAGCCGTACGGGGCAAAGATTGAAGCCTATGAAATTGAGGGCTCCTATTGTCCAGGCAGCTATGATCTCAGCATTGACGGCAAAAAGTTCGCCGGCATTTCTCAAAGACGTCTTCGCGGCGGTGCAGCCGTTCAAATTTATCTCTGTGCAGATAAAAGCGGCAGCGAGAGGGCAGATCTGATCAGACGATTCTATCAAGCCGCCCTGAAGGATAAACAGAACGACAAAAAAGGCGTCTACCCGGATATACGTCCGGAAACCATGGCATCGTTAAGTGAGCTTCTGCATACCGATATCTCCGTACAGGATTTAATGCTTGCTTTGCTTACGGAATTAAAAGCGTTAAGCACCCACCTCTACTCAGCCGGACTGTCCATTGACGAGGAATTGGAATTTGAGAAAAATCTTGTCCGGATGGCAGAACGGAATGAAAAGGTGTTTGGATGAACGTCTCTTGCATGTCAGCCGATACGGCTGGCATGCTTTTTTTCGCTATCATCTTGTCTTTAGATAAATCTTTCTTATAAACAGAAAACAATTACAGCAAAAAAAGCGATAAAATAACAGCAGCATCTGCATACAAAGGGGAGAGGCAAATGAAAGGGAATGTTTACAGCCTGTTTGTGCTGATCGCGGCTTTTTTCTGGGGAACAACCGGCACTGTTCAGGCGCTGGCTCCAGAAAGCGCCACTCCGCTGGCATTCGGAGCGGTCAGATTATTGGTAGGCGGCAGCGCCATGCTTCTTGTGGTCTGGATCAGCCGAGAGCTTCACGTGAAAAATTGGTCTTGGCCGCCCGTGTTTTTAGCAGCGATTTGTATGGCCTGTTATCAGCCGCTTTTTTTCACCGCCGTAAAAGAAACAGGGATTGCGGTTGGGACAGTGATTGCCATCGGCAGTGCGCCTATTATTGCCGGGAGCTTAGAGTGGGCCGTTTTGAAAAAACGTCCGCGAAATTCCTGGTGGATTGCAACTGTATTGGCTTTGGCGGGATGCTGGCTCCTGTTTTCAGACGGCTCCAATGTTCGGATTGATGTGTCAGGGGTTCTCATGGCGATTGGAGCAGGTGCATCTTTTGCGGGTTATACCTTGATCAGTAAATCAATGATGAAAACACAGCCGCCGAGAGCTACCTCAGCTGTTGTCTTTATGCTCAGCGCCATATTGCTGATGCCGCTATTGTGGCAGTCGGATCTCTCTTGGATGCTGACCCCAAAAGGATGGGGAACGAGCCTTTATATCGGGGTAATTGCGACATGCGCGGCCTACTTTTTGTTTGCAAAAGGGCTCACCGGCGTTCCGGCTTCGGCAGCGGTTACACTGTCCCTGGCTGAGCCGCTGACCGCCTCATTGCTGGGTGTGTTTTTCATAGGTGAAATGCTTTCTCTTTCCTCATGGCTCGGCATCGTGCTGATGATGTTAGGGCTTCTGGTCATTTCAGGGGCGCCTCGCAAGCAAAAGCCAGCTGAAGCGGCTCATGTGTCTTAATAGATTAGCATAAGCTTGGGCTCATTTTACAAGAATAACGGAGCCGCCGCAAAAACAGAAAATCCTCTTTTCTAAAAGGAAAAGGGGATTTTTTAATGGCAAAACCCCAAAACAGGACATCGTTTTGGGGTTTTTAAAAGCTATTCCGCCATTTTTTCTAAATTTCCGTTCCGGTCCATTTTGAAGGACGGAGAGGCATGTTCATCATCTTCAAATAAAACTAGTTTTCTGGCTCTATTCATGATTTTTACCAAGGTTTCATAATCTTCCTGGATCGTTTTTTGATCTTTTTCAAGTTTTTGAACTTCTGCTTCCAGCTGTTCTGTTTTGCTTTGTAATTCTTGATTTTCTTTCTTTAAACGCTCATTTTCCATTTTTAAAGCTGAGGATTGCTCATGATTGCCTTCGTAATTCTGCAGGAATCTGATGACATCATTCATCGTCATCTCAGGCGCAGACGTTTGAGGAGACAATAAGTGTGATAGACTAGCTAACTCTTCCTTAAAGCTGTCATCCACAAAAGGCATGTGCTCGCCTGACATCAAAGCCTGCTTCTCATTTTCGGCAGTCGGGGTTTCAGGTTTCACCTGCTCCTCCTGCACTGCAGTTTCTTGAATTGTTTCGGGATCAACCGCAGGAGGCTGATATAGCAGTCTTTTCTTCGCTGGCTGCCCGTTTCCGAGGGCTCTCATGCGCTGTTTCCGCTGCTTTTTTGCAAGCTGAAGCGCTTTTTCATATTGATGGCGCACTACAGCGTTCCATCTGAATCCGCAGGCTGCGGACGTCCGATTTAATTTATCGCCGACCTCTTCAAAGGCATTCAGCTGAGTGCTGCCTTCTCTTACATGCCGAAGCACAGTTTCGGCTAAAAGCAAATCATTTTCTTCTGACCAAGCGTCCTGGCGCTGTTTTGTCATTTATCTCAACTCCCATTTTTCTTTTCATGATATTAGAATGTCCAGATTGGAAAATATTTATACAAATTGGCTGGAAGAATAGGAGATACGGAGGCTGAAGCGGCTTGCAGGAACAGTCGAATCCTTGTACAATGAGGAGTGATGTGATTTTTTCGACAAAGCGATTTTAGGTTTAAAACATAGATGAACATAGAAATGAAGGGAAGCGTACGTCATGGCTAATGAATTTCGAGTGTGTGATGATTGCCAAGCCACTAATATCAAAACATTGCTGCCGCGTTTAAAAGAAGTAGACCCGGACGCAAAGGTTGAGGTAGGGTGCCAATCTTATTGCGGGCCCGGACGGAAAAAATCGTTTGCTTTTGTAAACAATCGCCCGCTGTCAGCTCCGACAGAGGATGAGCTGATTGACAAAGTGAAAAAGAAATTAAAAAAGTAAAAACATATTTTTTCATAGCCTCGGCCCTCTGGTCAGGCTTTTTTGCTTCACATCATGTGATTTTCGGAAAGATGGAACAAATCGCCGGACAAATTCAAGGATGTTTTCAAAGAATAGAGTCGATATAATAGAAACACGGCTAAAAAAAAGAGGGAATGACGATGGCGTATCCAAATGGAAAATTATCAGAAGAAAAAGTGTTTAAAGATCCGGTGCACCGCTATGTTCATGTACGGGACAAGCTGATATGGGATCTGATCGGAACCCGCGAATTTCAGCGTCTCCGCAGAATCAAGCAGCTCGGCACGACGTATTTGACGTTCCATGGCGCTGAGCACAGCCGGTTCAACCATTCTCTCGGTGTCTACGAAATTGTCAGGAGAATGGTTGATGATGTCTTTAAAGGCCGTCCTGAATGGGATGACAGTGAGCGCGAACTCTGCTTGTCCGCGGCGCTGCTTCATGATCTCGGGCACGGGCCGTTCTCGCATTCATTTGAAAAAGTCTTTCATCTTGACCACGAAGATTTTACAAGAGATATCATTTTGGGAGACACAGAGGTTAATCAGGTGCTCAGAAAGGTGAGCCCGCGTTTCCCGCAGGATGTTGCTGAAGTCATTGCCAAAACATATAAAAACAAACAAGTGGTCAGCCTGATTTCGAGTCAGATTGACGCGGACCGCATGGATTATCTGCAGCGCGACGCTTACTATACGGGCGTCAGCTACGGCCATTTTGACATGGAGCGGATTCTCCGGGTGATGCGCCCGCGTGAGGATCAAATCGTCATTAAACAAAGCGGAATGCACGCTGTAGAAGACTATATTATGAGCCGCTACCAAATGTACTGGCAGGTCTATTTCCACCCTGTGACGAGAAGTGCGGAGGTTATTTTAACGAAGATTCTCCACAGAGCGAAGCAGCTCCATGATGAAGGTTATGTGTTCACTCATGCTCCGGTTCATTTCTATTCTATTTTTGAAGGGAAACTGACGCTGGAGGATTATTTGAGGCTGGATGAATCTATTATTTTGTATTATTTCCAGGCATGGGAGGATGAAGAAGACCCGATTTTATCCGATTTGTGCCGCAGATTCATTAACCGCCAGCTGTTCCAATACGTTGAATTTAATCCGAATGAAGAGATGTCGGCATATTTTGAGCTGACCTCATTATTCAAAGAGGCTGGAATCGATCCGAGCTATTATTTGGTCGTGGATTCTTCTTCAGATCTGCCATACGATTTTTACCGTCCAGGAGAGGAAGAGGAGCGTTTGCCGATCCATCTCTTGACGCAAAACGGTCAAATCAAAGAGCTGTCCAGACAGTCGGCCATTGTGGAATCCATCTCCGGTAAGCGGCGGACGGACCACAAGCTGTACTATCCGAAGGACCTGATTTATGACGGCTCTGAACACCCGGAAGCGAAAATGAAAATCCGGCAGCTGCTGGGACTGACATAGAAATTGGTAAAGAAGGAAAAAGGAGATGTCGGGAATTTGTTGAAAGAACATGCAAAACTGATGAAGGTGTTCTCGGATTCTGGAGAAATCATCGGGCGAAAGAAGCTGCAAAAAATGATTTATATTGCGAAGAAAATGCAGTTTCCTTTCTATGAGAAATATGATTTTCACTTTTACGGGCCGTATTCGGAGGAACTGACGCTCCAAATTGAAGAGCTGTGCAACCTTGGATTCCTGCATGAGGTAAAGGAAAAAAAGGGCGGCTACTTTCAATACCGTTATTCGCTGACAGAGACGGGCTCCGCGTTTTTAGACCACGCCGATCTTGATATGCCTGATATCAAGCACTATATTGACAGTGTAAACAACCGTTCATCACGGTTTTTAGAGCTGGTCTCCACGATTCTTTACTTTGACGGGCTTGAGGCTGAGGAAAAGAAAGAGAAGGTATTTACAATCAAAAGCAAGCAAAAGTATACCAATGAAGAATATGACGAAGCGCTTCAATACATAGAAGAGCTGAAGCAGATTTGTTAACCATACCAAGCAAAAGAAATGAATCGTTTCTTTTGCTTTTTTTATTGACAAAACCTGCTAATGGATCTATTGTGGATAATAGTTATCCATAATGAACCGGGAGGGAACATAATGAAAATGAAATCGGGAATGGAGCAGGGAGTTTCTGTGCTGCTGTTACTGTCACGGCTGCCCGTGCAGGCTTCTTTAACATCAGAGGCGATCAGCCAGCGCTTGCACATGTCTCCGTCTTATCTGAAAAAGCTGATGAGAACTTTGGTGCAGGCTGGTTTGGCAGAGTCCATACCAGGTACGAAGGGAGGCTTTACGATTACGAAGCCATTGACGGATATTACCCTCTATGATGTCTATCAAGCTGTTGAAGGAAGAGGTTCCATGTATCAAGGAAAAGGCCTTTTGCCATCTGTATTTGAGAGCGGAGATCACTGTGTGCTGGAGACGGTAATGGGGGATATTGAGGATAAATGGTCTTCGCTCATGAAGGAAGAAACCTTGCAGGGTGTCATGAACAGAATCGGTAAACTTTATGACCTCGAAAAAATCGATGATTGGGTACATCATCAGCTGAAAGGGCAATGGCAATGAAAAACAGCGGGCCTTTACATCAATCAGGATCAACAGGCATCTCAGTGTTAATCGTGCTCGCTCTCGGTTTTCTCATGGCTACGCTTGATGTAACCGTGGTGAATGTTGCAATTGCTGATATGAAAAACGTTCTTTCCCTTTCACTTTCAGGTGTGACGTGGGTTGTAGACGGGTACATGCTTACATTTGCTTCGCTTCTGCTGGCCGGCGGTGCGCTGGCTGACCGTTACGGCTCAAAGAACATTTATATGCTGGGTTTGGCCGTTTTTGTTCTTGCCTCATGTCTATGCGCTGTAGCAGCAAATGGCCAAATGCTGATCGCGGGTCGGCTGTTGCAGGGGCTTGGCGCGGCTTTGTTTATGCCGAGTTCACTCAGCCTTTTGGCTGCCTCTTACCCCGATGAACGGGTTCGGGCCAAAATGTTTGGCTTGTGGGCCGCTCTCGTCTCCGCCGCCTCCGGACTGGGGCCTTTTATCGGCGGTGTTCTGGTGAATGCGGCAGGGTGGCAGAGTATTTTTCTGATCAATGTGCCATTAGGGGTTGCGGCGCTTATTTGCGCCTATCGAACGCTCAGCAGTTTCCCGGGAAAAGGCAGCCGGGTGAATATCACAGGGCATCTGCTTGGAATGGCGGCTCTCGGATTTCTTTCATTTGCGCTGATACAGGGCGCTTCAATAGGCTGGAGTTCGCTCACCATTCTCGGTGCTTTCGCGGCGGCGGTTTTGGCGTTTGTGCTTTTTCTTCTGAGAGAAATTTTTTCGGCAACATCTATTCTTCCTGCGTCATTATATAAAAATGGACGTTTCTCGGCAGCGCAGTTCGTTGGGTTTTTGCTGAATTTTGCTCTTTTCGGCGGTATGTTTATGCTAAGTCTATTTTTGCAGGAAGCAAGAGGCGCAAGTTCCTTTTTAGCGGGAGTCGAACTATTGCCGATGATGGCTGTCTTTGTGGTCGGAAATCTGCTGTTTGCCCGGCTGGCGAACCGTTTTGAAGCGGGGCTTCTTATGTTTGTTTCAATGGCTGTCAGCTGCATCATGGCATTGCTGTTATTTGTCATGGTTTCTCCGGATTTGCCTTACTGGCAGCTTGCGGTTCTGACATCTGTCATGAATCTTGGTGTCGGCATTACGGTTCCTGCCATGACGGCTGTGATTATGAAGACAGCGGGACAGGAGCATGCCAATATCGCAGGAACAGCTTTAAATGCCAACCGGCAAATCGGGGCATTGGTTGGCGTAGCGGTTTCCGGAGTGGTCATTCATCTGTCCGCCACTTGGTACACCGGAGCTGGGTTTACGTTTTTGATGATGGGCGCGGCATACAGTCTGGCCGCATTCCTTGTGTGGCGGTTTCTGACTTTTCATAAAGAAACGTCCGCTTCCGCATCATCTTAAAATCGTCCATTGTCTTTTCAAGGAATATATAGTAAGATATATGAAATTATTCAAACAGGCACTGATAAGGACACGAGATGCTTTTTACGGTTTCCAGAGAGGGAAGGATCAGCTGAAACCTTCCTAACGCAGAGAAAGCAGCTTACCGCCTTTGAGCCGTATCGGGGAAATTAAGTATCTGATACCGTCATGCTGCGTTACAGCACCGAGCCGACGAACATGTATGTTTGTTGGGAATTTGGGTGGAACCACGAATTTTAACACATTCGTCCCTTGTGAGGGATGGATGTGTTTTTTTATATGAGTCAATATATGCGATGAAAAGGACATGAATGATGTTTACGGTTTTCAGAGAGGGAAGAAAAGGTGCGAGCTTCCCAGCTTAGGAATATCATTTACCGCCTTGGAGCAGCGTTGGGGAACAGTCAGTATCCAATGCCGTTTATGCTGCGTTACAGCACCGAGCCGATGAACATGAAAGTTCGTTGGGAACTTGGGTGGAACCACGGGTTAATCACACACTCGTCCCTTACAGAGGGACGGGTGTGTTTTTTTATATACAACAATTAATAAGGAGTGTTTGAAATGAGTAAACATGTTAGTATTCAGCTTCCGGACGGACAGGTAAAGGAATATCCGAAAGGCACTACAGTCAAAGAGGCGGCTGCGTCCATCAGCTCCAGTTTGGAAAAGAAAGCAGCAGCGGGACAGGTTAATGGCCGGCTCGTTGATGTCAGCTTCAAGCTGGAGGAAGATGCTGAGCTTTCAATTATCACACTGGATTCTCCAGAAGGCTTGCAGGTGCTTCGCCATACATCAGCGCATGTGCTGGCTCAGGCAGTGAAACGGCTGTACGGCGAAGTATCTTTGGGAATAGGGCCTGTCATTGAAGACGGATTTTATTATGATATGAAGCTTGATCGGAGTCTGACTTCCGGAGATGTAGAGACCATCGAAAAAGAGATGAAGCATATTATAAACGAAAATATGGATATCAAGCGAATAGAGGTTTCTTACGAGGAGGCTGAAGCGCTTTTTGCAGAGAAAGGCGAGCCGTTTAAGCTGGAAATTTTGAAAGACATTCCGGGCGGGGAGAAAATGACGCTGTATCAGCAGGGAGAATTTGTTGACCTGTGCCGCGGGCCGCATCTTCCTTCAACAGGAATGATCAAGGCGTTCAAATTAACACGGGTGTCGGGTGCTTATTGGCGAGGAGACAGCCAAAATGAAGTCCTTCAGCGGGTGTACGGTGTTGCGTTTCAAAAGAAAAAAGATCTCGAGGCGCATCTGCATATGCTGGAAGAAGCAGCGAAACGGGATCACCGCAAGCTGGGAAAACAATTAGAGCTGTTTATGTTCTCGGAAGAAGCTCCGGGAATGCCGTTTTATTTGCCAAAAGGGCAGATTGTCCGCAATGAGCTGGAACGCTTTTCGCGTGAACTGCAAACAAATGCCGGCTACGCCGAGGTGCGTACGCCGTTTATGATGAATCAGCGGTTATGGGAGCAGTCGGGGCACTGGGACCATTATCGCGACAATATGTATTTTTCGGAAGTAGATCATACTGCATTTGCAATGAAGCCGATGAACTGCCCTGGCCATATGCTCATCTTTAAAAACAGCCTGTACTCCTATCGGGATCTGCCGATTCGTATGGCGGAGTTCGGCCAGGTGCACCGCCATGAATACAGCGGTGCTCTAAACGGAATGCTCCGCGTCCGGACGTTCTGCCAGGATGACGCGCATATCTTTGTTCGGGAGGATCAAATCGAGAGTGAAATTAAAGAAGCCATTCGGCTGATTGACGAGGTATACCGCACATTCGGTTTCGAGTATACGGTTGAGCTTTCCACTCGCCCGGAGGATTCATCAGGTGAAGACAGCGTGTGGGAAATGTCTGAAAACGCCTTGAAACACGTCCTTGAGGATCTGGGTCTTCCTTATGAAGTAAACGCAGGGGATGGAGCGTTTTACGGAGCGAAAATCGATTTTCATATTAAAGACGCTCTGAAGCGGAGCCACCAATGCGCCACAATCCAGCTTGATTTTCAAATGCCGGAAAAATTTGATTTAACATATATTAATGAGCACAATGAAAAGGTTCGCCCCGTCGTCATTCACAGAGCGGTATTCGGCTCAATTGACCGTTTCTTCGGCATTCTGATCGAGCATTTTGGCGGAGCTTTTCCAGTCTGGCTTGCGCCGGTGCAGGTCCAAATTATACCGGTTTCTCACGTTCATATGGACTACTGCGAAAAGGTGCAGTCTGAGCTAAAGCGGCTCGGGATAAGAGTCGATATTGATGAACGCAATGAAAAGCTTGGCTACAAAATCAGAGAATCACAGATGCAGAAAATCCCGTACATGCTGGTGCTTGGGGATCAGGAAGTGAGTGAAAAGGCGGTAAACGTCCGTCAATTCGGACATCAGAAGAGTGAACAAGTTCCTTTTCAGGTATTTAAAGAGAATATTGTCGAACAGGTGAAAAATCGAAGCATGTAGGAGAAAAGTTGCGAATTCGCTGTTTGCTTTTTTGACTTTCCCTATCTGGTATCAGTAAAATAATAAGTAATCATATCGTTCGTATGTTATGAATGCATCTCGAAATGGGGAAATCTACATGGATCATGACAAACTGGAAGCAAATTTGCTGGATCACGCACTAACAAAATATTTGAAAAGCACGAAACTATTAGATGAAGCCACCGTTCCGAAACATGTGAATAATGTAAGAGGATTTATTCTGCGGATTATATATCGACACGGGAGCTGCACCATAAAGGACATTCTAAAAGAGGTCACGCTGTCTCCGTCTGCCACCACAACCGCTCTGAATCACTTAGAGCAGGAAGGGTTTATTAAGAGATCCAGAAATAACAATGACCGCCGGACCGTTTGGATTACGCTTTCTGAATCGGGGCAGGCAGCGGCTCTTCAGATGATTCAAAATCGCCAGCAGCTGATTGACGGCATGTTTGAACGTTTGACTGCCGAAGAGAAGGCAGCGTTTTTAGCTATTATTGAAAAAATGACGAAATAGAGATGAAAAAGCCGGCTTGCGAAGCGCCGGCTTTATATCAGATTATTCCATATCGCTGAGGCGTTTGCCTGCGACCGCGTAATGGTCTTTTCTCATTTCTTCTATAAAGACAACAATTTTTTCTTCAGAGGCACCGGTCGTTTCTTTCACGGCCTCTGTTACTTTCTCAACTAGATTGCGTTTTTGCTCGTCTGTACGGCCTTCAAGCATTTTGACGGTTACGTATGGCATAGGTGTGAATCCTCCTTTATATCGTTTCCTCTCTTTAGGAAAAGAGGCTTCTTATAGTATACTGAATAAAGTAAATTCTTGCATTTTTAGAAAGAGGGATCATCTCACTTGGACCGTTTTTTATATTACCCGTTGTCTCTAATGCCATATCTGGTCATTACCTTAATTGTTTCGTTTACAATGCATGAACTCGCTCACGCCTATGTCGCATATAAATTTGGTGACAATACGGCGAAAAAAGAAGGAAGACTGACGCTGAATCCTATCAAACACCTTGATCCGTTCGGAACCATTTTGATCCTGGTGGCCGGCTTTGGATGGGCTCGCCCTGTTCCCGTCAATCGCCGTTTCTTTAAGAAACCTCGTCTGGCCGGCGTACTCGTATCCATTGCCGGGCCGATCAGTAACCTGATTCTTGCGTTTATCGGTTTCTCTTTGTTAGTGTTGATGCATGCTTACGGAATGGAACTGCTTGCGGCATTCAGTACAGGACTGGACCAGTTCTTTTCAATCTGGATACAGCTGAACCTCGTTCTGTTTTTATTTAATCTGCTGCCGCTGCCGCCGCTCGACGGCTATCGTATTATTGAAGATCTAGTCCCGCCGGGGGCGCGTGCCAAGATGACGCAAGCGGAAAGCTACGGCTTTATCGTCTTTTTGGTACTGTTTGTGACACCGCTCGGATCTTACGTGCTTTGGCCATTGCTCAACGCCGGAAGAGATTCGATTTTACATTTGTTTTCAGCGATATTTCAACCGCTTTTGTAGGAGGTAGAACTCATGGAAGAAAAAAAGAAAAAATCAATCGGGTTTAATATTATCAAAAGTGATCCGACAGACGGACACGGCGGCTTTGGCGTAGGCGCACTCAGCCTGGATAATATTTCACCTGTATTCGTTGATGTAGAGGAAAAAGAAGCGTTCGTTGATATCGGCGCGATGCACGCCCGCAGCGTCGTTGAAAAAGGCATTAAATTTCTGCCTAATAAAGAAGATGTTCCAAACGGAAAACCATACTGGCTTGTGTGGGTGACGATTGACAGAAGAGAAGAGGGCCCTTATTACGCAGGGGTAACAGCCTGTGAACTGACGGTCGACAGAAGCATCAGAAGAGGCTACAAATCGCTCCCGGAGCATGTGAATCTGATGGATAAATCGATGAAACGGAACATTATCATTGATCAAATGGATGACAGCTCGAAGCAAGTGCTTGGCGAATTTTTGAAAAACCATGACCAAGGCCTGTGGGAACGCTCTTCTGATGAATTGAAAAAAGGCCTGCTTCAAGAAGAAAATTAATTTGTGAACTTTCTGTGAACTTTTAGAAAATTTGAATTATTTTCTGTGAACATTGAGTAAACTGGTGATACAGAAATAGGACATGGAAAATCCCGAGCCGAACCAAGACTCGGGGTTTTTCATTTTTTTTGACAGCAGATAGGGGAGATATCGTGTTTCAAACCATGAGGATTGGTGATTGGGTCATTGAAGCGGACGTGGAGGAAACGAGAAGGCAGTATGCGAAAGATATTGAAGATATGTGCGGGTGTCTTCTCTGTGAAAATGACCGGGAAGCAATGAAAACACTGCCGCGTGAGAAGACACAAATGTTTGAGGATTTTGGTCTTCAGCCGTCTGTTTGTACGGATATTAATGAATTTGGGCCGGAGGGTGACCGTCATCTTTATGTGGCCAGCTATTTTATTGTCGGACGTATTATAGAAGGGAAAAAAGAATGGGATCCGGACCGTAACTGGTATATATCATTTGAAGTGCCGAGAGATGACCGCTTTATCCCCGAAGGATTCCCGAAACCCGTTCTCCAGCTTGACTGCGTGACGCTGCTCCCATGGATAATGGAAGAACCATATTAAATAACCCGGCATTCAAGCAGCCGGGTTATTTTTTACTGATTCCGTCCCAGCCATTTGTCCCACCACTTTTTCGGGGAGGCGGGCTTTTCCTTGACTGGATGCTGGTCTTTTGTTTGTTTGACAGGTTCTGAGCCGTAGCACACATTCGCTGGCTCTGTGCCTTTCACAAAATACGTGTAATGCTTGGCTGCGCAGCCGGGGCCGGAGGAGTAGCCTGTTGCCGGATCGATGTAGACGCCGGTCACGCCTTTTGGCGGTTTAAAGGCTGTTTCTGGTTCTCCTTTGAGCGCATCCTCCATAAACTCCGCCCAAATGGTTTTGGCATAGTTTTTTTCTGCGACTGAGTCAATGGTGCTGTTTTTGTCATAGCCCGTCCATACACCCGCAGCCAGCTTCGGGTTGAAGCCGATCATCCAGCTGTCTGCGCTTGTTGTGCCTGATTTTCCCGCATAGGTTCTAGTCAGGCGATCCGCGATTGTCCGTCCTGTCACGGATGTATAGCCGTTTAAATCTGTATCAAACATGCCTGTCATCATATTAGCGGTCACAAAGGCAGCTTTTTCATCCAGTACTTGTTTCTGCTGATTCGGGCTTTCGTACAGTACATGTCCGGCCGCATCAGTCACCCTTGTGATAAAGGTTGGTTCGATTTTCTTTCCGCCATTTGCCAGCATGGCATAGGCGTTGACCATCTCAATCGGGCGCACCGGTTCCGTGCCGAGGGCCAAGGATGGCAGCGCTTGGAGCTGCGCGGTGATGCCAAATTCCTTTGCCGCCTGAACGAGCTTGTTCATTCCGAGAAAGAGATGGGTTTTCACAGCATAAATGTTGTCAGACAGCGCCAGGGCCTGAAGAAGCGTAATCGGTTTGTTTGCGTAGTAACCGTTATAGTTGCTTGGAGAATAGGTTTCTCCCTTTGCATCGATTTGAAACTCGGTTTCTTCACTTTTCATCAGTGTCACTGGCGTAAACCCGCTCTGAATCGCTTTATAATACAGTAACGGTTTGATTGTCGAAGCTGGCTGGCGTTTCGCCTGTGTCGTCCGGTCAAACGGGCTTTTTTGATAATCTCTGCCGCCGACAAGAGCGAGAACGTTTCCTGTGCGTGGATCAATGGCTGAAAATCCGACTTGAATGTCAGAACCGGCGTTAACCGTTTCGGTAATGGTTTCCTCGGCAATGCGCTGAAGCCGTTTATTCACGGTTGTATACACATTTACCCCGCTCGTTTCAATTTGCTCCCGTGTCATGCCGAGTTTTTTTTCCAGGTCTCTCATCGCATTATCATAGAAATAAGGCGCTTTTCTGCTGATGGCGTGTTTATTCAACGGTTGATAGGAAAGAGGCTCCTTGATCAGCTCGTCCGCTTTTTTGCGGCTGATCATCTGCTGCTTTTCCATCATCCGCACAATTGTTTTTTGGCGATCCTTGGCCTTTGTTTCATTGACATAAGGCGAATAGCCGGAAGGGCCTTTCGGAATACCGGCCAAAAGCGCCGCCTCCGCATCTGTCAGGTTTTTGGCATGCTTGCCGAAATAGAGGCGGGACGCGGCTTCGATGCCATAGGCGCCGTGGCCGTAGTATATCGTATTTAAATAGCCTTCTAATATCTCGTCCTTAGAATAGTTTTGTTCCAGACGAATGGTATAGAATGCCTCATTCCATTTGCGTTTCCACGTTTTGTCGTGTTCAAGATACAGGTTTCTCGCATATTGCTGGGTAATGGTGCTTGCGCCCTGAACCTTGGCCAGCGCTTTTAAGTCGGCCAGCGCCGCACCGGCCATGCGTTTATAATCAAAGCCATGGTGATCATAGAAGTTCTGGTCTTCAATCGCCACCGTCGCTTTTACAATCGTCGGATTCATGTCTTTTAAGGGGACCCAATAGCGTTTTTCGCCATAGTTCGTCTCCCCGAGTTTAGAGCCGTCGCTCGCAAACAAAATCGTGGATTGCGGCACTTGAACCGAGGGAGCGCCCTGGTATTTGGCTATCAAAATGACAGTCATAAACACAGCAGCTGCCGCTAAGCACGCGAAAGCCCCAAGAAAGATAAAGGCGCGAACGGTTTTGAGCGTCAGTCTCAGCCGTTTATTTGTCATTGCATCCACAATGGTTCCCCCTTTTTTTATGTTTCTACTATTATGAGAAAAAAAGATTGTTTTTAAACATCGTGTGACAGGACGTATCTTTACTTTTTCCCCGCCATCCTCTATACTTTTTCCTTAGGTGAAAATGCGATTTCAACCGGGAATAAAAGCTGAAAAGACGCTTACAATAAATGAATACAGCCTTGAAAGGGAGATGACAATTGAGCGAACTTTGGTACACAGAGAAGCAGACGAAAAACTTTGGCATTACATTGAAGGTTAATAAAACATTACATACAGAACAAACTGAGTTTCAGCATTTAGAAATGGTGGAAACAGAAGAGTTCGGCAACATGCTGTTTTTGGACGGTATGGTGATGACGTCAGAAAAAGACGAATTCGTTTATCACGAAATGGTGGCGCATGTGCCATTGTTTACGCACCCAAATCCGGAGCATGTGCTTGTAGTCGGCGGCGGTGACGGCGGCGTCATCAGAGAAATTCTGAAGCATCCGAGCGTGAAAAAAGCGACACTTGTTGATATTGACGGCAAGGTCATCGAATACTCTAAAAAGTTTCTTCCTTCTATTGCGGGAAAACTTGACGATCCGCGTGTTGACGTGCAAGTGGATGACGGATTTATGCACATTGCGAAATCTGAAAATCAATATGACGTCATTATGGTAGATTCAACTGAACCAGTCGGACCTGCTGTTAACCTGTTTACAAAAGGGTTCTATGCCGGAATCGCGAAGGCGCTGAAAGAAGACGGCATTTTCGTCGCTCAGACGGACAACCCATGGTTCACACCGGAATTAATCACAAATGTACAGCGTGACGTGAAGGAAATCTTCCCGATTACAAAGCTGTATACGGCGAACATTCCGACATACCCAAGCGGTTTGTGGACATTTACAATCGGTTCGAAAAAATATGATCCGCTTGCAGTGGAAGACAGCCGTTTCTTTGATATTGACACGAAATATTACACAAAAGATATTCATAAAGCGGCGTTTGTTCTGCCGAAATTTGTGAGTGACCTGATTAAATAAAGAATGTATGGCGCAGGAGCGAATCTTGCGCTTTTTTAAAGGAAAGCGAGGGTTTTATAGATGAGATTTGATGAAGCTTATTCAGGAAAAGTATTTATCGCGAGCCGTCCAGAGTGGGAAGAGGCGGACGCCATCCTTTACGGCATGCCGATGGACTGGACGGTGAGCTATCGGCCGGGATCACGCTTCGGCCCGGGAAGAATCCGCGAGGTGTCAATCGGCCTTGAAGAATACAGCCCGTATCTGGACCGTGATCTGGCGGACCTGAACTTCTTTGACGCCGGCGACATTCCGCTGCCATTCGGAAACCCGCAAAAAAGTCTTGATATGATTGAAGAATATGTGGACAGCATTTTAGAAAAAGGAAAATTCCCGATGGGTATGGGCGGGGAGCATCTCGTGTCATGGCCTGTCATGAAAGCAATGTACAAGAAATTTCCTGACCTGGCGATTATTCATTTTGATGCACATACGGATCTTCGCGTCGATTATGAGGGAGAACCGCTTTCTCACTCAACGCCGATCCGTAAAGCGGCGGAATTAATCGGCCCGGAAAATGTGTATTCATTCGGAATCCGTTCCGGTATGAAAGAAGAGTTCGAATGGGCAAAGGAAAACGGCATGCACATCTCTAAGTTTGAAGTGCTTGAGCCGCTGAAAAAGGTTCTTCCGAAGCTGGCAGGCCGTCCGGTATATGTCACAATCGACATTGACGTATTAGACCCTGCTCACGCACCGGGAACAGGAACGGTTGACGCAGGCGGCATCACGTCTAAAGAACTGCTTGCATCCGTCCATGAAATCGCGCGCTCAGAAGTAAACGTGAAGGGCGCTGATTTAGTAGAAGTAGCTCCGATTTACGACCACTCAGAGCAAACGGCAAACACAGCCAGCAAAATCATTCGTGAAATGCTGCTTGGGTTTGTAAAATAAGAGAAACATCCAGACTCTTGTCTGGATGTTTTTTGTTCCCATGCTTTGCAAACATCTTATTCAAGATGGAAAGAGGGGACGAAAAAAACCGCCGATAAAGGCGGTCTTAGATCATAGCACGTTGTGCAACATCAAAATGTTCTGTAGATGAATTTGATACTTCTACTGTGACAAATACAGCACTCACCGCTAAACAAGCGAGTAATAATTTATACTTCCATTTCATATAAATTCACCCCCCCTTGAATGTGCTGTCTTGCTTCTTCAACCTTTAAAAAATAAGTAGATGCTTTTTTGTAATTTTCCTGCTGATGATAATACTTAGCAACATCGAGTGCAAAGTCTTCAATATCAGCATACATCATTTTACTTTCAAGGAAAACAAAACATTTTTCTATTGCCTCTTCATCAGGTCCAGACAAGTATAAAGATTCCAAAAATTCAAACTCCATTAAGTACACAGTGTCTCCGGCAGCTATTGAATATTCTCTTCCTTCTTTATGATATTCACAAGCGTTATCAATCTTACCTAATTTAAAATAAATTTGTGTAATTAGGAAAAAAGCTTGTGGCAGTGAAGGAAGCATTTTCGATTCTTCAAATACATGAATAGATTTTTTTACATACTCTATCGCTGATTCAAGACTGTGTTGGTTTTGCTTGCAAAGTGCAATATTATAAAGCGTTCTTCCCATTAGCTGCGGCTGCTGTGCCGCCTCAGCAAGTGTATAAGCTTTTTGGAAATGAGCAATTGCTTTATCATACTGTTTCAGATCCAAAAAGTTAGCTCCAAACAGGGATTGGCATTGAATCATTCTGATATCATATGTAGTTTGTTCGTTGTATATTTCAAAGGCTTGACGTGCATAGTCCATAGACACATAAGTTTGCTTCATATAGTAATAAACTTCTGACATTTTGAAAAAGAACTCAGCTTTATCAATTTTATCTTTAACAAAAGTCAGTTTGCTCTCTGCTTTTTTAAAAAATTGAATGGCTAATATATATTCCCGGCGGTCCAGTTCGTACATACCTCTGAAGAAATTAAAGTAGTATTCAAGCAGTCCGGTTAAACGAGCCTGTTTTTTATCGATTTCAAGCAGCAAATCGGACAGTCGTGGCTGTTCCTCTATCCGCATGTTTTCTAACGGTTCAAGATACTCAAGCATCAGATTGTGCCGGAATTCCATCAGTGAATAATACAAATGAAGATCCTGGTCTTCTTCCATTTGATCCAGCTCTTGTTTGATTTCTCTTCGTAAATATTCCGCATCTGGTATGCTGAATCGGCGTATGTACATATACCATTCATTAATCTTTTCTCCAACGGAAGAAGAAGATATGACACTTGTCACGTTTGAAAATCCCTCCCTTCATTATTCTATATATGTCATATTTTATCATCATCATTCTTGTGAGAAGCGCAAAAAAACCGCAATCTTTTCTTTCGTTACACCGCATGATGGCCGGAATTTCTTCAAAAACAGCTTTTACCCTCGGCTGTTTGTACAAGCAAATACATTCACCTTCCATATTCTGTTGTATCTGCGTGAGCAGTGTATGTCTGAAAAGGAAGTGATGAAATGAGGAAAAACAAGCTTTCCTTTAAAGAAAAAGCAGAAGCTGCACAAGATTGTTTATGTTTTTGTGAGGAAGAAACCAGTCGTGAAGCCATGTTTCAAGCGCCGATTGAATTGCCTGAGGGGTTTGTCGTTGATCCGGCTGAAGCTGTTGCAAACGTCACGTGGAATGCAGACAGCCTTTCTTGTGTCAGTGAACGTTGCTTAATTCAGACGGGGCCTGAGCCTGATGAAATCGGTGTTCAATTTGCAGTACGCCTGCAGGGAACCGTTACGCTTCTTGTCAGTGTCTCACCTGTGCGAAACCAATATGGACAAGGGGAGGGGGCTGTTTCTGTCATTCACAATGTGGAGATCGATCAAGTTGTCTATTATTCTGATGAACCGGATGATTGTCCGGATGTCAGTGACATTACGATCGAGAACCTTGTTGTCGTCCCGCCATTTTACGGCAGTCCATTATCGGTGACGGGAACGATTGTGCTTGTACCTGCGCCGGAGCCCGAACCCGTTTATGCGTTCACAGCGAATCCAGATGATCAGTCGGTTTCTGTGATTGATACCAACACTCATACTGTTGTGACGACGATTTCTCTTCCATACCAACCTACAAGGATAGAAAAGGCGCCAGATAACACCTCTGTGTTTGTTTTGCATTACTATGATCGTGTCATTTCTGTCATCAGTCAAGACACATTGAGTGTTACAGCTTCTATTTTGCTGGATCAGCCGCCGGAATCCATATCTTTTATACCTGGACACGAATTTTTTTATGTTGTCGCTGGTGGTGCCATAAATGTGATAGGAATTGAAACCTTAACTGTTGAAAGGTCTATTCCTTTTGAAGGCTTTGATGTTGCAATTGATCCAAATGGATTGTTCGCGTATCTGCTTGGTTTCGGTTCAGTGCAAAGATTGGACTTAAACACAGGTGAAGTGACAGGAACTATTGAACGGGATCTTATCGTAAATGCCCTAGAAACGGGTTGGCCTGAACGTTACCTTTATGTATTAGAACAAGAATTCTTTTTCAATTATTTGACGGTGATTGATTTGAATACATTTACGATCAGCAGCACCCAAGAGCTGGAGTATGAGGGTGAATATGGAATGTTCAAGAGCGGATCAGGGGTGTATTTGTTTGATGATTTCACTCACAATCTATATTCCGTCAGTCCAAGTGGTGCAGGCGTAATAGGAAATCTTCCGCAATCGGCAAGAGACTTTGCGTTTACGCCGAATGGCGAATTTCTGTATGCAACAAATTTTATAGAGCAAAGCATCACTGTTTACAACACGGATGATTATTCTGTGGAAACTGTCATATCGCTTGGCGTTTCACCGAGTGACATTGCGATTTAATCAACTGTATATTGTGCATTTCTAAAAGGGATGAGAAATCATGAAAAAGAATGATCTTTCTGTTTTACAGGAAAATTGTTTCTGTTTTTGTGATGAAGATGCCAGCAGTGAAGCGCTATTTCAAGTGCCGATTGAAGTTCCGGAGGGGTTTGCCGTTGATCCTGCGGAAGCAGTCACTGCGGTTACATGGAGTACAGACGTGATGAATGGTGAACTGTGCCGAAGGGTGTAACAGATATCAGTTTGTCACCCTTGAGCAGGGGAGGTGACTTTGACCGTCTATTTGAAACTTTGAGGACAATTGTATTTTCTCTGGATAGTACTAGGGCTTATTTTCTAGAGCCTTATAGTGAACCGTTTCTCATTAACAATGTATATGTCGTTAATACTGCCGCACAAAGGATCATCGCAAACGTGTCTCTTCCTAATGTCTATGACCTTACAGTAACGCCCGACAAAGCCCGGCGACAATGCAGGGACCGTGTACAGCACGAGTGATGATTCAGCCGTGACGGTCATTCCGGTTGGCGCCGGTCCGTCCTCGATTGCAATGTAGATGTTTTTATAGATCGAGAGAAGCAGGGCTGCGGTAAGAGAATCGTTTATAAACAAAAGATCCGATCTGCTGGATGGCAGCTAAGGTGATCAGAAACAGCAGTTCACTTATAGTAAAACTGAGCATCCACCAAATCCCGGCTCCTGTCAGCACTCCCACCAGCACTTTTCTGAACAGGTTTCCGTGCTGAAAAAGCTGCAGCAAGTACGTTCGCATATAAAACAATAAATACAACATCAGTAACACCGCAAGCCCCATTGTAACGGCAGGGGGCGTATGAAAGCTGAAGGGAACGGCCTTGACGATTTCAAACATGCAGCCGAAAACGATGACCTGATACAATACAGCAGCCATCACATATGATTGGCGGATGCCCTTATAGCTGTCGCGCAGCAATTTTACATCGTCGGCATAACGGCTGCACAGCTTGCGATGCTGGAAGTCACAGCAGCTTTGATGAGACTGTGTGAGTTTCTGAAAAGCTGCTGTCATGTTTTTGACAGATTGCGTCACGTAGTGAAGATACAAAAAGGCGGGCAGCATCAGTACGGAAGCGGCACAAGCCAACAGCCCAAGGCGGACAGCGTCATTTTTGATCAGCTGTACATATTGGCCCGCGGCTTCGGCACCTGAGTGAAACCAGCCGAAGGAATAAGCCGCCATGGCCGCAAGCAGCAATAATAAAGTAAAGACAGTGCTTTTTTTCATTGTCTCATCACTTCTTTCTTGGGTACATGAATGACTGCTTTGTGAGAAGAAACCATTGCTTCAATGAGAGCCAAGAAATCATGAGAATTCATCTGCTGAATGGTGCGGTAAAGGCCGAGAAACGAGCAATCGTACTGTTCACACTCTGCCGCCCATTCAAAGCATTTACGCGCGTAATCACTGTCATAGATGATCGCGTTGACTAAAGAATCCTTGCCGTACTCAAGCCAGGCTTCGGTACGGTTTTTCTGCTGCGTGATATAGTAGGATGCCACATCGATGTATGCGGAAGAATGCGCCCCTTTACTGTGAAGGATCAAAAAGCCGCCATCCTCTGATAAGTGAACTTCCGCTGATAGGCTTTGGATATTCAAGCGGTACGTTTGCCGGATCTCTTGAAAAAACGGCGAATCCATGTGAAACAGGATGCGAGAGGCAATGTCCCAGTACAGCTTCAAGGTCAAAAGTCCGTTTTCTCCTGGGAGCGCCCCGACTTGTATTCCGGTCCAAGTGTCTTCCGGCCGCTCCAGATCACCCTTTACCTCTTTTGGTGAGAGGGGAGGGCACGCAGGGACGATCTTTCTGTCAGAGCGGCTGCCAGAACGCTTTTCCAGCCTCAGCTGAGAAGGCAAAAGAGTTTCCGCATCTTCTGGGCCGCCAATCAGAAACAGCGTCATCCGATGGGGCTGGTAGGCGGCAGCATAGGCTTCCTGCAGATCACAGATCGTCAGAGCCTCAATGTCTTTTTTTCTGCCTGCGGGGAAGACTGCGGCTGGTGAGGCAGGAGACAGCATCTGGATCAGCTGATAATGGTAATGAAGCCGGTGGTTGAGAAGCGCCGTTTCTATTTCACTTGTAATCACGGCTTTTTCCTGAGCAATGATCTGCTCGTCAAACGAGTGGTTCCATAAAGCGTCAAGCAGGATTGGAATGGTTTGTCTGAGCCGATCCGGCAATGAGGTAAACATGAAATTTGTATCAGTGTAAGTGGTGAACGCATTTAACAGCGCGCCGTGTTCAAAAAAATCACTATACAGGTTCCGTCCGTTATGCCAAAAGAGGAGATGTTCTAAAAAGTGCGCTGTGCCATATGGCAGCATCCGGCCGCCGGTTTCTGACTGTAAACGGATATCCCGGCTTCCAAAGCCGGTTTTGACATTGCACAATCTTAAATGGGCGCGGGGAAATTGTAACCTGAATATTTTCATTCCCTTGTCTGTGTATCTGATATCGGTTTGTTCATCCAGCTGTTGAAAAAAGGCTTCCTTTTCCATATCTCTCATCCCCTTACTACATGAGCTCCGATATATGTAAGATTTTTGATGAATTGCAGCAAATCGCGGCACGTGACCGCTGAGATGCTGTCCAGCAAGTCTTCTTTTTTGCAAGAGAAACGGCGCAGGATTCCCATATAGGCTAAGAGTCCTTCAGGAGAATCAAATTGCAGCAGGATTTCATTGATTAAAAATTGTTGTGCCTTTTTTAATTCCGGTTCATCCGCGTGGAAACGCGATACAGCTTCCAAAACTCTTGGAGGAATCTCGTTTTCATGAAGCTGGTCGGTGCATACGGAAACAAGCAGCATATTGCTCATGATGTCATAGCGGGTGATCACATGATAAACGGCCAGATCTTTTTCGCGAAAATGCCGAAATAAAGCGGAATGGCCGTACTTGCCGAGCAATCCGTCTATCAGCTGGATGGCTAAATAATCGCGGACATCTTTCATGTCTCCGCAGTCAAAGCCAAGTGTCATAACGGACGGACCTGCTGTGCTGCGTGTCTCTGTTTCGAAAATATCCTGATTCACGGGTTTTCTTACAGCAGACATGGCAGACGCCTGTGGGGCATGTCCCTGAACATCACATGACTGTATGTTTCCTAATATGTTCAGCTTTTTCTGCTGAGAAAATAAATCAGCGATAAATTCCGACGCATCCAGAAAACGTTTAGGATGCACAGCCATAAGCTTGTCTTTCCGGCCAAACATGGCAGTGCCGTACATCGGGTTTCCAAAGGCTTCCTCCGCCAGACGGGCTGCTGAATAGGAGAACGGGTCAGCGAATGTCTTTTCCATTTTCAGCAGCAGTTCAGCTTTTGCCTTTTCCGCTGCGCTGGCAGAAAGAGAAGCCGGAAAGGAGGACATGTCAACAAAGGTGTTCAGAACGGCATCTGTATGAAATCCCTCAGCATATAACGGATGAATCATGCGGGTCCCGTACGTTTTCAGCTGCCGGTCAAAAAAGAGATTTGCTGAATACATGAAGCGGCGGCCGGCGGCATAGCCGAAAGTGTTGATGATGTTTTGCTTCTGGTGTGCAGCCGCGCCATAAAAATAGATCGTTTCTTCTTCAGGTTCCGCCGCGCTTTCGATCGGCTTCAGAAAGCTCGCGGCAATCGAGATGGTTGAAAATTGATCAGTCGTCAGCAGGTTAACTTCCAAGCCGTTCTCTTTTTCCGCTTGTATCAAAGAAACCACCATCCTGTTTTTGCAGTAAATAGACAATGATCAGCCCGGCAATCGGAATGACTGCCAAGGAAATAACAGTGCCTGTTAAAGTAGCTAAAAAAAGAGGGATACAAAATACATAGGAACGGTATTTAGAGAAACCGCTCCAGAGCTGCTGCTCCGTCTGCCAGCTGAAGGACGGCTTTTTTTCATCTGAAATTAACCGAATATAAGCCCCTGCCAGCAGCAATTCCATACACTGCAAAAAAGTCAAAAGGGAAATCGGCCGGCCGCTGATCAAGCCCATAATCATGGCAATCAAAATAAACCCGCCGGCCAATAAACCGGAATAAAAGCGATATTTCGCCCAAAGCATCGTTCTGCGTTTAATCGGAAGCGTGATCAGCAGCATCCGGTCATTTTTTTCAAGAGAATACAATAAAGCAATCGGTGAGCAGATCAGCAGGAGAGCGCTAATTACGATATAGACGACATGCTGATCGGCAATGCCGGTGTTCATCATCTGAAACGAAAAGAAGCCGCTGAATGCCCCCATTACGATATAATTTAACAGCATCGCTTTGGAGGAAATAAACCGGTTCCATTCTCTTTTATAAAACGAAAATTCTGATGTCCGCATAAAAGAATGCATTTTGCTCTGCTGCTGAGGCGCCTGCAAAAATGAAGGGAAGTCAATCACAATAGCCCAGAGCATGTGAATCGCACATAGCGGGATCGTCACGGCAGGCATCCAAGCCGCACTGAAGCACACGCAGGTGAATACCGCCGCATGCAGCAGGAGTGCCGTTCTCCTTTTTTTGACAAAAAGATTGCTTAACAGAACGCCGAAAATAATTGAATAGACAGTAAAAAACGAAAATCTGCCGAGCCAATACAGAGTTTGTGCTCCTGACAGCATTCCGTTTCCGAATAAGAACAGCGGTAATATGAAAAAAAACAGCGTCCTTCTCAAGCAAGTATCAACAAACAAAACCACACTCTGAGCGAGCCAGAAGCTCCGGGAAGAGATCGGCAATAGACAGCTCAGCTTCATGTAAGATTCCTTCCATTGGGATGTAACAGAGAGAAACACCATGTACGCATTCATAAACAGAAGCGCGAGCGTGATGTATGTTTTTCCTAAGGTTGATTCATCAATGCCTGCCTGGCGGATCAGCCCGATTTCAAACAAGGCCAGAACGGCAAGCCCTGCGGTGATGCGAATGGCGTCTTTTTTTCCTTGGCGGCCGTAAAGCTGTTTGAACAGCAATGACAGAATCGGAAACAGGTTATTCATGGCCGATCACCTCAAAAAATTCACGCCGAAGATCAGTCTCCTCTCCAATCGGAATGACCTTCCGGATCTGTTTGTGATGAAGAATGGCCGCATAATCACAAAATCTCTGCACCACGTCGAGCAAATGGGAAGAAAACAAAATCGTTCCGCCTGCCTTGCAATACTCCTGCATTTTCTGATAAAAGACTTCTATTGACTCCACATCCAAGCCGACAAGCGGCTCATCCAAAATAAACAGGGGAGCCCCGAGCAATAGCCCGGTCATCAACACAACCTTTTGCCTGTTGCCGAGGGACAGCTCGGAAATTCTCCGGTTTGTGTATTGGGAAAAGTGAAATTCCTCTGCCAAACTGTTAAATTGCTGCTCTGAGAAATCTTTCTGATACAAAGAATGAACGAAAGAAACATAGTCCTTCGCCGTAATTTCTGTAAATAGAAGCGGATAATCGGCAGCAAAGTAGCGGCGGGTCTTCAGCTCATCTGATGTTTTCTGCGGCATGCCGGCGTCCGCTTCAATGCCGCACAGCGTAAAGTGTCCGCTGAAATTGCGGTTTACCCCTGTCAGCGTATTGATCAGCGTTGTTTTTCCGGCGCCGTTTACCCCAAGCAGTCCGTAAACGGCGCCTTTTTCTAAATGTAAATCTACGTTTTCTAAGATGACGTTGTCTTGCTCGTACCACACGGATACATCGTGTATATCCAAAATGCTCATCGCGAGTCAGCCTTCCGCGCGCGCATACCGAAAATAATGGCGATGGCGATAGAAATCAGCGTAAACACATAATCGCTTTTTACGAAGTAGACGACCGCGCCGATGACAAAAATAAATGAAAGGATATACAGTAACATTTTTCTTTGTGCTGGTGACAAATTGTTTCCCTCCTAAATAAGCTGGACCACATCTTCTAATTGTTCATTTTTCGCCCAGGAGCAGATGTTTTTTCTGTGGTATTTGTTGGAGTTCAGCCCTTTTAAGTAACAGCCTCCGCAATAGCCGCTGAACGGGCATTTGTCTTTCATGCAATGCTCGCTGAACCGCGGCGCCTGCGCTTTCCACAATTTATGGACAAGAGGGGAGTCAAAGATGCTTTCATATGAATCATGAAATATATTTCCCAATGAAAATTCCTTCGGGAAGAGTGCGCACGGTCGTACTTCTCCGAACGGGCTGATCACAATTGATTTCCAGCCGGCGCCGCAGTTCGCCGCACGTTTTCTTTCATACGGAATGATCGGGATCAAATCTTTAAATTCATCAATGACATTTTGCTCGTACTCCATAAATTTGCGGTGCTGTTCGGCATCTTTCGTCGGATGGACAATATCTCTGCCTCTTCCGAAATCATCAACCCAATTGTAAGAGAACGCTTTCGCCCCGAGATCGCGCACCTTTTGGGCCATGTCGTGGATTTCCCACATATTTTTTTCGAAAACCGACATGGCGACTCTGACAAAAATACCATGATCACTCAACAATTTTATCGTTTTACAGGTTTGGGCAAAAGAGCCTTTTCTCCCTCTAAATGAATCATGCACTTCGGACTGTACGCTATCCAGTGATATGCCGACGATGATTTTTTGCTTATAGGCTTTTAACATCTCCAGGCTTTCTTTTCGCATCAGCGTTCCGTTGGTTAAGACGGCGACTTTTTTGAATTTCTTTAACACATATTCAAGAATCTCATTGGCGTTTGGATGGACGAAAATTTCGCCGCCTGTGATTTCACACGTTAAAACGCCGTTATCATACAGCATATCAGCCGTTTTCTTAAATTGATCAATGGATACGGTGCCGAGCGCTTCCGGCGAGCTTTCTAAATAGCAGTGGGCGCACTTTAAATTGCAGCGGTGCGTCAGCTCAAAGGTGGCATGCAGCGGCATCGGAAATTCATTGCTTCCGCTGGTGGCGATTTTGTGAAAGCGGGCCCGGTTTTCAAGCTGAATGACCTGCTTGTTCAAAAGCATGCTGAGCATGTCATAGTACCAGTCCTTATGGTCTTCCGGCGACTCATCATACTTTGCGCATTGCTCTTCTAAAATCTGTTCAGCCGTTCTTTGACCGTCCATCAGCATACAAAGCTCGTAAGCCGTTTTGTTGAGATCTAAGTATTCAAAATCAGAGATCGAGACGTTATCACGCATGTAGTCAATTTCCAGCACACCGCCCTCGGGCAACTGGTGGACTCTTACACTTTCATTAATAAATGGAAACATCTGCTCTATAAACAAAATACCATCCCCTATACATATGATTCAAATATAAAAATCACTGTGTATGTATAACCAAGATGTAGATTTTAGTTAAAATTTGTATTTTAGTTAAAAAGGGCATAGTAATTTACTATGCCCTTTTCCGGAGAACCTTATCCCCAGAGACCGAATAGACCTGTTGCACCGGCAATTTCAAAATCAGGGATAGGTCCGTCCACTAAACAAGCGGCTCCGATTGAACATGTCGCGCAACCTTTGTTTTCTACAATGACAGCTTTTTTCATAATTGAATCCTCCCTTTTTTTGTTTTTCTAGCAGATCTTTGATGTACTTTTATATTAAAACTATCAAATTACCATTTCAATACATATATTTTGAAGAAAATGTGAATTGTAAACGGTAGAATTCGGAAAAATGTAATATTTCCTAAAGGTAATCAGTGGTATGATTTTCTCTTCTATAAAGGAATTGCTTTTTCTGAGGTTTATCTTCAAATCTGATGAGCAATGATGGTAAGATAGAAGCAGTTGAAGTTTACAAACCGAATGATTATACTATTCAAGTCAAAGTGGAAAGATGAAAAGGACGTGTCAGAATGAAGCAAGAGACACCGATAACAATCCATGTGAAATCTGTGATCGAGGATGACGGAAACGAAGAAGTGATCGAATTCCGCACTACCGGATTTTACTATGTGAAACAGAATAAAGTGTATCTATCTTATTATGAAGAACACGACTTAGGCAAAGTGAAAACGATTGTAAAAGTAAGCGAAGGCGAAGTGCTTGTCATGAGATCAGGCGCTGTCAAAATGAACCAGCGTTTCGTAACTGGAGCTTCCACAATCGCCAAATATAAAATGTCATTTGGTGAGCTTGAGCTGAAAACGAGCACAAAATCGATTCAATCTGATCTCGGCGAAGAACAAGGCCGTATCAGTATCGCATATGATATGCATGTCGGAGACGAGCAGCAGCATTTACATAATATGACGATCACGTATGAGGGAGGAACTCACGCATGAACATTGCGGAACAAATGAAGGACGTGCTGAAAGAAGAAATCAGAGCAGCCGTTCTGAAAGCGGGACTGGCTGAAGAAAGCCAGATTCCAAATGTCATTTTAGAAACACCGAAGGATAAAACACACGGCGATTATTCAACAAATATGGCGATGCAGCTCGCGAGAATCGCGAAAAAAGCGCCGCGCCAAATCGCTGAGGAAATTGTCGCTTCTTTTGATAAAGGAAAGGCTTCTATTGAAAAGCTTGATATCGCCGGTCCTGGTTTTATCAATTTCTATATGAACAATCAATATTTAACGAAGCTGATCCCGTCTGTATTGGAAGCGGGAGACGCGTATGGAGAAACAAACATCGGAAACGGCGAACGCGTTCAAGTGGAATTCGTATCTGCAAATCCGACGGGGGACCTTCACTTAGGCCACGCGCGCGGTGCGGCTGTCGGCGATTCCTTGTGCAATGTGCTTGCAAAAGCGGGTTACGATGTGAGCCGCGAATACTACATTAACGATGCCGGAAACCAGATTAACAACCTGGCGCTTTCTGTAGAAGTCCGTTACTTTGAAGCGCTTGGACTGGAAAAACCGATGCCGGAGGACGGCTACCGAGGTGAGGATATCATTTCAATCGGAAAGCGTCTCGCTGAGGAATACGGCGACCGTTTCGTCAACGAAGAAGAAAGCGAACGCCTCGCATTTTTCCGTGAGTACGGTTTGAAATACGAGCTGGAGAAGCTTCGCGTAGACTTGGAAAACTTCCGCGTGCCGTTTGACGTGTGGTATTCTGAAACATCACTGTACCAAAACGGAAAAATCGATAAGGCGCTGGACGCGCTGCGTGAGAAAGGCCATGTCTATGAGGAAGACGGTGCGACTTGGTTCCGTTCCACAACGTTCGGAGATGACAAAGACCGCGTACTGATCAAAAAGGACGGCACATACACATACCTGCTTCCTGATATCGCCTACCATAAGGACAAGCTTGACCGCGGCTTTGATAAGCTGGTCAACGTATGGGGCGCCGACCACCACGGCTACATCCCGCGTATGAAAGCGGCAATCGAAGCGCTTGGCTATGAAAAAGGAACGTTGGAAGTAGAAATCATTCAGCTCGTGCACCTTTACAAAAACGGCGAGAAAATGAAAATGAGCAAACGGACGGGGAAAGCGGTAACGATGCGCGACCTGATTGACGAAGTTGGCCTGGATGCCGTGCGTTATTTCTTCGCGATGCGCAGCGCTGACACGCATATGGATTTTGACTTGGATCTTGCTGTATCAACATCTAACGAAAACCCTGTGTATTATGCGCAATACGCACATGCCCGCATTTGCAGCATGCTTCGCCAAGGGGAAGAGCAAGGACTTAAGCCGGCGGCAGACCTTGATTTCAGCCCTATTCAATCAGAAAAAGAATATGATCTGCTGAAAACAATCGGCGGTTTCCCAGAGGCAGTGGCGGAAGCGGCGGAAAAACGAATTCCGCACCGTGTGACGAATTATATTTATGACTTGGCTTCAGCTCTGCACAGCTTCTACAATGCGGAGAAAGTCATCGACCCTGAAAACGAAGAGAAAAGCCGCGCGCGCTTAGCTTTAATGAAAGCAACGCAAATCACGCTGAACAACGCGCTTCAATTGATCGGCGTATCGGCTCCTGAAAAAATGTAACCAAGCTGAAAGGACAAAGCCAGAGGGCTTTGTCCTTTTTTTGTTAAAAAATCGTGTGATATAGTTCACAATCTTCTTCGCCGAGTTTTTGTATGATAAGGCTGATTATTGAATCAGTGAAAGGGGCAAGCCGAATGATTAACCGTCAACACTTTCAATTATCGCTGCAGTCATTAAGCTTGGTGGCAGGGTTTATGGTTTGGGTGCTGATTTCGTCACTTATTTCCCAAATCACATTAGATATTCATTTGAGCAAAGGCGAAATTTCCTTGGTAACGGCCATACCCGTTATATTAGGATCGCTTCTCCGCATTCCGCTGGGGTATTTGACCAACAGGTTTGGCGCGCGGATCATTTTTATGATCAGCTTTATATTGCTTTTATTCCCTGTATTTTGGATCAGTATTGCAGATTCCCTGTTTGATTTAATCGCGGGCGGTTTTTTCTTAGGGATTGGGGGAGCCGTTTTTTCCATTGGGGTTACATCTCTTCCGAAGTACTATCCTAAAGAAAAACATGGCGTTGTAAACGGTATTTACGGTGCCGGGAATATCGGAACCGCGATCACTACATTTGCAGCTCCCGTGATTGCTCAAGCGGCGGGGTGGAAAAGTACGGTGCAAATGTATATGGCTCTGTTGGCTTTATTTGCTTTGCTGCACTTTTTCTTCGGTGACCGGCATGAGAAGAAAGTGAAGGTGTCCGTAAAGACTCAAATCAAAGCCGTTTACCGAAATCATGTGCTGTGGTTTCTGAGTCTCTTTTATTTTATTACGTTTGGCGCCTTTGTCGCTTTTACAATCTATCTGCCAAACTTTCTTGTTGAGCAGTTTGATCTGAGTCCTGCGGATGCCGGGCTGCGGACGGCAGGTTTTATTGCTGTATCCACGCTGCTCAGGCCGGCGGGCGGGTGGCTGGCTGATAAAGTGAGTCCGCTCCGCATCCTGATGTTTGTCTTTGCCGGCCTGACATTATCGGGCGTCATCCTGTCGTTTTCGCCGACGATCGGCATTTATGCCTTTGGGGCGTTAACGGTTGCGGTGTGCTCCGGGATTGGAAACGGGACGGTTTTTAAACTGGTTCCTTTCTATTTTTCTAAGCAGGCGGGAATCGCCAACGGAGTTGTGTCTGCCATGGGCGGATTAGGCGGCTTTTTCCCTCCGCTGATCCTGGCGAGTGTATTTCAGGCGACGGGACAATACGCCATCGGATTTATGGCGCTTTCGGAAGTCGCGTTAGCAAGCTTTGTCATTGTCATATGGATGTATTGGCAGGAAAGAATGAAAACACACACAGAGAGAAGCGGGCACAGCGTAAACTGACGGGCCGCCGGCGATTGGGGAATTCACGAGATTGTAAGTTTTTTCTGAAAAGCGCAAATGATTTCACGTTACAATAGATACACAACGTGACTTTTCTTCGAGGTGAGCTCATGAACTTTCTCTCTGTTCGAACATCTGATAAGGATCTTATTTCCAGTGATCTTCATCAATTGCTGGAATCCATCAGCACAAAAAGAAAAATCGAAAAACACACATACCTGTTTCGAGAAGGAATGGATGCAGAAGAGCTTTATCTGATTCAGTCAGGACTCATTGAAATCGGGAAGCTTACGGCTGACGGCAAAGACCTGACGCTTAGAATCTGCCAAAAAAATGATATTGTCGGTGAATTAACACTTTTCACAGAAGAACCGAGATATATGCTCAGTGCAAAAGTACTGGAGGATGGCGAAGTGCTCGTCATCAATAAGAGCAGACTTGAAAAGGAACTTATCCACAACGGTGCTTTGACATTTGAATTTATGAAATGGATGAGCACCCATTTGCGCAAAATTCAATCCAAAATCAGAGACCTTCTTCTTCATGGCAAAAAAGGGGCGCTCTACTCCACCCTCATCCGCTTGTCAAACAGCTATGGGGTGAACCGGAGTGACGGTATTCTCATTAACATTGCCCTGACAAACCAGGATTTGGCAAAATTTTGCGCGGCTGCAAGAGAGAGCGTCAACCGCATGCTGGGGGATCTCCGCAAACAAGGGGTTATTTCAATAGAGGATTCCGGAAAGATTGTACTGCATCAGCGGGACTATTTACGGTGTGAGATTGAGTGCGAAAATTGCCCGTTAGAGATTTGTAATATTGATTAAGAGGAAACAAGGACAGCAATATGTCCTTGTTTTTATCTTGTTAGCCAAATACACATGATGGCGAAAAAGAAGCACGCATTGACGATTTCAAGTATGCCGATCGTTTGAACAGGCCACTTCTTTCCGTGAAAAAACCATGCACGCAAACTGCTGGGGATAAAGGCGAGAACGGCCCATCCACCTCCGAGAGCTGCGGAAAGTAAGGGGAGGATCAGGTGATAGCCCCACGACCAGTAAGCAAATACTCTATTATTCTTCTCCCGGATCACCGACTTCACATAAAATGAACTTCCGATAAAAAACAAAGCAGATTGTGCGAAAATAAACCATGCCCAGCCGTCAAGAGTCTCCGTCCCCAGCCAGCAGCTGGCGAGTCCGCCTGTACAAAAGAATAAGACGCCCGCAAAATCATTCAGCAGCGCTCGTTCATTTTTTAGCCGGGCATAATACACATGAATGAGAAACAGCGGCAGCAAAGAAAAGGCAAGCCAGATAAAAGACGGCTTATGGATGACAGCGGCAAGCAAAAAGCTGCAGGCTGGAAAACTGTAAGAAATTATCCACTTTTGATAGGGTTTGATTTGTTTCTTTTTTAATGCCAGCGTAACAGGATAAACAGCCAAATAAAGAAAAAGCCAGCCTAAAAATAGGGGTATATGCCAAAGAACCGCTCCTCCCTTCACCATACCGAGGCAAAACGGAATCAGCAGCATGGCCCAAGCGCCGTGCTGCTTCGGAATAAGCGCCTTCATCGAAACACTCCTTTCTTGTTTCATTATAAAAGCAAAAATACCGCCAATAAGTGACATTCATCATATCATCTGTGAAATACATCACTGCTGTCATGGATCGGCCGGGCTACACTAAAGCTATCCTTAGCACAGGAGGCTTCCCTATGAATCAGTGTGACTATTTATTTTTTTTGAAACAACTTCCTATGTTTAATGAAGTGCCTCTATCCATTGTCGAAACATTGCTGAATAACGGGACGTTTATCCGCGGTTCATGTGATCAGGATCCATCTTTTCTCCATTCTCAATCCATTTATATTGTATTAAAAGGCAGTATTCGTTTTATTGACAGCAGGCTGCCTGAAGGGTCGCAAACCGTTGCGCTGTGGGAAAAAGGCGATGTGTTTCCCATCGATCAAAAAGGCGGGATGTTTTTATCTCCATTCATTTCAGTCCGAACATCCGATGACATTCTTATGCTCAATATCCCTTTTTACATATTAAAGAAAATCATGTCCTATTATCCGCAGCTGCAGATGAATTTTCTGGTGATGCTCCAGCAAAATGTCTTTTTCTCTTATGAGCTGTTTTTGCGATACATGCATAGATCTCAGGACGAAAACGCTGAGCCCGATTCCTAAAAGGAACCGGGTTTTTTGTTCGGTATTTCCATTCCTTCTTCCTCATGTGAACTTTCTGTGAAAAAAGGGGAGTGTGTGACATAGTTCACAAGGAAACATCCTGCCTCTGTATATAGTGAATTTAGAATACCTGACTCGGAAGGAGTGAAATATTCATGAAAAAAAAGAAAATGAGTCCGTTGTTTAGGAGATTAAACTATTTCTCTCCTATTGAGCATCAATCAAATAAACATAGCCAAACAACCTATGAAGATCGTGATTGGGAGAATGTATACAGAAACAGATGGCAGTACGATAAGGTCGTCCGCTCTACCCACGGTGTCAACTGCACAGGGTCCTGCAGCTGGAATATATACGTGAAAAACGGCATCGTCACGTGGGAGGGTCAAAACTTGAATTATCCGTCAACCGGCCCGGATATGCCTGATTTCGAACCGAGAGGCTGTCCGCGGGGGGCCAGTTTTTCATGGTATATTTACAGCCCGCTCCGTGTGAAATATCCGTACGTGCGCAGTGTGCTGATCAATTTGTGGCGGGAAGCATTGCAGGCTCATCAAAACCCTTTGGAAGCATGGAAATCGATCGTTGAAAATCCGGATAAAGCGAAGTCCTATAAACAGGCGCGGGGAAAGGGCGGCTTTGTGCGCGCTGAATGGCCGGAGGTGCTGAAGCTGATTTCTGCTTCTTTGCTGTATACGGTTATAACATACGGCCCTGACCGGAATATCGGGTTTTCTCCGATTCCGGCTATGTCTATGATCAGCCATGCGTCAGGCTCGCGGTTTATGTCTTTGATTGGCGGCCCTATGCTCAGTTTCTATGATTGGTATGCGGATCTTCCCCCGGCATCCCCGCAAATCTGGGGCGACCAGACAGACGTCCCGGAAAGCAGTGATTGGTACAACTCAGGCTATATCATCACATGGGGCTCCAATGTGCCGTTAACGAGGACGCCGGATGCGCATTTTTTGGCAGAAGCCCGCTATAAAGGCGCTAAGGTCATCTCAATCAGCCCGGATTTCGCGGAATCCTCTAAATTTGCAGATGACTGGCTGAGCATCCGCCAAGGAACAGACGGCGCGCTTGCGATGGCGATGGGTCATGTGATCCTGCAGGAGTTTTACGTTAATCAGAAGACAGAGCGTTTCATAGAGTATGCAAAGCAATATACGGATTTCCCGTTCTTTGTCACTCTAACTAAAGAGGATGGCGTGTATACGGCCGGGCGTTTTCTTCATGCAAAGGACATCGGGCGGCAGACGGAGCATGATCAGTGGAAGCCTGCGGTGTGGAATGAACGTACAAGCGCATTCGCGATCCCGCAAGGAACAATAGGCTCCCGCTGGGACGGCCAAAAGAAATGGAACCTGCACATGATAGATGAAGAAACAGGCGAATCGATTGAACCCCGGCTTTCGGTGCTCGGCATAGAGGACGAAATCGGCACGGTTCGAATCCCTTATTTCTCAAATGAGGGGAACAGAGTGCTTGAGCGAGATCTGCCTATAAAAAAACTGGCGCTGGACAATGAGGATGTGTATGTCACAACCGTATTTGACTTGATTTTGGCTAACTACGGCGTGAATCGGGGGATCGGGGCAAAATCAGCCTGCTCGTATGACGATCCTGAGCCGTTTACGCCAGCCTGGCAGGAGCAGGTGACAGGGATCAAAAAAGAGATGGTCATTAACATTGCCAGGGAATTTGCTCAAAATGCGATCGATACAGAGGGCCGGTCCATGATTATCGTAGGAGCGGGGATCAACCACTGGTTCAACTCAGACACGATCTACCGGGCGGTGTTAAATCTTGTTTTACTGGTAGGCGCCCAAGGCGTAAACGGCGGAGGCTGGGCTCATTATGTGGGACAGGAAAAACTCCGTCCTGCTGAAGGCTGGCAGACGATCGCCAACGCTAAGGATTGGGAGGGGGCGCCAAAGCTGCAAAACGGCACTTCCTTTTTCTATTTTGCGACTGACCAGTGGCGCTACGAGGATCAGCCGGTCAGTGACTTAGCATCTCCGATCGCGGCATCCTCCCGCTACAAGCATCACGCCGACTACAATGTGCTGGCGGCAAGACTCGGGTGGCTTCCGTCTTATCCGACATTTGATAAAAACGGAATTGACCTGTACAAAGAAGCTGAAAAAGCGGGAGCGAAGACAACAAAAGACGTTGCTGACTATGTGGCCCGCCAGCTTCAAGAGAAAAAACTGAAATTTGCCATTGAAGATCCTGACAATGAAGCGAATTTTCCGAGAAACCTGTTCGTGTGGAGGGCGAATCTGATCTCCAGTTCGGGAAAAGGGCATGAATATTTTCTCAAGCATCTCTTGGGAACGACGAACGGCTTGATGAATGACGACAGCGACAGTATCCGTCCTGAAGAAATCAAGTGGCGCGAGCAGGCACCGGAAGGAAAGCTCGATTTGTTAATCAATCTCGATTTCCGAATGGCCGGTACCGCCTTGTATTCCGATATCGTGCTTCCGGCGGCGACATGGTATGAAAAACACGATCTCAGCAGCACTGATATGCATCCGTTTATCCACCCCTTTGCCCCGGCTATTTCGGCTCCTTGGGAATCGAAGTCGGACTGGGATATTTTCAAGGCTTTATCAAAAGCCGTCTCCAATCTCGCGGAAGAAGTTGATATGAAGCCGGTAAAAGAAGCTGTCGCCGCACCGCTCCTCCATGACACGATGCAGGAAATGGCGCAGCCTCTCGGAAAAATCAAGGACTGGAGCAAAGGCGAATGCGAAGCCGTCCCGGGGAAAACAATGCCGAACATTCAAGTCGTTGAAAGGGACTACAAACAAATCTTTCATAAAATGACCGCGCTCGGCCCAAACGCCGCCTTAAAACCAAGCGGAACAAAAGGCATGAGCTGGTCGATTGCCGATGAATACGAATCACTCAAAAAAAGGCTGGGAGAAGTCACCACAGACAGTGTCGCAAAGGGATGTCCGAATATAAGCGAGGCCAAGCAGGCGGCAGAAGCCGTTTTAACCCTTTCGTCCACGTCGAATGGAAAAGTTGCCGTAAAAGCATGGGAATCGCTTGAAGACATCACGAATCTGAAGCTGAAAGATCTGGCTGAAGAGCGGGAGGAAGAATGCTTTACGTTCGAACAAATCACGGCTCAGCCCAAAACGGTGATCACATCTCCGGCATTTACAGGCTCGGAAAAAGGCGGGCGCAGGTATTCGCCGTTTACGACAAATGTGGAAAAATTAATCCCTTGGCGTACGCTGACAGGCAGACAATCCTATTATGTCGATCATGAGCTGATGATGGAGTTCGGGGAAACGATGGCGACCTTTAAACCGATCCTCCAGCATCGCCCTTTCTTAAGCAAACGGCCAGATCAAGAGGGCAAAGAAATCGTTCTCAATTATTTAACGCCGCATAATAAATGGTCCGTGCACAGCATGTATTTTGATTCCCTGCCGATGCTTACGCTATTCCGCGGCGGGCCGACAGTATGGATGAATAAAGATGATGCGGCAGATACGGATATCAAAGACAACGATTGGATTGAATGCTTTAACCGAAATGGTGTTGTCGTAGCCAGAGCGGTTCTGTCTCACCGGATACCAAAAGGAATGGCGTTTATGCACCATGCCCAAGACCGCCACATCAACGTGCCCGGCACAAAACTGACCAATAACCGCGGAGGCACCCATAACAGTCCGACAAGGATTCACGTTAAGCCGACACAGATGATCGGCGGCTATGCCCAGCTCAGCTACGGCTTTAACTACTATGGCCCTACGGGGAATCAGCGCGATCTGAATGTGGTCATCCGCAAGCTGAAGGAGGTCGATTGGCTTGAAGATTAAAGCGCAAATCGGAATGGTCATGAACTTAGATAAATGCATCGGCTGCCACACGTGCAGCGTGACCTGCAAAAACACATGGACAAACCGTTCCGGTGCCGAATATATGTATTTCAATAATGTAGAAACAAAGCCAGGTATCGGCTATCCGAAGCAATGGGAGGATCAGGACAAATATAAAGGCGGCTGGACCTTAAAAAAAGGAAAGCTCGAGCTGAAATCAGGCCCGAAAACCAACCGTCTTGCAAATCTTTTCTATAATCCGAATCAGCCAACCATTGATGATTACTACGAGCCTTGGAACTATGATTATGAAACGCTGACTAACAGTCCGCAGAAAAAACATCAGCCCGTAGCGCGGCCAAAATCGTCGCTGACAGGAGATTTTATGAATATTGAGTGGGGGCCAAACTGGGAGGATGATCTGGCGGGCGGACATATTACGGGACTTGAAGATCCGAATGTTCAAAAGATGGAGGAGTCTATCAAAACAGAATTCGATGAAGTTTTTATGATGTATCTTCCGCGCATCTGTGAACACTGCATCAACCCGGCATGTGTCTCGTCCTGCCCGTCCGGCGCCATGTATAAACGCGAGGAAGACGGCATTGTGCTCGTGGATCAAAATGCCTGCCGTTCATGGAGATACTGTGTTTCATCCTGTCCTTATAAAAAAGTCTATTTTAACTGGCAAACGAACAAAGCGGAAAAATGCACACTCTGCTTTCCGCGTTTGGAGGCGGGACTGCCGACCATTTGCTCTGAAACATGTGTAGGGAGAATCCGTTATTTGGGCGTCATGCTGTATGACGCGGATAAGGTGGAGGAAGCGGCATCTGCAGAAAATGAAAAGGATCTCTATCATTCTCAATTAGAAGTGTTTCTTGATCCGAATGATCCCGAGGTTGCTAAACAAGCAAAAGAACAGGGCATCCCGACAGAATGGATAGAGGCTGCACAGCAATCGCCCATTTATAAGATGATCATCGACTGGAAAATTGCCCTGCCGCTTCATCCGGAGTATCGGACATTGCCGATGGTTTGGTACATTCCTCCTTTGAGTCCGATCATGAATCTCTTTGAAGGAGAGGGAAGCCGGCAAACAGCGGAAGACATTTTTCCGGCTATCGACCAAATGAGGATTCCGATTGACTATTTGGCGCAGCTATTAACGGCCGGTGATACAGATCATATTCGGTCCACATTAAAGAAAATGTCTGTCATGCGCCAGTATATGAGGGCGGTCCAGACGAATAAATCCATCGACCCGGCACTGATCTCCAGTGTCGGCTTAACAGAACAGCAAATTGAAGACATGTATCGGCTGCTTGCGATCGCCAAATACGATGACCGATTTGTGATTCCGAGCAGCCACCGTGAAGACATTTCTGATTTATACGCTGAACAAGGGAGCTGCGGCTTATCATTTTCAGGCGGTCCCGGCTCTTGTATATAACCAAAGAAAAATGAGGTGTAACACGATGAACACCACAGACCGGCAAATCACATTCTCGGCTCTTTCTTATCTTCTTTCGTATCCGGATGAAGAGTGGAGAGCGGAACATCCCGAATGGGAAGATCTGATCAATGAAATCGAAAATCAGCATATCCGGGAGAAACTGCTTCACTTTGTAAAGTCATCAGCATGTTTTTCCCAGCAGGCCCTGATTGAACATTATGTATACACTTTTGACTTCGGGAAAAAAACGAATATGTATGTCACCTACTTTAACTCAGGCGAGCAAAGGGAACGCGGCATTGAATTGCTGCAGTTAAAGAACACATATGAGCAATCCGGCTTCCTCCCGACAGACAAAGAGCTTCCCGATTACCTGCCGCTTATGCTGGAATTCGCCGCCATTGCGGAGATGAAGGAAGCCAAGAGCATATTTGAGAAGTATCTGTCTAATTTGCGGGAGCTGACATCCCGTTTAGATCAAAACCAAAGTTTATATGCCGTACTGCTGGATGCACTGCTTACCGCGCTTGAGGAAATCGGCTTGTGTGAAAGCAGCGAAGGAGCTGTTCGGACATGAGCGGGCAGATCCTGTGGGTCATCATGCCGTATATGGTATGGACGATATTTATCGGCGGGCATATTTACCGCTATCAGCACGACCAGTTTGGCTGGACCGCCAAATCAAGCGAACTGTTAGAAAAGAAAAAGCTTGCGGCGGGCAGCACGCTCTTTCATTGGGGGATGCTGTTTGTTATCGGCGGACACGTTATGGGCATTCTCATCCCCGAAGGTGTGTATCGTGCAATCGGCATCACAGAACACGTTTATCACAAAATGGCGATTGGCGTCGGCTTGCCGGCGGGAATTGCTGCAGTAATTGGACTTTTCATCCTGACATACAGAAGGCTGTTTGACAAAAGGATCCGCAAAACCAGCTCGCCCTCCGATTTTCTCACGCTGTTTTTGCTGCTGTTTGTGATGGTCTCGGGCGTTGCAGCCACATTTCTCAACGTTGATTCGAAAGGATTCGATTACCGGACAACAGTCGGGCCGTGGTTCAGGCAGATCTTTTTGTTGAGGCCGGACGCTTCTTTAATGGAGAGTGTTCCGCTATGGTTTAAGCTTCATATTCTCATGGGATACGTCATTTTTATCATGTGGCCATTTACGAGATTGGTTCACGTGTTCAGCCTGCCGCTCAAATACCTGACCCGCAGCTATGTCGTATATCGCAAGCGTTCGAAACGACACATACAGCATCCGTAAAAACATCCCCCTTTGCCAAAAAGGGGGATTTCTCATCTTCTCTTCACATTATAGGAAAAAATAAAAACCTAAGATATTTTCTTACAAGACAATTGCTTGGCGGCAAGGAATACTGATATTTTTGTATTTGGAAATAACAATATGTTCGAAAAAGGAGAGTGAAGAATGAAACGGATGTTCCTCATTTTAACTGCCTGCCTCATCACTAGCGCCGGGGTTCTGACTCTCAGACATTCTCATGTATTAACCGGCGGCACAGCCGGCCTTTCTCTAAGCCTGACGTACGTGTTTCATTCCTCGTTTGCTATTATCTTCTTTCTGATTAATATCCCGTTTTATGTCTTTTCTTTTATCAGAATGGGTGCCAGCTTCACTTTATCCACGTTATTTGCAGTAACAGCACTGACTCTTTTTACAAGCGCTGATCACTGGCTTCCGCCCGTCTCTTTTTCCCCGTTTGCCGGCGCGATTTGCGGCGGAGCATTGATCGGGTTCGGCCTGTCGCTCATGTTTTATCATCAGGCATCCCTTGGCGGCGCCAATATTCTCGCTTTATTTATGCAAAAGCGATACGGGTGGAATCCGGGAACGGTTAATTTCGCCTTCGATTTCGCCGTTGTGCTGGCCGGCATTTTTTCCGTCGGTTTGCAAAAAGGCCTCTGCTCCATCCTGTCCATTGCCATCACGGGATTGGCTGTCGGCTTCTTTAAGCATAAAATCAAAAGCAGCTACTCGCTGAAGCCAGATTTGCTCAAGAACTTTACTTCCGGCCAATCACAGGAAGCCTCCTCGTAAGCCTTTCCGCCCCGTGCGCGGAGAGGCTTTTTTCATAGAAAGGTTTAAAGGTTAGAAATAAGAGGAAATACGAAGGTAATCGGATCGGATTGGAGAGGAGACAAATGCTGAAAAGGAGACTGGAGTTTTTCTTTTTATATATCATGCTCATCGGGGCATACGTCATATGGGTTTTTCCGGTTTCCAGGCTTGAGTTTTACGGAGGATTGCTTTGCTATGCCGGCATTATTTTGTTCAGCATTTATTCGTTAATCCTTGAAAATCGAACGTCACAGCACACGCTGTTATGGATACATATTCTAGTCTTTTTTCCGATCGCGGGCTACATGTTTTATCTGTTTTCCGGACAGCTGTATGTAAAAGGAAAGCTGTTTAAAACAAAACGAATGTACAACAGGGAGAAGCTTCGAAAGCAGTTTGACATGGAGGAAACGCCTGAAGTGACCGGATTGAAGGACAATCAAGAAAGGTTTTTTACCTATTCCATCAGGGCTTCACATATGAATATCAACACGAAAAGCAGGGTGAAGGTTTTGAAAAACGGGGAAGAAACCTTTCCTGATATTTTCAAAGCAATGCGGAAAGCGGAATCTTATCTGCATATCGAATACTACATGTTCAAATCGGACATGCTTGGGCGCGGCATGATGGAGATTATGATGGAAAAGGCGCGTCAGGGTGTCGAGGTGCGGTTTTTATATGACGCTGCGGGCAGCATCAAATTGGCAGGAAGAGATATTATGAAAATGAAAAAAGCGGGCGTGGACATCGTTCCTTTTTCTCCGCTGAAATACGGGTTCTTCAATCAGAAATTGAATTTTCGAAATCACCGTAAAATCGTGATCATAGACGGGAAAGTCGGTTTTGTCGGCGGATTGAATGTCGGGAAGGAATATATCAGCCGAGACCCGATTATCGGTTTTTGGAGAGACACTCATCTGCGGCTGGAAGGAGAAATTGTGCAAACGCTTCACGCCATCTTTATGCTGGATTGGGAATATGTCTCTAATGAAGTGTTAATTGATCAAAAAGAATACAATACGCCAGTCCCCGTGGAGGGAGGAGGCATTTATCAAATTGTCGCGACAGGGCCTGACATGAAGGAAAGCATGAGTGACCTCTACTATGAAATGATTTCTACAGCGCAGAAATCTGTGTGGATCGCCACGCCTTATTTTGTCCCGAATGAATCCATCCGCACGGCTTTGAAAGCCGCCGCGACAAAAGGGGTTCAGGTGCGGATTATGGTGCCGGAGACGAATGACAGCTTTTTAACGCAATACGCGTCGAGATCGTATTTCCCTGAGCTGCTTCTAGAAGGGATTGAGGTGTATTCCTATCAAAAAGGCTTCATGCACCAAAAAGTGATAATCATTGACGGCGATCTCGCCTCAGTCGGAACCGCAAACATGGATATGCGCAGCTTTCAGCTCAATTTTGAAGTGAACGTTTTTTTCACGGATGCCGAAGCGATCCGCACCTTGGAAGACCATTTCGAAGAGGATATGCTGGAAAGTGAGAAGCTTAGCCCTGTCGGCTTTTATAAAAGAGGAATGGCCGACCGGACAAAGGAATCAGTTGCCCGTCTCTTTTCAAGTGTTCTGTAAGAAAAAAGAAATACTGTCTTTCAAAACAGCCAGTGTATAGTATAATTGAGAAATCTTATCAGTTATTAATGCATTGGGGGAAGATAGGGTGCTGCGGCAATTTTTTGCGTATTATAAACCATATAAAACATTGTTCTTTCTCGACTTTTTCTCGGCGATCGCAGGAGGCTTAATGGAGCTGAGTTTTCCTTTAATCGTCAATTATTTTATTGATACCTTGCTTCCGGGGAGAGACTGGGGCCTGATCATCGCGACCTCAATCGGATTGTTCGCGGTTTACGCGCTCAGCTCGGCTCTTCAATATGTCGTCACGTATTGGGGGCATATGCTCGGAATCAATATTGAAACCGATATGAGAAAGTCGCTATTTGACCATCTGCAAAAGCTGTCCTTCAAATTTTACGACAACAACAAGACGGGAACGTTAATGTCGAAGCTGACGAACGACTTAATGTACATCGGCGAAGTCGCCCATCACGGTCCAGAAGATTTGTTCATCGCCATTATGACGATTCTCGGGGCGTTCGGGGTTATGCTGTTTATCAACTGGCAGCTGGCATTGCTGACGTTTATTATCATGCCGATTGTCATTTGGCTTGCGCTTTACTTCAACAAAAAAATGACCAAAGCGTTTACGACGCTGAACAAGGATATCGGAGACTTCAGTGCGCGGGTAGAAAATAATATCGGCGGCATCCGGCTCGTTCAGGCGTTCGGCAATGAATCGTTTGAAAAAGAGCGCTTTGCTGTCAACAATCAGCGATTCCGCATCACTAAGCTGTCATCATATAAAATCATGGCGAAAAACGGCTCCATCAGCTATATGCTGACACGGTTTGTTACGCTGTTTGTCCTCTTGTGCGGTACGTGGTTTGTCATCCGAGGCTCCTTGTCATACGGAGAATTTGTGGCGTTTGTGCTATTAACGAATGTCCTGTTTCGGCCGATTGACAAAATTAACGCCATTATTGAAATGTATCCGCGGGGAATTGCCGGCTTTAAAAGCTACATGGAACTGATGGAGACGGAGCCGGATATTCAGGATTCTCCTGAGGCGAGAGACGTTTCCGGACTGAAAGGCGATATCCGCTATCAGCATGTTTCGTTTGGCTATGATGAGAATCAACATGTCCTTCATGACATTAACCTGACCATTCGGGCGGGGGAAACGGTAGCGTTTGTCGGTCCGTCCGGAGCGGGGAAATCAACACTTTGCAGTCTGCTTCCGCGCTTTTATGAAGCGTCAGAAGGCGACATTACCATTGACGGCATCAGCACTAAAGACATGACGCTGTCTTCCTTGCGCGGGCAGATTGGCGTTGTGCAGCAGGACGTTTTCTTATTCTCGGGCACACTGAGAGAGAATATTGCATATGGCCGTTTGGACGCATCAGAAGAGGAAATCTGGCAGGCTGTGAAGCAGGCTCACTTAGAAGAACTCGTCAATAACATGCCGGATGGATTGGACACTGTCATCGGAGAACGCGGCGTAAAACTTTCCGGCGGGCAAAAGCAGCGCCTTTCAATTGCGAGGATGTTCTTGAAAAATCCATCTATCCTGATTTTGGACGAGGCAACTTCTGCCCTTGATACAGAAACAGAAGCGGCGATCCAAAAGGCGCTTCAAGAATTGTCGGAGGGGCGCACGACGCTGGTGATCGCCCACAGACTGGCGACGATCAAACACGCGGACAGAATTGTCGTCGTGACAAAAAACGGTATCGAGGAACAAGGGCGGCATCAGGAACTGATCGAAGCCGGCGGTATTTACAGCAGACTGCATCATGCACAGTTCGGAGAGATGGTGCAGCAATAGGAGGAGAGTATGGATAGAAAAAATGTGCTGTACATAGCTGTTTCGTTAGACGGGATGATCGCGAGAGAGGATGGGAGCGTCGACTGGCTGGATGAATTTGAAGGCGAGGGTGATAACGGGTACAGTGAATTTTATCAGACTGTTGATACCGTCATTTTAGGGCGGAGCACATACGAACACATCAAAATTCTCACACCCGATTTTCCGTATCAGGATAAAACATGCTACGTGTTTACAGAAACGCCCGACAGCTATCATGATAAACACGTGATGTTTATCGATGAAGACATCAAAGCGTTCACCGGCCGCTTAAAACAGCAAAAAGGCTTAAATATCTGGATCGCGGGCGGGGCAGAGCTGGTGAATACTTTTATGAAAGAGGACGCCATCGACGAATACATCATCACTGTCATCCCGGTTGTATTGGGGAGCGGCATTCCGCTGTTTCATGAACAAAATACCGAAACAAAGCTGCGTTTAACCGATATGAAACGATTTGGACAGGCGGCGCAGCTGCATTATAAACGAGCATAAGAAAAAGGATAGACATCACTGTCTATCCTTTTTTATGTAAGTTAGAGCGCTTCTCTCTCAGCGGGCTCAATCATATTCTGAAACTTTTCAACCAGCTGAGACGCTTTTGTTCCTTCAACCACAATCAGATATTCTTTTTCGTTATGAGCCATACGGAACGTTTCCAGCTCGATTAAGCTTTTGATTTTGCACATCGTTTTCTTTGAGTAAATATAAACCTCGTGGCTTCCGGAATGGCACATTTTATATAGGTGAATCAAATTTCTTAAAGTAAATGCCTGTGCGGCTACTTTTAGAGACTTGATGTTTTTCATGTTCTTTCTCCTCCATTGATTCTTGTCTTATATAGCGTATGTTCCCAATGTGTACAAACTGTAAACCTGTTTTTGCACACTTATGATTTCCATTGCAGAGTGCCGCCGCCAATCCGTTTCACGCCGCGGATTGAGCTCAATTCATCCATCAGCCGGAGAAGCGCCTTGTCCTTCTGTTTCGCCTCGATCATAAAATCAATATTGGTTCCCCATTGCCTGAAGCGCTCCAAAAGCGGCAGCAAGAAGTTGGCGTCTACATATTCCGCATGGCTGCGCACCGCTTGCTCCGATTTTGGAGAGGAAAGATGGACCTTCGGCTGCAATCCGATCCGCTGCCATGTGTTGATCATCCGGGGCAGTGCTTCATTCAGGTCTGCATGATCATCCGAGTTTGCGTAAAAATGATGAAAATCAAAGACAAACGGAACATTCTCTTGTTCACAGACCTGAAGCGTCTCTTCCGTGGTGTACGTTTTATCGTCATTTTCCAGCGTCATCCGCTGTTTGATCTCTTTCGGAAGCATTTTCATGTTTTGATGAAATTGTTTCAGAGCGTTTTCTTTGTTTCCGTAAACGCCGCCGATATGGATGTTGATAACTGAGCGGTCTGCAATCCCCATCGCTTCAAGCATGCGGTAGTGATAAGCCATATCGGTTACTGCATTTGCTGTAATGGATTCTTTAGGGCTAGTAAACAGGGTAAACTGGTTAGGATGAAAGCTTGTGCGCAGATTGTATTTTTTCACGAGCTCTCCAATCTCACGGAACTCCTTGCGAAACGGCGTCACAAAGTCCCACATCACGTCAGGATGAGTGGCCAGCGGCACAATTGAGCTGGAAAAACGGTACAATGGAATATCGTGGCCGATGATATAGTGAAGGGTTCTCATGGTATTGAGCAAGTTGGCTTTCGTCACAGCCAAAAGGGCTTCTTTTCTCTCATCCTCGGGCAGCTTTGAATAACGGGCGAATGTCAGTGTTTTGGCGGGAGACGCATCCCAAAGGCTCATCGCATTTGAGACGAACCCGAATCTGAAAATCATAGGAACTCTCCTTTATAAAAAATAAGATAATGCTTTACCGAGCCATTCCGCTGGTCGCTGCCTGAACGTGCGCTTTTTGAAATTTTCTTTTGTCAGCAGCTCCGACTTTTTAATATCCTCTTCAATCGTGGCATAGACTTTTTTTGTAAATGCAACATCATCAATTTCAACGTTTACCTCTTCATTTAAAAACAGGCTGCGCTGATCAAAATTGGCTGTGCCGATGATGCTGAAGTGATCGTCAATGATCAAGGCTTTCACATGATAAAACCCTTGGTAAAAACGGTAGATGAGACAGCCGGCATCCAGCAGGTCCGAATAATATGTAAAAGCAGCTTCTCTGACCAGCGGGTGATCTGATTTCATCGGCACAATCAATGTAACGTCTACACCGTTTTTTCTTGCTTTGACCAAGGCCTGCTGAAGCGGTTTAGTCGGAATATAATATGGCGTGCAAATCGTAATGCGCTCTTTCGCCTGTGAGATATTTGCCAAATACGTTTTTTCAAGAGAATAGCCGTCAGTCGCATAAATCTTATGAGGGATATTCCCTTGGGGAAGCTCAGGCCAAACATCCGGACCCAGTTCGGCTGATCCGGTATTTCGTTTCAGGTCGGCTGTAAAAAGTGTTTGAAGATCTTGGACACCTTCTCCCGTCATACGCAGATGATAATCCTCCCAATTGCCGAACTTCGCCTTCTTCCCAAGGTATTCCTCACCAATGTTAAACCCGCCGACATAGCCGACTTTTCCATCCATCACAGCAATTTTCCGGTGATTTCGTTTTTGTATATGAAAAAAGAAATAAGGGAAACGGGGCCGATTCAGAAAATGAACGTGAACGCCGGCGTTTTTCATTGTCTCCAGCGCCGGTTTTTTAATTTTTTGGCTGCCCGACCAATCCAGAAGCAAATAAACCGATACGCCGGCCTGGGCTTTTGTTTTCAGCAGTGTGAACATATTGTGGCTGACCTCATCGTTTTTCATAATGAAAAACATCACGTGAACGGAAGAGACGGCATCGCGTATATCTTCCAGCATTCGTTCAACAAGATCAGCGCCGCAGTGAATCAATTCGATATCACTTTTCTTTTTTGAAAAAACAGGCTCGTACGCTTTCTTTCTGTATGCGGCGCGGCCCATAAAGATATCCAGCAGGATTAAAGCTAATAGTATGATGACAATGATGAGAATCACGAAAAATACCTTCATCCCGGCACTCCTTTCCGTAGTTGTAAGTAGTGTGCCCGAACAGCAGGAATTTAATTATTGACTGAACACTCATTCATTATTTATCATAAAGATAATCTTATACAGATTTTGGGGCAGGGGATCACGGTCTTCATCAGTAAAAAGGGGGAATTGGAATGAGCGGCTTTCTCATTGTCAATGCATTATTATTTCTGATTGTAACCGCTTACGCTGTTTATTTGTTTGTCTATTTGGTCAAAACAAGGCTTGCTTACATCAGGCTCGGCCAAAAGGAACAGTTCGATAAACGGATCAAGGAACGGCTTCAGGCCATATGGGTGAATGTATTCGGGCAGAAAAAACTGCTCAAGGATAAGAAAAGCGGCATCATTCACGTCATGTTTTTCTACGGCTTTATATTGGTTCAGTTTGGAGCGATTGACTTTATCATCAAAGGGCTGGTCCCGGATCGAAATCTGCCGCTTGGCCCGATCTATCCCGCCTTCACTTTTTTTCAGGAAATCGTTACGTTTCTGATCTTAATTGCGGTTGGCTGGGCATTTTACAGACGCTATATCGAAAAGCTCGTCAGGCTGAAACGAGGCTTTAAATCTGGACTTGTTCTCATTTTTATCGGCGGTTTAATGCTGACGGTTTTACTGGGGAACGCAATGAATCTGATCTGGCATGATCACGGGCTTTCTTGGAGCGAGCCGATCGCTTCAGGCATCGCGTTTTTGCTTGGCGGCGTCGGGGAGACGGGCGCCGCGGTGATTTTCTATATCGCATGGTGGGTGCATCTGCTGTTTTTACTGAGCTTTTTAGTGTATGTGCCGCAGTCAAAGCACGCTCATTTAATTGCCGGTCCTGCCAATATCTTTTTCAACAGGCTTGAAGCGTCCGGAAAGCTCGAAAAAATTGATTTCACAGACGAAACGAAAGAAAGCTACGGAGCGGGAAAAATTGAGGATTTCAGGCAGTCCCAGTTGATTGATCTGTATGCGTGTGTCGAGTGCGGCCGCTGCACCAATATGTGCCCTGCGACAGGCACCGGAAAAATGCTGTCGCCGATGGATTTAATTTTACGCCTAAGGGACCACCTCACAGAAAAAGGCGCTGCCGTCACTTCTCGCTCGCCATGGGTGCCGGCTGCAGCTTTCCGGCATACGAAAGGGAACCAGCTGGCTGCGGCAGCCTCAGGGAGCGGATCACAGGAAGCCGCCGCCGCGCTAGATTACAGTCCGAGCTTAATCGGCGATGTCATTACCGAAGAAGAAATTTGGGCCTGCACCACTTGCCGGAACTGTGAAGATCAGTGCCCCGTCATGAACGAGCATGTTGATAAAATCATTGACCTTCGCCGCTATCTCGTGCTGACTGAAGGAAAAATGGACAGTGACGCACAGCGGGCGATGACGAGTATTGAGCGGCAGGGAAATCCGTGGGGCCTCAACCGCAAGGAACGTGAAAATTGGCGCGACGCAGCCCCAGATGCCGATATTCCGACAGTAAAAGAATTAAAAAAAGAGGAAAAAGAATTCGAATATCTTTTCTGGGTCGGTTCCATGGGTTCATACGACAACAGAAGCCAAAAGATCGCCATCTCCTTTGCAAGACTGCTGAACCAAGCAGGTGTGACCTTTGGGATCCTCGGCAACAAAGAAAAAAATTCAGGGGACACCCCGCGCCGCCTCGGAAATGAGTTTTTATTTCAAGAACTGGCCGAAAAGAATATTTCGGAATTTGAAAAAAATAATGTGAAAAAAATCGTTACGATTGATCCGCACGCATACAATTTATTTAAAAACGAATATCCTGATTTCGGCTTTGAAGGCGAAGTGTATCATCATACGGAAGTGCTGGCCGATCTTGTGAAGAGCGGGAAATTAAAACCGCAGCACCCAGTTCATGAAACGATCACCTTCCACGACTCGTGCTACTTGGGACGGTACAACGAAGTCTATGATCCGCCGAGAGAGATTTTAAAAGCCATTCCGGGTGTGCGGCTTATTGAAATGGAGAGAAACCGGGAAACCGGCATGTGCTGCGGAGCTGGCGGAGGCTTGATGTGGATGGAGGAAGAGTCAGGCAACAGGATTAATGTCGCCAGAACAGAGCAAGCGCTGGCAGTCAATCCGTCGGTAATCAGCTCCGGCTGTCCGTACTGCCTCACGATGCTTGGGGACGGCACAAAGGCAAAAGAAGCGGAAGATCGTGTCAAAACGTATGACGTCGCGGAGCTTCTGGCTCAATCTGTCTTGGGCGCTGATATGACAATGGGGGAAAAGCGATGAATTTTTCATTAACAGAAGAACACGAAATGATTCGGAAATTGGTTCGTGATTTTGCCAAGCATGAGGTTGCACCGACAGCGGCAGAACGTGACGAACAAGAACGATTCGATCGTGACCTGTTTCGGGAAATGGCGGATTTAGGATTAACAGGGATTCCGTGGCCTGAAGCTTACGGCGGAATCGGAAGTGACTACCTGGCTTATGTCATAGCGGTGGAGGAACTGTCAAAAGTCTGCGCCTCCACCGGCGTGACGCTTTCGGCGCATATCTCGCTTTGCGGCTGGCCGCTGTTTGCATTTGGCACAGAAGAACAAAAGGCAGCGTACTTAACACAGCTGGCCCTTGGGCAGAAAATCGGGGCTTTCGCTTTGACTGAAGCAGGCTCCGGTTCAGACGCCGGCGGGATGAAAACAACCGCTGAGCGAATCGGTGATGACTATGTATTAAACGGATCAAAAGTGTTTATCACAAATGGTGGCGCCGCTGATATTTATATTGTGTTTGCAGTCACTAACGCTGAGAAAAAGAAAAAAGGCATTTCCGCTTTTATTGTAGAAAAGGATTTCGAAGGATTTTTGACAGGCAAGAAAGAAAAGAAACTAGGCATCCGTTCTTCTCCGACAACAGAGATCATCTTTGAAGACTGTGTCGTTCCCGCAGAAAATCGTCTCGGTGAAGAAGGAGAAGGCTTCAAAATCGCGATGAAGACGCTTGACGGAGGAAGAAACGGCATTGCGGCACAGGCTGTTGGCATCGCTCAGGGAGCGCTTGATGCGGCGCTTCAATACGCAAAAGAAAGAAAACAGTTCGGCAAATCGATTGCCGAGCAGCAGGGCATAGCTTTTAAACTTGCAGATATGGCGACAATGATAGAAGCTTCAAGGCTACTGACCTACCAGGCGGCATGGCTGGAGTCGTCAGGCCTTCCGTATGGAAAAGCCTCCGCTATGTCCAAACTGCTGGCAGGGGATACGGCGATGAAGGTGACGACCGAAGCTGTGCAGATTTTCGGCGGCTACGGCTATACGAAGGATTATCCGGTTGAACGCTATATGCGCGACGCGAAAATTACGCAAATCTACGAAGGTACCCAAGAAATTCAAAGGCTGGTTATCTCCAGAATGCTCGCAGAATAAGGCAAAACATCTATCAGTCGGATCACTCTTGTAAAATTATTTAAATTAACGCTGTTAAGGGTAGCATATTCTGTTTTATTTTGTTTATAATGAGAGGTATGGTTTGTATAAGAACGATACAATATCGCTTTCATTATTGATAAAACAGATACATATAAGTAATAGAAAGGGAGTGTCCGACCTTGGGTATCAAACAATATTCACAGGAACAGCTAAAGGAAATGGCTTTAGTTGAAATCGCTCACGAATTATTTGAAGATCATAAAAAACCAGTTCCTTTTCAGGAGCTTTTAAATGAAATTGCATCATTGCTCGGCGTGAAAAAAGAAGAGCTTGGAGACCGCATCGCACAATTTTATACAGATTTAAATATTGACGGCCGTTTCTTGGCGCTCTCTGACCAGACTTGGGGCCTTCGCAGCTGGTATCCGTACGATCAGCTTGATGAAGAAACACAGCCGACAGTTAAGGCGAAAAAGAAAAAAGCGAAAAAAGCTGTTGAAGAAGATCTTGATCTTGATGAATTTGAAGAGGTTGACGAAGACGAGCTCGATTTGGCTGAGGTTGAGGAAGAGCTTGATCTCGATGCTGATGAGTTTGACGATATCGATGAAGATGACGACGAAGACGAACTCGAAATTGATGATGATCTCATTGATGACGATGAAGAAGAAGATGAAGATGACGAAGATGACTATGATGAAGGCGATGAGGATAAAAAATAGTAAAAGAATTTCATCCTCAAATCGATCTTGACTTTCATAGTCGAACTATGTAGTATGTATTTTGGGCTCTTCAAAAACGAAGAGAGAACATAGAACGTTATGCTCCCTTTCAAGAAATTGAAAGGGAGCTTTCTTATTTTCACCCCTCATTTTTCTTATAAATCATTTAAAAGGCTAAATGATTTCCTATAAAACGGTACATTTTAAGAAATGTAGCTTAGAGCGAAGAGAGGAGCAAACGAAATGACGAAATATATTTTTGTAACCGGGGGAGTCGTATCCTCACTTGGAAAGGGTATTGTAGCAGCTTCATTAGGGCGTTTGCTGAAAAACCGCGGACTGAACGTCACAATTCAAAAATTCGATCCATACATCAACGTCGATCCGGGAACAATGAGCCCTTACCAGCACGGTGAAGTATTCGTAACAGATGACGGCGCTGAAACAGACTTAGACCTGGGCCACTATGAGCGTTTTATCGACATCAACCTGAATAAATTCAGCAACGTAACAACAGGTAAAATCTATTCAACAGTTCTTAAAAAAGAACGACGCGGCGATTACCTCGGCGGAACAGTGCAGGTTATTCCGCACATCACAAATGAATTGAAAGACCGCGTATACCGCGCGGGTAAAGAAACAAACGCGGATGTCGTGATTACAGAAATCGGCGGTACTGTCGGAGACATCGAATCCCTGCCATTCCTTGAAGCGATCCGCCAAATGAAGAGTGACATCGGCCGTGAAAACGTGATGTACATCCACTGTACACTTGTGCCTTACATTAAAGCTGCCGGCGAACTGAAAACAAAACCGACACAGCACAGCGTAAAAGAATTAAGAAGCCTGGGCATTCAGCCAAACATTATCGTTGTTCGTACAGAAATGCCGATTTCTCAAGATATGAAGGACAAAATCGCATTATTCTGCGACATCGATACAAAAGCGGTTATTGAATGTGAAGATGCGGACAACCTCTATTCCATTCCGCTTGAGCTTCAAAAACAAGGACTTGATAAGCTTGTTTGCCAGCACATGCAGCTGGAATGCAAAGAAGCGGAAATGTCCGAGTGGAAAGAGCTTGTGAACAAGGTCAGCAACCTGTCTCAAACGACCACAATCGGACTTGTCGGAAAATATGTTGAGCTTCCTGACGCTTACATCTCTGTCGTTGAATCACTTCGCCACGCGGGCTACGCGTTTGACACAGATGTAAAAGTGAAGTGGATTAACGCTGAGGAAGTAACAGAAAGCAACATCGGAGAGCTTACTAGCGGCACAGACGGTATTATCGTACCGGGCGGCTTCGGTGACCGCGGTGTTGAAGGTAAAATCATTGCGACAAAACATGCGCGCGAAAACAACATTCCGTTCTTGGGCATTTGCTTAGGCATGCAGGTTGCATCTATTGAGTATGCCCGAAACGTATTAGGCTTAAAAGGCGCTCACTCTGCGGAAATTGATCCGTCAACTCAATACCCGATCATCGACCTTCTTCCTGAACAGAAGGATGTTGAAGATCTTGGAGGAACACTTCGTCTCGGCCTTTACCCTTGTAAGCTTGAAGAGGGCACGAAAGCATTTGAAGTGTATCAGGATGAAGTGGTGTACGAGCGTCACCGCCACCGTTATGAATTCAACAACGAATTCAGACAGCAAATGGAAGACCAAGGCTTCGTATTCTCAGGCACCAGCCCGGACGGACGCCTTGTTGAAATTATCGAGCTGAAAGACCATCCTTGGTTCGTGGCTTCTCAGTTCCACCCAGAGTTCAAGTCAAGACCGACAAGACCTCAGCCATTATTTAAAGGCTTTATCGGAGCGTCTGTTGAAGCTGCAAATCAGAAGTAATAAAAAAAGACTTGCCGTTTGTCAAAAGCGGACAAGTCTTTTTTATTTGTTTCCGGCAAGATACAGCATGTACAATAAGTGATTATGCATACTCTTGCAGAATTTCTTTTAATGTAAATGATAGAGCATGGTAGACATACAATGCTGTCATTAATGAAGGGAAGCCGTAACGGGTGCCGTCTTCATCGGGAACGAGCGGCATTTTCAGCTTCGAATCAATATGCACATCGCAATATTGTTCGATTCCGGCGCTGTCTTTGGCTGCCGGCGATACGCAAACGACTCCCGCGCCTTTTTCATAAAGCTCTTTCGCGAGCGCCTGTTCTTCATCTGTACCTGTCCCTGAGCAAAACATCAGCACCCTGTCGCTTTCTGTCACTTCATCCGCGTTGGCGGGAAACGCTTTGACGGAAGGAAGCGGCTCTTTGCTTTCGGTAGCCTCATATAAGACGCCCTGAAGCTCATTTGCCCCGTATATATATATGGAATGCCCGCTGACCACCGCTTGAGCAAGCAATCGCGCCCCATCTTCAATCGCGTCAGATTCCTTATCCTGAATGCGGGAAAAAATACCTGTTAACTGTGTCGTAAATATTTTCAACATAAGTGAATCCTCCTTTATAACGTACAATAACAGTATACAACAAAAGAGAAAATGCTCAGAAAATGTCGTAAAGTAGACTATTATAATTAAAGGAAATAGGAAAATCAAACAGAATACATAAACTACTGCTTACTTTTGACGAAAATCATAATATTGGGGTGTAAAATGATGAATGAAAAAATTTTAATCGTTGATGATCAATACGGAATACGTATTTTGCTTAACGAAGTGTTCAATAAAGAGGGCTATCAGACATTTCAGGCTGCGAACGGCCTTCAAGCGCTTGATATTGTGACAAAAGAACGTCCGGACCTTGTCCTTCTGGATATGAAAATTCCCGGCATGGACGGAATCGAAATCTTAAAACGGATGAAAGTCATTGATGAAAACATCCGCGTGATCATCATGACGGCTTACGGAGAACTCGATATGATCCAGGAATCAAAGGAACTGGGCGCATTGACACACTTTGCGAAGCCGTTTGACATCGACGAAATCAGAGACGCCGTCAAAAAATATCTGCCCCTGAAGTCTAACTGACAAAAAGAAGAAACAATTGAATGAGCTCATTGTGTTGCCGATTTGTCGAAAAGTTGGTATTCTAGTTATGGAGAAAAAGCGATCTGAGTATTTACATATGACAGCAAATTATGGGTCATGCTAGGGTGGAAAGCTTTTTTCGCTAGAAGACAATCAGGCTACATAAGGAGGACATTCGACATGCCTTTAGTTTCAATGACGGAAATGTTGAATACAGCTAAAGAAAAAGGTTATGCTGTAGGACAATTTAACTTAAACAACCTTGAGTTTACTCAAGCGATTTTACAAGCAGCTGAAGAAGAAAAATCTCCAGTGATCCTTGGTGTTTCCGAAGGTGCGGGACGCTACATGGGCGGCTTCAAAACAGTCGTAGCTATGGTAAAAGCACTAATGGAAGAGTACAAAGTGACAGTTCCTGTTGCGATCCACTTAGACCACGGTTCAAGCTTTGAATCTTGTGCGAAAGCGATTCATGCAGGTTTCACATCTGTAATGATCGACGCTTCTCACCATCCATTTGAAGAAAACGTAGCAACAACTTCTAAAGTTGTTGAGCTTGCTCATTTCCACGGTGTATCTGTAGAAGCTGAGCTAGGAACAGTCGGCGGACAAGAGGACGACGTTATCGCTGAAGGCGTAATCTACGCTGATCCTAAAGAGTGCCAAGAGCTTGTTGAGCGCACTGGCATCGACTGCCTTGCACCTGCATTAGGTTCTGTTCACGGCCCTTACAAAGGTGAGCCAAACCTTGGCTTCAAAGAAATGGAAGAGATCGGAAATTCAACTGGTCTTCCGCTCGTTCTTCACGGCGGTACTGGAATTCCGACTGCTGACATCAAAAAATCAATCTCACTTGGTACAGCTAAAATCAACGTAAATACTGAAAACCAAATTTCTTCTGCAAAAGCTGTTCGCGAAACGTTGGCAGCTAAGCCTGACGAGTACGATCCTCGTAAATACCTTGGACCTGCTCGCGAAGCGATTAAAGAAACTGTTATCGGTAAAATGCGTGAATTTGGTTCTTCAAACCAAGCTTAATTCAATTGGAACTTTTTATAGCCGCCTGACAGCTTGACAGGCGGTTTTCCGTCTATCTTTAGAAAGCGCAATCATATTCACAGTTCTGAAAATTCTTACTCAGGGAGGCTTTTGTAAATGTTATTTTTTATTGATACAGCCAATATCGATGAGATTAAAGAAGCGTATGAATTAGGAGTTCTTGCCGGTGTAACAACGAATCCTAGTTTAGTAGCAAAAGAAGCTAACGTATCATTCCATGACCGCCTTCGTGAAATCACAGAAGTCGTTCCGGGCTCTGTAAGCGCGGAGGTTATTTCTCTGAAAGCTGAGGAAATGATCGAGGAAGGAAAAGAACTGGCGAAAATCGCTCCGAACATCACGGTGAAAATCCCGATGACGGCTGACGGTTTAAAAGCCGTAAAAGCACTTACTGACTTAAACATCAAAACAAATGTCACATTGATCTTCAATGCAAACCAAGCGCTTCTTGCTGCAAGAGCGGGCGCTACATATGTATCTCCATTCTTAGGCCGCTTAGATGATATCGGCCATAACGGGCTTGACCTGATTTCAGAAGTCAAGCAGATTTTTGATATCCACGGGCTTGATACGCAAATCATTGCGGCGTCAATCCGCCATCCTCAGCATGTAACTGAAGCTGCATTAAGAGGGGCTCATATCGGCACAATGCCGCTTAAAGTCATTTATCAGCTGACAAAGCACCCGTTAACAGACAAAGGAATCGAACAATTCCTGGCAGACTGGAACAAGTAATTCAAGCGGCGGCAAACAGAGTGTAGTGTCTGTTTGCCGCGGCCTTTGCTTTTCACCGTCCTGATCCAGCGGACCTTCAGATGCACGCCGCTTACAGAGAAGGAATCATTGGGCTGCAGAAGCTGATATCGGAATGAGGGTTGCGTGCTGCTTTTGCCGGATGACGAAGATGTCTCTTTAGCCGGCGGGTCTCTGTCGATTTTTTGAAACCTATGCCCCCGCAAAGCTTCGCTATTTTCTTCCTGATATTTTACAATGTGTTGTATTCTTTCTCTTCGAATTGGCTAGATTTTGGACATGAGCTTTATTTGCAGAGACAGAATAAAATGCCATTTTATTTAGCTCCGCAGCTATCTTCTTATGGAAGGAGACTATCATGGAAAAGTTGAATATTGCCGGCGGTGACTCGTTAAACGGTACAGTACACATCAGCGGCGCTAAAAACAGTGCTGTTGCATTAATACCAGCAACCATTTTGGCAAATTCCGAGGTGACAATAGAAGGGCTTCCTGAGATTTCAGATATTGAAACGCTGCGTGACCTGTTACAGGAAATCGGCGGTAATGTGCATTTTGAGAATGGGGATATGATTGTAGACCCCACATCAATGATCAGCATGCCGCTTCCTAACGGAAAAGTGAAAAAACTGCGCGCGTCGTATTATTTAATGGGGGCGATGCTCGGCCGCTTTAAACAGGCCGTCATCGGATTGCCTGGCGGCTGCCACTTGGGCCCCCGTCCGATTGACCAGCACATCAAGGGCTTCGAAGCGCTCGGAGCTGAAGTGACCAATGAACAGGGCGCGATTTATTTGCGCGCTGAAAGGCTGAGAGGCGCACGTATTTATTTAGATGTCGTAAGCGTCGGGGCAACGATTAACATTATGCTTGCGGCTGTTTTGGCAGAAGGGAAAACCATCATCGAAAACGCTGCGAAAGAGCCGGAGATTATTGATGTCGCGACACTGCTCACAAGCATGGGCGCAAAAATCAAAGGCGCTGGAACCAACGTAATCCGAATCGATGGCGTAAAGGAACTGCACGGCTGCAAACATACGATCATCCCGGACAGAATTGAGGCCGGAACATTTATGATTGCCGGTGCTGCGATGGGCAAAGAGGTCATCATCGATAATGTAATCCCGACACACCTTGAGTCCTTAACAGCAAAGCTGAGAGAAATGGGCTTTCACATTGAGACGAGCGACGACCAGCTGCTTATTGTCGGCGGGCAGAAAAACCTAAAGCCGGTTGATGTAAAAACCCTAGTATACCCGGGCTTTCCGACTGATTTGCAGCAGCCGATGACAGCGCTTTTGACGAGAGCAAAAGGGACAAGCGTCGTGACTGACACCATCTATTCGGCGAGATTCAAGCATATTGATGAGCTGAGACGAATGGGCGCTAATATGAAGGTAGAGGGCAGATCTGCAATCATAACGGGACCTGTCGACCTTCAAGGCGCTAAGGTCAAGGCGAGCGATCTGCGGGCCGGAGCCTGTTTAGTGGTTGCCGGGCTGATGGCCGACGGCGTCACGGAAATTACAGGTCTGGAGCATATTGATCGCGGATACAGCAGCCTTGAGAAAAAACTCGAGGGTCTGGGAGCCACAATCTGGCGCGAGAGAATGACTGATGAAGAGATAGAACAGCTGCAAAATTCTTAATTGGTTATTTGCGAGAGGAGATCGTGTTGAGATGGAAAGAAGTTTATCAATGGAATTGGTTCGTGTGACTGAAGCTGCGGCATTAGCATCTGCAAGATGGATGGGCCGGGGAAAAAAAGACGAGGCTGATGAAGCAGCAACAAGCGCAATGAGAGACGTTTTTGATACAGTTCCGATGAAAGGAACTGTTGTGATCGGAGAAGGTGAAATGGACGAAGCGCCGATGCTTTATATCGGGGAAAAACTCGGAAACGGGTACGGTCCGCGTGTCGATGTCGCCGTTGATCCTCTCGAAGGCACAAACATTTTGGCAAGCGGCGGCTGGAATGCGCTGACGGTTATTGCAGTTGCGGACCACGGCACGCTTTTAAACGCTCCAGATATGTATATGCAGAAAATCGCAGTCGGTCCGGAAGCGGTGGGCTGCATTGATATTGAAGCTCCAGTCATTGATAACCTTAAAGCTGTAGCAAAAGCGAAAAACAAAGACGTCGAGGACGTCGTTGCCACCATTTTAAACCGTGATAGACACGAAAAAATCATTTCCGAGCTTCGCGAGGCCGGCGCCAGAATCAAACTGATCAATGACGGGGATGTCGCAGGCGCCATCAACACGGCTTTCGACCACACAGGCGTAGACATCCTGTTCGGATCAGGCGGAGCTCCTGAAGGCGTCCTATCTGCTGTAGCGTTAAAAGCGCTGGGCGGAGAAATTATCGGTAAACTTCTTCCGCAAAGCGAGGAAGAAATCATACGCTGCAACAAAATGGGCCTTGATTTAAGCAAAGTGCTGCGTATGGAAGACCTTGTGAGAGGCGATGACGCGATTTTTGCGGCTACCGGCGTAACTGACGGCGAGCTGTTAAAAGGCGTTCAATTCAAAGGGTCTGTCGGCACGACTGAAAGCTTGGTCATCCGTGCGAAGTCAGGAACTGTCCGTTTCGTTGACGGCAGACACAGCCTGAAGAAAAAACCAAATCTCGTAATCCGTCCATAACAAAGAGAAAAAGCGGGTGTTGACCCGCTTTTCTTTTGCAAAAAAGAGACAACCCTATCAATTGCGTGTCAAAACCTTATTTCAGTTGAATAATTGTTTGAAATAAGGTAAAAATAAAGAGTGCTGCGATTTTTAACTGCGTAATTCCTTCTTTTAAGCACTAGGAAAGTTTCAATTTCTACCGCATACAGACGATATAAGTATTGATCTTCTCATGTTTTTGTCCTCGCTTCCTTCAAAACTCATTAAGACAATCCTTTTAACAAAAGCGCCGATCATGGGTGGAAGTGTTACCGATAGAAGTTCCTTTATGTTAAAAAAAGAATGTGCTTTGGCGGATGTTGTGCAAAAGCAGCAGATTACATGTGTAAAGTAAGATATTGACTATGAAAAGCGTGGTGTTTTTTATGAAAGACGTATCTATTTCCTCTTTGGAAAATATGAAATTGAAAGAGCTATATGAACTTGCAAGACATTATAAAATCTCCTACTACAGCAAACTGACAAAAAAAGAGCTGATTTTCGCCATTCTGAAAGCGAATGCAGAGCAGGAAGATCTTCTGTTTATGGAAGGTGTTCTTGAGATCATCCAATCAGAGGGATTTGGCTTCCTGAGACCGATCAACTATTCTCCAAGCTCTGAAGACATTTACATCTCAGCTTCACAAATCCGCCGTTTCGATTTACGGAACGGAGACAAAGTATCAGGCAAGGTTCGCCCGCCAAAAGAAAACGAGCGCTATTATGGACTTTTGCACGTTGAAGCGGTAAATGGAGATGATCCGGAATCGGCAAAAGAGCGTGTTCACTTCCCAGCCCTTACTCCGCTTTATCCAGACCGCCATATGGTGCTCGAGACAAAACCGAATTTCTTGTCTACAAGAATTATGGACATGATGGCGCCGGTAGGCTTTGGCCAGCGCGGTTTGATTGTTGCGCCGCCGAAAGCCGGGAAAACGATGCTGCTGAAGGAAATCGCCAACAGCATTACAGCGAACCAGCCTGAAGCAGAGCTGATTGTGCTGTTGATCGACGAAAGACCGGAAGAGGTTACAGACATTGAGCGTTCTGTTGCTGGGGATGTCGTCAGCTCAACGTTTGATGAAGTGCCGGAAAACCATATCAAAGTAGCCGAGCTTGTGCTTGAACGCGCTATGCGCCTCGTTGAACATAAGAAAGACGTCATTATCCTGATGGACAGTATCACACGTCTGGCCCGCGCCTACAACTTAGTGATTCCGCCGAGCGGAAGAACACTTTCCGGAGGGATTGACCCGGCAGCGTTCCACCGTCCGAAGCGTTTCTTCGGGGCGGCGAGAAATATCGAAGAGGGCGGAAGCTTAACGATCCTCGCCACTGCTCTTGTTGATACAGGATCCCGTATGGATGATGTAATCTATGAAGAATTCAAAGGAACGGGCAACATGGAGCTTCATCTTGACCGCTCTCTGGCAGAACGCCGCATCTTCCCTGCCATCGATATTCGCCGTTCTGGAACGCGTAAGGAAGAGCTGCTTGTGCCTAAAGAGCATCTTGACCGTTTATGGTCTATCCGCAAAACGATGTCAGATTCGCCTGATTTCGCGGAAAAATTCATGAGAAAAATGAAAAAGACCAAAACAAACCAGGAATTTTTCGATATTCTCAATCAAGAATGGAAACAGGCAAATCTATCATCAGCCAGACGATAAAATCTATTTGCAAAAGAAGTAAATCACTGATATAATTTTCTCATATGCGTTTCGGACAATGCTCCGAAATAATAACTCTGTTTCCACACGGGATTCAGGGCGGAAGGAGATGGATACAATGAAAGCAGGAATTCATCCTAATTTCAAAAAAGCAACAGTTAAATGCGCTTGCGGAAATGAATTTGAAACAGGCTCAGTAAAAGAAGAGGTACGCGTTGAGATTTGCTCTGAATGCCACCCATTCTACACTGGCCGTCAAAAATTCGCTTCTGCTGATGGTCGTGTTGATCGCTTTAATAAAAAATACGGTCTTAAGTAATAATAGATTTCTCAACAGGCAAGAAGCACTTCTTGCCTGTTTTTTATATTGTCAAAAACACAGCTGGCAGAGAGAGGGGAGCAGAGCCAATGTACATAATGAAGCAAAGCGGGTGGCTGGAGCTGATTTGCGGCAGCATGTTCTCGGGAAAATCTGAAGAGCTGATCAGAAGAGTAAAGAGAGCAACTTATGCCAAGCAGGAGGTCAGGGTCTTTAAACCTGTGATTGACAATCGATACAGCGAGGATGCTGTTGTTTCCCATAATGGAACATCTATGACGAGCTATGCCATTTCTTCGGCTGAGGACATTTGGAATCATATCAGTGAGAGCACGGATGTGATTGCAGTGGACGAGGTTCAATTCTTCGATCGGTCAATCATTGGTGTTTTATCGTCTCTTGCCGATAAAGGCTACCGTGTGATCGCGGCGGGCCTTGATATGGATTTCAGAGGAGAGCCGTTCGGCGTTGTGCCGGATATTATGGCCATCGCTGAAAGTGTGACGAAGCTGCAGGCCGTCTGTTCCGTCTGCGGATCACCGGCAAGCAGAACACAGCGGCTCATTGACGGAAAGCCGGCTTCTTATGATGATCCGGTCATTCTGGTGGGTGCGTCCGAATCCTATGAAGCAAGATGCAGACATCATCACGAAGTCCCGGGAAAATCTAAAAACTAATACAAAACATGGGTAAAAAGATAGAAAGCACCGGCCGAAAAGCTGGTGTTTTTTATATATTCTGATAACAATCAATTAAAAAATTTAATTAAGTGTATTAAAAAATTAAGTAATTTTCTTCCCTTGAATTTTGATTTTGACAGGCATAAAATAACTAACGTAATGTAAATAGTTTTGAGACATTGTTCGAATAATTGTCACAAAGTCGCATAAAGATCATGATCGGTTATTTTTAGATGAGTTATTACTTAACTTGGTTAACTATTTCAAGAAAGAAGGAGATTTGCTTGAATAACATTAAAAAAACTAAGGAAGGCCATTTAGAAACAACATTAAGAGGAAAAGAAGTTTTATCTATTCCTACTTTAAATAAAGGTGTTGCTTTTACATTAGAAGAAAGACAAGAACTTGGCTTAGAAGGACTTCTTCCGCCAACTGTACTTTCTCTTGATCAACAAGCAAAACGCGCATACGAGCAATTTAAAGCTCAGCCAGACCGCCTTCGTCAAAATGTTTACTTAAATGATCTTGCTAACCGCAATGAAGTTCTTTTCTATAAATTGCTGCAAAATCACCTTCGTGAAATGCTTCCTGTTGTGTACACACCAACAGTTGGTGAAGCAATTCAAGAATACAGCCATGAATACAGAAGACCTCAAGGTATCTACTTGTCAATCGACAACATTGACGGTATTGAAAAGGCTTTTGAAAACCTTCATGCGACAGCAGGCGATATTGATCTTATCGTTGCAACTGACTCTGAAAGTATCCTTGGTATCGGTGACTGGGGTGTAGGCGGTATTAACATCGCTATCGGTAAATTGGCTGTTTACACTGCTGCAGCTGGTATTGACCCTAGCCGTGTTATTCCTGTAGTGCTTGATGTCGGTACAAACAACGAAAAACTTTTAAATGATCCTTTATACATTGGTAACCACCATGAACGTATCTCTGATGAACGTTACGAAGAATTCGTTGATGCGTATGTAAAAGCTGCGCTTAAATTCTTCCCTAAAGCGCTTCTTCACTGGGAAGACTTTGGTAACAAAAACGCGCGCAATATCATGAAAAAATACAACAACGAAATCCTGACATTCAACGATGATATTCAAGGTACAGGCGCAATTACACTTGCTGGTGTGCTTGCTGCTATGAAGAAAACAGGCGCATCTATTAAAGATCAGCGTGTAGTTGTCTTCGGTGCAGGTTCAGCTGGTATCGGTATTGCTGACCAAATCCGTGACACAATGGTGCTTGCTGGATTATCTGAAGAAGAAGCAAACAAAGCGTTCTTCACACTTGATTACAGAGGCCTGTTAACAGACGATATGGAAGGCATCCTTGATTTCCAAAAACCTTACCTTCGCAGTGCAGCAGAAGTGAAAGACTGGAAACGTGATGAAAAAGGCCAAATTTCATTCGATGAAGTGGTTCGCCAAGCAAAACCAACGATCTTAATCGGTACTTCAGGGGTTTCAGGAGCGTTCACAGAGGAAATTGTGAAAGAGATGGCATCTCACGTAGACCGTCCGGTGATCATGCCGATGTCTAACCCGACTCACCTTGCAGAAGCTGTTCCTGAAGATCTGTTCAAATGGACTGACGGAAAAGTGCTTGTAGCAACAGGAAGCCCATTTGACAATGTCGAGTACAATGGCGTTTCTTATGAAATCGGACAATCTAACAACGCATTCGCATTCCCTGGTCTTGGCCTTGGTTCAATCGTAGCTGAAGCGCGTGTTATTACGCCTGCTATGTTTGCTGCAACAGCTGATGCGATTGCTGAAATGGTTGATTTTGAAACACCTGGAGCTGGATTGCTTCCAAGCATCGACAAGCTTCAAGAAGTATCTATTCAAGTTGCCATTGCTGTAGCTGAAGCAGCGATCAAAGACGGCGTAGCAAATCGTCAGCCTGAAGATGTAAAACAAGCTGTTCTTGATGCAATGTGGACACCTGAATACAAAAAAGTCATCGCAAAATAATTGAGCGTGTAATTTTTCTGTCCGAGGGAAAGCTTTGAATAAAGCTAAAGTATACGGACATAGGATTTGGAGGAGAATATTTTGAGCATCTTAGATATCTTAATCCTCCTGGCACCGATCTTCTTTGTTATCGTGCTGGGTTGGTTTGCAGGACATTTCGGAAGTTATGATGCCAAGTCAGCAAAAGGGGTAAGTACGTTAGTAACGAAATACGCACTTCCAGCTCACTTTATCGCTGGTATTTTGACAACTTCCAGAAGTGAATTTTTATCACAAGTTCCATTAATGGTTTCTTTACTTATCGGGATTGTTGGTTTCTATATCATCATTCTATTGGTTTGCAGATTTGTCTTTAAGTATGATTTAACGAACTCATCCGTATTTTCTTTGAACTCTGCACAGCCGACATTCGCATTTATGGGTATTCCTGTATTGGGAAGCTTGTTCGGTGCGCAAGAGGTTGCGATTCCGATCGCTGTAACAGGTATCGTTGTTAATGCGATTCTTGATCCGCTTGCGATCATTGTTGCTACAGTGGGTGAGTCTTCTAAGAAAAACGAAGAGAGCGGCGACAGTTTCTGGAAGATGACAGGGAAATCAATCCTGCATGGTCTTTGTGAGCCGCTTGCAGCTGCTCCGTTAATCAGTATGATCTTAGTGCTGGTTTTCAATTTCACTCTTCCTGAGCTGGGTGTTAAAATGCTTGATCAGCTTGGAAGCACAACATCGGGTGTTGCTCTCTTTGCTGTCGGTGTTACCGTTGGTATTCGTAAAATTAAACTCAGTCTGCCGGCTATCGGTATTGCGTTACTAAAAGTTGCAGTTCAGCCTGCGTTAATGTTCCTGATTGCTCTTGCAGTCGGACTTCCAGCTGATCAAACAACAAAAGCGATCCTTCTTGTTGCATTCCCTGGTTCTGCCGTTGCAGCCATGATTGCGACTCGTTTCGAGAAACAAGAGGAAGAAACTGCGACTGCGTTTGTGATCAGTGCGATTCTGTCATTGATTTCACTTCCAATTATTATTGCGCTTACTGCGTAATCAAAAAAGCTCCCTTTAAGGGGAGCTTTTTTACTTTACGTTTGAAATTTAAACAGTGACAGCAGCGGTTTTTTTCTTGTTTTTATTTTTTCGGAAGAAGCAGCAGTCTCAGGGGTCGGCTGAGCGGTGAATTCTTTCATTTGTGAGGTCAGTGATTGCAGATCAGCAAGAATGTCATCAATTTCTCTTCTGTGCTGCAGAAGCTGATAGGATACGCCTTCATCGGCTTTTTGTTTAAGCTGGCGTTCCAGTTCCTCAATTCTTGCCAGCAGCCCGTTTTCGTCCTGTTTTTGCTGTAATAAGGTGTCAAGTTTTTGTTCGAGCTGTTCGATTCTTTTCTCTGTGTCACTGTTTGTTTTTTGGACAAGGAAGCCTGTGCGCTTCTTATTGCTTTGCGGCACATTGATATCCTGAAGCGCCGTGCCTTCAGAAATTTGTTTTTGAACAGATTTCAGGACTTGCACATCTTCAGCCGTAAACGAATAGTGTCCGAGCTCGTTACGTTCAGCCGGAAGGTTCAGCTGCTTCACCCACCGCTGCACTGTTTTTGCGGAGACGCCGAGTTCACTTGCTACCATATTTGTATTCATGATCCCATACCTCCTTTTTAGCTAGGTATTCGACCATGGGGAGCGGTTCCCTTCCTATTAGACAAAACAAGAAAAGATTCGGCAAAGAAAGTGGGCATCTCCCTTTTTTCTTCAAAAACCGTTATTGCTCATACAGCTCTAACGGAAGCTGATCGGGATCAAAAAAGAAGGTGAACCGCTTGCCTGTCAGCGGATCTGTCCTGATCGGCTCTGTCTCGATTCCTTTTTCGTAAAGCTCCTGAACAGCCTGTTCTAAGCTGCTGACCGTAAAGGCAAGATGACGGAGCCCTGCACCTTCAGGACGGGTTTGACGTGCGGGCGGATCAGGGAACGAAAACAGCTCAATGACGTACGAGCCGTTAAGCGACAAATCAAGCTTGTAGGAATCGCGCTCTTCTCGGTATGTTTCTTGTATCACCTGAAAACCGAGCTTATGTACGTAGAAAGCTTTCGACTTTTCATAATCTGAGCATATGATTGCAATATGATGTATGGATGTAAGCAATACGATCCCTCCTCTTTTTCAGTATAGCAGAGGAGGCTTTTTTAACTGGGATTGAAATGCTTTTGACTGGCGATAGTCCCTATACTATAATGAGAATGTTACGCACAGGAAAACAGAGGTGAAGACCGTGTTAGACCGTTTAAAGTCAATCGAAGAACGATATGAAAAATTAAATGAGCTTTTAAGCGATCCAGAAGTTGTCAACGATCCGAAAAAGCTTAGAGAATATTCGAAAGAGCAATCTGATATACAAGAAACAGTTGACGTATATAGACAATACAGAGATGCGTCAGAACAGCTGGCTGATGCAAAAGCGATGCTTGAGGATAAGCTTGATGCTGAGATGCGCGACATGGTGAAGGAAGAGATTTCTGAACTCCAGAAGGAAACGGAAACACTGTCAGAACGTCTGAAGGTGCTCCTGATCCCGAAAGATCCTAATGATGATAAAAACGTTATCATGGAGATCCGCGGAGCTGCAGGCGGAGAGGAAGCCGCTTTATTTGCAGGCAACCTGTACAGAATGTATTCCCGCTATGCCGAGCTTCAAGGCTGGAAAACCGAGGTCATGGAAGCAAGTGTAACCGGAACGGGCGGCTACAAAGAGATCATCTTTATGATTACGGGCAGCGGCGCATATTCTAAACTCAAATATGAAAACGGCGCTCACCGTGTTCAGCGTGTTCCGGAAACAGAATCAGGCGGCCGTATCCATACTTCTACTGCAACAGTAGCATGTCTTCCTGAGGCCGAAGAGGTAGAGGTTGACATTCATGAGAAGGATATCCGTGTTGATACGTTTGCATCAAGCGGACCGGGCGGACAAAGCGTGAACACGACAATGTCTGCCGTTCGTCTGACGCATTTGCCGACAGGCGTTGTCGTATCATGTCAGGATGAAAAATCTCAAATCAAAAACAAAGAAAAAGCAATGAAGGTTCTCCGTGCCAGAATCTACGATAAATTTCAGCAGGAAGCACAGGCTGAATATGATCAAACACGGAAATCGGCTGTCGGATCAGGTGACCGCTCTGAGCGTATCCGCACATACAACTTCCCGCAAAACCGTGTGACGGATCACAGAATCGGCCTGACCATTCAAAAGCTTGATCAGATTCTTGAAGGAAAACTTGACGAAGTGGTTGAAACACTGATTGTAGAAGATCAGTCAAGCAAGCTTCAGCAGGCGGATAGTTAAGATGAAGACGATATTTGAAGCCCTGAAATGGGCTTCTTCTTATTTAACGGAAGCGGGAAGAGAAGAAAATGCGGCTGAGCTGCTTTTGCTTTATGATACCGGAATGGATAGAAGCAAGCTGCTCGCCAGCCTGCAGGAACCGATCGGTGAAGATGAGCTGTATCGCTTTAAACGCCACGTCGATATGCACAAAGAAGGCGTACCGGTTCAGTACATTATCGGAATAGAGTTTTTTTACGGGCGGGAATTTATGGTGAATGATGATGTGCTGATCCCGCGTCCGGAAACGGAAGAGGTTGTCTGCCATCTTCTTGAGAAATATAGAAGTGTCTTTTCTGAAGGAGAACAGCTCGAAGTGGTAGATGTCGGCACCGGCAGCGGCGCAATAGCCGTCACGCTTGCACTGGAAAACAAAAACTTTTCTGTTTCAGCGATTGATATCTCCAAAGAGGCGCTGGACGTTGCTTCAGCCAATGCGGAAAAGCTCGGAGCGGAGGTGCATTTTCTTCAAGGCGACCTGCTTGAGCCCTTTATTAAGGCTGGAAAAAAAGCAGATATTATCGTCTCAAACCCTCCTTATATTTCTGAAGAAGAAATGGCCGATTTATCTGAGATTGTCCGTTTCCATGAACCTTTGCATGCCCTCACTGACGGCGGAGACGGGCTGAAATTTTATAAGCGGTTTATGGAAGCCATTCCGCTGGTCATGAAGAATACCGCGCTTGTCGTCTTTGAAATCGGGTGGAAGCAGGGCGCAGCTGTAAAAGAGCTGATTCAGCATGCGTTTAAGGATGCGGAAGTTGAAGTCCTGAAGGATATTAACGGAAAAGACAGAACCATATGCGCGGTAATTCATAAGAATAAATAAGCAGCTTGCTGGTGAGTTGAGATAAGAACGGGACCAGCAAGCTGTTTTAACACCAGCAAAGGGGATGTAAAAGATGAAAAAGGCCCTGACAGCAGGAATTTTACTTATTGCCATTGAAAGTATGGTGGGTTCTATTTTTGCGCAAGCCATTTCTTATGAATTCATTTTCGGCATTGCGTCTCTTGTTTTGATCGGGCTTGCCATTGTGACATCGGGTTTAGCTGTAAGCGGAAGCGACCAGCGGGCGAATTACCATTCAGAAACCAAAGAAGGCCGGACAGCCCGGTTGAAAATATCAGCTGCTTTCTTTGTTGCTGCCATACCTTCTATTCTATGTTATCTATTGACCGTTTTGATCTAATGAAAAAGGAAGCCCTTAAGAGGCTTCCTTTTTTTGCAGCAAAACAGAATCCCATATCCAGTAGACAACAGCTGTTAATACAGCGAAGATGTAAAAAGCTGTATTTTGAAGCAGAGATTGCCCGGAAGGCTGCAGCACGCCAAAGATGATCGCGTTGGCGATAAACGCCGCGGCAAGATAATACAGCAAGTACAAAGGGCTGAACCGTTTCGGCTTTTTATTCATCATGATCTGAAGCGGCAGCGCGAATAGTAAATAAGGAAATAAGAAATAAAAGGCCATCGTTACGAGAGCAGCTATAATAAAGGAATGAATGTAAATAATCGAATAAAGAACTGACATCGTGAACGCTGACAGCAGCACTGTGTAATTATATTTCATTTTAAACCTCCTAAAACACTATCGTACCATAAATTAGATTAAAAGCTTGCTAGATTTTTTTGCCGCTGCAGGTTTACTCCATACGTTCCTTGTCCATAATAGGGCTAGATACAAAGCACGGAGAGGAACGGTGGGGACCGATGAAAAAAACAGTTATCATTTGTATATATATGTTTCTTTTATTATCTGGGGCACTCGTAGGATTGGCGAAAGAAGAGACGGCACAGCAATCTGAAAATGAGCCGGTTGTCATTCCGGACGAGGCGATTCGCCTGAGAATATTGGCAAACAGCGATCGTGACGAGGACCAAGCATTAAAGCGTCATATCAGAGACGCCGTCAATAAAGAAATCACAACATGGGTCAAGGATATTACTTCTATTGAAGAAGCGCGGCGTTTGATCCGCTCAAAGCTGCCTGAGATCAAGGAAATTGCAAAAGAAACCATGGAAAAAGAAGGCGCCAGTCAATCAATATCTGTTGATTTTGACAAAATCTCATTTCCGACAAAACTTTATGGCAGCATGGTATATCCTGCTGGAGAATACGAAGCCATTCTGATTACGCTTGGGAACGGTGAAGGCGCCAATTGGTGGTGCGTGTTATTCCCGCCGCTCTGCTTTCTTGATTTTTCGAATGGGGAAGCCGTAAAAGAACAAGAAGATCAAGAAGCATCAAAAAAACAAACGGAAAAAGCGCTTGAGGACTTAACAGCCAAAGCGGAAAAAGCTGAAAAAGAAGATGAGAAAGAGAAAGAAGACAATACAGAAGTAAAATTCTTCGTCGTAGAATGGTTTTCCGATCTTTTTTCTTAATCGCCAGGTCTAAAAATAGATTTGCCTCATAGATTGGAAGAAAGAACGCTGTAAATGGGGTGAACGAATGTTTTATCAACTGCGGGTGGCAAGGGAAAAGGACGGAGACATACTTGAGGAATTTTTAAAACAGGCCAAAACGAATCATGAGGGCGTAAAGGAAGGGTTCACCCAGTTTCTGATGCTGGAGGACAGCGAGAAAAACATAGCCGGCTGTCTGGGGATCGAAAAAATCAGCTGCGATCAAGCCCTGCTTCGCTCACTTGTGATATCGGACAAGCTTCACCAAGGTCATATTGTATCGCTCTTTCAAAGCATGGAGGTGCTTTGTGAAAAGCATGAGATTAAAACGGTATACTTGGTAGCCAATCAGCATTCTTCGGCTGATTTCCTGGGGGCCATGGGCTTTGAACGGGCAGAGAGTGTGCCGGAAGAGCTGTTTGCCTCGGATCACTTCTGTGAATCGAGGCAAGCGGAAGGGGCCGTCTTAATGAAAAAAGCATCCGGATAAGTGAGATTTATACACAAACTTATCCACTTCTTTATATGCGTTGTCCACAATTTGTGGATAACGCTTGTTTTATTACAGGACATCTTTTATACTTTCAAAAGGATTACACGCGTAAAACGATCGTTTTATTGTTGTGAATAAGGAGTTTGGTCAGAAATGAAAACGAAAAGATGGTTTGTGGATGTAATGGACGAGTTATCCACAAATGATCCACAAATTGCACAAGCAGCCGCTTTGCTCCGGGAAAATGAGGTTGTGGCGTTTCCGACAGAAACGGTATATGGTCTCGGCGCAAATGCGAAAAGCACAGATGCTGTCAAAAAAATATATGAGGCGAAAGGGCGGCCGAGTGATAATCCACTGATTGTCCACATTGCGGATATCAGCCAGCTTGACGGTTTAACAGGCCCGGCGCCAGACAAGGCGAAAATATTAATGAAGCGCTTTTGGCCAGGGGCGCTTACACTGATTTTACCTTGTAAACCTGGTGCGCTGTCACCCCGTGTAACGGCTGGGCTGGATACAGTGGCCATCAGAATGCCTGATCATCCGCTGGCTCTGGCACTCATCCGTGCCGCGGGTCTCCCGATTGCAGCGCCGAGTGCTAATTTATCGGGCAAACCAAGTCCGACAAAGGCTGAACACGTGGCTCACGACTTGGATGGCCGCATAGCTGGAATGATGGATGGGGGATCTACGGGGATCGGTGTCGAATCAACCGTACTTTCATGTGCAGGAGAAATCCCTGTGCTCCTTCGTCCGGGCGGCATTACAAAAGAACAAATAGAAGCCGAAATCGGCCCGATTCTTGTGGATAAAGGGCTTGCTGATCCAAAAGAGAAGCCGATTTCTCCGGGAATGAAATATACACATTACGCGCCGTCAGCGCCGCTTGTTATTTCTGAAGGAAGCCCTGAGCGCATTCAAACGCTTATTCAAGAATATCAGCAGGGCGGAAAACGGGTCGGCGTCCTGACGACAGAAGAAAATGCGGATTTTTATTCGGCTGACTATGTGAAGAGCTGCGGCAGAAGAGATCAGCTTGAAACAGTAGCGGCAGCCCTTTATGATGCATTGCGCAGTTTTGATGAAGAAAAGGTTGATTTTATTATTGCAGAATCGTTTCCTGACACAGGCGTCGGACTTGCTATTATGAACAGGCTGATGAAAGCAGCCGGAGGAAGAATGATCCGCTGACACAGTCAGAAGTTCTAACCCCTTTTGGACACGCATAGGCTAAAAAAGCGGGCGTGTCCAAGGGGGTTATGCATGTGATGTCGGATATGTTTATAGGCGAACTGATTACCTTAAGCATCATGGCGTTTGCTTTAGGTATGGATGCTTTTTCTGTCGGCCTCGGAATGGGCATGGTCAAACTCAGAAAAAAGCAGATAATCTATATTGGATTCATTATCGGTCTCTTTCACGTCATCATGCCTCTCGGAGGGATGGCGGCGGGAAATATGCTGTCAGGGCTCCTCGGCATGGTAGCCGTATATATCGGGGGTTCGCTGCTGTTTGTTCTCGGTGTTCAAATGGTGATCGCATCTTTTAAACAGTCAGAAGAACGTTTGATGTCACCGGCTGGGCCTGGCTTATTGTTATTTGCAGTCGGCGTCAGCCTCGATAGTTTCTCCGTCGGTCTGAGCCTTGGAATATACGGCTCGCATCCGCTTCTCACCATTACCCTGTTTGGGCTTTTCAGCATGATTTTGACTTGGCTGGGCCTGCTGATCGGAAAGCAAGTGCAGTCCTGGCTCGGCTCATACAGTGAAGCGCTCGGGGGGACCATATTAATCGTATTTGGCCTTAAGCTGCTTTTGCCAATTTAATATACCAAGAAAAGAAACGATGTCGCCGTTTCTTTTTTCTTCATATATAATAGAAAAAATAAGGGGTGACTGACATGAACATCATTTTTGTCTGTACTGGAAATACGTGCCGCAGTCCAATGGCTGAGGCGCTTTTTAAATCAATTGCAGAAGCGGAAGGGCTGGATGTCAGCGTCCGCTCGGCAGGCGTATTTGCCTCACCTAACGGGAAAGCGTCGCCTCACGCGGTTGAAGCGCTTTTTGAAAAGCGCATTGCCCTTAATCATGTTTCTTCGCCATTAACTGAAGCACATATGGAATCGGCAGATTTGGTTCTGGCAATGACCCACCAGCACAAACAGGTTATCGTCAGCCAATTCGAACGTTATCGTGATAAAGTGTTTACGCTAAAAGAATATGTGACAGGCAGCCGGGGCGATATTATAGACCCGTTTGGCGGCTCTATTGAGATCTACAAAAAAACGAGAGATGAGCTTGAAGAGCTTCTTCAGCAGCTGGCAGAACGATTGAAAAATGACGGCAAATAACTTGTCAGAGAATCTGCAGACAGGTCATTTGCAAATCCTGCGTGAAGGAGTAGAATATAGTGAAAAGCACATCGATATGGTGTGAATCAATGAGCGGACAGGCTGCGCGGTCAACAAAGCGGGCGGGCCGCATCACACACGCTGGGAGGATAAGCTGATGAAAGTAGCCATAGCATCGGATCATGGCGGCGTTCACATTCGAAACGAAATCAAAGATCTAATGGACGAATTGCAAATTGAATATGTTGATATGGGCTGTGACTGCGGCAGCGGATCTGTCGATTATCCGGACTATGCTTTTCCGGTGGCCGAGAAAGTAGTAAACGGTGAAGTGGACAGAGGCATTTTAATTTGCGGGACAGGCATTGGCATGAGCATTTCCGCAAATAAAGTCAAAGGCATCCGCTGTGCGCTGGCACATGATACATTTAGTGCAAAGGCGACGAGAGAACATAACGATACTAATATCCTCGCGATGGGCGAGCGGGTGATTGGACCCGGTTTGGCACGTGAAATTGCGAAAATCTGGCTGACCACTGAATTTACTGGCGGAAGACATCAAACCCGCATCGGAAAAATCTCGGACTATGAAGAGAAAAACCTGTAGGGGTGCTGCTCAATGAGTGAAATCACACAAACGTGGAAGACGATGCTGTCAGAGTTTCAGGACAAAGCGGGATTGAAAGAAAATCAGCTCTTTGTCCTTGGTTGCAGCACAAGCGAAGTGGCTGGCAGCCATATCGGCACATCGGGCAGTACAGACATCGCGGAAAGCATCTACAGCGGACTTGCAGAGCTGAAGGAAAAAACGGGAATCCATCTGGCGTTTCAATGCTGCGAGCATCTAAACAGAGCGCTTGTAGTGGAGGAAGAAACGGCCGAGCTGTTCAGGCTTCCGGCCGTTTCCGCTGTACCTGTTCCAAAAGCGGGCGGGGCGATGGCTTCTTATGCGTTTAAGCAAATGAAGTCTCCTGTTCTGGTAGAAACCATTCAGGCAGATGCCGGAATAGATATAGGCGATACGTTTATCGGCATGCACTTAAAGCCGGTTGCTGTTCCTGTACGCATTTCTCAGAACAGTCTCGGTGCTGCCCATGTGACATTGGCGCGCACACGGCCAAAGCTGATCGGCGGAATGCGGGCAGTTTATGAGTGTGAATGAGAAAGGACTGCATGGGCCAGTCTTTTCTTTAATTTTCGCTGCTGAAATAAATTCCGAACTTTAAATTAAATTTAAGTTATAAATATTCGTTTTTGCCAATAAAATTTTCGTTTTTTTGAAAATAATCTTTTACATCGGCCTAAAAAACCATGTACAATAGTGGTGGTAAAAACAAAGAACAGGATACGGATAGGAGAGGATCTCGCTGATGAAACATTTACCTGCGCAAGACGAACAGGTGTTTAACGCCATTAAAAATGAGCGTGAACGCCAACAGACTAAGATCGAATTGATTGCTTCTGAAAACTTTGTAAGTGAAGCGGTTATGGAAGCACAAGGTTCTGTTTTAACAAACAAATACGCTGAAGGATATCCTGGCAAACGCTATTATGGCGGATGTGAGCACGTCGATGTCGTTGAAGATATCGCTCGTGACCGCGCGAAGGAAATCTTTGGAGCGGAGCATGTAAACGTTCAGCCTCATTCAGGCGCACAAGCAAACATGGCTGTCTATTTCACGATTTTGGAACAAGGCGATACTGTACTTGGGATGAACCTCTCCCACGGCGGTCATTTAACACACGGAAGTCCAGTTAACTTCAGCGGTGTTCAATATAACTTTGTTGAGTACGGCGTAGATAAAGAAACTCAACATATTGATTACGATGACGTGCGTGAAAAAGCCCTCGCTCACAAGCCTAAGCTAATCGTGGCAGGAGCAAGTGCGTATCCTCGTACAATCGACTTTAAGAAATTCCGTGAAATTGCTGATGAAGTCGGCGCTTACTTTATGGTGGATATGGCGCATATCGCAGGACTTGTTGCGGCAGGCCTTCATCCAAACCCGGTTCCTTACGCTGATTTCGTTACAACAACGACACATAAAACACTTCGCGGACCTCGCGGCGGTATGATCCTTTGCCGTGAAGAGTTCGGCAAGAAAATTGATAAGTCCATCTTCCCTGGCATTCAAGGCGGACCGCTGATGCACGTAATTGCCGCAAAAGCTGTTTCATTCGGCGAAGTATTGCGCGATGATTTCAAAACATACGCACAAAACGTGATTTCAAACGCGAAGCGTCTTGCAGAATCATTAACAAAAGAGGGCATTCAGCTCGTTTCCGGCGGAACTGACAACCACCTCATCCTGGTTGATCTTCGTTCTCTCGGACTGACAGGTAAGGTTGCAGAGCATGTGCTTGATGAAATCGGGATTACATCAAACAAAAACGCGATTCCATACGATCCTGAAAAACCGTTCGTAACAAGCGGTATCCGTCTCGGAACAGCTGCTGTGACAAGCCGCGGTTTTGACGGAGAGGCATTGGATGAAGTCGGTGCCATCATTGCGCTTGCATTGAAAAATCACGAAGATGAAGGAAAACTTGAAGAAGCAAGACAGCGCGTAGCTGCTCTGACTGGCAAGTTCCCTCTATATAAAGAATTAGATTACTAAGTTTGAAAAACCCGCTCGGGCTTATGCCCGGCGGGTTTTTTGACGATGTCCTTGAAACTCAATGTCTTTTTTTGTAGAATCAATAGAAGTGTGAAATTGTCGATGGGACAATAAAAAAGGAGCTGAAACACAGTATGGGAAAGGTTTATGTATTTGATCATCCTTTAATTCAGCACAAGCTGACATATATTCGGAATGTAGAGACAGGCACGAAGGATTTTAGAGAGCTTGTAGACGAAGTAGCCACGCTTATGGCGTTTGAAATTACCCGTGATCTCCCTCTAGAGGAAGTGGATATCAACACACCGGTTCAGACTGCGAAATCGAAAGTCATCTCAGGGAAAAAACTCGGGGTTGTTCCTATTCTCAGAGCAGGTTTAGGAATGGTTGAAGGCATCTTGAAACTGATCCCTGCGGCAAAAGTGGGACATGTCGGTCTGTACCGTGATCCTGAAACCTTAAAACCCGTGGAATACTATGTGAAGCTTCCTTCTGATGTGGAAGAGCGTGAATTCATCGTGGTTGACCCGATGCTGGCCACAGGCGGTTCCGCGGTTGAAGCGATTAACAGCCTGAAAAAACGCGGTGCGAAAAACATCCGTTTCATGTGTCTCGTAGCTGCGCCTGAAGGTGTGGAAGAATTGCAGAAGCATCATTCTGACGTGGATATTTACATAGCGGCACTTGATGAAAAATTAAATGAAAAAGGTTATATTGTTCCGGGTCTCGGAGACGCAGGAGACCGTATGTTCGGAACAAAATAAAAAAAGAAAACCCGCCAACGGGTTTTCTTTTTTATTATCCAGTTATTTGCTATTCGGTGAATCTCTATACAATTATAGGTGAAAATGTGAACATTCTGTGGAGGCTTACAGTATAAAAAGTTTTTTAACTTTAAACAGATTGACACATGTTAGGGGCTATTGTATGCTAAACGAGGGTATTATGAGAAGGTTTTCATAGCTTTCATTATAGTCCTCATCCCCAATGTAAATCCTCCCAGAAAACCCGTTTTATGAGGATTTATTCAAGCGAATGAAACAGCATCCCTGCAAGGCTTGCGGATGAATGATTTTTTCGAACAGGCCCGTTTTGCCGGACAAAAAAGGTCTTCTACTAGGGTTAACCGCTGATTTTGCCGTATCCAAGAAATACATTATTTTTTCATCAGGAGACAGATAGTTGATGGACGATCCCAAGCTACAATTTAGCAGACAACGAAAATATCTATTGTTCATTTTGGCAGCGTATGTACTGGGTTATGGTTTAACAGCGTATAAAACCGTTTTTTTAGGCCTTATTCTGGGAACTGTTTTCAGTTTGTTTAATTTTTTACTGCTCGTCAGAAGAATGAATGCTTTTGACAGGGCCGTTGCGAAAGGCAAGTCCATACGATCCCTTGGGAGCGCAGCGCGGTGGTGCAATGCGATTCTTGCTGCGGCTGTCGCCTATAAATATCCCGAGCATTTTCATATGGCAAGTACAGTTATTGGATTAATGACAATTTATCCTGTCATTATGATAGATTCCTTTATCCAGCTTAAACGTTCATCAATGGAAGAGAGGTGAAAACCCTTTGAATCATGAATACAGAACTATTGAATTTCTAGGACTTACTTTTAATCTGACAAACATTCTGATGATTACTGTGGCGAGTGTGATCGTGTTATTGATTGCCATCCTTACCACAAGAACGCTTTCGATCCGTCCCGGAAAAGCCCAGAACTTTATGGAATGGATTGTTGATTTTGTCCGCAATATTATCGGCAGTACAATGGATTTGAAAACAGGGGCTAACTTCTTGGCACTTGGTGTCACATTGCTGATGTACATATTTGTGTCGAATATGCTGGGGCTGCCGTTCTCTGTCACAATCGGACATGAGCTCTGGTGGAAATCTCCGACAGCCGATCCTGCCATTACATTAACGCTTGCCGTAATGGTCGTCGCTTTAACCCATTATTATGGTGTAAAGATGAAAGGGCTCAAGGAATATTCCAAGGAGTATTTAAGACCTGTTCCGTTCATGCTCCCGATGAAAATCATAGAAGAGTTTGCGAATACGCTGACTCTCGGTTTGCGGCTTTATGGTAACATCTTCGCCGGTGAGATTCTTCTCGGCCTGCTTGCGGGATTAGCGACAAGCTTCTATTCGCAAAGCGTGGTTCTCGGACTTGTCGGTACAATCGGTGCCATTCTGCCAATGCTGGCATGGCAGGCATTCAGTTTATTTATAGGTGCCATCCAGGCGTTTATCTTTACGATGCTGACGATGGTGTACATGTCTCATAAAATCAGTAATGATCATTAAAACATTATATCCAAACGGATAACATTTTAAAGGAGGAACTTTTTCATGAATTTAATAGCAGCTGCGATTGCAATTGGTTTAGGCGCACTTGGTGCAGGTATTGGTAACGGTTTGATTGTTTCACGTACGGTAGAGGGGATTGCCCGTCAGCCGGAGGCAGGTAAAGAACTTAGAACTCTTATGTTCATGGGTATCGCATTAGTTGAGGCCCTTCCTATTATCGCTGTCGTTATCGCATTCTTAGCGTTCTTTGGCTAAGCATAAAAGCCTTATATGAACTAAAAATGGCGAAGATCATTCCAAGAGAACCTTCGCCATTGCTTTATGTCTGATAAGCATCCCGCCTTGCCGGCTGAAAAGAGACAAGTGCGGCTGCTGGATCAGCAAAGAAAAACCTGCAGAAGGGAGTTGCCGTAGTAGATGTCTCAATTACCACTTGAACTAGGACTGTCGTTTAACGGCGGAGATATCCTGTTCCAACTGTTAGCTATGTTAATTTTATTAGCGCTTCTGAAGAAATACGCTTTAGGGCCGCTATTAAACATAATGAAACAGCGTGAAGATCATATCGCTGGAGAAATTACGTCTGCTGAAGAAAAAAATAAAGAAGCGCAGCAGCTTATTGATGAGCAGCGCGCTATGTTAAAAGAAGCAAGACAGGAATCCCAAACGCTTATCGAAAACGCGAAGAAACTGGGAGAGAACCAAAAAGAAGAGATTATTCAGGCTGCGCGTGCAGAATCTGAACGTCTGAAAGAAGCAGCCAGAACTGAAATCGTGAAGGAAAAAGAACAGGCGGTTTCTGCTCTCCGTGAGCAAGTAGCGTCTCTTTCTGTCATGATTGCGTCGAAAGTGATCGAAAAAGAACTGGATGAACAGGCTCAAGAGAAATTGATCCAGGACTATCTTAAAGAGGTAGGAGAAAGCCGATGAGTGGATCAGCTGTCTCTAAACGATATGCATCAGCTCTTTTCGATATTGCCAATGAGTCCTCTCAGCTCAATCAGGTAGAAGAAGAGCTAAAAGTTGTAAAAGAAGTATTTCAAAATGAAAAAGCGCTAAATGATGTGTTAAACCATCCGAAGGTGCCGGGCGCAAAGAAAAAAGAACTCATCCAAAACGCTTTTGGATCTTTATCACAGTCCGTGCTCCATACGATTTTTCTTTTGATTGACCGTCATCGGGCATCAATTGTGCCTGATCTCACAGATGAGTTTGTGAAACTCGCAAACGAGGCCCGTCAAACAGAAGACGCAATTGTATATTCAGTTAAACCGCTGACGGATGCGGAAATTTCATCATTATCACAAGTGTTTGCAAAAAAAGCCGGAGTCGCTTCTCTGAGAATCAGAAATGAAGTGCAGACGGATTTAATAGGCGGCATTAAAGTCCGCATTGGAAACCGGATTTTTGACGGCAGCGTAAGCGGAAAGCTTCAGCGCATTGAACGTCAACTTGCCGGGGAAAATCGATAGAAGGGGTGAAACCTAAGTGAGCATCAAAGCTGAAGAGATTAGCACGCTGATAAAACAGCAAATACAAAATTATCAATCTGAAATTGAAGTTCATGACGTAGGTACAGTCATCCAAGTCGGTGACGGTATCGCTCGTGTACACGGTCTTGACAATTGTATGGCCGGTGAACTTGTTGAATTTTCAAACGGCGTTTTGGGTATGGCTCAAAACCTTGAAGAATCAAACGTAGGTATCGTTATCTTAGGACCTTACACAGAGATCCGTGAAGGGGACGAAGTAAAAAGAACAGGCCGCATCATGGAGGTTCCTGTCGGTGAAGAATTAATCGGCCGTATTGTGAACCCGTTAGGTCAGCCGGTGGACGGACTTGGCCCGATCCTCACAAGCAAAACACGTCCGATCGAAAGCCAGGCACCTGGTGTCATGGACCGTAAATCCGTTCATGAACCGCTTCAAACTGGTATTAAAGCAATTGATGCACTGATTCCGATCGGACGCGGCCAGCGTGAGCTGATCATCGGTGACCGTCAAACAGGTAAAACATCTGTTGCGATCGATTCGATCTTAAACCAAAAAGACCAAGACATGATCTGCGTATATGTAGCGATCGGTCAAAAAGAATCTACAGTCCGCGGCGTAGTAGAAACATTGCGTAAGCACGGCGCGCTTGATTATACAATTGTTGTAACGGCGTCTGCGTCACAGCCGGCACCGCTTCTGTACCTTGCTCCGTATGCAGGGGTTACAATGGCAGAAGAATTTATGTACAATGGCAAGCACGTTCTTGTTGTATACGATGATCTTTCTAAACAAGCGGCTGCTTACCGTGAGCTGTCCTTGCTTCTTCGCCGTCCGCCAGGCCGTGAAGCGTTCCCGGGGGATGTATTCTATCTTCACTCCCGTCTGCTTGAGCGTGCAGCAAAGCTTAGCGACGCGAAAGGCGCAGGATCAATTACAGCTCTGCCGTTCGTAGAAACTCAAGCCGGAGATATCTCAGCGTATATCCCGACAAACGTTATTTCCATCACCGACGGACAGATCTTCCTGCAATCTGATTTGTTCTTCTCAGGCGTACGCCCGGCGATCAACGCCGGATTGTCTGTATCACGTGTCGGCGGTTCCGCGCAAATCAAAGCGATGAAAAAAGTATCAGGAACATTGCGTCTTGATCTTGCATCATACCGTGAGCTGGAAGCATTCGCTCAATTCGGATCTGACCTCGACCAAGCGACTCAGGCGAAACTGAACCGCGGTGCGCGCACAGTTGAAGTGCTGAAGCAGGATCTGAACAAGCCGCTTCCGGTTGAAAAACAGGTAGCCATTCTTTATGCGCTGACAAAAGGATATCTTGATGATATTCCTGTAGCGGACATCAGACGTTTTGAAGAAGAGTACTACATGTACCTTGACCAAAACCATAAAGAGCTGCTTGACGGAATTGCGAAAACAGGGAACCTTCCTGCTGATGAAGACTTCGCAGCTGCAATCGAAGGCTTCAAACGCACATTTGCACCAAGCAACTAACTCGAATGCTGATGAGAGAAAAAGGTTCTCTTTTTCTCTCTTTTTACGCAAATGAAGAGAAAAGGTGGTGAAATCTTTGGCCTCATTACGCGATATTAAGTCAAGGATCACGTCAACGAAAAAAACGAGCCAGATTACAAAAGCCATGCAGATGGTATCTGCAGCTAAGCTGAATCGTGCTGAAAACAATGCAAAATCATTTGTGCCATATATGGATAAGATCCAAGAGGTTGTATCAAATGTCGGAAAAGTATCCGGCAGCGCGAAACATCCGATGCTTCTCAGCAGAGAAGTGAAAAAGACGGCATACCTCGTCATTACATCTGACCGCGGTCTTGCTGGCGCTTTTAACAGTTCGGTTTTACGAAGTGCTTATCAGGCCATTCAAGAACGTCATCAGTCTAAGGATGAGTATGCAGTGATCGTTATCGGACGAGTGGGCCGTGATTTCTTTAAAAAACGCGACATTCCGATCATTTCTGAGTTAACAGGACTTGGAGACGAAGTGTCGTTTTCAGAAATTAAGGACCTTGCCCGTCAAACGATTCAAATGTTTATAGACGGTGCATTTGATGAATTGCACCTTGTATATAACCATTATGTCAGCGCCATTTCTCAAGAAGTGACGGAGAAAAAACTTCTGCCGCTATCTGATTTGGGCGGCGGCGGAAAAAGAACGGCGTCTTATGAATTTGAACCGTCTGAAGAGGAGGTTCTGGAGGTTTTGCTTCCTCAATACGCAGAAAGCTTAATCTTCGGAGCGCTTCTTGACAGTAAAGCAAGTGAACATGCTGCAAGAATGACGGCGATGAAAAACGCGACAGACAATGCGAAGGATCTTATCGATTCACTTTCGCTTTCTTACAACCGCGCTCGCCAAGCAGCGATCACACAAGAAATTACGGAAATTGTCGGCGGAGCAGCCGCTTTAGAATAGAAAGATTTTGTCAGGAGGGATAGCGATGAAGAAAGGACGCGTTAGCCAGGTATTAGGACCAGTTGTCGACGTACGTTTTGAAGACGGTCACTTACCTGAAATATATAATGCGATTAAAATTTCACAGCCGGCTGGAAGTGAAAACGAAGTAGGTATTGATTTGACGCTTGAGGTCGCTCTTCATTTAGGCGATGACACAGTCCGTACAATCGCAATGGCATCTACGGATGGCGTTCAGCGCGGAATGGAAGCTGTCGATATGGGAGCGCCGATTTCAGTTCCGGTTGGTAATGTGACACTCGGCCGTGTATTTAACGTACTCGGAGAAAATATTGATTTAAATGAGCCGGTTCCTGCGGATGCGAAGAAAGACCCGATTCACAGACAGGCTCCTTCATTTGATCAGCTTTCAACAGAAGTTGAAATCCTTGAAACAGGAATTAAAGTTGTTGACTTGCTTGCTCCATACATCAAGGGCGGTAAGATTGGATTGTTCGGCGGTGCCGGTGTAGGTAAAACCGTATTAATCCAGGAATTGATCAACAACATCGCGCAAGAGCACGGCGGTATCTCTGTATTCGCCGGCGTAGGAGAGCGTACTCGTGAAGGGAACGACCTTTTCTACGAGATGAGCGACTCTGGCGTAATCAACAAAACAGCCATGGTATTCGGACAAATGAACGAGCCGCCGGGCGCACGTATGCGTGTTGCACTGACAGGTCTTACAATGGCTGAGCATTTCCGTGATGAGCAAGGACAGGACGTCCTGTTCTTCATCGATAACATCTTCCGTTTCACACAAGCGGGTTCAGAGGTTTCTGCCCTTCTCGGCCGTATGCCTTCTGCGGTTGGTTATCAGCCGACGCTTGCAACTGAAATGGGTCAGCTTCAAGAGCGTATCACGTCTACAAACGTTGGATCCGTTACATCTATCCAGGCGATCTACGTGCCTGCCGATGACTACACTGACCCGGCGCCGGCAACGACGTTCGCTCACTTGGATGCGACAACAAACCTTGAGCGTAAGTTAACTGAGATGGGTATCTACCCTGCGGTTGATCCGTTGGCTTCTACATCACGCGCCCTTGCTCCAGAAATCGTTGGAGAAGAGCATTATGCGGTAGCCCGTGAAGTTCAATCAACGCTTCAGCGATACAAAGAGCTTCAAGATATCATTGCGATTCTCGGTATGGATGAATTGAGTGACGAAGATAAACTTGTCGTTCAACGCGCACGCCGCATTCAGTTCTTCCTTTCTCAAAACTTCCACGTGGCTGAACAGTTCACTGGACAAAAAGGTTCTTACGTGCCTGTAAAAGAAACGGTTCAAGGTTTCAAAGAAATCTTAGCCGGCAAATACGACCATCTTCCTGAAGATGCGTTCCGTCTTGTAGGCCGTATCGAAGAAGTTATTGAGAAAGCAAAAGAAATGGGTGTAGAAGTTTAAACTGGTCCTAGGAGGGTAAAAGCATGAAGACCGTTCAAGTCAATATCGTTACTCCCGACGGCCCAGTATACGATGCGAATATCGAAATGGTGAGTGTGAGAGCCGAAAGCGGCGATCTCGGTATTTTGCCAGGTCATATTCCAACCGTGGCTCCTCTTAAAATCGGCGCTGTTCGTCTGAAAAAAGACGGACAGACTGAATTGGTTGCCGTCAGCGGCGGATTTATAGAAGTTCGTCCTGATCAGGTGACCATCCTTGCCCAAACTGCTGAGACAGCGGAAGGCATCGATAAAGAGCGCGCAGAAGCTGCACGTCAGCGGGCGCAGGAGCGTTTGAATTCTCAATCAGATGATACTGACATTCGTCGGGCTGAGCTTGCATTACAGCGGGCTTTGAACAGATTGGATGTAGCAGGGAAATAATAAAAAATCCTTCTCTTCATGAGAAGGATTTTTTTATGACTGCACAAGAGAATCAAACAGTGACAGCAGCGGCTGACTCTCTTTTTGACGCAAGTATAAACGATCACAGCAATTCACGGTATGCCATGATTTACGGTGTTTTTTAAAGCCCATTGTATAAGCCCCGTCTGTATACGGATAAGGCTTTACGATCCATTCGGCATCTTCGTGATGGGCAATCACACAATCTATAAGATAAACACTGATCATCTTCTCAAATTCTTCAATAGGAAGATTCCAATCAGCAAGCAAAAGCTCTTGTATGCTTTGAAAATAAAGATGTTCAAGCTCTTCGAGGCTTTCTCTCGTTTGGGTGAGAGAAATGTTATAAAACTGACACAATTCATTCAGTTCTTCAATCTGTGACTGTCTATAATCATAATAGAATGCAATTGCTTCCCATTCCTGCTCAAATACAGGCAAGTCCTCACCATATTGCTTTTCAGGCTGAAAAAATGAATGATTCATAATTGCCAGCTCCTTTCCAAAAAAGTATACCATGCAAAAGAGCCGCTGTTTAAGCGGGGATTAGCCCTAGTTTTGGATGAATATTCCGCTCTGTTTAAAATGTATCATCTTTATCTCTTCTTCTTATATAATAAGAAAGGGTATAAAGCGGAGAATGGATGAAAGGAGTGCGTATAGATGAGCGTATTGGGACAGCAGGCTGCAATTGGCATTATCGTTCACTTGATTTTTATCGCGGTCACTTGGTGGGCGCTTCAAGCCGTCAATATTGATCCGTTAATCAGAAAAGGCAAAGTCCTGCAGGCAAGACTTCTAATGATTTTGCTGACCATTGCAATCGGAACGACTGTCGGAAACTTCTTTTTGGATTACCTTAATTATTCACAGCAGCTTCCCTATTTATTTTGATAGGTTTTGATTGCCGAAAACATGGGAATGGCTGGGGAAGCGGGTTAAATCGCTTCCTGTAATCACGCGAGTTTTGACGAAGAATTCCACGTATGGCACCCCTTGCCTCCGGTAAAACTGGAGATTAGGGGGAGAGATCATAATGAAGAAAAAACAAGTAAGCTATGCTATTATTGTATCTGTTGTATTAAGTTTCGTCATTGCTGTTTTCCATACGATTCATGCGAGTGAGTTAACGCCATTAGCACAAATTGCAGAGGGAATGGAACGCCAGAATGTGTCAATTGATAAGTGGACTTTGCATGCAAAACAAAATATGTCTCTGACCGAAAAAGAATTTTATCAAAAAGTGCAACGTTTAAAATCAGAGTATCGTCAATATAATTGGGCACTTGCACAGGAAGACCAAATAGTAAAGGCCATTGGCACGTATACTGACAAAAAAAATCATACTTCTTTTAAACTGCAGCTTGTCACAACCCTCAAAAAACACAACCCAACTTCGTATTTATTATATGAGCAAATGAGTCTTGAGACACCGATTAGCTGGAATGATACATATGAACAGTTTGAACGGCAGGCACTCGGGATATTCCAAGAAAAAGTAGTTATTTTTACTTGTCTAAATGGTCATTTAGATGATAATATGAATATTGTTTTGCAAAAAAAAGCAAATCAGTTATTAAATGAATTTCAAGCAAGATCTGTTGAACATGTAGTTGAGCCAAGTTTCGTTTCTATTTCTGCGTATACAGATGAGTGGAAAGAGTCTATCATGACCTCAGAACATAAAATGAATTTGCAAATTGCACTTAGAAGTGCAGGAATGGGCGGAAAACATATCGTTACGGTTGGCACACCAATCGTTACGACTGAATATTAATATAGAGAATTTAGGGACGCGGAGGGGAATACCTTGGAAAAAATCATCGTCCGCGGCGGTCAAAAGTTAAACGGCACAGTCAAAGTTGAAGGCGCTAAAAATGCCGTTTTACCAGTTATCGCTGCATCTTTATTAGCAAGTGAAGAAAAAAGCGTAATTTGTGATGTACCTACGCTCTCCGATGTATATACAATTAATGAAGTGTTGCGTCATTTAGGAGCAGATGTGCATTTTGAGAATAATGAAGTCACTGTAAATGCTTCATACGCTTTGCAAACTGAAGCACCTTTTGAATATGTGCGTAAAATGCGTGCGTCTGTGCTTGTCATGGGACCGCTTCTTGCGCGTACAGGTCATGCAAGAGTAGCGCTTCCGGGCGGATGCGCAATTGGATCTAGACCAATAGACCAGCATTTAAAAGGTTTTGAAGCAATGGGCGCAGAAATTAAAGTCGGTAATGGCTTCATTGAAGCTGAAGTAAAAGGCCGTCTGCAAGGCGCAAAAATCTATCTGGATTTCCCAAGTGTGGGAGCAACAGAAAACCTGATTATGGCAGCTGCTTTAGCTGAAGGAACAACAACGCTTGAGAACGTGGCGAAAGAGCCTGAAATCGTTGATTTAGCAAACTATATCAACGGCATGGGCGGAAAAATCCGCGGAGCGGGCACCGGCACCATTAAAATTGAAGGAGTCGACAAGCTTCACGGCGTAAGACACCATATTATACCTGACCGTATTGAAGCGGGCACATTCATGGTTGCCGCTGCAATCACTGAAGGAAATGTTTTAGTTAAAGGAGCGGTTCCTGAACACCTCACTTCTTTAATCGCAAAAATGGAAGAGATGGGTGTTACGATTAAGGATGAAGGAGAAGGCCTTCGTGTGATCGGACCGAAAGAACTGAAACCGATCGACATTAAAACAATGCCTCACCCTGGATTCCCGACTGATATGCAGTCACAAATGATGGCGCTTCTGCTTCGTGCAAGCGGCACAAGCATGATTACGGAAACTGTTTTTGAAAACCGTTTTATGCATGCGGAAGAATTCCGCCGTATGAATGGTGATATCAAGATTGAAGGTCGTTCTGTGATTATTAACGGCCCTGTACAGCTTCAAGGAGCTGAAGTTGCAGCTACTGACTTGCGTGCAGGCGCAGCGTTGATTCTTGCGGGGTTAGTGGCTGAAGGTCATACACGTGTTACTGAACTGAAACACTTAGACCGCGGTTATGTTGATTTCCATCAGAAGCTTGCCGGTCTTGGCGCAGACATCGAACGTGTAAACGATGAGTCTGCTTCTGAGCAAGAAAGCAAAGAAGTTGTCTCAGACTTAAACGCATAAAGGATTGAAAATCAGTATGTCATTCTGGCATACTGGTTTTTTATTTTTAGTGTATTATCATCATTATGCGCAAAATAGTAAAAAAGAATACGTAAATGACAAATAAAGTTTCTGTCCAAAAGGAGAGTCATATTAGCTTGTCCCTGCCCATAGACTAGACTAGAGTCGAATCCCGAGCAGGAGGCAGCTGAATATGAAACAATTCGCAATCACACTATCCGTACTATGTGCATTGATTCTCTTGGTCCCCACACTCTTAGTGATCCCGTTTCAGCATAATAAAGAAGCCGGGGCCAGAGGAGAATCAGGAAAGACAGCAGTCAACACGATACAAGAATCAAAAGGAGCGGAAACATTGAAAGCATCGCCTGTTTCTATTCCAGTCTATCGAACCGCCAATCAATCCGTAGAAGATATTCCGCTTGAAGAGTATGTCATCGGAGTCGTCGCCTCCGAAATGCCGGCTACCTTTGAACCTGAAGCGCTGAAGGCTCAGGCTCTCGCCGCAAGAACGTTTATTGTCAGACTGATGGTTTCAAATTCTGCAGTAGAGGCCCCTAAAGGCTCGCTGGTGGATGATACTCAGATGTTCCAGGTGTACAAAAGCAAAGCGGAGCTGAAGAATCAGTGGGGCGCAGATTATGAAGCAAAGCTGAAAAAAATCACAGATGCGGTTGCCAGTACGCAAGGCAAAATCTTAACGTACAACAACCAGCCGATTGAAGCCTCCTTTTTCTCCACAAGCAACGGTTATACAGAAAATGCGGAAGCATATTGGACAAGTGCCATTCCTTATTTAAAAAGCGTCAAAAGCTCTTGGGATAAAAAGTCTCCGAAGTATAAGGCCACCAAAACCTTTACAGTGGCGCAATTTGAACAAAAGCTTGGCGTCCAGCTGAATGGGTCAAATACAGTCGGAAAAATTACCGGAGAGACACCGGGCCATCAGGTGGCAACAGCCGTCATTAACGGCAAGACGCTGAAAGGAAGGGACATACGCGAAAAGCTAGGCCTCAATTCAGCTGATTTTGAATGGAAACGAAACGGAGACACCATTACCATTACCACAAAAGGCTTTGGACACGGTGTGGGAATGAGCCAGTATGGAGCCAATTTTATGGCGAAAGAGGGCAAAACAGTTGATGAGATTGTGAAGTACTATTATCAAGGAACACAGGTTTCAACCGCCGATTCGTTTTTAAATAAATATATGGCGAAGAAATAAAAAGACGCTTCATAAAGCGTCTTTTTTGCCGTTTTTAAGCGTATATTCTGTTCCTTAGTCTATTTTTATGTAAGAGCGGTTAAAGACCTTCTAAAGGCCTCCTGCGTATTTTATAGCCTATATGATGATGAGGGAATCAGTTCCTTTTTCATATTTGCTGACACTGAGATTGTGGTAAAGTAATCCACATTGATCGACAGACTTCGACAGACTCATATAACGAAAGGCGAAAGGCTGACAATCATGATTTTTCATTTTGCTGTTAGGCGGAAATCACTAATAAAAACAAAGGTTTCTATGCAAAAGTAAACAGCGGCAATGGGGAAGCCCGCCCTATTTATTTCTCTGTTTTTGTCGATTACGATTAGTTATGTTCAGCGTTGAACATCTGCACGCAGAAACAAACTTGAAAAGGGGCACGAACATGAAGAAAAGATTTTCACTGATCATGATGACAGGATTGCTATTTGGACTGACGTCACCTGCTTTTGCTGCTGAAAAAACAGAACCGAAGGCTGAAGCTCCGGCAAACGTGGCGGTTTTGCTTGATGCCAGCGGAAGCATGGCGAAAAGAATAGACGGTGTATCTAAATTTAATTCAGCCAAAAAAGAAATTTCAAAGTTTGCAAGCTCACTGCCTGCGGACACTCAAGTGAAAATGAGTGTGTTTGGTTCAGAAGGAAACAATAAGAATTCCGGAAAAGTTCAATCATGCGAAGCCATTCGCAACGTATACGGCTTCCAAAGCTTTAACGAACAGAGCTTCCTCAATTCTCTTAACACAATCGGGCCGACTGGCTGGACACCGATCGCAAAAGCGCTGAACGAGGCAAAATCTTCTTTCGATCAGCTTGATGCAAAAGGAGAAAAAGTCGTTTACCTGCTAACAGACGGTGAGGAAACATGCGGCGGCAATCCGATCAAAACAGCAAAAGAACTTCATAAAGACAACATCACAGTAAATGTCATTGGATTTGACTATAAAGAAGGGTATAAAGGCCAGCTGAACGCAATTGCTAAAGTCGGCGGCGGAGAATATTTCCCTGCTTATACGCAAAAAGATGTTGAGAAAATTTTCACTCAGCAATCACTGATGTTATCTAAATAAGAAAAAAAGAGGCTGAAAGGTCAGCCTCTTTTTTGTTTTTAACAAAACGTTCAAAAGTAAGCAGCTGACCGCCTGTAGCATAGTAGCAGATTTCAGCTTTTCTCTCCTGATCACGGAGAAGAAAGAATGAATGGTGTCACATTCTTTCTATATTTTTTGGGTGAAAATGGCTAAAAAATATTGAGGTTTCCGGTGATTTTGAATAGAAAGTGAAAGGGAGATAAAAGGCAGCTTGCCCTATATCATTTTGTGGTTTCATATTCTAGCATAAAGAAGAATCCAACAAATGGTTGGAAAATATGAGAAAGAAAGGAAGTTGAACATGAAAAAATTACTGACTGCCGGTATTATTGGACTGTTGACTGTCTCCATTGCGTCACCGTCTTTTGCCGCTGAGAAAAAAGCCGACACGAATGTAGCTGTCCTGTTTGATGGAAGCGGAAGTATGGTTCAAAAAACAGGAGGAGAACGAAAGATAGACATTGCCAAAAAATCTGTAAAGTCTTTTGCCGAGCTGCTTCCTGAGGATACAAATCTGATGCTTCGCGTCTTTGGACATGCGGGAAACAATAAACTTTCCGGAAAGGCTCTTTCATGCAGCACAACAGAAACGATTTACGGCCTTCATCCATATGAAGGAACGCTCTTTGACCATTCATTAAGCGGCATCAAACCGACCGGCTGGACACCAATTGCCAAAGCGCTTTCTGATACAAGAAAAGAATTTGAAGCGTTTGATGCAGACGGGAAAAACGTGGTGTATTTAATCACTGACGGTGAAGAAACATGCGGCGGAAATCCTGCTGATGAAATTGAAAAGCTTCGTGAAGCGAATGTAGATACGATTGTAAATATTATCGGCTTCAACTTTGATGTGAAAGGAAACGCGGAAATGAAACAGGCGGCTGTTGCTGGCGGCGGAGAATATATTTCAGCTGACAGCGCGGAAGAATTCGAGCAGGCCTGGGAAAAAGAAGCACAAAAATTTACTGAGTAACCGAATGAAAAGGCGCTCCCCCAGGCGCCTTTTTCTATTGGTTTAAAAACAGGGCCGGCGGGAATGATACCCGTAAAAGGGGTGGAAAACATGAGATTGTTAGGACTGATATTTCTTATAGCCGCCGTGGTTTTCATATTGCTCGGTGTTTTTCTGAAACTGGCAGCTTTCTTTTTTGTCAGCATGCTCACTTTGATCGCAGCTCTTGTGCTGTTTATGATCCTGAAAAAGAATCAGCATAACCAAACGTAGAGTCCTTTAGAATGGGCTCTTTTTTTATAACAGGATTCGACAAAATCTGAGGAGTGTGAAAAAATATAAAGGCAGGAACATTGCGGAGGGGAAGAGACATTGAACGATAAAGTAACTGCGGTCAGGGAGATATGGCGTTATGAACAAGGGGAAATGAGCAGGCAAACCGACCGGATGGTGACAGAATATCCGTTGACGGTGATGGTGAACGGCAGTGAGTTTGTCACGCTCGTTTGCACGCCGGAGCATATCAAAGAGCTTGTCATCGGATTTCTCGCATCTGAGGGTGTTATTCGATTTCAAAAAGAGATTAAAAGGTTTACAATAGATGAAAGTCTCGGTTTTGTGTATGTCGATCTCATTTATCCTGAGACATTGAATCAACAGGAATATACGAAACGGGTGATCGGCTCGTGCTGCGGAAAGGGCCGCCATTTTTATTTTCAGCAGGATGTCAAAACCGCTAAGACGGCTGTCAGTCAAATGAAGATTTCGCCTGAAACTTGTCTGGCGCTTATGAAGGATATGCAAAAAGAAAGCGGGACGTTTCAGGAGACGGGAGGCGTACATAATGCGGCGCTTTGCGATACGGAGAAAGTGCTTTTGATGCGCACAGATATCGGCCGTCACAACGCGCTTGATAAATTATACGGACATTGTCTGCTGAATGGGATGTCTGTTCGCGATAAACTGATTGTCTTCAGCGGCAGAATCTCATCAGAAGTGCTGTTAAAAGCGGCAAAAATCGGCGTGTCGATTGTGATTTCAAAATCGGCCCCGACAGAGCTTGCGATTCAAATGGCAGAAGAATTAAATATTACAGCGATCGGTTTTGTGAGAAACGGATCTTTTAATGTATATACACATCCCGAGAGAATTGGGGGACAGGAGGGGCTGCAGCAATGAATACAGAATCTCGCCAGATGTTAGATAAAAGGAACAGACCGCTCAGAGACCTTCGCATTTCTGTTACAGACCGCTGCAACTTCCGATGCACGTACTGTATGCCAGCCGAATTATTCGGCCCGGATTATCCTTTTTTAAAGAAAGAGGAGCTGCTTTCTTTTGAGGAATTGGAACGGCTTGCGGCGCTGTTTGTCACCAGGTTCGGAGTGGAAAAAATCCGCTTGACCGGCGGAGAGCCGCTCATGAGAAAGGACATGCCCGAATTAATTAAAAAACTGGCCCGTATTCCAGGTTTACGTGATATTGCGATGACGACAAACGGGTCGCTGCTGCCTGTTTATGCCGACAAGCTCAAAGAAGCCGGTTTAAAACGGGTGACCATCAGCCTTGATTCATTAGAGGACGAACGCTTTAAAATGATCAACGGGCGAGGGGTTTCTGTCAGCAAGGTGCTTGAAGGCATTGAAGCGGCGAAACAAGCAGGGCTCGGCGTTAAAATCAACATGGTCGTCCAAAGGGGCGTCAATGAAAAAGATATCCTGCCTATGGCGCGCTATTTTAAAGAAAAAGGGCATATCTTGAGATTCATCGAATTTATGGACGTCGGCAACACCAACCAATGGGAAAAGAAAGACGTCATGACAAAGGCGGAAATCATTGATGTAATCAATGAACACATGCCGGTTGAACCGATCGCGCCTAACTATAAAGGGGAAGTTGCTTCAAGGTTTCGCTACTTGGACGGATCTGGCGAAATCGGCGTGATTTCTTCTGTATCTGATGCGTTCTGCGGCTCGTGTAACAGGGCACGCCTGTCTGCGCGCGGTGAGTTGTTTACTTGCCTGTTCGCTTCAAGCGGATATGACCTCAGAGCGCCGGTTCGGCAGGGATTAAGTGATGGCGAGCTGACAGCGATGATCGGCACAGTGTGGAAGAATCGGATAGACCAATATTCAGTTGACCGGACTCTTTCAAAAACAGCGGGCAAAAAGAAAGTGGAAATGTCTTATATTGGCGGTTAATATGATAAAAGCTTATCGGCTAAGTCCGGTAAGCTTTTTTTGTGTCAAAAACTGTAATGCGCCAAAAAGTGCAAAAAATCCAATCAGAAACCGAAAAATATAAGGATAGGCAAAAAGAAGGAATCACTGGAAGAAATTTTAATTCTAAAGCCATACAATATGATAAAATATAACCACTAGTTCATAGAAAGGGTTGGAGAGGCATGGCCGCTTACGAGATCCCGTCATCTCAAGTAGGAGTGAAAATCAATCAGTGGTATAAGCACATTTTAGCATTTCAAGTGGCTGATGCCGTTCAGCTGAAGGAAGAGATTGATCATGATATAGAACATATGGAAGAGGATCAGCTGCTTCTGTTGTACTATCAGCTGATCAGCTACCGTCATCAAATTATGCTTGATTATGTAAAGCCCGACCTGCACGAGGAATCTCAGCTCCAATATCGTGAATTGATCGAGAGGCTGGAAAGCAGCAAGGACAGCATCTCGGGATTATCTGAGTATTATTTTCATTTGTTCAGAGGGATGTATGAATTTGAACAGAACAATTACATCTCAGCCATATCTTTCTATCGGAAAGCTGAGAAAATGCTTGCGTTTGTAGAGGATGATATTGAAAGAGCGGAATTTCATTTTAAAGTAGCGGAAGTATTTTATATTATGAAGCAGACCCACTTTTCCATGAATCATGCGATACAGGCGCTTGAGACCTACAAGGCTCATGATTTTTACAGGGTCAGAAGAATTCAATGCCATTTTGTCATATCAGGAAACTATATAGACTACAGAAATTATGAAAAAGCGCTCGGGCATCTCGATGACGCTTATCGTTTGGCTTTACTGGAAGGACAGCCCCGCTTGATCGGATCAGCCCTCTACAACATGGGGAACTGTTATGATGAAAAAGGAGAACTGGACCAGGCGGCTTCATACTTTGAAAAAGCGCTTCCTGTCTTTGAGGAACACCAGCTGGAGCAGCTCCCGAAAGCGCTGTTCAGCTTAACGCGTGTACTCTTCAAAAAACAGGCTGAACAGGCGGCTATGCATTATTATGAAAAAGGGATTGCCATCGCCCGAAAACGAAACGACAGCTTCAGTCTGGAAAAATATAAATTTCTGCAGGCTCTATATGTGGAATCCGTTAATATGGATTTGATTCAAGAGGTATTTGATTATATGGAAGCCAAGTCCCTGTATGTGTATATTGAGGAATTTGCTCTGGATGCGGCTGTATATTCCAGCCTTCATGAAAACTATAAAGATGCGGTGTTTTTCTATGAAAAAGCGGTCAGCATGAGAGCGCTGATTCTGAAGGAAGACTGTTTATATCAAGTGTAAGACGAAACCATCTGATGCCGGATGGTTTTTTTTATACAAAAAAAGGGGAGCATCGGGACGTTTATTTCCGTGGAGAACAGGAAAAATCGCTACATACTGTTTTTGAACACAAACGAATGGAAGCCGCGATTTTGTGAAACAAGAAATGGCGGAGTGCATATGTGTTGTTGTTTATGACAAGCGTGAGGGGGAATTCAATGTTTGGATTTGATGATATGGTGAAGTTTCTATGGTCTTTCCTCATCGTTCTGCCGCTTGTATCTATTATACATGTTGCCGGGCACAGCTTTATGGCTTTTGTTTTTGGCGGGAAGGGTTCATTGGATATCGGGATGGGCAAAAAACTGTTCAAGATTGGGCCGATACAGGTCAGAACCATTTATTTTATGGATTCGTTTTGCCGGTACGGTGAGCTGAAGATCGACAACCGATTCTCACACGCACTTGTTTATGCCGGAGGCTGCCTGTTTAACTTAATAACCATTTTCGCAGTGAATTTGCTCATTATACACAGTGTATTGGAGCCAAATGTGTTTTTCTATCAGTTTGTCTACTTTTCTACGTATTATGTGTTTTTTGCCCTGCTGCCGGTCCGTTACTCAGAAAATAAATCATCTGACGGGCTGGCGCTCTACAAGGTGCTCCGTTACGGAGAGCGTTATGAAATCGATAAATAATATTCAAATGTTTACCGCTGCTCAGATCGGGAAGGTAACAAGTACACACTTAAATGAAGGGAGAGAATGACACATGGGTAACGATAGTGTAAAAGATAAAATGAAAGGCGGCTTAAATAAAGCCAAGGGAGAAGTGAAGGATAAAGTCGGAGATATGACCGACAAAACGGACATGCAGGCTGAAGGCAAAAAAGATAAGGCAAAAGGCGAGGTCCAAAAGGGTATCGGTGAAGCGAAGGATAAATTCACAGATAAAGATTAATCAGATCGGCAAGGCAAGAAACATTGTTTCTTGCCTTTTTTTATGTGAATAAATATAACAAAAAAGACAATCGATTTGGTTAAAGTATCTAAATTTTTTAAATATTCTTTAAAGTAATGCGCCTGTTCTATATAATAAATGACATAAGTTGTTAACTTTTATGACATCAGTTGACTCAATCAGACAAAGGAGGTTCTGGATGAAAAGCAAAGGGGTTAGAATACAGGGTGTCTTTCTGATGTTTCTTATCACGATTCTTATCACGGGATGTACGGCGCCGAAGAAAGTGTCGGAAGCCAGCGGAGATGCGAAAAAAACAGTTGAAATTGACACAAGCGGGGATTCAGTGAAGGTTGGGATTCTTCACTCATTAAGCGGGACAATGGCAATCAGCGAGGTATCCGTCCATGATGCAGAGCTGCTGGCTATTCATGAAATCAACCAAAAAGGCGGCGTTCTCGGCAAAAAGCTTGAACCCGTCGTGGAGGACGGGGCTTCTGACTGGCCTACCTATGCCGAAAAAATGAGAAAGCTGCTTCAGCAGGACAAAGCGGCGGCTGTATTCGGAGGGTGGACATCAGCGAGCCGCAAGGCGATGCTCCCGGTTGTGGAGCAAAATAACGGGCTGCTGTTCTATCCGGTGCAATACGAAGGCATGGAGTCATCGCCTCATATTTTTTATACCGGAGCAACGACAAATCAGCAAATCGTGCCGGCTGTCGATTGGCTGCTGAAGAATAAAGGCAAGACATTCTTTCTGATCGGCTCGGATTATGTGTTCCCGAGAACAGCCAATAAAATCATTAAAGCGCAAGTAAAAGCTGCTGGGGGAGAAGTTGCCGGTGAAGAGTATACGCCGCTCGGCCACACGAATTACAGTACACTGGTCAGCAAAATCAAAGAAAAGCAGCCGGATGTGATTTTTAACACATTAAACGGCGACAGCAACGTGGCATTTTTCAAACAGCTGAAAGATGCGGGCGTGACAGCTGATGATATTCCTGTCATGTCGGCGAGTGTCGCAGAGGAAGAAATTCGGGGGATCGGGACAGATGTGTTAAAAGGGCATTATGCGGTGTGGAATTACTTCCAAACAACAAATACAGCAGAAAATCAGACATTCGTGAAGAATTATAAAAAGCAGAACGGAGATAACAGGGTGACCAGTGATCCGATTGAAGCCGGGTATAATGCGGTGTATCTCTGGGCGGCAGCCGTTGAAAAAGCCAAGTCCTTTGAGATCGATAAAGTGAAGAAAGCGGCTGACGGGATTGAATTCAAGGCCCCGGGCGGCACAGTGAAAATCGATGGGGATACACAGCATCTTTACAAAACAGTTAGAATCGGGCAAATCACGGGGGATGGACAATTTAAAGAAGTATGGAACTCAGGTGATCCGGTAAAACCTGATCCGTATTTAAAAACGTACGACTGGGCAAAGGGGTTATCTAAATAAATCAAAGCCGTTTGCGGGAGAGGAGGCGGAACATGTCTGTCGTCGTGACTCAATTATTTAACGGGATCAGTCTCGGTTCTATTTTGATTCTCATTGCGATTGGATTGGCCGTTACATTCGGTTTGATGAACATTATGAATATGGCGCACGGTGAGCTGATGATGGCGGGAGCCTACACGACATATGTCATTCAGCAGCTGTTTTTAAGCTATTTGCCGGCTTCTCTCTTTTCTTATTACTTTTTTATTGCGGTCATCATGTCGTTTACAGTTGCGGCACTGCTTGGCATTGTCATTGAAAAAGTGATTGTCAGGCGATTATATGACCGTCCGCTCGACAGCCTTTTGGCAACATGGGGGGTAAGCTTGATCCTTCAGCAGGCAGCCAGATCGATTTTTGGCGCGCCGAATGTCGCTGTTCAGTCTCCCGAGTGGCTGACGGGAGGAGTGACACTGTTTTCGGTCACCTTTCCATATAAAAGGCTGTTTATTTTGGCGCTCGTTCTTTTTACACTGGCGCTGCTCGGATTGTATTTGTTTAAAACCTCTGCGGGGCGGCGGATGCAGGCTGTTACGCTGAACCGGAGCATGGCATCGTGTCTCGGCGTATCTGTGAGAAAAACAGATACATTGGCTTTTGCGCTCGGAAGCGGGCTGGCCGGTATTGCGGGGAGCTCACTCACCTTGCTTGGTTCGATCGGGCCTACTCTCGGTTCGTCTTATCTGGTCGATGCTTTTATGATCGTCATTTTAGGCGGGATCGGCAAATTAAAAGGAACAATTATCGGGGCTGTGATGGTGGGATTACTCAGCACATTTGTAGAGTATTCGACAAGCGCCACCATAGCCAAGGTTGTGGTGTTTGCGTTTATTATTCTCTTTCTGCAATGGCGGCCTTCGGGTCTTGCAAGCGTCAGAACGAGATTACTTGATTAGGGGGGTGCCGGATGAAGCAGTTTTCGCAATTCAGTCCGTATTTTGTGATGTTTGCCCTTTTTATCGCCGCTCCGTTCTTTCTTCAGGAGTTTCGATTGGGGCTGTTGGCGAAGTTTTTATGCTTTGCGATTGTGGCGGTCGGCATTTGCCTGATTTGGGGATATACAGGCGTTTTGAGCTTGGGGCACGGCGTTTTTTTCGGATTGGGCGCCTACTGCATGGCGATGTATTTAAAAATAGAAGCCTCACCGTCCGGCATTCCTGATTTTATGGAGTGGGCGGGTGTCAGCGAACTGCCGTGGATCTGGGCTTTGTTCAGGCACCCTTTCGCTGCAATTGCGGCGGCTGTCGCTGTGCCTGTGCTACTGGCGTTTCTGCTCGGTTATTTTACGTTCCGCAACAATATAAAGGGAGTTTATTTCTCTTTGATATCACAGGCTGTCGTCGTTGTGGTGGTCACACTGTTTATCGGCAGCCAGGAAATCACCGGCGGCACCAATGGACTTACCAGCTTCTATACGATTTTTCAATATTCTCTGGCTGATTCTGCCTTGAAGCAGATCCTGTATTTTGCCACAGTCTTTTTTCTCGGCCTTACTGTTGTGTTCGCTTTGTTTCTTACGAGAAGCCGCTTTGGCCGGCTTTTGCAGGCAGTTCGCGACGGAGAGAACAGGGTGCGTTTTTTCGGTTATCATTCCACCGTTTTTAAAGTGTTTATTTACTGTGTGTCCGCTGCGATGGCGGGAATTGCCGGGATGCTGTTTGTGCTTCAGGACGGGATGATCTCGCCGGAAATGATGGGCATCATCCCTTCAGTGGAAATGGTGCTGTGGGTGGCGATCGGCGGCAGGCACTCCATTTTCGGGGCGGTGCTTGGCGCGCTGTTAACGAACGGCATGAAAAGCTATTTAAGCGAATATTATCCTGACATTTGGCTGTATTTCCTCGGTGCGCTGTTTATGATCGTCGTGCTTTACTTGCCAAGAGGGATTGTCGGACTGTTTGAAAAGCTTGGAACCCAGCTTTCCTTCTCTAAAAAGAAAGGAGCGGCTGCATATGAAACCGATACTTATCTGCCGTGACGTGAAGGTTCAGTTTGACGGGTTTTGGGCGCTGCAGGGGGCAGATATCAGTGTGCAGGAACATGATATTCACTTTTTGATTGGGCCGAATGGCGCCGGGAAAACAACCATGCTGGATATCATTTGCGGGAAAACAAAGCCGCATTCGGGCGAGATTGTGTTTCAGGAAACGACTGAACTGACAAAGGTTCCGGAATATCAGATCGCGAAAATGGGCGTCGCCAGAAAGTTTCAGGCTCCGAGTGTCTTTTCGCAGCTGACCGTGTTTGAAAATATAGAACTTGCCATGAAGCAGAAAAAAACGATTCTCTCTCTGCTGATGGCGCGTATGACAAGAGAGCAGCGTGGCAGGGTGATAGACATCCTGAAGCTGATCGGGTTAGAAGAGAAGCGGGATGCAGAAGCCGGCAACCTGTCACACGGGCAGAAACAATGGCTCGAAATCGGCATGCAGCTCGCCATGGAGCCGAAGCTTTTGCTGCTGGATGAACCGATCGCCGGTATGACGGGAAAAGAGCGTGATAAAACCGGGGCTCTCCTTGAGGAGATTGCCAAAACGTGTTCCGTTTTAATTGTGGAGCACGATATGGAATTTGTCCGCTCGTTTTCCAAAAAAGTCACGGTGATGCATGAAGGGAGAGTGCTTTGTGAAGGATCGATGGATGAGATTACAAGCAATGAAGAGGTGGCAGCGGTGTATTTAGGAAGGAGCGGAGCGTCATGATAGCAGTCAGTAATGTGACATCCGGTTATGATCAATCCATGGTTTTGCATAACCTCAGCATGGAGGTCCGCCCCGGGCAGATCGTCGCTGTATTAGGCCGAAACGGAGTCGGCAAATCCACTTTGCTGAAAACGATCATCGGCCTGATCCCGGCCAAACAGGGACAGATCCGTTTTCATCAAACGTTTGTTCAAAACGAAAAGACGGAAAAACGGGCAAGAGCTGGAATTGCGTACGTGCCCCAAGGGAGAGACATCTTCCCCGCTTTAACCGTTCGCGACAATCTTTTGCTCGGAGAAGAACCGCTTCCTAAGAAGGAGCGGAGAGGGCGGATCAAGGAAGAGATTTTTCAGTGGTTTCCTGTTTTGAAGGACATGCTCGACCGGAAAGGCGGCGATTTAAGCGGAGGACAGCAGCAGCAGCTTGCGATTGCCAGAGCGCTGATGGGAAATCCAAAAATTATTTTACTTGATGAACCAATGGAAGGAATTCAGCCCTCTATCGTGGAATTGATTCAAAAAGTCATCTTAGAAATTTCCAGAAAAGAAGAGACTGCAATTGTTTTGGTGGAACACAGCTTAGAGAATGCCTTAACGTGCGCTGATTATCTTTACGTCATGGACAGGGGAACGGTCGTCGCTCACGGAAAGGCTGACGATGAAACGGCTCGCCGTTTTGAAAGGCATCTCACCGTATAATCAGCATCCTGAGAAAGGGAGGTGATGGCCCGCCTGCATCGTTCCGGAGATTCATGTAACGCAATCCGCTTTATGAATGACGATAATAAGGAGGACCTAAGATGAAACTGACACCGGTTGAACAAGAGAAATTGCTCATTTTTGCAGCGGGAGAATTAGCCAAACAGCGAAAGGCGCGCGGCGTTCTGCTGAACTATCCCGAGGCTGCCGCTTATCTCACCTGTTTTATCATGGAAGGCGCGCGTGATGGAAAGGGAGTGGCGGAGCTGATGGAAGCCGGCCGCCATGTATTGACTGAAAAAGATGTCATGGAGGGCGTGCCTGAGATGCTGGACAGCATTCAGGTGGAAGCTACATTCCCTGACGGAGTGAAGCTTGTCACAGTACACCAGCCGATTTCTGCGGAGGTGAAGTCATGAAGCCGGGAGCATTTCAGATTGCTGAAGGGACCATTACGATTAACGAAGGCCGCCAGACACGGGAGATAGCGGTGAAAAACACCGGATCACGTTCCATTCAGGTCGGTTCACATTTTCATTTTGCGGAAGCCAATGGTGCGCTATCGTTTGACCGCGAACAAGCCATCGGCATGCGTATCGACATTCCGTCAGGCACATCGGTCCGTTTTGAGCCAGGTGAGGAGAAAACGGTCACGCTTGTTGAATTCAGCGGACGAAAAACAGTAAGAGGACTGAACGGAATGGCCGATACGTATATCGATGAACGCGGGAAAGAAAAAACGTTAGCCAACTTAAAGAAAGCCGGCTGGATGGAGGGTGTGATTCGATGAAAATGTCACGGGAGCAATACGCGGAGCTGTTTGGTCCGACAACGGGCGATAAAATCAGATTGGGCGATACGGACTTATGGATCGAAGTCGAAAAGGACTTCACTGTTTATGGTGAAGAAATGATCTTTGGAGGCGGAAAAACGATCCGTGACGGCATGGGCCAAAACGGCAGCATCACAGGAAAAGACGGCGCTTTGGATTTGGTGATCACCAACGTCGTGTTATTGGATTACACAGGCATTGTCAAAGCAGATGTCGGTGTAAAGGACGGCCGGATCGTGGGTGTCGGAAAAAGCGGCAACCCCGATATCATGGACGGGGTCGATCCGCATATGGTCATTGGTGCGGGTACAGAGGTGATCTCCGGTGAAGGCAAAATTTTAACGGCTGGAGGAGTGGATACGCACATTCACTTTATTTGTCCTCAGCAGATGGAAGTTGCGCTTTCTTCAGGAGTCACGACTCTTCTTGGAGGCGGAACGGGACCGGCTACAGGAAGCAAAGCGACAACATGTACGTCAGGTGCATGGTATATGGCAAGGATGCTGGAAGCGGCCGAGGAATTCCCGATCAATGTCGGCTTCTTAGGAAAAGGGAACGCATCCGATAAAGCGCCGCTGATCGAACAGGTGGAAGCCGGCGCCATCGGCCTGAAGCTTCATGAAGACTGGGGCACGACGCCAAGCGCTATCAAAACGTGTATGGAAGTTGTGGATGAAGCCGATATTCAAGTCGCAATCCATACGGATACGATCAATGAAGCGGGCTTCCTGGAAAACACGCTTGACGCAATCGGAGACCGGGTGATTCATACATATCACATTGAAGGAGCAGGCGGGGGCCATGCTCCGGATATTATGAAGCTCGCCTCTTACGCGAACATTCTGCCGTCATCCACAACGCCGACAATTCCTTACACCGTCAATACGATGGATGAGCACCTTGACATGATGATGGTCTGTCACCATTTAGATGCGAAGGTGCCCGAGGACGTGGCGTTCAGCCATTCCAGAATCAGGGCTGCGACGATTGCGGCAGAGGACATTCTCCATGATATCGGCGCGATCAGCATGACATCATCGGATTCCCAAGCGATGGGACGTGTTGGCGAAGTCATTATCCGCACTTGGCAGGTGGCTGACAAAATGAAAAAACAGCGCGGCGCTCTCACTGGAGAAAACGGAAATGATAACGTACGTGCGAAACGCTACATTGCCAAATATACGATTAATCCGGCAATTACTCACGGCCTCAGCCATGAAGTCGGTTCTGTAGAAAAAGGAAAGCTCGCTGACCTTGTCCTGTGGGATCCTGTATTTTTCGGCGTGAAACCGGAATTGGTCTTAAAGGGCGGCATGATAGCACGCGCGCAAATGGGGGATCCAAACGCGTCTATCCCGACTCCGGAGCCTGTGTTCATGCGCCAAATGTATGCTTCGTATGGTAAAGCCAACCGCTCAACCTCCATTACGTTTATGTCCCAGGCGGGCATTGAAAGGGGTGTGGCGGAAAGGTTAGGGCTGGAAAAAAGAATTTCTCCTGTGAAAAACATCCGCAAGCTGAGCAAGCTGGATATGAAATTAAACGCTGCTTTGCCGAAGATTGAAGTCGATCCGAAAACGTATCAGGTCTTTGCTGACGGAGAAGAATTATCCTGCCAGCCTGTCGATTATGTTCCGCTGGGACAGCGATATTTCTTATTCTGACAAGACACGGCCGGAGTGCATCCGGCCGTTTTATTGACTAAACGGATGCGCAAGAAGCGCAAATTTAGTGTATATTATATGTTGACAAACGAATTAAATGTAACTATTATAGTTACAACGGTGGTGAAAAAACATGATTAACAGCCGTCTTGCTGTCGCCATTCATATTTTATCTCTCATTTCGATGGATGAAAAAGCGTCTTCGGAAATCATCGCTGACAGTGTCAACACCAACCCGGTTGTTGTAAGAAGGATGATCAGCCTGCTGAAAAAGGGCGATATTCTCACATCACGCGCCGGGGTGCCGGGCGCGAGCCTCAAAAAAGATCCGGCTGATATTTCTCTTTTAGAAGTATATCGTGCTGTTCAAAACCAAGAGGAACTATTTGCGGTTCATGAAAACCCGAACCCGAAGTGTCCGGTAGGCAAAAAAATTCAGTGCGCGCTGGATGAGACATTTGAAAGTGTGCAAAAAGCGATGGAAAATGAGCTGGCAAGCAAGTCATTAAAAGATGTAATGAATCATCTCTTTTGATCAAAAGGGATGACTTCTCACCACTAACATGTAACTAAAATTGTTACAAATAAGGAGGAAATCAAAAATGAAAATAGGAATTATCGGTGCAAGCGGAAAAGCGGGAAGTCTGGTTTTGAAAGAAGCGAAGGAAAGAGGTCACGAGGTAACTGCCATTGTCCGAAATGCATCTAAAGTGCAGGATCAGGATACAGCGATTTTGGAGAAAGATGTTTTTGAACTGACGGCAGAAGATCTCAAGCCTTTCGATGCACTCGTTAACGCTTTTGGAGCTGCGCCTGGCCAGGAACATCTTCATGTTGAAGCAGGCAGAACATTAATCAGCCTGCTAAAGGATGCAAAACATACAAGATTGTTTGTCGTCGGCGGAGCGGGAAGCCTGTTTGTTGATGAAGACAAAACAACACGTTTAATGGATACACCGGAATTCCCGAAAGAATATCTTCCGACTGCATCAAATCAAGGAGAGAACCTGAAAGACCTGCAAAAGGCAGACTCTATTTCCTGGACGTTCCTCAGCCCGGCGGCGTTTTTTGATCCGGCAGGAAAGCGGACGGGATCTTACCAAAAAGGAAAAGACAATGTGATCGTAAACGCAAAAGGCGACAGTTATATCAGCTATGCCGATTATGCGATTGCTGTTTTGGATGAGCTTGAACATCCGTCACACAAAAATGAACGCTTCACAGTAGTAAGCGAAGCGGAATAACAAGAAAAAACCCGGAGGATGCTCCGGGTCTTTCTAATTAATAGGTGCTGTACGTATCATAATCGCTGAATATGCCGTCGGCAATTCCAAGCATTAGAAAGATGAAGAATGCGATGATCGCCAGAATCGATACAGCGATGCTCACGATTAAATAAATCCCTTGCATCTTTACAAATTTCGCATAGTTCTCCAGCATTAAATCCTCAGATTGCCCGCTATGCTTTTCAGCCATTAAGCCTGCTTCTTTTGCTGACCGCATCAAAAAGATGCCTGCAATGATTTGCAGTACGCCCGGCACTGCGCCGATAAGAAAAAAGAACGCGCCTGAAAGCGCAGTAAAAGCGCCCATAATAATAAATAAGATGCCTGTTGCTTTTCCCCATTTTGAAATACTGATGAGGGTTTTGTTGACCGTTTCCGGATTCATTGACACGGGTCCCCTTTACAAAAAAATACTCACTTTTCTTTTATACACTATTTGTGAGAAGTTTTGTATAAAGAAATAGAAATAATGAATTGATTTTGCTGCGGCGTGAATGGAGTTTGGCCTGACGCTGTTGATCAATTACGTGATCATATTAGTGATTTTTTTATTATGATTGCACGCTATATGGAAAGGCCACGCGCGTTTATACGGGATGCGTGATGATGCCATGCTGAAAAACCCCGGCCGTAAAGGCCGGGGGGATTGGCACATCTTATAAAATCGGCGACAATAGCCGTGACACGGATTCCTTGATGCGGATCCATAATGACCGCTGCTGATATTCCTCGTAGGTGTATTTTCTGGAAACGAGCAAATCTTCTTTAAATGTAGAAACCAGTTTTTTGGCAATGTTGATATCATAAATAAATGCATTAACCTCAAAATTCAGCCTGAAGCTTCGGACGTCGATATTCGCTGTCCCGACTGATGCAATTTCGTCATCCACAACGATTGTTTTCGCATGGATAAAGCCATTATCGTAAATATAGACGGTGGCTCCGGCCTTTAAAAGATCCCCGATATACGAAAGCGTGGCCCAGTATACAAAAGCATGATCAGGCTTGTTCGGTATCATAATGTTGACATCAATGCCTGACAGGCACGCGATCCTCAATGCATCCAGCAGGCTTGCGTCCGGAATAAAATAAGGTGTTTGTATCAAAATGTTCCGCTTGGCGTTTGAAATCATTTTGATGTAGCCGTTTTTAATTTGTTCCCATTCGGAATCGGGCCCGCTCGTAACAATCTGCATCCCGACGTTTCCCTTTGGGCTGCAATCGGGAAAGTGGTTCGGGATATAGGTGAGCGTATGATGATGTGAAGCTTGGTTCCAGTCAAGGATGAATCGTGTCTGAATGGCGTGAACGGCCGTTCCCTGCAATCGAATATGGGTATCGCGCCAATAGCCGAACTTCGGATTGAGCCCGAGATATTCATCCCCGACATTAAACCCTCCGACATAACCGGTTATGCCGTCTATGATAACAAGCTTTCGGTGGTTGCGGTAATTCAGCCGAAGGTTAATCGGCCTGAGCTTTGAAGGGAAAAAGACCTCCACATGCCCGCCGGCCTCACGCAGTTCTTTAAAAAACTTTTTGCGCAGCGTTCTGGACCCGAGCTCATCATACAAAACCCTGACCTGAACACCTTCTTTCGCTTTTTGAATGAGGGCGTCCCGCAATTTTTTTCCTAATTCATCACCTTTGTAAATATAATATTGTAGATGGATATGATCCTTTGCCTTTGATATGTCATGTAAAAGCCGCTGAAACTTATCACGTCCGTCTGTTATGACATCAACTGAATTATCCTCTGTAAAGACAGCGTGATTATTCATGATGAGCATATATATTAAATCCTTATTATCAAAGGTTGCCCGGTTGTTGAACTGAAATTGCCTGTTTTCTAATTCTTCAAGCTGATGCTGCAGCAGCTTTTCGATGCCGATTTTCTTGCGATCCTCCCATTGAAACAAATGCTTGCGTCTGAGATTATGACCGAATAATAGGTATAAAATAAAGCCTAAAACGGGAATAAAGAAAAGAACAAGCAGCCAAGCCCATGATGCACTGGCATCGCGCCGTTCTTTGAATATGACAATGATGGCCAAAAGAATATTCAAAATGAAAAAAAGTGACAAAAGGATGGAAGAAATACTCACTTTGTAACCCCGCTAATTCATATTTATCAAGAAGATTGCCATTAGTATTCCATGAATAACAGCAATCTGATTCCCATTACAAATTATAACACTGACTTTTTAAAAGAATAAAGTGTGTTGATCCAGATTCTTCGCGAAAAACACGGGCAGATTTCTTTAAAACCAGCTTGCACCTGCGTTAAAATAAACTCATATGATAACGTTCGTGAAGCCTTGCAAAATCAAATAAAGGGGGAGAATTACATGAACTTTTACAGAATTGAACAAATGCCGGGGTTCATTAAAACAGAAATGCAAAAAATTCAAAAGGCTGTACAGCCTTTAATGAAGAAAACTGTCATCTACCGTTTTCTTGCTGTTCCGCTTGCTGCATTCTCTCTCTTTAATTTGGCTGCTTTCCTTTTTCATGCTTCAGCAGACAGAGAGTCTCTGATCAGCGCCGGACTTTTTGCGCTTCTTGCTGCACTTGGATTAGCATTTTTTAAAGAAGCGGGCTATCAGCATAAACAAATTCAAAAGACCGTTCATATCTATATGCTGAACAGAATCAAAAAGAGCGAAATTCTTTCAGAAGAGCGCAAAAACACGTATACGCGCCAGATCAAGGAAGAACCGTTTGCGATGCGGAGCTTTGTTGAGTTTTTGACTGAAGAAGACAGACGCAAGAAAATGCTGTATTAAAAAAGAGCTGACATGGGTCAGCTCTTTTTATTCAAATACGGGCTCATCTTCATAATAATAGGAATCCGGGTCTTCATACGTATCCATATCCTCAAAAGCGGCGATGCCGACAAATACGAGGAAGAAAATGAGCAAAATGATTCCGATAAGGCCTGCGGCGATACTTGATGCAGCGTAGAATAATTGCATTTTAATAAATTTTCCGTAGTTCTCCAGCATGCTTTCACCCGCACTGCCGGTCAGATTTCCGCTCGTCTCTTTTGCTGATTTTGCTGACCGCATCAGAAATACGCCTGAAATAATGAGCAGAACGCCTGGAATAGCGCCTATGACTGTCATTAAAGCCGACAGGGCAGCCAGCGCGCCCATGACAATCAAAAGAATTCCTGTTATTTTGCCCCACTTTGCAATGTCTGAAAGCGATTTGACAGCAGCAGCGCTCAGCTCACGTTTTTCGCCCGCTGTGCTGCCGTTCTCCTGCTCAATCACGCTGTTTTCTTCGTGATGAGTTTCAATATGGTTTTCATCTTTATCAAGACTAATCATGATAGCTCTCTCCCTAATATTTTTAAGTCATATCGCTTGCCGTCCATTTCGGCAATGCCGGGGAATAACCCCCATTCCTTGAAACCGTGCTTTTCAAACAGCTTCAGGCTAGGCTTGTTATGTCCGAAAATGAAGGCCATAAGCGAGCGGATGCCAAGCTCCGGCGCGATGCGGAGCGCTTCCTGAAGCAAATGCGTTCCGGCGCCTTTGCCGCGGCATGATTCATGAATGTATATGCTGATCTCGGCTGTTTTATTATAAGCAGGCCTGCCGTAAAATCTTTCGAAGCTGATCCAGGCAGCCACGTCCCCGCTTTCATCCTCAGCAACATACAGCGGCCGTTCGTCTGTATGTCCCAAAAACCATGCCATCCGGTCTTCCGGAGTTACCGGTTCAGTATCGGCTGTTACCATTCGCGAGGCAATCGTAGAGTTATAAATCGCTACAACCGCTTCTATATCCTTTTTTTCAGCAAGACGTAATGTTAAGTTCATACGTATCTTGTTCTCCTCTCAAAAAAATTACATATTTTCTTATCAGCCTGCACAAACTATATCTAAAAAAGTTTTTTATATCGATGTATATATTTTCAGAAAAGTGTTCAGAATGTTGCTGAGGTGATGAAACAATGAGAGAGGAAGAAAAGAAAACTTCTCAAGTCAAAAAACTTCAGCAGTTTTTTCGTAAACGCTGGGTGTTCCCTGCAATTTACTTAGTCAGTGCGGCCGTCATTTTAACAGCTGTCCTTTGGTATCAATCTGTATCAAATGATGAGGTAAAGGATCAGTTAGCTGATAACGGCGGAAGCTCCGCGTATGACAACAACGACGATGCAGTTGAAGTAGGAAAGTCTATGGAAAATGTCGCAATGCCGGTTGTTGATTCTGAAAACGTTTCTGTTGTGAAAAAGTTCTATGAAACTGATGCCGCAAAAGAAGAAAAAGAAGCAGCACTCGTTACCTATAATAACACGTACAGCCTAAGCAAAGGAATTGACTTAGCTGAGAAAGACGGAAAAGATTTCGATGTTTCTGCTTCTCTAAGCGGTACGGTTGTCAAAGCTGAAAAAGATCCAGTGCTGGGATATGTTGTGGAAATCGAACATGCTGATGGGTTATCTACTGTGTATCAATCACTTTCTGAAGTAGGTGTTGAGCAAGGCGACAAGGTGAAGCAAAACCAGGTCATCGGAAAGTCTGGCAAGAACCTTTACAGCGAAGAAAGCGGCAACCACGTACACTTTGAAATCCGTAAAGACGGAGTTGCTATGAACCCGCTGAACTTTATGGACAAGCCGGTTTCTTCTATTGAAAAAGCGGCAGCTGCAGAAGAAAAAGCTGCAACTGAGGAAACAGAAGAATCCATTCAGCAATCATCAGAAAAAAAGGATGGTTCGACTGAAAAAGGAACTGACGAAAAATCCGAGGACAAAACGGATGATTCAACTGACAAATCAGGTTCCAAAGAAAGCAGCACAACAGAAGGCACTGAACAGTCCTAATGAAGAAAACGTCTATCGGTGTGATAGGCGTTTTTTTTGTTACTTTTTGTTTCACTGTGCCGTCTATGTATTTACATGCACAAGATGCCGCTGGAAAGGAGGCTGTTTTTATGCATCGTCTATTACTCGCAGGCTGGATCTTCTTCATTTTACTCTCTGTCTGTACAGAAAGCTTCAGTGATATGGTGGTGTCGCAGACAGTGGCATTTCACTTTCATCCGCATCCTGATCTATACCGATTTTTAGACATGGATTTTACTCAGCTGACCACGCCTGAAGCTGTGATTCAAAAAATCGGGCACGCGTTTTCTTTCTTCGTGCTGACATATTTGCTCTGGAAGCAATGGAGCCGTATAAAATGGGCCTCGGCCGGAGCATTCGTGTTTGCCGTTTTTACGGAAATCATTCAGCTTTTCTTCAGCAGAAACGGCTGTATCCGGGATGTGCTCATTGACAGTGTTGGGATTGCTCTGTTTCTTGGATTATTTGTTATCGCAAAGCGGAAAAAACATGAGGTGTATGAAAAATATTAAAGCCGGCGCTCTGCATTCAGAGGCCGGCTTTTTTGCTTAGAAATTTTGATCGGTTGGTTTTTTCGTAATCTTGTTGATAATCGCTTCATAGATTCGAACGATGAAATCAACGAACGGGCGAAGAAGATCTGAAAATCTAAAGAACAGGAACCCGATAATGATCGCGACAACAAGACTGCCCAACACATCTACAGGATAGTGATGTCCCACCCAAATTCGTGAAAAACCGGTCAAAAGCCCGAAGATGACGAGCGGCCAGCCGATTTTACGGTTTCTGAAAAGCATTGCAATCGAAATAGCTAGCGCTCCCGTTGTGTGGTCACTCGGAAAAGAAGCATCTGCATCGTGCGGAATCAGCGTATGCACTGTGTGAGCGACGAAAGGGCGTGGTTCAACATAAACTTGTGTAATCAAGAAATTAATCACAAGACCCGCAATTCCTGTAATTCCTGCGTAAAGCACGTTCTTTCTGCTTTGTGTGTTCCCGAACAGCCACATCACCAATAAGATAAGCGCATAGGCAACGATCGCGTATTCCGTTATGAAAACCATAATGGAATCGAGAACAGAATTGTGATGAGATAATCCATGGATAGCTTTAAATATTTCGTAATTCAAATAATCACCTTTTACATTTTTATATTAAGTAGACTCATCTTACTCAGAAAAAGTTTCAAATAAAAATAGAGATTGTCTGAAATCATGGTGCTTGAAGAGGATTCGAATGGGTACCGCGGTTTCTGGGGGTTTTTTCTGTTCGCAAAAAAAGAGATCCGGAGTGTCCGAATCTCTTAACGATATTACAGCGCTTCAGGTCCTTCTTCGCCGGTGCGGATATTAATCGTATTGCCGATTTCATAGACAAAGATTTTACCGTCACCCGGTGATCCCGTTTTCAGAACCCGCTTAGCGGTCTCAGTTACTTGATCAACAGGAACCTTGCTGACCACGATTTCGATTTTTAACCGTTCATATACATTGCTTTCTATTTTTACCCCTCGATAAAGCTCCGTATGTGCTTTTTGAAGCCCGCAGCCGTGAACATTGGAGAAGGTCAGAGAGGTGACTCCGATTTTTCCGAGTTCCTGCTTCAGCTTTTCAAAATTTGCCGGACGCGTTACAATTTCTACCTTGAACATTTGACCGCTCATAGCGTCACTCCTCACATAGAATCTTGATATGCTTTTTCCCCGTGCATTGTTAAATCAAGCCCGAGTGATTCTTCTTCTTCGGTTGCGCGTAGGGGAAGGAAGAGGCCTACAATTTTAATAATAACGAATGTGACAATAAATACAAAAACATAAGTTGCGGCGATCGCTACAATTTGTTTCCAGATTAAACTTGCATCCCCGTAGAATAAACCATCTGCACCAGCGGAGTTGACTGAAGTTGTTGCGAACAATCCTGTCGCGATGCCGCCCCATGTGCCGCCGATGCCGTGCAGGCCAAAGGCGTCAAGTGCGTCATCATATCCGAATTTCTGTTTCAGCGAGAAGACACCCCAGAAACAAACCGCTCCGCCAATGATGCCAATGATAATAGAAGAAAACGGTGTGACAAACCCGGCCGCCGGCGTAATGGCCACAAGTCCTGCGATCGCTCCTGATACCGCGCCGAGCATCGTCGGTTTTTTGTTGATGATCCATTCAACCAATATCCAGCCGGCAATCCCCGCTGCAGCTGCCGTGTTTGTATTAATAAAGGCGTACATGGCCACATCGTTTAATGTCAGGGCGCTGCCGACGTTAAAACCGAACCAGCCGAACCAAATCAGGGCGCCTCCCAAGAAGGTGTAAATGAGGTTATGCGGAGAAGACGCTGTGCCGTCTTTCCGTTTGCCGAGCACGATGGCCAGAACAAGGCCGGCCACCCCGGAAGAAATATGAACAACGTTTCCGCCTGCGAAATCAAGCGCGCCAAGCTGGCCGATCCAGCCTCCGCCCCATACCCAGTGAGCAACCGGCGTGTAAACCAATGAAACCCATAAAACCGAGAATAAAAGAAAAGCGCCGAATCGCATCCGCTCTGCGAAAGCCCCGGAAATGATAGCAGTTGTCAGAACCGCGAACGTCATTTGGAACATCATAAATAATGAATGGGGAATCGTGTCGCTGTAATCACCCGGATCAAATCCGACCCCCTTCAGACCTGCCCACTCCAGTCCGCCAATGATTGAATTGCCTGGTGCGAAGGCAAGTGTATATCCGAACAGCACCCAAACGATGGAAACGATGGCGATGGAAGAGAAACTGTGCATTGCTGTACTCAGCACATTTTTGCTTTTTACCATTCCTCCATAAAATAACGCTAACCCCGGGGTCATCAGCCACACGAGTAAAGCGCAAAAGAACATAAATACTGTATCGCCCATTTGCATGTCTCATTCCTCCGTATCTTTCAGAATAAAAGCAATTATTATATTTCTTCATTATAGAGAAAAAAGAATGATAAAACATTTTCATGTGAGATTTCCTAACATGTTTTTTTAGTGTGTGTTATCGATGCGGGCGAAGAAAGAAAAATGGTATTTGCCACACAAGACTTTATGCCTATAAAATAATTCTGTTTTTATGAGAAAAAAGGGAATTGACAATAAATAGAATTATATATAGTGTATTAAGTGTACTAGTTAATATAATACACTAAGGGGGATGCGATATGAATAAAGGCAGCAGGCTGCTGAGAGCGTTAAGAAAGTCCATTCCGGCGACATTCCGGTTGTTTTTGGCCTTTAATTTTGTTGTGTACGGCCTGGCGAAAGTGGTCATGGGGCAGTTTGGGGAAGTAACACCTGAAATTGCAGCTGGAGTAGGAAAGGGATTTGCAATTGCATGGACATTTTTCGGTTATTCTCATGTCTATGAAGTATTTATAGGCTTTGGGGAAATCATTGCTGCAGTTTTGCTGTTGATTCCAAGAACATCTGCGTTAGGCGCCGTTGTATTTATGCCGATTATTGTGAACATCGTCATGATTAACTATTGTTTTGATATTGGCGTGCAGGATCTCAGTACGATATTAATGATCATGTGTTTGATTCTGCTTTGGATTGACCGCCGCAAATTTATGGGCATGTTTAATCAGCAGCCGATTAACGGCAGGCAGGTGACGAAGCTATGACAACTTTTATGATCACAGTGCTTGCTGGTATGTTTGCATGCACCACCTTTTATTTTTATATAAAAGAAAAATCGTGAGATAAGCGCTTCTCCTGAGAATTTCACAAGCGTCATGCAAGAATTCATCTGAAGTGAAGAGTAAAATATGGAATGCGAGAAACACTAACAGCATCAGGAGGAAACGCAAAATGAACACACTTACCATTGATTTTCAAAACACAGCATTGGTTATCATTGATCTGCAAAAAGGAATTGTGCCAATAGACAAAAGCGGACAGGTTGTTCCGAATGCGAAAAAGCTTGTTGATGAATTCCGAAAGCATAACGGCTTTATCAGCTTTGTGAATGTAGCCTTCCATGACGGAGCGGATGCGCTAAAGCCGGAAACGGATGAACAGGCGCAGGAAGGTTCAGGTGAAATGCCGGTGGATTGGGCGGAATTTGTTCCGGAAATCGGTGTGCAGGACGGAGATTACATAGTGACCAAACGCCAGTGGGGCGCATTTTTCGGCACGGACTTAGATTTGCAGCTGAGACGCCGCGGCATTGATACGATTGTACTGTGCGGCATTGCCACAAATATCGGAGTGGAAAGTACGGCTCGCGAGGCCTTTCAGCTTGGCTATCAGCAGATTTTTATTACCGACGCGATGTCCACGTTCAGTGAGGATGAGCATGAAGCCACACTGCGCTTTATTTTTCCGAGAATCGGTAAATCGCGGACAACAGAAGAATTTTTATCTCAAGTGAAATGAAAATATCAAAAAAGAGCCGTGCTGTCTTTTTAACGGCGGTAGCTTCAGGAACGATGCTGAATCCGCTGAACTCGTCTATGATTTCTCTGGCGCTCCACAGCATCCAGCATGAGTTTCGCCTGTCGTTTACGACGGTTTCCTGGCTGATCTCCTCTTTCTATTTGGCGAGTGCTGTGGCCCAGCCTGTGACGGGAAAGCTTGGCGATTTGATTGGGCGGAAAAGGTTGTTTTTATATGGGCTTATTCTTGTGGCGGTTTCCGCCATCGGGGCGCCGCTTGCGCCAACCTTTATGACATTATTGGTCATGCGGCTGTTTCAATCGGTGGGGAGCAGTGCGATTTATCCGTCGGGAGTCGGGCTGATACGAAATCACATACATGAGCGCCAGGCTTCAGCCATGGCGGTGCTGTCCATATTTGCATCTGCAATGACGGCGCTGGGGCCGACAGTCGGCGGCTTTTTGATTGTCTGGGGCGGCTGGCCGGCGATTTTTATCGTCAATCTGCCGTTTATTATCCTAAGCTTCCTATTAGGGATGTATATGTTCCCGAAGGATCAGAAAAAAGGGGTGGGGATCAGAGCGGTTATCCGGCAGCTAGATGTTCCGGGAATCCTTTTGTTTGCCGGCGGGATCATTTTGCTCCTGTCCTTTTTGCTTTCATTCAGCACATCCCCGCATGCGTCAGAAGGTGTGATTGGTGTCATTCTGCTTGTGTCATTTGTCTGGCGTGAGCTGAAAACGGAGAAGCCGTTTATTGATGTCCGTTTGTTTAAAACGCAGCGAAGCCTGTCAGCGGTATACGTTCAGTTTATTTTACTCAATGTATTCTTCTACTGTTTATTTTTCGGCCTGCCGAGTTATTTTCAGGATGAAATGCATCTTTCTGTCCAAACGAGCGGTCTGTTTATGCTGTTCATGTCAGGAATGAGCATCGCTGTATCGCCTATTACAGGTAGGTGGATTGACCGATCGGGAGTCATCGAGCCGATTTTGGCGGGGGCGCTTCTGATGACGGCTGGCGCTGTGCTCTTAACGGTCTTTTTTATCAGCGTTCCGGTCATCGGGAAAGGCTTGATCCTGTCGCTGCTCGGCATCGGTTACGGACTTGGAAACGTGGCGCTTCAGGCGGCGATGCTGAAAACGAGCCCTTCAGACATGGTGGGAACGACCTCGGGGCTGTTCCAAACGTGCCGTTACCTCGGCTCAATTTTATCCTCCGTGATTCTGGGCCTTCTGTTCGGTAAAGAGATTACAGCGGCTCATTTTGATATCATGGGAATGATCCTTATTGCTGTAGGCGCATTGAGTCTCTTCATGGCTTTGAGATTCACCGCCTTAATGAAAACAAGAATATGAGAAAAGAGACAGATATGCGAGTCTGTCTCTTTTTCTTGTTTAGGATGCTCAAAAATGAATAAAAGGATTGTGTATCATAGCCAATGTATTTATCCGACTTTTCAGTTATATTACGTAACATGCCATGTTAGAAAACAATACATATAACGGAAGATAGACAATGCTGAAAGGGGAGCCGGCTATGGAGTTAAAAGAGAGTCAGCAGCAATCAAACAGGCTGAGCAATGAGGATCTGCTGCCTTTAGGGCAGGAAAAACGCACTTGGAAAGCAATGAACTTTGCCTCGATTTGGATGGGGTGCATACATAATATTCCGACCTACGCGACAGTGGGCGGATTAATTGCAATCGGGCTTTCACCGTGGCAGGTGATGGCGATCATTATTACGGCCTCGCTTATTTTGTTTGGCGCACTCGCCTTAAACGGGCATGCAGGGACAAAATACGGGCTGCCGTTTCCTGTGATTATCCGGGCTTCATATGGAATTTACGGCGCAAACATTCCGGCGCTTCTGAGGGCTTTTACAGCCATTATGTGGCTTGGCATTCAAACCTTTGCCGGAAGCACGGCGCTGAACATTTTGCTGTTAAATATGTGGCCCGGCTGGGGAGAGATTGGCGGGGAGTGGAATATTCTGGGCATTCACTTGTCTGGTTTCCTCTCTTTCGTATTCTTTTGGGCTGTGCATTTACTCGTATTGCATCACGGCATGGAATCAATTAAGCGTTTCGAGGTATGGGCAGGTCCTTTAGTATATGTGGTGTTTGGCGGCATGGTATGGTGGGCGGTCGATATAGCCGGAGGACTCGGGCCGATCTATTCGCAGCCTGGAAAATTTCATACGTTTTCAGAAACATTTTGGCCGTTTGCTGCCGGAGTCACCGGCATTATCGGCATTTGGGCGACGTTAATTTTAAACATACCTGATTTTACACGGTTTGCTGAAACGCAAAAAGAGCAGATTAAAGGCCAGTTTTACGGCTTGCCTGGAACCTTCGCATTATTTGCGTTTGCCAGTATTACGGTGACCTCCGGTTCGCAGGTTGCTTTCGGCGAGCCGATTTGGGACGTGGTTGATATTTTAGCGAGGTTTGATAATCCTTATGTCATCGTATTATCTGTGATTACACTCTGTATTGCCACCATATCAGTTAATGTCGCAGCAAACATCGTGTCTCCGGCTTATGATATTGCGAATGCTTTGCCGAAATATATTAATTTTAAACGAGGCAGCTTTATTACAGCCCTGCTCGCTTTATTTACGGTTCCGTGGAAGCTCATGGAGAGCGCAACCAGCGTTTATGCGTTTCTCGGTTTAATCGGCGGCATGCTCGGTCCGGTGGCGGGCGTCATGATGGCTGATTACTTTATTATTCGCAAGCGGGAGCTTTCGGTTGATGACCTTTATTCCGAAACCGGACGGTATGTGTATTTTAAAGGGTATAACTACCGGGCATTCGCAGCCACGCTTTTAGGCGCACTGATCTCATTAATCGGAATGTATGTCCCCGCATTAAAAGGCTTATATGACATCTCATGGTTTGTAGGTGTGCTGACATCATTTCTTGTCTATATTGCTCTGATGCGGATTCACCCGCCGATATCATCGGCTATTGGAAAGTATGATTCTGGGCAGGTGCGTCGAGCTGAATAAGAACTTATGCAGGTGAAATTTGAGATGGTTTTCCATAAATGGATAACTTATAATGATATAAGAAAATCCATTCTAAATAGAAATGAGAATCCAATATGAAAATATCATTTTTTATTTCTGCGGCAGCCGTTTTAACTGCTGTTATTATCGCTTTAACCTATGATAAGACGGCAGCAAATGAACAAGACTCAGTGAACTGCTTATATGTTTCTCCTGACGGCAATGATCAAAATGAAGGGACGAAAACAAAGCCATTTCGTACACTGGCGCATGCCGCTAAGGAAGCTGTTGCCGGAACAACCGTAATCATCCGGGAAGGCACGTATGATGAACCGCTTGATGTGAAGCATAGCGGCGCGGATGGAAAGCCTATCACGTTTCGAAGCTATCAGGACGAGAAAGCAGTCATTACCGGGAAATCGATGACGAGCGCAGAATATGAAACGCCGTTAATCCGCATAGACAATAAACATTACATCACAATCAGCGGTTTAACGATTGAGAATCTCTCTGTTTCATCTGAAGAAGCAACCGCCATGGGAATTTATGTGACTGGATCCAGCAGCCATATCACGATTAAGGATAATCATGTTCGGAATATAAAAACAACGGCGGACGAGGGCAATGCCCACGGAATTGCGGTTTATGGGACGGGAAGCATGAAAGACATTAAGATTACGGATAATACCGTTGAAAAGCTGACACTCGGAGCGAGTGAAGCGGTTGTGCTGAACGGAAACATTGACGGCTTTACGATTGCAGGCAATCTGGTCCGTGATAATAACAATATTGGCATCGATCTTATCGGATATGAAGGAACGGCAGATCAAAACGATTATGTTCGAAACGGCGTCGTAGAAAACAATACTGTCTATCATCATTCAACTTTCGGAAATCCCGCTTATGGAGATGAGTACTCAGCGGGCGGAATATATGTCGACGGAGGACGCAATATTGACATAAGGAAAAACACGGTTTACAGAAACGATATCGGTATTGAAGCAACCTCTGAGCACAAAGGAAAATATGCTGAGGATATAAAGATTACCGACAACAAAGTGTACCAGAATGCGTACACGGGTATTTCAATCGGCGGATATGACAAAGAGCGTGGCGGCACCACCGGTTCTGTGATTGCTCACAACATTATTTTCCGCAACGATACAAAAGAGCTGTATGGCGGACAGCTATTGCTGCAGCACGATACAAAAAACAACGTAATAGAAAAGAACATCATGACGGCAAGTGATTCAAGGCTGTTTATTGCCAACGAATTTAAAACCAATGAAGGAAATACAGTCAATCATAACGTTTACCATAAGGAAGCAGGTAAGGACGGCTTATGGATGTGGAAACAGACTGAATACGACTCGTTTTCATCTTATCAAAAAGCAACGAAAAATGATGTCGGTTCTATTTATGCAGATCCGATGTATCGTGACGAAGAGTCTTTTGATTTTACATTAGATCCGGATTCACCTGCGCGTCCGATTATTGAATCATGAAAGAAGCGGCATTCTATTCCGTTCAACGGAGCAGAATGCCGTTTTTTTATGCAAAAAAAGACTGCCGGCAAACTCCGGCAGTCTGACAAGCTATTCTGCAATCGACACTTTTCCTTCAGGTTCGGCGACAGCCGTTTTTTTCTGGCTCCATGCATAGAGGAGAAGAGAAATCAGAACAAATAGACCCGCTGTTAAGTAAATAGATGAGAAGCCAGCGGAAGCAACGAATAATCCGAACACATACGATCCAGCGGCAATTCCGCTGTCAAAGAACGTAAAGAACGTCGCTGTCGCAAATCCTGAACGGTGTGCCGGTGAATTTTGTATCGCCAGCGTTTGCATGCACGGCACGATTGAGCCGTATCCGAGTCCGATCACCGCTCCGGATAATAGCAGCATCCAGCTGCTATGCGTAAAGGCAAGCATGCAAAGTCCGACAGAGAAAATCAGGATTGAAGGGTAAATCACAATCCCCGGTCCGACTTTGTCGAACAGTTTGCCTGTAAACGGACGCGCGACCATCATCGTAACGGCAAAGCATACAAAGAAGTAGCCGCTGACATTTAATAGATCAATAGACTTAGCAAAAACGGACAAAAATGCCGTAACTGTTGAATAACAGAATGATATAAACAACCCTACAATCGCAATCTTAAGCGCGCCTTTTTCAAACATATCCGACAGAGAGAAGCGGAATACAGTCGTTCCGCTGCTGAGGCTGTTTGGCACTTTAATGAGTAATGTAACAAACAGCCCGACAATCATAAACAACGCAAAAATTGTAAAGAAGACAGAGAAAGGCACAATTTTCACCAGGCTCAATCCGAGAAACGGACCGATAGCCATTGCGAGGTTCATAGACATGGCAAAGTATCCAAGCCCTTCGCCGCGGCGTTTAACTGGAATGATATCAGCTGCGATCGCGCCGGTTACAGTGGTTAAAATACTGAACCAGATTCCTTGGAAGAACCGCAATCCAAGCAGCAGATAGAAGTTATGAATTGGCAGGTAAAGAAAAGACGAAAGGGCAAAAATTGCCATCGATACAATCGCCATTCTCTTTTTCCCAAACCGTTCTATAATAGCTCCTGAAAAAGGGCGTGTGAAAATGGCGGATAACAGGAACAGACTGATCAACAGCCCTCCCTGAGATTCAGTACCTCCCAGCTCCTGCATCATATAGATAGGCAGAACAGTTAAAAATGTATAAAAGAACACAAAAACAAACAAGTTCACGAGAACGACCATAATAAAATCTTTGGTCCAAATCGGTTCAGACTTTTTCAAATGTATGTCACTTCCTTAATTCATTGTTGTAAAAACAAACGAAATAAATGAGAAAACGCTTCTTTATCTTCATCACGGAAATCTGCAAGCAGTTCTTCCTCAAATTTAAGCATTTTCACATTGATTTCTTCGTATTTTTTCTCTGCTTCTTTTGTGAGGACAACGAGTTTTTCCCGTTTGTCTTCACCTTGCCGTCTCTGTACCCAGCCGTTTTCTTCAAGGCGTTTGATCGTCCGGGTCACCGTTGGCGCTTCCACATTTAAATAGGACCAAATCTCCTTTTGAGTCATTGGTCCGATCGTACGCAAACAATATAAAATTGACCATTGAGATGAGTAAAGGCCGAATGGCTCCAGCTGTTCATTGGCTTTTTTGGCAATCAGGCGGGCGCTTTGGTTGATTTGATGAATGAGGTGTCTGTTGACGTAGGTCATTTCGGTCTCCTTCTAAAAAAACTTACCTAAGTAACTAATTGCTTTTTTCATTTTACAGGAGCGATGAAAGGATGTAAAGATATAAATTTAGTGACGCGAAATAATTAGCCGAAGTCGAAAAGTTCATTTCACCCCTTGTCCTTATTGAGTTTTTAGCATATTCCCACAAGAATGCTAATACACTGTTACAAACCTAACAAAGAGAGTGTTTGAGGTGAGGGATCGTGGGCATATTTCACAAACTTACTTTTAAAACCATACAACAAAGAAGCTGCATAATGAATGACTCTTTACAGAATACGGATCTCATTTCACACTTCTCACATCCATTTTAGGGAGGTCGAGTGGTGTGCACGATTACATCAAAGAGCGAACAATCAAGATAGGAAAGTACATCGTGGAGACAAAGAAAACCGTTCGTGTCATTGCGAAGGAATTTGGTGTTTCCAAAAGTACAGTACACAAGGATTTAACAGAGCGTCTGCCTGAAATCAATCCTGACTTGGCAAACGAAGTGAAAGAAATACTCGATTATCATAAATCCATCAGGCATTTAAGAGGAGGAGAAGCAACAAAACTCAAGTATAAAAAGGATGAAATTCTTGAAGGAGAACCCGTTCGCCAGCCATAATCACTTAGGAAAAATCAACTGCATTGTCTTCCGGAAATCGTTTGTAAATCATCCGCAAAAATTTGTAAAGAACTTAATGTGCTTCCAACTTTTTTTCTATATTTTATGATAATATATATAATTAGGGCACAATGTGGATATTTACTGTGAAACAGATTTTCAAGGAGGATATAAATAGATGTTTGCAAGGGATATTGGTATTGACCTCGGTACTGCAAATGTACTGATCCATGTTAAAGGTAAAGGAATTGTTCTGAATGAACCTTCCGTAGTTGCACTTGATAAAAACAGCGGCAAAGTGCTGGCGGTTGGCGAAGAGGCAAGACGAATGGTTGGACGTACACCTGGGAATATTGTTGCGATTCGCCCGCTGAAAGACGGAGTTATTGCTGATTTTGAAGTAACAGAAGCAATGCTGAAACATTTTATTAACAAGCTGAACGTAAAAGGCCTGTTCTCAAAACCGCGCATGCTTATTTGCTGCCCGACGAATATTACATCAGTTGAGCAAAAAGCAATCAAAGAAGCTGCTGAAAAAAGCGGCGGTAAACATGTGTACCTTGAAGAAGAACCGAAAGTTGCCGCTATTGGCGCGGGTATGGAAATATTCCAGCCGAGCGGTAACATGGTTGTAGACATCGGAGGCGGGACGACGGATATCGCAGTCATCTCAATGGGCGATATTGTCACCTCCTCTTCTATTAAAATGGCTGGGGACAAGTTTGACATGGAAATCTTAAATTACATCAAACGCGAGTACAAGCTGCTGATCGGCGAACGTACTGCGGAAGATATTAAGATTAAAGTCGCAACAGTTTTCCCAGACGCACGTCAAGAAGAAATTTCCATTCGCGGACGGGACATGGTTTCAGGTCTTCCAAGAACAATTACAGTAAACAGCAAAGAAGTAGAAGAAGCCCTTCGTGAATCTGTAGCTGTTATTGTGCAGGCAGCGAAACAAGTGCTTGAAAGAACACCGCCTGAACTGTCCGCTGATATCATTGACCGCGGCGTTATCATTACCGGTGGAGGCGCGCTCTTAAACGGCCTCGACCAGCTGCTCGCTGAAGAGCTGAAGGTTCCGGTGCTTGTCGCTGAAAATCCAATGGATTGTGTGGCGGTCGGCACAGGTGTTATGCTTGATAATATGGACAAGCTTCCTAAACGCAAACTAAGCTGATCACTCAAACCTCATTCTGAAAAAGAATGGGGTTTTTTTATGAAAACTCTTCACGAATTGATGAGAAATGCCGATAATAGGATAAAATACTTATTTGTATTATAGAACGAATGTTCCTACATGACAACTGGAAAAAATGCCATTTTAGAGGTGGAAAACTTGTTAAAAGGATTATATACCGCAACATCCGCAATGATTGCCCAGCAGCGCAGAACGGAAATGCTTTCAAATAATATCGCAAACGCAAATACATCCGGATATAAAGCAGAACAAGGCTCGATGCGTGCGTTCCCTGAGATGCTTCTCAGCAGAATTGAAGCAAAATCTCCGGCCGGCACATCGAAAACAGAAATCGGTTCCGTTAATACCGGTGTATATATGCAGGAGCTTAAGCCTCTTTTCACACAGGGAAGCCTTAAGTCGACGGATCAGCCTACAGACATCACATTGATTGAACATCAAGTTCCGGTAAATGCAGAAACAAATGAAAATGCGGCCCTTTTTTATCCGGTTCAAACGGCGAATGGTGTCCGTTATTCCAAAAGCAGCACGTTTTCTTTAAATGAGAACAATCAGCTGACAATCAACGGAAATACCATTTTATCCACGACAGGACAGCCGATTACGGTCGATAATGAAAATTTCACTGTGTCTGAAAACGGTACTGTTACTGCGAACGGACGAACAGCCGGACAGATTGATGTCAGAATGGCAGAGGACGTCAGAAATCTAAAAAAAGATGGCAATGATTTGTACAGCACGGCTGACGGAAATGACCTGCCGAGTGCGGCTGGCAATAACCAAGTATCCTATTCATTAAAACAAGGCGTTTCCGAGCTTTCGAATGTTGATGTGACGAGCGCCTATACAGAAATGACTGAAGCGTACAGATCGTTTGAAGCAAACCAGAAGGTCATTCAGGCGTATGACAAAAGTATGGACAAAGCAGCCAATGAAATCGGAAAAATATAAGATAACGGAAGAAAAAACGGGGGACATCAACTATGCTCAGGTCAATGCTAACGGCATCAACAACCTTAAACCAGCTGCAGCAGCAGATTGACACAATCAGCAGCAACCTTTCCAACAGCAACACAACCGGCTATAAGGCTAAGGATACGAATTTCTCTGAGCTCGTCAGACAGCAATTCGATCAGGTTGATGAAAAAAATGAAGAAGTGGCACAATCCCGAAAAACGCCGCCCGGCTTGCGCCTTGGTGTCGGAGCGATGATGAATTCACGGCTTGTATCCGATCAAGGAAGCATTAAGAAGACGGAGCGCGATCTGGATATCGCTTTTACGTCTCCTTACCAATACCTCCAGGTTAACGTGAATGGCAATCGCCAATATACGAGGGACGGAGCGCTTTATTTATCGCCTTCCGCTGATAATGCCAACCAGCTTCAGCTCGTGACAGGCAACGGTCATCCCGTGCTTGATGAAAACGGCAATGCAGTAAACATAGACAGCTCAATGAAAAAAATCACGATCAATGAAAACGGGACCTTAACCGCATCTAACGGGAATACGGTGCAGCGGTTTAATCTCGGGGTTGTCCAAGTGAACAATCCTCAAGAGCTGAAATCCGAAGGAAATAATCTTTTCTCCATTGATAATGCAGCAGCCTTTGAAGAGCTGAATGGCGCAAACAGACAAAACATCGGCATGCAGCAGGGTGCACTTGAGATGTCAAATGTGGATATTTCTAAGCAAATGACAGATTTGATTGCGTCTCAGCGTTCTTATCAGCTGAACAGCAGAACGATCACAATGGGTGATCAGATGCTCGGTTTGATTAATTCTGTAAGATAATCGAAAGATGGGCGTTTTCAATCAGCCGCGCATAATAAAAAAGGCGGCTTTTTCGAAATCGTCCTTTTTTTTGTAGTATTCCGTGATGTCCTCCAAAAGCACCTCTAAATCCACCCAAGCTTCGATTTTTTCTAATTCAAGCACATATTCAAGCAAGGTATCATAAGGATCTTCAGCAGACGTATAGAGCGCTTCAAGTGTTTTTAGTTTCAATTGAATTGTTTGAATGTTTACCTTTTCAGATAATTCTTTCCCTTTTTGCAAAACCGCTTTTCCTTCTGAGATCTTTTCTGTTTTAAAAAGAGCTCTGACGGATTCATACACACAGTGCAGATAGGATACTGGAGAATTGGTTTCAAATTCATGATTCTTCAATACCTTTTTAAAGTAGAGAAGAGCTTCATGGTCCTTCTTTTCGGTTGCTTTTAAAAAGCCCAAATTATAATAAGCGTGGCACAGCAGATTATCGTCATTTACCTGCTGGGTTTTCCTGATGATTTCTTTGAAAAGCTGTTCAGCCTCATCATAGCGCTCTTGATCAATATAGTTTACAGCGAGGAGCAGTTTGCAGCTGATCACCTTTTTGACATAGCCGAATTGATGCAAGTAGATATTTAATGCTTTTTCAACATATTGGATGGAAAGCGGCGGTGATTTCATCAAGTAATAGGCGCCGGCGGTTTGATAATAAAAGTCAGCGGCTTCAAATGCGTTTTGAATCGCGTGCAGGTACTGCTCAGCTTTTTTAAAACCATTCACCGCATGCTTCGGAGCGGTTTTGACCATTTCATATAATCCTGAGAAAAAATGCAGATAATATTTCAATTCATCATCCATTTTGTCTTCCTGTTCATATAACTCATGGAATAATGAATCCATCCCGTCCTGGTTTTCAAAAAGGAGCTGGTGGCGTGCGAAGAACAGTTGATAACGCATCCAAAGTTTTGTGTTCTTTTTAAGTTTCGGAAGGTGCTGGTCGATTTTCTCTTTAAGTGCTGCTGCGTCATCCATTTTACGTTTGCCAATAGCGGTATACCACTCGTCTAACATTTTTTGAATTCTTTTTTCAATCAACTTCGAAATCATTTTCCTACCTCTTTGCTAATGGTAAAATCTATAATTATCATATCACAACTTTTGACGGCTCTCATTGACAGTTGGTTACACTTTGGGCGCCGGTTGAAAAAGAGGTTAATTCATAATATACTTTTCAAATGTACAGATTAGATCATAAATGATTGCTATACATACTAACGCAGATGAAGGAGATGTCAAGAGAATGCTTGATACTCAGCAAATTAAAGAAATTATTCCTCACCGCTATCCGTTTTTGCTCGTAGACCGGATTACGGAAGTTGAAGAGGGCAAACGGGCAAAAGGCTATAAAAATGTAACTGCTAATGAAGAGTTCTTTAACGGACATTTTCCACAGTATCCGGTAATGCCCGGCGTATTAATTGTAGAAGCGCTTGCTCAAGTCGGGGCTGTTGCGATGCTGATTAAAGAAGAAAACCGCGGCAGATTGGCGTTTTTTGCAGGCATTGACAATTGCCGGTTTAAAAAACAAGTGAAACCTGGTGACCAGCTTCACCTTGAGGTGGAAATCACTCGTGCGAGAGGCACAATCGGGCGCGGAAAAGGCGTTGCCAAAGTTGACGGCGAAGTGGTTTGCGAAGTTGAACTGACTTTTGCCCTCGGCGATTAAGTGAAAAGAGACAGATGGGCAGCGGCACATTTGTCTTTTTTTCTTTCAAAACAAAAAAAGCAGGTGATTGTATGTGGAAAGAGTTTAAGACCTTTGCCATGCGCGGGAACATTGTTGACCTTGCGATTGGTGTTGTAATAGGGGGCGCGTTCGGTAAGATCGTCACATCGCTCGTTAATGATATCATTATGCCTTTAGTTGGCTTGCTTCTGGGAGGGCTTGATTTTTCGGGGCTGTCCTTTACATTCGGTGATGCGGTCGTCAAATACGGCAGCTTCATTCAAACCATTGTAAATTTCTTAATCATATCGTTCTCTATTTTTATTGTGATTCGGACTTTGAATCAATTGAAGCGTAAGAAAGAAGCGGAAGAAGAGGCTGAGGCGGAAGCGGCGGATGCGCAAGAAGAGCTGCTGAAAGAAATCAGAGATCTGCTGAAGCAGCAAACAAGGTCACCGGAATAAAAAAGACTGCCGTCTGAGACGGCGGTCTTTTTTATGGCAGAACATATTTCTTCAAAATGTCCATTGTCATGCTTTTCGCTTCTGTGCCGGTACCGTCAATGTTCGTCACGAAACTGTACACTCCGTTTTCGGTTTTGACAAAGCCTGCATACCAGCCGATGCCTGAGCCTGAACCGGTTTTTCCATAAAGCGTATAATGATCCTCATCTTCCTGAATCATCATCCGCTTCACTGTCTTCATTACGCTTTTATCAAATGGCAGTTTTTCTTTGTATAAGGCTTCCATAAAGTCCGTTTGTTCCAGAGGAGAAATCTTAAGCGTGCTGCTCAGCCAAAATTGGTCAATGCCGCCGCTGATATCTTGATTGCCGTACGCTATTTTATCAATCCATTCTTTCATTCGCTCTTCTCCGATGTCTCGGGCCATCGCTTGATAATACCAAACAACGGAGTATCTCATGGCAGATCCTAGCGTGTGATCCTGATTCCATACATCGAGCTCACGTTTTACACCGTCCCAGTATTTGATGTCATATTCATCTTTAACGGCGCCTGTTTGTAATCCAATGAGCGCGTTTGGGACTTTAAAAGTCGATTGCGGCGCAAATCTTTGTGTCGCGCGTTGATCGCCGTAGACGAATGTTTTTTCATTTTTCAGATCACGTAAGATAAAAGTTCCGTCGTGATCAGTGAAAAACTCATTGACATTCATTTTCTTTAGATTAGGACTCTTCCCGGCAGCAACAGCTTCTCTAGGTGTTTGCAAACTTGATGTCAAAAGGACAGCTGCGCCGATAAGTGATAAAACAACCGCTTGAATTTTTCGCTTATTCATACGTGTCACCTCAGCAAATGTAAAATAAGAGAGGGGGATTTCCACTCTCTTTTATATCTTCTGCTTAAACGCCTCGATCAGCTTCGCTCCTGTATAGCCCTCTTTTACAAGAGATTCCAGAATGGTTTCAGTGCCTTGCTGTTTTCTTGTCACCATTTGTCCGTAAATTAAAACCGAGATGCTTTCTTCCAGTTCAGCAATATTCTTCACAGCTGCAGTCAGCTGGGCGGGGCGGTTGCTTTTTTTCGTAATCGTCACAAACACTTTGACTTCAGCTTGTTTTTTTTGAAGCTGGTCAAAAAAAGACAAGTGCTCCTTCGGAACAAGCGCTTCAATCAGCCAGTGATTTTCACCGTCTTCTTTATTGATAATCAGTCCGTCAATAAGGGGAAACTGTTCAATTGACTTTTCTTCCTTGTCCACTCGTTCCACGTTCAGATCAACCAGTTTAAAGGTTTTCATTTTTATCTCACCCCATTTACTTACAAAGAATTCTTAAAATGAATTATAACACATATTCATTTTTCCGTGAAAACGCTGTAATGCCGGGAACAATATATTTTGTCCTGGTACAACATTTAATAATTTCTATTTTTTCATTATACTGTAACTGACTATGGATTACGGAGAGGTGTGTATGAATCGATTTCATTTAAAGGAAATTTATATTGACGGCACTCCGGCGGATCAGCGTTTGATTCAAACGAACGAAGCTTATATGTTAAGCCGTAAAGATATTTTTGAGGTTCATCTATATAGGAAAGAGAGGATGATTTTTTTATACGAAACTTATGATGGGATGGAACAGTACAAAATCCAGCTGTCGCTCCCGGAAAAGAAGCTCAGCTTTCAGTGGTTTGCATGGGACGGCTCTTCTTATGTCTGTATGAATACGCAGCATTGGCTGACATCTAAATTGTTTTTCCGGTTTTTAAAAAATACATATTTCTTTAGAGGGAAAAAACAAAAGCTGTTTTTAGCTGAGGGAAAAATGAAAACGAAAGATAAAAACAGAGGCTGAAATGAGATTTTGAGCGTTTTTCTTTTCTCGTTGCATCGTCTACAATACGTGTAACCGCAAGGAGAGGAGGAATCGCAATGTTCAATCAGGTCATGCTTGTCGGACGTTTAACAAAAGACCCTGAGCTTCGGTACACTTCTGCAGGCGCGGCAGTCACACACATTACGATTGCAGTTAACCGCAGCTTCAAAAATGCTTCAGGAGAAATTGAAGCGGATTACGTCAATTGCACGCTTTGGAGAAAAACGGCCGAAAACACGGCGTTATATTGCAAAAAAGGCTCTCTCGTCGGCCTAAGCGGACGGATTCAGACAAGGAGCTATGAAAATGCGGAAGGTGTCAAAGTGTACGTAACTGAAGTGATGGCTGATACTGTTCGTTTTATGGACCCTAAACCTCGGGAAAAAGCTGCCGATTGACATCCACCTGCTCCTCCCGCTTTAAATCCCATTCACGATTACTTTTCTTCGCATCATCCCCTCTGTATTGACCAGTCGACCAGACTGGTTTTTTCTTTCTGTTTGAGATAGGAAAAATTGGTTCTTGTGATGCATTTTTACTTAATTTCACTTAATAATATTGATTGTTAATATATAAAAACTTATAATTACTTAAAGATAACGTCATATGAAAAGGAATGAGGGCGTGTACCAAGAAGAAAGATTAGTAGTGATTGTGGATTATCTAAAGGAGCATAACCGCATTACAACCGAGCAGATCTGTACGCTCCTTCAGGTGTCCAGAGATACAGCACGGCGGGATCTTGTGAAGCTGGAGGAACAGAATGCCATTATTCGCACAAGAGGCGGCGCCATTCTGCCGTCTGTGCACCAGAAAATCCAAGGGTATTCCGGCCGGCTGAAAACAGTGTCCGAGGAAAAAAACAAGATTGGCAAACTCGCCGCATCACTGATCCAAAATGGCGACCGGGTTATTTTAGATGCGTCTACAACCGTTCAGGCGTGCGCCAAGCACTTAAATGCAGACGACTGTACGGTTATCACCAACTCCATTAATCTCGCGGAAGTGCTCTCAGACAAAGATGGTATTGAGATCTATCTTCTCGGAGGCAAGCTTGAAAAGGAGCATCGTTTCTTGTACGGCGCCTCTGTGATTGAAAAGCTTTCAAGCTATCACGTCGATAAAGCGCTGATCGGTGTTGTCGGCATTTCTGAACACGGCATTACGATCGCGCATGAAGAAGATGGGCTGGTGAAGCGAAAAATGATTCAGCAGGCGAAGCAGGTGATCGCCCTTGCGGATTATTCGAAGCTGGGAAGCACCGGTTTTTATCAGTACGCTGAGCTGAGTGAAATTGATCTCTTGATCACAGACCGGCTGCCGGATCAGGCGTTTTGCGACTTGCTTGACCTTAATGGCGTCGAACTTCTCGTGACAGAGCAGGATGAAAGAAAGGGCTGATAAACGTGAAATTGATTGCGACCGATTTAGACGGAACCTTGCTGAACAGCAAGCATCAAGTAAGCTCAGAAAATGAAAATGCTCTGCGGCAGGCGCAGCGGGACGGGATTGAGGTTGTTGTATCAACGGGACGCGCTTATTTTGATGTCGTGTCCATTTTTGAACCGCTCGGGATCAAAACGTGGGTCATCAGTGCGAACGGCGCTGTCATTCACGACCCTGACGGCAGGCTTTATCATTCGGAAACAATCGATAAAAAACGGGCGTATGACATTCTCTCGTGGCTTGAGTCAGAAAACTATTATTATGAGGTTTTTACAGACTCAGCTATTTATACGCCGCAAAACGGCAGGCAGCTCCTTGATGTTGAGCTTGACCGGGTCAAAAGTGCGAATCCAAAGGCTGACCTTTCTGTTCTGATGCAGGCAGCCGAGGTGCAATACAGTCAATCGGGCTTCGCTTATATCGACACGTTTCAAGAGCTTTTTGAGGAGGATAAGCAGATTGATTTTTACAACATTCTTGGCTTTTCTTTCTTCAAAGAAAAGCTGGAGGCCGGCTGGCAGAGATACCAGGAGGATAAAGATCTGACACTTGTCAGCTCTGCTGATCATAACTTTGAGCTTTCCTCCAAAAAGGCATCCAAGGGGCAGGCGCTGGAAAGGCTGGCAAAGCGGCTTAACATCCCAATGAAGGAAACAGCAGCCGTGGGCGACAGCTTAAATGACAGGTCTATGCTGGAGGCTGCCGGAAAAGGCGTAGCGATGGGCAATGCGCGGGAGGACATCAAAGCGATAGCCGACGCTGTAACCCTGACCAATGATGAACATGGCGTTGCCCATATGATTCGGCACTTGCTGTAAGGTTTATCTTTTGAGAAAAAGTGCATCCTGTACATAACCGGCGTAACGGATTCTGTGAAATTCGGCGTGACGGCGATGAACGGAAAAAAGCTGGCTCTTTTAAAGAGCCAGCTTTTTTTGTGGTTATTGTGCCTGAGCTGAGGCGCTTAATGTAAATAATTCTTCGAGCTCATCTGTGGACAGCTCGGTAATCCAGTTTTCGCTTTGGATAATTTGGTCGTTCAGCGTTTGCTTCGTTTCAAGCATCATATCAATTTTTTCTTCAATTGTTCCCGTTGTAATCATTTTATGGACGTGGACAAACCGCTCCTGCCCGATGCGGTATGCCCGGTCAGTGGCTTGGTTTTCAACAGCCGGATTCCACCATCTGTCATAATGAATGACGTGATTGGCGGCTGTCAGATTGAGTCCGGTTCCGCCCGCTTTCAGCGATAGAATCAGTGTCGGGTATTCTTTCTTTTGAAATTTCTCAACGAGTGTATCGCGCTCTTGCTTAGAAAGACTCCCGTTCAAAAACTGCACAGGTTCGCCGAAGGTTTTTTCAAGCAATCGCTTCATCATGTTCCCCATTTGAATATATTGCGTAAAAATGAGACAGCTTTCGTTTTGGGCGCGGATCGCTGTCATCAGCTCAAGCAATTTTTCAAGCTTGACCGAACGTCCGGCCAGCAGCTCGGTTTGGTCTTCCTTCAAATAAAGCGCGGGATGATCGCATATTTGTTTAAGCCGTCCGAGCATGCTGAGGATCAGTGCTTTTCGCTGCATGCCTGTCAGTGACGTCATATGTTCAAAAGTGTCTTTCACCAGCTGCTCATAGAGAGACGCCTGTTCGGCTGACAGCGGAATAAACTCTTTTTGCTCCAGCTTGTCGGGAAGGTTTAATGCGACGTCCTCATCCCGTTTTGTCCGCCGCAGCAAAAACGGCCGGATTAATTGCTGAAGCTGTCCGATTCTTTTTTCGTCCCGGTCCTTTTCGATCGGCAATACATAGCGTTTATGGAAACCAGTCAGACTGCCGAGATAGCCTTTATTCATGAAGTCGAAAATCGACCATAGCTCAGTCAAACGGTTTTCCATCGGAGTTCCGCTCAGCGCGATATGGTGAATGCCCTTCAGCTTTCTGATTGCACGTGATTGCTTCGTGTGCGCGTTTTTAATATTTTGTGCTTCGTCAAGACAAATTGTGTTCCATGTCACCGAAGAAAGCTCTTCAGAATCGGCATGCGACAGCCCGTAGGAGGTTAAGACAACATCCGCGTTATCATAATAGCCGGTGAAGTCTTCTCCTTTCGGACGGCGCGGGCCGTAATGGAGAGCGACCGACAGATTGGGCGCAAAGGTTTGAAGCTCCCGCTGCCAGTTGCCGAGGACGGATGTCGGCGCGATGATCAGATTGGGCGTGTTTTGCCGTCCGCTTTCCTTCACATGAAGAAAATATGCGATCATCTGAATGGTTTTTCCAAGCCCCATGTCATCAGCCAGACAGGCGCCAAAACCGCTTTGCCGCAGAAACAGCAGCCAGTTCATGCCGTATTTCTGATACGGGCGGAGCGTGCCTTGAAAGGAGGGGCTGACCTCATGCTCCGGCAGATTTTCCGCTGTTGTCAGCTTTCGAATCAGTGATCTGAGCTGTTTTGACAAGTCGAATTGAATACCGGCAAAAGCGGATGTATCCATGATGTCTGAGTCCTCAAGCCCGCCTTCCTGCTGATCCATCAGCTCACGTGCCAGAATATCAGACATATGGAGCCCTTCTGATTCCGCTTTCTCCATCAGCCGTTTCATCTGTTTGATAAACTGCGGATCTATTTTCACCCATTGCCCGCGAATATTGACGAGGCGCCTGTTGCTCGCGACAAGCTCGTTAAATTCATCCTCTGTCAGCTCAATGCCGTTTGTCGCAAACCGCCAGTTAAAATCAAGCAGCGCATTCATGCCGACAAATGACTCGCCGCGCGGGGCGGAAGACACCTTTGCTTTAAGCATCATGCTGCTGTCTCTGACAATCTGCCACCAGGATGGCAGGAGGATTTCAACGCCCATATCGACAAGCGTCTCACTTGCCTCTGACAGGAAAATCCAGGCTTCTTCCTCTGAAATCAGCGTGGTGCCGGAATCAAATGACAGCCACGGAACCGTTCGATGAAAGCGGTCCTGCTCGCGTGCGATTTTATCGCTGTAGGCCTGCCACGATTTTTTGAGGCTCTTCAGCCCGTCAAAAAATACAACCGCACCGCTCTTTTTATCGCGTAAAAACATTTCGATTTTCCAGTCATCGCCGTCAAAGTCTGGTTCATTCAAGCGGAGGCCGACCGTAAACGGGGTTTGATCGTCAACCCAGCCGATGCCTTCGAGAAAATCCTCTTCATCCAGAAAATGTCCGCGAAATGTTGTGACCGCAGGTGATTTTTCTTTGATATTTTCCCATTTTTCACGCAGTTCGTCGTCATATTGAATATAATCCTGCACCGCGGCTGAAAACCATTCCGCAGTAAAGCCATCCAGTATGCTGTCCCGATCCTTCCAGCGGAAAACACCGTTTGTCCATGCTTGGTAGTCAGGCAGGAAATCGCCGTCCGCGATAAATTCGTAAATGGTGGACGCTGCCTCAATCAGCGGTTCCGTTTCTTCTGTGAGCTGCACGGAGCTGAATGAGTTGAACGAGTTTTTGCCGAGAAGCTCTACAGTCATCCATGGAGAAAGCAAAACCGCGGTTGTCCCGATGAAGCTGACATCCTCAAGGAAGGTTCCGTAAAATGAGGATTCGTGCCATTGAAACAAATGCTTTTTCATGTGGCTGTAGGGAAGGGGCTGCTCATTCTCATCAAAGGCTGAGAGCGTGAATGACCCATCTTCCATTTGTTCGACGTGAATAAGTATTTCTTTAAGACTCGCCATCAATCAACTTTCCTTTCTGCAGTTCTTCTTGAAGGGCGCGCAGGCGCTTGTAATGTGAGCTCAGCTGCTGAATATAGCGTTCCCATACCTTCAGTTTTTTCGCTTTTTTGTAGAGCGTCCGCAGTTTTTTCAAATACCGGGCTGCTTCCTTGTAAGAGCTGCGGTTTTTCTGGTCGATAAAAAAGGCCACTTCTCTGTGGTATGCGGGTATAAGGGCTTCGGGATCGCTCGCCGCGATTTCTTTGAGCATCGTTTTATCCATTTCATAAATTGAAAAGCCAACAAGGCTGTGGATTTCGATCCACTCGGCGTAACGCTTTTTCTCATACAAATGATGGCTGTATTCTGTGAAAGTATACGGCAGACAGCCTGCCGCATAGCGTTCAAACAGCGCCTGGTCATTGGTTTGCTTCACATACGCGTTCAGCAGAAGAAACAGCTCGCCAATTACGTCGCGAATTTCTTTAAACGGTTTATCCAGCTTTGTATAACCAATCGCAATCGATTCAATCCGGAGGTACCATGCTTTGAGTCGTTTCCAATCCTTTTTTGCGGTGATTTCACTCAGCCATTGGAACGTATACGGCAGCGCTTCCGGCGGAAATTGGTCGGTTTCCGCAAAAATCGCGTCATCATGTTTCTGCAAAAATTCTAAATGCAGACGCCCGAATTGCAATTCAGGAGAAAATCGCCGCCCGGCTTCTTTTTGCAGGATCTCTTGCTCACGCGCCACCCATTTCGGCCGCGGCAGCAGCGCACTCCAAATTTCACCGAAAATGCGGAGGCGTTCATATTGAAAAATATCTTCCTTCAATAAGAGATCCCGAATGACATCCGGCGTTTTCTCCAGAAAAGGATCGAGTGCAAAAGACAGTGCGTACGTCTTTAATTTATCAATTGAGCTGTAGATCGTATCCATCAGCTGTTCAACATAAGGATTGAGGGAATAAAAATCGCGCTCGGGGTCCAGTTTTCCTTCTTCAATCAATGTAAACATGCGAAGCCACACCGCGATCGCTGAATGAATCTGATACAGGCTTTTCAGCTCCGGTTTGTTCGGGGCATGCTTTTTCAAAGCGGACAGATAGCCGTAATAGAGGCCCTGCATGTTTTGGCTGCCTTCAGGCGTGCGTGCCTGCCAAAGAGAAAACTCTGAATCGAAAAAAGCAAGCCAGCTTGAAAGCGACTCTTCATTAGGCAGCACCTTCTCCTGGAATTGACGCCGGACGAGCTCTTTGCTTTCTTCAAGCTTTTCCCTCTCCAGCCAGTGCTCTGTAAAAGTTCCCACTCGTTCAAACATTGCATATACATATAAAAAAACAGCCAGCTTATGGCGGCAGATTCTCCCAGACGGACATGAACAGCCGCTTTTGGCTATGACAAATAAGTTCAATGTGACCCGCACAGGCACAACATCCTGCACGTAAGCCGTAACTTCCGTCGGACTCACTGCTTGTAAACGATAGACTGAATCCTGCCGATATAAAATAAGGGCTTTTTTGATCAGCTGAACATTTTCCTCGCTGTAAGGAAGAAGCTCTTTTAATTGTTCAGCCGATGCCAGCACATCGTCTTTAGAAATCATATTCTGAAGCATGATTATCGCTCCTAACCGAGTCACGTAATAAAAAGATCCAATTTCTCTATTATATCGCAACACAGCGGCATGAAAAAGTTTTTCCTAAAATAGGACATAAAAAATGGGATGTGTCGAATGATGTATTAGAGATTGCAAAACGAGAGCCGGCATCATATAATAATCGTGTTTTCAACTTAATGGAAGCTGAAAGGAATAAAATGATGAGTGAAAAGAAATTGAATCAAGAAGAATTTCTGAAAATTTTGATGCATGCACATGATATTGGTGAGCAGTCATCTGAGATGACCACAAAGGAAATGCTTGAAAATTTGATTTCTCATATTAAAAATGGATACGCAACATAAAAATCCCGCAGGTTTTTAGCGGGATTTTTTTCTGAATAATGACCGGAAGTAGAAAAAGATTCAGCTCTGGCAAGACAATAAATAGAGCGCTTACAAGATGGAAGGTGAAAAACTGTTATTGTAAATTTTTGTCGAATATTGTCATGTGAAAAGATGGAGAAATGCTGTTTTAACGTTGTATAATCGTATGGAAAAGGATGTTATAAGCTGATTTGGAGGTATCATGGGAGAATCTACTAGTTTAAAAGACATACTATCAACGTTAAGAAAACGCATACTTTTGATTATGATTGTAACCGCAGCTGCGACTGCTGCCGGCGGATTCATCAGTTTCTTCGCACTTACACCCATCTATGAAAATTCAACTCAGATCTTGGTCAATCAATCGAAAAACGACCAAAAAGAAGTCCAATTTAACGATGTCCAAACCAATCTTCAATTAATCAATACGTACAATGTCATCATTAAGAGCCCTGCTATCTTAGACGAAGTGATTAAAGAGATGGGCTTGTCGATGACATCCCAAGAGCTGAATGAAAAAATTACTGTTTCCAGCGAGCAGGATTCCCAAGTGGTCAATATTTCTGTCAGAGACGGGAGCGCGGAAACAGCGGCTCACATTGCCAACACTGTCGCATCTGTCTTTAAAGACAAAATCACTTCGATTATGAATGTTGATAACGTAAGCATTCTGTCAAAAGCTGAGGTTTCTGGACATCCGTCGCCTGTATCGCCAAAACCGCTGCTGAACATCGCCATCGCGTTTGCGGCAGGATTGGCAGGAAGCATCGGACTGGCCTTCCTGCTTGAGCATTTGGATAATACGATCAAATCGGAAGAGCAGCTCGAAACGCTGCTGGACATACCGGTATTAGGGACGGTTTCCACCATTGCGAATGAACAGAAAACAGCGAAGAGCTTAAAAGGCATTCAATCTGATAAAGCGGGGAGTGGACATTTTGGCGCTTAGAAAAAGCAAGGGCTCATGGAGTCGCAAAAATGTCATTGCGCTGACAGAGCCGAAATCCTTGAATTCAGAACAATATCGAACGATTCGAACAAATATAGAATTTTCTTCAGTGGACCGCCAAATGAAATCTGTGATGATTACTTCTGCGTGCCCTGGAGAAGGGAAGTCTACCACAGCTGCTAACCTTGCTGTCGTATTTGCACAGCAGGGAAAAAAGGTTTTGCTCATCGATGCAGATTTGCGAAAACCTACAGTACATACCACTTTTCAACTAGAAAATATGACAGGCTTAACATCCGTTTTACTGAAAAAATCCTCACTGAAACAGGCCGTGCAAATGTCTCAGGAACAAAACCTTGATGTGCTGACGAGCGGCCCGATCCCGCCGAATCCGGCCGAGCTGCTTTCCTCCAAGTGGATGGAGGAGCTTGCGGATGAAGCGTGTGCGGCCTATGACATGGTGATTTTCGATACGCCGCCTATTCTCCCTGTAGCAGACGCGCAAATTTTAGGGAACGTCGCAGACGGTTCCGTTTTGGTTATTTCAAGCGGAAAGACGGAAAAAGAAAAAGCCGCAAAAGCAAAAGAGGCGCTCGATTCGTGCAACAGCAAGCTCCTCGGAGCCATTATGAACGGCAAGAAACGCTCGAAGCACTCTGACTACGGATACTACGGACATGAAGACAATTTCATACAAAAATAAATAACGTGCATACTGCCCGTTATTTATTTTTGTGAAAAAAGGAGGCTTAGAAATGATTGATATTCACTGCCACATCCTCCCGTCAATGGATGATGGGGCAAGTAACCTGGACGACAGCATCGAAATGGCCAGGGCGGCTGTTCGTGAGGGAATCAGAACCATCATTGCAACCCCGCATCATAAGAATGGTTCATATGAAAACGAGCAAATCGCTGTCAGAGAAGCGGCAGACCTGTTAAACAAACGTTTAATGAAAGAGGAAATCCCGCTCACCGTACTGCCGGGACAGGAAATCAGAATCTACGGGGACTTGAAACGGGATTTGGCTGAAGGGCGGCTGCTGTCACTGAATGACACGAAATATATCCTGATTGAGTTTCCGTTTGATCATGTTCCGCGATATGCCGAGCAGCTTTTTTATGATTTGCAGCTGAAAGGATACATTCCGGTTATCGCGCATCCTGAACGCAATAGCGAAATTCGCGAAAATCCGTCCTTGCTGTATCATCTTATAGAAAAAGGAGCGGCATCTCAGTTGACAACCGGAAGTCTCGCAGGAGTTTTCGGGAAACAGATGAAAGCATTTTCGCTGCGGCTGGCTGAAGCCAATCTGATACACTTCTTAGCCTCAGATGCTCATAATCTGAAAACAAGAGACTTTCGCTATCAGGAGGCTCTCCGTGTTCTTGAGAAAGAATTCGGTACGGAATATTCTTATATGCTGACGGAAAATGCTGAGCTTCTTCTGCAAAATCATGCGATTTACAGGCAGGCACCGAAGCCGGTCAAAAGAAGAAAACGATTCGGGCTCTTTTGATCTGCAATTCTCATTTCCCCACTTTCTTTGTGAGAACGATATAATAGTATATTGTATGATTGAATCATATTTCAGAAATCTGTACAGGTTGTTTCCGGGAGATCATCCGCATTCATGTCAGGATATTCTCATACGATAATACGGAAGCTGTAAAGCAGCAATTTAACTGTTGGAGGGAAACAATGAATATAACAGTCATTGGAACAGGCTATGTCGGTCTTGTGACAGGTGTTTCTCTTTCTGAGATTGGCCATCATGTAACTTGCATTGATATTAACGCTCACAAGATTGAAGAAATGAGAAAAGGGATTTCCCCTATATTTGAACCGGGTCTTGAAGACCTGATGAGAAAAAATATAGCTGATGGGCGGCTGAGCTTTGAAACGAGCTACGAGAAAGGCTTAGACCAGGCAGAGATTATTTTTATAGCGGTCGGCACACCGCAAAAAAACGACGGACATGCGAATCTGGAGCATATTACTGATGTGGCCAAGCGTATTGCCCGGCACGTGACGCGAGATGCGATCGTCGTAACGAAAAGCACAGTGCCTGTCGGAACAAATGATTGGATTTACGAGCTGATTACCAAACATCTTGCGGAGCCTGTCAGCATATCGATCGCATCCAACCCGGAATTTTTACGTGAAGGGTCAGCCATCCATGACACGTTTCATGGAGACAGGATTGTGATCGGAACAGCCGATCAGGACACCGCCAGAAAACTGGAAGAGCTCTTTCTTCCGCTCGATATCCCGGTTTACCAAACGGATATCAGAAGCGCCGAGATGATCAAATATGCCTCAAATGCCTTTCTGGCCACTAAGATCAGTTTTATAAATGAAATTTCAAATATATGTGAAAAGGTCGGCGCTGATATTGAATCTGTCGCATACGGCATGGGACAGGATAAGCGGATCGGGAGCCAGTTTTTAAAAGCGGGCATTGGCTACGGCGGTTCTTGTTTCCCAAAGGATACGAACGCCCTAGTGCAAATTGCGGGCAATGTCGAGCATGATTTTGAGCTGCTGAAATCGGTCATCAGGGTCAACAACAATCAGCAGGCGATGCTGGTTGATAAAGCGCTGAACAGGCTTGGCGGAGTGACGGGAAAAACGATCACCCTTTTGGGGCTGTCATTTAAACCGAACACGGACGATATGAGAGACGCGCCGTCGATTGTCATCGCTAACCGCCTCGCCGCACTAGACGCCCATATCAAAGCCTTCGATCCCATTGCCGTCAGCCACGCGAAGCATATTTTGCCGCAGGCTGTTGAATACAAAAAAACGATTGCGGAAGCCGTTAAGGGGGCAGACGCCGTCATGATTTTAACGGACTGGGATGAGATTAAACAATTTTCATTAGCAGATTATCAAGATTTGATGGAGCAGCCGCTGATTTTTGACGGCCGAAATTGCTATTCATTAGAAGAGGCTGCCGCCGCCGGAGTGGAATACTACTCTGTAGGCCGGAAAGCGGTTGTTCCGGCAGGGGCAATGTCATAGATGTAAAGGAAAGACTGGCGGGATGCCGGTCTTTTTTTTGTATCCATCTTTTATTGTATACGATGGATATATTCGCTAAGGTTTACCTATTGTTTGAAACTAGAGGGTGCTGCCTACAGATTTTCAGTTTGAGCAATACGCGGGCATAGGGACAGTTGAATTCTTTGATTAATTCGGTTGGAATACGCGTATAAAGAACATCCCATCATGCTTTTACAAATTGATTCAGACGATGATATTGATTTGTTGTAGGGAGACGTCGGCATCGCAAATTTTTTCAGCACACCTGATGATTTAAAGGGAAAAGACTTTTCAAACGTTCTGTACAATTGGGACTGCAGCTAATACAAGCTTTTGATCCAAAGGGTCACTCCTGATGCCAATAGGGTCAGAAGCGGAAATGAAATAAGCCAAACAATAAAATTAGGCGCGGCTGAGTCAATACAGAACATAAATATGACCAATAAGCAGAGCACTGTAAGAGGCATTGACCAAAGGCCGTGTTTTCTAAACAATAAAGTGCCTGCCATTCCAAATACAAAGAAGGACAGAAAAGGAAAAACCACGAAAAATAACATCATCGGACTGAAAAAACTCATTGTCATCCCTCCGTTTCACCTCTTAATCTTTACGAGATTTTACCACATAAGAAAATGAGCAGATCATCAAATCTGCCTCTTTCAAGTGTCTTTCTATCTACGACTTTAGAATTTCTCAACATAAAAAACGCTCGCATTGATCTGATAACGAACAAAAAAGAGACTTTAGACCTCTGTATTCAGAGCGTTACAAGCTTAAATTAAGCATTTTACCCTATTTAAGCCGCCTTCCGGCTATCTTAAAATATAATATATGGAAATAAAGTATGGAAAAGTCTCTCTTCATCAGCCCCTCCATACGACTTTTTGAGTATTAAGAGGTGATACAGATGGGTTATGAAAGTGTATTAGCAAATATCAAAAGTTCACTTAACGGAAAAATTTCAGACGTTGAAGACAAGATTGAAAAGCTGAAAAAAGCAAAAAAGGATATAGACACACTGCAAGAAGAGGCAATCACTGAAATCAAAGAAATTGTGAAACCGGAATTAGGCAAGCATTGGACGGGAACAAAAGCTGATGATTTCGACAAGGGAAGAGAAGAGGCGAAATCGGAAGCATCCAAGATTGTGAATGATAAATATAACCATTATATGTCTTTAATTCAGATGGAGATTATTCAGTTGGAATCTATGAAATTTCTCTATGACAAAGAATTAAAGCTAGCGAATTTTGCTGGCGATACTCTTGCTAAGGGTGAAGAATTCTTGGAGGATGCTGTTAATCAAATTAAATCTATTAAATTGTGGTGATCTTTTTTATGTCAGAAATTAAATTGAAATACGATACCGTAATCAAAACATTAGAGTCTGTCAAAGATGCGCTTGCTGACGTATCAATCGGCGCCGCAGGATCCAACGGAAAAAACAGCCTCGATTACACGAAAAAATATCATGAGCGTGAGGAGAACATCAAAACCATGCTCGGAGATTACAAAAAAGCGGTACAGAAAAATATCGAGGATACGAAGGATAATGTTGATTCACTGAAAGAGCAGGATGAGGCGATCGCAGTAAAATAGAAGAGAAAGGGCAGTGCGATGAGTAAAGTATTTGAATCACAATCTTTAATCGATGAAGCGAAAAATAGAAAAAAGCAATATGAGACGCTGGAAGAGCAGCTGAACACGCTAAAAAAGGCGTTTCAGGAAGTTGCTGATTTAGGTGACGATTTTAAAGGAAAAGGCGCGGACAATATTAAGGACTTCTTTCAGGGACAGGCGGAAATCGCCGACAGCTGGCTGACGCTTGTTTCTGCTCAAATTGCGTTTTTAAACGGCATTTCCGGTGATATTAAAGATCAAGAACTCAGTGATTCATATGTGGAGACGTCATTTTTAGAACATGAGCTCCCCAATGGAGACTTAAAAGCCTCAGAAATTGTCTCCGCTCATAAAGCAGAAATCGATTCTATTTTGTCAGGCATCAGCGATATTATTGATCTCGACATGTACACGCTTGACGACTATGCAGATAAGATGGGCGATGCCCAGAAAATCAGGCGTGACACGATCACGGCAGTCGATAAGCTTGATGAATCCCTGACCACTGAATATCAAAATTTAGAATCTCTGGACAACGCAGTGCTCAGCAAATATTCTGTTCTTATGCAGGCCACCAGCAATGGGAAAAGCGCATCCCCTATGTACTATGACAAAAAAGCCTTCCACAGCAATGAAGTCTACAAAAGCGTGATTGATGTTGAAAAACAGGGAACAACCTATATTGACGCAAAAGCCCAGCAAGCCGAAGCAAGACGGCTTCAGGAAAAAGCGGAGGAAGAAGCGAACAAACCGTGGTACGAAAAAACATGGGACGGGATTTGCACCTTTACCGGTGAAGTCTCCGGCTATTATGATTATAAAAGAGCAACGGAAGGCGTTGACCCGGTTACCGGAGAAAAACTCTCCGCCGCAGAACGTGTGACAGCAGGAGCAATGGCCGCAGCCGGATTCATCCCAGTCGTTGGCTGGGCAGGCCGCGCCTTCAAAGGCGGAAAAGCGATCTACAAAACCGGAAAAGCAGCTATCGCGGCGGAACACGCTTTAGATGCCTACAAAACAGGCAAGTCTTTAGACATTCTAAAAATGTCAGAAATGGGCGCATACGGCCTTGTTGCGTCAAACGGATTCTCTGAAGCTGTCACAGGAAGAGATATGTTTGGTAACGAAGTGTCTGAGGAGAAGCGGAAGCAAGGGGCGCTGGAAGCTGCACTAAGCTTAGTTGGAGCAGGCGCATTGGCGAAAAATATTGATAAAGGCATCCCGCTTGCAACCCATTCAAAAGTCCAAAAAGCAAACAAGACACTCGAAAAAGTAAAACAATTCAAAGTCCCGACAAATGTCCGCGTGTACGCAGAACGCCCAGTAACTCCGGATGGCTTCACGTTCGGAATCCCGACAGTCCGTGTCGATGTGGAAACGAAATCTGTTAAAGATCTTGGGATTGTGAAGATGGCGAGTAGTGGTGGCGGGAATAGTAAGAAACTTTTCGGTCAAAATGGAACTCAGATTGCAAGTAAGACAACATGGCAAAATGGGAAGACAGAAAGAATAGACATTGAAAACCCAAATCCAGGGCAAAGAGAAGGTCAAATTCACTATCATGAGCCAAATAATAAAAAATGGTACTTTGATGTTGAAACAAGAAAGTTTTATGACCAAAAAACAGGCGAAGATGCACCTAGCAAAATTCAAAAAGTACTTAAAGACAAAAGCGTTCAGAAAGCTATAAATAAGGGATTGAAATTTTTAGGTGAGGATCCTGTATTTTAGTATAGGAGTGTAGATTATAATGGAATATACAAATAAAAATATGAAAAGACTAAAAGAACGACTTGAAGATTTGAGCAATACAAATAAAGTTGACCTATCTAATTTAAAGGATATTATTTCACCTAATATAGTTAAAGTAGACGATTGCTTTATTCTAGATCTAGAGGATGAGTTAACTGATAATCCAACTATAAATTGGAATAGAATTTTAAAAATGTATGGGGATAAAACGGGGTATGAAGCATCGTGTAATGAACTTCGCATAAACGATTATTTAGACTACAGTGATTTGTCCGGTGAAGAGATTTTACTTTATGCGCTTCAGATAGTGGATGGTTGGGAACACCATTTAAAAGAAAAATTCCCTGAACATAAATTTGTTGTGATTCTAAGTATTGATGAAAGTTTTGCGACACTTAGATTTTATAAATATAGAGAAGAGGAAAGCAGTTGGCTAAAGGCCGACATTGAAGAGTACGGTAACGAAGCTATCCTTGTAAAAGAAATTAACTCTGGTAATTAAATTTAACTAAAAAGCAGGTAGTTATACTGTACCTGCTTTTTAGTTTTTACTTTGTGAAAGCAAGAAACATTACAAATGATCAAGCTTTTACAGGATTAATGGTAAAACTAATTCAAAACTGTTGATTTATAGAGAAAAAAATTAAAGTTTAAGTTTTGTCAATAGTAAAATAAAATGATTCGAAAATGTAAAGGAGAGAATGTAATGTCGCAAGAACAGAAGTTAATTATATTAAATGAAATGTTTAAAAAAGAAGGCGGTGAAGAAGACGTTGAAGGGTTAACAATAATGATCGATGGGGTTATCAAGCAAGTTTTTAATAAAATAAAAAATGAAAGAAATTATAAAAGTAATAATGAAGTTATGAGAGATATTATTTTTGAAGGAATTAATAGTATAGTTAAAAAATCTTGAGGGTTTTAATGCAAAATAGAAACGCCTTCAGATCTCTTTTATACTTCACTTGGATAGCTACGGAAACGCTGGTTAACCGATGAGAAAAAAAGCTGCTGTCCACTCTACAAAATTCCCAAATGAGCATCAAGCTGGTATTCATGGAATAGGTTCAACAATAAACACCCAATTTAAAGGGAGAAAAAATAAATAGGCTAGAATTTACTAAGGTAAACCATGAAAATAGTTTATATCAAGTGACTGAAAACAAAACTAAAGAGGTTTTGTTAATGAGAAAACATATTAAATTAGATGTTCCAAAAGCTAATATACATCCCCTAAGAATAACACAAGGTTGGAAAGTGAATTATAATCATTTTGTTGAAATAGATCCAAGAACTTTAGAACCGGATGATGATTCCTGGTTTTTGTTCACAGACAGTTTGTTGCAGCTTTATCATGAACAATCCTCAATAACGCTTGATTTAGGCTGGGTTCCTGACATTTCTCCTGAAGGTAACTATCTGGTTTTAATAGTCAAAAATAATGATTGGGAGGAGCCTATTAAAGAATTTTCATCAGACGACTATAAAAAAGTGATTTTATATATTGAATATCATTTAAAACAAGTAACAACTACTTGGTGGAAGTAGTTAAATAACAAATGGATTAATGGATGGAATGGTTACTATTATGGAACATGGAATCAGATTTATTAATGAATATCCTGAAATTGGTGAGTTGCTTCAACGTCTATTTATGAATAGGGAATTAGACGAATGGTATAAGAACAAATGTGCAGAGAAAATAAAAGCGCCTGATGAATTTAGTCAAATAAAAGGTTTGAAAAAAATTGAAGTTAGAGATGTATACAATCCTTCTGGAGAAATCAATATCCACATGCAAGACCTTTCTGGGGAAAATGGATTTCATCTAGAACAGCAAATCAATATGAAAGTATCTAAATTGGTTCCTGTTTATGTACTAGATTATAGTTATTCCCTAAGACACGATTTAATTGATGGCGCTTATGATATTGTAGGGACCGCTGAATCTTTAGAATTCATTCAGGGAACGAACTATATCAATAAAATAATGCAAAAGAAAGGGTTTATCGAACTCAGTTATTTGTATGATTACTACGATACTGTGTATGAGTGGAGTGAATTGCCACATATACAGCCTTTCAACAGGAGATTAACATTAGGAGATGCCTTGTTTACTGATGTATTAGAATTGCTATAGTCATAAACTTGCCGTGTTGTCATCGGCAAGTTTTTTTACAATAATGAAGCTTTTTAAAGATAGGCCAACGAAGTACAAGGAGAAGCGGGATGGACAGAGATCATATTTCTCAATTACAGCCATTAAAAATCTGTGATGGCTGGTCTGTAGTACTGAACAATTTAAATTCAGAAAAAATAATGGAAGAAAAATGTGAATTACTAATACTGCAAAATGAAAAACGTAACGCCATTATTAAGGTAATATATCAAGATGATCAATACCATATCAAAGTGGTTGGCTTAAAAATAGATAAGATTTATGACGTAGAATCTTTTGATAAAATAGAACATGTATTAGAAGAGTTAGAATATCAAATCTGGAGTGTGGGAAGCGGGGTTTTAGAAGATTTGCAGCCGCTAACTCAACAGGTTCCCGATTTCTTAAGGCTAAAGATACCGGCTGGTTGGACTGTCGATTATATTACATTAAAAGATACTGACCCTAAAACATTAGAGGCAAGTGATGATGCTTGGTTATTTGACTTTAATCAGGATCTCCTGCAAATTTCTCATAAGACTAAAAACTTGTTGCTTGATGTAGGGTGGTACCCAGAAGGGGATCCAACCGGTAATTATGGCATTGAACTTATAAAAAACGAAGATTGGGAAAATCCATTAGAAGATATTATGTGTACGGAGCTTAAAGAATTAATTGCACAATTGGATCATATTTTTTTATGAGAGAAATGAAAAATGAATACCAATCTGCAGGTAGTAATACTTGCCTTTCAACAGAAGATAACATGAGGAGATGCCTTGTTTACTGAAGTATTAGAATTGCTATAGTTTAACCTTACCTTGTTGTCATAGATAGGTTTTTTAGAATGATGAAAGCACATTTAACAAGTGAAGTACAGTAGAAATAGGAAGTATGAGTTACAGTTGATCTTTCATGGAAGGTCGTATAATAAGTAATGAAACTTCGGAATTATCATTTAGTAGAAGGAGTTATTGATTTTTCAAAAATGTTTAAACCTAGAACATCAAATGATATCTGTGATTTCACTAAAATAATTAATGACAAAGAAAAAGCTAAATACCATGCATATGAAGAAGTATTTGGTGAAGATGAATATACGTGGAAAGATATAAAAGAAAATGAAATGAGTGAAGTATGGGGCGAAATTTACGAATTAAACGATGATCAAAAACCACAAGACTTAGACGTATTACTAGAAGTTTTTTCTGTAAATGTCAGAAGGGTTTCGGCTGAATTTAATATTTTTTTTGGAGATGTTGTAGCAGACCTGAATAATTGTGCAATCAATAAAGCGGTAAATGGGAACACACACAATTTTTTTGAAAAGCTTTTTGAAATTTATAAAGCGGGCTATTTTCCATGGATGGTATGGAGATTATCCTAATGGAAGTTATATCGCCTTGAAAATAGATTCAAAGTCATAAGAAACATTTTAGAAAGTAAAGAGAGGAAAGCTAGTGAAATGAAAGTACATCAAATTCACGATTTTCATCTAAAAGATGAATCGGATTTTGTTCAAACACAACAATCCCTTATACATAAAATCAACCTATCACCCTCCATCACCCCAGACTCCATCAAAACCTGCGCAGGCGTCGACCTTGCCTATTGGGAACAGGACGGAGAACCATACGGAGTGTGCAGTATCATCGTCATTGACGCTGATACAAAAGAAGTCATTGAAAAAGTGCACAGCATGGGGAAAATCAGCGTGCCGTATGTGTCTGGTTTTCTTGCTTTTCGTGAGCTGCCGCTGATCATCGAGGCGGCCAAAAAGCTGGAGACGGAACCGGATGTGTTTTTGTTTGATGGCAACGGGTATCTGCATTACAACCATATGGGCGTTGCCACCCATGCGGCTTTTTTTCTCAATAAACCGACAATTGGGATTGCGAAAACCTATCTCAAAATCAAAGGCTGTGATTTCGTAATGCCTGAAAATAAAGTCGGTTCATACACAGATATTATCATTGACGGCGAGGTATATGGCCGGGCGCTGCGGACGCGGCGGGACGTGAAGCCTATTTTCTTGTCTTGCGGAAATAACATTGATTTAGAAAGCAGCTATCAAATTACGATGAGCATGATCAGTCATGAAAGCAGACTGCCGATCCCTGTCCGCCTGGCTGACCTTGAAACACATGTCTTACGAACGATTTATCAGAAAAATCACAGGTAACACTTGGGGCTCTAAGCCATCAAGTGTTTTTTGTATGCTGTGTGCTTTCCTGCTTTATCAAAAACCTTGTAGTCCTTGCAGAGAGGTTTATTTGAATGTATTCCGCGTCAAATCAATAAAAGCCTTTAATGGTGCAGACATCCACTTGTCCTTATGCCATGCTAGTTGAGTAAATACGGGACAGTCGTTTTGCCAGTTGAGTTCTTTCAACCGACCTTCAGCAATATCGTCTTTTACTGTCATTTCAGGCAATAGTCCAATTCCAAGTCCGGCCATCACGCATTGTTTGATGGCTTCTATGCTGACGAATTCTAATTTGTTAGGGTAGACACCGGCGTCATGTAAAGCGTCCTCAAAGAGCGTGCGGTATGAGCAGCCGTCCTCTGTCAGAAGAAGGGTTTCGTTTTGAAGATCCTTCAATGTCACTGGTGAGTCTGCTGGAAAAGGATGGTCATTGGCAGCCACCATTTTGATCTCATCCTGAATCAGAGATTCAACGTGCAGTGCGTCTTCCGTCCGGTTCACATCCAAAATGAAGGTAATATCAAGCTGGCCCTGTAAGAGCTGTTCTTTCGCTTGTTCGTTGGAAATATACGGTCTGAATATGAGCTTTACTTGAGGAAAAGCCTGTTTAAATTCTTTTATGATAGGGGGAAGGCGATATGTGCACTGGCTTTCTGTCGCTCCGATTCTTAAGGTTCCCGTTGTTTCAATCAATTGGTTTGACGCCATTTTCGCTTCCTCAGTTAAGGAGATAATTTTCTCTGCGTAGGACTTAAATGTTTTGCCGGCTTCGGTCAGTACAAGCCGCTTGCCGAGCCGTTCAAATAAGGGGGTTCCGATTTCTTCTTCAAGTGATTTGATTTGAGATGTAACACTTGATTGCGCATAATTGAGCATCTTGGCGGTGAGGGTGAAATTGACGTGTTCTGCCGCCGTGATAAAGGTAATCAGCTGCTTCAGTTCCATCGGCCGTCGTCCTTTCTAAATTGGTTTTATCGATTGATTCAATCAGAATAATCATCTGTATTGATTGATTTGTTCATTATATGATAAAGAAAATCATTCGTAAACAAAAGGAGCCGATGACTGATGAAAATAGCGGTTATTAACGGAGGGACACGGACCGGGGGAAATACAGACATTCTTACGGAGAAAGCTGTTCAAGGATTAGCGGCGGAATCCATTCATTTACGAGAATATCGCATTCAGCCAATAGAGGATTTTCGTCATGATTCAAATGGCTTTCGGCCGGTGATGGATGACTATGATTCTATCGTTGAACGGATTTTGCCTTGTGACATTCTCATTTTTGCCACCCCCATTTATTGGTTCGGCATGTCAGGAACGTTAAAGCTATTCATTGATCGCTGGTCACAGACGATGAGAGATCCACGATTTCCTGATTTTAAAGAGCAAATGTCAGCAAAACAGGCATATGTGATAGCAGACGGAGGAGACAATCCTAAGATAAAGGGGCTGCCGCTGATAGAACAGTTTGGTCACATTTTTGATTTTATGGGAATGTCATTTGAGGGCTATGTGCTGGGAGAGGGCAATCGTCCCGGCGATATTATATTTGATCAGCAGGCAATAGAAGCTGCGGGCAGGCTATTGAAAAGAAGTGATGCCGTGTGAAGCTGCTGTTGTCCGTCATTGTTGGAATGCTTATTCTAGGATTCTTTTTATCTTGGAAAATGCCGGGGTCTGAGGAATGGATACACGTCAAAACAAACTCGCCTCAAGATAAGCAATTTGCCAGAATGTCAGGAAACACGCTGCAAATCAAAAACGTGATCAAAAATGATGCAGGCAAAGAAACAATTTATATGACAAATGGCTTTTCTGGCCCAAAATAAAAAGCACCCTTTGAGGGTGCTTTTTCTATAAATGAGGAACTACAAGCCCTCCATATAAAAATGCCGCGATAATCAGGAAAGCCGGATGCAGTTTGAATTTTGTCATGCAAAGGAGGGAAATGCCCGCAATCACTAAGGATTGAATCCAGCCGATGGCTTTGATGCCGTCTGCGCCGATTTGCCAAGTGAGAATAAGCATCATGACAGCGATAACAGGCTGAACAGACAGCGTCATGCCTTTGATCACGGGTGATTGGCGAAAGCGCTGAATGATGCGCAGCAGGACGATCAGCGCGAACGCGGACGGCACAACAGTTGCAATCAGCGCAATCAGAAAGCCGGGCCAGCCGCCTGCACTGTAGCCGACATAAGCGGCGATTTTGGTTGCGATCGGGCCCGGCAATGCATTCGCAAGTGCGAGCATGTTAGAGAATTGGTCGTTTGACAGCCAGCCGTATCTGTTTACGACTTCTTCAAACATCAGCGGGATAGAGGCTGGGCCGCCGCCATATCCCAGAACGTTTGCGATAAAAAATGCTGTGAATAAAAACATAACGATCATGAGGCGGACATTCCTTTATCTTTTGAATGTTTATTTGAGATTTTGTCTTTCAGTTTAAAATGAAATGCTCCGTATGCTAAGAATATGATAATGACAATGCCGGGGTTGATCTGTAACAATTGCAGTCCGATAAAAGCGATGATAAAAAACAGGATTCCGGTGACCCAGCCAAATCCTTTGAGCGCTTTTTGTCCAAACTCATATGCCATAATACCGAGCATAACGGCGATAACCGGCGTCACGGCGCCAATCATGCCGGCGACAACCGCAGAGTGGCTTAAGACGTTTACTGCCGCAAATAAGGCAACCATCGCAAGGCATGTAGGCAAAATGTGGGCAAGAGTAGCGACAATTGCGCCTAGCGTGCCTTTTAGTTTGAATCCCAGATATGCCGCCATCTTGGTGGCGATCGGTCCGGGGAGTGCATTGGCGATGGCTAATATTTCTCCAAATTCATCATCATCTATCCATTTATATTTATTCACCGCTTCATGGCGGATCAGCGGAATCACCGATGGCCCGCCCCCGAAGCCTAAGATTCCGGTGCGCACCATTGCGGCCGTCATATCCCGATAAGGGTGGTTTTTCATTCGTTTCTCTCCTTTACAGCTTCATTCCCATACGGCTTTTGTACCGTTTGATCAGCATTTGGCAATCAACGCTGACGACACCCTGAAGCGGATACAGCCGTTTTGTTAAAAACTCTTCCATTTCCTGATCATTCGCGAAAATTCCGTGCATGTGAAGCTTGCTCGGGCCAGTCATGTGATAAAGGCTGGTGACTGCGGGTTCTTCTTCAAGCTTTAGAGCGACTTCTTCCAGGAATTGCGGCTCTACCTCGACATTAAAAAACACGGATACATGAATGCCGATTTTAGCTGGATTGATCACCGCTGTGAATTTTTCAATAACGCCTGCTTCAATCAGCTGATTAATACGTGATTGAACTGCAACACGTGATAAATCGACTCTTTTGCCAAGATCCGTATAAGAAATCCTTCCTTCCTCATGCAAAATGGTAAGGATCTGTTTGTCTATCTCATCAAGAACAAGGTTGGGGATTTGATATTCATTGCCCATTTGTTCCACCTGCTTTCGTTTGACTTTTAGTCAATATTTTATCATATAAGTTTCATTTCGTAAGAGTTAATTTAAATTTATTTTCACAATGAACAATAAAGTATTTTTATGTTTACGAAAAGGAGAAAGTTCGTCAGCTTTTCTTCCGGGTCAGTAGATGCGAAAACTCAGGCTCTCTATACTGAAGAAAATCTCTTGCAAAGGAGACTTGTGATGAACAGATCTATTATCGGCACTAAGCAAATGGTCGTCAGTCCGCATTACCTCGCATCACAAGCGGGAAACCGCATTCTGGAGAAGGGAGGAAACGCATTTGACGCCGCTGTCGCCGTGAGCGCTTGTCTGGCGGTTGTCTATCCGCATATGACGGGGCTTGGAGGAGATTCCTTTTGGCTGACCTTTCATCAAAAAACAAAGGCGGTAAGAGTGTACAATGGCAGCGGCCGTTCAGGAAAAAATGTGACGAGAGACGTGTATAAGGGGAAAAATGAGATCCCGCTGCGGGGGATCGACAGCGCAATTACCGTACCGGGAATGGTCGATAGCTGGGATGCCGTGCTGAAGACATACGGACGGATGTCGCTTTCTGATGTATTGGAGCCTGCACTCCATTATGCTGAAAATGGTTTTCCTGTATCTGCAGATCAGTGCCGGCATACAGCGGCGAATCTTGAATTGCTGGCGTCAACGCCTTACACCGCTGATATCTTCACGAAAAACGGCAAAGCACCGGTCCCCGGTGAACGGTTTGTGCAAAAAGAGCTTGGGAACAGTCTGAACATGATTGCTGAAAGAGGAAGAAGCGCATTTTATGAAGGGGATATCGCTCAGCGGATTGTCTCGTATTTACAGCATAATGGCAGCTATATGACGCTTGATGACTTTACAGCACACAGGGGTGAGTGGATGGAGCCTATATCCTGTAATTACCGGGGGTGCACCGTCTATCAGGCGCCCCCAAATTCTCAAGGTTTTACGGGTTTACTGACGCTGAATATTCTGGAAAACTATGATTTCAGCCAAATTGAACATGGTTCATTTACCTATTATCATGTGCTCGTGGAGGCACTGAAAAAGAGTTTTCTGGATCGGAATGCCGTTCTGACTGATCCGGTGTTTGCTGATATTCCGCTGGAAAGGCTTTTGGACAAAAGCTACGCCAAGCAGCTGGCGGAAGAAATCGGTTATATAGCTGAACCGGCGGAAAGCAGACCGATTGGCAGTGATACCGCCTATGCCGCGGTGATGGATTCAGATGGCAACGCGGTGTCGTTCATTCAAAGCCTTTACTTTGAATTTGGCTCGGCTGTTACTGCTGGGGATACAGGCATTCTCATACAGAATCGCGGCTCATTTTTCTCATTGGATGAAAATCATATCAACACACTTGAGCCGAGAAAGCGCAGTTTCCATACGCTGATGCCGGCTATGGTCTGTAAGAACGGGAAACCGAAGATTCTGTACGGTACGCAAGGGGGCGAAGGCCAGCCGCAGACTCAGACGGCAATCATCACCCGGATGCTGGACTATGGAATGCATCCACAGCAGGCAATTAGCGAGCCGCGCTGGGTATGGGGCAGAACGTGGGGCGAGGATTATGAAGGTCTCAGAGTTGAGAACAGAATCGCAGAGAAGACGGTCGACATGCTAAAAGAAAGCGGCCATCTCGTGGAGACAGTCAGTGATTATGACCCGCTGATGGGCCATGCCGCAGCAATCGCAGTGGATGAGGAGGGCTTTCTCCAGGGAGGAGCCGATCCAAGGGGGGATGGGGCGGCTGTTGGGATTTGACAAGCTAGAAAAATATACATATGTATATTAAGAGAGCAAGAAACAGGCCCGCATCAATCAGGTGGTACATATATTGTTTATCTTCAGGTCTATACCTCCATTCTATAAAAAAGCGTAGAGAATCAATCGAAATAAAAAATAAAAGAAGCATATATCCCACAGGGAAAAAGATCATAGAAAAAACAAACAAAATCAGTAAAAAGATTTCTATTAATCTCTGTGTGCTGCTGACTGGCTTGTACAGCCAGCCTGATTTATGGATACCGAACTTTTTTTTGATAAGAAATTGCAGTGCTGTGCTGAACGATACCATGACCAGAAATAACAGCCAAAAATGAGTACTCATACCAATCCCTCCTAAACTCATTTCTTTATACGTTCGTGGGAGAGAAAATGTTTCATAGAAAAACACCCGGGGATTACTCCGGGTGTTGCATTTTTACAGGATGTGTCTGCTGCTGAAAAATGGTTTTCATTTTATCCCATGCGATTTCTGTGTTTTCATCGAGATCAAAGAGGCCTGAATTGCCGATGATAAAAATGTCATTCCCAGCTTCCGCAAGCATGCGGAAGGTTTTTTCATTACAGGAGCCGTCAACTTCAATGGCATACGTATAATGATTTGTTTCTCTCCACTCTTTAGCCGCACGGATTTTTCCAGTCATTTCTGCGATAAATGGCTGCCCGGCGAAACCCGGATCAACGGTCATAATCGTCAGTTTATCAATCAAATGCACATAAGGGCTGATCCACTCTAGCGGAGTGGCCGGGTTCAATACAATCCCGACCTTTGCGCCATGATCTTTGATTTTGTGTATCAGCCGAAATGCCGAACGGTTAATGGTTTCGGCATGAACGCTAATGTAATCAGCGCCGGCCTCTGCTGTCATATCGATAAAATCCTCCGGCCTTTCAACCATCAGGTGGGCATCAATCGGGAGAGCTGTCATCGTTCTGAGCTGGCTGATGAAAAATGGAGACAGCGTAATGTTTTTGACAAAATGGCCGTCCATGATATCAACATGATACATATCGGCACGGCTGTTTAGAATGGTGATCTGCTCGTTGAATTTTGTTAAATCCATACACATCAGAGAAGGTGAAAATAAATGTTTCATGACGCATACCTCACTTTAATTGAAGAATTGTATGATCCAGCCAAGAAGAATCCCGATAATGCCGAAGTCTGAATCGCCGTAAGTCGTGCCTTCAAATCCGAGCGAGCCAAGAACCGGCAGAAGAAGCGCAGGCAGAAAAGAAATGAGAATGCCATTGGCAAACGCACCGAGTACAGCCCCCCGCACTCCGCCGGTTGCATTTCCATAAACTCCCGCAGCGGCTCCTGTAAAGAAATGCGGTACAAGTCCCGGGACAATAACACTGAGACCGAAGACCGGAAGAAGAAAAATAGACACAATACCTGCCAGGAAGCTGGATAAAAATCCGATAATCACAGCGTTTGGCGCAAAAGGAAAAACCGTCGGACAGTCAAGAGCGGGTTTGGCGCCTTTCACTAGCTTCTCAGCGATGCCTTTAAAAGCAGGGACAATTTCCGCGATTACCATCCGAACCCCCGCCAAGATGACATATACCCCAGCAGCGAACGTAATGGCCTGCATAAAGGAATAAACGAGGAAATGGCTTCCGCCGCTCAACGATGATTCAATATAATCCTTTCCGGCGAAAGGAGCGACAATAAAGAAAAGGAGTGCCATCGTTAAAGAAATGGAGACTGACGTATCCCGCAGAAATCCTAATGATTTCGGAACTTTGATATCCTCAGTCGAATGAGATGGATTGCCCGCATGTTTGCCGATGAATCCAGCAATAAAATAGCCTGCAGAACCGAAATGGCCGAGAGCGAGATCATCGCTTCCTGTAATTTTTTTTGTGTACGGCTGAAGGATGGCGGGTGACAGCACCATCAGCCCCCCAAGAATAATGGCGCCCGCAGCAATGAGAGGAACACCGCTGATGCCGCCGGTAATCAGCACGGCGGAGATCAATGAAGCCATGTAGAGAATATGATGGCCGGTTAAGAAAATATATTTAAATGGCGTGAGACGCGCCAGCAATATGTTAACAATCATTCCGAAAATCATAATGAGTGCCGTTTCCGTCCCAAACGTTTTTTGAGCAATGGCGGATATTGCATCTGTATTTGGTACGACGCCTTTAATGTGGAATGCTTTTTCGAACATGCTGCCGAACACGGCTAGTGAATCTGAGACAATCGCCGCCCCGGCGCTGAGAATGACGAATCCCATTGCCGTTTTCAGTGTGCCCGATACGGTATCCGCAGCGTTTTTCTTTTGCAGAAGCAGACCGGCTAAGGCAAAAAGTCCAATTAAAATAGCAGGAGTTCCCAGGAAATCGTTAATCAAAAAATCAAGCATCAGATGCACCCCCGTCGTCTATGTTTTTGTGTGTTACAAGTTGGTAAGGATGGCTTCTTTGATTTCTTTCTGGTCCAGCAGGTTTTTGAGTCCGACAACGTTACGCGTTCCATCGTCAAGACCTGACACAATATCGGCTGATCCTAGATACAGATCCGCTTGCTCCGTTTTGCTTGAAGTGAGGTCTGTATGTGTAACATCAGCGCTGATGTTCTGTTCATCAATGATTTTTTTCACATTCATTTCAACAATAAAGCTTGATCCAAGTCCGTTTCCGCAAACAATTAAGATTTTTTTCATTCGAATCACTCCTAGTTTGAGTATTTTTGAATCATTGGCAGCACATCTTCTGCCGATTGAGCGTTAATCAGCAATTGAATGTTTTCGGGATCACCCAGCATATTCGTGAGCTGGGAGAGGGCTTTCAAATGGGTGTCATTGTCGATTGCCGCTAGCACGATAATCAGCTGGACTGAATGCTCGGGCCGGTCTGAAAAGGAAACGGCTTGGTTCAGTCTCAGAAAGCTCATGCCGATTCGATTCACACCGTCTTCAGGCCTCGCGTGCGGGATGGCTACATTCGGCGTAATGACGATATATGGGCCCAGTGTCTGAATCGTGGCAATCATGGCATCGACGTATTGCGGGGTAACAGACCCGTCATCCAAAAGCGGCTTTGCCGCCATGCGGACGGCATCCGCCCAACAGGGGGCAGAGTCGGCCATCGTTATATGGTTAGGTGTCATTAATTCAGCAAGCATTGGTTTGCGGTTCGCCTCCTTTTCATGTTTGTGCGGCTGTCCTAAATACTCTGTCAGTTCTTGCATCAGCTCTGTTTTATGAATGCCTTCTGCATGTTTTTCGATGATGCCCATGATGTCATGAACACTTGGATGGAAATGGGGAGCGCTGTTTGAGAGCGCATCTACTTTTTTCAGCAGGCTGATCTTTTCCTTGCTGTTCAGTATGGGATTAACGATGAGCACAGGCACCCCTCTGTCTGGGAGCGGAACAGTTGAGATCAGGACATCAGTTTCAAGCGTCATTGTTTCATAGACACGGCTTGATACGGTTTTCAGAATATCGACATTCGGCAGAAGATCTTCTATTTGGCTCTGTAAAATTTTTGAAGTGCCGATGCCGCCCGGGCAGACAATAACCGCTGTTTTTCTAAGTGAGGGCGCGACCCCTTCACGTTTCATCCAGCCTCCGAAATGCATGGCGATAAAAGCTGTTTCTTCACTGCTGACAGGTTTTCTTAATTCTTTTTGAAGGTGATGAACGACTTTTTTCGTTAAGCAGAAAATATCACTGTATTTCGTTTTGATGGAGGCAGCTACATCACTCTCATGAGGGGTGATATTATATTTAATCCTGTAATAAGCTGATTTCAAATGAAGCACCAGATGTTTTTTTAGATTTTCCGGGTCCTGAAAAAGCACGCAGGCGTAACGCTGGAAATCGACAATCATTTTGTCCGCGATATCATGTATCGCATCCAGCTCACCTGCAATGAGACTTGAAGCGGGGAACTGACTGATTTTAGCCCCTAACAGATGGATCGTGAAGTAGCACATCTCTTGATCAGAAATAAAGGCTTTTTCCGGCAGTTCCGCGGCCGCCGCCGCCCGAACGGCCGCTTCATATTCCTTCGTTTGCCTGATGGCGTATTGCTCTTCTTGTTCTAGAGTGATTTCTTTTCCCGCCTTTAATCTGATCAGAAATAACGTAAAGTGCACACTTAAGCCCGCGAGAACATGATCAGCAAATTTCATGTGAAGAAGCTTTTCGAAAGTCAGCAGCATAGACCGCATGGTTTGGATCTGCTGTTCACAAGCAGCCGGATCGGGACATAGATCGGTAACGGCCTCAGTGCTGCTGCTTTTTTGCATGAGCTGATTTGCGTATTCTGCCAGCAGTTTTCGTTTTTGCTGCTCTATTCCTGAGAAGAAATACCCCTTTTCTTTGGTAAAGGAAAGAACGATGCCGAATGTCTTCAGCTTTTCGCGAATATGCTTCATATCCTGAATAGCGGTGTTGCGGCTGACATGATTTTCGTCAATGAAGTTCTGCAAAAGTAACCGTCTGTTTCTCGTTAAAATGCGCAGGATCACTCTTGCCTGCCTTTCTGAGGGAGAATATTCATAGCTTGAATTTGTCAGCGTTTTCATTTCTGATGTCAGCATTTTTTTCGTTTGGTCTTCTAAATAAAATCCTGCTGAACGCCTTCTTTTGATCGGTGTCAGTCCGGTCTCTTTCAGCCAGCTGTTAATTTTTTCAATGTCATAATACAGTGTTCTCCTTGAAATTTTTAATTGCTCCGTTAATTCGCCGCAAGTAACATAGCTGGTTGTGTTGAGAACCTGATGAAGAATGGCTGATCTTCTTTGGTCTAAAGGCATGCCCATCAGCTCCTTATGTGCAGGTGATATCAGTCTGCCGTCCTTCTCTTCGTGCGGGCTTATTTCAATTGTAATGGGGAGCATCTGAATTTATAAGACCAAATCAGTGCAAACGGTTTGTGCAAATGTGATTCCTACAAACAAAAAAAGCCAGACACATGCTGCGCCGGCTTTTTTGAATAACGGTGTCTTTTTGACTAGTTTCTTCTATATAAATAGTCCTTTTATGAACTCGGACGAATCAATGTAAATTCTTCACCGAGCTTTGCATAATGGTTTCCGGCTAATCTGGAAGCCGGCTTTAATTCGTCCGTCAAAATATACCCTTTTTCTGCGTCATACACCTTCTCATCGAGGTGAAAACAGACAACTCTGCCAATAAGCAGATCAGCCGTGGTCACACCATGATCATTGTCGAAGGTGATATGCCGTTCGAGCTTGCATTCAAAACGAATGCGGGCTTCTTGAATGCCGGGCACCGAAACAGCCGTGCTCTCTACAGAATGGAGAGAGGTGCGTGTCATTTCACTTTCGTCCGGCCCTAAACTTGCCGCCGTTTCATTGATGTCTTCAATGATGGCTTCATCACTGACATGGACGACAAATTCACCGTTTTCTATCGCGTTTCTGGCTGTGTCTTTTTGCCGGCCTTCTGATCGGTTAACAGAAATACTGAGTAGCGGAGGATCTGAGCTGACCACGTTATAGAAACTGAAAGGTGCCGCATTGATTGCCCCGCCTGAAGAAAGTGTTGTAACAAATGCGATCGGGCGCGGAATAACGGCTCCTGACAGCAGCTTATACGTCTCTTTGGCACTAAGCTCTTCTGCTTGAAATATGTACACAACAACACCGCCTTTATTGTAAGAGTACCATGATTATAACGAAATCCATTCAAGGAAACCAAATGATGCGGGTTGCATATGCTATGTCATGACATATAACTGATATAGGGGAATTAGAAAATAGGCTACCGTACGTATGCCGGAGCCTATGATGACAGTTTCATTATTTATATTTCTTTTTGACTACCCAGCAATTGCCGTCTTTCCAGAACTCTTTTTTGCTGTCGTAATCATCTTTTTTGCGATGATGATCATTTTTCCAGTGTTTTTTGCGAGAGCGGTACGACTTTTTGTAGCTGCGAGATTTTCTGTGTGAACAGAATGATTTTTTGTAGCTGCGAGATTTTCTGTGCGAACAGAATGATTTTTTGTAGCTGCGAGATTTTCTGTGCGAACAGAATGATTTTTTGTAGCTGCGAGATTTCTTGTGTGAGCAGTAGGATTTTTTGTAGCTGCGAGATTTCTTGTGTGAGCAGTAAGATTTTTTATGGCTGCGAGATTTCTTGTGTGAGCAGTAAGATTTTTTATGGCTGCGAGATTTCTTGTGTGAGCAGTAAGATTTTTTATGGCTGCGAGATTTCTTGTGTGAACAGTAAGATTTTTTATGGCTGCGAGATTTTTTGTGTGAGCAGTAAGATTTTTTATGGCTGCGAGATTTCTTGTGTGAGCGGTGCGACTTTTTATGACTGCGTTTTTTTCCACGAGGCTCTTGGTATAAATAAGTTTTTAAACCTTCTTTTTTTGCGGATTTCACCGCTTCTTTGATATCAGAATGGGAATAGTGGCCCAATTGAAATCCTCCTTTTTTTAATTTGTTTAAGGATGAAGATCCTTACTACACACATAGTACGCACGATTGTAAAAAGTGTATAAGTGTTCCGCTGAGATCTCACAAAAATAAAAGCCTAATTTTGAAGGGGGACTACGGATGAAGAATCAATCAAATTTGCCTCTTTATCAGCTGTTTATTCATCCAAAAGACTTACGGGAATTAAAAAAGGATATATGGGACGATGAACCGGTTCCGGCTGTGTTGAAAGTGAATCAGAAAAGATTTGATATCGACATTGCTTATCGCGGATCTCATATTAGGGATTTCAAAAAGAAGTCGTACCATATTTCCTACTATCAGCCGAAAACATTTCGCGGCGCCCGCGAGGTTCACTTGAATGCGGAATATAAAGATCCTTCCATGATAAGAAACAAATTGTCTCTCGATTTTTTCTCAGAGCTGGGGACGCTGTCTCCAAGGGCAGAATTTGTGTTTTTAAAGGTAAATGGAAAGAATGAAGGAGTGTATCTTGAGCTTGAATCCGTGGATGAATATTATTTAAGGAAAAGGAAGCTGGCGGACGGAGCGATTTTTTACGCGGTTGATGATGATGCTAATTTTTCTCTCGTGAGTGATTTGGAGAGGGAAACGAAGAAGTCACTTGAGCATGGGTATGAAAAGAAGACAGGGACTGAGGAAGATGATTTTTATTTACAGGATATGATCTTTAAAATTAATACTGTCCCGAAAGCCCAATTTAAATCAGAAGTGACAAAGCACGTGAATATCGATAAGTATTTGCGCTGGCTGGCCGGCATTGTGTTCACCTCAAACTATGACGGGTTTGTCCACAATTACGCTTTGTACAGAAGCGGGGAAACCGGATTATTTGAAGTGATTCCTTGGGACTATGATGCCACCTGGGGCAGGGATATCCATGGAGAGCGGATGGCTGCAGATTACGTAAGAATTCAAGGATTTAATACATTGACCGCCCGCATTTTGGATGAACCCGAATTTCGCAAATCCTATAAGCATCTCCTAGAAAAAACGCTCCGATCTCTCTTTACCATTGAATATATGAAACCAAAAATATCGGCGCTTTATGATCAAATCAGGCCGTTTGTCCTGATGGACCCATATAAAAAGAGTGATATTGAACGTTTTGACCGTGAGCCGGAAGTGATTTTTGAGTATATTAAAAATCGTTCACAATACGTCAAAAGCAATTTAAGTATTTTGTGAATCCATGATTATAGGTATTCGCTGAAAATCAGACAATTAGGCTATTGAATTAGTTCAAGAAATAACTGTGACACGTATATATGCAATATATTTATCATCTATGTATAAATGACTAGGAGGGTAATGAATGAGCAAGAGGAGAACTAAAAATTATTCAAATCATGATATATCTTACTATCATTTTTTGCATTCAATGCAAGATAAAATTGTCACTGTATATCGAGGAGGTCCCGAATCTAAAAAAGGAAAATTGGTAGCTGTAAAATCAGATTATATCGCTTTACAAACTGAAAAAAAAACCATTTATTATCAATTGGATCATGTAAAAAGTATTACAGAGGATACCAATAATAGCACAACAACAATTGAGACGGCAGAAATGGCTGATGCTGATGATTTTCACAGCTTAATCGGACAATTAATGAACCAATCCGTTCAATTAAATCAAGGTGGTCCGGAATCTAAAAAAGGAAGTTTGGTGTGGCTAGGAGATGATTACGCTGCGTTAAACACAAGTGAGGATGGAGTAGTTTATTTTAATATTCATCACATCAAAAGCATAAGTAAACATGAGTCCGCTTTAAATAAAGAAGGACATACGCCAAGTGTCTTGGAAGCTGATAACCTAAACGAAGTTTTTAAGAGTTTAACTCATAAATGGGTTTCGATTAATCGAGGAGGACCAGAAGCAATTGAAGGTATCCTCGTAGATAATGCGGATGGTCATTATACTTTAGTGAAAAATCAAGAAGTGCTTCGCATATATCCTTTTCATATCAAGAGCATCAGCTTAGGCCCAAAAGGCTCTAACAATCAAAAGAAAGAACATGATGATAAAGAAGAAAGCAAAAATGATATAGACCAGAAACAAAAACAAGAAGAAGAGGGGGACAGTAATTCGTTAACATCTTCAAAATCACATAGCTCATCAAGTTCGTCCAAATCAAATAAACGATCATCAAGATCTTCAGATTATCAATCATCAACATATGATCGTTCATCAGACACCAGCAGTTCGTCCAAATCAAATAAACGATCATCAAGATCTTCAGATTATCAATCGTCAACATATGATCGTTCGTCAGATACCAGCAGTTCGTCCAAATCATATCGGTCACCAAGATCTTCAGATTATCAATCGTCAAAATATGATCATTCATCAGACACCAAAAGTTCGTCCAAATCATATTGGTCATCAAGATCTTCAGATTATCAATCATCAAAATATGATCGTTCATCAGACACCAAAAGTTCGTCCAAATCATATCGGTCATCAAGATCTTCAGATTATCAATCGTCAAAATATGATCGTTCATCAGACACCAAAAGTTCATCCAAATCATATCGGTCACCAAGATCTTCAGATTATCATAGCACCGGAAGCCAAAAGGAAGATTATAGCTATGAAACGATTGTCAAAACGATAGACTATCATTGGAAGCGCAAATTTTAATAGATAATGAAGGTGCATCAATAAAGTGATGCCCTTTTTCATTCAATTAAAGGGGGAGAATGGTGAAAGGTTTGAATCAATTTCTTGACACAGATGTTGATGTTGTCATTTCAGGAGATACAAGATTTGTTGGCACACTTATAGATATTGGACAGGATATTTTTGTTATATTTAATGGCTGCAATTATCTTTATATTCCTTTGCTGCATCTCCATCAAATGAACAAAGCAATAATAAATACGAATACTGGGAAACCAATTTTAAGAGATCCGGAAGATACAATAATGCAGGCGGAAAATAATAGTTTTTCTTACAGAAACACATTAAACAATGTGAAAGGCAAATTTATTGAAGTTTATGTAACTGGGGATCGGTCGATACATGGATATGTTACCAGTGTTTTAAATGATTATATTGTATTTTTTTCACCTGTATTTAAAACACTTTTCATATCTATGCATCACTTAAAATGGTTTACCCCTTATTCAACAGAGCAAACGCCGTACACTCTTGACAACTCTCAATTGCCTGTCGTACCTTCCAGTGTTTCACTTGTACGTAATTTTGAGGAGCAGATCAAAAAATATGTTGGCCAATTGGTTATATTTGATATGGGGGAAGTGCCAGAAAAAGTCGGTCTATTAAAAGATGTATCTAATAATATCATTGAGCTTATTAACGCAAGTGGAAAGTCAATCATTTGGAAGTTAAATCATCTAAAGACAATGCATCTCCCCTAGCGTAGCCTCTACTGAAAATAAACTGCCCTCGAATAGCAGAAGGCAGTTTTTTATTTCATACACTGCTAAAGAAATAACCAACTGATCCAAAAATATAAACATGTTAACGTAAAAAGAACAGTCAGCGGAATGATTAAAATGGTTGTTTTTAAATATTCACCCCAAGAAATACTTTCATCATGCTGTTTTAAAATATGCATCCAAATAAGTGTTGCTAATGTTCCTATAGGTAATAATAAGGAACCAATATCACTGCCAATAATATTTGCCAAGTAGATGATTTTTGCTGTTGAAGGATTCAGGCTCATTTCTGTTAAAGTAAAAGTACTGATCATTAAAGCCGGATGGTTGTTGAATAGATTCGAAAAAACAGAGGTAGAGATACCTGATACAAAAGTAGCGTAGGAGAGGCTTCCAGAAACTATCGGTTTGAAATGATTTACAATTAATTCAGTAAATCCTATATTGTGCAGTCCATAAATGAGGACATACATAGTAAAAGCAAAAATAAAAATGTGCCAAGGTGCCTTGAAGAGCAAGTCTCTGGGAGAGGTTTTGAAATAAACCCATCTCCAGGCCAAAAGGATAATTGATCCGATGACAGCGACAAGAGGAACGGAGATACCGGTATATGACGCGGCAAATAAGCTGATTCTGACGAGAAAAACAAATGCGAGTACAAATAACATTATCTTTGTTTGATTTCGTTCCGGTATCGGAGCTGATGGCGAATGAAGGGGATGGTACCTTCTGTGTCGCAGAGACTGAAAATGGTTCGGTATATCCGGCAGGCTTTTAGGAAGACGTTTATAAAAGAAAATAAACAGTAGACAAGCCATAAAAATGAGTCCCATCATACTAGGGACAAACATCATGGCAGTGTGCAAATATAAATCCATTCCAATCATTTTGAGAGAAATTAAATTTACAATATTACTTACGCCGATCGGTGCGCTGGAGGCTGTAGCTATTAAAACGCCGCTTATGAGATAAGGGGTTTTTTGATGTTTTTTCAAACCTAAATATTTTAAAACCAGCAAAAGGATGGGGGTTGTGATCAAAACGCTCCCATCATTATTTAGGAAAATGGTCATTAAAAAGCAAAGTGAATTGGTTAACCAAAAAAGCTTGATGCCTGATCCCCTGGATTGTTGGAGCAGCTTTGCAGCCACCCAATAAAAGAACCCAAAACTTTCTAATGCAATGGCCATGATCATAGTGGCAAGAATTGTGACCGATGCGCCCGTGACTTTTGATCCTATTTCTACTAAGTCGGTCAATGACACACTTCCGCATAATAACACCATTAAAGCGCCTATTGTCGCGGGGATAGCTTCATTTAATCCTTTCGGTCTCCAGAAAATAAAAATCATTGTTATGAAAAAAGCGAGCAATGTTAATATACTCGTGAACTGTGTAATATATTTCACCTCTCTATCTATCATTCTAAAATCAAACGATTGTCATACGCTTACTAGTATCCTTGCCAACTATTTGTACTGTATGTATACGTATACTGATATGAAGTTGTACTAAGCGATTATATTATATTAATTAAAATTCCATGAGAATCCCAAAAGAAAAAAGAGTTTGCAAGTATCATTTCAGGTACTTGCATCACTCTCTTTAGTTCTTAACTGCTGACAATTTGAAATATTAATAAATTGCTTCAAAAGCGGATTTTGATTGTCTTTGCGATAGGCGATAACCCATTCGGCATTCAGCTGTATTTTATCTATTGTTCGATAAGTCACATCCAAGTTAAATAATTTTTTAGCTGAGGAAGGTACAAATGTAATCCCGATGCCAGCGCTGACTAATCCAATTACCATTTGATATTCAGTCGCTTCTTGTACAATGTTTGGCTTAAAGCCAGCCTGCTCACAAAATTGGATGAAATCAACGTATAAAGTAGGCCATGCTTCCTTGGCTACAGTAATAATCGGTTCATCTCTCAAATCTTCAATTGTAATGGCTTCCTTAGATGTTAACGGATGTTGTTTAGGCAAAGCTAAAACACAAGGGCTGCTTTGGGCGATTTCAGTATGCAATGCTGTGTGCTGTAAAGGAGGATGAAGTATACCAATATCAATGTTGCCCTTTAGCAGCTCCTCTTGCTGCCTAAACGAGGATATTTCACGTAATTCTATTTTTACTGATGGGAATTTTTTGCGATATTCCCGGACAATCGGCGGCAGAAATTCATATGTAGCTGATCCGACAAAACCGATAACGAGATGGCCGTGCTCGCCGCGAGCCGTCCGCTGTGCCAATTCAATCGCTTGATCAATTTGCATCAAAGCCGTGCGGCAGTGATTTAAAAATATTTCTCCGGCTGCGGTTAGTTCCACAAATCGTTTTGTCCTCTTCAGAAGCGTCACCCCGACTTCTTTTTCCAGCTGTTTGATCTGCTGGCTGAGAGGAGGCTGTGTCATGTTCAGCCGAAGCGCAGCTTTCCCGAAATGAAGCTCTTCGGCAACTGCGATAAAGTATTGAAGGTGGCGAAGCTCCATCAATCATGCATTCCTTTCTTAGGTTAATAATTCGTAATACATATTAATCATAAGTCGAATTGATATTGGAGGTCAATTTCCAAAGAGTGTATAGTGAAACGTATCACAAGATTTATTTAAATTTTTATGTTTAAAATGCATAATAAGGAGTGAGGGTGTTGACAAAAGCAACAAAAGAACAAAAATCCCTTGTGAAAAACAGAGGGGCGGAGCTTGTTGTTGATTGCTTAGTGGAGCAAGGTGTCACACATGTATTTGGCATTCCAGGTGCAAAAATTGATGCGGTATTTGACGCTTTACAAGATAAAGGGCCTGAGATCATTGTTGCACGGCATGAACAAAATGCGGCATTTATGGCGCAGGCTGTAGGCCGTTTAACTGGAAAACCGGGAGTCGTTTTAGTCACATCAGGACCGGGTGCTTCTAACCTGGCAACGGGACTGCTGACTGCAAACACTGAAGGTGACCCTGTCGTTGCGCTTGCTGGGAACGTTATCCGTGCCGATCGTTTAAAACGGACTCATCAATCATTGGATAATGCGGCGTTATTTCAGTCGATTACAAAATACAGTGTAGAGGTTCAAGACGTAAAAAACATACCGGAAGCTGTTACAAATGCATTTAGAGCAGCGTCAGCAGGTCAGGCTGGGGCCGCTTTTGTGAGCTTTCCGCAAGATGTTGTGAATGAAGTCACAAACACCAAAAACGTGCGTGCAGTGGCAGCGCCAAAACTTGGCCCTGCACCAGATGATGCAATCAGTGCGGCTATCGCAAAAATCCAAACAGCAAAACTTCCTGTTGTTTTAGTCGGAATGAAAGGCGGAAGACCTGAAGCGATTAAAGCGGTTCGCAAGCTTTTGAAAAAGGTTCAGCTTCCATTCGTAGAAACATATCAGGCTGCCGGGACTCTTACAAGAGAGTTAGAGGATCAATATTTCGGCCGTATCGGTTTATTCCGCAACCAGCCAGGCGATCTGCTGCTTGAGCAGGCTGATGTTGTTCTGACAATCGGCTATGACCCAATTGAATACGATCCGAAATTCTGGAATGTCAATGGAGACCGGACGATTATCCATCTGGATGAGATTCTGGCTGACATTGATCATGCTTATCAGCCCGAGCTTGAATTGATCGGGGATATCCCATCTACTTTGGATCATATCGAACATGATGCTGTAAAAGTGGATTTTGCGGAACGTGAGCAAAAAATCCTTTCTGATCTAAAAGAATATATGCATGAGGGAGAGCAGGTGCCTGCAGATTGGAAATCAGACAGACTGCATCCTCTTGAAATCGTTAAAGCATTACGAAATGCAGTCGATGATAACGTCACAGTGACATGCGATATCGGTTCACACGCGATTTGGATGTCCCGTTATTTCCGCAGCTATGAGCCGTTAACATTAATGATCAGTAACGGTATGCAAACACTTGGTGTTGCGCTTCCGTGGGCAATCGGTGCTTCATTGGTGAAACCGGGAGAAAAAGTCGTTTCTGTCTCTGGTGACGGCGGTTTCTTATTCTCGGCAATGGAGTTAGAGACAGCGGTGCGCTTAAAAGCTCCAATTGTACACCTTGTATGGAACGACAGCACATATGACATGGTTGCATTCCAGCAATTGAAAAAATACAATCGTACATCTGCAGTCGAGTTCGGAAACATCGATATCGTGAAATATGCGGAAAGCTTCGGGGCAACCGGTTTGCGTGTCGAATCACCAGACCAGCTGGAAGATGTTCTGCGTCAAGCCATGAATGCTGAAGGCCCTGTTATCATTGATGTCCCAGTTGACTACAGTGATAACGTTAATTTAGCGAGTGACAAGTTCCCAAAAGAATTTGGAGAACTGATGAAAACAAAAGCTCTCTAGCACTCTGCGCACCAAGACACTGTTTTCGAAGAACAGCACATTACTAAAGGAGTGAAGGGAATATGAAACAAGAAAGCAACATTCAAATGCTGAGCCGCGGCAAAAAAGAACAGCCCGTTAGCCAAATTTATCAAGTATCAACAATGACTTCTCTTTTAGACGGAGTATATGACGGCGATTTTGAACTGTCAGATATTCCGAAATACGGAGACTTCGGTATCGGAACCTTTAACAAGCTTGATGGAGAGCTGATTGGGTTTGACGGCGAATTTTACCGTCTTCGTTCCGACGGCACTGCGACGCCTGTGCAAAGCGGAGACCGCTCTCCGTTTTGCTCATTTACGTTCTTTACACCGGATATGACGCACAAAATTGATGCGAAAATGACACGTGAAGAATTTGAAAAAGAAATCAACAGCATTCTGCCAAGTAAAAACTTATTTTATGCCATCCGTATTGACGGATTGTTTAAAAAAGTGCAGACAAGAACGGTAGAACTGCAAGAAAAACCATATGTGCCAATGATTGAAGCGGTTAAAACACAGCCGATTTTCAACTTCGACAACATCAGAGGCACAATCGTTGGTTTCTTGACTCCTGCTTATGCGAACGGAATCGCCGTTTCTGGCTATCACCTGCACTTCATTGACGAAGGACGAAATTCAGGCGGACACGTCTTTGATTATGTGCTTGAGGATTGCACGGTTACGATTTCTCAAAAAATGAACATGAATCTCAGACTTCCAAATACACCAGATTTCTTTAATGCCAATCTGGATAACCCGGATTTCGCCAAAGATATCGAAACGACTGAAGGAAGCCCAGAATAAAAAAAGCAAGCCCGCACATGTGCAGGGCTTGCTTTTTATTTGGCACTTTACCTGATTTTAGTTAAAATAACATTAAAATGATAAAGGTGTGGGTCTCATTGAAAATACTGGTTTTGGCTGTTCATCCTCAAATGGAAACCTCAGTCGTCAATAAGGCGTGGGCAGAGGAATTAAGTAAACATGACAATATCACTGTACGGGAGCTTTATAAGGAATATCCGGATGAAGCCATTGATGTTGCCAAAGAGCAGCAGCTATGCGAGCAATACGATCGGATTGTTTTCCAATTCCCGCTTTATTGGTACAGCTCACCGCCGCTTCTTAAAAAATGGCAGGATCTTGTGCTGACATACGGCTGGGCCTTCGGGTCAGAAGGGAGAGCTCTGCATGGCAAAGAGCTGATGCTGGCTGTTTCCACAGGAAGCGAAGCGGAAAAGTATCAGGCGGGCGGAGGGAATCATTATTCAATCAGTGAGCTCCTGAAGCCGTTTCAGGCGACAAGCAATCTGATTGGCATGACATATCTCCCGCCATATGTGTTTTATGGCGTGAAATACGCAAATGCTGAGGATATTGCGATCAGTGCAAAACGGTTAGCTGATTATATCCAGCAGCCTTTTTCTTAAAAAAGAAACGCCCTGTCCGGAATGGGACAGGGCTTTCTCTATTAAAAATCGGGTAATTCAGATAGGTTATTATCCTTTATGCCGTCTGGTTCACTTCTTAAAATGTCACGTCCGTATTTATGAAATACATCAACGTGAGCGATCTTTCCCGCTTTTGCTTCTGATAGCGCAGTGGGATAGTCCAGTTCTCTTCCTGTGTTCGTTTTCACCGCGATAATATTGTCTTCCTCATTTCTTCTGACCGCGATAATTTCTTCTTTTCCGGACGTATCAACTGGCTGATCGATATTTGTTTGTTTGGATTTATACGATTCATATGCAGCTTCAAATTGATCCATTTTTCCACCTCCATCCTTTAACGTAAACAAAAATGCTGTTGATCATGTATAGGTTTCGACACGGCATACGACAATATTTCCTGAGAAATATTTTGAATGCGACAATTCAATCCATAATTAGCGAAGAAAAAAGGGATTCCGTTCTGTAAACGGAATCCCTTTCGGTTATTTTGTCATTTGCAGGTCCTTTGTTTTGATATAACCTGTCTTACCTCCGTAATCTACATAGACCCAATCAAAGTCAAAGCCGCCTTTTTTTGTTTTACTCCAGCCTAAAAAAGATACGCTTGTGTTAGCCGGGAGTGTCTTGATGCTTTTTCCTTCAGCGGATGTATATGCTTTCGTCTTTGTTTTGGTTTTTACCGTTGTCGCTGCCTTTACAATGTAATGAGTAGAGACAAAGCCTGTCTTTCCGTTTTTGTAATGAACCTTTGCCCAATCAGCGTTTGAAAACGAAATGAGCTTTAAGCTGTCGCCCAGATGAAGGGTGTCGGCTTTAGCGCTTGAAGCGGAGGCCTTTGTTCTGACATTCAGAGCCTCTGCTGAAACCAAGTAGGAATCAATCGGATAGCTGTATAAATCATCAATGCTTACGTTTGTTTCTGGCTGTTGTGCATGAATTGTGTTTGCGCCGCCTGCAGAAGCCGCAGTTATTCCGGCTGCAAGTGCAAGTGTAGACAGTACTTTCGTGGGTTTGTTCATTGCGTTCCTCTCCTCACATAAGAGAAATAATCATTTCTATTATTCCTTTCACGTTTTGGCCGGTTGCTAAACATAAAAAAGGATCAGATAAAGATCTGATCCTTTGCATTATTTTTTCGTTTCCAGTTTCAGAGGCGCTGATATTGTTTTCTTTACTTTCTTTCCATGTAAAATCTGATTCGCTGCTTCCGTTGCCAGTTTACCGATCAATTCAGGCTGCTGAGCGACAGTGGCTGAGAGCTTACCGTTTTTAATCGAAGAAATCGCATCCTTATTTCCGTCAAAACCGACGACTAAAATATCTTTGCCGGAGCTGTTAATCGCTTCGAGAGCTCCAAGCGCCATTTCATCATTATGAGCGAAAACCGCTTGGATATCCGGGTGTCCTTGGAGCAGGTTTTCCATGACAGTCAGGCCTTTAGTGCGGTCAAAGTCAGCTGATTGTTTTGTGACAACGTCCAGCTTTTGATCTGCGATTTTGTGAAAGCCTGAACCGCGTTCCCGTGTAGCGGAGGCACCCGGAACGCCTTCAAGCTCCGCCACCTTAGCACCTTTTCCAAGCTTGTCTGCGATGAACTCTGCGGCCATTTCTCCGCCTTTTACATTGTCTGAAGCCACGAGGGTTTCTACTTTGCCTTGTTCAGCTGACCGGTCGATGGAGACGACAGGCACACCAATCGAATTTGCAGACTCTACTGCCGTTGAAATAGCCGAAGAATCAGTTGGATTGATTAACAGGGCATCAACGCCTTGCTGAATTAAGTCCTCCACATCACTTGTCTGCTTGGAGGAATCATTTTGTGCATCGACGATGATGACCTTCATTCCACGCTTTTCCGCTTCTTTTTCAATTCCCTTTTTTAAAGAAACAAAAAAGGGATTGTTAAGCGTTGAGATCGACAAGCCGATGGTAAATTCCTTTTTATTATCTGAGTTTGACGGCTTCGCCCATTGGGGAGGCTCAAGCGAACAGGCGCTCAATACAAACAGTGACAGCGCCAAAATGACGGATACAGCCTTTTTCATGTAAAACCCTCCTATGCTGACTTTTTGCGGTCTAATAATACCGCGATTAAAATGACAATCCCTTTAACAACCAGCTGATAAAATGATGAGACGCCAAGCAGGTTGAGTCCGTTATTGAGTGTGCCGATAATCAGCACCCCGATTAACGTTCCGACAATGCGCCCGCGGCCCCCGGAAAGACTCGTTCCGCCTAAGACAACCGCCGCGATGGCATCCAGTTCATATGATTCTCCAGCTGTCGGCTGTGCTGAGTGGAGACGGGAAGTCAAAATCGCGCCGGCAAGGGCGGATAATAGACCGGCTAAAGCATAAATCATGACTTTTACACGTGTGACTTTTATGCCTGAGATGAGTGCCGCTTTTTCATTGCCGCCAATTGCGTATGTCCGGCGCCCGAACGGCGTTTTGTGAAGCAGCACCCAAAGGATAACAAAGGCGAGAACCATTGTAATTGCAGGTACTGGAATTCCTAAGAAATAACCGCGGCCGAACAGCTGAAAGGCATAGTTAGTGCCAAGCCCTGTGATCGGGTTTCCGTCTGTATACACAAGAGTAAGTCCGCGGAAGACAGTCATGGTCGCAAGCGTCGCGATAAAAGGGGCCATTTTCCCTTTTGTGATTAACAGTCCGTTGATCATCCCTAGAAGAGCGCCGATCAGACAGCCTATGATGACGGCGAGAATCGGGTCGACACCAGATACAATCATACCCGCGACTAAGGCGCTGGACAGGGCGAGAATAGCCCCGACAGAAAGATCAATGCCGCCAGTTAAAATAACGAAGGTCATGCCGAATGCGATCAATCCGTTAATTGCCACCTGCCGAAGCAGGTTTAAAATATTCAAAGGCTCCAGGAAGCTCGGGTTTAAAATCGATACGATCATAACGAGAATAAATAAACCGAGAAACGGGCCGAGCTTCTGCATGACGCCATCGAAGTGAATCTGTTTTTGTTTTGTTTGCTTCAGTTGTTCCGTTTTCATGTTACCGCCCTCCCGTGGCAAGTGTCATAATTCGTTCTTGTGTCGCTTCACGCGCTTCGATGTCTCCGCTGATTCTGCCTTCATGGACGACGATGATTCTGTCACTCATCCCGAGTATTTCCGGCAGCTCTGATGACACCATAATGATGCCGACACCGCGTTCAGTGAGCTCATTCATCAGCGTATAGATTTCCCGTTTCGCGCCCACATCCACGCCTCTTGTCGGCTCATCCAATATGAGCACTTTTGGGCCGATGCCAATCCACTTGGCAATCACGACCTTTTGCTGGTTGCCGCCAGACAAATGGCGCGCGTGCGTTTCTGGTGAAGCCGTTTTGATGGTCAGGCGTTTTATGAGAAGGTCTACAAACTCTGCTTCCCGCTTGTGATCAATGATGCCCTTTGGAGAAAAACTGGCCAAATTGGGCAGCGCAATATTTTCCCGAATCGATGTGTCGAGCAGCAGTCCTTCATCCTTGCGGTTTTCCGTAATAAAACCGAGCCCTTTTTTCATAGCATCATACGGATTTTTAATAGCAGTCTTTTTTCCTGCAATCCAAATCTCACCCGAATCGAGCCGGTCAATGCCGAACAGTCCTCTCATCATTTCGGTTCGTCCGGCTCCCATTAAACCGGAAACGCCGACAATTTCACCGGAACGGACATAAAAGCTGATATCTTCAAAGCTTCCTTTTGAGGAGGCGTTTTTCACCTCAAATATTTTGTCTCCGAGTGAAGGGACGCGTTTAGGATACCGTTCCGTCAACTCACGTCCGACCATTTTTTTCACGACCTCGTCAAAATTTGTTTCTGAAATGTTTGTTGTATCAACGGTTTTTCCGTCACGCATGATGGTGATTCTGTCGCAAATCGTAAAAATTTCTTCCATTCGATGTGAAATGTATACAATGGAAACACCGTTCTTTTTTAAAGCCGTAATGACGTCAAACAGCTTGCTGATTTCCCGTTCAGTCAAAGCCGCGGTAGGTTCATCCATAATGATCACCTCGGCATTTGTCATGAGCGCTTTTGCGATTTCAATCATCTGCTGCTGTCCGACGGAGCATTCACCCGCTTCTTGATCAAGTGAAAGAGAGACGGATAGTTTATCAAATTGTTCCTTTGCTAGCGCTTTCATTTTTCCGGTTTGTAAAATACCAAATTTCGTTGACATTTCTTTTCCGATAAATAGATTCTCAAGTACGGACATGTCCGGCCAGATATTCAGTTCCTGATGGATGAAGGCGATTCCGTGCTGCTCGGCTTCCTTTGGGTTGGAGAAATACGTCTCGTTACCATTTATGGTGATCCGTCCTTTGTCCAGTTTGTGCAGACCAGTCAGGATGTTCATCAGGGTGGACTTGCCGGCGCCGTTTTCTCCCATCAGTGCGTGAACTTCGCCGGGCTTGAGCTGAAAGGACACACCTGAAAGCACCTGGTTTTTTCCGAATGCTTTATGAATGTCATTCATTTCGATTTGCATATCGGTCCTCCTTTCTAGAAAAGCACACCCGCCTGCAGGATGCAGTTGGCGTATGGTGTGAATTCTCCTGTTCGTATGATAGCTTTAGCTTCTTTAGTCAGCTCCTTAAATTCCTCGTGGGGAAGGCAGTCAACTGCCTCTTCAGAAAAAAGGGTTTCTATAAAACTCGCATTTTCTGGATTGGATACCTTTATTTCGGATGCGACAATTACTTTTTCAACCGCCATTTCATCTGCCAGCACTGCGGTTACATCCCGGAAAGCCGGGAAACCCGGCTTCAGTGAGAGATCAATTTTCAGCACGCCGTCAGGAACGGGCAGCCCTGCATCAGCGATAACAATTTTGTCAGTATGGCCAAGGTCAGCCAATAGCTTGGCAAGATGACTGTTCAGTATACCGTGTTTTTTCATGACAGCAGCTCCTCTACTTCTTTTCTGGACGGCATTCCGCCTTGAGCGCCGAAAGAACATACAGATAGGGAGGCGGCGCGGTTTGCGAACCGTAATGCAGCTTCAATATCTTTTCCCTCCGCCATGGCCACTGCAAGAGCCGCGTTAAACGTATCACCCGCCCCGGTTGTATCGACAGGCTCAACAGGAAAGGAAGGGACGATCCGCTCTTTGCTGCCGGATGAATAGCGCACGCCTTGTTTGCCTTCAGTGATAAAGAGCTTCGCCGGATAAAGCGCCAATGCTTCAGAAACCGTCAGCTCCGGAAATAAGATCGCCGCCTCATGTTCATTCGGCGTAAGATAGGTGGCATGGTCAATGGTTTCCTGCTTCAGCGGGCGGGCCGGTGCCGGGTTAAGCATGATCGGGATGTCGTGAGAATGGCAGTATCTGCACACTTCATCAACCGTTTCTTCCGGGATTTCCTGCTGAATCAGAACCATATCGATATTCTCAAGCTTTTCAAGAGCGTCTATCGCATAAGATGGGGTGATCTCATCATTCGCGCCTTTAACGACGACAATACTGTTATCACCTTCGGCAAGCACGATGTGGGCGGTGCCGCTTTCTTTATGTGTAACCGGTTCCATATAGTCGGTGCGAACACCGTTTGCTTTTAAATTATTCATGATGGCTGTTCCATAATGATCGTCACCAACCTTGCCAATCATAAAAACATTGGCGCCGAGTCTGGCGGCGGCAACAGCCTGATTCGCACCTTTACCGCCCGGCACAGTTTGAAATGAAGTACCCAGTACGGTTTCGCCCGCGTTTGGGCGTTTGTCTGAGGTGACCACCAAATCCATAGAACAGCTTCCAATTACACAAATATTACGCATCGTTTTCTTCCTTTCTTGTCGTGTTTCTTCTTATATACATGACGGGCATTTGAATCGCCGTTTCTGCGAGAGGCTGTTTTTTTATGATGCTCAAAAGAAGTTTAGCCGCTTCTTTACCCATGTCATATGCCGGCTGTTTAATCGTTGACAGCGGCGGAAACAGCAGCTCGCTTTGGGGAATATCATCGTAGCCGATAATTTGAATATCCCCGGGCACTTTTTTTCCGCGCCGCAAAGCTTCATGCAAAACAGCCGCTGCTTGAATGTCATTACTGGCAATTACCCCGTCTGTCTCAGGATATAAGACAAACAGCTCCTTTGCCAGTGCCTGTGCATCCTTAAAAGAAAAGGACGCCGTCTCGATGATCTGAAAATCAACACCCGCCTGCTGTAATACCTCTAAAGCGCCGTGAAAGCGGTCTTGGGCAGTCGGCAGGTGAGCAGGGCCCTTCAGGAGCGTAATGTGTTTGCTTTTTCCATGAACAATTGCTTCCGCTGCTAATTTTCCTCCGGTATGTCCGTCACTGGATACAGAAGGAGCGCCTTCAGGCGTTCTGTCCAGGAAAACGACTGGCTGATCAATGCCGCTGTATTCCTCAAGATGCGGGTAATTTGTTGCAGCAATAATACCTGCGACATGATTTTGTTTAAAGGTTTGAAGGTATTCAAGTTCTTTATTTAATTCCTCGTCACTGTTGCCGAAAATAAGCCGATAGCCTTCCCGGTTCAATTCATCCTCCGCGCCGCGGGCAAGCTGGGGGAAGAAAGGGTTTGTAATGTCCGGAAGCAAAAGCCCGATCAGCCTGGATTCTCTTTTATAAAGAGACCTGGCGACTTCGTTCGGATAATAGTTCAGCTTCTCCATGGCGGCCATCACACGTGTTCTCGTTTCTTCATGGACATAGCCGTTGTCATTCAGGACGCGGGAGACCGTTGCAACTGAGACGCCCGCGGCTCCCGCGACATCTTTAATTGTAGCCAACACAGCTCCTCCTCATTTGTGTAACCGTTTACATAGATAGATTATCATGAACATTCCTTTATTGGCAATAAGAAAAAAATAAAACATGGCGATATAGCAAACCGAACTGTAAATGGTGTATAAATATGAGAATTTAAAGATATTCACGCTTTTTTTGACAAAGTCTTCACAAATCTGGATGAACATTTCATGAACGAATATTAAGTTTTATTAAAATTGTTTCAAAGTCATGCGATTAGACCTGTAAATAGGGTGAAACAGATTAGACTATCCGCCCAGAAAATGTTTAATTATGTTAGGGAACCTGGACCTGTTTGTTTGCCGTTTTTATTGCAGGGGCCATTAGTCAATTTGGAATGGGCCTAATATTGTCTATTCCGTGCAGAAAGGATGACATTATGACCTTATCCTTAAGAAACAGGCAGAAATAATTTTATGTTCATAAGAACCGGAAACACGCATTGTATCAGCAAAAGCCTGATATACCGGGCCTGAAAAAAGATTGATTTGAAATGCATATTAAACTGAACATTCAAGGTGTGACTAAACGTCCAGAAGGAAATCATTTGGTAAATGAAAGCGCATTCGTTTTTAGTATTAAAAAAATCGATAAGATGTAAGTCCTGTCGATTTCCAAAAATAGAGAACACTTTGTAGGTACAAAATCTCTTTCAAAAGAGAAGTTTGGCTCAGTAGATTAGGGGAGATTATGTTACATAATGCCGATTGAGAATTCATAGTGATTCTATATACTGATGAATGAATTTACAACAATATAGAAGGAGATGTCGATAAGCAATGTGGTTACTCATTATAGCCTGTGCTGTCATACTGGTCATCGGAATATTAGAAAAACGGCGACATCAGAAAAACATTGATGCCCTCCCTGTTCGAGTGAATATTAACGGCATCCGAGGAAAGTCCACTGTGACAAGGCTGACAACCGGAATATTAATAGAAGCCGGTTACAAAACTGTCGGAAAAACGACAGGAACGGATGCAAGAATGATCTATTGGGATACACCGGAGGAAAAGCCGATTAAACGGAAACCTCAGGGACCGAATATCGGCGAACAAAAAGAAGTCATGAGAGAAACGGTAGAAAGAGGAGCCAACGCCCTCGTCAGTGAATGTATGGCCGTTAATCCGGACTATCAAATTATCTTTCAGGAAGAACTTCTTCAAGCTAATATCGGTGTCATCGTAAACGTGCTGGAAGATCATATGGATGTCATGGGGCCGACGCTTGATGAAATTGCAGAAGCGTTTACCGCTACTATTCCTTATAATGGCCATCTTGTCATTACAGATAGTGAATATACCGAGTTCTTTAAACAAAAAGCCAAAGAGCGAAACACAAAAGTCATCATTGCTGATAACTCGAAAATTACTGATGAATATCTTCGTAAATTTGAATATATGGTATTCCCTGATAACGCTTCTCTCGCATTGGGTGTGGCTCAAGCACTCGGCATTGATGAAGAAACAGCGTTTAAAGGAATGCTGAATGCGCCGCCAGATCCGGGAGCAATGAGAATTCTTCCGCTGATCAGTCCGAGCGAGCCTGGGCACTTTGTTAATGGGTTTGCCGCAAACGACGCTTCTTCTACTTTGAATATATGGAAACGTGTAAAAGAAATCGGTTATCCGACCGATGATCCGATCATCATTATGAACTGCCGCGCAGACCGTGTGGATCGGACACAGCAATTCGCAAATGACGTATTGCCTTATATTGAAGCAAGTGAACTGATCTTAATCGGTGAAACAACAGAACCAATCGTCAAAGCTTATGAAGAAGGTAAAATTCCTGCAGACAAACTGCATGATCTAGAGTACAAATCAACGGAAGAAATTATGGAATTGTTAAAGAAAAGAATGCACAACCGTGTCATATATGGCGTCGGCAACATTCATGGTGCCGCAGAGCCGTTAATTGAAAAAATCCACGAATATAAGGTTAAGCAGCTCGTAAGCTAGGAGGAAATGCAGACATGTTCGGATCAGATTTATACATTGCACTAATTTTAGGTGTACTACTCAGTTTAATTTTTGCGGAAAAAACAGGGATTGTGCCGGCAGGGCTTGTTGTACCGGGTTATTTAGGACTTGTGTTTAATCAGCCGGTCTTTATTTTACTCGTATTATTAGTCAGTTTGCTCACCTATGTCATTGTGAAATTCGGTTTATCCAAGTTTATGATTTTGTATGGACGCAGAAAATTCGCTGCCATGCTGATCACAGGGATCGTCCTGAAAATTGCCTTTGATTTTCTATACCCGATTGTACCATTTGAAATCGCAGAATTTCGAGGAATCGGCATTATCGTGCCAGGTTTAATTGCCAATACCATTCAGAAACAAGGATTAACAATTACGTTCGGAAGCACGCTGCTATTAAGCGGAGCGACCTTTGCTATCATGTTTGTTTACTACTTAATTTAATGTAAGGTGTGTCAAACGATGAAAAAAGAACTGAGCTTTCATGAAAAGCTGCTGAAGCTGACAAAACAGCAAAAAAAGAAAACCAATAAGCACGTATTTATCGCGATTCCGATCGTTTTTGTCCTCATGTTTGCTTTTATGTGGGCAGGCAAAGCAGAGACGCCAAAGGTTAAAACCTATTCAGATGACGTTCTTTCAGCCTCATTTGTAGGCGATATTATGATGGGGCGCTATGTTGAGAGAGTGACGGAACAAAAAGGGGTAAGCAGTATTTTTCAATACGTTGAGCCTATCTTTAAAGCATCAGACTACGTAGCCGGAAACTTTGAAAACCCGGTAACTTATAAAAAGAACTATAAAGAAGCAGAAAAAGAAATTCATCTGCAGACAAACAAGGAATCCGTAAAAGTCCTGAAGGATATGAATTTCACGGTCCTTAACGGCGCGAATAACCATGCCATGGATTACGGCGCACAGGGCATGAAAGATACACTTGAAGAATTTTCGAACCATAACCTCGATATCGTTGGGGCTGGATACAGCTTGAGCGATGCGAAAAAGAATATCTCATATCAAGAAGTAAATGGGGTAACAATCGCAACCCTTGGATTCACGGATGTATCCGGCAAAGGTTTCGCGGCTAAAAAGAATACACCGGGCGTGCTTCCCGCAGATCCGGAAGTCTTTATCCCTATGATTTCAGAAGCGAAAAAACATGCTGATGTCGTAGTTGTACAGTCACACTGGGGACAAGAGTATGATAATGATCCGAATGACCGTCAGCGCCAATTGGCAAGAGCTATGTCTGATGCAGGTGCCGATATCATCGTCGGCCATCACCCGCACGTCCTTGAACCGATCGAAGTCTATAACGGGACCGTCATTTTCTACAGTCTGGGGAACTTTGTGTTTGACCAAGGCTGGACAAGAACCAGAGACAGTGCGCTGGTGCAGTATCATTTGAAGAAAAACGGAACGGGACACTTTGAGGTAACGCCGATTGATATCCATGAAGCGACACCTGCCCCAGTTAAAAAAGGCAGTCTGAAACAGAAAACAATTATTCGCGAACTGACGAAAGACTCTAATTTCGCATGGAAAGTAGAAGACGGAAAACTGACTTTTGATGTCGATCACAGTGACAAACTAAAATCTAAATAATGGAGTGATATAAGATGAAATTTGTCAAAGCCATCTGGCCGTTTGTTGCCGTTGCAGTCGTGTTTATGTTTATGTCAGCTTTCAAATTCAATGATCAGCTGACTGATCAGGAAAAGCAGAAAATCGATACAGAAATTCATAAAATTCAACAGCAGGAAGAAACGGCAAACGCCGCTAAATAACACACAAAAAAAAGAGAATGTCTTACGAGACATTCTCTTTTTTTATTTGCCATTTTGAAAGCCAGCATATTCATTCTGTAAAAATATGAAAAAGTCTCTTAACATATCTAGAAAAATACCGATGTTAAAACTGCAAATAGAGGAGGAGATAATAAAAGTGAACACACTGGCAAACTGGAAGAAGTTTTTGCTTGTGGCCGTTATGATTTGTTTTTTGGTTCCTATTATGACAAAAGCGGATATTGCGGAGGCTGATGCAAAATCTGACCTGATCATCAGTGAAGCAAAGAAACTGCTTGGGTATAAGTATAGATACGGCGGTGAAACTCCGAAAGAAGGCTTCGATTCATCTGGATTGATTCAATATGTTTTCGGTCAGGCTGATATTCATCTGCCGAGATCTGTGAACGACCAGTCAAAAGTCGGAACGGCAGTAAAGCCGGCAGATCTAAAACCAGGTGATATTTTATTTTTCAAAAAAGCGGGAAGCAGCGGGACTGCACCGACACACGCCGCTCTTTACATTGGAGACGGGCAAATGATTCACAGCACCCTATCAAAAGGGGTTATCGTCACAAATTACAAAAAAAGCAGCTATTGGAGCGGCTCTTACATTGGGGCGAAACGAGTCGCTGCCGATCCGGAGACTGCTGATGTGGCTGTTGTGCAGGAGGCCGAAAAATACCTCGGCATTCCGTACGTTTTTGGCGGAAGCACACCGTCAGAGGGCTTCGATTGCTCAGGGCTTGTGCAATATGTCTTTAAACAGGCGCTTGACATCTATCTGCCGAGATCAGCAGAGCAGCAGTGGGCAGTAGGCGAGAAGGTGGCGCTTCAGAACATTAAACCCGGTGATGTCATCTATTTCAGCAATACGTATAAAACAGGAATTTCGCATGCCGGCATTTATGCAGGAGGCGGAAGGTTCATTCAGGCGAGCCGGTCTGAAAAAGTAACCATTTCCTACTTATCAGAGGATTATTGGAAATCTAAGATGACAGGCATCCGCCGGTTTAACAACCTGACAATTCCGAAAGAAAATCCGATTGTGTCGGAGGCGACGCTCTATATCGGGGAAGTTCCTTACAAAAAGGGCGGGGTTTCTCCAGAAACAGGATTTGATACTTCTGGCTTTATCCAATATGTTTACCAGAAAGCGGCAGGCATTTCACTGCCCCGATACGCGATGAGCCAGTATAAAGCGGGAACAAAGGTTGATAAGGCTGACCTGAAGCCGGGAGACATTGTCTTTTTCCAATCAACAAGCTTAAACCCGGCCATCTATATCGGAAATGGCCAAGTCGTTCATGTCACATTAACAAATGGTGTAACCATTACCAATATGAATACGAGCACGTATTGGAAAGATAAATACGCGGGAAGTATTCGGGTGCAATAAAAAACAAAGACTCCAGAATCTCTGGAGTCTTTTCTTTATGCATATTGGCCGGATAGAAGCTGATCTATAAAGTGGGCCACACCATTTTCATCATTGCTTTTCGTCACGTAAGTGCTTTTTTCTTTCAGTTCATCAATCGCATTTTCCATGGCGATTCGGTGTCCTGCCACTTCGAACATGGATAAATCATTCGGACTGTCACCAATCGCATAGATATCTTGCGTCTCAATTCCGTATTTGCCGGCAAGCTCAGTCAGCGCGCGCCCTTTGCCGGAAGAGGCCGGGAGAATTTCGATAATGTGCTTTCCGGAAGAGGTTTGCGCCAGTTTTTTATGATGCTTCAGTTCTTCCTTCGCATGTCTCAGTTTTTCCATATCAAAGGAGAAGCAAAGGAGCTTGTAAATGTTTTCGCCGCCGTCGAAAATCGATTCGATATGCGGGATCGGTTTGATGCCGAACTGCTTGAACTGGGTCATGGCCCCTTTCCACAATTCATCCATGTTTTCATCTGGATTGGCGCTCCTTAAAATGTCAAGCTCTGCTTGAAGCTTAGATTCGCCGTCAAAAGGAGAAAGCAGATGGTCATCTGTATAGACCTCGAAGTAAATATTTTTTGAGAGCAGGTAATCAGCGATCGCTTTGCCGGCCTCTTGATCCATTAATGTCCGGCTGATCAGGCGGTAGCCTTTGTCATGAACCGTTCCGCCATTTGCCGCGATGATAGGGATATCCAAGCCTTCCAGCAGCGCTTTAACATCAAACGTTGCTCTTCCTGTGCAAATGGTAACGAGGATACCCGCATCAAGCGCCCGCTTGATAGCCGCTCTGTTTTCATTAGAAATGATGCTTTCCTTATTCAGCAATGTACCGTCTAAATCAATCGCTATTAATTTCATATGTAGGGGAAACCTCCTTAATAATGAAGCTGCTTCGTGTAGTATGTTCAGCTTTCATACGAAACATAAACCATATAGGACAAGGCTAAACCTTACGATCCTATTTTTCAACAATGAAATATGTAAAACGGGATGGCTGCACGCCATCCCGTTCATTATACACCTAAATCGTTTTGCAGCTCTTCTTTCACTTCCTGCAGTTTTTCCTGATTCAATCTGAAATAGTAGACGCCGCCAGGCTCATAGTCATAGCCTGTCAGCTGGATGGATTCAACCGACTTCAGTGAAGTGATAAACGGGAACAAGCCAATGGCATCTTTAAGAGATAGATTCATTTTTAAGTTTTCTCCCATTGTATCCACAATATCATCATAAGCCGGAATGGAGCTAAGTGATTTTGATTTATCGATAATGGCTTTCAGCACTTCCATTTGTCTTTGTCCGCGTAAAAGGTCACTGTCAGCTTTACGTGTTCTTACGTAAGCCAGCGCTTCCTCTCCATCGAGCGTGTGTGTGCCTTGTTGAAGGACAACTTTTCCTTTTGTATCCTTTTTGATTTGCTGGATGACTTTATCGCTTTTTACGTTGACTGTGACGCCATTCAGCTCATTTACCACGTCTTCAAACGCGGTGAAGTTGCTTTCGACTACATAATCAACGGGAATATCAAGCATTTCTTCAACTGTTTTCACACTTAGATCTACGCCGCCATAGGCGTGGGCATGCGTAAACTTATCATAGCCATGGCCTGGAATATTCACATAGGCGTCTCGCGGAATGCTCAGCATTTTGGCTGTTTTTTCTTTGCGGTTAAAGGTAATCAGTACATTCGCATCACTTCTGGCCTGGTCTACCGTCTCACCGTTTTTCTCCCTGGCATCAATCCCTAAGAGCAATACAGAGAAAGAATCCTTTCCAGGATCAAACTCTTTAATCCGTTTTACAGATTGTTCTCCGCGGGCAAGACTGACGTGAGCTTCTTTAGAAGCGTTGTTCAGTTTGACATAAGCGTATGTGCCGACAGAACCTGCGGCAATGATGAGAAAAGCCATTACACCGGCTAATAATTTCACCCATTTTCGTAGGCGTCTCTTTTTCTTCTTACGTTGTGATCGTTCTTCCATATCAATACCTCACGTTTCATTAATATTTGAAGCGTACCATTCATTTTGCCGTAGGGCAACTGCTGATAAGACAATATTCGATAAAAATTCCTATATTTATATGTTTTTGTTTTTAGAGATTTATGATGATGTGCTGAATCACCTTCTATTGGACGCCACTGGGGAAAAAAATGTTTCGGTGCAGTTGAAAAAAACGCCAGTAAATTAATGGATATTGGATGTCTGTACGTCTGCATAGGTTTACTTGCCGGAAAAATAGGCTAAAAGATTTCTAAAAAACTCCGTGGACAGTACCATTGGATCACTGATTGGAGAAAGGGAGTCATTTCTATGAAGAAGCAGTCAAATATATGGCTTTATTTTTTCGGCGCTCTTGGTGGCGCTTTATACGGCTATGATACCGGCGTCATTTCGGGAGCCATTTTATTTATGAAAAAGGATTTAGGCCTCAACGCCTTTACAGAGGGACTTGTTGTCAGCTCTTTATTAATCGGAGCAATACTCGGTTCCGGAGCGGCTGGCAAGCTGACGGACCGTTTTGGCAGGAGAAAAGCGATTATGGCTGCCGCGCTGCTGTTTTGTATAGGAGGATTGGGAGTTGCGCTTGCGCCAAATACAGGAGTGATGGTGCTCTTTAGAATCATTCTGGGACTGGCAGTCGGAACATCGACAACGATCGTGCCGCTGTATTTGTCTGAGCTGGCGCCAAAAGAGAAACGGGGTGCGCTTTCGTCCCTCAACCAGCTGATGATTACGGTCGGTATCCTGCTTTCCTATATCGTCAATTACATATTTGCCGATGCGGAAGCGTGGCGCTGGATGCTTGGATTGGCTGCCGTACCATCATTGCTCCTGCTCATTGGTATTTTGTTTATGCCTGAGAGCCCGCGCTGGCTGTTTACAAATGGTGAAGAGGGCAAAGCGAAGAAAGTTCTTCAAAGATTGCGGGGAACAAAGGATATTGATCAGGAAATCCATGATATTAAAGAAGCGGAAAAAGAGGACGAAGGCGGTCTGAAGGAGCTGTTCGATCCGTGGGTGCGCCCGGCGCTGATTGCCGGATTGGGACTGGCGTTTCTGCAGCAATTTATCGGTACGAACACAATCATTTATTATGCGCCGAAGACCTTTACAAACGTCGGGTTCGGAAACTCCGCCTCTATTTTAGGAACGGTCGGAATCGGAACAGTGAATGTTCTTATGACTCTTCTCGCCATTAAAATCATTGATAAAATCGGCAGAAAGCCGCTGCTGTTATTCGGGAATGCCGGCATGGTGATCAGCTTGATTGTCCTGGCTATGGTGAATCTCTTTTTCGATAACACCCCGGCCGCATCATGGACGACAGTCATTTGCTTAGGCGTGTTTATCGTTGTGTTTGCCGTCAGCTGGGGCCCGGTTGTCTGGGTGATGCTTCCTGAACTATTTCCGCTTCATGTGAGAGGCATCGGTACTGGAGTCTCTACCTTGATGCTGCACGCTGGAACTTTGATTGTTTCACTAACCTATCCAATTTTAATGGAAGCGATCGGCATCAGCTATTTATTCCTGATTTATGCTGCGATCGGCATTATGGCGTTTCTATTTGTCCGGTTTAAAGTAACAGAGACGAAAGGAAAAAGCCTTGAAGAAATCGAGCAGGATTTGCGCGATAAAAACGGCCAGAGTGGATCGGCAGGTAAACAGCAGACAGCGGGAACGTAAATCATATTCAAAAGGGTGCTGCCAATAGGCACACCCTTTTTGCTGCTTACCTTCCAACTGTTCCAAAATTAATGATTTTGAACGAAATATCATATGTGAACTCTGCCTCAGTGAACGTTTCATCCCAATGCCCTTTTACTTTATCCCAGTAATCCGGGTATTGAATCCGAACGTAGTCAGATAAAAAGGTAGGGTCTGCTTTATACGTATGCTGCAGCTGATCCATAATCTGCTTGATATCGTGTTTCAGCTTTTTCTCAAAAATGTTTTCCAGCTTGCGCAAATAGCTCTCGCTAAAAGAGTTTTCTCTTGGACTCTGATCTTCTGTCAGAATGCCTGTTGTTTTGACTGAAATATGAAAGACAGGCTTTCCATTCTGAATGGCAGGTTTGATTTTTGATTTGGACTTCTTAATCTCAAATGTAATCGGATGTCCTTTTTCTTCCGCCGGCATGACGCCGCCTTGGATTGTCCCCATTACCCATGTCAGCGCTTGTGTTTCATCCGCTGAAAGAAATCCGACGAGTTTATTGCTGCCGCTTTTAATAATGCCAGCCCCGTCATACTTTGCTTTTCCCTTTTGGTTTTTCACGGCTTGGATGAGAAAACTGTAGCCGTTTTGGCAATAGATAGAAGCTCTTCCGATCCGAAGCGGCATCATAATTTTTCCGTTATATCCGCTGTTATTTGTCAGATCAATCAGCTTTTCGGAAGGCATCGGCAGCTGCTGCTTTGGACTTCCTTCCGTGAAAATTTCTCCAGCTTCCCCTCTGGCTGCCATCAAATAGCTGCTTCGCCTCAGCTCATCATCCCGGATAAAATGGTTGAACACTTGATCCATATTTTGATTTTTCATTAGCTTTTCTCCCAAAAGAATCACTTTTAAATGGTCGCTATAGATAGGAGGGTCCTTGATGGATACATCACTGACCGCTTCGAGAATGGTTTTCCCGCGGGAGGTCACATTGACAAATTCCGGTTTTCCTGATGCTTGGCTGTCTTCACTTTGGGGAAGAAGGTTTTGATAGGTTAATTTATACTGATGGTCATCAGTTTCATCGATAGCAAGTCCCCTGGCGAAAGACAGTTTTTCAATATTTTTGACATCCCAGCATCCGCAGAGCAGCTGCAGCATCAGAACCATTGCTGCAAGCTTTATTATTGTTTTCATTGCAGCTGCCCCCTCCCCAGCTTCTTCTGTACCCAGCTCAAAAACCAGATGAGAAATGGTATGATAATGACACCTAAAAATGCATATCCGAGAAGTGAACCGTAATAAAACACGGCATTAAGATCGTCAGGAAGCATTGTGAAGAAAAATGTAACAGCCAGCAGTGCAGCAAGCAGCCACGGATTGTTTTTATTTTTTAGGTGAAAGACATCTGTTAATCCGATATGCGCGCCTTTAAAAGAGCCGAGCATACATGCAAATTGCTGAGCTGTCCAAGTCAACTGTAAAAACAGGTCAAATCGTTCAATAAAAATCCCTGGGATTTCTAATGCGTGGATGAGTGAAATGGTCGGCCACGTCACTGTTTTAGCTTCAGCCACACTCATACAGCCAATGACAATAAACAAAGTAATGCTGTAGAAAACAGTTGAGGTTGCAATGCCCAAAGCGACAGCTTTTTTAACCTTCTTCGGATCTTTCATAAAGGGAATGAGATAAAAAATGACTTCAAATCCTGAAAAATACAAAAGGGTTTTAGGAAATAAAGAGAAAAAACTTTGGTAACCGCCTTCAAAAACGGGTCGGATAAAATCTAACTGAAACAAACGAAAGCTAAACATCAGAAGCATCAGAAAAATAATAATAGTGATAGGAAAGATATACGCATATACCTTCGCAATGGGGTAAACACCTCCGGCCACATGATAGATGGCAACCGCCAGAAAAATAATGACGACAACCGCCATCGGCGTGTTTTTTAATAGAAAGAATGCGACAACCTCTCCCAAGACCCGGGCTTGAAAGCATACGATACCGATAAAATAAAGGGTAATAAATAAATTCAAAATGAAACCGATAAATTTTCCGGCTGCAATACTGTTGAGCTCAAAAATTGTTTTCCCGCTGTTTCGTTGAAGAAAAGGCAAAAATAGCAGAGCATAAATAATAAAAATAACGCCCTGAAGCAGGATCATAATCCATCCGCTCGGACTTTCGGTTTCAGCGGCTGAGCGGGGAAGGGTTAAGACACCGGCACCGATCATTGTACTGCTTACCATAATAAGCGTCTGCATAAATGTAAGCTTGTCCTCTGATTGCATCATAGCCATCACCTTTGTCTGTTTTTATCTTTTGTGTCTTTACGGGTAGGTCTCCTTTTTAAAAATAGGGTAGGGATGCGAATCACAGTGTCCTTTAAATCTTGTCCGGGCTGTGCCATTATGGGAATAATGTAATCTTGGCCAAAGCTTTTCAGTCGCATCAAGTGGCCGATCACAAACAGAAAGACCATGATGACGCCATACATGCCGAGCATCGCGGCACTTATCATACCCGCAATGCGAATAATCCGCAGCGGAAAGTTATAGGCGTATGAAGGAACAGTAAAGGATGCCAATGCGGTAATTGATACAACTATGACCATCAGTGCGCTGACGATTTGCGCTTGTACGGCTGCCTGTCCAATGACAACGCCTCCAATAAGCCCAATCGTCTGCCCGATCGGTTTTGGCAATCTTAAACCGGCTTCCCTTATCAGTTCTATCGTAAATATCATAATAAAAGCTTCGACAAAAGGCGGAAAGGGAACATTCAGCCTGCTGCCCGCAATCGAAATAGCCATTCTCGTCGGCAAAAGACCGGTGTGGAAGGAAACGAGAGAAATATATAAGCCGGGCAAATAAATGGTAATCAGGATGCTTGAATAACGAAGCAAACGAATAAGAGACATTGTAATCCAGCGCTGGCTGTAATCATCCGGTGAATGAATAAATTCATCCACCGTTGCCGGTACAATCAATGCAAATGGTGTACCATCTACTAATATGGAGACCCGTCCTTCTAACAATGAGCTTTCTACACGATCAGGCCGTTCAGTGCTTAAAATCGTGGGAAAGATTGAAAAGGGTTCATCTTCAATGAGCTGTTCAAGTGTGCCTGATTCCGGCAAATCATCTGTCGTGATGGATTTCAGCCGTTTAAACACTTCTTTTATGACATAATCAGGTGCAATATCCTGAATATAAGCGACAGCTATCTTTTTTTTCGTCCTTTTGCCTATTGTCATTTCTTTTATTACGAGATTAGGGTCACTCGTCCGCTCTCGCAAAAGTGCCGTGTTTGTCCGCAGTTTTTCAATAAAGCCAATCTTCGGCCCGCGTTCCACGATTTCTGAGGAAGGCTCTTCAAGGTTGCGCGTCATTAACGTTTTCGTATCAAATGCCAGCCCCGCGCTGTAACCATCGGCCAGCAAAATGGTATGTCCGGAAAAAATGAGCTGCTGTATTTCTTTTATTGTAGAAACAACGCTGTGATGATAGCCGAAAAAGAAAGCGGATAAATCTTCAATCAAGCCTTCTTTTTGAGCTAACGATTCTTTTTGTAAAGGAGAAATGACGTATTGCGCCAGAAGCTTATTTTCTGTCAAACCGTCAATATACAGCAGGCAAGCCTTCTGTCTGCTGTCTCCGAAAGAAAACGTATAAAACATGATATCGTCGTTTTGCCCCAATTTTTTTTTCAATGTTTCTACATTGTGCTGGAGATCAGAGTCGATTTGCATAGTTTCTCTCCTTTATAAAAACATATTGACGGTTTTTATTAATTTGTATCAAAAAAGGAGAATTATTCTTCATAAGGAAAAGGCTGAAACAAACCTTCTTGTGAAAGTGATATAATAAAAAGGAAGCGTTTTCTCAAAAGGGGTCATTGATACATAATGCTTTGTACATATGTTGTCATTGAAAAGCAGACAGACATAGGGGCGTTTGTAAGGGGCACGCATCGGGAAAATAATGATCAGCCATTTAAAGGGGAGGGGTACGGATCATGACGCAATCACCGATTTTTTTCAAGCCAGTGTTTAAAGAAAGAATCTGGGGCGGCACCGCTTTACGCGATGTCTTCGGGTATGACATTCCATCAGAAACAACAGGGGAATGCTGGGCCATTTCCGCTCATCCAAAAGGACCGAGCACTGTTGCGAATGGCCCGTATAAAGGAAAGACATTGACCGAGCTTTGGGATGAGCACCGGGAATTGTTCGGAGGCGTGGAGGGAGACCGGTTCCCGTTACTGACGAAGCTGCTGGACGTAAAAGAAGATATGTCGATTAAAGTCCATCCCGATGATTATTACGCTGGAGAGAACGAACAGGGAGAACTCGGCAAGACGGAGTGCTGGTATATTATTGACTGCAAAGAAAACGCAGAAATCATTTACGGACATACGGCGCGTTCAAAAACTGAGCTTGTCACAATGATTAACAGCGGTGACTGGGAAGGCTTGCTGCGAAGAATCAAGATTAAGCCGGGTGATTTCTATTATGTGCCGAGCGGTACGATACATGCTTTATGCAAAGGGACGCTTGTGTTAGAGACCCAGCAAAATTCAGATGCCACATATCGGGTCTACGACTATGACCGTCTCGAAACAAGCGGCAAGCCAAGGGAGCTTCATTTTGCAAAAGCCATTAACGCGGCGACCGTTCCCCATGTGGACGGATATATAGATGAATCAACCGAATCAAGAAAAGGAATAACAATTAAAACGTTTGTCCAAGGGGAATACTTTTCCGTCTATAAATGGGACATTAATGGAGAGGCTGAGCTTTCGCAGGATGAGAGCTTCTTGATATGCAGTGTAATAGAAGGAAGCGGTTCGCTTACGTATGGAAACGAAACATGCCCGCTTAAAAAGGGCGATCACTTTATTTTGCCTTACAATATGTCCGACTTCACAATTAAAGGCACATGCACACTGATTGTGTCACACATGTAAACTTAATCTCACTTAGAGATTAAGTTTTTTATTTTTTCAAAAATGGAATGGATTGACCTATAAATAGAGCATACGCGTGCCGATAAATAAACTAGTTTTATATACTCATTGAATAAGAAAGAGGAGAAGGAATGAAAAAGAGATTAATCGCACCGATGCTTCTGTCCGCCGCGTCCCTTGCCTTTTTTACCATAACCGGCTCTGCACAGGCTGCAGCGTATACGGACTACTCGATTTATAAGGTGGAGCCGGCAAAAACATTCAGTACAGAAAGCCAAGCCTCTCAGGCCGCCGCCAAATTGGAAAAAGACACAGGCTGGGATGCCTCCTATCAGGCTTCAGGAACAACAGCAACCTACCAAATTACCGCTACAGGCATACATAGCGAAGCACAAGCTAAAACCGTGCTGAGCGGACTGACAAAACAGACAGCCATTACAGGCACATCCAGTCCAGTCGGCAGCAAACAGCCGTATATGACCATCACGTCCGGCGCAATACCAAGTGAAAAACAGGCCAACACCCTGCTGGCCAAGCTTAAGCAGGAAACAGGGGTATCCGGCGCTGTGAAGATGTCCGGCACAGCCCAGTTTTACATGAACGTGGTTACCTCGGAAATAGCAGATGAGATGAAGGTAAAGGAGCTTATCCAAGGCCTGACAAAGAAAACGGGGATAAAAAGCACGTACCAGCCCGTTACTCATGAAGTGTCTGTAACAAGCATTCAATCAGGTGCTATTATCGGAGACAGCAAGGCTGCCCAAGTCAAAAACACATTCCAAAAAGAATCAGGACTGAAGGCATCATTAAAAGAAACAGCGAAAGGCCAAGCCTATTACACGTTTACAACAGCCTCTATATCAGGTGAAGCAAACGCCAAGACTTTGTTACAGCAGCTGAAACAAAGCACCGGAATTACGGGAAGCTACAAGTCAATCAATCAAAAAACTACAGCAGACGTATACAATGTCCAATCGGCTTATTTCAAAGGGCTGAATACAGTGAAGGATGCCATCAGCCAAATCAAGAAAAACACTGGGGTGTCCGGATATTATCAAAAGGTCGGCAAAAGCACATCATATACGGTAAACATGAAGAATTTGACAAAACAGCAGCTTCAAAAGGTCGACGCATTTTTCAAAAAGAAAAAATGGCATTACACGTCATCTGCCGTGAAAAAAACGGCAACATCATCTGCCTATCAAATTACGACTGCACAGATTTTAGGTGAGCAGCAGGCCAACAAAGCTGCAAATTTCTTCACACAGAAGAAAGTAAAGGCAACGAAAAAAGCGACTGGAAAAAAAGCCGAAAACCAATATCAGCTCATTTCTGAAGAAACAACAGACCAAGCAAAAGTTACAAAAGGTTTGAACGTTTTAAAGAAGTATAAGCTAAGTGCTGCAGCAAAAACAGTAAAAAAACAAACTGCCAACACGTTTAAAATTACAACTGAATCTCTGCTGGATGCGGCAAAAGTCAATGAAGCCATCACGTTCTTTAAATCAAATCAGATTTCAGCCGCAAGCAAAAAAACGGGTCAGACAGCAGGAAGTAAATATCAAATCATCACTGAGGCGATCATCAGCCAAGAGGACATCGATCGTGTACTTGCTTTCTTCAAAAAAAATAACGCCTCTGGCACAGCCGCGAAAACAGGCGCGACAGCATATACACAATACAAAATCCTGACATCTCAGCTCAGCAGCAAAACAGCATTGAACAATGGACTGAACTATTTTAAAGCTCAGCAGTTAAGCGCGAACTACACGACCAAAAGCAACACGCTTTATAAAATTAGCCTTAACGAGCAATTCACAGGCAATAGCGCAGCTTCAGCGGCATCAGCGAAGCTGAAAAAATTATATGGATGGACATCATCCATTGTAAAAATAAAAAACGGTCCGCAAATCATGAAAACGAATTATAATCTCTCGCTTCGTGATATGGTTCAAAAACAAATGAAAGTCAGCCCGCAAACCGACGGTGCAGCTTACGTATCCCTCGCGTATATCAATACAGCAACCTCTACGGTTACAGCTGATGTACTCAACATCCGGTCAACGCCGGCAGTCAGTCCGACGAACGTCATCGGCCAATTAAAAAAAGGCGATAAAGTGAAAATCATCGGCCAGACAAACGGCTGGGCTAAAATCAATATGGGGTGGAGAAACGCTAGCAGCGATGAAGTAGGACAATACGTTGACCCGAACAACTTTTCCAAGGACAGCAAATACTACTTCCAATTTCTTAAGCTGTCACAGACAGCCGGCCTCAGCGTTGCCGAGGTCAATCAGAAAGTGCTTGCGGGCAAAGGCATTCTGACAGGAAAAGCAAAGGCATTTATCGATGCTGCAACTAAGTACAGCATCAACGAGCTATATTTAATCTCACACGCTCTCCTTGAAACAGGAAACGGAACATCCGATTTGGCCAATGGTTTAACCTATAACGGAAGAACCGTTTATAACATGTACGGAATCGGCGCATACGATAGCAACCCGAACTACTACGGCGCCAAATACGCATACGAGCAAGGCTGGTTCACACCAGAAGCCGCCATTATCGGGGGCGCCAAGTTCATAGGCTCATCCTACATTCATAACACAGCCTACAATCAAGACACGCTATACAAGATGAGATGGTCAGCCACAGCTGCACACCAATATGCAACAGATATCGGCTGGGCGTACAAACAAGTAAACCGCATGTACAGCCTGTATTCATTACTGGATGGATACACACTGTATTATGATGTTCCGGAGTATCAATAAATAAAAAAACACCTTTTGCCGCAGCAAAAGGTGTTTTTTTATTATCTTTTAAGAACTTTATCCTCTAACGGTTCCTCTTCCTGAGGGAAAACAATTTGATCAATGACACGTTCACTTGCTTTCCCATCCAGATCATCAAAGAAATAATGTACAAATGAATCAATTTGATCGAAGTTATATTTCTCTTCTTTAATAATAGAAATCATTTGATCAGACGTTTTCGCAAGCGGGCCTGGGATAAAGTCAAAGTAATCGTAATAGAAATCACGTTTCCGAATATAATCATCAACATCATAGCTGAAGAAGATCATCGGTTTATTTAATAAAGCATACTCAAAGCATACTGAAGAATAATCCGTAATCAGAACATCCGTCACAAGCAATAGCTCATTGATTTCTCTGAAAGAAGAGAAATCATAAAAGAAATCGCTGTACTGATAAGGGATATTGGCGTCGTTCCGAACGAACGGATGTATTTTAAATAAGAAGATATATTCATCCTTTAATTCATGATACAGACGGTCAAAATCAAGTACCTCAAAAGGATAATGGGCTGATTGCTGTCCATTTCCGCGGAAAGTAGGCGCAAAGAGGATAACCTTCTTATCTTTAAGGAATGGATATTCCGTATAAAGACGTTCCTTCACAAATGCTTTTTTCGCTTCATCAAAGAAGAAGTCTGTTCGCGGAACACCGGTAGCAATCACATTCTCAATGTCCACGCCAAAGCCCTCTGCATAGTGCTTCCGTATATTTTCAGAGCTGACAATAACCTTCGTGTAGTTTCTGTGGTTTTTCGAATGCGGTGACGGTCCTCCCGGCAGTCCGATTCGGCTGTAGCCGAATGTCTTAAAGGCGCCAACAGCATGCCACAGCTGGACAAGGTCAGCATTTTTACGGATTTTTAACGGGTAAATAATCGGATAAAAATCATCTATAAAAATGATCTTGCTAGTCGCAAAATGATAAGCCATTGACATTAGTTCAGACAGGCTTTTTCTGTCACGTATGCTGCTCTTTAAGAAAAATTTAAAATCAAAGTTTTCTTCCCGCTTCAGCAGTTCCTCGTAAACAAATTCAAAGTTGCCTGTCAAATCAAGACGGCTGTCGGAAGCAAAGACGATCTTGTTCGACTTAATTGGAAGCAGGCGGAACACATCATAAGCAAAATGGAACAAGCTCGTATTCAGCTTGCGCAAAAAGCGGTTTGCTTCTTTTCCGGTATCAAGCTCCAAAAGGCTCGGATCAATTTCCTGCAGTTTGTTGCAAGACAAATTAATCGTCTTTTCGCTCTCATCATAGTTCACGATCAAATTAAACTTCATGAGCTTTTTAGCTGAATGAAATTCCATCTTTGTCGCATATACATCATTAGAGAGGAAACTGCTAACATTTCCGACCGTATGCACTTCCTGGTGTTTGATATTTTGGTCATCGACTGCCTCGATTTCGAGAAAGAGCTTATACTCGCCTTGTGGCAGAGGCTTGTCATTCATCAATTTAGAAAAGTTAATCTGTTGTGAAAATCCTGCCCATTTATAGGCTTCAGGCACATTTGAAGTATTGATCGATAACTGCTCTACAGGACAATCGCGCAACGAAACAGCTGTAAATAAAACACCGTTGTTCACCAATAATAAACGTTTGCGGACCTGATCCTCTTTTTGCAGAGGCAGACCCTTAATATACATATAACCCGCAATCTTAAGGATCGACCCATTCCAAGAAAACTCAGAAATTTTTCTGACAGGCACTTGCTGATTTTCTTCGACACGCTTCGTTTTATCAAAAAGAGAAAAGACTCTGTTATCTGTTGGATGAACGACCAGAGCTGTATTTTCTTTTTTCACTTTCTTTCTTGATCTGAAAAGTCTGTTCTTAATCTTTCTGGCAAGCTTCACTTTGTACCTCACTTTCTCCTAATCGGCACCAGATGTTAAAAATGATGAAATAAAATCGGCTACCCGCTCTGAAGATTTGCCGTCTTGATGGGTAATAAACTTCTGTGAAAAAGCTTCAATCCGCTTCGTATCAGCTTCATGCACATTCTCGATGTCTCGAACAAGCGATGTAGTGTCCCTAGAAATCGGCCCAGGCACAAATGATTCAAATGGATAGTAGAAATCACGTTCTTCTAAATAGTCTTCTAAATCCGGGCAGTAAAAATACATCGGACGCTTCAGCAGGCTGTATTCGAAAATGACTGAAGAATAATCGGTTATCAGTCCATCAGAGATTGCCATCAAATCATACAAAGAGTACGAATCGGATAAATCCAGCACAAAATCATCCTCTTCCGTACGCGCGTGCTGGCGCATATACGGATGAAGATGGAGCATGACGACATAATCCTTATGGTTTAGCGCTGATTTTAATTGTAGCAGATCAAGCGGGGTAGCGTAACCCTCTTGATGATGTCCGCTGCCTCGAAAGGTAGGAGCATACAAAAGCTTTTTCTTATGCTTAAGTTCAGGATAAGCCCGATCAAACTGATCTTGAACAGTGCGAATATGTTCCTGATCATAAAAATAATCCGTTCTCGGTATACCAAGCGGCAAAATCTGCTCTTGCTCCATTTGAAAAGCTTCAGCAAAATGCGGAACGGCAGCGGGTGCGCTGACAATCGCATAGTCATAGTTAGAATGCACAGGAACGATCTTCAGGTAATCGGAAGAAGGTCCAAACGGCTTGTTCACAATGCTGTAGCCAAATTTTTTAAACGCACCGCAAGCATGCCAAAGCTGGATGGCTACTGTTTCCTTTCGTTTGGGAACAACGTACAAAGGAAAATAATAATCATCCAACAACAGCACACGGCATGTGGCAAGATGATATAAAGAGCTGAAAAGATGAAGCAAATACGAAGCTCGTCCGATCAACCCCTTATCCATCTTGCGAAATAGCAGGGTAATACGAAGAGACGGATCTTGCTCCAGCTTTTCATAGACTGCTTTGAAATTATCACTTAAATGATCCTCACGATAGGAAGCTATGACAACTTTGTTATGCTGTACTGGTAATAAAGCGCTCAATAGTTTATAAGCAGTGCCGAATACTCCTTTTATAATTCGTGTAAGGAATGTTTTCACTGTTTAAATGTCCCATTCAATAACAGTTTTTCCCCAAGATGAAGTCAAATCTGCTTCAAACGCGTGTGTAATTTCCTCAATACTGCGTACCGGAAAGCGTCCGCCGACTAATGTTTCTAAATAATCAACGACTTCTGGGTATTGAGCTAAAAAGTCTACAGTACGGGCAAAATCCTCGCGTCCGCTGCGGCTGCTGCCGATCAGCGTAATCCCTTTTTCAAGCACCATTCTTGTTTCAATTTCCACTGGGTATTCCGATACGCCTAAGAGCGCTACACATGCTTCAGGATGAACATGGGCGATGATCTGTTCAATCGCGCTTTCACTGCCGCGTCCGCCTACACATTCAAAGGCATGATCGATTCTCACATCTTCAGGAATGTCGTTGATTTGATAAGCTGCATCAACAAAAGAGAAATGATCAAGTTTATAAGGCGTTTTTCCGAAAATAAACACTTTGCTGTCCGGATATTTCTTCTTCAAAAGAAGCGTCATGATAAATCCGAGGTTTCCGTCTCCCCAGACACCAAATGTGTCACGCTTCTTATGCGCCATCCGTTCAAATCGGGAAAGCGCATGGACTGCAATGGTGATTAGCTCGGTAAAAGCTGCTACATGCGGATTAATGCTGTCCGGAAGTTCAACGAGCCGATCCGCGGCCATAAACATGTAATCCTGCATGAAACCGTCATAACCGCTGGAACGGAATCTGCTGGACCGCAGATAATTTTCCGCAATCACTTCATGCTCTTCAACCGGTGTATTCGGCACCATGACAACCCGTGTTCCGACTTTAAAAGTGCCGGTCGGATCAAACATCACTTTTCCGATTCCTTCATGGATCAGGGCCATCGGCAGTTTTTTATCCATGGCTTCTTTGCCGCGGGAACCAGTGTAATAACGCTGGTCGGCAGCACAGATGGATAAATGGGTAGGCCGGACGACGACCTTATCTGAATGGACAACTTTATCTTTATACGTCACTTCAAATTGTCGGGCAGAAACTAAACGATACGTTTGATTAATCATTGTGAAATTCGCTCCTGTAAAATGGCATTTGCCACTTTTAAGTCATATGGTGTCGTTACTTTAATATTAAAGACTTCACCGCGAACCAGCTTCACTTTTTCACCAGCTAGTGAACAGATTTTACAAGCGTCAGTCAGTACGGCTTTTTGATCATCTGAGAGCTGATTATAAAGTTCGACCAATTTGCTGATGCGGAAGCTTTGCGGTGTTTGTCCCTGATACATATTATCGCGTACAGGAATATCAGAGATAAACTCTTGGTCTTCTGAAGCGATAATTGTGTCAATGGCTGATATGACTGTGTCGACAGCGCCATATTGAAGAACAGCATCAATGTTTTCCTCGATAATACGATGAGTCAAAAATGGGCGCACAGAATCATGGGTAATAATCACGTCATCATCCTGAATGCCAAATTCTTTTTCGATGTAACGGATACCGCTCATAATTGATTCATTGCGGTCGCTTCCGCCTTCCACCACGACCAGGCGATCATCGTTTCCAATGAATTTCTTTAAAATATCTTTTGTATGGTTAATCCACTCTTTAGGTGAAACGATTAAAATCTTATCGAAACGGTCATTTAATAAAAATTTTTCAACCGTATGAATAATAATAGGACGTTTATTTAACGGCAAAAACTGTTTTGGCATATTGACATTTCCCATGCGGGAACCTTTTCCACCGGCTAGAATCTCAGCATAAATCATAAAATGACTCCTTCCTTACCACAACTCATAATGTTTTATAAAGGGTTTTCATATTATTTGCAATACCGATCTTTATTATATATAAAGATCAGTATGATTTCTCGTTTATATAGCGTAAAAGCTGCTTGCTGGCATTTCCTTTAGAGTACAGATTCCATTCATGGGAAAAACGCTCCACTTCAGATTGAAGCTTGTTTATATCTTGCATCTGTTCTAGGAGCATTTCTGAATCAATGCAAGGCACCCCAGGTATCATCTCTGTATAATTTCTAATCAAACCGCGTGTTTTGTCGTAAGCAACCATATCATACGCATAAAACAGAATGGGTTTGTCCAACAGAGCAAATTCAAAAGGAACTGAAGAGTAATCCGATATTAACAGATCGCTCATTTTTAAAAGGTCTGCAAGAGGGAGATCTGATACATCTTTTATCCACTCATTATTGACAGGTAAATCTGCAGATTGTTTCATAACAGGATGCAATTTTACCGCAAGCAAAAATTCTCCTTTTAAATCATATGCCAGCTGTTTTTCTGAAAATGGCAGCGAAAAGCTTTCAAACTGATGATCCCTGAAAGTCGGGGCGTACAGAATGATTTTTTTCCCTGCCGGCAGATGGTGTTTGCATTTTAGTTCATGACCGTTTTTGCCGGCCTCATAGTAAGCATCAGTTAATGGCACGCCAAATCGAAGAAATTTATCCTCTGTGATATCGAAAAATTCCTTGAATATGTCGGCCATGTGTTCAGAACCGACGACAATCCGGTCAAATGAAGCATATACCTTACGAAAGCGTCTCACGTCAGACCGGGAACGATTCTGAGTATTGATATCCTTTAACCCAAAGCGCTTAAACGCTCCGTTCGCATGCCAGACTTGTATGCACTCAATATCCGGCCGGCTGGACAAAACAGTTGTTAAAACAAAATAGTTATCAACAACCACGGCTTTACTGCTCAGCATAGAAAAGACCGCTTTACATATATGAAGCGGGTGTTTTTCATTAATAACTGAGACGGAGAGTGCCGGAAATTCATCTGCCAGTGATTTGGCGTGCTGGGTAAGCAGCACATTAATGTTAAAGGAATATTGTCCCTCCTGATATTCCTTTAACAGAGCACGGGCATTATCAGGAAAAGATACAAGCAGGGTCAGTTGATTCCCCGGTTTTACCCAAAAGAGTAAAGCGCCAATGACTTTTATGAACAAAGAATAAAAAAACGCAAACATAGATTGAGGATTCACCCTGTCATCAGCTCTAGTGGGCTGTCAAAGATTATCCGCTGATACAGCGAATGATTTATATATTTCATTTAAACCATAGCTCCTTTAAAGACCGTTTACAAATGGCGTGATTGATCTTTAACCTGCCCTGTATATTGCGGCTTGGCTGAAGCTCGTTCATGCTTCAGCACGGCTGTAACATATTTAGGAATGCTCAGCATTCTTCTCCAGCGCGAAGGGTTGGTGATCAGCCTGTACATCCATTCAAGGTGAAAACGGATAAAAAACGACGGCGCTCTTTTTACATTGCCGCTAAACACATCAAAACTGCCGCCGAGCCCTACAGCTACAGCTTGAGGGAATAAATGCCTGTATTTATGGATAAAGAACTCCTGAACAGGGTAACCTAACGCGACAAACACCATATCCGGCTTTGCAGCAGCAATCTTGTCTGCCACTTCACTTTGATCCTTGACATAGCCGTCAGAGTATCCGGCAATTTCAACTCCAGGATAATCACGGCGGACTCGTTCGATTGTTTGCTCAATAACATGTTTTGCTGCACCGTAAAAGAAAACACGCTTTTTCTTTTGGTGAGCCTTATCCAACAGGGACGTAAACAAATCATAGCCGGCTATTCTGGATTGAAGAGGTCTTCCGATTAACTTGGAGACCATAACAACACCAATACCATCCGGCAAAATAAAATCAGCAGATGAAAGAACTGTTTCATATCGCGGATTTTGCATCGCTTCAAACCCGATCTCTGGATTTGCCGTAACAATAAACGCTCCTTTGGCCTGATCCAAATATGAAGTTTCCAAATGGGATACAAATGAAGACAATTCACCGTCTACAAAATCTAATTGATTAATGGGTTTCGTTTGCATTATGTCAACCCTCCTTTTCATCTATATGTCTATAAAAAACATGTGTCATTCGTATAGTTTGTGTAAAGACCATAATTCATCACTTTACCTGAAAACATCTTACCCTATCATACCACAAAAATCTTTAGGAACTTTTAACATTCACATTACAATTCCTTCACGTTTTGACGATGAATTAATATGAGGAGGGTGTACAAAATAAATGACGTAACACAAAGCAAATCGTTTCACTCAAATTGATGACAAAAGAATCGATGTTTCCATAAACGAAAGCTTGGTATAATGAAATGAGATAAGGCATTAGACCTGTAAATTTTATACATCAACATAGATTTATCCCAAATATTATTAGCAATTGACATTTTTAAAGAGCCTTAACTTTTATAGGAACTTATGCTATTATTGTTCATTATTAATGGTACGTAAAATTTATGTCGAAATTATGAACAGTTTGTTAAGTTTTTTGGTTTTTATCTGGCACTCTCAGTTGAAAACGGTTGGAAGGTGATGTTATCTAATGAAGAAAGTGATAACGTACGGAACATTTGATTTATTTCACTATGGACATATGAAGCTGCTTGAACGAGCAAAAGACCTCGGAGATTACTTAATCGTAGGCTTGTCTACAGATGAGTTTAATTTGCAAAAACAAAAAAAATCGCATCATTCTTATGAACATAGAAAACTCATTTTAGAAACAATCGATTTTGTGAATGAAGTCATTCCAGAAAAAAACTGGGAACAAAAAATCTCAGATATCAAAAAGTACGGAATTGATACGTTTGTCATCGGTGATGACTGGAAAGGGAAGTTTGATTTCTTAAAGGAATATTGCGAGGTCATATACCTTCCAAGAACAGAGGGCATTTCAACTACTCAAATCAAAAAAGACATGGCTAGTCTATAGAAGTACTAATTAAAAGAGGCTTGAAGTAATGTTCAGTTGCTTCTTTTTTTCTTGTTTACGGAGAGAAACATTTAATTGTTTGATATTTAAGGAGTCTAAAATGAAATCAATGATTTTTAAAAAATATAGAAGTCTATTGGTCGTTGTATACTCAATTGTTTTTAGAATAATTGGGCTATTGCCCAGAAACGAAAGGCTAATAATTTTCGAAAGTTATTCGGGAAAACAATTTAGCTGTAACCCAAGAGCAATATTTGAATACCTTGAGGAAAATAAAGATAAATATGATTACCAATTATTCTGGAGTATAGATAAAAGAAACAAGGATTTATTTGAGAATTTGGATGTAAATTATTTAAGAAGATTCTCTCTAAAATGGCTATGGTATATGGCTACAGCGAAATATTGGATAACAAACAGCCGCTTGCCATTATGGATCCCAAAACCGAGAAACACCACATATGTGCAGACTTGGCACGGAACCCCCCTAAAAAAACTCGCAAATGACATGGACGAAGTACATATGCCAGGCACGACGACTGAGCAATATAAAAAAAACTTTCTAAAAGAGGCTAGTAAATGGGATTATCTGATTTCCCCTAATGCTTACTCTACAGAGATTTTTAGAAGTGCTTTTCAGTTTAAAAAAGAAATTATTGAGTCTGGTTATCCTAGAAACGACGTATTATATGCAAAAAATAAAGATGTGATTATCAAAAAAATTAAAAGAAAATTAAATATTGACGATAATAAAAAAATCATTTTATATGCACCTACGTGGAGAGATAACGAGTTTTATGGCGTAGGTAAATATAAATTTAATTTACAACTGGATTTAGAAGCATTAAAGAATGAATTTCAGAACTCTGCTGTTTTTTTATTGAGAATGCATTATTTGGTCCGAGAAAATTTTGATTTACAAAAATACAGTCATTTTGTTAAAGATGTTTCACTATATCAAGATATTAGAGATTTATACTTGATCAGTGACATTTTAATTACCGACTATTCGTCTGTATTTTTTGATTTCAGTAATCTAAAAAAGCCGATGTTATTCTATACGTATGATTTGGAGAACTATAGAGATAAACTGAGAGGTTTTTATTTCGACCTGGAGAAAAATGCTCCAGGTGAAATAGTAGAAAATAAAGAAGATCTATTTTTAAAGTTGAAATACGTTATAAATAATACCTCTTTACCAAAAGAATATAATCATTTTCACGAGGAATTTTGCTCTATGGAAGATGGTTTTGCGGCCAAGAGAGTTATTGAAAGTATTTTATAGAGCGGGAAGGAGGTAAGTGGTATATTCTCATTAATTATTCCAGTATATAATGCAGAAAAGTATTTACTTGAAACTATAGATAGTGTCATCAATCAAACAATTGATTTCGAAAAGTATATTCAATTGATTTTAGTTGATGATGGTAGCACGGATAATAGTAAAAAAATTTGTGAAGAGTTACAAAAAAAGTTTCCTAATAATATTGATTATAAAAGAATAAATAACGCTGGTCCATCCGCTGCGAGAAATATTGGACTAAGATTAGTGAATGAAACATCTAATTATATCGGATTCCTTGACTCTGATGATAAGTTATCAAGTGGGGCGCTCCACCATATAAAGGATTTTTTTGAGACAACAGGACGTAATGTAAATATTGCCGTATTACCAATATACTATTTTGGCTCCAGAGAAGGCGAACACAAGTTAAATTACCGTTTTCTTAAAGGGAATAGAGTAATTGACATTTTAAATGAATATGATGCTCCTCAATATTTCATAGGCGGGAGCTTTTTTAAAAAAGCTCTTATAAATAAATACGGCTCAACATTCGACGAAAATTTAGACTTTTGGGAAGATGCCCTTTTTATGAATAAACTAATATTAAATGAATCATGTTACGGGGTTGTAGCAAATGGAAAGTATTTTTATAGAAAAAGAACTGAGAAAAATTCATTAGTTGATACTTCTTGGCTATCACAAAAACGTTATACAGCTTTTTTGAAAAATTCATACTTTGTTTTGTTTAAATGGTCTAAACAAATCTATGGGGAGATACTTCCGTATGTACAATATCTAACAGCTTACCATATTAAATTATACCTTTATCCAAATAATAGAGATTCAGCTATTGAAATAATGGATACAGAAGATTTTAATCAGTTTATTATTGAGTTTAAAAATATTTTATGCCAAATAGAATCTAAGTATATTGTAGAACAGGACATGAATAGTTACTATAAAGAACTTTTGTTAAAGTATAAACAAGAAAAATATTCCTTCTCTTCTAGTATTGATAAGTTAGCAGATAAAAACGTAACAATCAATGATGTTAAATTTAGAGGGGTTTATTTAGTTTTACAAGGTCACTTTGTTAATGAGCTTTATGAAATGAAAAAAGAAGACAGAATTTATCTTAAGTATCTTCATAAAAAAATATATGCCAAGCAAATTTTACTTGATGAGAAAATAGAAATATGGGGTAATAAAGTTAGAGATTATAAATATGCTGGTTTTAAATTAAAACTTCCTATTTGGATATTAAAATTTTCAATAGGCCTAGAGGGGAAAAATTTTAATATTATTTTAAATGAAGTCAATATATTTAAATCCCTCGGTAAAAAAATATTACGTACTAAAAAAGCATATTTCGGAAAGGCCAAATGACATGAACATATTAGATGTAATATATGACGAAAAAAGGGGAAGTTTGAAGATTCTTTGTGATCGTAATGGATATGAAGGTTCTAACGATTTTTACTTCGGAAAAAAGGAAAATAGTCGAGATACGGAGCTTCATGAACAGATTAAACTTGAATATGAAGACATAAATAAAAGCTCTTTATGGTTATACGTTAATCTTAACGAAGTTTTTACTTCTTGTAATGTAAGCGAAAGCTATTGGTCAATTTATATGGCAACCACACTAGAAAATATACCATTGAAGTTTAATAGCTCTGAAAAAACTACTTATGCCTATTTTGTTCCTCATCAACATTCTATTTTTAAAGTTAGGCCCTATATTGCTAAAGACAAATCTTTAGCGTTTTTTATAAGGCCTATCGAATTTGTACCCGTTTTAAAGAATCTTAAACAAGATGCAAATCATTTTCATTTGAAAATTGAGTGTACTGGGGCAGACTATGATCGTTTATCAAAAAGACAATTGTCGTTATCTCTTCTAAAACGGGATCAACCTAGTCTATATTTCTATTCAAATGAAATAAATATAGCAAAAGAAGAAAACATATCAGAAATGCTATATTTCTCTATCCCAAAAGATTTGTTAATAAATGATGAACTTTTTGATGTTTTTATAAAAGCAGAAATTCCTAAAGATAATGATAATAAGTTGTTATCGAATCAAAAAGAGATATATTTAAAAGTTAATGTAGATAGCTCTTTAATAGAAGTGCTTCTTGAAAATAATTATAACATTAACGAGTTTTATACTTTAAAGGCTAATATAAATCCTAAAAGTCAACTTTCCTTTGAGACAATAAATAACAACTTCAGTCCAACTTTAATCAGAGTGGAAAACACTGGGGATGATTTGAAGTTTTTTATGGAAGTGGGAGAAGATAGCTTAGCTTACAACTTGCATTCAAATCTGTCTTTTGTATTAAAAAGAAGAAGAGTCCTAGGAAAAGAAGTTGAATATTATGACGAGATAGCTCTTCCAATAGAATTTAATGAAGGTCAGTTTATATCTAAAATAATAAAATCGAATATTTTGTCTAAGTCTTACCTTAAAGGAAACGACGTTTGGGATGCTTTTATTAGGTTAGACAAAGAAAGTAACATTATAGAAAATGAAGTTAAAGTAAATAAAGAAACATCTTATTCATTTAGCTATTTTAAAACAAATTCAAGGTGCTTAAAAAATTCCGAGGCCAAGTTTTTTGTTAATGGGAAATCTAATCTTTCGCTTTTTATTTCAGACCGGCAAACAGTAGGGACTAGACCGATACGAATTGCTGTGATGGGTACTTGCTTCAGCAGAAACCCTTTTAACTCCAGAGAGTATTTCAACCCTGGATATAAGAAGATTTATGAGTGTGTTTATACTCAGTTCCACTCATCAATAGTAAGCTTGGTTTCTAAACCGATCGCCTTTAATCAGGAAGAATTTAAAGATATAAAAGATCAAGATATAAACTTTGTTGAGACAGATTTCAAAAAAGATTTTTTTGAAAAACTAAAGGCATCTCAGCCTGATTACTTAATTATTGACCTTTACTCTGATGCTGCAAAATCACTTATTCAGTTCAGTGAACACCAATATGCCAGTGCAAGTTTTATAATTGAAAAAAGTCATTTTTTTAAGAATTTAAAAAATGCTGTTATTATTAATCATAATGATAATAGCAAATATTTTGAAGTCTTTAAAAAAGCACTTAACGATTTTATTGCTAAAGTAACAGAGATTTTACCTGAATCTAAAATTATTCTAAATAAAGGGCGTTTTACTTATAAATATAGAGATATAAATGGTGAAATTAAATTTTTTGGAGATCAGGAACTAATTGAAAGAAATAATTATTTTTGGGATAAAGTTGATAACTATTTTGAAAATATGTTACCTAATGTTAATATTATTGACCTGACAAATACACCTTTTATAGGTGATGAGCGATACCCTTTCGGAAAGTCGTTTTCTCACTATGAATCAGCATATTACAAAAAATTTATGGATAGATTAAATTCAATTGTGCTTGAAGATATTCAAACTGAACTAAAATCTAAACAATAAATGAATTTAATAAGGAGAAATTAAGTTGGATTATCCATTAATCAGTGTAGTTTTACCTGTTTACAACGTAGAAGCATATGTAGAAGAATGTCTGGAATCTATAATTAGTCAGACATTAGGATTTGAGAAGATAGAAGTTATCTTGGTCAATGATTGTTCAACAGATGGCACCGCCACCATTTTAGATAAATATGCGGAACGGTTTAAAAATATAAGAGTGATTCACTTAACCGAAAACTGCGGAGCGCCAGGAAAGCCAAGAAATATTGGGATTAACGAAGCTAAAGGTGAATACATTATATTTTTGGATCCTGATGATTACATTCCAGCAGATGCTTATGAAAAATTATATAAGGTCATGGAAAAAAATAATTCAGATTTCGTTATGGGCAAAATGCTAAGCTTTAATGACGAAAATGGAAAAACACATGAGCACATAACATTTAAAAATTATTTTATGCACAAGCATTATAATGATGTAAATATAGAGACTGTTCCGTTCTTCCTTCAAGTGAAAACAGCTGTCTATTTAAAATTAGTAAAAACAAGTTTCTTAAGAGAGCATAATATATTATTTCCAGAGGGTATGAGGAATGGGGAAGATAAAATTTATGATATGGCTCTCTTCACAAAAGCAAAAAAGTTTAGTTATATACCTGAATATATTTATTACTATAGAACAAGAAATGATGCAAACAATCTATCCCTGACACAGCAAAATATTAAAAACACCCTTAAAAATGATGTAACAGCTGCATTGAAAATCAAAAAAATTCTAAATGAAAAAGAATACTCTTATTTTCAAATAAATGCTTTCAGGTCTCTTTTGTGGAAAATCTGTGATCCTGAATTTAACAAAGTTCCTGTAGCTGAAAGACTTGAAATATTAGAAATGATTAGACCTGTTGTACAAGGATTTAACCCTGATATTACTGAAAAATATTTTTCTATTGAAAAACCTTTGCTTAGTTTGATTGAAAAAAACTTCTTACTAGAAGCTTTGGAATACAATTCTATGATCGTCTCAAGAAGATGGTGGTATAGTACAGGAATAGAATTGCAAAAAATGTTTAAGCGGCAGCAGGCCATAAAAAACTCACTTTCATGGAGAATAACTAAAATTTTTAGAAACAAAATTAAAACAAACAAGTTGAAATATAAAATTAAGGAGAAATTGGTTAGTGATTGAGACTACATTATTGATTCCTGTTGGCACTCAAGATAACAGCTTAATACAAACATATATTGACTTTGTTAAAGGTCAAAGTATGAATTGGAATAGTTTGGAGATATTTTTCGTTGTAGAAACTGATATAGCTGATCAAAATCTAGATGAAAATGTATATTTAATTAGTAACAAAAATTTTGATATTTCATTGATTAAGGGAGAGTATGTATTCCTTTCAAACATAGAATATCGTTATGATTCAGGTTTATTGAAAAGTCTTACTGAAAAGATGAATACAAATAGAGTACCTATAATAAGCGCAAATAAATTGTTTAATAACAATGAATTTGAAAATATTATTGCTTCGAGGATAATGAAAAAACAATATTTGATTGATACTTATTTCTTTTCGACAAATATTTTTAATCGTGACAACTTAATTCAATTCTTTTTTGAGCAAGATACAATGAACATTGAAATGGATTTTTTAGGCGAGTGTTTTGTAGATAATGAATTAATAGAATATAGTTATCAATGCAATATCAATTCATTAAAAAACATTGTCAGTATGAAAAATAAGCAATTTTTAGAGACATACGGATTTTTGATACTAGAAACATTAATGTCTTATGCAGATTCCAATGTTTTTTTGAATAATTTATTAGATAAAGATCACAGTGATGCATACGATACAATAAAAAAGGTAAGTGAAGTTGTTAGTGTAGAAGATATTTATGACTTCAATGAAGTAGGTTATGGAACTTTTTTTAAATTGATCCAGAAAGACTGTTATTATGAAGCAACAGAGTTTATGAAGTTGTTAAAAAGTAAAAGACACTGGTTCAATCAATCAAGAACTTATAAATCTTATTTTGCGAGAGTTCCGTTATTTGAAAAATCGTTATCTTGGAAATTAACGAAGCCATTGAGAGATTTAAAGTATCAATATCGTCATATAAAGCACCTGATAAATAAATATCTTCTTATTTTTCTTGCATATATAGTGAAGCTGATATATAGAAAAGATGTATGGTTAGTCGGGGAGAGATATGATCAAGCTGAAGACAATGGATATTCCTTTTTTGAGTATTGCAGAACAAATCACCCAGATAAAAAGATCTTTTATATTATTGATAAAGGATCTCCGCATGCTGAAAAGGTAGAACGATTAGGAAATATACTTTATCATTCTAGTTTTAAACATAAATTATTTATGTTTTTAGCAAACGCATATATAAGTGCATGGACGTTTCAGGAAGGTTTATATCCATGGCCTTCAAAAGTGTATAACAAATATTATAAAAGAATTTTAAATGAAAAATATAATATCTGTTTGCAGCACGGCTTAATCATGTATAACATTTCACCCTATTTGCATAAAGAAAAGTATAATCAAGATCTTGTTATTAGCAGTTCAGAAAAAGAAAAAGAAATTATCCTTAATACTCTAGGTTACAATAGTGATGAAGTTATCGTAACCGGGCTTTCAAGATTCGATAAATTAGCGAAAAATAAATCGAATAAAGACCAGATTTTAATTATGCCGACCTGGAGAAGAAGTTTAGTTCAAATGAATAAGCATAACTTCTTGAAATCTAAGTACTTTGTAGCATACCAAAGTTTACTTAAAAATGAAAAATTTCTCAATATGATAGAGGAAAAGGGTATTAAGGTCAAGTTTTATATGCATTATCAAATGCAAAAGTATATAGAAAATTTCAATGTTGACCATCCGCAAATTGAAATTTTAACAAAAAATAATGCGGTAGTATCTGATTTGATTAAAGAAAGCTCATTATTGGTTACAGATTATTCATCCGTTTCTGCAGATTTTTTGTTTATGAATAAACCAGTTGTTTTTTACCAATTTGATCCTTATGACAATCATTCTATCAGAGTAAATGAAATTAAATCTGAAGACATTGGTATAGTGGCATCAGAAGAAGAAACTGTTGTTAATAACATAATTGAGATTTGTAACCGAGATTTTATAATAGATAAGCAATATAAAGAGAGCTCTAAAAAGATCTTTAAATTTAAAGATGATCAAAACAATGAACGAATCTTCAATACGATTCTAAAATCTGTAAAAAGAGCAAATTGATGAGAACTATGAAAAAGACCGATGGAGTATATCTGTCGGCTTTTTCTATACATTAAATTTTAGATTGCTGCAATGTGAAAAAAAACTTATTATCTGTTACAATATTCATCGGTGCTTTCAAATTTCTTTAACCGAAAGATCCCAAAAATCATTTAAGTCTAAGGAAGATAAACAATGAATGCATTAGTAAGAATCGTAAAAGAGCAAGTGACATCGTTTCCTTTAATTTTGCGCTTGGCTTCGTATGAGACAAAGTCTCAGTATCAGATGAATTATCTTGGTGTATTATGGCAGTTTTTAAATCCCCTCATTCAAATGCTGGCGTACTGGTTTGTATTTGGCATGGGAATTCGTAACAGTAAGCCGATCATAACGGGTATCGGAGAAGTGCCTTTTATTGTTTGGATGCTGGCTGGTTTGATTCCATGGTTTTTTATTAGTCCGACGATTCTTGATGGATCAAACAGTGTGTTTAAGCGGATCAATATGGTCGCGAAAATGAATTTTCCGATCAGTTCGCTGCCATCTGTCGTGATTGCTTCAAATTTATTTAGTTATTTTGTGATGATGGGTGTTTATGTCATAGTTCTGTTAGCAAGTGGTATTTACCCAAGCTTGCATTGGATACAATATATTTACTATTTAATCTGCATGATTGTATTTATGTTTTCGTTTAGTTTGTTTAACTCTACAATCAGTGTGCTTGTCAGAGATTATCAATTTTTGCTGCAGGCAGTTACCAGATTATTGTTCTTCTTGCTTCCGATTTTTTGGAATATATCAGAGCAGCTTGGAAAAAATCATCCGAACCTTCTGCCTGTGCTGAAACTGAATCCGATTTATTATTTGATAGAAGGATTCCGGAACAGCTTCTTAGACGGGAAATGGTTTTTCCAAGATATGAAATACACGCTGTATTTCTGGCTGTTCACTTTTCTTTTATTAACAGTAGGTTCTATCCTGCACATGAAATTCAGAGACAAGTTTGTTGACTTTCTTTAATACGTAAGGAGATTGTACGATGAAACTAAAAGTTTCGTTTCGAAATGTTTCAAAGCAGTATCATTTGTATAAAAAACAATCGGACAAGATTAAAGGATTGTTTTTTCCGGCTAAGGATAATGGTTTTTTTGCTGTGCGGAATGTCTCCTTTGACGTGTATGAGGGAGAAACAATCGGCTTTGTAGGGATAAACGGGTCGGGGAAATCGACTATGTCTAACCTGCTGGCTAAAATTATTCCGCCGACCAGCGGTGAAATTGAAATGAACGGCCAGCCGTCGCTGATTGCGATCGCGGCCGGTTTAAATAATCAATTAACGGGCCGGGACAACGTCCGGCTCAAGTGTTTGATGATGGGTCTAACAAATAAAGAAATTGATGACATGTATGACAGTATCGTTGAATTTGCGGAGATTGGCGATTTTATTAATCAGCCGGTTAAAAACTATTCCAGCGGGATGAAATCGCGTCTCGGTTTCGCGATTTCCGTTCATATTGATCCGGATATTTTAATTATTGATGAAGCGCTCTCCGTAGGAGACCAAACGTTTTATCAGAAATGTGTAGACAGAATTAATGAGTTTAAAAAACAAGGAAAAACCATTTTCTTTGTCAGCCATTCCATCGGCCAGATTGAGAAAATGTGTGACCGCGTTGCTTGGATGCATTACGGCGAACTTCGGATGTTTGATGATACAAAATCCGTTGTGAAAGAGTACAAAGCATTTATTGACTGGTTTAATAAGCTCTCGAAAAAAGAAAAAGAAACATATAAAAAAGAGCAGACGGAAGAGCGCAAGAAAGAAGATCCTGAAGCCTTTGCCCGTTTCCGCAAAAAGAAGAAAAAGCCAAAATCACTGGCCAACGCAGTACAAATTGCGATTTTATCTATCTTGTTAGTTTTTGTTGCGGGCACGATGTTCTTTGATGCCCCGCTTCGAACGATTGCTTCGTTTGGCGCAATTCCGCAGAATGAAGTCAAGAATCATCATAGCGATGCAAAGGGCAAGATGGAGGAAAGCCTAACTGTAATGAATAAAAAAGGTTTTATAGCTGATGAAGAAGTGACAGTCTATAAAGACCAAGATCTGAAAAAGAAGGCCAGTGTTACACTGCCTTTCGGTACTGCAGTGACGGTAAGCGCAAAAGGCAAACAAGCAGCAAAAGTTAAGTTTGACGGACATTCTTATTTTGTGAAGCAGAATGCTGTTGCGACTGATGTGAAGAAGGCGGAATTGCCGGCTTCTGCTTTTACACCCCATGTCCAGCAAAACGCAGCAGCTTCCTATGAATACTTCCTGAAGTTCCTCGGAGACAGCAGTGACAGTATTCAATCGAAACTGAACGGCTTTACAGAAGGAGAAACAACTGACGGCAGAAAGACTTTGGAATTTGATTATGAAAAGATCAGCTATGTATTGGAAGATAATAAAGCTTCACAGCTTATCTTTCACAACATTTCTCCCGTTACTCCAGCGTCATTATCATTAAGTGATGGAGATGTATTGTATGACAGCAGCAAGGATCGTTTTCTTGTGAATACAGCTGATCAGGTCTTCGCAGTTGATAATGAAGAGCATACGCTGACCTTGATGTCGAAATAATAAAAGGCTATTGGATGAATGTCCAATAGCCTTTTATGTTTAGATTTCTTCTTTGTTTAATAAGTTTTCCATGAATGGAACGAGCTGTCCGCGGAGTTCTTTATCTTGCATCGCAAATTCAAGAGTTGTTGTGATAAAGCCAAGCTTTTCACCAACATCATAGCGTTTGCCTTCAAAATCGTAAGCAAACACTCTTTGAATTTCATTCAGCTTTTGAATGGCGTCTGTCAGCTGAATTTCTCCGCCTGCGCCAACCTGCTGCTCCTCTAAGTACATAAAGATCTCAGGCGTAAATACGTAACGGCCTAAGATGGCAAGGTTAGAAGGTGCTGTGCCTTTAGACGGCTTCTCAACAAAGTTTTTCACCTGGTAACGGCGTCCTTCACTTGTCAGCGGATCGATAATACCGTAGCGGTGAGTTTCTTCTTCAGGGACTTGCTGAACACCTATAATAGAAGAAAGTGTTCTTTCATACTCATCCATTAACTGGCGCAATCCTGGTTTTTCCGCCTGAACAATATCGTCTCCAAGCAGAACCGCAAAAGGTTCATCGCCGATAAAGTTACGCGCGCACCACACAGCATGTCCAAGCCCTTTAGGCTCTTTTTGACGGATGTAGTGGATGTCAGCCAGATTGGAAGATTTTTTCACTTTTTCAAGGAGCTCAATCTTTCCTTTTTCTTCAAGGTTTCTTTCAAGCTCAGGAGAGTAATCAAAATGATCCTCAATCGCACGCTTGCTTTTACCTGTTACAATAATAATGTCCTCAATACCGGACTCAACAGCTTCTTCAATTATGTATTGAATGGTTGGCTTATCTACGATAGGAAGCATTTCTTTCGGCATTGCTTTCGTAGCCGGCAAAAATCTCGTTCCGAGACCGGCTGCAGGGATTATGGCCTTACGTACTTTTTTCACTTTCAAAGCACCTTCCTTAAGAACAGATTTAGGTTCAGCTTTATGAAATGCTGAGTATTTAAAATTTTGGAGTTTCTTTTTTCTCAGTACCCTATTTTCAATCTGTTAAACACATTTAATCATATAAGAAAAACCAATATTAAACAAGGGTCAATTCAGTGGGATTTAGATCTGGAAAATATAGAAAATACAAAAAATATCATTAGTTAATTTTCAGTAACAGATAGAGGTTATCGGCTTAAAATGTTCCAAAAAGTTCTTGAGATTTAACTGTTTCTTCATTCTAGAGCCAGCTGATTAAACATGATATAATGTACTTCTGAAAATGACTGTACGATTTTTAGCGAAAGGTAATTATAAATTATGACGATTAAGGTTTCTCATCCTAAATTAGCATATGTTTGTTCAGGGCTTCACTCTGCAAAAAAAAACAACATTAATTCAATTGATTGGAATTATCCAATGGACATTGTTACTTTAAATCATGAGCCTAATGAACCTTCCTTTTTTAAAGATGCTGCTGTTATCAATTTGTACAGCTTCTTTAAAGGGCCTGAACCTCAGAAACATAAAATAGAGCATCAGGTTGAAGAAGAAGGTTTAACGTATGTTCAAGAACAAGACAAACCAATATTTCGATATTACCGTGACGGGCGTTATATAAAATATCAAAGATTTACAGCAGGGGGAACACTTGCTGTCGCGGATTATTTTAATGATAATAGGCAAAGGTTTAAACGAGAGGAATATGATGCAAACGGCTATGTACACAGCTTGATGTACATGGACTTGGAGATCAACAAACCAAAGCAGCATCTCTTTTTGAGGGCTGACGGCACCTGTTATATGACGAAGTGGTATAAGCATGATGGGGCGACTGAAAAAATTATTATTTTTGACGAAAAAGACAGTATAGAGAGTGTTTTATATTCAGAAAATGAACTTTCCCAGTATTTTCTGAGCCGCTTGATAGATGAAACGGACTATCTGCTGTTAACTTCAGAAATGAAAATTTATTCTATGCTGAAGCTTCTTTCAGCGAAATATTCGACAGCGTACTTAGGTTTTATAGAGACGAATGATATTTTGGATAACCCTGAGGGAGAAATAAACTATCTTGATGCTTTCGTAGTCCCTTCCTTGACGAGATATAATGATACGGTTGAAAGAACGGGACCCCGTTCGAACATTTACTATGTTTCTGAAGAACCGTTTGCCCGCAAACGTTTTGTGGACAAACTTATTGATCAAGTGCCTTTTAACAATAAATTAAAAGAAATGAATGTTGAGCTGTTAACAGCAGAATGGCGATCAAAATCTGACTTGTATTTGTCAGCAAAAGTAGAATTTAAAGGTGAAGTTCCGGCCTATTCCCTTGGCCGTAATAAAATGTACTGGAAATTAAAAAATAAGAAGAGCGGCACTGAATGTACGTTTAGCGCTCTGGTAAACAGAGAGGTAGATTTAACTTTTACTGTAAGCGGGACGCTTCGTATTCACTCAGCATTAGATGACCTCTCTACGATTGAATTGTATCTCTGCTCTGAGTGGGATAATAGCTTTTTTGCTGCGAATGTACGAGTGAATGACAAAAATGAAATTCCGTTAACGGAACAAAATATCTCAGGCTGGCGAATTACTTTGGATGAAGAAAATAATCATTTGCTAATTCACACAGCTGAAGGATTTAGGAGAAAACTAATCAATCGTCTGTTTGCTAAAAAGAATCAATAGCAGCGAAAGGTTTTACAAGAAGAAGGAGCTTGAAGATGAGAAGGATCTTTTCACTAATTTATGAAATAGACATTGAAAAAGGCGGCATTACAAGCTCTATGATGTCAAGGTCGTATACTTTTGCAGAGCATGGCCATAAAATTGACTTGGTTACACTTGATTATAAAGACAACTATGATCAGATTGAGCAAGAGCTGAAAAAGGCTGGAAGGCTGCATCCTGATGTGAATCTTATCAATATCTATGATTACTATAAAAATCAGCACACCGATATCAAAATAGGTGTTGAGCAGCGAAATGGCTATGAACAAATTCTTGAACGCTTCGAAGAATCTTATGCTGTTTTTCATAACAAGGCAAAATTAGAAACTGAATACTTCAAAAATGGTTTATATATAAAAAAGAAAAAGTGGGATGAGTCGGATCATCTTTTATATGTGGACTATTTCAATGAAAATATGCAAATCACAAAGCGGGAATATTTTAATGGTCAGTATATAAATAAAACTGTCTTCTTCGATACGAGAACAGCAAAAATAAATCAAGTTTGTTACACAGCACCTGATGGCTTTTGTTATTTAACGGAATGGTATCATTTTCAAACAGGAGCCAGCCAGGGAGTTGTACTGTTTGAACGAAATGAGAAAGAAGCTGCGTTTTTTAAAAACAAGCATTCATTTCATACACATTGGCTTGAAGAACTGTGTGAAAAAGAAACAGACCCTATTATCATCTGTGATGGAGTCGGGAGTGCTTCAAAAGTAAATGAAATGCGTGATGGATTGGCAAAACGCTTTTACTGCGTTCACTCAAATCATTTAGATTATCCTTACACATTGGGCAGCAAAGTTCGGAAAAATCATCAATACGCTATGGAGCATATTAAAGATTACGACGGGCTGATCGTATTAACGAATGAACAAAAAGATGATATCATGAAGGATTTTGAATCAAACCATAATATTTTTGTGATTCCTCATGCTCCAAGAAGGCTTGAAAAATTACAAACCTATGAAAAAAAGAAAAACGAATTTGTGATGGTAGCAAGATATCATGAGGAAAAAGGGATAGATAAGGTTATAAAAGCAATGGAAATCGTGAAAAAATCCCGGCCTGATGTTGTTCTTAATATATATGGAAGCGGTCCTGGCCACGATCAGTATCAACATTTAATTGAGGAGCTTCGGCTTGATAATGTGCATCTAAAAGGCTATGTAGCCAATCCTGCTCCCTTTTACCAGCAAGCGCTAGCCACATTATTAACATCAAAATTTGAGGGGTTCAGCCTTGCCATTTGTGAATCGTTCTCTTGTGCAACCCCAGTGATTAGTTTTGATGTGAAATACAGCCCAAGAGAGCTTATAAAACAACATAAAACAGGAATGCTTGTAGAACCTGATCATATTGAAATGCTTGCTGAAAGTATTATTTATCTCTATGACAATCCTGAGCAAGCGATTCAATACGGAAAGAATGCAAAGCAATTAATGGATACAGAATACAGTGAGGAACGATTGTTTGAAAGATGGGAAGAAGTATTTGAAGTGACGAAATAATACATTTCTATACCATTTTTGTTCACTATATGAGCTTTCTATAAAAAAAGAGCGGATAAGGATAGAGGTGTAATGTTGAAAATTACTGCAGCAGTACCCACATACAACTCAGAACATTTTATATCCCGCTGCCTGGATAGTCTTGTTCAACAAACCATGCCGAATGATGAATACGAAATTATTTGTATAGATGATTGTTCTCAAGATGGCACGGTTTCGATACTAAAAAAATACGGTGAACAGTATCCTAATATAAAGGTTATTGAGAGAGAAAAAAACTCGGGTGGACCGGGAGAACCAAGAAATCAGGCAATTCGTGCGGCCAGCGGTGAATATATATTTTTTATCGATTCTGATGATTATCTCGGAATTGAAGCCTTTGAAAGAATGTATCAGTTTGCAAAGGTTCATGATTCGGACATCGTGCTTGGGAAAATGGTTGGTGTAAACGGCAGACCAGTGCCGCAAGCAATTTTTAAGGAATCGAAAGCTGAAGCTGATCTGATAAAATCACCGCTTGTCTACTCAATTGGCCCGACGAAGCTTTTTAAAGTTTCACTGCTCAGAAAATATGACATACTGTTTCCCTCTAATATACAGGCAACAGAGGATCAGGTTTTTGTCATGAAAGCTTATTTAAAAGCAGACAAGATTTCTGTTCTTGGCGATTATGATTATTACTATGCTGTACAGCATGACGGCGAGCATATGACATTTGCATATGTTGCACCTCAAGACTATTACGGTGCTATGAAAGTCATCATTGATATGATTCATGAGAGCCGTCTTTCTCGTACCGATAAAATGAAATTTATGGCGAAGTTTTTAAATCGCCATTTTGACTTTTCCAGAACTACGGACTTTACCATAACAATTGAGGATGAACAGGAACAGCTAGAGTGGATGACGGAGCTGCATCATTTTGTTGAGCGAAATATTCCGCGGGAAATTGATAAGCTTGTTCATTCGCATACGCGTTTAAAATTATATTTTGTACGTAATAATGACCTAAAGGGTTTAAAGCAATTCGAATCTGATAAAGAGAATATGATTCAATTTACGTCTGTTAAAAACGGGCATATCATCGCAAACTATCCTAGTATAGCGCCGTATCACTTATCTGAGAATGAGCTTGTCATTGATGACAGAAACAAGATCAGTCATTACGTGAGCAAATTTCAAATCAAGAACAATTCTTTTTCAATAAAAGGATCAGTTACTCATACAGCTTTAAAACCAGAGTATCAATCTCTGCAAAAATTATCAGGTATTTGGGTTCATCGTGAAAGAAAAATTGAAAAAATCATATCTCCGGTGTATTCAAAGGATGGCGAGTTTGAATTCCTCACGAAGTTTACTGATTTAGCTGTCAATGAAGGGGATATTGGCGTATGGGATTTCTTTATCGAGTCGGAAATTGATGGGTACAAAAAACGTGCCAGAATCGGCAACAGCAGAGAAAAGTACCCCTATTCTAAACATGCTAAATATATTGGAAATAACGGAAAATATGCATACAGCGCAAGGCCGTACTTTACAAAGACATTTGATAATTTGTCAGTAGAGATAAAAAAACAAGAGATGCTGAAAGTCGAATTTCGAAATCATGATTCTGACCAGTATTTAACATTCATTTTCCCTGGGAGCCAGTTGTTTTTCCCAAAGCAATCTTTATTGTTGCTTGAATGTAATAAACAAGAGTTCTTAATTCCTATAAAAAAACAAATAAGTTCGGCTGAGGGGACGGTTATACAAGTTGACCGAAACTTAGTTGAACAAAAATTTGTCCCATCTTTTTTACAAAGCACAGATATCGTTTTATCAATAAATTCATACCAAACTGTACTGGTTCCTAAAAAGGATGTCAGCGTGTATTTTTGCAGTAAAAATATTGAAAAAAAACTATGGTGTTTTAAAATAAGAAAGAAAGTAGATCTATTTATACAATCAGACCAATCCAAATTCTATCTAACAGCCCGTTAAACAAAGAAACCAGGTGACAATTATGAAAAAACTAAAAGTCATGACCGTCTTCGGAACCAGGCCGGAAGCGATAAAGATGGCGCCGCTCGTGCTTGAATTAAAAAAATACCCTGAAATAGAGTCCTATGTAACGGTGACTGCCCAGCACAGACAAATGCTGGATCAGGTGCTTGAAGCGTTTCGGATTAAGCCTGATTTCGATTTGAACATTATGAAGGAGCGGCAGACGCTGGCAGAAATTACGTCAAATGCACTTGTGAAATTGGACGAGCTGTTTAAAGACATCAAGCCTGATATTGTGCTTGTCCACGGTGATACGACGACGACATTTGCCGGAAGCCTTGCCGCGTTTTATCATCAAATTGCTGTCGGGCATGTGGAGGCCGGTCTTCGGACAGGCAATAAATATTCTCCGTTTCCTGAAGAGCTCAACCGCCAAATGACCGGTGCTATTGCTGATTTGCATTTTGCACCGACAGGACAGGCAAGAGACAACTTGTTAAAAGAAAACAAAAAGGCCGATTCTATTTTTGTAACGGGCAATACAGCGATTGACGCGCTTCGCACAACAGTTAGGGAAGGTTATTCACACCCTGTCCTTGACCAAGTGGGTGAGGATAAGATGATTTTGCTGACGGCTCATCGCCGTGAAAACTTAGGCGAGCCGATGGAAAACATGTTTAAGGCCATTCGCAGAATTGTAGAGGAATATAATGATGTACAGGTCGTTTACCCTGTGCACCTTAACCCTGTTGTCCGGGAAGCGGCTCAAAAGCATTTTGGCGACTCTGACAGAGTGCATCTGATTGAGCCTTTAGAAGTGATTGACTTCCATAACTTTGCGGCAAAATCCCATTTCATTTTGACTGATTCCGGCGGAGTGCAGGAAGAAGCGCCATCGCTCGGGAAACCGGTTCTTGTGCTTCGTGATACGACGGAGCGCCCTGAAGGAGTGGAAGCAGGGACGCTTAAACTTGCGGGGACAAATGAGGAGAACATTTATCAGCTTGCAAAAGAGCTCTTAACTGACGCCGATGAGTATCAGAAAATGTCCTATGCTTCAAATCCGTATGGTGATGGACAGGCCTCCCGCCGGATTGTAGAGGAATTGCTGTTTCACTACGGATATCGGAATGAACATCCGGACTCTTTTACGGGTAAATAAAAAAGAAGCTTTGCACATAGGTGCGAAGCTTCTTTTTGTTTTAGCTTTCTAAGCTTTCTTTCAGTTCATTTGTAATGTCAGCTAGCTCGCTCTCATCTGCTTTATAGTAATAGACGTCATTGATTCTTGTGCCTTCGCCTTTCAGTTCGTGCTGCTTGATATGTTTTCGGGCGCCTTTGTAATCGGACTGGATATCCCACATATTATCAAACGTCAAATTGGTTTTCACATTATTTTCAACGACCTTAAACATATCTCCAAACTTTGTAACGGAAGAAATATTTGCCCCTTTGTTAATGATTCCTTCGATCACTTGGCGCTGACGGTCCTGACGTCCGAAATCTCCTCTTGGATCTTCTTTTCTCATTCGTGTATACGCTAATGCTTCTTTTCCGTTCAGTGTGATTTCTCCTTTGCCGAATGAATAACCGTCATAGCTGAACGCAAATGTGCTGTTAACTGTGATGCCGCCGAGTGTATCAACCACGTCTCTAAAGCTTTCCATATTGACTTTTACAAAATAATCAACCGGAACATCGAGGAAATTTTCAACCGTGTCAACTGTCATTTGTGTACCGCCATATGCGTACGAATGGTTGATTTTATCCATCGTGCCTTTTCCGATAATTTTTGTATACGTATCACGGGGAATACTGACCATATCTGTGGTGTTCGTTTTTGGGTTAACGGTCATATAAATGAGCGTGTCGGCGCGTCCTTTATCGCCGGAACGTTCATCCACCCCCATAATTAAAACAGAAAACGGGTCTTTTTTATTGATATTAACCTCTGTATCCCTCTTTTTGGATTTATCAATACTTTCATGAATACTTGCCACGGTTGAAGCGGCTTTATGCCATAAGTAGTATGCATAACCGCCTGTACAGAGGACGAACACTGCCAGTATGGTTAAAATGACAAGTAAACCCTTTCTCTTTTTCTTTCTTTTTTCAACTCTCATAAATAATGTCCTCACTTTTTTGTAATCTAGTTCGATTATAAGTTTCTTAATATTTGAAAACAACTAAAATTTGTCTGATTCTTTACAATAGACGACGGCTTGTAACAAATGTTTCGGTAATTTAAGAAAATCCGCAAAAAATTTTCGTTGTTTTGAAAGAAATCTTAAAATAAGCTTAAAATTGTCGATAAAAAGAGGAGAGGTGATATAGGAATGAAAAAAATCGCTATTTTAATGTTCTCAATGCTGCTTCTTTTATCTGCCTGTGGCACAGCTGAGAACAAAACAGGTTCAGAGACAAATTCAGAAAGCCAGGATTCGGCTGCTGAAGAGACTGTAACGAAGGAAGGCACGTTTGCCGGTTTAGCAGACAGCCATACGATTGCAGTCACTATTGATGGTAAAGAAACTTCGATTCAGGTTGGTTCAGACCTTCAGGACAAAATGAACAGCATTTCAGAAGGACAAAAAGTTGTTGTCAAATATACTAAAGGAACAAATGGCGTCCTAGAGCTTAAAGATTTAGAGACGAAGTAATTTAACTTCTTAGGGGGTTTACATGTTTTGAAAAAAATGAAGCTTTTGCTTCTATCGTCAGTCACTGCAGCGGCTTTTGCATGTCCGGCATTTATGCAGTCTGCAAAAGCCGCTGATAAAACCATTTCGGTAAAGCTGAGTAATTATGTAGGCAGTAAGTCAAGTCTGGATGTGGATATAACAGGCGGTTATGAGATCTCTGGTTCAAGAATTGCAGATACAGAGCGGTATGGGGGAGCTACTCGTTTTGATGTTGCCAATAATGTTGCTTCAGCGGGCTGGACAAACCCTACAACTGTAGTCATTGTGAACCGAGATGCCTTTGCGGATGCGCTCTCAGCAACACCGCTGGCTAAAAAATACGATGCTCCGATTCTGTTAACAGATGCGAATTCTTTAACACCTAAAACAGAAAGCGAAATTGCGAAATTAAACCCTGATAATATCCTCATTATTGGCGGGACAATAAGCGTTTCTAAAAATGTAGAAAACACATTGAAAAAATATGGTTCTATTGATCGGATTGGCGGGGCTACCCGTTATGAGGTTTCTAAAAACATCGCCGACCGCATGGGGAATTACAGTCAAGCTGTAGTGGCAACCGGCATGGTCTTTACAGACGCCCTGTCAATTGCGCCATATGCTGCAATGAACGGTTATCCGATATTACTTGCGGGAGACAATAACATCCGCAGCGATTATAAAATTCCGAGCAAGGTTACAATCGTCGGCGGTCCGTTGAGTGTCAGCACTGGCGTGGAAACCACATTAAAAAAACAAGCGACTGTGAAACGGATTGGCGGGGTTTCCCGTTATCAAGTATCTGCCAATATCGTAAAAGAATTAAATATGAAAGCAACAAAGGTTTTCTTGTCGAACGGCCAAACCTTTGCGGATGCATTGACGGGGTCTGTGCTTGCAGCAAAGCAGGGAAGTCCTTTATTGCTTGTTGAATCCGGCAGCCTGCCGTCACCAGTCGCTGATGTAGTGGCGGAAAAAGGGACACAGTCATTTGCTCTGCTTGGAGGAAGCATCTCCATCAGTGATTCGCTGAAAAATAACCTGGCTGATACCTTTGCGGGGACAGGGTATTCAGTTAAATTGTCCGGCGGGAACCTAGTACTCTATAAAAACAGCACTGCCATTAAAACTTTAGGTACTTCTTTTACCGCAAAGCCTAAAAAATACGCAACAACAAATTCTATTAGCTTGAATGGAACGCCGTATCTCGGAAACATGAAATTTACGATTGAGTCCGGCAAGTACGTTCGCCCGATCAACGTGGATATCCCTTTTGAGGATTATTTAAAGGGTGTTGTTCCGCACGAAATGCCGGCAAGCTGGCAGAAAGAGGCGCTAAAGGCTCAAGCTGTCGCAGCGAGAACCTATTCCATCAGCTCGGCCGGAAAAGAAGTGAAGGATACTACTGCTTTTCAGGTATACGGCGGCTATGACTGGAATTCGAAGACTTCTGAAGTGGTAGAATCCACAAGAGGAAAAGTCTTGAAATACAATGGGAATTTGATTTCAGCTACGTATTCATCAAGTAACGGCGGATATACAGAAGCGAGTAGCGAGGTCTGGAGCAGCCAGCTTCCTTATTTAATCGCCAAAAAAGATACGTACGACCCGCAAATCAGCTGGTCCCTGTCATTAAACAAAACCCAGCTTGATAAAAGCAGTCTGAATCTGAAAAGCCCGGGATCGTGGTGGACCTCTAAAAATGAAACAAACTCTGCCTATTTAAGCGGTTTGAAAAGCTGGTTTATTAAAAATAAATACAGCAGTGCCGAGTCTATCAAAATCACGAAAATTTCCAGTGTGAAATTCAGCACGGCAAAAACAGCCGGCCAGCGTCCGGAAACAGCAGATGTAACATTTTCATATTTCGCAAAAGAGAAATCAAATGGTTACATCCTTTCGAATGGAAGTTTGAGTGAAAAAACAGCGACAATTTCTGTACCGACGACACAGCTTAGAACAATGCTTGGCGCTTCAAATATGAAGAGTACATATGCGTCTGTCTCAAGCAATACAAGTGCTTTTATCATTAGCGGTAAAGGTTACGGACACGGTATAGGCATGAGTCAGTACGGGGCCAATGCCAGAGCTGCTGCCGGGCAATCATATACAACGATTTTAAGTTTTTACTATCCGGGAACGATTCTATCAAACTATTAATAGATTGATAGAAGTTCAGGGAGGCGCTGCTGCCTCCTTCGTTCGTTATTTGATGTTTGAATCATTATCAATCTTTGGAGGGACTATCTTTGCGGATCTTTCTTAAAAGCATACCAATCCTGATATTGGGAGTCGTGTTGTTTGTACCAAATGCTTTTGCGGCCAATTCTGTCACAAGACTGGATGGGGCAAGCAGATATGAAGTTGCTGTGAATGTTTCAAAACAAGGCTGGAGCAGCGCGGGCACAGTTGTTGTGGCGAACGGAACAGCCTATGCCGATGTATTAACTGCAGCTCCTCTGGCTTATAAATACAATGCTCCTATTCTATTAACTGAATCATCTAAACTGACTGCGCCGACTAAAAACAGAATCAGCCAGCTCAAACCGAGCAAGGTCATCGTAATTGGCGGAACGATCAGTGTTTCCAACAATGTTGTAAATGAAATGAAAAACCTGGGTGTTTCCACAGTGGAACGTATTGGCGGAAGAAGCCGCTATGAGGTTGCCCAAAACATCTCTAAGAAATTGTCTTCAAATTCTAAAGCAGTCATCGCCAATGGAACGGCATATGCTGACAGTCTGGCAATCGGTTCTTATGCTGCACGCAACGGAATTCCGATTTTGTTAACAACGGCAAGCTCAATCCCGACACCGACAAAAAATGCGATGAGCAGTAAAGGAACGTCATCGACTATTGTGGTCGGTGGTGAAATCAGTGTCTCAAAAAGTGTTTACAGCCAGCTTCCTTCTCCAACAAGAATCGGCGGAAACAGCCGTTTCGAGGTCGCTGCAAACATAGCGAAAAAGTATTATTCTTCATCAAAAGCCGCTTTTGTCAGCAATGGCTATACATATGCCGATGCTTTAGCGGGTTCTGTCCTGGCGGCCAAGCAAAATCGTCCGATGTTATTTACGGATGCCGGTTCACTGCCGACTGCTACAAGAGCAGCCATTGGGTCAAATAGCAAGAATACGTTCACTGTACTTGGGGGAACCATTTCAGTTACAACAAATGTTGTCAACCAGCTGAAAAATGTAATGGTAGGTAAAAAGATATTTGTAGATGCTGGACACGGAGGATACGACAGCGGAGCGGTCGGGAACGGATTAAAGGAGAAAGACGTTAACCTTGCCGTTGCAAAGCTCGTAAACAGCAAACTTTCTAAAGGCGGAGCTATACCGATTATGGCCAGATCAACGGACGTATTCTTAGAGCTTTCTGAACGTGTTGCAAAAGCCAAAAGCAACAATGCAAACCTGTTTGTAAGTATTCACTCCAATTCAGCGAGCCCGGCTGCTACTGGAACAGAAACATACTATTATACAAAGTATGAGTCAGACAACAGTAAACGCCTTGCGACAGAAATACAAAACCGGCTCTATAAAGCGCTGAATACTCAAAACCGCGGCGTGAAAATCGGAAACTTCCATGTGATCAGAGAGTCGACGATGCCAAGCAGTTTAGTGGAGCTGGCATTCATATCAAATGCAAATGACGCTAGTAAGTTAAAGAGTGCTTTATACCAAGAAAAAGCAGCGCAAGCGATATATGAGGGAATTATCGGCTATTACTAGAAAGATAAGTATTTACTTGGATACGGCTTGTCGGCAAACCTATCAGGAATTGCTGGCAAGCTTTTTTATACGGTAAAATGAATTTGAAATGAGCCTACCTTGTAAAAGTTTAACATAATTTAAACTTAGGTATATTTTTTTTGATATTTGTTTTTGCTATAATGAAATGAATCAAAATATTTATTCTGACCCAGTAGGGTAGTGAGGTAATCGATGAAAATAAGCATTGCTATACCTGTATATAATTCTGAAGATCTTATTTCTGAATGTCTTGACAGCTTAGTTAATCAAACAATGCCTAAAGAGGATTATGAGATTATATGTGTCGATGATAAATCTACGGATTCGTCTTTAGACATATTGAATCAATATAAACAGAAATATGAAAACATTGTTGTTGTTGAAAGAACGGAAAACTCAGGCGGACCAGGTGCTCCGCGGAATGACGCAATAAAAATTGCCAAAGGTGAGTACATTTTATTTGTTGATTCCGATGATTATTTAGGCAGTGAAGCATTGTTGAGATGGTATAATTTTTCAAAAGAGAATCAATCTGATATTACTTTAGGAAAATTAAAAGGGATAAACGGAAGAGGAGTACCGAAATCGATGTTTAAGGAAACAAATCCGGATGTTGATTTGGTTGATTCCAAAATCGTGTTTACCCTTGGACCTCAAAAACTATTTAAAGCTTCACTTTTAAAAGAGAATCACTTAACATTTCCTACTCACATAAAAGCAGCAGAGGATCAAGTCTTCACGATGAATGCTTATCTGAAAGCAAAGAAGATATCTGTTTCAGCTGATTATGATTATTACTATCTGGTCAAAAGAGACGGCGAACATATGAGTGTTGCTTATGTTCCTCCAGAAAATTTTTATGGAGCAATGGAAGATATTATCTCTGCAATCAAAGCAAGTGCTTTAGAAGAAGAGAGAAAAATTAAGCTGATGGCAGTATTTTTAAATAGGCATTTCGATTTCTCTCGGACAAAAAATGTCACGATCAAAATGAAAAATGAGAAAGAAAGAGCAGAATGGTTTCAATATCTCTCATCATTTATTCATGCAGTACCTGAAGAGGCTGATCAGTTTGTATTACCGCATATCAAATTACGGCTTCTGTTTATTCGGAATAATGATTTACAAGGGTTAACCCAGTATGAGCGTGAGGAACAAGACATCAAAAAGTTCTGTACGGTGCATGAAGGTAATCTTATTGCACGTTACCCTAGCTTAGAGCGTTATCAAGTTTCTGAAGAGCTATTAAAAGTAAATTATAAAAACAAACTTGAACATTATCTGAAGAATATTGAATTTAGTGACCGTATGCTCAGCATTCAAGGAACAATTAAACACAAATTGTTGGATGATGAAACGAACAAAAACCAATCTCTTACTGGCGTATTTGTTCATCGCAATACTAAGGCGGAGAAGTATATTTCGCCAGTTTCATTTGATAATTCAACATTTGCATTTGAATGTCTGTTTGATGAGATTGCATCTGCTGAAGAAGATTTAGGAGTTTGGGATTTCTTCATTGAATCATCAGTAGACAGCTACAAACTTAGAGCAAGAGTAGGGAATAATCGAGCTTCTTACAAATATTCAACAAAAGCTATGTATCTGGGTCATAATGCTTTGTTTGTCTATAGCGCCAGACCATATTTTACAATGAATTATGATAATCTTTCGATTGATATAAAGAAACATGCCTATACAGAAGCTGAACTTTCTTATGAAGCAGAAACAAAAGATTTATCATTTATTTTTAGCGGTAAACAAATCTGTCTGCCAAATCATTCGAAAATTATTGTAAATACCGGCCAGTCTGAAATCTCATTGCCGATAAAACGTGTTGATTTAGAGCCTGATAGCACTAAATTAACGATAAATATTCAGGGTTTGCTTGACCAATTGTCTAATGTTAAAAAAGACCAGCGATTAGTTGAATTTGCGATAAATACATCAAATAATAAAATCAGTGCAAAAGAGGATAATCAAGCGATTATCCTAGATAAAAAGAACGCGGAACAAAGCTTTATGTTGTTTTTTAGAAAAACGGTTGAGGTTCAATACAAGCTGACAACCTCTAAATCAAAATTTTACTTTCAATATTAAAATGCTTCTATTGAAGAGACAAATCGATGTAAAACGGTTTGTCTCTTTTTTTATACAAAATGCTTAGTTTTTAAAAAAAGTGTCAAAAACAATAAAAAGTTAACAAAGAAATGTCAGAAAAAATAACAAATTCACACTTCTTAACAATCCATTTACAACCAATTAACATCCGTCTGCTAAACTGACTGGCATAGGTCATCATAACATCCCAAACAAATCGTGAGGTGTGTGTCAGTGGGTGCAGAAAAAAGCATGAATGTGAGTCGCGAATTCTCAGTGCAGCAAGCATCATTTGCATTATCTGAAAAAACGGCTCGATATTTGGCAGTAAAGCGCGTGATGGATATTTGGTTTGCGCTGATTGGATTGGTGGTTGCGCTGCCAATGATTGCGGTATTTTCAATATTGATTTGTTTGGAGACGCCGGGGCCTGCCATCTATACGCAGGAGCGTGTAGGAAAAGGCGGGAAACCTTTTAAGCTTTATAAGCTTCGTTCCATGAAAATAGATGCCGAGAAGTCTGGGGCGGTTTGGGCGCAGAAGCAGGATCCGCGGGTGACACGAATTGGAGCATTTATCAGAAGAACGCGAATTGACGAGCTTCCTCAGCTGTTTAATGTGCTGAAAGGCGATATGAGCATGATTGGACCTCGCCCGGAACGTCCAGTGTTTACGGAAAAGTTCCAGAATGAGATTCCGGGGTTTACACAGCGTCTGGCTGTCAAACCGGGATTGAGCGGCTGGGCGCAGGTGAACGGCGGTTACGACATGACGCCGAAGGAAAAGCTTATATTTGATTTATATTACATTCGCAATCTGACTTTCATGTTGGAATTAAAAATTATGTTAAAAACTTGTAAAGTAGTCTTGACAGGTGATGGTGCAAGATAAACATCTGCATTCGCCATCAAACTGAGCTTAAAAAGAAGTAGGGAATATGATGCCAAGTATTACAAAACAAATCATGAGCGGCGCAAAGTGGACAAGTGTTTCAACAATCTGTATTACAATCATTCAAATCGTTCAGTTTGCCTTGCTTGGAAATATGATGACCTTAACGGAATTTGGACTCGTCGGCATGATCACAACGGTTACAATATTCGCCCAGATTGTGCTTGATATGGGTTTTGGCGCCGCGTTAATTCAAAGAGATGACGCCACGGAGCGCCAGCTGTCAACATTGTATTGGCTGAACATTATGACCGGCATTTTGCTGTTTGTGCTTTTATATGTGTGCAGTCCCGTCATTGCGGGATTTTATCAAAGAGAAGAGCTTGTGTTTCTCATCAGGATTTTGGGGATTATGTTTTTGGTAGCTCCGATCGGACAGCAGTACCAGTATATGCTGCAGAAGGAGCTGCAATTTAATACGTTAAGCAAAATAGAGATTTTTTCAAATGTATTGTCCTTCGGATATTTAGCGATAGCGGTTTTTATGACGGATGCGATTTTGGCGTACGTGGTTTCTCAGGTGCTGCTGCAGTCCAGTAAAGGGATTTTATTCTGGGCTGTATACCAAAAAAAATGGCGTCCATCCTTTGTTTTTGATCTAAGGGGAATGAAAGAGTTCTTCTCCTTTGGAGCCTTTCAGCTTTCATCCCGTCTTGTGAACAGGCTGGGAGCGAACATCGATATGATCTTAATCGGCCGGTTTATCGGTGCCGAAGCACTGGGCATTTATAATCTTGCCTACCAGATTGTCACCATTCCGGTTTTGAAAATTAATCCGATTGTGACGCGGGTCGCTTTTCCTATTTTTACCAAAAACAAATACGAAAACAGCGTGATCAGAGAAGGCTTTCTGAATATGACAAAAATGCTTGCGCTTGTATCGTTCCCGCTGTTAATCGGGCTCGTATCCGTGTCAGACGCCTTTATCGCAGCTGTTTTCGGAGAAAAATGGCTTGCTGCTGTCCCTGTTCTGAATGTTCTTGCCATCGTCGGGATACTCAGGGTGCTGATGAATCCGAATGGTTCTGTGCTTCTTGCTAAAGGAAGAGCGGATTTGGCTTTTTATTGGGACTCCGGCGTCATGCTGCTGTATGGTTTGTCGCTGTTTGCAGCTGTTCAGACGGGAAATCTTCTGACTGTCGCTTGGGTATATGCCGTCATCAGCGTTTTCAATTTTCTAATCGGTCGCTGGCTGCTGGCATATGTCATTAAGCTCAATCTTTCAGCTTATTTTAAAGCCGTTATGAAGCCGTTTCTGATCACAGCGGGTATGGCCGTTGTCGCGTTCGGCGCGAGTTTAGGAACAGAACGCTTCAGCATGCAGGCGGAAATGAGGCTGGCAATTTCGGTGGCGGCCGGGGCGCTCTGCTATCTCTTTCTTTTGGGTAAAGCGTACCCCCAGATGAAAAGCAAACTACTAAGAAAAGGACGTTTGTCATGAAGATTTTGTGGATCACAAGCGTATATCCAAGCAGTCTGAAACCCGGCGAGGGTGTGTTTCATGAAACACAGGTGCAAGAGCTGCTGAAGCTCGGGCTGGATATCACCGTGATATGCCCAAGACCTTTTCACCCTGCGCCTGTCCGTATGCTGAAAAAGGCATACCGAAAAAAGGATCCCAGACCAGAATATGAGATACGAAAAGGAATCCCGGTTTACCGGCCTTTCTATCCCGCTGTTCCCGGGCAGCTGAAATGGGCTCAGCCACACCGGCGCATTGGGGCAGCTGTTTTAAAAACCATTAAACAGCATGATTTGAACCCTGATCTGATCCATGCGCACTTTGCTATGCCGTCGGGCGGGGCTGCGGCAGTCGTGTCAAAGACAATCGGGATTCCGTATATTTTGACTTTGCATGGCAGTGATGTGAATGTCTATCCTCACTACAGCAAAGGCGCGTTTAAAGCCTTCAAAACTGCGGTTGGTTCCGCATCCGCAGTTCTTGCAGTCAGCGAAAAGCTTCAGGAAGAAACCAAAAAACTTTCTGGCTTTGACAGTACGGTTTTGCCGATCGGCATACAGCTCAGCCGTTTTCAGGAAAATGATCAGACAAAAGAAGAAATCAGAAAAAACCTCGGGCTCCCGCTTGACCAGCGCCTTGCTGTCTATGTGGGCAGGCTCGTTAAGGAAAAAGGCATTTTTGAATTGTCAGAAGCCATTGAGATGATGGAGGAAGCGCCTCGAGCTGTTTTTGTGGGAGACGGCCCCGCAAAATCTTTGCTGATGCAAAAGGGACATATTGTAACAGGCCAAGTGCCGAATCACAGGGTGAGAGAGTATTTGCTCGCCGCAGATATGTTTGTGCTCCCTTCTTATAGCGAAGGAATGCCGACAGTTGTGATCGAGGCGCTGGCACTGCGGGTCCCTGTCATCTGTACAGATGTCGGTGGAGTGGCTTCATTATTCGGAAAGCACCGGGATTTGCTGATTGAACCGAAATCAGCTCAAGCCTTAGCAAACACGATCTCTTTATACGCACAAGATCAAATATGGCAGCCGGATGTGGCAGATGAATTATATCAAATCATTCACACTCAATATGACGCCGGGAAAAATGCCAGAGCGCTGCATGATCAGTATCAGATGGTTCTGAAAACACCTGTTTAATCGTAAGTAACTGCGACCAATATAAATAGGAACATGAATTTACAGGAGAGGGATGAGGGCTGTGAAAAAAATTGCTGTCATTGGAACAGGATATGTAGGACTCGTATCAGGCACCTGCTTTGCGGAAATCGGAAATAAAGTGATTTGCTGTGATATCAACGAATCAAAAATCAGAAGTCTGAAAAATGGAGTAATCCCAATCTATGAACCAGGACTTGCAGATTTAGTTGAAAAAAATGTATTAGAACAGCGTCTGTCTTTTACTAACGATATTCCGTCTGCCATTCGGGCTTCAGACATTATTTATATTGCAGTCGGAACCCCGATGTCTAAAACAGGCGAAGCTGATTTAACGTACGTCAAAGCGGCTGCGAAAACGATCGGTGAACATCTCACCGGCTACAAAATCATTGTCAATAAAAGCACAGTCCCAGTCGGTACCGGAAAACTGGTTCAATCTATCGTTCAAAAAGCTTCGAAGGGAAGATGCTCCTTTGATGTTGTATCCAACCCTGAATTTCTTCGGGAGGGCTCAGCGATTCATGACACGATGAATATGGAGCGTGCCGTCATTGGATCAACCAGTCATAAAGCCGCTTCCATCATAGAGGAACTGCATCAGCCTTTTCATGCTCCTGTTATTAAAACGAATTTAGAAAGTGCAGAGATGATTAAATATGCTGCAAATGCATTTTTGGCTACAAAGATTTCGTTTATTAACGATATCGCGAACATTTGCGAGCGAGTCGGCGCGGACGTCTCAAAAGTTGCTGACGGCGTCGGGCTCGACAGCCGGATCGGCAGAAAGTTCTTGAAAGCGGGTATTGGGTTTGGCGGCTCCTGCTTTCCTAAGGATACAACCGCACTGCTTCAAATTGCCAAAACGGCCGGATATCCATTTAAGCTCATAGAAGCCGTCATTGAGACAAATGAAAAGCAGCGCGTTCACATTGTAGATAAGCTCTTAACTGTGATGGGAAGCATAAAAGGGAGAACAATTTCCGTGCTCGGATTGGCCTTCAAACCGAATACAAACGATGTGAGGTCCGCTCCAGCTCTCGATATCATTCCAATGCTGCAGCAGCTGGGCGCACAAGTGAAAGCATATGATCCGATTGCCATTCCGGAGGCATCAGCAGTCCTTGGCGACCAGACCGAGTATTACACAGATGTGTATGCTGCGATGGAGGGAACCGACGCATGCCTTATTTTGACCGATTGGCCGGAAGTAAAAGAAATGGAGCTTGTAAAAGCAAAAATGCTTTTAAAACAGCCAATCATCATCGATGGCAGAAATATATTTTCACTCGAAGAAATGCAGGCTGCGGGATACATTTATCACTCCATCGGCCGTCCTGCGGTTCGGGGAACAGAACCTTCCGACCGCTACTTTCCGGCTTTGCCAATGGAAGAACTGGCTAAGGATTTGGGGAGTGTCAATTTATAAAAAGAAAAAGGGTTACTTGTTTGAAGTGCCGGCTGCTTAGGCTCGGCCGCCGGCTCCTGAAACATCAGGAAAGGGGTTAAGCATGTGAGTATCAAACGTTCAGCGGTTCATACGCTTGCGTTACTGGCCGCTGTCATATTGGGGATCGTCCTATTGCTGGGAGCCATCCGCACAGATACAGGTCTTACGCAGATGGCTGCCGTTCTCGCTGTATTGGCTATCGGCCTGTTTGCGCTGACGCTTGCAGCATCATTTACAACAAAAGAACAGCTGTTTATGGCCGTCATCTATATTTTGATTGCCTGCACTTTTTTAAATAATGCTTTTTTCGCGATTCATCTTGGATTCTTTAGTTTGTTTCTTTATCGGCTTTTGCTCATCGCCGCCGGCTGCCTCCATCTTGTGGGGGTACTGCGGAGCCGAACACATATTGAAAGGTGGAACGGGCTGCAAGTAAAAGGGATTTTGCTCTTTTTCGCCTTTTGGTTTTTATATGGCCTTGTTTCCTTGCTATGGGCCAAATCAGTTACAGACGGTCTGAAATATTTAGCACTGCTGGCGATGGGGATATTTTTTATTTATCTTATTGTGATGTATGTGCAAAAAATGGAACGTCTGATGATTATTTATTCCATCTGGCTGGTGATGACGGTATTTCTGATGATCATCGGTTTTTACAATCATATCACGCATCATCATCTCCCGAGTTCGACTTTGTACAGCGGACCGGAATATAAGCAGCATTATCCGACCTCAGTCTTTTTTAATCAAAATGATTTTGCGACATTTTTGTCGATCAGTTTCTTTTTTTACATCGCAATGGTGAAAAACATAAAGAACGGTTACTTAAAGGGAATTGGCCTTGTGCTCTCGCTTGGTACATTGTATTTAATCTTTGCGACTGGTTCTAGAGCCAGCCTGCTGGGCGTTTTTGCGGGAATAGCCGTCTACATTTTTATTGTCTTGCCGCCTGTTCTGAAAAAAATCGCTATTTGGCTGTCGGCAGCAGGAATTGCGGTCTTTGCGGCTCTTTTTGCCAGCCGGATTTTCGCAGTGTTTTGGAAGCTGTTCCTGGCTCCTCAGACGTCTCATTCATTCCAAGAGACGCTTCCGTCCAATGTGGCCAGAGCCAATCTGTTAAAAAATGCATGGCACTTCTTCCTTGACTCATACGGATTCGGAGTGGGCGCAGGCAATGTGTCTTATTATCTTGAGCATCATGCTTTATATGATACTGACAATGTGACAGAGGTGCACAATTGGCTGGTAGAGATTCTGGCAAACTTCGGCTTGCTTATCATGCTCGGCTATCTGGCCATTTATTTATACCTGATATGGGTGCTTTACAAGTTTTATGAAAGAAAAATGGAAAATCAGTCAAGACTGATCACAGAAGGGCTCATCACAGCTATGGTCAGTTTTCTGGTATCCAGCATCAGCCCAAGCTCTGTCTCAAATTTATTTTTCCATTGGGTATTTCTGGCGCTCGTCATCGCCGCGGTGAATGTCTTAAGGCGATCCAGGCAGCAGCTTGAGCCCATATACCGGTAAACAGACTACAAAAAAGCAGGGAGACTTATATGAAGGATATAGTGATAAGATTAGCCCGGCGCATAAAGAAAAATATCATCTGGATTATATTAGTGCCGCTTATTTTAGGTGCGGCGGGATATATACTGCCGTCCCAAATCGCGGATAAAAAGAGTTACACAGCTGAGGTTACTTTAGCTGTAGGGAGCTATGATCATCCGGTTTATAACAGTACAGAAGAGATTCCGCTCCTGCTGAGGAGTGATGCTTTTTTGAAGGAGGCGCTTCCTGACGAAAAAGATGAAGATCTTGCGGAGATCAAAGAGAAGCTCACCGTGAAATCGGAGTCTAAGTCTTTACTGTCTTTGAGCTATGCCGACCAGGATCAGGAAAGAACCGAATCGGTGTTAAACGCTGTTTCCTCCACCTTTCTCAAAAACGACCAAAAGCTGTTTGAGGAAAGAGAAGCCGTCATCCGCCGCAGCATAGACGCGCTGGAAGGTGAATCGGTGAGCGAGGATTCCAAGGTGGATAAAGAAAGATTTTTGTATGAGCTGAAAAACACACAGCTTAATCTGAAAGCGGCCAGTGCCGTTGATTCTGAAACCGTAAGTGAGGCATCAGGCGGAGGAATGTCCCCGAAAAAGAAAGCGGTTCTGGGTGTTCTGATCGGCATAACGATTGCCTTTATGTTCGTTGTCATTCCTGTATTTTTCAGAGAGTCCTTTTAAAATCATACGATGGAGATGTGATCATGACCAACTGGAAACCTCTCGTATCTGTCATTACACCTTCTTATAATGCGCGTGACTATATTGAAGACACGATTCATTCAGTGTTAGATCAGAGCTACCCTCATTGGGAAATGATTATCGTGGATGATTGCTCAACGGACGGCACACGCGACATTTTAAAGCAGTATGAGAAGATAGATGAAAGAATTCATGTGATCTTTCTGGAAGAGAACAGCGGAGCCGCGATAGCAAGAAATAAAGCGCTGGAACATGCTCAAGGACGCTATGTGGCATTTTTGGACAGTGATGATAAATGGAAAAAAGACAAACTGAAAAGGCAGCTTAATTTTATGATGGAGCGGTCCTGTGCGTTTTCCTTTACAGGCTACAGTTTAATGTCGCAGGACGGGGTGCCGATGGATAAATTCATTCATGCTCCCGAAAGCCTGACATATGATGATGCTCTTAAAAATACCATTATCGGCTGTCTAACGGTGATGATTGACAGGGAACAGACGGGACAGATCCAAATGCCGAATATTAGAACGAGGCAAGACTTGGCAACATGGCTGTCTCTTTTAAAAAAGGGTTTTACAGCATACGGAATGAATGAGTGTTTAGCTGAATACCGGCTTGTCAATAATTCGATTTCAAGCAACAAATGGAAGGCTGCAAAAAAAACATGGTTTGTCTACAGAGAGATCGAACGGCTCCATTTAATGAAAGCGACATGGTGTTTTGTTCAATATGCGAAAAACGCGGTGAAAAAAAGACTATAACCGCAAACAGAGAGAAAAGGTGATGAAGGTGGAAACAAAAGCAATGATTCACGTCATCGTGGCTACTGCTGAATGGGGAAAAGATCAATTGAGGTACAGACGGCATCGATTGGCTGAATTTTTAGCTGCTCAGGAAGAAACAAAGGAAGTCATCTGGGTCTGCCCGGCTCCGCGCACCCAAAGGATGGAATTGCAGCAAGTTCAATCCGGCATCCGGCAGTTTGCCGTAAAGGACTTACTGCAAAAGAAAATGTTTCGCTTCGGACGGTATACCGATGTGTTTTATAAGCATAAGCTCTCACCTTTATTAGAAGAGCTGAAATCCGCTTCAGCCAGAGGTGAACGCTGCTGCTTATGGTACACGTTTCCCGGATTCCCGCTGCTGTCTTCCCTGTATCCTTGGGATCAGGTGATTTATGATTGCAGTGACTTGTGGGCGGCGCCGATCAGCGGACGTTCCAATATGCTTTCCGAGTTCAGGCGGAAAGTCATCAAAACAGCGGAGCTGCGAATTATCGAGCGTGCCGATTCCATTACTTGTTCATCGGAGTACCTGCACAATGAAGTTGACAAAAAGCTGACAGCGGGACAAGAAAAGGTTCATACCGTTGAAAACGGTGTTGAATATGACCTGTTTTCAGAACATAAAGCGGTTCCCGATCGAAGCATCTTGCAGGGAAGAGAAGGGGCTGTACTGGGGTTTATCGGCGGGATTAAACCAAAGCTGGATTTTAAATTGATTGAAGAAGCAGCTCTGAGAAAACCTGATTGGACATTTTTATGGGTCGGCCCGGACGCCACCAATGGTGACACAGCGTTTCAAGAGCTTTTGAAGCTTTCCAATGTGATATGGACGGGGCCGGCAGATCCGAAAGAAGTTCCGCACTTTATGGAACTGATTGATGTCGGTATTATGCCTTATAAAAAGTCATCCTATAACCAAGCGGTTTTCCCGCTTAAGCTATTTGAATTTTTAGCAGCAGGAAAGCCGGTCGTCGGCTCTAACCTTCCGTCAACTTCTAAAATGCAAAAACCGTATATTTACGAATATATGGAAGGCAATGACCATAATGATTTTATAGCTGCGTGCGAGAAAGTGCTTGAAAAAGACGGAGACGAGACATACAAAGAGATGCGGCGAAACATTGCCCGCACACAAGACTGGAATGTTTTATTCAAACAAATCATGAAATATACAGGCATTCAAAAACATGCGTAGTCCTTTAATTGGGATGCGCGTTTTTTGATTATACGTGTTTCTTTTTGATGAAGCTTGTTATAATAACTAAGGAGAAGGTATAATGGAAGGAACGGTTCTCTATATAAATAAAGACTTCATATAATTCCAAAGGAGACTTCTTTATGCTTGACGAACGCATGATTCGCATTGTTGTTGCGTTTATTGTCTCGCTGCTAACGGTTTTAATCATAACCCCAATCGTAAAAAGGATTGCGATTAAAATAGGTGCAGTTGATCAGCCCGGCAATCGAAAAGTACATGATAAAATCATGCCCCGAATGGGCGGGCTGGCCATATTTATCGGGGTGGTTACAGGTGTGCTTGTATCCGGTATATACACAGAAACAAGAATGACGGCTATCACAGTCGGGGCATTTATCATTATTGTGTTGGGAATTCTTGACGATAAATATCAATTAAGCGCAAAAGTTAAATTTATCATTCAATTAGCCGTAGCTATTATGATTGTAAGCACAGGCTTAAAAATGGACTTTTTCTCAGTACCTTTTTTAGCTGAGCGATTTGAATTGGGCTGGATGGCATATCCGCTGACTGTATTATGGATTGTCGGCATCACAAACGCGATGAACCTGATTGATGGATTGGACGGCCTTGCGGCAGGTCTTTCTGTTATCGGCCTGTCCACGATTGCAGTTATGGCGCTATCTGGCGGAAAAGTACTCATTCTGTCACTTTCATTAGTTGTTATCGCAAGTACGCTCGGATTTTTGTTCTACAATTTTCATCCGGCAAAAATCTTTATGGGGGATACGGGATCACTGTTTTTAGGGTATGTCATTTCCATTCTCTCATTGTTAGGGCTGTATAAAAGCGTAACATTGTTCAGTATTGTCATTCCGATTATTATATTAGGCGTGCCGATTTTTGACACAACATTTGCAATCATAAGACGGATACTAAACAAACAGCCGATTTCAGCGCCCGATAAATCACATATTCACCATAGGCTGATGGCCTTTGGCCTTTCACATCGGATGTCGGTCATTGTCATCTATCTGATTGGATTTATTTTCAGCATCAGTGCAATCGTGCTGAAAAGCGCTACAATTTGGCTTTCCCTGTTTATTATCTTTATCTTAATTATATTTATGCAAATAATAGCAGAAGTTACGGGACTCGTGAATGAACGTTTTAAGCCATTTACAAAATTCTATAAACGTCTTGTGAAAAGAAATTAAAACACCGGTTCTATGAGCCGGTGTTTTTTCTGCGCAAAAAAGCCCGATCCGTTAAAGGACCGGGCTTTTTTTCAATATGATGAGTCAGTTGTTGAATTTGTTGTGCCGTTTGAGCTTGTGCTGCTGTCATTTGTGTAGCCGCTTCCGCTCGTAGTGCCGTCTGTTGCAGTGCTTCCGTCAGTGCTTGAACTGCCAGTGCTGTCTGATGTTGAGCCATCGGTACTGGAGCTGTCAGTGCTTGAACTGCTCGTATCAGGAACATAATCTAGATGTTCTTGAAGCGTTTTTCTGACGTTTTCCAGATTCGCAGCATCCGGTTCAAAATAATACGTGTTGTTAGGCCCTAAATACAAATCAGAACCAGTAATTGACAGCGTGTCAATTTTCTTGCTGGTAAAGCCGCTGTAAATTTGCTGTAAGGCTAAACCTTCAGTAATGCGAATATTGGTTTCTACGTTTTCACTGGCTGTTTCTGCGATTTTATCAATTTTTGCAATATTGCTTGCGCTGGACATCCGATCGATCAACGCGTTTAAAATTTGTTTCTGTCTGTCATTACGGCCGAAATCTCCGCGTTTATCCTGCTTTCTCATGCGGGCATACGCCAAGGCTTTTTCACCATTTAAATGCATCTCGCCTTTTTTGAAATAAATACGTTTGCTTTCGTCCACATCGCTTTTTTCATCAAAGTCGAAAGGTACATCTACATCAATACCGCCAACTTCATTAATAACATCTTTAAATCCGTCAAAATCGACTGTTACATATTTATCGATTGGGATTTGCAAGAAGTTTTCAACAGTTTCAACAGTCTCATCTTTTCCGCCTTTGCTGTAAGCGGAATTGATCTTTGTTTTGCTGCCGGTTGTGTCACTTGCTAATTGCACACGTGTATCGCGCGGAATGCTCAGCATTTTCATGGTTTTATTTTTTGGATCAAGGGTAACTACAATAAGAGAGTCAGATCTCCCTTTTTGTCCTTTTGTCGCGTAATCTTCGATTCCCATAAATAAAATAGAAAATGGTTTTTTCTTCATATCTACAACTTCACTGCGAAGATTTGATTTATCTCCGCGGGAAAGCGCATCGTATGAATCATCCGCAGCGTTAATGGTTTTATATAGTTTATATCCTCCGAGACCTACAACTACCAATAATGCAAGGACGAACAACAACATAATCCTTTTTAAAATTTTTCTGCGTTTGCTCTTTTTCTTTTTGCGCACACGCACTCTAACGCGTTCAGCCATTATTCAGTCTCCTTTATGTGATTGACGGCTTTTTCAAGATACGTCAACTCTCCCTCTGTAATATCACTTTTTCCATTTGTTAACTCTGTCATCCACTCAGAAAACGATTGTGTTTCTTTTTCTTCTACATATGCTTCGAATTCTACGTTTTCTGCATAATGAATTTCTTTTAATAGAAAAGGTGATTCCCTTAATTCATTTTCAATCTTGCCAAGCCAAGTATAATCTGCGGAAGTATGCATAACCCTCATAAGCTTCCGTTCTACAACACCTATATGGTTTAATCCTTCAGACACTGACTTCCCATAAGCGCGGATTAAACCGCCTGCTCCCAGCTTTATGCCGCCGAAGTAACGCGTAACGACAGCACAAGTATCCTTAAGTCCGCGTTTTTTTAGCACCTCGAGCATAGGTACTCCTGCGGTGCCGCTCGGTTCTCCGTCATCATTGGCTTTTTGGATATGATCGTTTTCGCCAATTACGTAAGCTGAGCAATTATGAGTTGCATTCCAGTGCTGTTTCTTTATTTTCTGTATAAATTCCTGTGCTTCTTGTTCGGTAGAAACACGGCTTAAATGACAGATAAAACGCGATTTTTCTATAACAATCTCGTGTTCTCCTGCTTCTTTCACAGTAAAATAGCTGTGCAGCATGCTTGCTGACCCCCTGCTAAGCATAAAAGACCGCCTATACAAATTCGTACAGTCTTTAGAATTTTTGTGCGTATTTTGTTATCATAAAGAGTAAGAAGGTACATAAAATTGTTTTTTTCTAGAATATACGCATTCTTTCATTATAATTCGACACAATTTGCAGATCAATTACATTTATAATAAAAATATATGACAACACCGTGACGGAGGGAAATTATGAATAAAACAAAGATGGATTCCAAAGTTCTGGACTCTATTTTGATGAAGATGCTGAAAACCGTTGACGGGAGCAAGGATGAGGTTTTTCAAATCGGGGAGCAGTCACGCCAGCAGTATGAACAGCTGGTCGAAGAACTGAAACAAATTAAACAGCAGGTTTATGAAGTCATCGAGCTTGGTGATAAACTTGAAGTGCAAACCCGCCATGCGCGAAACCGTTTATCCGAGGTCAGCCGCAATTTTCATAGATTCAGTGAAGAAGAAATCCGCAACGCTTATGAAAAAGCCCATAAGCTGCAAGTAGAACTGACGATGATCCAGCAGCGTGAAAAGCAATTGCGCGAACGCCGGGACGATTTGGAACGCAGACTGTTAGGCCTTCAGGAAATCATCGAACGCTCAGAATCACTAGTGAGCCAGATTACGGTCGTGCTGAACTATCTGAATCAGGATCTTCGGGAGGTTGGGCTGCTTCTTGCTGATGCGCAGGCAAAACAGGATTTTGGCTTGAGAATTATTGAAGCGCAGGAAGAAGAGAGAAAAAGAGTCTCGAGAGAAATTCATGATGGCCCTGCACAAATGCTGGCAAATGTTATGATGAGATCGGAATTAATTGAACGGATTTTCAGAGACCGAGGCGCTGAAGACGGATTCCAGGAAATCAAAAATCTCCGCCAAAATGTGCGGAATGCTCTTTACGAAGTGAGACGGATTATATATGATTTAAGACCGATGGCCCTTGATGACCTAGGCCTGATTCCAACTTTGCGGAAATATCTATATACAACCGAAGAATATAACGGTAAGGTGAAAATACATTTTCAGTGCATCGGCGATACGGAGGACAAACGACTCGCGCCTCAGTTTGAAGTTGCGCTCTTCAGACTCGCACAGGAAGCTGTATCCAATGCGTTAAAGCATTCTGGATCTGAAGAAATTACAGTCAAAGTTGAGATTACAAAGGATTTTGTGATTTTAATGATAAAAGATAACGGCAAAGGATTTGACCTGAAGGAAGCGAAAGAGAAGAAAAACAAATCATTCGGCTTGCTTGGAATGAAAGAAAGAGTAGATTTATTGGAAGGGACCATGACTATAGATTCAAAAATAGGTCTTGGGACATTTATCATGATTAAGGTTCCGTTATCTCTTTGACTATGATTTGTAAAATAGAGCCAAAAGGCATATTGACCGAATACCAGAGTATATAGAACAATAATACAAGGAGGCGTGGCTTGTGACTAAAGTAAACATTGTTATTATCGACGACCATCAGTTATTTCGTGAAGGTGTTAAGCGGATATTGGATTTTGAACCTACCTTTGAAGTGGTAGCGGAAGGAGACGACGGAGATGAAGCGGCTCGTATCGTTGAGCACTATCATCCTGATGTCGTGATCATGGATATCAATATGCCGAACGTAAATGGCGTGGAAGCTACAAAGCAGCTTGTAGAGCTGTATCCTGAATCTAAAGTAATTATTCTATCAATTCACGATGACGAGAATTATGTAACACATGCCCTGAAAACAGGTGCAAGAGGTTATCTGCTGAAAGAGATGGATGCTGATACACTAATTGAAGCGGTTAAAGTAGTTGCCGAGGGCGGTTCTTACCTTCACCCGAAGGTTACTCACAACCTCGTAAACGAATTCCGACGTCTTGCAACAAGCGGAGTTTCTGCTCATCCTCAGCATGAGGTCTATCCAGAGATTCGCAGACCATTACATATTTTAACAAGACGGGAATGTGAAGTGCTGCAAATGCTTGCAGACGGAAAAAGCAACCGCGGCATCGGTGAATCATTGTTTATCAGTGAAAAAACTGTTAAAAACCATGTCAGCAATATCTTACAAAAAATGAATGTAAACGACCGGACGCAAGCCGTGGTGGTCGCCATTAAAAATGGTTGGGTAGAAATGAGATAGCATGAAATTGGACTTGCCTTTTTGAGGCAGGTCTTTTTTTAGGCTTCTGTTTCCCTTACAATAGAGTCATAAATTGATAAGGCAGGTAACGAAGCTATGAATATTGCAGTAGTAACAGATAGTACGGCATATATTCCAAAAGAAATGCGTGAACAAAATCATATACACATGATTCCTCTCCAGGTTGTTTTTGGGGATGAAACATATCATGAAGAAACAGAAATGGACTGGAGAAGCTTTTACCAAGAAGTGAAAAAGCATACAGAGCTTCCATCCACTTCTCAGCCTGCGATCGGCGAGCTGGTTGCTTTGTATGAAGAGCTCGGCAAGTCATATGATGCGGTGATCAGTATTCATCTTTCTAGCGGAATTAGCGGAACGTTCAGCAGTGCAGCTGCAGCGAATACAATGGTCGATAATATTGAAGTATACCCGTTTGACTCAGAGATCAGCTGTCTGGCTCAAGGTTTTTATGCTCTGAAAGCAGCTGAATTGATCAGAAATGGAGCGTCATCGCCGGAAGACATTATAAAAGAACTGGAAGAAATGAAAAAAACCGTTCGGGCATATTTTATGGTGGATGATTTAACTCATCTTCAGCGAGGCGGACGATTAAGCAGTGCTCAAGCCTTTATTGGGAGTCTTCTCAAGGTAAAGCCTATTCTGCATTTTGACAATAAGGTAATTGTGCCTTTTGAGAAGATCCGCACACGCAAAAAAGCAATTTCGCGGATTTACGAGCTTTTAGATGAAGACGCGAGTAAGGGCATGCCGATGAAAGCTGCCGTTATTCACGCTAATCGAGAAGAAGAAGCATCGAGTATTATTGAAGAGCTCTCTGCAAAATATCCGCATGTTGATTTTTATAACAGCTACTTTGGTGCGGTTATAGGCACTCATCTTGGTGAAGGTGCAATAGGAATCTGCTGGTGTTTTAAATAAATGATGAAATCTCCGTTTTAGAAGCGGAGATTTTTTTATATTCTCTTTTTAGCTGTTAGACAGAATATTTTCATTCCGGCATAATATCTCGCAAGGAGGCCGTACTATGCAGACTAAGACATCAGAATCGAACAGCCCATTCTCTAAAGAACTGCAGCAGCAGCTTCAGGGCCGTCATCTGCTTAAAACAGAAATCCCATTTTCTGACGAGATCATTGATTGGCATATCGAGCATGGTTATATATCTGCCGAGGAGTCTATATCAAAAAATAAATGGGGATATAGATGCAATAGATGCGGTCAAAATGATCAACAGTATTTTTCTTCGTATCATTCATCAGGAGAAGATAAAGTATACTGCCGCTCTTGTGTCATGATGGGCAGAGTGAGTGAGGATATTTCTTTATATTCCTGGTGCAAGGAGGCAGAGGCAAACTGGAAGCCTATAAAACTGACTTGGGATGGAAAGCTTTCAAGCGGACAGCAAAAGGCCGCTGACGTCTTAATTGAAGCAATTTCGAAGCAAGAAGAGCTCCTTATTTGGGCTGTTTGCGGCGCAGGTAAAACTGAATTATTATTCCCGGGTATAGAATCGGCATTAAATCTAAGACTGCGTGTTTGTATTGCGACCCCGCGCACCGATGTTGTATTAGAGCTTGCTCCGAGACTGAAGGCTGCATTTCAGGGTGCTGATATTTCAGTTCTATACGGAGGAAGTGATGACAAAGGGCGTTTATCTCCGCTTATGATTTCCACAACCCATCAGCTTTTGCGTTATAAAGACGCATTCGACGTCATGATCGTTGATGAAGTGGATGCTTTTCCATATTCCGCTGATCAAACTCTTCAATTCGCTGTTCAAAAAGCGAGAAAGAAAAACAGCACTCTTGTTTATCTAAGCGCAACACCTCCTAAAGAATTAAAAAGAAAAACGTATAAAGGTGAGTTAAAATCCGTTCGCATACCGGCCAGATACCATCGGAAGCCATTGCCTGAACCGCGCTTTCAGTGGTGCGGAAACTGGAAAAAGAAATTAACCCGAAACAAAATCCCAAATGCGGTAAAAAGATGGATAGAACAGCATGTGAAAGAAGGAAAGCCCGTTTTTTTATTTGTTCCTTCCATTTCTGTTCTGGTAAAAGCTGCTTCCTGTTTTAAAAACATGAATTATCGAACAGCGGCTGTACATGCGGAAGATAAGCTCAGAAAAGAAAAAGTGCAGCAATTTCGAGACGGTCAGTTTGATCTGTTAATCACAACAACAATATTGGAAAGAGGTGTCACAGTTCCTATGGTCCAAACAGGCATCTTAGGGGCAGAATCGCCCATCTTTACGGAAAGCGCGCTTGTGCAAATCGCGGGAAGGACAGGACGGCATAAAGAACATGCAGACGGCGATGTCATTTATTTTCACTTCGGAAAAACAAAGAGTATGATTGAGGCAAGAAAACATATAAAAATAATGAATGAATTGGCTTTAAAAAATAAATTGATAGACTAGTTAATATTTAAAAACATGATACAGTATACTCATATAACTAATGAGGAGCTGTAAAAATGCTTGTCAATTCAAAAGAAATCATGATGGAAGAACTTCTTGACCGATATATGGATCAGCTTCATATGACCTGCACTTGCCAAGTATGCAAAAATGATGTACTTGCACTTTCTTTAAACCAAGTAAGACCAGCTTACGTCACTGATTTAAAAAAGATTGCATATACGAAAGCTGAGCTGGTAGATAAACAGAAAAACACGGCTATGCTTGTGATTTTGGCTGAAGCAGCTGCTGTGGTATCGGAGAATCCGAGTGATCAATGCGAAACGAGACAGGAGGAGGCTCTAAAAAACTGATCTGTCTATTATGTGATTCACAATTTTCTCAAGCTGTTTCATGGTGCTCACTATTCTTATTAAAACCTGACGACAGGGTCTGTCAGTTCTGCAGAAACAAATTACAGATCATCAAAGGGGCTATCTGTCCGCTTTGCGGCAGGCCTCAAACCGCTCATGAAGTGTGTGCGGATTGCGAGGCATGGAAATCAAGAATAGATGACGGCTTAAGGCTCAGTCAAAACCGTTCTGTTTACTTATATAATGACATGATGAAAGAAACGCTCGCCCGAATGAAATTCAGGGGAGATGCAGCGATAATAAGCGCTTTTAAAAATGACTTTTCCTCAGAATTCTCTGCTGTCTACCCAGATAAACGCCTTGTGCTCGTTCCCATTCCGTTAAGCGAAGAACGGAAAGCAGAACGCGGCTTTAACCAGTCACAAATGCTTGCTGAATGCTTAAACCGGCCCATCCTCAATCCTCTCATCCGCCTGAATAATGAAAAGCAGTCTAAGAAAAAGAAAACGGAGCGCCTGCTTTCAGAGCATGTTTTTGAAACAAAAAACAGCTCCGTTGAGGGTATGGATATCGTTTTAATCGACGATCTTTATACTACGGGCGCCACTTTGCACTATGCTGCCCGCTGTTTATTGGAGAAAGGCAAAGCTGGTTCTGTGTCATCTTTTACCTTAGTGAGAAGCTAAATGATTCAATTTTTGTGCCGATATAATGTCTAGAAATTACTGCAGGCATATTAATGAATAAGGAGTAAACATGATGGGTGAACTGGCGAATTGTCCGAAATGCAATGCTTTATTTTTAAAAACAAAGCTGCAAACCGTGTGTCAGGCGTGTATTAAGGAAGAAGAAAAATCATTTGAGACTGTGTATAAATTTTTAAGGAAACAGGAAAACAGGCAATCAACACTGAGCCGCATAACTGAGGAAACAGGTGTGGAGGAAGAGCTGATTTTAAAATTCATCAGGCAAAAGCGAATCCAAATTACTCATCTGCCGAATTTGGCATACCCTTGTGAAAGGTGCGGGACATCGATTAGGGAAGGCAAGTTCTGCAAGGCTTGCCAGTCCGATATAAAGGATCAAATAGATCATCTGAACCAAGAATCCGCATTGAAAACAGAACGGGAAAATAGTAAAAAAGACACATACTATGCCTATAATACCAAAAACAGCTGATTCCCTAAACTAACTGAAAACGCAGTCGATAAAAGGGTTAGATTGTTTAAAGACTGCAACGGAAAGCGAGAGGAATCCTATGAAAATCAATCAATTTGGAACACAATCCGTTAATCCATACCAAAAAAATTATGAAAAGCAAGCGGTGCAAAAAACTGCTGCACAGCCTAAAGATAAAATTGAAATTTCATCACAGGCTAAGGAACTGCAAAATGCATCCGACGCAGTCACTGGTTCACGCCAGGAAAAAATTGAGCAGCTTAAAGCGCAAATTGAAAACAGGTCATACAAAGTAGACGCAAATCATATAGCGAAAAATATGATTAATTTTTATAAAAAGCAATAAAAAAGGAGAAAGCCCATGTCAGCAAAGCCAATTATTGAACAATTGAAGCGACTTTGCGTTCTGCATGAGCATCTGCTCACGCTGTCTGAGGAAAAGACGGAAGCGCTCAAAGCCGGCAAAACAAAAGAGCTTTCTAACATTTTGACAAAGGAACAAAAGTATATTCAAGCTATCGGGCAGACAGAAGATGACCGGATCAAAGCGACTTCCGCCTTTCTCGGATTCAGCGAAAATAACACCATTTCTGCTTGTATCGCCAAAACTTCAGGCAGTGAAAAGGAAGAGCTGGAACAACTATATGAAGCTCTTTCTAACGTTCTCGGACATCTGAAAGAAGTGAATGAGATGAATAGGCAGTTGACGAGAGACGCGCTGCAATTCATCTCTATTTCGTACGATATGCTGGTTCCTAAGGAAAATAATTTCAATTACAGCAAATCAATTAAAGCTGAGCTTCCAAAGAGCAGCCGGATGAAACTTTTTGATTCAAAAGCTTAGCAGAAAGGAATTCAGAATATGACATCTACCTTTATGGGTCTTGAAACTGCAAGGCGGGCGTTAAGCGCTCAGCAAGCAGCGTTAAGCACTACTGCAAATAATGTGGCAAATGCCAATACTGATGGTTATACAAGACAGCGAGTCTCATTAGAGGCAACGGACTATTTCCCTGCTGTATCAAAAAATGCAGAAAAAACTGCGGGACAAATGGGAACGGGTGTACAAGGCAAGTCAGTTGAAAGAATCAGAGACATCTTTCTTGACTACCAATACCGCCTCCAAAACAGCAGTTCTGGATATTATGACACGAAGGCTAAAGCCCTGTCCCAAATGGAAGGGATTATGAATGAGACTGGTGGCAGCGGATTAAACAGTGTGCTAAATTCATTTTGGAATTCTCTGCAAGAACTATCCAATAATGCAAATGAGGACAGTGCGCGTTCTGTTGTCTCTCAAAAAGGACAGGCTGTTGCTGATACGTTTAATCATATTTCTGAGTCCCTTACAAAAGTTCAATCAAATTTAAAAGCAGAACTAGATACTAGTGTACTAGATGTTAATTCACTGCTATCTCAATTAAACAGTCTCAATAAGCAAATTGCACAGGTAGAACCAGTCGGTCTGCTTCCGAATGGTTTATACGATCAACGTGATTTGCTGATTGATAAATTATCTTCAATTGTTGATGTCAAAGTGAGCTACAACAAATCAGGCGGGAATGCGCTTGCTTCTTCGGAAGGAACTGTATCGATCGAAATCCTGGATAAAAATAAACAGTCGCTGGGAACTGTTCTGGACGGAAAAAATTATGAGGTTTCAGAGCTGAAAGCTAACTATGATAATGAAACGGGCTTAGTGACAAGCATTTCAATTGGAGACACTGCGGTTCAAGCTGAGTCGTTCAGCAGCAATGGATCACTGTTAGGATTTATACAGTCTTATGGATATGTCACGGCAGACGGCAAAGAAAAGGGCATATATCCGGAGATGCTTTCAGATCTTGATAATATGGCGCTCGAATTTGCAAAAGCTTTCAATGAAGTACACCGAAATGGTCTGACAGAGAGCGGTGAACAAGGCGGGGACTTTTTTGATTTTACCGGGGGTGAAACTGAGCCGGCAAAAGGCGCAGCAGGTAAGATTAAAGTCACTGACAGCATAAAAGATTCAAAAGGCGCGAATATCGCTTTCTCACTTACTGGAGCAGCAAACGATAATTCAAACGCAACGAATTTAGCAAATGTGTTAACTGGGGACATCACCATTAACGGAAAAGAAACGAGTGTGCTAGATTATTATGCTGGTCTCATTGGCGAGCTGGGGATCAAAGCTCAAGAGGCGAATCGGCTGGCATCTAATACAGAAACACAGCTGAATGATGCAGACATAAACCGTCAGCAAATGAGCGCTGTTTCTTTAGATGAAGAAATGACCAATATGATTCAATTCCAACACGCATACAATGCTGCCGCAAGAATGGTAACGTTACAAGACGAAATCCTTGATAAAGTAATTAATGGCATGGGTGTCGGGGGAAGGTAGGTAGATCAAATGAGAGTAACACAAGGCATGATTCAGCAAAACTCATTGAGATATATCGGTTCAAGCTACTCAAAGCTGGATAAACTTCAATCACAGATTTCTTCCGGAAAAAAAATCTCAAAAGCTTCCGATGATCCTGTAGTAGCTATGAAAAGCTTAAAGTACAATACGCAGTTATCTCAAGTTCAGCAATACCAAAGTAATGCTTCTCAAGCCTTTACTTGGCTTGAAAACACAGAAACAAACATTACTGAAGGAATTGACATTATGTCAAAGGTCAGAGAGTTAGCTGTTCAAGCTAAGAATGACACAAATGGTGGAGCAGAATTGCAAGCTATTGGTGTAGAAGTAAAACAATTAAAAGAACAGCTCTTAAATATTGCTAATACACAAGTGAACGGCAGATATATCTTCAATGGCACTAATTCAGATACACCTCCAGTTAAAGACAACGGTGACGGAACTTATACGATTTCTGATACGGCTGACGTTATTGTCAATATATCGGATAATATGTCATTAAAGGTAAACTCAGATCCGAAGGCAGCCTTTGGCGGTACTTCTGGAAGCGGACAAAATGTGTTTGAAATGCTAAATTCATTTGAGACAGCACTTAATTCAGGTTCTTTGGACGGTATAGACAGCGTTTTAGATGATATTGATCAATTTTCTGACGGTATGAGTTCAGAACGATCTGATATTGGAGCGAGATATAATCGTCTTGAACTGATTAATACAAGACTTTCAGCTCAAGAAGAAACAGCTACAAAAGTGTTGTCAGACAATGAAGACGTAGAACTGGAAGAAATAATAACTGAATTTATTGCGCAGCAAAGCGTGCACAGGGCTACTCTGGCTGTAAATGCGCAAATTGTTCAGCCTACATTGATCGACTTTTTAAAGTAAGCGGCTCTCAGGAGTTCGCTTTTTTTATAGTTTAGGAGGTAGAGTGATGCAAATTCCCAGATTGATTATGCATAGTGTTCAAGGGAAAATTGGTTTAACAACGACGCCCGCCAGCTTAAAAATGGAGCAGCCGCAAGCCGATCTGGAGATTGAACAGCCAAGCGCGGAAATGGAAATATCGGTGACACCTGGAAAACTTACGATTGACCAAACGCAAGCATGGGAAGAATTAGACAGAAAGCATGTATTCAAAAGAATCGAAGAAGCTGCCCAACAAGGGCATGAGGATGTAATGGAAGGGATAGCCCGTACTGCAGAAGAAGGCGACGAGCTTATGAGAATTGAAAATAAGGGGAACCCAGTCGCTTCACAAGCAAAGAGAAACTCTGAGATGCACCAAATTCAATTAGGCGAACATTACGCTCCTTCTCTTTCAAGGGTGAAAATACAATATACCCCGTCACAGCTTGATATTCAGATTACGCCGCGAAAGCCTGTTATTCAGGCTGAACCGCATAAGCCGATTGTTGAATATATGCCGGGAAACGTTAAGGTTGACATGCTCCAATACCCTGATTTAAATATAGAGGTAGAAAACCTAAAAGAATCACTCGAAAAGTAAAAAGAAAAGGATCGTGAACAATGATCATTCATACTAAATACCATGGCCAAATGAATGTAAAAGAAGAACAAATCATTCTTTTTGAAAACGGGATTCCAGGCTTCTTAGAAGAAAAACAGTTCGTCATTCTTCCGCTTTCAGAAGACTCTCCATTCGTGGCGCTGCAGTCCGTCACTTCAGAGAATCTTGCGTTCATCGTTGTAAGTCCGTTTATCTTTTTTAAGAATTATGAATTTGACCTTGATGAATCAACTGCTGAACTTTTGGATATCGATAATATTGAAGACGTAGAAGTCATGACATTATTGACCATGGCAGAGCCATTCGAAAAAACTACTGCTAATTTATTAGCTCCTATTATTGTGAATCGCAAGAACATGCTGGCTAAGCAAGTCGTTTTACACGACTCCCCATATACGACAAAGCATCCGATTGGAGGAGAATCATGCTAGTTTTATCGCGGAAAATAAACGAAGCGATTCAAATAGGTGCTGATATTGAAGTAAAAGTGATTGCGGTTGAGGGTGACCAAGTGAAAATTGGAATTGAAGCCCCAAAGCATATTGATATTCACAGGAAAGAAATTTACTTGACCATTCAGGAAGAAAATAACCGTGCGGCAGCGTTATCCAGCGATGTGATCTCCGCATTATCCTCACAAAAAAAGTGAGGATTTTTTTTATTTTTGTATTAACAAAATCAGAGACAATCCGATATTAATGATGTAGCCGGGAGGAGACGCAAACACTCCGCCAGTTACAAAAAAACAAGGCACAAGGACGTGCCTTAACAACATATTCAGGGAGGAACAAAACAATGAGAATTAACCACAATATCGCAGCACTTAACACACTAAACCGTTTGTCTTCAAACAACGGTGCTAGCCAAAAGAACATGGAGAAGCTTTCTTCTGGTCTTCGTATCAACCGTGCGGGAGATGACGCAGCAGGTCTTGCGATCTCTGAAAAAATGAGAGGGCAAATTAGAGGTCTTGAAATGGCTTCTAAAAACTCTCAAGACGGAATCTCTCTTATCCAAACAGCTGAGGGTGCATTGACTGAAACTCATGCTATCCTTCAACGTGTTCGTGAACTAGTTGTTCAAGCAGGAAACACTGGGACTCAGGACAAAGCAACTGACTTGCAGTCTATCCAAGATGAAATTTCAGCTTTAACAGATGAAATCGATGGTATTTCAAATCGTACAGAATTCAACGGTAAGAAATTGCTAGATGGCACTTACAAAGTTGACGCAGCTACTCCTGCAAATCAAAAGAACTTGATTTTCCAAATCGGAGCAAATGCTACACAGCAAATCTCTGTAAATATTGAGGATATGGGTGCTGATGCTCTTGGAATTAAAGAAGCTGATGGTTCAATTGCAGCTCTCCATTCTGTTAATGATCTTGATGTAACAAAATTCGCTGATAATAAAGCAGATGCAACTGATATTGGTTTCGATAATCAATTGAAAATTGTTGATGAAGCGATCAACCAAGTTTCTTCTCAGCGTGCTAAACTTGGTGCGGTACAAAACCGTCTAGAGCACACAATCAACAACTTAAGCGCTTCTGGTGAAAACCTGACAGCTGCTGAGTCTCGTATCCGTGACGTTGACATGGCTAAAGAGATGAGCGAGTTCACAAAGAACAACATTCTTTCTCAAGCTTCTCAAGCTATGCTTGCTCAAGCGAACCAACAGCCGCAAAACGTACTTCAATTGTTACGTTAATTTTGAAAAAGACCTTGGCGTTTGCCGGGGTCTTTTTTTATATTCCTAACTCCAAATCTTCCCCCTGGCTGTCTATAACTCGTGATATAATAATCGGATTCTCCACTAACCTATAAAAGTATTTCCAAACAAGAATTCTAAAACAGATGAGTTTTTTTCCATAAATATGTGTAATCTTATCTCGACTTAGTCGATATAAACGATAGATTGGGACATAGGGGATGATCAATTGAACATTGAAAGACTCACTACGTTACAACCTGTTTGGGATCGTTATGATACTCAAATACATAATCAAAAAGATAATGAGAAGAGTCAGGTTCCCGTTCATCAAGTTTCATATACCGACCTTACTGAAATGGTAGAAGAAACGAACAAGCTTTTGGAACCTTCGCAAGTCCACTTGAAGTTTGAGCTCCATGAAAAACTAAACGAATACTATGTAAAGGTAATAGAAGACTCTACAAATGAAGTTGTCCGCGAGATTCCGCCCAAACAATGGCTTGATTTTTATGCGGCTATGACTGAATTTCTTGGGTTATTTGTTGATGAAAAAAAGTAGATTAGGAGTGGTTTGAAATGGTCACGAGAATAACAGGTCTGGCGTCAGGTATGGATATAGATGATATCGTATCAAAGCTGATGCAGACAGAAAGAGTGCCGCTTGATAAACTGACGCAAAAAAAGCAGCTCCTTGAATGGCAGCGTGACAGCTATCGAGAAGTCAACTCAAAAATAAAAGAATTGCAGGATTATATGTCTAAAAATACAATGACATATCCGAGTGTGTATCAGAGCAAAACTGTAACAAGCTCAAATGAATCTGTTCTGACTGCTACAGGAAGTGCAAGCGCGCCGAACTCTTCCTCTACTGTCGAAGTAGCAAGCTTGGCAACTGCCGCAACATATAAGGCAAGCAATTATTCGGGATACACACAGGGCGATTATAATTTGGCGTTTAACGTGGTTGCCCCTGGCGAGACAGCAGCGAAATCAGTGAATATAAGTGTGACGAGTGCCGATACAATTGATAACGTTATTTCTAAGATTAACAGCTCGGATTTAGGAGTATCCGCATTTAAAGATAAAATTTTTAATGGCACAGAGTATGTAGAAACGATTGCATTTTCTTCAAAAGCGACAGGCGCAGGAGGCAGCATACAGGCAGCAGACGCGGCAACGGCAGACTTTATGTCTGGCCAGCTGGGCTTTTCATTAGATACTGATAATAAGCTCACTGCTTACAAAGAAGGAACAAATGCAAAAGTCACGATTAATGGCTTTGAAATGGAGAAGCTGACAAACAACTTTACGGTTAACGGCGTAACCTACTCAATTAAAAATACAACCGCTGCAACAGGTCCCGTTACTACATCTGTTTCTACCGATGTTGACGGTATTTATAACAAAATTAAAGATTTTGTAGATAAATATAATGAGCTGGTTGACAGTCTGAATGAAAAGCTGCAAGAAACGAAATACAGAGACTATACGCCGCTGACGAGTGAGCAAAAAGAAGCAATGTCTGATAAAGAAGTAGAGCTCTGGGAAGAGAAAGCGAAGAGCGGTTTGCTTAGAAATGATACTAGTATAAGCACCGGAACAAACCAGTTGCGGACTGATTTTTATTCTCAAGTAAATGCGAATGGTGAATCCTATCAATTGACACAATTCGGCATTACCACTTCAAGCGCTTATCTCAAACGGGGTCATTTAGAAATAGACGAGGATAAACTAAAAGCAAAAATAGAAGAAGATCCGCAAAGTGTTGCTAATTTGTTTACGAGCGGATCGAGCGAAAGCAACTATAGTGATAAAGGTATTATGAAACGTATCGGCGACACACTGAGAAGCACAGTGAAAAGCATTGAAGCAAAAGCCGGCAATTCAACAATGGGAGCAAGCGACTATTTAATTGGGAAAAATTTGCGTTCCATCAGTACTGAAATCACCGATATGCAGGACCGATTGAACACAGTAGAAAACCGTTATTATAAAAAATTCAGTGCAATGGATTCTGCGATTCAAAAAATGAACGAACAAGCGTCCTATTTATCACAGCTACTTGTACAATAAATGTAATTTGGAGGATGACACATGGCGATCCAAAATCCTTATGCAGCTTATCAGCAAAATTCAGTGAATACCGCTACGCCCGGGGAGCTGACCCTTATGCTGTATAATGGCTGTTTGAAATTTATAAAACTTGCATCTCAGGCCATTGAGAATAATGATATGGAAGGTAAAAATGAAAATCTGATTAAAGCGCAAAATATCATTCAGGAATTAAATGGTACACTTAACCGCAACATAGAGCTTTCCGGTTCAATGGGTGCGATGTACGATTATATGTATCGAAGATTGGTACAGGCAAATATCAAAAATGATACGAGCATGCTGGCTGAGGTAGAGGGCTATGTAAAAGATTTTCGCGATGCTTGGAAACAAGCCATGCAAAGTGAACGGAAGGACCGGCACGGATCAGGCGGGATCGCATGAAAAACATAGATCAACTATACACTGAGACGGAGAGTATGCTGTCACACATACAAAATACACCGGAAAGCGATGAACTTTTAAAGCAAATTGAAGACTTTGTGTCTAAACGGTCTGAACTTATTCAGGGGATATCTCTGCCGCTTTCAGAAGAAGAGCGAAAGCAGATGAAGCTTGTCTTGACATGGGATCAGCTTATTGTGAAGGAAATGGAAAGACTGAAGCAGTCAATCGCAGCAGAACTTCAGCAGGTGAAAAGAAAACGTGCGATGCATACGACGTATTTAAATCCTTATAACAACATCACGATTGACGGCAGATATTATGACAAGCGTAAATAGGTGAGTGCCTTGAAGAGCATTGAGGATTATACGCTTTTATCAGCTTATTATCATCTTCTTTTTACAATTGAGGAAGGGCTGTGCTATTTGATAGAGGCGGAACAGAATTTATCAAAAACAGAAGGGGATCGGATCTACCAAGATCTGATCCAAGCCTTTTTTTATTTGGATTCAACCCATTCAACTCTTCTTTTCGTGATGAACACACGGTGCGCAGAAGTATGCGTTAAGGCTTTTGACGAGATTTTTGCAGAATTTGATCAATTGGTTTCTTTCTCATTCCCCTCTCATGAATTCTGCGAGTATTTAAAAGGACATTTTCTGATTCACTATAGGAAATGGATGCTGTCCATTCATCGATGTATGGAGCCCTTTGTGATTAATTGACTTTGTGTAAGGCATTTTTTCTTATTGCCAGCATATACATATACCTCCCGTAACCATAGAAACATTAGCATAAAACGGTATAATTCGACAAAGTTCACTGAATTTTCACAAAAGGTTTACGTTTCAGCAGGAATTGTAAAGGGTAAAGGAGAAATAGATACATATCCTTAATAAAAGGGAGGCGTTCTTTGATGAACTATAACATCAGAGGAGAAAATATTGAAGTGACACCCGCGTTAAAGGATCATGTCGAGAAGAAGATCGGCAAGCTGGAGCGTTATTTTGAGCATAGTGTAAATGCCGATGTGAACGTCAACTTGAAGTTTTACAATGACAAGGAGTCCAAGGTTGAGGTTACGATTCCGATGACAGATCTGGCGCTTCGGTCTGAAGTGCATAACGAGGATATGTACAATGCAATTGATCTCGCTACAAACAAGCTGGAACGTCAAATCCGTAAGCATAAAACAAAAGTAAACCGCAAATTCCGTGAGCAGGGTCTTCCGAAATCTTCAGTGGCAAACGGCCTCGGCTCTGATACAGATATTGCGGTTCAGGACGAAATAGAAGAAGATGAAAGCTTAGAAATCGTCCGTCAGAAGCGCTTTAATTTAAAGCCGATGGATAATGAAGAAGCGATCTTACAAATGAATATGCTCGGCCATAACTTCTTTGTTTTCACAAATGCGGAAACAAACCTTACAAACGTCGTGTACCGCAGAAATGACGGGAAATATGGCCTGATTGAACCGACTGAATAATGAAGAGCAGCCTTCCGTGATTTTCGCGGAAGGTTTTTGTTTTTTCTTATTTGCAAATTCTTTGGAAATAAGAGAAGGTATGATATGATAATGAGAGGTATACATGGACTAGTAAATTATTTATACATGCTTGTCAAACAGGCATGTGATGATAGAGGAGCGTTATAAATGCTTGGAATTTTAAATAAAATGTTTGATCCAACAAAACGTACGCTGAATAGATACGAAAAAATAGCTAACGATATTGATGCGATTCGGGGAGACTATGAAAATCTCTCAGATGATGCGCTGAAACATAAAACAATTGAATTTAAAGAGCGCCTTGAAAAAGGGGCGACAACTGATGATCTACTTGTTGAAGCATTCGCAGTGGTTCGGGAAGCTTCTCGCCGCGTAACCGGCATGTTCCCGTTTAAAGTCCAGCTTATGGGGGGCGTGGCTCTTCATGACGGAAATATCGCGGAGATGAAAACAGGGGAAGGTAAAACATTAACGTCTACTCTGCCTGTTTATTTAAATGCCTTATCTGGAAAAGGCGTGCACGTCGTGACAGTCAATGAATACTTGGCGAGCCGTGACGCAGAGCAAATGGGGAAAATTTTCGAGTTTCTCGGCTTAACTGTCGGACTGAATTTGAACTCAATGTCGAAAGATGAAAAAAGGGAAGCTTATGCGGCTGACATCACTTATTCTACAAACAACGAGCTCGGCTTCGATTATTTGCGCGACAACATGGTTCTTTATAAAGAGCAAATGGTGCAGCGTCCGCTTCATTTTGCGGTAATTGATGAAGTCGACTCTATTTTGATTGATGAAGCGAGAACACCGCTTATCATTTCAGGACAAGCTGCAAAATCGACAAAACTGTACGTACAGGCAAATGCTTTTGTACGCACGTTAAAAGCAGAGAAGGACTATACGTATGATGTAAAAACAAAAGGTGTACAGCTCACAGAAGAAGGAATGACAAAGGCTGAAAAAGCGTTCGGCATCGACAACCTGTTTGATGTGAAAAATGTGGCGCTCAACCACCATATCAACCAGTCCTTAAAAGCGCACGTTGCCATGCAGAAGGATGTTGATTACGTAGTAGAAGACGGTCAGGTTGTCATCGTTGACTCTTTCACGGGTCGTTTAATGAAAGGCCGCCGCTACAGCGAAGGGCTTCACCAGGCGATCGAAGCGAAGGAAGGGCTTGAAATTCAAAATGAGAGCATGACCTTGGCGACGATTACGTTCCAAAACTACTTCCGGATGTATGAAAAGCTGGCCGGTATGACGGGTACGGCTAAAACAGAGGAAGAGGAGTTCCGTAACATCTACAACATGCAGGTTGTGACGATTCCGACAAACCAGCCGGTTGTTCGTGATGACCGTCCTGATTTAATTTACCGTTCAATGGAAGGGAAGTTTAAGGCCGTTGCAGAAGATGTTGCCCAGCGATATATGACAGGACAGCCCGTTCTTGTCGGTACAGTTGCGGTTGAAACGTCTGAATTGATTTCAAAGCTGCTCAAAAACAAGGGTATCCCGCATCAGGTATTAAACGCCAAAAACCATGAGCGAGAAGCGCAAATCATTGAAGAGGCCGGTCAAAAAGGCGCTGTGACGATTGCGACAAACATGGCGGGGCGCGGAACAGACATTAAGCTTGGCGAAGGAGTAAAAGAGCTTGGCGGACTAGCCGTTGTCGGAACGGAACGCCATGAATCACGCCGGATTGACAATCAGCTGCGAGGACGTTCAGGACGTCAGGGTGATCCGGGGATCACACAATTTTATCTTTCTATGGAAGATGAATTGATGCGCAGATTTGGTGCTGAGCGGACAATGGCAATGCTTGACCGCTTTGGTATGGATGACTCCACTCCGATTCAAAGCAAAATGGTATCCCGCGCGGTTGAATCATCTCAAAAACGCGTTGAAGGAAATAACTTCGATTCACGTAAACAGCTTCTTCAATATGATGATGTTCTCCGCCAGCAGCGTGAGGTTATCTATAAGCAGCGTTTCGAAGTCATCGACTCTGAAAACCTGCGTGAAATCGTAGAAAATATGATCAAATCTTCTCTCGAGCGGGCAATTGCGGCCTATACACCAAGAGAAGAGCTTCCTGAGGAGTGGAAGCTTGACGGTCTTGTTGAGCTTGTTAACACCACTTACCTTGACGAAGGCGCGCTTGAAAAGAGCGACATCTTCGGCAAAGAACCGGATGAAATGCTTGAGCTCATTATGGATCGCATCAAGACCAAATATAATGACAAAGAGGTAAAATTCGGCGAGGAACAAATGCGCGAATTTGAGAAAGTCATCGTGCTTCGCGCCGTCGATTCAAAATGGATGGATCATATCGACGCAATGGATCAGCTTCGCCAAGGGATTCACCTTCGTGCTTACGCGCAAACAAATCCGCTGCGTGAGTATCAAATGGAAGGCTTTGCGATGTTTGAGCATATGATTGAATCCATCGAGGACGAGGTTGCCAAATTTGTGATGAAGGCTGAGATTGAAAATAATCTGGAGCGTGAAGAGGTTGTACAAGGCCAAACCACGGCTCATCAGCCGCAAGAAGGCGATGAAAACAAAAAAGCAAAGAAAGCGCCGGTTCGTAAAGTGGTTGATATCGGCCGAAATGCGCCATGCCACTGCGGAAGCGGAAAAAAATATAAAAATTGCTGCGGCCGGACTGAATAGTTCGTTCGGGCAAGTTTGCTGACCGCGGCGCCTTGAGCGCCCGCGGATCTTTTAATGAGGTGAATGGAATGGAATTATCAGAAATCAGAGTTGAGCTCGAAAATATGGCTTCTCGTTTAGCGGACTTTAGGGGGTCTCTTTGACCTCGAATCAAAGGAGACCCGCATTGCTGAGCTAGATGAGCAAATGGCTGATCCGGAATTCTGGAATGATCAGCAGAAAGCTCAAACGGTCATCAATGAAGCAAATGGTTTAAAGGATTATGTCAATTCCTATAAAAAATTGAATGAATCCCATGAAGAACTGCAAATGACTCATGACCTTCTGAAAGAAGAGCCGGATCAAGATCTTCAGCTTGAGCTTGAAAAAGAGCTAAAGGCATTAACGAAGGAGTTCAATGAGTTTGAGCTTCAGCTTCTTCTCAGTGAGCCGTATGATAAAAACAACGCAATTTTGGAGCTGCATCCGGGTGCAGGCGGCACTGAGTCACAGGATTGGGGCTCTATGCTTCTCAGAATGTATACCAGATGGGCTGAGCGCCGCGGCTTTAAAGTGGAAACGCTCGATTACCTTCCTGGTGATGAAGCCGGTATTAAGTCAGTCACATTACTGATTAAAGGGCACAACGCTTATGGATATATCAAGGCGGAAAAAGGCGTCCATCGTCTCGTGCGGATTTCTCCGTTTGATTCATCAGGCCGCCGTCACACTTCATTCGTATCTTGTGAAGTTATGCCTGAATTCAACGATGAGATCGATATTGATATCCGTACAGAGGATATTAAAGTTGATACGTACCGTGCAAGCGGAGCAGGCGGACAGCACGTCAATACAACAGACTCAGCTGTTCGGATTACTCACTTGCCGACAAACGTGGTTGTGACATGTCAAACAGAACGTTCACAAATTAAAAACCGTGAAAGAGCGATGAAAATGCTGAAGGCAAAGCTGTATCAGCGCAGAATTGAAGAACAGCAGGCCGAGCTGGACGAAATTCGCGGTGAGCAAAAAGAGATCGGCTGGGGAAGCCAAATTCGCTCTTACGTATTCCATCCGTATTCCATGGTAAAAGACCATCGGACCAATACAGAAATGGGTAACGTTCAAGCCGTAATGGACGGAGATATTGACGTATTTATTGACGCATACCTTCGTTCTAAACTTTCATAAGCAGGAAACACACCTGGTGTCTACAGGTGTGTTTTTTTATTGCCTGCATATCCTTGCTTTCACTGCTGCTTTAGCATATTACCACTGTGTTTGGGTGTTATTTACATCTTATCGGGGAAGGATTAAAATGCTATCGGAGAGCATAGGAAGAAACGGAGGAAGGTTGTAATGATGGATGTACGGAATAAAAGTTTTCGGGTTATAAGGGATTATGTATACATACTGATAGGGGCAGCAATTACAGCAGTGTCCTTTAATGTCTTTCTGCTTCCTAATAAAATAGCCGCAGGCGGTGTCAGCGGGATCAGTACCATTCTACAGTCATATGGTTTTGAAGCGGCCTATGTGCAGTGGATCATTAATATTCCCTTATTTATAGCCGGTATCATTTTGCTTGGCGGTAAATTTGGACTCAAGACACTCGCGGGTTCTGTCTTTTTGCCTCTTGTCGTGTTTTTGACGAGAGACATTCAGCCTGCTACACATCATGAGCTTCTGGCGGCGATTTTTGGCGGCGTCGGCATCGGGATTGGAATCGGCATTGTGTACTTAGGCAAAGGATCAACCGGGGGAACGGCATTAGCGGCTCAAATCATTCATAAGTACACAGGTCTCTCATTAGGGACCTGTCTCGCGATCATTGACGGTTTGATTGTTGTTACGGCGATGATCGTATTTAATATAGAGCAGGGACTGTATGCCATGCTTGGGGTGTATGTATCAAGCAAAACCATTGATGTCGTCCAAGTCGGCTTTAACCGCTCTAAAATGGCGCTTATCATTACAAAACAGGAACAGGCCGTGAAGGAAGCTGTTTTTAAAAAAATTGACAGAGGCGTTACGAAAATTTCTGCAGTCGGCGGATATACTGACGATGAACGGCCGATTTTAATGTGCGTGGTTGGCCAAACTGAATTCACGAAATTGAAACAAATCGTCAAACAGATTGATGAGACTGCTTTTGTGATTGTAGCAGATGCAAGCGAGGTGCTGGGCGAGGGTTTCAAACGCGCTTAAACGGGGTTATAATATGGAAGAGATCGTAAAGGAGTTGTGCTTCTCAACATGAAATCAAAACTATCGATACTAATGCTTGTATTTGCCATTTCTGCCCTGCTGGCTGCCTGCGGTTCTAACGATGCAAAAGAAGAGAAGACAGACAACGGCAGCAAAACAGAAGCCTCTGCGTCTGAAGGGGAAGAATTATATCAGCAGAGCTGTGTAGGCTGCCACGGCAAGGATTTAGAAGGTGTGTCAGGACCTAATCTCCAAGAGGTTGGGGGCAAATACGACGAAGAAAAAATTGAAAGCATTATTAAAAACGGACGGGGCAATATGCCGAAGGGGCTTGTAGATGATAAGGAAGCCGCTTCAATTGCCAAATGGCTGTCAGAGAAAAAGTAAGAGGAGAAAATCTTTGCCGCGATTCGGGCAAGGATTTTTTTATGCCGAAATCATGATGAATGAAAAGAAACTGTAATAGTATTATGTCTAAATTTGACGTATAATGAAGTGTGTTGAAAATCAAACTTTCAGATTTTTCATCTTTTTACAAATGAATGGGTCATAAACTGTCGAATGCTTTCGAAGAGTATGACCGTGCGACATAAAATGATATAAAAGATTAGGTGATTTCATGATAGAGATGAAAGAAGTATACAAAGCCTATCCGAACGGTGTAAAGGCGCTAAACGGGATTTCAGTTACCATTCATCCCGGAGAGTTTGTTTATGTTGTCGGACCGAGCGGAGCGGGTAAATCTACTTTTATTAAAATGATATACAGAGAAGAAAAGCCGACAAAAGGGCAAATTTTACTCAATCATAAAGATCTCGCATCGGTTAAAGAAAAAGAGATTCCTTTCGTGCGGCGTAAAATAGGTGTAGTCTTCCAGGACTTCAAGCTTCTCCCGAAACTTACTGTGTTTGAGAATGTGGCTTTTGCCCTTGAAGTAATTGGAGAACAGCCGTCTGTCATTAAAAAACGGGTGCTTGAAGTGCTTGATTTGGTGCAGCTGAAGCATAAAGCGAGACAATTCCCTGACCAGCTTTCAGGCGGGGAGCAGCAGCGTGTCTCTATAGCCAGATCAATTGTGAACAGCCCTGATGTTGTCATTGCAGATGAACCTACGGGAAACCTTGATCCGGATACGTCTTGGGAAGTCATGAAGACGCTGGAGGAGATTAATAACCGCGGAACAACAGTCGTAATGGCGACACATAATAAAGAAATCGTAAACACCATTAAGAAACGTGTCATTGCAATCGAAGATGGTATCATTGTGCGTGATGAGTCAAGAGGGGAGTATGGTTCTTATGATTAAAATTCTCGGGCGCCATTTGCGTGAGAGTTTTAAATCTCTCGGGAGAAACACATGGATGACGTTTGCATCCATTAGTGCAGTAACCGTTACGCTGATTTTAGTCGGCGTGTTTTTAGTGATTATGCTGAATTTGAATAACATGGCTACGAATGCTGAAAAAGAAGTCGAAATCAAGGTATTGGTTGATCTGACTGCAGATAAGAAGGCACAGGACAAGCTGCAGAACGAGATAAAAGACCTGAACGGCATTCAAAGCGTCACTTTTTCATCTAAAGAAAAAGAGCTTGACCAGTTAGTTGACAGTTTTGGAGACAGCGGAAAATCCCTGACGATGCAGGATCAGGAAAACCCGCTGAATGACGCGTTTGTCGTGAAAACGACCGATCCGCATGATACGCCAAGTGTCGCGAAAAAGATAGAAAAAATGGATCATGTTTATAAAGTTACTTACGGAAAAGAAGAGGTCAGCCGTTTGTTTAAAGTGGTCGGCGTTTCCCGCAACATCGGAATCGCGTTAATTATCGGCTTATTGTTTACGGCGATGTTCTTAATTTCCAACACCATCAAAATTACGATTTTTGCAAGAAGAAAAGAAATTGAAATCATGAAGCTTGTTGGTGCGACGAACTGGTTTATCCGCTGGCCGTTTTTCCTTGAAGGATTGCTGCTCGGCGTATTCGGTTCAGTCATTCCGATCGCGCTTGTATTGAGCACTTATCAATATGTTATCGGATGGGTCGTTCCGAAGGTTCAAGGATCATTTGTCTCTCTTCTTCCATATAATCCGTTTGTATTCCAAGTCTCGCTTGTATTAATTGCAATTGGCGCAGTGATTGGAGTATGGGGAAGCCTGACTTCCATCCGCAAGTTTTTGCGGGTATAAACATAAGAAAAGCCATCCCGATTGCGGGGCGGCTTTTTTCTTTTGCCTTCTTTTTCTTCTATGATTACATGAAATCTCCATCCTTTACATATACTATCTCTAGGTTTTGCAAAGACAGTCTGGCATACAGGAGGAGTAAAGGATGAATCAAAAAATAATCGCTGTGATAGCGGCGGGGAGCATGCTGTTCGGAGGCGCCGGCGTATATGCGGGAATGAACCTGCTGGAAGCCGAAAAGCCCGAAGCCGCAGCTGTTGCCGCAACGGCTCAAGCTGACTCTGATCGGGCTGCAGCTATGGATAAAATTGAAAAAGCATATGAATTGATTTCGAATGAATATGTAGAAAAGGTTGATAGAGAAAAGCTGCTTGAAGGAGCCATTCAAGGGATGCTGTCTACATTAAACGATCCTTATTCCGTCTATATGGACAAGCAGACGGCAAAGCAATTTTCTGATTCTCTTGATTCCTCTTTCGAAGGCATCGGGGCTGAGGTTGGAGTGGAAGAAGGCAAAATCATTATTGTATCTCCATTTAAACAATCTCCTGCGGAAAAAGCCGGGCTGAAGCCGAATGATGAAATCATCAGTATTGATGGAGAATCGATGGCGGGCAAGGATTTAAATGACGCTGTCTTAAAAATAAGAGGAAAGAAAGGTTCCAGCGTGTCAATAAAGATTCAGCGGCCCGGGACGAAGAAGCAATTGTCATTCCGCATTAAAAGAGCTGAAATTCCGCTTGAAACGGTGTTTGCTTCAGAGAAAAAAGTGCTGGGGCATTCTGTCGGGTATATCTCCATTACTACTTTTTCTGAGCATACGGCGGAGGATTTTGCAAAAGCATTGGGCAAGCTTGAGAAAAAAGGAATTGAAGGCCTTGTGCTGGATGTTCGAGGAAACCCGGGAGGATATCTTCAAAGTGTTGAAGAGATTCTTAAGCATTTCATTACAAAGGATCAGCCGTACATTCAGATTGCTGAACGCAATGGAGATAGAAAACGTTATTTTTCAACATTGACCCATAAAAAAACATACCCTGTCAATGTCATCACAGATAAGGGGAGCGCCTCTGCTTCTGAAATTCTTGCAGGCGCATTAAAAGAAGCGGGGCATTATGATGTTGTAGGTGACACGTCGTTCGGAAAGGGAACTGTTCAACAAGCTGTACCGATGGGAGACGGCAGCAATATTAAATTGACGCTTTACAAGTGGCTGACGCCAAACGGGAATTGGATTCATAAGAAGGGTGTTAAGCCGACCATTGCGATAAAGCAGCCTGATTATTTCTCCGCAGGTCCATTGCAGCTAAAAGAGCCTCTTAAAGCTGATATGAACAATGAAGATGTGAAACATGCACAGGTTTTGCTGAAAGGACTCAGTTTTGATCCGGGTCGGGAAGACGGCTATTTCAGTAAAGAAATGAAAAAAGCGGTTTTGGCCTTTCAGGATCAAAACAAGCTCGCAAAAACGGGTGTGATTGACAATCGCACCGCGGAGAAAATAAATCATTTAATTGAAATGAAAAAATCAGATGAAAAAAATGATTTGCAGCTTCAAACGGCGCTTAAATCATTATTTGTCAATTAAAGGAGATGGTGTTCCATCTCCTGTTTCTTTGTGCTTAATGAATAAATAATCCATAAGTCACATAAAAATTGAGTTTTTGACAAGATATTAAAAAATTTTTCACAAATAAACATTTATAAAGGACCGAGATTACCCGATATCAATATATGAGAGAGACTTTCTAACGAGAAAATATGCATTTAAAATGAAACTTTTGCAAGTTGCCTAGTCTTTGTTTACTTCATACAATATAAGAAGGTTCTAAAAAGAACAGTAATCAGGTTTATGGCAGCTGAACTACAGGTATTTAAAAGAGAAACGTTAGCGAGAATGCTTGTTAGCACTCCAGTACTGCTGCTTATACTGGCCCGTGCTTATCTGTACAAAGAAAATGGGGGTTCACAATTGAAGAGGGCAAGTATTGTGCGTGAAAAAAAATATTATGAATTAGTGGAACAATTAAAAGACAGAACACAAGACGTAACATTTTCAGCTACAAAAGCACTAAGTCTTCTTATGCTGTTTAGCAGGTACCTAGTGAATTACACAAATGTTGAATCGGTCAATGACATTAATGAAGAATGTGCCAAGCATTATTTTAATTACTTAATGAAAAACCATAAACGATTAGGAATCAATCTGACAGATATAAAGAGGTCGATGCACCTGATCAGCGGGTTATTGGACGTTGATGTAAACCATTATTTAAAGGATTTTTCACTATCGAATGTCACGCTGTGGATGACGCAAGAGAGATAAACCCTCCTGAGGATATCCAAGCCATTTAATATTTGATAGAATATGAGTAATATGTTTGGCTTGAGGCGGTGAAAGATAGTGTCTGTTCAATGGGGATTTGAACTGTTAAAAAGTGCGGGCCTGTTCTTTTTGCACCCGCTATTCTGGTTTTTTGTCATTGTAAGTCTGGCTTTCGGATATGTGAGGATCAAACGTGAGCGAAAAACCTTTCATACAAGAATAGCAGACATTTATGATGAACTGAAATTTACATATACAAAAGGGTTAATTCCCGGTATCCTTTTGTCTATTGTTTTAGGGGTACTCGGAATTTCTATTCCTCTCGGTATGCTTGCGATTATTGCCGTTATGACTGCAGCGGCAGCGCTCACTCTTCGCGCAAACTGGATGTCTGCTGCATATATCGTCAGTGTGAGTATGCTGATAGGTTTTGGACTGCAAGTGAATCAGGCTGAACCTTTTCTGGATCGGTTTCCGCAAGGCTTTGCGGTCATGTGGCCGGCCCTGGCGGTGTTTTTGGGTTTATTGGTTATCGCTGAAGGAGCGGTTGCATATCGTTCTGCCCATGTGAAAACATCACCGGGATTGGTCGTCAGCAGCCGCGGTTTGCCGATCGGTCAGCAGCTTGCAAACCGTATATGGCTTTTACCGCTGTTTATTCTTGTACCTGGCAATGGATTAGAATCACACCTCAGCTGGTGGCCTGTGTTTTCTGTTCCCGGAGGGTCATTCCATTTTCTGTGGATACCTTACTTTGTTGGATTCGGCCAAAGGGTGCAGGGTTCCCTTCCTGAAACCAGTATAAGAATCACAGCGAAGCGAGTCTGTATACTCGGGCTTATTGTCTCCGCTCTCGGTGCTGCGAGTTTGCTGTGGACGCCGCTTGCGGGTGCAGCTGTCTGTGCGGCTGTATTAGGACGTATTTTTCTGTCCGTGAAGCAAAGGGTAAACGACAATGCAGCACCGTTTTATTTCTCCAAGCGTGATCAAGGCTTAATGGTGCTTGGCATTATACCAAATACACCGGCTGAAGATTTGGAATTAAAAATCGGAGAAATTATTACGAAAGTCAACGGCGTGCCCGTTAAGCACGTATCAGATTTTTATGAAGCGCTCCAGCGCAACCGTGCGTATGTGAAGCTTGAAATTATCGGTCTGAACGGGGAGATTCGCTTTGATCAGCGTGCGTCTTATGAGGGAGAACATCATGAATTGGGCATTCTGTTCGTAAAGGATGACCGTGAAGATGAAGCAGCCGCTTTGCCTGGATCATAAAAAACAGCCCGGCACCACATATTTTGTGTGGCGCCGGGCTGTTTTGTTTTACGCTGAATTTTGTTCCATGCGTGCCGTTTCGTCAGATTTGATGCCTAACGAAACAAAAACACCAATGATGGATACCGCGAAGAGAATAATAAATAACGTGTGATACCCAGAAATCAGGCCAATTAAGGCTGACGAAATAATGCTTCCGAAATAACGGAAGGTCGAGAAAATGCCGGAAGCCACTCCGGACATCGCGGGCTTTACTGTGGCAAGGGATGACACCTGCATGCTGGTCAGTCCGACTCCGGATGCAAGCCCTCCGAGAACAAGAGAGATCATCAGGAAGAAAACGGAATGGGAGCTGCTCAAGAGCAAAAATAACAAATTGGCTCCGGCCATCATCGCAAATGAGAGAAATATGATTTTTTTCGCACCCCATTTATGATGGAGCTGAGCGCCTGCCCAATTGCTCGCCGACATAAATATCGAAAAGACGGAAAGCGCCATGCCGCTGTTAGACGTATTAAGCCCAAACTGGTTTGTCATGAATAACGGCATAATCAATAAGACGGCATACATCATTAGATTGCTTAACAAGACGGATAGATTGGCATTTGTAAAGGTTGAGCTTTTAAACAGCGCAAAATCAATGATTGGATGCTGTGTGCGTTTTTCCCGTCTGAAAAAAAGCGGGACAAAAAGCAGTATCAATATGCTGTATAATGCATAGCCCCATGAAGACTCATTTTTCGTCAGCAGGATAATCGAAACGATGCTGCCTGCCAGCAAGAGAGAGCCGATAATATCCAGCGGCGCCTCTGATTTGTTTTCTTTATATTGAGGAAACATGGTCAATGCTGTAAATAAAGCAATGGCGAGAAACGGGATGTTGACCCAAAAAATCGAATGCCAGCTGAAGCTGTCAATCAAAAGAGAGCCGATAAACGGCCCGAGAGCGGCGCCCAGACCCGCGCCGAGCCCGAAATAGCCAAATACTTTCGGAAGGCGTTTCTCTGATACAACGTGCCGGATAATGGCAATGCTGTTTGGCGTGAGCAGTGCCCCGCCGACAGCCTGCAAAGCCCGAAATACAATTAACAAAAACAGGCTCGGCGATAGAGCGCAGCCTAATGAAGCAATCAGAAACAGGCCGACGCCCCATAAATACATGGTTTTATTGCCGTACATGTCACCGAGTTTTCCAGCTATTGGCTGTGTGACGGCCATGACGATTAAATAAACGGTAACCACCCAAGTGATGCTTGCGATGGATTCGTTATACGTATGTGATATAGATGAAAGCGCGACTGCGATCATCGTTGAGTTAATGGGAACCAGGATGGCCCCCAATAAAAGTGAGACGATCAGCGCCCATTCTTTTTTTGAGCTCATTGGGATCCTCCTTTTGTTTTGCCAAGGAGCTAACGGGCAGTAATTCCTTTGACGAATACAGCTGTACTATGCTCCAGCATTTTTTCCTGGGGCATTGTAATCACTCTGTCTCCTAAATGAAGACGGTGTACAAAGTAACCAAAAATCATCGAAATAAATACATCGGCATGTTCCGATTCATCTCCTGTCTGGATAGCCCCTTTCTCACCCATGCTTGTGAGATAATCAACTAAAAGCTGTTTCATAGATTGGGGATATTCAGTCACATGGTCGATGACATCCTGAAACATGGCCGGTTCACGAAAGCTGATTTTAATTATATCTTTTCTTTGTTCAAGCTCTTCCAGCAGACAGGTTCCGATATGCAGCAGGTCTTTATACAAATCACCCTCTGTTTGCTCAAAGATGCGATTTCGATTTGCAGAATGCTGAGAAAGCAGAGCCTCGACAAGCCCCTGTTTGTTTTTAAAATTCCTGAAAATCGTCGCTTCACTTACGTTTGCTTTTTCTGCAATTTCTTTTGTAGTCGTTGCACGATATCCTTTTTTGACGAGCAGCTGCATGGCAGCGTCAAGGATTCTGCGGTTTGTCGGTCTCAATACATTTCACCTCACGAATATACTGGCAGGACAAGTATACACCTGCCCCGCTTGTATAATAAAGAGGGTGGGCGCATCAGGACCGGCTGACAACTGTGATTTTGCCGCTGTTTCCGTCTACAGTGACGATGTCTCCATCTCGAAGCCTTTCTGTCGCTGCACGTGTGCCGAGAACAGCCGGAATGCCGTATTCCCGTGCGATAATCGCTGCGTGAGACAAGATTCCTCCGGTGTCTGTAATAATGGCTTTGGCATCTTGAAACAGGCTGGTCCATAGCGGTGTCGTCATTTTGCAAACCAGGATGTCTCCAGGCGCGAATCGAGAAAACTCACTGGCATCCCGAATCAATTTAACCGGCCCTGTTGCGATACCGCTTGATGCTGCAATTCCGAAAATATCATTCTCCGTGTTTTTTTCATCTTCTATGACAGCACCGACAATTTCTTCAGCCGCTTTCAGCTGCGCTTTTGTCGGTGTACCGAGATAAGCAGGCGCCTGTGCCAGCTCATACTCATGAAAGATTTGTCTCCGTTTTTCAGCCTTCTCTTGAAGGGATACGGGATGAAGGAGCGCGTTTTCCACCTCGTCATCATATAAGAACCAAAGGTCTTCTCGATCTCGGATCACACCGCTTTTTGCCAGCAATTCTCCTACCTTCAGCAAAAAGACTCTTGCCTTGGCATCCAGCATAGCATCAATGTAAAAATGATGATCATCTTTAATATTGGACGAATTCAGCGTCCATTGATAATAACGTTCAAATTCTTTCTGCAAAGCGGAATCCTCAATGCTTTGCAAGAATTCATTGTACAACTTCTCACGTTTTTCAATGGTCTTCTTAAATTCGTTGTCAAAATGATAGCCATTGCGGACGTAGTTTTGAATATGAGTCAATGCGTAATATGGATTCTCTGCCCAAGTCTGTTCAATCAGATCGTGGCTTTTTACAGATCTCCATCCGTATTCCTGTAAAAATTCATTGATTTTTTGCAGGAAACGTCTGCCCTCGTCGATTTGTTCTAATTTCTTCTGCAGCTGTTGCGGCTCGGTATGCTCAAAAATGGCTGTCAGACTCGGATTTTCTCGTACTTCAACGGAGAATTGCCATAGGCCGCGGTCTGTTTCCAGCGATTTGTTCATGACTCCTGTCAGCATTTCATAAAAATGTGAGTTTTCAGCTTCACCCTGAATGTTTTGATACATTGCTTGCAGTTTGTTCGTCAACAGAATTTGCGGGAAAACGATATTGAAGTGTTCCTCATAGGCCGTGAGATAAAAGGCCTTCAGTTTTTTAAAGGCCTCCAGCGCACTTTCCGGAGTGTGTTCCGTTTGTGTGAGTTGGTCCAATGTCCGGTAAAACGGAAGGTACGTGTTATGAATGATGTCGTACATGCGCTCGGCCAATATCGGAAAAAGCTCTTCGGCACTGTCCTCAGGAGGCTGTTGTTGTCCGCCTTGATTTTTTGAATAAATATGTCCCCGGTAAACTTTTACTTCATCGACGATGACACCGATCGGGAACTGCTGCATACTTTTCTTTAAGCCGTATTCAAGTGCGGGCACAATAAAAGATGAAAATAGCGGACTGACCGGGCCTTCGATGTTGGACTCCATATTGAGCCAAAAATCATCCATATCCTCGCCGGTGATCATGAAGTTCCGTTCTTCCTCAGCCGCTTTTTTATCCTGTTCAATGGTGGTAATTGGCCGTGCCTGCAGAAGGTACAGTTTATGATTGGCGATGCCGAATTCTAAATCAACAGGATATCCGTATAGGGCTTCGGTTTTTTTGGTGATTTCAGCCAGCTCAATTACCTGTTCATCTGTAAGGCAAAAACGGCTGCGCATGTCTTCGCTCGTTTCTTTTTCGGCAATGCCTTCTGCTGCGGACTCCATGTAGATCTCTTTTAAACCCATTTCTTTCTGAATCTCAAATGAAGCTTTATGAACGATATACGTGTCAGGAGTGACGCTTCCTGATACGACCGCTTCTCCCAGGCCGTAGCTGGCGCTGATTAATAACTCTCTATCATCATGGGTAACGGGATTTTGGCTGAAAATCACACCCGATATTTCTGAATTAATCAGGCCCTGCACCACAACACCCATTAACGGCTCTGCGATTTGATTGTTCATTTTCTTCTTATAGCGGCTGACCCTGCCTGAGAAAAAGGAGGCCCAGCATTCTTTCACCTTAGCCAGAAATTCTTCTTCTGTTTTTATATTTAAATAGGTTTCATATTGACCGGCGAATGAAGCGCCCTCTAAATCTTCTGAGGCTGATGATGAGCGGACGGCCACGGAACGATATGATTCTCTCAGCTCGTAAAAGGAGCTCGTCAGTTCGTTCTTTAGCTCATCTGAAAATGCTCCGGCAATAATGGCATTTTCGATATTTTCGCTTGAATCATGAAGCTGATTATCCTCCATAAAACGGGCGAGAGCGTTCGTTTGAATGATAAACCCATCTGGAACAGGAAGTCCGTGTTTGGTCAGTTTAATCAGATTCATGCCTTTTGCTCCAGCCAGCTGACTGGATTCTTCAGCTTGGCGAAATAACACAGAGTACATGTTTAAAACCCCTCTTTCCTTAGTATTTTTCTCTCTATCTTTTATTTTTGGGAGCCAATGTTCAAAAAAATGATAGTGAACACTATCACTCAATTGTAGGTTTATAGGAAAATGTTGTCAAACGCAAAAAGCCCTAAATAAAATGAATATTTAAGTTAGTTAGATGATCATGAAAAATAAAACTGAGCGGGTCTGTTTGCTTATTTTTTCGTATTCGCAAATCGTTTCACTGAGCTTTCAGATCGCTGTTGGTCAAGCTTCCTTCACTTAAACGAGACTTAATACCTACCTTCCTGTTGATTTGACAATCAGTACAGTTTCAGCTCTCATTCAGCCGCACTAAAGTCAATTTTTCTTTATATTTGATACCGTCTATTTTGCCTGCCGGTAATCTATTATTTTATTATGAACATTTCTTCTGTCCGGGTTGAATAGCTGGATTTGGGTCTTGCCAAAAAATCGGACGAGGCATCTGTCTATCTATAAGAAGAGAGTTTTGCGGCAGGGCACGATGATTGAATTGAACTGAAAAAGGGTATGGTGTAAAAAGAGGGAACCATTGCACGATTGTCCGATTCTTCATTTTTTACTATAATCAAATCAGATGAAGAATCCCTGAGGAGGGTTTTTGTGATTACAAAAGCCGTTTTTGCATTATTTTTCCCTTTTATGCTTGTCGTCCTATTTACGAGAGTGACCTTTAACCATTATGTGGCGATCGCTCTTACAGCTGCATTGCTGTTTGCTTCTTATTTAAAAGGCTATACAGAAACGTATTTTATTGTAGGATTAGATGTTGTCTCTCTTGTGGCCGGCGGACTTTACATGGCCAAAAAAGCTGCTGAGAAAAAAGAAGAATAAACCGGACATAATGAATATAAAGATGAATTCCTGCTTTTACGTTTTAAAAGCAGGTTTTTTATACATGAAAATAGCTGGAAATAAAAAACCACCGAACTTTAGTTCGTATTTTTGGTGATTTTGCTTTCCATTGTGTTACTATATCTATAGGAAGATTTCGTTAAAGAAACGGAGGCTTATTTGTGAAAGATCGCTTTGAGTTAGTCTCAAAATACCAGCCCCAGGGAGATCAGCCGAAAGCCATTGAAAAGCTTGTCAAAGGCATTCAGGAGGGCAAGAAGCATCAGACTCTGCTGGGTGCAACAGGAACGGGCAAAACATTTACGGTGTCCAATTTGATTAAAGAAGTCAATAAGCCGACACTCGTCATTGCCCATAACAAAACCCTTGCCGGACAGCTTTACAGCGAGTTTAAGGAATTTTTCCCGAACAATGCTGTCGAGTATTTTGTCAGCTACTATGATTATTATCAGCCGGAGGCGTATGTGCCTCAAACGGATACATTTATAGAGAAAGATGCCAGCATTAATGATGAAATTGATAAACTCAGACACTCCGCTACATCGTCTCTGTTTGAACGGAGAGATGTGATTATCATTGCGAGTGTGTCTTGTATTTACGGTCTCGGTTCGCCTGAAGAATACCGTGAAATGGTTGTGTCATTGCGTCCTGAAATGGAAATTGAGCGCAACGAGCTGCTTAGAAAGCTTGTTGACATTCAATATGCCCGCAACGACATTGATTTTCAGCGCGGTACGTTTCGTGTGCGCGGAGATGTAGTGGAAATTTTCCCGGCATCCCGTGATGAACACTGTGTAAGAGTCGAGTTTTTCGGAGATGAAATTGAACGGATTAGGGAAGTGGACGCCCTGACCGGAGAAATTTTAGGCGACCGTGAACATATCGCGATTTTCCCGGCATCCCACTTCGTTACGCGGGCCGAAAAAATGGAAAAAGCGATTCAAAATATCGAGAAGGAGCTTGAGGAGCAGCTGAAGGTCATGCATGAAAACGGCAAGCTTCTGGAAGCGCAGCGCTTAGAGCAGCGGACGAGATATGATCTTGAAATGATGCGGGAAATGGGATTCTGCTCCGGCATTGAGAATTATTCAAGACATTTGACGCTTCGCCCGCCGGGTTCAACGCCGTATACGCTTCTCGATTATTTTCCTGACGATTTTATGATTGTGGTGGATGAGTCGCACGTGACGATTCCTCAGGTGCGCGGCATGTTTAACGGAGACCAGGCGAGAAAGCAGGTGCTGGTGGATCACGGATTCCGTCTTCCGTCAGCGCTTGATAACCGCCCGCTCCGGTTTGAAGAATTTGAAAAGCATATGCACAATATCGTCTATGTGTCAGCCACACCAGGGCCGTATGAAATTGAACATACAGATGAAATGATAGAGCAGATCATCCGTCCGACAGGGCTTCTTGACCCGCTTATTGACGTGCGGCCGATTGAAGGCCAGATTGATGATTTAATCGGTGAAATTCACGCGAGAGTTGAACGGAATGAACGGGTGCTTGTAACGACTTTGACGAAGAAGATGTCAGAGGACCTAACCGATTATTTAAAAGAAATCGGCATCAAGGTTAATTATCTGCATTCAGAAATTAAGACGCTTGAACGGATCGAAATTATTCGTGATTTGCGTCTCGGCAAGCATGATGTGCTCATTGGCATCAACCTCCTGAGAGAGGGGCTTGATATTCCGGAAGTATCCCTGGTTGCGATTTTAGATGCGGATAAGGAAGGCTTCCTGCGTTCGGAGCGTTCGCTTATTCAGACGATCGGACGGGCGGCGAGGAACGCGGAAGGCCGTGTCATCATGTACGCCGATAAAATGACGAAGTCTATGGAAATTGCAATTAATGAAACGAAACGCCGGCGCGAGCAGCAGGAGCGGTTTAACGAAGAACACGGCATTACGCCGCAAACGATTAATAAAGAAATTCGTGACGTGATTCGTGCGACTGTGGCTGCTGAGGACAAAGCGGAGTATAAAACAAAAGCTGCGCCGAAGTTGTCGAAAATGACGAAGAAAGAGCGTCAGAAAGTCGTCGAACAAATGGAGCACGAAATGAAGGAAGCCGCCAAGGCGCTTGATTTTGAAAGAGCCGCGGAGCTTCGCGATTTACTTTTAGAGTTAAAAGCGGAAGGATGATGAAAGAATGGCTATGGATCGGATTGAGGTGAAGGGAGCAAGGGCGCACAACCTGAAAAATATTGATGTGACCATTCCGAGAGATCAGCTTGTCGTTGTCACGGGCCTGTCTGGTTCAGGGAAATCCTCCCTTGCCTTTGATACCATATATGCAGAAGGGCAGAGACGATATGTTGAGTCGTTATCCGCCTATGCCCGCCAGTTTTTAGGGCAAATGGATAAGCCTGATGTCGATGCGATTGAAGGGCTTTCTCCTGCCATCAGCATTGACCAGAAAACAACGAGTCGAAACCCGAGATCTACTGTCGGTACGGTAACGGAAATTTATGATTATCTGCGTCTTTTGTATGCGAGAGTAGGAAAGCCGCATTGCCCGGAGCACGGAATCGAAATCACGTCACAGACCATTGAGCAGATGGTGGACAGGATTTTGGAATATCCGGAGCGGACGAAGCTTCAGGTGCTGGCGCCGATTGTGTCCGGCAGAAAAGGCGCTCATGTAAAAGCGCTTGAGCAGATCAGAAAACAAGGCTATGTCAGAGTCAGAATTGACGGCGAGATGGCCGAGCTCTCTGATGAGATCGAATTAGAAAAGAATAAAAAACATTCAATCGAGGTTGTCATTGACCGGATTGTGGTAAAAGAAGGCGTAGCAGCCCGTCTGTCGGATTCATTGGAGACAGCGCTTCGATTAGGTGAAGGGCGTGTCATGATTGATGTGATCGGTGAGGAAGAGCTGATGTTCAGTGAGCATCATGCCTGTCCGCATTGCGGATTTTCAATCGGTGAACTTGAGCCGCGGCTTTTTTCATTCAACAGCCCATTCGGAGCGTGTCCAACGTGTGACGGTCTAGGTATGAAGCTCGAAGTTGATGCAGATCTTGTCATTCCCAATCAAGATTTGTCGTTGAAAGAGAATGCAATTGCCCCTTGGACGCCGATCAGCTCACAATATTATCCGCAGCTTCTTGAAGCGGTCTGCACCCATTACGGCATTGATATGGATGTACCGGTAAAGGATCTGCCGAAGCATCAGCTGGATAAAGTCCTTTATGGAAGCGGAGATGACCTGATTTATTTCCGTTACGAAAATGATTTCGGGCAAATACGCGAAGGTGAAATCCAATTTGAAGGCGTATTGCGCAACATTGAAAGACGTTACAAGGAGACAGGCTCGGATTTCATCCGTGAGCAGATGGAGCAATATATGTCCCAAAAGGCTTGTCCGACTTGTAAAGGTTATCGGCTAAAGAAAGAGGCGCTTGCGGTACTGGTCGACGGACGTCACATCGGAAAAATTACCGAGCTGTCTGTCGGAAATGCCCTTGATTTCTTCAAAGACCTTACGCTTTCTGAAAAGGATATGAAGATTGCCGATCTGATTTTGCGGGAAATTGTGGAGCGTTTAAGCTTTCTGGACAAAGTTGGACTTGATTATCTGACACTGAGCCGGGCAGCGGGAACATTGTCCGGGGGAGAGGCGCAGCGGATCAGGCTGGCAACTCAAATCGGTTCGCGGTTATCCGGTGTGCTTTATATTTTAGATGAGCCATCAATTGGTCTGCACCAGCGTGATAACGACCGTTTAATCAGCGCGCTGAAAAACATGAGAGACCTGGGGAACACACTGATCGTCGTAGAACATGATGAGGATACGATGATGGCAGCCGATTATTTAATTGATATCGGCCCGGGTGCCGGCATCCACGGAGGACAAGTTATTTCCGCGGGAACTCCGGAAGAAGTCATGGCAGATCAAGATTCGTTAACAGGCAGTTACTTATCAGGGAAAAAGTTTATCCCGCTGCCTCCCGAAAGAAGAAAACCGGACGGCCGCTATATTGAGATTAAAGGCGCTTCAGAAAACAATTTGAAAAAGGCAAATGCCAAGTTTCCGCTAGGAACGTTTACAGCGGTTACGGGTGTATCAGGATCAGGGAAAAGCACCCTCGTCAATGAAATTCTTCACAAGGCACTGGCGCAAAAGCTTCATAAAGCAAAAGCGAAGCCCGGCAGCCATAAAGAAATCAAAGGCCTCGAACATTTAGACAAAGTCATTGATATCGATCAGGCGCCGATCGGAAGAACGCCGCGGTCAAATCCTGCGACATACACCGGTGTTTTTGACGATATTCGCGATGTATTCGCACAGACAAATGAAGCGAAAGTTCGCGGCTATAAGAAAGGCCGTTTCAGTTTTAATGTGAAGGGCGGACGATGTGAAGCCTGCCGCGGAGACGGGATTATAAAAATTGAAATGCATTTCCTTCCTGACGTATACGTGCCATGTGAAGTGTGCCACGGCAAACGCTACAACCGGGAAACACTTGAAGTGACATACAAAGGAAAAAGCATTTCTGATGTGCTTGATATGACGGTCGAAGATGCTCTTTCTTTCTTTGAAAATATCCCGAAAATTAAGCGCAAGCTCCAAACCCTGTACGATGTTGGTCTTGGTTATATTACGCTCGGCCAGCCGGCGACTACCTTGTCAGGCGGTGAAGCGCAGCGGGTGAAACTTGCATCTGAACTGCATAAACGCTCAACCGGCCGCACGCTGTACATTTTAGATGAACCGACAACAGGTTTGCATGTCGACGATATCGCCAGACTTCTTGTCGTGCTTCAGCGTTTGGTTGATAATGGGGATACAGTGCTTGTCATTGAGCATAATCTTGATATCATCAAGACGTCTGATTATATTGTTGATCTGGGGCCCGAAGGCGGAGCCGGAGGCGGCACCATTGTCGCGTCGGGAACACCGGAGGAAATCACTGAAGTGGAAGAGTCGTATACAGGGCGTTATTTGAAGCCTGTTATGGAGCGTGACAAAAAACGCATGAAGTCACTCTTGGAAGCGAAAGAAACTGCAACATCTTAAAACCCTCTTTTCAGAGGGTTTTCACTTTTCTTTGCAGTATTTATTAAAACGTCTTCTTATACAGCTGCCGGCTCACATTCATTAAATCTTGAACAATATGAGTGCTGCTGCTGTCCAGAAGAACTTTTATATATTGAATGTCATGAGAGATGGGAAGAGGCCCGTGAATCTGTTCAAGCTCGGCTAACATTTCACGGTTCATTCTTTTTTGTTCATGAATCAGTTTTAAAACGGATTCTTGTGTTACTGTATAGTCACTGGGATCTTTCTCCATTGCTTGTCCAGCCTCCTTGATTGCCGTAAGCTTTTTACATATTGTAATCGGTACGGCTGAAAGATTCTACTTCTAAAACTTTTTAAAATCCAATTTCCGTAAATGGAAGCATGTCTAAAGGATGATTTTGAAACCTCTGGAGGTTTTATACGTATATCTATCTAAGTAAAACGTCCTGACTTATTGTCACGGATGATTAACGATTGGAGTTGAATAAATTGAACCGTAACCAAGCCATAATTGCATCACTTTGTTATTTCAGCGTCTTTATCGCGCCGGTCATTGTGCCGATTGTCGCTTATTTTGTTGTTGATGAGAAAGAGACAAAACGTCACGCGATACGTTCTCTGCTTTCTCACATTGTTCCTTTTGCCGGCTGGCTGGTTTTATTTATCGCTTTTCTTGGCGGGGCTATTGCCATAGATGGGGACAGTGTGATGCCTGTATTTGTGATGATTGGCGGTGCAATCGTATATTTCTTAGTTGTGATTGGCATTATGATTTGGAACGTCATTCAGGGCATTAAGGTGCTGCGTGCAGCATAAGTAGATCATAGGGAGGAGATCGAATGAAGCAGGAAAAGGAACGAATCCTCAAGCTTGTGGAGGAAGGAAAGCTGACGGCACAGGAAGCACTGACGCTGATTGAAAAGCTCGACAGCGACTATAAGGAAAAAGAAGAAAAAATCACGGCTCTGTCAGTTAACGTTCATGAAGAGGATGAGCCATTCACAGCGGCCAAAAAAGAGGGCAGCAAGCCGTCTTTAGGGGCGAAGCTGTTCGATTGGATTGATTCTGCTGTGAAAAAGGTCAAAGAAGTTGATCTTGATTTGAACTTCGGTCACTCGTTTGACGTACAGCATATTTTTCAATTTAAGGATAATGATTTTTCCAGTGTAGAGCTTCAGATCGCAAACGGCAGCGTAAATATTGTTCCGTGGGAAGACGAGGATATCAGAGCGGAATGCCAGGCGAAGGTATATCGCACTGACAGCCAAGAAGCAGCAAGAGACGCTTTTCTTCAGCATATTGAATGTGAAATCAAAGGAAATAAGTTTTTTATCCGTACAGAAAAGAAAACGATGAAAACCAATGTCACATTGTATATTCCTCAGAAGGAGTATGATAAGATTCGGGTGAAGCTGTTTAACGGACCGATCAGAGGGGAACATTTACATGTAAAAGAGTTCTCGGCGAAAACGACAAATGGCGTGCTGTCGTTCTCGAATTTGACGGCTGAAAAAGCTTCGGCAGAAACGGCGAACGGCCAAATTAAGCTAGCCAATCACAATTGCGGCACGATAGAAGCGGAAACCATTAACGGGCTGATTGATCTGCGCGGAAAAAGCGAATCCATTGATGTTCAAAGCTTTAACGGAAATATCGCGATTACTGTAACAGAATCAGACTGCCGCTCGATTTACACAAAAACGACGACTGGAAATGTGGAGCTGTCGATTCCGGATGATCTTGCGGTGAAGGCTGAACTGAAAAGCAATCTCGGCTCGCTGTCCCACGAATTAATAGATGTTGACATGCTGAAAGAAAAAAATGATACCATTCAAAAAGAAATGATGTTCACTTCTAATCAAGCACATGATCAAAACATCGCCGTTTTCTCCGAATCATTAACTGGCGCCATCAAATTAAAGTATACACAGAGGTGATCGAATGAATAGATTATATCGTTCAGAAAAAAACAGGAAAATGGCCGGCGTCATCGGCGGCCTGGCGGAGTATTTCAACTGGGATGCGTCACTCCTCAGAGTGATAACCGTCATTTTGGCCGTTATGACAAGCGTTATTCCTGTTCTGCTCATATATATCATTTGGATTTTTATTGTTCCGTCAGAAAGGGATATGAAGTAACATGGTCAAATGGGCAGTCAGCATTTTAGTAAATGCATTATTATTAATCGTCATTGACGGTTACATTGATTCCATCCATATCAGCAGCATCGGGGCAGCGATTATTGCCAGCCTCATTTTATCAATCTTAAACGTGCTGATTAAACCGCTCTTGATTATCTTTACGCTGCCTGTCACAGTTGTGACGCTGGGTCTCTTTTTGTTTGTGATTAATGCCATCACCTTGATGATGACAGCGTCCATTATGGGTGACAGTTTTCAAATTGACGGCTTCGGATCAGCCATCTTGGCATCTGTTGTCCTGTCGGTGTTCCATTTGCTGATTCAAAAAGGCATTTTAGAACCGCTTCGAAAAAAATAAAAGCTGCCATGCAAATGGCAGCTTTTTTACATAAGATGTTTTTCTTGTTTGATGTCATGTTTCGCCTGATGCATATACGGCAGAAGGCAAAAGCTCAATATGGCAAATGCGATACCCAAAAGGCCAAAGGACATGACAGACGGCATCCGTGTCAACAGATAAGCTGATATCATCGGGCCGGCCGCCATACCTGTATATCTGACAAAGTTAAAGATTCCGATCGCGCTCCCCCTGTTGTGTTCAAACTCATTGGTGATCATCGTGGAATACAGGGGAGGAATAACCCCCATCGAGACACCGAACAGCGCCAATGTGAGAGCCATAAGAATGATCGAGACGGAATGGGTAAAAGCAAATAAAATGATGCTGACCGCTGCAATTGAATTGCTGTAGACAAACAATGTACTTAAAGGAACTTTTGCCTGTATGTTTTTAAACAGAAAGGTACCAGCGATTGTGCTTAACGCCAGAGGCAAATATAACAGTCCCGCTATCTGTACATCCATATGATAATGTTCCGTCAGCAATATCGGAAGATAGACAATAACCGCAAAATAAATGAAAAAGAGAAAAAAGCTTAAGGTCAGAATGACATTTCCAGCTCTGTTTGTGAAAATGGATTTATAATGAGCAAGCAAACTGCTTGATTTTGCATCTTGCTTTGATCCGCTATGAGAATCCTTAGGGAAGAAAATGCTGTTTGTTGCTAATAAAATAACAGAGATCACCGTCAGCATCCAAAAGATCCCTTCGTGTCCGTAAGCCCCGCCGAGAAATCCCCCGAGGACAGGAGCAATAGCCGGGGCGGCCGAAAGCTGCATTTGATACGTACCCATGGCATTTCCGCGATCATTGCCTGTAAATAGCTGGCCGATTGTGGTGGCTGCAATGAGAGGGAGTGCTGCGGAACCGGCTGCCTGTACGATTCTAAAAATAAGAAACAAAGTAAAATCAGTGGTGACGGCACACACGAAACTGGCTGCCGCCGTTGCCAGTATTCCGGCAAGCAAGACATAACGCGCGCCTTTAAAATCGATGATGGCGCCCAAAATAATTTGCATAATGGCTGTCACAATCATAAAAACTGAAATTGTCAGGTTTACGAGGGTTACAGAGACATGGAAAGATTCTTTAATAATCGGGATGATGGGTGAATACATATTTTGGCTTAAAGAAGCAAAAAATGCGCTGAAACAAACAATATACAAGATCAGCATTGCTTTTGATTTCGTTTGAGCCATAAAACAACCCCCTTTTTTACTTTACAGGTTTCTCTGAAGTATCATCTGTTTGCTCAGCTTCAAGTCTGGAGGTAAGCTGTTCTAAAAATTTCAATACAGCATTCTGTTCATCTTGTGAGAATGAATCAAGGAATTGGTAAAATGCCAGCTCCTTTTTTTTGTGCAGTTTTTCATGCAAATCAAAAATCTGTCTGCCTTTACGGGTTAATTTGAAATAGACTTCTTTTTTGTTATCAGTCAGCTGATAGCGATTGATAAATTCTTCTTTGATCAGTTTTGTGCTGATTTTCGTTACGTTCGCTTTTGATAAGTTCATTTTTTTGGCAATTCTCGTATTATTAATCGGTTCATGTTGGCCAATACAGTCAACGACATGGATGCTAGTGATGTTTTTGGGAACATCAATCACATCTTCTTCTGCGGCCTCCTTAAAGAACTGCTGAAGTGAAGTATTCGCTTTTTGTTCATTAAGATGCAGGAGCCGAACGTATATGTCGTATATCAGCTGTTTTGTCAGACCGGACATAGGCTACCTTCTTTCTTTGAATGAATGGTTTACCAGGAAATAATAAAAATTGTTTACCGGTGAACGATTTGATTTTATCTGTACTTGTTTTTGTTGTCAATTGCTGGTGCTTAAGGAAGCTTAAAAATGACCAGTAAAAATAGTGTAAAAACCATGGCATTTACACTTATTTTCAATTTTTTAGGGCTGATGATATTGACACATGGCAGAATAAGGGATGGAATGACCGATGTTTACTGATAAACATTAATTGTGGTAATCGTCTATGAAATGAAAAAAGGTTATTTCTGAAAATGATCCGTTGAAGCTTTAAGTGCTGTCTATCAATAATCCATCTCATTTTAAGAGGTGAATGAGATGGAAGCTGTACCGTGCTTATCTCTTTTTAATGCGAACTCTTGTATCGCTTGAAATCATTCATTATGAAGGCTGTTATCCATCAATCTGCCTCTCTGATTTTATCGTTAACCGGTTTAACTTCAAGAGGCCGATGTCTTTTTGTTCTTTTTGCACAAAAATTAACTCATAAGCTTCCCTGTTCAGACGCAAAATACGTGAAAAGGGAGGTGTCGTGATGAGAAAATACACAGTCATAGCTTCTTTATTATTGTCTTTTCTGTTTGTTCAGTCTGGCGGCTATCATGAAGCGAGGGCTTTGCCCGTCATAAAGCAGGAACCGTTCCAAACGCCTCATTACATACCCTTGCTTGAAAACCCTCCTCAAATTGAAGTGAAGGCTGAAATGAAGGGCAACCTGATTATTCAGGCGCACGTGCGTGACAGTGAGTATCAATCGTTTTCTGCCTTTTTGTTTTATAAACAAAGCAATGAACTGGGCTATAAAATGGTGCCGATGGACCCAACCCCTGGAGCTATCCGCCAGTTTTTGGCGCAAATTCCGAAGAGGTCAATCTGGAATAGCGAGCTCGAGTATTACATTGTGTTCTCGAATGGAAAGCAGCAGGTGGAGTCAGAAACGAAGACACTGAAGCTGGATGGATTTCAGGCTGATCTCGCCCATATCCCGGAGCTGCTGATCACCGAGCTTGCGGTTGATACAAAAAATACCGGGCGTACAGACGGTTATGAATTTATTGAGGTATATAATACAACCGACAGAACAATTGATTTTAAAGATTATCACATCCGATATCGCTATCCGAAGGAAGGGCCGGACTCCGATTTGATTTGGAGACCTGATCAGCGGGTCGTCATTCCTTCTGGCGAAACCTGTGTATTTTGGCTCAAGCCTGCCGGACATCCTGAGTTGACAGCGGATGATTTTAACCGGCACTATCAGACACATTTGAGAGAAGGGGAAAATCTGTTGGTGCTGGAAGGAACAGAGGGCATGGCGAATACCCGGCCGCGTGCGGTTGCGATATCGACGAATACAGGGAAGGATATTTCAGTTGCGCACTACAGAAAGCATGCGCTGCGCCGCCTGTCGTCTGTGCTTTATAAATATCCTCTCGATGGAACAGCGGAACTGCTCAACATTTCAATAGCAGAAAAAAATCCGTCGCCAGGCTCGGTTTTACAGGCGCAGGTTCCAGAGCAAAAACGAAAAATGATGCTTGATAAAGAAAAGCCGGTTATAGAAGATTTAACAGACCGCAAGCCTGTCCGTCCGGCTGAAAGCATTGAACTGCGGGCTGACATACGTGACCGCAGTTTAGTGAAAACGGCCGCCTTTTATTATCGAACAGATGAAAACAAACCGTTCAAACGCATTTTCGCTGAAAAAGACCGCAACGATCATTTGTACCATTATATTGTCTACTCACCTGAGCTGATCGGGAAGGATCAGCTTGAGTATTACGTCGTAGCCGGTGACGGGATTAATGAAGCGAAGACGCCTGTCAAAATGATTGATATTAAGCAAACAAGCAAGTCGCACGGTTTGCGGATGAATATAGAAAACAGAGATACACTTTCGGGGACACAGTTTCTCAAAGCGACTACGGATGGGCGGACTGACAGCATTAAGTTGTGGATTGACGGAAAAAAACAACTGACAGAGCCCGCCATGGAAAAAGAAGTATATTTTGCGTTCGATACCCGAAAAACGAACCTTTACTTTAAAAATGCTGTAACGATGGACGGCAAGGTGCTAAAAGTCTTCGATGATACGACAAATAAATACCGCACCTACTCTGTCCCTCTGCCGGAGACGCTGCTTCAAAAAGGGAATCAGCTGCAGCGTATCACGATACGATCGGGTTCAAAGGTATCTCCGTTTGATACGGCTGAAAACCGTGATGACTTTTTAGTCAAAAATGCCCGATTGGTATTATCGGATGGAACGGTGATCAGGGATGAGCGTATTTCTCCCGAGAAGGAGCTTTTTATTGGGGATAATCAGCGCTCAAATAAAAGCTGGCCGTTTCAATTTCATTTGCCTGACGGACTGTTTACGTCACAGCTGCTGAAGTGGGATACAGAGAAGCTGACTGAAGGAGCCCATCATATTGCAGTAAGCGACGGGAATGAAAACCTGAGTTTTGTAGTGCGGGTTGATAATTCAGGGCCGCACATCGAACCGAATGTGACGGACGGACAGACGTATAAAGGAAATCTGGTTCTGCAGGCAGATATGTTTGATAAATGGAGCAAAATAGAGGAAACAGAGGCATTTTTAGATGGTGACAGCATTACGCTCCCATATCATACGTCAACTTCTGAGCTGTCTCCGGGCAAACACACGCTGAAAGTCTCAGCAACAGATTTGGCTGGCAATAAAACGGTTATTGAGCGGACATTTAAGACAGAGCGGGAGCATCCGGACCAGCCGGAAATCGTAAATAGCGATGCCGATACGCACAAAGCCAAGCTTTCGGTGCGGGTGAAGGATCCGACGAATGATGCGATGGATGTGTCTTTTTACAGAGGCTTTCAATATACCGCGCAAAACAGAAATAATGTGAAAATTTTTAAGCATGCGTCACTGACTGAACCTCCGAAGAGCTTTGTCCCGGAAAGCGAGACGCCGTTTACCAATGAAGAAATGAATCGGGTGTCAGGAGCTGACGGAAAAACAGTGTCAACTGAAGAGAAGGAGCTTTTTCCTTATCACCGTTTTGAAGTGACGGTTGACCCGTCCATTGATGAGAATGATTTAGCTGAAGCCGTTTGGAGAGGAAGCTCTCTGCCGGGGAGGAAAGTGACAATGTACGCTTGGAATTACCGGACAAGCCAGTGGCAGCCGATTGACAGCTTCGTTGCCAAAGATGACAAACAGTTCACGCTAAAGGCGTCTGTCATCGCTTCCGATTATGTACGGAAATCTAAGGTGAATATCATTGTTCAGGACGAAATTCCTCCTGCGAAGGATATGTATACCTTTGTCTGGATGTCAGACACGCAATATTATGCAAAAAGCTATCCGCATATTTTTGATAAGCAGACTGCATGGATCAAAAATACCCAAAGGAAGCTGAATACGAAATACGTGTTTCATACAGGGGATATTGTAGATGATTCCGCGGATATCAGACAGTGGAGAAACGCTGATCAATCAATGCGTGTCCTGGACAACAGCGGAATTCCTTACGGCGTGCTGGCCGGAAACCACGATGTCGGTCATAAGGACGGCTCCTACAGGGCATTTGGCAAATACTTTGGCAGCCACCGTTTCGATAAGAGACTGTATTATGGCGAATCGTACAAAAATAACCGCGGGCATTATGACCTCATATCAAGCAGCGGCAATGATTATATCATGCTGTACATGGGCTGGGGCATCACGGACGAAGACATCGCATGGATGAATCAAGTGCTGAAGAAGCACCCTGACAGGACAGCTGTCTTAGCTTTTCATGAATATTTACTCGTAAGCGGAAACAGAAGCCCGATCGGCGAGAAAATTTTCAAGAAAGTTGTCAAGCCGAACCCGAATGTCGTGATGGTGTTAAGCGGACATTATCACAGCGCGATGAGAAAAACAGATGAGCTGGATGATGACGGAGACGGAAAACCGGATCGTCTCGTACATCAAATGCTTGCTGATTATCAGGGCGGGCCCGAGGGCGGCCAGGGATATTTGCGTTTGATGCAGTTTGACCAGGCAAACAATGTGGTGCATGTATCCACATACTCTCCGTATTTGGATGATAAAAACTTTTATGATACAGATAGTTACGGCAACAAGGATGAGTTTACGCTGGAGCTTGATCTGAAGCCAAGAATGAAAAGAGTAGAAACCGATTATTTTGAATGCAATGTCTATACAAACGAACAGCTCGGAAAACGCGAGAAAGTGAAAAGCGGGGAAACCGCCGAATTCCTTTGGGAGAATCTAGAGCCGAGTTCTGTTTATTATTGGTACACCATTGTGGAAGACAGCTTTAACGGAAAAACGAAATCACCGATCTGGAAGTTCAAGACGAAAAAAGAAACCTATCGTCCAGCGCCAGACCAGTTTGATTTTCGCCGTGTCTCCAATCCTTAAAAAGGGGTTGGAGATTTTTTTATGACAGCCGATCCATGTAGTGAACAAAAGTATAACGGTCGCCCCTGTATACAGATTTTACATGCTCAAAAGCAGTCCCGTTCTGCAAATACGTTGTTCGTTTAATCAACAGGACTGGCGCCCCCTCTTGGATGCCGAGCATGCTTGCTTCATCCTGTGTTGCGGCGCTCGGTTCAAGCTCTTGTTTGGCGCGGGAAATCGGCGTGCTGTTGTACCTTTCGATATGCTCGTAAATCGACGACTTGAAATGAGACTGATTTAATTCACCTGCCAGCTCAAATGGGATGTGTGAGGCTTCGATCGCCATAGGAATATCATTCGCCAGCCGAACCCGTGTGATTTTGTGGATGCGGGACGGGTGCCCGCACCCTAGTATGGCGGCCAGCTCCTCAGTCGAATCGATAAGCTGATAATCGATGAGCCTGCTGCTCGGCCTCATACCGCGGCTTTTCATATCTTCGGTAAAGCTTGTAAGCCCTTGGAGCGCTTGCTCCATTTTTAACTTGCTGACAAAGGTGCCCCGGCCTTTCTGGCGATAGAGAAAACCTTCATTGACCAAATTAGAAAGCGCTTGGCGCACTGTCATCCGGCTGATCCCGAATTGCACGGCATATTCCCGCTCGGAAGGAAGCGGCATATCCGGCTTCAGCTCTCCGCTCTTTATTTGGGCTTTTAATTGCTCCATAATCTGATAATAAATCGGGATAGGAGATTGTTTATCGATATTCATAGCGAAAATCCTTTCAATGCCTGAATCCCGCGGCTTCTTGATCAATCAAAACCGAAACGTTAGGATGCAGATGCAAAGCAGACGCAGGGAATTCCTCGTTGACTTGTCCGTCCAGCAGCCGTTTGGCAGCTTCGGCTTTGCTTGTGCCGGAGATAAGCAGAAGAATCTGCTTGCTTGAGAGAATCGTTTGAATCCCCATTGTAACGGCTTTTTTTGGCACACTGTCAATGGAGGGAAAATATCTGGCATTGGCCTGACGGGTTTGTTCATTTAATGCCACGACATGTGTGCGGGACTGGAATGATGTACCTGGTTCATTAAAGCCGATATGCCCGTTCCGGCCGATGCCGAGAAGCTGAATGTCCGCTCCGCCAAGTGATTCAATCAATTGTTCGTAGCGCTTGCACTCGGCTTCCAGGTCACCTGCGTTTCCATCAGGGATAAAATGCCGGCTCGGATGACTGTCGATATGCTGAAAGAAACGGTCATTCATATAGCGGTGATAGCTGTTTGGGTCATCACCTGAAAGCCCGGCGTATTCATCTAAATTAATCGTGGTGATGTTTTGAAAAGAAAGATTCTCTGTTTGGTGCAGGCGGATCAGCTCGCGGTACGTGCCTTCCGGTGTCCCGCCTGTCGCTAAACCGAGAACGGCATCAGGCTTTTCCCTGACTGTTTCAGCCACAATGCCGGCAGCTTTTTGGCTTAATGCCTCATACGATTGACATTCGATTACTTTCATATATGATCAGCCTCCTTGGATTTAAATGCAATGTTTCCGCGGCAGATGGTGAGAAGCACCTCACATTCACTGCTGACAATTACAAGATCCGCATCTTTTCCCTCTGTTATACTGCCTTTTCGGTCAAAGATGCCAAGCTGTTTGGCCGCGTTTGCTGAAGTTATATTTGCTATATCCGTCCAAGAGCAATTCGTAAACGCGCGCATATGCCGGGCGCTTTCATTCATTTTTAAAATCGAACCGGCAAGCGTCCCGTCCGAAAGAAGAGCTGTTTTTCCCTTTACTGTCACACTCTGTCCGCCGAACTCGTAGACTCCGTCTTTCAGACCTTTCGCCCGCATCGAATCGGTGATCAAGATAAGCTTGCTGCTGCCTTTTGCTAAAAAAGCAAGCTTTGCCGCTAACGGATGGGAGTGGATACCGTCAGCAATAAGCTCTGTGACATACCCCTCATGTGCGAGGGCTGTCCCGATTACTCCGGGTTCACGATGATGAAACGGGCTCATCGCATTGTATAAGTGAGTCATATGGCTGGCGCCTGCTTCAAAGGCTTCCAAAAGTAATGCGGAGTCTGCATCCGTGTGTCCCATTGACGCGATAATCGACTCATCCTTTAAATAACGGATCAGCTCAAATTGCTGGTCCTCCTCCGGCGCAAGCGTGACGATTTTGATCAGTCCGCCTGCCTCCTGCTGCCACTTCTTGAAAAGTGCAAGATCTGAGGGCCTGATCCATTCCTTTGGCTGCGCTCCGGCCCTTTTAGGTGAAACAAAGGGACCCTCCAAATGAATTCCGATCAATTCCGCACCTAAGGAAGAGGATTCCTCCGCAGACTTCCAATCTCTCGCATTTTCGAGAGCTTGAGAAATTTGGCCGTGCTCCTGTGTGATGGTTGTCGCTAAAAAACTCGTTGTGCCTTCCTCAGGCAGTCTTGAGGACATGGCATCGAGCGCGGAAAAGCTCGCATCCATTGTATCTGCGCCATAGCCGCCGTGAATATGAATATCAATCAGCCCCGGAAGCAATACGGCATCCTTTGGGCCTTGAATTTCCTTTGCGTATTGCTCTTTTGGCCGTTCTGTTGAGACAGCGCTGATTTTTCCGTCCTTGACCCCAACATAGCCGTTTTTGATCACTTCATTTTCTGTCACGATACTGATTCCGCTGAGAAGAAGACTATCTGCCATAAATGATCCGCCTTTCTGGAATATGAATAAGTTTATTTTACTCTTTTTCAGACTAGTGATCTAGACCAGCTGACACGTTTGCCAGTCTTTTATAAAATCTGTTTTAGGTTCAAGCCCGAAAGTGATAAAATGAAATTATTGTTGAGCAAGCTCGGGTTATCCCGGAACAGGAGGAACATATCGTGGCAAAGGTTCGGACAAAAGATGTAATGGAACAGTTTCATTTGGAATTAATCAGCGGTGAAGAAGGTATTAACCGCCCGATTACGATGAGCGATTTATCAAGACCAGGCATTGAAATTGCCGGATATTTTACATATTACCCCAGGGAGCGCGTACAGCTTCTGGGGAAAACAGAGCTCTCTTTCTTTGAACAGCTGCCGGAAGAGGATAAAAAGCAGCGAATGGAATCTCTATGCACGGATGTAACACCAGCTATTATTCTGTCTAGAGATATGCCTATCCCGCAGGAGCTCATTGACGCTTCCGAGAAAAACGGCGTGCCTGTCCTCAGATCGCCTTTGAAAACGACAAGACTGTCAAGCCGATTGACCAACTTCCTAGAAAGCAGACTTGCGCCAACCACAGCCATTCACGGTGTGCTTGTCGATATATATGGAGTAGGGGTGCTGATCACAGGGAAAAGCGGCGTCGGAAAAAGTGAAACCGCGTTGGAGCTTGTGAAAAGAGGCCACCGCCTTGTTGCTGATGATTGTGTTGAAATTCGGCAGGAGGATCAGGATACCCTTGTCGGAAACGCCCCTGAGCTCATTGAGCATCTGCTTGAAATTAGAGGGCTTGGCATTATTAACGTCATGACGCTGTTTGGTGCCGGTGCGGTCAGAAGCAATAAACGAATTACAATTGTGATGAATCTTGAACTCTGGGAGCAGGGCAAGCAATACGACCGCCTTGGACTCGAAGAAGAAACAATGAAAATCATTGATACAGAAATTACAAAACTCACGATCCCTGTCCGTCCGGGACGAAATCTCGCGGTCATTATTGAAGTGGCTGCTATGAACTTCAGATTGAAGCGGATGGGCTTAAACGCCGCTGAGCAATTTACCAACAAGCTGGCGGATGTCATTGAAGACGGTGAACAAGACGAATAGGAGTTGGCAATAAATGAATGAAGCGATAGAACCACTCAATCCGATAGCGTTTCAGCTGGGGCCGTTAGCCGTCCATTGGTACGGAATCATTATCGGCCTCGGTGCTTTGCTGGGGCTTTGGATTGCCATGAGAGAAAGTGAGAAACGAGGACTGCAGAAAGATATTTTTATCGATCTCGTCCTTTTTGCGATCCCAATCGCGATTATTTGCGCACGGATTTATTACGTTGCATTTGAATGGGATTATTATGCCGAACATCCGGGGGAAATCATAAAAATCTGGAAGGGCGGCATCGCGATTCACGGCGGCTTAATCGGTGCTATTTTGACAGGCTATGTCTTTTCGAGAGTGAAAAACATTTCTTTCTGGAAGCTTGCGGATATCGCGGCGCCAAGCATTTTGCTCGGTCAGGCGATCGGCCGCTGGGGAAACTTTGTCAATCAAGAGGCACACGGGGAGGCGGTCAGCAGAGCCTTTTTAGAAAACCTGCACCTGCCTGAGTTTATCATCAATCAAATGTACATCAACGGCCAATATTATCATCCTACTTTTTTATATGAATCACTATGGAGCTTTGTCGGCGTTATTATGTTGCTGCTTTTGCGCAGAGCCAATTTGCGGAGAGGCGAGCTGTTTTTAATCTATATCATTTGGTATTCAATCGGAAGGCTCTTTATTGAAGGAATGCGGACTGACAGCTTAATGCTGACAAGTTCGCTTCGCATCGCTCAGGTGATCTCAATCGTATTGATTGTTTTGGCTGTAGCAGCCATCATCTTCAGACGCGTCAAGGGGTACTCGGCGAAACGTTACGCAGAGTAGACGGTAACAAAGGGGGATGAGGGATGAAGAAGATTTTTCTGGCCGGTTTTGCGGCAGGTCTTCAAACAACATGGACACTCGGCAAAGTCATTTTTCCGGTAACGCTGGTGGTCACTTTGCTTCAGCATACGCCTGTCATGGATTGGCTGGTACGGCTGATCACACCGGTAATGGGCCTGTTCGGGCTTTCCGGTGAAGCGGCGATCCCGCTTGTTCTTGGGAATATGCTGAATCTGTACGCGGGGATTGCCGGGATATTGACACTGGATTTATCCGTGAAGGAAGTTTTTATCTTAGCGGTGATGCTTTCATTCTGTCATAACTTGATTATCGAATCGACAGTCGCAGCAAAGGTCGGGATCAGGATTGGCATCATATTGGCAGTGCGCATTGGTTTGGCAGCTGTTTCTGCAATCGTCATCAATCTCATCTGGCATGGCGGGCAGGAAACGGCGCAGTACGGTTTTATCGCTGCAAGGGGTGATGCGCCTGACGGCTGGCTGGCGATGCTGGCCGAGGCTTTAATGAAAGCCGGTCTTGGCGTTTTGCAGCTGGCGGCAATTGTGATCCCGCTGATGATCATCATTCAATTTATGCGAGACTTAGGCTGGCTGCACACGTTTTCGAAGTGGCTGTCTCCGTTTACGCAGATGCTCGGCATGAATAAAAATACCTCGATGACAATGGTGGCCGGCTTGACAATCGGCCTTGCCTACGGAGCGGGTGTCATGATTAAAGCAGTCGAAGATGACGGCGTTGGCAGGCGCGACATGACACTGGCCTTTATTTTTCTCGTTGCCTGCCATGCCGTCGTTGAAGACACACTTGTCTTTATTCCGCTTGGCATTCCAGTTTGGCCGCTTCTGCTGATCCGGGTCACTACGGCTGTGCTGCTGACGATGGCTATATCGTATACGTGGAAAAAATGGAAACCCTCAGCGGTTGGAAAGGAAGCAGTATGACTGATAAACAAGTTACGACAATTCTGTTTGATTTAGACGGAACACTTATTAATACGAATGAATTAATTATCGCGTCATTTTTGCATACGCTGGAGCATTATTACCCGAGCCGCTATAAACGTGAAGATGTGCTTGCGTTTATCGGCCCGTCTCTTTTTGAAACGTTTTCTTCAATGGATGCTGAGAAAACTGAAGATATGATCAGCATGTACAGAACATACAATCACCAGATGCATGACACACTTGTCACCGAATATGAAACGGTTTATGAAACGCTGGATGAACTAAAAAAAGCAGGCTTTACATTAGGAATTGTGACAACAAAATTAAGAGATACTGTCAATATGGGCCTTAAGCTGACGGGAATCGGCGAATTTTTCGAAACCGTTGTTACACTTGATGACGTCACGATGGCAAAACCTGATCCCGAGCCTGTTCTGCTGGCGCTGAAACAGCTGGGAAGCGAGCCTGCGGAAGCCATCATGGTCGGCGACAACTATCATGATATTCTGGCGGGTAAAAACGCCGGCACAAAAACAGCCGGGGTCGCTTGGACGATTAAAGGCCCGGAAGCGCTGGCGAAACATGAGCCTGACTATATGCTTGAGAAAATGAGTGATCTATTACAAATCGTTGGAGTGAAGTAATCTGTGAGAAAAACAGATCGGCATCCGGTATCAGGTGCTAACTCACTGTGGCATGTCTATCAAACGGTGCCTTTTTTGAAGGTAGTGAAGAATTTCATGATTATTCAAATCGCGAGATACACACCGTTTATAGGGATGAAAAACTGGCTGTACCGTACATTTTTGCGGATGAAGGTCGGAAAGCAGACATCCTTTGCCCTCATGGTGATGCCCGATATTATGTTTCCGGAAAAGATCTCAGTCGGAACGAATTCAATCATCGGATACAATACGACCATTTTGGCCCATGAGTATTTAATTCAGGAGTATCGAACCGGTAAAGTCCTGATCGGAGACGAAGTGATGATCGGAGCCAACACGACCATTCTGCCAGGCGTAGAAATAGGGGATGGCGCAGTCGTGTCCGCCGGAACGCTTGTCCATAAGGATGTGCCAGCCGGAGCATTTGTCGGCGGAAATCCGATGAAAATCATATACACAAGGGAAGAAATGCAGGAAAGAATAAAAAGCCCGCTGAATAAATAGCGCGGGCTTTTTCTGTATATTAAAATTGGGTATTGTTTTTTTCCGTTACGTGCTGGACGCCGATCCATTTCTTGCCGACGTTGGAGTATCTTGTGTTCGTCATGGTGACAGTGCTCGTTTTACTGTCCGTACGGAAAATCGCTTCCTTCATGTTTGTGATGGTGCATCTGTCGATAATGACATCGGTATGGAAGGTCGACCCGCCCAGCTGTCTAATAAACTTTCCGCCGTTATCCGCAGTGAAGTTTTTCACTGTAAACGTGCTGGCTTTATTGATTTGAAAGATTTTATCAGAAGCTTTTTGAGCAGAACCGCCGTCAATGGTTACTTTTCCTTCCTTCTTCACAGTTAACGCGTCCTCACCGACATCTTCCCACGTCACATTCTGAATGTTAACGTTTCCATAAGTGTGCACGCCATCAGCAGCAGGAGCTCCGAGCACTACATTTTTCAGAGTTGCTCCGTCTTCCACACGAAAAACAGGCTTTTGGTTTTCGGATTGGCTTCCGTCACCCAATTCTTTTCCTGCTACAAACCGCTGTCCCTTCCCGTCATATGTTGTATTTTTTGGCACGATAATTGTTTCATGAACCACTTTGTCAGCTGCAAAAGCAGTTGATGTCTGAAACTGGCTGAAGCCCATAACCAAACTGAACATAAATAGGATAGACACGATTTTTTTCAATGATAAAATCCTCCCCGGATATCTTTAGTTTTGTAAGAGAAGCGTCAGCATCTTGCACCGGCTTCTCTCACATAGATCGGGGCAAGGCTGAATCTGTTTTAATCATAAAAATAGCCAGCCTGAAAGTAAAGACAAATTTGGATGGAAAATGGAAAATGCGTCATTGTTACCTGATTTAAACATCAAGCATGAGTATTGGCGTATTTGCTCAGGAGAGAGCATAAGAAAAGCTTGTGAAAGCGGGCAGCTTTACTTTTGAACGACGATGGCTTGGCTGCCCATTTGCACCCACGCTTTTTCGAAGCTGGTCCGGTCTGTTTTTCTGTTTTTATAGCCATAAGGGTCATTCACATACACGTAGTTTTCATCATAACCCGTGACGGCGACACTGTGTTCGCTGTACGTGATATCGATCGTTCCGTTTGGCGTTTTCCATGTCTGCATGTTGTCAACCGGCGTAAAGTTGGCTGTCGTGATAACCCAAACCGGGTTGCCTTTCTCAAGCTGCTCATAAACAGCAGAGATGCTTTTTCCTGTCAGATCAGAAACGCTGTCCCCCGCATAGGTTTTAGCGAGCTGATAGATCGGGCCGTGATAGACACCTAGCCCCGGGCCGTTCGCCATATCACCGACAAATCCGTCATTCGGATCACCTTTTAATCCGCTGCTGTATGTCAAAGGCACTGTTGCGATCTGGTTTGCCAGTGTATTCTTTGTCACGTTGTATCCCGCATAGTGCAGCACCATCGCAAGGCTCGTCACCTCACAGCCATTATAGAGCTTTGGGGCATCCATCTGATTGAAAAGCGTGACGTCCATCGGCTCAGCGCTTCCTTTCAGTTTCTTCTCTTTGTTTGCTGCTTCAGATTCATTCTTCGTTGCACCTAAATCAATTTTGAAAAACGAAATATCTATATCTTTTGCATATATTTTGATGCCGAAGAAAATGACAGCAGAAAGTATGATCAGTACACATAACGTTCGCAGTGTTTTCATCTTTAACTCCTTGTTCTCTATTTGATTTGTATTATAGCATGCCAAACATCAAGAATTTGAGATATGACCTACCTTTCATCATTTATTCATGACTTTTTCATATTTAGGAGGAGGATTTCTGAACGAAAAAGATTCGTGCGAAAGTTAAGCATTGATTTCCATTCTTTCATCTGCTAACATATTATCATATTAGCGAACTAAAGGATTCTGAATTTTCCTTCAAACAATTACGGAGGTGCTCGGGTTGATGTTTATGTTTGAAAAACCGCACGGCATGAGAGATACACTGCCCGGTTTATATGAAACGAAAAAAAAGGTGAGGCAATCGTTAACCGATATGATAGATAAATGGGGCTATCAATTTATGGAAACACCGACGCTGGAGTTTTACGATACGGTTGGTGTGCAGTCAGCAATTGAAGAGCAGCAACTGTTTAAGCTTCTGGATCAGGATGGAAAGACACTGGTGCTTCGCCCGGATATGACAGGGCCGATCGCAAGGGTGGCGGCATCAAAGCTGCTGAAACATGATCATCCCCTCAGAGTCGGCTATGCGGCAAATGTGTTCAGAGCCCAGGAACGCGAGGGCGGACGTCCTGCCGAGTTTGAGCAGGTTGGAGTGGAATTGATCGGTGATGGCACGACAAGTGCGGACGCAGAGGTCATTGCCTTAGTAGTCGGTGCGTTAAAAAATGCCGGCTTGACTTCATTTAAAATTGCAATCGGCCACGCGGGCATTGCAGATGCCCTGTTTGTCGAGGTGCTCGGGAATGTTGAACGAGCGGACGTACTGCGGAGGTTTTTATATGAAAAGAATTATGTCGGCTACAGAGAGCACGTCAAATCTCTTCCGCTTTCCTCCATTGATAAAAACAGATTGCTTGAGCTTCTCGAATTGCGAGGGAGCATAGAAGTATGCAGACGTGCTGAAGAAATCGTCGATTCAGCGCAAGGTAAAAGTGTGGTTGATGAACTGAAGGCGCTGTGGGAGATTCTTGAGGACTACGGATGTACGGAAAATGTCCGTCTTGATCTGAATATGGTCAGCCATATGAGCTACTACACTGGGATTTTATTTGAAGTGTACGCGAATAATGTCGGCTTTGTGATTGGCAGCGGCGGCCGTTATAACAAGCTTCTGGGACATTTTAATTCACCGGCGCCGGCGACGGGTTTTGGGCTTCGGATTGACCGGATGATTGAAGCGCTCCATATGAAAGACGAACCTTGTGAAATGGATGCTGTCATTTTCAGCAAAGAACAGCGGGTGCAGGCCATCGCTTTTGCAAATGAAGAGCGTTTGAAAGGTAAAAAAGTTGTTCTTCAGGATTTACTGGGGATTGAAAATATTGATCAGATGACAAAATCATTTGCGAATGTCACCTATTTTATCGGTGCCAGAAAGGAAGAGCAAAATGGGTAAGTTACTCACAATGGCAATGCCGAAGGGGCGAATATTTGAAGAAGCAGCAGGGCTGCTGCGGCAGGCGGGATACAAGCTGCCGGAAGAGTTTGAGGATTCCAGAAAGCTGATCATCGACGTGCCGGAGGAAAATCTCCGCTTCATTTTAGCAAAGCCGATGGATGTCACCACATATGTGGAGCACGGCGTGGCAGACGTCGGAATTGCGGGGAAGGATGTCATGCTGGAGGAGGAACGCGATGTATATGAGGTGCTGGATTTGAAAATCAGCAAATGCCATCTGGCGGTTGCCGGACTTCCCGATACAGACTGGAGCGGCGTCGCGCCGAGAATCGCCACAAAGTATCCGAATGTGGCTTCCAGTTATTTTAGGGAGCAGGGAGAGCAAGTCGAGATTATTAAACTGAACGGCTCTATCGAGTTGGCACCTCTTATCGGGCTTGCGGACAGAATAGTCGACATTGTATCAACGGGACAGACGCTCAAAGAAAACGGACTCGTTGAAACAGAGCATATTTGTGATATCACCTCCCGCTTTATCGTCAACCCAGTAAGCTATCGCATGAAGGATGATGTCATCGACGAAATGGCATCCCGTTTATCTCTTGTTGTGGAAGGAGAAACGGCAAAATGAAAATCAAAACGATCAGCGGCGCGGTCCGGCTTTCTCTCAAGCGGTCAATTGACTCCGGAACCGAAGAACAAAGAAAAGCGGTCCGATCCATTATTGAACATGTAAAAGCAAACGGTGATCAGGCCGTTCGTGACTACACGGCCAAGTTTGACGGCATCAAGCTCGACAGTGCATTGGTCACAACAGAAGAAATTGAAGAAGCATACAGCTTGCTGGATCCCCAGCTGTTGCAGGTGATCAGGCAAGCGATCAAAAACATTACTGAATATCACGAAAGGCAGCTTCAGTCTTCCTGGTTTTATCACAGAAAGGATGGCACAATGCTGGGACAGAAAGTGACAGCACTTGATTCTGCCGGCGTTTATGTGCCGGGCGGAACTGCCGCATATCCGTCATCTGTTTTGATGAATGTCATTCCGGCGCTTACAGCGGGCGTTGAAAGAATTGTTCTTGTCACACCTCCGGGAATAGACGGACGGCTGTCTCCGGGAGTCTTAGCTGCCGCTGCCGAGCTGGGCATTAAAGATATATACAAAATGGGAGGGGCTCAGGCAATTGCGGCGCTGGCGTACGGAACAGAAACCATTGAGCCGGTGGATAAAATCACAGGCCCGGGAAATATTTATGTCGCGCTTGCCAAACGAGAGGTGTTCGGTGATGTCGATATTGATATGATTGCCGGACCGAGTGAAATCGTCGTGCTGGCTGATGAAACAGCTATCCCGCGGGAAATTGCCGCTGACCTGCTGTCACAGGCGGAACACGACATGCTCAGCTCATGTGTGCTTGTCACAGATTCCATGCCGCTGGCTGAGGCCGTTTCAGCCGAGGTGAACGAGCAGCTTAAAACCTTGCCGCGCAGAGATATTGCGGAAGCTTCAGTGAGAGATTATGGATCTATTTATGTGGCTGAAACGATAGATGAAGCGGTCAATACAGTCAATACGCTCGCCCCGGAGCATTTAGAAATCATCACACAGTCTCCCGAAGCTTTGCTTGGCAATATCAAGCACGCAGGTGCGATTTTCTTAGGCCGATACAGCCCTGAACCGGTCGGAGATTATTTTGCCGGACCGAACCATGTACTCCCGACAAATGGAACGGCCAGATTTTCAAGCCCATTAAACGTCACGGATTTTCAAAAGAAATCGAGCATTATTTCATACAGCCAATCAGCCTTTGAAGAACATGCGGATAGCATTGCGGCTTTTGCCAGACTGGAAGGATTAGAAGCGCATGCGAGATCAATCGAAGCGAGAGAACGGAGGAATTCAAAATGAGAAAAGCGGAGCGCGCCAGAAAAACAAACGAAACAGATATTGAGCTGGCATTCGCAATAGACGGCGAGGGACAAGCGGATATCAAAACAGACGTGCCATTTATGACACACATGCTGGATTTATTCACGAAACACGGACAATTTGATCTTTCCATTAACGCGAAAGGCGATGTTGATATAGATGATCACCACACGACTGAAGATATCGGCATTTGCTTAGGTCAGGCGCTGCTTGAAGCCTTAGGCGATAAAAAAGGAATTAAACGCTACGGCTCGGCGTTTGTGCCGATGGATGAGGCGCTTGCTCAGGTGGTGGTTGATTTAAGCAATCGGCCGCACTTGGAAATGCGTGCTGACTTTCCGGCAGCGAAAGTCGGAACTTTCGATACTGAGCTTGTACATGAATTTTTATGGAAGCTGGCGCTTGAAGCACGGATGAACTTGCACGTGATCGTTCATTACGGCACAAATACGCACCATATGATAGAAGCTGTTTTTAAAGCATTAGGACGCGCGCTTGATGAAGCGACAACGATTGACCCGCGTGTCAAAGGGATTCCGTCAACGAAAGGGATGCTGTAAATGATCGGTGTGATAGATTACGGAATGGGCAATTTATACAGCGTCTCAAAGGCGCTGGAGCGTGTCGGCGTGCCGTACTTTGTTTCTGGCATGCCAGAGGAGCTGAGGAAAGCAGATGCCTTCATTTTGCCGGGAGTCGGGTCATTTGGGGATGCGATGGACAATTTGCGCAACGCCAAACTCGATCAATTCATTCACGATATGGTATCAGAGGGGAGACTGCTTCTTGGGATCTGCCTTGGCATGCAGCTATTGTTTGATGAGAGCGAAGAGCATGGAACCGCTGCAGGCCTCGGTTTGTTAAAGGGAAAAGCAGTCAGGCTGAAGCCGGAAGATCAGGAGGGAAACAAGCTAAAGGTTCCGCATATGGGATGGAACCGCCTTTCCTTTCATAACGAATCTCCGCTGCTGGCAGGAGTGGAGGAAGGCTACGCTTATTTTGTCCATTCCTATTATATTGACGGAATGGATGACGGCGCGCTTTTGGCAAGCGCCGAGTACGGTGTGCGGGTGCCTGCGGTTGTCGGAAAAGAGAATGTCTTTGGCGCCCAGTTTCACCCGGAAAAAAGCAGCACGGTCGGAATGTCTATCTTAATCCAATTCACAAAAATGGCAGCAGAACAGAAGGTGAAAAAATGAGTGTTTTTACATTATACCCGGCCATTGATATGAGAAACGGCAAATGTGTACGCCTCGTTCAAGGTGATTACAGCAAGGAAACTGTATACGGTGATTCACCGTTCGACATGGCCTCTTTATTTGCGAGTGAGGGTGCTGAATGGATTCATCTTGTTGATCTTGACGGCGCGAAGGAAGGAAAAAAAGTAAATGACCGTCATGTCATCGAAATTGTACAAAAGCTCAATCTGAAAGTCGAAATCGGCGGCGGCATTCGTTCGGAAAGCGACGTCTACGATTACTTATCGGCAGGAGTCGATCGCGTGATCCTGGGAAGCTCCGCTGTTTCTGATCCGCCGTTTGTAAAAAAAATGCTGAAAGAGTATGGCGAAAGGATAGCCATCGGGCTGGACGCAAGAAACGGCTTTGTTTCAACAGAAGGGTGGCTGGAAACATCAAGTCTTAAGGCGGCTGAACTCGGCAAAGAGCTCGCCAACGAAGGCGCAGAAGTTTTTATTTTTACTGATATCGCGACAGACGGGATGCTGTCAGGCCCCAATATCGAAAGCACAGTGGAACTCGCAAAGGAAACCGGAAAATCTGTCATCGCCTCTGGCGGAGTCAGCTCCGTTGCGGACCTTGAAGCTCTTGCCCGTTATCATGCGAATGGGGTTTCTGGAGCGATTATCGGAAAAGCACTGTATACCAACCAGTTTACACTTGGCGAGGCGCTTGAAAGGATGAAGGGGAAATGATAACAAAACGGATTATCCCATGTCTTGATGTGAAAGAAGGGCGCGTTGTCAAAGGGATTCAATTTCTTGAGCTGAAGGATGCCGGCGACCCTGTCGAGCTGGCGGAAGTATACGATCAGGAAGGCGCAGATGAACTGGTGTTTCTTGATATTTCTGCCTCGCATGAAGGCCGCAAAACGATGGTTGACGTCGTAGAGCAGGTTGCTGCAAAGCTTGCGATTCCGTTTACAGTCGGAGGCGGCATCAATCAGCTTAGCGATATGAAAACGATTCTGCGTGCCGGCGCGGACAAAGTTTCTGTAAACACGGCAGCTGTTCTCCGTCCCGAGCTGATTACCGAAGGCGCGGAGTTTTTCGGCTCTCAATGTATCGTACTCGCCATAGACGCCAAGTACGACGAAGAGTCTGACACGTATAAGGTTTACACGCATGGCGGCAGAAAGAAAACGGACTGGGAAGTTACAGCATGGGCGAAGGAAGCTGTCAAACGCGGAGCCGGAGAAATCCTCCTGACCAGCATGGACTCAGATGGGGAGAAAAAGGGTTTTGACCACAGGCTGACAAAGCTCGTGTCAGAAGGTGTTCCGGTTCCTGTCATCGCCTCAGGGGGAGCAGGAAACGCGCAGCATATGCTCGAGGCTTTTACAAAAGGGGAAGCGGACGCCGCGCTGGCTGCCTCCATTTTTCATTATAAAGAAACATCAATTAAAGAAGTGAAATCATATTTGAAAGAGCACGGGGTGAATGTGAGATGAAACAGGCAGATGAACTGCGTTTTAACGAAGACGGATTAATCCCTGCCATCGTCCAGGACGCGGCAAGCAAAGAAGTGCTGACACTTGCATATATGAACAGGGAATCGTACGAAAAAACACTGGAAACGAAAGAAACGTGGTTTTACAGCCGCTCGCGGCAAGAGCTATGGCACAAGGGAGAAACATCGGGGAATACGCAAGCCGTCAAGGGCATCCGATATGACTGCGACCAAGATGCACTGGTCGTGCTTGTAGAGCCGTCCGGTCCGGCATGCCACACAGGCAGCTACAGCTGTTTTACAAAGGAACAGACAGAAGAACAAACTTCCGGCCGATTTGACATCTTAAGCGAGCTGGAGCGCGTCATCGCAGAACGCCAAGCGGAAATGCCTGAAGGAGCTTACACCACTTACCTTTTCGATGAAGGCGTCGATAAGATTTTGAAAAAAGTCGGTGAAGAAGCATCAGAAGTCATCATCGCCGCCAAAAACCGTGACCACGAGGAACTGAAATGGGAAGCGGCAGACCTGCTGTATCATCTCCTTGTCCTGCTCAGAGAACAAGCATTACCGCTGGATGATGTGCTGGAAGTGCTGAGAAAACGCCATTCTGAATAGTAAATGGAAAGAGCCTATGGATAACGGCTCTTTTTTTATTGTAAGAAAAATGTAATGGGTATTTAGTAATGCAATAGGTGTTTCACATTCCGAATGGATAAAAGAAGGTCAAAACCAAGTCTGATTTCCTATTTATCCAAATTCCGCCATGATGTAACATGGAAAAGGATAATATAATCACCCTGCAACCGGGTCAATAGTATTACTTTTGAAAAATAGAATGATCCCACAAAACCCTTGGAGGTTCGTAATGAAAAAGATTATCTTTATTTGCTTCAGCTTATTACTTGCCCTGACAGGAGGATGCAGTATGAACGACAACGAAAAAAACAGCAAAAACAATGAAAATAAAACAGAAGCCGTAAAACCAAAAGACATGGATCCAAAAGACCTGCCGCAAGTTCCCGCGTTTCAGGACGAGAAAACGAGAGAGTACATGGTGTCAACGAAGGAAGAGGAGCCTGGGTACTATTTGCTGGAGTCTAAGTTGAAAGGATTTAGAATGTTGTTTCCGGAGGATGGGGAGTATCTATCAAGAAGGTCATCTTTAACTGGGAAAAACAAAGAAAGTATTGGATTTAATAGTTATGATAAAGACACCAATGTAATGTTTGATGGCCATGTAACATATTACAAAGAAGAAAGTTTTGTGAATGAACCTGAGACAATGCTAGATATTGTTAGTGGAAAAAATGATTATAAAGGTGAATACAAAAAAAGTAGCAAAAAGAAAACGGATATCTACTTTGCTAAGAAAAAAGACATCTTTGACGATATTGATAGAAAATATAATTATTCATACAGTTACTTCGGGTATGTGAAATCTACAGAAGAAGATAACTTAGGATTAGAATACGCCTTTACTTTCGGATGCAAAAATGAAAATCAACCATGCTCCTTAGATGAAGAAAAGGCTAAAAATAAAGTAGAGAAATTAATTAATTCTATCACCTTTTTAATAGATAAAAAGGAGAAATAAGATGGAAAATAAAAATGTATTTGAGAATGAGAACGTAAAGTTACGGCTAATTGATTTAGAATATGACTATAAACAAAAGTTTGCCTCAATCAATGCAAGTGAAGTTAAGGAAGCCAAAGCGGATTTCGAAGCAGATGTACGGAGAATTTATAAAGAGGAAACCCGCCACGATCTTCCGGAGAATACAAAAATTGAAATATATACCTCCAGTGAACTTGTAAACCAGAATACAAGTATAGAAAGTTCGACCAGAGAATCAGGTTACGATGGGACGGCAATCCATATAATAGATAAGAAAAAACATATCGATCAGCTTCATATTATTTCAGAAGGCAGTGCTGATAATAAGGATTGGTCGTATAACTTTTTTGGTCTTTTTTTAGGAATCGATCATAGTCAGTATGAGGCTACAAAGGAGTTTACTAAAAAAGCAAAGAAAGCAGCAGGTGACTCGGAGGATTTAAAAACATTCGCCTTAGGACATTCCCTTGCTAATAATAACCAAGTAATGGTGCAATTGATTAATGGAGACTATGATGAGGTTTATGGTGTAAATGGGGCTCAAGTCAATATCGATCAATTACTTGAAACTGATGAAAGTTTATATAGATATGTTATTAGGAAATTTAGTTATAAATACGAAGATATTGATTCTATCCCATCAGAAAAGCTAAAAATAGAAATCCAAAAATATTATGAAGACAAAGGCGTCACAGCAAACATCACCCAACGCATATCAAAAGATGACCCGCTGTACGGAGTCAGCGGCAAGGCGGATTTCATTACATTCGGCGATGTGAAGATGGCGGATACGAACACAAGTGTGAAAGGCATCAGAAACATTATGGATGGGATTCCTGATGAAGACGTAAGGTCGATGCAGGAATACCTTCAAAAATATAAGGACGACTATGAAAAAGACGGCTTAAACGGTTTTGTAAAGGCAGCCAGCGGAATAGACATAGAATTGATAGAAAAAGTAAAGCATACAGACGGCGTTTTAGCGAAAGCAAGTGTTGTTTATGAAAATTTTGATGATGTTAAGCAAATGTATGGCCGAATTAAAGAGCAGCTGCCAGCCTTTTTAGGTTTTCTTCACACCCTGTTGGGAAACAGCGGGCCTATTGTAGATCAGCTTGCTGAAAATGGTTATATTGATGATACACAGAAAAAAGTCATAAAAAAAGAGTTATCTAATCTTAATGCGAGTATGAAAGGTATAGAATTACAATACGATGATTTCATTGATCATCTAAAGCATGGCCAATTCACGCAAGCTCTAAATGATGTTGGTAAAATTGTGGAGTATGTAAAATCAATGATTTCTTCTTTTGAAACACTCGACACAGAAACAAAAGACGCATTAAAACTCATCGTCGACGGCCACAGCATCGTTCAAATGCTGAACGCATTATCAAAGGAAAAAGGATTTAGCTATAAGGGTTCTGATATTTACTTTACAGGGAAGGGCGGCTCGGGAGAAACGATTAAAGTCAATATCTCTTCCGCTGTCAGAATCTATCAAAACGGCATGAAGATAGTTGAAGATATGGAAGATGCGATTTCCGCGTACCAAAAGGTATTCCGTCAGGAAATCGATGATGAGTTTATAGACAAAAAACAGGCAATCATCACGTCGATTCAACATATGGAAGAAAACCCTTCGCATTATGCCTTCGATCTTCAATTCCGGCTTGCGGCCGGTTTCAGTCACACATTCGATAAATTAGAGAAAATATCAGTTCATGAATCGTTCCATACAGGTGCTCTCCCTGCTAATGACGGAATTGTTGCAGAACTAAAAAAACAGACATCGGAAAAAAAGAATTTTATCAAAAATATCCGCGAGAGCATCGAAAAGCTATTTGAAAAAGAAGAAATGATCTCACAGCTATTCGATTTTCAGCCTTAGGAGGAATAGACAGAGTGACTTCCTTATTTTCAGAAAGTGAAACAGAAGTTGTATCAACCACCTATATGTTTCTAACCCATGACGAAATGAAGGGGAAAGCAAGCAGTCTCAATAAACCCATCAACGACATTCTCAGCCTGACTAAAAAATTTGAGTCTGCATTAAAAGAAGAAATCAAAGGGCAAAAAGGAATGATTGTCAAAAAAATAAAAGAAGAGCTTGAATCGAAAAGCGAAAAGCAGAAAACTGCACTTCAAACGATAAAAGAAGAGCATACTGCAAAGGTTGACCGGTTCAAGATGATCATTGAAGACCTGAGACAGCAAGAGGTTACCTTAACGTATCGAAAAAAGAAGCCTGAAAAGGATCTATAATATGAAACGTCTCCTATTCGAGTCATGAATAGGGGATTTTTATTTTCAGTGTACAAGAAAAATATACTGAAAAAGTCTCTCTCCATTGTTATGATTTAGAAAGAGTAAAAATAATCCTATTATATTCCGTTCAACCTTGCTGACCGCGTAAAGGGATTGAAACAGGAGGAAAAATACTATGTCAACACAGCAACCTAAAAGAAAATTCAAAGCCTTTTTTGCATTAGTGAAACAGACAAACCCATCCTATGGAAAGCTCGCTTTTGCGCTGATTCTCAGTATTGTGACAACACTGGTCAGCCTGCTGATTCCTTTATTAACGAAGCAGCTTGTCGACGGTTTTTCCATGTCAGCGCTGTCCGGCACGCAAATCGGGCTGATCGCGCTCGTTTTTCTTATTCAGGCCGCTTTAAGCGCCTACGCTACATACGCGCTAAACTATAGCGGGCAAAAAATCATCTCTGGGTTAAGGGATTTATTATGGAAGAAATTAATTAAGCTTCCTGTATCTTATTTCGATACTAACGCTTCCGGTGAGACTGTCAGCCGGGTCACGAATGATACGATGGTGGTAAAAGAGCTGATCACCAGCCATATCAGCGGATTTATAACAGGCATCATTTCGGTCATTGGATCACTCACCATCTTATTCATTATGAACTGGAAGCTGACGCTGCTTGTTTTAGTAGTTGTCCCATTAGCGGCGCTGATTTTAGTGCCAATCGGCCAGAAGATGTTCTCCATTTCTCGGGAAACTCAAGATGAAACCGCACGTTTTACAGGGTTGCTCAATCAAATACTTCCGGAAATCAGGCTTGTGAAGGCTTCAAATGCAGAGGAAGTCGAATACAAACGCGGAAAGCTGGGGATTTCTTCATTATTCCAGCTGGGGGTTCGTGAAGCGAAGGTGCAATCGCTTGTTGGGCCGCTTATTTCTCTCGTATTAATGGCCGCACTCGTGGCTGTTATTGGATACGGCGGTATGCAGGTGTCATCAGGCGAATTGACTGCCGGAGCACTCGTGGCTTTTATTTTATATTTGTTTCAAATCATAATGCCGATGGGCCAGATTACAACGTTCTTCACACAGCTGCAAAAATCAATCGGTGCAACGGAACGGATGATTGAGATATTGGCAGAGGAAGAGGAAGATACCGTCACAGGAAACCAAATTGACAACGCGCATCTGCCTATCCGGCTTGATCAGGTGTCCTTTGGCTATAAGCCTGAGCAGCTGATCTTGAAGGATATCAGCGCCGTGATTGAAGCGGGGAAAGTTACAGCAATTGTTGGGCCGAGCGGCGGCGGGAAAACCACGCTGTTTAAGCTGCTTGAGCGTTTCTATTCTCCGACTGAAGGGACCATTCGGCTGGGAGACGAGCCGGTGGATACGTATTCGCTCGAATCGTGGCGTCAGCATATCGGCTACGTGTCACAGGAAAGTCCGTTAATGTCGGGAACGATCAGAGACAATATTTGTTATGGGCTGGAACGTGAGGTAACGGATGCCGAAATCGAAAAAGCAGCGGAGATGGCATACGCTCTTAATTTTATACAGGAGCTGCCGAATCAGCTTGATACTGAAGTGGGTGAACGCGGCATTATGCTGTCGGGCGGACAGAGACAAAGAATTGCGATTGCCAGGGCGCTTCTCCGTGATCCGAGCATCCTGATGCTTGATGAAGCCACTTCCAGCCTCGACAGCCAATCTGAAAAATCAGTGCAGCAGGCACTTGAGGTGCTGATGGAAGGCCGGACAACTATTGTTATCGCTCACCGCTTATCGACTGTTGTAGATGCTGATCAGCTATTATTTGTTGAAAAAGGGGAAATTACGGGACGCGGCACGCACCATGAATTAATGGCTTCCCATGACCTTTACAGAGATTTTGCTGAACAGCAGCTTAAAATGAATGCGGATTTAGAAAACAAAGCCGGGTAAATTCTGGTCGATTCAGCCAGTAAAAAAAAGAGGAGGGATTTTCCCAATCCTTCCTTTTGAACTATTGAGGGGCTTACGATTTATGGTATACTACTGACGGTAATATTGTATAAAACGGAGGGTAGTTGTGGGAAAACACACTTCTGAACATAAAAATCACGCACAAATTGTTCAGCTGCTTCAAGATGGACATTATTTTTTTCATAAAGGTTTGAAAGCGTATAAAGAACGCAATCTGAAGCGGGCAAGCAAACTGATCCAGCGCGCGGTTCATTTGGAGCCGAAGGATTCAGAGATGCTTTCGCAGCTTGCGGTCATTTATTCTGAGATGGGGCAATACCAGGAATCAAACGATTTGCTTGATTATATTTTGGCGAATCTTGAGACGGAAATGCCGGAATGCCATTATTTTAAAGCAAATAACTTTGCCCATCTGGGACTCTTTCAGGAAGCTTATAAAGAAGCTGCTGCTTATTCAGACGCTGACCCGGACGGTGAATTTTCCGAAGAGAATGATAGTCTGCTTGAACTGCTTGATTTAGGAGACGGCGGGCCTGAGGATTCTTTATATGATCAGGATGAATTGCTCATCAAACAGGACCGGGCGAAGTCCTTGCTTGAAAGCGGTCAGCTTGCTGAAGCTGTTGCGGCCCTTGAGGAAATCACACACGAATATCCTGAGCTTTGGTCCGCTTATAATAATCTCGCCCTTGCCCACTTTTATTCCGGCAATGTTGTGAAAGCGAAACAAACGGCTTATCAAGTGCTGAATCATAATGAAGGAAATCTTCACGCATTATGTAATCTTCTTGTTTTCTACTATTATGAAAGAGAAGATGAAAAGGTGGCAGAGCTGAGTGATCAGCTTTCAAATGTATATCCAATGTTATTTGAACAGCGCTATAAACTGGGTGCCACTCTGTCGCTTGTCGGCCGGTATGATATCGGGTACAAATGGCTCAGATCACTATATAAAAGCGGTTTTGAAGGAGACGACACATTTTACTACTGGCTCTCGTGCTCTGCTTACTTTACGGACCATAAAGAATTTGCCGAAACGGTATGGAGAAAAGTCGAGTCGCAATATCCAGGAGCAGACCGTCCGGCTCCGTGGATTGAGCGGCGGGAAGTACTTCCTTCGTCAGTAGAACAGCGATTGGCGGCCTATTATATCAGCAGCACCAAGGGTGAAACGGAGCATCTTGAAGCCGTGATACGCTCGAAGCGCATTACCGCTCCTTTTGAAAACCATTTTGTTAAGCTGCTCTTAAACGGAGATTCCGCAGCAGCAGATGTGTCAGAGGATGCGCTTTTCGCTTATCAAACGGTTAAATTGCTGGAAGAAGCAGAACAAGATGAGATGAAAACAGAAGTCATGAGCTGCTGGGTATTCCATGTGATACAGCAAATCCGCGCAGCGGGGCCGCTGAAAAATGTGAGCGGATGGGCTGCGGCTATCTACTATATTTGGAAAGAAGCCCATGGCAAACATGACACCAAAAAAGATACGGCAGCCCAATTTGGCATCTCTCCGGCTACTTTGACGAAATATATGAAATATATTGATGATATTTTAGAATAGTATATTGATTGAGAGTTGATTCACAGAATCAACTCTCTTTTTATTCTAAGAAGTATATTAAGAAAGTAATATCGACAGGTTTTTTATCAATTTAAGAAAAATGACAAATGATGTGCAGCCTGACATCTGTTTGAAACACAAATGTAATAAAATTTATCGCTAATTTGTCGAAACTTGATGGTATAATGATTCTCGTACATAAGGAATTAGTGTTTTTTACATATGATGTGAAATAAACGCTATACACCCAGATTAAGAGATGCACAGAATAATTAACCATAAAAAATCATCATTCCTCGTAGAGTATGAGGAACGAAACTTGATGTTCAAAATACAATTCCAAATGAGAACAGGTTCACAGTAAAAGGGAGGATATAAAAAGTGAGAAAGAGTTTATTGACACTTGGTTTGGCTTCCGTCATCGGGACAAGCAGTTTTTTGATCCCATTTACAAGTAAAACTGCATCGGCGGAAACATTAGATGAAAAGAAACAAAAAATCGAAAGCAAGCAATCTGAGGTTGCTTCCAGCATTGAAGCGAAGGAAAAAGAATTAACTGAGCTTCAGGAAAACCAATCAAAGATTGAAAAAGAACTGAAAGACATTAACGCTAAGGCGCTCGATACAAGCAACAAAATCGATGATAAAAAAGAAGAAAACGATAAAACAAAAGAAGAAATCAAAAAACTGAAAAAAGAGATTAAAGAAACAGAAGCACGCATCGAAAAACGCAACGAAATCCTGAAAAAACGCGTTCGTTCTTTACAGGAAAGCGGCGGATCTCAAGGATACATAGATGTACTTTTAGGATCAACGAGCTTTGGTGATTTTATCTCACGTGCAACTGCGGTTTCATCTATTGTGGATGCAGACAAAGATTTAATCAAGCAGCAAGAGCAGGATAAAGCGAAGCTTGAAGACTCTGAAGCAGATCTGAATGATAAGCTGAAAGAAGTACAAGCTGCACTGGCTAAATTAGAAACAATGCAAAAAGATCTTGATAAACAGCTTGATGAAAAAGACAAGCTTTTCGACGAAGCAAAGGACAGCCAGAAGAAAACAGCTGACGCGATTTCTGAATTAAAATCAGAAGCAGCTGACCTTGCAAACCAAAAAGCAGATACTGAAGAAGAACAAGCGCGTATCAAAAAACAACAAGAAGCTGCGGCTGCCCTGATCAAAAAGCAGGAAGAAGCACAAAAAGCATCTGATGAAACACAAACAGATGACAGCCAAACGGCTACAACTGAAACAGCAAAAGCAAGCTCATCTGATGATGATTCTTCAGACAACTCTTCTAAGGGTTCATCTAACAGTTCGTCTAACGGCTCATCTTCTAAGAAGAGCAGCAGCTCAAGCAATAACTCAGGCGGCACTGTCATCAGCAACTCAGGCGGAATTGAAGGCGCGATCAGCGTTGGTTCAAGCATTGTCGGACAATCTCCGTACAAGTTTGGCGGCGGACGCTCTCAGTCTGATATCAACAACCGTATTTTTGACTGCTCATCATTCGTTCGCTGGGCTTACGCTTCTGCAGGTGTCAACCTTGGACCTGTCGGCGGAACAACGACTGATACTTTAGTTGGAAGAGGACAAGCTGTAAGCGCGTCAGACATGAAACGCGGAGACTTAGTTTTCTTTGACACATACAAAACAAATGGTCACGTTGGAATCTACTTAGGAAACGGTACGTTCCTTAACGACAATACATCTCATGGTGTATCTGTTGACTCTATGAACAACGTGTACTGGAAAAAAGCATTTAAAGGCGTTGTAAGACGTGTTGTTCAATAATAAATAAGACAAGGGCCTTCTATGGACAGAAGGCTCTTTCTTTATTAAATACATACCCTTTTGAAATACATTTAATCGCGTTTCGAAAAAAATGAGCAAAAAAATGGCGTATCACCATGAGATTTTATAGGATATGGGTAAGGAATACGTTTGATGGGGATTCTTATCATATAAGGAAGAGCCCAACTCGAAAAGACGTTTTAAGGAGTGAATGAGTGTGTCAGAAGAAAAAATATATGACGTGATTATTATCGGCGCGGGTCCTGCTGGGATGACGGCCGCTGTATACACATCTAGAGCAAACTTATCGACATTAATGATTGAAAGAGGAATTCCGGGCGGACAAATGGCAAACACGGAAGATGTGGAGAACTATCCTGGTTTCGAAAGCATCCTCGGACCTGAGCTTTCCAACAAAATGTTTGAACACGCGAAGAAATTCGGCGCGGAATACGCTTATGGCGATATTAAAGAAATTGTGGACGGCAAAGAGTACAAAGTTGTGAAAGCCGGTTCAAAAGAATATAAAGCACGTGCTGTTATCATCGCCGCAGGTGCAGAGTATAAAAAAATCGGCGTGCCTGGCGAAAAAGAATTGGGCGGCCGCGGTGTTTCGTATTGTGCAGTATGTGACGGCGCTTTCTTTAAAGGCAAAGAGCTGGTTGTTATCGGCGGAGGAGACTCAGCGGTTGAAGAAGGCGTGTACTTAACACGTTTCGCTTCAAAAGTAACGATTGTACACAGACGTGACAAACTCCGTGCGCAAAGCATTCTCCAAGCGAGAGCGTTTGATAATGAAAAAGTAGATTTCTTATGGAATAAAACCGTGAAGGAAATTCATGAGGAAAACGGCAAAGTCGGCAAAGTGACGCTTGTGGATACGGTAACTGGTGAAGAAAGTGAATTCACAACAGACGGCGTATTCATTTATATCGGTATGCTTCCTCTGTCTAAACCGTTTGAAAACCTTGGCATCACAAATGAAGAAGGCTACATCGAAACTAATGACCGAATGGAAACAAAGGTTGAAGGGATTTTCGCAGCCGGAGACATTCGCGAAAAATCATTGCGCCAAATCGTAACGGCTACAGGAGACGGAAGTATTGCGGCACAAAGCGTACAGCATTATGTCGAAGAGCTCCAGGAAACGCTGAAAACCTTAAAATAAAAAGGGCTGTCATACGAGTTTCACATAACGTTACTGGGTTTTAATTCCGCTGTAACAGTTGTGTAAAACTTATCGGTTATGATTAATAAAGTAATTGACCCCCTTTTTATAATGAATACACTTTTGGCACGGATTCTCCAGTTATCCGTGTCCTTTTTTTGTCCAAAAATAAAAGACAATTTCCTTTCACAATAAAATCATCTGAACGCGGGAAAGAATATGCTGTAAAATAGAAGAAAAGATTGTCAATGTCTCTTCATTGTGAGAGGCATCTTGAAACGGTATAATAAAGAGACGATGACAGGACGAGAAGGTTAGGTGACGTACTTGCAAAGAGTGACAAATTGTGTTCTCAAGGCGGATGACAAAGTTCTTCTTCTTCAAAAGCCAAGACGCGGCTGGTGGGTCGCGCCGGGAGGCAAGATGGAGAGCGGAGAATCAGTCAGGGATTCCGTCATCAGAGAATTCAGAGAAGAGACTGGTATCTATATCATAAATCCCCAGCTAAAAGGCGTTTTTACCTTTATTATTAAAGACGGTGACCACATTGTGTCTGAGTGGATGATGTTTACGTTTGTTGCTGATTCCTATACGGGAGAAAATGTGTCTGAATCAGAAGAAGGCATTTTGCAGTGGCACAATGTGAAGGATATTCAAAACCTGCCTATGGCCCCGGGAGACGGCCATATCCTCGACTTTATGATGAAGGGACAAGGGCTGCTGCACGGCACATTTACGTATACACCGGAGTTTGAGCTGCTCAGTTATCGTTTAGATCCGCAGCACATCAAATAGAAAGACAAGTCAGGGGGGAGAAAGATGAGTGTTAGTGAATCACATGATATTCAGCTTGTCATTATTACCGGTATGTCGGGAGCGGGAAAAACCGTTGCGATTCAAAGCTTTGAGGATCTCGGCTATTTCTGCGTCGATAATCTGCCGCCTTCATTGCTTCCGAAGTTTTTAGAGCTGATGAAGGAATCAAATTCGAAAATGAGCAAGGTCGCGCTTGTTATGGATTTGCGCGGCCGTGAATTTTTTGACCGGCTGATTGAGGCGCTGGATGAAATGGCGGAAAATCCGTGGATTACACCGCGAATTTTATTTTTAGACGCGAAGGATTCGATTCTCGTGACAAGATATAAAGAAACGAGACGTTCGCATCCGCTGGCAGTGACTGGTCTTCCGCTCGAAGGCATCGCGCTGGAACGTGAGCTGCTTGAGGAATTAAAAGGCCGCTCTCAAATGATTTATGATACATCAGACATGAAGCCGCGCGATCTGCGCGAGAAAATTGTAAAGCATTTTGCGACAAACCAAGGAGAGACATTTACGGTTAATGTCATGTCATTTGGTTTTAAATACGGTATTCCGATTGATGCCGATCTCGTCTTTGATGTCAGATTTTTGCCGAATCCATATTATATCGAAAGCATGAGGCCGCTGACCGGAAAAGATGAAGAGGTATCCTCTTACGTCATGAAGTGGAATGAAACACAAAAGTTCAATGAAAAATTAATCGATTTACTCAGCTTCATGCTGCCGTCCTACAAAAGAGAAGGAAAGAGCCAGCTCGTCATTGCGATCGGCTGCACAGGGGGCCAGCACCGCTCTGTGACACTTGCCGAGTATTTAGCTGACTATTTCAAAAAGGATTACTATACTCATGTTACTCACCGGGACATTGAAAAGAGAAGCCGGAAATAAGATGGGACAAAAACCGAAAATCGCAATCTTTGGCGGCGGCACAGGCCTTTCTGTATTGCTTCGGGGCTTAAAGCATAAACCCGTTGATATTACGGCGATTGTCACAGTTGCTGATGACGGAGGTAGCTCGGGGCGGCTGCGGAACGAACTGCAAATCCCGCCACCAGGAGACATCAGAAATGTACTTGCCGCTTTATCCGATGTGGAGCCGCTAGTTGAAGATCTCTTTCAGCACCGTTTTAATAAAGGGAACGACTTAACGGGTCATTCACTCGGAAATTTAATTTTGGCAGCGATGACGAATATAACCGGTGATTTTTTTCACGCTGTCACAGAAATGAGCAAGGTGCTGAATGTAAGAGGAAAGGTGTTGCCGGCAGCCAATGCCAGTGTTGTTCTGCATGCCGAAATGGAGGACGGCCGCGTGGTCTCAGGCGAGTCCACTATTCCGGAGTACGGCCAGCGTATTAAGCGCGTTTTTCTGACGCCTGAAAACATTGATCCGCTGCCGGAAACGATAGACGTGATCAGGGAAGCGGATCTGATTATTATCGGACCGGGAAGCCTTTATACCAGTATTCTTCCTAATTTGCTCGTCCCGAAAATTGGAGAAGAAGTGATCAAGGCGCCGGCGAAAAAAGTGTATATCTGCAACGTGATGACACAGCCCGGAGAAACGCTGCATTATACCGCTGCCGATCATGTGAAAGCGCTCAATCAGCATATGGGCTGCGGCTTTATCGATACCATACTTGTTAACAGTGAAGACATTCCTGACGAAATAAAACGTAAGTACGCAGTAGAATCGGCGCGTCCTGTTGATTTTGATATCGAAGAGCTGAAAGCGATGGGTCTTGAAGTTATCAGAGATCAAATCGTAACACATAAAAATGACGTAATTCGTCACGATACACATAAAGTGGCTTCTCTTCTTGTCGATTTACTGAAAGAATGAAGCCTTGAAATGAGGTGGCTATATGTCATTTGCATCGGAAACAAAAAAAGAATTAACGAACCTGGAAGTGAAGGACTGCTGCATTAAGGCAGAGCTGTCTGCACTTATCCGAATGAATGGATCTTTATCATTTGCTAACCGCCATCTCGTACTTGATGTTCAAACTGAAAATGCAGCGATTGCCCGCCGCATCTATACATTGCTGAAAAGACAATATGATGTGTCGGTTGAGCTGCTGGTCAGAAAGAAAATGCGGCTGAAAAAGAATAACGTCTATATTGTGCGTTTTTCAGAGAATGCAAAGTTCATCTTAGAGGATTTAAAAATACTCGGCGAGAATTTTGTGTTTGAGCGAAATATTTCAAAAGAGCTTGTCAAAAAGAGATGCTGCAAGCGTTCTTACATGAGAGGGGCATTTTTGGCGGGAGGTTCAGTCAATAATCCGGAAACCTCCTCGTATCATTTAGAAATTTTTTCTCTCTATAAAGAGCATAACGATTCATTATGCGACCTGTTAAATGAGTTTCATTTAAACAGCAAAACGCTCGAACGGAAAAAAGGCTATATCACTTACTTAAAAGAGGCAGAAAAGATTACTGAATTTCTGAACGTAATCGGCGCACATAATTCGCTGCTGCGTTTTGAGGATGTCAGAATCGTCAGAGACATGAGAAATTCGGTTAATCGCCTTGTCAATTGTGAAACAGCCAACTTAAACAAAACCATCGGGGCTTCGCTCAGACAGGTAGAAAATATTAAATACATCGATGAAAGAATCGGCTTGGAGGCGCTTCCTGAAAAACTTCGGGAAATCGCGCAGCTGCGGATTGATTACCAGGAAGTGACGCTGAAAGAGCTGGGGGAAATGGTAGCGAGCGGAAAAATCAGCAAATCAGGGATCAATCACAGGCTGAGAAAACTTGACGAAATCGCAGAACAGCTGCGGACAGGGCAAACCGTCACTTTAAAATAACCGTAAAGAAAAGGGGAGATCTTATGGTTCAGCAGAAAGTGGAAGTTCGATTAAAGACAGGACTGCAGGCGCGTCCTGCTGCTTTGTTTGTACAAGAAGCAAACCGGTTTACGTCAGATGTGTTTCTTGAGAAGGATGGGAAAAAAGTAAATGCGAAAAGCATCATGGGGCTGATGAGCCTTGCAGTAAGCACAGGCACAGAAGTCATATTGATTGCCGAGGGAGAAGATGAACAAGAGGCGCTGGAAAAGCTTTCGGCGTATGTTCAAGAGGAAGTTTAGGTGATGCAAAATGAATGATTTTCTGAAAGACTGTTTTAAGAAAATCGGCTGGAAGAAGGATCATGTCAGCTTCGACGATCTTCCCCTTTTTCTAAAAGCGATGGCGTACCGATACCCTTTTGAAAACCGGGCAGTTCTTGCAAAAGAGAATTATAAGGTAACCAAAGAGGAGCTTTGGCGCCGTCTGATCAAAGAGCAGCATGGGGGACTATGCTACGACCTGAATGGTTTTCTTTACTACGTTTTACGCGATGCCGGTTTTCATGTGAAGCTCATCCGCGGAACAGTTTATGCAGGAAAGCAAGAAGAGTGGGCATTAGAAGGAACCCATGCTGCTGTATGGCTGTCGGCAGAAAAGGGAGATTACATTGTTGATATTGGATTTGGCATCAACCTGGCGCTGGAGCCGATACCGCTTTCCGGAGAAACGGTACAATCTCCTGTGGGAGCATTCCGAATCAAGGAAAAAGCGACGGAAATGGGCACCCATCTTCTGTTGATGGACAAAGGAGAAGGCTGGAAAATCGGTTATGCCTTTACCCTTGAAGAGAGGGATCCCGGTGATTTAGATGACATGAAGGACCTGATTCATTCTCATGAAAAATCTCCTTTTAACAAATCACTGCTCGCCTCAAAGTTGACACCGAACGGGCGGATGGTCATGTCAGACCGCCATTTTACGATTCATGAAAACGGCGGAGAAGGCCAAAAAAGTGACATCGCCTCTTCAGAGTTTGAAGAGAAATTAAACACTTATTTTTTGTAATGTGAAAAGCTTGCAGACATACTGCAAGCTTTTTCTTATGAACAAGTATTGATTACTACATCAAATGCATCTTCCGGGATATACAGTTTCCCTTTTTCATATTGATAAGGAATGTGATTCTCTTTAAAGCACTCTTTTTCGTATTCAGTCAGTGAATCTCCAATTTCTATGTATTCCCCGGTATAGTTCGGCTGGCATGCTGAAAGAGTTGACGTAATGGTTACAAGTAGCATGATTATCTTCATAATGACACCTACTTATTAAGAAATTTTTCCCTTTTTTCATTCTACCATAACGAATAGAAAAAGACCGATTTACTATCCCCCACATGCTATAATGAATTTTGGAATCTTCTAGAAAAATCAACGCGCTAGACATATAAGGGGGATAAACGTGTATCGGATCTTACTCGTGGAAGATGATGAACGGATTGCTTCATTGCTGGGCGGCCATCTTCAGAAATACGGATATCATATAAAAATAGCTGAAAAGCTGAATAACATAAAGGAAGAATTTGCGGAAATGAAACCGGATCTTGTGCTGCTCGATATTAATCTTCCTTTTTTTGACGGGTTTTATTGGTGCAGGCAAATCCGAACGGTTTCAAATGCTCCGATTATTTTTATCTCGGCGCGGACTGATGAACTGAATCAGGTGATGGCGATTGAGAACGGGGGCGATGACTATATCACAAAGCCGTTTCACTTAGAAGTCGTCATGGCCAAAATCAAAAGCGTGCTGCGCAGGACCTATGGTGAGTATTCTCCTTCTTTGTCCCAGGAATCAAGACTGGTGGAGCTTGGCGGTCTAACGATATATCCAGACCAATATGAAGCGGAGTGGAAGAACAGCCGCATCTCGTTTTCACAAAAAGAATTTCAGCTGCTTTCGATTTTCATAAGAGAGCACAAAAAAATTGTCTCGCGTGATGAATTGCTGGAGGCATTATGGGACGACGTTGATTTTGTTGATGATAATACATTAACGGTCAATGTCAATCGGCTGCGGAGAAAGCTGGAGAATGCCGGATTGAAAGATGCTATTGCAACCATCAGGGGGCAGGGCTATGTATTTGAAGTCAATCGGAAGGATGAACGGGAGTGTTAAAGACTTATATCATCGACCGATTAGCCATTATTCTTTTTTCCTTATTAAGCATAGGTGCCGCTATGTTTATTGCCTATTTAAGCATTATAGAGAGCGGTGCCGAGCCTTCTGCAGAAAATATGATGTACATATGGGTTCTGCCTGGTGTCCTTTTGGCGGCCGGTTTTACTGCCGATTACATCCGGCAAGTGTCCTTTCTGGCATTTTTGAAAAAACTGGCCGACCAGGCACCCGCTTCAAATGACATAGGGCGGTCACTTGAAGCCCGCAAGCCAAGAACAAGAGAGCAAGCCCTCTGGACAAAAATGATTAACGCGCTTGGCGATCAATATGCCGGAAAGCTCTCACAATATATCAATAAACAAAAACAGCATTATACATTTACGAATCAATGGATTCACCATATGAAAACACCCGTATCCGTCATTTCCTTAATGATTCAAGAAGGAAAGAACGGGACCGCTTCTTCCTTTCAGACATTTTTAGAGGAGCTGGAAGATGAAAATGAACGGTTTCGCCATGGGCTGGATATGATGCTGCAAACAGCCCGGCTGGAGGAGTTCGCTTTTGATGTAAAACCAGAAACCTTTGATTTGACAGAGCTTGTCCGCTCATTGATCAATCAGGAAAAACGGCAGTTTATTAAACGGCGGCTTTTTCCGAAATTACATGTGCCATCAAACGCCGTCCAGGTTTCCAGTGATCAAAAGTGGCTCTCCTTTGTTGTGGAGCAAATCCTTTTTAATGCCCTGAAATATTCAAAGCAAGGCGCTGGGGACCATATTACCATCCGGATTGAAACGCAAGGCCGTGAAACGCGTTTATCAGTTGCAGATGACGGTATCGGCATTCCGGCGCAGGATCTTCCCCGGATTTTTGATCCGTTTTTTACTGGTGAAAACGGGCGAAGCATGACGCAGGCGACAGGAATGGGCCTATATTTGGCGAAAGAGGTGTGCAGCCAGCTGGGCCATAAACTGTACGCGCAATCAAAAGAGGGAGCGGGCACCGTGATGACAATCGTCTTTTCAAGTGACACCCTGGCGAATGTGACAGTATTGTAAGGTTCGAAAGCGAGATTGAAAGAAAGTTCGATGGGAGGCTGCTGACTTCCTTTTTATAATAAAGAAAAAAGGAGGATCAGAGGCATGAACGTGCTGCAAACAACGAAGCTGTCAAAAACATATTATTCAAATAAAGGAACGATGTCATATCAGGCACTTAGCGATTTTGACCTCAGTGTAAATAAAGGAGAATTTGTCGGCATCATGGGGCCGTCAGGAAGCGGAAAAACCACGCTCCTGAATTTGCTGGCCACCATTGATAAGCCGACCCAGGGCGAGATGATGATCAACGGCATTCAGCCGAAAACGTTAAAGGATCAAGAGATGGCTCTGTTTCGCAGAAGAGAGCTGGGCTTTGTCTTCCAAGACTTTAATCTGCTTGATACGCTGACGATTCGGGAAAACATCCTGCTTCCGCTCGCGTTGGACAAGGTAAAGCTGAGTGAAATGGAAAACCGCTTAGATGAACTGGCAGATACATTGCAAATCAAACATATTCTGGACCACCGTACATACGAAGTGTCCGGAGGCCAGCAGCAGCGTGCGGCCTGTGCAAGAGCCATTATTCATAATCCGGCTCTGATATTGGCAGATGAACCGACAGGCAACCTTGATTCAAAATCTGCAAAACAGGTCATGAACACGCTGGCTCAGCTAAATGAAGAAAAGGAAGCAACGATACTATTGGTTACGCATGATGCCACAGCGGCAAGCTTCTGTAAACGGATCGTCTTTATTAAAGACGGAAGATTTTTTTCAGAGATCCGCAGGGGAACGAATCAGCAGGTGTTTTATCAAAGTATCCTGGATACCCTGAGTGTGTTGGGAGGCGATTTTCATGAATTTGAGAACCATCGCCCGTAAGAACATTATTGGGAATCTGCAAAGATATGTTGCTTACTTTTTAAGCTGTGTGTTTGCCGTCTCGGTCTTTTTCGTCTTCACATCTTTTATTTTTCACCCGGATGTGACGGAAGACAATGTGTATGGCGGAAGCCTTGTGAAAACGTGTTTGAGCGCGGCTCTTATCGTCATTATCGTGTTTTGTATATTCTTTATTTCTTATTCAAATTCAGCATTTTTACAAGCGAGAAAGAAAGAGTTTGGCTTGTTTTCGCTGTTCGGGACATCAAAGCAGCAGCTCCGAAAGATGATTTATTATGAGCAGTCGCTGATTTCTCTTGCGGCGATTGCGGCCGGTATCGGCACGGGGCTGTTATTTTCAAAACTGTTTTTTATGGTCATGACGTGGATGCTCAGTGTGAAGGTGCCGATCTCGTTTGCGATTGTACCGAAAGCATTTGTGCTGACGGCGGTCGGTTTTCTCATATTGTTTCAAGTCCTGCTTATTTTATCGCTGGGGCAGATTCGCAAGCTCGAAATCATAGATTTGATTAAATCAGCTCAAAAACCTAAAAATTTACCGGCCTATTCAAAATGGCTCACTGTGCTGTCTTTGCTTTGTCTGGCTGGCGGTTATTATCTGTCTGCCACAGCCAATGCGATCGACATGATGTTTCGTGTCTTTCCGATTTTGATTTTAGTGTTAATCGGCACGTATTTCTTTTTTACACAAAGCAGTGTTGCGTTTTTCCGCATGCTGTACAGAAAGAAACACAGCTTTTACAAAGGAACCAATATCATTGTGCGTTCCAACATGATATTCAGGCTGAAAGATCACGCACGCATGCTGTTTTTAACCTCTGTGATTACAGCAGTCATTTTAACCGCTACAGGTGTGATCTATATGTTTTATGCTGATTTAGAAAGGCAGGAGGAGCAAAGCATTCCTCAATCTGTTGCCTGGGTGGAAAAAGACGCTTCCCGTTTTCAGGTTATGAAGCCTGAGACGGCTGAGAATACATTGAAAAGAGCAGATGCTGAGATTAAATATAAGGTGAATGCCACAGGTATTCCTGTTACATTTCAATCAGACTTGCCGTATGGAAACAGGAAGGCGGAAGCAGAGGCCTTGCTGATCTCAGAGAAAATCTATAATCAAGTCGCAAAGGAAAAAGGTTTTCCCGTTATTCATTTACAAGAAAATGAAGCGTTTATCAATGTTCCGTTTCAAATGATGGTGAAAGATACGTTCGGGGAAGGGGAAAAAGCAGCGTTTCATATGAAGTCAGGAAAATCACTTTCCTATGTCATGAAAAAGCAGCAAAACAAAGGGATATTGATGTCAGTCGGAGGAGTCAGCCGTTTATTGGTTGTCAGCGAAAAAAGCTTTGACAGCCTGACACAGGAGGTGCCGCTGAAGGATCAGACGAGAGTGGTAGGCTATGAGCTTGAGCATTGGCAGGAGACGGTGGACGTCTCTGAGAAGCTTGAAAACATGGTGCCGAAAGAACATACATCTGATTTTCAAACGCGTGCTCCGAGTTTTCAAGTTGTGAAGCAGGGAGTCGCATTAATGCTGTTTATCGGTCTGTTTGTCAGCGTGCTGTTTTTTATCGTTCAAGGAAGCATGCTGTATTTGCGGATGTTTACTGAAATAGAAGATACGAGAGTGCAAGTGTTAGCATTAAAGAGAATGGGGATTACGGACAAAGAGATTCACTCCATCCTTGGAAGACAGATTGGATTTTTGTTCTTCATCCCGTTTATCGCGGGCACGATTCACGCCGGTTTTGCGTATGTGGCGTTAAGCAACATGCTGAATGCTAACTTATTTCTTGAGGCCGTGATTGTCATCTTCATTTATTTTGTGTTCCAGGCTGTTTATTATATCGTCACTCGTCATATTTATAAGCGTGCTGTTCTCCAGCATATGTAATATGAAATCCGGTCTTCATCAGACCGGATTTTTAGATTTACTGAAATTCTCTTGTCAGATTTTTCGGTGTTTCCCCTTTGATAGCTGCGATCATGTTTTCAGCGGCCTGTTTACACATATTGAAACGCACTTTAGCTGTTGCTGAGCCAATATGCGGCAGTAGGGTGACATTATCGAGCTGCAAGAGCGGGTTGTCTTTTGCAACAGGTTCTTCTTCGTACACGTCTAAACCGGCACCGCGAATCCAGCCTTCTTGAAGAGCGCGGATGAGGGCTTTTTCATCAACCGTCTTTCCCCGGGAAATATTGACGAAAATTGCGGAATCCTTCATCAGTTTAAATTCACGTTCCCCGATCATGTGATACGTTTCGTCAGTCAGCGGAGTAATCAGCAGAACAAAATCTGATTGCTCCAGCAGTGTGTCAAGCTCAGCGTATTTGACGCCGATGCTTTCTTCAGTTTCTTGTTTGCGATGGCGGTTATGATAAAGCACGTCCATATCGAAACCGAATTTGGCGCGTCTGGCCGCTTGCTCGCCGATTCTGCCCATGCCGATAATGCCTAATGTTTGATGATGGACGTCAATGCCGAAAAGGTCTTCTTCTTCAACCGTACCCCATTTACCGGCCCGGACGAAACGGTCCAGTTCAGCAACACGTCTGGCCGATGATAGAATTAAAGAAAAGGCCAGATCGGCCACTGTGTCATCCAGTGTATAAGGCGTATGAGTGCCGACGACGCTTTTTTCTTTCATCGCTTCTATATCAAAATTATCGTAGCCGACGGATTGATTGCTGACGACCTTCAGCTTAGGAGCATGTTCAAGCAGCTCGCTGTTGATGGACGGCCCAGATGTTCCAGTAGTTAAAAGCCCTTCAGCATCTTTCATTTTTTCGAATAGCACCTCTTGCGGAAGTGTATCCTCCTGCCATATCTCATAGCGGCAATGCTCACTGATCATGTTTTCAATCTCTTCAGGAATCGGTTTGGTGATAAATACAAATGGTTTCAACAAGGCTCCCCCTTTATGGCTGTTGTCTATTTTATTATATCGGAAAGAAATAGAAGTTAGAAATATTGCTGCGTTTGTTAAAATTTCTGGTTCTTTTGAACTTAAAATGATCGTGATGAATGAAAAAATAGCAGCCTCTGCTTAAATAAGTTTTTTAATTATCTGAATTCGCCTATATTTTTTGTCAGACAAATCACCAAAATACCAGCAGAACCTGGATTATAGGATTCAATAAATATAAATTTTATTATCTTTGAAAGATATAAATTTTTGAGTTTTTATTTTACAGTCCAATTAGATCGTCTTTTGTTGAAAGCCTTTTCGCGGCCTGTTCCTATGCTATAATTCCTTACTGTAAGCTGGGTAAGAAGGCTTGCAAAATCATATGGATGGGAGATGAATTAGAATGGTTTCTTTAACATCAATTTTGGAACACAATCAGCAGTTTGTCAGAGAGAAGAAGTACGAACCCTACAAAACGACAAAATTCCCTTCAAAAAAGCTCGTTATTGTTACCTGTATGGATACAAGACTCACAGAACTTCTTCCGCAAGCAATGGGGCTTAAAAACGGCGACGCTAAGATTGTAAAAAACGCGGGAGCCATCGTTTCTCACCCATTTGGAAGTGTCATGCGCAGCATATTGGTCGCCATTTATGAATTGCAGGCTGAAGAGGTTTGCATAATCGGCCACCATGAATGCGGGATGTCAGGCCTGAATGCTACCTCGATTCTAGAAAAAGCAAAGGAACGCGGGGTAGAAGCAAGCTGCCTGAGTTTGCTTGATAGCGCCGGATTAGATTTGAAAACCTGGCTGACCGGTTTTCACAGTGTGGAAGAAAGCGTTTCCCACAGTGTCAATCTGATCAAGAATCATCCGCTGCTGCCAAAAAAGCTGCCGGTTCACGGGCTTGTGATACACCCGGAGACAGGCAAACTTGACGTCGTGATTAACGGTTATGAAACTGAGTTCATAAAGACTAATTCATAAGGGAGGTTTTAACAAAATATGCGATTCTCTGGGAGATTCAAGGGATACAATTTGCAGAAATTTCAGAAAGACCTCATTGCAGGTATCGTAGTAGGAGTCGTGGCAATTCCTTTAGGTATGGCGTTTGCCATTGCCTCGGGAGTCGAGCCTGAATACGGGCTGTATACTGTTGTCGTGGCGGGGATCTGTATTTCTTTGTTCGGGGGATCTAAATATCAAATTGGCGGTCCGACTGGCGCGTTTGTCCCGATTTTATTCGGTATTGTGATGCAGTACGGGCTGGAAAATCTGCTGATAGCGGGGTTTATGGCAGGCGTCATGCTGGTGCTGTTCGGATTGTTTAAGCTCGGCAAAATTATGAAGTATGTGCCGAAGCCAGTTATCGTCGGGTTTACGGCTGGAATCGCCGTGTTAATCTTCACTGAACAAATCGCTAATTTTCTCGGTTTGAAAAACGTAGAAAAACATGAGAACTTTCATCACAACATGTTTGAAATTGCACAGAAGCTCGGCACCTTTAACGGATATGCCATTTTGACAGCAGTCATCGGACTTGTCATTTTGCTTGTATCCGCCAAAGTGATGCCAAAAGTACCCGGAGCTTTATTGGCTCTTCTCATTTCTACGCTTGTTGCGGTTGTGTTTTTCCCTGACCGCATGGCAACGATTGGCTCAACCTATGGAGATATTCCTCGCCATTTGCCTGAATTTCAGTTTCCGGAGCTGACAATAGATAAAATGGTCATGCTGTTTCCGGCAGCGCTTGTCATCGCGCTTCTTGGCGGCCTCGAGTCAATATTATCCGCGATGGTTGCCGATAATATGAAAGGGTCAAAGCACGACAGCAACAAAGAGCTTGTCGGCCAGGGGATTGCGAATATGGCCGCGCCGCTGTTTGGCGGAATCCCGGCTACCGGAGCGATTGCGCGGACGGCAACCAATATTAAAAACGGAGCGGTTTCGCCTGTCTCAGGTGTCGTTCACGGCGTCGTGGTTCTTCTTGTACTGCTTGTATTCGCGCCTTATGCTTCCCACGTTCCGCTTGCAAGTATGGCGCCGATATTGATGGTTGTCGCATGGAATATGAGTGAGCGGAAGGAAGTCGCAAACATGCTGAGATTGAAAAACGCCGATTCCTTCATTTTAGCCGCTACCTTTGCCCTGACGGTTCTGTTTGATTTAATCGTCGGTGTGGCGACCGGATTGCTACTCGCATTTGTGTTCTTCATCAGAAGAATGAGTGAAGCGACCCGTATTCACAATCAGGAGTCTCATCCAGCTCTTGCGAAAGCGGCTAAGAGGGAGCAGGGGACAGATCCTTCTGTCAGCATGTACTCCATAGAAGGACCGCTGTTTTTCGGATCGATTGATTCGCTTGAATCGTCATTGTTAGAGCATGTACAGAAAAAGCCGAAGACCCTGATTTTACTCATGAATAAAGTGCATTACATGGATACGTCCGCAGAAGCGGTGCTTGTGAACATCATGAACAGAATTAAGCGCCACAACGGAAAGCTGATGATCGTAGGGCTGCAGTCTCAGCCTAAAGAGCTCCTGCATAAAACAGGCCTCTTTCACAAAATAGGAAAGCAGCATTTCTTTGATCATCATGATGAAATCACAGGATGAAAAAACGGCCGACTAACGGCCGTTTTTTTTTATGCATGCTCAAATCGCTTTGTCAGTTTTTCTTGGTGGGTTTTCATCACGTCTTCTAAAGAAACGCCGTACATATCAGCAAGGATGGCGATATTTCCGATGACGTCTCCCATTTCTTCAATCAATTCTTGTTTTTGCTCAGCTCGTGTCGATTCTTTCTCATCCGGCCGGTCTCTGCCGATTTCATATGCTCTGACAGCCCGTGCCAGCTCTCCGGCTTCCTCCATTAAAAACCCCACTCGAATAAACGGTCCGTATTCCGTCCAGCCCCTTTTTTCGTAAAACTCTTTCATCCATTTTTCAGCATCAGCCAGCTGCAACATCATCACTCCTGCATTCTTTATGTATTTCATATTGATATTATCACATGAAGGTGGGACAATATATAGTGTGTTTTTTGAATGTTAACACGATATATAGATGCGGAGATGACGAGATGAAAACAATTTGTGTATTTGCGGGCTCAAACCCGGGGGGAAATGAAGCGTATAAAAGAAAAGCGACAGAGCTTGGCATGTATATGGCAGAGCAGGGAATCGGCCTGGTATACGGGGGCTCTCGTGTAGGGTTGATGGGCGCGATTGCCGATACGTTAATGGAAAACGGCGGCACTGCAATTGGCGTGATGCCAAGCGGCCTGTTCAGCGGAGAGGTTGTCCATCAAAATCTGACAGAGCTGATTGAAGTCAACGGCATGCACGAACGGAAGGCAAAAATGAGCGAACTGGCTGACGGCTATATCGCCATGCCGGGCGGTTTCGGTACATATGAAGAATTATTTGAAGTGCTTTGCTGGGCGCAGATCGGCATTCATCAAAAGCCGATCGGACTTTACAATGTGAACGGGTATTTTGAGCCGATGATGAAAATGGTCAAATACAGCATTCAGGAAGGATTTTCTAACGACTCTCATCTTAAACTGATCCACAGCTCTTCACGGCCCGATGAGTTAGTTGAGCAAATGAAGAACTACTCATATCCGATTTTAGAGAAAAAGTGGACAGAAATTTAAAAAAGAGCCCTCCGAAAGGAAGGCTCTTCTCGTTTTACTTTTGCTCTTCTGTGTTGCGAGTCAGAATTTTGTCAATCAGGCCGTATTCAAGCGCTTCTTCAGCAGACTTGAAGTTATCGCGGTCTGTGTCGCGTTCGATCACTTCAAGCGGCTGGCCAGTACGTTCAGCAAGCACTTTGTTTAATTTGTCGCGAAGCAAGAGAATGCGTTTCGCGGCAATTTCAATTTCCGTTGCCTGACCTTGCGCACCGCCAAGAGGTTGGTGAATCATAACTTCACTGTTTGGAAGCGCATAGCGTTTGCCTTTTTCTCCGGCAGCAAGCAAGAACGCGCCCATTGACGCAGCCATACCGATACAAATTGTAGATACCTTCGGCTTAATAAACTGCATGGTATCATAGATCGCCATACCAGCCGTGATAGAGCCGCCCGGGCTGTTGATGTAAATGGAAATATCTTTTTCAGGGTCTTCCGCTTCTAAGAATAAAAGCTGTGACACGATGGAGTTCGCAACGTTGTCATCAATCGCAGATCCAAGCATGATGATACGATCCTTTAATAGACGAGAATAAATGTCATACGCTCTTTCCCCGCGGTTCGTTTGTTCAATGACTGTAGGTATTAAATTCATAATGCTCCTCCTTCACCTTTTAGGTAAGTATGTAGTTACATGATACATTTTTGGTCAATAAAGGTCAAACAAAAAGCTGGCTTGACATGCAAACTCTTCTCTTTTTCCCATTTTCCCCAAAAATACAACGGTTCAAACCATCGTATGTGAGCTTCGGAAAGAAGATGATGTGTCTTCTTAAAAAAACAGCCCTTTAAAATAGAGGGTTGTTATTTCGGCTGAAATGCGGTATAATGAGTTATGCTGACGTTATCATCACGAAGTGAAAATATGTCAATATGCGCTCGTAGCTCAGTTGGATAGAGCGGTGGTTTCCGGTACCACGTCTGCCGGGGGTTCGAATCCCTCCGAGCGCGTCCAATAGAACAACAGGAAAGACAAGGGTTTGGCATTTTGCCGCTCTTGTCTTTTTTGTTTCCAGAAAACTTCTCGTGAGTACATAATTTTTCCTCCTGCTGGGCATCGTAGGTGATGAACAGTATTGAATTTGTTAAGGAGGAAGACAATGGGTATTTTAAGCGGAAACCCGCAGGAAGAACCGATGCATTACGGTGAGGTATTCAGTTTGTGGAGTTATGTGATGGCGGGAAATAAAATGATCGGCAATTACCAGATGTTATTGCATCATGTTGGTGATGGCGATTTAAAGAAGCTGCTTCGTGAGTCCATCGAGAAATGCCAAGATGAAATCAAACAGGTCAGCAATATCCTGAAAGAAAATGGCGTGGGGCTTCCGCCCGCTTCTCCTGAGCCGCCGGATGCAGATCTTAACGACATTCCGCCGGGCGCGCGGTTTCTCGATCCGGATGTGGCCGCATCCGCAGCGGCGCAAAATGCAGCCGGTCTTGTGACATGCAGCAAAATTATGGGGCAGTCGATTCGCGAAGACATCGCCATGATGTTTGGGCAATTTCATATGACCAAGGCGGCAACAGGGGCAAAATACTTAAGGCTGCTGAAAAACAAAGGCTGGCTCATCCCGCCGCCGCTTCATCTTCATAAACATCAAGATGATGAGTAAAAGATAAAAGGCATATACAGCTTTCTGTATATGCCTTTTATGATCTAAGACGTAAGACGCAGGCCGATGACGCCGGCAAGTATCAGGCAAAGAGAAATCAGCTGAGAAAGCTGAAACCGTTCCTTAAACCAAATCAGGCTGACTGCTGTTACGCCTATGCTGCCTATACCGGTCCAGACGGCATAAGCAACACCGGAAGGCAGGACTTGCATGGCCTGTGATAGACAGTAAAAAGATAAAGCAAATCCGGCAGTCATCACAATAATCGGCCATTTTTTCTTTGTGCCGTCTATATATTTCATGGCGATGGCAGCTATAATTTCTTCTATACCCGCAATGAATAATAAAAACCACGCCATTATTTTTCACCTCTCGGCTGAGTTTTATTTTCTTTTGTGAAAAGCTTCATTCCTAAAATACCGGCTAGCAGCAGCATCAAAAAGAAGATTTGCGCTGCTGAGAAGGATTCGCCTAAGAAGATCCCGGTCGTGTAGGTTCCGACCGTTCCAATTCCGACAAATACGGTATACGCCGCGGCCATAGGAATTTTTCGATAAGAGCGGATTAACAGTATAAAGCTTATCGCTATTAATAGAAAAACGATAATCCAATCAAAAAGCGAATCCGCATGTTTGAGGGAGGAGGCCCAAACCACTTCTAGAAGCCCTGCTATCAAAACAAGTACCCAATACAACAGTAACACCTCTTTTTGTGAATGAACGTCAGTCATTTTTAGGCATTAAAAAATGAGCGGTGTCACCCAGTCATTTTTTAAGCTTTACCTAAGCTCCGTTTTAAGAATGTGAAAATTTCTTTTTTAGATACTTCAAGGTTTTCATCTTGTTCAAACCCGATATAAAACCGTTCTGCTGTGTTCTCAACCAAATTGATGATGGTTCTTGCCGTCCACTTTGCATTGATGCCTTCGATCACATCTTGGCTGTCGATCGCCTTGTTGATGATGTTCTCAAGCCAGGAATAATAAGGCTGATAAATGGTCTCCCATTTTTCCATGGAATGGTCGATGGCAAGCCCCGAATAGCAGAGGACAATAATATCTTTATGGCGCTCTGTGATGTGAAACGTCTCATCAATTAAGGTTTGTAAGACGGTCCAAAAATCTTCCTCGCCATTCAGTTTTCCTTTGATTTGCTCTAGCGTATGAGTGAGAAGGTTTTCCGCAATGGCCGGAATCAGAGCATTTTTGGATGAAAAATATAAATAAAACGTTCCTTGGGCAGTGCCGGCTTTTTTTACGATCTCTGAGATGGAGGCTTTATCGAGTCCCTTTTCCGAAATGACTTCAATCGCCGCCTGCAGAATCTTTTCATATTTTCCTGATGTTTGTTTTGGCACGAGGATCACCTCCTGTAATGACTGACTATCATTCATTTTATCTCGAGTGATGGCGTTTGTAAAGCGAAAAAAGAAGCAAGAGAAACTCCTGCTTCTTATTTATCATAATCAATCGCGGCTTTCGGGAGCCCGGTATACTTTGCCCAATAGTAAATCGCAAGCGAGCCGATGGCAACCAATATGAGATCGACGGGATTGCTGATAATGCCTAAGCCATGCCCGAAAGAGCCGATATAGGAAAAAATCAGCATCATGACATAAAATCCGACGAGCCACCAGGCTGATTTCAGCTGCTGGGCCAGGCTGACGTCTTCTTTAGGCGCGTATTTGCTGAAGCAGAGATAGATCAAAAACATGACGAGCTGTGAGCCGAGAAGCCAGGAAACGGTTGTCCATCCTGACCAGTACACAATAAAAGCTGTGAAAATAAATGAAAGCGGCCCGATGATGCTCATTCCTTTTAAATAAAACGGCCTGTTTAAGTCCTTCGCATTTACTCTCAGTGCGGCTGAACAAATTGGTGCAATCGCATAAGAAAGGATGAGAGCGACAGAACAGACATTGACGAGCGCGTTCCACGAAGGGAAGGGGAGCGTCCAGAAAATCGACATGGCAAATGAAAGCCAGAGTGAAGCACGGGGTGTCCCCGTTTCTTTATTGACCTTTGAAAATATGCCAAATAATGTGCCGTTCCGCGCCCAAGCGTAAACGAGGCGAGATGTCGTATTCATAAAAATATTCCCGTTTCCTCCCGGAGACAGAATGGCGTCTAAAATGACAAGCGTTGCAAGCCATCCTAAACCGAGCATGACCGCAATATCTTTAAACGGCAATGAAAATTCACGGCCGATTGCCGGCCAGCCGTTTTTCAGTGTTTCTGTCGGAATCGCACCGATAAAGGTGATTTGCAAAATTGTGTAAATAATGGTTGAAACGATAATACAGATAATTAAAGCGATCGGGATATTGCGTTTCGGATTTTGTACCTCACCGGCAACAGACACAATAGGGTGCAGCCCGAGATATGCAAACATGACACCCCCGGTCGAAATGGCGGCCTGTATGCCTGTAAAACCAAAAGGCGCAAACCCTTCAACCGACAAGTTTCCCGGCTGAAAATGAAAAAACAGCACAATAATGATCGTGACCGGTACGATATATTTAAAAATAGAAATAATGAAATTGGCTTTTGCAAAGGTTTTAACGCTCCAGTAATTCAGCAGGAAAAACAAGCAGAGCAAGGCAAACTGCAAAATCCAGCCTGCAATGGTCGGTGAGTCAGAGCCCTCTTTGGTCAGGCCAGGAAACCAATAGGCCACATATTGCCGGACGGCTGTGACTTCAATCGAAATCAGGCTTGTGTAAGCGACAATTGTGACAAATGAAATTAAATAGCCGACCAAATGGCCGTGTGAATAGACCGGATACCTGATGATGCCTCCAGTGCGGGGTAAAGCGGCTCCGAGTTCTGCGTACACCAGTCCGATTAACAGAATAATGGCTCCTCCGATAATCCAGGAAAAAGCGCCGGAGGGTCCTGCTTTTGAAGCGACATTACTGACAGCGAACAGCCATGCTGATCCAAAGATAGCTCCCATCCCGATCAGAATCAGATCAAACAGCGACATCGATTTTTGAAAATTTCCTTGTTTAGACATCCGCTTCCTCCTTAGAAACAAGCCTTATATTTCTTACAATGCCCAATATGAAACAGAGAATACCGTTCTGAATAAAAAACAGGCGCAGCCCGCGCTGCACCTGTTTTTATTCATGAATCGAATCAAAGTGTTTCACTGTTATATTTTTGAAGGAGGCTGTGCCGCCATCAGAAAAAAGGGTAATACCTTTATCTTCAGGCTTTGGGAAGACTTCATTTGAAAAAACGGTTTTCCCGTCGTCAACAAATACCTCTATCGTTGTTTTATCGACAAGTATTTTCAAATGCACCTTACGTTTGCTTACATCATAAGGAGCTTTGCTTTCGACATAGGTATTGCTTTTGTCAGGCTGATTTGTGGCTGCTCTATTGACATATGCATAGCCGTCTTCAGCGAATATGCCGACATCAATATGGCGTTTTTGATCTTCTGACTCTCTCAGTCTGACGCCAGCATTCTTCAGCTCTGACCAAGAAAGATCCGTATCAAGCTGGTACGTATCACCTGTTATCGACAGAGTTTTTGATCCGTTCACATCCCGATCCTCTATTTCGTCAGTTGAAACAGTAAGCTGCTCCAAAGCTTCAATCGGCTGTGAGACGAGGCTGTATGTTCCGTCCTGCTCCTGCAGCCGGAGTTCGCGTATGACAGAATCTGTGCCGTTAAAGCCGTTCTTCATTGTCGGGGTGTTGTTGGCATAATCCCAATTGTTCATCCAGGCAAGCGCATACCGCTTTTCTAATGGATCTGTGCTTTTGCTGTCTTCGAACGTCACACCGCCGTACCAGTCGAAGCCATAGTCAAGCCATTGGGCTTCAGTCTGATCCGCTGTAAATTCTTTTCCGTCGAAGCTACCGGTCCAGTAGGCGTACGTATTTGGTTTGCCCCACGGTTTACCGTTCGCGCTCGCACCGAGAACCCATTTATTCGTTCCGTCGCTTGCCCGCATCATGTAGAGGTCAGGACATTCGACCATTCCCGCCTGCTCTGGGAAGAATCCGCTTGTGTAATGCCAGTCCTTAAGATTATCGGATTCATAAAAGCCGATTTTTGATCCTTCAGCCATGACCATGACCCATTTGTTATCCTGGTCATCCCATATCACTTTCGGATCTCTAAAATCGTCTGTGCCCGGATTAGGCATAACGGGGTTGCCACTGTAGAATTTGAATGATTTTCCTTTGTCTGTGCTGTACCACAAATATTGTTCCTGTTTTTTGTCTTTGGCTGAGGGCTGTGTCACAATCGCGACAAGCGCATTTTTCCCGAAGCCGGCTGTGTTCTCTTTATCCACCACGACGGAACCGGTCCAAATATCACCGTCCGGGTTTGTATATTTCGGAATCGCCACGCCTTCATCTGTCCAGTGCACCAAATCGTCTGATACGGCATGGCGCCATTCTGTACCGTTGCCTTTTGGGTAATCCCGGTTATATAGATAGAAATAATGATACTTGCCATCAAAATAGATCGGTTTTTGAGGGTCATTTTTCCATTTATCCGGCGTCGTAAAATGATATGCCGCCCGGTAGTCCGGCTTCTGTGTTGATTTTGTTTTTTGGTCATGTCCTTCTTTTGGAAATAAGTCGATAAACAGCAATATTCCTAAAAAGCTCAGGAATACGGTTAGCCATTTGCCTGCTTTTTTATAGTTCATATGGGATTCACCTTTATGATGTTGATAAGAAATAAAAGAAAATGCCAATAGGATATCGGCATTTTCTTTTGCGTTTTTATTTGTTAACTGTTAATTGTCCTTGTTCAAGGATGCTGTTTTTCACAACAGATGTCTTTTTGCCTTTGATGTTCAGTAAGAAGCTTGGCGCAAACGTTGCCTGTTTGTCTGCATAGAAGCCTCTGTTAGTCATGTAGCTTGTAATCACGACATTGTTTCCTTCAGCTTGCGGTACGGCAAAGTGTGAGTAAGTAAAGGTCACATCGTTAGGATCAAGATCCATTTTCAGCACAAGGCCGGTTTTGTTCAGCGGCTTGTACGGGCCTGTTAAGGAGTTAGAGACATAACCCAGCATGTAAATATCGTTAGATGTAATGCCGTCGATTGTCATTTTTGATCCTCTAGAGTCAGTGAACAGATACCATTTGCCGTTCATTTTGAAGACATTCGCACGTTCGATTTCGTCAGTTACTGTGTTAGATGTGATCAGCGGCTTCATGACTTTCTTCAGTGTGTAGTCATCGTTAAGCTCAATCATGCCAAGTGCGCCGTTAGCTAATTCTGCAGTGCGTTTTTTATCGCTTTGCAGAAGTTTTTGACTTTCTTGACGGAAGAATGATGAGCTTTTGCCATAATAAGCTTTGTTAAATAAAGATTCTTCGCCTTGGTAGCCGTCTTCAGTTCCTGTGTTCGCTTCAAATACCAGGTATTTGCGGCCATGATCTTCCACATAGTGAGGGTCTCTCAGCGTATGGTTATCGCCTGAACTATAGTTGCCCTCATCAATGAACTGCTGAACATTTTGATATGTTTTGCCGTCGCCGTCAAAGATGGACTTGTGATCTTCTACACCGTTAATCGTAAGAGAGCTGTCTGAAGTTGACACGTTAACCTGTGCAGTTGTCAGTGTTTGTTTGCCGTAATGTTTACCGGAAAAGTCAGTGTAGAATAAACGGATTTTGCCGTCAGATGTAAATGTAGCTGATCCTGACCATTCTTGTGTCTGATCTTTTAAGATGGGATCATTTGCATCAAACTTGTCACTGTCTTTAAAGACACGGCCTGCGTTCTTCCAGCTGTCAATGGAAGTCTCGCCAACTTTTTGATAGAACATGTAAATCGATGTGTCATCCGCGTTTTTAGGGTCTCCGGCTAATGCAAAGACAACATGGTAGCCATGATAGTTTGCGACTGTGCCGTCCGCGTTTTGCAATGGCCAGCTGTCCCACACGTCCAAACCTTTTGCAGAAGAGATGTTTTTAATCTTCGATTGGTCAAATTCAGGCACCTGATATTTTTCATTCTTTTGCTGTTCAGGGATTTGCAGCATGTCGTGGCGGGTAATATGGGAAATGCCGTATGTTTCTTTATACGGTTTGTGATCTGCTTCTTTCGCAAACGCTTGAGTCGCGCCTCCTGCCAGCAGTGCGGTTGTAAAGGTTAATACTGTTGCCTGTTTGGCAAACTTTTTGATGTTCATCGTTCATGTCTCCTTTTTTATGTACTGTGTTAGCGGTCTGCTTTCTTCCAGCCCTCCTGTTGATAATGGCAAGTCGGTTACGTGCAATAAAAAAAGACCTAAAATATGTAAAGGGGTGACGTCAGAGAATACACTTTGCCCTTAACACATTTTAGGTCTTGCCTGCTTTATCAGTAACAAACCTGCGTAATTTACTTTTCGACATAATTCTATTAGACACTGATTCTTATTTCAACGGGTCTATTTTCCTCTTTTGTTTGATAGAAAATGAAGAAAAAGAATTTAAGAGTACAGGTCTTATGGACTAATATGGCTGATTGTTTCTTTACATCTTCTACAGGTTATAAAAAGCTTTCGCATGGGCATAAAGTTCCTTTTTATCAGGCCTATCCGACAACACAAAAGTGATAAAGAAATGTAAATTCATAAATCATTCACAATATGTGACAGTATAAATAAAGCCATTTTAGCTTCATAAGGGCAGGAATGATAATAAAAAAGATTTTAAACGGTGGTCCTTTTTCTTCTAGCATATAAGTATTGACTTATATAATTGGTGAATTATACAATGAACGCGGAAGGGAGCTGATGCTTTGATGAAGCATGCCTTGACATCTGCTGAAATCAGTCACTGCCTGAAGCTTCTTCATGATCAAACCAGGCTTTTGATCATGAAGCTGCTGGAGGAAAAAACATACTGTGTCTGCCAGTTTGTCGATATGTTTGACATGAGCCAGCCAGCTATCAGCCAGCATTTACGGAAGCTGAAACAGGCCGGATTTGTGAAAGAAGAGAAAAAGGGACAATGGCGGTTTTATTCAATTAATTCGGCTTGTCCTGAATATGGATTGATTCAATCGATTCTCGGTCACATCAGCTCAGATGATGACGTGTTGCAGTCTATTCAGAAAAAAGAAACTCAAGTTTCTTGTAAGTAGGAGGTTCTCGTTTGAGTTCAGCAGTTTTAGCAGCAAGTATCTTTATCCTTACACTTATTTTTGTTATTTGGCAGCCGAAAAATCTGTCTATTGGCTGGTCAGCCTGCGGGGGAGCGGTTTTGGCCTTGCTTGCGGGGGTTGTGAGCGTAAAGGATGTGGCGGACGTTACCGGCATTGTATGGAATGCGACTCTGGCGTTTGTGGCGATCATTCTCATCTCGCTCATTTTAGACCACATTGGCTTTTTCGAATGGGCTGCTTTGCATATGGCGAAGGCGGCCAAAGGCAGCGGCCTTCGTATGTTTATTTATATTTCCGTTTTAGGCGCCGTCGTGGCGGCGTTTTTTGCCAATGACGGTGCGGCGCTTATTTTAACGCCGATTGTGCTTGCGATGATGCGGGCTTTGCGTTTTGAAGAAAAGCTGGTGTTCCCATTTATTATCGCGAGCGGGTTTATCGCTGATACAACATCGCTTCCGCTTGTGGTCAGCAATTTGGTGAATATCGTGTCGGCCGATTTCTTTCACGTCGGGTTCATTGAATATGCGGCACGGATGATTGTCCCGAATCTCTTTTCGCTTGCGGCAAGTATACTCGTCTTATACTTATTTTTCAGAAAAGGGATCCCGAAACATTATGATCTCAGTCAGGTGAAGAAACCGGCTGACGCCATTAAAGATATAAACATGTTTCGTATGTCATGGCTTGTGCTGGCCATGTTATTAATCGGTTATTTTGTAAGCGAAATATGGTCCATCCCCGTATCCTTTATCGCCGGTGCGGTGGCTGTTTTCTTTCTTATTATGGCGAAGAACAGCCCGGCCGTTCATACGAAGCAGGTGGTCAAAGGAGCACCGTGGGCGATTGTGTTTTTTTCCATTGGGATGTATGTCGTCGTGTACGGGTTAAGAAACGCCGGCTTAACAGACCTTCTGTCCAGCCTTATACAGGCAGCCGCAGACCAGGGGCTGTTGGCGGGAACCATGGGAATGGGCTTTATCGCGGCTATTTTATCATCGGTAATGAATAACATGCCGACCGTCATGATTGATGCTATTGCGATAGCTGGTACGGATACACATGGAATGATGAAAGAAGCCTTAATTTATGCAAATGTCATCGGTTCTGATCTGGGACCGAAAATCACGCCGATTGGGTCGCTGGCGACGCTGTTATGGCTTCATGTTCTCGCGCAAAAAGGAGTGAAAATCTCTTGGGGGACATACGTGAAAACAGGGGTGATCCTGACTGTTCCGACCCTGCTGATGACTCTTTTTGGCCTTTATATCTGGTTATTGATCATTCACTAAAACATCTGGGAGATGAACAAACATGACTAAAAAAATCATCTACTTTTTATGCACGGGCAACTCCTGCCGCAGCCAAATGGCTGAAGGCTGGGCGAAACAATATCTAGAAGATGAATGGAATGTATACAGCGCGGGAATCGAAGCGCACGGGCTCAATCCGAATGCTGTAAAAGCGATGAAGGAAGCGGGGATCGACATCTCCGGCCAAACATCAGATATCATCGATCCGGCTATATTAAACAGTGCTGATCTTGTCGTGACGCTTTGCGGAGACGCGGCTGATAAATGCCCGATGACACCGCCTCACGTCAAGCGCGAGCATTGGGGCTTTGATGACCCTGCAAAAGCAGAAGGATCGGAAGCGGAAAAATGGGTGTTCTTTCAGCGAGTTCGTGACGAAATCGGCGAGCGGCTCAAGCGCTTTGCGGAAACAGGTAAATAAGCTGGAAAGGCCGGGAGGATGGTATCCCGGCTTTTTTGTGGCTCTCATCGCGGTGATGATGCTGGCTGTACCCGCAGATAACAGGGGATACCAAACGATATTGCCATTGGTAATTCTCGTAATCGCAATTTAAAATGTGAATTGATCTTATATCTTTTTTATAGGTCTTGTAATAGAGGCAGTAATCCGTTTTGGAACTAGCAGCTTTCATTTTTGTTTTGAGTTTAGTCGGGCAGATACCGTTTCAAACCCTGTAACGATCAATATAATAATGTATTGCGAAAGCAAACAAATGATAGAAGCGAAAGAAAACGTATAAGGAGGAATAAGTCAATGCCGCCACGGCCAACTAAATGGATTAAGAGAAACGATCGACCGGAACCTCTTTTATCACCAAGTGTCATGCAAGGCAGAAATGGAAATACCCCATCCACTCAACAAAACCAGCTCTTCGCACCAATTACATCAGATACGAACCAGCCTATTTCTGCTTTCAGAGCCACCAGCAATGCGAACCTGTCAGTGGCTGCAAATGCAGCTAGCGGAGTCCGATTTCAAAATGTACAATTTGATTTGGCGAATGAATATAACCCCAACACATCTACATTTTCACCGAGAACAGCAGGCGTATATTCTTTAAATGCATCAGTTGAGTTTCAACCGAATGCGATTGTTGACTTCAACTTAGAAGTCGTATTTCTCGTGAATCAAGATGTGGTAGGCGGAAATAGCCAATTTCAAGCAGGAAATCTTCCGGCAGTCGTAGCCATTACGGAAATTCTTCAGTTAAACGCCGGAGATACGGTGACAGTTGCAATGAGAAGTACTGCCGCCGGATTCATTCAAGCGACTCCGAGAACCCGTTTTGCAGCCGCCAGAGTTCCTTCTCCGACTGCGTAAAAAGGAGATTTTGATTCAATGTAAATCTAAAGTTGATTTTTCCTGTTAGAGGATTGATCAGCTTTTTTTATATTTTCAAAATAATTGAAACATTAACAGCTCAGTATCGTACGAAAAAGGGGAGGTGGAGCAATGAATCAGAATAAAAAGAAGGAACTTAAGACTTTATTTGAAACATTAGGTGAAAGAAAACATTTCAACGGGGCGGTTTTAGCCGCAGAGGATGGCGACATATTATATCATCACGCTTTCGGTTATGCGGATTTGCCGGGAAAACGGCTTTTGCAAGAGAATTCTTTGTTTGAGCTGGCATCACTATCAAAGCCTTTTACAGCAATGGCAGTTGTTCTATTGGAGGAGAAAGGGATGCTTGGTTATGAGGATACGGTGGAGCGCTGGATTCCCGGATTTCCTTATGAAGGCGTTACGATTCGGCACTTATTGAACCATACATCCGGGCTTCCGGAATATATAGAGTGGTTTTTTGCCAATTGGAATAAAAGCAAGATTGCAGTGAATCAGGATGTAGTGGATATGCTGATGAATGAGCAGCCGCCTTGCTATTTTGCTCCGAATGAAGGCTGGCTGTACAGCAATACGGGGTATGTGCTGCTGGCAGTTTTGATTGAGAAGGCATCGGGCATGAGCTATGCGGACTTTTTGAAACAACATATTTTCACCCCGGTCGGTATGGCGAACACGAGAGTATATAACAGAAGGCTGCGTCCTGAGCAGATTGAAGGCTATGCGTATGGTTATGTGTATGATGTGCATTCCGGACAGTACGTTCTTCCTGATGATCTGGAGGAAACCAGCTATGTTGTGTATCTGGATGGAATACAGGGAGACGGTACAGTGAATTCTGTCACAAGCGATTTATTTCGATTTGATCAGGCTTTATATCAGGACAAATTGATCAGCGAGGTTTCTAAGGAAGCAGCGTTTTCTCCTGTACAACTGAACAATGGGGAAACGGTTGACTACGGATTTGGCTGGGTGTTGCAAAACAGTCCTGAAAAAGGACGAATTGTCAGCCATAGCGGAGGCTGGCCCGGCTATTCGACGATGATGATCCGATATATAGACCATCGTAAAACGCTGATCTATTTGAGCAATATGGAACAGGATGCTGATTATGAGCAAGCGATACTGAAGGCGGCGGAGAATATTTTATTTGACCAGCCTTATGAAATCCCGGAACGTCCTGCTGATAAAAAGAAAAAAGACATTGATACAGCGATTTACAGCCGCTATGTTGGCAGCTACTCCATTCATGATGGGACAGCTGCGGCGGTGACAGCCGAGAACGAGCGGCTTTATCTGCAAATTACCGGACAGATGAGGTTTGAATTATTTCCTTCCTCGGAAACCCGTTTCTTTATGCAATCATTGCCTGTTGAAGTTGAATTTATGTTAGGGGATGGTGCTGCGAAGAGCTTTATCATTTATCAGGACGGAACAGAGGAAGAAGCGGTCCGGACGGATAGAAAGGAATGAATTTGAGATTGGCATATTAGCTGGAATGGGGCCAAAATCGACCTCTCCGTTTTTAGATAATGTCATTGATTACTGTCAGAAGCTCTATGGCGCTTCACATGATATCGACTACCCGCAGATGATGATTTATTCCTGTCCGACACCCTTTTATGTCGATCGTCCAATCGATCATGATGAAATGAAAAAAGCGATTATTGATGGAGCCGTCAAGCTGGAGAAGACCGGTGCGGACTTTATTTCTCTTCCTTGTAATACCGCGCATGCCTATTTTGAAGACATCCAGCAGGCATTGTCGATTCCTTTGTTACATATCATTGAGGAAACGATGAAGGAGCTTCCGGATTCAGCACAAAAAGTGGCTGTTTTAGGAACAGATTCAACCATACAATCCTGTATTTATCAAAAAGGGTTGAAGGCGGGCGGACATGAGTTTATTCATGAGAAACATTGGCAGCGGGAAGTCAATCAGCTCATCGCCGCGATCAAACAGCCGAATCATGTTCACAAAACTCAGGACATATGGCGGGAGCTATATTTGGAAATCAGTAAAAGAGCGGATCTCATCATTTCGGCTTGCACAGATTTGAACACGGTGTTAGATCATTTTCACGGTGATATCCCGATTATAGATTCCTCTGATTGTCTCGCAAAAAGCACGGTCAGCACGTATCTTACCTATCAAAACGAACCATTCAACAAGGGCTGTATGTAATCGGCTCTTGTTTTTTTGTGTTCTTATCGTTTGACAGCCTCATGTAATGTTGTTAAAGTAAACATGTAAATAGTTACATGATCTCTTCTGAAGGTCAGGTGGTGCTTATGAAGAAGCCAGTTTTAAAGAAATTCGTCTCTCTAGACATGAAGGTTGATCCTCCGATCACCATTGGTGAGACAGGCTTAGGGCTGAGACGTTGGATTCCGATTCGATCGGGAACAATAACCGGGGAAGTGGAAGGACGTATTTTGCCGGGCGGAGCTGATTCGCAAATCATTCGCGCTGACGGCAGAACAGATTTATCTGCCAGATATGTCATAGAAACTGCAGATCATGAACTGATTTACATTGAAAACAATGGAATACGGCAAGTCAGCGAGCCGTTCCGAACCCAAGCAGCTGCCGGAGAAATGATTGACACCGAGCATGTTTATTTCCGTACGGTGCCGACTTTTGAGACAGGCAGTGAAACCTATCAATGGCTGCATGACCGCTTGTTTATCGGTTCCGCAGAAAGAACCCCTGATTACGTTCGATTAGATATTTATGAAGTAGAGTAAAAGACTAAGGAGAGTGTGAAATATGGAAAACTTTATCGGAAGCCACATGATTTATACTTATGAAAACGGTTGGGAATACGAGATTTATATTAAAAATGACCATACAATTGATTATAGAATTCATAGCGGAATGGTGGCCGGACGCTGGGTTCGGGATCAGGAAGTGAACATTGTCAAACTGACAGAGGGCGTATATAAAGTGTCTTGGACAGAGCCGACAGGCACAGATGTTTCGTTAAACTTTATGCCGAATGAAAAACGCATGCACGGCATTATTTTCTTCCCGAAATGGGTGCATGAACATCCTGAAATTACGGTCTGCTACCAAAATGACCACATTGACCTGATGAAAGAATCACGCGAAAAATATGAAACCTATCCAAAATACGTAGTGCCTGAATTTGCGGAAATTACATTTTTGAAAAATGAGGGAGCCGATAATGAGGAAGTCATTTCTAAAGCACCTTATGAAGGAATGACAGACGATATTCGCGCAGGAAAATTGTAAAAAAACAAAAACCCGGTAAAGAGAATGATTTCTCTTTACCGGGTTCTTTTTGCTGAGTATGTGGGCACCATCACAATTCCTGCGAAAAACAGTATGATTCCAATCCAGCGAATGGGCTGGTAATAAGCTGTGTCTCGCAAAAAAACGACTGCTGATAAAATGAAGATACACGCTGCCACAACGATGACGGCACCCAAGCAGCCCGATTTCCCCATGTGATTCTCCTTATGAGTTTAATAGTTTTTTCCGCTTCTCACCATCAGGATCATGCTCAATAGAAAGTTCGGAATTCAAAATCAAGGTTTCTCGTTTGTCTTCAGTATAAGCCGGCCATTGTACATCCTCGCAGCTTGGATTTCCTGTTTTTGCGAAGGCAAGCCATGCTGATTGTATCGTGTGTGAGAGCTGTTTGACCTCATCCGTAATGTCTGCTTGTACCATTCGTTTCAGTCCGTTTAGATTGCCGAACACAAACGGCAGTTCCAGTGCGTGAAACGCTTTATTGTACGGCGGCTTGTCCGGATGCCAGTCGAATCGGTACATCCAGACAGGTGCGTAACGGGACTGGGCGGAGGCGCAGGCGACGGCCGGGCGCCAAAACAGCAAATCGGTCATGATATGAATTTGGCTTTCGAGAGAGTGCGGATACAGCTCGGCCGCTTTCTTTGCCAGCGGCTGACCCAATAGATACTCAAGCGCTTCATCAATTGTTTCCTGAGAGTGAACTTCTGAATCCGGCGTGAAAAATAAATACCCTTCATCACGATTTGTTCCGATTAACAGCGGAATGCCGTCAGCGGCTCCTTCAGCGATGGCTTTCTCCGGCTCAGCAGGCAGTGTTTTCGGATCAAGTGCAGGCTGGAAGAACAGCTGAAAGATATTTTCATTTTCGGTTTTTCGCAGCTGGTCGGCGGCTTTAAGCAAATCTTCCGCAGACACAGTATGCAGCCTGTCCAATTGGTAACGGTCAATTCCAAGGATTCGTAAAAAAGAATGCGCGGTGCTTGCCGCTTTTTCTTCTGTCATGGTTCGGGAAGAGCCGCTTTCCAAGATGGCTTTCTGGAACAGGCCTTTTGCAGCAGGCATGGCAAGCAGTGCGGCAATGCTCATACCGCCTGCTGATTCTCCAAACACCGTTACATTTTCCGGATCGCCGCCAAACGCAGAGATATTGTCCTTGACCCATTTCAGAGCCGCGGTTTGGTCAAGCAGTCCAAGGTTGTTGGAATACGCTTCATCAATGGAAGACAAATGCAAAAAGCCGAATGGCCCCAGCCGATAGTTCAGAGTGACGACAATGACATCTCCCTGAGCTGCCAGGTTCGAGCCGTCGTATAAAGGCTCACTGCCCGCGCCGAGATAAAATGTGCCGCCATGAATCCACACCATGACAGGACGATTTTTGCCCGGAGTGTCAGGTGCAAATACATTTACATACAGGCAGTCCTCAGACTGGCGGGGGAGTTCAGGGTATGAATATGACAGTAAATCAGGCGGCTGCGGGCAAACCGGGCCGTATGCAGTTGCGTCCAGTACGCCTTCCCAGGCCGCCGGCGGATCAGGTGCTTTAAAGCGCAATTGTCCGACGGGCGGCTTTGCGTAGGGGATGCCTTTCCATGTTTGGACACCGTTTTTTGAAATGCCTTTCACTGTGCCGTATTGCGTTTTGACCACTGATTCAGACATAGCGTTCTCTCCCTTTTTCCCCCATTATAAACAAATTTGTCCTGATGGTGCGAACCTCAGCCCTTATCTGATATTCATTTTCCCATCGTTTTTAAAAAGGATTTGACTTCCTGAACCGTCAGGCCGATTTCTCTCGCTTCCGCCATCAGCGCTTTCCACTCTTCTATATTCGATTCTGTCAGCTTTCGGTTTCGGTAGGAGGCGGTTTCAGGCTCCTCTTTCTTTAGCTTGTTCGTAAAAGTGAACAATTCTTCTTTTTCCATTCCGGCTTGAACAGCTTGTACAAGATGCACACGCCATTCTTCCTCTCCGCCGCTGATTTTTTGATACATCATCGTTTCAGCGTCGAATAATTCTGTTAATTCGACATCCAGGGTTGCTGATACTTTTTTCAAAAATTGAACGGACGGATTCGTATGAACGCCTCTTTCAATCTTGCTTAAATAGGATTTAGAAACGCCTGACTCGATAGCCAGCTGATTAATAGAATAGCCTTTTCTTTTGCGGTACAAACGGATAATTCTTCCAATCATAATATGAAATTCTCCTCTATTCCTGTCGTTATTTCGTTCATTATAAGGAATTATTCGTTCTTTATAAAATTTAAAATAATAAGGGAAGCGCAGTAAATAAGAGGAAAATCATGATATTGTTCTCTAAAGAGAACTTATTGGCTTATTTTGCAATTTTTAAATAATAAAGTTTTCTTTTATAATCCAATCATTAACAGAAAGGGGCTTGGGAAGCCAGCCGTGAGAAGGCTGAAGGCTATGAATATATGAATGAGAATATGAGTTTTAAAGAGTTATACGCGATTGTCAGACATAGATTCGTGCTGATTCTGCTCATCACAATAGGCGTCACCTTTATTACAGGTTTTGTGCAATTTAAGGTCATTTCACCGACTTATCAGGCGTCGACTCAAGTGCTGATTCATGAATCAGACGGTGAAGAAAACTCGAATCTCAGTGACATCCAGCGAAATCTTCAGTACAGCAGCACGTTCCAATCGATTATAAAAAGCACGGCCTTGATGGAAGAGGTCAAGTCGGAATTGCATCTTTCTGAATCGGCTTCCTCGCTGAAAGGAAAAGTGATGACAAGCAGTGAAAATGAATCGGAAATTATTACCATTTCTGTTCAGGATCACAATCCCGAGCGAGCGGCTAAGATTGCGAACACGTTAGTCAGCAAGTTTGAAAAAGAAGTAGATGAAAGAATGAATGTCCAAGGCGTACATATTCTATCAGAGGCGAAGGCTTCTGAAAGCTCGATGATCAAGCCGTCCCGAATGAGAAATATGGTCATGGCTTTTGGGGCGGCCGTGATGGGCGGCATTACACTGGCATTTTTTCTGCATTTTCTCGATGATACGTGCAAAAGCGCACGGCAGCTCAGCGAGAAAACCGGATTGCCCTGCTTAGGCTCCGTCCCTGATGTCAAAAAGAAACGGAATCGCAGGGTTGGATAAAACATTTCGAGGAGTGAAGTGAGTGGTCTTTAGAAAAAAGAAAGCAAGGCGAGGTTTGGCTCAAATATCCGTTTTACATCATAAATCAATTGTTGCGGAACAATATCGCACCATTCGGACAAACATTGAGTTTTCATCCGTACAGACCAACTTGCGGTCCATTCTCGTCACCTCCTCTGTGCCTGGTGAAGGAAAATCGTTCAGTGCAGCGAATCTTGCGGCAGTCTTTGCGCAGCAGCAGGAAAAGAAAGTGCTGCTGGTGGACGCCGATTTAAGAAAACCGACAATTAACCAGACGTTTCAGGTTGAAAATCTGACCGGGCTGACAAATGTGCTGGTCGGCAATGCTTCTCTAAATGAAACGGTGCAAAAGACCCTGATCGATAACTTATATGTGCTGACAAGCGGACCGACGCCGCCGAATCCGGCAGAACTGTTATCCTCGAAGGCAATGGGAGATTTGATATCAGATATCTATGACCAATTCAGTCTGGTGATCTTTGATTCTCCTCCGCTTTTAGCTGTCGCGGACGCTCAAATTTTAGCGAACCAGACAGATGGAAGCGTGCTCGTTGTCTTAAGCGGAAAAACAAAAACCGATACCGTCCTGAAAGCGAAGGACGCACTGGAGCAATCCAATGCAAAGCTGTTAGGCGCTCTCTTAAATAAAAAGAAAATGAAAAAATCTGAACACTATTCCTATTAATTTTTGCTTTTAGGTGATGTCTCCTTACCTGTATCAATGGAGGCACTCGGCTCCGCTGTGGGCAAGCTTGAACAGGCTGCCTTAGATGCTGGTCGTCGCTGGCGGGGCGTGAGGACGGGTTAAATGCCCACTTATTTGATATACATAGGAAATGTTATCGGTTTAGCTGCTGTCGTTTTTTAGATGACGAAAACCGCCGCAGCTAAACCGATAAAAGTATTAGGGGGGAAAAGGTTGAGTTACCGGAGAAGACTGTCAATGATTATCGCGCTGGATACTTATCTCGTTTTGAATTCAGTTATTGCAGGATATCAATTTTTAAAAGATTCTTATCAATTTTATGACTCCGGAGCATTATTGCTTACCGCTGTCAGCTTGCTCCTCAGCTATCATGTATGTGCTATCCTGTTCCGTCAGTATAAACAGGTCTGGACATACACCGGGCTCGGCGAACTGATCGCTCTGCTTAAGGTCATTACGATTTCAGCCGCTGTAACCGGCATCATTCAGTACGCTGTGTATCACACGATGTTTTTTCGGCTGTTAACGGCGTGCTGGGTGCTTCAGCTTCTGTTCATCGGGGGGACCCGCGTTTTATCGAGAATATTAAAAGAAAGCATCAGAAAAAAACGCAGCACGTCGGCCCGCGCATTGATTATCGGAGCGGGATCAGGCGGAACCCTGATGGTCAGGCAGCTGCTGCAGAAAGACGATCCTGACATTACACCTGTCGCTTTTATTGATGACGATCAAACGAAACATAAGCTGGAAATGATGGGACTGCCCGTCATCGGCGGAAAAGAAAGTATCATGCCTGCGGTGCAAAAGCTCAAAATTAACTATATTATCATTGCGATTCCTTCTCTCCGTACCCATGAACTGCAGGTGCTATACAAAGAATGCGTGCGGACCGGAGTGAACATCAAAATCATGCCTCATTTTGATGAAATGCTGCTTGGAACGCGCACTGCCGGGCAAATCAGAGATGTAAAGGCTGAGGATTTACTCGGCAGGAAGCCGATAACCCTCGACACAAGCGAAATTTCAAACCGCATCAAAGAAAAAACAGTTCTCGTCACAGGAGCGGGCGGTTCAATCGGCTCGGAAATCTGCCGGCAAATCAGCGCGTTCCAGCCTAAGGAAATCGTTCTTCTCGGCCATGGGGAAAACAGCATTCATTCTATTTATTCTGAACTGAATGGACGATTCGGCAAACACATCGTGTTCCACACAGAAATTGCGGATGTGCAGGACCGCGACAAAATGTTTACCTTAATGAAAAAATACGAACCGCACGTCGTCTATCATGCGGCTGCCCATAAGCATGTGCCTTTAATGGAGCACAACCCCGAAGAGGCAGTCAAAAACAACATCATCGGAACAAAAAATGTGGCGGAAGCGGCAGATATGTGCGGGACAGAGACATTTGTGCTCATTTCATCTGATAAAGCGGTGAACCCGGCCAATGTAATGGGGGCAACAAAACGCTTTGCTGAAATGATTATTATGAATTTGGGGAAATTCAGCAGAACAAAATTCGTCGCTGTCCGCTTTGGCAATGTGCTTGGCAGCCGAGGCAGCGTCATTCCGGTTTTTAAGAAACAGATTGAAAAAGGCGGTCCCGTTACGGTGACACATCCGGCGATGACCCGCTATTTCATGACCATTCCCGAAGCGTCACGGCTTGTCATCCAAGCTGGAGCGCTGGCGAAAGGACGCCAAATTTTTGTTCTTGATATGGGCGAGCCCGTGAAGATTGTCGATCTCGCCAAAAACCTCATTCATTTATCTGGCTACACGACGGAGCAGATTCCGATTGAGTTCACAGGCATTCGCCCGGGTGAAAAAATGTATGAGGAGCTGCTGAACAAAAATGAAGTTCACGCTGAACAAGTTTTTCCGAAAATCCATATCGGCAAAGCGGTGGACGGCGACTGGCCATTGCTGATGCGCTTTATAGAAGATTTCAATCAGCTGCCGGAAGCCGAGCTCAGAGAGCGGCTGTTTGCGGCAATAGACACATCAAACGAAATGACGGCTGCCGGCGTTCGTTAGGGGGAGTGGAGATGACGAAAAAAATACTATTTTGTGCCACTGTCGATTATCACTTTAAAGCTTTTCATCTTCCTTACTTTAAATGGTTTAAACAATTGGGCTGGAAGGTTCATGTTGCTGCGAGCGGACAGACGCGGCTGCCGTATGTCGATGAGAAATTCTCCATTCCGATCCGAAGGTCACCCTTTCATCCTCAGAACATTGCCGTTTACAGACAGCTGAAGAAAGTGATCGATACCAACGAGTACGACATCGTCCATTGCCATACGCCGGTCGGCGGCGTTCTTGCCCGGCTTGCGTCACGGCATGCGAGACGAAACGGAACAAAAGTGCTCTACACCGCTCACGGATTTCATTTTTGCAGCGGAGCGCCGATGAAAAACTGGGTCCTTTATTATCCGGTTGAAAAATGGCTTTCTGCCTATACAGACTGCCTGATCACCATAAATGAAGAAGATTACACACGAGCGAAACGGCTTCAAAGACCGGGCGGAATGACAGAAAAAATTCACGGCATTGGCGTTAATACAGACAGGTTCCGGCCAGTCAGCCTTGAAGAGCAGCATAGGTTGAGAGAAAAGCACGGCTTCCAAAAAGACGACTTTATATTGGTCTATCCGGCTGAACTGAACCTCAACAAAAATCAGAAGCTGTTAATTGAAGCTGCCGCACTGCTGAAAGATAAGATTCCTGAGCTCCGTCTTGTTTTTGCCGGAGAAGGAGCGATGGAACAAACGTATCGGGCCTTAGCTGAAAAGCTTGGAGCTTCCCGCAATGTTTGCTTTTACGGCTTTTGCCGCGATATTCACGAGCTGATTCAGCTTGCGGATGTATCTGTCGCCTCCAGCATCAGAGAAGGCCTCGGCATGAATGTGCTTGAGGGCATGGCGGCGGAGAAGCCGGCGATTGCCACTGAGAACCGCGGACACCGGGAAATCATCCGGGACGGAAAAAACGGGTTTCTCATCAAAATTGGCGACAGCGCCGCTTTTGCCGATCGGATTGAACAGCTCTACCTTGAGCCGGAACTGCGGAGAACACTCGGACAGGAAGGCCGCCAAACAGCCTTGCGCTTTTCGGAAGCGCGAACGGTAGAAGAAATGGCAGATATTTATTCCGTGTACATGGATATGGATAAAAAGGAGAAAAGCGTATGAATTCAGGACCGAAAGTTTCTGTCATTATGGGCATTTATAATTGTGAACGAACTTTGGCGGAAAGCATTGAATCCATTCTCAGCCAATCCTATAAAAATTGGGAGCTGATTATGTGCGATGATGCGTCAACAGACGGCACGCTCCGTATTGCGAAGCAGTATGCCGCTCATTACAGCGACCGCATCAAGCTGATTCACAATCAAACAAACAAGCGGCTGGCCGCTTCGTTAAATCACTGTCTTTCTTATGCGACAGGCGAGTATATCGCCCGTCAGGACGGAGATGATCTGTCCTTTCCGCGCCGTCTGGAGAAGCAGGTTGCCTTTTTAGAAAAGCATCGGCACTACCAGGTGGTCGGCACCGGCATGCTAGTGTTTGATGAATTTGGCGTAAGGGGCACACGGATGCTGCCTTCTGTTCCGGAGCCGGCCATCATGGCGAAAGGGACGCCGTTTTGTCATGGGACAATCATGATGAGAGCCAGCGCTTACCGTACGCTGAAAGGCTATCGTTCGGTGCGGCGGACAAGACGAATGGAGGATATCGATTTGTGGCTCCGCTTTTTTGGAGAGGGCTTCCGAGGCTATAACCTCCAAGAAGCGCTGTATAAAGTAAGGGAAGACAGCGACGCATTCAAGAGGCGGTCTTTTACCTATTCAATCGACAACGCTATTCTTGTGTACCAGGCATGCAGACGCCTGAAGCTTCCTTTTTCCGCTTACATCTATATCGCAAAACCGCTCATTCGCGCGTTTATGCCTCCTGCTGTGATGAATCGTTATCATAAAAAAAGAGTGATGAATCAGAAGGAAGGGCTTGTGAAGCATGAATAACAGCCAGCAGCGCGTGCTCCATGTTCTCAGCGGCATGAACAGGGGCGGCGCGGAAACCATGGTCATGAATTTATATCGGAAAATGGATAGAAGCAAGGTGCAATTTGATTTTTTAACCTATCGAAATGATCCGTGCGCTTATGATGAAGAAATTTTATCGCTAGGCGGGCGGCTTTTTTATGTCCCGAGTATCGGACAAAGCAATCCCCTCACATTTGTGAAGAATGTAAGAAACACAATAAAAGAAAACGGGCCGTTCAGCGCGGTTCATGCGCACACAGATTTTCAAACCGGCTTTATCGCGCTTGCGGCAAGGCTAGCCGGGGTGCAGGTCAGAGTATGCCATTCCCATAACACCTCGTGGAAGACCGGCTTCAATTGGAAGGACTGCCTGCAGCTGATGGTGTTCAGACGCCTCATTTTGGCTTATGCGACTGAATTGTGCGCTTGCGGAGAGGATGCGGGCCGGTTTTTGTTCGGGCGATCAAATATGGAGCGGAAGCGTGTTCATCTGCTGCCGAACGGAATCGACCTTGATTTGTTCTCTCCCGCCGGGCAGGCGGCCGATGACGAAAAAAAAGCACGCGGCATAGCGTCTGACCGTCTGATCATTGGTCATGTGGCCCGATTTCATGAAGTGAAAAATCACGCGTTTTTGCTGAAGCTTGCCGTTCACCTGAAAAAACGGGGAGTTCGCTTTCAGATGGTTCTCGCAGGAGACGGACCGCTGCGGGAGCAGATGGAGGAGGAAGCGCGGCGGCTGAATCTGCTTTCAGATGTCCTCTTTTTAGGAACTGAAGAACACATTCATGAGCTCATGCGTACCTTTGATGTATTTGTCATGCCGTCGCTGTACGAAGGCTTGCCTGTTGTGCTTGTGGAAGCGCAGGCTTCGGGTCTTCCGTGCATTATTTCCGACAAGATCACAGAAAAAGTCGACACGGGTCTCGGACTTGTGAAAAGGGTGAGTCTCTCTAAGCCGATGGACATTTGGGCTGAAACGATTGTAAGAGCGGCCGCCGCAGGCAGGCCGAAGCGGGAGCTCGTGAAAGATACCCTTGCGAAACTTGGCTATGATGCGCGGCGAAATGTGGGTGCATTGATGAATTTATATCAGATTAGCACTGAAAAAGGACAATAAAAATGATTGTGTATGTCGTCAATATGGGAATTGTATATATTTGGTCTTGGTTTGCTAAAATGTGCGGCGGCCGGGATGAGTCACTTGCTACCGGCTATCGTCCGAACAAGCTTCTTATTTGGATTCCGCTTGCCTCACTTGTGCTTGTTTCGGGCCTGCGTTACAGGGTCGGTACAGATTTTCAGACGTATACGCTGCTGTATCAAATGGCAGGAGACTATCAAAATATTTGGCAGATATTCGGTTTCGGCACGGCGAAAACGGCAACAGATCCGGGCTTTACCGCACTGCTATGGCTGATGAATTTCATCACGAAGGACCCGCAAATCATGTATGTGACCGTTGCGGCCGTGACCTATATCTTTATTATCAAGACGCTGGCAGACTACGGGAGACCGTTTGAGCTGAGCGTCTTTTTATTTTTAGGAACCTTTCATTATTACGCATCCTTTAACGGAATCAGACAATACATGGTGGCAGCCGCTTTGTTTTGGGCGATTCGCTATATCATCAATGGAAACTGGAAGCGTTATTTTCTGATTGTGCTGGTCAGTTCGCTCTTTCACTCCTCGGCGCTGGTGATGATTCCGGTCTATTTTATTGTCAGAAGAAAAGCCTGGTCACCGGCAATATTCGGCCTCTCAGCTTTATTTCTCGGCATGACCTTTTTATATCAGAAATTTATTTCGGTATTTGTCGTTGTCCTTGAAAACAGCTCATACAGCCATTATGAAAAGTGGCTGATGACAAATACAAACGGAATGAATGTGGTCAAAATCGCTGTTTTGGTCCTGCCGCTGTTTTTGGCCTTTTGTTACAGGGAGCGCCTCCGAAAGCTGTGGCCGCAAATCGATATTGTCGTCAATTTGTGCCTTCTCGGTTTTTTATTCGGGCTCTTGGCCACAAAGGACGTGATCTTTGCCAGGTTTAATATTTACTTCGGACTGTATCAAATGATCCTAGTCCCTTATTTTGTCAGGATGTTTGATGAGAAATCGAATGCGTTGATCTATATCGCCATTGTGGTTTGTTATTTTTTATACAGTTATTTGCTTATGCCGGTTGATTCTTCCGTTCTGCCGTACAGAACGATTTTTTCCCGGTAATTTATGCAAGAGGAGCCGGTCATTATGGAAACACCTGCGGTTAGTCTGTTAGTCGCTGTTTATAATACAGAAACCTATATCAGAAACTGCCTTGAATCTTTGAGGAACCAGACATTGGACAATATTGAAATCATCATCGTCAATGACGGTTCGGCAGACGCCAGCCCGGACATCGCGGAGGAATATGCAGAAAAGGATAAACGATTCAGAGTCATTCACCAGGATAACCAAGGGCTCGGTGCGGTCCGGAACAAAGGGATCGAGGCGGCCCGCGGCGAATTTGTGGCTTTTATTGACTCAGACGATTGGATCGAGCCTGATTATTGCTTGCAAATGGTTCAGGCAGCATCGGAGGAAACCGATCTGGTCATTTGCAACTATGCCGCGGAGTTTGAGGATACTGAAAAAACCGTTGTCTCAGACATTGCGGAAACCTATCAGGATCAGCCGAAGGAGTCTTATATCAAGGCGTTATTCGAAGGGAAGGTCAGGGGATTTTCATGGAATAAACTGTACCGAAGAAGCATGATTGACGCACACCGGCTTTCGTTCCCGCTCAGAGGTGAGCTGGAGCATGTCGAGGATCAGTTTTTCAGCTTCAGGGCACATTTTTTCGCCCGCTCGGTTTCCTATGTAAAAGCGCCTCTCTACCATTATCGCATTCACCTTTCCTCCATCGTGCAGGGTTATCAGAAAAAACTGTTTGAATCAGGACTGGCGCTGTATCAGGCGAACGCAGGGTTCTTACAGGAGAACAACAAGCTGGAGGAGTACCGAAAGGAGCTTGATTTCTTTATCGTTCTCCATGGGACCATTTGTCTTTTGAACGAATGGAAAACAAGCGCCAGCCGGCGTCTTTTGGAAAGGCTCAAAACGGTCGGCGTGATTTGCGCTGATCCGGTGTTTCAAGGCAGTCTGTCGAAAACGGGGACAGCGCCTTTTGACGCAAAACGGTCATGCCTGCTGCTGATGGCGAAATACAGAATGATTCCGCTCGTTGCCATGGCGTCCGCCGCGTATCAGCGAGTGATCGAGTACAAAATGAAAATCAGAGGGTGAAGACATGTCGTTACATTCATTGAAAATCAATCTTGCAGAATGGCTGCTGCTAAAGGTCAAGTACCCGTCTCAATTTTGGCTGGGGGCGGCCGATCAGCCGGAAAAGGCTGCCGCACATAAAAAGAAAATCATTCTGACCCTGCTGCCTTCCCATGACAATTTGGGGGATCACGCCATTGCTTATGCGAGCAAAGCGTTTCTTGAGCAGGAATACTCCGATTTTGAAATCGTTGAGGTCGATATGAAGGACATATACAAATCAGCAAAAGCGCTGATCCGCTCCCGCCACCCGGAGGATATGGTCTTTATCATCGGCGGCGGAAACATGGGGGATTTATACCGGTATGAAGAGTGGACGCGCCGCTTTATCATTAAAACGTTTCATGATTATCAAATCGTCCAGCTACCGGCAACTGTTCATTTTTCTGATACGAAAAAGGGACGAAAAGAGCTGAAACGGGCGCAGAAAATTTATAACGCGCACCCCGGTTTATTGCTGATGGCCCGGGATGAAACTACGTATCAATTTATGAAGCGGCATTTTAAAGAAAAAAAGATCCTGAAGCAGCCTGATATGGTGCTGTATTTAGATAGAAGCAGCACCCCTGCGGAACGCGAAGGGGTGTATATGTGTTTACGCGAGGATCAGGAAAGTGTGCTTCAGGAGGATCAGAGAAACCGCGTGAAGACCGCTCTTTTTAATGAATTTGGCGAGATCAAAGCTTTTACGACAACGATCGGGCGCCGGGTCAGCCGCGGCACACGGGAACAGGAGCTGGAAGCGCTTTGGTCTAAGTTGCAAAGTGCTGAAGCCGTTGTCACAGACAGGCTGCACGGCATGATTTTTTGTGCGCTGACAGGAACGCCGTGTGTAGTGATCCGGTCTTTTGATCACAAAGTAATGGAAGGCTACCAATGGCTGAAAGATATTCCAACCATGAAGCTGATTGAACAGCCGGAGCCGGAAATTGTGACAGCCGCAGTGAAAGAGCTGCTGACAAAAGAAACAAACCGTGCCGGCTTTCCGCGGGAGATGTATTTTAAAGGGCTGCGGGATAAAATCAGCGGTGAAGCACAATGACACCGCTCGTCAGCATTATTGTCCCGATGTATAACGTTGAACCATTCATTGAAGAATGCATCAATTCACTGCTTGCCCAAACGCTTTCCGATATAGAAATCATCCTTGTTAATGATGGAACACCCGATCGATCTGGTGAGATGGCAGCGGCATACGCGAAACGGGATGCAAGAGTTCAAGTCATTCATAAAAAAAATGGCGGCTTGAGTTCGGCTCGAAACGCGGGAATCAAAGCGGCGCGCGGCACGTATATCGGGTTTGTAGACGGAGACGATTATGTCTCTCCCGCCATGTTTCAAAGGCTTGCAGAAGAAGCGGAGCAGCACCGGCTCGATATCGCTGGCTGCGGATTTTATAAACAGTTTGAAGACAAACGGGTATACGTACCGCCGCAGCTCGAAACAGGCCGTATGCTGACAAAAGCGGATATAGCTGAGCAGCTCCAACGTGCCCACGAAACGAGATTTATCTGGTATGTATGGCGATATGTGTATCGCCGTGAGCTTTTGGAAAGGGCGAACCTGTGGTTTGATGAAGACATCCGTTTTGCTGAAGATTCACCCTTTAATTTATCTGCTTTTTATGAAGCCGAGCGGGTAAAAGTGCTGGATGAAGGCTTGTACATATACCGTGAAAATCCGAACAGCCTGACGGAAATTCCTTATAAGCCTGCGATGGATGAAAATATCCAAAAACAATATCAAGCCAAAATCGCATTTTACAATCAGCGCGGCTTATCGGCTGTGTGCAAAGAGGATTTGGATGTGTACATTTGCAAGCACCAGCTTCCGATGCTTCTGGCAAACGCCTGTGCCTCACCGCAGCCGCCGAAAGACATCAAAAAACAGATCAGACAGATTTTATCCTATGACATGGTGCGGCAGGCTGTCAGACACACATCGTTCCAGCATGAGAAATTAGGCAGAGGCGAGCGATTGGTCTTAGCGCTGTGCAAATGGCGGCAGATCTTTCTCATCAAGCTGTTTTTTGAGACTCGCGGAACCATGAAAGGCAGTGCAAAGCAGGCATGAAATTCACTATTAACTTCAGCGCCAATCTTACAGCTTTTCTTCTGTCCGTATTCCTGTCTGTCTGGATGACGCCTTTTATTGTCAAAACGCTCGGTGTCGAGGCTTTCGGCTTTGTGAATTTAACACAAAATGTGATTAATTATTTCTCCATTATCACGGTGGCGCTCAGCTCCGTGGTTGTGCGTTTTTTTTCTGTCGCAGCCCACAGGGGAGAGCAGGAAAAAGCAAATGCGTATATCAGCAATTATTTGGCTGCGTCTGTTTTGATTTCATTGCTGCTTCTGCTGCCTCTTTTGAGTGCGGCTTTTTTTATTGACCGCGTTATGAACGTCCCTCAGGATCTTTTGGCTGATGTTCGGCTGTCGATTTTGATTGGAAGTTTGCTGTTTCTTTTAACATTTTTGATGGCGGGGTTTGGGGCGGCGCCGTTTTATGCCAATCGGCTGTATATCACCAGTTCTATTCAGGCGGTGCAAATGCTCATCCGTGTATTGTGTGTGCTGGCGCTGTTTGCCTGCTTTACGCCAAAAATCTGGCAGATTCAGCTTGCCGCTTTAGCCGGTGCCGTCATAGCGTCTATTCTGTCTTTCTGCTTTTTCAGAAAACTGATTCCATGGTTTTCATTTAGGCTGAAAGACTTGTCATTCCGCATAAGCAAGGAACTGTTTCAGGCAGGAACCTGGAACTCAGTCAATCAGATCGGCGTGCTGCTTTTTTTGCAGATCGACCTATTGACCGCCAACTTGGTGCTGGGTGCATCTGAAGCGGGAAAATACGCGGCGATTATCCAGTTTCCGCTGCTGCTGCGCAGTTTGGCAGGAACAGTCGCATCTCTATTTGCGCCTGTCATTACTTCTTATTATTCAAAAGGCGATATGGACGGCTTGGTCAAGTACGCCAATCAGGCAGTGAGACTGAACGGGCTTTTGCTTGCGCTTCCGGCTGCATTATTGGGAGGTTTGGCCGGGCCTTTTCTGACGATCTGGCTTGGACCGTCCTTTTCCTCTGTAGCGCCGCTTTTATATATTCACGCCGGATATTTGGCGGTCAGTCTTGCCTTTATGCCGCTGTTTTATATATGGACCGCCTTTAATCAACAAAAAACACCGGCGCTCGTCACCCTGCTGTTAGGCGCAGTGAATGTTGTGCTGGCGGTCACATTAAGCGGGCCGGCGCATCTGGGGCTTTACGGCATTACGCTGGCCGGGGCGATTTCGCTTGTGCTGAAAAATGTCATCTTTACGCCGCTTTATGTATCACGCATTACCGGCTACAAAAAGCATGTGTTCTTTACAGGCATGTTCGGTCCGGTCTTTGCCGCTTTATTTGCCTGGGCGGTTTGTGAGGCCATTCAGTTATGTATCACCATTGAAAGCTGGACATCACTGATTGCCGCAGGTGCTGCCGTCAGCTGCTGCTACGCCGTTTTCGCTTTTATGCTTGTTTGTACGAAAGAGGAACGACAGCTGGTGCTGAGACGGTTTAGAAAAACGAAAGGAGCTGTAAATATTTGATCCTGAAACGTCTTTTTGATCTGACGGCCGCTATTCTTTTATTGTGCTGCACGGGTGTCATTATTCTATTCACTATCGCCGTTGTCAGGCTGAAAATAGGATCGCCTGTCTTTTTTAAACAAGTACGGCCCGGCTTGCATGGGAAGCCGTTCACCCTTTATAAATTCAGAACGATGACGGACGAACGGGACAGTGAGGGAAATCTGCTGCCGGATGCAGTCAGGCTTACGAAAACAGGCAGGCTGATCAGAAAGCTGAGCATTGATGAGCTGCCACAGCTTCTGAACGTTTTGAAAGGAGACCTCAGCCTCGTCGGTCCCCGGCCGCTGCTGATGGACTATCTGCCGCTTTATACGAAACAGCAGGCACGGCGCCATGAGGTGAAACCCGGGATTACAGGCTGGGCGCAGGTCAACGGCAGAAACGCGATTTCCTGGGAAAAGAAATTTGAACTGGATGTTTGGTACGTTGACAACCGTTCATTCTTGATCGATTTGAAAATTTTATGTCTGACGGTACGCAAAGTTCTTGTGTCAGAAGGTATACAGCAAACCAATCATGTGACCGCAGAACGCTTCACAGGAAGCGGAGATGTGTCCTCATGAGAAACGTGGCCATTGTGGGAGACGGCGGTCACGGAAAGGTGATCAGAGAACTCATAAGCGCCCGTTCAGACACGCGCTTAGCTGCGGTGCTGGACGATAAATTCAGCACATTTGATGCTGAGAAAGAGCTGTACACAGGCCCCTCGGAAGCCATTTCAGAAGTGCGCAGGCTGATCCCTGATGTCATGTTTGTGATTGCAATTGGAAACAACAGCGTCAGAAAACAGCTGGCGGAGCGGCTGGGGTTATACAAAGAAGATTTCATCACATTAATCCACCCGTCAGCCATCATCAGCAAATCGGCTGTCATCGGGGAAGGAACGGTTATTATGGCCGGTGCGATTATTCAGGCGGATGTTCAGATCGGCGCCCACTGTATCATCAATACGGGCGCGATTGCAGAGCACGACAATCAGATCGGCGATTTTGTACATCTTTCTCCGCGCGCCACGCTTTCTGGTGGTATTGCGGTTCAAGAAGGGGCTCATGTGGGCACCGGGGCCTCCGTCATTCCGCAGGTTACTATTGGCTCTTGGAGCATTGTCGGCGCAGGCTCCGCGGTGATCCGCTCCATCCCTGCCGGGGTAACGGCAGCAGGAACCCCGGCGCGCGTGATTTCCTCTATTCAAACCTAAAGCAAAGGATGGTTACATGCATAAAAAAATTTACTTATCCGCCCCTCATATGAGCGGCAGGGAGCAGCACTATATTTCAGAAGCCTTTCGCTCTAACTGGATTGCGCCGCTTGGGCCGCTTGTGAATACATTTGAAGAAAAACTGGCTGAACGAGTCGGCGCCAAAGGGGCGGCTGCGGTCAGCTCAGGCACCGCCGCGATTCATTTGGCGCTACGTTTGCTGGATGTAAAAGCGGGAGACATCGTGTTTTGTCCGTCCTTTACATTTGTGGCAACGGCAAACCCGATTTTATATGAAAAAGCGGTGCCTGTTTTTATAGATTCTGAGCCGGATACGTGGAATATGTCTCCGAAAGCACTTGAAAGAGCACTGGAGGAAGCAAAACGAAATGGAAATCCGCCAAAAGCGGTCATTGCCGTCAACCTGTACGGACAAAGCGCGAAAATGGATGAGATTGTAAGCCTGTGCGGCTTATACGGCGTGCCGGTCATTGAGGATGCGGCTGAATCCCTCGGTTCGGTCTATAAAGGGAAGCAGAGCGGGACATTCGGCCGTTTCGGCGTTTATTCATTTAATGGAAACAAAATCATCACCACTTCAGGAGGCGGGATGCTTGTATCAGACGATGAAGCCGCCATTGAAAAAGCAAGATTTCTCGCTTCACAGGCCCGCGATCCTGCTGTTCATTATCAGCACAGTGAAATCGGGCACAACTACAGATTGAGCAATATCCTTGCCGGAGTCGGCATTGCCCAGCTTGAGGTGCTGGATGAGCGGGTGGAGAAAAGACGGGAGATTTTTACGAGGTATGAAAATGCGCTTGGCAGCCTAGATGGCGTTTGCTTTATGCCGGAATACTCAGAAGGCGTGTCCAACCGCTGGCTTACTGCACTCACGCTCGATAACGGGCTGATTCCATATGAGGTAGTTCAGCATCTTGCTGAAGAACAGATTGAAGCGAGACCGCTTTGGAAGCCGCTGCATACCCAGCCTCTGTTTACTTCGTCTGCATTTTATTCCCATTCAGATTCTGAAAGTGTGTGCGAAAACTTATTCAGGCGAGGGATCTGCCTCCCATCCGGAACAAATATGACCGAAGAAGATCAAGACCAAGTAATCGATGTGTTGTTACACTTATTCCAAACAACAGAGGTGAAGAGATGGACAGCAAGCATTCAATGATCAGCCTGAAGAAAAAACTGGCCGGGCTGCTCGAAATGATTCCGAAGCAATCCGAAATCATTTACGCCGACTATCCTCTATACGGAAATGTAGGGGATCTATTTATTATGAAAGGAACGGAAGCCTTTTTTAAAGAAAATGACATTCGAGTCAGAAACCGCTGGAATCCAGACAATTTCCCAATCGGGCGTAAGCTTGATCCGAATCTGATCATCGTCTGCCAGGGAGGCGGCAACTTCGGGGATTTATATCCGTACTATCAAGGATTTAGAGAGAAAATCGTTCAAACCTATCCGAACCACAAAATCGTCATCCTGCCGCAATCGATCTATTATCAGAATGAAGATAACTTAAAACGGACAGCTGACATTTTCTCTGCCCATTCAAATCTGCATATCATCACAAGGGAAAAAGCCTCCTATGCCACGGCACAGGCGTACTTTCAAAACAATCATATCAAGCTCTTGCCTGATATGGCCCACCAGCTGTTTCCCATCATTCCGACACAGCAGCCGACCGGCCAAAAGCTGAAATTTATCAGAACAGATCATGAAGCAAATGATGAGCTTCAAAGACATGCGCAAGCGGAAAGCTATGACTGGCGTACAGTGCTGTCAGCTTCAGACCGCCGGACAATCGCTTTTCTCCAAACGCTGAACGTCCTGAACAAAAAAGCGGGCAATCCTCTGCCGATCGCATTTATATGGAGAAAATACTCGGATTACATCGTCACCAAAGCCATTCGCTTTTTCAGCCGTTACAAATCGGTGGAAACGTCAAGGCTGCACGGCCATATTTTGTCTTCTCTTCTTCAAAAAGAAAACACGGTCATTGATAATTCCTACGGAAAAAACGCCAATTACTATCATACTTGGATGGAGGGAGTGCCAAATACTCAAATCATTCGGGACGCCTCAAAGAAGGAAAACCTTCCTGCTCACATGTGAGCGGAAGGTTTATTTTGATTCTCCGCGTTTTACTTTGTTGTAGGCTTCATCTAAATGCTGAATCCGCTTCAGGACAACTGAGTTTTTTGTCAGCTGATCCTGCACAAGTGTTGAGACCACAGAACGGTAGTAGCTGTTCATTGCGTGGATCTTATCCTCAGACGGGTTCATTTCAATATGCTGCTTTAAGTTTTCAATAAAATACGGTACAGAAAAAAGTTCAGACATTTCTTTGGCAGCTCCTTTTTCATAAATGTATACGGTGTCATCCCAATCATGTACAATGAAGAAAGGGGAGTGAGCAAGATGGATATGAAACTTCAGCAAGTACAAGTACTAAAGCCTCAACTGACACAGGAGCTCAGGCAGGCCATCACGCTGCTTGGCTATCATTCGGCGGAACTGGCCGAATACATTGATGAGCTCTCACTGGAAAACCCTCTTATTGAACGAAAGGAAACAGACACACCGCCACTATCTTACCATAAAACAAGCAAAAACAGGATCAGCAGGCAGGAGACGGGCCTTCAATTAAGCAATCCGCAAAAAACACTGCAGGATGTCCTCAAACAGCAGTCGCTGGATATGAATCTGTCTAACACTGAAAAAAAGATTTTTAATTATCTGATACATTCGCTTGATTCTAACGGATATCTGGAGGAAGATGTGGAGGAGGCAGCCCGGCGCCTGTCTGTTTCGGCAGAGGAAGCGGAAGCGGTTCTGAGAAAACTTCAGTCGCTTGAACCAGCGGGAATCGGCGCAAGATCTCTTCAAGAGTGTATTCTGCTGCAATTACAGCGTCTTCCGAACAGAAATAAACAGGCGGAACTGCTTGTTTCAGAACACTTTGATGTATTTGCGCAAAAAAACTGGAAAGCGCTTTCAAAAGAAACTGGAATCCCGCTTCACGCGATTCAGGACATTTCTGATAAAATTGCTGCGCTTCACCCAAGACCCGGCCTTCTGTTTGCCAGTCCGGAGCAGGATATGTATATTGAACCTGACATTTTCATCATCGTTAAAAACGGCCAGATCACAGCGGAACTGAACAGCCGCTCGTTCCCGGAGATTGAGCTGCATCCGCAGTACAGGCCGCTTCTATCGTCGGGCGCCTGTCAGGATACGGTTTCCTATTTATCTGCGAAATATCAGGAGTGGCGCTGGCTGAGCCGCGCGCTGAGGCAGCGGAAGCAGACGATCACCAGAATTGTAAATGAGCTGACCGCACGTCAAAAAGATTTTTTCCTGAAAGGGCGGAGCGCCATGAAGCCGCTGACACTGAGAGAGGTGGCGGATTGTCTGGGCCTGCATGAATCAACCATCAGCCGGGCCATTAAAGGGAAAACGATACAAACGCCTTACGGATTGTTTGAGATGAAGATGTTCTTCTCAGGAAAAGCAGAGGCCTCTGGGGATGGCGATACATCCAACTATGCGGTCAAAACGCATCTTCAAGCATTGATTCAGCAAGAGGATAAAACAAAACCCCTCTCAGATCAAAAGCTTGCCGACCTGTTATATGAACAGCACCGCATCCAAATCTCCAGACGCACAGTGGCGAAATACCGCGATCAATTGAACATTCCGTCATCGGCAGCAAGAAAACGGTACAAATAAAATCCTCCCTGTAAGGGAGGATTTTTTTACGGGATCATCCAGCTGAAAAACTGGTGCTGCAAAAAGGTGATGATACAGACGAGCAGCAGCAAAAACAAGCTGTGCTTGATCGTAAAGCGGAAAAGATCCGACTCCTTCCCGGCGAGTCCGACTGCCGCACACGCGACCGCGATTGACTGCGGGGAAATCATTTTGCCGGTGACGCCGCCTGATGAATTGGCCGCGACCGATAGGACAGGGTCCATTCCGACCGATAAGGCCGTTACTTTCTGCAGGTTTCCAAACAGCAGGTTAGCCGACGTATCCGAGCCGGTAATAAAGACGCCGAGCCAGCCGAGAACCGGCGAAAAGAAGGTAAACATCGAGCCTGTCAGCGCCAGCGTCATGCCGAGCGTCGTGCTCATTCCCGAGGAGTTGGTGACATATGCAAAACCAACGACCGAGGCGATCGTTAAAATCGGAAACTTCAATTCCTTCAGTGTTTCGCTAAAAACAGCTCCCCAGTCTTTCCACGAAATGGACGTGATGAATTTTGACAGCACTGCGGCAATTAAAATCGCGGTGCCTGCCGAACCGAGCACCTCAAGCTTATAAACCGCTTCAATCGGAGTGCCGTCAGCATTGACGATCTGTTTGTTCAAAAAAGGCACCCCAGGAGCAAAAGTCAGCTGTTCTCCAATCACATTCAGCCATTTTAAGACAATGGCTGTGCCTTCATAATGCCCTGTCAGCGCGGATTTGACCGAAGGAATGCCCCAAACAGAAATCATCACCGTCAGCAGCAGAAACGGCGACCAGGCCTTAAAAATCTGCCCGCCGGTGTAAGCCGGTGCATCAGGGTGCAGTTTTGCCGTTTCAATCGCGGCGGCCGATTCCCGCTCCCCCGCAAACCGGAATGTCTTCTTCGGCTTCCACCATTTCAAAAACACAGCTAGCGCAGCCATCGACACTAGCGCCGACAAAACATCCGGCAGCTCCGGCCCCAGAAAGTTGGAACTGAGATACTGAACAGCGGCAAAGGAAACACCGGAAACAAGAATCGCCGGCCATACCTCAAAGGCTTTCCTGAATCCGCTCATAATGATAATTAAATAAAGAGGAATAAATACAGATAAAAACGGCAGCTGCCGCCCGACCATTTGAGAAATCTCCATCGCCGGAATCCCTGTCGGCCCTTCTACAGCTGTAATCGGAATCCCAATCGCCCCAAAGGCTACTGGTGCCGTATTGGCAATCAAACAGATCCCCGCCGCATAAAGAGGGTTAAAACCGAGGCCGACAAGCAGTGCGGCCGAAATCGCGACCGGCGCCCCGAAGCCCGCCGCTCCTTCTAAAAAAGCCCCGAATGAGAAAGCGATCAGCAGCGCCTGAAGCCGGCGGTCATCGGTAATGGAGAGAACAGAGCTGCGAATAATATCAAACTGTCCCGTTTTGACAGTGATTTTATACAAAAAAACAGACGTCACAATGATCCAGCCGATTGGCAGAATGCCGTATACGGCTCCTTGTGTAGCGGACATCAGCGCTTTTTCCGCCGGCATCCCGTAAATCAATACAGCAATCAGCAGCGCGATTCCCAAGGTGGACAATCCCGCTGTATACCCCTTCATTCGTTTAATTGCGAGTGCCCAGAAAAAGAAAATAATCGGTACAAGTGCGGCAAGCGCAGATAAAAGCAAATTTCCCCCTATAGGCGTATATGCCTGTGTCCATTGCATCCCAAACCCCTCCTTCAAACATAACTGGCTATGTGTAAGCGGTTTCTAAAGATGATATGATCATCTGATGACTAGATAATAAGACCAGTTACCTAGCATTATATTTTGAAAAAAATCAAAGTACAAGACTTTTTGACGAAATTGTCTAAATCTTTTGGCGGCGCCCAAAAGGGAGTATAATAGATCGTAAACAGCCAGACCTACAAGTTGCGGGGTGAATTGCATTGAAATATAAACAGATTAAAACAAAAAAGATATATGAAGAAGTAGCGGATGCATTATTAGATATGATCAAAACCGGCCAACTGAAGCCGGGGGATAAACTTGACTCCGTTCAGGCGCTTTCCGAAAGCTTTCAAGTCAGCCGTTCAGCGGTGCGCGAAGCGCTTTCCGCATTAAAAGCGATGGGGCTTGTCGAAATGAAACAGGGAGAAGGCACCTATCTGAAGGAGTTTGAACCTGATCAAATTTCTCAGCCTCTGTCAGCCGCCCTTTTAATGAAAAAAGAAGATGTCAAACAGCTGCTCGAGGTCAGAAAGCTGCTTGAAATCGGCGTGGCTTCATTAGCTGCCGAAAAACGGACAGAAGAGAATCTCCAAAGCATTCATGCGGCGTTAAAGGAAATGGGGGAGATCGAAGCAGACGGGGAGCTAGGTGAAAAAGCAGACTTCGCCTTTCATTTGGCACTCGCTGACGCTTCACAAAACGATCTGCTCAAACATCTGATGAATCACGTATCATCATTGCTGCTGGAAACGATGAGAGAAACGCGGAAAATCTGGCTGTTTTCCAAGAAGACCTCGGTACAGCGGCTTTATGAGGAGCATGAACGGATTTATAATGCCGTGGCTGCCCAAGACGGAGCACAGGCGGAAGAAGCGATGCTGGCACACTTGACGAATGTGGAAGATGTCCTTTCGGGATATTTTGAGGAAAACGTGCAATAACCGACTCATTTCCCGGGCAATTCTGCCGGTGCATACACACAACCAAGACTGAGCTGTAATGGTTCAGTCTTATTTACATTGTGCGGCTGACACAGCTTGACATTTACGAAAAAGAAAGTAAAATATTTTACTAAAACGAACACTGGCATGTTTGAAAATGGAGGCGGATATAATGGCGACAATTAAAGATATCGCACAAGCCGCGGGATTTTCGATTTCAACCGTTTCCCGTGTTTTAAATAACGATGAGAGCCTTTCTGTACCGGACGAGACGCGTGAAAAGATATATGAAGCCGCGGAGAAACTTAATTATCGCAAGAAAACTGTAAGGCCGCTGGTGAAACACATCGCTTTTTTATATTGGCTGACAGATCAAGAGGAGCTGGAAGATGTCTATTTCAAAACAATGAGATTAGAAGTAGAGAAATTGGCGAAAACCTTCAATGTCGACATGACGACCTATAAAATAACGGACGGTATTGAATGCATTCCAGCTCATACAGAAGGTTTTATTGCCGTGGGCACCTTTTCTGATAAAGAATTAGCGTTTCTCAGAAATCTGACGGAGAACGGCGTTTTTATTGACTCTTCCCCTGATCCCGACCATTTTGATTCGGTAAGGCCGGACTTAGCGCAAATGACGAAGAGAACGGTAAACATCCTAGTTGAAAAAGGGCATAAGAATATCGGATTTATTGGCGGCACGTACAAAAATCCGAACACGAATCAAGATGAAATGGATATTCGTGAAAAAACGTTCCGATCCTATATGCAGGAAAAAGGGATGCTGGACGAGCGCTATATTTTATGCCACCGCAGCTTCTCCGTCGAAAATGGCTACCGCCTGATGACTAAAGCGATTGAAGCATTGGGTGATCAGCTTCCGACCGCCTTTTTTATCGCGGCAGACCCGATTGCGGTCGGCTGTCTGCAGGCCCTGAATGAAAAAGGAATCGCGATACCAAACAGAGTGAGCGTCGTGAGCATCAATAACATCAGCTTTGCCAAGTACGTCTCTCCGCCGCTGACGACCTTTCATATTGATATCAAGGAACTATGTAAAAACGCTGTGGAATTATTGCTTGAGCAAGTGCTGGAAAAGCGGAAAACGGTTAAAACGTTATATATGGGAGCTGAATTAATCGTCAGAAAGAGCATGAATTAAATCGTATTTCAAAATGGCTTAGTATTCTAAGTCATTTTTTGTTTGGTAAAAAAATTTACTTGTAAGAGTAAATAGTTTGTTTACACATTTTCTTAGTCATGCTATATTATTTTTAAAGCGCTTTCATCTAATACGGAAGGGTGACAATTGATGAAAATGATAAAAAAGTACGCCGGTGTCATGCTCTGCGCGGCTGTCAGTTTATCTTTAGCCGCCTGCGGACCGCAGGAAAGCAGCAGCGAAAAAACAAGTTCAAAGGGCTCAGAGCTTGTCGTGTGGGAGGATAAAGAAAAAAGCATCGGCATTAAAGACGCTGTTGCCGAATTTGAAAAAGAACATGATGTAAAGGTCAAAGTTGTTGAAAAACCTTATGCCCAGCAGATTGAAGATTTGCGTATGGACGGCCCGGCCGGCACAGGGCCTGACGTGTTAACAATGCCCGGTGACCAGATCGGAACGGCTGTCACAGAGGGATTAATCAAAGAATTAAACGTCGAAAAGGATGTTCAATCGCTCTACACAGACGCATCCATTCAGTCTCAAATGGTGGATCAGAAGCTTTATGGCCTACCTAAAGCCGTCGAAACAACAGTGCTTTTTTATAACAAAGATCTCATCTCAAAGGACGAATTGCCGCAAACGCTGGAAGAGTGGTACGACTACTCTAAAAAAACGGCTGATGGCAGCAAATTTGGATTTTTAGCCTTATTTGATCAAATTTATTACGCGCAAAGTGTCATGGGCGGGTACGGCGGATATATCTTTGGAAAGGATAAGGATGGAAACGATGATCCGTCTGATCTTGGAATCAATAATGAAGGCGCTGTCAAAGGTGCTGAGCTGATTCAGAAGTTTTATCAAGACGGCTTATTCCCGGCTGGCATTGTCGGAGAGCAGGGAATCAATGTACTCGAATCACTGTTTACAGAAGGAAAGGCTGCTGCGATTATCTCAGGCCCGTGGAATGTAGAAGCCTTTTCGAAAGCGGGAATTGATTATGGCATCACCAAGCTTCCGAAGCTGGAAAACGGCAAAAACATGAGCTCCTTTATCGGCGTCAAAAGCTACAATGTCAGCGCATTTTCAAAACATGCAGAGCTGGCGCAAGAGTTAGCCGTTTTTCTGACAAATGAAACGAATTCCAAAAAACGATATGAACAAACGAAAGAAGTTCCGGCCGTTCAATCATTAGCGAGTGACAAGGCGATCATGAAAAGCGAAGCGGCACGGGCGGTCACCGAACAATCCCGCTTCTCAGAGCAGACGCCGAATATACCGGAAATGAATGAAATATGGACCCCGGCTGATTCGGCATTACAAACGATTGCAACAGGAAAAGCGGACCCGAAAAAAGCCTTAGATCAGGCTGCCGAAACAGCCAAAGGGCAGATGAAGGCAAAGCATAGCGGAACATAAAGAGAAAAGTAGATTTGTATTGTAAGAGAGGTGAAAACGGTGCAGCATCGTAAAGTCGCTTTGTTATTGTCAATCATTCCGGGCCTTGGTCAATTCTACAACAAACAATGGATTAAAGGCCTCCTGTTTCTCCTTTTGGGCGCATCGTTTTTTGCGGTATTTGGAGATTTGCTGAATATGGGGCTTTGGGGAATCTTTACGCTGGGAACAGAGGTGCCGCGGGATAACTCGGTGTTTCTGCTGGCGGAAGGCATTATCGCTGTCATTGTGACATGCTTTGGACTTGCGGTATATTATGTGAATTTGCGAGACGCTTATCAAAGCGGAAAACGCCGTGATGAAAAGAGGCCCTTGAGCTCTCTCAAGGAACAATATCAAAATATCGTCGCTCAGGGCTATCCATATGTCGTCAGCGGACCATCTCTGTTTATTTTAGTTTTCGCGGTGATTTTTCCCATCTTATTCAGCTTTGCCTTAGCTTTTACAAACTATGATTTATATCATTCTCCTCCTGCTAAATTAGTAGATTGGGTTGGTTTTCAAACCTTCACTGATATTTTTACTGTCGATATTTGGCGCTCGACCTTTTTTGATGTGCTGGCTTGGACGGTGGTGTGGACGCTTTGTGCTTCTACTCTGCAAGTCAGTCTGGGGATATGGCTGGCGATCATTGTGAATCAGAAAGACATCCGGTTTAAACGGTTTTTCCGGACTATTTTGATTTTGCCATGGGCTGTTCCCGGATTTGTCACGATTTTAATTTTTGCCGGTTTGTTTAACGATAGTTTCGGCGCAATGAATCATGACATCTTGGCTTTCTTTGGCATTGATCCGCTTCCGTGGATGACAGATGCGAATTGGTCGAGGCTGGCGCTGATCCTCATGCAAGGCTGGCTTGGTTTTCCGTATATCTTCCTTGTTTCAACGGGTGTTTTGCAATCGATTCCTGAAGATCTTTATGAAGCGGCGACAATTGATGGTGCTTCCATCTTCTCAAAGCTGAGATACATCACGCTCCCGATGGTGTTCATTGCGATGGCTCCGATTATCATTACGCAATTCACATTTAATTTTAATAACTTCAATATTATTTATCTTTTCAATGGAGGCGGTCCGGCTGTTGCGGGATCAACAGCCGGCGGAACAGATATCCTCGTATCGTGGATTTATAAATTGACGATGCAGTCCAGCCAATATTCCCTTGCGGCTGCTTTAACCATTTTATTGTCTGTGTTTGTGATCGCCATTGCATTGTGGCAATTCAGACAGACGAAGTCTTTTAAAGAGGAGGGCTGAGACATGCTGGCAGATATGAAGGTCAGAAAATTTATGCGGCTCCTTTTCTCTTACTTGTTTTTAGCCTGCATGGCGGTCATCATTGTGTATCCTCTCCTTTGGACGGCAGGCGCCAGCTTTAATCCCGGCAACAGTTTAATCAGTACATCCCTCATTCCGAAGAATCCGACATTTGACCACTACAAAGAATTATTTGCGGGCAAAGAAAGCCTTCAATATGTGCAGTGGTATATCAATTCGATAAAAATCAGCCTGTTTACGATGGCTGGCTCACTGATCTGTGTGACGTTTACGGCTTATGCGTTTTCCCGCTTTCGGTTTAAAGGGAGGAAATACGCATTAACGCTCTTTTTATTGCTGCAAATGATTCCTCAGTTTTCTGCATTGATCGCCTTGTTTGTGCTGGCTCAAATGTTAGGAATGATCAACAGCCATTGGCTGCTGATCCTGCTTTATATCGGCGGCCTGATCCCGATGAATACGTACTTGATGAAAGGATATATGGATTCCATTCCGATTGATTTAGACGAAAGCGCAAAGATTGACGGGGCAAGCAGCACGAGGATCTTTTTGCAGATCATCCTGCCTTTGTCAAAACCGATGGCGGCAGTGGTTGCGATGAATGGATTTACCGGCCCGCTCGGAGATTTTGTTTTGTCATCAACGATATTGAGAACACCTGAATCATATACATTGCCCGTAGGCTTATTCAATTTAGTCAATGATGTCATGGGAGCAAGCTATACGACATTTGCGGCGGGTGCCTTGCTCATCAGCATTCCGGTTGCCGTCATCTTTATCATGCTGCAAAAGAATTTTGTGTCCGGATTAACCGCAGGCGGAACGAAAGGATAAGAGAATAAGGGGGAGAAAATCATGTCAAAGCTTGAAAAAAAGCACGTTACAAAAGCGAAGTTTATGCTCCACGGAGGAGACTACAACCCTGATCAATGGCTGGATCGGCCGGATATTTTAGCCGACGATATAAAGCTGATGAAGCTTTCCCATACCAATACGTTTTCTGTCGGCATTTTTGCATGGAGTGCGCTTGAGCCGGAGGAAGGTGTATATCAATTTGAATGGCTTGATGATGTTTTTGACCGTATCCACAGTATCGGCGGCCGTGTCATTTTAGCAACGCCGAGCGGAGCGCGTCCTGCCTGGCTGTCGCAAACCTACCCTGAAGTGCTGCGGGTCAATGCCTCCAGAGTGAAACAGCTGCACGGAGGCCGGCATAACCACTGCCTGACGTCCAAGGTCTATCGTGAAAAAACGCGGCACATCAACCGTTTATTAGCAGAAAGATACCGCGGACATCCATCGCTTTTCATGTGGCATATTTCCAACGAATATGGAGGAGAATGCCACTGTGACCAATGTCAGCACGCTTTCAGAGAGTGGCTGAAAACGAAATATGACAATAGTCTCAAGGTATTAAATAACGCGTGGTGGACGCCGTTTTGGAGTCATACATTTAATGACTGGTCACAAATTGAAAGCCCTTCCCCGATTGGAGAAAATGGCTTGCACGGCCTGAACTTAGACTGGCGCCGGTTTGTCACGGATCAAACCATTTCCTTTTATGAAAATGAAATCGTACCGCTGAAAGAGCTGACGCCGGACATTCCGATAACAACGAATTTTATGGGTGATACACCAGATTTAATTCCTTATCAGGGTCTCGACTACAGCAAATTTGCAAAGCATGTGGATGTTATCAGCTGGGACGCTTATCCTGTGTGGCACAATGATTGGGAAAGCACAGCAGATTTGGCGATGAAGGTCGGCTTTATCAATGATCTGTACAGAAGCCTGAAGCAGCAGCCCTTTCTATTAATGGAGTGTACGCCTAGCGCTGTCAATTGGCATAACGTAAACAAAGCAAAACGCCCGGGCATGAACCTGCTTTCATCTATGCAAATGATTGCCCACGGATCAGACAGCGTCCTCTATTTCCAATTTCGAAAATCACGAGGATCATCGGAAAAACTGCATGGGGCGATTGTGGATCATGACAACAGCACAAAGAACCGCGTCTTTCAAGAAGTGGCAAAAGTCGGGGAGACATTGGAACAGCTGTCTGAAGTCGTTGGAACGAAGAGACCGTCTGAAGCTGCTATTTTGTATGATTGGGAAAATAATTGGGCGCTTGAGGACGCTCAGGGATTTGCAAAAGCGACAAAGCGTTATCCGCAAACACTGCAGCAGCATTACCGCACATTCTGGGAACAGGATATCCCGGTCGACGTCATTGCAAAAGAACAAGATTTTTCAGCGTATAAGCTGCTGATCGTCCCCATGCTGTATGTAATCAGTGAAGAAACCATTTCGCGATTAAAGAAGTTTACGGCTAACGGCGGAACCTTGGTGATGACCTATATCAGCGGAATCGTCAACGAGCATGACTTAACGTACACAGGCGGCTGGCACCCAGACTTGCAAACGATATTTGGAATTGAGCCGCTCGAAACAGATACGCTGTATCCGAAAGACCGAAATGCCGTCAGCTACCGCAATCAAACGTATGAAATGAAAGATTATGCAACGGTGATCGAATTGAAAGCCGCAACGGCAGAGGGTGTGTATCAGGATGACTTTTATGCGCATACTCCTGCGGTTACAAGCCATCAATATGAACAAGGAAAAGCGTATTTTATCGGCGCGCGTTTAGAGGATCAATTTCACCGGGATTTTTATCAAGATTTGATAAAAGAACTGTCTTTGTCTCCGGTTTTTCCGGTTAAGCATGGTAAAGGCGTCTCCGTACAGGCGAGACAGGATCAGCACAATGACTATATCTTCATCATGAATTTTACGGAACAACAGCAGCTGGTTTCGTTTGATAAGCGTGTGAAGGATATCGTTACTGGTGAAATGCTTTCAGGAGACCTGATCTTGGAAAAATATGAAGTGAGAATTGTCGTGAACTCACATTGAGGTGTGCCTCAGCTCTATATGGGCAGGGTCTTTTTTGAAATCGCTTACGTGAGAGGGTGGAAATATGAAAAGCAGAATCATCGTGCTGTTAGCCGCTGTCATCGTCTGGAGCGGGATCGGAAGTTCGACGGGATATGCCGCCGCAGAGGGGGAGAAATATGTGTCAGAGCTTCAGGCAAATGACCTTTTTGTTAAAAAGGTAGCGGGCATGAACAAGGACTTTATCAAAGGAGTTGACGTGTCGAGCATTATTGCTTTAGAAAACAGCGGTGTAACCTTTTACAATGCAAGCGGAAAACGTCAGGACATCTTTACAACCTTAAAGCAAGCAGGCGTCAACTATGTCCGCGTCCGCATTTGGAATGATCCGTATAACGCTTATGGCAATGGTTATGGGGGAGGCAATAATGATGTTCAAAAAGCCATCCAAATCGGAAAAAGAGCAACCGCGAACGGGATGAAGCTGCTGGCAGACTTTCATTATTCCGATTTCTGGGCAGATCCTGCAAAACAAAAGGTGCCAAAGGCTTGGGCGAACTTAAGCTTCGAAGCTAAGAAAGCGAAGCTCTATGGATTTACAAAACAAAGTCTGCAAGCCATGGTCAAGGAAGGCATTGATATCGGTATGGTACAGGTCGGAAACGAAACAACAGGAGCATTTGCCGGTGAAACGGATTGGAAGAAGATGAGTCAATTATTCAATGAAGGAAGCCGGGCAGTCAGGGAAACAAATCGTGACATATTGGTCGCGCTGCATTTCACCAACCCAGAAACGTCAGGACGATATTCATATATTGCTGAAACCCTCAACAAAAACAAAGTCGATTATGATGTATTTGCCAGCTCATATTATCCATTCTGGCACGGTACGTTACACAATTTGTCCTCCGTGCTGAAAGCTGTTGCGGATACGTACGGCAAAAAAGTCATGGTGGCGGAAACGTCATACACCTATACGGCTGAAGACGGAGACGGACATGAAAACACAGCGCCTAAAAGCGGTCAGACGCTGCCATACCCGATTTCAGTGCAAGGCCAGGCAAATGCCGTAAGAGATGTGATGGACGCAGTGGCAAAGACAGGAACAGCCGGATTGGGCGTTTTTTATTGGGAGCCTGCGTGGGTTCCGGTCGGCCCGAAGACGCAATTGGAGAAAAATAAAACGATATGGGAAACATATGGTTCCGGATGGGCCTCCAGCTATGCAGCCGAATACGATCCTGAAGACGCAGGTAAGTGGTATGGAGGAAGTGCAGTGGATAATCAAGCTTTGTTTGATTTCAACGGACATCCGCTGCCGTCCTTACAGGTATTCAAATACGCGGAAACAGGCCATATCCCGAAAAAATAATGAAAATCCATGAGGTGTAACAACGCATTGTTATCTCTCATGGATTCTTTTATTTTACATCTACTAAAATAAAACACTCATCATCGTTTTTGGGCTCAGTTTGAAGAGATGAGAGGATTTTGTTTTTCAGCTCAGCTATAGGCAAATCAGGATGATTCTTTATTAAACGGTGTAAATAACATGATGCCGTCGGGTCCATCACACCGTCTGTATACAGAAGCAGCCTTCCGCCGCGTGTATAGTGAAGGCTGCTTGACTGAAACACCGCTTCTTCAAACATCCCAATCGGCGGTGCGGTTGCGTCCAGCGTTGATTGGGTTCCCTCGGCATCCTGCCATAACGCGGGCGGATGGCCCGCGTTGACATAATCAATTCTTTGCCGGTCTGTATCAATGATGAGGCAAATAGCGGTACAGTAATGCCTTGCTTCCTCGTCGTTTTGAAACAAACTGTGAAGATGGTAGTCTAGTTCCTTCATGACTTTGTCGGGACTGATCCCTTGTGTCATTAATCGCTGGAATAAAGGATGGAGGGACATCGTAACTAATGCAGAAGAAATGCCGTGTCCCATTACATCAAGGAGGATCAAGCCGTAGCGGTGCTCATCGATTTGATAAAATCCATATAAGTCGCCTGATAAGTCACTGGATGCTTTATAATACGAATCAATCTGAATTTGATCATTCAAGATCGGCTCGGTCAATGAATTTTCTTGAATCTTTCTGGCGAGTTCAAGCTCTCTTTTTGTATTCGATCTGAATTGCTGATTTTGCTTATTGATCGCAAGAAGCTCTTCTTGTTTCACCTTCAGCGTCTGCAAAGCAATTTCCAGCTCCGCATTTGCTTTCTGTTTGGCGAGCAGTGCTTCCTCAGCCGCGTTTCTGGCAATCAGCAGCTCATTTTCATATTCGTTTCGCTTCCGCATCGGAATGACAACGCATTCTGTTACAGCGGCTGCCTGATCCGCTCTCCGAACTGCGTTTACAAGGACGGGGACTTCTTCCCCATTGTTTGTTTCCAGGGAGATGTACATTTCTTCAATGTGTTGTTCAAGCTGCAAAAGCGGAACAAAATAAAGCTGATAAAAAAGCTTTGCAGGAACGGTTAAAAGAGCATTGACATGCTGGCCGATCACCTGTTCCGATTCGTAATCAAGAATCTTAAGCAAGGTGTGATTGACAGCTAAAATTGTACCCTCTTCAGATAAAGTAAGGAAACCGCATGGTGCATAATTCAATTGTTGATCCATTCAGAGGGTCACCTCTATCCCTTTCGTTCCTAAATCACGTATGCGTTCAAATAATCGCTGATCAGCTGTATTGTCTCTTCGGGATGGCTCATATGCGGGCAGTGCCCGTTGGCTTTCATCTGTATGAGTGTGCTGTAAGGGAGATGCTTTTGCATATACTCACCTACTAATGACGGTGCAATGACATCATTCGAACATTGCAGGATAAGCGAAGGCACGGTCACCTTTGGAAGATCTTTTCGATGATCTGAAAAAAACGCCGCCTTCGCGAATTGCCGTGCGATGATAGGATCAGTAGAACAAAAACGGCTTTCCAGCTCTTCCTTAATTTCTGGCCGATCCGGCTGATTCACTACGGTCGCCGCAAAAACGGTTGCCCAGCCTATGTAGTTTTTCTCCATCATATCTATTAACCCAAGGAGCTGCTCTTCCTCAAAACCCCCGTAATACTCAGGCGGATCATTTAAATAGCAAGGAGAAGGCCCCACCATAATCAGTTGTGAAAAAAGCTCGGGACGTCGTAATGATGCAAGCATGCCAATCACAGCCCCCACAGAATGCCCCACAAAAACGGCTTTTGACAGATCTAACGCTTCACAAACATCCAGAACATCCTGGGCATAGCCGTCAAGTGTGCGGTAACGAACCATATCATATGCGTGCAAATCAGAATTTCCCGCACCTACATAATCAAATAGAATCAGCTGGTATTCGTCTTCAAAGGCAGGAACTACGGCATCCCACACGCTTTGATCACACCCGAATCCAGGTGCAAATACAATTGGTGTTGTGCCGTTCCCCCTCACCTTCACATGATTCCTAGTCAAAATAGCTTGATCCATAGTCGGCTCCTTTCAGCTAAAACGACATGAAGATTAATATGTATATCATACCACTTCAAGGCGTGAATTGCGGGCTTTCTATGAAAGTAAATAGGCGTCTTGCAGAAAGAGGACATGCGGCATGGAGAGCTGGATTGATTGGAAGATGTAGCGGAAGGATTGCCTAGGTGCCGGATATAATATAAAGCGGTAATATCATCTGAATGACACAAATGACATTTGTCATCTCAAATCATGACACCCCTTACTAAAATCATCTGATCCGGTATTTTACAATCAATGTAAGCAATCAGGAGGTGCTCATAAAATGAATGAGGTTGTGTCAGTAAGAAATGTCACAAAACATTTTCAGCAAAAAACAGCAGTGAAGAACATTCATTTCAGCATAGGAAAAGGAGAGATCGTGGCCATCCTTGGCCCGAATGGCGCAGGGAAGACAACAGCGATCTCTATGATGCTGGGATTGCTGAAGCCAAGTGAGGGTGAAATCAAATTATTTAACCGTCAGCCTGATGAAAAACAGGTGCGTGAAAAAATCGGTACCATGCTGCAGGAAGTAAGTGTCATGCCGGGATTAAAGGTCTGCGAAACCCTCGAGCTTATCCGCAGTTATTATCCCCATCCATTATCCATGAAAGAGCTTGTCTCGCTGACAGCACTCACAAAAGAAGATTTGAAAACACCGGCAGAGAAATTATCCGGCGGACAAAAACGCCGTCTGAGCTTTGCTTTGGCACTTGCCGGCAATCCGGAGTTACTTGTATTTGATGAACCGACTGTCGGAATGGACACGACATCAAGACACCAGTTTTGGAAGACAGTGAACAGCTTGGCGGATCAAGGAAAGACCATTATTTTTTCAACTCATTATTTACAGGAAGCAGATGATGCCGCGCAGCGCATTTTGTTTTTTGCTGAAGGACGGCTTGCCGCAGACGAAACGCCGAAGCAAATCAGAGCAAGGATTCAGAAGCAGTCTGTTTCCTTTAAGGTTTCATCGGATGAATCATTGGAAAAGCTCTATCGGCATCCGGAAGTAGAACGAGTGACTCAAAAGCATCAGCGAGTCAGCATTCAAACGTCAAATACTGATAAAGTGTTAGGGCTCATCTTTCAAGAAAACATCAATGCACATGATATTCGAATCGAACAAGGAACGCTCGATGAGGCATTTCGACAGCTTGCTGACGGGAACAGGGAGGCGATGTGAGATGAACATGCTGCGGAAACAGTGCATAGCTGAAATGAAAAGGGTGCTCAGGAATAAATACTTTGTGTTTTGGTCGCTTGTTATGCCGATTGCCTTTTACTATCTCTTTACAAACGTAGTGAATACCAATGTTCCTGACAAGGATGCCTGGAATGCCCATTATTTAATGTCAATGACCACCTTCAGCGTAATGGGTTCGTCTATGATGACGCTTGGAATCCGTTTGGTACAAGAACGGGCACAAGGCTGGTCAGTTTTTATCCGCATCACGCCTCTGCCGGATCATATTTATTTGGCGGCTCAGATGATCGGGCAAAGTGTCATTCATCTTTTATCTATTACTGTCATTTTTCTTGCCGGCGCCATCATAAACGGCATTGACTTGTCACCGTTTGAATGGGTCATGAGCGGGCTTTGGATTTTAATTGGGGCATTTCCGTTTTTAGCGTTAGGGACATTAATCGGTCTCATGAGAAAAGTAGAAACGGCAGCCGGGGTCAGTAATGTGCTTTACATGCTGCTAGCGATAAGCGGTGGCATGTGGATGCCGATCGAGGTCATGCCGGACATATTGAAAAACATAGGTCAGTGGCTCCCGTCTTATCATTTTGGGAGCGGAGCGTGGGCTCTTGTTCAAGGCGAGCTTCCAACCTGGAAAAATATTCTGATGTTAATCGCTTATTTAGTGATCTTCATGCTACTATTTAAGTATATAAGAAGAAAACAAGAAGCGGTGTAATACATGAAACTCATAAATTCCATATTTCCAAAGCATTTCGGTTTTTTCCCTTATATCTTTTTGGTGTATACCATTATGCCGTTTCTTTCTTTATTGAGAGAATCAGGCAGCAAACAAGTGCTGGGATATGGCATGCTGCTCCTATTTGTTGTGACATATCGTCAATTGTTCGTCAGTGCGGACAGACCTTCATTTACGTATTGGTTATGCGCGCAAATGGCCATTATTTTTATTTATAGTTTGTTTTATCATATCAGCTATATTTATTTAGGCTTTTTCCCGGCAAACTTTGTAGGCTATTACCGTGAGAAAACGAAGTTCAACCGTGCTTTCTTTGGGCTTGTCTTCATGCTGATATTTCCTTGCGTGTATCATTTTCTGGCGGATTTGGCCTCGATCAGGGAGCTGTTTTCTGTTCTTCCGTTTCTGGTCATTATGCTGATTTCTCCCTTCGGAATTCGTTCCATGTTTCGAAGAATAGAGCTTGAAAAAAAGCTTGACCAAGCCAACGAACATATAAAGGAACTCACCAAAAGAGAGGAACGTGTTCGGATAGCCCGCGATCTTCATGATACACTCGGCCATACCCTCTCGCTCCTCACGTTAAAAAGCCAGCTGATTCAGCGGCTGGCGGCAGCAGATGCAGAACGGACCAAGCTTGAAGCGAAAGAAATAGAAACAAGCTCGCGTGCGGCACTCAAACAAGTTCGTGAGCTTGTAGCGGATATGAGAACGGTCACCATGACGGAGGAGCTAGCCAACATTCGGCACATTTTAAGAGCGGGTAATATTACCTTTCAATACGAAGGGGCCGAAGATTTTTCAGACATATCCCCCGTCACTCAAAATATTGTCAGTATGTGTATGCGGGAGGCAGTGACAAATATCATCAAGCACAGCAAAGCGACCCATTGTGCAGTTACCATTTCTCAATATGCCGACAAAATGACCGTTCTCATACGGGATGACGGAACAGGAGCGGTGAAGGAGAAGATGTTTGGGAATGGATTGCGGGGAATGGAAGAGCGGCTGATGTTTATTGACGGAGAGATGACTCTTTCAGACCATAACGGAACGGTGTTGACACTGACGATTCCGCTCATTAGAAAAGCAGATGATAGGAGGACGAAATAGATGATTCGTCTGTTTATTGCTGAGGATCAGCGAATGCTTTTAGGCGCTCTGGGATCCTTGCTTGACCTGGAAGAGGATATGAAGGTCATCGGACAAGCGTTAAATGGAGAAGAGGCGCTGAAAGCCATTCTCAGGCTGGAGCCGGATGTCTGCATCATGGACATTGAAATGCCGGTTCACAGCGGGCTGGAGGTTGCAGAGGAGCTAATGAAAAAAGGCTGTAAAAGCAAGGTCATTATTCTGACAACCTTTGCCCGCCCAGGATATTTTGAACGCGCCGTCAAAGCCGGCGTACACGGATATCTTTTGAAGGATGGGGAAATTGACGATCTGGCAGATGCCATACGAAAGTGTGTAAAGGGAAAACGGATGTTCAGCCCGGAATTAACCTTCAACATGATTCGTGATGAAAATCCGCTGACTGTAAGAGAACAAGAAATACTGCGGCTGGCTGCTTTAGGCAAGACAACAAAAGACATCACACTTGAACTCTATTTATCTCAAGGCACAGTCCGAAACTATATTTCAGAAATCATCCAAAAACTGAATGCGAAAAACCGGACAGAAGCGGCTAGTATTGCTGAGGAGAAAGGATGGATTTAATGAGGAACCTGGTTAATCATACATAACCAGGTTCCCTTTTATTTACATGGTTATTTTTGGTTGGTCTATTTGTCCGCAAAGCTGGTACTATACACCAGGGTTATGGGATATGTCAGGTTCAGCGTTCATCGGTGCTTTTTTGTTTGAAACCCTTTTGCGCTAATGAGGGGAGGCGCGGGTTGGATCGTCCTTCTCAGTGCTCTTTCGTTCCTTTATCTCTTTGTGAAAACATATAAGAAATACGCAGGAACATTAAAAAGCAATATCAGCCCTTTTGAACGCTCTGTCCTATGTACAGGCGTTTTTTTATTGTTGAAATCATTAGAAAATGCTTTCAATTTTGTGTCCAAATAGTGTACGATATTGGTAAAAGCTTTAACTTCAGGTCATCAGATGACCAGATCATATATTGGGGATGAGAGAGGGGTTCATCATGAAAGTCTCACTTTTTGTCACTTGTCTTGTTGATATGTTTCAAACAAACGTAGGAAAAGCAACGGTGGAGCTGCTTGAGCGGCTCGGATGTGAGGTTGATTTTCCGGAGGGGCAGATCTGCTGCGGCCAGCCGGCTTACAACAGCGGTTACGTCAATGACGCCAAAAAAGCAATGAAACGAATGATTGAAACGTTTCAGGAGTCAGATTATGTCGTCAGTCCATCCGGTTCCTGCACCACAATGTTCAGGGAGTATCCACACCTGTTTAAAAATGATCCGAAATGGGCGGATAAAGCGCAGAAGCTGGCGGATAAAACGTATGAATTAACAGATTTTATCGTCAACGTCCTTGGGGTAGAGGATGTCGGCGCGACCCTTCATAAAAAAGCGACCTTACATACGTCATGCCATATGACAAGGTTGCTCGGCGTATCGGAGGAGCCGATGAAACTGCTGAGCCATGTAAAGGGGCTTGAATTCACGTCACTTCCGGGGAAACACAACTGCTGCGGATTCGGAGGAACATTCTCTGTCAAAATGGCGCAGATTTCTGAGCAGATGGTTGATGAGAAAGTCGCATGTATGGAGGATACGGGAGCAGAGGTGCTCATCGGCGCTGACTGCGGCTGTTTGATGAATATCGGAGGTCGGCTTGATCGTAAGGACAAGAATGTCAAAGTGATGCACATCGCCGAAGTGCTCAACAGCAGATAACACTGGATACAGAGGGGGAAAAGGATCATGGCGATGAAAATCGGTACTGACGCTTTTAAAGAGCGGGTATCACAGGGGATCGATAATGAATTTATGAGAGGCGCTGTCTCGGGTGCGCAGGAGCGTCTGCGGACGAGACGGCTGGAAGCAGCCGAAGAGCTGGGAAACTGGGAAGAATGGCGTTCGTTATCTGAGGAGATCAGACAGCATGTCCTTGAAAATCTTGATTTTTATTTGGAGCAGCTTGCATCCAATGTATCAAGCAGAGGAGGACACGTTTATTTTGCTGAGACAGCTGAAGAAGCATCCTCTTATATCCGCAGCGTGATTCAAAAGAAAAACGGCAAAAAAATCGTAAAGTCTAAATCTATGGTGACAGAAGAAATCAATCTGAATGAAGTGCTGGAGAAGGAAGGCTGCGAAGTCGTCGAAACTGACCTCGGCGAATATATTTTGCAGATTGATGATCATGACCCGCCGTCACATATTGTGGCGCCGGCTCTTCATAAAAATAAAGAGCAGATTCGCGATGTGTTTAAGGAAAGACTGGATTATAAACAGACAGAAAAACCGGAAGAGCTCGTCATGCATGCGCGCGGCATCCTTCGGAAAAAATTTCTGGAAGCCGATATCGGCATTACCGGCTGCAACTTTGCCATTGCCGACACGGGTTCAGTCAGCCTTGTAACCAATGAAGGAAACGGGCGGCTTGTCACGACATTGCCGAAAACACAAATTACTGTTATGGGAATGGAGCGCATTGTCCCGTCATTTTCCGAATTTGAAGTGCTTGTCGGCATGCTGACAAGAAGTGCTGTCGGACAGCGGCTGACGAGTTATATCACGGCCTTAACCGGCCCAAAACTGGAAGACGAAATCGACGGCCCGGAGGAATTCCATCTTGTCATTGTTGACAATGGCCGGTCCAACATTCTCGGCACCGAATTTCAGTCTGTGCTGCAATGTATCCGCTGTGCTGCCTGTATCAATGTCTGCCCTGTGTACCGCCATGTCGGCGGACACTCATACGGCTCGATTTACTCGGGGCCGATCGGGGCCGTTTTATCGCCGCTGCTCGGCGGTTATGACGATTATAAGGAGCTGCCGTACGCGTCTACACTGTGCGCGGCTTGTTCAGAAGCGTGCCCGGTCAAAATCCCGCTTCATGAGCTGCTTCTCAAGCATCGTCAGAACATCGTCGAAAAAGAAGGCAGAGCGCCGATCAGTGAAAAGCTTGCGATGAAAGCGTTCGGTCTTGGGTCTTCCTCTTTGTCGCTTTATAAAATGGGCTCAAAATGGGCGCCGGCCGCCATGACGCCTTTTACAGAGGATGACAAAATTTCAAAAGGGCCCGGCCCGCTTAAAGGCTGGACGCAAATCCGCGACTTCCCGGCACCGCATAAATCAAGATTCAGAGACTGGTTTACAGACAGAGAAACAAGTGAACGCACGAAGGAGGAGCAGTGATGACGAAGGGAACCATTCAGAATCAAGAGAGCTTTTTAAACCGGATCGCGTCACGCCTTGGCCGAGACAGAAGAACGGGTGGCGTGGCCGTCCCTGAGTGGGCGCATCAGCCGCAATATAAAACATTTGAAGGGTATTCGGCCGATGACTTAGTCACGGTGCTCAAAAACCATTGTGTCAAAATCCATACTGAGCTGATTGAGACGGATTCAACCGGTTTGTACGATGCCTTGCGCGAACAAGTCAGCCGGTTTTCCGGAGGGCCTGTCATCATTCCGAAGGACCCCCGGTTTGAGGCTTACGGTTTAAATAGCCTGCTCACCAAAGACTGGCCTGGTGAAGGAACGCAAGTCTGGGAATGGGATGCTGACCAAGGTGAAGAAAATATCAAAAAAGCGGAGCAAGCCAATGTGGGGATTACATTCAGTGAAATCACACTGGCCGAGTCGGGTACGGTTGTCCTTTATTCTTCAAAAGACATCGGCCGCTCTGTCAGTCTTCTGCCGACAACCTATATTGCCATTGTGCCGAAATCAAGCATAGTGCCGAGAATGACACAAGCCAGTGATATCATCCGGCAAAATATGGCTGACGGTATCACGGTTCCCTCATGCATTAACTACATTACAGGACCGAGCAACTCCGCCGACATCGAAATGGATTTGGTGGTCGGTGTTCACGGTCCGGTTAAAGCGGCTTATATTCTCGTATCTGACCGCTGATCTGAAAAAGCCCGGCAACTTATGCCGGGCTTTCTGCTTGAAAAAACTTCATTTTCCAAAAATTTGGCCGATGAGAAGAATATGACGTCAAAAAGGAGGGAACGAAATGAAAAAGTGGCTGATCATAGCTGTTTCACTAGCTATTGCGATCGTTCTGTTTATGTATACAAAAACAGAAGCAAAGGCGGCCGGTATGACATTAGGCTATACAACCGGGATACGGCATCATACAATTCTCTTACGAAGTACCATAAATATATCAGCTCCATTGCCACTGATACGTTTGCGTTTGATAAAAACGGACGTGTGATTGGCGATGTCCCGAGCAAGCAGCTTACATACGCGAAGAAAAATAAAATCAAAACGTGGGCCGTCATTTCCAATTATAATGACGCTATTTATGATTTTGACGGAAACTTAGCGAATCGGGTCATGACTGACAAAACAGCGAGAAAACGATTCACAGACCAGCTCATTTCTTTGGCAAAAAAGCACCACTATTACGGAGTCAATATTGATTTTGAGGCAGTTAATCCGAAAGACCGTTCTGCATACTCAAGCTTCATTCAATATGTCTCACAAGCTTTGAAAAAGAAACATATCAAAACAATGGTTTCCGTTCCGGCCAAAAGTGCCGATGATAAAAACGATGACTGGAGCTGGCCGTATGATTATGCGAAAATCGGGAAATATGCCGACTATGTGCAAGTCATGACTTACGACGAACACGGCATTTGGGGCGAACCGGGCTCAGTGGCAAGCACAGGCTGGATTAAGCGCTCGCTGCAGTTTTCTGTCAAAAAAATCAAAGCAAACAAAGTGATCATGGGGGTCCCTGCGTACGGCTATGATTGGGATCTGAAAGACGGAAGCAGCAGCTCAGCGCAGGAATGGAATGACATCAAGTCCCTCATTAAGAAGCAGAAAGCAAAGCCGGCATTCAATAAAAAAACAGGTTCTATGACGTTTTCTTACACTGACAAAAAGAAACATAAACATGTCGTTTGGTATGAAAATGAAAAAACAATCGAAACAAAAAGCCGTCTGGCGAAACAATATAAAATAGCCGGTGTCTCTGTCTATGCTTTAGGACACGAATCGGAATCCTTCTGGAAGGCCATTCAGAAAGGGACAAAATAACAATTTCTTTTTTCTCGCAAGTTATTGACAGAGAAAAGAGAAGCACGTATATTATGTTAATATATTCAGATCATAAAATTTAAGTTTTTCAGAAAACTAAAACACATAGATTGGGAGCAGTAAAAGAAAGGTATCAGTACAGAGAGCTACGGGATGGTGCGACGCAGCCTGATTCTTCTTTGAACTCGCCCGGGAGTGGTAGGACGAAACGGAATAGATTGAATATTCCCCATGTTTTAACGGCTAACCTTCGTTACAGGGTCAAAAAGCTGGATTCTTCTAGGAAGGATCAACAAGAGTGGTACCGCGGTCAGCCGAAGGCTCGTCGTCTCTTTATCTATTCGTATAGATAAGAGACGGCGGGCTTTTTTTGTTTTTGAAGACGAGAAGGAGAGGAAAAAGAGGATGAAAAAGGACAATCAGACGTTAAAACGCACGATGACGTCCCGCCATATTATGATGATGGCGCTGGGCGGTGCAATCGGAGCAGGTTTATTTAAAGGAAGCAGTTCGGCAATTGATGTGGCAGGGCCATCGGTCATTATCGCATACCTGCTCGGCGGCATTATTTTGCTGTTTATAATGCAGGGGCTCGCAGAAATGGCTGTGCGCAACCGAAACGCGAGAACCTTCCGTGATCTTGTGCAGCAGGTGTTAGGAAATTACGCTGCATATTTCTTGGACTGGATCTACTGGAAAATGTGGGTGCTTAACATTGCGGCTGAGGCTGTTGTAGCTGCGATCTTTATTCAATATTGGCTGCCGGGCTGCCCGATCTGGGTGCTGGCATTAGCAATTTCTCTTGTTGTTACGATTGTGAACTTGCTTTCTGTAAAAATCTTCGCCGAAACTGAGTATTGGCTGGCTATGATCAAGATTACCGTTATTGTTATCTTTATTTTATTAGGATTGCTGCTCTTATTTGTATCATTCGGTGATCATACAGCGGCCGGGTTTTCGAATCTGACAGAGCACGGCGGATTTTTCCCGCACGGCGGCACAGGGCTGATTACGGCGATGCTTGTCGTCATCTACTCTTACGGCGGTACAGAAATTATCGGTGTGACGCTTGCTGAAACAAAGAACCCGGAAAAGGTTGTTCCGAAAGCTGTCCGCAGCACACTGACACGGATTGTCGCGTTCTACCTGCTGCCGTTTTTCATCATCGTCAGCCTGATCCCGTGGAATCAAGTGAATTCCGTTCCGGAAAGTCCTTTCGTGATGGTCTTTAAAATGGTTGGCATTCCGGGCGCGGATCATATCATGAACGCAGTCATCCTTTTGGCGATCATTTCTTCAATGAACTCAGGTTTATACGGATCGTCCCGCATTTTGTATACACAGGCAACTGACGGAAGACTGCCGCGGATCTTTTCTAAGCTTTCATCGAAAAACGTCCCGATGTTTGCGATACTGATGTGCACTTCTTCTTTATATATTGGCGTATTGATTTCTCTGTTCGCCGGAAGCCAGACATTTAATTACTTAATGGGGTCACTGGGATATACAGTCTTATTTATTTGGCTGATCATCGGATTGGCCCATTTGAAATCAAGAAAACATCAAACAGAAACACCTGCTTATTATGTCAAATGGTTCCCGTACACGACATGGTTTGCGGTTCTGGCATTACTCGCCATTCTGATCGGGGTCATCATGACAACGTCAATTGTCATTACGCTCATCACTGCGGCGATCTACCTTTTGATTACAGTTGCATATTTGGTCAAAGGACGCAAGTATCAGTAAATAAGAAAAACCCTCTTGCCACATCCGGCAAGAGGGTTTTTCTTATTGTGCGGCCTTCTCCTTTACACCAATCGACGCGGTTTTCTGTGCTTTGGATTTCGAATTCACGAGGCAGATGCTCGTGACAATCAGCAGCAGACCCGCCAAGAGGCTTAAGGTGAGCGGTTCATGCAGGAAAATGGAGCTGGCCACGATTGATATGAGCGGGATCAAAAAAGTATATGATGCGACCTTGCTTGCTTCTCCTGAACCGACAAGGGTAAAAAAGACAAGCCAGCCGAGCGCGATGACGAATACAGAGATGAACAGCAGGCTCGTGATAAAAGGAGCTGTCCATTGGATCGCGGAAAAGCTTTCTGTCCCAAAGCCGGATATCAACAGAAGCACGCTTCCGATCGTCAGCTGCAAGGCGACCATCCAAATGGAATCGACGCGGCTCCCTGTTTTTTTCATATATACCGTCCCGAACGCCCAGCTGATTGCGGAACCGAGAGCGAGCAGAACCCCAATGACAGAAATATGCCCGCCAAAGCCCGCGGCACTAATGACCGCTACACCTGCAAAACCGAGGATCAGCCCGATCACTTTCATCGCAAACATCGATTCGCCAAGCCACAGCCAAGAAAACACACCCATCAGCACCGGCTGAAAGAAGACGATAGCGGAAAACAAGCCGGCTGGAAGATAATTCAGCCCGATCGTTTGCAGGCCGTAGAATAACGTAATATTTAAAAGAGCAGAAACAAGATAAATCGGCCACGTCTCTTTAAAACGCAGTTTATGAATACGCGGCAATGCGACAATCACTAATAAAAGCCCGCCGATCAGCGTCCGGATGCCCGCAAACAATAAAGGCGGCGAATAGGCGAGCGCGGCTTTCGACAGCGGCCAATTGACCCCCCACATGATAACGAGAAAGGCGAGAAGGAGCGCTGTCCGCGTTTTTGATAGCTGCTTCACTTTTGATCACTCCTTGTAGAACATTTCCATCATATGATACGGTAGAACATAAGATAAATAAAATGAATCTTTTTTATGAGGAGCATAAGTAAATTGTTATGACCATTACACAATTAAGGGTTTTCGTCAAAGTAGCTGAAACGGGGAGTTTTACAAAAGCGGGACAGGCGCTGAACATGACACAGCCGGCTGTCAGCCATGCCATTTCCGCGATTGAAGCCGAGCTTGATGTGAAATTGATCATCCGTGACCGCAGAAACGGCCTGATGCTTACGGACACGGGAAAAAAGATCTTAGTCCATATCAGAGAAGTGTTAAAAGGAATAGAAAAAGTTGAGCAGGTCGCAGCGGCAGAAAAAGGGCTTGAGCTGGGAACAATTCATATTGGCACATTTCCAACCGCTTCCGCTTATTTTATGCCGAAGCTGATCAGCGAGTTTAAACAAAGGTATCCGAAATTAGAGCTTGTTTTGCATGAAGGAACCGTAGATGAAGTCAAGGAGTGGCTTCACACGCGGATGATAGATGTCGGCATTCTTCTGTATCCAACAGAGGAGATGGAGTACATTCATCTGAAAAAAGATAAAATGGCCGTCGTGCTCAGAGATGATCATCCGCTTTGCAGCCGTTCAGCCATTACGCTGAAAGATCTCGATCATGAACCGATAATCGTCTGTGACGGCGGCTATGAATCACCTTTTCACGATATGTTCAGGCAGGCGGGCGCTACGCTGAACGCCGCTTTTACAGTCTATAACATGAACACCTCGATCAATATGATCAGAGAAGGCTTGGGGCTGGCGATTTTATCAGAAATGTCCATGTCGGGAATGCCGCTGCCGGAGCATGTGGTGACGCGGGATCTCGATCCGCAGGTGTATCGGGATGTGCAGCTTGCCGTTCCTTCATTACATGAGGCTTCTTTGGCGGCTAAGCTTTTCATTGAGATGGCACAGGAACTGTTTGCGTAAAAATCAAAATAAAGAAACGTAATTTTTATTGTTCGAATCTCATCGAATCAAATTCTTTTAATCCTAAACGCAGTTGTGTTATGGTGTGATAGAAGTCCTTTCGATAAAGACATAACAGCATGAGGCTGTTTACTTATATCACAACTGCAAAGGAGAACAATATGTCTAACAACCAACGCAAAGATACCTTGCTTTCTGTCTTGAATTTATCTCCTGTTGTTCAAGGGGGAACGATAGCAGAGTCATTCCGAAACAGCATGGACTTGGCGCGCCGTGCAGAGGAGTGGGGCTATCACCGCTATTGGCTTGCAGAGCATCATAATATAGAAGGTGTCGCAAGCTCTGCCACATCGGTTCTGATTGGCCATATTGCCGGCGGTACAAAGAAAATCCGCGTCGGTTCCGGCGGTATTATGCTTCCGAACCACTCTTCACTTGTCATCGCTGAACAATTCGGCACACTGGAAACACTGTATCCCGGACGGATTGATCTGGGGCTCGGACGTGCACCGGGAACAGACCAATTGACTGCAAGGGCGCTCCGCAGAAACATCAGCAGCGGTGAAGATTTCCCAGAACAATTAGAGGAACTGCGCAATTACTTTAAACCGTCAGGAAATGTGCGCAATCAAGTCCGCGCCATTCCCGGAGAGGGCATAGATGTGCCGATTTGGCTGCTGGGCTCAAGCGGCTTCAGCGCCCGTCTGGCAGGTGAGCTGGGTCTTCCGTTTGCATTCGCTGCTCATTTCTCACCGGCGAATACGGTTCCCGCTTTGGAGCTGTACCGCAATTCCTTTACACCGTCAGAAGTGCTCGATGAACCGTATGCGATGGTCGGCGTAACGATTATCGCCGCAGATACAAACGAGAAAGCGCAGCATCTGGCTACATCGCATTACCAGCGATTCCTTGATCTTGTCCGCGGCACGCCGAACCAGCTGAAGCCGCCAGTAGAAGACATGGATCAAATCTGGAGCCCATATGAAAAAGCAATGGTTCATGAGCAGCTCAGTTCAACCATCGTCGGCGGTCCTGATGAAGTGAAAGAAAAGCTTGAAGACTTTGTCAAAACGACTCAGGCCGATGAAATTATGGTCAACTCAGAAACCTTTGAACACGCTGACAGAATGCGTTCATTTGAAATCGTGGCTGACATTTGGAAAAACAGATAAAGGCCATAAAAAAAAGCAATGTAAAGGGGAAACCCATACATTGCTTTTTTATTCATTCAGCTTTCTTGCGGACTGGCGGATGATCAGCTCAGGCTCAAAAATGACATCTTCCTGCTTAGGCTTTTTATGCTCCAAACAGTCAATAACATATTTTGCAGCCGCTTTTCCCAGCACAGACTTCGGGTGCTTCACAGAGGTTAATTTCACCTCGGAGATTTGTGCGAAATGGGAATCATCATACCCAACGATGGACATATCCTCAGGCACCTTGATATCCATCTCCCGAAGCATATCAATAACCTTCAGTGCAATTTCATCATTATAGCAAAGAATAGCAGTCGGCATGTTTTTGCTGTTTTTCTCCAGTGTCTCTTTTACTTTCTCTAGCAGCTTTGATTCCTTTTCTTCCGTCGTAAACGTCACAATCATATCCGGAGAAGGAAATAACTCACGCTCGCGATGCGACTGTATAAATCCGTTCATCCGTTTGACACCCTGCGTGTCATCAGCTTTAAAAATACCCATCATGTGCGTATGGCCGAGAGAGAGCAGGTGCTCGGCCGCCATCATGCCGCCTTTCACATCATCCAGAGTAAAACTCGGTGCGGCAAGCTCGGCGTATGACGCATTAATCATCGCAAAAGGAATGCCGTTTTTTTCTAAATTGAGATAGTAGCCAATATTCGGCGTTTGCAGAGCGCTTTTTGTCGGTTCTACAATCAATCCGTCAATATGCTGTGACAGCAGGTTTTCTAATCCTCTGCGTTCATTATCCGGATTGTTGTTTGTGCTTGTCAGAAGCATAGAATATCCCTGCTCGCTTAAATAAGACTCGATTCCCCTAATGATGCTCGGAAAAATATAGTCTGATATGTAGGTCGTCAGAACGCCGATCGTTTTATTGGAATGCAGCGCTGATTTAGCAGAGCGTGAAGCGACAAAGGTGCCCCCGCCTTGCACGCTGTAAAGCAGGCCTTGCGATACGAGGTCTCCAATGGCTTTACGAATGGTATGCCGGCTGACGCCAAATTGCTGCATTAACTCGTTTTCGGTAGGGATCTTTTGATCGGGCAGAATTTTGCCTTGATTAATCCATGAACTGATTTCTTCTTTTACTTGAGCATATTTTGGTAACATATCCATTCCTCCAAAATGTATACGGACAAATTTCAGTATATCACAGTGATCTATACAAGAAAACATTGACAGAAAATGCAAACGGGATTATTCTATATTTGTACGTACTAATAAACAATAATTTTCGTTAAATTTTTAAATAAGTACGTACAATTGGGACGAAAAATGTAAACGCTTTACTCAACTTTCGGGAGGGCAGAGAAATGAAGAATACTCCAACTCAATTAGAACCAAATGCTCCTGTAACAAGAAGCCATTCAATGGGATTTGTGATTTTGATATCATGCGCGGCGGGGCTTGGCGGTTTATTGTACGGCTATGACACTGCAGTTATTTCCGGTGCTATTGGTTTTCTAAAGGATTTATACAGCCTGAGTCCGTTCATGGAGGGACTGGTGATTTCAAGCATTATGATTGGAGGAGTTGCGGGAGTCGGGGTATCCGGGTTTTTAAGCGACAGGTTCGGGCGCAGAAAAATCTTAATGACAGCGGCCCTGTTATTTGCGGTATCAGCAGTTGTTTCTGCTGTTTCACAAGACGTGTCGACCTTAATCATTGCGAGAATTATCGGAGGTTTGGGGATCGGAATGGGTTCGTCATTATCCGTCACTTATATTACGGAAGCGGCGCCGCCCGCCATACGCGGAAGTTTATCTTCCTTATATCAGCTCTTTACGATACTAGGTATTTCCGCAACGTACTTTATTAATCTCGCTGTCCAGCGCTCCGGAACATATGAATGGGGCGTGCAAACCGGATGGAGATGGATGCTCGCTTACGGAATGGTGCCATCCGTTATCTTTTTCCTTGTCCTGCTGGTCGTGCCGGAAAGTCCAAGATGGCTGGCGAAAGCAGGCAGAACAAAAGAAGCGTTATCGATTCTGACACGCATTAATGGAGAAACTGTCGCAAAAGAAGAATTGAAGAACATTGAAAACTCTTTAAAAATAGAACAAATGGGGTCACTATCACAGCTCTTCAAACCAGGTCTCAGAAAAGCGCTTATCATTGGAATCCTGCTGGCGCTCTTTAATCAAGTGATCGGCATGAACGCCATCACCTACTACGGACCGGAAATCTTTAAAATGATGGGATTCGGACAAAATGCCGGATTTGTGACAACCTGTATTGTCGGTGTCGTGGAAGTCATTTTTACCGTCATCGCAGTTTTATTGATTGATAAAGTCGGGCGCAAAAAACTGATGTCCATCGGTTCTGCTTTCATGGCTATTTTTATGATCTTAATCGGGACGTCGTTTTATTTTCAGTTAACAAGCGGATTTATGCTGATCTTCTTTATATTAGGGTTTGTCGCCGCGTTCTGTGTATCGGTTGGGCCGATCACATGGATTATGATTTCTGAAATTTTCCCGAACCATCTGCGGGCGAGAGCTGCAGGGATCGCCACCATCTTTTTATGGGGAGCAAACTGGGCGATCGGGCAGTTTGTGCCGATGATGATCAGCTCGTTCGGACTGGCCTACACGTTCTGGATCTTTGCCGTCATTAACATTCTCTGCTTCCTGTTTGTCGTCACAATCTGTCCGGAAACGAAGAATAAATCGCTCGAAGAGATTGAAAAGCTATGGATAAAATGAAAACGCTTTAAAATATGTAGCCCTTTCGATTGAGAGGGCTCTTTTATTTTGTGCGCACCATTAACGGTTTGCTGTATAAGATAGAGATATAAAGGAAAAAATATTGAATAAGAAACGCAGCTGCATGAAAACTGCGCGAATATTGTCGATGAATTGGCTCTTAACAGTTGAATAAACATTTCCACCCTGTTAAAATAATTAAAGAAAGCAGAAATGATTTTTTTTGGCTATGATGGGACGTTTTTTGTCATAGCGGGACGTTTGGTGTCCAGCAAAAAAGGAAGGAACGTTTGAGTCATGAACCAGTTAATACAAGCTCAAAAAAAATTATTGCCTGATCTTCTGCTCGTTATGCAAAAGAGGTTCGAAATCTTGCAGTATATCAGGCTGACAGAACCCATCGGCCGCAGAAGCCTGTCTGCCAGTCTCGGAATCAGCGAGCGTGTGCTGAGAGGCGAGGTTCAGTTTTTGAAGGAACAGAATCTGGTCGATATTAAAACAAACGGCATGACGCTGACAGAAGAAGGTTATGAACTGCTTTCCGTTTTAGAAGATACGATGAAAGATGTTTTAGGTTTGACGCTTTTGGAAAAGACATTAAAAGAACGTTTAAATCTAAAGGACGTCATTATTGTATCCGGAGACAGCGATCAATCCCCATGGGTCAAAAAAGAAATGGGAAGAGCGGCTGCCGCATGTATGAAAAAAAGATTTTCAGGCAAAAATATCGTCGCTGTGACCGGCGGTACGACAATTGAAGCTGTCGCCGAGATGATGACGCCGGATTCTAAAAACCGCGAGCTTTTGTTTGTGCCTGCAAGAGGCGGTTTAGGCGAAGACGTAAAAAACCAGGCGAACACCATATGCGCGCATATGGCGGAAAAGGCTTCAGGCACTTACCGGCTTTTGTTTGTTCCGGGACAGCTGTCACAAGGCGCCTATTCATCTATTATTGAAGAACCTTCTGTCAAAGAGGTGCTGAACACGATTAAATCAGCGAGTATGCTGGTTCACGGAATCGGCGAAGCTAAAACTATGGCTGAGCGGAGAAACACACCTTTAGAAGACTTAAAGAAAATAGATGATAACAACGCGGTGACAGAAGCATTCGGCTACTATTTTAACGCGGACGGCGAAGTGGTCCATAAAGTGCATTCTGTCGGAATGCAGCTGGATGACATAGACGCCATTCCCGATATAATAGCGGTAGCGGGCGGATCATCAAAAGCCGAGGCGATCGAGGCTTACTTTAAAAAGCCGCGCAACACGGTTCTCGTCACTGACGAAGGAGCCGCAAAGAAGTTATTAAGGGATGAATAATCCCTCAATATAAATATCTCTCACTTATTTAAAGGAGGAAACAATCATGGCAGTAAAAGTCGGTATTAACGGTTTTGGTCGTATTGGACGTAACGTATTCCGCGCAGCATTAAACAATCCTGAAGTTGAGGTAGTAGCGGTTAACGATTTAACAGATGCTAACATGCTCGCTCACCTTTTACAATATGATTCTGTACACGGAAAATTAGACGCTGAGGTTTCAGTTGACGGTAACAACCTTGTTGTTAACGGTAAAACAATTGAAGTTTCTGCAGAACGCGATCCTGCTAAACTTAGCTGGGGTAAACAAGGCGTTGAAATCGTAGTTGAATCTACTGGTTTCTTCACAAAACGCGCAGACGCTGCGAAGCACTTAGAAGCTGGCGCGAAAAAAGTAATCATCTCTGCTCCTGCTAACGAAGAAGATATCACAATCGTTATGGGTGTTAACGAAGATAAATACGATGCGGCTAACCACGACGTTATCTCTAACGCATCTTGCACAACAAACTGCCTTGCGCCGTTTGCAAAAGTACTTAACGACAAATTCGGCATCAAACGCGGTATGATGACAACAGTTCACTCTTACACAAACGATCAGCAAATTCTTGATCTTCCGCACAAAGACTACCGTCGTGCGCGTGCAGCAGCTGAAAACATCATCCCAACTTCAACTGGTGCTGCTAAAGCAGTTTCTCTAGTTCTTCCTGAACTAAAAGGCAAACTGAACGGCGGAGCAATGCGTGTTCCAACTCCAAACGTTTCTTTAGTTGACTTGGTAGCTGAACTGAACCAAGAAGTAACAGCTGAAGATGTAAATGCAGCTCTTAAAGAAGCAGCTGAAGGAGATCTTAAAGGAATCCTAGGCTACAGCGAAGAGCCATTAGTTTCTGGCGACTACAACGGAAACAAAAATTCTTCTACAATCGATGCTCTTTCTACAATGGTTATGGAAGGCAGCATGGTAAAAGTAATCTCTTGGTACGATAACGAAAGCGGCTACTCTAACCGCGTTGTTGACCTTGCAGCTTACATCGCTAAAAAAGGTCTTTAATTCATAGCTGAAAAAAGGACCTGACTTGGTTCTTTTGAATAGAAGCGCTATAATGAAAGCGGACAAGGGAAGGGGACGGACTCCCTTTCCCTTTTTCCATGAAGACCGGCTTTCAGAAAACGTTCTGTGAAAGAGAAGCATCTGCGTTTTGCAGCTTTCCGGCGCCTTTGCCTGCGGCCACTGCCCTGGCTTCAGACGATCTGCCCTGTGCCGAAAAGTATGCGATCTGCCCTCGCGGAGTAATCGCTTGATCAGACGGTTTCACGTTTTTCGTGCTGCATGCAAACCATTTTGAAGGAGGATCTCCTAAAGCATGAATAAGAAAACTCTCAAAGACATCGACGTAAAAGGCAAAGTTGTATTCTGCCGCGTTGACTTTAACGTTCCAATGAAAGACGGGGAAGTAACAGACGATACACGTATCCGTGCTGCACTTCCGACAATCAAACACCTTGCAGACCAAGGCGCGAAAGTCCTTCTTGCGAGCCACTTAGGCCGCCCGAAAGGCGAAGTTGTTGAGGAGCTTCGTTTAACTCCTGTTGCTGCACGCCTCGGCGAACTGCTTGGCAAAGAAGTGAAAAAAGCGGATGAAGCATACGGTGATGCTGTAAAATCACAAATTTCCGACATGAAGGACGGAGACGTTCTTGTATTGGAAAACGTACGTTTCTACCCTGGTGAAGAGAAAAATGATCCTGAGCTTGCAAAAGCATTTGCTGAGCTTGCAGATGTATATGTGAATGACGCATTCGGTGCTGCCCACCGTGCTCATGCATCTACAGCTGGAATTGCCGAGCATCTGCCAGCGGTTGCAGGTTTCTTAATGGAAAAAGAGCTTGACGTACTCGGAAAAGCAATTTCCAACCCTGATCGTCCGTTCACTGCCATTATCGGCGGAGCGAAAGTAAAAGATAAAATCGGCGTCATCGAAAGTCTTCTTGATAAAGTAGACAACCTGATCATCGGCGGCGGTCTTGCTTACACATTCGTTAAAGCGCTTGGTTATGAGGTTGGTAAATCTCTGCTTGAAGAAGATAAAATCGAGCTTGCGAAAACATTTATGGATCGCGCGAAAGAAAAAGGCGTTAACTTCTACATGCCTGAAGATGTACTCGTTGCAGATGATTTCTCTAACGATGCAAACGTAAAAATTGTGCCGATCTCTGAAATCCCTAGTGATTTAGAAGCGATTGACATTGGTACAAAAACACGCGAAACGTATGCTGATGTAATCAAAAACAGCAAACTTGTCGTGTGGAACGGACCGATGGGCGTATTCGAAATCGACTTGTTCGCTCAAGGAACAAAAGCGGTTGCGGAAGCATTGGCAGAGGCAAAAGATACATACTCTGTCATCGGCGGAGGAGACTCTGCAGCAGCGGTTGAAAAATTCGGCCTAGCTGACAAAATGAGCCACATCTCAACAGGAGGCGGCGCATCCCTTGAGTTCATGGAAGGCAAAGAGCTTCCAGGGGTAGCTGCACTGAACGATAAATAATTTTAAAACTGCTATAAGGAAGTGGAACAGATGAGAAAACCAATTATAGCCGGTAACTGGAAAATGAACAAAACACTCGGCGAGGCTGTCAGCTTCGTTGAAGAAGTGAAATCTTCCATTCCAGCAGCAGACAAAGCGGAAGCTGTTGTTTGCGCGCCAGCGCTTTTCCTAGAAAAGCTGACTTCTGCTGTTAAAGGCACTGACCTTAAAGTCGGCGCCCAAAACATGCACTTCGAAGAAAGCGGCGCGTTCACAGGCGAAATCAGCCCGGTTGCTCTGAAAGACCTTGGCGTTGACTACTGCGTCATCGGCCACTCTGAGCGCCGTGAAATGTTCGCTGAAACTGATGAAACAGTTAACAAAAAAGCACATGCTGCTTTCAAACACGGCATTGTGCCGATCATCTGTGTTGGAGAAACGCTTGAAGAGCGCGAAGCCGGCAAAACAAATGATCTTGTGGCTGACCAAGTGAAAAAAGGCCTTGCTGGTCTTTCTGAAGAACAAGTTGCAGCTTCTGTTATTGCTTATGAGCCAATCTGGGCAATCGGAACAGGCAAATCTTCTACATCTAAAGATGCGAACGACGTGTGTGCGCATATCCGTAAAACCGTCGCTGAAAGCTTCGGCCAAGAAGCGGCAGACAAGCTTCGCATTCAATATGGCGGAAGCGTAAAGCCTGCAAACATTAAAGAATATATGGCAGAGTCCGATATTGACGGTGCTTTGGTCGGCGGCGCGAGCCTTGAGCCACAGTCATTCGTTCAATTATTGGAGGAAGGTCAATATGAGTAAAAAACCAGCTGCACTCATCATTCTTGATGGGTTCGGATTACGAAACGAAACAGTAGGGAACGCAGTCGCTTTGGCGAAAAAACCGAATTTTGACCGCTATTGGAATCAGTATCCTCATCAGACACTGACTGCTTCAGGCGAGGCTGTAGGTCTTCCTGACGGACAGATGGGGAACTCCGAAGTAGGCCACTTAAATATCGGTGCGGGCCGTATTGTGTACCAAAGCTTAACACGCGTAAATGTTGCCATTCGCGAGGGAGAGTTCGAACGCAATCAAACATTCCTTGACGCAATCAGCAATGCGAAAGAAAACGACAAAGCCCTGCATCTGTTCGGTCTATTATCAGACGGCGGCGTGCACAGCCATATCAATCATTTATTCGCGCTGTTAAAGCTTGCGAAAAAAGAAGGGCTGACAAAGGTATATATCCATGGCTTCCTTGACGGCCGTGATGTAGGTCCGCAAACAGCGAAAACGTACATCAACCAGCTGAACGAACAAATCGAGGAAATCGGTGTCGGAGAAATCGCCAGCATTTCCGGACGCTACTATTCAATGGACCGCGACAAACGCTGGGACCGTGTAGAAAAAGCGTACCGTGCAATGGCATACGGCGAAGGCCCGACATACCGCAGCGCACTGGATGTTGTTGATGATTCATATGCGAATGGAATCCACGATGAATTCGTTATTCCATCTGTCATCACAAAAGAAAACGGTGAGCCTGTTGCGAAAATCGAAGACGGCGATTCTGTGATTTTCTATAATTTCAGACCGGACCGCGCCATCCAGATTTCCAACACGTTCACGAACAAAGACTTCCGCGATTTCGACCGCGGCGAGAATTATCCGAAAAACCTGCATTTCGTCTGCCTGACTCACTTCAGTGAAACAGTTGACGGCTATGTGGCGTTTAAACCGATAAATCTTGATAATACAGTCGGAGAAGTATTATCTCAGCAAGGATTAAAACAGCTTCGAATTGCAGAAACTGAAAAGTATCCGCACGTCACGTTCTTTATGAGCGGCGGCCGTGAAGCTGAATTCCCGGGTGAGGAGCGTATTCTTATCAACTCGCCGAAAGTCGCAACATACGACTTGAAGCCTGAAATGAGTGCGTATGAAGTGAAGGACGCGCTTGTCAAAGAAATCGAAGCTGACAAGCATGACGCGATTATCCTTAACTTCGCAAACCCAGACATGGTCGGCCACTCCGGAATGGTTGAACCTACAATTAAAGCGATTGAAGCAGTGGACGAATGCTTAGGCGAAGTCGTTGACGCGATTCTCGCTAAAGGCGGACACGCTATCATTACCGCTGATCACGGTAATGCTGATATTCTGATCACAGAATCAGGCGAACCGCACACTGCACATACGACAAATCCAGTCCCTGTAATTGTTACGAAAGAAGGCATCACGCTGCGTGAAGGCGGAATCCTAGGCGACCTTGCACCAACGTTATTAGACCTTCTCGGTGTTGAAAAACCGAAAGAAATGACTGGAACATCTTTAATTCAAAAATAAGCTGAAAATCAAAGGAGAGACAAACTCATGCCATACATTGTTGATGTTTATGCACGCGAAGTATTAGACTCCCGCGGCAACCCAACAGTTGAAGTTGAAGTATATACAGAAACAGGAGCATTCGGCCGCGCATTAGTGCCAAGCGGAGCTTCTACAGGTGAATACGAAGCAGTTGAGCTTCGTGACGGCGACAAAGACCGTTACCTTGGAAAAGGCGTGTTAACAGCTGTTAACAACGTAAACGAAATCATTTCTCCAGAGCTTCTTGGCTTTGATGTAACTGAACAAAATGCAATCGACCAGCTTTTAATCGAGCTTGACGGTACTGAAAACAAAGGCAAACTTGGTGCGAACGCAATCCTTGGCGTATCTATGGCTTGTGCACGTGCTGCTGCTGATTTCTTACAGATTCCTCTTTACCAATACCTTGGAGGATTCAACTCAAAAACGCTTCCTGTACCGATGATGAACATCGTCAACGGCGGAGAGCATGCTGACAACAACGTAGATATTCAAGAATTCATGATCATGCCAGTAGGTGCTCCTAACTTCCGTGAAGCACTTCGCATGGGCGCTCAAATCTTCCACAGCCTGAAATCAGTTCTTTCTGCTAAAGGAATGAACACAGCTGTAGGTGATGAAGGCGGATTCGCTCCAAACCTTGGTTCTAACGAAGAAGCGCTTCAAACAATCGTTGAAGCAATCGAAAAAGCCGGCTTCAAACCTGGCGAAGAAGTAAAACTTGCAATGGATGCTGCATCTTCTGAGTTCTACAACAAAGAAGACGGCAAATACCATCTGTCTGGCGAAGGCGTTGTGAAAACATCTGCTGAAATGGTTGACTGGTACGAAGAAATGGTTTCTAAATACCCAATCATCTCTATCGAAGACGGACTTGACGAAAACGACTGGGAAGGCCACAAGCTTCTTACTGAGCGTCTTGGCAAAAAAGTTCAGCTTGTTGGTGATGACCTCTTCGTTACAAACACGAAAAAACTTGCTGAAGGTATCAAAAACGGCGTAGGCAACTCTATCCTGATCAAAGTAAACCAAATCGGTACATTGACTGAAACATTCGATGCGATCGAAATGGCGAAACGCGCAGGCTACACTGCTGTTATCTCTCACCGTTCTGGTGAAACTGAAGACAGCACAATCGCTGACATCGCTGTGGCAACAAACGCAGGACAAATCAAAACAGGTGCTCCGTCACGTACGGACCGTGTTGCGAAATACAACCAGCTTCTTCGCATCGAAGATCAGTTGGCTGAAACTGCTCAATACCACGGTATTAACTCTTTTTACAACTTGAATAAGTAATAAAAAGACCGCCGAGATATGTCTCGGCGGCTTTTTTTATGCAAACTTTCCTAGCTGTCATTCTTATTCTCCTTCTATCTGATTACCTTGATTTGGTAATTAGTATTCATTTTATTGCTTTTTAAAGGAATCAACACAGCAGAACCGAAAAGAAAGGAGTGAATAAGAGGAGGAATGTAAAGATGAAACTGATATTAATGTCCGCAGCACTGGCCGGAAGCGTCATATGGGGAGCTTCGGCTGAACAGCTGAATGAGAAGCAGCCTCTTTCTGTGTCTGAAATGGCCCCGTTGTTTGATGAAGAGCATGCGTATGAAACCATTCATGAGCTTAGTGAAGTCATAGGTCCGAGAGAAACAGGGACAGAGAAAGAAAAAGAAGCGGCATCATACATATCGAAACGGCTTCAAGATGAGGGGTTAACTGTTCGGATTCAGCCATTTCATGTGAAAACATATTTTACTGGTTCAGTAATGGCAGGCGATCATGAATATCCAATACGCTCAGCAGATAAGAACTTTGTGGAAGATGAAGAAAAAATAGAGGCTGCCGTCTTTGACGGAGGCTATGGGTTAAACCTTGAAGTAAAAGAAGCAAAAGGAAAAATAGCCGTTATTAGAGAGGGGAAAATATCAGTATCTCAAAAAATAAAAAACGCCCAAGATGCTGGTGCGAAAGCTGTCATTATTTATAACCGCAAGACAAAACCTCTCGCGATCCGTCCGGTAAAACCAAAACACACCACAATACCGACAGCGGGAATGAAAAAAGAAGACGGAGAAGCTTTGCTGAAAGAAAAGCAGGCTGTCATTCAATTTAAGAACTATCAAAACCGCACTTCACAGAATATAATAGCGACACGCAAAGCGCAGCACACAAAACACCCGGATATTCTTTATGTAACTGCCCATTATGACACAGTTAAAGGTGCACCTGGGGCTGATGATAATGCATCAGGCACATCTGCTGTGCTGGAGATGAGTAAGCAAAGCAAGGATCTTCCTAAAAACAAAGAAATCCGTTTTATCTTATTCGGAGCTGAAGAGCTGTGGTCAGCGGGTTCCTCATATTATGTCAGTACGCTTACATCAGATGAAATCAAACACAGCCGGGCAAACTTTAACGCTGATATGATTGCGACTGACTGGAAAGAAGCCAGCCAAATGTATATAACCACTCCGGATGGCAAAAAAAATGCAAGTGTCAATTATGCAGTAAACGCTGCCCGGAAAGCACAGCTTGAAGCACCTCGCCTCACACAACTGGGATACTCGGATCACGTGTCTTTTTATGAAGCGGGCATACCTTCAGCTAATTGGATTTGGCTCAGCCCGGATACACAAGAGCCTGGTTCATGGTATCACACTGAAAATGATAATATAACACATATCAGCAAAGATAGATTGAAGGAAGCGGGGCAGCTCTTGCTATCTGCTGTAAAAGAGGCGAATATAGAATAAAAAACAGGCTTCGGCCTGTTTTTTAATTTTTCACTAAATTCTTTCAATTAAGGGAGATTCTCTCACCATTCTCCTAATAAATACCTTATCATAGGTACGTAAAATACCAATTACTAGTAAATCACAACATAATGTCCTACAAAATAAAAGGATACAAAACTCATTTACCGTTTTTTTACTTTTGTTATAATTGCAGTATCGATCGATAATTGTTTAATTTTGTAAAAATATATCCTTTTCTATCTTATAGGGGGTCCAAAAATGAATCCTGTCACACAAGAAGCTCGAAACCTAGGTCATAAGCGGCTTTTAGAATTGATTGAAACAAAACAGGCTGTTGTAGGTGTATTAGGGATGGGATATGTGGGGTTTCCTCTTGCATTGGAATGTGTCAATAAAGGATACAGCGTCATCGGCTTCGATAGGAACAGCGAAAAAGTTTCTTTGCTGAAAGACGGGCACAGCCATATTCGGGATATAGACGATAACCAATTAAAAGCGGTATTACAAACAGAGCGTTTTCAAGTGAGTGAGAATATGTCTCTCATTGAACATTGCGACATTATTGTGATATGTGTTCCGACACCTTTGAACAAAAAAGATAAAATTCCCGATCTAAGCTACATAGACAGTGCAGTTGACAGTATGTTGGCTTACGGAAGAACAAATCAGCTCTTAATTTTAGAAAGTACAACCTATCCGGGTACAACCAAACAAAAAATCGCCGATAGAATGGCAACAGGGCGGCAGGTAAACATAGGCTCAGATTTTTTTATAGCTTATTCTCCTGAACGAATTGATCCTGGGAACAGCCAATATGAAGTTGCCGATATCCCTAAAGTGGTCGGCGGAATGACCCGGAATTGTACAAAACTTGCCTCAGCGTTTTACAACACTATCGTTACAAGCATTCATCCAGTAACCTCACCTGAAGTAGCAGAAACAGCTAAACTCCTAGAGAATACCTACCGTTATGTAAATATAGCTCTCATCAATGAAATGGCACTTAATTGCCGAGAACTCGATATTGATATATGGGAAGTGATCAATGCAGCAGACACAAAGCCGTTCGGGTTTCAAAAATTCAGCCCCGGCCCTGGCGTAGGCGGCCATTGTATACCGATTGATCCTTTTTATTTTAAATGGATAGCCAATCAAAAGGGATTGCAGACAAAGCTGATTGATTTAGCTGATGAAATTAATTCTGAAATGCCGTTTTCAGTGTCCGACTATGCCATGAAGCTGGTTGATAAAGAACCGTGCAGCATTTTATTAATAGGTGCTGCTTATAAAAAAAATACCAATGATTCTCGTGAGTCTTCTGCATTTGCAATTATCGATGATCTGATGAAAAAGGGATGCACGATAGATTACTATGATCCTTTTATCAGTGAAATTCGCCTGGAAGACGGCAGCATCAAGCGCTCCGTCCCTTTCACTAAGGAGAAGATCAACCAATATGATGTCGTCATTATTCATACTGATCATGATGATATAAATTACAGCATATTGCGGGATACAGCCCCTATTATTTTCGATACCAGAAATATTTGCAGAGAAAAAATGGCTGACAATGCAAAGCTTGTCACACTATAGGAGGGAACTACCATTAGTAAACGATTTATCTCTTTTCACAGACCTGATATCACAAACGAAGAACTGGAAACTGTAGCCGAAACAATCAAGTCAGGATGGATTTCAAAAGGTCCGAAAGTGATTGAATTTGAAAAAAAGCTGGGCGAATATCTAGGCGCGGAACACGTAATCAGCTGTAATTCAGGAACAGCTGCCTTACACATGGCATTGCTTGCACTCGGTGTAGGAAAAGGCGATGAAGTTATTGTTCCAAGCTTCACGTTTTGTTCAAGTGTAAACGTCATTTTGCATGTCGGAGCAACCCCGGTTTTTGCGGACATCTGCGAGGATGATTTATGTATAGATCCGGAAGATGTTAGACAAAAGCTTTCACCGCGCACAAAAGCAGTCATTGCGGTCCATTTTGCAGGTTATCCGGCAAATTTGGATGAGCTTAGCAGCATATGCAAGGAAAATGGACTGTACTTGATTGAAGATGCCGCTCACGCGCTTGGGACAAGATATAACGGGAAGATGATCGGCACACATGGAGATGCAGTATGCTTCAGCTTTTATGCAACCAAAAATATTACGACGGGAGAAGGAGGAGCTCTTATTCTTAAGGATGAAGAGGCAGCCGAGAGAGCGAGACTGTATGGGTGGCATGGCATTACAAAAAATGCTTGGAATCGATACGGTGAAAAGGGCAGCTGGCGATATGATGTTTTACTTCCCGGTTTTAAGTACAACATGACAGATATCCAGGCTGCGCTCGGGCTCATTCAATTGAAACGTGCTGCTGAGATCCAAGAAAAACGGACAAGAATCGCAAAGTATTATGCGTCTGAGCTTACAAATCAATCAGAAAGAGCAGAACTTCCTTTGACAGACATCCCCAGCTATATCACCCACTCTTGGCATTTGTTTATTCTGCGGGTGAAAAAACGCGGGGAAATGGAGCGAGACCAGTTTATTGAAAATATGAAAGCGAAAAATATTGGCTTGAGTGTCCACTTTATCCCTGTGCATATGCATCCCTACTATAGTGAGCATTTTCCCGCAAAGCTGCCGGTAACTGAACGCATCTTTCCTGAAATTGTATCACTGCCTCTTTATAGCCAGCTATCGAAGGAAGATTGTCAATATATCGTTCAATCAATTAAAGATGTTTTATCTTTAAGCCAGGAGGTCGGACAATGAAACACATTGCTATCTTAGGTGGAGCAGGCTTTATAGGAAGTGAATTAGCCGGGTTATTACAGAATAAAGGCTATCATGCGATCATCGCTGATCAAAAAAAACCGGATTTTCAGGCGGAGTTCCGACAAACGAATATTTTAGATCGGCAATCGCTTAAGGAATCATTAAAAGGAGCAGATGCTATTGTTCATTTAGCGGCAATGGTCGGAGTAGACAGCTGCCGCAGCAATGAAGAGGACGTCATCAAGGTAAATTTTGAGGGAACGAAAAACGTAACGGAGGTATGCAAGGAGCTAGGCATCAAAACCCTTCTTTTTTCCTCCAGCTCAGAGGTATTCGGGGACTCACCCGATTATCCGTATACGGAATCGAGTAAGAAGCTCCCTAAATCTGCTTATGGAAAAGCAAAATTGAAGTCAGAGGAATATTTGAGGGAGCAGGCATCAAACTCGTTGAATGTCAGAGTTGTCCGGTACTTTAATGTATACGGCCCGAAGCAGCGGGAGGACTTTGTCATTAACAAGTTCTTCAGTTTGGCTGAATCTGGTGCAGAGCTTCCGCTTTATGGAGACGGCGGCCAAATCAGATGCTTCAGCTACATTAGTGATATCGTTAACGGAACATATCTGGCACTTCTGCATAAAGGCAGTGTTTTTGAAGATTTCAACATAGGAAACAATATGCCCATCAGCATAAAAGGGCTGGCAGAGAAAATCAACGTAATGACAGGCAGGAAGAAAGAGAATTACACCTTTAAAAAGCTGGGTGAGGATGGTGTCCGAGGTAAAGACATTGAAATTTTCAAACGTGCTCCTTCCATCGAGAAGGCAAAGCGAATGCTTGGATATGCTCCTAAAGTTCACCTTGATGAAGGCCTGAGGATGATTAAAGTTGAAAGACAAAAACAAAAACTTCCATTATCCTGAGAATCCCAAACAGATCAAGTTTCCCATTTATGCGAGGCAGCTTTCAGGCAGAAGTCTTTTCCCGGCATTCACTCATTTCATCTCAGCTAAAAAAACCAGGTTGGCAGAAAAACTGGAAAAACGCTATGGAAAGGGTATCGAATTGACTTCGAGCGGAAGTGCGGCGTTGGTGCTTGCACTGAAACTTTCCGGAGCGGAGCCTGGAAAAGAAGTTATTTTTTCTTCTTTCAGCTGTCCGAATGTAATTGATGCTGTGCTTCAATCCGGGGCTTCTCCAGTTTTCGCTAATCTGGATGATGATTTATCCTTGTCTTTTGAAGATGTGAAAAACAAAGTGACCGAGAGGACATGCGCTGTCATTTTGACGCACGTCTACGGTCGGAAGGAAAACATGAATCTTATTGAGTGGGCGAAAGCGAAGCGTATTCGTGTCATCGACGATGCTGCTCAGGCTATGTTTACAAAACAAGCCGGAACATTTGCAGGCGGTTTGGGGGATTTTGGTATCTTGAGCTTTGGAATGTCGAAGCCTCTCGGCAGTATAGGGGGCGGAGCATTAATCGCTCGGAAAGATGTGCTGGACAAAATCAGCAGGCTGCCGATGGAACAGCGAAAGCAAGTAGATGCTGATTATGATGCTTATATGAGACAGCAGCGAATGCAGGCCTTGATGAGTTCTAAGGCTCTATCTTTCTTATTCAGAAAAGCAGGTGTTCGTACTTCTTTAAAAACGAGCAAACTTGAAGTCCTTCCGAAAAAACCTGCTACTGTCCCTTTATTGCGAATGCATCCGGTGAGACAAGCCATTATCGAATACCAGCTGTCCAAGATGGAGCGGTTGGTGAAAGACTCATCAAGAAATTTGGAGACGGCAAGATACATTTTTGCGGAGGCAGAAGAGTTATACGGGATCAAGATGATTCAGCCTCAGGCGGGAGAGAGCCTGAACTATTTGACAATCGTATTTCCTCATGAAGGCGAAAGGTACGATTGCTCCGTTTATTTAGCGGCAAAAGGCATTCAAACATGCTGGAACTACCTTCCTCTTCACCTGATTCCGCTATATCAGCCTTATTCACAACTTGAGGATGAAAATTCTCTTTGGAAAAGAGTTCTTTCACTGCCGTTCAAACCGCCTCTTGGTACAGAGCAGGTGAAGTATATTGCTGAAACTGTTTTAACGTATGCAAAGCAAAAGAATAAGAAATGAATGTTGGTGATATATCGTGGAAAAAACAGCATTTTCCGTAACTCCTCAAGCATGGGATCGGGCTGCTGACATATTTCAGGTTGGGTTGTTTCAAAGCTATGATTGGGGGAAGCTCATGGAAGAGCTCCCCAATACCTCGTTTCACCCCGTCAGGCTGACATCGGACGGCGGACAAGTGATATATGTTCCGGTGTTTGAGCAGAATGGCTCGCTCAGCGGTAATATGATAGGATACGGCGGCGTCATTTCAGACCGTCCAATTTCATTCGAATGGCTGCAAAGCGAAATCAAAGCATTATTTGGACAGAAACTATCGCGGCTCCTGCTTCCGCATGACCAAACCCCTTTTATCGAAGAAACGGGAGAACAATGGGTGGAGAAAACAACACACATTTTGTCGCTTCCCGATACATTTGAAGAGCTATGGACAAACTGTTCGGGAAAAGCACGGACTGCAGTCAGATATGCGGAAAAGAAAAATGTATCCGTCCGCTTAATCGGACAGGAGTCGATTCATGAGTTTTACGATTTGTATAAGGCGCATATAGCAGCTATCGGCGCAGCATATATGCTAAGCCAGGATTTTTTTCAGAGGCTGCATGAAAGCCTTGGCAGACAAGTCTTTTGGGTAGGGGCATTTCTTGAGAATGAAATGATCAGCAGCAGTATTTTTCTATATGACCATTCTCATTTCTATTATTGGCAGAATGTAAACAGCCCTGCCGGTAAAGAAACGCAGGCTTCTTATCTGTTAATGCGGAACGCTTTATCATTCGCCATCGACAAGAAGCTTCAATGGGTTGATTTTGGATATTCTCACAGTAAAGAAATTGCCAGACCGAAACGATATTGGGGAGCTGAAGAGAAACGATGTCGACATTTCACAGAAACGGAGTAAAAGTGGTAAGCGGCCATCAGTCCAGTTATCTCCCTTGGTATGGTTTTTTTGAAAAAATTCATAAATCAGATGTATTTGCGATTCACGATACAGCCCAGTTTGAGAAAAAAGGATTTCTCAATCGGAACAGGATAAAAACGTCTCAAGGCCCTACGTGGCTGACTGTTCCTCTGCAGATGAAAAATTATAAGGATATTGAGCTACGTGATATGAAAATTGATCAAGAACAAGACTGGCGAAAGAAACACTGGATGGCGATAAAAATGAATTATGCAAAGGCTCCCTATTTCGAGGAATATCAAATGTTTTTTAAAGATGTCTATCAGCAGGAATGGGAGTACCTTCACGATTTGAATATGTACATCATTGATTTTTTTCTGCGTGAACTTCGTATTTCAACGCCAATTTGCTATGTTTCGGAGCTCGAATGCCGGAATGAAAAAAAGAGTGATTTTGTGCTCGCACTTTGTAAGGAACTAGGGGCTGATCATTATTATTCAGGCAGCCAAGGATCAGACTATTTAATAGAAAGTGATTTTGATAGAAGCGGAATTACAATCGAATACCAGCAAATCAGGACAATACATTATCCGCAGTTATTCGGAGAGCACATTCCTCATCTCTCTATGCTTGATATGCTTATGAATTGCGGGGCGGATATTTCCGAAACGTTAATCAAAGGGGGACAATATAATGAAAGTAATGGTATTTGCGGCGCACCCGGACGATGAAATTATCGGCGTCGGCGGAGCTCTGGCGAAACATGTCCGTCAAGGAGACAGTGTGTCGGCTGTCATTATGGCTGAGGGAAAATCGTCCAGAAAAGAAGATTATGAAAAACCTTGTGATTCGCTCATGCAGCATTCCTATAGTGAAACGGAACAAGCGCTTAGCACGCTCGGCATAAGCGATTTTGTCAGATTAAATCTTCCTGATAACAGGCTTGATTCACTGGATTTGCTGGATGTCGTAAAAGAAGCAGAAAAACAAATTGAACGCTTTCAGCCGGATATTGTATATACACAATACGGCGGTGATATTAATATTGACCATACCGTAGTATTCAGAGCGGTGATGACGGCAACCCGCCCGCTTCCAGGTCATTCCGTAAAACAGGTCCTGGCATACGAAACATTATCCTCGACAGAGTGGAACTATTTGAATAAGGATCAATTCCACGCGAATTTCTTCATTAATATAGAAGAAGAGCTTGAACTGAAGCTGAAGGCTATGGCGTGCTACGATTCGGAGCTGAGGGATTTCCCGCATCCGCGGTCCTTGCAAGCGATTGAAAATAATGCATATGTTTGGGGAGCTAAATCCGGTTTTTCTGCAGCAGAAGCTTTTATGCTTGTGAGAGGGACGTGGTGACGGATGATTGCGCAAATACCGTTTTTCGGGTTAGACCCGAAGCAAATTGATAAAAAGTGGGTCGAAGCAGGATATGGCCTTGAAGCCAATATTTTTGACGGAAAATCGTTTGAAGCAACAGATTATGTTAAAACCTTCAAGCGGACACTTGATTACACAAAACAGCTTGAGCCGTCATTATTGACACTTCATTTTCCCACCGACAATGCGGATTATGTTCATGAAGCGCATATAAAGGACCGTCTGCTTCATTTTGCAGAGCTTGCGGATGTATATGGCGCCAAGGGGATAATTGTTCATGCCAATCAATTTATGTCCGTTGAAGAATTTCAAGGCTATGATTTAGAAGGAAACCGCAGAAAAGTCATTGAATTTTTTGCAGAGTTTGATGAAGAGCTAAAAGGAACAGATATATGGATTGGAGTCGAAAATCTGCCGATTATCGGGAATCTGGGCGAAGACTTTGACCCGATATTCATTTATCCTGAGGATTTTGAGGAACTGATTCAGCTCGGTTTAAAACATATCGGGATTACATGGGATCTGTGTCATTGGGCCATTACCTATCAGACACATTTATCATCATCACTTATGTTCAGGAATGAAAAGCTGAGATACCCTGACTTTTTTCAATTTCTTTCCTTAAAGGACAGCATTAAACATTATCATTTCAGTTCGTTTTGCCAGCTAGCCTTCCCGCATGGAGGTGTCCGCTGTTTTGAAGGGCGTCATCCCGCAGAAGGAACGATAGATGAAACATTGCTCAGACAAGCAGCAGAGATGTTAAAAGAGATACACCGCGGTGATGGCACAGGTATCGTATTTGAAGTGATGGAAGAGGATTATACACAAAGAAAAGAATCATGGAGAACATTAGAATGGTTCGGCGGTGCTTCTGATGAAGATCAAAAACGGCCGTGATTCGGCATATCGAACACCAAATTATGCCAAACTTTGGGCTGCACAAGTATTTTCTTCCGCGGCGGATGGCGTCTGGCTCATCGCGCTTCCGCTTCTTGTACTCGATTTGACCGGAAGTAAAATATTGGTCGGGGTGATTTCTTTTATCGAGCTCGTTCCCCTGACCTTCGGAATGTTTACAGGCCCCTTAATTGATTCTTTACGAAAAAAAACCATATTGTATATGTGTAATACAGGAAGGGCAGTCATTATGATTCTCTTGGCAGTCCTTAGCGCAAATGGTTTTTTAACTGTATGGATCATCGGTGTATGCGCATTTTGTTTATCGCTGCAATCGATGCTCTTTTCCCCGGCGAAAGTCGCGCTTATCCCGATACTTGTCCCTCAGAAACATCTAGATCAAGCGACATCTTTAATGAATACAAGCGAACTTATTGGTCTGATCGTCGGAAAGCTGATCAGCGGCGTTTTACTTGCGGCCATTCCGTTCGGGCTGCTGTTTTTCATTAATGGAACCGCCTTTTTTGTATCCGCTGCATTGATTGCAGTTATCCACATTTCAGAACCTGCCGGCCTAAAAAGCAAAGGGGCAGAAGCCCTTAAGACAGGATACAGAATGCTGAAAGGCAACTCATCTTGGATGACTTCTGTCGGTTATTTTTTTATCGTGAATCTTGTCATTGCCGGGTTTATTTCGGTTATGGGGCCGATTCTTGCAGTGGAACGTTTTCATGAAAACTATTCTGTGTGGTTCGCCGTCATGTATGCAATGTTTCAGGGCGGAATGCTCTTAGGTAATCTTGCTGTATTTTTTAAGTGGAATACTAAGCGGCTTGAACGGCTCTATCCCAGAACTTTAACAGCTGTCGGATTGCTCATAATGTTTTTGTTTTTTCAGCTTAGCGGGCTTGAATGTGTCATTTTTTTGATACTAGGTGTTATTATCTCGTATATTGATGTGCAAACAGTTCTGTTTTTTCAAAAGACTGTTCCGACTGAATACTTCGGAAGAATTTTCGCGCTTATTTTTTCTATTGTAAAGATGGGAGAACCTCTTTCAGCAGCTGTTTATACAGTGCTTCTTGTGTTTATGGACGCTGATTATATTTTTCTGGCTGTCGGTCTGACCCTCGTGCTGACTTTTTTCATACTGTCAGTGAGGCAGGGAATGCAACGGGATGCCGGGAAAAAAGCGAATCAGTTTTTTTAATTTCTATATGAAAGAGCTGCCGATTATCATACGGCAGCTCTTTCATTAAAGATCCAAATAAAGTCTCACCATATCACGGCATTGTATGCCGTTTTCGAAAATGTCCTCATCATAATGTCGGGTAAAGAAATCATGATCGATGGCCTGCAGGCGGAAACCGCATTTTTGATAGAGAGAAAGCTGATGAATGCTGGAATTTCCCGTGCCGATTTCAATCGTGTCCGCACCCAGCTCCTTTGCCTTTTCGATGGCGTCATGGACAAGCTGTTTGCCAAAACCCTTCTTTTGAAGAGACTCTTTTACGGCAATATTTACAATTTCAACTGTTTGCGGCCTTGTTTTTAGCAATACATAAACACCGGCAAGTTCATCACCGGCCCAAGCTGTGTAACATTCTCCTCTTTCAAGATATTCATCTACAATGTCTTTCGACGGATCGGCGAGCAGCAATAGATCGTATAATTCGTCATTTGCTTTTTCTCTTATTTGAATCCTGAGCTTTTGCACGTACATTCCACCTTTTCATATGTTTATAGAGATATTTTCATGATTTCCTCCAATTTCATACCATTCTATTATAAAATATGTAACATAGGAAATCTGTACAAAATAGTGGATAAAAAATAGGAGGAAAGTCACATGTTTTGTAAGGAATGCGGTCAAAAAAATAATGAAGGGGCCAAGTTTTGTAAAGAATGCGGCACCCCGATCGGAGGGAGCAGCAGACAGGCAAATAAAGAAACAGCAAGCACTGCTGAAACGAGGCAGGCTCCGCGAAAACCAATCCCTAAGAAAACCATCATGTTATGGAGCAGCATTGCCGCAGCGTGCGTCATATTATTCGCTGCATATAAAACCGGAGCGTACCTTACTTCTAAGGACAGGTTAGTCGACAAATTTGAGCAGGCTGTAAATGATGAGGATAAAGACCAAATCGCTTCGCTGCTAACACCGGCAAATGACAGGCTCAAGCTTACTAAACAAAACGTAAAGCCGTTTCTTACATATTTAAAGGATCATCCTGACAAAAAAGATGAGCTTTTTTCATCGCTGCGTGCTGAAACAGTCCAAAAGGATATTGTATACGCGGAGAAAGACGGGAAAACTTTGCTAGTATTTGACCATTATGATTTAAAGATAGCACCTGTTTATTTTGAAGTAACCAGCAATTATAAACATACGGATCTCTATGTGAATAAAGAGGAAGCCGGATCTGTAAAGAAAGCAGATCAAGCACAAACCCTCGGACCGTACATTCCCGGCGAATATACAGTCTCAGCCAAACTGAAAAACGATGTAGTCGATCTTGTGAAAAAGGAAGACATTCAGGCGGTTGGTGACAACAGATTTCGTGTTGATCTCTCATTGGAAGCAGATAATGTAACATTCAGCTTAGCGGACGACATGAAGGATGGAAAGGGAGAATTGCTGATTAACGGTAAATCCATCCATAAGGATCCGTTCAAATCTGTCACATACGGCCCGCTTCTCACAGACGGATCAATGACAGCTGCGGTCGAAGCGGAGTTTCCGTGGGGAAAAACAAAAACAGCGGGTGTGCCGATTGATAGCAAAGAAATGGAGTTAACATTAATTCCTGACCAAGACACACAAGAAACAATCATGAATACGATTGTCAAAACGACAAAGCAATATTCCAAAGCGCTTTCTGATGGAAATACAGCTCAGATGACAGAGGCAAGTGCCAGTTGGAAAGCCGAAGTAAAAGATAACGTGGATTCGATGAAAAACACAGATTCTTACTTAAAAGAAAAATATCTGGAAACAGACTTTGATTTGGATACATTTGCTCTATCCCAGAAAAATGATGGTACATGGCAGGCGTCAGTAAAAGGAAAAGAACTTCACCAGTCGGCTAATTATAATGACTATACTAAACCTGAAATGTCGGATGAGAGCCCGAGCTATGAATATCTGCTTTCATATGATAAAAAACAGAAAAAGTGGATGTTCGAAGATGCAGAATCAACTTTTGATTCTGCCGGCACAAATATAAAGAAAATAAAAAATGATCATGCAGAGACGTACACGTCAGCCTGGGCAGACGCAAAAGGCAAGAAAGCAAGCGTAAGCCCATCGGCCGGCGATGTCACGGATGAACAAGTGACATCATTTATGGTTAGTTATCTGACAAATCAATCAACCGCAGTGAATTTAAATGAATTTGCGGTCATGGAAGGCAATCTGGAAAAAGGAAGTTCATTATATAATGATCAGCAGAAATTGGTTAAGAAGCTGTACAGCGAGGGGACGACTGAAGTATTTATTGATGTAGAGGTAAAAAGCTTTAATCAAAGCGGCTCGAATATCACAATTAAAACATATGAAGAATTTGATATTACAAAATCAGGCGGCAGTACAAAGCGCAGAACATACAACTGGACCTACACCGGCGTAGTGAAAGACGGAAGAATTTATTTAACATCTATTCAATAAAAACAAACCCCCATCACCAGCAGGCGATGGGGGTGTTTTTTAAAAAAAGATATAACGGAAAATCTCTTTGATATAATGTTCGATGATGAACCGAAACGCAACGCACGTGATCAGATAAATCACAATGGTTGAGTAAATGATATCAGCTTTTCCTTTATACGAATGCTGGTAACTGCTCAGCATCGCAGGGGGAATAGCGAAGAATGCGCCGATTAAACCAATCGCTAACACGGTGAAACAAAGATCTGTATGTAATAAAAACAATAAAAGTGCAAGAATCAAAATAGCTGTAAACGGAATAAGAAACGCACCAAATCTGGAGAATGAATCTTTAAATGAGACTTGGTTTCCCGCGATTTTTAAGGAAAAAAAGATCAATGCATGCAACCCGAAAATAAAAAGGGCAAAGTAAATGGTTGGCTTTAAAAAGATTTCTGTAAAGCTCGCACTGCCGGGACCTTCTGAAAAAAGAATATAAAACATCAGCGGAGTTAGTAAACTGAAAAGCACCATTGTAATGATTCCGCTGATCAGCTGTTCGCCGCCTGTTGTTTTGCACTCCTGATAAGGGCGTTTCAGAACAGCCAGAACAAATGAACCGAACTGCTTTGCTGCTTGTTTTGCAGCTTCAGCTCCCGCCTGTGCTCCTTGATTTTCGCCGGCTTGGTGCGGAAGAGGCGATCCGCATTTCTCACAAAACTTTCCGCCATCTGCTTGATGGCCGCATTGAGGACAAAACATATGATGACTCCTTTTACATGTAATATAGGGAAAATAGACTAATAATGTCATTATAAAAGAAAAAAGTAGAAAAGTAACCAATATCCAGGTAAAAAATTTTCTCCAAGATTATGTATCAGAAACAAGACACGAGCTGCCAGATGCGAACCCGTGTCTTGTTTCTAGTTATTCATATATTTTTCAAATACGTCACCGAAATCTTTAATATGGTACTGCGAGCGGACGGAAGTGACCCATGTAAACCCGAATTCGGTCAGCTCTTTGTATTGTGTTTCAATATTGACGTGCTCAGGGCGGGTATGCTGAAGGATGGTGACTGCTCGTTCCAGACTTTGCTCAGCCTGATTGATCAAAATGTCATTTTCATAGATCGTTTCAGAGATACGGAGAAGGGCTTTATACAAATCTTTCAGCTTTTCAATTTGCTCTTTATGCACATCGATGTCAAATTGTTCAGAGCCCAGCTTGAACTTGATTTCAACATCCAAATCGACCTTCCCGGCGGTTTCCAGAAAAACATCAGAGATTTTATATTGGGAATAAGGGTAGCGTTTCAGCGTTCGTTTGGAGGAAGTGGCACGTTCGCCGTCAACATGGATCAGCGCCAGATTCGTGAAGCAATATTCATCGGCTTTTGTTTTAATCAGGAAATAAATTTTTTCGTTGTCTTCATGCATGACATAGTCATCAGCATCTGTTTTGTCATAATCCTGAGGTTCGATAATTTTTCCGATATCTGATAATCCGAGTGCATCTGCTGCAATTTTCTTGAACATATAGATACATCCTTCCTATTTACATAGTCACTTCATTGTAGCACGCGGCGTTTCCGAACGGCTATAAACGTTTGCGAAGAATCAGCCTCTTGGTAAGGCCAATGTCACATGGAGGAAGTATACGATGTTCTCATATATGATGTTTCCAATATTAATCTCATCATGTAGAAAAGCAGTTCCCTTACTTCAGGGAGCTGCTTTCAGCTGTTTTCGGCACGTATTCAAATACTTCTTCACTCTCAAAAAACTCAATTAAGCGGCTCAGCCAATCATAGTAATGAAGCCATTCTCTTAATTCATTCAGCAGCTGATTGACTTTCTCTTCGGCTTCTCGGGGAAGCTCGTCCCTTTGTAAAAGATCCGTCAGCTCCCGGTTTAATTTTTTGTACAGCACTTTGTTTTTGCTCACGACCTTTGTCCAGTTCGCCGCAAATAAAGATATGAAGGTTTGATAATAATCCTGCTCTACGTCGTAAAGATCTTTTCTTACGCCTTTTTCAAACACCTTTTCGGCAATGTTGGCATCAATCATTTCACGGACGACCTGGCTCATCCGTGTTTTGCTCATGCCTGTTGCTTCTGACAGCTCGCTTAACGTCATCGGTTTTCGATTCATATAAATAATCCCGAGCACACGCCCGACAGTAGAAGGCATTCCAAACGTATGCATGTTTTCGGCAATCTTCTCGATGAGATGCTCTTCAGCATGTTCAATGATGTCGAGAGCAGTTTTTTCCACAGCTGATCATCCCTTCAAATGGCAATTGATGGTGTCAATATATCATATTTCTGCCAGTTGTTGAAAACAGCTGTATGCGGAGGAAGCGAGAGGTATCCGGCGTAATTGTAAGAACACCCTCTCTACCTGAGTCATAACAATAAATAATCTGTAAATAACATATAATTTCAACACATTGTAAACTTTTTATTTTACAAAGTTCAAATTATAATAAAGATTATACTTTTCAGAAAAATTAACGGAAACCTGCGGAGGTGCACGGATTGCTGAAATTAGAACAAGTGTCAAAAGTATATAAAGGCGGCAAAAAAGCTGTGAACAGCATTGATTTAGATATTGCCAAGGGCGAATTTATCTGTTTTATCGGCCCGAGCGGCTGCGGAAAAACGACGACGATGAAGATGATTAATCGACTGATTGAACCGTCGTCAGGAAAGATCTTTATCGACGGAGAAAACATAATGGAACAGGACCCGGTTGAACTGCGGAGAAAAATCGGCTATGTGATTCAGCAGATCGGTTTGTTTCCCCACATGACCATTCAGCAGAACATTTCACTCGTCCCGAAGCTGCTGAAATGGCCTGAAGAAAAACGGAAAGAACGGGCGAGAGAGCTGTTAAAGCTTGTTGATATGGGCCCTGAATATTTAGACCGTTATCCCCACGAGCTCAGCGGCGGACAGCAGCAAAGAATCGGCGTGCTGCGCGCACTGGCTGCGGAACCCCCTCTCATTTTAATGGATGAACCGTTCGGAGCGCTTGACCCGATCACGCGGGATTCCCTTCAGGAAGAATTTAAAAAACTGCAGAGAACGTTAAACAAAACCATCGTGTTTGTGACCCACGACATGGACGAAGCCATTAAGCTAGCTGACCGGATTGTGATTTTAAAAGCGGGTGAAATCGTTCAGGTCGGCACACCTGATGAGATTCTCAGAAATCCGGCAAATGAATTTGTAGAAGAATTTATCGGGAAAGAGCGCCTGATCCAGACAAGGCCTGAAATTGAGCGGGTTGAGCAGATGATGAACAGAATGCCTGTCACGGTTACAGCGGACAAAACGCTTTCTCAGGCCATTCAGCTGATGAGAGAAAAACGCGTCGACTCGCTGCTTGTTGTAGATGAGCAAAATGTGCTGAAGGGATACGTAGATGTTGAAATCATTGATCAAAACCGCAAAAAAGCGAGCGTTGTTGGTGATGTGTACCGCTCGGATATGTATACCGTGCAAAAAGGAGCCCTTCTCCGCGATACCGTCCGGAAAATCTTGAAGCAAGGAATTAAGTATGTTCCCGTTGTTGATGAAGAGCACCATTTAGCAGGGATTGTGACAAGAGCAAGCCTTGTGGACATCGTATATGATTCCATATGGGGCGAGGAAAACCAGCTAATGACGATCTGATCAGGGGAGGAGCTCTTACACATGAATCAAATGATGACTTTTTTACAGACGAACGGCGGAGAGCTGCTGTATAAAACAGGTGAACATTTATATATTTCTCTTATTGCTGTTGTATTGGGTATTATCGTTGCGGTGCCGCTCGGCGTTCTGCTGACCAGAATGAAAAAAGGCGCAGGCGCGGTTATAGGTGCCGTCAACATTGTGCAAACCTTGCCGAGTCTGGCGATTCTGGCATTTTTTATCCCGCTTCTCGGTGTTGGAAAAGTGCCGGCGATCGTCGCTTTATTTTTCTATTCGGTGCTTCCGATTCTGCGCAATACGTATACAGGCATTAAAGGTGTAAACAAAAATCTGCTTGAGTCAGGAAAAGGGATTGGAATGACCGGCTGGGAGCAGATCCGGCTCGTCGAGATTCCGCTGGCGATTCCGATTATTATGGCAGGCATCCGCACATCCACGATCTATTTAATCGGCTGGGCGACCCTTGCCTCATTTATTGGCGGCGGCGGTCTTGGTGATTACATTTTTATCGGACTGAACCTGTATCAGCCTGAATACATCATTGGCGGTGCTGTGCCGGTTACAATCTTAGCCATTATCATTGATTATTTGCTAGCCGTGACGGAACGAAAAGTGACACCGAAGGGATTGCAAGGGATGAAGGAAGTTTCTTAAGGAGTTGGCTGTATTGAAAACGAAAAAAATCAGATGGATCGGCGCGCTCGCTTTCGCCTTTGTCATGCTGCTGAGCGGCTGTTCTCTGCCGGGACTTGGCGGCGCCTCACAAGATACGATCAAGGTCGGGGCGCAAAGTATAACAGAATCAGAAATTTTAGCGAATATGATTGCGCAGCTTATTGAACACGATACGGATTTAAATACGGCTTTAGTCAAAAATCTCGGATCAAACTATGTTCAGCACCAGGCGATGCTCGGCGGTGACATTGACATATCCGCCACACGCTATTCTGGCACGGATTTAACGAGCACCCTCGGAATGGAGGCGGAGAAGAATCCGGAAAAAGCGCTGAATATCGTGCAGAAAGAGTTTGACAAACGTTTTAAATATAAATGGTTTGATTCTTACGGATTTGATAACACATATGCCTTTACCGTAACAAAAAAATTTGCGGAAAAGGAGCATGTAAACACCGTGTCTGATCTAAAGAAAAACGCTTCTGAATATAAACTAGGGGTCGACAATGCCTGGCTGAAACGGAAGGGCGACGGATATAAAGGTTTTGTCAGCACGTATGGATTTGAGTTCGGAACAACCTATCCGATGCAGATCGGACTTGTTTATGACGCAGTCAAAAACGAGAAAATGGACGCCGTTCTTGCTTATTCCACAGACGGCCGGATTAAGGCGTATGATCTCAAAATCCTAAAAGACGATAAACAGTTTTTCCCGCCGTATGACTGTTCGCCGGTGATTCCGGAAAAGGTGCTCAAAGACCATCCTGAGCTTGAAGGCATTATTGATAAACTGATCGGGAAGATTGACACGGAAACCATGCAGGAGCTCAACTACGAAGTGGACGGCAAACTGAAGGAGCCATCTGTTGTGGCAAAGGAATTTTTAGAGAAACATCATTATTTTAACTAAGAAAAGAGGCAGACCAAATGGAAGTATTACAGCAGCTTGGCACTTACTATTCGCAAAACGGCAGTTATGTGCTGCAAGAGTTTTACCGCCATTTTCTGATGTCGGTGTACGGCGTTTTGTTTGCGGCCATCGTCGGCATTCCGCTTGGCATCCTGATTGCCAGGTACAGAACATTAAGCGGCTGGGTTTTCGCCGTCACGAACGTGATCCAGACGGTGCCGGCGCTCGCCATGCTGGCCGTGCTGATGCTAGTGATGGGGCTTGGCGCGAATACGGTCATTTTATCGTTATTTCTTTATTCACTGCTGCCGATCATCAGAAATACGTACACAGGCATTGTCAGCATTGAACATGCCTATCTTGAATCCGGAAAAGCGATGGGTATGACAAAGTTTCAAGTGCTGCGGATGGTCGAGCTTCCGTTGGCGCTTTCTGTTATTATGGCCGGCCTCCGCACCGCGCTCGTCATTGCTATCGGCATTACTGCCATCGGGACATTTGTCGGTGCCGGCGGTCTCGGAGACATCATCGTCAGGGGGTCAAACGCAACAAACGGGACCGCGATTATATTAGCTGGCGCGATCCCGACAGCCCTAATGGCGGTGATAGCTGATTTGGTCATGGGCTGGCTTGAACGCGCGTTAAGCCCGATTAAAAATAAAAAAAGAAACTATATTAAAGCTGAAAGAAAAACCACCTCTATTTAAATAAAACAGGGGTGGTTTTTTTAGTAAACAACCTGTGTTAGTCCCTTTAACCGATACTTTCCAGCGTTGAAGTTAGACAAGTATTTTAAAAAAATCTTCAAATATCAGATGGTTATTGCCAATTTTAAGGTTGTTTTGAGAAAAGTTTCAAGTTATAATAATAATACATTTATGCAAACATCTAAATGTCTAAATGTTTTTCGAAAAGGAGAAAACGCTATGAATAATGTTTTCAAAGCTATATCAGATCCAACTAGGAGGAGAATTTTGGATTTGTTAAAAGGAGGGGATATGACTGCGGGAGATATTGCAGAACATTTTAATATCAGTAAACCGAGTATTTCTCACCATTTGAATATTTTAAAACAGGCGGAAGTCATAGCTGACCACCGTAAAGGGCAATTTATTTATTATTCTTTAAATACCACAGTACTTCAAGACTCAATAAATTGGATGCTTAACTTTATAAATAAAGGGGATAACGATTTATGAAGAAAAATATAATTTCCATAATTATTGTTTGTTTGAGTTTCTTGACTTCAATTATATTTTATCAGTACCTTCCGGAAGAAATACCGATACAATGGTCAGGAAATAAGCCGGCTGCCTTTATATCTAAACCTCTAACACTTTTTATTATACCTATTGTTATGCTTATTTATTATCTTACTTTTTATATGTTAACCATTAAGTCAACGCAAAAAAATAAAGCATTGCTTTTTCTAGCTTCTAATAATATGTTAATCCTTTTATATATTTTACAGCTCTCAACCCTTTTAGTAAGTTTAGGATACGAACTGGATATTGATTTAATAATTGGTCTTGCTGTTGGTATCTTTTTAATTATTGGTGGAAATTCCATGCAGTTAGCAGAGCAAAACCATCTTATCGGATTGAGGACACCTTGGACATTAAAAGATGAGACTGTTTGGAAATTGGGTAATCGCTTTGCCTCTAAAGTACTTGTAGCGTGTGGTTTTATCATAGCCATTCTTTCATTTTTTACAGGGGAATATATTATTATGATTATGATTGTGTTAGTGTTGCTAGCATTAGTTATTTCAACGACTGCTTCCTATCTTTATTACAAAAAGTTAAACGGTTAACGTTAAAAAAGTGTCTTGCGGAGTAACCCGCAAGACACTTTTTTTATAATGATTATTGATGAATCAATTTTAGGGTTTTTGCAGCAGCAGCTTCTAGATCAGAATTATTATTAGAAGCTGAAGAGGAATATTTGGCAACGTATTTCCAAACTGCAGTTGTTACGGCGGCAGCGGTTTGCAATGCTACCGCGTTAACGCCTACAACATATAAATATCCAGCTGCTACACAGACGGCATAAAGCCCGCAAGATGGAGTTGCTTTATTGGTAGAGTATTTTACGTTTTGATTTTTCTTGGCATATTTTTGGATAAGTTGATCTGCTTTATTCATATTATCAATGAGTTTTTTAGGGTCTTTACTGTCAATCGATTGTTTCAATTCATCCAGATATTGTGGTTGATCTTTTTTTATAAATTTGACTACATCATTCACTAATTTTTTACCTTCTGTACTATTCGCCTCTTTTACGAGTTTAGGGTCCAAATCGCTAGAAATTAATTTACCAACCTCTCCTTGGCCAAATAAAAGTCCTCTAAAGTAATCTTCTCCAGAAAATGTATTGTTTTCTTTAGCAGATGTACTTGACTCCTTAGAGAATCCTACTAATGAAAAAACCAATATCGTCACCATGGAAACAATCAATAGCCTAAGTAATTTACTTTTCAAATTATTATACCTCCATTAAGTTATTTCTCCATTATCTAAATATTAGTTATGAAACAATTTTGTAAGGAACTTGACTGATTCACCTCCTAATCTTTTGAAATTCCTTTTTCCTTTTACGGATATATATTTAAATAAAGGAGAACACCAATTCAAATTGATATTTTGTTGTATAGGATGTAGATATATAATTAATGCAGATATCATGATTAAGCCGAAACTTACAATACCGATGCTGATTATTATCCCTATGTGAAATATTATTCCTAATATTAATGCAATTTTTTTTATTCTGATATTAGAAACTATACTTGCTGCTAAGAACAGCTCAAAAATAGTTACTAACCAAGTGATGACAACAATATAGTTGCTTTCAAGCAGTGGATTCAATAAATTAAGTTGATAATCAGGCAATCCAAAAACAGGATCAGAAAAGAAATAATAAATTGCTGTCCCTTCAGCCCACTCTTTATTTTTCAAGCGCTCTAAAGCTGCATTTAAATAGATTACAAAAACTTGAATTTTAATTATTGTCACTAAATAAAATAATACTATCTTCTTTGTGAAAGATTCATAATTGATATCTATTATTTTCCAATGATTTTGCCTTGAATCTAATAATGTAACAGGAAATAAAAGAAATGAAAGAACAGTTGCAATTTGTTCACCGCCATCAATAGTTAAAGCTGAAGTTTGAATGCTATAGCAAATATACCAGTGGAAAAAACCGGTAAATCTAGGCCTCCATCCTATAACCACTAAAGCTAATATAAAAATCATTAAGTATCTTATAACCTCAAAACTGATGCTATATTTGTTAGCAAAACAAAAGGCAGTGGGAATATAGACATTTTCACACGTGACATTATTTGCACTATAACTAAATAAAATATCAGCACTATTAAATACTAAAACTAGTAATGTTGAGAAACCAAGTAAACTTCTAGAAAGTGCATATGTATTTTTCCATGGATTATAGGTGTCAATATAACCTTCGAAACTATTTAATATTTTCATATTATTTTTACTTTTAGCACCTTTCTTTCAAAAGAGGTAGTTTGTTTAAAATCTATCCAATACCATGAGAGTGGCTTTTGTCGGTATATAAGGTACTCTCCTTTGCTAAGATGTGTATAGTCCTTGCTTTTTTTTACTTCAATAGGCTTCATTTGTCTCTCTAAATTTGTGCAGGAAGTGTTGTTTTCACATGTTTTCCAATTCTTTGGTTCGATATTCTCAACAATTTTGCCTAATTCTATTGCCTGAACTCTTCCTTCTCTTTTTATCCCGAAAAAATTATTAGGAAGTGCATTAGGTAACTTTAAATTTTCTTTTGTGTGAAACGAAATGTTTTCTTCAGTAGGGCTTTTACTATAAAAGCCAAAGCCTTGGGGAGACAATTGTTGCAAAAAATTTTTTTTAAACAGTGGATTCTGAGGTGAGATATTACTAAAGTAATAGGAAGAAAATGAAAGGAAACATATAGTCGTTATAGTTATAATTGCTCTTTTTTTGATTTGGGTTACCTCCTTTAAGCCAATCTAATCATTTCAAAAAGATTATATAATAACTAGTAAGAATAATCAACATAAAATGGATAATAAACAAAATATTGTAAATTATATTTGGTTTTGTTTTGTGGGAAAAATTTGATATTTAAAATTTGTATTGTACGTAAAGTTCCCAATATCAATTTTGGGAACTTCTTTACGGTTTCGGCACATATTTAAAAATCTCTTCACTCTCAAAAAACTCAATCAGACGGCCGAGCCAATTGTAATAGTCGAGCCATTCCTTTAATTCCTTCAACAGCTCATTCACCTTTTCTTCCGCTTCAGGAGAAAGCTCTTCATCCAAGATACTGAGCAGCTCCCGGTTGAGTTTTTTATGCATCATTTTATTTTTGCTGACGACTTTGCTCCAAGTGGCTGTAAACAGAGTGATAAAGGTTTGGTAGTAATCCTCTTCAACATCGTATAAGTCTTTTCGCACGCCCTTTTCGAACACCTTCTCGGCGATGTTGGCATCGAGCATGTCCCGCACGACCTGGCTCATTCGCGTTTTGCTCATGCCGGTCGCTTCTGATAATTCCGTCAGCGTCATCGGCTTGCGATTCATATAAATAATGCCCAGCACACGTCCAACGGTAGAGGGCATTCCAAATGCATGCATGTTTTCCGCGATTCTTTCTATGAGGTGGTCTTCAGTCTGTTCAATTATCGTTAACGGATTTTTCTCCAACAGTTTCAATCCTTTCAGCTAACAATTCCGATGTCAATATACCACATTTTTGATGCGGCGGAAATGCTGTAATCATAGAATTTGGCAGGAAATTGGAGCAATAAGGAGATCATTACCGGTCAATACGGGTAAATCAGGGTTTACACATACTTTATAAATAATATGAACAAATTGTAAACTTTTTATTTTATAAACTTTATTCTATAATGGGAAGCATTCAATTGTCTGAAAAATTAAATACAAACTGAACGAATTGAATGAATTTAATTTTGGAGGTGCGATGTTTGCTGACATTAAAAAATGTCTCGAAAACATATAAGGGCGGCAAAAAAGCTGTGAACAGCGTGAATCTGGAAATTGAAAAAGGTGAATTTATTTGTTTTATCGGTCCAAGCGGCTGCGGAAAAACGACAACGATGAAAATGATTAACCGATTAATTGAGCCGTCAGCCGGTCAGATTTTTATTGACGGCGAGAACATGATGGAACAGGACCCGGTAGAACTCAGGCGTAAGATCGGCTATGTCATTCAGCAGATCGGACTGTTCCCCCATATGACCATTCAGCAGAACATTTCACTTGTGCCTAAGCTACTGAAATGGCCGGAGCAGCAGCGGAAAGAACGTGCGCGTGAGCTTTTAAAATTGGTTGATATGGGACCTGAATATTTAGACCGTTATCCTCATGAATTAAGCGGGGGACAGCAGCAGCGAATAGGTGTATTACGGGCACTTGCCGCGGAACCGCCGCTTATCTTAATGGATGAACCGTTTGGGGCGCTTGACCCGATTACGAGGGATTCCCTTCAGGAAGAATTTAAAAAACTGCAAAAAACCTTACATAAAACCATCGTATTTGTTACCCATGATATGGATGAAGCGATTAAGCTAGCAGACCGGATCGTCATTTTAAAAGGCGGAGAGATTGTGCAGATCGGAACGCCTGATGATATTCTGAGAAATCCGGCAAACGAATTTGTTGAGGAGTTTATCGGCAAGGAGCGCCTGATTCAGTCATCAAGTCCTGATGTTGAGCGGGTTGATCAAATTATGAGTACACACCCGGTGACCATTACGGCGGATAAAACGCTCTCTGAAGCGATCCAGCTGATGAGGCAGGAGCGTGTCGACTCGCTCCTGGTTGTAGATGACAGCCATGTTCTTCTAGGCTATGTAGATGTGGAAATCATTGATCAATGCCGGAAGAAAGCCGAGCTCGTAGGCGAGGTCCTGCATCAAGACATCTACACCGTCTTGGGCGCAACACTGCTGCGGGATACAGTACACAAAATTTTAAAACGGGGTGTAAAGTACGTGCCGGTTGTAGATGAAGACAGCCGTTTAATAGGAATTGTGACGAGAGCGAGCCTGGTTGACATTGTGTATGAGTCCATCTGGGGAGAAGAAAAACAGCTCGCAGTATTGTCATAGGGAGGTTGTCAGACATGAATCATATCATTGAATTTTTGCAAACCAACGGAGGCGAACTGCTTTACAAAACATATGAGCATATCACCATTTCTCTCATCGCCGTCATTTTAGGCGTGGCTGCCGCTGTGCCTCTTGGGATTGTGCTTACCAGAATGAAAAAAGGAGCCGGCACCATTATCGGCATTGTGAATATCATTCAGACGCTGCCCAGTCTGGCAATCCTCGCTTTCTTTATCCCGCTCTTGGGAGTCGGAAAAGTTCCGGCTATTGTGGCCTTGTTTTTCTATTCCGTTTTGCCGATCCTGCGCAACACGTATACCGGGATTCGCGGCGTTAACAAAAATCTGCTTGAATCAGGAAAAGGCATCGGGATGACGGCAGCTGAACAAATCCGCCTCGTGGAACTGCCGCTTGCCGCGCCCGTCATCATGGCGGGGATCAGAACATCCACGATTTATTTAATCGGCTGGGCGACGCTTGCATCCTTTATCGGAGGCGGCGGATTGGGTGATTATATTTTCATCGGCCTGAATTTATATCAGCCGGAATATATCATCGGAGGAGCGGTTCCCGTCACGATATTGGCGATTGTCATTGATTATGTGCTTGCGTTGACGGAACGAAAAATCACGCCTGCCGGACTGCAGGGAATGAAGGAAGTTTCATAAGGAGGCTGCTCATGAAAAGAAAACATCTTAAATGGCTGAGCGGTTTTACGCTCGCAGTAATGCTGATGTTAAGCGGCTGTTCGCTTCCCGGGCTCAGCACCGCTTCAGACCAGACCATCAAAATCGGCGCGCAAAGCATGAGTGAATCAGAAATCATCGCAAGCATGCTTGGCCAGCTGATCGAACACCATACGGATCTAAAAACAACAACCATTAAAAATCTTGGCTCCAACGCGGTGCAGCAGCAGGCCTTGATGAACGGAGAAATCGATATTGCGGCCACAAGATATACAGGTGACGCGCTGACAGGCACGCTGAGGATGAAACCTGAAAAAGATCCGGACAAAGCGCTGGCGCTGACACAGCAGGAGTTTAAAAAAAGATACGATTTAAAATGGTATGACTCCTACGGGTTTGATAATACGTATGCCTTTACCGTCAGCAAGAAGCTTGCGGACCAATATCATTTAGAAAACGTATCAGACATCAAAAAATGGGCGCCGCAATTAAAGCTGGGCGTCGACAATTATTGGATGAAGCTGAAAGGGAACGGCTATCAGGATTTTACGAAAACCTACGGCATGACATTCGGCGGCACGTATCCGATGCAGATCGGGCTTGTGTATGACGCGGTGAAAAGCGGAAAAATGGACATTGTCCTCGCTTACTCCACGGACGGGAGGATCAAGTCCTATGATCTCAAAATGCTAAAGGATGATAAACAATTTTTCCCTCCGTACGACTGCTCTCCTGTTGTTCCCGAACAGGTGCTTAAAGAACATCCTGAACTGGAAGGCATCATTCAGAAAATGATCGGAAAAATCGATACAGCCACGATGCAGGAGCTTAACTATGAAGTCGACGGTAACCTAAAAGAACCGTCTGTCGTTGCCAAGGAATATTTGCAAAAGCATCACTACTTCGAATCGTGAAAGGGGGATTGACCAATGAATGTGCTTGAACAGTTAATGACGTATTATGCACAGAACGGCAGCTATGTAATGGAAGAATTCGGCCGCCATTTTCTCATGTCGGCTTACGGCGTCTTGTTTGCTGCTGTCGTCGGGGTTCCGGTCGGAATCCTCATTGCGCATTTCCGCCGCTTGTCAGGATGGGTATTCGCCGTAACAAATGTCATTCAGACGATTCCGGCGCTCGCCATGCTGGCAGTCCTGATGCTTGTCATGGGGCTCGGCGCAAACACAGTGATTTTATCATTATTTCTGTATTCCCTGCTACCGATTATCCGAAACACGTACACAGGCATTGTCAGCATTGAACACGCATACTTAGAATCAGGAAAAGCGATGGGAATGACGAAATTCCAAGTTCTTCGGATGGTTGAGCTCCCGCTCGCGCTTTCTGTCATTATGGCAGGCCTTAGAACGGCTCTCGTCATCGCTATCGGCATTACAGCAATCGGCACATTTGTCGGCGCCGGCGGCCTTGGGGATATGATCGTCCGCGGGTCAAACGCCACAAACGGAACGGCGATTATTCTAGCCGGCGCGATTCCGACTGCGGTGATGGCGGTTGCGGCTGATTTGCTCATGGCTTGGGTGGAGCGGGCGTTACATCCGGTCAAGAAAAAAAGAACCAGGGTGAGACGTATTCAAACAGCTGCATAAGAACAAAAAAAGAGGCTTGGATGATTCCAGCCTCTTTTTTCTTATTTAAATTGTAAACTGATCCATTTTCTCATTAAGTTCTTTCGCCAAACGCTCAAGCTCCTCAGCATTTTGAAGCACTTGATCCATTGAATGGGCGGATTGCTCGGTAATGGAAAATGTTTCTTCAATGCCGGCGGCGGATTCTTCAGAAACGGAGGCGATATTTTCAATCGATTGGTTAATTGTGATCGATTGGTTTGTTAACTGCTTTAATCCGTCCGTTACTTCCTTAATACTGTCCGCTACATAGGTGACCGATTGCTTAATGTTCTGCATGGCCTGTCCGGTGTCAGTCAGGTTTTCAGTACCTTTTTCTACTTCGGTAAAGCTGCTTTCCAGGTATTGAATGACAGTGTTGATTTCCTGCTGTGTGCCGCCAACTATTTTAGTGATATCCTGAACGGAGTCAGATACGCCATCTGCGAGCTTTCGGACCTCCTCAGCCACAACGGCGAAGCCTTTGCCGCTTTCTCCTGCGCGGGCTGCCTCAATTGCGGCATTAAGTGACAATAAGTTCGTTTGCTCGGCAATGCCGTTGATGACCTGAACAAGCTTGTTGATGTCCTGAGAATGCTGTTCCAGCGATCTCACTTTATGAACGGCCTCCTGAACGATATGATGGATTGTTTTCATTTGCTGCACTGACGTATCCATATTTTCGTTTCCGTTTACGGCGAGTTCGAGAACGTTTTGAGACGTATCGCTGATCGTCATGCCGTGATTGTAGGCTTTATCAATGCTTTCTGTAAATTCATTCATTGATTCGGCGATTGTCACAGCGTCTTGCGCCTGCTGCTCGGAGCCTTCAGCCATTTCGTTCATCGTTTCGGTAATATGCCTGCTGCCGGTTCTTGTTTCATTCGTTGCAGTGGTCAGCACCTGTGATGAAGAAAGCACGCGGGTGGAGATTTCTTTTGAATATCCGACGATATCTCTTAAATTCCCTACCATTTTCTGAAGCGCTTCGTTCAGATCGCCGAGCTCGTCTTTTGAGGCCAGCGGCTCTATGTCATTTGACAGATTGCCTTCGGCGATCTCATTCGCAGATGACTTCATTCGAATAATCGGTTTTACAATGCTGCGATTGATATAAAGCCAAATACATATGCTGATGGCGATGGAAGCTGCCAGAAGCAAAGCCGTGTAACTGAGACCTTTATGATAAACATCCTTGGTTTCTTTCACCGCCGTGTTGCTGCCTTCTTTATTAAAGTCAACAAGTTCAGTGATTGATTTTTTCATATCCTCAAAGCTTGCTTCAGTCTGTACCAATAATCCCCTTGCTTTATCTATATCATTCGTGCGTCCGCTCTCTAAAATCTGGTTATGAATATTCGTATATGAGTTGACTTCAGTCTTGAGCTGTTCGAAAATGCTGCGTTCTTTGTCATTAGAGATTGTCTTTTCATAGTTATCAAGCTTTTCATTGATATCCTTAAGGATCTGGTTCATATCTTGGTCCAGCGTATCCATTTTATCTTTGTCTGTATAAATCAGGAAATCCTTTTCCTTAGAGGAAAGGTGCTCTGTCAAATAATTAATAGATGTAATTTCTTTAATGCCGTCTATCCATTTCGTGTTGATTTCATCTGTCTTTTTGATGATGTGCTGCATATTGAAAGCGCCTATTCCGCCTATAAGCAGATTGATGAGGATCAGTGTCAAAAATACCAGGCTGAATTTGCGGGAAATCGTCAGTCGCATTTACGTGTTCTCCTTTTAAAAAAAGTGATGTGATGTACTATATATCGGCTGAGAAATTGTTTTTTCACCTGGAAATAAAAAATAAAAAACGGCTCTTCTCTCCGTGGAGATAGAACCGTTTTAGCAATTACATATGAAAGGAAGGGTCAATCCATTCAGTCGCCCATTTGGAGATTTCACCCAGAATGGGCGCTAACGCCATTCCTTTGTCGGTTAATGAATATTCGATGCGAACCGGAGTTTCGGGGATGACGTCCCGCTTAACAACTCCTTCAAGCTCAAGTTCTTTCAGCCTTTCTGACAGAACTCTGCCGCTTAGATTTGGAAGTGCTGCTTCTATTTCGCTAAATCGCTGCTGACCGTTCAACAGTTGAAAAACGATTAAAGCAACCCAGCGTTTGCTCAAGATGTCGACTGCTTTTTCAAATCTAGGACACATTTCTGATTGGTTCATACTTTTCACCTCGTCTGTCATTATTATAACGCAAATAACGAGGGAACGTATGCATGCGTGATTGATAAAATGCGGAAAGAGATGCAGAAGATTACGTGGAAGAGGAGCGTTTTTTCGCTTCGGAAGCTAAAAAATCGAAGTATTTGCTGAGATTTTCAATATCCTGCTTGGAGAGATGCCGCCATTTTTCGCTGTTAAAAAGAGACAGGTTCTCCGTTCCTCGAGTGACAGCCGTCTGATAAATCGCATAAATAGACTGATAGCTTTCCGAAGCCTCTCGAATTTCTTCAGGAAAAGCGGTAATGTGCCCTGCGGCTGCCATCAGGTTTTCGTGCGGTATTTTCAGCACCGCTGCGAGCTTTTTTATGGTCGCGGGCTTTGGTGTGCCGCGCTTGCCGTTTTCTATTTTTGAAATGGTCGCTGAGCTGATGCCCGAGTACACCGCAAGCTGGTTTACTGTCAGTTTGCGGGCGCGGCGCAGCGCCCTTAATTCCTGTCCGAATGTTGACATGATGATCGCCTCGCATTTCTGGAAAGAGTTATTGATCAGCAGATCGTTTTTTGGCTTCGTCTGAAATAAAAGAGAAATAATGATCCAGCATGAGCAAATCCTCTTTGTTGAGATACTGCCATTTTTCACTCTCAAGAAGGGCAAGATTTTTCAGGTCATAAGCCTCCGCCTTTTCAAGCAGCTGACACTTCGTTTTATAAGGCGCTCTGGCTTCATGAATCTCTTCGATATATCCCGCTTTATACATAAGCCCTTCATAAGGAATTTTTAAGGCCTCCGCCAGTTTTTTGATGGTGGCAGGTTTAGGAACGCCGCGTTTGCCGTTTTCAATTCTGGAGATGCCGGCCGCGCTTACACCGGAATAAGTCGCCAGCTGGTTGACTGTCAGCTTTCTCTCCTCACGCAATGCCCGTAATTGTTCGCCGAAGCTTTCCATATGTCTCACCCCGTCCCTCACTGTTACTCATATTTTAGTATGTTTATTGACTAAAGGGAATAGGTAGGCTGGAAATGTATTGACAAAAGTTAACATACGCCGTAATGTAAATGTATAGAAAAAGTTTTTTCATGAACGGAAGGTGAGGAAAGTGCCAGTAGAAAAGATACAGATTAGACGTGATTATGTATTGCAGTATATGGTCAATAACGATTATTCCCTCAATCAGCTTGCGCTGGAAATCGGAGTCTCACCCGCCACACTGAGCCGTGTGCTGAATGGAGAAAGACGGCCGGGGCAGCTTGTGATCGGAAAAATGCTTCACTATTTTGACTTGAAGTTTGAGGATCTTTTTTACTACGATTTCGTTGACAAAAGTCAATAACTTAAGAACGCCTGGGGAACCAAGCGTTTTCTAAGCCTTATCATCTATGTGTCAAAACAAAACCCGTCACAAGTTCATTGCATGTTTTCCATTGTTTTGTCGGCAGCTGATGGCCCTGGTATTCCAGCCTGAAAAATTCAGCGTGGCTGCATGCTTTCCGGTAATAGCCTGCATGTGTAAAGGTCCAGTCGCGCAGGCCGCCATACATAAACAGCATCGGCATGTTAAAACGGGGCAATTGTTCAAGGCAGCTGTAGCGGAGAGAATCCCGATAATATTGATACCAATGGCCGAGGTCAGCTTTTTTCATATGATTCGTTAATAGATTTCGGAGCTGTCTGTTTTTCGTATGGCTGCTGGCGATAATTTTCATCAGCATGCCGGGACTTTTTTCAAGAAGATACATTCCCATTTTGTGAAGCTGCTGACCGGCCATGGTATGAACAGCGGGGTAAGCGCCGGCCAACACCAAATGAGATACTTTGTCCGGCCGGGTGAAGCCGATGTGCTGTGCAATTAAGCTGCCGGCGGAATACCCGAATACTGCAGCCTGATCAATGTGCAAACGATCCATAAATTGCACGATCTCGTTTGCGTAATAGGAAATAGAGATTTGCTGGTCTGCATGATCGCTGTCGCCATGTCCGCTTAAATCGGGAAATATCACCCTGAAATGATCCGCCAGAAGGCGCTGATAATAAAAAACCTTGCGTCCCATGCCCGGCGGGTGAATAAAAATGATAGGGATTCCCTGTCCATATTCCTCATAATATAGATGTTTCTTATTGGCTGTGCTGATGATCGGCATTGTTTTTCTCCCTTTTCGTTCAATTCATACGAATAGGCTAACCAAAACAAAATGTCTTATCCGGCCCTTTTGGCGTCTGATACGGCGTGACATGCCAAACCTTTTCATGTAAAATAGAAGTAATGTAGGCCAGTGAGTCTGGAGGTGTAAGGGATGCACGCGGTTTTGATTACCTTATTGGTTATCGTCAGTATTGCACTTATTATTGTCGTTTTGCTTCAATCCAGTAAAAGCGCCGGATTATCTGGTGCGATTTCAGGCGGAGCGGAGCAGCTCTTCGGGAAACAAAAAGCAAGAGGTCTTGATTTGATTCTGCACCGCATTACGGTTGTGCTGGCGGTCTTGTTTTTCGTGTTGACGATTGCGCTTGCTTATATCCTATAGGGCAATGTTTGTATAAGGTCTGATGTAAAGTCAGGCCTTTTTCACGTTTCTGGCTGATATTCAGAGCGTTTTTTTCTGATCAAACTGTGGAAAACTAAAATGATCGTGCAGAAAGAAAGGGAGAAATGAGCATGAAAGTTGTGACACCAAAACCATTTACATTTAAGGGCGGAGACAAAGCGGTGCTTTTGCTGCACGGCTTTACAGGGAATACAGCGGATGTGAGAATGCTGGGACGTTATTTGAATGAACGGGGCTATACGTGCCACGCGCCTCAATATGAAGGACACGGCGTTCCTCCTGAAGAATTGGTACATACGGGGCCTGAAGACTGGTGGAAAAACGTCATGGATGGCTATGAATATTTAAAATCTGAAGGCTATGAGGACATTGCTGCCTGCGGACTGTCGCTTGGCGGGGTTTTTTCGCTGAAATTGGGTTACACTGTACCCATAAAGGGAATTGTCCCAATGTGCGCGCCAATGCATATTAAGAGTGAAGAGGTCATGTATCAGGGCGTCCTTTCATACGCTCGCAATTACAAAAAGTTCGAGGGGAAAAGCCCGGAGCAAATTGAAGAAGAAATGAAGGAATTCGAAAAAACGCCGATGAATACCCTTAAGGCGCTGCAAGACTTAATTGCCGATGTGCGAAACAATGTCGATATGATTTATTCACCGACATTTGTGGTGCAGGCCCGTCATGATCACATGATTAATACCGAAAGCGCAAATATTATTTACAACGAAGTGGAAACTGATGAGAAACAGCTGAAATGGTACGAGGAATCAGGCCATGCCATTACGCTCGACAAAGAACGTGACCTCGTCCATCAGGATGTGTATGAATTTTTAGAGAAGCTCGATTGGTAATCAACAGGAGGTCGGATAATGGAAAAAGAAGCATTTATGGATAAGCTTCTCTCGTTTATGAAGGAAGAGGCGTACAAGCCTCTGACTGTTCAGGAACTTGAGGAGATGTTACAGATTACGGATGCCGAGGAATTTAAAGAGCTCGTCAAAGCGCTGGTTGCGCTGGAGGAAAAAGGGCTTATCGTGCGGACGAGAAGCGACCGCTACGGCATTCCGGAAAAAATGAATTTAATTAAAGGAAAGCTTTCTGCGCATCCGAAGGGATTTGCCTTTTTGCTGCCTGAGGATACGTCGTTAAGCGATGTGTTTATTCCCCCTAATGAGCTGAATACAGCTATGAACGGCGATATCGTAATGGTACGCCTGAATTCGCAGTCAAGCGGCTCCAGACAAGAGGGCACCGTCATTCGTATTTTAGAAAGAGCGATTCAGCGGGTAGTCGGAACCTATACAGAAACAAAAAACTTTGGTTTTGTCATTCCGGATGACAAAAAAATCACAAGCGATATCTTCATTCCTAATAGCGGGAAAAATGGCGCGGCTGAAGGGCATAAGGTGGTTGTTAAACTGACCAGCTATCCTGAAGGCCGAATGAATGCAGAGGGTGAGATTGAATCCATTCTCGGCCATAAAAATGATCCGGGCATTGATATTTTATCAGTCATCCATAAGCACGGACTGCCGGGTGAATTCCCTGCCGATGCAATGGAACAGGCGACAAGCACGCCTGATACGATTGATGAAAAAGACCTGAAAGACCGCCGTGATCTCCGTGACCAGGTCATTGTCACCATTGACGGAGCGGACGCGAAGGACTTGGATGACGCGGTTACAGTGACAAAGCTGGATGACGGCAGCTATAAGCTTGGCGTTCACATTGCCGACGTCAGCCATTACGTGACTGAAAACTCGCCGATTGACAAAGAAGCGATGGAAAGAGGAACGAGTGTGTATTTGGTTGACCGTGTGATTCCGATGATTCCGCACAGACTGTCAAACGGTATTTGTTCATTAAATCCGAAGGTTGACCGCCTGACACTTTCTTGTGAAATGACCATCAACAGTCGGGGAGAAGTCACAGAGCACGAAATCTTCCAAAGCGTCATCAAAACAACGGAAAGAATGACATATTCCGATGTGAATCAGATTCTTGTTGATGATGATGAAGAATTAAAGCAAAAGTACGAACCGCTCGTACCGATGTTCAAAGACATGGAGCGGCTGGCAGAAATTCTTCGCGAAAAGCGGATGAACCGCGGCGCCGTGGATTTTGACTTTAAAGAAGCAAAGGTGCTTGTTGATGAAGAAGGGGCGGTCAAAGACGTTGTGATCAGAGAACGCTCAGTCGCCGAAAAACTGATTGAAGAATTTATGCTTGTTGCGAACGAAACCGTTGCAGAGCATTTCCATTGGATGAACGTTCCGTTTATTTACCGGATACACGAAGAGCCTAATGCTGAAAAACTGCAAAAGTTTTTAGAGTTTGTGACAACATTTGGCTATGTTGTAAAAGGAACGGCGGGAAATATTCATCCGCGCGCGCTGCAAAGCATTCTTGACGCTGTTCGTGACAGACCAGAGGAAACAGTGATTTCTACTGTCATGCTACGTTCCATGAAGCAGGCGAAATACGACCCGCAAAGCTTAGGGCACTTCGGCCTGTCAACGGAATTCTATACCCATTTCACATCGCCGATCCGCCGTTATCCGGATTTAATCGTCCACAGATTGATCAGAACGTACTTAATCAACGGCAAGGTCGATGAAGCGACACAGGAGAAGTGGGCTGAACGGCTTCCGGATATCGCTGAACATACTTCATCAATGGAACGCCGTGCAGTTGACGCAGAGCGTGAAACAGATGATCTGAAAAAAGCGGAATATATGCTTGATAAAATCGGTGAAGAATTTGACGGCATGATCAGCTCTGTGACAAACTTCGGGATGTTTGTCGAGCTGCCGAATACAATTGAAGGACTCGTCCACGTCAGCTTTATGACGGATGACTACTATCGCTTTGACGAGCAGCACTTTGCGATGATCGGGGAGCGAACGGGAAATGTGTTCCGCATCGGGGATGAAATTACAGTCAAAGTCGTTGACGTCAATAAAGACGAGCGCAATATTGACTTCGAAATCGTCGGTATGAAAGGCACCCCGCGCCGTCCGAGAGAAATGGACAGCCGCAGCCGAAAACGCGGAAAACCTGCCAGAAAACGCGTGTTAAGCACAAATACGCCTGTATCTCCTGCTCCTTCCGAGGAAAAAGGAGAGTGGTTCACAAAGCCGAAGAAGAAAAAGAAAAAACGCGGCTTTCAAAACGCACCGAAGCAGAAACGGAAAAAGAAGAAATAGCAGCTCAACCAGCAAATAGGGCCGCAGCGCTCTATTTGCTTTCTTTCGGAAACAGCTTTTCATTGTAGCCATGCGTGACATTTGGTAAAATAGAGCGTATCGCAAAGGTGGACAGTTTTTCCTTAGTGAGAGGAGGTTCTGGCATGCCGAAAGGGTCAGGAAAAGTATTATCACAAAATAAAAAAGCCAATCACGATTATTTTATAGAAGAAACATATGAAACAGGCATTGTATTGCAAGGAACAGAAATCAAAGCGATTCGCGCCGGCCGCGTGAATCTAAAAGATTCCTTTGCCAAAATCGAACGGGGAGAAGTATTTCTCCACAATATGCACGTCAGCCCGTATGAGCAGGGAAACCGCTATAACCACGATCCGCTCCGGACGAGAAAGCTGTTAATGCACCGCAAGGAAATTAACAAGCTGATCGGCTTAACGAAGGAAAAAGGTTATTCTCTCGTTCCGCTCAAGCTGTATTTGAAAAACGGCTTTGCCAAAGTTCTTCTCGGTCTGGGTAAAGGGAAGAAAAACTATGACAAACGTGAAGATCTGAAGCGCAAGGATGCGAAGCGTGAAATTGAAAGAGCGTTCAGAGACAGTCAAAAAGGGTTCTAAAAAGCATAACGCTTGATACTGAAATCCAGCCTGTGCTATACTGATTTCACGATGAGATGACACGGTCTTTTCTTGAAGGATTTGTCAATTGAAATGAGCCGTGATCATGTTATAATAAGAATGTAGCCAGTTTGAGTGAGAGCTTGATATTTCTCCCGTATTTCCCTTATAACAAGGGGACGTTACGGATTCGACAGGGATGGATCGAGCTTGAGCTGCGAGCCGAGAGGCGATCTCGTAAACACGCACATAAATATAACTGGCAAAACTAACAGTTTTAACCAAAACGTAGCATTAGCTGCCTAATAAGCGCAGCGAGCTCTTCCTGACATTGCCTATGTGTCTGTGAAGAGCACATCCAAGTAGGCTACGCTTGCGTTCCCGTCTGAGAACGTAAGAAGAGACAAACAGACTAGCTCTCGGAAGGCCCGCCCGCAGGCAAGAAGATGAGTGAAAACACAAATATGCAGGCTACGCTCGTAGACGCTTAAGTAATCGATGTTTCTGGACGTGGGTTCGACTCCCACCGTCTCCATACATACTTTGAAACCGCAGTGCTATCAAAGCTTCTAAAGCTTTCGAGGGCACTGCGGTTACTTTTTGGTAACACTTTTAAAATTTTTCGTACCGTCTATCAATTGCGCTAGTCGCTATGCTATCGTAAAAAGAACCAAAAATCCTATAATCTGATTTTACTGGCGCTGTGTTTTCAGCGCTATTTTTTATGTCTTTTAAAAGAGACAGTTACTCTATCGACTCTATCTGAATCTGCATGTGAATTTTATCCTTAATCTCAATTATTCGGGAGATGCAATTGAGATGCTATGGGAGGTTTGTGGCTTAGTGTTAGGGGAGCTGTACACATGAAAAAGAACAAAGGAGGTTAAACAAGCTTGTAGGGGCACTGCGTACTCACTGGATTTTAGTAAATATACAGTGTTGCCTGAACTTGATTCAAAGCACCTTTACTTAAGTTAAGTGCATCTTCTAAACATCCTTGAACACTATTGATTTTGACATTCGTATAATTATATTCTTTATTCATATAATAAGCGAAAGCGATCATACCATCTCTTTGACTGTATACCCCGTCTCTTTGTCAAAAACTAAAATCTTAGTAAAGATGTACTCAACTTCTGCTAGAGATTTTTCAATTTGTTATTCAGTTAAGCCATCTAAACCGTCCTCCGAATTCAATTGGGTTGCTGAACTGCTGGTGCTATTGTCGCAATAGCAAGAAAGAAAACCGACGCTAGAAAAAACAATCTTTTCAACATGTGTGAACTCCCCCTTTTTTGAAATGGTAAAAGCAACATACATTTTTCAAAAAAAGGGTTTTAATCATAATAAGTCAAATATCGACAGAAGATTGTTACCACAAATGCAAAGCAAGAAACGAAAACGCCCATGCCAATATGCCGAACATTACAAAGAACCTAAGAAAAGTCTCATATTTTGTTAGTCTTCGTTCTCTTTTTGTTTTACCTAATCTCCAATACAGGGCGTAGCCGGAGAACAATAAAATGATTTGTCCAAATTGCGACACAGATTCTAAAAATTCTATACCATTCATTGATTTTCACCTCGTTTATTTATGAGAAAAAAATAAAGTAGACTTGCAGAGAGTCTACTTACCGCTTATCCAAAGTACCCATTTTCTTCGGTTTAAAAATTGCTAGAGGGTGAAATGGCTTGCACGTCGGTTAATAAAGTAAATGCTTAATGCTATTGTTTTAAAATGCCATATCCTTATTCGCCCAATTTATCCATTACATATTAGTTTTATTATCGCAAACGGAAAGGGAATTTCCAATATTTATGTGAAAATTAGTAATTTGTAATATGTCTAATGGTATAAAGGAATGTCGTTTCCCTTATCCAGCAGTACCTTTTACAGGTTCTGCTTCATTTTTTTCGTATAACAGGCACCAAAAAGTGCGTACTTCCACTTGAATCCCAGCTGTTTCATACTGGTTTTACAGCAGATGTTTTACCAATCGCATTTCTGTTAATAAATAAGAGGAAACAAAAACGGAGGGATGAACGAATGAAGCTGAATTTACATGGAAAAACCGCACTGGTGACCGGCTCAACGTCGGGGATCGGCAAAGCGATTGCCGCTTCGTTGGCGGAAGAAGGCGCGGCGGTTATCATTAACGGACGCCGGGAAGAAAAAGTGAATCAGACGATAGACGATTTGAAAACACAGCATGCAGAGGCTGTGTTTTATCCGGCCGCATTTGATCTTGGAACCGAAGAAGGCTGCAATGACCTGTTTCAGGCATATCCGCAGGTTGATATTTTGGTCAATAATTTAGGGATTTTTGAACCGGCGGAGTATTTTGATATTCCCGATGATGAGTGGTTCCGATTTTTTGAAGTGAATATTATGAGCGGTGTGAGGCTCACACGCAAGTATTTACACAAAATGATAGAGAAGAAAGAAGGCCGGGTGATTTTTATTGCCAGTGAAGCGGCAATCATGCCTTCTCAGGAAATGGCCCATTACAGCGCGACGAAAACGATGCAGCTTTCCATTTCCCGCAGCTTGGCGGAGCTGGCAACAGGCACAAATGTAACGGTAAATACAGTCATGCCGGGTTCAACCTTAACAGAGGGAGTGGAAACAATGCTGAACTCTCTTTATCCTGGTGAAAACCTGACTGTTCAAGAAGCCGAGACCCGTTTTATGAAGGAAAACCGTCCGACTTCAATTATCCAAAGGCTGATCCGGCCGGAAGAAATCGCCCACTTTGTTACATTCCTAAGCAGCCCGCTGTCTTCCGCGATTAATGGCGCGGCACTTCGGGCGGACGGCGGCTTGGTCCGCAGCGTTTTTTAGAAAACCTCTCCCTTTGGGAAGAGGTTTTTTTATTGTATTGATTTCCAGAACCTGCTGTCGTATAATTTTGGTACCGAAAAAGTTTTTCTAGTACCGAAAGCGAGGTGATTGATTTGGAAAAAAGAATATTGGCGGAAACCATTCGCCTGATCAGACAGAAAGGTTTTTCATTTACAATGAACGATCTGGCGGGAGCGCTTGGAACAAGCAAGCGGACGCTTTATGCGCATTACCCGTCGAAAGATCAGCTTGCGGAGGCCGTCGTGGCGCAGTTTATCGCAGAGATGAAGCAAATGGAAAAAAGCATCTATGAAGATGAGACCCTAGATGCGCTTGAAAAGGTGAAGCAAATGCTGATCGGTCTTCCAAAGGAAATGGAGCTGCTGAACATGGGGTTATTACAAGAGCTGAAGAAATCCCATTACGATGCGTGGCTCAAATTAGACACGTTTATGAAGGAAGAATGGTCAGTTGTTATTGGATTGTTAAACGAGTGCAGGGAGCAAAAGAAGATCAGAAACATCAACATTGATTTATTGGTTCAAATGTATATAGGAAGCATCAACCAAGTATATGATCCTGATTATCCGCTCAAACATCAGTACACGACAGGAGAAGTTCTTGAATCAATCGTAGATGTATTATGTAACGGGATAACAGAAAAATGAGGAGGCTGGTGGCGCGTGCAGTGGATGTTTTTATGTTTGGCCATTTTATTTGAAGTTGCCGGAACAGTCAGTATGAAGCTTTCATCGGGTTTTACGAGGCTTCTGCCGAGTGTGCTATTGCTGTTTTTTTATGGCGGGAGTCTTTTCTTTCTGACGCTTACGCTCAAATCTATCGATGTATCTGTTGCTTACGCTGTCTGGTCGGGGATGGGCATTGTCCTGATCACAGTTGTCGGGTTTTTGTATTTTCAAGAGAATATAAGTGTCATGAAACTGATTTCAATCGGGCTGATTATTGCCGGTGTTGTGTCTTTAAACCTGATCGATCAAGGGGCGGAGCCTCAAACGGTACATAAAAGTGAGCAGTAACATGAGAGTGATGAAACTGTTCTTTCTCGTGACTGATATCGGTTTTATATTGTACTGGCTGTCTGCCGGCTTTTCATTAATGCCGGAAAGCTGGGCCTTTAAACATTATCAAGATCCGTTTATGATCGCCTGGAATTGGTCCTTTTTTCCCTTGGATATCTTAATCTCCATGACTGGTTTGTACAGCTTGTATTTGCAGCGCGTCAAAAGAGCAATATGGAGGCAGCTGGCGCTGATTTCTCTTGTGCTGACCTTCTGTTCAGGCCTTCAGGCTTTATCATTCTGGACATTTAGCGGGGATTTTGATCTTGCATGGTGGCTGTTTAATGGATACCTTTTGATTTATCCTTTATTTTTTATTCACAGACTTTTATCTAAGCAGTGCGAGTAGCACTATTTTTATTTTTTGAAAACACTTTGTTTTCTGAAAAGTAAAACGATATAATATGTAATATATTGCATATTACATGTCAGGAGGATATACGTTGGCGACTCAGAAACAACGGTTGTACGGCTTTTTAATGGTGATTGTCGGAGCTGCTTTTTGGGGATTATCGGGAACGGTTGCCCAGCATTTATTTGAAACGAGTGATGTATCGGTGGAGTGGCTTGTAACGGTGCGTTTACTGTTATCAGGCCTGTTGGTGCTGATTATTGTGTCCGCCGGTAAAAACAGGAGGGCAGTTTGGGGCATATGGAAAGATAAAAAAGCGGCTGTCCAGCTTATTGTTTTCGGGATTGCCGGCATGCTGGGTGTTCAGTATACGTTTTTAGCTTCAATCGGAACCGGAAACGCAGCGGTGGCTACGCTGCTTCAATACTTAGCGCCTGTTCTGATTATGCTGTATTTGCTTCTGACCCGAAAGAATTCATTTCAGTTTTCCGATTTTTTGGGGCTATTATTGGCTTTAGCAGGCACTTTTTTGCTGCTGACGAATGGAAACATCAGCAATTTAACAGTTTCTCCTTTATCTGTTGTATGGGGTCTTCTTTCTGCTGGCGCACTTGCCTTCTATACGCTGTATTCCAGTTCTCTTTTGAAAACATGGGGGTCGGCTCTCGTCATTGGCTGGGGGATGCTGATCGGGGGCGTCGGCATGAGCTTTATTCATCCGCCTTGGGCAGTACAGGCAGAAGGCTGGACGGTTTCTGGAATTGTATCGGTGGCTTTTATTGTTATTTTCGGAACGTTATTGGGATTCTGCATGTACCTAGAAAGTTTGAAATATTTATTCCCGCAAGAAGCAAGCATGCTGGGATGCACTGAGCCGGTTGCCGCAGTAGCGTCTTCTATTCTTTGGCTTGGCGTGTCCTTTGGGTTGTTTCAAGCAGCAGGAGCGGCATGCATTTTAGTCATGATTTTTGTCCTTTCACAGAAGAAAAGTGCCGGCAAAACGGCAGCATTAAAAAACCAAACTCATATTCAGAGGTGATGCTTTGTGCCGATACCGTCCAATGCCCCAAAGCCGAAACGGCAGACTGCCAAAAAGCTTGCTTTTGAGCAAATTCAAAAGTGGATCGTGGAAGGAGTGCTTGTGCCCGGAGAAAAATTGAATGACGATGCGTTGGCCAAAGCGCTTGGCGTCAGCAGAACACCGGTCAGAGAGGCTTTGCAATTATTAGAGATGCAGGGGTTTGTTGAAATGTCTCCGGGGAAAGAAACAAGAATTTCACAGATTGAAAAAAATGATGTCTTCAAAGTCTATCCGCCGATGGCGTCTCTCCAGTCCACCGCTGCCGAATTGGCAATTGAAAACATTCATTCGTCTCATATAGAGCAGCTGACAGCCATCAATCACGAAATGAAAGCGGCAATTGACCGAAACGAAATCTATGAAGTGCTTGGCATTGATAAAGCGTTTCATGATGTGATAATTGAGGCGGCTGATAATGAATATATCAGCAATTTTACCTCAGTTCTTCACATGCATATTCTTCGGCTTGAGTATCTCTTTTTCAAGTCTCCGCAGAATTCTATTGAAGAACATAACCAAATCATTCAGGCATATAAGGAGAAAGACCGGAAAAAGGCGGCTGAGCTGACATACAGCAACTGGATCAAACCAATGCATGACATTGCGAAAAAACTTGTGTAATGAAGGCAGAGAAGATATGTCTCTGTCTTTTTTGATGAGAGCATATCCAATGAGAAGATGGGTCTGTTTCTGGGCATACTATGGCGAATAAACGGGAAGAGACCAACATCATGTCGTTAAAGAGGTTATGCAATATGAACAAGTCTTCTGATCAAAATCGAAGAACAGTGCCAAGTGCCGTCAAGGATGCCTTTCGCATTCATGCAACCCCTTTCCCATGGAAAAAGGCAATCGGGTCAGGCGTCGCTTCAGGATTTCCTGTGTTTGTCGGCGCATTGTCGGGACACACGGATTTCGGTTTGACCGCTAGCATCGGCGGCTTTGTTTTTTTATATGCAGGCGGGGAATCGTATACGAAACGTATTCTGAAGCTGCTGTTAGTTTCAATGGGGATCGCCGCATCGTTTGGATTAGGGACGCTTTTGGCAGGGACTTTTTGGAGCATGGCGGCTGTTCTGGGGCTTATCGGGGCAGCTGCAATGTTTATTTTTGGCGCGCTTGGGATACAAGGGCCAGCACCGATGTTTTTTGTCCTTGCCTTTTTGGTGAGCTCGGGTTTGCCGGCAGATCCTTCAGAAGCTCCGTTCAGAGCGGGACTGACATTTGCCGGCGGGCTTTTCGCCACAGGAATCGCCTTGATTGGCTGGATCAATAACAGGCATGGACCGGAAAATACAGTGCTGAATAGAACATACCGCCAGCTTGCATCCTGCCTTTCCGATGTCGGAACTCCTGATTTTCATAACGCGCAGCATCAGACCGTGCTGATGCTGAGAACAGCCCGTCAAACGGTGCTCGGCAAAGGGAATAGATGGAGAAAATCGCCTCATGATGAACGTTTTATCCGCTTGCTGGAAAAAGCGGATGATCTCTTCATCTCGATCATTCATTTTTCTGCCGAAACACCAAACGCAGATAAGGCGCAGATCGCAAAGGCACTTCGCCAAACTGCCGACATGCTGGGGCAATCTCGTGTTTCCGATGCGTTTCCTATTCAGGAGGATGAAGCGGAGCCAGCCCGGAAGCTGTATGAAGAAATCAACGAGGTTTTGAGTATCGCTTCAGGACAGAATGATGATCCATCGGACGCGGAGCCAAGCCGTCTGCCATCCTCCTATTACTTTCTGAGAAATGCCTTTGACTGGGAGTCACCTGTTTTGATTCGGGCATTAAAGTATGGGATTGTGCTGTTTGCGGCGGCTTTGTTTGCCAATGCTTTCGGTTTTCACCGTTCTTACTGGATTCCGCTCTCGGCAGCGGCGGTGATGCTGGGCACGACTGTTGTCTTTACGCTGCAAAGAGCCATTCAGCGTTCGGCAGGAACCGTAATTGGCGTGATGCTGGCAGGGGCGATCCTGTTCTTTAAGCCATCCGGCGTGTATATCGCTTTATGTATCACAATGCTTCAATTTCTTCTTGAAATGCTGATTGTCCGCAATTATGCTTTGGCTGTTCCTTTTCTGACCGCAAACGCGCTTGTTATCACAGAAAGCATGCATGGCGGCTTGGGGGCCGGTTATTTTATAGCGGCGAGGCTGACCGATGTGGCTGTCGGCAGCACAATTGGCCTATTGGGAACAATGCTTTTGTGGAGACGTTTTTCAGCAAAACGCCTGCCTGAATACATGTGGGAAGTGATCAGGCTGGAAGGGCAGTTTATGGAGAAACTGTTAGCCGGACAGCAAATAGACGGACATCAGCTTAGAGTGAGCTTAGTCAGGCTTCGGGATGCATATGATAAAGCACTTGGAGATTTTCCAAAAGCGAAAGCGGATACGCTGTGGCCGGCGATCTCTGGAGTACAGCACTTAGGTTATTATTTGCTCTCGGCTCAAGCCCATCACCGCCCGTCCTCTCCGGTTTCTGAAGAAGAAATAAACCAATTGAGAGCGTTTTTTGAACAGGCTGAGCAATCAGTACTGATGAAAATGCCGCCCGCTGTTGTAGAAGTGCCGCGTTTTCCGTATTATCCGCGAATCAGCGGGGAGCTCTACACATTGTATACAGGTTTGCGAACAGCTTATGAAAAGTAAGCTGTTCGTACGGGTTTAAAAAAAATCTTTAATTCGAGATATTTTACTTGAAAGCAATTTTTATTGCACCTATAATAAGGTTTAAGAGATAAAGAATAATCATGACGCGTCTGAATGATAATAACGGATGTGTAATTTTAAAATTGAAAGGGCTGGTAAAAATGGCAAAAGTATTGTATATCACTGCTCACCCGCATGATGAAGCGACTTCTTACAGCATGGCAACCGGTAAAGCGTTCATCGAATCATACAAAGAAGCAAATCCAAATGATGCAGTTGTACATATCGACTTGTACAAAGAAAACATTCCTCACATTGATGCTGATGTATTCAGCGGCTGGGGCAAGCTCCAGTCCGGCGATGCACTTTCTGAAAACGAAAAAGAGAAAGTGGGCCGTTTAGGAGAGCTTAGCGATCAATTTGCATCAGCTGATAAATATGTGTTCGTCACACCATTATGGAACTTCTCATTCCCGCCGGTGATGAAAGCGTACCTTGATTCAGTTGCAGTAGCAGGAAAATCTTTCAAATATACTGAACAAGGTCCTATCGGCTTGTTAACTGATAAAAAAGCGATTCACATTCAAGCGCGCGGCGGCTATTATTCAGAAGGCCCTGCGGCTGAAATGGAAATGGGCCACCGCTACATCGGCATTATGATGAACTTCTTCGGCGTTCCATCCTTCGATGGCATTTTCGTAGAGGGTCATAATGCAGAGCCTGACAAAGCACAGCAAATCAAAGAAGATGCGATTGCCCGTGCAAAAGAAGCAGGAAAAACATTCTAATGAAAAAGCCTCCCCGTATAAAGGGAGGCTTTATTTATTGTTCTAACGAAATGGTCCGTTTCTCTTCACTGCTTTTCACAGCCGCTTCAATGATCCGGATGACATCAATTCCCTCTTCAGCTGTGACAGGCAGCGGCGCGCCTTCGCGTATGCTGTCTGCTATTTTGCGGTAATAGGTAAGGTAAGAGCCGTTAACTGATGGAATGGTTTCTGTTTTTTTGTTCTCGCCATGAACAGTTGTCAGCTGACCGTAAGACTCGGGATCATCCGCACCCCAGCTGTCATCCTCCGGTTTTTTCCCGGCTCTGAGGGCATCCTCCTGTCCGTCAATCCCGTATTTGATAAAACTTGATTGCTGTCCGTGAATTTGATAACGCGGCCCGTTTGCCGGGACGATTGATCCGGCGTATAGAATGGCTTGAAGCTTGCCGTAATCCATTGTCAGATGAAAATAATCAACGGTTTCAGCATGTTCTCTTTGAGCCATGACTTTTGCGGTTACAGCTTTAGGCATTCCGAATAAATGCAGTGCCTGGTCTATGATATGAGAGCCGAGATCATACAGCGTACCGGTGGCAGCCCCTTCTTTTTCCCGCCATCTTGCTTGAATCTCAGGTTTGTATCGGTCATAGGAGACCTGATATGTATTGATATCTTCTAGAGACCCGTCATCAATGAGTTTCTTAATTGTTAAAAAGTCATTATCCCATCGCCTGTTATGGTATACGCTTAACAAGACGCCTCGTTCGTTGGCCGCTTTTTTTAATTTCTCCCCTTCTTCAGCAGTGGCTGTCATCGGTTTTTCAATAACGACATGTTTGCCCGCCTGAATGCATGCCAATGCGTGCTCGTAATGCAGGCCGCTCGGAGTGGTGACGATGACAAGCTCAATTGCCGGATCATTTGTCATCTCCTCAAGCTCATGCACTACTTCGGCATCAGGGAAATCACGCTTCACCTCTTCCGTTCGCGATGTCATCACCTTGCTGATATGATACTCGTCCAGAACGGCAAGCAGCGGCGCGTGAAAGACCGAGCCTGACAGTCCGTACCCTAATATCCCTACCTGTATCGTATTCACTTTTCTTCTCCCCTTTTAAAAGTGCTTTGATAAAGGTATATACCCTTATCTTCAAATGGTAAAACCTGCATAGTGGATTTTTTTGCCGCCGCAAGCTTAGACAACGGTTTGGACAATCAGTATAATGGGAATTAATATATGAAACAGAGGTGTGCGCATGGAGAAGCATAATGAACATAAAGCATTAAACCATAAAAGCTCGAAAGAAAAGGATCAAATTACAAACCGATTGAAACGGATAGAAGGCCAGGTCAGAGGCATTCAAAATATGGTGGAAAACGATCGATATTGTGTAGATATTCTTGTACAGATTTCAGCTGTTCAGGCGGCAATGCAAAAAGTGGCTCTCCACTTGCTTGAAGATCACGCCCATCATTGCGTAGCAGACGCCATCAAAAGCGGAGACGGGGACCAAGCCATTTCTGAGCTATTAGACGTATTTAAAAAATTAGCGAAATAATCATGTTTTATTATTGTAATACCCTACGGGGGTATGGTAGGATGAAAACAGATCGAATAAACAGGAGGAATTCATATGGAACAAAAAACATTGCAAGTTGAAGGCATGTCTTGTCAGCACTGCGTCAAAGCAGTTGAAACGAGTGTGGGAGAACTGGACGGGGTTAGTGCTGTTCATGTCAATCTTGAAGCGGGGAAAGTTGATGTCACGTTTGATGCCGGCAAAGTGTCAGTCAAAGACATTGCGGATGCGATAGAAGACCAAGGCTATGATGTAGCCAACTGATTCACGGTATCGCGCCTTCATCAAGGCGCGATATTTCTTTCATTTTTATATACCCCCCGGGTGTATATAAAGGAGTGAGTGTATTGAGTGAGCAAAAGGAAATTGCGATGCAAGTATCTGGTATGACTTGTGCGGCGTGTGCCGCCAGAATTGAAAAAGGCCTGAAGCGGATGCCTGGTGTCACGGATGCCAATGTGAATCTGGCGACGGAAACGTCAAATGTCACCTATGACCCTGCTGAAACAGGAACAGAAGCAATCCAAGAAAAAATAGAAAAACTGGGTTATCACGTCGTAACGGAAAAAGCTGAGTTTGATATTGAGGGCATGACCTGTGCAGCATGCGCCAATCGGATTGAAAAGCGGCTTAGCAAATTAGAAGGCGTTACAAATGCTCCGGTGAACTTTGCTTTAGAAACTGTAACAGTTGAATACAACCCAAAAGAAGCGGCTGTCAGCGATTTTAAAGAAGTCGTTGATAAGATCGGATATCAACTTAAGCTGAAAGGCGATGAGGATAGCGAAGCCGCTGCTTCCAAAAAGAAAGAAGAACGGCAGCAAACAGCGAGACTGATCTTTTCAGCTATTCTGTCATTTCCTTTGCTGTGGGCGATGGTGAGCCATTTTACATTTACTTCGTTCATTTGGGTGCCGGATTTATTCCTCAATCCGTGGATGCAATTTGCCCTTGCGACCCCGGTGCAGTTTTTGATCGGCTGGCCGTTTTACGTCGGCGCATATAAGGCGCTCAGAAATAAAAGCGCCAATATGGATGTATTGGTTGCACTCGGAACAACGGCTGCTTATGCTTACAGTCTTTATCTTACGATTCGAAGCCTCGGTTCCCATGGGCATACTGACGGCCTTTACTATGAAACAAGCGCGATTTTGCTGACGCTCATTTTGTTAGGAAAGCTGTTTGAAACGAAGGCGAAAGGGCGCTCATCAGATGCCATTAAAAAGCTCATGAAGCTGCAAGCCAAAACAGCGGCGGTCGTAAGAGACGGACAGGAGCAAATCATCCCGATAGATGAAGTGGCTGTTGGTGATATTGTTCATGTCAAACCAGGCGAACGAATTCCTGTCGATGGAGAGGTGCTGGAAGGCCGCTCGGCTGTAGATGAATCCATGATTACAGGAGAAAGTCTTCCCGTTGACAAATCTCCCGGTGACAGCGTGACAGGAGCGACTGTGAACTCAAACGGTTTCCTGAAAATCAAGGCTGTTAACGTCGGGAAAGAAACAGCGCTTTCTCATATCATCAAAATTGTGGAGGAAGCACAAGGATCAAAAGCGCCGATCCAGCGTCTCGCCGACCAGATTTCCGGCATTTTTGTGCCGATTGTATTGGGGATCGCCGTCCTCACGTTCCTTATTTGGTATCTTTGGGCGTCTCCAGGTGATTTTGCTGAAGCAATCAGCAAGTTTATTGCGGTTCTCGTCATCGCCTGTCCATGTGCACTGGGTCTTGCCACCCCGACAAGCATTATGGCAGGATCCGGACGGGCGGCTGAATTCGGCATTCTTTTTAAAGGCGGAGAGCATTTAGAAAAAACACACCGCCTTGATACCATTGTTCTCGATAAAACCGGAACAGTGACAAACGGAAAGCCGAAGCTGACTGATGCCATTCCTGCCGATGGCTTTGAAGAAACAGAGCTGCTCCGGTTCGCAGCAGCAGCTGAGACGGGCTCGGAACACCCGCTCGGCGAAGCGATCGTTGCCGGTGTGAAAGATAAAGGGCTGGAGATACCGAAGCTCACCCATTTTGTAGCGAAAGTAGGCGCTGGTATTTCAGCCGAAGCCGGAGGCAAAACGATACTCGTCGGCACAAGACGGTTAATGGAGAGCGAACGGATTGAGCATGAGGCTCTTCTTCCTCGGATGGAGGAGCTTGAAGGAGAAGGAAAAACTGTGATGCTCGTGTCCATTGATGGAGCAGCAGCGGGACTTGTAGCGGTTGCCGACACGATAAAAGACACGTCGCGGGAGGCAGTCACCCGTCTGAAAGAGATGGGTCTGGATGTCATCATGATGACCGGGGACAATCGCAGAACGGCAGAAGCGATAGCAAAGGAAGCTGGAATTGACAGCGTCATTGCTGAGGTCCTTCCTGAGCAAAAGGCAGCGGAAATCTCCCGCCTGCAAAAAGAAGGACGCCAGACGGCAATGGTCGGTGATGGAATCAACGATGCACCCGCGCTTGCCACAGCGGATATCGGCATGGCAATTGGAACAGGCACCGACATCGCGATGGAAACAGCGGACATAACGCTCATTCGCGGCGATCTGAACAGTATTGCGGACGCCATCCGTATGAGCAGACTTACCATGAAAAACATTAAACAAAACTTATTCTGGGCACTTGGCTATAACAGTCTCGGCATTCCAATCGCGGCCCTTGGATTTTTAGCGCCATGGATAGCGGGAGCGGCAATGGCTTTTAGCTCTGTATCTGTTGTTCTGAATGCGCTGCGTCTGCAAAAAGTAAAATAAAAACCGGTGATTTGCCGGTTTTTATTTTTCATTGACACTTTCTTGGAAAACACCATATAATAGATGTAACTATTATATGAGTATATGCTCATATATGTAATTTTGATACTCACACTCATTCATATGCTTTGATGAGGGAACCCTAAATCGGAAGGTAAGGTGAGACAAATGAAACAAGTGACGCGGGAATATGTTCTGGACGGTTTGGATTGCAGCAACTGCGCACAAAAAATCGAAAATGGCGTCAAAGGCATCAAAGGCGTTGACGGATGCGCGGTTAACTTTGCAGCAAGCACACTGACTGTCTCAGCCGATGGCAAAGAAGAACAATGGGTCACCAATAAGGTCGAGAAAAAAGTAAAATCAATTGATCCTCATGTAACAGTTCGTCCGAAACATAAAAAGAAATCAGCAGATGACGGTTATCGAAAAAGAATGATCAATATGCTGATCAGAATGGCAGCAGCGGTCCTTCTCGGAGCGGCGGCATATTTGATTCATGCCGGCCCAATGCTGGAATTTTTATTATTTTTCGCCGCCTACTTGATAATCGGAGGAGACATTGTCGTTCGAGCGGTCAAAAATATCAGCCGCGGACAAGTGTTTGATGAACATTTTTTAATGGCTCTTGCTACAATCGGCGCTTTTTTAATTCAGCAATACCCGGAAGGCGTTGCTGTGATGCTGTTTTATCAAATCGGCGAGCTGTTTCAAGGAGCCGCGGTCAGCCGTTCTAGAAAATCGATCAGTGCATTAATGGATATCAGGCCGGATTACGCCAATATGAAAATAGGAGACGGCATCAAGACCGTTTCTCCGGAGGACGTGCAGACAGGAGATATCATTGTCGTCAACCCGGGAGAAAGCATACCGCTGGACGGAAAGGTTGTGCAGGGATCGGCGATGGTTGATACATCAGCGCTGACAGGAGAATCTGTACCAAGAAAAGCGGCAGAAGGACAAGAAGTCATGTCCGGCTTTATCAATCAAAACGGCGTTCTGCATATAGAAGTAACAAAAGGCTATCAGGATTCCGCGGTATCCAAAATATTAGATTTGGTTCAAAATGCGAGCAGCCGTAAAGCGCGGACCGAAAACTTTATCACGAAGTTTGCCAAGTATTATACACCGGCTGTCGTCATTATCGCCGCCCTGCTGGCATTTGTCCCGCCGCTGTTTATTCCTGGCGCTTTACTTTCTGATTGGGTGTACCGCGCGCTTATTTTCTTAGTCATTTCATGCCCATGCGCCCTTGTTGTCTCCATTCCGCTCGGTTTCTTCGGCGGAATCGGCGCAGCTTCGAAGGCCGGGGTGCTTGTGAAAGGAAGCAATTACTTAGAAGCCTTACATCAAGTCAAATACGCTGTGTTTGATAAAACAGGCACACTGACAAAAGGCAGCTTTGAAGTGACAGAGATCAAACCTGCGAAAGGTTTTTCGAAGGAGACTTTACTCAAAGCCGCGGCATACGCTGAGCTCCACTCTCAGCACCCGATTGCAGAATCTGTGCGGAAAGCCTATGGGAAGCCGCTTTCCCCGGACACAATCGAGTCATATGAGGAAATATCCGGGCACGGTATTTTCGCAAAGGTGAACGGAAAAGAAATCCTTGCGGGGAACAAGAAGCTGATGGAAAGAGAGCAGATTGAGAGCGTCCCGGATGAAAACGCCGGTACAATTGTTCACGTGGCTATTGATCAGCGCTATGCCGGGGCGATCATCATAGCAGATGAAGTAAAGGAAGACGCAAAACAAGCGATCGCAGATTTGAAATCGCTCGGTATCAAACAGACAGTCATGCTGACGGGCGATTCAAAACAGACAGGAGAAACAGTCGGAAAACAGCTCGGCCTCGACGAGGTTTATGCGGAGCTGCTGCCGGAGGATAAAGTGGAGCGGGTAGAAGCATTGGAATCGAAGCTGCTCCCGAATGAAAAACTCATTTTTGTCGGTGACGGAATTAATGACACTCCGGTGCTTGCACGCGCGGACATTGGAGCGGCGATGGGCGGACTCGGGTCAGATGCAGCTGTAGAAGCCGCGGATGTTGTGCTGATGACAGATCAGCCGTCAAAAATAGCGGAAGCGATTCGGATTGCCAAACGGACTCGGCGAATCGTGTGGCAAAACATCGGATTTGCTTTAGGTGTTAAGGCCATTTTCCTCTTACTCGGAGCGTTTGGATTTGCGACCATGTGGGAGGCGGTTTTCTCAGATGTCGGTGTTACGCTTCTCGCTGTTGCAAACGCTATGCGCGTGATGCGCCTCAAAATAAGATAATTGTCGGAGAGAATTCACTATTTCGGGCTTTTCTTATAGACGGTTGTCTTGTTAAAATAAAGAAGTGGGTCAATTGAGATCCGCTTCTTTTTTAATTTTAAAACGATGAGGTGTCGGAGTGAAAAAGAAACAGCAGTCTTCTGCGAAATTCGCGGTCATCCTTACGGTTGTCGTTGTTGTCTTGTTAGCAGCAATTGTCATCATTAATAACAAAACGGAGCAAGGCAACGAAGCAGTGTCAGGACAGCCGTCTATCAAAGGCCAGCCTGTGCTTGGCAAAAATGATGCACCGGTAACGGTAGTGGAATTCGGAGATTATAAATGTCCGTCTTGCAAGATGTTTAACAGCGACATCTTCCCTAAAATCCAAAAAGACTTTATTGACAAGGGCGATGTGAAATTTTCTTTCGTGAACGTCATGTTCCATGGAAAAGGCTCAACGTTAGCGGCTCTTGCCTCAGAGGAAGTATGGAAAGAAGATCCTGATTCTTTCTGGGCATTTCATGAAAAGCTGTTTGACAAGCAGCCGGACACAGAACAGGAATGGGTAACGCCGGCGGTTCTCGGTGATATCGCAAAAAGCACGACAAAGGTAAACCCTGATACGCTGAAGGACAATCTTGATAAGGAAACATTTGCATCTGCAGTGGAAAAGGATTCGGACCTTAATCATAAAATGAACATAAAAGCAACGCCTACGATTTATGTTAATGATAAAGTGATCAGTAATTTTTCGAATTATGAAGAAATTAAAGAAACGATAGAAAAAGAGCTGAAAGGGAAGTAAGCGCATGAAAAATAGAATTGTTTTTTTATATGCTTCCTGGGTTGTTGCTCTTATCGCCATGCTGGGCAGCCTATATTTCAGTGAAATCAAAAAGTTCATCCCATGTGAACTGTGCTGGTACCAGCGTATTCTCATGTATCCGCTCGTTCTGATTTTAGGAATCGCCACCTTTCAGGGTGACACACGCGTGAAAAAATATGTGCTGCCGATGGCAATTATCGGCGCATTTATTTCGATTATGCATTATCTGGAGCAAAAAGTGCCGGGCTTTAGCGGCATCAAGCCATGTGTAAGCGGTGTGCCTTGCTCGGGCCAATATATTAACTGGTTCGGTTTTGTGACCATTCCGTTTCTGGCCTTGATTGCTTTTATTCTGATCATCATTTTTATGTGCCTCCTCAAAGGCGAAAAATCTGAATAAGAAAAAAGCGCCCGCGAAGGGACTGACCCCTGTTTTTGAGACAGGGATCAAAACACTTTTATACAGCCAATTGCCGATAGCTTATCGGTGATTGGCTGTTTAGTTTCGTTTGAATACGAATGTTGTTATAATAATAAATGTATTCTTTGACAGTGCGTTCTACGATGGCGGTCGTGGTTCGATTAATGCTGTTAAGATAGAACGTTTCAGACTTTAGTGAGGAATGAAACGATTCGATGGAGGCATTATCAGCGGGCGTCCCTTTGCGGGACATGCTCATGGTAATGCCTTTTGTTTTAACAGCTTTCTGATACTCATAAGATGTATACACAGATCCTTGGTCACTATGTAACACGCAGTTCTGAGGCAGTGTTGGCAGCTGATCAAGTGTGTTTAAGACAAAGTCTGTGTCCTGCTTATCTCCAATCGTGAAAGCAATTACTTCTCCATTGTATACATCCAATATACTGGAAAGATACAATTGTTTCTGTCCATAAGGCAAATACGTGATATCCGTTACTAGTTTTTCAAGAGGATGATCGGACTGAAAGTTCCGATCTAATATATTATCAACCACGGCATATGGCTGCCCATTCTTCTTGCGCTTTTTCACCTTAACCCGGCACTGCCACTGATTTTTCTGCATGATACGCTGAACCGTTTTATGGTTAATACGCATTTCCTTTTTTAATATAGCTGTAATTTTTCGATATCCATATCGATACTTGTGCTCTCGGCACAACGTGCCGATTTGTTTTTCCAAATGGCGCTTGGGATGATCTTTCATCAGGTTCTTCTTCCAACGATAATAAGACGCTCGTGAGATACCTAAATGAACACAGATATTCTGTACGGTCATTGTGCCGTGCAATACTTCTACAAGTTCGACTGACGTTTGGCTATCAACTTCCTTTCCAATTCGTTGTACTTTTTTAAAACTTCATTTTGTTGTCTCAGATAACGGTTCTCTGCCTGCAGTTTCTCTAATTCGGAAGAATACTCCGGACCTTTTCCGTAAGTGTATTGCTTACCAACAGGCTGTTCAAATCGATGTGTATCCCCAGCTTTATGCCATCTAACCCATGTCTGAACCTGCGTCTTATTCCTGATATTCAATTCCTGCATGATCTCTTTCATAGGCACGCCTGCCAATCTCATTTCTACAGCCTTCTGTTTGACTTCAATCGGATAACTCATTCTTGTTCCCATACAAAAAACACCTCCAAGTCTTATTTCGGATAACAACTATCCGTTTTCAAACTTGAAGGTGTTTTTTATTTGTCTCATCTTATGGGGTCAGTCCCGAATGAGGGGCGCTTTTTTTACGGTACAAATGATAGGCACTGCCAGCGGCAGACTCATGCTGATCGGCGTTTACTGTTTTCCCTCTACATTTATCTTTTTTTATCATAAAAATGTTATTGATTTTAAGCTGAAGCGGTTATAAAATCTAGAGGTCGTCAGAAAATTTAACAAATATAAAGGGAGTCATCAGAATGGCTTGGGAGCTGCTCAGTGTGATCGGCATCATTGCGTTTGCGGTCAGCGGCGCAATTGTTGCAATGGAAGAAGAATATGATATTTTAGGTGTTTATATATTAGGGATTGTCACAGCTTTTGGAGGAGGAGCGATCCGCAATTTGCTGATCGGTGTTCCGGTGTCAGCATTGTGGGAGCAGGGTGCGTACTTTCAAATCGCTCTGATATCCATCACGATCGTTTTTTTGTTTCCGAAGCTGCTGCTGAAGCATTGGAACAAATGGGGAAATTTATCGGATGCGATCGGTCTTGCAGCTTTCGCTATTCAAGGCGCCCTGTACGCCGTCAAAATGGGGCATCCGCTTAGTGCCGTTATCGTGGCTGCGGTGCTGACGGGAAGCGGCGGAGGAATCATCCGAGACCTGCTTGCCGGGCGCAAGCCGCTCGTGCTGAAAGCGGAAATCTATGCGGTATGGGCGGCGCTCGGCGGTTTAATCGTCGGCTTGGGCTGGACCGGAAACTCGATCGGTTTATACGCGCTGTTTTTTGTGCTTGTCGTATGCCGCGTTTGTTCTTATATGTTTAATTGGAAGCTGCCAAACCGTTATTTTCGCTTAGATAGCCAGTAAATAAAAGAAACCTCATCCATGTCGGAGAGGTTTTTTTATTGCAGCCAGCTGGATCAAAGTCTTTTCAAATGCTGACCGCGCAGAGCAAAGTTGTTTGAAATTAATAAGTAGCCCAAAATGTATAGCTGATGGTCTTTTTAGTTCCTGTGTTAGTGAATTTGAATCTGTAATTTGTTTTGTAGCTTTTAGAAGCTTGTTTGTAACTTAAATTTGTAGAGCCTTTTTTCTTTGCATAAAAAGTTTTCACATTTTTCCAGCCTTTATTTGTCTTTTGTTGCAGAGTTGCTGTAATTTTCCCGCTGCCTGATCCGTTTGCCGTAATGTTGGCCCAAGTTCCTTGCCCTGGATAATAAATATGAAAAGTTGGCGAGTAAGTATAGTTTTTAAATGAGCCCGAATGGTAATGAGTACTCCATATTTGACCTTTTTTAACCCAATCTTTAGCTTCTGCTTTGTTGTTTACTAGGTCAATAGCCGTAAAACTTGTTACGGCTACGACGAAAGCCAGCAACATCATATATAGCTTTTCCTTCACTGAGTATTTCCTCCTAGCTTATTCTGGTTCTTTCTTCATGTTCATATCATAAACCGTGAGAAATAATGTAACATCGTCCTAATCTCCCAAATTAGAAACTTCATTTTGTTGAAATATGTCGAAATTGGATAAAAAATGACTATTTTACTGCGTCTATAGGTATGATAGCAAGGATGGAAGGCTATTGATTTTAGTTGCTATATGGATGATAAAACAGCCAGTTTAGTCACTCTTCACGTGAGATGAACTGATAAACACGGCAAAGCTCTGTGTGTTTTTAAAATGAAAAAGATATATTTTCATATGGAAGATTGAATGTTATAAGGAATCGATACTGATGAAAGAGAAGATTCGCAACCTTAAAAAGCACGTACAACAGTGAAATCTTAAAATAAAAAAAACGATTTCGAGTTGAAATCGGTTTTTTTATGCATATAAATAACCCAAACCTTGAACGATGTTGGGTGAATGTGCTATTATAAATTGTATTTGCCTGTTTTTATCATATATTAAATATATATCCAATTCTATTTTACATTATTTCTTCTTCGTTTGTCAACTATTTTCTGGAGGTGCCGTTCATGAATCAGCATGATAAGGAATGGAAAGAAGAGCAGTCAAGAATAGATGATGTACTGCAGGAGCTCGAGAATAAAGAGCGGCTTCTCGAAACGTCCGCGGGCGGATTAAAGCATGATATTATCGGATTACGAAAAAACTTCTGGGAGGATGTCACGGTTAACTTTGATGACGTCCATGAAGCGGTTGAAACGATGGCAAGCATTAAGCAGCAGGCAGAGCTGCTGTCTGATCGGGAACGGAATCACCGGCATATGGATCAGCAGCTCAAACGAATTCATCAATTAAAAGCATCGCCTTATTTCGGCCGGATTGATTTTATTGAAAACGGCGAGAAACAGGCGGAGCAGATCTATATCGGTTTAGCATCCTGTATGGATGAGCAGGAGGAACACTTTCTGATTTATGATTGGAGAGCACCGATATCAAGCCTTTACTATAATTATTCCCCAGGAAAAGCTGAATACGAGGTTCCCGGCGAAACGATAGAAGGGGAAATGGTGCTGAAGCGCCAGTTTATCATTAAAAACGGCGCTCTCAAAGCGATGTTTAATACTGATATGACGATCGGCGATGAAATGCTGCAAGAGGTATTAAGCCATCACTCTGATACACAAATGAAAAACATCGTGTCTACGATTCAGAGAGAACAAAATCAGATTATCCGAAATGAAAAAAGCAAATTTCTGATTGTGCAGGGTGCGGCAGGCAGCGGAAAAACGTCAGCAGCGCTCCAGCGTGTCGCTTATTTGTTATACAGGCACCGCGGTGTAATTGATGCTGGACAAATCGTTTTATTTTCCCCAAACTTTTTGTTTAACAGCTATGTCTCCTCTGTTTTGCCTGAATTAGGCGAAGAAAATATGGAACAGGCGACGTTTCAGGAATATATCGAGCATCGGCTTGGCCGCAAGTTTCAATGTGAAAGCCCCTTTGATCAGCTGGAATATTGCCTGACCAAAACAAAAGATGGCAGTTTTCAATCAAGGCTTGCCGGAATCACGTGGAAGGCAGGCTTATCTTTTCAGCAATTTATTGATGAATACGCCAGCAGGCTGTCTTCTGAAGGAATGATCTTTAAAAATATCGTTTTCCGCGGACAAAAACTGATCACAAAGGAACAAGTCCAAGCGTATTTTTACTCGCTTGATCAAAGCCTGTCCATTCCGAACCGGATGGAACAAACGGCAAATTGGCTGCTGAGTGAGCTTAACAAGCTGGAGAAAAAGGAACGGCGAAAGGATTGGGTCGTTCAGGAAGCCGAACTTCTCGACAAAGAGGAATATTTGGAAGTGTACAAAAAGCTGCAGGCAAAGAAACGGTTTAGTGAGAGTACATTTAACGATCATCAGAGAGAACAGCAGCTGCTTGCCGCCATGATTGTAAAAAAGGCCTTCAAACCAATTAAACAGGCGGTCAGGCAGCTGGCGTTTCTTGATGTCAAACAGCTGTATCTGCAATTGTTTTCTGACTGGGGAAGCAAAGATCAAACAGAGGATACTGCGGCAATAGGGGAGCTGACAAGATCGGCATTTGGAGAAAATAAACTGCTCTATGAGGACGCGTCTCCATTTCTATATTTGCAGGATTTGCTAGAAGGCAGAAAGAAAAACACGCAGATCAAACATCTATTTATCGATGAAGCTCAAGATTATTCTCCATTCCAGATGGCGTATATAAGGAGTATTTTTCCGTCTGCCAGCATGACGGTGCTCGGTGATATCAATCAGTCTATTTACGCCCATGCGATAAACGGTGCAGCACGTATGGATGCCGGCTTTGAAAAAGAGCAGGCTGAGTGTGTCCGTTTAAAAAGAACGTACAGATCAACGAGACAAATTGTGGAATTGACAAAAGCGCTGCTGCAGGACGGAGCGGACATTGAGCCTTTTAACAGAGATGGGGAAATGCCCTGCGTGTTAAAAAGCGAGGGTCGCGAGGATCTTTGTCAAAAGCTTATGCGAGAAATTGGGCGACTTAGAAAGAAAGGGCATGAAACCATTGCTGTTATTTGCAAAACGGCGCAGCAGTCAAGACAGGCACACGCTCAAATAAGCGAATATACCGATATTCGGCTGATTCATAAAGAAAACCAAACGTTTCAAAAGGGAGTCTGTGTTATTCCGGTTTATTTAGCGAAGGGAATTGAGTTTGACGCAGTACTTGTCTATGATGCCTCAGAAGAACAATATAGAACAGAGCACGACCGGAGGCTGCTGTACACTGCCTGCACCCGGGCCATGCACAGGCTGACCGTTTCTTCTATCGGTGAACCAAGTCCGTTTGTGAGTGCTGTGCCCCCTCATTTATATAGGAGTGCTGATTGAAAGAGAAGGGATGCCTTCTCTTTTTCTTCATTTACATGAGACAAAGGGGTTTTATCATTAATAATCTTAATCGTTATCATCATGTAAATATATTTTACTTGCGGTGTGTCTTCCGGTAAAGTTCAATTAGATACTATTTCGATCAGTTTATACAATTTTGTGAGGTGGATACGTTGCAACTTCAGGTAATGAACAGTCCGTTTAATCAGGAGCAGGCAGAGCTCCTTAACCGCCTTCTGCCAACCTTGACAGAATCTCAGAAAATCTGGCTGAGCGGCTATTTATCAGCGCAATCTGTTTCCGTCCTGGAAACATCGGGGGCGCCGGCTGCTGTGTCTGCGGGTGTAACGGCACCGGCCATTTCAAAAGAAGTCACCGTCCTTTACGGTTCACAGACGGGAAACGCACAAGGGCTTGCAGAGAACGCCGGCAAGCAGCTTGAGGAGCGAGGCTTTCAAGTCACCGTTTCATCCATGAGCGACTTTAAGCCGAACCAGCTCAAGAAAATTAACAATCTTCTGATTGTCGTCAGTACGCATGGCGAAGGTGAGCCGCCTGATAACGCGCTGTCGTTTCACGAATTTTTGCACGGAAGACGGGCGCCTAAGCTTGATGATCTTCGCTTTTCTGTTTTAGCGCTTGGTGACAGTTCATACGAATTCTTCTGTCAGACAGGAAAAGAATTTGATCAGCGCTTAGAAGAGCTTGGCGGGAAACGAATTTCTCCGCGCATTGACTGTGATTTGGATTATGATGAGCCGGCTGCTGAATGGCTGGAAAGCGTATTTGAGGGCTTAAGTGAAGCCGAGGGCGGAAGCGCCGCTCCTGCGCCGGCCGCAGCGCCTCAAACTGGTGAATCTGCGTATTCAAGAACAAATCCTTTCCGGGCGGAAGTGTTAGAAAATTTAAATTTAAACGGCCGCGGATCAAATAAAGAAACACGCCATGTAGAGTTGTCTCTTGAAGGATCAGGCCTTACGTATGAACCTGGTGACAGCCTCGGCGTCTATCCGGAAAATGATCCGGTACTTGTCGATTTGCTGCTTCAGGAAATGAATTGGGACCCCGAAGAAATTGTGACGCTGAATAAGCAAGGCGATGTCCGCCCGCTGAAAGAAGCGCTGATTTCTCATTATGAAATTACTGTTCTCACAAAGCCGCTTCTTGAACAGGCTGCTCATTTGACGGGAAGCGAGGAGCTTAGAGAGCTTTTAGCACCGGGAAATGAGGGTAAAGTGAAAGCGTATATTGAAGGGCGCGATTTGCTTGATCTGATCCGGGATTATGGGCCGTTTAGTGTAACGGCGCAGGAGTTTGTATCCATTCTTCGAAAAATGCCGGCCCGCCTCTATTCAATTGCGAGCAGCTTATCCGCAAACCCGGATGAAGTGCATTTAACGATTGGTGCAGTTCGGTACGACGCGCATGGCCGCGAACGAAAAGGCGTCTGCTCAATTTTATGTGCGGAGCGTCTGCAGCCGGGAGACACACTGCCGGTTTATGTCCAGCATAATCAGAACTTCAAGCTTCCGAAGGATCCTGAAACACCGATTATCATGGTCGGCCCTGGGACAGGCGTTGCGCCGTTCCGTTCCTTTATGCAGGAGCGCGAGGAGACGGGAGCTGAAGGAAAAGCATGGATGTTCTTCGGTGATCAGCATTTTGTCACAGATTTCCTATATCAGACAGAGTGGCAGAATTGGCTGAAAGACGGCGTGCTGACAAAAATGGACGTAGCGTTCTCACGCGATACGGAAGAAAAAGTGTATGTGCAGCACCGCATGCTTGAGCAGAGCGCAGAACTGTTTGAATGGCTTCAAGAAGGAGCGGCTGTTTACATTTGCGGAGATGAAAAGCACATGGCACACGATGTCCATAACACACTCTTGGAAATTATAGAAAAAGAAGGCAATATGACCCGTGAAGAAGCGGAAGTTTATCTTGCCGATATGCAGCAGCAAAAACGTTATCAGCGTGATGTATACTGATTTGACCTGAAAGGAGTTTTTCAACATGGTGACCAAAATCTTAAAAGCACCGGACGGCTCTCCAAGTGACGTCGAGCGCATTAAAGAAGAAAGCGATTATTTGCGCGGCACACTAAAAGAAGTGATGCTGGATCGGATCAGTGCGGGAATTCCGGATGATGACAACCGCCTGATGAAACACCACGGCAGTTATTTGCAGGATGACCGCGATCTCCGCAATGAACGCCAAAAACAAAAGCTTGAACCGGCTTATCAGTTCATGCTGCGCGTCCGTATGCCGGGCGGCGTATCGACGCCTGAGCAATGGCTCGTGATGGATGATCTTTCGCAGAAATACGGTAACGGCACCCTAAAGCTGACGACGCGTGAAACGTTCCAAATGCACGGGATTTTAAAATGGAACATGAAAAAAACCATTCAGACGATCCATTCGGCTCTTCTGGATACAATCGCGGCTTGCGGGGACGTAAACCGGAATGTGATGTGCGCATCGAATCCTTACCAGTCTGAAATCCATTCTGAAGTATACGAATGGTCCAAAAAATTAAGTGATGATCTCCTGCCCCGAACAAGAGCGTATCATGAAATTTGGCTTGATGAGGAAAGAGTGGCCGGCACGCCTGACGCAGAAGAAGTCGAGCCGATGTACGGGCCGCTTTACCTGCCGCGGAAATTCAAAATCGGTATTGCGGTTCCGCCGTCAAATGACATTGACGTCTTTTCGCAGGATCTCGGATTCATTGCGATTGTGGAAGATGGCAAGCTCATCGGTTTTAACGTGGCAATCGGCGGCGGTATGGGAATGACGCACGGCGACAAAGCGACATATCCGCAGTTAGCCAAGGTAATTGGATTCTGCCGCCCTGAACAAATGTATGACGTTGCTGAAAAAACAATTACGATTCAGCGTGACTACGGAAACCGTTCCGTCCGTAAAAATGCCCGTTTCAAATACACAGTTGACCGCCTCGGTTTGGAAACAGTGAAAGAGGAATTGGAAAACCGTCTCGGCTGGAGCCTGGAAGAAGCGAAGCCGTACCATTTTGATCATAACGGCGACCGCTACGGATGGGTGGAAGGCATTGAGGATAAATGGCATTTTACGCTGTTTGTCGAAGGCGGCCGTGTGACGGATTACGAAGATTATAAGCTGATGACAGGCTTGCGTGAAATTGCTAAAGTTCATACAGGCGATTTCCGTCTGACAGCCAATCAGAACTTGATTATCGGTAATGTTCCAAGCGAGAAAAAGGATGAAATCAACGCATTAATCGATCAATACGGGTTAACTGACGGAAAGCATTATACAGCGCTGCGCCGCAGCTCTATGGCGTGTGTTGCTCTTCCGACCTGCGGATTGGCGATGGCTGAAGCAGAACGTTATTTGCCGTCCCTTTTAGATAAAGTGGATGAGATTATTGACGAAAACGGTCTTCGTGATGAGGAAATTACCATTCGCATGACAGGCTGCCCGAACGGCTGCGCCCGCCATGCGCTCGGAGAGATCGGATTTATCGGAAAGGCGCCTGGCAAATATAATATGTATCTAGGCGCTGCGTTTGACGGCAGCCGCTTAAGCAAAATGTACCGCGAAAATATCGGAGAAGAAGACATTTTGAACGAGCTGCGCGTCCTGCTTTCCCGCTATGCGAAAGAACGCGAGGAAGGTGAGCACTTCGGTGATTTCGTCATTCGCGCCGGTATCATTAAAGCGACAACTGACGGGATGAATTTTCATAATTGAGATGAGAGACAGGGGGATTGCCCTGTCTCTTTTTGATTTTGCTTTGCGGCAAAAAAGTTCACCATGAGCATATCATGAGAAAAAATACCCTAAAAAGGGTACTATAAAAGAAGACTAGTGTGGAGGAGACTCCTGCGGAATCCAGTATTGGATGTAAGGCCATCCTTTATCTTTTGCAAGCCTCAGCCTCTTCGGACAAATATTGATCAACTCATCATGCAGATACGCAGCAGATTAAGGAGGTTATGCATTTGGACATATTTTTAGTCGTCCTTGTTTTACTGGCTATTATTGCGATTTCTAACATTGTCAATCGGTTTATCCCGTTTATTCCAGTGCCTCTGATTCAGGTGGCGCTTGGGATTATTGCCGCCTCATTTCCACAGGGGCTTCATTTTGAATTAAACACGGAATTGTTTTTCGTCTTGTTTATTGCGCCTCTTCTATTTAATGATGGAAAGAGGACGCCTCGGGCTGAGCTTTGGAATTTAAGAGCTCCCATTTTATTGCTTGCACTTGGCCTTGTATTTGCGACTGTGATTGTAGGAGGATACACGATCCACTGGATGATTCCTGATATTCCGCTGGCAGCGGCCTTTGGGCTGGCAGCCATTCTTTCACCGACTGATGTTGTCGCTGTCAGCGCATTATCAGGAAGGGTGAAGATGCCGAAAGGAATTCTGCGCCTGCTTGAAGGGGAAGGGCTGATGAATGATGCATCAGGTCTGGTCGCCTTTAAATTTGCGATTGCCGCAGCGGTTACCGGGGCATTTTCACTGGCGCAAGCAGCTGTCAGCTTTGTGTTTATTTCTGTTGGCGGCCTTTTGTGCGGGGTTGTCATTTCGTTCTTGATTATCCGCTTTCGTCTATTCCTGCGCCGCCTTGGCATGCAGGATGTCACGATGCACATGCTGATTCAAATTCTGACGCCTTTTGTGATTTATTTGGCAGCGGAGGAAATCGGTGTTTCCGGCATTTTAGCCGTTGTGGCGGGCGGTATTACGCATGCGGTTGAACAGGACCGTCTCGAATCGACGATGGTGAAGCTGCAAATCGTCTCATCGAGTACGTGGAACATTATTTTATTTATTTTGAACGGTCTTGTCTTTGTCATCCTTGGCACACAGATTCCGGATGTCATTTCGGTGATTTTTAACGATACAGCGATCAGCAACATGAAAGTGATCGGCTATATTCTGGTCATTACATTTACGTTAATGCTTCTTAGATTTCTGTGGGTGCTGTTCTTCTGGAACGGCAAGTGGTTCTTTAATAAAGATCAAACTATTTATAAGCCGGGACTTCGTTCTACATTGTTAATTTCCATTTCAGGTGTGCGGGGAGCGGTTACGCTTGCAGGTTCATTCTCCATCCCATATTTCCTGGAGGATGGCACACCGTTTCCGGAAAGAAATCTGATTCTCTTTTTAGCCGCAGGCGTCATTTTATGCACGCTTGTTATTGCCACCTTCGTGCTTCCGCTTCTGACAGAAAAAGAAGAAGAGGACGAAGAAAAAAATAAGAAGCTGCTGACGGCGAGACGCAAACTGATTAAAACGGCTCTCAAAACGATTAAAGAAGACATGAATGATACAAACAAAACGGCGTCTCTTGCGGTCATTGCCGAATACAATGAGAAAATGAAAAACCTTCGTTTTCAGCAATATACAACGTCAACCCGCATAAAAAAGTATGAACGGAAAGTCCGCGCTCAAGGGATTAAAGCCGAGCAAGAAGAACTGATGAAACTGCTGGAGCGGGGAGACATCCCGGAAGAAACGGCAAATGCTCTGCAAGAACGGTTTAATGAATTGGAAATTTTGTATGCCAACCCGTTTAAAGTCGGTTTATCAAAAACAAGGCTGAAACGTCTGATGTATTGGATTTTCTTCGGAGAACATAAAAAGCCGGAGATGTCGATTTTAAACGAAGAGGGATTAATGAGAGCAACTAGGGTTAAAACGGCTAAAGCTGCGATAGGACATTTGGAAAAGCATATACCGGAAGAACATAAGGAAGTATTTTTATCTGTCATCTCGTTTTATAAACAATTAATTTTCAGATTGGAGCACAGCCATCACGAACATAAATCGAACGCCCATTTTGAAAATCAGAAGCTGGAAGTGAAGCTGAAGGCTGTGCAGGCGATCAGAAATGAGATTCAGACGCTCTTTGAGGAGCGGGAAATTTCCCGGGACATCTCTCATGAGCTTCGCCAATATATTAATGATGTGGAAGCCGCAATGCTAGAAGGCGGCGAATAATTCCAAGAAAAAAAGCTGGCATCGGACGCCAGCTTTTTTCTATAGGTTAGGGGCGATGGAATTCGACAGTGTTGTCGTTTCGGTCGAACCAGCCTCTGAAGGCCCAGTTGATCCAGCCGCCGTCTCCTTTGTTTGTGAAGCTTCCGTCTTCAAATACCCAAATGCCGTACGTAATGCCGTCATAAACGGCCGAGCCGTAAAACTGCACACCATTTAAGTGATCTTCATACTCCTGGCTTAAGTTAAAAACCATGACGTTATATTTTTGGCCGGATGCGTAGAAGGAAGATTCCATGAGATTTTTCACAAAACCGTCCCGGTTCTGGGCTGATTTAATGGCATCTGAGATTTGGTTGGCAATCCCAAGCAAATCAAGGTTGACGTTTAAACCGACTTCTGCGGCAGCTGTTCCGGCTGTTGTTTTCTGTGAGATCTTCGGTGCGGGATTTTCCTCAGCAGAGGCAAGGGACAAAGGGGCAATTGTCAAAGCGGCGCCAAGTGCAAGAGTCATTGGGATACGAATACGTTTCAATTTGTTTCCTCCTCTATGTTTTTGTGGGCTACAGTATTCGCTTACCCTGCTCACTGTCTAAATAATCTTATAATTGATAAAATAGGAAAAAAATAGTGCAAATGCGTATTGTTTACTATGAAATAAAAAACGTCCGTATGAAAAAAGAAGCAAAAAGAGGCTCTTAAGCGTATTATTGGTATCTGCTGAGAGGAATGTGAGATAATATAGACGCTTACATTTCGATGAAAGGGTGGATGTTCAAGTGGCAACAAGTTTAAAAGATACTGTAAAGCTACATAACGGAGTTGAAATGCCTTGGTTCGGTCTTGGTGTTTTTAAAGTAGAAAACGGAAGTGAAGCGACTGAATCGGTTAAAGCTGCGATTAAAAATGGCTACCGCAGCATTGATACAGCGGCTGTCTATAAAAATGAAGAAGGTGTAGGCATCGGCATTAAAGAATCCGGTGTTGCAAGAGAAGAGCTCTTCATTACATCAAAAGTATGGAATGAAGATCAGGGCTACGACACAACGCTTGCTGCCTTTGAAAAAAGCCTGGAAAGACTTCAGCTTGATTATTTAGACTTATATTTAATCCACTGGCCTGGCAAGGATAAGTATAAAGATACATGGCGCGCGCTTGAAAAGCTGTACAAAGACGGCAAAATCCGCGCGATCGGCGTCAGCAACTTTCAAGTTCATCATTTAGAAGAGCTTTTGAAAGATGCTGAAATCAAACCAATGGTGAACCAAGTTGAATTTCACCCTCGTTTGACGCAAAAAGAATTAAGAGACTACTGCAAAAAACAAGGCATCCAGCTGGAAGCATGGTCTCCGCTTATGCAGGGCCAGCTGCTTGATAACGAAGTGCTGACACAGATCGCTGAAAAATATAATAAATCTGTAGCACAAGTGATTTTGCGCTGGGATCTTCAGCATGAAGTTGTAACGATTCCAAAATCGATTAAAGAACACCGTATTATCGAAAACGCTGATATTTTTGATTTCGAATTGTCTCAAGAAGACATGGACAAGATTGATGCGTTAAATCAAGATGAACGTGTCGGTCCAAACCCCGATGAGCTTCTGTTTTAATCAAAAACTCCCCGTCTAAGTACGGGGAGTTTTTTAATGTGTTTTTTTCAGTTGAATCAAAAACAGCATCAGAAAGGAAATGACGATGATACAGACGACCCACGCCCATGCAAGTGCGTTGTTGCCGGAATCCAAAGCGACATAAATGGCTGTCGGCAGCGTTTGGGTAACACCCGGGATATTCCCGGCAAACATTAAGGTGGCGCCGAATTCACCGAGCGCCCGCGCCAGACTGAGGATGCTTCCGGTCAGCAACGATGGATACGCCAGCGGAATGGAGATATGGATAAACACCTTCCATCTGCTTGCGCCGTCTACCATTGCCGCTCCCTCTATATCGAGGTCAATATCGGAAAATCCGGTTTTGGCCGATTGATACATAAGCGGAAAAGCCACGATAGCAGAAGCAATCACAGCAGCCCACCAGGTGAAGATCACGGGCTGATGAAAGATCCATTCGATCGCTTGTCCGATGAAGCTGTGCTTTCCAAACATGACGATCAAAATAAAACCGACAACGGTGGGCGGAAGAACGAGAGGAAGCATAAAAATCGTTTCGAGTATGGTTTTTCCGAAAAATGATGCTCGTGACATCCATGCCCCTGCCAAAGTTCCGAGAATGATCACCGCGATTCCGGCGACCGCCGCCACTTGAAAGGAAAGCATAACCGGCGTGAAAAATTCTGAAGTGCTGATGTTATTCAGCAGTAAAACCATATTTCTCAAACACTTTCATCGCTTCATCTGTTTGCAGGTAATCGTAAAATTCCTTCGCTTCCTTATGGTGTTTCGTATCTTTTACAATTCCTAACGGGTAAACGATCGGGCTGTGTGTATCAGCTTTTGTCTCATCGACGATTTTGACTTTCTTAGAGATCAGCGCGTCTGTTTTATAAACGACACCTGCGTCTACATTGCCTGTTTCTACATATGAAAGAACCTGGCGAACGTCTTTTCCGTACACGATCTTATCTTTTACTTTGTCCCATAGAGACAGCTTTGTCAGTGATTCTTTTCCATAAGCTCCTGCCGGTACAGATTCTGGAGTCCCGAGAGCAATTTTTTCTGAATCAGTCAGATTGTCAAAGCCTGTGACTGGTGAATCTCCATCCTTAGGCACAACGAGCACAATTTCATTTCCGACTAAATGAGTGCTGTCTTTTTTAGCGATATCCCCATCATCTACAAGCTTTTGGAATTTGTCCTCAGCGGCTGAGAAGAACAGATCGGCCCCGGCTCCTTGAGAAATTTGCTTTTGCAAGGCACCTGATGAGCCAAAGTTATCTTGGATCGTAATATTGTGATGGGTTTTCTCGTAATTCTTTTGAATTTCCTCGAGTGCATCCTGGGCACTGGCAGCTGCTGAGACAGTTAAGGTCACTTTTTTCTCATTGTCACTTGATGATTGGCTGGCAGAGCAGCCTGCTGCAAGCAGAAAAACGGTTAATACTGCGGTCAGAATGGAATACTTCTTAAACATGATTGCACCCCTTATAATTAGTTATGTCTAATTATAACTGATTATGTTTGGGTTATGTGGGTTTTTTTACATTCTCCGAAAAGGTATAATGAAATAGGAGAGTGATGATGATGAATGAAACCTCTTCCTATACGATAGAAGAAGTTGCTGGTCTGCTGAAGGTATCAAAGCTGACCGTTTATGATTTGATTAAAAAAGGCATGATCCCTGCTTACCGTGTCGGAAGGCAGATGCGTGTCGATGAAGCAGATTTAAAGCAATATAAGGCGAACATGAGAATGTCTCAGCCTGTGTCTTCACCCGAAGAGCCGAGAAAGGCACAAGAGCCGATGCCGGAGGGCAGGCGGAATGTCGTCATCAGCGGACAGGATATATCGATGGATCTGCTCAGCAAGCATTTGGAAAATGCCATTCAAGAGACGCCGCTCCGCCAATACAAAGGCAGCTTAAACAGCCTCATTGACATGTACCAAGGCAAATGCGACATTGTCAGCTTGCATCTGTACGATGCGGAAACCGCTCAATATAATACGCCTTATGTCAAACGCATTCTGTCAGGCGAACCGTTTTGTCAGATGAATGTTGTCCTTCGCAAAGCCGGCTTATACGTTCAAAAAGGAAATCCGAAAAACATACAAGGCTGGGATGACCTGAAACGAACCGACATCCGCATCATCAACAGAGAAAAAGGATCGGGCGCAAGAGTGCTGCTTGACGAACAGCTTGGTCTGCTTGGTGTGACACCTTCAGACGTCAAGGGATACAGTGACATTGTGACTGATCATTATGCTGTTGCCTCCCAAGTCTCGAGCGGGCAGGCAGACGCGGGAATCGGGGCGCAGCACGCGGCACATATGGGAAGCGTTGATTTTATCCCGCTCATCGAGGAACAATACGACATTGTCATTTTGAAAAAACACCAGCAGCTGCTTGAAGCTGTAAAGAGCATCTTGAAATCGGAAGAATATAAGGCCAACCTGTCTCATCTTAATGGCTATGAAACGAAGCTGACAGGTAAAGTGATATACGAAACATGAAAAAAATCCCTCGTAGAGGGATTTTTTTATTGACCATAAAAACGCAGAAGGTCTCCGTTTAACATTTTATCAGAAAGAGACAGCTCTTCATTTGCTTTTTCTTTATAGGGAGCGCACGCATCTTGATTTTCTAACACTTCTCCTGTTTTTTTGCTGTAGCATGTGTTTTTCGTATATACATAGTCGTTCGTGATAAAGCTGCCGTTTCTCAGCACGGCAAATGGCGTTCGGTTGTTTGACAGCAAATCATTGCCAAACTGAATATCACCTTTTGTATCAATTCCGAGCAGGTGCATCAGAGTCGGCCTGACGTCAACCTGTCCTCCGGCATCGGAGATTGTTTCCGGGTTTTGATCAGTGATTCCAGGAATATGAATGATAAACGGCACCCGCTGAAGCTGGACGGTGTCATATGGCGTAATTTCACTTTTTCCTAAAAACTCAGCCAGGGCTTTATTATGGGCTTCTGATATGCCGTAATGATCTCCCATAAAGACAATCATCGAGTTTTCGTATAAGCCTTCATCCTTGAGCTTTTTGATAAAATGCTTCAGTGCTTCATCCTCATAGCGAACCGTCGTCACATAGCGGTTTAACAGGTCGCTGCTCGAATCATATTCATCAATCAGCTGATCCTTTTCATCAATTTCAAACGGAAAATGGTTCGTCAATGTGATGAAATTGCTGTAGAACGGCTGCGGCAGGTTTTTCAGTTTAGCAGCTGACTGTTCCAGAAATTCCTTATCCTTTAATCCCCAGCTTGTTGAGGTTTCAGGAGTCACATGGAACTCATCGACATCAAAAAAGCGGTCAATCCCAAACGTTTCATACATCACATCTCTGTTCCAAAATGTTTTATGATTGGCGTGAAAGACGGCTGAATAATAATCATTCTGCTTGAGTGATTTGTACATCGTATGAAATTGATGGTCACTTTTCGTAAAAAAGACGGCGCCGCTTAGGGAAGGATATAGAGAGTTAGCGACGATAAATTCCGAATCAGACGTTTTGCCTTGCTCTGTTTGCTGATAAAAATGATCAAAGGAATAGCTCTTTTTCATCAGGTCATTCATAAACGGGGTAATTTCTTTTCCGTTTACCTTTTCATTCAGAACAAAGCTTTGAGTCGATTCAAGCGTCACAAAAATCACATTCCGTCCCTTTGCCAGTCCGAACTTGCTTTGATCCGGCTTGCTGTAGTCAGCCTCAGTGTAGTTTTTGATTGTAGAGAGGCTGTCTTCATCGGCAAATGCCTTCGCACTCATATTGACAGTCTGAGAAATGGTATCGTAGATGTGGAACTGAAACAGGCCAATGCTTTTGACGAGCACTTCCCGGTCGAAGGAATGTGCCAATAGCTTCGGCTGTTCAATTTCTGCAAGCCCCAGCGTACATATAAGAATCCCGCAGGAAGCGGCATAGTACCGTTTGACCGTACGGGGGTTCGCTTTTGACCCCGGTCTCTTTTCTTTTCTGGAGAGCAGAAGAAGAAAAGCCAAATCCGCAAACAGAGCGATGAACAAAGGATTGAACAGCTCTTTTACACTGCTGCCCATATCGCTCATGTTGCTTGCCTGAAACAAAACCGGGATGGTAATAAAATCGATATAAAAGCCGTAAAAAATCGTGTTGGAGATCAAAATGGCAGTCAGAACCAAATTGGCAATCAGCAAAAAGATGCGCTGCTTGCTGCCTTTTAAAAGCAGTCCAATCCCAAATAGAGGGAGTATGAAGCTAAGCGGATTGATCAGCAGAATCAGCTCCTGCAATAGAGAGTCGATCTGCAAATCAAAACCCAGTTTATAGATCACATAAGTTTTGATCCACATGAATAAGATGGATAAACTTAAAAAACGCTGATTGTGAAAAAAGGTTCCTTTCATCAATTTATAACTCCTCACGTTTTCTTGAACATCTGCCATGAAGATGCTTCTTATGTAAAACCTACTAAAAACAGTCTTCTTAGACAAGCTTCAGCACTCGTGTTTAAAACATACGCCCATGGAACAGCATATAAAAATAATAGCATGACGCTATTGTCAGACCGGCCAACACAAGCTGTTCGGAAAAACTGCCTGTCTTCATATACAACGGCAGCCGTATGCGAATGGTTGAAGGGAATAACAATTTGATGCCATTCACTGTCCAGGCATCCAGAACCAAGTGGCTTGCCATTCCGATCATCAGCCCTGCTGATATGTTTTTATCTGGAATATATGTGGCTGTGATAAAAAACATGATGAGCAGAAACAGCAGGCTGTGTGTAAAGGTGCGGTGGCCAAATACGGAACTGACAATTTTCGATAAGATAGGAAATCTTCTTCCGATTTTACTTTGCGTGTGGCAGATGTCGGGAATTAATGCGCCAACCGCGCCGGACGCCGCCATGAGTACTGGGTCAAATCCATAATAATAAGCCGCTGCGGTACAAGAAGCGATGCCTCCCATGATGTGTGTTTTTCCTGTCATTTCCCCGCTTCTCCTTTATCTTTTGCAAAAATCTCTGAATTACAAATATATCAAGAGAATGTATGTTTGAGCAACAGAACTTTGGCCGATAAAAAAATGAGCCGCATAATTTCCTGAGAAAAAGGCATCTTAAAGATGTACCTATTTTCTAAAAGAGGTGATACGAATGGCTTTCTTTAATAAAGATAAAGGTAAACGTTCTGAAAAAGAAAAAAACGTAATCCAAGGAGCTCTTGAAGATGCCGGTTCAGCTCTTAAAGATGATCCGCTTCAAGAAGCTGTACAAAAAAAGAAAAATAATCGCTAACCGCATGCGGATAGGGCTTGGCTCTATCCGCATTTTCCATCTGTTCCCTTTGACAGATCATTCTTTCTTTGATAACCTTCTGGGAGTAACTGAATAAATAAATCCTCACTCTTTCTCAGTGAGGTAGAGGTTGCGCGGATGATGAGTCACACATGCCAGGCTGACAGGAGCTGTTAAACATGTGTAAAAGGCATCAGCGCCGAAGTGTGGAGAAAGCCGATCCTTCTCTATGCTGGGACTGTATCTGAATAAGTGCAGGACTGCCGCGTGCTTTTTCGCGGAGGGCTATCCGGAGATCAAGGGTGTGTGTTTCTTTAAGCATGGACTTTTGTTCAGGCTTTTTTTGTGTTTACATGATCTCGGGTTCTGGTCCGTACAAAGAATCATTGGAGGTACTGGAATGGAACAGACAAAAAAATGGGGTTTTTGGTTATTAACGGCGTTTGTCGTTGGAAATATGGTTGGATCGGGGATTTTCTCCCTGCCAAGTTCGCTTGCTTCGATTGCAAGTCCGCTTGGCGCTACGTCCGCCTGGCTTTTGACAGGTGCGGGCGTGCTGATGATTGCGCTTGTCTTCGGGCACTTGTCTATTCGCAAGCCTGAGCTGACAGCGGGGCCGCAAAGTTATGCGAGAGCGCTGTTTTCTGATCCGAAGAAAGGGAACGCTGCCGGATTCACAATGGTGTGGGGCTACTGGGTGGCGAGCTGGATCAGTAACGTGGCGATTATCACAAGTCTAGCCGGTTACTTGACTTCGTTTTTCCCGATTTTAGTTGATAAACGTGTACTGTTTGCTGTCGGCAGCCAAGAGGTGACACTCGGCCAATTGCTGACGTTTGCTGTATGTACGATTTTGCTCTGGGGAACGCACACGATTCTTGTTGCAAGCATTAACGGTGCTAGTAAATTAAACTTTATCACAACGTTTTCAAAAGTATTAGGTTTTGTTTTCTTTATCATTGCCGGATTGTTTGTGTTTCAAACGACATTATTCGATCATTTTTATTTTCCGATTCAAGGTGAGAACGGCACAAGCATTGGCATCGGCGGACAGGTTCACAACGCCGCCATTTCTACTCTATGGGCGTTTGTGGGAATTGAATCAGCAGTGATCTTGTCTGGACGCGCGCGTACTCAGCGTGATGTGAAACGTGCGACCATCACAGGTTTGTTGATCGCGTTAAGCATTTACATTATTGTCACATTGATCACAATGGGGGTTCTGCCGCACGATAAGCTTGTCGGATCTGAAAAACCGTTCGTTGATGTGCTGTATGCGATTGTTGGAAACGCAGGAAGCGTGATTATGGCGCTACTGGCGATTCTTTGCTTATTCGGAACGATGCTCGGCTGGATTTTGCTTGGCTCTGAGGTTCCGTACCAAGCTGCTAAAGCAGGAGATTTTCCGGCGGTCTTTGCGAAAACAAATAAAAAAGGAAGCCCGGTTATTTCTTTGATCATTACAAATGTGATGTCACAGGTCTTCATATTCTCTGTTATTTCCCGGACAATAAGTGACGCATTTACGTTTTTAACGACAGCGGCAACCCTTGCGTATTTAATTCCGTATTTAGTGTCTGCGATTTACAGCCTGAAGCTTGTTATAAAAGGCGAAACGTATGATCAGCTGAAAGGTTCCCGGGTAAAAGACGGATTGATCGCGATTTTAGCGTGTGTATACTCATTGTTTGTTATCGTAACAGGCACAGCGGATTTAACGACATTTATTCTCGGTATCGGTTTGTTCTTTGTCGGTCTGGCAATTTATCCGTTTGTGATAAAGAAATTCTCTAAAGAAAAACAAGCATAAAAAAAGACACCTGACAATGCAGTCAGGTGTCTTTTTTATAAAAACGTTATTTCTCCTGTTATAAGTCCCATACACAAAATAGCGGACAGGAACGCTGTCAGTGATAGGACATTCGAATATGCAAAAAACGCTTTTTCCGTTTCTTCAGAAAATGAAACAAAGCCAGCACTTAAATAAAAACGAGAAGCACATGAGAAAAAGGCTTTCCGATATAAAGACCGTTGAAAAAACTTACGGCGATGATGATGCAGCTTAATATGAATTGAGAAAGAAAATATGCGATGTGGTTCAATATGAGTTGCTCCGTCCTGTCGGATTCTTTGCAATATAGAAAAGAGCCGCAGATCAGTGCGGCTCTTTGTTTATTTTGTTAAGCTTTTCGTGATAAACTTCAGCTGTCCTTCTAGTGAAATCGGGTCTGAGAAATAGAAGCCGATCGGGTCAATTTTATAGACATGATCATTTTTGACAGCATCGAGGTTTTTCCAAATGGAACTGTCAAATACGCCGCCATCGTCTCCGCCTGATTGCCATGGACCCGCGAAAATGTAATCTCCGGCGAAGTCAGGGAGCTTTTCTAAAGAAATGCTGGTATACCCTGGGCCTTGGTCAATCGCTTTTTCCTTTGTCAGCTTTGTGGCCTGTAAACCAAGATCTTTGTAGACGATGCTTCCGCCTCTTCCGAAATCTTTACCGAATACATAAATGTCTTTGCCGTTTGTTTGCATAATAGAAACTGTTTTGTCACCAATGACTTTTTGAATTTTTGTTTTGGCTGCCGCGACTTTTTTGTCCCACTCGGCAAGCCACTTCTCCGCTTTATCTTCCGTTCCTGTCATTTTTGCGAATTCTTTAAACTGTTCGATGTTATCGAGTTTATCGTATTTCACCGCAACAGTCGGCGCGATTTTTTCGAGCTTTTTAATATCGGCGCCTTGTGTAGTCCAAACGATGATCAGGTCAGGCTTTAAATCAATCACTTTTTCAACAGAAGTGCCGTCTCCGATATTTGTGACACCATCGGTTTTACCTTTGTAGTAAGGGTTTTTAAATACATTTTCAGGTGCACCGACGACGTTGATGCCCAGTGTTTTGAAGTCTCCGTAGTAGCCGTCAGCCATGACAACCACCCGTTTAGGATGTTTGGGAATTTTTACATTTCCGTTTTCAGCCTTGTATGTAACGGTTTCTTCGTCTTTTGAATCAGAGGAAGAGCCTTTGCTTTCTGAGTGATTTCCGCAGGCTGCCAGCGCTGCAATCAATAAAAGAGCAAAAAAAGCGGCACCAAGCTTCTTGTATGTATGGGTCATATCTCATACCTTCTTTCCAAATAAATAGATGATAAAGAGAATCATTATCACCTGTGATTATATCATCACAAGTGCCAGTTGACACGATATTTTTGCATTCATATTCTCATTTTTATCAAAACGCTCTATTAAATCAGCAGAAAAAAGTGATATACTGAAACAGCAATTGATAATCATTATCATTATCGAAAGGAAGTACGGCTGTTGAGTCACATGAAAAATAAACAGATGATATCAGATGAAGAAATTCAATGGACATCCCGGTCGTTTGGTGCGGTCATTGTGCTTGTTGCGGGGGTATGTTTATTATGCTTCGGCGCGATGCTGTCCATTTCTCTCGGTGCTGCGGATATCCATTTACGGACTGTGTGGGACGCCATCTTTCATTTCCAGCCAAATGAAACCTCACACCAAATTATACACGATCTTCGGCTGCCAAGAACGGCTGCTGCCGCGCTTGTCGGCGCATTGTTAGCCGTGTCTGGGGCGATCATGCAGGGCATGACGAGAAACCCATTGGCGGAGCCTTCTATTATGGGGATAACATCGGGCTCTGCTTTTGCTATTTCGATTGCGTTTGCTTTTTTTCCAGGACTTTCTGCCTTCGGGCTTGTGCTGTGGTCCTTTGCGGGCGCCGGACTGGGGGCATCGACGGTATTGGGCATCGGCATGTTTTCCAGGGGCGGTCTCACGCCTGTAAAGCTTGCTCTTGCCGGAACGGCCGTCAGTTATTTCTTTACGGGCATTTCAACCGCAATTGCGCTCCGTTTTGATGTAGCACAGGATGTCAGCTTTTGGTACGCAGGCGGGGTAGCGGGTGTGAAATGGTCAGGCGTTCAGCTGCTGGTTATTGCAGGAGCTGTCGGTTTGACGTTTGCGTTTATCATTGCCCGGTCTGTGACGGTGTTAAGCCTCGGTGACGATCTGGCGAAGGGGCTTGGGCAATATACATCAGCGGTGAAACTGGTTGGCATGCTTGTCGTTGTGGTGTTGACGGGAGCTGCTGTTTCCATTGCCGGCACCATCGCGTTTATCGGACTGATCATTCCTCATATCACAAGGTTTTTGGTAGGGATTGATTATCGGTGGATTATTCCTTGCTCGGCGGTGCTTGGCGCTGTTTTGCTTGTTTTTGCTGACATTGCGGCCAGACTCGTGAACGCGCCGTTTGAAACGCCTGTCGGCGCGCTGACCTCTCTCATCGGTGTTCCCTTTTTCTTTTATTTGGCACGTCGTGAAAGGAGAGGGCTGTAATGAAAACGAAAAAACCTCTTGTTGTGATAGCAGTAACTTTTCTGCTGATCATGTTTGTCTTTTTTATCAGTCTGAATCTGGGTGTCATTAAAATTGCCCCATTGCAAACGCTCAAGGTCTTTTTCGGCCAAGGAACGGCGCGGGATGAGCTTGTCTTATTTGAGTTCAGGCTGCCGCGAATAATTTTGTCGCTGCTTGTTGGGGCGGGTATTGCTGTTGCCGGAGCCATTTTGCAAAGCGTGTCTCAAAATGATTTGGCTGAACCGGGTATTCTCGGGATTAACGCCGGGGGTTCGCTTGCTGTTGTGCTCTTTATTTACTTTTTTCAAGGGTCAGCATCAGATCTCGGCTTTTTAGGGACGTTTATGCTGCCGTTCAGCGCTCTGGCAGGCGCGTTCCTCGCCGCGTTTCTCATTTATCTTCTGGCTTGGAAAAAAGGTGTGACTCCGATTCGGCTGATCCTAGTCGGAATCGGTGTAAATGCCGGATTTAATGCCCTTTTGCTTATTTTTCAGCTCAAAATGGACCCACATGACTTTATGCAGGCTGCAGTTTGGATATCAGGCTCGATATGGGGGGCCAATTGGAACATGATCTGGGCGGTACTCCCCTGGATTGTGATTTTGCTTCCTTTTACTTTATATAAAGCACGCTATCTGAACATTTTACAGCTGGGAGACCAATTAGCGACCGGACTTGGCACTGCTGTTGAAAAGGAAAGACGGATTCTCCTTCTGGCAGCGGTCGCTCTTGCCGCATCCTGTGTGGCAGCTGCAGGAGGCATCGCGTTCCTCGGATTAATCGCACCGCATGTGGCAAGGAGGCTTACCGGTCCCCGCCACCAGACGCTTATACCGGTTTCCGCCTTTATCGGCGCGTTTCTGTTTCTTCTGGCTGATACGCTGGCGAGAAATGTATTGGCACCGTCAGAAATTCCGGTCGGACTTGTCATCTCCGTTTTAGGTGCGCCTTACTTTATTTATTTATTGATGAAATCGAATTGAGGAGGGGACCGAACTTGAATTCATTATCAACGGAACAGCTTGGGATCGGTTATGGCGACAGGCTGATTGTAGAAGATTTAAATATATCCATTCCTAAAGGGAAAATAACAACCTTAATTGGGCCGAATGGCTGCGGAAAGTCAACGATATTAAAAACGATGTCCAGAATTATGCGCTCACATCAAGGTGCCGTTTACTTAAACGGCAATGCGATTCATAAAATGTCTACTAAGGACATTGCGAAGGATATGGCCATTCTGCCGCAGACGCCTGAGGCTCCGAGCGGTTTAACGGTGTACGAATTGGTGTCGTACGGCAGATTTCCGCATCAATCAGGCTTCGGCAGATTAAATGATGAAGACCGCCGCATCATCAAATGGGCACTCGAAGAAACCGGCATGGCGGAATACCATGAGCGTCCGATTGAGGCATTGTCAGGCGGACAGCGTCAGCGCGTGTGGATTGCGATGGCGCTTGCACAAGGGACAGAGCTGCTTTTGCTTGACGAGCCTACAACATATCTCGATCTCGCACATCAGCTCGAAATCCTGCAGCTGCTTGACAGACTGAACAAGGAGCAAGGACGGACGATTTTAATGGTGATTCATGATCTGAATCACGCGGCCCGTTTTTCCCATTATATGATTGCGCTCAAAAAAGGCACGGTCATCAAGGAAGGGACCGCACTGGAGGTCATGACGCCGGATATTTTGAAGCGGGTATTCCAGATTGATGCCGAAATCGTCACTGATCCTCGTACAAATAAACCAGTATGCTTAACCTACGACCTGATTAAAACTGAAAAACAGCTTGTTTCTGTGTAAGAAAAATCCCGGCATGACGCCGGGATTTTTTATTTTTAACCACAAAAATATAATTTTTCTTGCTAATTCCAGATTTTGAAGAAAAAGATTGAAAGTCTATTTGAATTAATAGATAATATTGGTTAGAATGTTTCGAAAATATTACGAAGATTACAGAAAGAGGAGATCATTGTGTCCAAGAAGAAAAAATGGCTTATTGCCGGTTCGATATGTGCCGGTGTGCTCGTACTGGCGGGGATCGGTGCCGGCGGTTTTTACTTTTTTACTCACATGAACCAAGTTGCCGTATCATCGGAGCCTTATGCTGAATCGGTCGCAGTGTATATGGGCGGTGAATCTGAATCTGCCCAATCGTTTTCGGGAAAAGTTGAGCCAGAGAAACAGCAAAAAGTATACATAGATTCAGAGAAAGGAAGCATTAAAAAAACGTACGTCAAAGAAGGCGATAAGGTTAAAAAAGGCGATAAGCTTTTCGAGTACGAGGGCGAGGATCATTCTGACGAAATTGAGCAAAGCAATTTACAAACCGAAATGACAAACCTTCAAATCAGCCGCTTGCAAAAATCAATAGCAGAAACTGAGAAGAAGCTAAAGACAGCCGGAAAAGACGAGAAAGCACAGCTTCAAGACGAGCTTGACCAGGCCAATTTTGATTTAAAGACAAGCCAGCTTGAACTGAAGCAGCACCAAAAAGAACTGGCTGCACTTACGAAAAACAAAGGTTCAAATGTGATCACAAGCAAGCATGACGGTATCGTTCAAAGCGTCAATCAGGATATTGCGGACGGCGCAACGGGTGATCAGGCAGCAGGCCCGTATATCCAAATCGTTTCAACGGGCAAATACCTTGTGAAAAGCCAAATCAACGAGCTGTTAATGGACACGATTAAAAAAGGCAGCAAAGTCAGAGTTACGCTGAAAACAGGCGGTGAAGGCGAGTGGAAAGGCAAGATTACTTCAATCGGCAAGCTTCCTGCTGGAACAGGCGAGGGGGAAGAGTCAGAAAGTTATGCTGAAGAGGAAATGAATCCCCAATCCTCTAACTATCCTTTCACTGTTTTATTGGACAGCCATAAGGGCCTTGAAGTCGGCTATCATGTCAATATTGAAGTCATGAGTGACGAAGCAGATGCGAATACCATTAAGCTGCCGTCCGACATGATTATCCAGGATGATGGCGAACCATACGTTTGGAAGACGGATGAGGAGCAGAAAGCGGTTAAACAGCCTGTTGAAATCGGGGAGACAGACGAAAGTGACATGGTCGAAATCAAAAGCGGCCTGACACCGGAAGATTATGTGATCTATCCTGATCCCGCGGTCAAGGAAGGAAAGCAGGTTACAGTCAATGCTGACACTGAATAATATTTCTAAATCGTACAAGCTGGGCAAAGAAGAGGTGCCGATCTTAAAGCATATTAATCTCACCGTCAAAGCTGGTGAATTTCTGGCCATTATGGGGCCGTCCGGTTCAGGGAAGTCTACGTTAATGAATATTATAGGCTGTTTGGACAGGCCGACCTCCGGAACCTATATGCTGGACCAAATGGATGTATTAAAAGGGAAAGACGGTGCTTTGGCTGACATTCGCAACGAATCGATCGGGTTTGTGTTTCAAACCTTTCATTTGCTGCCGCGCCTTACCGCACTGCAAAATGTCGAGCTGCCGATGATTTACAATAAGGTAAAGAAAAAAGAAAGAAGGCAAAGAGCCTATGAAGCTCTTGAAAAGGTTGGTTTGAAAGATAGGATCTCTTACAAGCCGCCAAAGCTGTCCGGCGGACAAAAGCAGCGGGTGGCGATTGCCAGAGCCCTTGTCAATCAGCCTCGGTTTATTCTGGCAGATGAACCGACCGGGGCGCTTGATACAAAATCAAGTGAACAAATTTTGTCGCTGTTTTCACAATTGCATCAGGAAGGCACAACGATCATTATGATTACCCATGACCCGGACGTCGCCAGAAAAGCCGACAGAACCGTGTTTATCAGAGACGGAGAATTAGTGTTAGACGAGAGAGGGATTAGCCATGCTTGAACATATTCGGATCTCCTTTCAATCTATTTTTTCACATAAGCTGAGGTCGATTCTTACGATGCTTGGTGTCATTATCGGTATAGCGGCGATCATTGCGATCGTCTCTATGCTGAAAGGCCAAAGCGAGCAATTAAAGCAAAGCATGATCGGCATGGGAAATAACGCGATTAATGTTGTGTACCAGCCAACAGGCGGGGAGGAGGAAGGCGGTTATCAGGAGGTTTCTTACACGTCCGCACCCCCTGTATCTGAAGAGACCATTAAGGCAATAAAATCAGACCCGGTTGTAAAAGGATTATCTTTATATTACTTGTCCGAAGGCGCCACCGTTTTTCACTTAACGAACGTTTCTTATCCTCAAGTGTACGGAGTGGATGCTGATTATTTCAATATGTTCCCGATCAGCATCACTGAGGGGAGAAAGCTGGCGGAAAAAGAATTAAACAGCACACACCAAGTGGTTATGATCAATGAGGCCGCAAGAGATGAGCTGTTTCCTGACGGTGACGCTCTGCACAAAAACATTGAGATGAACGGTGTGCCGTTCCGGGTTGCCGGTGTTTTTCATGAAAAGAAACAGGAAGAAAGCATGTTTGATGGCGACTATGCGAATCCGGTTTTATATGTGCCGAAAAAAGTGTGGCCGCTTATTGAAGGATTCGACGCGCCGACACAGATTGCGGTGCAGGCAGACTCTTCTGAGCATATCCAAGAAGCCGGTGTAATGGCCGCGGACCTTCTAAATCAAGGACTGTCAGATGCTGATTTGGAAAAAGCGGAGTACAGCGTGATGGATCTTCAGGAGGTCGCTCAGGAAGTGGAGTCCTTTAACCAGTCATTTGCTCTGCTGCTTGGCGGAATTGCAAGCATCTCACTTTTGGTCGGAGGCATCGGTGTCATGAACATTATGCTTGTTTCAGTGACGGAGCGAACGCGGGAAATCGGAATTAAGAAGGCGCTCGGTGCCAAGCGGCGCGTGATTTTATTTCAATTTTTAACAGAGGCCGTCGTGCTGACAAGTATTGGCGGAATTCTCGGTGTGCTGGCGGGCTTTGGCATCGCTAAACTTATCACGGTGATCTTTCCGATGCCTTTTATCATCTCCGTTCCGGCAGTTATCGGAGCACTCATTTTCTCAATGGCAGTCGGCATTATTTTCGGCTTGCTGCCGTCCATTAAGGCATCGAAGCTTCAGCCTGTTGACGCGCTTCGATATGAATAAAAAGAACGCATCCAATCGGATGGCGTTCTTTTTTTATTTGGGCAGTGCTGAATTGCATTTATCCAAAATAAGAAAAACGGCTGCGAGGATCATTTCTTCTGTGGTTGACAGCCAAATGTTATGAATCATTTGATCTGCCGTATAAGCGGTCATCCATAAAAACAGCAGCTGGACGGTGCCGGCCATAAGGATAAAAGCTCGTTTTCCAGTCTTAAAAAACGTAAAACTATGTATCATCAGCCGTTCAAAAGGTTCAAAGCATAGTCCGAGCACAAGAAATAACATAGCAAAAAGCAGGACATGAGCAGCTGATCGGTAGCTCGTTCCCGCCAAAGAAAAGACACAGAGAATGATTGTAAAATAGCAAAATAACACAGCCGCCGCTGCCAGCACATACTGTACGGCCTGCCGTAATAAATACTTTTGATGTATCACTGGTTCAGCTCCTTATCAGCGCTTGCAGAGAGAGAACGAGCGCTCTCTGCAAGCTGCCAGTTTTTTATTTACTGCTTTTCTTTTTCACAACCGGATGCTTTTCTTTTGAAAGGACATCCGTAAACTCTTTGCCTAAGTCAAGGTGTTCTTGGACGAAGGTTTCAGGAAGCATTGCGAGCCATTGGTTTAAAGACACATCAGCATAATGGTCATCTTTAAAGATTTCTAAAAAGACGAGCGGTTCATCGCCGAGGTTTTCTACGTAGTGGCCCATCGCAAATGGAACATAACCGACATCACCGGCTTGATAGTTAAAGGTTCTCGCATGGCCGTCAGCAGCAAAAACGGTCATTCTCGCTTTACCGGAGATGTAATATTGCCATTCATGCGTATTCGGATGCCAGTGAAGTTCTCTCATGGCGCCTGGTTCCACGGTTACAAGCGCGGATGCAATGGTTTTAGACACTGTAAAGTTTGTCGAATCCGCAATGTACACCTTTCCTCCTTCTGATGCAATCGGCTCCTGTTCAAGAAGGCGGTACGTAAACGGATAAGGCACTTCGCCGTACGGCCCTTCCACAATGTCATCTTTTAAACAGCCGGGCACAGGTTTTTCAAATATATATTTTTCTTTGCCCGGCAAATTGGCGATTTCTTCTTCTGTTACGCCAAAATTAGCGGCAATCACTTCTTTAGGGGTGTGGGCAAGCCAGTCTGTCAGCTGGAACGTGCTGTTTTCAGAGAATGACCCGTCGTCAAATACGAGCAGGAACTCTGCCCCTTCTTCAAGCGCTTGAATCGAGTGCGGCAGGCCTGACGGGAAGTACCATAAATCTCCTTCGCCTACATCATCAATAAAGCTGCGGCCCTTTTCATCCACAATCGTGACGCGTGCTTTCCCGTAGATCATATAAGCCCACTCTGCTTCCTTATGCCAATGAAGCTCTCGAATGGCGCCAGGTTTCAGCCGCATATTAACAGAAGCCAGGTTTTCTGAAATCGGCAGCTCACGTACGGTAACTTCACGGGCGTACCCGCCTTTTTCCAAACGGTTATGAGTATCTGAGAAAGAAAACTTCATATTTTCAACGGTGCCATGATCGGTTTCCGGCGGTACGAGCATATCGGGATTCTGCCGGTCCCTTTCAATATTACGCGGGATTTTCACTGTCGCTCCCTTATCTCCTCTGATTGGCTGCGGAATATCGTTTTGTTTTTTCATTTTCCTGTCTCCTCCTTAAAAATAATTGTGGCGCAGAAAGAGAATGTGAAAGGCCTTTCGTTTTCCCTTCTGTCTTGTTAAGTGAAAAAAACCGATGAAAAGTCAACTTCGATACAAAATTAATGTTTCGCTTTCTGATCTTTCAGCTCTGTCATCAGTTCAATGAGCTGATCGAATTTTTTCTCGAAACGGGTCAGCAGGTACATCGCGATCAGTGCCGGGAACCCGAGATTGCTGATCTGCTTGACGACTTCCTCTATAAAAACCTGATCCATGAAAAACACCTCCCTCCTTTTTGTGCAGTCATGTAAGTAAGTGAAGGGAATCCAAGAAATCGTAAACCATGACTGGAAGGTTTGCTTCAGCAAACGCTAGTCTGAAAGTAGTAGTTTACTTTTTTTTGCTTTCCTTCATTTAATTTAGTAGGGAGGCGGTTTGATGGACTATCAAGGTCTGTTGCGATCGAAATGTAAGGAGATTATGAAGCATCCCATCGTGAAGCATTTTTTGAGCAACCCTCAGCATTACCGTTTGTTCAAAAATGTAATGGAAAACCCGAATGAAAAGGATGCAAAATCGTTGGACGAGCAATTCAAGCAATTTTATAAAGAGATTCGCATCGTCAAGTATATGAATTCAATGATTCGGATTTTTTCCATCGATTTTGATAAGCGGGTTCGCAAAAATCAAAAACGGTATCCGCTGACGGTTGATCATCCGGAAGCAGGAGAACGACTTCCTTCCGAAACGGGAAGTGACGCGTTTGAGGAATTTTTAGACCTGCAGGATGATTTGAGCCAGCATGTCCAGGATTATCAGCTTTATCAAGCGATCCAGAAGCTGACTGACAAACAAAAAAGCGTGCTGACAAAAGTCTATCTTCACGGTGCCACGATGCAGGAAATCGCTGATTCATTAGGTGAGTCCCGGCAAAATATCTCTAATATTCATAAAAAGGGATTAGAAAATATCAGGAAGCAGCTAGAGGCGCAAAAAAAGGGGGAAAAGTAAACTGTGAGCGGCCAGTTTGAACATAATAGGAATAAAGATGAAATGTACGACATTGAGCATCTGATTGCATGCTTTTCACCGATGATCAGAAAAAAACTCAGCAATACGTCCTATCAAGAAAGAGAAGATTTGGAGCAGGAGCTGAAAATCAAAATGTTTGAAAAGGCTGATATGCTTCTGTGTCAGGATGTTCCGGGATTTTGGGAGTTTATTCTGTACATGGTAGACGAGAACTCATAACGATACCTCATTCTAAGAAAAACGGGAACATTTTGCAGGTTCCCGTTTCCTGCTGTTCACCCCCGTCAAGAGCCCTCCTATTCAAAAATGTACCAAAAAGAAACGATATAATGATAAGATGAAAAAAAACAGTGACAGAAAGGAACATAAAAGTGGAAAATGCGTCAATTTTAATCGTAGACGATGAGAAAGCGATTGTGGATATGATCAAACGCGTTCTCGAAAAAGAAGGTTATCGACATATACTGGATGCGGCAAGTGCAGAGGAAGCCATTCCGGTCGTCAAGACAAATAAGGTTGATTTAATCGTATTGGATGTCATGATGGGCGGAATGACCGGTTTTGAGGCGTGCACATTAATCAGGGAGTATTCAGACGCCCCGATTTTTTTCCTGACGGCGAGATCATCGGACGCTGACAAATTATCGGGTTTTGCGGTCGGAGCTGATGATTATATTACAAAACCATTTAATCCGCTGGAATTAGCCGCGCGGATCAGAGCGCATTTAAAGCGTACGTATCAGTCGAATGCAGCTGAATCAAACAAAACCTATACATATGATTACTTTACATTTTCTCCGCAAAATGCCGAGCTGATTGTGGGCGGGGAAACTGTAGCCTGTTCGGCTCAGCTTTTGCAGCTGCTTCAGTATTTTTGCGAACATCCCAATGTGGTGCTTTCTAAAGATCAAATTTATGAAAAAGTATGGGGCTATCCTTCGTACGGAGATAACAATACCGTCATGGTTCATATCCGTAAGCTCCGGGAAAAAATTGAGCGTGACCCGAGCAATCCGGAATATATCGTAACCGTTCGCGGTCTCGGATACCGTTTTATCCCGAGTCCAGAAGGAAACGGAAAGCGCCCATGAGGTTAAGGTGGAAGTTTCTGTTTCACTTTTTCGGGCAGATGCTGATTGTTATCCTTCTTCTTTCGATCATGCTTGTGGCTTCCTTTTTCTATTTAGACGCGCGATTCAGCGATGCGGAATCCAATTCAGGGCTGACAAAGGCAACGACTGACACGCTTGAGGCGTATCTCGATGTAAACGAAGACGGGTCATGGGAAGTGGACGACTTTCTGAAGAAATCTGTTGATAAACAGCACGGATGGATGCAAATCATTGATTCTAATGGGAAAACGGATTATTCCTACAGCGTGCCGAAAGACGTGCCCGGCACCTACACCAAGAAGGAGCTTTTGTCTATTTATAAAAGCAAGAAGCTTGATAACTATAAGCTGAATTATTGGGCAATCAATATTGAAGACAAGTCGTACCTCCTCTTGTTCGGCTGGAAATCAAAGAGCGAACAGCTGCTGACTTCCATTGAAAGCCGTGAACCCTCCATCGACTCTTTGTCACAATATAAGTCCAGTACAATTGACTATATTAAGCGTGAAAAAGGAGCCGTGTATCTGTTAGACAGAAACGGGAACATACTCGACAGCATTAACAGCAAGAAAAGCGAAAGAAAAACGATGAACCAGCTGGAGCTTCTCAAATACAGCTCTAAACCATGGAACTATAAACGGGAGATTTCTGTTAAATTCCTCGATCAAAACAGGTGGATGGTCGCTTCGGTGCCAAACCCTGTCTATATTACTGACCAGGAGTTTAATAAATCGTTTCTGAGGGTTGTCCTGAAAGCAATGTTTCTGATTATGGGCGTTCTGATTCTTTATATATTCTGGATGACTGCCTGGTATATGTTCAGATTCGGCTTGCCTATTTTTCATACAATCAAATGGCTTGTCAATCTATCAAAAGGGAAGCTTGAAGAACCGAAAAACCGTAAAGGGCGCCCTGTCAGTAAAAACAAAAAGGGAAAAATCAAACAGCCGTACCGCTTCTTCGGTGAGATATTTGAATCTATGGATCAGCTGACTGAAACGCTGAGACAGGATAAGACAAACAGAGAAAAAATCCAGGCGACACGGGAAGAATGGATCGCCGGTTTGTCTCATGATTTAAAAACACCCCTCAGCAGCATTTACGGTTATAGCATGATGCTTGAATCGAAGCAATACGACTGGTCTCCTGAGGAAGTGAAAGAAATGGGACAGGTTGTCAGAGAGAAATCGGAATACATGTCAAAGCTGATCGAGGACTTAAATTTAACGTATCGTCTGAAAAATGACGCTCTGCCGATGGAGAGAAAGCTCACGAACCTCATTCCGTTTTTTAAAAATGTCATTGAGGACTTCAAGAAAAATCCGTTTTCTGAAGGATATGATATTTCATTTGTATCAAGAGAAGAGCATATTGAATTTGCGCTGGATGAAGCCTGGTTCAGACGCATTCTGGAAAATCTGCTCGGAAATGCTGTGAAGCACAACGATAAAGGAACAGCGATCCAGGTGGTTCTTGAACAGACAAAAAATCATATTTCATTGAAGGTCAAAGACAATGGAAAAGGAATGGACGAGGAAACGATTACCCATTTATTTAACCGTTATTACAGAGGAACCAATACGAAAGATCCGGCTGCCGGGACGGGGCTTGGACTGGCGATTGCCAAAGAGCTGGTGCATTTGCATAACGGAACGATTCACGTCAACAGCAGGATCAATATTGGCTCCGTCATTACCATCCTTTTCAAAAAAGAATAAGGCGTGTGGTTTGGACACCTCTTTGCCGGGAATAACAATATATAGACTGAAGCTAAAGAGGTGTTACACATGGATGCAATATTAGAAGCAGACACTAGGGCAGTAATCGGTGAAGGTCCGTTATGGGATGAAGAAAACGGCCGTCTATACTGGGTTGATATTTTAGGAAGCGAGCTCCATATTTTCGATCCTAAAGAAAAAATCAATCGTTCGGTCAAATTTACATCCTTTGTGACGGCGCTTGCGAAATATTCAAAGGATGAGCTGATCATGACGATGAAAGACGGTTTTTACCTGTATCATCTTCATGATGACAGTCTTGAAAAAATCAAACAGCCGAAGGATATGCATGAGAGCCTTCGATTTAACGACGCCAAATGTGATCCGTACGGAAGGCTTTGGGCAGGAACGACGAGCATGGAGGGCGAACAAAAACAAGCCTCGCTTTACCGTTTGGACACAGATGGCAGCCTTGTCAAAATGAAAGATCAAGTTTCAACCTCGAACGGTTTGGATTGGGATCGCGAACGCAGCTTGATGTACTACATTGACACGCCGACGCAGGAGATTGTGTGCTATCAATACGATCCCGAAAGCGGAAACGTCTCAAACCCAGAAACCGTCTACCGTTTTGAAAAATCGGATGGACTGCCGGATGGTATGACAATTGATCAAAACGGCATGCTGTGGGTGGCGCTGTTTGGCGGGAGCCGTGTGGTTCACATTGATCCTTTTCAGAAAAAAGAAATTGGTTCAATAAGTGTTCCGGCCAAATATGTCACGTGCTGTGCGTTCGGCGGCCAGGATATGAAAACCCTTTACATCACAACGGCTACTGAACAAATGACCGAAACAGAAAGATATGAACAGCCTCATGCGGGCGGATTGTTTTCAGCCAAACTTGAAACGGGCGGATACCAGCCGGTTCCATTCGCTGGGGAGTTATAAAAAAAACGCATCCGAAAACGGATGCGTTTTTGTATTTAAAGTGAACGGATAATTCCGCCTTCCACACGCTGTGCCGTGCCGTTAATGGCAGATGCGGCATCAGATGCGAGGAATACAATTGTGTTGGCGACTTCTTCGGCTGTTGCGTATCTTTGAATGAGTGAAGTCGGCTCATTCACTTTGAAATAGTCTTTCACAAATGTATCTGTATCCTGGCCGGCTGCCTTTGCGGCGCCCTCCATATAGGAAGCAACGCCTTCTGTCCAAGTAGGTCCCGGGAGCACTGAATTAACCGTAACCTTTGTGCCCTTCGTCATTTCAGCCATTCCTCTGGACAGGCTGATCAGCGCTGTTTTGGTCATTGAATAAGGAATCATAGTCGGAAGCGGTTTGACGCCTGCTTCACTTGCGATATTCAAAATGCGGCCGCTGTTTTTGGCAAGCATCTTTGGAAGGAAGTGACGGCTTGTCCGAACAGCGCTCATCACGTTTACTTCAAAATATTGATTCCATTCTTCATCCGTTACCTCGGCGAAATCCTTCACTTCAAAGAAACCGAGATTGTTGACAAGAACATCTATATCACCGATCTGCTTCACTTTTTCAAGAAAAGCTGCTGCTTCATCCGGTTTTGATAAGTCAGCGGCTGCTCCATGCACCGTTCCATATGAAGAAAGCTCTTCAACCGTGCGATCGACTGTCTCTTGTTTTCGGCCATTGACTATAACGGCTGCCCCTTCTTGCAAAAAGTTTTTCGCTGCGGCTTTCCCGATGCCGGAAGTTGAGCCTGTGATTAAGACAAGCTTGTCTTTAAGCTGTAAGTCCATAAGAATCATTCCTTTTTTATTGATCATGCTACTTAGTATACAAGATGAAATTTAGTGTTTACGAGAATTTTGCTTCCATACATGCAGCGGCGGAAAAGTCATTCATACTGCATATACAAGCCTATCAGCCATATAGTATAATAACTCCGAAAAAGGATACGAATGTCAAACAGGTGCCGGTACGTGGAAATAGCCGGCTTAATAGGGAAACCGGTAAAAGCCGGTGCGGTCCCGCCACTGTAATTGGCCTTTGCGCCAAAAGCCAGGATACCTGCCTGTTTGATAAACACGAAGTCTGCGAGGACAGATGATGTGTAAACAATAGGCTTTTTTGTTGTTTACAGCGTCTTTACCATCGTAGAGATGCTTTTTTAGTTCATTTAGGAGGAAAGGGTATGAAAAAATTAGCCGGAATATGGACAGCGCTACTGCTGACCGCCATTATGATTTCAGGCTGCGGCAATGCGGCAGGTGAGAAGGATTCCAATGCGAAGCAAAAGACAGCTGCGTCTGAAGCGTTCCCTGTCACAATTGATGATGCGTCAAACCAGGATGTTACCATCAAAAAGGAGCCGAAAAAAATTGTATCGTTAATGCCGAGCAACACGGAAATTACATATGCTCTCGGACTCGGTGACAAAGTGGTCGGCGTCACCACAAACGATACATATCCAAAGGAAGTCAAACAGGTTGAGAAGGTTGGGGATATGAATGTAAACGTCGAGAAAGTCATTTCTCTTAAACCTGATCTCGTTCTCGCTCATGAATCTTCCATGTCAGCTTCAGCAGATGCTATCAAGCAGCTGAAGGACGCTGGCATTGCTGTGCTGACTGTCAATGATGCACAATCATTCGCAGAGGTTTACAAATCAATCGAAATGATCGGTGAAGCTGCCGGAGCTGAGAAAAAAGCGGGCCAACTGGTCAACAGCATGAAATCAGACCTGCAGGAGATTAAAGAAAAAGCGAAATCCATTTCAAAAGACGAGGAAAAAAGCGTCTTTATTGAGGTTTCGCCTGATCCTGACATTTACACAACCGGAAAAGACACGTTTATGAATGAAATGCTGAATGTCATCCATGCTAAAAACGCTGCAGCGGATCAAAAAGGCTGGGTGCAAATGACAGACGAGGCCATCGTAAAGCTGAATCCAGACGCCATTGTCACAACGGACGGTGTAAAAGCGGATGCGGTGGAAAAACGCGATGGCTGGAGCGGAATCAATGCTGTGAAACATCATCGCGTTTATGATGTTGATCCTGATCTCGTCACACGTTCAGGTCCGCGTCTGATCGAAGGGATCGAAGAACTTGCGGAAAGCATCTACCCGGATACGTTTAAAGAATAATCGTTTTGCTGCTTATAGCATCAGTTTCTTATTTTTAGCTGCCAGTATCATATTGGGCATTTCCTGCGGCAGTCTGCCAATTCCGATATCCGCCATCTTTCATATCTTTTGGCATGAAGGTTTTGGCGGCTCTGCCGGCTCCTATGATCCAATGTATACAAATATTATGATGAATATCAGACTGCCGAGAGTCGTGCTGGCCGCCCTTGTGGGGGCGGCTCTTTCTATCGCAGGGGCTGCTTTTCAGGGGCTTTTGAAAAATCCGCTCGCTGATCCGTATACGCTCGGTGTTTCGTCCGGTGCTTCCGTCGGGGCGGTTTCAACCTTATTTTTTGGACTGCAGTTCCCCGTCATCGGAGGCTTTACACTGCCGGTTGTAAGTGTAGCTGCAGCGCTTGTCACGATTGTGGCTGTTCTTTCGTTCAGCCGCCTCGTTCACGCTTCGATGTCTGTCTCTACGCTTATTCTGACCGGTGTCATCATCAATTCATTTTTGGGCGCATTTATTTCTCTCATCATTGCTCTGACAGGTGATAATTTGCTGCCGATTGTGCATTGGCTGCTTGGCAGCGTCTCGATGAGAGGCTGGAGCTACGTTGCCCTGTTTCTCCCGTTTTTTCTTTTAGGAACCGTGATCCTGATCATAAACGGGAGAGAACTCAACGTGATGACCTATGGAGAGGAGAAAGCAAGGCTTCTCGGGGTCAGCGTCCAGCACAGAAAAATGCTGATTTTAATTGCAGGGTCACTGCTGACAGGCAGCGCTGTGGCTGTATCCGGCACCATTGGCTTTGTCGGGCTTGTGATTCCGCATATCACAAGATTGCTGTGGGGAACGGATCACCGGCATTTATTGCCGCTTTCTGCCTTGCTTGGCGCGGGATTTCTCGTTTTGGCCGATCTGCTTTCGAGAACAATGATTGAACCGGTTGAACTGCCGATCGGCATTATTACAGCCTTAGCGGGAGCTCCTGTTTTCGCTCTGATTTTAATTCGGCAGCATCGCGGGGGGAGAAGCTTATGATCAAGGCAGAAGGGCTGTCGGGAGGTTACGGAGGCAGCCGGCTGATTAAAAATATCAGTTTAACAGTGAAGAAGGGAGAATTTCTTGGCATTCTCGGACCGAACGGGAGCGGAAAAACAACACTGCTTCACTTGCTGACAGGAACACTTCCGGCAATAGAAGGCTCCGTTTGTCTGGCTGGCAAACCACTCACTGAATATAAACCAAAGAAACTGGCGCAAATGATGGCAGTTCTGCCGCAAAAAACAGAACAAGCCTTTAGCTTCACTGTCAAAGAAACCGTATCCTTCGGTAGATATCCATTTCAAAAAGGGCTGTTCAGCCAGCAGACTGAAGAGGATGAAGCCATTATTCGGAATGCGATGGAACAAACAGGGGTACTCGCTTTCGCTGAGAAATCGATTCGTGATCTAAGCGGGGGCGAACAGCAGCGGGTTTATTTGGCTCAAGCACTGGCGCAGCAGCCGCGCATTTTATTTTTAGACGAACCGACTAATTTTCTGGATTTGGCCTATCAAAAAGAACTGCTCGATCTTATCAAGCGCCTGACGAGAGAAAATGGGCTGACTGCTGTCAGTGTTTTTCACGATCTGAACATCGCTAGCCTGTACTGTGATGAAATCGTCTTTATAAAAAACGGAACAGCCGGACCTAAGCAAAAACCGGAAACCGCCATCACAGAAGAGCACATTAAGGCGTTGTATAACACGAAAGTCAGCACTTTCATCCATCATCAATTGCCTAAACCGCTTATTGCAATTCAGCCTGAAAACAGCGACCTAAAGCAGCAGGCGATTCCGTTTGAAACTTTGCTGCAAGTGCGGCGCGACGAGATCCTCTTGCAAACGGAAATCCCGCTCCGCACGCTGGCTTCTGCTCCTGTCGGTTCAGGCTTTTCTTGGAACCGGACGTTTCTCCATAAACGGCTGCCTGCCCAGTCTGATCAAAAAGAGGAGCTTTCAGCCTATTTATCTGAAAACGGCTTTTATCCGCAGGAAACCTGTGCGATGGCCTCCTCCGGCAGACTTGACCGGCTTGTGTGCCGTACGTTTGAAGACGAAGAGCTGTCGGTATGTATTTGTGTCATGTCCGGCTTTTCGATATGGATTTTGATCAACGGCTTTGCGACAGACCAATTCTTTGTCAAGGCTGTCATGCGGGCGGAAGCTGAGCGGATGAAAGTGCTGGGCGGTGAACAGGATGAACATGGAGAAATCCTCGTTGCAGCGACACAAACTGAAGAGACATCTTCAGAAACCATAGAAAAACGGCTGAATCAATTGATTAGTTTTGGGACTGCTGAATGTGTGCGGGAGGCTGCGGACCTGCTTGAATAAGTCTGTAAAGGAGACAGATATGATGAAACTATATACAAAAACAGGCGATAACGGGCAAACAAGTTTAATCGGAGGCAGAACAGACAAGGACAGCCTCCGAGTAGAAAGCTACGGCACGATTGATGAGCTGAACAGTTTTGTCGGACTGGCTTTGGCTGAGCTTTCCGGGAAGCGTGGCTTTGAGGATCTAACGGCCGAGCTGCTCAACATTCAGCACGAGCTCTTTGACTGCGGGGGCGATCTGGCAATCATCACAGAAAAAAGAGACTATAAATTGAAGGAAGAATCCGTCTCCTTTTTAGAAATGCGCATTGACGCCTATACAGAAGAGGCACCTGACCTAAAGAGATTTATTCTTCCGGGCGGATCAAAGGCCGCTTCGCTTCTCCATGTGGCGCGCACCATTACAAGGCGGGCGGAACGCCAAGTGGTGGCGCTGATGAAAACGGAAGAGGTCCATGAAATGGTGCTCCGTTATCTCAATCGATTGTCCGACTATTTCTTTGCCGCAGCACGGGTTGTCAATGTGAGAAGCGGTATTGACGATGTGGAGTATGAAAGAAGCGCTATTGTGTTTCGCGATCGAAACAGCAGCGGATCATAAAAAACATTATTGAAAGCTGGCATTTTCAGTACATGCCGGCTTTTTATTTTTTTCATTTTGTCAATTTCCCTTTTTACGACAAAAAATGAACCTTATGAATTATTGACTGAAAAATGGAAAAATGAGATATTGTAACAAATTGATGTAAAAAATAGGCAGTGGGGGGCTCTGATAGATGGTGAGACTCATTGAAAGTGATAGCGTCTGGAAGAGAAATTTTAACTTTCTTTTTTTCTCAAGAATAGTCAAGATTTCCGGCGATATGTTCGCATTTAATTCGATATTATGGTTTTTAATTTTTGACGGTGAAGGTGCGATCGGAACTGCTTTATTGATTGCTGTCACCTTTTTGCCGGAAGCCGTTTTAGCACCTGTGACGGGTCCTTTCATGAAGCAGAATACATTGAAATTCTGGATGTACTTTTCAGACCTGACAAGAGCCGCGGTTGTTTTAATCATTCCGATCTGCCATTTCGGCGGATTCTCTCCGCTGTGGTTTGTTATGACTCTTATGATTGTGCATTCAGCTACTGGCGCTGCCTACAATCCTGCTTCCATTGCTTTAATCCCTCAAATTGTAGATGAAAAGGGCATTCAAAAAGCAAATGCTGTGCTGCAGTCGTCCGCCCAAATTGTCCGGCTTGGAGCTGTGACACTATGCGGCGCTCTCCTTACGTTTATCAGTCCTTCATATACAATGCTTATGGCTCTCGTACTTTATCTTATTTCTGGTTTTCTTGTTCTCTTTATCAAATACACTGCTGTTGAAACAAAATCGGAATCAGCGGCCGTTGCACAGAGAGGTACATATTTTGGCAGACTGAAACGCGGTTTTGTCCTTGTCAGAAAACACCAAATCTTATATCCGCTCGCTATCTATTGTATTTTTATGAATTTCGCGGCAGCCCCTTGGGAAGCGCTCTCCGCTGTGTATGTTGCGGAGGATTTAAACGGACAGCCGATTGTATATTCGCTATTAAAAGCCACCACCGCAATAGGCGCGTTTTTATTGGGATTTGTTCTGACAAAAGTAAAAGTAAACAAGTACGGACTGCTCTTCGTAACGGCAGGCATTATTGAAGGGTTCGCATTCTTTATTACCGGAATGAATACCTTTTTGCCGCTCGTCTTTTTCGCCGCCTTTACTTTTGGCGCTGCAGTCAGTGCGATCAATGTTCCCGAGTATACGATTATACAGACATCTGTCGATAGCGAGGACCAGCCGCAAGTTTATGCCGTCATACATATGATCTCAAATATTTCGATTCCGGCCGGCGCTGTCATTTGCGGATATGCCGCAAATGCTTTTGGTTCAGGAAATGTGATCGCTGCCGGGGGAGTTGTGGAAATTATCGCGGGTATCGGAATCCTTCTGTTTACAAAGCTGGCCAAAGCAGAACAATCCGATTTGGTAAAAGAAAGGGAAGCAAGTGTTCATCTGTAAAGGTTTTTGAAGAAGCCATGCCTCGTGCATGGCTTTTTTTATGCCGCTGGGTCCGGTGCTGTCTACGACTCTGGTCTTATCCAAAAATCAATCTCTGATTCGTTTTGCTCATCTGCTGTTTTGTATAAGATGAAGACAAGGAAAACGAAAGGAGGATCTGCATGAAGATCAACAAGAAAACGATAGGCGGATTCTTATTAATTGTATTTGGAATCTCCGTCTTTTTTGGGGGAGGCAGCTTCGGATTTATGATTCCGCTTGCGATCGGAGGCTTGCTGACATACGCGGGAATCAAAAGATTCGCAGCGGGCAAAACCATCACAGGTATCATCCTGGGCGGAATCGGGGCGATGATGCTCATTTGCTCACTGCCGTTTCTCGTCGGAATTGCACTCGCAGCCGCTATGGTGTATTACGGCTGGAAACTGATGAAAAACGGATCCGCGGAAAGCGATGTGTCAGGCTTTGACCCTGAGCCAGCTTCTGCCGGCTACCAGTCTCATTTTGATGACGAATGGGAAAATTTCTTAAAGAAAAAATAACACATGATATGAGGAGGAATAACGGTATGGTATTAAAAAGAATGAGAGATATGTTTGTTGCGTCAGTTCATGAAGGCTTGGATAAACTGGAGAACCCTAAGGTGATGCTGAATCAATACGTTCGTGATATGGAAAGCGATATTGCAAAAGCAAAACAAACGATCGTCAAACAGCATACGATTGCCTTTCAATTTAAGAAAAAATATGAAGAAGCAAATGAAGTGGCTGGAAAGCGTAAGAATCAAGCTCAGCTCGCTTTTGATGCCGGTGAAGAAGAGCTTGCGAAAAAAGCGCTGACAGAAATGAAGTATTTAGAGGGAAAGGCAGCAGAGCACAAAGCTTCCTACGAACAGGCAAGCAACCAGCTGGCTGAGCTGAAAGAACAGCTGGCCACACTTGAAACAAGGCTTCAGGACGTAAAGGATAAAAAACAGGCGCTGATTGCCCGGGCAAACGCCGCAAAAGCAAAAGAGCATATGAACGCGACATTCGACAAAATTGACAGTGAAAGCGCGTATCGTGAATTTCTGCGGATTGAAAACCGAATTGAGGAAATGGAAATCCGTGCTGATTATTCGAAATCAGCGCAGGCCGGCACAGAATCGAGCCGAAGTGAATTTGCAGGTGAAGTAGAAGCTGAAATCGAAAAGATGCGGGAACTCTCATTGAAAAAATCAGATCAAACATCACATGCAGCAAATGAATAAGCGGGACAGGGAAGGGTTTTCGTCAAGTCCTTCCCTTCCGCACGTATCAATTCACAGGCTTTTCCTTTATAATAGAATGAATGAGAAGGATGAAAACAAATGAAAAAAATGCTTGGCAAACTGCTGATCATTGCCGGTATTCTTGTTTTTTCCGCAGTTGTTATCAAAGACGTGCTTGCTGAAGGTCTTTCATTCATAAACGGCACTGAAGCTGATTCAGCCAGTGCTTCACCGCATGAGATCGAAAGCGTAATCATTGAATCGGATCACAAGAATGTGAAGATCATAGCGGAAGAGCGTAATGACATATCAGCAAACATCTCAGGTGACTCTGGGAAATTGTTTGTGGCTGAAAAGAGAAGAAAGCTGGAGCTGACGGCAAAGGAAAAAGAATTTCAATTTTTGAATGGATTTCATCGCTCTTCCCTTGTCGTCCGCATTCCATATACGTACAAAGGCGGTTTGGTTGTGAGAACATCAAGCGGCGACGTGTCTGTAGCCGGTAACAAACACCTCACGCTTTCCGAGCTGAACGCAGCATCTGCAAGCGGAAATATGGACGTAACGGGTATCCGCCTCCAGGAGCTGAAGATGAAGGGTTCTTCCGGGGATGTGTCGATATCAAATACAGACGCTAAAACAGCCGGCATCCGCTTAACTTCAGGCGACGCAAACTTGGACGGTGTTTCAGGCTCACTTGATGTACGGATGACATCAGGAAACTTTCGTGCGGATTTAGAAAAGGTAGCAGGCTCTTCAGCTGTCACATTAACGAGCGGTGATGTGTATCTGGAGCTTCCCGAAAACGGCAGTTTCAAAGTTAATGCGGCTTCAGAGAGCGGAAGCGTCAGCTCGGCGTATCCATTTGCTGATACAGCACATAAAGATCATCATCAAATCACAGGCTCACATGGAAGCGGCCAGCATCTAGTCGATATTAAAACAGACAGCGGGGATGTAGCGATACAGTAGCATCTGGCAGAAGAAAGGAGGCGGAACAACCAGAATGACAAAAAAACAGCTTCTCGGACTTATGATTGCTTTATTTGGCATCAGTATGTTTTTGCAAATTATCGGAATAGGCGATCTGCTGTTTTGGCCGCTCTTTTTTCTGATTGCCGGCTATTTTTTAAAAAAGTACTCCCGTGACTGGCTTGGGTCCGTCATGTATATCTTTGCCGCTTTCTTATTTTTAAAAAATCTGTTCAGTATCACCTTTAACTTATTTGGCTACGCGTTTGCCGCATTTTTAATCTACGCCGGCTACCGGCTTGTGAAAGGAAAGCCAATTTTTGAACCGAGTGAGAAGCCTATCGACTTAACGAAAAAAGAAAAACAGTCCGAGCCTCCTAAAGATGTGAAACACCCTGACATGCGAAGCTTTTTTATCGGCGAGCTGCTGATGATGAAGCAGCCGTTTGATCTGAATGATTTAAATGTATCGGGTTTTATCGGCGATGTGAAAATCGACTTGTCAAAAGCGATGATTCCGGAGGGAGAGAGCACGATCGTCATCAGCGGAGTGATCGGAAACGTTGATATTTATGTTCCATCAGACCTTGAAGTGGCTGTCAGCTCGTCTGTTTTTATCGGCGACATTAATCTGATCGGATCGAAGAAAAGCGGATTAGGCACAAAGGTATACGCCGCGTCTTCTGATTTCAGCGAGTCCAAACGCCGGGTAAAGGTATCCGTCTCCCTATTTATCGGTGATGTGGATGTGAAATACGTATGAGAAAAAAACTGCTTGCCAGTCTCCAGTGGCGCGCCATTCGCATGACAACGGGAATCAGTCTGCTCCTTTTTGTCTGCTTGATTTCTTTTATGATGGTTTACTATCGGCTCGATCCGTTTGTGCTGCTGTCGTCAAGCTGGTTCGGGATTCCGTTTATCCTGATTTTGGTGCTGATCAGCCTTACGATCGGTTTTGCGTCAGGCTACATGTACGGCAACCGGCTGAAAACAAGGGTCGATACATTGATCGAATCGATTTTAACATTTGAAAACGGTAACTTCGCTTATCGTATACCGCCGCTCGGGGACGATGAAATTGGGCTTGCAGCCGATCAGCTGAATGAAATGGCGAAGCGGGTTGAACTTCAAGTCGCTTCCCTGCAAAAGCTTTCAAATGAACGGGCTGAATGGCAGGTGCAAATGAAGAAATCAGTCATTACAGAAGAACGCCAGCGATTGGCAAGAGACCTGCACGATGCTGTCAGCCAGCAGCTCTTTGCGATATCCATGATGACCTCCGCCGTATTAGAACACGTAAAAGATACGGATGATAAAACTGTGAAACGGATCAAGATGGTAGAGCACATGGCGGGAGAAGCCCAAAATGAAATGAGGGCGCTGCTGCTCCATTTAAGGCCAGTGACGCTCGAAGGGAAAGGGCTGAAGGAGGGTCTTACGGAGCTTTTGGACGAGTTCCGGAAAAAACAGCCGCTTGATATCGAGTGGGACATACAGGATACACCGATTTCCAAAGGAGTAGAGGATCATTTATTCAGGATCGTACAGGAGGCCCTTTCGAATGTATTCAGGCATTCAAAAGCCTCAAAAGTATCCGTAATCCTCGGTGCAAAGAACAATCAGCTGCGGCTGAAGGTCATTGATAACGGAAAAGGATTTAAGATGGACCAGGTAAAAGCGTCATCCTATGGCTTGAATTCGATGAAAGAACGTGCAAGCGAAATCGGCGGAGTTGCCGAGGTAATTTCGGTTGAAGGAAAAGGCACACAAATCGAAGTAAAGGTCCCGATTTTCCCGGAAGAAAAAGGAGAGAACGAACGTGATTCGAGTATTGTTGATTGATGATCATGAAATGGTCAGAATGGGGCTCGCCGCTTTTTTGGAAGCACAGCCCGATATTGATGTCATCGGCGAAGCATCTGATGGCAGCGAGGGTGTACAGCTTGCTGTTGAATTAAAGCCTGATGTGATTTTAATGGATCTTGTCATGGAAGGCATGGACGGCATTGAAGCGACAAAGCAAATTTGCCAGAAGCTTTCCGATCCGAAAATTATCGTGCTCACAAGCTTCATTGATGATGACAAAGTGTACCCGGTCATTGAAGCGGGAGCGCTCAGCTACTTATTAAAAACGTCAAAAGCGGCCGAAATCGCTGATGCGATCCGTGCCGCAAGCAAGGGAGAGCCAAAGCTTGAATCAAAAGTGGCGGGGAAAGTATTATCCCGGCTGCGCCACTCAGGGGAAAACGCGCACCCGCATGAATCCCTCACGAAACGGGAGCTTGAGATTCTCTGTCTGATTGCAGAAGGAAAAACAAATAAAGAAATTGGGGAGGAGCTGTTTATCACGATCAAAACAGTCAAAACCCACATCACCAATATTTTATCAAAGCTGGATGTCAGCGACCGGACACAGGCAGCCGTCTACGCACACCGCAATCACCTCGTAAAATAGGCGTCCGTTATTTGGACGCGCCCTTCGTTCCGAAGTCTCTGACGACCACATTGACATGATATTCTATTTCCGCATTGCTGAAATAATCATCCCATTTGTTTGAGATCTTTTTCCATTTCTGAGGATAATGGATTCTGACTTCGTTTCCCAGTCCGGTCACGTCTGTTTTGATCTCTTTCTGCAGCGTGCCCTTAATAAATGCTGTGACTGTGTCTTTTAATCGTTTTTCGACTGTTCTTTCAATATCTTTGATATATGAATCCTTAAACGAATCTTCATCAGGATTCCAGTCCTCGGATAAACGCCCTTCAATATTGCGTGTGACGGTGAATGTAAACTTTCCGTCCTTGTAGGATGTCTTGACCTTTCGATTGCTGGAATACACTTCGTAAGAAAAAAGATAGCCATTACGTCTCAAATCAATGACGCCGCCTTTGACCGCGCCGGTAAATAAGTTAATATTTTGAACTTCACCCGGTGTTAAATTTCTGCTCCATAACTTATCTTTTATGATAGCAGCTCCGTTTATTGCGAGTTTGCCGTTTTCCACACCGACATGGGGAATGAGGAACGAATCGTCAGAGGTCAAGTGTTCTGAAATCTCCCCCAATGTAACAGGCTCCATCATTCTGATGGTGACCTTGTCATTCTCTGTCAGATCATAAATCACATTGGATGCGGGCTCGCCTTGATCATTCATTTTAAATATGTCCTTCGGGCGTCCATCGGTGACAAACACATACGAACTCCGCCTTGTCCCGTTGTCTCTGACAAATTGATTAATGATCGAGTCCATTCCAATATCAGCAAGCACGTCCTTGGAAAATAAAATGAGACGTAAATGCTGGGAAAATGTAGGATTGTGCTTTAATGCCGACGTTCTCATCATTTGATGAACCGTTTCACCCTTTGTGACAGCAATCTGTGTCGGATCAGATGAAGAGCCTTCCTTTGAACTGATTTTTTTCGGCACAAGAATCTGCTGGGTCAGTTCTAAATTATGATCATCCGGCTTGTCTAAGCCTACTCCGATCACCAAACTTAATTCTTCGATATTCTTGCTGTCCCAGCATCCGGACAGCAAAAGGGTGCATATGAAAATACATAAAATCCGGATTTTCATTTTGCTGTAATCCTCCTTTTGACAGCTACAATGAAAAAGAGAATGAAGGGAAGTAAAAACACGCAGACGAAAATGTATCCGAGATAATCGCTATACATCATGACCTGATTGGCGTCATCCGGCCACAAAGAAAAATAATAGACAGCCGCGCCAATGAGAACCATGCTTTTTTTAGTCGATAATCCAAACGTCTTCTTCAGCCCGTTAGCGGCAAAATACCCGTAAATGACAAACGTTGTGAAAAATTGAATAATCCAAACGACTAGCAAAAACGATTCAAACCGTTCAATGAATATGCCTTTCAGCTCAAAAGACTGAAAGAGAGAAATGGTCGGCCAGATCAGCGTTTTCACCTCAGGAGCTGTCAAAGCCCCGACAACGATTATATACGTCAGGATATATAAAATAATCGGAATCAGAAATCCGATAGCCGCGTATCTGAATGTGTATTTCTTTTTCTTCATATGTTCAGGAAGAAACAGCATCACTTCCATTCCTAAAAAAGAGATGGAAACGACAGTTAGGGAGTTCGCAATGGGTCCCAAGCCCTCACCTAAAACAGGGCGCAAGTTATTGATGTCAAAAATTTTAAAACTGATCCCAAACACTATCAGCAAAATAATAATCGTAATCGTTAAATAAAAGGGAAACAGCCGCGAAACATCACTTAGCCCCCCAATGATTAAATAGATGCCGCAGCAGATAAACGTTAAAATAATGACCTGAATCGGCGTTCTCTCCAGCAGGAAAAACTTCACCATTTCAGCCATCGCCCTGGTTTCAAAACTGGCCACTCCGATAAAATAGCAGGAGATCAAAAGCCCCATGATGCTGCCAATCCATTTCCCAAGCCCTTCCCGCAGATACTCAAACAGTGAGGGATATTGATGTTTTTTCTGAATGAGCGTGTTTAAATAAATGAAAAAAATAAAAATGACACCTTCTAATATCAGCGAGATCCAGCCGTCAGGAGTATTACCCTTAGTGGTCAGCGCTCGGGGCAATGTTAAAAGACCAGCACCGAGCATTGTATTTGCAACAACAGAAATACCTTGAAAGGTATTAAGTTTGAGTGGAGTCTGTTTTTGGCTCATTTGGATTATTCGCCTCTTTTGGTTTGTTTTTAATTGGGAGACGGATAATGGAATCCTCTGTATTTTTCAGGCTGAAAAATCCATTTGGCGAAAAATACGGAGATCCAAAGCTCGTTTGTCTCGTAAGGTGCGTATAAATGACCAGCATAAATAAAATAATCCCGTACAGCCCGAGTATTGCGGCGGAAAACATCGAAATAAAACGCAGCACCCGGAAAGACAGCCCCATTCCGTATTGGGGAACGGTAAAGGATGCAAGGGCAATGACACTGACGACAATCACCATAATCGAGCTGACGAGATTCGCTTCTACCGCCGCTTGTCCGATGACGACACCCCCGACGAGGCCGATCGTCTGGCCAAGTGGGTTGGGAAGACGCAGCCCGGCTTCTCTTAGCAGCTCGATCGTCACTTCCATCAGCAAGGCTTCAAATATCGGAGGAAACGGCACGTTTTCCCTGTTTGCTGAAATTGTGACGGCGAGCGCGGTGGGCAAGAGCCCTTGATGGAATGACACGAGTGCGATATAAATCGATGACAAAAACAAGGTGATGAATATAGAAGCAAAACGCAGCGACCGGATGAGGGATGCCGAGATCCAGCGTTCGTAGTAATCATCCGGAGATTGCATCAGTACACCGAGTGAAACCGGCACCAAAAGCACAAATGGGGAACTGTCCACCAAAATCGCAACCCGGCCGTTGAACAGGGCGGACGACACCTTATCGGGCCTTTCCGTATTTTGAATTTGCGGAAACGGCGAGTATTTATTATCTTCAATAAGTTCTTCAAGCGTTCCGCTGTCCTGGATATCCTCCAGTTTGATATTGTTAAGCCGCGCTTTTACTTCTTTCACAACGGACTTTTTTGCTTTGCCTTCAATGTACATCATCGCCGCCGGCTTCAGTTTGTTATCGCCAATCATGATTTTTTTGGTAATGAGTTTCGGATGAGAGGTCCTTTGCCTGATCAGAGCAAGATTTGTATCGATATCCTCCACAAACGCAACCTTTGGTCCGCGAACCACTTTTTCAGTTGTCGGCTCTGTCAGGCTTCTTGTTTGTTTCTTTCCTGTGGACAGGATATAGGCTTTGTTGAGTCCATTAACAAACACCGCGCAATTGCCGCTGAGAATTTCCTTAACCGTTTTTTCGGACGTTTCTACTGGCCTTGCGTCAATTTGGTCGAGGCGTTTTTTGACCTGGTCAATCGTGAGTGTCTCCTCATCCTTGATTAAGGTTTTGATCGATTCCAAAACCTTCTGCTGGTCATTCAATTCACTAAAGTAGAGATAATAAAAAACAAGTCCGTTCGCCAGCATTTTTTTATTTTTCACCAGATCATCGTTTTCTTTTAATTTTGGAAGCACCAATGCTAAATTATCGTGTATATATTCCTTAAATTCTGTTTGTTCCAACGAGGTCACCTCTTGTCCAAAACCTTAGTAGAGGTTATCTTTTCCTGTTAAAAAAATGATATACTGTGTTACAGTATTTTATGGCAGAAGTTTTTTTATGAAAGCGGAGGATATGAAGTGGCACAGGTAAGACTTGCAGGAAAACAAGAAGAAATAGAACAGCTCATTAAATCATTTGAAAAGCATTACGATGTCTCTTATACATCGAGGGAGTACGGACGAACGAATCCGAAGTACAAATATTCAAAGGACTCCCGCGTATATCTTGAATTAAAATTAAAATCTGCCAAGATCGAAAAATAAAAAGGATTTTTTATATCACTGGCGAATTTGATCTATTGAAGCAACCGTTATGGAGGGATACATAAAATGGACTACAGAATTGAAAGAGACACCATGGGAGAAGTAAAAGTTCCTGCTGATAAATTTTGGGGCGCCCAAACACAGCGAAGCAAGGAGAACTTCAAGATTGGTTCTGAAAAAATGCCGATGCGTGTTGTGAAGGCGTTTGCAATATTGAAACGCAGCACGGCGATCGCTAATAAACGCCTGGGCAATCTAGATGCGGAAAAAGCGGAAGCCATTGCAGCAGTTTGTGATGATGTGCTCAAAGGCAAATACGATGATAACTTCCCGCTTGTTGTATGGCAGACCGGAAGCGGCACACAAAGCAACATGAACATGAATGAAGTGGTGGCCAATCGTGCGACTGCGTTATTAAAAGAAAAGAACTCTGATCAAACGATTCATCCAAACGATGACGTTAACCGCAGCCAAAGCTCAAACGATACGTTCCCGACAGCGATGCACGTTGCTGCCGTTTTATCTGTCTATGAACAGCTTGTGCCTGCGCTTGATCAGCTTCGCAATACGTTAGACGAAAAAGCGAAAGCATACAATGATATTGTGAAAATCGGACGTACGCATCTTCAGGATGCCACACCTCTGACTCTTGGACAGGAAATCAGCGGATGGGTGCACATGCTCGATCGTTCGAAGGAAATGATTTTAGAAGCGACAGACAAAATGCGCGCGCTTGCAATCGGAGGTACAGCTGTCGGAACAGGAATCAATGCTCACCCGGAATTTGGAGAGCTTGTTTCAGAGGAGATCACGAAACTGACAGGTCAAACGTTTAACAGCTCGTCGAATAAATTCCATGCGCTGACAAGCCATGACGAAATCACATATGCACATGGCGCTTTAAAAGCTCTTGCCGCTGATTTAATGAAAATCGCAAACGATGTCAGATGGCTTGCGAGCGGGCCTCGCTGCGGCATCGGGGAGATTGTCATTCCTGAAAATGAGCCTGGCAGCTCCATTATGCCTGGAAAAGTGAACCCGACACAAAGTGAAGCACTGACGATGATCGCAGCGCAAATTATGGGGAACGATGCGACAATCGGCTTTGCCGCAAGTCAGGGGAACTTTGAACTAAACGTATTTAAACCTGTGATCATTTACAACTTCCTGCAATCCGTGCAGCTGCTGAGTGACGGAATGAACTCCTTCCATGATAAGTGTGCTGTCGGTATCGAGCCAAATAAAGAAACGATTCAGGAAAACTTGTCGAATTCTTTAATGCTGGTTACGGCGCTGAATCCGCATATCGGATATGAAAATGCCGCAAAAATTGCCAAGCTTGCCCATAAAGAGGGATTGACGCTGAAAGAAGCGGCTTTGAAGCTTGAATTGCTGACAGAGGAACAATTTAACGAAATGGTGAAACCGGAAGATATGGTAAAACCAAAGGCGTAATAGAGAAAAAACGGCTGCTTGTCAAGCAGCCGTTCTTCTAAATATATTGCTGTTTCAAGAGATATGTAAGCTGCTCGGCATCCTCTGCGAGAGCTTCCGACTCCATCAGATTATGGATCATTCCTTTTATGATCACCAGCTTCGGTGTTTTTTTCTTCATTTCTGCTTCAAGTATGTCCAAGCTCTCCGATAATTCAAAAGAGGAGTTTGTGTTCAAGTTTTTTATTTTTTCACGAAGGCTTTTCACAATCGATTCAGTCAGCGGGTCAGGCCGTCCGTGAGACAGGGGCCCGAATAAAGAGCTTGCTTCTTCTAATGTAATGAAAGGCTCATCGTTTCGTTCAGACATGCCTTTGACCATATCATCAATTCGGTTAATAACGATATCTGCTAATTGATCCGGCTTCACAGTATACCCGAGCAAAATCATGCATTCCAGGTAAATCTGGCTGATTCCTTCTATTAGAAAACAAAGCTCCGCTGTATAAGGTTCAGCTTTCTCTCCATATATGTTTAACAGACTGTCAATGTGAAATTGAAGGGAAGTCTGGCGGATTTTTTTCGCGTATTGCTCTACTTCATCCGTATAAGGCAGAGAACCTTCCTTCATCTGCATTGTAATAAAGTCTTTGTGTTCAAGGATGTTTTCATAGAACACGGTAAGCTGCTTGCGGTAAGCTGTTCTGGGGCTGTCGCCTTTCGTTTTAATATTTAAAATACGGGTAAACGTTTTATCATAATAGTAATTCAGCATAGACAATAGCAGCGCTTCTTTAGAAGGAAAATAAATATAAAAAGCGCCTTTAGAAATTTTGCATGCTTTGGCAATTTCCTGAACCGATGTTGAGTTATATCCTTTTTGGGCAAACAGTTTAATGGCTGTTTCAATAATCAGCTTTTCTTTTTCCTTCAAATGGTTCCACCCTTTCGGAGCCTGAGGCCTACATAGGATATGACCATATAGTCATACCGTACGTTATAAATTTAACCTTATTGTAACTTGTTTTTTTATCATGTATTATTTATATTATAAATTGAGATGACCGAACGGTCAAAGCTCAAGCGAAAGGGTGAATCTGAAATGAGAGAATTGGACGAAATGATCAGCCGCTTGCGAAACAGAGGAATTAAAGTGGAAAAAGTCAAATATCCGAAGCAGACGTTGTCAGAGAAAAAATGGGTTCATCAATGCAAACAGCCGCTCAAAACAAATTACAGAGATTTTAACGGCTATTCTTTCACATAAAAAATAGACTGCAAAAACATCTACAGTCTATTTTGGCACTGCTATGCGGTATGTTACACCCGTTTTGTCATTTTCAATTGAGATAGACGCCTTATGAAGAGTTAAAATACGTTTTACGATGCTGAGCCCAATGCCGAATTCGCCTTTCTTCCCTTTATTAAAAGGCTCATAAAGGCTGGAAAGCATCTCATCTTCAATGTGCGGTCCGTCATTTTTGATGGTAATAAAGATATTCCGATCATCTTGTTTCATGATGATTTCAATCTTTGTTGCGGCATAGCGGATTTGATTTTCCAGTATGTTCTCCAGAAGCTTGTTCCATTGCTCGGGATCACCCGGCATGAGAATGTCTTCTTCTACATCAATTCCCCATGATAATTCTTTTCGCGCCCATTTCAGTCTTTCAATGACTTCTTCTGTCACTTCCATAATACTGAATGTTTCATGTTGTACTTTTTGCTTAGATAAGTAATCGAGCTTTGTTAAATATAATAAATCTTTTATTTTTTTCTCCAGCTTAAGGGCTTCGCCTTCAATGACATCTACTGTATTTTCAAGATCTCCTTTAGGAAAAATCCCATCTTTAATGGATTGGGTATATCCCCTGATCACCATAACCGGTGTTTTTAAATCATGAGAAATATTTTGTAAAAGGGTTCTTTCTGTTTCATCCTTTTGCACGAGCTTTTGGCGCATCTCTTCGATGGTATGGCCCAATTTGCCGATTTCATCTTTCCGATCCACTATGACAGGATCATCCCAATCCTGTTCTGAAATCCGTTTGACGTGCTTTTCAAACGAAACGAGAGGCCTTGATAAATATTTCGCAAGCCAAATCGCCGGAATCCAGCTTAATAAAATGACAACCGCTATAATAAACAGCAGCTGTTTGAACAGGGTGAAGGCCAGATCGTCCCGATAAGAATCGAGTGCATAGGACAGCATCATGGCGGATTGCCCGTTGACGGAAAGTCCCTTCTTAATGACAAAAAACACTTTTTCGCCATTAATTTCAGCGCTGTATCGTTTCTTTTTGGCTTCCTGTTTATCAGCCAGCTGGTATACCTTATGGATAAAATCAGACGACAGGATTCGTAAATCCTTGTCTGACGAAGCCGCTTCATTTTCGGGCAGAAGCACGTGCTGTACAGAGCGCACGGTCGTCGGCGCCGTGGCTTCCTCACTGTAATAGCGCCTTTCGATTGAACCAGGCAGGCGGTACTCAGTCAGAACATGCTGTTCATTTTCAATGGTGGTGTACGTTTCATTGGTGAAAAAATCACGCAGCGTGTTTGAAAATAAAACAAGCAATAAAATCGATATGGCTAACAGGATGCCGGAGATAACAACCCATATTTGAAACGAGAGCGGCTTGTTTTTCATGATGTCATCATCCTGTAGCCAAACCCGTAAATGGTCTCCACTTTGAGTTCAGGCATCTTTTTACGCAGCCTCCGGACAAGATCATCAACAACGCGGTCAGTTCCAAAGTAATCATGTCCCCATACCTTGACGAGAATATCCTCACGGGAATATGGATGTCCTTTATGATGGATAAATAAGAGGAGGAGATCAAATTCCTTCGACGTTAAATTAATCAAATTGCCGTTTTCATCATAGACCTCACGGGCGTCTTCCGCGACCCGATAGGAGGAGACGACGGTTTCGTTTTTTTGTGCGGCCGGCGCTTCCTTATAGACAAGCTGCAATAGTTTTTGCACACGTATAATCAGTTCCCGCGGGAGAAATGGTTTTGAAATATAGTCATTGCTTCCAAGCTCTAACCCAAGCACTCTGTCAATATCGGCGTCTCGTGCGGAAATAAAAATGACCGGCACGTCAGGGTCTTTCTCTTTGATTTCTTTTATTAATGTATAGCCGTCAGTATCCGGCAGCATGATATCGAGAATCCACAGGTGGGGAGACGGCGTCATTTTTTTTCTGGCGTCTTCGCCTTTCGTAAAAGATGTAATGTTCCAGCCCTCATTCTCTAAATACTTCGTCAGCAATTCATTCAGATTATCCTCATCCTCAACTAGATAAATGGTATATGACAAGGCTCTTCACATCCTTTCAACGTCATTATAAACTAGTTTTAACATACGGCAGGCAATTTTCATAATTTCACATATTCTTTTCATTTTTATCCCACAATGTTTGTTTATGATGTGTATAAGGGAAGAAAGGAAAAGAAAAGAGCGGGGAAGATGTAGGATGATCAAACATATTCTATTTTGGTGCTTTGCTTTTCTCCTCATTATTGGGACAATTGAACTTGTACATGCGATGAATATGTAACGATAAACGAAAACCGAATAAGGAGTGTATGCATATGGATTACAGACGTGATGACCAGAACGGGGAACAACACACAGAACCTTCACATACAGAAAACCGGAAGCTGATTGAGCATCCTGAACAAGAATTGCTTGATCCGCTTCATTCTGATGAAGCGGGACGAAAAGAAACGGCTTCCGCTTTAGAAATGGAGAAGAAAGAAACAGCTGTAAAAAAAGAGAAGAAGCGGAGAGCCGCATGGCTGAGCCCGATTTTAGGCGGGATCATCGGCGGCGGACTGATGCTCGGCATCGCGCCTTATTTGCCGTCTGACCATAATCAGACGACCGAGACGGCTTCCGCAAATAAACAGGTGCAATCAGACAACTTTACAACGACACCTGTGACAAACGCGACCAACGTGGCTGATATGGTAGAGGACTTAGAGCCGACAATTGTCGGAATCTCAAATATCCAAACCTCTCAAAATAACACATTCGGTACAGAAGGCAGCTCCGGCTCAGAAAGTGAAAGCGGAACGGGGTCAGGGGTCATTTTCAAAAAAGACAATAACAAAGCATATATCATTACAAACAACCACGTGGTGGAAGGAGCGAATAAGCTGACTGTTACTCTGTACAATGGTAAAACGGAGACAGCCAAGCTTGTGGGAAGCGATACAATTACAGATTTGGCTGTTTTGGAAATCAGCGGCAAGAACGTCAAAAAAGTGGCGAGTTTCGGTGACTCTTCGCAGCTGCGCACAGGTGAAAAAGTCATCGCCATCGGTAACCCGCTCGGCCAGCAGTTCTCCGGAACAGTGACACAAGGGATCATCAGCGGACTTAATCGGACGATTGATGTCGATACGACTCAAGGTACGGTTGAGATGAATGTGCTGCAAACAGACGCGGCAATCAATCCGGGGAACAGCGGCGGCCCGTTAATCAATTCAAACGGCCAAGTGATCGGTATCAACAGTTTGAAAGTAAGTGAAAACGGGGTTGAGTCACTCGGTTTTGCGATTCCAAGCAACGATGTAGAGCCAATTGTTGACCAGCTTCTTGAAAACGGAAAAGTGGAACGTCCATTCTTAGGCGTGCAAATGATTGATATGTCACAAGTTCCTGAAACGTACCAGGAAAACACACTTGGCCTGTTTGGCGATCAATTGAGCAAAGGTGTCTACGTCAAAGAAGTTCAATCCAATTCACCGGCGGCTAAAGCAGGAATGAAATCTGAGGATGTGATTGTCAAATTAAACGGCAAAGATATCCAAAGCAGTGCGGATATCCGTCAAATTCTATATAAAGATTTAAAAGTCGGAGATAAAACAACAATTCAAGTGATACGAAACGGAAAAACGAAAAACCTGAACGTGACACTGACCAAGCAGACAGAAAGCCTCAGCAGCTAAATAGCAAAAAAAGCTGAACCCGAAGAGGGTTCAGCTTTTTTTAGCCTAAATAAGAGGAAAGCATCCACACTTGTTTTTCGACTTCATCGATTAATCCGACAAACAAGTCTGCTGTCGCATTGTCTTGATTTTCTTCCGCAAGGCCGATGACGAATTTAGACTCGCTGCTGATTTGTTTGTAGTCGTTCACCAAAGCTTGGACCATTTCTGAAGCTGACGTTTCGTTTCCGCCGTCTGTGATAGATGCTTGCTCAGTGTATTCTTTCAAAGTGGCAACAGGCTGTCCTCCGATAGCCAGCAGGCGCTCAGCAATCGTATCCACAGTTTCCGCCGCGTGGTCATACAGTTCTTCAAATTTTTCATGCAATGTAAAGAAGTGAGGTCCTTTTACATACCAATGAAAACGGTGCAGCTTGGAGTATAGAAGAAACCAGTTTGATAATTGGGTGTTCATTGAATTCTCAACTAATGTCAGGTTTGTTTTTGCGTTTTCGGTTTTCATAATCTTACGTCCTCCTTGTGATCTGTTAATTTAATTATACCACGTATTAATTAAAAATCAATACTAAATTATAATAATTATAATTTAGATCGACTGAATAGTTTTTTCTTCAGGATAGACTCCCATGCGGACCAAGGAAAAAGCGCTCGGAATAACAGGGTGAGCTTGACGCCTTTTCCGATCGGATAACGCAATTTCTTTAAACGCTGTTTCATCGCTAATTGATAAATGAGGTCGGCAACCTCTTGGGGATCTCCGCTTTCATCGGCATTTTTTTCAACATAAGAAAGGATCTTTTTATAGTATTGATGATAAGCTGAATCGTCAGCCGGCACAGTCATGTGATTCGATAACGATGTTGACCAGATCGATGTTTTGTATGAGCCTGGCTCGATCAGAGCGGTTTCAATGCCGAAAGGAAGCAGCTCCAGACGCAGGCTTTCTGAAAACCCCTCCAATGCATACTTGGAAGAGGCGTAAGGCGACAATGCGGGAAATCCGGTTAAACCGCTGATACTGCTTACGTTTATAATCTTTGCCCCGCTATGCTTTCGTATGTAAGGAAGGACGGTTTTTGTGACATTGATTAATCCGAAAACGTTCGTTTCAAATTGCTTTCTGAAATGCTCCATCGGCACATCCTCGATAAATCCTCCGTAAGCTGTCCCCGCATTGTTGACGAGTAAATCAATTGGGGCATACGCACTTATGGTTTTTCCAAAGGCTTCGATCGAGTGTTCATCAGTGACATCGAGAGCGGTGATGTGAATGGAGTCAGCTACATGATGTTTTGCTGCTAAACCGCGCAGCTGTTCCGCTTTCTCGGGCTGCCTTGCTGTGGCAATGACGAAAAATGACTGAGCCAGTTTGACTGCTGCCAGCAGACCGAAACCGCTAGACGCTCCTGTAACGATAGCTATTTTTTTATTCATTTTCCATATCCTCCTGTTCGGCGCTACAGCTATTGTACAATGATGCACAGAGAATGACGCCTATAAAAGAAATTTTTATACTATAATTCAGAATTGTTCTATAATAAAATCAAATAAGTAAAGGGGTTTTGAGTCATGGGATTGCAAGGGGTAAACAAAACATGGGATCTGGACTCGTTTTTTAAAGGCGGGAGCCAGTCAGAAGAATTCAAGGGATATATTGAACAGCTGTCACAAAGCCTGCGTGCATTTCAAGACATGACAGATGCATTTGAGGCGCCAGAAACATCTAATGATGCTGGAAGGCTGACCGCATTGCTTGATGCATTTGAACAAAATTCGGTAAAGCTGCAGCAGGCCGGTGCTTTTGTCTCTTGTCTTCAGGCACAGAACATTAGCGATCAGAAAGCGAATGAACATAAATCATTCATGCATCAGCTAGTCGCAGATTTTCAGTCTTCCCTTGTCACATTGGATCATAAACTTGTGGAGATTGATCAAGGCGTGTGGGAAGAATTGCTCAAAACACCTGGACTGCGAGAGGTATCATACATATTAAATGAAAGAAGAGAACGGGTTGCGGAAAAGCTCAGCCCAGACAAAGAAAAACTGATTGGAAGCCTTGCGGTTGACGGTTATCATGCCTGGGATGATTTATATCATATCGTTGTCGGAAAAATGACCATTCCGTTTGAGGAAAAACAATTATCTGTCGGACAGGCGGAAAACATGATGTCTTCTCAGGACCGTGATGTCAGAAAAACCGTTTTTGAACGCACCAATCAAGCTTGGGAGCGGGAACAGGATATTTTCAGCAGCACGCTGAATCATTTGGCGGGGTTCCGGCTGGAAACCTACAAAGCGAGAGGATGGGAGGACGTTCTGAAGGAGCCGCTGCAAATCAACCGGATGAAAAAAGAAACGCTGGATACGATGTGGCAGGTCATTACTGAAAATAAGCAGCCGTTCGTTCAGTTTCTCAACCGGAAAGCATTCATGCTTGGACTCGAAAAGCTCAATTGGTATGACGTTGAGGCACCGATTGGGTCTGCCGGGAAGGAATATTCATACGATGAAGCCGCAAACTTAATTGTCAGCCAATTTTCCACGTTCGGCCGAAAGTTGTCCGCTTTTACAGAAAAGGCGTTCCGTGACCGCTGGATTGAAGCCGAGGACAGAAGCGGAAAAAGAGTCGGCGGCTTTTGCACGAGCTTTCCGGACAGCGGGGAATCCCGTATCTTCATGACGTTTTCCGGCAGTGCCTCGAACGTTTCAACGCTTGCCCATGAACTCGGGCATGCCTTTCATCAGGAATCGATGCTCAATGTAAGGCCGTTAAATCGATCCTACGCCATGAACGTAGCGGAAACTGCCTCAACCTTTGCGGAAATGATTGTGGCAGACGCGACTGTCAATCAGGCGGAAACAAAGGAAGAAAAGCTTGTGCTTCTGGAGGATAAAGTGCAAAGAAGCGTTGCTTTCTTTATGAATATCCATGCGAGGTTTTTATTTGAAACGAGATTTTACGAGGAACGAAAGCGGGGAATTGTGCCGGCGGACCGTTTAAACGAGCTGATGGAAGAAGCGCAAAAAGAAGCGTTCTGCGGCGCTTTAGGCGAGTATCATCCGCTATTCTGGGCGTCAAAGCTCCACTTTCATATTACGAGAGTGCCGTTTTATAATTACCCTTATACGTTCGGCTATCTGTTTTCTCTCGGTATTTACGCTCTGGCGCTTGAAGAAAAAAACACGTTTGAAGAGAAATATATAGCGCTATTGCGTGATACGGCATCCATGACTGTAGAAGATTTAGCGATGAAGCATTTAGGCGCAGACATCACGAAGAGAGACTTTTGGGAAAATGCCATCAAGCTGGGAGTGCAGGACGCCGAAGCCTTTTTGCAAATGACTGATTCATAAAGGAAAGCCGGGCGCTGAAGCCCGGCTTTTTCTGCTCTTTTCTCTGAATGAGGATTCCATCCCTTGGACATACCTAAAAGAAATGGAATTCTACAGGGGGGAACCATTATGCATTTGATCAGAGCGGCGGGGGCCGTTTGTCTCGCAGTTGTTCTGATTGCGGGCTGCCGTCTCAATGAAGAACAGCAGCAAGCAGAAGGAGAAAATACGGCAGTTACTCATATGAAATCTGTTCCTTACAGCAATTTCTCGCTTCGCGTCAGCTATGGTGACGGTGAGCATAATCGCTATGAAGGGATATACGAAAAAAACGGAACTCATGAAACAGCAGAAATACAAGATAAGCTCTCAGGCATCAATCAAGAGGGAGAAGAAGCGCTGGATGAGATGAAAATGATTCTGAGCGAGCTATCCGTGACAGATCAAATGGCTGAAAAGGAAGTGATTCACAGTGTGCTGGCGGCTTTTAACCTTGACAGCCACTATGATCATATCGACTTAAAACTGAAGCTTAAGAACGGCGCTGTCAGAGAAATTAAAAAATAATCATGTGCTGAAAAACCCATAACCGCCATTTTTGACCAGAAAACTAATTGAAAATGATTTTCAAAGTCACTGTTTTCTGCTACAATGAGGGATATATGACCATATCAGAGACTGAATATTGTATCACTTGCATTGATGACAATTTACTTACATGCATGTCTATATAAAACGTGCGATACATAGAGCTGCTAAAAAGCCAGCAAAAAGGAGCGGTTATGGGTATGAGTGCAATTTCTACAGAAACGCTGAGCTTAGGGTACGGGGATGCCGTTATTATTGATGAACTGAATTTAACGATTCCAAAAGGTGAAATTACCGTATTTATCGGCAGCAACGGCTGCGGAAAATCGACACTTTTACGTTCGTTGGCGCGGCTGATGAAGCCGAGAGGCGGTTCTGTGCTATTGGAAGGAAGAGCGATCGCCAAGCTTCCGACAAAGGAAGTCGCAAAGGAGCTTGCCATCCTGCCGCAGGGGCCTTCTGCTCCGGAGGGACTGACGGTGCATCAGCTTGTAAAGCAGGGAAGATATCCTTATCAAAACTGGCTGAAACAGTGGTCAAAAGAGGATGAGGCAGCTGTTGAGAGAGCACTTAAAGCCACAAAGCTGGAAGATATGGCTGACCGCGCCGTCGATTCCTTATCAGGCGGACAGCGCCAGCGGGCTTGGATTGCGATGACGCTTGCCCAGGAAACGGATATTATACTTCTGGATGAACCGACAACGTATTTGGATATGACGCATCAAATAGAAATTCTTGATTTGCTGTTTGAGCTGAATGAGAAGGAACAGCGGACGATCGTCATGGTGCTCCATGATTTGAATTTAGCGTGCCGCTACGCACATCACCTTGTGGCTATTAAAGATAAACAGATTTACGCTGAAGGCCGTCCGGAAGAGGTCATTACTTGTGATCTGGTGCAAAATGTGTTTTCTATGAACTGTCAGGTCACACAGGACCCGCTGTTCGGAACGCCTCTTTGCATTCCTCATGGCCGGGGCAGATGCATTGTCCGGGAAGCGGCTTTCACATCACATGGATAAATAACACGGCTAAAGGAGCTTTCATCAATGAGAAAGCTCCTTGCTGTTTTTTTGAAAGGAAGATGTATAAATGGAACAAAAACTGCAAGAACAGCTGGATGGATTGTTGGAGAAATATACTGAGCTTCTGCTTGGTGAATCAAACAATGAGCTAAAAGAAGACGTGAAGCAGTGGATTTTGTACACGCATATCGCCAAAAGCATGCCTCCGCTCGCTAAGCATTGGAATACTACATATCCTGACGCAAAGCAGGGCATGAAAGACATCATACAGCATATCAAACAGTTAAACGAAGAGCATCGAAACAAAGAATAGGCTAAAAAGCAGTCTGCCGCTCATGAACGGCAGACTGCTTTTTGTTATGTGGCTGTTTCATTTGGTGCGAAGGAATCCATAAAGGTGCGCAGCGCGCTGCTGATAAACGAATCCTTCCGGAAAATAAACTCCGTTTTCATCTGTCTGAGAGGTTCAGGGAGCGTGTACAATCGGATCGAACCTTCAGACTCGTGTTTTTGTACAACAGTCCGCGGCAGCAATGAGATGCCAAGGCCCGCTGTTACCCCGCCTATAATCGCTTCAAGTGTGCCGAACTCCATAATCACCGGCTGTGTGACGCCGACGGAGTGCAGCCATTTTTCAAGGGTATCTCGGTACGAACAGCCTGTGCTGTAAACGAGAATCGGCTTTGTGATCGCTTCTTCTGCACAGGACACAGAAGAAGCGGACACGACTACGGGCTCCTCCTCAAATGCGGGGAAGGACTGAAGCTCAGGATGATTGCATTCACAGCCGATAAACGCTCCATCGAGTTCATACCGAAGAACTTTATCGATTAAAAATTGTGTATGCCCTGTTGTTAAAGACAGCTGTACGTTTGGATACTCTTCATAATACGAAGCAAGCAGTTTTGGGAGCCTGACTGCGGCGGCTGTCTGAGTGGAACCGATCATCAGCTGTCCGCTCGGCTCAGTTGAGGAAGAGAGCGCTTGGGACGCCTCATCCAGCAGCCCGATAATTTTATCCGTATAATCCAGCAGAAGCTTTCCGCTAGAAGAGAGTATCATCCCTCGATTATGGCGCAAAAAAAGGGTGGTGCCGAGCTCAGCTTCCAATTGCTGAATTCTGGCCGTCACATTTGACTGCACGTAACCAAGCAGCAGTGCGGCTTTCGTAATTGTGCCTTCACGGGCTACCATTTGAAACACACGCAGATCTCCGCTTTCCATGTTGAATCCCCCGTTCTTTTGATATCAATCTAAATGATATCGAGTATCTTTAACAATCATTATACGTAACACCAAACCTCCATTACAATAGAATCAGCAGTTTAGATTTCAAAATATATACAAACAACAAGGAGTGGCGGCAATGGATCTTAAAAACAAAACAGCTCTCGTCACTGGGGGCGGCACGGGAATAGGAAGAGCAGCATGCATTGAATTAGCGAAACGCGGAGCGATTGTTGCGGTGAATTATTCACGCTCGCAAGCTCAGGCGGAGGAAACAGCAGAAATCATCAAAAGCGAGGGCGGGCAGGCCGTTGCTATCCAAGCCGATGTGTCCAAAAACAGTGAAGTGCAGGACATGGTTCAAGCGATAGTAAAGCAATACGGCACGATTGACGTTTTAATCAACAACGCAAGTATTACACGGCATATTCCAATGAGTGATCTCGACGCCGCGACAGAGGACGTATGGGACGAGTTGTATGCAGTCAATGTCAAAGGAATGTTTTTTTGCGCGAGAGCAGCGGCTCCTTTCATGAAAAAAAGCAAGGCTGGGGCGATCGTTAATATCGGCAGTATCGCGGGGTCAACCGGGGCGGGCTCTTCTATGCCTTACGCTGTGTCAAAAGCAGCGGTGCACGGCCTGACAAAATCATTGGCACACGCTTTGGCGCCAGAAATCAGAGTGTGCGGTGTCGCACCCGGAGCTGTCGCGACAAGATGGTGGGCGGGGCGTGAAGAAAAAATGAAAAACATGAGCGGCACTTTGCTGTTGCAGCGAATTGCTGAAGCGAGTGATGTGGCACGGCTGATTTGTTCCGTGCTTGAACAGGAATCCCTGGCAGGACAAATCATCACGATTGACAGCGGCCAGACGATGTAAAGAAAGGAGCGGCGTGAGAGATGCCATTTGTACAGATTCATTTACGAGCGGGGAGAAGCAAAGAATGGCTTCAAAAACTGAGCAGAGCCATTCACCAGTCTATGATCGAAGAAATCAATGTACCGGCTGATGATTACTTTCAAGTGATCCGGCAATACCAAAAAAGCGAATTTTTTTATGATCCGTCTTATTTACAGGTAGAGCGTACAGATGAACTGATTTACATCCAATTTACATTGAAAGATTCAAGAACAACAGAACAGAAAAAATCGTTTTACCATTCAGTGGCAAGCCGGATTCATTCGGAGCTCAGTGTAAGAAAAGAAGATGTGTTTATCATACTGGCCGGAAATCAGGATGAGGATTGGTCCTTCGGAAACGGAAGGGCCCAGATGATCGAATAAAAAAGCCCCGCGGTTATGTCCGCGGGGCGCTCTATTAATGAGAAGGGGATTCAACGGCTTGTGCCGCTTTTTCCTTTTGTTCATCCGTTTTCTTATTCGAAAGCTTAATAGGCTTTAAGAATAAGGTAAATACAGCTCCGACTGCGATAAAGATCAGGCCTGTATAAAACACGCTGTGGAGCGAATCCATCAACGATGTTTTTAATATCGGCATAATATGGGATGAGAAAGCCGCAGGGATTTGTTTAATTGCGTCCGGGCTGAACAGTGATTGCAGCAGCCCTTGCGGATTTGTGTCAATCATGCCCTTTAATTGAGATGCAAAGGCGTTTGCCTGTGCCGGGAGCGAGTCTAAATATGGAACCAGTTTATCAGTCAGCAAGCTTCCGGATCTGGCATTCATTACAGCGCCCAGCATGGTAATGCCGAATGTGCCCCCGATAGAACGGAAGAATTGGCTGGAAGAGGTGACGACCCCAAGCTCCTCTTTCGAAAAGCTTTCCTGTAAAGCCAGCGTCAGAATCGGCATAACAAGACCCATTCCAAGACCGATAATGGCCATATAGGATGTTGCGACAAGTTTGCTCGTGTCTAAATCCAAAGTGGTTAACAGAAGGAATCCGCCAGCCATAATCAGCATGCCTGTTATGATTTGCGGTTTAATTCCTATTTTGTAAACAAGCTGGCCGCCGATAATGCTTGTGATGATCATTGAGATCATCATCGGTGTCATAATGGTGCCTGATTCAGATGCGCTTACACCGACAATTCCTTGCATAAAGAAAGGAACAAACGTAATCGCGCCAAACATTCCGATACTCATAAAAAAGCCGATCAGGTTCAAAAACGTAAATGTTCTATTTTTAAATAGATACATTGGAAGGATCGGTTCTTTCGCTTTCGATTCAACAATAATAAAGCTCACAATTCCGATCAGTGCGAGCGCGAACAAGCCGAGAATCTGCCATGAACCCCATGCGTAATCTTTCCCGCCGAAGCTTAGGGCGAGAAGAAGGCTGACAACCCCGACAATCATTGTGAAAATACCGGCGATATCAAAGTTGATCGGACCGGTCTGCTTACGGCCCTGCAATCCTCTGGCAATAAAAATAACTGCGATAATTCCAACAGGAAGGTTAATGTAAAAAACCCATTTCCAGTTTAATGAATCAACGATCCAGCCGCCGATTTGCGGCCCGATAACAGAGGCAAGCCCGTAAATGGCTCCAAAGACCCCTTGGAATTTGGCACGCTGTTTCCCTGTAAATAAGTCACCAATGACAATCATGGCCATCGGCATCATAATACCTCCGCCAATTCCCTGCAAACCGCGGAAAATAATCAATTCTGTCATATTGTTGGCCATTCCGCACAGAGCTGAAGCAGCCATAAAAATAAGCAACCCTGATACATAGACGATCCGGCGCCCCAATAAGTCCGCTAATTTACCGGCAATCGGCACGACCGTTGTTGATGTTAACAAATACGCCGTAGTCAGCCAGGTCATCATGCTCAAACCGCCAAGATCTCCGACGATTTTCGGCATGGCAGTTCCGACAATGGTACCGTCAAGGGCTGAGAAAAACATGGCAATGATTAAGCCTGTTATTAATAAAGTCCGTTTTGATTGTTTTCCTTCATTACTCATTTCATCCGTTTCCTCTTTTCCTATTTTACTTTTCATTGGTTTCGGCAGCGGCTTGTGCCAGCTTTTTCGTCATATGCGCTGCCTGCAGCAGTTCCTCTTCGGTCAGGTAGGAAAGGTATCGTGCCATTATGGCTTTTCTGCCCGCCAAAACGTCCTCGAACTTTCTGTCTCCTTCATCGGTAAGGCTGATATTAATGACTCGCCTGTCTTGGGTATTGTGTTTTCTGACGATCAGATTTTTTTGTTCAAGGCGGTCTGCCATTAACGTTACCGCGCTTGGCTTGACCTCCATCCGTTCGGCAATTTCAGAAATTTTAAGGCTGCCATTCTTTTTTAAGCTTGCGAGCACAAACAGCTGCGCGGGGGTAATCCCCTGTTTCTCCATGCTATCCAGCATTTCAGGCTGTATCTTTTGAAAGAGCGCCTGAAGCGATAATTGAATATCAGACATTAACTGATCCGCACTCTTCATCTTCATTTCTCCTCTTTAATATAATCCGTGTTTATATTTAATGTATTGAAATAGTTAATGCTTATTAAATATAAATAAGCGTTAATAAAAAGTCAACTGATTTTACACACAAAAAAAGGATAGATGCCAGTAAAGCACATCATACCCTTTTTGCGGATCTGATTGATGGAACTTTATTGCTGATAAGGAGACTGCTGCTGAATGGTTTGCTGGAACTTTTGATAGGATTGCTGCAGCTTTTGGGCGTCCTCTGCTTCAACAGTATACCATCCATATTGGAACATGAGATCATACAGTTTTCTTTGCGCTTTTTGTGACTCATCAAAAATGGATTGAATATCCTGATAGAGAGATTCATGGCTGAACTCGTGCAGAGCAGTGCAATACGCAGTGGTCATGTATTTTTCCGTTGTCAAAAGTTCATTGACGAAATCTCTGTCATTCATTTCTGATGTAGTCGGCACAGGTGTTTGCGGGTTGCTGATTTTCTGATTTTGCTGATTCATTTTGGCGCCTCCTTATTGGATATAGCCGGACTGCTGCTGTCCTGGCTGCAGGTGCTTTAATATTCTTTGATAGTGATCGTGATGCATATGTCCGACGCGGTCTAGTTCTTGTTTTAATGTTTGATCCTGGCACTGCTGCGCCATAAAATGCGCTTTTTTCATCGCGAGCAGATTCCAGTTCAGCATGTCATTCAGATACAAATGATCCTTTGTCGAAATAACAGAGGGCGGCATTTGAGATTGCTGCTGATTGTTCATTGTAATCCTCCTTTGCGTTCTATTCGTTTTATGTTTCCTTCAGTATGGGAGTTATATACAGGTGTTTTGAAGAAGGCTGTATCGTCAGGAGGGAATTGGATGTTGAGACATATGTTTTTATTCTTATCTCAAAATAAAACGCTCACCAAGCTTGCCAAAGCATACGGATCACGGCTGGGGGCGCGGAGATTTGTCGCGGGGGACACGATTGAATCGGCTGTTTGGACCATTAAAAAGCTGAATCGATCCGGTTTGTGCACAACCATTGATTATTTAGGCGAGTATGCGGCTACACAAAAAGAAGCGAGTCGAGTCGCAGAGGAATGCAAGAAGGCGATTCAAGCGATTGCCGAACACCGGTTAGATTCCGAGCTTTCCCTTAAGCTGACGTCACTGGGGCTCGATATTTCAGAAGAGCTGACCGTTTCACATTTGCGTGACATTTTATCTGCTGCGAAGGAAAATGACGTGGCTGTGACGATTGATATGGAGGACTACTCACATTATGAACAGACGCTTGCCATCTACAGGCAGTGCAAGCAGGAATTTGACATGCTGGGTACGGTGATACAGGCGTATCTTTACAGGGCTGCAGAAGATATCCGAAAGCTGCACGATCTGAAGCCGAATCTCAGACTTGTCAAAGGCGCTTACAAGGAATCTGCGGCCGTTGCATTCCCTGATAAAAAAGGAACAGACCTTCACTTTCAGAGCTTGATTAAACTTCATCTGCTGAGCGGGAACTATACTGCCGTCGCTACACATGATGATGACATCATTGCGTTTACGAAGAAACTCGTTGCCGAGCATCAAATCCCGCTGTCACAATTCGAGTTTCAAATGCTTTACGGGATTAGGCCGGAGCGGCAGAAGGAACTCGTGAAGGAAGGGTACAAGATGCGTGTATATGTCCCGTATGGAACCGACTGGTTTAGCTACTTTATGAGAAGAATCGCCGAAAGACCCGCAAATGCGGCTTTTGTGTTAAAAGGGATTTTCAAAAAGTGAAAGCAGCCGCGAACCGCAGCTGCATTGTTATTGTTCCATGTTGTGTTTCTTATACTGCTGATTTTGGCTTGTCCGTTTTCCTCCGCCGTAATGCTGTGTCGGACCGGCATCTCCTTTCACGCTCGCCGCGCTTACTGCTGCTGAAGACGGGTTCTTTTTCTCTCGCACCATTCCCTTCACCTCCGGGTTTAAGTTTCCCGTCTTCTATCTGCTTCATACAAAAAAATAACAAATTAGCTATTGAAGTCGAAACAAAAATCTTTTATGATGAAAGAAGAAACGGGTTTCCATTTTTTTTGACCAAAAAATGAATGATTATTCATTCAACGTTCAAGGGGGATGTCTCATGCACAAACACATTCAAAAAGCAGCCGTTTTAGGATCGGGGGTTATGGGTTCCGGTATTGCTGCGCATTTGGCTAACAACGGAATTCCGGTCCTGCTGCTTGATATTGTGCCGAACGATTTAACAAAGGAAGAGGAGAAAAAGGGGCTGACCAAGGAAAGTCCGGAGGTGCGCAGCAGGCTGAGCAGATCTGCGGTGAAAAAGCTGCTGAAACAAAAGCCTGCCCCTCTTACGTCAGCACAAAATACCGCTTATATTACTCCCGGCAATCTAGAAGATGATGTTGAGAAGCTGAAGGAAGCTGATTGGATTATTGAAGTCGTTGTCGAAAATCTTGAGGTCAAAAAGAAGATTTTCTCTCTCGTGGATGAGCATCGGAAACCGGGCAGCATTGTCTCGAGCAACACGTCCGGCATTTCAGTGCAGGCAATGGCTGAAGGCAGGTCTGATGATTTTAAAGCTCATTTTCTTGGAACACACTTTTTTAACCCGGCGCGATATTTAAAGCTGCTGGAGATCATTCCGATTAAGGAAACGGATCCTGACATTCTGGCGTTTATGACATCCTTCGGTGAAAATGTCCTCGGCAAAGGTGTGGTCACAGCAAAGGACACACCAAATTTTATCGCAAACCGAATCGGGACGTACGGACTTCTCATTACGGTTCAAGAAATGCTGAAAGGCGGCTATCAGGTCGGAGAAGTCGACTCCATCACAGGCCCGCTGATCGGAAGACCGAAAAGCGCAACCTTCAGAACGCTGGATGTTGTCGGCCTTGATACGTTTGCCCACGTCGCCCGAAACGTATATGACAAAGCAGAGGGAGACGAAAAAGAAGTATTTCGCCTGCCTGACTTCATGAATGACATGCTGCAAAAAGGCTGGATCGGAAGCAAATCCGGTCAAGGCTTTTATAAAAAAGAAGGAAAAACGATTTATGAGCTAGACCCGATGACGCTTACTTACGGAGAACGGACAAAGATGAAAACGCCGGCTCTTGAAGCGGCAAAGCAAGCTAAAGGGACAAAAGCCAAAATGAAAGCGCTTATTTATTCGGAAGACAGGGCTGGCCAGCTGCTGTGGAATATCACGTCGCAAACGCTGCTTTACTCAGCCCAGCTTCTCGGAGAAATCGCCGACGATATTCATGCAATTGACCAAGCCATGAAATGGGGATTCGGCTGGGAACTGGGGCCATTCGAAATCTGGGACGCAATCGGTCTCAGACAGTCGGCGGAAAAGCTTGAACAGCTTGGAGCGGAGATTCCCGGCTGGATAAAAGATATGCTGGACAAAGGGAATGAGACCTTCTACATCAGAGAAAACGGAACAGTGCTTTATTACGAAAGCGGCGAATACAGAGCTGTAAAAGAAAACAAGAAACGAATCCATTTACAATCGGTCAAAGAAACAAACGGCGTCATTGCCAAAAACAGCGGAGCCAGCCTGATCGACCTTGGAGACGATGTGGCACTTCTCGAGTTTCACTCGAAAAGCAATGCCATCGGGTTCGACATCATTCAAATGATCAACAGAGCTTTGGAAGAAACAGAGCGGAATTACAAAGGGCTTGTCATCGGCAATCAAGGCAAAAATTTCTGTGTGGGCGCCAATCTCGCCATGATCTTAATGGAAGTACAGGATGACAACTTTATGGAAGTTGATTTGGTGATACGGCGTTTTCAAGAGACAATGATGAACATCAAATACAGCGCGAAACCTGTTGTTGCAGCTCCATTTGGCATGACGCTCGGCGGAGGGACGGAAGTGTGTCTCCCTGCTGCACGAATACAAGCGGCAAGCGAAGCCTATATGGGACTTGTAGAATCAGGAGTCGGCCTTATCCCTGGCGGAGGGGGCAATAAAGAGCTGTACATCAATCATCTTCGCCGCGGTCTTGATCCGATGAATGCGGCCATGAAAACATTTGAAACGATCGCAATGGCTAAGGTGTCAACTTCCGCCCAAGAGGCTCGGGAACTGAACATTTTAAAAGAGGCTGACCGTATCAGCACTAACCAGGATCACCTCCTGTACGATGCAAAGCAGTTAGCCGCCTCTTTATACGATACCGGCTGGCGGCCGCCTGTAAAAGAAAAGGTCAAGGTGGCGGGGGAAACAGGTTATGCCGCGCTTCTGCTCGGTGCAGAGCAAATGAAGCTGTCCGGCTACCTATCTGAGCATGATATGAAAATCGCTAAAAAGCTCGCTTTTGTGATTGCCGGCGGAAAAGTGCCGTTCGGAACAGAGGTGGATGAAGAGTATTTATTGGAAATTGAGAGAGAAGCGTTTTTAAGTCTGGCAGGCGAGGCGAAATCTCAAGCGAGAATGCAGCATATGCTGGTGAAAGGCAAACCTTTACGGAACTAGGAGGGAGTTTATGAAAGAGGCAGTTATTGTGGCAGGAGCAAGAACACCGGTAGGGAAAGCGAAAAAAGGTTCATTGGCCACCGTTCGCCCGGATGATTTGGGAGCCCTTTGCGTGAAAGAAACGCTGAAACGAGCAGGCGGCTATGAGGGCAATATTGACGATTTAATTATTGGCTGTGCAACACCTGAAGCAGAACAGGGGCTCAATATGGCGAGAAATATCGGCGCGCTTGCGGGTCTGCCATATACGGTGCCGGCGATTACGGTCAACCGCTACTGTTCCTCAGGTCTTCAGTCCATCGCATATGCGGCAGAAAAAATTATGCTTGGCGCCTACGATACGGCCATTGCAGGCGGAGCGGAATCTATGTCACAGGTTCCGATGATGGGGCATGTGACCCGTCCGAACCTCGCATTAGCCGAGAAAGCGCCGGAGTATTACATGAGCATGGGACACACAGCAGAACAGGTTGCGAAAAAATACGGCGTTTCCCGTGAAGATCAGGATGCTTTTGCCGTGCGCAGCCACCAGAAAGCTGCCAAAGCTCTTGCAGAGGGGAAATTTAAAGATGAAATTGTCCCTGTCGAAGTCAAGGTGACAGAAATCGGCGAAAACCATAAGCCGCAGGTAAAACATACTGTTTTTTCTCAGGATGAAGGTGTCCGCCCGCAAACGACCACAGACATTTTAAGCACATTACGCCCGGCCTTTTCCGTTGACGGGACAGTCACTGCCGGAAATTCCTCGCAAACAAGTGACGGGGCGGCGGCTGTCATGCTGATGGATCGCGAAAAAGCGGATGCGCTTGGTTTGGCGCCGCTTGTCAAATTCCGTTCCTTTGCAGTTGGCGGGGTGCCGCCGGAAGTCATGGGCATCGGGCCCGTGGAAGCCATTCCGCGCGCACTGAAGCTTGCCGGGCTTCAATTGCAGGACATCGGGCTGTTCGAACTGAACGAAGCGTTTGCATCACAAGCCATCCAAGTCATCAGGGAGCTGGGGATTGATGAGGAGAAAGTGAATGTCAACGGGGGCGCTATCGCACTCGGGCACCCGCTTGGATGTACGGGCACAAAGCTGACACTCTCACTGATTCATGAAATGAAACGGAGAAACGAGCAATTTGGAGTCGTCACAATGTGTATCGGCGGCGGGATGGGAGCAGCCGGCGTATTTGAATTATGCTAAAGGGGGAAAAACAAATGACGAAAAAAACGGCTGAAGTACTAAAAGGCGGCGGCTTCTTAATCGAGGATGTCACATATGATCAGATGTATACACCGGAGGATTTCACCGACGAGCATAAAATGATTGCGAAAACAACGGAGGATTACATTGAGCAGGACGTTCTGCCGCATATAGATGAAATTGAGAACCATCAATTTGAACATTCCGTCCGGCTTTTGAAGAAAGCGGGAGAACTAGGGCTTCTCGGAGCCGATGTTCCCGAGGAATACGGCGGGCTGGGCCTTGATAAAATCAGCTCGGCGCTGATCACTGAAAAATTTTCGCGTGCGGGAAGCTTTTCACTTTCTTACGGTGCACATGTCGGCATCGGTTCCTTGCCGATCGTATTCTTCGGAACGGAAGAGCAAAAGAAAAAATATCTCCCTGATCTGGCTTCTGGGGAAAAGATCGCTGCGTACGCACTGACTGAGCCGGGTTCCGGATCTGATGCGTTAGGCGCAAAAACGACAGCGGTGCTGAATGAAGCTGGAACGCATTACGTATTAACCGGAGAAAAACAGTGGATTACCAACTCAGCTTTTGCCGATGTCTTTGTCGTTTACGCCAAAGTGGACGGCGAAAAGTTTTCCGCTTTTATTGTAGAAAAAGATTTTCGGGGCGTATCAACCGGACCTGAAGAAAAGAAAATGGGAATTAAAGGGTCATCGACGAGAACCCTTATTTTGGATCAGGCTGAGGTGCCGAAGGAAAACCTTCTTGGAGAAATCGGCAAAGGGCATGTCATCGCTTTTAATATTTTAAATATCGGCCGCTACAAGCTGGCAGTAGGAACGATCGGCGCGTCCAAACGGGTGATCGAGCTGTCTGCAGCTTACGCAAATCAGCGCCGCCAATTTAAAACGCCGATCGCAGGCTTTTCGCTGACCCAGGAAAAAATCGCGACGATGGCATCAAGACTGTATGCGATGGAAAGCTCTGTGTACAGAACTGTCGGACTGTTTGAAGACAATATGAGCCAGTTTACAGCTGAAGACCTAAAGGACGGAAGACAAATTGCGAAGTCCATTGCCGAATACGCCATTGAATGCTCTCTCAACAAGGTGTTTGGCTCTGAAACGCTTGATTATATTGTCGATGAAGGCGTGCAAATCCACGGCGGCTACGGATTTATGCAGGAGTATGAGGTGGAAAGAGCCTATCGGGATTCCAGGATCAACCGGATTTTCGAAGGAACAAATGAAATTAACCGGTTAATCGTGCCAAGCACGTTTCTGAAGAAAGCGATGAAAGGCGAGCTGCCTCTTTTTGAAAAGGCACAGGCGCTTCAAGAAGAACTCATGATGCTTATGCCTGAGGAGCCGGGCACCGGCGTATTAGAGCAAGAGAAATATATCGTCAAGCAAGCCAAAAAAATCGCCCTGTTCGCCGCGGGCCTTGCCGCGCAAAAATACGGAAAAGCGATCGACCGCGAACAAGAAATCCTCGTAAACATTGCTGATATTGTCAGCAATGTATATGCAATGGAATCAGCCGTGCTCAGAACGGAAAAGGCCATTGCCGCGCAAGGAAGCGATAAAGCAGCGCAAAAGCTGCTGTACACAGAAATTTTCGTTCAAGAAGCCTTTAACGAAATTGAAGCCCATGCGAAAGAATCTTTACTAGCAATGGAAGAAGGGGATTCTCTCCGTATGATGCTCTCGGCTCTCCGCAAGCTGACACGCGTGACGCCTAAAAATGTCATTCGGAAAAAACGTGAAGCGGCAGCGGGTGTGTTCGAGGCAGAAAAATATATTGTCTGAGTCCCAAGGAGCTCCGCTCATCCGGAGCTCTTTTTTTATGAAGCACTGTTTTAGGTTTTTAAAACAAACTGTGTTAAAATAACCTCGATTATTTTATTGAGGGGGAAGAAGATGTCGTTAACTTTTTACTGGTACCCTAAATGCGGAACGTGCCGCAAAGCGAAAAAATGGCTTGAAGAACACGGAAAAGAAATCAACGAAATACATATTGCAGAACAGCCTCCAAGCAAAGAGGAGCTAAAATCGCTTTATGAAAAAAGCGGGCTGGATTTAAAGAAATTCTTCAACACAAGCGGCATGAAATACCGTGAACTGAATCTGAAGGAAAAACTGTATCATATGTCAGAAGACGAACAGCTTGAACTGCTGGCTTCAGACGGAATGCTGATCAAGCGCCCGCTCACAACAGACGGCGAAAAAGTGACAGTCGGCTTTAAAGAAGATCAATTTGAAGAAAACTGGTCATGATGTAAATTTTTTTCGAAAAGTGTGGTATCTTCTTATTGTAGTGCTGTAAAAAATGGAGGGATTCAATTGAGCATACCTAAAGATTTGCGTTACTCAGAAGAACACGAGTGGGTAAAAGTTGAAGGAGAAAAAGCCAAAATCGGCATTACCCATTTTGCCCAATCCGAGCTCGGAGATATCGTGTTTGTTGAGCTTCCTGAAGTCGGCGCTGAAATTAAAGCGGACGAGCCTTTCGGAAGTGTAGAATCCGTAAAAACGGTATCTGAGCTTTACGCACCGATTAACGGAACTGTAGTGGAAGTAAACGAAGATCTTGATGACAGCCCGGAGTTCGTCAACGAATCTCCGTATGAAAAAGCATGGATGATCGTCGTTGAACCGTCTGATGCGTCTGAAATTGAAAAACTAATGACAGCAGAGCAATACGAAGAGATGACACAGCAAGACTAAAACCGGATAGCTGAGCAGGCAATTGGATACGCTAACGCTATGGGAGGTGTCCAATATGGCTTTCAGCAAACAAAAGCTCGATGTCACCAATGATGTGACAGGCCGCTTTCAAAATGGCCGGCTCTCGTTATATCATGAAGATGAGATGATCGGCCAAATGACAGGCATGAATGAATATGAGCTTAAGTCCGGTTTTACCTATGAAAATGAAAAGTTTTATAAGACAGCCGACGTGGTTTCAGGAGACGATCAGAAATATGTGGATTGTGACTACGAAAGCGGCTGGTGTTAATGTTGGCGGTGAATTTCACTGCCTTCTTTTACAATCTGAACGTTTCAAATTTGACGCGGCAGGTGAAGCAGATGAACATGGACGAGCTGGAAAAAGTCTTGATTGTTGAAGGGAAATCAGATAAAGAAAAGATTGAAAGCGTCCTGAATGAGCCAGTGCGCATTATCTGCACAAACGGAACAATCAGCCAGCTGAAGCTGGAGGAATTGGCTGACGAGCTTTACGAGAAGGACGTCTATATTTTGGTTGATGCCGATGAATCGGGCGAGAAATTGAGAAAACAGCTGAAAAGGGAATTTAATGAAGCCTTCCATATACATATCGACAAAGCCTATAAGGAAGTCGCGGCGGCGCCCAGACACCATATAGCATCTGTATTGCTGAGCGCAAATCTGAATGTCCATACGATTTTTCTTGAAAGAAAGACCTGAGGTGTTATAGTATGAAAGAACTCCAAGAACAAGAACTTGAACACATTACTGATGATGTGTATCTCCTATATTTATATACTCCGTTTTGCGGGACCTGCCAGCTGGCAAGCAAAATGCTGACAGTCGTCGAAGAAATGCTTCCGTCTGTCGCCTTCTATAAAAATAATCTCAACTATTCACCGGCGTTTGCTAAAGCATATCAAATTGAAAGCGTCCCTTGTTTTCTGCTGTTTAAGGGCGGGAAAGTAATTGAAAGAGGGTATGCGTTTCATTCCGTTTCTTACTTATATGAGCTGATCAAACAAAAATCATCTTCTGCATCTCATTTATGACATTTTTCTCGGCGCATTCCAATGAAATTGTCGTTCGTTTTATAAAGGGGTTCTTGCGCTGAGGAGAGAAATGTGTATGTATGACCAACAAATAGGAGGTTGTACAAATGGAGAAAGCGGAAGTTTTAGAAGATGATTACCAGCATCTGTTTTTAAAACCCCTTTTGAACACTTCAACATTGCTCATTACCTTCCAAGGAGAAACAGAAGCCTTAACCGTCTCAATAAACGAACAAGGGGAAATGAAAAAGATTTCTCCGCCCCACACGTCCAACCTGACCTTTTATGGAAACCAAACAGAAATCATTGATCTTTTGCATGGAGACATTTCCCTTCAGCACCTGATCCAGAGCGGAAGCCTAAAGGTAAAGGGTTCATTCAGAGCGCTGTTAAAGCTGGAAGCCATTCTGTGGCTGACTAATGGTTTTTTTCAGAGGATTCTAAAGAATTGAAAAATAGTAAATTATTATAATAGTAAAAGTTGACATCATTTATTTTATTGACATTTTATCATTCGCCATGCTATTCTACATTAAGAATTTCCGGACGAAAAAGACTATATATTTCTCTTATCAAGAGAGGTGGAGGGAAGTGCCCTATGAAGCCCGGCAACCATCAACACTGTTGAAATGGTGCCAATTCACACGAAGCGTTCAGCTTTGAAAGATGAGAGAAAGGCGTTTTATATAAGCCTTTCTGCTCAAGTATGCAGAAAGGCTTTTCTTTTGCAGAAAAAACCGGAAGATTTCTTAGAATAGTGTTAAGGCAGGTGATCGCTTTGATCAATCTTCAGGATGTTTCAAAAGTGTATAAGTCGAAACATGGAGATGTCAATGCTGTCCAAAATGTCTCGCTTTCCATAAAAAAAGGTGAGATTTTTGGAATTATAGGATATAGCGGAGCTGGTAAAAGTTCCTTAATCCGTCTGCTGAACGGACTTGAGAAACCGAGCTCAGGAATCGTGGAAGTGGCGGGAACAAAGATTAATGAAGTAAACGGACGCAATTTAAGAAAAGCACGCCATGAAATCAGTATGATTTTCCAGCATTTCAATTTGCTCTGGTCGCGAACTGTCAGAGATAACATCCTGTTTCCTTTAGAAATTGCCGGGGTGAAAAAAAGCGAGCGGATCAAGCGTGCCAATGAACTGATTAAACTGGTAGGTTTAGAAGGAAAAGAAAAATCTTACCCATCCCAGCTGAGCGGAGGACAAAAGCAGCGGGTCGGAATCGCCAGAGCGCTCGCAAACAATCCGAAGGTTCTCCTTTGTGATGAAGCGACATCAGCTTTAGATCCGCAAACAACTGATTCAATCTTGGATCTTTTGTCCGATATTAATGAAAGACTCGGTTTGACGATTGTGCTGATCACACACGAAATGCATGTCATCCGCAAAATCTGCAACAGAGTCGCTGTCATGGAAAACGGAAAGGTTGTTGAAGAAGGAGAAGTTCTCGATGTCTTCAAGAATCCGAAGGAAGAAATGACAAAACGATTTGTCCAGCAGGTGACTGAGCCTGAAGAAACAAAAGAAACGCTTCAGCATCTTCTTGACGAAAAAGCGTCAGGAACAACGGTTCAGCTCACATTTGTCGGCGAAGCGGCTGAACAGCCTCTGATTACAGAGATGATCAGAAACTTCAATGTCAGTGTCAATATTCTGCAAGGGAAAATCTCGCAGACGAAGGACGGAGCATACGGTTCATTGTTCATCCATATTGACGGTGACGAGGAAGAAGTGCAAAACGTGATCCGGTTTATTAATGACAAACAGGTGAAAGCAGAGGTGATCACGAATGTTTGAAAAATACTTCCCGAACGTTGATGTAACTGAATTATGGAACGCGACATACGAGACGCTTTATATGACGCTGATCTCTTTGGTTTTTGCCTTTGTCATCGGGGTGATCCTCGGTCTGCTGCTCTTTCTCACAAGCAAAGGGAGCCTCTGGCAGAACAAAGCGGTCAACACTGTGATTGCGGCCATTGTCAATGTATTCAGGTCTATTCCGTTCCTCATTTTAATTATTTTATTACTAGGTTTTACGAAGTTTTTAGTCGGCACCATCTTAGGGCCGAACGCGGCACTTCCGGCGTTAGTCATCGGCTCAGCCCCGTTTTACGCGCGGCTTGCTGAAATTGCGCTGCGCGAGGTGGATAAAGGCGTCATCGAAGCTGCGAAATCAATGGGAGCCAAAACATCAACGATTATTTTCAAAGTGTTGCTTCCGGAATCCATGCCGGCCCTTATTTCTGGGATCACGGTTACGGCCATCGCTTTGATCGGCTCAACGGCAATTGCGGGCGCCATCGGTTCAGGAGGCCTTGGAAACCTTGCATATGTAGAAGGATATCAGTCTAATAATACTGATGTGACCTTCGTTGCTACTGTATTTATTTTAATCATCGTTTTCATTATTCAAATGATCGGTGATGTCATAACAAATATAATAGACAAACGATAAGGGAGGATTTACATTGAAAAAGCTATTTTTAGGTGCATTACTGCTTGTATTTGCAGGAGTTATGGCTGCCTGCGGTTCTAATAACGCTGAATCCGGCAAGAAAGAAATTGTTGTTGCAGCTACAAAAACACCGCATGCAGAAATTTTAAAAGAAGCTGAACCATTGTTAAAAGAAAAAGGCTACACACTGAAAGTGAAAGTGCTTAGTGATTACAAAATGTACAACAAAGCCTTAGCTGATAAAGAAGTGGATGCGAACTTCTTCCAGCACATTCCTTACCTTGAGCAAGAAATGAAAGAAAACAAAGATTATAAACTTGTGAATGCCGGCGCGATTCACTTAGAGCCATTCGGTATTTATTCTAAAAAATACAAATCATTAAAAGATCTTCCCGACGGTGCGACAATTATCCTGACAAATAACGTCGCTGAACAAGGCCGTATGCTTGCAATGCTTGAGAATGCAGGATTAATTACACTTGATTCCAAAGTGGAGACAGTCGATGCAACACTGAAAGACATTAAGAAAAACCCGAAAAACCTTCAGTTCAAAAAAGTAGCGCCTGAATTAACGGCAAAAGCATATGAAAACAAAGAAGGAGACGCGGCCTTCATCAATGTGAACTACGCGATCCAAAATAAATTAAATCCTAAAAAAGACGCGATTGAAGTGGAATCAACAAAAGATAACCCTTACGCCAATATCATTGCAGTGAGAGATGGCGAAGAGGATTCTGCAAAAATCAAAGCGCTGATGGAAGTTCTTCACTCTAAAAAGATCAAAGACTTCATCGATAAAAAATATGACGGAGCTGTGCTTCCTGTATCTGAATAAGACTGAAACCCCGGATGAGAAATCCGGGGTTTTTTGGGTATTTTCCTTAAAGCTGTTCATAATAAAAAGGAATGTTAAACAGATGGAGGGATTTTCTTTGAATCAAGATAGAGGAAGCATGCAGGACGCGCTAAAACAATATAAACAAAGTTTAGGCACATTTGAACAGAAGATGCCGATGATGGGAAGAAAGTTTAACGAATTTACCGAACAATGCTTTGCAGCTAATTCACTAACAGAAAGAGAAAAACAGCTGATTGCACTGGGGATCGCCATCAATGCTCAGGACGAATATTGCATGATCTATCACACAAAAGGCTGTCTTGACCAAGGAGCGACGGAAGAAAACATTCTTGAAGCTGTCAGTGTGGCGGCGGCATTCGGAGGCGGAGCTGCCCTAAGCCAAGGTGTGACAGTTGTCCAGCAGTGCATAGAGGAATTTGGAAACACTACGCATTAGAAGAAGGAATATTCCGAAAATCGATTCTCATTTCAACTCAAAGGGTCCTTTCGTCTCATCCGTTGTTATATCAAGCCATATCCATTTTGCAGCGCCGGTCGCAGAGCTGATACAATAGTAGTAAATAAATGAAGGGATTGATTCATTATTTGCAGCAGCCAGGACAGACTGGACCTCGATTATACGTCAGAAATGGAAAAAGCGATGCAGCTGTCGCATGGAATCGGGTACGAGGAATACGGACGCCGGCTGGATACAAGAATGGAAGTTGAGCGGCAGAGAGAGCTTGAATATAAAAAATGCAAGCGGTATTCTGCGGAGCTTAATGAGAAAATCGGTCTTTAAAAAAAGGGTGGGAATCCACTCTTTTTCTTTTTCAATTGCTTTAATAAAGTGCTGAACTTTGTTAAACTTGAGAAATGTGCAAGGCACGATAAAAAGTTGTATTTACTTTTCATTTGTTATAAAATTAGAATGAGAATAAAATGAGAATAATGATTATATATTTTTGGAGGTATAGATATGGCTGCTTCAACATTAACGATCAAAGATCTTCACGTTGAAATCGAAGGGAAAGAGATCTTAAAAGGGGTAAACCTTGAAATAAAAGGCGGAGAGTTCCACGCCGTAATGGGACCGAACGGTACTGGTAAATCAACTCTGTCAGCTGCTATTATGGGGCATCCTAAATATGAAGTCACGAAAGGCAGCATCACGCTTGACGGCAAAGATGTACTGGAAATGGAAGTGGACGAGCGTGCGCAGGCAGGTTTGTTCCTTGCAATGCAGTACCCAAGTGAAATCAGCGGTGTGACAAATGCCGACTTCCTTCGTTCTGCGATCAACGCGCGCAGAGAAGAAGGCGATGAAATTTCTCTTATGAAATTCATCCGCAAAATGGACGAAAACATGGAGTTCTTAGAAATGGACCCTGAAATGGCTCAGCGCTACCTCAACGAAGGCTTCTCAGGCGGGGAGAAAAAACGCAACGAAATCCTTCAGCTGATGATGATTGAACCGAAAATCGCCATCCTTGATGAAATCGACTCAGGTCTTGATATTGACGCTCTGAAAGTTGTATCAAAAGGGATCAACAAAATGCGCAGCGAAAGCTTTGGCTGCCTGATGATCACTCACTATCAGCGTCTGTTAAACTACATCACTCCTGATGTGGTTCACGTTATGATGCAAGGCCGCGTTGTAAAATCCGGCGGTGCAGAGCTTGCACAGCGTCTTGAAGCAGAAGGTTATGACTGGATCAAAAAAGAACTTGGCATTGAAGACGAAACTGTAGGCCAAGAAGCGTAAGCGTTAGGGGGATTAATATGACACTAGATACAAAACTATCCGTAGATCAGGAGTATCTCAAAAGCTTTTCCGAAAAGCATCAAGAACCTGCCTGGCTGAAAAACCTGCGCTTACAGGCTCTTGAACAAGCTGAGGATCTGCCGATGCCGAAGCCTGACAAAACAAAAATCACAAACTGGAACTTCACGAACTTCGCGAAGCATACAGTTGATAATGAGCCGCTTTCTTCATTAGAAGATTTGACTGATGAAGCAAAAGCGCTGATCGATGTCGAAAACGAAGATAAAACGTTATATGTACAGCGTGATCAGACGCCTGCATACCTTTCTCTTTCTCAGGAATTGAAAGACAAAGGCGTCATCTTTACTGATATTTTGACTGCTGCCCGCGAGCACAGCGACTTAGTGGAGAAATACTTTATGAAAGACGGCGTGAAGGTTGATGAGCATAAATTAACTGCACTTCACGCAGCTCTTGTTAACGGAGGGGCATTCCTCTATGTTCCGAAAAATGTTCAGGTGGAGACGCCGGTTCAGGCTGTTTATGTCCACGAAAGCAACGATACAGCTCTATTCAACCACGTATTGATTGTGGCGGAAGACCATAGCTCAGTAACGTATGTAGAAAACTACATCAGCACGGTCAACCCGAAAGATGCTGTATTCAATATTATCAGTGAGGTTATCACAGGTGATAATGCCAGTGTGACATACGGTGCGGTGGATACTCTGTCTTCCGGCGTGACAACTTATGTCAATCGCCGCGGTGCTGCGCGCGGACGCGACAGCAAAATCGAGTGGGCTCTCGGCCTCATGAACGATGGCGACACCATTTCCGAAAACACAACAAACCTTTACGGTGACGGCACTTACGGCGACACGAAAACGGTTGTTGTCGGAAGAGGAGAGCAAACAGAAAACTTCACGACACAAATCATTCATTTCGGTAAAGCTTCTGAAGGATATATCTTGAAGCACGGTGTGATGAAGGATTCCGCTTCTTCTATCTTTAACGGAATCGGCAAAATCGAACATGGCGCTTCTAAAGCGAATGCGGAACAGGAATCCCGTGTGCTGATGCTCAGCGAAAAAGCGCGCGGAGACGCAAACCCTATTCTTTTAATTGACGAAGACGATGTAACTGCAGGACATGCGGCATCTGTCGGCCGTGTGGACCCTATTCAGCTTTACTACCTGATGAGCCGCGGGATTGCGAAAGAAGAAGCAGAACGCTTAGTCATCTACGGATTCCTTGCGCCGGTAGTTAACGAACTTCCGATTGAAGGCGTTAAGAAACAATTGGTTTCTGTTATCGAAAGGAAAGTGAAGTAATGAATATCACAGATATTCGTGAACAGTTCCCGATCCTTCATCAGCAAGTGAACGGACATGATCTCGTTTATCTCGACAGCGCGGCGACTTCCCAGAAGCCGCGTGCTGTCATTGAAACACTGGATAAGTATTATAACCAATACAATTCCAATGTTCACCGGGGCGTCCATACGCTTGGAACCAGAGCGACAGACGGTTATGAAGGAGCGCGTGAAAAAGTCCGCAAGTTTATTAACGCGAAGTCAATGGCTGAGATTATTTTCACAAAAGGCACGACCACATCACTGAACATGGTGGCGCTAAGCTATGCACGCGCTAACCTCAAACCGGGTGATGAAGTGGTCATCACCTATATGGAGCATCATGCGAATATCATTCCGTGGCAGCAGGCTGTCAAAGCGACTGGCGCCACATTAAAATATATTCCGCTGCAGGAAGACGGCACGATTTCATTAGATGACGTCAGAGCAACGGTCACAAGCAATACAAAGATTGTTGCGGTATCTCATGTGTCTAACGTTCTCGGCACGATCAACCCGATAAAAGAAATGGCGAAAATCGCTCATGACAATGGTGCTGTCATTGTGGTGGACGGTGCACAAAGCGCGCCCCACATGAAAATTGACGTGCAGGATCTCGATTGCGACTTCTTTGCGCTTTCTTCCCACAAAATGTGCGGCCCTACCGGAGTAGGTGTGCTGTACGGAAAGAAAGCCCTGCTGGAAAACATGGAGCCTGCCGAATTCGGCGGTGAAATGATCGACTTTGTCGGGCTTTATGAATCAACTTGGAAAGAGCTTCCGTGGAAATTCGAAGCGGGTACTCCGATTATTGCTGGAGCAATCGGTCTCGGTGCCGCAATTGATTTTCTCGAAGAAATCGGTCTTGATGAGATTTCCCGCCACGAGCACAAGCTTGCAGCTTATGCGCTTGAACGCTTCCGTCAGCTTGACGGCGTGACGGTTTACGGACCGGAAGAGCGTGCCGGGCTGATCACATTTAACCTTGATGATGTTCATCCGCACGATGTGGCAACCGTACTTGATGCGGAAGGGATTGCTGTCAGAGCGGGTCACCATTGCGCCCAGCCGCTGATGAAATGGCTGGATGTAACTGCTACTGCGAGAGCAAGCTTTTATCTGTATAATACAGAGGAAGAGATTGATAAGCTTGTGGAAGCTCTTCAAAAGACAAAGGAGTATTTTACAAATGTCTTTTAATGCAAACTTAGATACATTGTACAGACAAGTGATTATGGATCATTACAAAAACCCTCGCAACAAAGGGGTTTTGAATGACAGCATCGTCGTGGATATGAACAATCCGACATGCGGCGACCGAATCAGGCTGACAATGAAGCTTGACGGAGACATCGTGGAAGATGCGAAATTTGAAGGGGAAGGCTGTTCCATTTCAATGGCATCCGCTTCGATGATGACTCAGGCGATTAAAGGGAAAGATATTGAAACAGCCCTTTCCATGTCTAAGATTTTCTCAGATATGATGCAAGGGAAAGAATATGATGATTCTATAGATCTGGGTGATATTGAAGCCCTTCAAGGCGTTTCAAAATTCCCGGCCCGTATTAAATGTGCAACCCTGTCATGGAAGGCACTTGAAAAAGGAGTCGCTAAAGAAGAGGGCGGCAATTAAAAGGATTGGAGTGAAAATGGATGGCTAAAAAAATGCCTGATATTGGTGAATACAAATATGGTTTTCACGACAAGGACGTTTCCATTTTCCGTTCAGAGCGCGGATTGACAAAAGAAATCGTAGAAGAAATTTCTCGCATGAAAGAAGAGCCTCAATGGATGCTTGATTTCCGCTTGAAATCACTTGAACATTTCTACAACATGCCAATGCCACAATGGGGCGGAGATCTAAACTCACTGAACTTTGACGAAATTACGTACTACGTAAAACCGTCTGAGCGTTCAGAGCGTTCTTGGGATGAAGTTCCTGAAGAAATTAAGCAAACATTCGACAAGCTCGGGATTCCTGAAGCTGAACAAAAATACCTTGCGGGTGTTTCTGCTCAGTACGAATCAGAGGTTGTATACCACAACATGAAAGAAGATCTTGAAGCGCAAGGCATCGTCTTTAAAGATACAGACAGCGCGCTGAAAGAAAATGAAGATATTTTCCGTGAGCACTGGGCAAAAGTGATTCCGCCGACTGATAACAAGTTTGCGGCGCTGAACTCAGCTGTTTGGTCCGGCGGATCTTTCATCTATGTGCCAAAAGGCGTGAAGGTTGAGACACCGCTTCAAGCTTACTTCCGTATCAACTCTGAAAACATGGGTCAGTTCGAACGTACACTGATCATCGTTGACGAAGAAGCAAGCGTGCATTACGTTGAGGGCTGTACGGCACCTGTTTACACAACAAACTCTCTTCACAGTGCGGTTGTTGAAATCATCGTGAAAAAAGGCGGCTACTGCCGTTATACAACGATCCAAAACTGGGCGAACAACGTTTACAACCTTGTAACGAAGCGTACGATCTGTGAAGAAAACGCAACGATGGAATGGATCGACGGCAACATCGGTTCTAAACTGACAATGAAATATCCTGCTTGTATCCTAAAAGGCGAAGGCGCGCGCGGTATGACGCTTTCTATCGCTCTTGCGGGTAAAGGCCAGCATCAGGATGCGGGTGCGAAAATGATTCACCTTGCACCAAACACATCATCCACAATCGTATCAAAATCGATCTCTAAACAAGGCGGGAAAGTAACCTACCGCGGAATTGTCCACTTCGGACGTAAAGCGGAAGGCGCCCGTTCCAACATCGAGTGTGATACGCTCATTATGGATAACAAATCAACATCAGATACAATTCCTTACAATGAAATCTTAAATGATAACATTTCATTGGAGCACGAAGCGAAAGTGTCTAAAGTATCTGAAGAACAGCTCTTCTACTTGATGAGCCGCGGTATTTCCGAAGAAGAAGCGACTGAAATGATCGTAATGGGCTTCATCGAGCCATTCACAAAAGAGCTTCCAATGGAATACGCAGTTGAAATGAACCGTTTGATTAAGTTCGAAATGGAAGGTTCAATCGGTTAATATCGAGAAAACCTTTATATATTGCGGGTTTGAGGGATTTTATATCGTGCCAACTTGGTGGCGTGCCAAATTCGTGCCAAGTTGACCTTATCTTTTAGTGTAGGAGGCGAACTTTTGAAGTTCGTCTTCTTCTATTTTTTCTGTGATATCTAGATAAGTGTCCGCTGTTGTTTTGATGGTTTTATGCTCCAAGCGATGTAATTTTTAAAATTGCTTCAAGCTGAACAAAGGTTCATTCCTTTACATTTGCTTTTTTATCCTCAAGCCGATTTTTCACAACTTCATCAAAAAGCATATTGCGATCATTTATTGTTTGTCCATAATATTTTCTTTCTTCAACTTTTGCTGCTTCTATTGCTGCTTCCTTTTTTGTAAGGCTTACTAATTTTCCATCCTTGTGTACCTCTGCCTGCCATTTTCCACTGGCTAACTTTCTGAAGTTTGCCATGACGCCTTTTCCCCTTTCAATCCTTTAAAGCAATTTCGATAAGGCCCTTAATTTTGATTTTTCTTCTGTTGTCAGAAGCCTGTCCTTAAAAAATAGTGGATCATTAGAATCTAATAAATGATCAAGTTTCAATCGTTCGTCTCTAACTCGTAGCATGACCGTTGTTCAAACTTTTCAGGTAATTTCTGTATATGCTCAATAATATCTTCTGTTATTTCACCTTGCATAGTTATATTTAAATTCATATATCCTGCTGCTTTCATCAAACCCTCGTATGGAACTTCTAAGCTTTTTTAATACTTCAATTGATGGTTAATCACGTTTCCCACCTTTTTATTAACACAAAATAGTCTAGGATATGATGTTAAACCACCTTATTATTCATTTTTATCCATATAATGGTGAAATCCAAAAAATACGGCTTGTTTTAAGTGAACAAAGCTACATCAATCATCAATAATTCAGTTTTAACAATCAGCACACCTGTCATGAGGAGACAGTCATATTGCTGACGAAAATATGATAGTTGAACCCTTGGAATCGCTTATGGTGTGATTTCAAGGGTTTTGTTTGTTTTGTGGGATTTGAGATTAATCATGAGTAATTTGGTTTTAGCGGTTTGATGTCGTTTGTGGAAACAAAATAACGTTGAATAGGGGATACATTTTTGCAATGATGGTTTAACAAGTTGGTGCGGAAGAGTGAAGAAACAAGGATATAAAATAGTTTCAGCAGGCATTTTTTAAAGTAATAATGAAATATATAAATATTTCATATTATCATTGACGAAGCAAACTCGATGTGTTTTAATATGTAATATATAAATATTTCAAAAAATAATTTCTGTGATTAGGGGCGATTTATTTGGAGAAAAGAAAATTAAATGAATTCGTAACATTCGTTCCTGGTATTAATCCAACAAGAGCACAAAAGCAGTTTGAAACTCAAAAAATAAATTATTATGACCAAGCGTCTTTTGAAGCTGATTATAATCGTGAGGACGTAGCAGTTGAAGAAGAGGCAAAACCTTTATTTCAAAATAACCTATCGTTAAATGAAGGTGATGTTGTTATCAGTAACTCATTACAGCTAGCAACAATTGTCGGTAAAAATAATGTTGGTAAAGTGTTGTCTCTAAACTTTACCAAAATAGAGTTTGATATCGAACGACTTGATGAGGGATATTTTCTTTATTTGTTTAATGCTTACAAAGATGTAAAGCGACAAAAAGAAAGGGAGTTACAGGGGAGTGGCCCTATTCTAAGAATTCCGCTTCGTGCTCTTGGGGAAATTATCATTCCTGTTGCTCCGATCGAGGAACAGAAGAAAATAGGCGCTATATACGTAGAAACACTGAAGCTACAAAATAAGTTAAACATATATGCGGACTTGATTGAGCAGTTTTCGAGCTCAATAATAGAAGAAACATTAAAGGGGAAATAATCAAATGAAAAGTCAATCGGAATTAGAATTTGAAAATGAAGTTATCGATTATTTGACCAAAATCGGTGGAGTAAAACAATGGGAATACAAAAAGGACATCAAAACAACCGAACAACTCTGGGATAACTTTAAAGTAATCCTAGAACAAAACAATAGCGCTCGTTTAGATGAACCCTTGTCTGTCACTGAATTTAACCAGGTGAAGAAAATCATCACTAGTATCGAATCACCTTACCATGCCGGACAGTTTTTGTATGGCGTTAATGGTGTTTCTGAAATTGAAGTCGACCTTGACAATGGTAAGCATGTGTTTTTGACCGTATTCGACCAAGCTCAAGTGGGCGGAGGGAACACTGTTTATCAAGTGGTGAATCAAATTAAACGGCCAAAAGTAGTTGATGGTAAGCCGAATCGCAGGTTTGACGTGACATTGCTTATTAATGGTTTGCCGATTATTCAAATCGAATTAAAGAAAGCACTTCACAGCGCTACAGAATCTTTAAATCAGATGGAACAGTATATTGCTGAAAAACAATTAAGCGGTATCTTTTCAACTTTGCAGATTTTAATCGCGATGACACCGTTTGATATACGTTATATGGCAAATACCCCACTTCAAAACTTTAACCGAGCTTTTGCTTTCAACTGGCAAAACGAAGATGATGCTCGTCCTATTCGTTCATGGAGGACGTTTGCGGATAAGGTGTTGTCCATTCCAATGGCTCATGATTTGGCAACACGCTACATGGTACTTGATGGTACAAAAAACAAAGAAAGTATTAAAGTCATGCGTCCTTATCAAGTCTATGCCACAAAGCGTGTGCTTGATAAAGTTAGAAAGTTTGACTTTAGCTATGATGATGGTAAATTAGGATACATTTGGCACACAACAGGCTCAGGTAAAACAATCACAAGTTTTAAGACAGCGTGGCTTGCAAGCCGTTTATCTAATGTAGATAAAGTTATCTTCTTGGTTGACCGGATCGCGCTTACCAACCAAACAGCTGATGCTTATAAAGCCTATGATCCTGTTGCTGGTTTTGAAGGAAAAACTGGTGTGGTGGGTGACACAGCCAATATCTCAGACCTTCATCGCAAACTAACGAAGAAAAGCGACAAGAACATCATTGTGACAAGTATCCAAAAAATGTCGCGTTATGTAGCGCGGGACAGCTTCAAGCCACTTAATGAAAATATTCTTTTTATCGTGGATGAAGCCCACCGATCAACTGGTAATGGTACCGAAAATGAAGGGATGCTTGAAACGATTCGAAAAGCAATTCCTAATTCTGCTTGGATTGGTTATACTGGTACACCAAAATTCCCGGAAACACGAGAAATCTTTGGAGAACTATTACATGCATATACCATTAAAGAAGCGATTGCGGATAAAAATGTCTTAGGGTTTAACGTTGAATTTAAGGAAACAATCGAGGCTCCCGAAGATCCTACCGAAGATGATATTGATGATAATGTTCGTGGAAGTGTTTACGACTATAGTCCAGAACATGTGAAGTTAGTAGTGAAAGACATCTTTGATAATTGGAAGAAACGTTCAAATGATCGCAAATATAATGCCTTATTTACAGTCCATGTAGGAGGTAACAAAGCAAGTACACCAAGAGCGATGGAATACTTCGATAAGTTTGCGGAAGAGAATGCGAATCGTCCAGCAGATAAACGATTAAAAGTTGCGGTGAGTTTCTCGGCAGATACATCCAATAGTATTCATCAACTGAAAACGAACGAAAACTTACACAGAGCCATCAAAGCCTATAACGCAATGTTTGGCACAGCTTTTGATATGACGACAGTTAAAGCCTACACAGAAGACTTAGCACGACGTTTGAACAAGACAGCTGATGATGGCAACTATTTAGATTTGGTCATTGTTGTGGATCAACTTTTGACCGGTTTTGATGCTCCTGAGATGAATACGCTCTATATTGACCGAACACTTAAAGGTGGGAACTTGATTCAGGCATACTCACGTACAAATCGAATACATAACGTTGTCGATAAGCCTTGGGGAAATGTCGTGAATTATCGTTGGCCGGAGCAAAACGAGTATGAAATGAATAAGGCTTTTGCTATTTATTCAAATCGTGCATCTGCCGACGAACAACTTTCACTTGAAGAATTGAAGAAAGGCAACGAAGAGTCTGGTATCACTTCCAAACCATTTAGCAAGGTCCAAGCTGAGATGCAAGAAGTCATCAAGAAGCTTTCCACACTCACAGACGATTTTATACAATTACCACCAAGTGAAAAAGCACAGGATGAAGTCTTTGAGAATCTGAAAGAGTATAATCGTTTATTGAGTCAGTTGAAACAATATACCGTAGATGATGACCAAAATCCTATTTCTGCCTATGATAATCCTGAAGAGTTCTATGAACGTTTAGGTATTACTGAAGAGCAGGAAGTCATTTTAACAACTGTCATTGCTGGTGAGTTGAAAGAACGACGTGCGAAGCGAGAAGACATTGATATTTCGCAGGTTAATCTCTCTATGGTTCATATTCACGATGTGACCATCAACTATGATTTTTTGATTGATTTGATCGCCCGGATGGCTGACGAAGTTCATGCGAACGAAATGTCGAAAGCGGAAAGTACACGTGATGAAATCCAAGTTGAAATCGCCAAGTCTGACAATGAAAAAGAAAAATCTAAGGTGAGTCATTTTGTATCTAAGATTTTCTCAAAAGAGTTTGAATTTGATCATTATCCAGCACCTCGAAGTGTTGAAAAAATGAACCAAGCTATGGATAAAGCACAAAAGGATACGAATATCCGACTTGTAACGAATTTCATCCGTACTTGGGGGCTTGATAATAGCACAAAGCCTAAAGAACTTGAAAACTTGATTAAGAAACACCGATTAGGTCAAGAGGATATGGATAAACAAGGGGAGTTAACCGCAATTATGAATGACGCAAGAGCTGATTATAAAGAAATTGCAGCTGAAAAGATTGCAGAATTAACTTGGGTGCGATACCGAATTGAATTTCGTAAGGCATTTTACGAAATGGCTGACGAAATTAAGAAGGGAGAATAGTCAAGTGATAAAATTATGCAGACTACAAAAAGGAGATCAGAAATGAGCGATAAAATAACAAATTCACCCCAATTTAGATTCGCAGGATATACTGACGCTTGGGAACAACGTAAGTTGGGAGAGGTTTACACGGAAAGAAACGAAAGAGGTAATAATTCTTTACCAATTCTTTCGGTTTCAATTCATCACGGTATTTCAAAAGGTGAATTAGACAGCAGTTCATTGGGTAAGGTAGTTCGCAGAAGTGAAGATAAATCCTTGTATAAAAGTGTGCACTCCGGCGATCTAGTATTCAACATGATGCGTGCCTGGCAAGGAGCAATCGGCGTAGCAAAAATAGAAGGAATGGTAAGCCCTGCCTATATTACAGCCATTCCTAATGAAAAATTATTTCCGCCATTTATGAATTATTGCTTACGGCGACATGAAATAATTAACCAGATAAATAATTTTTCTTATGGAGTCACGGATTTCAGAAAAAGGCTGTATTGGGATTCGTTTTCCAAAGTTTCGTGTTTTATTCCTTCTGTTCCTGAACAAATCAAAATCAATTTGTTCTTCAATCACCTCGACAACCTCATCACCCTTCATCAGCGTAAGTTAGAACTGTTGAAAGATATGAAAAAAGGCCTGCTTCAAAAAATGTTTCCGAAAGATGGAGCCAATGTTCCTGAAATTCGCTTTGTAGGATTTACTGATGCTTGGGAACAGCGTGAGGTCGGAGAATTCCTTGAAGAAAGCAAAATTAAAGGTTCGGATGGATCAGTTGCAAAAAAATTAACAGTTAAGCTTTGGAGAAAAGGAATAGTTCTAAAAGAAGAAATATATAAAGGAAGCATAGCCACTCAATATTACATTAGAAAATCAGGACAATTTATGTACGGGAAATTAGATTTTTTAAATCAAGCATTTGGTATTGTCCCAGATGAATTAGACGGCTACGAATCAACATTAGACTCTCCAGCATTTGATTTTAAAAATGATTTAAATCCTAATTTCTTTTTAGAATATGTAGCTTTAGAACGATTTTATAAATATCAAGGAAATATAGCTAATGGGTCTAGAAAAGCAAAACGTATTCATGTAGAGACTTTTTTTAGAATGCCAATACCTATTCCTAGTTATGAAGAACAACAAAAAATAGGTTCATTTTTCAAACAACTAGACGATACCATTACGCTTCATCAGCATGAGTTAAATTCGCTGAAAGATTTAAAGAAATCACTGCTTCAAAAAATGTTTGTATAAGAAAAGGAGATTATATAAATGAGTAATGCAAAAGATATTACATCAAAACTATGGGGAATGGCTAACAAACTGCGTGGGACAATGGATGCAAGTGAGTATAAGAACTATATTTTACCATTTATGTTCTATCGCTACTTATCGGAAAATCAGGATGAATACTTAAAAATCAATGGTTTGGAAGAGTTCTACGAAGTGACAGATGACACTGAAAAAGAAGACTACCTTGAAGAAATCAGCAAGGGTATCGGATATGCGATTGACCCAGCTTACACTTGGGACAAAATCGTATCAAAAATCGAAAATCACAAAATCAAAGCTAGTGACTTTCAAGATATGTTTGACTCATTCAATACAAATGCCAAACGTAACGCAGTCGCAGAAGCGGACTTTGCTAATGTATTTTCAGATGTTAATCTTGGGGACACACGTCTTGGCTCAAGTACAAACGAACGTGCAAAGGCTTTGAATGATATCGTGTTGATGATTAACGAGTTTACTTTCAAAGACGATTCAGGCCGTGACATTTTGGGTGACGTTTACGAGTATTTGATTGGGCAATTTGCTGCCAATGCTGGTAAAAAAGGCGGGGAATTTTATACACCTCATGAAGTTAGTCAAATCCTGGCAAAAATTGCAACTGATGATGCAGATGGTACTGGCGGTCAATTCCGTGTTTATGACCCTACAATGGGCTCGGGTTCACTTCTTTTAACAGTCCAAAAAGAATTACCAAATGGTGATGAAGAAGGAAGTGTTGAGTTTTACGGGCAAGAGTTGAATACGACGACTTATAACTTAGCTCGCATGAACTTGATGATGCATGGTGTTAACTATCGCAATATGGAGTTGAAACGCGCAGACACACTTGATGCTGACTGGCCATTCGCTGAAAAAGATGGCACACAAATTCCTTTGAAGTTTGACGCCGTCGTATCAAACCCCCCATATTCCCATAAATGGGATACAAAAGACGTTGATCGAGAAAAAGATACACGTTTCAAGGGTTATGGTGTAGCACCTGCATCTAAAGCAGATTATGCTTTTGTTCTTCATGGACTGTACCATTTAGATAAAGCAGGAACAATGGCTATCGTGTTGCCGCATGGGGTACTATTCCGAGGTGCCTCTGAAGGTAAAATCCGCAAAAATATCATAGACAATAATCTATTAGATACTGTTATTGGATTGCCAGCTAACTTGTTCTACGGCACAAGCATCCCAACCTGTGTGCTGGTATTCAAAGGTCGTGAAGTTCGCAAGAGTAAAGATATTTTGTTTATCGATGCTTCAAATGAGTTTAAAAAAGGAAAGAACCAAAACAAACTCTCTCCTGAAAACATCGACAAAATTATTGAAACTTACCGTAACCGTAAAGACGTTGAGAAATATGCTCATGTGGCATCTTTGGATGAAATCAAAGAAAATGATTACAATTTGAACATTCCACGGTATGTGGACACGTTTGAAGAAGAAGAAGTTATTCCACTTTCACAAGTGGCTCAAGAGTTGACAGAAGTAAAAGCTGATATTACGAATTCATATGATAAATTGTTTGAACTTTTGAACGAGTTGAATGGGACAACCGATGAAGCCAAAGAAGAACTGAGTAAATTTATCAGTCTTTTAGGTAAATAATAGTGTTAGAAAAGAGCTAAGGAGGATTTAAACCTTGGCTCTTTTCACAAACACTTGGGAACAGCGTAAGTTGGGGGACTTAGCTGATATTGTATACGGCTTCAGCACATGCCAAATTCGTACGATACTCATGCCAACTTGATATTATAATCCATTTTAAACCATTTGAAGAAATGGCTATATATCAAAGGTTTAAGCGGTTTTGTTGTAAATCAGTCCATCCCATTTCGAGCAAATTTAATCAAGTTCGAAATGGAAGGTTCAATCGGTTAATTTTTTATAAAATGGACGTGACTGGTTTTCAGTTGCGTCCTTTTTGTATGCAGAAGAAAACCGCAGGCCGAGGGGCCCGCGGTTTCTACTCTTCATTCTCCTGATTGATGACTTGCTTTACATTGTTGCCATTGTGATATCCATTGTTCATCTCTCGTAATTGCGTATAGGCCATGTCGAATTCCTCTTTTGACATCTGCTTTGCGGCTAATGCAGAGCATAAAATGGCAAAGGCAATCGGCATTGTGTCAATGTGAATATCAATATGGACTTCCGAATTGCCGCTGTTTTCAATAACAGAGCCATTTTTGGGCATTTCCGCAGCATGTCTGTTGATAGGAATGATATTCTCGTTCATTACTCTTCTCCGTCTTGAGACTGTGCCTGTGCCTGATCCTGATCTGTATTCACGTTGACTACGACTTTTGCATTGCCGCTGTTTTCAACTTTAGCAACTGATACATTGCGCTTTTGGTTTTCTTCATTTTCATGACGATTTTCGCTCATGGTATCATCCTTTCTCTATTGATAGTGACAGGATATTCAATAGGAGAGTGAAGAGATTGGACGAACTTCGCGGTTTTTCCACATTGGGGCTAAAGGTCGAAGGAAAGCACTCTATTTGGTAAAATGAATAGATATTATAAAAGAAAAGGTGTTTGCATATGAAGTCTTACATCATCGTCGGCGCAGGCATACTAGGTGCGTCGACGGCTTATCATCTCGCAAAATCAGGAGCCCGGGTTACGGTGATTGACCGGAATGAACCGGGACAAGCGACTGACGCGGCGGCGGGAATCGTCTGTCCTTGGCTGTCGCAGCGCCGCAATCAGGATTGGTATCAGCTCGCTAAGGGCGGAGCGCGATATTATAATGGTTTAATCAAGCAACTGGAAGAGGACGGAGAAACAGACACCGGATACAAGCGTGTCGGTGCGATCAGCATTCACACTGATGCAGTGAAGCTCGATAAGATGGAGGAGCGGGCGTATAAGAGACGCGAGGATGCGCCGGAAATCGGTGACATCACTCGTTTGTCCGCAAGTGAAACGAAAAAGCTGTTTCCCATTTTAGCTGATGGCTATGAATCGGTTCATATCAGCGGCGCCGCTCGTGTGAACGGGAGGGCGCTATGCCGGTCGCTTTTAAACGCTGCCGAGAAACATGGTGCAGTCATTGTAAAAGGAAACGCGTCCTTGCTTTTTGGGAACGGAAGAGTCACCGGTGTCCAAACAGACAAGCAGCAGTTTGAGGCTGATAATGTGATCGTGACTGGAGGGGCATGGGCCAATGAATTGATGAAGCCTCTGGGCATTCATTTTCAAGTGTCCTTTCAGAAGGCGCAGATTATGCATTTTGAAATCTCTGGCGCAGATACCGGATCGTGGCCGGTGGTGATGCCGCCGAATGACCAGTATATTCTGTCCTTTGATGACGGCAGAATTGTAGCAGGCGCCACCCATGAAAATGAGGCCGATCTTAAAGACCTGCGTGTGACAGCAGGGGGACAGCATGAAGTCTTGAGCAAAGCACTTGCCGCAGCCCCGGGGCTTGCTGACAGCACAGTCATTGAAACAAGAGTGGGCTTCAGACCGTTTACACCGGGGTTTCTGCCAGTGGTGGGTGCCGTGCCGAATGTTCAAGGACTTTACGCCGCTAACGGTTTAGGCGCGTCGGGACTAACGATGGGACCGTTTCTCGGTTCAGAGCTCGCAAAGCTAGTTCTCGGAAAGCCGACAGAAATAGACCTTAGCCCTTATGATCTTGCCGGAGCGCTTGCATAATAATGAAAGGCATGACAAACAAATATAATAAAGCTTTTCTAGCTTTTCTTTCCTGTCTGTGTTAGCATTTATCTTTAATGAAAAAGAGGACGTGAACTGATTTTGATAAAAATTGATATACCCGCACCGAATGTGACGATCACCGAGCGACAGCAGTCAGCCAATCATAACGAACCGAAAATAAAGGCGATTCACGGGTTCATTGACTTTCACCAGATACCAAGGGATAAAGGCGGCATCTTTATGTTTTACAACATTCATGATGAGCTGCTGTTTGTCGGTAAAGCCAGAAAGTTAAGACAGAGAATTAAAAAGCATTTTGAAGACACTGTCTCACCGATCAAAAATCACAGAGACGAAGTTTATAAAATTGAAGTATGTGTAGTTGAAGATCCAATGGAAAGAGAAATTTACGAAACCTATATCATCAATACACAGCACTCGAAGTATAATATAGACAAGGTATTTTTTAAATAAGAAGTCAGTCTGCGGATTGAACAGCGAGGCCAGAGCTTATATTAAGTTCTGGCTTTTTGATTTGGCATTTTTCTACACAAAGATCCTTTGTCTATCATCTAAGTAAATTAATGAGAAATTTCAGAAAATAATATTGACATTCCTATCTCTGGACTTTAATATAACAATATATAATGTTATATAACGTTATATAATAAAAATGAGGAGTGAAGGATTTGAGTCAGGTCACAGCAAAAGTTAATCGTGAGGTTCAAGCTTTCTTGCAGGATTTGAAAGGAAAAACCATTGACCATGTATTCTTTGTCGCATGCGGAGGGTCTTCGGCCATCATGTATCCGAGTAAATATGTGTTTGACAGGGAGTCAAAATCAATCAGCTCTGACCTTTACAGCTCTAATGAATTTATTCAGCGAAACCCTGTGCAGCTTGGTGAAAAGTCTCTTGTCATTTTGTGCTCGCATTCGGGAAATACCCCGGAAACGGTAAAAGCCGCTGCATTTGCGAGAAGCAAAGGCGCGCTTACGATTGCAATGACGTATAAGCCGGAGTCTCCTTTAGCACAGGAAGCGCAATATGTCGCCCAATATGACTGGGGTGATGAGGCGCAGGCGATCAATACGAACTATGGCGTTCTATATCAAATCGTTTTCGGCGCTTTGCAGGTATTAGAAAACAATACGACATTTGAACAAGCAATAGAAGGTTTAGATCAATTGCAGGCTGTGTATGATGAAGCCCTTAAGCAGGAAGCTGAAAACACACAGCAATTTGCAAAAGCACATGAAAAAGAAAGCATCATTTATACAATGGCAAGCGGTGCAAACTACGGTGTCGCTTACTCCTACAGCATCTGCATTCTCATGGAAATGCAATGGATTCATTCCCACGCCATTCATGCCGGAGAATATTTTCACGGACCGTTTGAAATTATTGATGAATCCGTGCCGTTTATCATCCTGCTCGGTTTAGATGAAACAAGGCCTCTTGAAGAGCGGGCGCTTACCTTCTCGAAAAAATATGGCAAAAAGCTGACTGTGCTTGATGCCGCATCTTACGACTTCACTGCAATTGACGATTCAGTAAAAGGCTACCTTGCTCCGCTTGTTCTTAACCGTGTGCTGAGAAGCTATGCGGACGCTTTGGCAGAAGCAAGAAATCATCCTTTATCTCATAGAAGATACATGTGGAAAGTTGAGTATTGATCTGAAAAAGAGGAACCATTATGCATTAGACTATAATGTTATATAACATTATAGTCTAATGTCCAGAGGAGGCCAACCCTTTGAAGAAAATGTTTTTATTTTTGATCATTGCAGCTGTCAGTATGCTCACCATTGCGGGCTGTTCGAGCCAGAGCAGTTCAGCGGATGGAAAGGTGACATTGAAATTTTTCCACAGATGGCCGAAGGAGCCGGAAAAAAGGTATTTTGAAGAGGTTGTAAAGGAATTTGAAAAAGAGCATCCGGATATCGACATTCAAACTGAAGCGGTTTTGAATGACTCCTATAAAGATAAAATTAAAGTTATGCTGGGAACCAGCAGCCCTCCTGATATTTACTTCTCATGGAGTGACGAGTTTGCTTTTAAATTTATCAGAGGAAATAAAGCACTTGATCTCTCGTCCTACTACAAAGATGATACAGATTGGTCATCGCAGCTCGTTCAATCGCAAGTTACACCATTTACGTATGAAAACAAACAATATGGCGTGCCGTGGCAAATGGACGCTAAATCATTTTTCTATAATAAAGATATTTTTAAAAAGCTCAATTTAGAGCCCCCGGCGACTTGGGATGAGCTCATCGATGTCTCCAAGAAGCTGAAAGAAAATGGCTATACGCCGATCAGTTTCGGAACAAAAGCACCTTGGACAATCTCACATTATATCGGCACGCTGAATCAGCGGATGGTCGATGAAAAAACAAGAGAAAAGGATTATAACGCCAAAACGGGTGGATTTACCGATGAAGGCTATGTGAAAGCACTTGAAAAGCTGCAGGAACTGATGCCTTACTTCAATAAACATGTAAATTCCGTCGACCATGAATATGTGAGACAGCAATTTAAGAGCGGAAAGTCGGCGATGATATATGCGGAAACGGCTGAAATCAAACTGGTCGAGCCAGTGAATCTAGGGATGTTCTCATTCCCTGAAATCAGCGGGCAAAAAGGATCTTCAGAAGCGTTAACGGGGGCGCCTGAAGGATTTATGATTTCTTCGAAAACAAAACATCCGAAGGAAGCAGTGGAATTTTTGCAATTTCTGACGTCGAAAAAAATGGGTGAAAAGCTCGTTAAAGACGTTGGCAAATACAGTGCGGTGCAAGGAACGGCAACCGAAGAAAATTCTACAGCCATTCAGCGTGAAGCCGTTCAGCATATCGTAGATGCCAAATCAATGGTTCCGTGGTTCGATATGGATGTAGATGTTGAAATCGCAGATGTGTACTTAACAAGCGTCCAGCAAATGCTTGGCGGCGACATGACACCGGAGCAAGTCATGAAAGCCGTCCAAAAAGCAGCCAAGCAAGTGAAGGCGTCAGCTGAATAAATCAAAGAAAAGGTGAAGCGACGCACCTTTTCTTTTTATAAAGGAGATGAGTTATCCTTGGTCAACCAAAATAGAATAATCCCCTATTTGTTTTTACTGCCGGCTCTTGTTTTTCTACTTTTCGTTTATATCCCGATTTTTGAGAATGTCTTTCTCAGTCTGTTTCAATGGAGCTCTTTTTCTCCGGAAAAAACGTTTATCGGATTGAAGAACTATGTTGAATTATTTCGTGATCCTGTCTTTTATCAAGCCCTCACGAATAACGTGCTCTACGCAGTGATCTCAATTATATGCCAGGTGTTTGGCGGTTTGATTTTGGCGGCGGTGCTTGAGGATAAGCTGGTCAGAAAATGGTCGCCTTTTTTTCGTACCGTTTTCTTTTTGCCGGTTGTCATCTCAATGACGGTTATCGCGCTTTTATTTGATTTTATTTACAACCCTGAGACGGGGCTTTTGAATCAGCTGCTTCAGGCAATCGGGCTGGATCAGCTGACGAGGGCATGGCTCGGGGAGGACAGCACGGCTATGCTTTCTGTCATCTTTGTATCGCAGTGGCAGTCTGTCGGTTATATTGCGATGCTGTATATTGTGTCTATTCAAAAAATACCGGATGAACTGTATGAAGCGGCGCGGCTTGACGGTGCGGGGAAAATTCAGCAGTTTTTTCACATTACCATTCCCCAGACGAAAGAGATGTCTTTTGTTGCGGTGGTGATGACGCTGACAGGCGCTTTTACAGTGTTTAACGAGCCGTACATTTTGACAGGCGGCGGACCGGGAAACGCTTCTGAGGTATTAAGCACATTCTTATATAAAAGCGCCTTTACAAAGGATATGATGGGCTATGCTTCAGCGATTGCCACTGTTGTGTTACTCATTACGCTTGCTTTGTCGCTCATGCAAATGAAGTTCTTTAAAACCGGAAAGGAGGATTAACAGATGCTGCCTCAAAAGAAGACAGATTCGTTCAGATTAGAGCCTGTGCCTGACCGGCACATCGAGGTGAAAAGAAAGCCGAGGCGAAAATGGTATATCGGAGAAACGTCTGTATGGGTTTTTCTGTTTCTTTATCTTATCGCGATTGCTTATCCGCTTTTATGGATGGTCATGAGCGCCTTTAAAAGCTCGGATGATATTTTTGAGAACAGCTGGTCGCTGCCGTCTTCGTGGCATCCGGAGAACTTTGTGTCCGCCTGGAATCAGGGGATTTCTTCTTATTTTATGAACAGTGTAATCGTGACGGCGCTGACATGTGTGATTACTGTTTTTATCAGCGCATGGGCGGCGTACGGGCTTTCGAGGTTCGAGTTTAAAGGAAGAGGGTTCTTTTTGGTGCTTTGTCTTGGCGGTTTGATGCTGACGCCTCAGGTCAGTCTTGTGCCGCTTTATTCCATTATTCAGTCGCTTGGGCTTTACAATACGTATTGGGCTTTGATTTTACCTTATGCGGCTTATCGGATTCCATTCACCATCATTTTAATCCGCTCTTATTTTCTTTCTATTTCTAAAGAATTGGAAGAGGCGGCTTATTTAGATGGGTGTACGAGTTTTGGAGTATTTTTCAGAATTTTCTTACCAATGAGTGTGCCGATTTTAGTGACGTCGGGTATTCTGACAGCTTACCATACGTGGAATGAGTTTATGTTTGCGATTATTTTCATAGATGACGAGAATTTGCGGACCATTCCAGCGGGGCTGATGCAGTTCCGAGATGCACTGCAGACGGATTGGGGCGTCTTGCTGGCGGGATTAACGATTTCTGCCGCGCCGATTATTATTCTATTTTTATTTATGCAGAAATATTTTGTCCGCGGGATTGCAAGCGGAAGCGTAAAAGGATAAAGGAGGAAGCACAATGAAATTAATTGCTGTTGGAGACAACGTTGTAGACTACTATCAGGATCAAGAAACATTCTATCCGGGAGGAAATGCCTTAAATGTCTCAGTGCTTGCAAAACGGCTCGGGCATGAGGCTTCTTATATCGGAATTGTCGGCAATGACGAAGCCGCGGCTCATCTGCTGAATGTGCTGAAATTAGAAAAGGTCAACGCTGATTTTATTCGCCAGGCGCATGGGGAAAACGGAATGGCAATCGTTACCCTTGATGAACAGGGGGACCGGATCTTTGTCCGATCGAATAAGGGCGGCATCCAGTCGCGTCTCCGTCTTGTGTTTCAGGAAAAGGACTTATCTTTTATCAGCGGGCATGATCTGCTGCATACCAGTGTGTACAGCAGGCTTGAGAACGATTTGCCGCAGCTGTGCGGGCTGATCCCGGTCTCTTTTGATTTTTCAACAAATCGAGAGGATGAGTATTTGAAAAAGGTCTGTCCTTATGTGACGTATGCGTTCTTTTCAGGAAGCGATTTGAGTGAGACGGAGTGCGGCCAGCTTGCCAAAAAGGCACATGAGTACGGAGCAAAAATCGTTTGCATGACCCGCGGCGGGCAAGGAGCGATCCTGTCTGCGGGGGACCGAATCTACCATCAGCCGATTGTGGAAGCTGATATAATAGATACACTCGGAGCGGGAGATTCATTTATCGCGGGATTTTTGACTGCGTTTTGTGAGAAGCAGGATATGACGAACGCTTTGCGCCAAGGAGCGGAAACAGCTGCGAAAACATGCGGAGTGTACGGGGCATTTGGCTATGGCTATCCCTATCGCCTGGAGGAAGGGGGAAGCAGTGAAAAAACGAGAATACTATAAGCAGTGTCTCGTTTTTTATGCCTGTCATGTGTAGGGACTGTTGATTGTAAATGTGACACGGTTTGTGTGCATCAAAAACAGTGAGCAGTAGATCGGCTGATCGTTTGAGGTAAATGCGGTTTTATCGATTTCAAACAGCGCATCCCCGATATCGCAATCTAAGTATTTGCTTTCCTCCTGCTGGGCATAGACAACATTTAATAGTTTTGTATTGTGAGTGGGAACAACTTGGTATTGCTGCTTTAAAATATCATGCATAGATACACCGTCAGCAATAAACGTATTGATGGCAGGAAACATGTCCAGCGGGTAATGCGTGATCTCAAAGGTGAGCGGCTGATCATCGTTATATAAAATCCGTTTTAATTCAACGACAGGGCTCTCGGGATTGATCTGAAGCTTTTCGGCGATCGGTTTCGATGCTGGAATGATTTCATGGGACAGAACCTGATGCTTCGGTTTTTTCCCGGTTGATTCCATAAATTCCGAGTAGCCGTTTACTGCGATCAGCTCTCTCTTCAATTTAGGGCTTTTAACGAACGTTCCTTTTCCCTGCTGCCTGATCAGATAGCCTTCTTCGACCAGATCGAGAATGGCTTTTCTGACGGTAATGCGGCTGACATTATACTTGCTGCAAAGCTCGTTTTCTGTGGGCAGCTTGGCAGCCGGGGAATACAAGCCCTTTTTAATGTCATCTGTTATGATTTGTTTTAGCTGAATGTATAAAGGTGTTGAACTTCCGTTGTTTAACAAGGGGTAGCCTCCTTTTAAGCTATTATTTATATTATAATGTATTATGACGTTATAATACAAATTTGCGTTTTTTGTTTTAGAAATATAGCAAATATGGGAATCGATTACTCTAAAAATAACAGAAAGACCGAGTTGTTTCCAGTGACGAAATAACGGAGAAAAAAAGACGGAGGGAGTTTTCTGATGGCTTCATTAACATTTGAACATGTCAAAAAATCATATCATTCACAATTAACGGTGAAGGACTTTGATTTAGATGTAAAAGATAAAGAGCTTTTGGTGCTGGTGGGGCCGTCAGGCTGCGGCAAATCGACAACCCTGCGGATGGTGGCTGGGCTGGAAAGCATTTCGGAAGGAAGCCTCTTCATCGATGGGGAACGGGTCAATGATCTTCCGCCGAAGGAGCGTGATATCGCGATGGTGTTCCAAAACTATGCGCTGTATCCGCATATGACTGTTTTCGATAACATGGCATTTGGACTGAAGCTCAGAAAAATGCCGAAACAAGAAATTGCCGAGCGGGTGCATGCAGCTGCAAACATTTTGGAGATTGAGCATTTGCTGAAGAGAAAACCGAAGGCACTTTCCGGCGGCCAGCGGCAAAGGGTGGCGCTTGGCAGATCAATTGTGCGGGAACCAAAGGTCTTTTTAATGGATGAACCGCTTTCTAATCTGGATGCGAAGCTGAGAGTGACGATGCGGACAGAAATCAGCAAGCTTCACCAGCGGCTAGAAGCAACCATTCTCTATGTCACCCATGATCAGACTGAAGCGATGACGATGGGCGATCGGATTGTCGTCATGAATGAAGGTAAAATTCAGCAAGTGGCCAAGCCTCATGATATCTATCATTATCCGGCAAACCTGTTCGTGGCCGGGTTTATTGGCTCTCCCGGAATGAACTTTTTCAAAGGCATGATTGAAGAGCAGCATGGCGAGCTGTTTTTTACAAATCCTTCGATCCGGCTTCATATTCCTGAAGAAAAGGCAAAACGGCTGAAGGAAAAAGGCTATGCCGGACAACCGATGACACTCGGTGTACGGCCGGAGCACATCGCACAAATGACTGGAAATGACCGGCTGTTTGATTCTGTGTTTAAAGCGACGGTGGAAGTGAATGAAAATTTGGGATCTGAGCTGATTGTGCATGTCAGCGCCGGGAACGAGCGGCTCACGGTTCGCCTGGATGGCGGCAATCGAATCTCCGCGGGCGATACAATTCAGCTGGCGGTGAAAATGGATCACGCCGTCTTTTTCGATGCTGAAACGGAACAGGCTGTGTATTAGAAAAGGTGCTCCCTTCGGGGGAGCACCTTTTTCTTACGGCCAAATGTCGTCTGCCCATTCAGGGTGATCGATAAATGGATTTCGGTTGTGCTGATATTTTTCATAAATGATTTCATTTCTTTTTCTTTCGCGGGCATCAACAGGGTCCTGCCTATTCCATTCAAGCAAGGCGGATTGTTTTCCATGATAAGGAGCAGAGCCGTTTCCTGTCCTATCATTGAGCTCAAGGTCAGGGTAGCCGTCATCTCCTTCGTAACGGATAGCCATGTAAAACAGCATGCGGGCGACATCGCCTTTCACATCATCGCGGGGCTCCCAAGAATCTCCGTCATAATAATTTCCGGGTGCTTTCGCATACTCGTTGCCGCCGTTGTCAAAGTCCATGTTGCCTCTGGCGCTGTTTACTTGGACGTCTGCTGGACGCAAGTGATGAATATCAGTGCCGGGCCCTTTGCTTGTACCAAAATCGCCATGGGATTTCGCCCAGACATGCTCCCGGTTCCAGTCCCCGACATTGCCGCCGTTCAGGTTTTTCGAACGGGATTCATTCGTATAGAGCAGGATGACGTTATTCGGATTGGCCGGATCTGCATCTGTTTCTTTCAGCGCGTTCCATACCTCGCTGTAAGACAGCATCGTATGTCCGCTAATGATGCGGTGCAGTGCGCTTTTTAACGCCTCTCCGCTTTTTCCTTCAGCACCTTCATAATAGGTGTCTGTGTCGGCGTATGGTGCAGCGGGAGAGACTAATGTGAGAATGCCTCCGGAGGCTGCGGAAGAAGTAGCTGCACGGCCATTCAGGTTCAATCCGGTTTGCGCGCTTGCTGAAGCAGAGGGCGCAAACCATCCGGAAATCAGTAATACACAGACGAGCGGCAGAAACCTTGCTTTTTTTGTCATCACTTGCCCTCCTTTAGATCAGATCATGTCTATTATCTAAAATTGAGATAAAGGTTAGAAGTGTCATTTTGTATATTTTTTATTAAATTTGTAAATTAGTAACTTTGGAGGAGGCGGAACTCTATTGTTCCAGGAGCTTTAGTCCGCGTTATTGCTCCCGCTGAGTTTTGGCAAGCGCTGTTCCTTGATCGAGTGCTGCTTCACTGAAAGCATTGCCTTCCCGTGTTTTTCGCTAGTTCATACAATAAATCTTTAGAACCACTTTTTCCTCTCGCTGTTTTTTTAATCCATCGCTGCCTATTGACTCTCTTCCTTACTGGCTGCTATTCCTAAAATGGAATGGCAGGCTGGTTATTATGACCAAAAAACAAACGTTTTTTTGGTTTATGTGCTGATGAACTATACGTCTTCCTCCCTCTATAATGAAGTCACCATAACGGCCAGAGGAGGAAGCACATGGAAAAGCAGAGGCTTTCAGTAGAAAGCGGCATCGCTGATTACATCGATTGGCTTGCCCAATTCGGTGCGTCTGCTGATGGCGGAGTGACGAGACTTTTGTACACCAAGGAGTGGATGGACGCGCAGCTCGCCGTGAAAGAGAAGATGTCGGCATTTGGGCTTGACGCCAGATTTGACGACGTCGGCAATGTCTTTGGAAGGCTTCAGGGCACCCAGTCTCCGGATGAAGTGATTTTAGCCGGCTCACATATCGATACGGTGATCAATGGGGGAAAGTATGACGGCTCATATGGCGTGCTTGCGGCAATGCTTGCTTTAAAGCAGCTCAAAGAAACATACGGAGCGCCGAAAAAAACGCTTGAGGCCGTGTCTTTATGTGAGGAAGAGGGCAGCCGTTTTCCGATGACATACTGGGGATCAGGGAATATGATGGGTGCTTTGTCATTGAAGCATGCGGAAGTACCGAGAGACGGATCAGGTGTTTCATTACAAGAGGCGATGCATGACAACGGTTTTGGCAGAGGCGTGTATCCGTCAGCGCACAGGACAGATATCAACGCTTTTATTGAAATTCACATTGAACAAGGACAGACGCTTGAAATGTCAGGACGAGATCTCGGTGTGGTGACAAGTATAGTCGGGCAGAGGAGATATCTGATTACGCTTGAGGGAGAATGCAACCACGCAGGGACCACCTCCATGAAGTGGCGCAAGGACCCGCTCGCAGCCAGCAGCCGAGTGATTCATGAACTGCTGTTTCGCGCTGAAGAACAGCCGGATGAGCTTCGTCTGACATGCGGAAAAATGACGGTGCAGCCCAATGTGGCCAATGTCATACCTGGCCGGGTGCAGTTTTCAATCGATATTCGACATCAAAATCAGCATGTTCTGGAGCATTTTCATGAAGAAATGACTGCTGTCATCAACGGCATTTGTAACAAAAAAGGGATTCACGCCATGATTGATGAATATATGCGGATAGAGCCTGTGCCGATGGACGAAACGCTTTCTGCCAAGGCTCTTGAGACAGCGGCAGAAAACGGTATCAGCTGTGAAGAAATGGTGAGCGGGGCAGGGCATGATGCGCAAATGATCGGAAGGAGCTGCCCCGCTTGTATGCTGTTTGTGCCGAGCAGAGGCGGCATCAGCCATTCGCCGAAGGAGTTTACTTCTGCACGTCAGCTTGAGATCGGCGTCCGCACATTGACTAATTTATTATACAAACTGGCTTACTGATGAAGGAGGAATGGCTGTGTCAGGCAGAAAAGAATTATGTACACCATTAAGAACGATTATGACACCGGGGCCTGTAGAGGTCGATCCGCGTGTATTAAGAGTGATGAGCACGCCGGTTGTCGGCCAATTTGATCCGGCGTTTACCGATATCATGAATGAAACGATGGAGATGCTCCGAGAATTATTTCAAACGAAAAATCGCTGGGCGTATCCGATTGACGGCACCTCCCGGGCGGGAATCGAAGCGGTGTTAGCGAGTGTCATTGAACCGGGAGATGACGTGCTTATTCCGATATACGGACGCTTTGGCTTTTTGCTGACTGAAATCGCTGAGCGGTACGGGGCGAATGTTCATACGATTGAGTGTGAGTGGGGAACGGTTTTTGACCCTGACGCTATTATACGGGAAATGAAAAAAGTGAAGCCGAAAATTGTGGCGATGGTGCACGGGGAAACATCAACTGGCCGAATCCATCCGCTGAAAGCGATTGGAGAAGCGTGCCGTGCTTGGGATGCACTGTTTATTGTCGATGCGGTAGCGACAATTGGGGGCTGCGAGGTGAAAGTGGATGAATGGAACATTGACGCAGCTATCGGCGGCACGCAAAAGTGTTTGTCTGTTCCGTCGGGGATGGCGCCGATTACATATAATGAACGGGTGGCGGACATCATTGCGGCGCGCAAAAAGGTGGAACGCGGAATTGCGACTCAGGCAGACAAGGCGCCGATTACCGGGAATCGTCCGATCACCAGCAATTATTTTGATTTGAGCCAGCTTGAGGATTATTGGAGCGAACGGCGGCTCAATCATCATACAGAAGCGACGACGATGCTTTATGCCTTGCGTGAGGGCGTTAGACTGGTGCTTGATGAAGGTCTCGAAGCACGTTTCGAGCGGCATCAATACCATGAGGCCGCATTAATAGCCGGGATTAAGGCGATGGGGCTGAAGCTGTTTGGGGATGAGAGCTGCAAAATGCCTGTTGTCACCTGTGTGCAAATCCCGGACGGCATGGACGGAGAGTCGGTCCGCCATATGCTTTTGGCACAGTTCGGAATCGAAATCGCCAGCTCATTCGGCCCTTTAGCCGGGAAGATTTGGAGAATTGGTACGATGGGCTACAGCTGCAGAAGAGAAAACGTACTGTTTGTCCTTGCCGGATTAGAAGCTGTGCTCCTCAGACACGGCGCTGTGATCGAAGCGGGAAAAGCGCTTCAGGCCGCGCTTGATGTATATGAAAATGCTAAGAGCCAGGCAGCGATTTAAAGAAAAAGCTTGCGGAATTCCGCAGGCTTTTTTCATTTTCGCTCATTCTCCAATCTGATTTTCTCCGTTTGACTCTTTTTACAAATCCGTTTTCTCTGTGTTGCATTTTCTGACGGAGCATGAGTCATTTTTTCTTTTTTCATCTATTCTTTATACAAGGCACCTATAAAAATGACGTTTTATTTCTTACAGCAATTTTTGAAAGGGGGATGCGGCATTGGAGTATTTTTACACGATTTTAGATGCGCTTCTGGAAGATCAGGACGAGGCTGTGCTGGCGACCATTGTTCAAGTCGAAGGCTCTGCATATCGAAAAGCGGGCGCCACCATGCTCTTTAAGAAAAACGGAGAAAGAATCGGCTTGCTGAGCGGCGGGTGTCTGGAAGAGGATATATCCAAAAGAATCGGTGAACTCGGCGATCAGCTGACGACAGCGCTTATATCCTATGACATGCGGGCTGAAGACGATCTTTCGTGGGGCATGGGAGTCGGCTGCAATGGCGTTATTCATATCTATGCGGAACGAATCTCTCAGGAAAAAAAGCGGCACTATGAAAGAGTAAGAGACTGCCTTCATTCAGGAAAAGCCGTAACAGCCGTTACACAGATTGAATCCTCACAGGCAGGGCGTTATTTGTTTTTGTCAGAGAACGGGTATTTTGGGCACTGGCCGGATGTGCCGCTTCGAGATATTCAACGCACCGCTTCAGCGCTTCATGTACCGCATTTTGATCCATCATCAAACATTTTTTTTCAGCGTATTGAGCCGAAGCCGCGTCTCATTCTGTTTGGGGCGGGACCAGATATGATACCGCTCGCCAATTTGGCGGCTGAGACCGGATTTTCTGTCATTGTGACAGATTGGCGGCCTGCGTATTGCACAGCCGCTCTTTTTCCAAAAGCAGATCAGCTGATCACTGCCTTTCCGGAGCAGATGCTCAGTGAATTTGGATTTTCGCCTCAGGATTCCGCTGTTGTGGCGACTCACCATTTTCAGCACGATCAAGTCATCGTTGAATCCTTATTTTCTCGGGACCTTCATTATATCGGGCTTTTGGGTTCCGAAAACCGCACGAAACGGCTGCTGAATGGAAAACAGCCGCCCGCGCATTTTTACAGTCCGGTCGGGTTGAAAATCGGCGCGGAAGGCCCAGAGGAAATTGCCGTCAGCATCGTTGCGGAAATCCTTCAAACGCGAAAACGGCTGGAGGTTACATGAGCATTATCGGTGTATTTTTGGCGGCCGGAAAAAGCGAGAGAATGGGCACAAACAAGCTGGCATTGCCGCTAAAAGGAGAAACGATCGGATCGGCTTCATTAAAAACAGCTCTATTATCCCGTCTTGACCATGTGCTGATTGTCGAGAGGACAGAACATGCTTCACTTGAGTGGATCGAGGAGCAATATCAAGCACCGCCTTTTCTGGATCGCTGGAGTTTGCATGTCTGTAAAGAGGCGGAAAAGGGCCAAGGGCATTCCGTCAGCAGCGGGGTGAAAAAAGCGGAAAGCATGGGGGCAGACGGGGTCGTCATTCTGTTGGGTGACCAGCCGCAGCTTTCTGTCGATCATTTAAATGCCCTGATATCAAGGGCTCATGAAATGTTTGCCGTGTCAGCATCTTTGCGTACGCTCAGTCCGCCTATTTATTTCTCATCCGCCTGTTTTCCATATGTAAAGGAGTTAAAGGGAGATGAGGGTGCCCGCAGGCTGCTGAAAAACGGACAGCTTGGCACTGGAGCGGTGCTGGCAGTGAAAGCGTGCGAGGAACTGGAAGATATTGATACGCCGGAGGAATATGACACTGTCAGGAGGCGAATACATGAACGGACAAGTGACACAAGCGCGAACGAACATTCAATTATGGAGGCCGGCAGCGCTTGATGAGGCATTTTCTCTTTTGGAGCAGCTTGCGCCAGATGTGTGTGCAGTATCGGGCAGCACGCTGCTCCAGCTCCAATGGGACAAAGGAATTCTTCCGAAAACGCATCTCATCAGCCTTGAAGGCATTGATGAGATGAAAGGCATTACCGCTGACGGCACCCATGTGTCGATCGGGGCGCTCACCACGCTGAATGAATGCAGAAAAAACAGCCTCATCAAGCGGGATCTGGCTTGCTTATGTGATGCAGTTTTTGCTGTTGCAGCTCCGGGAATCCGAAGCCGGGCCACAATTGGCGGCAACATATCGAGTAAAATAGGGGATTTGATTCCGCTTCTGCTTGTGCTTGATGCGGAGCTTATCGTTTATCAGAAGGAGCTTGTCAGGCTGCCGCTTGCTGAATGGATCTCCAGTGAAGCGTATTCACATGGAATCGTGACGCGTGTGATCATCCCGCGTCCAGAGGGAGATCGTGTGTTTTTCCGCAAGCTGGGAAGGCGGCAGGCATTTACCGGAGCGGTTGCTGTGGCGGCAGGACGTTTACTGAAAGACGGTGACATTCGCCTCGCAGCGGGTCATGCCGATATCAGGCCGAAAAGATTAATAGAAAGCGAGGCGAAATGGATGGATCCTGAATGGGAGGCGCACGAGCTGTACGAAACACTTATCAAGGAGCTGCCGTTTTCAGCCGATGCTTTCGTGTCAGCGGCATACAGAAAAAAAGCGGCTGCCAACGTCATCATGTCCGAGCTGATGTTTGAGGGAGGGGAATAAATGAGCATAAGCAAACCGCCAAGAATAAGACCAGATGGAAGGGAAAAGGTCACGGGTGAATTGAAGTATATGACTGATCTCACTTTTCCGGGGATGCTGTATGGCAAAATTCTGAGAAGCGCTTATCCTCATGCGGAAATCGTGTCGATTTGCACAAAAAAGGCTGAAGAAATGGAAGGTGTGCGAGCGGTTGTCACCCATAAGGACGTTCCAGGTTTCAACCGTTTTGGGATTGTCATTCCTGACCAGCCGGTTCTATGCGAGGATAGAGTACGTTATGTCGGAGATGCAGTGGCGGCCGTCGCAGCAGAAACGGAAGACATTGCTGAAGCCGCGCTGGAGCTGATTCACGTGGTGTACAGGAAGCTGACGGTCATTGATTCTCCGGAAAAAGCGCTCCGATCAGATGCGCATATGCTGCACCCGGACGGGAACATCCTTCATCGTGCGTTTTTCTCGCACGGCGATGTGGAAGCGGGGTTCCAATCGTGTCACACGATTCTTGAAGAAACCTACGAACTGCCGCGGCAGATGCATACGTATATGGAAACGGAAGGGGGCGTAGCTGTTCCAGAACGTGACGGGGGTTTTACAATGTACGCTGGCACTCAGCACGGCTACAAGGACCGTTTTCAGCTTGCCCGCATTTTTGGTATTCCTGAAGAGAAAATTCGGGTTGTGTCGAGTCCGATGGGCGGCTCATTTGGCGGAAAGGATGAGCTGAATATTCAGCCGTATGCCGCGCTTTTAGCCCGTAAAAGCGGGCGTCCGGTCAAAATTCATCAGACGAGAAAGGAATCTGTACGCTCAGGAATCAAGCGCCACCCGATGAAAATCACGATCAAAACAGGGGCTGATCAAACAGGGAAGCTTCTGGCTCATGATGTGAAAATCATTGCCGATACAGGCGCTTACGCCACGCTGGGACCGGCAGTCCTGGATTTTTCTGCCGAGCATGCCGCGGGTCCGTACCGCATTCCGAATACCCGCACTGAAGGGATCTCTGTGTTTACGAACAACGGGGTGGCGGGAGAATTCCGGGGCTTTGGCGGCAACCAAATCACCTTCGCGCTGGAAATCCACCTTGATCAAATCAGCAGCATGCTCGGCATCGACCCACTGGAACTGCGAAGAAAAAATATCAGAAAACCGCATGACCTGGGCCCGCTTGAGCATCGGATTGCGTCCACTGACGGAGCGGCGCAGGTGTTGAACGTCATTTCTGCATCTCCTATTCTCAAAAGAAAACATCAGACGTCTCGTTATAAACGAAGAGGTGTTGGAGCCGCGATTACCATGCACGGGGGCGGGCTTGGCTATGGCCGGATGGATGCCGCAGGAGGGCGCCTTTCCCTTTCAAGTGACGGCAAAATCACGGCTTCTTTTGGGTTTGAAGAGTGCGGGCAGGGCATCCTCGCCGCGATTGAACATATTGTCACCGAAGAGCTGGGCTGCGCGGCGGAGGATATTTCCATTATCATCGGGGATACCGCAAAAGTGCCAAAGTCAGGCTCCTCCACAGCATCCCGCGGCACGAGCATGGTGTGGCACGTGATCCAGCGTTTGAAGAAACCGTTTCTATATCAGCTGAAAAAACGTGCCGCACAATTGGTCTCATATTTGCCTGAACAACTTATTTTCAGCGCTGGGGGGCTGCGGATGCATAATACAAAGGATCTGGTGGTGACCTATAAGGAATTGGCAGAAAAAGGCCCTTTGACTGAGGAAACAGCATTCGATTTTCCGACAACGCCTGATCCTGTGGTCGGCGGCCATTTTCTCTACTCGTTTGGAGCGGCTGCAGTTGAGGTGGAGATTGATCTATTAACAGGCGATGTCAGAGTGATAGATTGTGAGCACGCCATTGCGGCAGGTCCAGTTGTCAGTCCGCAGGGCTATCGTGGACAAATCGAAGGCGGCGCTGCTATGGCGCTCGGCTATACGCTGATGGAGGAAGCAAAAATGACGGACGGCCGTTACACGGCGGTGAATTTGGATCAGTATGTAATTCCAGGAATCAAAGATGTTCCGGCAATGAAACTGACCGCGATAGAAGAGCTGATGGATGGTGACTCATATGGCCCGCGCGGTGTCGGAGAAATAGGAACGATCGCCATCACCCCGGCGATTGTAAAGGCGGTACATGATGCCGTCGGCTGCTGGGTGAACAAGCTGCCGATTTCGCGTGAAGAGCTGCTTGATGAAATAGACAGAAAGGGGATAAAGCAATGGACGTAAAAGAAGCAGGATCTTTCTCTGTAAAAAAGCATCGGTTCCGAATGACCGTGAATGGAATAGCGCGGGAGGTTGATGCGGTTCCTACAGCTTGCTTGAGTGACCTTCTGCGGACGGAATTCCAGCTGACCGGAACTAAAATTTCCTGCGGAATCGGCCGTTGCGGAGCATGTTCTGTCCTGCTCGACGGCAAGCTCGCCAATGCGTGTATGACCATGGCATACCAAGCGGACGGCCATTCGATCACAACCATTGAGGGGCTTCAAAAAGAAGAACTGGATATCTGCCAAACCGCTTTCCTGGAGGAAGGAGGCTTCCAATGCGGATATTGCACACCCGGGATGACGATTGCGCTTAAAGCTCTGTTTCAGGAAAAACCGCAACCTACTGACGAAGATATTGAGGAAGGGCTGGCGGGCAATTTGTGCCGGTGTACCGGTTATGGAGGGATTATGCGGTCAGCTTGCAGGATTAGAAAAGAGTTAGCAAGTGGGAAAAGGCAGTCATTGGACTTTTCCCGCAGCTACGGCAAAGCACCGGATATAAAAAATTAAGCGAATCGATAAAGGATAAACTTCAATTACAGATCGTGAAGATGAAATACCTCTTCTCCCTTTACTTTTTGCCTAGTTGTGTTTGATACTAGAAATGGGTAATGTTACAAATTAAGGAAAGAGGGAGAAGAGATGATGAATAACTTAAATTGGTGGAAAATACTTTTACTAACCTTTCTTTGTTCCCTGATTTTTTCTGTCGTCTTTGTCACTGTTCAACGGATTGACTTAATACTCAATCCACCGGAAGTACCTGTTAAATCGATTGAAAAAATAAAATAATTCATTTTGGAGAAAAGGGAATGAAAAAATTTTTTTGTAGGTGCGGAAGAAATCGATCCGATAGAAACTAACAAATCCGTTAACAAGCGTTTCTAAATGGTGGGATTAATTGAAGAGCGTGATCAAGACGCGGCCGCGTTGTGGGAAAACATCTCGCTCTCATCTCATATTGTAATGGAGGACGAGGATTTGTGAGCGAGTGTTATATTTCCCTGCTCAAAACCTTGTCGCTATAGCAAAACAAACGCCATAAAGAATTCTTATGGCGTCTGACGGATATGGGGTAAGGTGAGTTCTTAATAGCCACCGAAGAAAGAAGTGCCAACGATGATTAATAGGATGAATAGCACCACGATCAAAGGGAATGACCTCATAACTTCACCTCCCTTAAAAGAGGATAGTACATGATATGCTGATGGAGATAACTTGATAGTGATACTAGTTTAATTGATTTTAAATTTTTTTTAGTCTAAGTAGAAATAGAGAACGATAAATTTAATATTTAAAAACAAACTCGAACTCTCAAATACGAGGTCCGGATGTGGCATAATTCGCAGGAATCCTCTCACAATAGGGAGGGTCTTTTATTTATGCAGTGATCCAGCAACCCCTAAACATTTGCGGAGCCCGCCTCACCAGCGGGCGGGCTCTTTTCTTAACTCCCCCTATACACCTGATAACCAAACGGCGACAGCAAAAGCGGGATATGATAATCAGCTTCCGGATCAGAAAGATGGAAACGAACTGTTACAATCGTTAAGAACGGCTCAGCCGTGTTCGCTTTCTTTTCCGCAAAGTAATCCCCCGCATGGAACTCCATCACATACTCCCCGGACTTCAGCTCTTCTCCCGCAAGGAGCGGAGCGTCGACTCGGCCGTCTTCATTCGTAAAAGCCTCTTTGACAAGGGGAAGGCTTTCACCTTCGCACAGCCGCTTCAATTCGATTTTTACGTTTGCCGCGGGTTTGCCGCAGGTTAAATCCAAGATATGCGTTGTCAGCTTTCCCATCAGGCATTCAGGCTCCCTAATGCTTCCCCGGCATTCCGTTTTTCTTTCTCGGCGTCTTCTCTCGTCACGGTGAACCGCTGGAAACCGAATGGCGGGCGCGGTTCTGTGTAGACTTTTCCTTTTGTGCCCGGAATCTCTTCGACGACTGTATCCCATGTGTGATTTTGAGATTGGAAGCTGACATCCGCGAGCTGCGGGAATCTCGTTAATATTCTGCATCCGATATGATAGATTAAGTTTTGAATGGAGGGCGTTTCGAGCTCGTGAAATACAGTGCTCGCTAAGTCACGGATTTGTTCAGCCGCCACGTAACGGGCGGGATCGGCGGCGTATGCATCTTCCGCATGTTCATAACGCCAGCTGATGTTTAAATAGACAAAGAGCGGACGATTGCCATCTTCAGGAAGAGTCGTATATTCGTCTCTGATAAAGCCGACGAAGGAGTTTCCGCTCACTTTGACAAGCTGGAGATCCGTGATTTCGCTGTATTGCTCCTTCAGCGTTATCGTATCCCCCATTCGTTCTGCTTTCAGCACCGACCGAGCGCGTTCATTGCGCGATCTTCTGAAGACAAGCTGGCTTATACCGAGCTCTTCATCCTCGTATGCAGGCATCGCTACAAACGGAATGTCTTCACCTGTCAGAGTGATCGTATCCATATGAGAATAGGTGTCTAAAAATCTGTGAGCCACATAATGCAAGAAGCCCTCGGTGGTTGTTCCCTCATAGGAAGCGAGGTGGCGCTGAATAAAGTTTTTCATCGAATCCGTAGCCACGATAAGCGTATTATCTCCGTCTGTAAATGACGGCAAAAAGGCATCTCCGCCAATTTCGCATGTCACATCAATGCCGACAACTGTATTGGTTCTGCCCGTAAAAGAAGACTCTGGGATTTGATTTATGCCTGTGAGCGGTTTTAAAAACGTTCGGTATGCAAACACATTTCCTTTGCCGTAAGACATGGTTCTTTTCATTTGAATCGCTCCTTTTTCTGTAATGATGTCCTCTAAACGAAAGCGGGCGATGCGGTATATTTCCTCAAGAGCCTGCTGGAATTCTGTTTCTGGTTTGTTCTTCAGCCTTGTCAGCAGAGCTTGGCGGATCTCCTGTTTCGTTTTTTCCTTTACCGCTAAAATAAAAGGAAAACCGAAGTTATGATAGTAGTCTTCATTTCGTTTGAGAAATTCCTCGTATTCCTGCTGTTCAAGCTTACTGAGCCCTGCGTTTTGCTGCTCTTTTAAAGAGGAAGCGCTCATTGGTTTCTTGGTGCCGAGGCGAGGGTGCTTGCAGATGAGCTCAAGCTGTGTCTTGCGATCCGCAGCTTTGACCAAGCGGGACATTTTTTGATGCAAATCAGAAAGGGAGGAAAACGGGCGGAGTGCCGCGGCCTCCTCCGCAATCCATGCAGAGTGCTCGAAAATAGATCCAAGTGTGTCAGTCAGTGTTTGTCTATCCATTTGATTCAGGTCGTCAATCGTGAACATGAGCCATCACCCTTTACGTATTTATTTCCGCGCTATGGGGCCGTTTGAATTGATAAAAAGCGTTCAGTGCGATCGCGGTTAAGCTGCCAATGACAATGCCGCTTCCGGTCAACACGGAAGCTGCTCCCGGAAGAGATGAAAACAAAGCGGGCACCGTCGTGGCGCCAAGCCCTAAGCTGACAGAAGAAGCAATGATCAGCAGATTGCCTTGTGATTCAAAATCGACGCTGGAAAGCATTTTAATACCGTAAGAAATGACCATGCCGAACATGACAATCATCGCACCGCCGAGCACTGCATTCGGGATCACGGTCGTCAATGCCGCGGCTTTTGGAATCAGGCCGACTGCCATCAGCATAAACCCGGTGATGGCGATGACATTGACACTTTTCATTTTTGAAAGCTGAACGATACCGACATTTTGCGAGAAAGCTGTATACGGAAACGCGTTAAACATGCCGCCAAGCACAATCGCAAGCCCCTCCGCCCGGTAGCCTTTCTCAAGATCTTTTTCTGTTAGTTTCCGGTTTGTCATATCGGATAGAGCAAAGTAAACACCCGTTGATTCAACAAGGCTGACAATCGCAACCAATAGCATGGTGAGAATGGCAGGCAACTCAAAGGTTGGCATGCCGAAATAAAATATAGAAGGAACATGAACCCAGGACGCCTCCGCGACCTCAGAAAAATCGACTTTTCCCATAAAGAAAGCGGCTGCCGTTCCAGCTGCAAGGCCGAGCAAAATCGCAATGGAGCGGATAAACCCTTTAAAGAAATAAAACAGCACTAAAATAAAGGCTGTAACAGCAAAGCCAAGCAGCACGTTGCCTAGTGAGCCGAAGTCTTTGCTGCCTTCACCGCCGGCCAGATTATTCATCGCCGTCGGAATCAGGCTGATGCCGATAATCATAACGACTGAGCCGGTTACGACCGGCGGGAAAAAACGTACAAGCTTTCCAAAGAAGCCCGCGGCTAAAACGACAATCAGCCCGGCTGCGATAATCGCACCGTAAATCGCTGAGACACCGTATATGCTGCCAATGGAAATCATCGGGCCGACTGCAGTAAACGTACAGCCGAGGACAACGGGGAGGCCGATGCCGAAATAGCGGTTTTTCCAGAGTTGTAAAAGAGTGGCTGCCCCGCACATAAACAAATCAATGGCAATTAAATATGTCAGCTGGCCCGTATTCAGCCCGATCGCAGCTCCGACGATCAGAGGGACGAGAATGGCTCCCGCATACATCGCCAGCATATGCTGAAGCCCAAGCATCAAAAGCTGAAAGGAATTTTGCTGTTCCTTCATCTCTATTTACACCTCTTTTTCTAAAACAAGTGTGTTTTCTAATACCGGCAGTTCTTCCTTCTGAACGGTTTTTTCCTTGCTGGCGCGCAAACTGAAGAATAGGTTTAAAAAGATCGCGGTCAGGCTTCCTGTGATGGTGCCGTCACTGACCAAAATACGGATCGGAGCGGGAAACTCTGCGAAAATCGCCGGTACTGTGCTGGCGCCGATGCCGAGTGCGATTGAGCAGGCGATGGTCAGCAGATGATATTGGTTTTTCAGATCCACTGTACTGAGCATTTTTACTCCGGAGGCGATAACCATGCCGAACATGACAACGGTTGCGCCGCCGAGCACAGCCGCGGGAACGGAGGAAGCAAGAGCGGCAACCTTAGGAATCAGCCCGAGGAAAAGAAGGATACAGCCCGCGGTGACGACGACATTTCTCGTTTTCACCTTTGTCAGCTGCAATAATCCGGCGTTTTGTGCAAATGTATTATAGGGAAAGGCGTTGAACAGCCCGCCTATCATAATGGCGATCCCCTCCGCCCGATAGCCTTTGACCAGATCTTTTTCGGTTAGGGGTCGGCCGCATATCTTTCCGATGGCGTAAAAAACGCCGGTTGATTCAACGATAATGACAATTCCGACGATCAGCATCGTGATGATCGGACCGATTTCAAAAGATGGAGCGCCGAAGTAAAACGGCTTCGGGATTTGAAAGAATGGGGCTTCAGATACAGATGAAAAGCTGACCTTGCCCATGACGGCAGCCGCCGCAGTACCCGCAGCAATCCCGATCAGAACGGAAAGCGTTCGGGCAAACCCTTTGAGAAAGCGGTTGAGGACTAAGAACAGGATAAGGACGCTGACAGAAAGAAGAAGATTTTCGAGCGAACCGTACTCGGGATTGGCGCTGCCGTTTGCTTTTTCTCCGCCAGCCATATTTTTCACACCTGTCGGAACAAGAGAAAGACCAATCAAGGTGACAACAGTTCCTGTTACGACAGGAGGGAATAACACGGTCAGCTTGCCGAAGAAACGGGCACACAAGAAGATCAAGACACCGGCTGCGATGATTGAACCGTAAATCGCTGAAATGCCGTAATTTGCACCAATTGCAATCATCGGGGTGACGGCCACGAACGAGCTGCCGAGCATGACGGGAAGCCCAATGCCGATGTGCGTTCCTCGCCAGGTTTGCAAAAGCGTCGCGGCTCCGCACGTTAACAGGTCAATCGCCAATAGGTAAGACAGCTGTTCCGACGTTACATTCAGCGCTCTGCCGACAAGCAGAGGCACCAAAATCGCACCTGCGTACATGGCCAGCACATGCTGCAGGCCAAGAGTGAACACTGCAAACGGTTTTTGTTTCACTACAGTCCCTCCTTTTACATGTGAACTTTAGTAACATGATAGCGTGCCGTTTGCGGGATGTCATTGGATACAGTAGCTGAAAAATAGGAGCGTTATTGCTGAAAGTAACGAAAAGCCATTTCTTTTGTAACACCATGTGACAAATGCTAGCTAATCAGCCGCTGCATCCGCAAGGCAAGCCGCAACCGCATTGTCGTTTCGGGATCTTTTAAGCTTTTGCCCAGTAATTCTTCACATTTTTCGAGGCGGTAGATGACCGTATTGCGATGCACGTACAAACGTTTTGCCGTCTCGGAAATCTGGCAGTGTGTCTCTAGATAGACAGACAGTGTATGAAGCAGGCTTTGATCCTCCTGCTGCTTTTCAGCCAGGCTTTGAAGAGTGGAATTGTAAAATTTCTTCAAATCCTCAACCGGAAGCAGGCGGAGCAACTCAGGTACATCTTTCGCGTGATACACTTGGATAAACTCCGTGCTTCTTGATAAATGCCCTGATTGGAGAGCGTCAGACGCTTCTGTGAAAGCGTCCGGGACATCGATCAGCTTTTGGCAAATGTTGCTGATGCCAAAGGACAATGTCCGTTTAAATTGGGTTTTGACCTGTGTCTGGAACTGCTCTAAAAAGCTGATCACTGAGGCGTGCATTTCACTCCAGCTGTCTGTCGCCTCGATCAGCAGAATGCCGACATTTCCTTTAATAAAGAGGTGAGGCGGAAACGGGAAGGCAGACAATTCGCCTTCAAGAAATTCAAATACGCTGTCAGAGGCCAGCTGATTTTCAGTAAAGCTGATCGATCTGTCATTCCGGTCGAGCTTTCCGGCGATGCACATATATTTTTGATCCCAGCGAAGCTTAAATTCTTTTGCCCGGTTTTTGATTTCGTCGTCTGAAGAGAACGACCGCTCGATAAAATTACTGAAAAACTCATTCCGCGCCCGCCGGCTGTATTGCTTCAGCGCGTTTTCCTTCAGCAGCTCAAAGGAAATCACGTTCGCAGCCTGTTCAATGGTGAGAATCAATCCTTTATCAGCGGCTTGGACCATTTCCGGTATAAGCAGGTAGCCGCAGCTTTTTTCATGATTATAGATAGGAAGGACAGAATATGTTTTCTGATTTGAGATCGAAGAGAAACAAGTGAAAAACGGCCCGGACACGGTGTGCAGCGTGCTTTTGAGCTTTTCGGTTTCAAATGAAATCTGATGAGATGCAGAAAGCATTTTGGCATGCTGGTCAAGGAGCAGCACGGGAAGATGAAGGAGGTCTGATACCTTTTTGAGCAGAGATTGCAATCCCTTGCCGCTCATAATGTGGTTTGTGAATTTCTTGTGTGCGTAAATGGCTTGCTGAAGCTCGTTTGAACGCATATCAAGAATATGGCTCAGCGTGGCGTTGACAATGTCTCCGAGGCGTATATGCTCAGGGAGCTCGATGATCGGAAACGCGTGTGAATCGGCGAGGTCAATGATTTCTTTCGGGATATCCTCCAGGTACCGTTTTGTTTTAATGCCGAGACCGGCACAGCCGCGTTTTGCCATTTGCCGAATCAGTTCTGATAACTGGTGAGGATTGTCCTTCAGGTGATACGCGGTGGTGACGAGCAGCTCGTCTTTATGCAGAAAATCCGCGATATCAGGAGCATCCATCATGTTGACATGCTGAACCTCTCTTTCTCCCCCTGCTTTGCCCGCAATTAAAACTGCATTTTCGTAAGCCGGTATTTTCATCACATCAAAAATATTCATAGCTCATTCTCCTTTTCTCACAAAAAGTAACCATTGGTTAAGATGAATAAATTTCATTATTAATTCTAGCTGTTTTGCTGATGTAATACGATCATAGTAACAGTAAAATGTTGAAAATAGACTGATTGTGTTACATAAACTGACATAAAAATTCATCATCCTTACAGGGGAGGGTTCAGTATGGCTTACGATTTAGTAATAAAAGGAGCAAAGGCAGTCACGCCGGATGGTGTTAAAGAAGCTGATATTGCAATGAAAAACGGGACTATTGCCAAGATCGGTTCTGCAATTGAAGCAGAGGGGGCACCAGTTGTGGAGGCTAGCGGGCAATATATTTTTCCGGGTTCGGTCGATTGCCATGTTCATTTCAACGAACCGGGCAGAGAGGATTGGGAAGGGTTTGAAACGGGCTCACAGATGATGGCTGCAGGCGGCTGCACCACTTATTTTGATATGCCGCTGAACTGCATTCCATCCACGGTGACGGCTGAAAACCTTCTCGCAAAAGCTGAAATCGGCAGGCAAAAATCGGCGGTGGATTTTGCGTTATGGGGCGGCCTTGTGCCCGGTCATATTGATGACATACATCCGATGGCTGAAGCGGGTGCGATAGGATTTAAAGCATTTTTATCAAAATCAGGCACAGAGGAGTTTCGCTCTGTTGATGAACGGACCTTGCTCAAAGGCATGAAAGAAATTGCGGCCGCAGGAAAAATCCTTGCTCTTCACGCAGAAAGCGATGCGATCACAAGCTTTTTGCAGATGGAATGGGCGAATAAAGGGAAAGTGAATGCGGATGCGTACGCGGCCTCCCGCCCGGAGGAAGCCGAAGCTGAAGCGGTGTATCGCACGATTCAGTATGCGAAAGTGACGGGCTGTCCGGTGCATTTTGTCCACATCAGTACAGCAAAAGCGGTCCGCTTGATACGGGAGGCGAAACAGGAGGGATTGGATATAACGGTAGAAACATGCCCGCATTATGTTTTGTTCAGCCATGACGATTTACGGGAAAAGGGCTCTGTCGCAAAATGCGCCCCTCCGCTCAGATCGCAGCCATCAAAAGAGGCGTTAATTGATACGCTGATCGCGGGGGATATTGACATGGTGTCCTCGGACCACTCCCCCTGCCGTCCTTCTCTGAAGCGGGAGGATAATATGTTTTTGTCATGGGGCGGAATCAGCGGCGGTCAGTTTACTTTATTGGCCATGCTTGAACTGGCCCTTGAGCGGGACATTCCATTTGAAACCATTGCTGAATGGACAGCGGGGGCACCCGCGAAGCGATTCGGCCTTCAGCAAAAAGGGAGGCTTGAAGAGGGGCGGGACGCGGATCTCGTTCTCGTCAGCATGGAGCCGTACACAGTCACAACAGAAACGATGTTTGCAAAACATAAGCAGAGCATTTATGAAGGACATACTTTCCCCTGCCGCATCTCGGCCACCTACAGCAGAGGACGGAGCGTGTACAGTGATGGGGAGAAAGCAGACAGCGGAATTGAGGGAGCATTGGTCGTTCCTTCGTAAGCCCGGCAGATTGAATTCTGCCGGTTTTTTTATGTCAGTGACTTTGGTTTTTAAAAATCAATCATCGTGGTATCTTTTTAAAAAGGGGGCTTTCGATGATGGAACACATCAAACACATACTAAATCAATCATGGTCGCTGCATACGAGTTCCAAATGGACGAAAGAATGCCCGGCATGCGGGCAATGCGGCGTGACGGCATTGGTGATACAGGAGCAATTCGGGGGCGATATTTTCAAAACAAAGATCGGTGGGAGCTGGCATTTTTATAACAGCATAAATGGGGCTGTGTATGACTTTACGAGTGAACAGTTTCAGGAGCCTATTGAGTACCAAAATATCCCTTCCTCCAGAGAGGAGGCGTTTTTGGATACCAATGAGGAACAATATCAGCATCTGCGCTCAGCGTTTTTCCGCAATATGAACAGCATTTCCGAGGAAACCTGAAAACGCGTGTGATAAACTGGAAGAGAGGTGAATGATTGTGATTTATATCGGACTGACGGGATGGGGGGATCATGACAGCATTTATCCGCCGAAAACGGCCAGCCAGAAAAAATTGCAGGCCTATTCCTCCCATTTTCCGATCGTGGAATTAGACGCGAGCTTTTACGCGATTCAGCCGGCGCGCAACAATGAAAAGTGGGTGAAGGAAACACCGGAAACCTTCCAATTTATCATTAAAGCGTATCAGGGCATGACGGGGCATCAGCGCGGCGACATTCCGTTTGACTCCAAAGAGGAGATGTTTGATGCTTTTAAGCTGTCCTTAACGCCATATTTACATAGCAATAAGCTCGCCATGGTGCTGTTTCAATTTCCGCCGTGGTTTGACTGCAAGAAAGAAAATGTCGCTTATTTAAGATGGTGCAAAAATCAAATGGGCGATATTCCTTGCGCGCTTGAGTTCAGAAACCGCTCCTGGTTTTCGCCGCCATTTTATGAGCAGACGCTTTCCTTTATGAAAGCGGAAGGCTGGATTCACAGCGTATGTGATGAACCGCAAATCGGCGATGGAAGTGTCCCGACTGTGTTGCGGGCGACCGATGAAAACAAAACGCTCGTCAGGTTTCACGGACGCAATAAGCAGGGCTGGATGAAGCCTGATGGCGGGAAAAACTGGCGTGAGGTCAGATATTTATACCGCTATAACAAACAGGAGCTGGAAGACTGGAAAAAGCATCTGAACGCATTGCAGCAGCAGTGTAAAGATGTATTTGTCCTGTTCAACAACAATTCCGGCGGAGACGCCGCGGATAACGGCAAGCAGATGCTTGAACTGCTTGATATCGAGTACTCCGGACTTTCTCCAAGACAGCTCGATTTATTTTAGAAAAGAGGTTTTGATTGATGTCGTTTGTGATTTTGATCGTACTGGGATTTATTGCGGGTACGGTAGGAAGTTTGATTGGACTCGGCGGCGGGATTGTCATCGTTCCGGCCATGATGTTTTTAAGCGCGGTGACGCCGTATTTTCAGGATGTGACGCCGCAGGTCGCCATCGGGACTTCGCTTCTGGTCATTATTTTTACGGGTCTTTCCTCAACTTTGGCTTATATTAAATATAAAACGGTTGATTATAAAAGCGGGCTCATTTTCTTTATCGGTTCAGGTCCCGGCAGCATTATTGGGGCTTACGTGTCAAAGCTTTTTAATTCAAACTCGTTTTCCATTTGGTTTGGCATATTTATGATTCTTATTTCATTATCCTTAATGCTGAAAGCGAAGGCGCGGCCGGTAAACAAAGAGCACAGAGGAATAATACGGACTTTTCAGGATGATGCCGGAGAGCCCTATACTTACTCATATCAGGCGCCTGTCGGGATTGCCATCGCCTTTGTTGTCGGCTTTTTAGGCGGGCTCTTTGGAATAGGCGGCGGCTCGCTGATGGTTCCGGCCATGATGCTGCTATTTCTGTTCCCGCCAAAGGTTGCGGTGGCAACGTCCATGTTCATTATTTTCCTATCTTCTATGACAGGATCTGTTTCACATATCATGTCCGGGCATGTGAATTGGCTGTACGCCCTCGCGCTTGTGCCCGGCGCTTGGTTCGGCGGAAGGCTTGGCGCCGCCATCAACCGAAAAATGCAGACGAAAACGATCGTTATGATTATGCGGATCGTATTAATTTTGATCGGCTGCCAGCTCATTTATGAAGGCATTTTCAGCTGAACGATTAGGGAGAGAATGATATGAAAGAGAAGCTCCGCTTATATCACACAAATGATTTGCACAGCCATTTTGAAAATTGGCCAAAAATAACAGATTATATTGAGCAAAAAAGAAAAGAACATCAGTTGCACAGCGAAGAGACGCTCGTTTTTGATATTGGTGATCATATTGATCGTTTTCATTTTGTGACAGAGGCCACATTCGGAAAAGCCAATGTAGACCTCTTAAACCGTCTTCAAATTGATGGAGCGGCTATCGGCAATAACGAGGGGATTACCCTTCCTCATGAAGAACTTGCTTCTTTATATGATCATGCCGATTTTCCCGTTATCGTCTCTAATCTGTATGACAAAAACGGAAACCGCCCGTCCTGGGCGGTTCCTTACCATATCAAAACCTTGAGAAACGGCATGACCATTGCTTTGTTAGGTGTAACGGTGCCGTATTATCCCGTATATGACAAGCTGGAATGGACTGTTACTGATGCGCTCGAAAGTATAAAAGAAACCATACAGGAAGTGAAAGGACAAGCTGATATCATCGTTCTCCTGTCGCATTTGGGAATTCTTGACGATCAAGCGGTTGCTGAAGCGGTTCCGGAGATTGACGTTATCCTCGAGTCTCATACTCACCATCTGCTTGAAAATGGACAGATGGTCAACGGCGTATTGCTTGCCAGCGCTGAGAAATACGGAAACTATGTCGGCTGTGTAGACATCACGATGGACACTGAAAAGCGAAAAATCATCAGCAAAACAGCGTCTGTTCAAAACATGGCTGAATGGACAGGGGAATCGGCGGAAACCAAAGCATTTCTTGAGGAAAAAGAACGTGAAGCCGAGGAAAAGCTGTCCGTTGCCGTTGCGGAGCTTGCGCAAGATGCTGAAGTCAAGTGGTTTGAAGAATCCGATCTGCCTTTACTTTTGGCATATGCGTTAAAGGAATGGTGCGGAGCCGACATCAGCATGGTGAATTCCGGCGTCATCCTCGGACCGCTTAAAGCCGGCCCGGTGACCAAACTTGACCTGCACCGCATCTGCCCTCACCCCATCAACCCGGTTACTGTCCGCCTGACGGGAGAGGAACTGAAGGAAACGATTGTTCATGCCGCTTCGGAACAGATGGAGCAGCTTCGAATTAAAGGATTGGGCTTCCGGGGAGAAGTGATGGGGAAAATGGTGTACGCGGGTGTCGATGTCGAAACAAAACGGCTGGACGATGGGATGACGCACGTCACCCGGATTACGCTGAACGGAGATGACATAGATAAAAATAAACAATACGCTGTGGCCGTGCTTGACATGTTTACGCTCGGCAGGCTGTTTCCAATCATCCGCGACGCCGAGGTAAAAGAATATTTCATGCCGGAATTTTTGCGGGATCTGCTTGCCTGGAAGCTTGCACAATAAGGAGGTCAGCCCACAACAAGCCGTGCCCTTCATCATAAAGTGATGAAGGAAGGGAGTGGTTGACGTGGTAAATCTGACACCGATTATGATCGAAGGACAGCCTTTTACAGCTGTGACAGTAAAGCTTCCAAAAACAAATTTCATGGCAGTCTCCAATGATCACGGATACATTATGTGCGGCGCGCTTGATGTGGCGCTGCTGAATGAAAAATTAAAGGAGCGTGGAATTGTGGCGGGACGGGCGGTTGGTGTGCGAACCATTGACCAGCTGTTAGACGCCCCTTTAGAATCCGTCACATATGCCGCAGAAGATCTTGGCATTCATGCCGGCATGAGCGGCAGAGAAGCGCTTTTAAAAATGGTGAAATAAAATAAATTGGCCCGGCTATTACTATGTCCCCCCTTACAAGCATACATTGTGATATGTAAGGGGGGATTTTCTTGCTAAGATATCGCGGCCCTCTTCGCAAGAGAGGACCTTTGCCTTTCCGGTACGTGCTGCTGCTGTCACTCGTATTTTTTATCATATCAACAACAGTCAGCCTTTGGATTATCAACGGCTCTATTAAACCGGTATTAATGAGCATCGGTGAAATGGAAACGAAGCGTGTGGCAACAGAGGTGATTCAGGATTCGATTGAGGATTATATGTCTGACAGCGAAAATATGAAAGATATGTTTCAAATGAATTCTGATGAAAACGGAAATTTAACGACAATCGATTTTAATACACAGATTATAAACAGTGTGAAAACAAAGGTGACAAAGCAGCTTCAGTCTCATCTGAAAGAGATGGAAACCCACACCGGACACAGCGGTGCCAGTGAAAATATTATGATCAACATCCCATTGGGACAGGTGACAGGAAACAGCCTTCTTGGAAACCTCGGCCCGAAAATCCCGGTCCGGTTCAATTTAATCGGTGACGCCTTTACGGACGTCAAAACAAAAATAAAGCCATACGGCATTAATAACGCACTTATTGATATCAGCATCTTCGTAGAAATTAAAGTGAAGGTCATCATCCCGTTCGCAAGCAAAACGGCCGTGGTCACCAATAATGTTCCTGTATCAATTAAAGCAGTGCAGGGCGAAGTGCCGCAATTTTATAACGGAAGCGGCGGTTCAGGTGTTACGCCTTCTGTCCAGCTTCCAAGCAGCAAAGAAGAAGACAGCCATGATTCAAAAAATGAAAAAAACAGCAAATAAAGCCGCCTTTTCATGAGGCGGCTTTCGTCATTTCTTTTTCTTGTACTCATAGCGCTCCCACGCTCTCAAATGTGGATAAGGATCAAACGACCATTCAGTTTTTCCATTATCCTTATACATGCCATAGTGCAGGTGCGGTGGAAATTTTCCGGCTGTGCCAGGCGGGCCGTATCCTGAGCTGCCCACTGACCCGATCACTTGGCCGGGCTCGACGATCTGCCCTGTTTTAATGCCCTTTGCAAACCCATTGAGATGGGCGAAATAATGATACGTATTGTTAATATCTCTGATGCCGATTCTCCATCCTCCAAAGCGGTTCCAGCCTTTCATTTCAATGACGCCGTAACAGGTGGATTTAACAGGAAGGCCATAGTGGGCAAAGAGATCTGTTCCTTCATGAATCCGCCTTCCCCCAAAGCCGCGGGCGTCTCCCCACGTGCTGCGGTAGCTGTAATCCGTTCTGATCGGAAGCGGAAACGCATGCTCGCCCAAATCAATATGACCGTAAGCCTTAAACAGCTTCATGAACTCGGATATGATTCCCACCGTTTGATCACGGCGGTAATAATTCCAGAGCCCGATGCGGATATTCTCTTCATCTGTGCCGTACGACAGCAGATATTGTGCGAATGTATACAGAATGTCTTCATCATTGCTGACCTCGGCTTTCCCGTCGCCGTCACCGTCCATTCCGATTCCGTCAAACACTTTTATGCTTAACGGCGCATCGTCTTTCGGATTCGGATTTTCTGGTCCGCTCCAGATCTCGTCCGGTACATAGATGCTGATGATTCCCGTTTTGTCAGGCAGATCCTTTCTGTTGCTCCGCACATTCTCCTCGTATTGATCAACAGCGGCGAGCGCGTACCAAGGAATCTGCGTCACAGCCTCGACTTTATGATATAATCCCATCCGTTTAGAAAGCACCGGATCTGAAAGCTCTTTTCCAGACGCAAAAGGTTCAAATGCAAACAAAAGGAGAAGAAGGGCAGATAACACAACTTTCACAAAATAATCTCCTTTCAATATTGAATACACATAGTTTGCGGCAACCCGGCGAGAAAATGTCAGTAATCATCTTCCCTTGTCGAGAAATTTTTCCTATGTTAAAGTGTCTAAAGAAAAGACTTTCTTTAGTTAGAAAAACATTATTTTTGTTGCAGAAATGAAAAAACTGCACCTATCTCGTTTTCAGAATGTTTCGTGTCAGAAATTGAGTATATTGGATATTGGAGATGATGGGAATTGGCAAAGAAAGACGAACACCTCAGAAAGCCCGAATGGCTCAAAATCAAATTAAATACAAATGAAAATTATACAGGACTCAAAAAACTCATGCGGGAAAACAATCTGCACACCGTATGTGAAGAAGCAAAATGTCCGAATATTCATGAATGCTGGGCAGTAAGACGTACAGCGACATTTATGATCTTAGGATCTGTTTGTACGAGAGCGTGCCGTTTCTGCGCCGTCAAAACGGGCCTTCCGACTGAGCTTGACCTGCAAGAGCCGGAACGCGTAGCAGATTCCGTCGCTCTGATGAATCTGAAACACGCGGTTATCACAGCTGTTGCGCGTGATGACCAAAAAGACGGCGGTGCGGGTATTTTTGCGGAAACTGTCCGTGCAATCCGCAGAAAAAGCCCGTTCACAACAATTGAGGTGCTTCCGTCAGATATGGGCGGAAACTATGATAACTTAAAAACGTTAATGGATACGCGCCCTGATATCCTGAATCACAATATCGAAACGGTTCGCCGCTTGACTCCAAGAGTCCGCGCGCGTGCGACATACGACCGTTCATTGGAATTTTTGCGCCGCGCGAAAGAAATGCAGCCTGACATCCCGACAAAATCAAGCATCATGATCGGACTCGGTGAAACGAAAGAAGAAATTATCGAAGTGATGGACGACCTCTTGGCAAACAATGTTGATATTATGGCAATCGGCCAATACCTGCAGCCGTCGAAGAAGCACTTAAAAGTCCAAAAATATTATCACCCTGATGAATTTGCAGAATTGAAGGAAATCGCGATGCAAAAAGGCTTCAGCCACTGTGAAGCCGGTCCGCTTGTCCGTTCCTCCTACCATGCGGATGAACAGGTTAACGAAGCATCTAAAAAACGCCAAGCGCAAGCATAATGCCAAAACGCCAGATCATCTGGCGTTTTTGTCATTCCTATTCGTTTCCTTGTCCTGGCGTGTTTCTCCATTTGCATTTTCGTTTTCCGAGACAGGGCTTCCTTGCGGGGAGGTTTTCATTTCTTGTATCGTCCCCGACATGATGTCTCTGACATCTCTTGAACCGGAACCGAGATTGCTGTAATTTTTGATGGCCTGCATGTGATTCGGATTGTCGGAAATGTACACATGATAGTAACGCGGAATCACCGAAACCGCCGTTTTTTTCACTTGATCAGCTGTCAGCTCACGGTTTTTCGAATCGGTTTTGTACACGACAAGCGCTTCTTGGTCAGTGACAAGCGCTGCGGCATCTTGAATATGAGGGAGCTGAACCGTTAAGCTTGATATAATGTGAGCGGTTTCTTCACGGTCTGGCGCCGGTGTCTCCTGCTGTTCGCCGTCAAATTGTTCTTTTTGATAGCGGACATAACCAAACTGTTCATTCTCATCATGCCTGTTAAAAGCTTCATTGCGGTCAGATACATGAATGGGCCTGGTTTCATTTTGATGCTGGGCATTCTGCTCAGCGTTATTGAATCCTGCGCCTCCGCATCCGGATAAAAGCCCGGTCATCAGGCAGAGGCTGACAGCAGTTCGTTTCATTTGTAATCCCTCCTTATGTGTAGGGTAGCCAAATCACACGAATTATTCTTTAGCAATTGATGGGGACGGGGCAATGAATTATGATAGGAATGAGTGAAAAAGAGGTGAGATCATGATTCTTATTCAAAATGCCGAATTTGAGCTGGTGCACAATTTCAAAGACGGCTTCAACGAAGAGGCTTTTAAAGCCCGTTATTCCGATATTTTAAATAAATACGATTACATTGTGGGAGACTGGGGATACGGCCAGCTCAGGCTCAAGGGCTTCTTTGACGACCAGAATCAAAAGGCGACCTTTGAAACGAAAATCAGCACATTGGACGAATACATTTACGAATACTGTAATTTCGGCTGTGCGTATTTTGTCTTAAAACGGATCAGAAAATAACCATTACACAAAGGGGATGCTGTCATGTATTTTGTTGACAGAAACAAGATAGAGCATACACTCGGGTTCTTCGAGCGTCAGCTGGCGCTGTTTCATTCGCAAACAGACTGGAAATCCGAAATCGAGGGGCTCGCGCTTGAACGCATCGGCCACCTGTTAATCGAATGCATTCTCGATACAGGAAATGACATGATTGACGGTTTTATTATGCGGGACCCGGGCAGCTATGATGATATCATGGACATACTGGTTGATGAAAAAGTCGTAACGGAAGAAGAGGGGGCAGAGCTGAAGCAATTGATTGCGTATCGAAAAACATTGGTTCAGCAATACCAGCTCGCTGACAGTGCAGAGCTTTACAAGCTGATCACCGCGCATCTAGCGGTCCTTCAAGTCTTTCCGAAACGAATCAGAAGCTACTTGGAAACAGAGCTGGGCCCTGTTTCCGCGTTTAAATAACGACAGGAAAGCCACAGGAGTGTTTAAAAATGAAAACATATAAAGGATATTTAATTGATTTAGACGGAACGATGTACAACGGCACAGAAAAAATCGAGGAAGCTTGTGAATTTGTCAGAACGCTGAAAGACCGCGGCATTCCTTATCTTTTTGTGACAAACAACTCTTCCCGCACACCGAAGCAGGTGGCGGACAAGCTGGTCTCTTTTGACATTCCGGCAACAGAGGAGCAGGTTTTTACGACAAGCATGGCGACTGCCCAGCATATCGCCCAGCAGAAAAAAGACGCGTCTGTGTATGTGATCGGGGAAGAAGGAATTCGCCAGGCGATTGAAGAAAATGGCCTGACCTTTGCAGAGGAAGATGCGGACTTTGTTGTTGTAGGGATTGACCGCGGGATTACATACGAAAAACTTGCCGTCGGCTGCCTCGCAATCAGAAATGGCGCCCGCTTTATTTCCACAAACGGTGACATTGCCATACCGACTGAAAGAGGCCTCCTGCCGGGCAACGGTTCACTGACCTCTGTGTTAACCGTATCCACAGGCGTGCAGCCGGTATTTATCGGCAAGCCGGAATCCATCATCATGGAGCAGGCGATGCGTGTTCTCGGCACTGATGTATCCGAAACACTTATGGTCGGCGACAACTACGCGACTGACATTATGGCAGGCATTAATGCAGGGATGGATACGCTGCTTGTCCACACAGGCGTAACGAAAAGAGAGCATATGACAGACGATATGGAAAAACCGACTCACGCTATTGATTCTCTGACTGAGTGGATTCAACATATATAAAAAAGGGCGCCCCAAAAGGGTGCCCTTTATTCTGTATGCCGCGCGCGGTGTGCAAGCCTGCTGGAGGCCGCAGCGGAAATGGCGCCGACAATGTCATCAAGAAATGTATGGCATTCGCCGGTTGATTTATCATTTAAACGGCCGAGGATACCGGGTTTTTCTTTGTCGATGTAGCCATAGTTTGTAAACCCGATGGACCCGTAAATATTCACGATGGAAAATGCCAGAACTTCATCTACTCCATATAGGCTTTCATCTATCTCCAGCATCGTTTGCAGCGGTTCAGACAGTTTTTTCTGCTCAGCAAGAACGTCCAATTCAATGCCCGTTAAAATCGCGTTTTGCACCTCACGCTTTGCGAGGACCCGATTCACATTCAACGTGCATTCATCCATGGTTAAATCCGGATGATATTTTTTCTGCAGAAAAAAGACAAGCTCGGCAATATCGGATACCTCAACGCCGCGCTCCTTCATCCGTTCTCTTGCTTTGGCTTCCATCTGACTGATTTGTTCTTTATCTGACATCAACTTCACCCAATCTTTTTTTACTAGTTTATACAAAACGTACGAGATGTTTACGACTTTTTCTTGCTCCTTTGTCGGATTAAAATATGTATTCATAATTCCGCCTGTGTATGACTACGATGTGATGAGCCCTAATTCAACAGGCAGGTGATCATTGTGAAAGGCACAATAAAAGAAAAATACGGCATTCATATCAGGCAGCTTTCAATGTATCAGCATACGTATCAATGCTTTCAAACACCGAATTCCTTCTTTTTGATTGTTCCCGTTTCCCATTTTTCAGATGAGGAGCTGGCGGAGCTTTATTACATGAGTCAGTATTTACAAGAACAAAGTGACCCATACGTTTCCGTTTTTATCTTTACAAAAGAAGGCGAGCTGACCTTTGAACATGAAGGAAAAACGTATGCCCTGCTGAAGGCGGCTCCTCCTTTTTCAAACCGGGCATTTTCCATAGGGACAGAACTGGCGGAGTTTCATCGAAAGGGCAGAGGATACCCGTACGAAGTGAAGGAGGCCGGAAGAATCGGGCAGTGGAAAGACCTGTGGGGAAAACGCATTGATCAGCTTGAAGCGTTTTGGCAGCGAAAGGTTCATACCCCTCCGCACGAGCCCTTTGATAAAAAAATGATTGAATCGTTTCCATATTTTTTAGGACTATCAGAAAACGCGATTCAATATTTAGTCGATACTGAGCTCGATGACAAACCGCAAGCGGCTGATTCAGGAACAATATGCCATCAGAGGATGGAAAGAAATACGTGGTCTTCTGAATCCCTTATCAGGATTCCGGCTGACTGGGTATTTGACCACGCTGCACGCGATTTAGCCGAATATATGAGACACACATTTTTGCATCATCGTGATGATTTTAGCCGGCAGGGCTTTCGCTTTTTGCAGGAATACGAGCAAATCACACCGCTGTCTTCATTTTCGAAACGTCTTTTGTACAGCCGTCTCCTTTTTCCGCTTCATTATTATGAAATCGTGGAAGGCTACTATATTTCTTCAGAATCGGAAAAGCACTATTATGAAGAGCAGCTCGACTACATTCTCAGCGATTCGGGCTATGAACAATTTCTGAATGCCGCCCAGGAGTTTATGAACATGAGAGCGCAGAACATTTTTGTCCCCCCTGTCAGCTGGCTCGGAAAGGGCGGCTTGTAAGGAAGGAGAAAATCCGACAAAAATAATTAGAAAATAAAGAATCTTGTCATATCAATTGGTTAAGCGTTTACATTCGCAAAATTCAGCAGATTGTTGTCTTGTCAAAACAGAAATGGGCTTATATAATATTTGTAACTTATATGTCTGTGTTGAGTTAACAATTGTCTCTCTTGGGAGGACAATCCGAAGAAGGGTGGAGTTTTTTTGAAAGCAATTCGTGTAGGGCTTTTAGGCTTAGGTACCGTCGGAAGCGGTGTCGTTAAAATTATTCAAGACCATCAGGATAAGCTGATGCATCAGGTTGGCTGTCCAATTACAATAAAAAAAGTGCTTGTGAAAGATGTAGAGAAAAAAAGAGAAGTAGATTTGCCGAAGGAAGTGCTCACGACAGAAGTATATGATGTGATCGACGATCCAGATGTTGATGTCATCATCGAGGTGATCGGCGGTGTTGAGCAGACAAAGCAATATTTGCTTGACGCTTTGAGATCGAAAAAACACGTTGTCACGGCAAACAAAGATTTAATGGCCGTGTACGGTTCTGAACTGCTAGCTGAAGCAAAGGAAAATGGCTGTGATATTTACTTCGAAGCCAGCGTTGCCGGCGGGATTCCAATTCTTCGCACATTAGAGGAAGGCCTCTCATCAGACAGGATTACTAAAATGATGGGAATCGTAAACGGAACAACGAACTTTATCTTAACCAAAATGATTAAAGAGAAAAGCCCTTACGAGGAAGTGCTTAAGGAAGCGCAGGATCTCGGGTTTGCCGAAGCTGACCCGACTTCAGATGTGGAAGGGCTCGACGCCGCACGGAAAATGGCAATATTGGCGCGTCTCGGCTTCTCAATGAACGTCGATCTGGAAGATGTCAAAGTGAAGGGGATCTCCCAGATTACAGACGAGGATATCAGCTTCAGCAAACGCCTCGGCTACACAATGAAGCTGATCGGAATTGCCCAGCGTGACGGCAGCAAAATTGAAGTCAGCGTTCAGCCGACGCTGCTTCCAGATCACCATCCGCTTTCTGCCGTGCATAATGAATATAACGCCGTCTACGTGTATGGCGAAGCTGTCGGAGAGACGATGTTCTATGGCCCGGGAGCGGGAAGCATGCCGACAGCCACATCAGTTGTGTCTGACCTGGTTGCTGTCATGAAAAACATGCGTCTCGGCGTAACCGGCAACAGCTTTGTTGCGCCGCAATATGAGAAAAACATGAAGTCGCCGTCCGATATTTATGCACAGCAATTCTTGAGAATTCACGTGAAGGATGAGGTAGGCTCATTCTCGAAAATCACGTCTGTGTTCTCAGAACGGGGCGTCAGCTTTGAGAAAATTCTTCAGCTGCCGATTAAGGGGCATGATGAGTTAGCAGAAATCGTCATCGTCACACACCACACATCAGAAGCTGATTTCAGTGATATCCTGCAAAACTTAAATGATTTGGAAGTCGTTCAAGAAGTCAAAAGCACATATCGTGTAGAAGGGAACGGTTGGAGCTAATGTGGAAAGGACTTATCCATCAATATAAAGAGTTTTTACCCGTAACGGATCAAACACCGGCGCTTACGTTACATGAAGGCAATACGCCGCTCATTCATTTGCCGAAGCTGTCTGAACAGCTCGGGATTGAGCTCCATGTCAAAACAGAAGGCGTAAACCCTACTGGATCTTTTAAAGACCGCGGGATGGTCATGGCGGTGGCAAAGGCGAAAGAAGAAGGCAACGACACGATTATGTGCGCGTCAACCGGAAATACATCAGCGGCTGCGGCTGCTTATGCAGCCCGCGCCGATATGAAATGTATTGTCATCATCCCGAACGGGAAAATCGCGTTTGGCAAGCTCGCTCAAGCAGTCATGTACGGAGCTGAAATCATTGCGATCGACGGCAACTTTGACGATGCCCTTAAAATTGTCCGTTCAATTTGTGAAAAATCACCGATCGCGCTTGTCAACTCGGTCAACCCTTACCGCATCGAAGGCCAAAAAACAGCTGCCTTTGAAGTATGCGAACAGCTGGGCGAAGCACCGGACGTTTTGGCGATTCCGGTCGGAAACGCGGGAAACATCACAGCGTACTGGAAGGGCTTCAAAGAATATCATGAGAAAAACGGCACTGGCCTTCCGAAAATGCGCGGTTTTGAAGCGGAAGGTGCAGCTGCGATCGTCCGCAACGAAGTCATTGAAAACCCGGAAACAGTGGCAACAGCGATTCGTATCGGAAACCCGGCAAGCTGGGATAAAGCTGTAAAAGCGGCTGAGGAGTCCAATGGGAAAATTGACGAAGTCACTGACGATGAAATTCTTCATGCGTATCAGCTGATTGCCCGTGAAGAAGGCGTGTTTGCAGAACCGGGCTCCTGCGCATCTATTGCAGGTGTGCTGAAACAAGTAAAATCCGGAGAAATTCCGAAAGGCAGCAAGGTTGTGGCTGTGTTAACAGGGAACGGGCTGAAAGACCCGAACACAGCGGTCGACATTTCTGAAATGAAGCCGGTCACCCTGCCGACTGATGAAGACAGCATCCTCGAATACTTAAAAGGAGCGGCCCGTGTATGAACGATGCCGACATGCTGTTCTCTGTCACTGTTCCAGGAAGCACGGCTAACCTAGGCCCCGGCTTTGATTCAGTCGGAATGGCGCTCAGCAGGTATTTAAAGCTGACCGTCTTTGAAAGCGATCAATGGTCTTTTGAAGCTGAAACAGAAACAGTCGCCGGAATCCCGGCGGGTACAGATAATATGATCTATCAAGTGGCGAAACGGACGGCAGATATGTACGGAAAAGCAATGCCTCCTGCACATGTGAAAGTGTGGAGCGATATCCCGCTTGCACGCGGTCTTGGCAGCAGTGCTGCGGCCATAGTGGCGGCTATAGAACTGGCAGACGAATTATGCGGTTTACAGCTCTCCGAAGCAGACAAGCTGCATTTAGCCAGCCTTGAAGAAGGACATCCGGACAATGCAGGCGCTTCTCTCGTCGGCGGGCTTGTGATCGGACTGCATGAAGACGACGAGACGCAAATGATCCGCGTGCCGGATGCCGACATTGATGTTGTGGTTGTCATTCCTTTTTACGAGGTGCTGACAAGAGACGCGCGGGACGTGCTCCCGGCAGAGTTTCCATATGCGGACGCTGTAAAAGCCAGCGCCGTCAGCAACATTCTCATCGCGGCGATCATGTCAAAGGATTGGCCGCTCGTCGGAAAAATCATGAAAAAGGATATGTTCCATCAGCCGTATCGGGCGATGCTTGTCCCGGAATTGTCTAAAGTGGAGCATGTTGCCGAGATGAAAGGCGCTTATGGAACTGCCCTCAGCGGAGCGGGCCCGACGATTCTCGTCATGACCGAAAAAGGAAAAGGAGAAGCGCTGAAAGAGCAGCTCGCACTTCATTTCCCGCATTGTGAAGTCGACGCTTTGACCGTTCCGAAAGAGGGAAGTATAATAGAGCGAAATCCTTTCTATCAAGTGAAAAGTGTATAGTTCATTCCAAGCGTTCCTCAGTGTCAGCGGAGGACGCTTTTTTTCTTCCTGATATAAAGGGATTTTTATTTAGAAAAACGAAATACATGTAAAAAGGAGGAGATTGATATGAAAAAGCTGATGACCGCCGAAGATATGACAGCCATTGTCTCGGTGACAGACCCTCAATACGCCCCGGACGGCAAGCGTGCGGCTTATGTGAAGTCACAAGCAAACAAAGAGAAAGATTCATATACATCAAATATATGGGTATATGATACGGATAGCGGGACGTCCGCTTCTTGGACATACGGAGAAAAGCGAAGCACTGATCCTAGATGGTCTCCGGACGGACGCCAGATTGCGTTTGTTTCTGACCGTGATGGCGATGTGTCTCAGCTTTATATAATGAGCGCTGAAGGCGGTGAGGCAAAAAAACTGACTGATATTCCGTATGGCGTGTCTCAGCCGGTATGGTCTCCGGATGGAGAGTCAGTGCTTGTCACGGTCAGCCTGGGAGATGAAGAAAGTGTTTATGATCAAGAGAAAACGGAACCCGACAACTTTGAACCGGTTGAAGTGCATGGTTTAGCCTATAAACGGGATGGAAAAGGGCTGACGAGAGGCGCGTATGCGCAGCTTGTGCTTGTCAGCGTGAAGTCTGGTGAGGTAAAACAGCTGACTAATGAAAAAGCTGACCACTTCGATCCGGCTTTTTCTCCTGACGGCAAATCTCTCGTTTTTTCGGCTAATTTGACTGAAACGGATGATGCCAGCAAGCCGCACGATGTCTGCATGGTATCGCTGGAGACTGAAGATCTCAAGCTGATTACCTCTCATCGCGGCTCATTCGGACCCAGCTCTTTTTCGCCGGACGGAAGGTACCTTGCTTTGCTTGGGCATGAACAGGAATATCGGAATGCAACGCTAGAAAAAGCGTGGCTTTATGATATAGAGCTAGACCGCCTTACGTGTCTCACTGATATGCTGGACGTTCACTTAGCGGATGCGTTGATTGGAGACTCACTGATAGGAGGAGCTGAACAGCGCCCGGTTTGGACAAAAGACAGTCAAGGGTTTTATGTCATCGGCACAGAACAAGGCAGCACGGGAATCTATTATGTTTCTATAGAAGGACTCGTATATCCGATTCGGTTAGAAAAAGAATATATCAACAGCTTTTCCATTCATCCTGACGAACAAAGCTTTATTGCCAGTGTGACAAAGCCTGGCAGACCTAGTGAGCTATACAGCATTCCGCTTGGACAGGAAGAAAAACGGCTGACTGATGCGAATGACAAATTTGTTGACGAGCACCTCATTTCGTTACCTGAAGACATTCAATATGTGACAGAAGACGGAATGACGGTGAACGGCTGGCTGATGAAACCTGCTCATGCTGCAGAGGGCAAAAACTATCCGCTTATTCTCAATATACACGGCGGTCCGCATATGATGTACGGGCATACATATTTTCACGAATTTCAGGTGCTGGCGGCGAAAGGATATGCAGTGGTTTATGTAAATCCAAGAGGAAGCCATGGCTACGGACAGGAATTTGTGAACGCAGTCAGAGGGGATTACGGCGGAAAAGACTATCAGGACGTGATGCAGGCAGTGGATGAGGCGATCAAAAGAGACCCGCAGATAGATGCCGAGCGGATAGGGGTCACAGGCGGAAGCTACGGAGGCTTTATGACCAACTGGATCGTGGGGCAGACAAATCGTTTTAAAGCAGCTGTCACTCAGCGTTCGATTTCAAACTGGCTCAGCTTTCACGGCGTTAGTGATATCGGCTATTTTTTCACGGACTGGCAGCTTGAGCATGACATGTTTACCGATACAGAAAAACTGTGGGACCGTTCCCCTTTAAAATATGCGGCAGACGTGGAGACGCCCCTTTTAATTCTTCATGGCGAACGTGATGACCGGTGCCCGATTGAACAGGCTGAACAGCTTTTTATCGCCTTGAAAAAAATGGACAAGGAAACCGTGCTGGTCCGTTTTCCGAAAGCGTCGCATAATTTGTCACGCAGCGGACACCCGGGACAGCGGATCAAGCGCCTGGCCTATATAAGCTCATGGTTTGACCAATATCTCTCATAAAAAAAGCCAGGCTGATCAAATATCAGCCTGGCTGCTTTATTAAAAGACTTGTTCTACTTCAATTACACCAGGCACTTCTTCAAGAAGAGCGCGTTCAATTCCGGCTTTCAGCGTAATTGTTGAACTTGGGCAGCTGCCGCACGCGCCTAGAAGACGAAGCTTAACAATACCTTCATCAACGTCTACAAGCTCACAGTCACCGCCGTCACGAAGTAAAAACGGACGAAGTTTGTCCAGTACTTCCTGCACCTGTTCTTTCATTTCAACTTCAGTCATGACATTCGCTCCTTTCGTCGTCATAAAACCATTATATTCAGTGTAACAATAAAAATCTATTGTTTGGTTTGCAGAATTGCTCCCATTATTATAGCACATTCAGACTTGAACACAAAAACGGTTTTTTTCTATAAAAACGTCTTTTGTCTCTGTATACTTAATAGAAAGAATGTAATGCAGAGAAATGGGGGCACTTATCAATGACCAAAACAGTCATGCTCAGCGTATATGGGGCAGAAACCGTTTGTGCAAGCTGTGTCAATATGCCGACGGCTAAAGATACATATGAATGGCTTGAGGCTGCGCTGAAAAGAAAATATCCGAATCAGCCTTTTGAAATCCAATACATCGACATTTACGAGCCGCCTGACGTCGAAAACGTAAAACAGCTTGCGGAAAAAATCAGAAATGACGAATATTTTTATCCGCTCGTCCTCGTAGAAAATAAAATTGTCGGAGAAGGCAATCCGAAATTGAAGGATGTATATGAGGAAATGGAGAGATACGGTTATACAGAAAACCGCTGACTTCATCAGCGGTTCTGCTATTATCCGTTATGGTGTTTGTACATCCACAGCAAGCCGGATTTCAGCAAACGCGGAACACGGCCGATCAGCGGCCGGTCAGCAACAAGTCCGAAGCCGGCTTTTTTCCCGAGTGAACCTAAAACGCCTTTCAGCTTAAACTGAGGCATTGATTCAGGAAGGGCTTCACCATTCCATCGTTTTTGCAATATTTGGACAATCTGTTCTGCTTGAGCTTCTGCCAGCTGGGCACTCGGTGCGTGAGGAAGGCTGGCACAATCTCCGACAACGTACAGATGTTCATCACCCGGGACATTGTGATGAGGGGTTAACACGACACGGCCTTGTGCGTCCTTTTCCACATCCAAGTCTCTGACGACTTTATTCGGCTGTATGCCGGCTGTCCATACGACGGCGTCTGCGGAAATTGCGTCATCGTGGTTATACACAACGCCTTCTTCTACTCTTGTGATATTTGCCCTGTTAATAATGCGGACACCGTGCTCTTCGAACCATTTTTGCACATATTTGCTCAAACGCTCGGGAAAGCTTGATAAAATGAGATCTCCGCGGTCAAACAAAATAATGTTCAGATCGTCACGGCTTTCTCTTAATTCACTTGCAAGTTCAACGCCGCTAAGGCCTGCTCCGACAATGGCAACAGTCGCTTCGGCGCATAAGTTGTTCAGCTTTTGATAGGTTTCGCGGGACTGATCGATGGTTTGAATGCTGTAGGTGAATTCGGGCGCTCCCGGCACGTTATGATATTTATCCTCGCAGCCGAGCCCGATCACTGCGTCATCGTAAGAAATCGGTTCGCGGTCATGGAACAGCACTTGTTTTTGTGCAATATCAATTGATGAAATATCGCCGTACTCGACATCCAGGCGAGGGTGCTCTGGGAACGTCACTCTGATATGGTGGTCAGAAATTGTGCCTGCGGCAAGGGCATAATATTCTGTTTTTAAGCAGTGATAAGGATTTCTGTCAATTAACGTGATTGAAACATCATGAGGCAGCTGGTTGGGCAATAAGCGATGAAGAACACGCATGTTTCCGTAACCTCCGCCGATCAAGACCAATTTTTTCATTTGAATTCCCCTTTAACCCGAAGAGTATGATAGACACATTGATGAAAAATACGAACTTTGTAAAATAACATCTAGAATTATATCGAATTTGATCTAAAATCACAATATTAGTTTCAAAATAACCTACAAATTAGCCTTAAAACACAAATTAGTAAAACGTTATTGCAGGAATGATATGTTACGATAATAAATTTTAATGCGTTCGTTGTCTTTGACGAATAGTGAAAAATTCGCGATAATGTTCATATGTGAGGTGAAACCGCATGAATCCAATGATTGAATTTTGTGTCAGCAATCTGGCTCACGGCTCTCAGGAAGCCCGAGCGATTTTAGAGAAAGATCCGAATCTGGATGTTCTTGAATACGGCTGTTTAAGCTATTGCGGGAAATGTATGGAATCACTATTCGCTCTAGTAAACGGAGAAGTCGTTACGGGTGAAACACCTGCTGAGCTTGTTGAGAATATATATACATTTATTGAAGAAAACCCAATGTTTTGAAGAAAAGGGCCTGTCTCAGGCCCTTTTTTATTTTGCGGTACAAAAGTACTGAAAAAATGTGTAGACATCAAAAAATATTATTGTTATCGTATAAAAGATTTGTTTTAAATAAATTTTAAGAGGTGTAGGTGTATTCATGAATGTTCTTTGGGGACTGCTCGGCGCAGTTGGGATAATCGCCATCGCGTTTTTATTTTCAGAAAAGAAAAGCAATATTAGAATAAGAACCGTCATCGTTGGTTTATGTATACAGGTGGCGTTTGGATACATCGTGTTGAAATGGGAAGCGGGACGCGCTGTTTTTTTATGGTTTTCAAGCCGTGTACAGCTTCTGATTGATTATGCGAATGAAGGCATCAATTTCATATTTGGGCCGCTTTTAAAAGTCGGCGACAGCCCGGCGTTTGCATTAAGTGTACTGCCTGTTATCATTTTCTTCTCAGCACTGATCGCAGTTTTATATCATTTGAAAATCATGCAGCTCATTTTCCGTGTGATCGGCGGCGGATTGTCGAAGCTTCTTGGGACAAGCAAAACGGAATCTCTTGCGGCTGCTGCTAATATTTTTGTAGGGCAATCGGAATCTCCGTTAGTGATCAGGCCCCTCATTGCAGGACTGACGCGCTCTGAACTGTTTACAATTATGACGAGCGGTCTATCGGCTGTTGCGGGTTCAACTTTGTTTGGCTACGCCCTTCTCGGTATTCCGATTGAATACTTGCTCGCGGCGAGCTTCATGGCCGCTCCTGCGGGTCTGGTTTTCGGAAAATTAATCATTCCTGAAACGGAAACGCCGCAAACAGTAAAAGGCGATTTCAAAATGGATGAAGGCGAAGGAGCGGCCAATGTGATTGACGCAGCTGCAAAGGGTGCGTCAACAGGTCTGCAAATTGCGCTGAACGTTGGGGCGATGCTGCTTGCATTTGTCGCATTAATCGCCGTGGTCAACGGTATTCTCGGCGGTGTTTTCGGTTTGTTCGGTTTAAAAGATGTCACATTAGAATCTATCCTCGGCTATGTGTGTTCTCCAATCGCCTTTATGATTGGTGTGCCATGGCATGAAGCCTTGCATGCCGGAAGCTTTATCGGCCAGAAATTGGTGCTGAATGAGTTTGTCGCTTATTCTAACTTCGGTCCGCACATCGGCGAGTTTTCTAAAAAAACCGCTACGATTATCAGTTTTGCGTTATGCGGGTTCGCAAATTTCTCTTCGATTGCGATTATGCTCGGTACGCTTGGCGGTTTAGCGCCAAGCCGCCGCTCAGATATCGCACGCCTCGGGTTAAAGGCTGTTCTGGCGGGAACATTAGCCAATCTGCTGAGCGCGGCTATTGCCGGCATGTTCATATAAAAGATAAAAGCTCCTTGCGTCATTGCAAGGAGCTTTTATGTATGAAAAACGGGGGATAATTGTATTGTGTCCGTTTATAATAGCTTTTATACTAAGAAAAAGAGAAAAAGTTGGAGGCATCTATGAACTCATTTCGATTTACCAAAATGCACGGACTTGGAAACAGCTATATATACGTGAATCAATTTGAAGAACAACTGCCGGAAGAACAACTGTCTGAAATAGCGGTTCAAGTGTCTTCCGTTTATACAGGGATCGGCTCCGACGGAATGATCCTCATATGTCCTTCAGATCAAGCACCTGTCAAAATGCGGATTTTTAATAATGACGGGTCTGAAGGGAAAAACTGCGGCAACGGTTTGCGCTGCGTTGCAAAATACGCGTATGAGCATAAGCTGGTTGAGGAAACATCTTTTCTGATTGAAACCCTCTCCGGGCTTGTGAAAGCAGAGGTTCAAGCTGAAAACGGAAAAGTGAATGTTGTCACTGTCGATATGGGTGAACCGCGTCTGACAAAAGCCGAGCTTCCGATGCTTGGCGGCGGTGAGGAGCAAACCATTAATGAAACAATGACATTTGGCGAAGCTGAACTAAAAGGCACCGCGGTTTCCATGGGCAATCCGCATATCGTTTTTCCGATTGCCGATATTGAACAGGCACCGCTGACGACACTGGGACCGGTGATTGAAAAAGATCCAAGATTTCCGGAAGGTGTGAATGTCGAGTTTGTGGAAACCGTGAATGAGCATGAACTGCACTTCCGCGTGTGGGAACGGGGATCAGGCATCACACAGGCTTGCGGAACAGGCGCTTGTGCAGCGGCTGTCGCATCTGTTTTAAACGGCGTATCAAGACGAAATGAAGACATTACGGTTCATTTAGCGGGCGGAGATTTGGTCATTAATTGGAAAGAGAACGGCCATGTGATGATGACAGGTCCGGCAGAGACTGTTTGTGAGGGCGTCTATTTTTTATAAAACAGCTAGTTTGAGAAATGAGCCGATCAAGTTTATAATAAAAGACAACATCCGGTTTCTAAAAGGAGGTTCACATTAATGAGCAACCCTGTAACAATTACAGAAGCAGCAGCTTTGCATATAAAAGATATGATGAAAGAGCATGAAGAAGAAAACGCGTTTCTGCGTGTCGGCGTTAAAGGCGGCGGCTGCAGCGGTCTTTCATACGGAATGGGCTTTGAGCATGAAAAAAGCGAAGCAGACAGTATGTTTGAGGAGCACGGCATTACTGTTCTCGTTGACAAAGAAAGCCTTGATATCATGAACGGCACTATTATAGACTTTAAGCAATCCATGCTTGGCGGCGGTTTTACCATCGATAATCCAAACGCCATCGCCTCATGCGGCTGCGGTTCTTCTTTCAGGACAGCGACGAATGCAGGTAAACCAGAAGAGTGCTAATAATAGAAAAAGCCAAGTCAAGCGGCGAGCCGCTGACTTGGCTTTTTTTATTTTTAATACTTATCTCCATTAAAAATCGAATTCTTCACGATGACATAATCCACATTGCGGATAGCCTCCAGCTTAGTTCCGCCAGCATAAGAAATAGAAGATTGAAGATCCTGTTCCATTTCAATCAGCGTATCCATGATTGCGCCTTTATGCTCTACGTGCATTTTTTTGCCTTCGACATTTTTCTTTTCGCCTTTTTGATATTCAGAGGCTGAGCCAAAGTATTCTTTGTAGAGCTTTCCGTCTTTTTCAATGGTTTGTCCCGGTGATTCCTCGTGTCCGGCAAATAGTGAACCGATCATGACCATGGTAGCGCCGAATCGAATTGATTTTGCGATGTCGCCATGGGTGCGGATTCCGCCATCCGCGATAATCGGTTTGCTGGCGGCTTTTGCGCACCAGCGCAGCGCGGCTAATTGCCATCCGCCTGTGCCGAAACCGGTTTTAATTTTCGTTATACATACTTTTCCCGGTCCGATGCCGACTTTTGTGGCATCCGCTCCGGCATTTTCGAGCTCTCTGACCGCTTCCGGTGTTCCGACATTTCCCGCGATGACAAAGCTGTCCGGAAGATGTTTTTTGAGGTGTTGAATCATCTCAATGACGGCATTGGAATGTCCGTGAGCGATGTCGATGGTCACGTATTCAGGGATCAGATTTTCTTCTGCCAAGTGACGGACAAATGCATACTCCTCATCTTTGACCCCAACGCTGATAGAAGAGAATAGGCCGCGTGCGTTCATGTCCTTTATAAAGTCAATCCGTTTTTCAGGTTCAAAGCGGTGCATCACATAAAAATAGCCGTTTTCGGCTAATGAAACCGCAAGTTTCTCATCTATAATCGTCTGCATATTGGCAGGAACGACGGGCAATTTAAATGTACGTCCGCCTAAACGTACGGATGTATCACATTCAGAACGGCTGTTCACAATGCATTTTGCAGGAATTAGTTGAATATCTTCGTAATCAAACACATTTTCCATAGAATCCACTCCTAAATACGAATATTTATAATGAATATATACCAAATGTTCGCCTTGTATAATGTACTCTGTTTTAGGGAGGATGTCAAACGATTTATCTGATGATGGATGTGATTCAGGTGCGGAAGCTTGTCATTCAGGATGAGTTTGGGTATCATAGTCTTAACGAATGATCTCATAGAGCGGATGATAAAACGCTAATATATAAGTTCAGCACAGCTTGGTCCTACAGCACCAGGCTTTCTTTATGACATGGATATGTGAAAGGAGCGAGTGGAGATGACTCAAAACGAAGAACAAACACCGAAGTCCCAAAAGATCCAAGACCGCATTATCATGGCCACGATCTGGGTTGTAGCAGCCCTTGTGATTGCGCTGGTTATCGGAACTGCGATGAATTATATAAATATCTTTAAATAAAAAAGGAGCTGTGTCATCTTGACACAAACTCCTTTTTTTATTATTTATTTTCAAAAAGACTTGTAGAGTGCAGAGGCTGTACGCGAGCTTTCGGGTCCATGTAAGCTTTCGCGTTGTTAACAGCTGTCGGTGCTTCGCCGAAGCCGCTTGCGATCAGGTTGACTTTTCCTTCGTATGTGCAAATGTCACCTGCTGCGAAGAAGCCTTCGATATTTGTTTCCATCGTTGATTTGACGACAATGGAATTTTTCTCAATTTCAAGTCCCCAGTTTTTAATCGGTCCAAGAGATGAGACGAAGCCGTAGTTGACAATTAAGTCATCGATTTCTAAAATCTCTTTGCGCTCGCCTTTCACTTCCTCAAGCACAAGCTGCTCGATTTTGTCTTCTCCGATGAGCTCTGTCGGAACAAATGGAGTCAGGACATTCACTTTAGATGCGTGAAGGTTTTCCACACTGTGCTCATGCGCGCGGAATTTATCGCGGCGGTGAACGATGGAAACTTCTTTTGCGATTGGCTCAAGCATAAGCGCCCAGTCAACCGCTGAATCTCCTCCGCCAAGAATCGCAACGCGTCTGCCGGCGAATTTTTGTAAATCATCAACGAAGTAGTGAAGGTTTTTGCCTTCGTATTGTTCGGCTGTTTCAAGCTCGAGCTTTCTTGGTTTGAATGCGCCGTTTCCTGCAGTGATGATGACCGTTTTAGAGTAATGGGTTTCTTCGTTTGTCACAAGCTTAAACACGCCGTCTGCTTGTTTTTCAACAGATTCAACCGCTTGCTCTAAACAAATCGTTTGGTCGAATTTCGCCATTTGCTCTTTTAAGTTGTTCACTAGCTCTTGGGCGCGGATTTTCGGGAATCCTGCTACGTCATATATATATTTCTCAGGGTACAGGGCACTAAGCTGTCCGCCAAGCTGAGGCAGGCTTTCGATAATTTTGACGCTTGCCTGTCTCATGCCACCGTAAAAAGCGGTGAATAAGCCGACCGGTCCCCCGCCTATAATTGTAATATCATAAACCTTTGTATCCTCTCGCATACGAAAATTGCCTCCTAAATGAAAATTGTTATTAATTATACCATATTGCTCTTAAAATTGACGAGTCAGCAGAAAAATTTGCGAGTGCATTGTATGCGCATTCATTCTTGATCATATGCCCGCGGGCCGATACGATAAGAAAAAAATGAATTCATCTTTTTTCTGAATGTTTCATGAACCAGCCGGATACACATGATAGTAGTGCTATGGGTGTGGACTTCACAAAAAACTTTTCAATATATTTCATAAAATCCTGCCAATAAGCTGAAGATAACACAAATGATGATTTTTATATGCGTCTAACAGCAAAAAAAAGAGAAGGTGGATGTGATGGCATTGAATAAGCCCAAAATCGTGATTTTAGGTGCAGGTTATGGCGGATTGATGACAGTGACAAGGCTGACGAAGCATGTCGGTCCGAATGATGCTGATATTACGCTTGTGAATAAACACAATTATCATTACGAAACGACATGGATGCACGAAGCGAGCGCCGGTACGCTCCATCATGACCGCTGCCGTTATCAGATAAAAGATGTAATCAACCAGTCACGTGTCAATTTTGTACAGGATACCGTGAAGGCAATCAAAATAGACGAGAAGAAAGTTGTGCTTGCCAATGGAGAGCTGCAGTACGATTATTTAGTTATCGGCCTCGGAGCGGTACCTGAAACGTTCGGCATTAAAGGCTTAAAAGAATTTGCGTTTCCGATCGCCAATATCAATACATCTCGAGTCCTTCGGGAACATATTGAGCTGCAATTTGCGACTTACAACATCGAAGCTGAAAAAAGGCCGGACAGGTTAACAATCGTTGTCGGGGGAGCCGGGTTTACGGGTATTGAATTCCTTGGAGAACTGGCTGCCCGTGTGCCAGAGCTCTGCAAGGAGTATGACGTTGACAGAAGTCTTGTACGCATTATCTGTGTAGAAGCAGCGCCGACCGTATTGCCGGGCTTTGATCCCGAGCTTGTCGATTATGCTGTTCACTATCTTGAGGAGAATGGCGTTGAGTTTAAAATCGGCACGGCGGTTCAAGAGTGTACTGCAGAAGGAGTCACAGTCGGCAAAAAAGATGAGGAGCCAGAGCAAATCAAATCGCAAACAGTGGTGTGGGCGGCAGGTGTCCGCGGACATCCGATTGTGGAAGAAGCCGGCTTTGAAAATATGCGCGGCCGGGTGAAAGTCAATCCTGATCTTCGCGCGCCCGGACATGACAACGTGTTTATTCTCGGCGACAGCTCGCTGTTTATCAATGAAGACACTGACCGTCCTTATCCGCCGACCGCCCAAATCGCGATGCAGCAAGGGACTACGGTCGCTAAAAACATTGCAAAACTCATTAAGGGCGGCGAGCTTGAAGAATTCAAACCTGATATAAAAGGAACGGTGGCTTCTCTCGGCGAGCATAATGCGGTCGGAGTCGTGTACGGAAGAAAACTGAAAGGCACGCCGGCTTCTTTTATGAAAAAAGTCATCGATAACCGTTCGCTGTTTTTAATCGGCGGACTCGGACTCACACTGAAAAAAGGCAAGTTTAAGTTTTTCTAAAAACCCGCTCTCCGCGGGTTTTGTTTTATTAAAAAACGCCAAAATAAAAAGAGAACAAGAGGAAAATAAAAATGTTTCCGCTTACATCAAAAGATTTGTCACATGATCTGACTTTATCATTGACAGCTTGGTATGATATTATTATCTGAAAATTAAGAAAAAGGTGATGCTAAGATGAAAACCGCAACGACAACCGCTTCACAGGCATGCCCGTTTTGCTCAGGGAAAGGGTATTTTCAATTAATCCTCGGCGGTTCAGAAACTTGTCCGTCATGTCAGGGGACAGGTAAAGACAGTCATTCATTTTCCAGCCGTTGACTTTTTAAAAGCCCCCGCGGTACACTAAAAGTAACGCAGGGGGTGGGGGTTTTGATTAGTCTGCCAGTCGTTATCATCTCAATTGTTTTATTTTTTGTTTTGTTTTTTGGAATCGGTTTCTTATTAAACATGCTGCTGAGAATGTCCTGGATTATGGCTGTGATTTATCCGATTGTATGCCTTTTTATAATCAGCAAGGAAAAGCTGATCAGCTATATCCAATCGCCAGGCGAATCCTTTGCCAGCCTGTTTCAGAGAATCGTATCGTTAGCTGCTGCAGATGTATTGATTTTAGCCAGCGGTCTGGCCGGCGCCATTGTCTCAGGCATAGCGATCAACATGCTCAGAAAAAGAGGATATCAGATGTTTTAATGCCGCTTTCTTTCTAAAGAAAGCTTTTTTTTGTGCCTTCAGCGCATTCACCGTTTTGAATATTGCTCCCGCTATTTGGGAACAATGATTCGGAGGAGAGGTGAATAATGTTGAAAATGATCAGACATTTGCTGATGGCCTGTTTATTTCTGCTCGCGTTTGCCACGACATATTTAGCCATATCAGGAGTAGAGGCGAAGGACTTATCAAAATGGGTACAAGAAAATAATGAGAAGCACTCGAAGAATACAGGGCTGACATTAAAAGCATTGCAGCAGAAAAACGAAAAAACGATGTCCGCTGCAGCCAAAGCAAAAGACAAACCATTGGAAGAAGCCTTTGACTGGAACCAGTATCCAGCGCGAAAAGTAACGGCTACAGGCTATACAGCGGGAGTCGAATCGACGGGTAAAAAACCTGGTGATCCATTATACGGGCTTACATATTCAGGTGTTAAAGTGAAAAGAGATTTATACTCTACGGTTGCCGCCGATCCATCCGTTTTTCCGATCGGCACCATTTTATTCATCCCGAACTATGGTTTGGGCGTCGTTGCGGACACAGGATCTGCCATCAAAGGAAACCGCATTGATCTGTACTTTGAAACCGTTCATGATGTCTACAATGAATGGGGCAAAAAAACCCTGGACGTATATGTAATTAAGAAGGGGACCGGAAAAGTCACTGAGGATGAACTGGTAAAGCTTAATGAAACAAAATCATTGCAGGTGTTCAGAAATCATTACAAAACAGTGAAAGAATAAAACGCTTCAGCTGCGGCTGAAGCGTTATTTTTTTACAGAAAAAAGTATGCCAGTGCCAGTGTTAATAAAATTCCTGTCAATCCGCCAAAAAAGACCTCGATTGGCTGATGGCCGAGAAGCTCTTTCAGCTTTTTTTGTTTTTCTTTCTCTTCGGCTTTCGGGAAATCTTTTGCTTCATTCACAAAACGGTTAAAATCAATCACAAGTTTATTAATGACTGTTGCCTGCTCGCCGGCATGACGTCTGACGCCGGTTGCGTCAAACATGGTAATGACGGCGAAAATGGCTGAAACCGCAAAGAGAGAGGAACCTAATCCATGCTCTAAAGCTACGCCTGTAGAGAGCGCCGTAACAGCTGCGGAGTGGGAACTCGGCATGCCGCCTGTGCTTGTCACCAGCGACCAGTCCAGTTTTCTGGATACGATAAATTGTATCGGCACTTTAATGACTTGTGCAAAGATGATGGCAGCAAGGCTTGATAATAAAGGAAAATTCATAAAAAGTTCCATAGGCGACATCCTTTCTATATAAAAATCTTTCGTGTTACAAAAGAAAAAAGCAGGTCTTTGTCTGTTGTTTGATAAAATAAATGTAAGGAAAGAATGTTTTTCCTATTATACCATTGTTCATTACAAATACCCATTACGTTAGGAGTGTAAGCCTTATGTTTTATGCGGTTCAACAATTAGAGCATACTGAAACCCTAGTGGTCGGACTTTTTCAAAAAAGCCAGCTGACAGGCAAAGCAAAGGAAATTGATGAAAAACTGGAAGGCCATCTGACTCAGCTTCTGAAAGACGGTGATGTCTCTGCCAAACGGAATCAAGTATCAAAAGTATTCCCTCCGTCCTCCGCTGGTATGAAACGTATTTATTTCGTCGGTTTGGGAAGAGAGGCGAATTATTCATTTGAAGAGGCGAAGGAAAGCTTTGCCCATGTTTTTCAAGCCATTCATAAAGACAGAAAACAAGAGGCTGCCGTACTGCTTGACACATTTATTTGTGAAGAAGTTCCCGCAGCGGATGCCGCTCACGCATTAGCTGAGAGCTGCCTGCTTGCTTCTTATGAGGTGCAGGATTATAAGCACAAATCAAATGAGCCGGATAAACAGCTTGAATCCATCTATGCCGTCACAGATGAAGATACACAAGAAGTGCAGGCCGGTCTTCTTGTCGGCCGGGCATACGGGCAGGGCACAAATTCGGCGAGAACGCTTGTTAATATGCCGGGAAATATGCTGACAGCAACTGACTTGGCTTCTTATGCGTCCGAGCTTGCGGCGAAGTATGATTTTGAGTGTGAAATATTGGAGAAATCGGATATGGAAGAGCTCGGTATGGGCGCAATCCTTGCGGTAAACCAAGGCTCTGCCGAACCGCCCAAAATGATTGTCTTGAAGTATCAGGGCAAAAAGGAATGGGAAAACGTTATCGGGCTTGTCGGAAAAGGAATTACCTTTGACACAGGCGGTTACTCTATTAAAACGAAAACAGGAATTGTCGGCATGAAATCCGATATGGGAGGAGCGGCAGCGGTCCTTGGCGCAATGGAAACGATCGGCGAGCTTCGTCCGGAGCAAAATGTGCTGGCTGTCATTCCGTCAACCGACAACATGGTTTCAGGCGGAGCGATGAAGCCTGACGATGTCATCGTGTCATTAAGCGGAAAAACAATTGAAATCCTTAACACGGATGCAGAAGGAAGGCTTGTGCTTGCAGACGGCCTTACATATGCGAAACAGCATGGCGCGTCTGTACTTGTTGATGTGGCAACGCTCACCGGCGGCGTTGTTGTGGCATTGGGCACAGAAACAACCGGCGCCATGACAAATAACGAGAGCTTTTATCAGCGGGTGGCTGAAGCTGCGGAAGAGTGCGGTGAGGCCATCTGGCAGCTGCCGATTACAGAAAAGGATAAAAAACGTGTGAAAAACAGCCAAATGGCGGATTTAAACAATTCACCGGGACGGGAAGGCCATGCCATTATGGCAGGAACGTTTCTAGGTGAGTTTGCTGAAACGACTCCTTGGGTCCATCTTGATATTGCAGGCACAGCAACTTCAAGTAAAGCAAGCTGCTTCGGTCCGTCCGGTGCAACCGGCGTCATGGCAAGAACACTGGCTACGCTGGCAGAAAGATTCACAGCGGAAGAAGACGCAAAAGCATAATAAATATAGCCCTGCTGCGATTTCGCGGCAGGGTTTTTTTCTCCAAAATCTTTAGTTGACTAAAGTATCATGAATATGATACGATACGTTCGTACTTTATTTATCTACTACATTAGCAAACTAAAGGATTTTTGGAGGGGTATCATGAATGCAGTCGTAATCGCAGTGCTGCTTATGCTTGTCTTAAGTCTTCTGCGTGTCAATATAGTTATTGCTTTAATCATAGGTGCTTTGGCCGGCGGCTTAACAGGAGGACTCGGCCTGGGTGAAACGGTTAAAGCCTTTACAGAAGGGCTCGGCGGAAATGCCACCGTTGCAGTCAGCTACGCTATGCTTGGTGCGTTTGCTGCGGCTTTAACGAAAACAGGTCTTCCGGATGCTATGGTGGAAGCTTCTGTGAAATTAATTGGAAACAAAGAAGATACTCGAAAAAAGGCACTGTCTAAAGTGCTTATCGTACTGATTATTTTAATCGTAGCTTGTTTTTCACAAAACGTGGTACCGGTTCACATCGCATTTATTCCTGTGCTGATACCGCCGCTTTTGAAAATCTTTAATGAGCTTGAAATGGACCGCAGGCTGATTGCGTGTGTGATTACGTTCGGCTTAACGGCTCCTTATATTGTACTGCCTGTTGGCTTCGGCCAGATATTCCAAGGCATGCTGAAGGACAACATGGCCGATGCGGGTTTAAACGTTCCGCTTGGCGATATCCCGTACGCGCTGATTATACCGGTTGCAGGCATGGTTGTCGGTTTGATTTTATCAGTAATCGTTTATCGAAAACCAAAAGTGTATGAAACAAAAGAAATCTCAGGTGTAAAAGCATCTCCATATACGAAAAAAAGCCTGGGAATCGCGGTTCTCGCCATTTTAGTGTCACTCGGCGTCCAGCTTTATTTATCGCAGACATTGGGAGTAGAAGGGATGATTATGGGGGCGCTGGCCGGCCTGATTATCCTGTTTGTCAGCGGTGTAATGAAACGTGACGAAGCGGATTCATTGATTACTGACGGTATGGTATTAATGGCCTTTATCGGATTTGTTATGCTTGTTGCAGCCGGTTTCTCAAATGTATTGACAAAAACCGGAGATGTCGAGTCATTGGTCAAAACATCAGCTGGTATTATCGGGCACAGTCAGTCGCTGGGTGCATTGCTGATGCTGCTGGTCGGCCTGTTGATTACAATGGGAATCGGCTCATCTTTTGCAACGATTCCGGTGATCACAACGATCTTTGTGCCTCTATGTATGCAGCTCGGATTCAGCCCGATGGCAACGATTGCGATTATCGGAGCGGCTGCCGCGCTTGGCGACGCCGGTTCACCTGCCAGCGACAGTACACTTGGCCCGACTTCAGGTCTGAGTGCGGACGGACAGCATCACCACATTTGGGACACTTGTGTGCCGACATTTATCTTTTATAACATTCCGCTTGTTATTTTTGGCTGGATTGCGGCGCTTGTCTTATAGAAAAAAGGCTCTCCTTAACGGGAGAGCCTTTTTTGTTTATCATTTCAAAAAACCGTCCATCGGAACGGTTTTTAAGTGGACGATATTTGATGTCTGTTAAAGCCGGTTGCTTTATGAATAGAGCGGTAGATCGCAGGTGCGATAAACGTCAGCAGCACAGCCAGTGCCGTGTCTTTTACCATAAACCAAGTCATAAAGCCCCAAGCCGTGCCGTAGCTCACCGGTGTATGAATCCACAGCTTCAGCGCAAGATACATATAGGTGGTGCCGATGATATACATAATGGCCGTTCCGATAAGAGAAGCAATCAGAAAACGGATTTTACTTGGCTGAATTTTGCGTTCTAATAACCATCCAGCTGCGAATGCTGCAGGAATATATGAGATAATGAAGCCGCCGCTTTTACCTGCAAATGGTGCGAAGCCCGCGGAAAACTGAGCGAACACTGGTGCCCCGGCCAATCCGACAAGCGCATATACAAGCATCGCGATAGCAGCGCGTTTGCTGCCGAGAAGCAAAGCCGCCAAGAGGCAGAAAAACGGCTGCATCGACAGCGGAATGCCGGCAACTTGCAAAAAGGGCGCGACTGATGTAATGTTGGCGCCGACAGCCATAAGTGCGGCGAACATGCCGATCAGCGCCATATCACCCGCACGAAGTTTAGGTTGTTTCATCGTTGTTCCCCCTTAGGTTTACATACACAATCATAGAGTAATAAAGATCTGAATGATTGTCAACATAAATATAATTTAGGTTAACAAAAGGAGGATTTGCATGTATTTCGGAAAAATAAAACAGGCAGATCAGTCAGGAAGAGTGCCGCCCAATCAAAATGTGACGACTTCGTTTCCTGTGCTTCATACGGGGAACGTTCCGTATTATGAGGATATGACGAAGTGGAATCTGCAAGTATACGGATTGGTTGATCACCCGATGCTTTTAAGCTTTGAAGATATAAAAGCCTTTCCTCAGTGCGAATCAGAAAATGACATTCATTGCGTGACAGGCTGGTCGCGGCTTGATAACGTTTGGCAGGGGGTAAGGACAAGGGATATTGCGGAGAAAGCCGGGGTAAAAGAAGAGGCGGGCTATGTCATTTTACACGCGGAAGAGGGCTGGACGACAAATCTGCCGCTCGATGACTTTTTGGCTGAAACATCACTGCTCGCTTATGCGCATAACGGCGAACCTTTAACGCCTGAACACGGCTTCCCGCTGCGAGGGGTGTTTCCTCATTTGTATTTTTGGAAAAGCGCTAAGTGGCTGCGCGGCATCCAATTTACGAAAGAAAATCATCCTGGTTTTTGGGAGCAGAACGGCTATCATATGAGAGGCGACCCTTGGCAGAATCAGAGATTTACATGGGATTAAGGTTCTAGTAAACGTAGGATAATCAGCATCTTTTTCAGGATTTTATTTCCATATTGCTAGTCATCAGGTACCTTATTTAGATAAGGTGCCCTTTTTATTAAGGAAAAAGTTGACTTTGTTTGCCAGAAAACCTATTATTTGAGTTGTCTAGTTGATAGTGAAAATCATTATCATAAATGCAGCCAGTTTTAAGGAGAGGAATGTCGTACTGCATGAAAAAAACAGATGGGGCTAAAGGCGGGACCTACAACGCATTTACCATTCCGGGAACGGAAGTGCGTAAAATGTCTTCACGCAATGGCAGCCGCGGCTATCAGATCTTTATCTCAAAACCGAGCACAGAGCCGCCGCCTTCTGGTTATCCGGTTATTTATCTGCTCGATGCTAATTCTATCTTCGGTACAATGTCGGAAGCTGTTCGAGTGCAAGGGCGCCGTCCTGAGAAAACAGGGGTGATTCCCGCTGTAATTGTCGGTATTGGCTATGACACAACAGAACCGTTTTCTTCTGCGCGCCACCGGGATTTTACAATGCCTACGTCTTACTCGGAGCTGCCGGTAAGGCCTGACGGCAAAGAATGGCCGGCGCATGGAGGAGCGGGGGACTTTTTAAGGTTTATTGAGGAGGACCTCAAACCGGAGATTGAACAAGATTATGAGATTGACAGAAACAGACAAACGATCTTTGGTCACTCTCTTGGCGGGCTCTTCGTTTTGCAGGTGCTCTTAACGAAACCGGATGCATTCCAAACGTATATCGCGGGCAGTCCGTCCATTCATTGGAATAAACCATTTATTGAAAAGGAAACTGAGCGTTTCGTTTCCTGTTTAAAGAAAAACGATCAGCCTGTCAATCTTCTGCTTGCGGCAGGAGAATTGGAAAAGCATCATAAATGCCGAATGAACGATAACGCGAAGGAGCTTTACGAGCGGCTGTCTACTTTGACTGACCAAGGCGTACGGACAGAATTTTGCGAGTTTTCAGGAGAAGGACATATTTCGGTTCTTCCTGTTTTGGTCAGCAGGGCATTGCGTTTCGCGCTTCACCCTGACGGCCCGCACATATCAATGAGCTGAGAATTGTCTCAGCTCCCATATTTGTCACAAAAATTATATTTGACTGTCGGATGACATAAGGATATGATTATTTTTATAATTGATAATGATAATCATTATCAATTGATTGTGATTAATGGTAAGGTGAAGCAGTCTTTTTCGCAAAATGTCATTTTTGGCGTTACAAGCGAAGAAAGGAAATGATGAAATGAATGTAAGAGGTATAGAAGGCAAGATCGCATTGATTACAGGGGCTGCCCAAGGAATAGGTGAAGCTGTTGCGCGGACGCTTGCCGGTCAGGGGGCGCACATTGCTGCGGTTGATTACAATCCAGAAAAGCTTGAAAAAGTCGTGAACAGCCTCAAAGCCGAGGGATGTCATGCCGAAGCCTTTCCGGCGGATGTGAGAGACAGTGCGGCGATTGACGATATCACGGCTCGAATCGAACGTGACATGGGCCCGATTGACATATTGGTGAACGTAGCGGGTGTGCTTCGGCCAGGGCTGATTCATTCTCTCAGTGATGAGGAATGGGAGGCCACTTTCTCAGTGAATTCAACTGGTGTTTTTAACGCGTCGCGCTCAGTCAGCAAATATATGATGAACCGCAGATCCGGTTCGATTGTAACAGTAGGATCAAATGCAGCCGGTGTGCCAAGGACATCTATGGCGGCATACGCCTCATCAAAGGCAGCAGCCGTGATGTTTACAAAGTGCCTTGGCCTTGAGCTTGCAGAATACAACATTCGCTGCAATATTGTTTCTCCCGGATCAACGGAAACAGACATGCAGTGGTCCTTATGGGCTGATGAAAATGGAGCAGAGCAAGTCATCAAAGGATCGCTTAATACATTTAAAACGGGAATTCCGCTCAAAAAACTGGCCCAGCCTTCGGATATTGCTGATGCCGTGCTCTTTTTGGTTTCTGAGCAGGCAGGCCATATTACGATGCACAATTTATGTGTAGATGGCGGCGCGACCTTAGGCGTATAACTTAACTCAAAGGAGGTTTATGAAGATGTTGGAACAAAACGTTATATCTGAAACAAAGGCGGAGCATTTGCTTCGTGATTATCAGCCGGGCACTTTTTTCCTGGCTTCCCCTCACCGTGTGCTGCTTGGAAAAGGAATAAGTGAAACCGTGCCGGATGCAGACGGCCAAAACCAATTAGAAACCTTACCCAGCCGCATTGCTGAGGCGCTTAACAAAGCAAAGCAATCGGGGCAAAGCCGTCCGGTTGTTGTGGGAGCTGTTCCATTTGATCATTTGAAATCGCCCCGGCTCGTCGTTCCGGAGGAGGTACGGTGGTCGGGACCGCTTCAATTCGATCATGCCAACATCGAACAGCAGCGGGAACATACATATCAAATACAGCCTGTTCCTGCACCGGAGGACTATAAAAAAGGTGTAGAACAAGGATTGGCAAGCATTGCTGACGGCACACTCAGCAAAATTGTCCTGTCCAGATCGCTGCATCTGACATCATCTGAAGCGATACAAACGGGAGAACTGCTTCACCATCTGGCGCGGCATAATACACATGGTTATACTTTTGCAGCCGATGTATCCGGCCAAGATGATTCATCTTCCCATCGGACACTACTCGGTGCAAGTCCGGAGCTTCTCGTTTCGAGAATGGGAACTCAGGTGGTATCCAATCCGTTAGCGGGCTCTAGACCTCGCAGTGATGATCCTGTTGAGGACCAGCGCCGGGCCGATGAATTGCTTTCCTCCGCAAAGGATCTTCATGAGCATGCTGTTGTGGCTGATGCGGTTGCCGCCGGGCTGCGGCCTTTTTGCCGGACGCTGGACGTTCCGGAAAAGCCTTCGCTGATCCAAACTGAGACGATGTGGCATTTGTCCAGTGTCATTAAAGGAGAGCTTTCTGATCCGACTGTAACCGCGCTGGAACTAGCCGCCGCGCTTCATCCTACGCCGGCAGTCTGCGGAACACCGACTGGCCTTGCAAGAGAAGCCATCCGGGAAATTGAACCTTTTGACCGCGGTTTCTTCACCGGCATGGTAGGCTGGTGTGACGATGCAGGCGATGGCGAATGGATCGTTACGATTCGCTGTGCAGAGGCTGAAGAACGTTCACTTCGTCTTTTTGCCGGGGCCGGTGTTGTAGCCGGATCAAAAGCAGAGGACGAGCTCCAGGAGACATCCGCAAAGTTCCGGACAATGCTTCGGGCAATGGGTGTCAATCACATATGATCAGAAATAAATGCAGGAGGGAAACAGCATGCTGAATGGATTTACGCCGTGGCCCAAGGAGTTTGCGGAAAAGTACCGGGAGAACGGGTGCTGGGCCGGTGAGACTTTTGGAGACATGTTAAGAGACCGGGCTGCCAAACATGGCGATCGTATCGCGATTACATGCGGGGACACCCATTGGAGCTATCAAGAGCTTGACACAAGGGCTGACCGTCTGGCAGCCGGATTGCAGAAGCTCGGTATTAAACAAATGGATCGTGTAGTGGTGCAGCTGCCGAATATCGCGGAGTTTTTTGAAGTCATCTTTGCGCTTTTTCGGCTGGGAGCGCTCCCGGTTTTTGCATTGCCCTCGCATCGAAGCAGTGAGATTACATATTTTTGCGAGTTTGCTGAAGCGGAGGCTTATATCATCCCCGATTCTCATTCGGGATTTGACTACCGCACACTTGCCAGACAGGTTCAAAGCAAGCTGCCGTCCTTGAAACACGTCATTGTCTCAGGTGAGGCGGAGGAATTCCAGCCGCTTGAGGCATTGCATACAGAACCTGGCGAGCTGCCTGAAGTAAAATCTTCGGATGTGGCGTTTCTCCAGCTTTCTGGCGGAAGCACCGGCTTATCGAAACTGATACCGCGAACCCACGATGACTATATATACAGCCTGCGGATGAGTGCGGAGGTTTGCTGGCTTGATCACAGCACTGTGTACTTGGCCGCATTGCCGATGGCGCACAATTATCCGCTGAGCTCACCCGGGGTGCTAGGCGTATTATACGCTGGAGGAAAAGTGGTTTTATCTCCTTCTCCGAGTCCGGACGACTCGTTCCCTTTGATTGAACGGGAACAGGTGACAATAACAGCTCTTGTCCCGCCGCTTGCAATGGTATGGATGGACGCTGCTTCCTCACGAGATGACGATTTATCAAGCCTTCAAGTGCTGCAGGTAGGCGGCGCGAAATTCAGCGCTGAAGCCGCGCGCAAAGTGAAATCTGTATTCGGCTGCACCTTGCAGCAGGTCTTCGGAATGGCAGAAGGGCTCGTTAATTATACAAGGCTTGATGACCTGGAGGAAATTATTGTTAATACCCAAGGTAAGCCGATGTCTTCTTACGATGAAATACGTGTGTGGGATGACCAGGACCGTGACGTGAAACCTGGTGAAACGGGGCACCTGCTGACACGGGGACCGTATACGATCCGGGGATACTATAAGGCTGATGAGCACAATTCGGCTTCGTTTACCGAGGACGGCTTTTACCGCACTGGCGATCTAGTGAGACTGACACCCGACGGTTATGTTGTCGTGGAAGGACGGGCAAAGGATCAAATCAACCGCGGCGGAGAAAAAGTGGCGGCTGAAGAGGTTGAAAATCATCTTCTGGCGCATCCGGCTGTGCATGATGCGGCAATGGTCTCAATGCCTGACCAATTTCTTGGTGAAAGATCATGTGTTTTCATTATTCCCCGGGATCAAGCGCCGAAAGCCGCAGAACTCAAAGCTTTTCTAAGAGAGCGCGGGCTTGCAGCATATAAAATTCCAGACCGGATCGAATTTGTTGAGTCCTTCCCGCAGACAGGGGTAGGAAAGGTAAGCAAAAAGGCGCTTCGCGAAGCGATCGCCGAAAAACTTCTTGCAGGTTCAAAAAAATAGAAACGATTTGAAAGGGAGTGTTCAAATGGCTATTCCTGCCATTCAGCCGTATCAAATGCCGACAGCGTCTGATATGCCAACAAACAAAGTATCATGGGTGCCTGATCCAAATCGGGCAGTCTTCTTAATACACGATATGCAGAACTATTTTGTCGACGCGTTTACAGCAGGAGCGTCTCCGGTAACAGAGCTTTCAGCAAATATACGCAAGCTGAAGGATCAATGTGTTCAGCTCGGGATACCTGTTGTCTACACAGCGCAGCCCGGCAGTCAAAATCCGGAGGACCGGGCATTGCTGACTGATTTTTGGGGCCCTGGATTAAGCAGCGGTCCTTACGAGGAAAAAATTGTGGCCGAGCTTGCACCGGAAGACGATGATCTCGTATTGACAAAATGGAGATACAGCGCATTTAAGAGAACGAATCTGCTTGAGATCATGCGTGAACAGGGGCGCGATCAGCTGATCATCTCCGGAATTTATGCTCATATTGGCTGTCTCGTTACAGCATGTGAAGCGTTTATGGAGGATATCGAAGCATTTTTTGTTGCTGATGCAGTTGCGGACTTTTCACGGGACAAGCATAAAATGGCTCTTGACTATGCGGCTGGGCGCTGTGCGTTTACGCTGATGACCGACAGCTTGCTTGATCAGCTGAAACATACGCCTTCTGCGGCTCAAAAGCCATCAGAAAAAGCTGAAAAACATATATTTACCTGCGAGAGTATCCGAACACAAATTGCTGAGCTTCTTCAAGAATCGCCTGATGACATTGCAGATAATGAAGACTTACTGAATAGGGGACTTGATTCTGTAAGGATCATGACATTAGTTGAACAATGGCGCCGTGAAGGAGCCGAGGTGACATTCGTTGAACTGGCTGAACGGCCGACAATAGAAGAATGGCAGAAATTGCTTTCAATCCGCATTGAGAGAGTGCTGCCAAACGCGGACTATTTATAAAAGGAGGTAAAAAAACGGATGCCTGATACAAAAGATCTTCAATATTCTTTAACCGGAGCGCAAACCGGTATTTGGTTTGCTCAGCAGCTTGATCCGGATAATCCAATCTACAATACAGCCGAATATATAGAAATCAACGGCCCAATCGACATTTCTCTTTTTGAAGAAGCTTTACGGCACGTGATAAAAGAAGCGGAATCACTTCATGTCCGCTTTGGTGAAGATATGGACGGGCCTTGGCAGATGATGAATCCATCACCGGATGTACAGCTCCAAGTCATTGACGTCAGCTCTGAGCCTGATCCGGAAAAGATAGCTTTAAACTGGATGAAAGCTGATTTGGCAAAGCCGGTCGATTTACAGCATGACCCATTGTTCCGCGAAGCTTTGTTTAAAGCCGGGCCACAGCGTTTCTTTTGGTATCAGCGCATTCACCATATAGCGATCGACGGCTTTGGGTTTTCTCTGATCGCTCAGCGGGTTGCACATGCTTATACAGCACTTGCAGGAGGGCGGTCCGCTGATGATCGTTCCTTCGGCTCTTTGCAGGATATTTTGGAGGAGGACGCAACGTACCGCTCGTCTGAAACATATGAAGAGGATCGGCAATTCTGGCTGAATCGTTTTGCGGACAAGCCTGAAGTTGTCAGTTTAGCAGAACGGGCGCCGAGAACCTCAAAAAGCTTTCTGCGCCAGACTGCTTATTTGCCGCCATCAGATGTAAACGCGCTGAAAGAGGCGGCGCGCTATTACGCCGGAAGCTGGCATGAAGTCGTGATTGCGGTATCAGCTGCTTATGTGCACCGTATGACCGGCTCTGAGGATGTTGTGCTCGGACTGCCTATGATGGGACGGATGGGATCGGCATCCCTGAATGTTCCGGCTATGGTGATGAATCTTCTCCCGCTGAGGCTGTCTGTGAGTCCTTCGATGAGCTTTTCTGAGCTTGTGCTGCAAATTTCCCGGGAAATCCGCAGTATCCGGCAGCATCATAAATACCGCCATGAGGAACTGCGGCGGGACCTGAAACTAATAGGAGAAAATCATAGATTATTTGGCCCGCAAATTAATCTTATGCCTTTCGATTACGGTCTCGACTTTGCCGGAGCCCGGGGAACGACGCACAATCTGTCAGCCGGTCCTGTTGATGATTTGTCGATAAATGTCTATGACAGAACAGACGGTAGCGGGCTGCGAATTGATGTGGATGCCAATCCTGAAGTATACAGTGAGTCAGAAATAAAGGTCCATCAGCAGCGGATCTTACAGCTTTTACAAACGGCGTCAGCCGGTGAGGACATGCTGATTGGGCAAATGGAATTTCTTTTGCCTGCAGAAAAAGCACGGGTCATAAGCGAATGGAATCAGACAGCAAAATCCGAGCAGCTGCTCAGCCTTCCGGATATGTTTCAGGAGCAGGCTGACCGTTCCCCTGAACGTATCGCCCTGATTTGCGATCACAGTCAATTAAGCTATCAAGAGCTGAATGAACAAGCAAACCGCCTCGCGCATCTTTTGATAGAAAAAGGGCTTGGACCGCAGCAGTTTGTCGCCTTGGCCCTGCCGCGGTCTTCCGAGATGGTAGCTGCAATGCTCGCCGTACTAAAGACTGGTGCTGCTTATCTTCCGCTTGATCCGGAGTTTCCTGCCGACAGAATTTCATACATGCTGAAGGATGCAAAGCCATCATGCATTATAACGACTGAGGAAATTGCAGACACTCTGCCTGACGATCTAACGGCACCGCAGCTTGTGCTGGATCTGCCTGTGACAAAAGAGATTGTGAAGCGTTATTCTGCCGACAACCCAAATGTACATGTATCTCTTGCCCATCCGGCGTATATCATCTATACATCAGGATCAACAGGAAGGCCAAAGGGTGTTGTTGTCACACTGAAAAGTTTAAGTAATTTTCTGCTGTCTATGCAGGAGACATTTTCTCTCAATGAACAAGACAGGCTGCTGGCTGTGACGACTGTCGCTTTTGATATTTCTGCTTTAGAATTATTCCTCCCGCTTATCAGCGGAGCGAGTATTGTTGTTGCTCAAAAAGAAACAACCCGTGAGCCGCAGGCATTAGCTGAAATGATTGAATATTTTGATATAACGATTATGCAGGCAACGCCGACCCTGTGGCATGCGTTGGTCACAAACGAACCTGAGAAACTTCGGGAGCTCAGGGTGCTTGTCGGGGGAGAGGCGCTTCCAAGCGGGCTTTTGGAGGCCTTGCACGCGCTTGATTGTCCAGTGACTAATTTATACGGTCCTACTGAAACAACCATTTGGTCTGCGGCAGCTTTTCTCGAAAAAGGAGTACAGGGTGTGCCTCCGATCGGAAAGCCGATTTGGAATACGCAGGTATATGTGCTCGATAATAGTTTGCAGCCCGTTCCGCCAGGCATTGTTGGAGAGCTCTATATTGCGGGAACCGGATTGGCCCGCGGATATTTAGGGCGCCCTGATTTAACGGCGGAGCGCTTTGTTGCTGATCCGTACGGACCGCCGGGCACACGAATGTACCGAACCGGAGATCAGGCCCGCTGGCGTGCGGATGGGTCTCTGGATTACATCGGGCGTGCCGATCATCAAATCAAGATTCGCGGTTTCCGCATTGAGCTTGGAGAAATTGATGCCGTGCTTGCTAAACATCCGCAAATGAAACAGGCTGCGGTTGTCGTTCGAGAGGACCAGCCGGGAGATAAACGATTGGTGGCGTATCTGGTCGTTTCTTCAGCTCTAGATATTGCTGAGCTTCGCCGTTATGTCGGTGCCAGTCTGCCTGATTATATGGTGCCTGCGGCATTTGTGGAGATCGATGAACTGCCATTAACACCTAACGGCAAGCTTGACCGGAAAGCATTGCCGGCACCTGATTTTGGGGCGTCTGTCACTGATCGGGGACCGCGAACGCCTCAAGAAGAGATACTGTGTGATCTGTTTGCGGAGGTTCTAGGTCTTGCACGCGTAGGCATCGATGACAGTTTCTTCGAGCTGGGCGGCCATTCTCTCCTTGCTGCCCGTTTGATGAGCCGTATTCGTGAGACGATGGGAGCTGAGCTGGGCATCGCCAAGCTCTTTGACGAACCGACAGTTGCCGGACTTGCTGCACATCTTGATCAGGCGCAGAGTGTCCGTCCCGCTTTGCAAAGAGCTGAACGTCCTGAGAACATTCCGCTTTCTTTTGCACAGCGCCGGCTATGGTTCCTCCATTGTCTGGAAGGGCCAAGTCCTACATATAATATCCCGGTTGCCGTCCGTCTTTCAGGTGAACTGAATCAAGAAGCGCTGCAAGCGGCCCTATATGATCTCATCAGCCGCCATGAAAGCCTTCGGACCATTTTCCCTGAATCACAGGGGACATCTTATCAGCGCATTTTGGACGCCGATCAAGCCCGTCCTGATTTATATGTTACAGAAATGAAGAAAGAGGAGCTTTCTGAGAGGCTTGCCGATGCTGCTCGCTACAGCTTTGACCTTGCAGCTGAGCCTGCTTTCCGGGCCGAGCTTTTTGTTATCGGTCCCGACGAGTACGTGCTGCTGCTGCTCGTGCACCATATTGTCGGAGACGGATGGTCATTGACTCCTCTGACTCGTGATCTGGCTGCTGCTTATACCGCCCGCTGTCACGGGAGAGCTCCCGAATGGACACCGCTTGCTGTGCAGTATGCGGATTATGCGCTCTGGCAGCAAAGTCTGCTCGGAAGCGAGCATGATCCAGACAGTTTGATTGCCGGTCAGCTTGCTTTCTGGAAAGATAGACTGAAAGATTTGCCCGATCAGCTCGAACTGCCAACCGATTATTCACGACCTGCTGAGCCGAGTCATCAAGGAGATACAATCCATTTCCATATAGACTCAGAGCTTCACAGCCGATTGCTGGAGCTGGCCCGTGCCAATAGAGTAAGTCTGTTTATGGTGCTTCAATCAGGACTTGCCGCCTTGCTGACAAGGCTCGGAGCTGGAACTGATATTCCGATTGGAAGCCCGATTGCGGGGCGGAATGACGATGCGCTTAGTGATCTTGTGGGACTGTTTATCAATACATTGGTGCTCAGAACAGACACCTCTGGTGATCCGAGTTTCCGTGAGCTTCTTGACAGAGTGCGGGAAGTGAATCTGGCAGCCTATGAAAATCAGGATTTGCCGTTTGAGAGACTTGTAGAGGTGCTCAATCCTGCTCGCTCCCGGGCCACGCATCCATTATTCCAAGTCATGCTCGCGTTCCAGAACACACCTGACGCAGAGCTGAGCCTGCCTGGTACAGAAAGCAGCCTGCGCATTCACAGCGTAGGATCTGCCAAATTTGATTTAACATTAGAAATCAGTGAAAGCCGTCTTGATGACGGGACACCAAATGGACTGGAAGGACTGCTTGAGTACAGCACCGATCTATTTAAACGGGAAACTGTTCAAGCCCTTGCTGATCGCCTTCTGCGGCTGCTTGAGGCTGCCGAGGCTGATCCTGATCAGGAAATCGGAAGACTGGATATTCTTGCACCAGAGGAACGCAGTATCACGGTAACGGATTGGCAAAGTGTTTCTGAAAAGATTCCGCAAGCGTGTCTTCCGGAGCTGTTTGAGAAGCAAGCTGCGCTGAGCCCTGATTCCATTGCAGTCGTTTATGAAGATAAAGCGATGAGCTATATGGAGCTGAATGAAAGGGCGAACCGGCTTGCCAGGCTGCTGATCAGCAAAGGCGTCGGACCGGAGCAATTTGTGGCATTAGCTTTGCCTCGCTCATTGGATATGACTGTTAGCCTGTTAGCGGTACTAAAAGCGGGAGCTGCATACCTGCCGCTTGATCCGGACTATCCGGCTGACCGAATCGCTTTTATGCTGAGCGATGCGCGGCCTGCGTTTATCATCACGAGCTCACAGGCGGAAAATCAAATCCCGCCTGCAGAAAATGTGCAGAACATTGTGCTGGATGATCCGGAATTACGCGAGAAACTAAAAACATACAGCCCTTTGAATCCGGATAATACGGACAGGATTCGCCCGCTGTCACCTTACAGCACGGCTTATGTTATTTATACATCCGGATCAACAGGCGTTCCAAAAGGCGTCATGATTCCTCACCAAAATGTGACGAGGTTATTTGGAGCGACCGATCACTGGTTCCATTTCGGTTCAGACGACGTATGGACAATGTTCCATTCCTACGCGTTTGACTTTTCTGTTTGGGAGATTTGGGGACCTTTGCTGCACGGCGGCCGCCTTGTTATCGTGCCTCATGACATCAGCAGATCTCCGGAAGCGTTTCTGCGTCTGCTGGTAAAAGAGGGTGTGACTGTTTTGAACCAGACACCATCAGCGTTCTATCAGTTTATGCAGGCGGAAAGGGAGCAGCCTGATCTCGGACAGGCGCTCAGCCTTCGATATGTTGTTTTTGGCGGAGAAGCGCTTGAACTCAGCCGTTTAGATGATTGGTATCATCGCCACCCTGAACAGGCGCCGAAACTGATCAATATGTATGGTATTACTGAAACAACCGTGCACGTCAGCTATATCGAATTGGACCGGAATATTGCAGGTTTACGAGCAAACAGCCTGATCGGCTGCGGAATCCCCGATCTTGGGGTGTATGTGCTGGACGAGCGTTTACAGCCGGTTCCGCCGGGTGTGGCTGGAGAACTGTATGTGTCAGGAGCCGGATTGGCCCGAGGCTATTTAGGACGGCCCGGTTTAACGGCGGAACGCTTCATCGCTGACCCGTTCGGGCCTCCGGGCACACGGATGTACCGCACGGGAGATGTAGCCCGCAGGCGTGCTGACGGTTCTCTCGATTATGTCGGCCGTGCCGATCATCAAGTGAAAATTCGGGGCTTCCGGATTGAACTGGGAGAAATTGAAGCTGCGCTTGTTCAGCATTCACAGCTGGAAGATGCGGCAGTGATCGTTCGTGAGGACCAGCCGGGAGATAAACGTTTGGCAGCTTATGTCATACCTTTCTCGGAAGAAACGTTTGATACGGCGGAACTGCGCAGGTATGCTGCTGAGAGACTGCCAGATTACATGGTGCCTTCAGCCTTTGTGGCGATGAAAGAATTGCCGCTGACGCCGAATGGAAAGCTTGACCGTAAAGCGCTGCCTGCTCCAGATTTTGCCGCTGCGGTGACAGGTCGCGGGCCGAGAACCCCGCAAGAAGAAATCCTTTGTGACTTGTTTATGGAAGTGCTTCATTTGCCGCGTGTCGGTATTGATGACCGTTTCTTCGATTTGGGCGGACATTCCCTGCTCGCAGTTCAGCTGATGAGCCGCATACGTGAAGCGCTCGGGGTTGAACTCAGCATTGGCAATCTATTTGAAGCGCCGACTGTGGCAGGGCTTGCCGAAAGACTTGAGATGGGATCAAGCCAAAGCGCACTTGATGTTTTGCTGCCGCTCCGAACAAGCGGAGACCGGCTTCCGTTGTTTTGCGTACATCCGGCGGGCGGACTTAGCTGGTGTTATGCAGGGCTGATGACATCTTTAGGAACGGATTATCCCATCTATGGACTGCAAGCACGGGGAATTGGACAGCAGGAGGCACTTCCGAAAACACTCGATGACATGGCTGCCGACTATATAGAACAGATTCGGACGATCCAGCCGAAAGGGCCGTACCATTTGCTTGGCTGGTCCTTAGGCGGAAATGTCGTTCAAGCAATGGCAACACAGCTGCAAAAGCAAGGGGAAGACGTTTCTCTATTGGTTATGCTGGACGCCTACCCAAACCACTTCCTTCCTATAAAAGAGGCACCGGATGATGAGGAAGCGCTTATTGCCCTCCTCGCGTTAGGCGGGTACGACCCAGACAGCTTAGGAGATAAACCGCTTGATTTTGAAACAGCTATTGAGATTCTGCGGCGAGACGGAAGCGCACTTGCCAGTCTGGACGAATCGGTCATTTTGAATCTAAAGAATACGTACGTCAATTCTGTCGGCATTTTAGGCTCATATGCACCGAAAACCTTCCGTGGAAATGTTCTGTTTTTCAGATCAACTATCATTCCTGAATGGTTTGACCCGATTGAACCTGATTCGTGGAAGCCTTATATTAACGGACAAATTGAACAAATCGACATTGACTGCCGCCATAAAGATCTCTGTCAGCCGGAACCGCTCGCAGTCATCGGCCGGGTTCTGGCGGCTAAATTGGAAGAAATGAATCAATAAAGGAGGAAAAGCAATGGCAAATCCTTTTGAAAATGCGGATGGCATATACCTTGTTCTCATCAATGAAGAGGGCCAATATTCCTTGTGGCCCGGCTTTATCGATGTGCCGAGCGGCTGGACAGTCGTTCATGAACAAAAAGGGCGTGAGGCTTGTCTGGACTACATCCAATCACATTGGAGCGATATGAGGCCGAACAGCCTAAAGCCTGTCGAAAATGTCTAAATGCATTGACGGTAAAAAAAAAAGAGACTGCAGCAGGCAGTCTCTTTTTCTATCTTACGCAGACGTTTGGGTATGATCGCAATCTCTGACCGGGTTCCCGTTTTCATCCGTACACCATGACTGGGATAAGAACGCCAAAAACACAGCCGCCCACTGATCGGCAAATTGAATCAGAATACCTCCGTCATGCCAAGAGCCGTTGTCTTTTTTCCAGCGGGTATCCAGCGCATTGCCTTGATTCATGTGGATATTGTGCATACCGTTTGTCGGGGTAAAGCCGAATATTTTATCTGCCGCCTGTTCAGGTCCAAATTTTGATCCAAATATATAAACCGGCGCTTTTTCTTCTTTCGCTTTCTTCATATACGTTTCAATAAAGTCATTTAAATCATTATCAGGCCCCGTGATTTCATGAGGCAAAGGCTTCATTTCCCGCGGATCAAAAAGATTGCCCCGCACATAATCAAGGGCTACTTCACGGTTTTCGTCATTGATCTTCGTATATCCATACGGCATGTTCGGAAGAATGGTAATTGAGCTTGAATCAAACTGATCATCAGCTAAATACAATACTTCTGATTCCTCAGAACTGGACATGACATTAATGGCGCACCTGTAATACGTATTCTCTTCACCGAGCATCTTCACTTGGAAATGAGGACTGTCATCATCTGTTTCCCGCTTCATATCTAAGACAACGCCTTTTAACACGCCATATTGCTGAACAGCCATATGAATCCTCCTTTATGATCAAGTTCTTCGTTTTAATTCGAGAAATCATTTCCATTTTCCTTTTTAAAAGATAAAAAAAGCCTGCAGAAATTTTTCTGCAAGCTCCATATGAATTAAGCGCCCGCCACAGATGATTCATCGTGTAAGGCTTTCTCGGCAGGGACATATTCGTATCCTAAATCTTTGGCAACCGCCTCATAGGTCACGTGGCCGTTTGCTGTGTTTAATCCCGCTCTTAGTGCCGCATTGTCCGCGAGAGCTTTTGCTGCCCCTTTGTTTGCGATTTGCAGCGCATATGGAACCGTGACGTTCGTTAAAGCAATTGTTGAAGTGCGAGGCACCGCGCCCGGCATGTTCGCAACAGCATAGTGAACGACGCCATGTTTTTCATATGTCGGCTGATCGTGTGTCGTAATGTGGTCGACAGTTTCGACGATGCCGCCTTGGTCAATTGCAACGTCCACAATCACTGAACCAGGCTTCATTTGTTTCACCATTTCCTCTGTGACAAGCGTCGGAGCTTTAGCACCAGGGATTAATACGGCGCAAATGAGAAGATCCGCTTCGGCTACCGAGTCGGCGATATTGACCGGGTTAGAAATTAACGTTTTAATTTGATGGCCGAATATATCATCAAGCTGACGCAGGCGATCCGCGTTTAAGTCGATGATTGTCACATCCGCACCCAGGCCGACAGCCATTTTCGCCGCGTTGGTTCCGACTACACCCCCACCGATAATGGTTACCTTTCCACGGGCAACGCCAGGCACTCCGGCAAGGAGGATTCCTTTTCCGCCTTTAGGTTTCTCCAGGAACTGCGCGCCGATTTGCGCTGCCATTCTGCCTGCCACCTCGGACATCGGTGTAAGCAGAGGCAATGTCCGTCCCTCACTTACCGTTTCATACGCGATCGCTGTGACGCCTTTATCCTTCAGTGCCTGTGCAAGCTCCGGTTCAGCCGCTAAGTGGAGGTAAGTAAACAGTACAAGCCCTTTCCGGAAGTATGCATATTCTTCCGGAAGCGGTTCTTTGACCTTCATGACCATTTCAGCGTCCCAGACCTGTTTCGGATCAGCAATGATTTCCGCTCCTGCTGACTCATAAGCTTCATTTTCAAAGCCGCTTCCAAGGCCTGCGCCTGATTCAACCAGCACGCGGTGACCGTTTGAAACGAGCTGTGAAACGCCCCCAGGCGTCAATGCGACACGGTTTTCATTGTTTTTTATCTCTTTAGGAACCCCAATGATCATATCTATTTCCTCCTGTATATGTGATATGTTCAGTGTAGCTTGATTTTTTGGAAAATTCTTTGTTTGAAAAAGAAAATAAAAAAACAAGGGTTTGTGAAATTTCACAAACCCTTGTTTCGAAGTTTGATATCCAAATATATAGTAAACTTTTGATTCACATTTTTTAAATCGATCTCAGCGATCTGGCTGATTCGCTTCAGCCGGTAATTCAATGTATTAACGTGAATATTCAAGACCTTAGAGGCGGTATTCACATTGCTGTCGGCTTCAATAAAACGTTCGAGCGTTTCGACCATATTGGACTGGTGATCCCGGTCGTACTGCTCGAGTTTTGAAAGGGAGTAGTTGAAATATCCCGTTTGCTTCCGTTTCTCATCTAACACGTCCAAGTATTGATAGATGCCTAATTCTGAAAAACTGAAAAGATGCTTGGTTTCTTCAGCAAACCGTTCCTTTGCTTTTAATACGGACAATGCTTCCTGGTATGAACGGCAGACAAACGAAATGGAGTTGTATATTCCGCCAATTGCAATAGAAGCATCCTCTATTTTATAACGTTCCCTCAGCTGCCTTTGCGTGCTGAAAGCGAACTGTTTTAAATCTTGAAAAGGACGATCCGTTTTTGGCGCGGTTAAAATGATAAGTTCATTAGAATCAACGGTTGTCAGCAGAGCATGAACCTGCTGGGTCGTTTCCTGCAGATAATGAAGCTGCTGTTCTGTTTTTTCGGTCAGCTCGCCGTTTACCCGGATGATCATCACGGAAAATTCAGAGGGAACGACCATTCCAAGCTTGTTAAACCCATCCGTCATGTCCTGTTCTTGATAGATGTGTCCGGTCAGCATTTTCCAGAAAAATTCTTGGCTGCGCTCCTCATTTTTCGTTTTTCGGATTTGGAGCTTAAGCAGCTTGTTTCTGACTGCATTAGCCGCCATTTTTAATGTCAGCAAATCATCATCCGACAGTGTTTTTTGAATTTCAAGCGCCCAAATAAACCCCAGCACCTGGTTGTTCTTCCAAATCGAAATCGCGACGCGGTTGCTTAGTCCGACTTCGTCAATTTCCTTCACTCTGATCGGCTGGTCCGTTTTTAGCAGTGCGGGAATCGTCCCGTCTTTCCACAATTTATTAATAACCTTCTCCGGCACTCTTCTGCCAATGATCGTAGACGTCCGTGCAGGATCAGTACAATCGCTGTGGGTGCTGTAGGCTAGCAGTTTGTGGTTCACATCTTCAATGGTGATCGGACATTGCAGCACTTCACTGATATGATCAGCCACATCTTCCAGTCTGTCAAAACTGTATTTAAACGGATCCTTTGGCATGGTCATCATTATCCCTACTTTTCCATCCTTTTATTCTTTGCTCTCTTTGACATCAAATCGTCTTGCTTTTATTATGATTGTTCTTGTTTGTGAAAATCAACAACAAAGAATGACAGTATAATAGAAGTGAAAAACACTTTTTAAATATAATGAGATACATATTCTGTCTTGGGCGGTGAACAGACTGATGAATATTTCTGAAAACTGAACCTTTCAGAGATGGTGCTGTAGCATCAAATTTTCTGAAAGGTTTTTTTTGGGAGTTAGGGAATCATTTGGGTCTTTTGGATTATTTGGAGAAGGCGGAGCGGATTGAGAAAATAAACCTATTTGTTTAACAAAATATGTAATTTTTAAGAGGTGAGAGGTAAACCATTGGACTCATTTTGTAAAATTAAAACATATTTGTTTGACTGTGCCGAAAAACTGTTTTTATAATAATTACGTTCTAAAAATAAGTGAATTAGCCCATATTTAGGCTGATGGCACAGGAGGTAATGAGGAATATGGCAGGATTAATTCGTGTCACACCCGAAGAGCTAAGAGCGATGGCGAAGCAATATGGCGTTGAAAGCCAAGAAGTATTAAATCAGGTTGATCGTTTAAACCGAATGATCTCTGATTTAAAAAGCATGTGGGAAGGTGCTTCTAGCGAAGCGTTCGCAGATCAATACGAGCAGCTCAAACCTTCATTTATCAAAATGTCAGATTTGCTTCAAGATGTAAACCAGCAGCTTGATCAAACAGCAAATACTCTTGAGTCTACTGACCAAGACATCGCAAATCAAATCCGCGGATAACAGTATGAAAGGGAAGGAGCGCCTGATTCACCAGAAGACGGCGCTCTTTCTATGTAAGGGTGAATGAACATGTATATTGATATTACGATAGATTTGAAACATTATAACGGAAGTGTCTTCGATCTCAGATTGTCAGATTACCACCCGGTGAAAAAAGTCATTGACATCGCTTGGCAGGCCCAAAGCGTTTCCATACCTCCGCGCGAAGGGCACTGGATCAGAGTGGTCAATAAGGATACGGTGTTTTCTGGAGAATGCAAGCTATCTGATTGCGGCATTACAAGCGGAGACCGGCTTGAAATATTATGAAAGGATCTGGTTGAATGTCAGGTGAACAAACATCATATTTAGAAAATCAATTAGAAGCTGCTTCTCAGAAAACGGAAGACGGCTATACATTTACCTTTCAACGGGAAAAAATAAAGCTTCTGGACGGTCTCGAAGCGAACGTGATCAAGGATGTAAATCCATCTTTTCATAAAGAGATCGATGTGACGGAAGACGAAGTGATCATCACAATCCAACCTCCTCCCTCCTATAAAGAATTTCGCTTGATAAAAGCTAAAGATAAAAAAAGCAAATGGCAGTTTGCCTATCAGCTTGTTCAGTCTGTACAGCAGCACAAGTTATCAAGGCTGCATTTGATTGTGGCCCCGGAAAACATTGTATTCGATAAAGGGCTGACCCCATATTTTCTTCATTACGGCGTAAAAGAAAGCATTCCGCCTTACGAGCATGATGAGGAAAGAGTCTGGCAGGAGCTGAAAGCCGCAGCGGCTTTGGCAGTCGACGGCGCTTTTGCATTTGAGGACTATTTGAAATTCAATGAAACGCTGACATTCTCTCCGGAGGCAAAAGCGATATTGGACGCGAAGTCCTATGATGAACTGCTCGAGCTGATTCAGACACATATCGATGAGCTCGAAGCCAAAGCAAAAACATACATACATATCCCGAAAAAGAAATGGAACATCCAAAGATATATCGGCCTGGGACTCATTGTGTTGCTTGTGCCGGCTCTGATTTATTCGATGTATGCCTTATTTTTCGCGCAGCCGAAGCATCAGGCGATTGTGGAAAGCAACCGCGCTTTCTTGAACAAGCAGTACAGCGGGGTCATCAACACGCTGGCTAAATATGATGCGGAAAGCCTGCCTGAATCAGTGCAGTATCAGCTTGCAATGTCTTATGTTGAGGTTGAAAAATTAGGCGACACTCAAAAGAAACAAATTGAAAATAATCTGGTCACGCTGCAATCAGATCCACAGCACTTTCTTTATTGGATAGACATAGGGAGAGGCGAGAATAAAGAAGCCATTAGTATCGGAAGAAAGCTGGAGTATAACCCGTATATAGGGCTGGGCCTGATCCGATATAAGGCTGAGATATTAGCAGATGACAGTATGAAAGATGATGAAAAGCAAAAAGAATTGGATACGGTACAAAGCGAGATCGACCAAATTACCAAACAAATGAAAGAACAAAAAGAAGAAGCGATAACAGACACGGCAGAAACTGATACAGCCAGCCAAGCCGCTGAAGAACAATCAGATAAAGAAAAGCAGCAAGCTGAAGAGAAAGCGGCAGAAGAAAAGGCCGCAGCCGAGGAAAAAGCGAAAAAAGAAGAACAAGAGAAAAAAGAGAAAGAAAAGAAAGATGAGAAAAAAGATGACAAATAAAGTGAAACATGAAGTTCAGGTCATCGCACGCCGTATTTCGGCCGTTAGGGGGTTCGCCATTTGAGTCTATTATGGGTTTTCTATCAGCAAAACGTCCAAAAACTAAAACTGTCTGATCTCCCGGCGTCCCAGCCGGTGACCATAGGGCCTGATGTGAAGGATTCCATTACGATCGGCACCATTCCGTTTGAGAACGGAGTAATTTCTCTTCAAAGGAAGGAATCCGGCGGCCAGTACGATGTTTTCCTGGGAAATGATTGCCTGGGCAGTCTTGAAACTGATACATCATTTTCTCTTCAAACGGATCAACAGGATATACGTATGTTTTTAATTGCCGGCAAACCTGAAAAATCCGTTTATTTTACAGGAAACAGAGACGAAATGACATGTTCCTCAGAAAAGACAGATGCAGATATCTATCTGAACCCGAATGATTTTGCTTTTGCGGAACAAAGCACATTTTCATTACTGCATATCGGCGAGAAATGGTCGATTCTCCCAAAAAGCGGAAATGTGTTCTTGAACGGAGAGAAGGTAATAGGTGCTGCACTGCTCAAGCCGGGGGATGAAATATTCTGGAACTTTACGCAAATGAGAGTAACTGAACAAGACCTCTTAGAAATCGTTCATTACACACCGCTTGAAACAGTGTTAACCAAAACGGTCAAACCAAGCACAGAAATGCAGAAGAAATATCCGCAGTACAGAAGAACGCCGCGGATGGTGTACGATTTGCCAGATGACCGTGTGTCCTTCAGTTTTCCCTCTCAGGAGAGCGATCAAACCAATAGAGGGCTATGGCTCGTCATCCTGCCTCCGCTTGTGATGCTGATCGTGATGGGCGTTGTCGCTATCATCCAGCCGCGAGGCATATTTATACTCGTATCACTGGCAATGTTTATGATGACCCTTATTACCTCGACCGTTCAATATTTCCGGGATAAAAACCAGCGGAAAAAACGCGAGGAAAAGCGGGAGCGCGTGTATAAGCTTTACTTAGATAATAAGAGAAAAGAGCTTCAGGCGCTTGCTGAAAAGCAAAAGCAGGTTCTTGACTTTCATTTTCCTTCTTTTGAACAAATGAAATACTTAACAAGTGAAATCAGTGACCGAATTTGGGAAAAGTCGCTCGAAAGCAAGGATTATCTCCAGGTTCGGCTCGGGACCGGAACAGTTCCTGCAAGCTATGAAATCAATATGAGCGGCGGAGACTTGGCGAACCGTGATATTGATGACCTTATGGAGAAATCGCAGCACATGCAGCGTGTCTATAAGGACATTCGCAATGCGCCGGTTACGGTCGATTTGGCGGAGGGGCCGATGGGTCTTGTCGGGAAATCGCAGATTGTTAAGAATGAGATTCACCAGCTGATCGGCCAGCTTTCGTTTTTCAACAGCTATCACGATTTGCGCTTCGTCTTTATTTTTCATGAAGAGGAGTATAAAGACTGGGAGTGGATGAAGTGGCTTCCGCAATTTCAAATGCCCCATATTTATGCGAAAGGCTTTATTTATAATGAACAAACGCGTGACCAGCTCCTGTCCTCACTTTATGAATTGATCAGAGAGCGCGATCTCGAAGATGACAAAGAAAAACTGCAGTTTAAACCGCATTTTGTATTTGTCATTACGAATCAGCAGCTGATTTCAGAGCACGTCATTCTTGAATATTTAGAAGGGCAGCATGAGCAGCTGGGCATCTCTACAATTGTCGCCGCGGAAACAAAGGAAAGTTTATCAGAAAACATTACGACCCTTGTCCGCTATATCAACGAAAATGAAGGCGACATTTTAATACAAAAGAAAAAAGCAGTAAGAATTCCGTTCCGGCTCGATCATCATCAGCGCGAGGACAACGAACGGTTTTCACGCACGCTTCGCACGCTGAATCACCAGGTGGGCATTACGAACTCCATTCCGGAAATGGTCTCGTTCTTGGAGCTTTTCCATGCGAAAGAAGTAAAAGAAATCGGAATCCAGCAAAGGTGGCTGACGAGTGAATCGTCGAAGTCGCTGTCGGTGCCGATCGGCTATAAAGGGAAGGATGACATTGTGCATCTGAACCTTCACGAAAAAGCCCACGGTCCGCACGGTTTGCTTGCGGGGACGACAGGTTCGGGGAAAAGTGAATTTCTCCAGACCTACATCTTGTCACTTGCGGTGCATTTTCACCCGCATGAAGCGGCTTTCTTATTAATTGACTATAAAGGCGGAGGAATGGCGCAGCCGTTCCGCAATATTCCCCACCTGCTTGGCACGATCACCAATATTGAAGGCAGTCAAAACTTCAGTATGCGTGCGCTCGCTTCGATTAAAAGCGAGCTGAAAAAAAGGCAGCGTCTGTTTGATCAATATCAAGTCAATCACATCAATGACTATACAAAGCTGTACAAGCAGGGGAAAGCAGAAGTAGCAATGCCGCACTTATTCTTAATTTCTGATGAGTTTGCAGAGCTGAAAAGCGAAGAGCCTGATTTTATCAGAGAGCTTGTCAGTGCTGCACGTATCGGCCGAAGCCTTGGCGTACATTTGATTTTGGCGACACAGAAGCCGGGCGGTATCATCGACGACCAAATCTGGAGTAACTCGCGCTTTAAAGTAGCGCTTAAAGTTCAGGATGCCACCGATAGTAAAGAGATTTTGAAAAACAGCGATGCCGCGAACATCACGGTTACCGGACGCGGTTATTTGCAGGTCGGAAACAATGAAGTGTACGAGCTGTTCCAATCCGCCTGGAGCGGGGCCCCTTACTTAGAGGAAGTTTACGGAACAGAGGATGAAATCGCGATTGTCACGGATACCGGCCTGATACCGCTTTCTGAGGTCGACACCGAAGAAATGGCGAAAAAAGAAGTTCAAACAGAAATCGAAGCAGTGGTTGACGAAATCGAACGCATTCAAGAGGAAATGGGAATCGAGAAGCTGCCGAGTCCTTGGCTGCCGCCGCTTGCGGAACGTATCCCGCGCACCCTTTTCCCATCAGAAGAAAAGGACCATTTCCACTTTGCTTATGTTGATGAACCTGATCTGCAAAGACAGGCACCGATTGCTTATAAAATGATGGAAGACGGAAATATCGGCATTTTCGGCTCCTCAGGCTATGGGAAATCGATTGCAGCGGCAACATTCCTGATGAGTTTTGCAGACGTCTACACGCCTGAAGAGCTTCATGTCTATATCTTTGATTTCGGGAACGGAACGCTTCTGCCATTAGCGAAGCTGCCGCACACGGCGGATTACTTCCTGATGGATCAGTCGAGAAAAATTGAAAAGTTCATGATCCGGATCAAAGAGGAAATTGACCGCCGAAAACGTCTGTTCCGTGAAAAAGAAATCAGCCATATCAAAATGTACAATGCGCTGAGCGAAGAAGAGCTTCCATTCATTTTCATCACAATCGACAACTTTGATATCGTCAAGGATGAGATGCATGAGCTTGAATCGGAATTTGTCCAGCTTTCCAGAGACGGACAAAGCTTGGGGATTTACTTCATGCTGACGGCGACGCGCGTAAATGCTGTCCGCCAGTCGCTCTTGAACAACCTGAAAACAAAGGTTGTCCATTACCTGATGGATCAATCCGAGGGATATTCCATTTACGGACGGCCGAAGTTCAGCCTTGAGCCGATCCCGGGGCGCGTGATCATTCAAAAAGAAGAACTTTATTTCGCCCAAATGTTCCTGCCTGTTGAAGCAGAGGATGATATTGGCATGTTCAACGAGCTGAAAGCAGAAGTGCAGGTTCTTCAGGATCGCTACGCTTCACTTCAGCAGCCGGCTCCGATTCCGATGCTGCCGGAAAGCCTGTCGACGAGAGAGTTTTCTCTCCGCTTCAAGCTGGAACGCAAGCCTTTATCTGTGCCGATCGGGCTTCATGAAGAAACCGTCAGCCCGGTGTACTTTGACTTGGCTAAGTACAAGCATTGCCTGATATTAGGGCAGACACAGCGAGGAAAAACAAACGTCTTAAAAGTGATGCTCGAGCATTTGTTTGATGATGAAACGGAAATGATCGGTTTGTTTGACTCGATCGATCGCGGTTTATCCAAATATGCAAAAGAAACAGATGTCGCATATCTGGAAACAAAAGATGATATTGAGCAGTGGATTGAAACAGCAGAAGACATTTTTAAAACAAGAGAAGCAATGTATGTAGAAGCCGTTCGCCAGGGAGACGCACAAAGCCTGCGATTCTCTCAAGTGGTTCTAATGATTGACGGAATTACGAGATTCCAGCAGACGATTGATACGAGAATTCAAGACCGTTTGGCGAACTTTATGAAATCTTACGCGCATCTTGGCTTCAGCTTTATTCCGGCAGGCAATCACAGTGAGTTCTCCAAAGGCTATGATTCCCTGACGACTGAGATGAAGCAAATCAGACACGCTATCCTGCTGATGAAAAAATCTGAACAAAATGTCATTCCTCTTCCGTACCAAAGACAGGAGCCGGAGATTCAGCCGGGCTTCGGATATGTTGTGGAAAACGGGAAGGAGCAAAAAGTTCAAATTCCTTTATGTTCTGCTGAAAGGGAGAGTGCTAGATGACAGAACAACGAAAAAACTTAATCAAGTTAATATCCGCCGTCATCATTATTTTGCTGCTGCCGGTTTTGTTTTTCCGGTTCATCGGGGAAGATCCGGCGAAAAAAGCAGCCAATTCCACGCGGCAAATCGCAGTGGTGAATGAAGACACAGGCGTATTGAGTGATGAGGTGAAAGCGGACGATGAAGATGATCAATCCGCCCAGTTCGGTAAGGAAGTAGCTGCCGTTCTGGGGGAACGTCCTGATTATTCTTGGACGGTCGTGAACCGAAGTGCAGCGGAAACAGGCCTAAAATCGAAAAAATACGATGCGATCGTCTACATTCCCTCAGATTTCTCAAAAAATATTTTGAGCTACGACAAAGAGCGTCCTCAAAAAGCCACGCTTGAGTTCAGCATTCAAGATAACCTGAATGCGGTCAACAAAGAAAAAGTGCAGCGTGAGCTTGAAGATGCCCAAAAAACAATGAACAAAAAAATGTCGGCCTTATATTGGAACTTTGTCTCACAAAAAGTGGACAATATCAGAGGAGAGTTTGACAAAATCGTCAATAAAGAATCTGAATTCCAAAATGTCATGTACAATTTCTACAAACCAAGCTCTAACGATTTAGCAGGTGAAATCAAACGCCAGAAAGACCTAATCGATGAGCTGAAGAAATCAATGAATGAAGCCCAAGGCACGACAAAAGAAAAAGCTTCGACAGCGGAGGAAGCAAAAAACACCCTGAAAGACTTCGTTGATACTGTGGAACGATACAAAGAATATCAAGAAAATCAAAAGAAGCTGCTATTGGCAGCCCAGGATTCAACTCAGCAGCAAATCCAGACAGGATTGGATGCCATTTCAGCACAGCAAAAGGCCAATCAGTTCAGCGAGCAGATGAGCGGACTGACAACTGGGATCAGCCAAGTGAAAACACAGCTTGGACAAACCAGCACAGTTCTGGCAGCCGCCCAGCAAATCAGGGAAGGCCAAGTGCCTCAGCAGGAACTTGGTATGGCGAAGATACAAAGCGATTTAATTAATCAATACCAGGCCGCATCAAGACAGGCTGCACTAAATCAGGTGTACGAACGGCTAGTTGAAGCGCGCGAGGCGCTCACTGTTGCGAAAGGTGAGCCGCAGCCTGATGGAGGTAATGGTTCAGATGATGAAGATAAAGACCCGAACGAAGAAAATCCTGAAGAACTGAAAATCGATCTTGAAAAACAGCGTGAAGAATTGAAAAACATTGCCGCTGACATTCAAGATATTTCAGACAATCTGAAGGAGCCTGAAAAAGAGGATCCGACACCGGAGGACCCGGGAACTGAAAAACCGGGAACAGACGAGCCGTCCACTGACAAGCCGGATCATCCAGATGACGGAGGCAGCACCAATCCCGATGATACACAGGGAGACACCGGAAACGATGATAACAGCAGTGATACCGGGAATGACGGGCAAACGGACGGCAATACTCAGGATCAAGACCAGCAGCAGGGAACAGACGGTCAGGAGCAGAACGGAGATGCCTCCAATGGTAAGTCAGACAGCGGACAAACCGAAACGGGCACATCTGCCGAACAGACTGCTTCATCTGACTCAGCCCTTCAATTTATCCAGCTGGCAAATGAAGACGGAACCGGCGATTCAGGAGATACCGGAGGCGACGGTGGCTCGACTCAACCTGAGGACGAAGATCAAACAGGAAACGATGATATTTCTGATATCGCAAAAGCAAAAGAACAGCTCAGCAAAGCGTCTGAGCGAATCAAGCAAATTGAAGAAGAGCTCAAAGAAAAAGAAACTGCCCATAATGAAGAGCTGAAAAAGAAATTAGAAGAACTAAAAGAGCAAATGGATGGTCTTAATGATGAAATTGATGACTTGAAAGACCAAGTAAAAAAGCTAGAAGGTAAACTTGAAAATCTTGAAGCGAAACGGAAGAGGGAGTTCGAAGGGATTTACAGAGCGATTCGCGAGCTGGAAAATAAAGATCAGCTTCAATTTCCAGGAGAAATCAATACAGAAAGCATCTCCGCTTTAATGAGATACTATAAATATTTATCTGTGTACGACTCTGTATTATCCGGAACGGTTGACAGCACTGCAAAAACCAATGCCATTGACGGCCAGCAGGGCAACGTCAAATCAGTCCTAGCCATCAAACCGGAAGAATCAGCAAGCTGGGAAGATCTCAAAAACAACACGATGCAAACCGATGAAGACATCGACAATTTCATCAATGGCATGACCGAGTTTGCAGACAACTACGGCAGCTATATCCGTGATTCTCAAGCCGGTGTTCTCGACGAACTGACGAAGATCTCTGAGAGTGCGTCAAAAGCGACAGAACAGCTTGTAACCGGCGCGGCGCAGGAATCTGCAACGTTCAATAATGATGGCCTGTCAGGCACAATGGCACTGAGCGTGCAAGATACGGTCGGCCAGGAAGTGCTGCAAATGTCAGACGTGATGGGCTCATTATCTGAACGCCAGTCAGGCATTATTGATTACACAACCAACATGCAGCAAAGCGTAAATGATGTACAGACGAAAGCTGACACCTTAAACAACAACTGGGGTAAAAATGTTGCTTCCACGAAGCTTGTACGCAGTGACGTATACGGCATTCTGGGCAATACATTAGTAGATGGCCAAAACAACGGCTATGTATATGATTACTTGGCAAATCCGCTTAAAATCAGCGGTCAGGTTCCGGAAGAAAAAATTCAGACGGTGCCGCCGGTTGTCATCCTGGTTATTATTTTGATCAGCAGTCTGTTAATCGGATATTTCAGCTCGTATTATCAAAATGCGCCGCTGCTCGTCAAAGGAGCGCTTTTCGGAATTCTGAATATCCTTGTCGGCTTGATGATCAGCTTGTTCGGTTTGAATATTTATTCACTGCCGGACGATCAGACGATTAAGTGGTCTGTGTTTACGATTTTATTGCTGGTCGCAAGCTCTGCCTTTATCCGGGCGGCATTCCGGTTCGGGTCAATTCCTGGGTGGGTTGCTTCAGCGGCAATGATTTTATTCTATGTTGCGCCGCTTATTGATTTAATTATGCCAAACTTCACATTTGAAGATCCGGTGTCGAAGGTATATATCGACATCCAGTACGGAACAGGGCATTTGTTTACAATGGGAATATCGGTTCTGCTGATCATTACGTTGATTGCAGCGGCTCTGCCGCTTGTCATTCGCTTGATAGCAGAAAAAACAGCGGAAAGCGATGAAACGTATGAAGCGTAATCGCAGCTTGGAAAAGGGGATCATGATGTGTATGCTCTCCTTTTCCCTTTTCATACCCTCTGCCGCTGCTGCCGAAACCGAAGAAAATACGGATGTCGCGCCAAACCAATATGAAAAGAAAGACATTGAAATCGATACGAATTATTTGCATGAAGATTCTTCCTATGAGGAGAAAACAGAACTGCCTGAGGAGCAAAAGGATATTACCTTTGATAAGCCGAAGGATCGGGACGCCGAGCTGATAAAGGATTTGTTTACATCAACAGATGCCGAGGGCTCCAACACCATCGCGGCTCAATCTAAACAGCTTGGGATTACATTTGCCGAGAAACCGATCACAAAAGCGTCATCAACAGAAATGAAAGAAAAAGGTTCATCTTCACTCCTGCTTCCGATCATCTATATCGTGCTGATTCTGCTCGGGATCGCAGGCATTGTTTTTCTCATACCAAAGGTTATCGTGCAGGAAAATAAAAAGGCGTAAGCGCCCGCGCTTGTTTTGCATAAAAGCGGTCCGTACAATAAGAACGGAAGGAGGAGGTTTCCAATGGAACTTTATATCATCACCGGAGCGTCAAAAGGACTGGGGAAAGCCATTGCATTACAGGCTCTGGAAAAAGGCCATGAAGTTCATGCCCTGTCCAGAACAACAACAGATGTTTCTCATGAGAAACTGACACAGCACCAGATCGACCTGATCAATCTCACAGAGGCTGAGCAGCAATTCAAAACATTGCTTTCATCCATCAATCCGGCTGATTATTCAGCCATCACACTGATCAATAATGCTGGAATGGTAACGCCGATCAAACGCGCCGGAGAAGCGTCTCTTGAAGAGCTGCAGCGCCATTATCAGCTTAATCTGACAGCGCCCGTGCTCTTGAGCCAGCTGTTTACAAAACAGTTTGCTGCTTTCAGCGGAAGAAAAACAATCGTAAATATTACCTCTGGCGCGGCCAAAAACCCATACAAGGGGTGGAGCGCGTATTGCAGCTCAAAAGCCGGACTTGATATGTTTACGAGAACGTTCGGATTTGAACAGGAGGATGAAGAACTGCCGGTGAACATGATTTCTTTCTCACCGGGTGTCATGGACACTGACATGCAGGCCGTCATCCGTTCATCATCGAAAAAGGATTTCCACGATATCGAGCGGTTTCGGAAATTGAATGAAACAGGAAGCCTTCGCAGTCCGGCCTTTATTGCCGGCACGCTGCTTTCTTTATTAGAGACAGGCGCGGAAAACGGGCGCATATATGATATTAAAGAGTTTTTGTAGAGCAGAGTGAATCTGCTCTTTTTTTATATAAAAAGGCGATAACTTAAGCATTCCGGAGTCCGGCTGCATATACTGACTGAAACTCTGCTTTTAGGGTATAACAAACATGAAAAGTAAACAAAAATGATATGACATAAGAATTGAGTTTCTCTGCAAATTATGTTAGGATTCTAAAAATATCTAAAGGAGGGGTTTCCATGAGAAAGGTTACATTAATGGATGTCTTCGCCCATCCAATTGCACAAAAATATTTACAGCGTTCCGGCGTGGCTCATGCAATTGCCTGCGCCTATCATGCATACAGGCTGTCTGTAAAGGCTGATATCAGCCCTGATTTAGCCGCAAAAGCGGCATTGCTGCATGACATCGGACATTATGAATGGTATACAGACGGAAAATGGGATTATGAGAAATACAGAAGAAATGACATCCATGCCATTAAAGGGGCGGAACGGGCGCATAAGCTCTTGATTCGTCTTGGTGAAGAACCGAAAGCGGCAAAAGAGATTGCTCTTGCCATATTGCTTCATACCGATTCCTATCTGCCTGAAGGTGAACTCGATAAAAATACGCTGCAGCAGATTGTCAAAAAAGCGGACGAACTTGATGAAGAACCTGGCGGCCACCATCATTACCGACAAATTGACGAAGCAACCGCACTGAAAAAAATAGAAAAACTGGACCGATTAATCGATCAAGCCCAGTCTTCTATAAAAAAGCCTGTATAGGTCCCGCCTGTATTCGGAACAGCGTCCGCTTTCTTCGCTGTCTCCGTTTCATCACCATTTCCTTACACCCGCGTGAATCACACTCCCCAATCGTCTCCGCATCCCCTGGTGTTATCCTGTAAGCCTGTGTCATTATCCTTAACCGTGGCATAAGCTGAGATAAAACATATAAAGGGGATTGAAGTATGGCCAACCAAGGTAGTCCGCAACTGGTCTCATTAGTCGATCCTTATGTCTATCAGACCATCAAAAAGCTCATCGGCTCAAAATTCATTATCCAGACAGTACGAGATACGGTCAGAGGCAGACTGATTGATGTAAAACCGGACCATATCATCATTGAAGCAGCCCGAAATTCTGTTTTTTTTATCAGTATCCAGCACATGGTTTCCGTCACGCCAGATTACAGTGAACGGGTGTAACAGTGCTTGCGCTTGAAAAATAGGCGTACACAGGGACGTCCTATTTTTCAGTTAAGCGCTATAAAAACGCTCCGTCATAAATTGTGCCGCCAAGATCAAAGCCGGAGCGGTCATCTGAAATAAAGCGTAAACAACAACCGAAGTGATACCCGCCCGCATCCTTTACATATAAACGGGGCTTCCCGGCAAACGGAGCACAGCGCCGCTGCCTCTCAGTCATTCTATCGTTTTGATTCACATCAAGCAGGATAAAATCTAAACGTTAAGCTAGTCCACAAGTACATAAATCAGTGCGGCGTCCCTGCCGTATGTCACAGCCTGCATAATCAACAGTCCGTTCGCTGATTAAGAGTTCTGATATCAGTTCATTTTTGTTACAATGATGGGGTGCAAGTTCTTTTATCTGATAGACAAAGAAAAACTAGGAGGAACAAGCTTGTTGAAATCAAAAGTCCATTTTTGGACATTGCAAATTTTATTTGTTTTGCTGATTATTTTCGTAGCAACAAAAGTTTCATTTGTGTTTCAGCCGTTTATCGTGTTTATCTCGACATTGTTTTTCCCGATGCTGATTGCCGGAATTCTGTATTTTATTTTTAATCCGGTCGTCCGACTGCTTGAGAAAAAAATGCCGCGGACATTATCGATTCTGCTCATCTATTTAGCATTTATCGGCTTGCTAGCCTTTGTTTCTGCGGCAGTCGGGCCTGTCATTACATCGCAGGTGACCGGGCTGTTTAACAATCTTCCTGAATATATAAAACAGATTCAGGCATTGACAAAGGATTTATCTCACTCTCAGTGGTTTACCTGGATGATGACACAGGATTATGTATCCATATCAAAAATTGAGCAGTCTCTGACAAGCTTTCTCCAAAACCTGCCGCAAAATATTACATCCAGTTTATCGGCGGTGTTTGGTGTCGTGACAAATATCACACTTGTCATTATCACTGTTCCGTTTATCCTCTTTTATATGCTGAAGGATGGACACCGCTTTCCGCACCTGGCAGTCAAAATTCTTCCGGCTTCTTACCGGACAGAAGGTCTAAAGATCTTTAAGGATTTATCCGACACACTCGCTGCGTATTTTCAGGGACAGCTGTTAATCTGTCTTTTTGTAGGGACAGCGTGCTTTATCGGATACTTGATTACCGGGCTGCCATATGCGCTGATTCTTGGAATTGTCATGGCCATTACAAATATCATTCCTTATGTCGGGCCTTTTCTCGGCGCTGCGCCGGCTGTTATTATCGGCTTTATGGATTCACCGGCCAAAGCGCTTTTTGCGATCATTGTGGTTGTGATCGTTCAGCAGCTCGACGGAAATCTGCTTTCTCCGCTCGTTATCGGAAAACGTTTGAATACGCACCCGCTTACCATCATTTTGCTGTTGATTGGAGCAGGAAGCTTCGGCGGCATTCTCGGCATGATTTTAGCTGTGCCGGTGTATGCGGTAGTCAAGGCATTTTTCTTGAATATCGTGCGGCTGATCAAGCTGCGCCAGCGGTCACGCCTTGAAGAAAACGAACGTCCCGCTGAATAGGCGGGCACCATTGGCTCCTTTCCGCATATGATGCTGTAAATCAGTGCGGAGGTGGGGAAATGCCTGCGATTGTAGGGCCGATATATATTATGTCTATATCAGGTGATGCTGCGGCCAGCTTTGGAGATGTGTTTGCGATTGCGCCGAAAAGCGTCGATCACACAGGTGCTGGGTCTGGCACATTTCAGCTGGGGGATTTTGTGAAGATCAATAACGAATATAGTAAAACAATTTTAAACGATGCCGATATCATTGATGATACCGTTTCGTTTAACGGGTAACAGCCTTTTCTAGAGAGGCTGTTGCTTTTTTATTGTATAATATGGATAGTCTTTTAGTTAGCGAGGTCATGTTATGAAAATCAGAAAAGCAAATATCAGCACACAAACAGGAATGATCACTGATGTATATCTGCATGAAAACAGAAAAGAGCTGCATACGCTAGTAGCCGTTCCGCAGCTGGAGTGGAGCACGATTATTTCATACGAGGAAGAAAAATCATCGCTGCCTGAACGGCTGGAGGCTTCTTTACGCCGGCATACAGAGGACGAGCCTGCTGGTGAGCTGGCAAAAAAAATCATTCACTGGGTAACGGAAATGTAACAGCCCTTGAAAGTTTAGCCCCCGCAGGATCAGGCGATAATGAAGACAAACAAGACGGGAGGACGAGCTTTTGAGTGATGAAACGCTGGATCTCTATTTACAGCAAGGAATGTACGGGCCGCTGGAAACAAAACCAGATGAGCGCCATTTGTTTTTAGGCTCATTGCGGGAAAGAGTGCTTTTGGCACTGACGAAAGGGCAGGTGCTCAGAAGCAAACCGTATCACGAAGCGGAGCAAGCGTTTAAACGCAATAAAAATATATCTCTTCTTATCAATGGAGAGCTTCAATATCAGTCTTATTCACCTTATGTAAAAATGGCGAACCGAAACGGAGTGCCTTTTAAAGTCGTATCTGATCTTCAGTTTCATACGCCTTTAGGCCTTATCATTGCGGCGGACAGTGCGGTAAATCATGAATCTATATATATTCAGGACGACATTTTTAACCGATCGGTGCTGAAATCTTAAGAGACAAACGGACCGTTTGTCTTTTTATTCATGGCAATTCCCTTACAACGGGAGATAAGATATAATGTTCTCATACTGATGGCGGGGAGGCCGGCTATGAAAAAAGCACTTATTTGTATTGATTATACGAATGATTTTGTGGCGAGTGATGGAAAATTGACCTGCGGGGAGCCCGGCAGAATGACTGAAGAGGCGATCGTCAATTTGACAGAAAACTTTATCACAAACGGTGATTACGTCGTATTTGCAGTAGATTCTCACAATGAAGGGGATCAATATCACCCTGAAACCCGTCTGTTCCCACCGCATAATATTAAGGGTACGGAAGGAAAAGACCTGTACGGAAAGCTTTTGCCTCTATATCAGAAACATGCACATGATCATAATGTATATTACATGGAAAAAACGAGATATTCTGCTTTTGCGGGTACTGATTTAGAACTGAAACTCAGAGAGCGGCAGATTGGCGAGCTGCATTTAGCCGGCGTCTGCACAGATATCTGTGTCTTGCATACAGCGGTTGATGCATACAACAAAGGTTTCCGGATTGTTGTGCATAAACAGGCTGTTGCCAGCTTTAATCAGGAGGGGCATACGTGGGCTCTTTCCCATTTTGCAAACAGCATCGGAGCGCAAGTGGCAGAGTAAGGAAGGGGAAAAACAGTGTTAGAGTACGGTTTTAAAGATGACAGCCTGTCATTACATACAGACCTTTATCAAATCAATATGGCGGAAACTTACTGGAGAGACGGCATTCATGAAAAGAAAGCGATTTTTGAGCTTTTTTTCAGAAAGCTTCCGTTTGAGAATGGCTATGCGGTTTTTGCGGGCTTGGAAAAAGCCATTGAATATCTGGAAAACTTCAAGTTTACCGATAGTGACCTGACTTATTTACGAGATGAGCTTGGCTACCATGAAGATTTTATTGATTATTTGAGCGGTTTATCTTTTACAGGTTCTCTTTATTCCATGAAAGAAGGAGAGCTGGTTTTTAACAATGAGCCGATTATGAGGGTGGAAGCTCCCCTTGTAGAAGCGCAGCTTATTGAAACAGCTTTGCTTAATATTGTGAATTACCAAACATTAATCGCGACAAAAGCAGCGCGCATCAAAGGCGTCATTGGCGATGAAATTGCACTTGAATTCGGAACAAGACGGGCGCATGAAATGGATGCGGCTATGTGGGGAGCGAGAGCAGCGTTAATCGGCGGCTTCAGCGCGACAAGCAATGTAAGAGCCGGAAAGCGCTTTAATATCCCGGTATCAGGCACACATGCCCATGCGCTAGTGCAGGCCTACCGCGATGAATATACAGCGTTCAAAAAATACGCGGAAACGCATAAGGATTGCGTCTTCTTAGTCGACACGTATGATACGCTTCGTTCAGGCATGCCGAATGCGATTAAAGTGGCCAAGGAATTCGGAGACCGCATCAACTTCATTGGCATCCGCCTGGATAGCGGCGATTTGGCTTACCTGTCAAAAAAAGCCCGGAAAATGCTTGATGAAGCAGGTTTTACAGACGCGAAAGTCATTGCGTCAAGCGACCTGGATGAGCATACAATTATGAATTTAAAGGCTCAGGGAGCGCGCATAGATGTCTGGGGTGTCGGCACGAAGTTGATTACAGCTTATGACCAGCCGGCTCTCGGCGCGGTTTATAAGCTCGTCTCCATCGAAGAAAACGGAGAAATGGTCGACACGATCAAAATTTCATCCAACCCTGACAAAGTGACGACACCTGGCAGAAAGAAAGTGTACCGGATTATTAATCAGTTAAATCATCATTCTGAAGGAGATTACATTGCACTTTATGACGAGCAGGTGAATGACCAGAAGCGGCTGAGAATGTTCCACCCGGTTCATACCTTCATCAGCAAATTCGTCACGAATTTCTATGCGAAGGATCTTCACGAGCTGATTTTTGAAAAAGGCATTTTATGCTACCAGAACCCTGAGATTTCTGACATTCAGCAATATGTACAAGACAACCTCAGCCTTCTGTGGGAGGAATATAAGAGAATCAGCAAACCTGAAGAATACCCGGTTGATTTAAGCGAGGACTGCTGGAGCAACAAAATGCAGCGGATCCATGAAGTGAAAAGCAGACTGGAAGAAGAGCTCGAAGAATAAAGCAAACTGGCCTTTCGTTCGCGAAGAGGCCAGTTTTTTTGTGGGAATAATATTTTTCATGTTTAGACAAATTTCGTCAAATTATTTGATATACTTAGGGTGGAAAGCCGCGTGTTTTGTAAGGAGGATAAATCAATGAGGGTGTTTGTTGCAAGACAGCCTATATTTAATAGAAAAGAACAGGTTGTCGCTTATGAACTTTTATATAGAGAGAGCGAAGAGAATGTGTATTCCGCTGCAGACGGCGATCAGGCTACAACAGATTTGGTGATTAACAGCTTTTTAAACATCGGAATCGAGAAGCTGACGGAAGGAAAACGCTGTTTTGTCAATTTCACTGAAAGCCTGATGTTTTCGGATCTCCCCACCTCCTTCAATCCAAAACAGCTTGTGATTGAAATCCTTGAAGATATACCGATCACTCCGGCTCTCGTCTCAAGGTGCAGAGAGCTGAAAAAAATGGGGTATACGCTGGCACTCGATGATTTTTACGCGATAAACCCGAAAAATGAAAAATTATTGGAAAAGCTCATGAGCTATATTGATATATTGAAAGTTGATTTTCTTAAAACCACCCGATTGGAACGCCGAAACATTTTGCAAACCTACAGCTATTGCGGCCTGATTTTTTTAGCTGAGAAAGTAGAAACACGCAAAGAATATGAACAAGCGGCGCAAGATGGCTTTCAGTTATTCCAAGGCTACTTTTTCAGCGAACCGCGCATCATCAGCGGCCATGATCTGTCGACCCATTTTTATTCTTACTATGAATTGCTCAACGAATTAAGCAAAGAGCAGCCTAACATCCAGCGTGTAACTGAGTACATAGAACGTGATTTATCGCTGTCATATCAAATTTTAAAATTCTTAAACTCTTCCCATAGCCGCTTAACCCAAAAGATCGACAGCATTAAGCAGGCTATCATGCTTCTTGGGTTTAACGAAATCAAACGGTGGATATACATCCTTTCCTTTAAGGATTTAAGCAGAAAAGGGAATTCGAGCAAACACGAAATTATAAAAATTTCTTTAATGAGAGCAAAGCTATGTGAACTGTTGGCAAGAAAAACAGCGCGCCCGCAGCCGGCCTCGTATATGCTGATCGGGATGTTTTCTCTCATAGACACCCTTTTGCACAGAGAAATAGAAGAGATTATTCAAGAATTGCCTTTAATAGATGAAGTCGGTCAAGCGTTATTAGGTCATCAAAATGACTATTACCAAATGCTTGAGCTTGTGAAGTTAATCGAAACCAACAATTGGGACTCTTGCGGAGAATTAGCAAAAGAATTGGACAAGGAAGAAGCGTACGACTGTTATTTGGAAGCCTTGGAGTGGTGTCATAAGCTCATGGGCGAAAAGTAATTGCGGTCTTCTGACCACCGCAACGCCAAGGTGATTCGGCTTTGCGTGCTGATCAGGCTGATGTATATGCCATCGGGATTAAAGACCGAATCAACATCATGCCGGACGCCTGTCTGTTTGATCAGACGTTTTACTGTCTGTTTATCTGACTGCTCCGCTGCGGTCATGATGCGGCGCGAAAGCTCCTGTGACCCCGCAATGCGCCTAAGTACAAGCTGAGCATCAGCGAGCAGCCCGGCGGCATCCTGTGCGGAACGGATAAAGGTTTCTGTATTGGCGGCAGGAGCGGGCGGGCGGCGTATGTCGTACGGATAGACGTAGAACCAAGGATAAGGATATCTCATGCAAGCACCTCGCAAAAAGGGGATATGTCTATATGTATAGGTCACTCAGGTGCTGGATATGACAAAGCGAAAAGGCCACAACTTTGCGTTGCGGTCTTTTCGGTGTTTGTCGGTCACGATACGCCAAGAATCGCATATTGAATTTTGAAAAAGCGGAGAGGGGGACTATAGTCTTACATTGTGAAACAGATAAACACAATAAAAACAAGGGAATTAAGAATCTTTCTCAATTTCATCCGAAATCACCGTTTTTCCGAATAGAGAAATAGTCCTGTTCTTATTGTGATTCCTTTGAGCATAAGGGCCTATTGATATTTGCGGTGTCACGCAGGATCTTTTTGTATACTTTTCGGTGAAAAATAAGCCGAAACCAGATACACTATTAGTAACAGATCAAATACCTAGGACTCGTTCACCATACACAATTCATTGATCTTTCAAAAAAAGGAGTGTGGAAACGATGGAAAAGAAACTTGAAGAAGTAAAACAATTATTATTCCGACTCGAACTTGATATTAAAGAAACGACAGATTCATTACGAAACATTAACAAAAGCATTGATCAGCTCGATAAATACACATACGCAATGAAAATTTCGTAAAAAAGACTTGGAAACAAGTCTTTTTTTTCGTTCTACCCATACAATAAATGGATAAAGTATTATATGATTGTTAAAAAACGAAAAACCTGCTGTCCTTGAACAAAAGGGTTTAGTAAAATAAAGTGAGGGATTCATATAGCTAAGAAATTAACTCTAAAAGCAGAAAATGTAAAGGTTACAATAAACCATATTCTTAAAAAAAATGGTGTGAATAAAGAATTAAGTAAATATGTTTTAAATTTTGCTGATACAAAAAATAACTTTCCATTCGCCGAGCTAGCTTTAGATCATTACTTGGCTTTTGGAGGGAATGATTTTGAAGAAATATTAGATTTAGGAACAGGGATTGAACTCCTTATCTTAGCGGCAGATATTTTTGATGATATACAAGATAAGGATCGCCCAAATGCAGAATGGATGAAGGTTGATCATGCTGTATCTTTAAATATTGCAACCTTGATTTATACGTTAGCTCTCCAAGTCATATCCTCTAGAGATACGGAAGGGTTACTGCTCAAGACAGCTCTAAAATATATCGTCCAAGCCATGGAAGGTCAACACATTGATTTGCTGGATAATACACTAACTGAAAAACAATGTATTGCAATGATAAAGAAAAAATCAGGAGCGTTGACTGCTTTAGCGAGTATGCTGGGTGCTGTACTCGCAACTAAACATCATCAGCCAGATGTAGAACAGTATGCTTTCTATATAGGCGTTGCGGCACAATTAAAAAATGATTTATTTGAAATAATGTATATGAATAATATAGATACTCTTTTCAAAAAGACAAACTTGGCAATTCAATTCTTAGAGAAAAAGTTCAATACAGCATCAGTTGAATTGTTAAGAAATAACTTTCGGCAGTCGGAATTAAAACAACTTCTCTTGGAATCTGGAGTTATACATTATATGTCAGTAATGATTAATATATATAATTTGAAAGTTGAAAATGGACTCAAAAAGTCAAATTTAACTTTAGAAAACAAAAACTATTTAATTAACAAAATTTGTGATAAGAGGGTGGATGAAAATGCAGGAAATAGTAAATTATTTAGTTCGTAATCCCGAAATTGTTCAAAAATTGATGAGAGAAGAAGTCAGTATTATAGGTTTAGATAAAGAAGAGGTGAAAGGAGTACTGCTTGGATTTGATCAATTGATCTCAATGAGTTCTAAAGACGAAATATACTGGAAACCGTCATGAAACAGGAGAGAATATGAAATTATCTAAAAATACGTATTCCGTTATATTAATTTTACTCAGCATGTCTTATATTTTCTATTTAACTTATATAAATGTAAATAATCTATTTGTAGGAGCCACCGCAAATGTTAATAACAAAGGTCAAATAGAAATTACCAGAGTGTCAGATTACACAATGGCTTATTATGCAGGTGTCAAAAAAGGCGACATTGTAATTAAAATTAATCAGAATCAGAATGTTGAACCAAAAGATTTAAAACAGAATACATTAAAAAACGTTAGATCTATGACAGTTATAAGATCTGGTGAAATAGTTGAACTCAAAAACTTAAGTTTAATAAGTGAAGACAACTTATTTGTTTATTTAATACCTGTTATTTTCTTCTTCGTATGCCTTAGTTGTATTATCCTTATTTTAAAAATTAATAAGGAAAAAAATTTAGTTTCAGCTTTTATATTGATCATCTTTTTACTCACTACTGGTATGGCATATGTAAGTGCGGGAGGTTCGTCAAAAGGAGATCTAATAAGTCGATATGTAAATGTTATAACTTTAATATCCGTACCTGTAAATTATCTCTTGTTTATCTACCAATATATTAAGGAATTTGGATACAAGATTTTTAATGGGAAAATTTTTGTTGTTTTATATACAGTCCCTGTTATTAATGTAATATTAGAGTTGTTTAGAAATTGCTTTGATAGAGGAGTTTTGGGAAAGGTTAATTTAGTTTCAATATCTCTTCTTTATTTAATAGCTTTATTTTTCATTGCTGTAGGCTTAATAAAGCACAAAAAAACAGAGCAAGCAAATATTCTTAAGACTTTTCTTTTGATTAATATTTTTGCTTTCTCACCATTTGTATTCTTGTTTGTGGCACCTTACATTATTTTTGATGACTATTATGTTTCTTCTTTTTTGGTTGCGCCTTTTCTTTTATTAATTCCGTTTTCTTTAGTTTATCAATTTATGACTAATAAAATCTATGAAATTGATTTTATCATCGGGCGGTTGAAATATTATAGTCTTTTAGCTGTCACTCCTACTCTGCTTATTATTACAATTTATGACCTTGTACAAGAGCCAAATTCAGAATTTTATACGTTTAAACTAACTTTGCTTACGTATATTATTATGCTGGCTGTGTTTTATTCCAAAGAGCTCTTAGATTTTCGTTTCCGTTTAAAGCGTTTTTCTGAAAAACATAATTATCAGGATAGTATATTCAAGTTTACTCAAATAATTAAAGGAGCTTCATCGTTAAAACAAGTATTCACTGAACTTGAATCTACTCTTCTTGAAGTTTTGATGATTAGTAAAGTATGTGTTTTAGAAGTCGAAGGAGACTTAAATGTAAGATACTTTTTTAATGATAATGAGAAAAAATTATGGGAGCCGTATTCTCATCAATTAGCCGAAACGACCAGAGAAATCGGCAAAATAGTTCAGGTGGATAAAGGTTTTTTTATGAAAATAGGGGAACGGGGCAGTAAATCATACATTGTTTTATGTTTATCATTCATGAATACTCCCAAGCTGACTTGGGATGAGATTTCTTGGTTAAAAACCTTATCATTCTACACAAGCATTACGATGGAGAACGTGCTTAAAATCGAAGAACTTATGAATCATCTCGAAGATTTAAAGAAACAGGAGACAAACCCGGTCTGGCTCAAAAAGCTGCTGTTTACCATCGAAGAAAAACAACGCTCTGATCTCGCCCGCGATCTCCACGATTCAGTTCTTCAGGATTTGATTTCATTAAAACGGCAGTGTGAGCTGTTTTTGGCTGATTTTAAGAAGGATGATGATCCATGCCGTGAAGAGGTGCAGGACAAGCTCGTGCAGATGAATGAGCAGATGTCTGATGTGATTTCGATGACGAGGGAGACGTGTCATGAATTGCGGCCGCAGCTTTTGTATGATTTGGGACTGGTGAAGGCGCTGTCTAAGCTGGTGGCGCAGCAGCAGGAGCGGGTTCCGTTTCATATCCGCTTAAATACCGGCAGATTTACGGCGTCGCTTGATTTGGATTCGCAGCTGAATTTGTACCGGATCATTCAAGAGTTTTTATCAAACGCAGTGAAACACTCTCAGGCGACGGAAGTGCTTATCATGCTGATCAGTATTCAGAACAAAATTGTTCTTCATTATGAGGATGATGGTGTCGGATTTGATCTAGAGAAAAATAACGAACATTCCATGAGTATGGGTCTTTCTGGCATTAAGGAGCGAGTCAGGGCTTTAGATGGACGCCTCCGAATCGAAACAAGTGAAGGAAAGGGCTTTAAGGCCGATATTGAAATGGAATTGTAATGGTTTTATAACGTAAACGACTTGGCAGAAGCCAAGTCTTTTTTATAAAATGGAAATGAGTGAGTAAAAGGGAGGAAAACATGAAAAAGATACTAGTGATTGATGACCATCCGGCTGTCATGGAAGGCACCAAGACAATTTTGGAAACGGATTCGAATTTGTCTGTTGATTGTCTCAGTCCTGAACCCAGCGAACAGTTCATACACCAGCATGATTTCTCATCATATGATCTCATCTTAATGGATTTGAACTTAGGCGGCGATGTCAATGGGATGGAGCTTTCTAAACAGATTTTACAAGAGAATCCTCATTGTAAAATTATCGTATATACCGGTTATGAGGTCGAGGATTATTTTGAGGAAGCGATTCGTGCGGGTCTGCACGGCGCCATCAGCAAAACCGAATCAAAGGAAAAGATCACCCAATACATATATCACGTGCTCAACGGAGACATTTTAGTCGATTTCGCTTACTTTAAACAGCTGATGACTCAGCAAAAAACAAAGCCGGCCCCTTCCTCTCAAAAAGAACAAGATGTGCTCACACCAAGAGAATGCCTGATTCTTCAAGAAGTTGAAAAAGGTTTTACCAACCAAGAAATAGCAGATGCGCTTCATTTAAGCAAGCGGTCCATCGAATACAGCCTGACGTCGATTTTCAACAAGCTTAATGTCGGTTCCCGGACGGAAGCGGTGTTGATTGCAAAATCAGACGGTGTGCTTTAAATAAGGGAGTTAAAACTATGGATATGAAACATACATTGCTTGGCGCGCTGGGAATTGAAATTGTAGAAAGCACAGCGGAACGCTGCGTGGCAGTGATGCCGGTGGATCACCGGACCGTCCAGCCCTTTGGTTATTTGCATGGAGGCGCTTCAGTGGCTCTTGCGGAAACTGCGGCGAGTGTGGGTGCCCAGCATCTAATCGATTCTCGTACACAAGCTTGTGTCGGTTTGGAGATTAACGCCAATCATCTGAAATCTGTCAAGGAAGGAACGGTAAAGGCGGTAGCCGAGCCCGTTCATAAAGGCAGAACGACCATTGTGTATCAGATTCACATTTATGACGAGCAAGAGAGGCTGATCTGTATATCCAGATGCACGCTGGCTGTCATCACAAAATAAAAAAACAGCCGGAACTCTGCCTGTCCGGCTGCTCATTTTTATAGGTAAGAATCCTCTTTTCGTTTAATCACAAAGTTTCTGATTCCGTTATAGTCATCCTGTACACTTCTTTCATCCAGCTTGACGCCAGAGTTGTACGCAGCTCGGCAGATCAAGTGTCCCCCGACCGGCGTCGTAATAAAGATAAAGAAAATCCCGAGCAGAATTTTTGCTGATATCTCTCCTGTTATAAACCACAAAAAGAAGAAGACACCGAGCAAAATCATATTTACCCCTAACGTTGAGCCTTTAGAAGCAGCGTGAGAGCGTGTGTACATATCGGGAAGGCGAAGCGTCCCGAAGGAAGCCGCAAGACAGATTAGCGCCCCCATTAGGATCAATATCGCCACTGCTATTTTAGCGATCACGATCATTTTCGATAATCTCTCCTTTCTCTAAGAACTTAGAAAACGCAATGGTTCCGATAAAAGACAAAATACCCAGCAATAATATGATATCAAGAAAAATACTCGTATTCAGCAGGATGGAGACAAGCGCTGTCATCGCTATCAGATTAATGCCGATTGCATCCAGAGCCACGACCCGGTCAGGAACAGTCGGCCCTTTGATGACACGAACGACATACAACAGGGTGGACACCGCCATAATGCCGAGCGCGATTTGAAGGATTAACGTAAACATCAGCGGCTCACCTCCTGTATGGCTTTTTCAAATGACTCACGAATATCAAAAATCGCTTTTTCCGCATCCTCAATATCCATCGCGTGAATATAGAGAATGGTCCGGTCATCGGAAATATCCATGACCAATGTTCCCGGCGTTAATGTAATAAGCAGTGAAAGCAGGGTAATTTCCCAATCCTTTGTCAGCTCTGTTTTAAATGCGAATATGCCTGGTTTGATATCCATTTTTGGCGACAGGACTGTTTTCAGCACACTGACGTTGGCAAGGTATAATTCCCTTATAAAGATCAAAAAAAGTTTGATAATCGAAAACATTTTCCATAGATAAAACGGATGAGCAAGGAAGCGCCGGAAGAAGAAGAGAGAGATCATTCCCAGGATAAAGCCTGTGATGAATCCGGCGGCGCTTGCGTCATTGCTCAGGAACATCCAGCAAAAAGCGAGAAACACATTTAATAAAATTTGAAATGCCATGCGATCTACTCCTTCAAAACAGCTTCAATATATTTTTCCGGATTCAGCAAAGTCTCGGCCGCTTGATCAACGTACGGCGACACCCATTCTGTACCCAATCCGAAGAGAAGAGACAGCAAGAGAAAAATAGCTGCCGGATATAGAAGCCCTTTAGCTGTTCTAAGATTTTGCTTCGGTGTTTCTTTTTCTTCGCCCCAAAACGCATGGATAAAGATTCTTAACACGGAATACAGGACGAGCAGGCTTGAAAGCAGGATCAGCATGGAAATCGTAAATTCACCTTCAGCGAAGCCGCCTTCTGCAATTTTAAATTTGCCTACAAATCCGCTGAGAGGCGGGATGCCGGCAAGAGATACAGCCGACATGAAGAACATCCATCCAAGAACGGGGTATCGCTTGATCAGCCCGCCCATTCGTTGCAGGCTTGCTGTTCCTGTCAAAGCGATCAGCGTACCTGCCAGCATAAATAATGCGCCTTTAATCAGCATGTCGTGAATCAGGTAGTAAATCGCACCTTGAATGGATGCGGGCGTTTGAACTGCAACACCGAACAAAATAACGCCGACAGCAGTAATAATGTTATAGATCACGATTTTCATGACATTCTGATAGGCAAGTGAACCGATGACACCGAAGATGACAGTGAGAGCCGCGAGCCATATCATCAGCTGGTGGGTAAACGCTGTATCGTGAATGAAAATCAGTGTGAACACTCTTGTGATCGCATATAATCCGACCTTTGTCAGCAAGGCGCCGAACAATGCGGAGATGGCTGCCGGCGGCGCGTAATAAGAGCCGGGAAGCCAAAAGTAGAGAGGGAAAATCCCGCCCTTCATACCAAACACGATAAGTAACAGGACACCGATTACAGTAATCAGCCCAGTTTGTCCGGATTCGCTGATTCTCACACTTAAATCCGCCATGTTTAATGTGCCGGTCACCGCGTATAAAAAGCCGACGCCGATGACAAACAATGCTGATGACACAATATTAAACACAATGTATTTAAGCGACTCCCGCAGCTGAATTTTTGTGCCGCCTAATACAATCAGCATATAAGAAGCAATAAGCAGAAGCTCGAAAAATACGTACATATTAAATAAATCGCCTGTTAAAAACGCTCCGCTTACACCAGCCAGCAAAAACTGCACGCCGGAATAATAAAAGGCACGTTCCCGTTTTTCACCGATAGAACGGAAGGAATAAAGCACAACCAATAATCCGATGACTGCCGTGGTGAGAACAAGCAGGCTGGCAAATTGATCTGCAACAAGCACAATTCCGTAGGGGGCTTTCCAGCCGCCCAAACTGAGTGTCTGGATGCCCTTAGTAAAGACAGTCTGTACGAGTATACCGCTGATCACAATCCCGATTGCCGACGCCGCAGTGCTGAAGATCCGCATGAGCATGATGTGTTTGTTCATGAAAATCAGCAGAATGGCGGACAGGAGCGGGATCAGAATTGGCAATATAACAAAATTATTCATGTTGATCATTTCCCCTCATTTGATCCAAATCGTCCGATTTCAATTCCTGATAGGCCCGAAACGCCATGACGAGGATGAAGGATGTAACTCCAAATGAAATGACAATAGCCGTCAAAATCAGGGCTTGCGGAAGCGGATCGACAAATGACTTGGCATGCTCGCTCAAAATCGGAGCGGCGCCTTTTTTTAATCCTCCCATAGTTAAAAGCATTAAATGAACGCCGTGGCTCAAAAGCGCTGTTCCGATAATGACCCGAAGCAGGCTTTTAGACAGCAGCAAATACGTAGCAGCCATAAAAATAATACCGGCTGTAACAGCCATTAAGATTTCCATTATTCTTCCTCTCCAATCGTTTGAATAATGGTCATCGTAATGCCTACGACAACAAGATAAACACCTAAATCAAAAAGCGTCGCCGTGGCGAGCTCCGTTTTCCCTAAAATCGGCAGATGAAAGTAACCGAATGTGTGGGTTAAGAAGGGCGCTCCGAAGACAAAGGAGCCAACTCCTGTTAAGACAGCGAGCAGAAGACCGGCTCCCGCGACGTAAATGAAATTAACCGGCAAAATGGAACGCACAGTTTTTAAATCATAAGCCAGCAGCAGCAAAACGATGGAAGAGGATGTGATCAGCCCGCCGACAAATCCTCCTCCAGGCGCGTTATGGCCTGATAAAAATAAATAGAAAGAGAAAAGCAATATGATAAAGGATACAAGCTTTGTCACGGTCTGCAAAATGAGGTCGTTTGTTTTTTGTTCATTCACCGCTTTTCCCCTCCTCTTTTACTTTTGTTTTAATCATGCTGAAGATGCCGAGAGCGGCAATCGTTAATACTGTAATTTCAAACATTGTATCAAAGCCCCTGAAATCAACGAGAATGACATTGACGACATTATCCCCTCCGCCAAGATCGTGGCTGTGCTTTGTAAAGAAGGAGGCGATACTGTCTTTTGTCCGCTGGCTTGAGGATGCAATACCGAGCAGGGTGACAATAATGCCGACTCCTAAAGCAATGATAAAGTTTGTCATTCGGAACGTTCTCGTTTTCTTTTTCAGCCGCAGTTTCGGCAAATGATAGAAACAAAGCAGAAACAGGGCGACGGAAATCGTCTCAATGACCAGCTGGGTCAAAGCCAAATCGGGCGCTCTGAAAATAACAAAAAACAATGCAAGCGTATAACCGACAACACCAAGTGAAATAATCGCCGTCAGTCTGGATCGGGCGAATACAGTCGCCGCTGTCGCACTGATCATGACAAGTGTCAGAATCATTTCGTATATGCCGATTTTCGCCATACCCTCAGTTGTAAAGGAAAATCCGCCTTTCAAAACGAGAGCCCCGCTCATCAGAATGATAAATCCAGCGAAGATACACAGAAGATAATCCCGCAAAAATCCGGTCATATATTGTTTTGTCACTCGATAAGAGCCTTTTTCCATGATGGTCAGGAGCTTCTCGTATAACCGATTGAGCGTGAGTTTCGATGGAAACAGCTTATAGATCCCTTTCCACTTGTTTATCGTCAAGTATCCGATTGTACCGACAGCGATAATGCCCAGTGTCATCAGAACTTCGGCTGTAAACCCGTGCCACTGCGAAATATGAACATGAAACTTCTCATGGCTGTCCAGCAGTGTCGGATAGATTGAATTCATCGCAGGCTCTATCAAGCTGTAGGACAATATATTCGGGAAAAAGAAGAGACTGACAGCGAGCGCAACAAGAATGACAGGTGATACGAGCATTCCAATCGGCGCTTCATGAGCCTGTTTTTCGAGTTTTTCAGGCTGGTAATTGCCTTTAAATGTTTTAAACAGCAGTTTCATGCTGTAGATAAATGTAAACACACTTCCTGCCCAAGCGAGGACAGGGAACAGCGCTCCCCACGTCTGGACGTTGAACAAATCGACATGTGTGACACGAAGCATGCTGGTGAAAAACATTTCTTTACTCAAAAATCCGTTAAACGGCGGGAGACCAGCCATTGAAAATGTGCCAATCAAGGAAATCGTAAATGTAATCGGCATGATCGCCATCAGTCCGCCGAGCTTTCTGACGTCCCGTGTGCCTGTTTCATGATCAATGATGCCGACTGCCATAAACAAGCTTCCTTTAAAGGTAGCATGATTGATGAGATGGAAAATGGCAGCCATGGCGGCAACTGTGTAATATTCTGTATGGCCGTAATGCAGGGCTGCAGCGCTGACACCAAGCATCGAGATGATCATGCCGAGCTGGCTGACGGTTGAAAACGCCAAAATGGATTTTAAGTCGGTTTGTTTGACGGCATGGAATGAACCCCAAACCATGGTGAAAATCCCGACGAGAGAAACAATCCAAAACCACTGAGCTGAAAAGGCGAAAATAGGGCTGAATCTTGCAATCACATAAATTCCCGCTTTGACCATTGTGGCTGAATGGAGATACGCGCTGACAGGCGTCGGCGCTTCCATGGCGTCAGGCAGCCAAATGTAAAAAGGAAACTGGGCGGACTTTGTAAATGCGCCTAGTAAAATCAAAATCATCGCCGGAATAAATAGATCATGGCCGGCAATCAACTGAACCTGATTGATCATTTCTCTGATACTGAATGAATCTGTGATCAGATAAAGGAGAATGAATCCTCCCAGCATACACAGTCCGCCGCTTACCGTAATCAAGAGCGATTTTGCGGCGCCGTAGCGAGATTTTTCACGCTTGTACCAATATCCAATGAGCAAAAAGGACGAAAGGCTGGTAAGCTCCCAAAACATGTAGAGAACCATGACGTTGTCAACAAGAACAACACCGAGCATAGCGCCCATGAACATTAATAAATAGACATAAAAAGGCCCAAGCTGTTCTTTTTCTTTCGATAAATAAAAAATACTGTAAAGAGTGACCAACGAGCCGATCCCCGTTATCAGTAAGGCGAATAGCAGTCCGAGACCGTCTACATAAACGGTAAAGTTAATGCCTAATGAAGGAATCCACTCCAATACGGATCGTAATGTTTCTCCCGACTGAGTCATTCTGATCATTGGAAGAAAGTATATAAACAGCAAGACGGGCAGGATCAGAACAAACCAGCCCGTATGCACTCTTTTTGCGTATTTTGCCAGAAAGGGAATGATAAAAGCAAATACAAAAGGCGATAAAATAGCAAAATGTAAGAGCTGCAAAGACAAGACCTCCTTTTCTTTAATTGAAACCGGTTCTATGTATAAATAATTAGAATATACGGTCAAACGACCCAGTCCAAATTATATCGCACTTTTTTGGAAGCCGCCATGCTTCAACCTGCCGCGAATGAATTTTACAAGTTCTTTTGACCTTAAAATAAGTTTAACAAAAATCAGGTCATTTGTATATTTAAAATCGCTCCTGATCAAGCTGTATGTAAGGAGCTGATCATGGTGAAGAGAAAGGTCCTTATGTGCTCAGGTTTATTCTGCTCGATATGTGCAGGGGCATTCATGCTGAATCAATATGACGGCCGTGCCCGTGTGGCAGACAATGATGATTGGGAACTGTATTTATTGGAGCACCACCTGTCAACTAAAATGAGTGAGGCGGAATCTAAGGATAGGCCGTTTGGGCCCAGGGAGTATATGCGGATTGTGAACAAATAAAAAAAGAGTTCCGTCTAAGACGGAACTCTTTTTCTGATTATGAAGTGAAAAAGCGAAGTAAAATCGTCGCGCAAATGACAGTTCCAGCTCCGCCGAGGCGTGTAGAAATTTGGGCGAATGGCATAAGGCCCATTCTTCCTGAAGCGGACAAAATGGCGACATCTCCCGTTCCGCCGAGACCGCTGTGACAGCAGGTAACGATTGCGGATTCAACAGGGTACATGTTCATCAGCTTGCCTACAAAATATCCGGAAGAAATCATGGCAACGACAACTGAAATACAAATGATGACAAACGGAATAGAAATCACAGACGCCACGTCATCTAAAGGGATAAAGAGAATCCCGAGGCCTACCATAAGCGGCCATGTAAAGCTTGATGAAATAAACTTATAAAGCTGGTACGCGCCATCCTCCATTTTTTTCGGAAGGATATTTGCATATTTGATTGCAGCTGCTGAAATAATCATTAAAATAGCGCCCGGGATGAAGATGAATTTCTCCAGTAAACCGCCGAAAATAAAAAACGTACAAGCGAGCAGGACTCCGGCTCCCATCAGTTTAAAGTCAATTTTAGCTTCAGCCTCTTTTTGATTGAAAATATCGTTCGCTTTCTTAGATTTAACGAGACGCCCATTGCCGTTTAGGTCAGGACGTTTTTCGCCCAGTTTTTTCATTAAAGCAGCACAGATAATAGCAAAAACGTTTCCAATGATAGCGGCAGGAACCAGCTGCGACACATACACATCAGCGGAAGACCCCAATATTTGCGAATAAGCAATCGAGAGCGGCAAAATTCCTTCACCTATTCCCCCGGCAATAATCGGCACAACGACAAAGAAAAAGGAATCATAGGCACTGTAGCCGAAGATGAATCCGACGAGCACGCCGGCCGCAACCGCCGCAATTGTGCCCGCTACTAAAGGAACGAACATTCTGATGAATCCCTGTATTAAAACAGTTCTGTTCATTCCAAGAATGCTTCCTACAACAAGACAAGCGATATAGAAATAAAGAAAGTTAGACGTTTTCATTAAATTGGTTACAGCATCTAATGATGATGGATTCAACACATTATAAAAAACTAAAAAAGATGGCACAAACAAAGATAAAATAGCAGGACCGCCAATATCCTTTAAAATCGGAATCCGCTGGCCGATATCGCCAAGAAAGACACCTAAAATCATAATGATGGCAAAACCGCCCAGCATGTTTGCAGGCAGCTCGTTGTAATAGGCCGCAAGAATAATAATGACAGCTAATGCTGTATATAATGGGAGAGGAATCACGCCGATTTCCCAAGTCCATATTTTCTTAAACAGGCTTTTCTCCTGTGTGTCTTTGTGCTCAGGTAAAACTTCCTCTGTTTTGTGAATTGCTCCCATTGTCATACACCCCCATGTATTGTTTGTTACAGTCTACAAGAAAGCGCTAACAAAGGATATTTTTTTAAGTTAAATAATTAATAAACAACTAAAATAATTAGGTATTTTGGAGCAGAAAAAATCCCTGAGAAGCCGCTTCCCAGGGAGATGTGGTTACCGTTTTCCTTTGATATAAGGCACACCATTTGCTTTTGGCGCATCTGCGCGTCCGATAAAGCCGGTTAAGGCGAGAATGGTTAATACGTAAGGGGCAATCAGCATATATACATTCGGTATGTCCTTAAAAAGAGGGAGCAGTGAGCCGATAATGCTTAAGCTTTGCGCGAATCCGAAAAACAGGGCAGCGCCGAGTGCGCCGATCGGATGCCATTTTCCGAATACAAGGGCGGCGAGTGCGATAAAGCCTTGCCCGGAAATGGTAGAGTGCGTAAAGTCGAGGGCAATCGTTGACGCATATACGCCGCCCCCGAGGCCGCCGAACAATCCGCTGATCATCACGCCGATATAGCGCATTTTGTAAACATTGATCCCCATAGTATCGGCCGCCATAGGATGTTCTCCGACGGAGCGAATACGGAGGCCGAACGGGGTTTTAAACAAGATAAACCACGAAATAAAGGCCAGGACAATTGCGAGAATAGACGTATAATAGACATCTGAAAAGAAGATTTTTCCCAATACGGGGATGTCGCTCAAGCCGGGAATACTTGTTTTATAAAAAGGCTCGGGAATTTTGTCTGTTTGCGCCTTTCCGTAAATCAGCTTTACGATAAATAAAGTAGCCCCAAGCGCCAGCATATTAATGGCGACGCCGCTGACTGTCTGATCAGCGCGAAACGATATCGCCGCTGCCGCATGAATCAGTGAAAACAGCGCGCCGGCTGCCATAGCGGCAATGAGCGAAAGCCAAGGTGCTGCGGCTCCCAATTCAGGGCCTAAAAATAAATTGAATAAAACACTGGTGAATGCTCCGATAATCATGAGGCCTTCAAGGCCGATATTGACGACGCCTGATCTCTCGGAAAATACGCCGCCGAGAGCGGTTAAGATAAGCGGGGCTGCGTATACGAGTGTGGCAGGGACAATGATTGATACAATCTGCAGAAAGTCCACTTAGTTCGCCCCCTTTTTCTTCAATTTATCCGCGACAAAACGAATGGCATAGCTTGAAGCAACAAACAGAATGATAATGGCAATCACAATATCGACAACCTCAGAAGGTACGCCTGATTCAATTGGCATATTTAATGCCCCGATTTTGAGGCCCCCAAGCAAAGCTGCCGCAAGCACAACACCGACCGCAGTGTTCCCGCCCAGAAGAGCGACGGCAATACCGTCAAAGCCGACGCCGGTAAATGCGCCTTTGACAGCTGCGTATTCAAACGTTCCCAGACCTTCCATGGCACCTGCAAGGCCTGCAAAAGCTCCTGAAATGAGCATGGAGGTCATAATATTCTTCCGCACGCTCATACCGGCGTACTGGGACGCATGCTGGTTGAATCCGACTGCCCGGAGCTCAAAGCCTTTCGTTGTTTTGTTAATCATAAACCACATAACAACAGCTGCGAGAAGGGCGATGACGATCCCCCAGTGAAGCCTTGAATAATCCGTAATCTGCTCAAGAAACGGCGAGCGCAGTGAGGCCGATTCGTGAATTTTTTCCGTCTTATCCTGATTGTCTGTCAGGACTTTTGAAATCAAATAATTGGTCATATGCAGCGCGATATAATTCATCATAATGGTGACAATGACCTCATGAACATAGAACCGTGCTTTTAAAAAGCCGGGAATAAATCCCCATAAACCGCCTGCTGCAGCCGCTGTGATCAGTGCAAGCGGCATATGAATATATGCCGGTCCGTCAAACGCCGTTCCGACCCAAACGGCAGCTGTCCAGCCCACTAGCAGCTGTCCCTCTACCCCGATATTGAAAAGCCCGGTTCGGAACGCGAAAGCAACAGCTAATCCAGATAAAATATAAGGTGTAATCTGCCGGACGGTTTCCCCGATGTAATAGATTTCTCCAAATATCCCATTCCATAAAGCGGAATAGCCGCTGATCACACTGTATCCGCTCGCAAGCATAATAAGTGCGCCGGCCAGCAAGCCGAGCATGATTGCAATGAGCGGCACGAGTAAATGAGAGAGTCGTTTAACCATTTGCTTTCCCCGCTTCCTTTTGCGTGCTTCCCGCCATCAAGAGGCCGAGCTCTTGCTCAGTCGTATTCAGCGGATTGACGCTGGATATGATGCTGCCTTCAAAAATGACGGCGATTCTGTCACTGAGATTCATGATTTCATCCAGCTCAAACGATAGAAGAAGAACGGCTTTTCCGGCATCACGCTGTTCAATGAGTTTTTTATGGACAAATTCAATCGCTCCCACATCAAGGCCGCGAGTCGGCTGGGCGGCGATTAACAAGTCAGGATTTCGGTCAATTTCCCTTCCGATAATTGCTTTTTGCTGGTTTCCGCCTGACAATGCCCGCGCGTGTGTATATTCATCGGGGGTTCTGACATCGTACTCGCTGATCAGGCTGCGTGCTTTCTTATACATTTCGCCTTTATGTAAAACACCGAATGCTGAATAAGGCTTTTTGTAATAGCTTTGGAGCACGATATTCTCACCGATCGGAAAATCCAAAACGAGGCCGTGTTTATGGCGGTCCTGTGGAATATGCCCGATTCCGGATTCCGTTACTTTTCTCGGCGTCAGGTTTTGTATCTGTTTTCCGTTTAAGGAAATGGTTCCAGACTCCGTTTTTCGGAGTCCTGTAATCGCTTCAATCAGTTCTGACTGTCCGTTTCCGTCAACGCCGGCTATGCCGACAATTTCTCCGGCATTGACAGAAAGCGATAAATTCCTTACAGCTTCTACTCCGCGAGTATCTTTTACAGTGATTCTGTCAATCGCCAGCACTTCAGATCCCGGCTGAGCCGCTTTTTTTTCTGTTTTGAACGATACCTCGCGGCCGACCATCAGACTGGCGAGCTCGTCTTGATTTGTATCCCGGACATCCAGTGATTTGATGCCTTTTCCTTTGCGGATAATGGTAACGCGGTCACAAACCTCCATGATTTCTTTCAGTTTATGGGTAATTAAAATAATTGATTTTCCCTCATTGACGAGGTTCTTCATGATTTGAATGAGCTCTTTGATTTCATGAGGCGTCAGCACAGCTGTCGGTTCATCAAAAATCAGAATGTCAGCCCCGCGGTAGAGGGTTTTTAAAATTTCTGCACGCTGCTGCATGCCGACGGATATGTCAGCTACTTTTGCCTCAGGATTAATTTGAAGTCCGTATCGGTCGGAAATGTCCTGAACCTCTCGGACAGCCCGTTTTCGGTCAATCCGCCCGAGCTTTTTCGGCTCCTTCCCGAGAATAATGTTTTCAGCAACTGTAAATGTATCGACAAGCATAAAATGCTGATGCACCATGCCGATTCCGAGATCATTCGCTTTGTTCGGGCTGTTGATGTGCACCTTCTCACCGCGGACCCGAATTTCCCCCTTTTCTGGCTGATACAGCCCGAAAAGGACGTTCATCAAAGTTGATTTGCCCGCTCCGTTTTCACCGAGCAGCGCGTGGATTTCGCCTTTTTTGACCTGAAGATTAATGTTGTCATTTGCGACGATACCGGGAAACTCCTTGCGTATATTGAGCATTTCAATGACATATTCCACAGAATTGACCGCTCCTTTTTTCAAGATGCTTTTAAATAAGAGGCTGGCAATAGAAAAGCCGCAAGGACATGTGCAGCTTTGCTCTGAAAGAAAAACAAGGGATAAGGGCTCTTCTCCTTATCCCCGCGATTCTTATTCAGCTTTGAAATTTTTCAGCTCTTTCTCTGTTCCCGGCACTTCTAATCCGTCGATGATTTTTTTCTTCCAATCATCAACTGCTTTGATTACATCATCCGATAGGTTTTGTTTAGAGGAAGAAATGCCGACTCCGTCTTGATCAAGTCCGTATGTAAGCGTTTCTCCGCCGGGGAATTTGCCTTCGCTTGCTTTCTTTGTTAAATCTTCAACTGCTGTATCAACCTTTTTGACCATGGAAGTAAGGGTGACGTTATCGTCTGTTCCTTCTACTTGGCCTTCTGCGTATTGATCTTTATCGACTCCGATCACCCAAACATCACGCTTCGGGTCTTCTTTTTTCAGGTTCTTGGCTTCTGTAAAGACACCTGTGCCGGTGGCGCCTGCGGAGTGGTAAATCACATCAACGCCTGACTTATACATGCTCTCGGCGGTTGCTTTTCCAACGTCCGCTTTATCGAATCCGCCCGCATACTTCACCTGGACAGTTGCGTCAGGTTTTACGGCCTGAACCCCTGCACGGAAGCCGACTTCGAATTTTTTGATTAACTCGGATTCCATGCCGCCCACAAATCCGATTTTTCCTGATTTGCTTGTTAAAGCTGCGGCCACTCCGACGAGAAATGAGCCTTCCTGCTCTTTAAACGTAATGCTTGCGACGTTGTCTTTATCGACGACTGCGTCAATAATCGCAAAGTTTGTATTTTTGCGCTGATCGGCGATTTCACTGATTGAATCTTCCATCAAATAACCAACGCCATAGATCAAGTCGAAATTCTCACGCGCTAATTTATTTAAGTTTGTTGTATAATCTGCATCTGATTTAGATTGCAGGTAGTCGTATCCGTTTTTTCCTTTTTCCAGGCCATTATCTTTACCGAAGGCTTGGATGCCTTCCCATGCTGATTGGTTAAAGGATTTGTCATCAACCCCGCCAATGTCGGTGACCATCGCCACACTGAATTTGTTTTTGCCCTCACTGTTTCCGCTGCTTTTTTCGCTGTTTCCGCATGCGCCTAAAATGGTGCCCGCTGCGATTACAAGTGACATCGCCAATCCGATTTTGCGTTTATTCAAGATATAACCCCCCAGAAAAATTTGGCCTAAGCTGATCCGGTCAGTCATGAGATGGGATGCCTCACTCAATTCTTAGAATCGATAAAATTTTCAGATAATAACAATTAGAATGAGCTGAGACAGTTCTGATCTTCCCTTAGTAAGTGTGGCGTGAATGTTTCCTTCGAAAGGCGGGGAAGAGAAGGATGTTGAAGGTGTTCCGGGCGGAAAACCGTGACATCTCTTTCTGAAGTGTGACTTATGACTTAGTCTAGGGATCAACTAACCACTCATAATTTATCATTTTACTTACAAGAAATAAATAGAATTACGCATTATTTTTTAAAAAATAAGTATTTTTAGAATTATATACTCAAATATACAAAAAAGTCCTTTATTATTCTTGTATAGCTTATTGGCGAAAGGTTCAAGCACCTTGGCAAGAGATGTGACAGAAAAAAACGCACTGCTCGACATGAACAGTGCGTTTTTTTATAAATATTGCTTAATTCCGTTAAGGTTGCCTGTATTGACATTGTACTGAAACACTGGTCTTCCGATCGTTCCGTACGCCATTTCGACATTCAGAACCTGTATATCTTCAAGAAATTTTAAGTATTTTCGGATGGATACTTGAGATATTTCAGTATGATTTGCCAGGTCTTCTGTCGTAAAGGACTCGTTTTCAAAGGATTGAATGCTGGACCAAATCAGCTTCAGCGTGCTTTTTGTCAGCCCTTTTGGCAGGTGCACTTTTTCTGTCGCTTCCTTCTTATGAAACAGTTCCGCGTCCAATTCTTTTTGGCTCATGTTTCGATGGGTGGAATACACTTTTTGTTTTCGTCTGTAATCAGAAAGGGCAGTCTGAAAACGTTCAAATTCAAACGGTTTGATTAAGTAATCCACAGCTCCGTAACGAAGTGTTTTTTTGATGACGTCCAGCTCGCTTGCCGCAGAGATGACAATCACGTCAACCGCTTCATTTTGGGCTCTCAATTCCGTCAGCAGCTCAAGCCCGTTTTTGCCCGGCATATAAATATCAAGCAAAATGAGATCGATGTGATGCTCTCCTAAAATATGCAGAGCGCTTTGAAAGGAAGAGGCGATTCCTTTCAGCTGAAAGCCTTCTATTTGGCTTAAATATCGTTTATTTAATTCACCCACCATGGGGTCATCTTCAACTATTAGTACATTAATCATGGTTTTCCTCCTTCGGTTCGTACGGGATGCGAAGACTGAATGTGGTTCCTTCATTTTTTTCGCTGGTGATAATCATTTGGCCCTTTAAATTCTCCATGCTTTGCTGGGTGAAATAAAGGCCGAATCCCCGGTTTTTGCCCTTTGTTGAATAGCCTTGTTCGAATACCTTGACTTGGTCTTCTTCGGACATGCCGGCTCCTGTATCGGTAATTTCGATGTCCAATATCTTGTCATGAAAACGCATGGACATCGTGATTTGTTTTTTCGGCATATTGGCAACAGCGTCCAAGGCGTTGTTGATGAGATTTCCGATAATCGTAATCAGTTCATGAATGACTGAAGGATCTGCTGCGTTTGGAATAACCCCGCTGCATTCAATATCGAGATTTGCGCCCTGCTCTCGTATGTAGCTCTGTTTTCCCAACAGAAATCCGGCCAGCACGGAGCTTTTGACATCATTTATGATTTCACTCGTTTCTGATTTTTGCTGAATGGCAATATCTTTAATATAATCTCCAAGATCGTCATACTCTTTCAGCTGGACGAGACCTAGTATCACATGCAGTTTGTTCATAAATTCATGAGACTGCGCTCTCAGTGCGTTTGCATACATTTTAACACCGGAAAGCTGTTCAGCTAAATGTTTTACCTCGGTTTTGTCCCGGAATGTCGCAATCGCTCCGACGGTTTGTCCTTTCAACTGGATGGGCACTTCATTAAATACAAGCTCTAATCCGTTAATGCGCACGTCTCTGTCTTGAAGAGGTTTTCGGGTCTCAATGACATTTTTCAGACGGCTCTTCGGCAGGATGTCATTGACATCCTGATCGACGGGATTTGTTTCTATGCCCATTTTAATGAAAAGGCGCTTTGCTTCGGCATTGGCAAGCTTGATTTTACCGTGTTCATCGACAGCGAGTATGCCTTCTTTCGTTGATTCAAGCATGGCGCTCCGTTCTTGAAGAAGTGTCGCGATTTCATACGGTTCAAGTCCGTACATGATATTTTTCACCGTGCGTGCGACGATAACAGCTCCGATGACGCCGACGAATATACTGACGCAAATAATAAAATAGAGCGGCCGTAGGCTGTGGCTGATGACTTCGTCAATTTCATTCACTGTGATGCCGACCGCAACGGCTCCGACTTGTTTTCCATTCTTAGCGTAGACAGGCACGAACGCTCTCTGCGATTTCCCAAGCGTGCCTGAGGCAGTGCTGATATGGACATGTCCTTTTAATACTTCGGCTTCATCCCCGCCCCTGAATTTTTTTCCGATTTTGCTGTGGTCCGGATGGGTTCTGCGAATGCCGTTCATATCCATGACAACGACAAATTCTGTGCCGGTAATTTTCTGGACGTCCAGCGTGTAGCTGAGCAGTTCCTTCTGGTTTTTTCCGCTCTCCAAAGCGGAGGCAGTAATCGGTGCGTCGGCAACCATTTCAGCCGTTTGCAGCGCTGTGTCTCTTTCCTGATCACGTATCCTTTTAGAGGTTTGGGCACCGACGGTAAAAAAGGTGATGAGCAGTGCGATTAACACGACGATACAGACAAATATGGTGAGTCTGGTTTGCAGTTTTAATGTTTTTTTCATATAAAACTTCCTTACGTTTTATGATTCCTGCGTACTACTTTACTCTCAAAATGCCGCTTTGTGAAGATTTGGGACCGTAATTCGTAAAAAGGAGAAAAAATGGAATAATTTATCTTGTCAATGTGTTTTAAGTCCTCCATAATAAATGAGGTAGATTACAGAAAGGGACTTTTTTATATGAAAAATACTTATTTGACAGGATACTTTCCGCTGATTGCGATCCTGCTTTTTAGTTCGTCTTTATCCATTTCAACTTCACTCTATGCATTGAAGATGCTGTCTTCATTTGGAATGTACGATGGGATGCTCGATTACTTCTCTGAGAAAGGAATCAGACTTGCGTTATTTGCGGCCTTTGCACTTTTATATTTTATGGTTCTGTCCGCTCTGAAATTAATTGCAAATACCGTGACTGAGCTGTCACTGCTGTTTTTCGCAAATGATCCGGAAGGAAAAAACCTGAAAACAGTCAGAATGGGCTCTATCATATATTTAGGCGGCGGGATCTTATCCTTTGTGCTATTGCAAAATGTCATCTGGATTGTGATCTGGTTTGCAGTTGTTACACTTGCTTACTTTGTGTTCGTTGTTTACCGGATTTATTCAACACTTTCTATCATGTCATTGGTCGGATTCATTCTGTTGGAACTGCTGTTTTGGTTTACATTTGTTATCGGTATTCTGTTCATATTTATCAAGCTTTATAATAGCATAATGGCTAGCTTACCTGTGTAAGCTAGCCATTTTTTCGTTTATGGTAAAAATCTATTTTTTATAGAAGGGGAGGGGAGCATACATTCATTTTTTTTGCCGAACCACTTATAGCGGTTTTTGGCAATAAAAGAATAGAGTATATCTCTGACAGGTTTCGGCACTGCAAAAAACAGGACGAAGAGCCGCCATGGGCCCCGCAGATGCCTGAAAACCTTTATGGCTGCAGTTGACTTAGTGTAAACCTGGCCGTCTTCAATAAAGACAAAGCTGTCAAAATGCTCAGTCGGAAGCCCGCTTTTTTTCAGCAGGCTCTGTCCTGTTTCCGATTGAAGCGATGCAAATGAAATCAAACCGTTTGGATCACGCTTTATGATAAATTGAACGGCACCGTTGCATAAGTTGCACACACCGTCAAACAGCAATACGCGATTTGGAATTTGTTTTGATGTCACTGCAGATCTCCTCCGATTCTTTAATAAGCTGCCTGCAGCGTTCCTTTCCAGATGGAAAGCTGAGGGCTGATACTGTGAAGGTATTCAACGCTGCTCGGTGTATCTTTTCCAACCCAGACACCCATTGTGTAAGTATCAGTCAGGCCGACGAACCACATATCATGATAATCATTTGAGGTTCCCGTTTTACCGCCGATATAAGGCGCTTTGAAATATGCTTTTTTCCCTGTCCCGCTTTTGACAACGGAAGACATCAGTTTTTTCAGCTGCATGTTTGTGCGGACGCTGAATATCTGTGTCGCTTTGTCATTCCATTTATAAATCGTTTTTCCTTTTAAATCCGTCACTTTTGTAATCGCGTGGCTCGGCGAGTAGCTTCCGCTGTTGCCGAATGTTGTATACGCCTTTGTCATCTCAAGAGGCGTCATGCCGTGTGTAAATCCGCCAAGCGCCGCCGGCAGAAGATAGTCGCTGTTGACAAGCTTTGAAAAATGATACGGCTCAATATAGCTGAATGCTTTTTGGATGCCAACACGGTCCAGCATTCTGATGGCCGGTGTATTATACGAGTTTTTAAACGCTGTATCGAGCGTTACTGTGCCGTATGTGCGGTTATTGTAGTTTTGCGGACAGTAGTCCCTGCTGCAAAATTTGCCGGCATCAATTGTGCTGCTTGCCGTCGCACCTGTCTGTTCAATATAAGGTCCGTAATCGAGAAGCGGCTTAATGGATGATCCTGGCTGTCTGTATGCTTGGTAGGCACGGTTAAAATCATACTTATGATAGTTTTTGCCGCCGGATAGAGCGACAACTTGATGCGTCTGGTGATTAATCACAGCCGCTCCGCCCTGTACGCCCGCATACGGAAGCTTCGAATTCATTTGTGCCACGACTTGATTTTGCATGTACGGATCAAGTGCGGTATAAATTTTTACGCCGTCTTTCAGAAGTGTGCTGACTCTGGCGGACAGCTCGTTTTCTATCTTGTCTTTTTGTTTTCCTGACGCTTTTTGAAGACGCTTATCAAAGCCTTCAGATTCAGACACTAGTTGAGTGAATTCATCATTTACGTAGGAAACGTAGTCCGGATATTTGTCTTCTTTCTCTTCGACATCCAGTTTGATTTTTTGTTTTACGGCTTTTTTCAGCTCTTTGTCCGTAATGACTCCGGCATTTTTTAACCCTTTAAGCAAGCGTTCTTGACGGCTTTTCGTGTAGTCAAAATGCTTGAGAGGATCATATAATGTAGGGTTATTAGGTATAGCGCAAATAAAAGCCATTTCTCCCAGTGTGAGAGATTTCAGCGGTTTGCTGAAATAGAATTCAGCAGCTGATCCGACGCCATAAACGCCGTTATTAAAATAAATCGTATTTAGGTAGGCTTCAAGAATCTCATTTTTCGTATACTTTTTCTCAAGCTGATAGGAGTACGCGAGCTCAGTCAGTTTGCGGCTGAAGGAGCGCTCGTGGCTCAAATACAAGTTTCTTGTAAGCTGCTGTGTGATGGTGCTGGCCCCCTGGTCAATCTTTTTGTCCTTCACGTTGGAAGCGGCCGCCCGCACCATCCCCATAAAGTCAAAGCCTTTATGTTCGTAAAAATGGCGGTCCTCGGAAGTTAAAAATATCTGTTTGACTTCTTCGGGAATCTTCTTGAAGGGAACCAGCACACGGTTCTCATCATCGCTGACGATTTCCGAGACCAGAGATCCGTCCCTGTCGTACATGTAGCTGTTCTGAACTAGGCTGATCTCTTTCAAATCAATATTCTTATCAAGCACCTGATCCAGGGACTTCATTTGTTTTACTTCTTTTCCGGAAGCGATAACTGTAAATGCAAACAATGGGATTATGCAAAGGAGCAAAATCCATCCGATAATTTTTCGTAACATGGTCACTCTCTTTTCTCCTAAATTCTAGCCATATCGTACCATTCTTTTGAGTTTACGAGAAGGTTAAATTTAGAAGACTCCTCAATTTTTGCTGAGAATCAGCTTGCTTTGGCATACGATTCTTTTTGGAAATTCTTCATGATCCAAAGCAGGCAGGCACCTGCGAAAAAGAGAAATGCTGTGACATAAAAGGCTGCAGAGATATTGAAGTGACTCGATATAATACCGCCGAGAAGAGGTCCGAGAACGTTTCCTAAAAAGCGAAAGCTGACATTGTAGCCGAGGACCTCTCCCTGGATGGAGCCGGGAGCCTGAACGCGGATTGCCGCTGTGATGCATGGCAGAAGGCCGCCCATTGCCATCCCGAATAAAAACCTGAAAACTAGCAGCACACTGAATGAAGAAGCGAGTGCCTGCGGAATAAAAAATAAAGAGGCGGCGATTAAAAGCCCGATTAAGATGCGGCGGTGGCCGTAGCGGTCTCCTAAATCTCCCCATTTTCTTGCCAGAAGCAAACTGCCGAGTCCGGTTGCCGAAAATGCCATGCCGGAGAAAAAGGCCAGATTGTCAGATCCGTGCAGCTCGTTTACATATAAAGCGAGCAACGGCTGGATACTGAAATTTCCTGTTTGAATCAGCATGGTTAACAGCATCATGACCCAAAGCGCGGGCTGGTGAAAAATATAGGAGAGCACTTCTTTTCTCGTATAAGACTGACGTTTATTTATCTTCTCTGTGAGCGGCTGTTCTTTGACCCCGAATAACACGAGAAGAACGGCTGAGAAAATCACAAAGGATGTGATAAAAAAGGTATACGTAAAGCCGAAGTGGTCAGCAAGAACGCCTCCCAAAAGCGGGCCGAACAAGCTTCCGGACACTTGCCCCATTTGGAGCGTGCCAAGCGTTTTGCCGGCTGAGCTTTTAGGCGTCTGCGCGGAAATCATTGCAAGGGATGTCGGGATAAATCCGGTTACAAGCCCCATTGCCATACGCAGAAAAAACAATTGATAAACCGACGTGACAAAGCCCATTAATAAAATGCTGACGGCAATGCCGGTTCCGGTTGTCAAAAGGATTTTCTTGTAACCGCGTTTGTCTCCGAACCGCCCCCAGAATGGGGATACCAAAAAAGCCATTAAAAATGTAATGCCGAACACATAACCGCTCCACCTTTGCACAAAGCTGTTGGAAAAGGTGCTGAGCGTCTCAATATACAAGGAGAGAAAAGGGACGATCATCGTTGTGCTGGCTGATACAAAGAAATTCGCCAGCCACACAATGACAAAGTTTTTCTTGCGGATAGAAATAACATCACCTTCTTATTATTTCTGGTTCCTTACTAATTATAAAGAAACAGTGCACCATTTAAAAGAAACAATGCGGCTGGGAAAATTCATTATTTTTAGAAAATGAAGAAATGAAGAGAAGGAGAATTGATATACTATAAAGATAGCATTCTTCTGATCGGAGGAAAGGCAGGTGTAAAAATAGTGGAGGCAGGCAACTTACTCATTATTGATTTCGAATTTACGATGCCCGAAGGAAAATACAGTCCGCAAAATTTTTTTCCGGAAATCATTGAAGCAGGAATTGTAAAGTCGGTTAATGGTGAAGTAGTTGAGACGTTTTCGAGTTATATCAGGCCGAAAAAATTCCCCAAGCTGACGAAACGCTGCAGATCATTTTTAAACATTACGCAAAACCAGGTAGATGAGGGGATGAGGTTCGAGGACTTTATCCGTAAATTAAATGAGCTTGATCCTGAAAAAAATTGCACGATCATCACATGGGGAAACATGGATATGAAAGTGCTGAAGCAAAATTGTATGTTTAACCATATTCCTTTCCCTTTTAAAGGGGAGATGAGAGATTTATCGCTTGAATATAAAAACTTTTTTGGAGACCGGACACTGACCGGCTTGTGGAAGGCCGCGGAAGAGTACGGAGATAAAGGAACCGGCACCCATCATAAGGCGCTTGACGATGCTCTTACAGCCTATAAGCTTTTTAAGCTTGTCGAGCAGGATAAGCAGTATCTTGAAAAACCAAAACCGCCGACAATCGGCGAGAGGATTGATTTATCTGAACTGTTCCGGCGCGCCACATAAAAAACCCAATCTTTTGTCAGACTGGGTTATGGCCGAGTGAAGTATTCTTTTTCTAAAACGTCCAGATTATTCAGGGAGCGCTTTGCCCATTCTGAATCATCTCCGGCCAGTTTGGCTCTCAGCTGTGCAACCGCTTCCCGCAAAGACTCGTTATAATCCGGCACTTCACTGTCATAGGGCTTCACCATATGATGAGGGATATTGGTCTGTTCGCCGAAAGCGAGCGCTCTTCTCTCATGGAAAAACGGCACATCTGCCTGTTTTGGATTGTGAAGGTCTCCTTGAGCGGGATGGGTAAGAACCGCCTTGATTTTGACTAAATAATGCTGCGGTCTGCAATCTGTTATTTCTCCTATGTATACACCTGTTTTGTAAAACCCTTTTACGATAGAGCCTTTCTCAAATGTACTCATCTGTTATCACCTCGCATTCATTCTATAAAAGTTCCAATTGATTTGCTAGTGAGGAAGGTCGGCAGGAAGCTTGATCGTCACAATGGTTCCTCTTTGAAAGCTGCTGCTGAACGAAATGGTTCCGTGATGATGTTCAATGATGGAAAACGTCACAGTCAGTCCAAGTCCCGTTCCGTTCGTTTTTAAAGAGTAATAAGGTTCACCCAGCTTCTGCATTTGGTGATCCGTCATGCCGACACCGTTATCTGAGATTTTGATTACGATCATATGGCCGCTTCTTTTGGCTGAAACTTGGATGACCCCTTTACCCGGGGGAACGGCTTCAATGCTGTTTTTCATGAGGTTGATCACAGCCTGCTTCAGCTTTGTTGCATCCCCGTATACCAAAAGGTCCGGCTCGGCGTCCGCCTCTACTGTCACAGATTTGTAATTGGCATACGAAATCATGAGGGAGCTCGTCTCTCTGATAAGAGAAGATAAATCAAAAATCTCTTTTTCATATAATTGCTGTTTGGCGATATCAAGATAATTTGTAATAATGCCCTGAGCCCGGTCAAGCTCTGACAGCACAAGCTTTTTATAATCCGCACTGGATTTGTTTTGAAAGGATTCATCATTAAAAAGCAGCTGGACAAATCCCCGGACAACTGTCAGCGGATTTCTAACTTCATGAGCCACACTTGCCGCAAGTTCACTCACAATCTCCATTTTTTCCGAATGAATAAGCTGGGAACGCAGGGCGATATTTTCTGCGATGCTTTCTATAATATAAATGCTTAAAAGAAGAACGATGCAGCGGAACAAACCCGATACAGCTGCCTCATAATATAAGGATTCTGAATTTTGAAAATTTAAAATATTCAAGGCGGAAAAAACCAAGATGGAGGCGAAAAATAAGAAGATCTCCAAGCAACCGATGAATAAAGACAGCAGCAGTTTTCTCGCTTTGGACATGAATGGCCACTTTTTTTGAAGCAAAATTGGGATGATGATATGAAAAGGCAGCAAAGTGAAAACAAAAATGGCGGAAGGCTCAAAAAACAGCAGTTCAAAACATAAGACGGATGCGGCGACTGTTAGCCCGGAAGCAGTGTTTATGTAAAATAAACAAATGATGACAGGAATGATTTGAAGACCGTATTGGATGTAGTCCATTTCCTGTATAGGGAAGATAATGCATAAAACGGAGGCGCCGCATGCAAATAACGTGACCAATCCGTTGTTGATTTTTGGTACAAGGATTGACGGTTTTCCAAGCCAAAACACTTGGTAAAGAAGAATGGGAAACAAAATAAAGCAAATATGCAGGAGATAGTCTTTTAGAATTTCCATTCGAGTGAAATCCTTTCGTATAAAATATGAATCTATTATAACACTTATCATTAGAAGTAAAATACAAAATTTCTTTATAAAGAACGCCTTTACGATTGATGCGTAAAGGCGTTTGTGACGAATATTTACTCCAACGCTGTTTTTATCCGGCGCAGTCCGTCCTGCAAGGTTGCCAGAGGGCACCCTGCATTCAAACGCATAAATCCTTCTCCGCCAGGGCCGTATTTCTTGCCGGGCTCCAAAATAATTTTCCCTTTGTGCAGCATCTTTTGCTGCAGCTCTGCATCAGACAGGCCGTATGCGCGGAAATCGAGCCAGATCAGGTAAGACGCATCAGGCTTCATCATCTTGACATTCGGGAGCTCGCTGGTCAAAAAGGCTGCCGCCTCATCCATATTTTTCTCAAGATAAGATATCAGTTCATCAAGCCACGGCCCGCCATTTGAGTAAGCGGCTTCGATTGCGCTCACGGCAAACGCGTTTAATCCGCCTAAACCGTTTCGCTGCAGGCTTGCTGAAAATTTGGCGCGCTTCAGCCGGTCTGGAATAATAATTGCTGACGCCTGCAAACCCGCGATGTTAAACGTTTTGCTCGGTGCTGCGCAAGTCACAGAAATCTCAGCGAAATCGTCAGAAAGAGAGGCGAACGGTGTATGGGTATTTCCGTAGAGCATCAAATCGGAATGAATTTCATCTGAAACGACTGTAACGCCGTGTTCCAGGCATAATTCGCCGAGCTTCAGCAAATCTTCCCGGCCCCAGGCACGCCCTGAAGGATTATGCGGATTGCATAAAATAAACATTTTGACGCTCGGATCACTGATTTTTGTCTCCAAATCTTCAAAATCCATTACATATGTTCCGTCTTTTTCTTTAAGCGGATTATGTAAAATACGCCGGCCGTTTTTCTCAATCATATGGTAAAAAGGCGTGTAGACAGGGGATTGGACAATCACTTGATCCTTTGGTTCTGTAAAAGCCTGAACCGCCATGCCCAAAGCTGTGACCACACCGGGACTGAATGTAATGCTTTCCGGGTTCACCTTCCAGCTGTGCCGGTTATGCATCCATGCACACACTGCATCTTTTGTTTTCTGATCTGGAGCTGTATATCCGAAAATCCCTTGTTCTAGGCGCTGTTTTAATGCTTCTGTTATGGCTTCCGGCGCACGAAAATCCATATCCGCCACCCACATCGGTAGTGCGTCTGTCACGCCGAACAATTCGCCTGTCTTGTCCCATTTGACGGATTGGGTGCCGAGGCGCTGTTCTTGTTTATCAAAATTCATTCTGTTCCACCTCTTATGTATGTTTATTTTTCTTAGCGTAACTATGATAAAATAGATCTGCAAATTTTATTATAAGCGGTGATGAAAATGGAAGAAAGTCAAGCGGTCAGGGAAATGATCAATGTCATTGCCAAATGGGACCCGTTTAAATATGGTGAAGATTTTTATGAAACGGAGGCTGTTGATGTCGTACAGGCCGTCTATGATGAAGACGATCCTGAAGTGTTAGCGAAAAGCATACAGCATATTTTCGAAGCTTCTTTTGAACAAACACTTCCGATCGACAGCTGCCGGAATGTGGCTGGCCAGCTTCTGTTCATTAAAGACAGCAGCTCTTGCACGCCTTGAAAAAACCGGTATACAAACCGGTTTTTTTATTCTGTGATAAACTCTGCAATTCGTTCGGAAACGAATTCAGGGCGTTCCTCCGGCACCAAATGCCCTGTTTCCCGCAATGAATACAGTTTGGAATCCGGCAGGTCACGGTGCAGGCGTTCGCCGATTTTCAACGGAACCACCTTGTCCTCCTCGCCCCAAATCAATAAAGCGGGTTTGTTCATTTTTTTCAATTCCTCACACTGTAAATCTCCTTCTCTGTGCCGGATGAACCTTGTCATAGCTTTGAAAATCTGTTCATCTTGAAAAGGTTTGCCGTAGCCGTCAATCATCGCCTCGTCTATCAGCGATTTGTTGTGAACGACATTTAATAAGTTTTTCATCACGCCTTCTTTGGAAAGCCAGCGTTTGATATAAAGATGAAAATATGGGAGATGAGTCCCGAAGATAATCGTCGGGTGCGAGCGTTTTAAATAACCTGAACTGCAAAGAAGCACAATCTTCGAGAAGAGCTCAGGCTTTAATAGAGCAGCCGACAGCGATATCTGTCCTCCCATCGAATGCCCGACAAGCGCCGCCTGTTTGACTTGCAAGTGCTCCAGGAGTCCGATGATAAGCATGGCGAGGTTTTGATAGGTATATATAAATGTCCTTGATTTTTCTGATTGGCCGAAAGGAGGCAAATCGAGCGCGATGATGTCATACTGGTCCCGAAGCAAGGGGATTAATTTTCTGAAGCTGAAAGCAGAAGATAAAAAACCGTGTACGCAGACAATTGTTTGTTTGCCTGGATTTTGATAGTGCTCATAATATACATTTACTCCTCCGACTTTAACACGCCTTATTGGTGTAACCGCCTCCATTTTGCCGTCACTCCCTTCATAGGATGTCCTGTATTATGCCCTGAAATTGTAAGTTCTAGCGGAAGTTTCTCCTCGTTTTTTCTTAGCATTCGTCAAAAAACGTGATATAATGTCATGAGATTTCTTGACATTGCAAAGGTGTGAATTGAATGAAATTGACCGAGAAAGAAACAGAAATATTAGAAATTTTAGACGAAAACAGCCGCGCTGATCTAGAAACAATCGCAAAGATGGCCGGTATCCCTGTAAATGAAGTAAAAGCGATCATTGACAAATTGGAAAAAGAAAAGGTTATTATCGATTATTCCGCTATGATCGACTGGCGGAAGGTGGACGGCCATGAAGGCGTGACAGCCATGATTGATGTTAAAGTCACTCCGAAGCGCGGAGTCGGTTTTGACGAAGTGGCGGAGCGGATTTACCGATTCCAGGAGGTAGAATCAGTCTACCTGATGTCAGGCGCATACGACCTGTCTGTCGTGATCCGCGGCAATTCAATGTCTGACGTTGCGCGTTTCGTATCTGATAAACTGTCAACTCTTGATTCAGTTGTGTCTACGACAACACATTTTATCCTGAAAAAATACAAGCATGACGGCAAAGTATTTGAAACGGGAGACGACGACAAAAGAATCGTGGTGTCACCGTAAATGACTTCTTATTTATCCGATTATGTACAACAAATAAAACCATCCGGCATCCGCAGATTCTTTGATTTGGCGGCAACGATGGAAGGGGTTATTTCTTTAGGAGTCGGAGAACCTGACTTTGTAACGGCTTGGAATGTCCGTGAAGCAAGCATTCTTTCCCTTGAACAAGGGTATACGTCATATACCGCTAATGCAGGTTTATACTCATTGCGGGAGGAAATCAGCCGTTATGTCAGCAGCCGGTTTGGTCTTACATACTCTCCTGACGATGAACTGATTGTGACGGTAGGGGCGAGTCAGGCTTTGGATATTGCGATCCGCGCCATTGTAAATCCCGGTGAGGAAGTGATTATTCCTGAGCCGTGTTTTGTGGCGTATGAATCGCTTGTGTCTTTGACAGGCGGCGTCCCTGTTCATGTCCATACGACGGCTGATAAAGGTTTTAAAGCGACTGCTGAGGATTTTGAAGCGGCAGTGACCGAAAAAACAAAGGCTATTCTCATTTGTTCGCCTTCGAATCCGACCGGCTCGGTTTACTCAAAGAAAGAGTTACATGAAATTGCTGAGTTTGCTAAAACAAATGATTTGATCGTACTGAGCGACGAGATTTACGCGGAACTGACATACGATGAGGAATTTACAAGCATAGCAGCATTCCCGGGGATGAAAGAGCGGACGGTTGTCATTTCGGGATTTTCAAAGGCGTTTGCCATGACAGGCTGGAGACTCGGTTTTGCCGCGGCGCCTTCAGAAATTCGCAACGCGATGCTTAAAATCCACCAGTATGCGATGATGTGCGCGCCTGCAATGGCGCAATATGCAGCGCTTGAAGGATTAAAAAACGGAATAGAAGACGTAGAAAAGATGAAAAAGAGCTACCGAAGAAGACGTAATTTGTTTGTCGAAACGCTAAATGAAATCGGTCTCAGCTGCCACCATCCGAGCGGTGCTTTCTATGCTTTCCCATCCATCAAAAGCACTGGGATGAGCTCAGAACAGTTTGCCGAGGAGCTCCTGATGCAGGAAAAAGTAGCCGTTGTTCCCGGTAATGTGTTTGGGCCGAGCGGAGAAGGATATATCCGCTGTTCATATGCGACATCAATTGAACAGCTGCAAGAAGCATTGGTCAGAATGAAGCGCTTCTTACACAAAACAACATAAAAAAAGATACGAACCTTTTGTTCGCATCCAATAAAAGGGGGAATACTAGAAAGCCTTTGGTATTTGCAGTATGCCCTCTTTTTGATATGCTTAAACCTGATATCATATTAAAAAAAGTTTCCTTTGCGGAAATGAGACATGTATGATATAATTTTAAATTGCGTATAAACAGATATTTAATTTAACTTAGGAGTTGTTATGAATGGCAGCAAAATTTGAAGTGGGCAGTGTTTACACTGGTAAAGTTACAGGATTACAAGCGTATGGTGCGTTTGTTGCATTAGATGAAGAAACTCAAGGTTTAGTACACATTTCTGAAGTGACTCACGGTTTCGTAAAAGACATCAACGAGCACCTTTCAGTTGGCGACGAAGTACAAGTAAAAGTACTTGCTGTTGATGAAGAAAAAGGAAAAATCAGCCTTTCTATTCGTGCGACACAAGCTGCGCCTGAGAAAAAAGAAAGCAAACCAAGAAAACCTAAAGCTGCGCAAGTAAGCGAAGAAGCTTCTGCACCACAAGGTTTCAACACATTAAAAGATAAGCTTGAAGAGTGGATTGAAATGTCCAACCGTAAAGACCTTATCAAAAAATAAGCATGAAAAAAGCACCGGACAGGAATGTTCGGTGCTTTTTTTTATCCTATCGCATTTCAGGATTTGCTGCCTCTTCACGTGATCTTTCCTCGTTTGGTTTAAACAGCAGACCGAGGTTGATTAAGCCGGCGATTCCGACAAGACCGTAAATAATACGGGAAAGAGCTGACCCTTGGCCGCCGAAGATGGCCGCTACTAAATCAAATTGGAAAAATCCGATCAGTCCCCAGTTAATAGCGCCAATGATTGTTAATACAAGGCAAATTCTCTGAATTGTACTCATGTTTTGCAACCTCCTCCATGAATTATTAAAACAGTTATAGATTGTGACAAAATGGAGAATCTATACATGCATTCTCCATATTGAGAGTAGCCGGACGAAACGGCCCAAACTCAGCTTGTATCTGTTTCTTTCCCAGCATCTTGCAAATGAAAACTGCCCGATACGCTGAAAACGGAAAGAGCTGATTGCTTTACATGGAGCGCAGGCATTCTGCATAATGAAAATCTAAGGAGGAGATGTCATGCAAAACTTTACATATTGGAATCCGACGAAATTAATTTTCGGCCGCGGAGAAGTTGAAAAACTCCCGGAGGAACTGAAACCTTACGGAAAAAATGTATTGTTAGTCTACGGAGGCGGAAGCATTAAACGCAGCGGCCTTTATGATCAAGTGATGGAACAGCTGAATAAAGCCGGTGTCACGGTGCATGAATTAGCAGGCGTAGAGCCGAACCCGCGTGTGTCGACTGTTAATAAAGGTGTTGCGATCTGCAAAGAAAACAACATTGATTTCTTATTGGCTGTCGGCGGCGGAAGTGTCATCGACTGTACAAAGGCGATTGCTGCGGGGGCAAAGTATGATGGTGATGCGTGGGATATCGTAACGAAAAAACACCAGCCGAAGGAAGCTTTACCGTTCGGAACTGTATTGACTCTCGCCGCAACTGGCTCTGAAATGAACGCAGGTTCAGTTATTACCAACTGGGAAACAAAAGAGAAATATGGCTGGGGCAGCCCGCTCGTGTTCCCTAAATTCTCTATTTTGGACCCAGTGAACACATTTACTGTTCCTAAAAACCACACGATCTACGGAATGGTTGATATGATGAGCCACGTGTTTGAACAATACTTCCACCATGTATCAAACACACCTTACCAGGATCGCATGTGCGAATCTCTTTTACGCACAGTCATCGAAACAGCGCCTAAGCTGATCAATGATCTTGAAAATTACGAACTGCGTGAAACGATTCTTTATACAGGGACAATCGCTTTAAACGGTATGCTGTCAATGGGCGCAAGAGGGGATTGGGCAACTCATAATATCGAACATGCCGTTTCAGCCGTTTACGATATTCCGCATGCCGGCGGACTTGCGATTCTCTTCCCGAACTGGATGAGACATACATTATCAGAAAACCCGGCCCGCATGAAGCAGCTTGCGGTGCGTGTGTTTGATGTAGAAGAAGCTGGAAAATCAGATGAGGAAATCGCGCTGGAAGGCATCGACAAGCTGTCTGCTTTCTGGACAAGCCTAGGCGCTCCAAACCGTCTGGCTGACTACGATATAAATGACGAACAGCTCGGCACAATTGCCGACAAGGCAATGGCCAACGGTACGTTCGGCCAGTTTAAATCACTTAACAAAGAAGATGTACTCGCTATTTTAAAAGCATCTCTATAACAAAAGGGGGAAATAGCCGATCCGGCTGCTTCCCTTTTTCTTTGGACTTATGTTACAATTGTTAATCTGTTTTTTGATACAGCAATATTTGGAGGTTTTACAATGGAAAATTTTACTTATTATAACCCGACGAAGCTGATCTTCGGAAAAGGCCAGCTTGAACAATTAAGAAAAGAATTAAAGCAATACGGTAAAAATGTTCTGCTTGTCTACGGAGGCGGAAGCATTAAACGTAATGGCCTTTATGACCAAGTAACAGGCATATTAAAAGAAGAAGGCGCCGCTGTCTATGAACTGCCAGGGGTAGAGCCGAACCCGCGTCTTGCAACTGTGGAAAAAGGCATTGACCTATGCAGACAGCATGATATTGATTTTCTGCTTGCTGTGGGCGGCGGAAGTGTCATTGACTGCACAAAAGCGATCGCTGCGGGAGTAAAATACGACGGAGACGCTTGGGACATTTTCAGCAAAAAAGTAACAGCCGAAGATGCACTGCCGTTCGGTACCGTTCTAACCCTTGCTGCTACAGGTTCTGAAATGAACCCTGACTCTGTGATTACAAACTGGGAAACAAACGAGAAATTTGTATGGGGAAGCAATGTAACTCATCCGCGGTTCTCGATTTTAGACCCTGAAAATACGTTTACAGTGCCTGAAAATCAAACGGTTTACGGTATGGTTGACATGATGAGCCACGTGTTTGAACAATACTTCCATAATGTCGAAAACACACCGCTGCAAGACAGAATGTGCTTTGCCGTTCTGCAGACGGTAATCGAAACAGCTCCAAAACTATTGGAGGATCTGGAAAATTACAAACATCGTGAAACGATTTTATATGCTGGCACAATCGCTCTGAATGGCACGCTTCAAATGGGCTACTTCGGCGACTGGGCTTCTCACACTATGGAGCATGCCGTATCAGCTGTTTACGATATTCCGCATGCCGGCGGACTCGCGATCCTGTTCCCGAACTGGATGAGATACACGCTTGATACAAATGTCGGCCGCTTTAAAAACCTTATGCTCAATATGTTTGACATTGATACAGAAGGCAAAACGGATAAAGAAATCGTGCTTGAAGGAATCGACAAGCTGTCTGCGTTCTGGACAAGTCTGGGTGCGCCTTCTCGTTTATCCGACTATGATATCGGAGAGGAAAAACTGGAACTGATTGCTGATATCGCAGCCAAAGAAATGGAGCATGGCGGCTTCGGCAACTTCCAAAAACTGAACAAAGATGACGTGCTTGCCATCCTTCGCGCGTCACTCTGATTTCTAAGGACGGAATGCAGTCATTCCGTCCTTTCTTCTTGACTTGATTTCACAGATAAGTTCATATAAAGTGAAAGATGAAAACATTATACCGTTATGGAGGGACAAGCAATGACGCATGTACGCTTTGACTACTCAAAAGCGTTGACTTTCTTCAACGAACATGAACTTACATATTTGCGCGACTTTGTAAAAACAGCACACCATAATATTCATGAAAAAACAGGCGCGGGCAGCGATTTTCTAGGCTGGGTGGACCTCCCTGAACATTATGATAAAGAAGAATTTGCGCGCATTAAAAAAAGCGCGGAAAAAATCAAATCTGACTCTGATGTATTGCTTGTTGTCGGTATCGGAGGTTCTTACCTCGGCGCGCGGGCAGCGATTGAAGCGCTTAATCACGCGTTTTACAATACACTGCCGAAAGCAAAACGAGGCAATCCGCAAGTCATTTTCATCGGAAACAACATCAGTTCATCTTATATGAGAGATGTCATGGATCTTCTCGAAGATGTTGACTTCTCCATTAACGTCATCTCTAAATCAGGTACAACAACTGAACCTGCAATCGCTTTCCGTATTTTCCGCAAGCTTCTTGAAGAGAAATACGGCAAGGAAGAAGCGAAAGCGCGGATTTACGCGACAACTGATAAAGAGCGCGGCGCGTTAAAAACACTTTCTAACGAAGAAGGCTTCGAATCATTTGTCATTCCTGATGATGTCGGCGGCCGTTATTCTGTCTTAACAGCCGTTGGTCTCCTGCCGATTGCTGTCAGCGGCGTCAACATTGACGACATGATGAAAGGCGCATTTGATGCGAGCAAGGATTTTGCCACATCAGAATTGGAAGAAAACCCTGCATACCAGTATGCGGTCGTTCGCAATGTGCTTTACAATAAAGGCAAAACGATTGAAATGCTTATCAACTATGAGCCGGCGCTTCAATATTTTGCGGAGTGGTGGAAGCAGCTGTTCGGCGAAAGTGAAGGCAAAGACGAGAAGGGCATTTATCCTTCTTCTGCCAACTATTCAACAGATCTTCACTCATTAGGACAGTACGTACAGGAAGGCCGCAGAGACTTGTTCGAAACGGTGCTGAATGTCGAAAAACCTAAACACGAGCTGACAATCGAAGAAGCCGATAACGATCTTGACGGCTTAAACTATTTAGCCGGAAAAACTGTAGACTTCGTTAACAAAAAAGCATTCCAAGGTACAATGCTGGCTCATACAGACGGAAATGTTCCGAACCTAATCGTCAACATTCCTGAGCTGAATGCATATACTTTTGGATATCTTGTTTATTTCTTTGAAAAAGCCTGCGCGATGAGCGGTTATCTCCTCGGCGTCAATCCTTTTGACCAGCCTGGAGTAGAAGCATATAAAGTCAATATGTTTGCATTGCTTGGCAAACCTGGCTTTGAAGAGAAAAAAGCTGAGCTTGAAAAACGTCTCGAAGATTAATGTACGAAAGCTGACTGGCATTTGCCGGTCGGCTTTTTATAAAATCAGAAAGGTGCTGATGTTCATGAAACAAGTGGTCAAACATCTCATCATTGCGGGTTTTTCTGCAGCTGTTTTAGTTATTCTCATATCCTTTGATGCCGTGAATACAGAGTTTTCTTCCAACCTTGGCGGCACACTCTCACACTTTTTTATCCACACCTTTCTTCTGATCGGGCTGCCGCTTGCCATTTTTACCGATGCGGTGCACCATTTTCTGAAATTGAAGCGATCTCACACCCTTTTAACAAAGTTAGGACTCTATACAGCTGTTGTATATGTTTCATGGGAATCTGCGGCGGGGATTGCTGCAGCGATGACTGTTTACTTCTTAATTGAATGCGCTTTCTTTTCGGTTGGCCGTGCAAAGGAAAAAACGGTTTCCATGTAATAAGCCTCTGAATGAAGTCTTGTTCTGCGGGACAGGATAAACGAAAAAAGGGGCAGTTTGATGATTACGATACCTTCCGCGATAGATGGACAGCCTTTCTTGCTTCAAGAGCTGGAACAAGTCATGAAGCCGCTCGGTTATGTGATAAACGGCGGCTGGGAGTACGACCACGGCTATTTTGATTATAAAATTGATGATAGAGACGGATATTTATTTTTAAGAATTCCCGTCAATGCCATACAAGGCAGTCTGGATGAACGCGGGGCAGCTGTCCGTATCGGAACTCCGTTTATGCTGAGGCAGGTGTTCCAGGCAGGCCTTGATGATCATGCTGAAGGAGGGCCGTTTCAATCGCTGTTTAATCAATTTTCTGAGCCCGAGAGACGGGACGCAGAGATTGATCCGGCGTATTTGGATATCGGCGCCTCCCTTGTCAAAGAGCTGGAGGATGTTTTGTTGGGTTAAAGCGCAAGGAATTGATCCGTTTCAAGCACTTTATATGAAAGAGGAGGGGTAATCATAGGCCCTTCCTCTTTTTGTATGCCGATAATAGTGGTGTTGTGATCAAGAAAATAGAGGACGCATGTTTTATAAGCGGCACCATGCAGTTCAGAAGGAACCGAAATCAGCCTCACTTTTTTATCGAGTGTCAGCTCGATTAAGCTTTGCGGTTTAGACAGCTGCAATTTGACCCGGTAATGTTCCAGCATCACGCGGCTTAAGAGCTGAGACGTCCCGATAATTTTATTAGCGCCCGCCCGTTCTGCATTGGTGACAAAGCGGTCTGTCAGAATTTCGACAATACAGTATGCCAGCGGATTCAATCCTTTGACTGATAACAGAATCAGCACCGACAGCATATCCGCTTCCGCTTCACTTTTATATTGGTCGGCAGTGACCATAACTGTGTCCGCCTCAGTAATATTGGCTCGTTTCAGCGTTTCATCATCAGCGGCGTGTCCGCGTATGAAATGGACATTTTCAATGAGCGGCCCTTCTTTTAACGATTCATCAATCAGAACGACTGTCTTGGAGGGCGCCGCCAGCTGAAGCTCTCTCAAAAGGCGATTTGATTTTTCATTCCAGCCGATAATAATCACATGGCCCCGTCCTTTGTAAGCGACCTTTCCCTCTATGTAGCGGTGCTGTTTACTGAAAGCGGCAGCGGATAAGGTGGCAAAGTAAGCAGTGACAAAGCTTGCGCCGATGAATATCAGCAGCATTCCGGCTGCTTGACCAAGCGGCGTGTGCGGCACATAGTCTCCGTAGCCCACTGTTGAGATGGTAACCACGGCCCACCAAATACCTTCGAAGACGGAAGTAAACTGCTCGGGCTCAAGTAAATAAATGATTTGTCCGAACAAAAGAATCAGAAAAAGAATGATCAGCCCGATTCGGATAAATAACGGCCATCTCAGCCAAGAAATAAAGATCCGGTTTGACTTCATTCTTTTTCCCCTTCTTCAGATAATGAAATAGATAAAATCTGTTTAATAATCGTATTCAGCTTCTCATTTAGCTTTTCCTGACCGTACAGGTCGCGGGCCTGCTTCATGAGATCAGCTGTATCGTCTTCAAGCTGAATGAGAGGTTCGTCGATTTCGGATTCATTATAAAACTGGATAAATACGTCCAGCCCTTCATTCATCCGGTCAATCGCTGTACTCAGCTGTTCCTTTTCCTCGCTCGTCACTTTCATGTTCATCACACCCGTGCTCTTTTTATAACAGTATGTCCCACTTCCGGCATTGTTTTTCAAAAAATGAACAAAACATATAAAACCGGATTTCTCCATAAACTAAAACAAATAGGTGAAAAAAGGATGGAACAGATGACGATCATTCAAAGAACCGTCGTGGTTTTGATCGGTACCCAGCTTGCGGCATCCGCAGTGATTTTGTTTATTTTCGACTTGAATTCGTATAATCACTTCTCCGATAGCTTCTCATGGCATCATTTTTTGAAAGAGCTGATTGGAGGCTTTTCTTTTTATTTGTTTTCGGCTGGCTTGTTCCTTTTGCTTATCGGAATGTGTGCGCCTAGACGGAAGAAGAAGCGCTTTTCTGTACACGAGAAAGAAAACTCATTAAAATAATCGTAATAAAGAAACATACGATCTTTAAAAAAGGATGATGAAACATGCTGTTTATATTTTTAACAATAGCCGCATTGGGATTGTCGTTTTGGGCACAATTTAAAGTAAAGAGCAACTTTGAAAAATATTCAAAAGTGGAAGCCTCAAGCGGTCGAACAGGGGCAGAAACGGCAAGACGGATTCTAGATATAAACGGTCTTTACGACGTGCCGGTCGAACCGGTAAGAGGCGCTTTAACAGACCATTACGACCCGACAAGACGGGTGGTGCGTTTATCTGAGCCGGTCTATTATGGCCGCTCAATTTCCGCCATCTCCGTAGCTTCCCATGAAGTCGGACATGCCTTGCAGCATCAGGAGTCATATGGTGCGCTTGTGCTGAGACATAAAATCTTCCCAGTCGTGAATTTTGCATCCGGTGTAGCTCCTTTGCTTTTCTTAGGAGGCATGCTTCTCGGCAGCCTGAATTTGATCGGGCTTGGCATCATTCTGTTTTCAGCCGCTGTCTTTTTCCAGCTGATCACACTGCCTGTCGAATTCAATGCAAGTTCACGCGCGAAGCAAATTATTGTGTCAGAAGGATTCATCCGGAACAATGAAGAGAATGGGGTAAATAAAGTGCTGAGCGCCGCCGCCTTAACGTATGTGGCCGCCGCCCTGGTTTCCCTGTTTGAACTTCTTCGCTTTGTGATGATCTTCTTAAACGGTCGTAATGAGAATTAACGTTAAGGAGGTGGCCCCTTACCATTTATGGTAAGGGCTTTTTTTGCTTATATTACAATTGATCGCCATTTTTGTTTTGATTGGCATTACGGCTGTTTTCGTTGCAGCCGAATTTGCAATCGTCAAAATCAGAGGTTCAAAAATCAATCAGCTCATCGAAAGCGGAGACAGCCGGGCGCTTGCCGCACATAAAATCATCTCCAATCTTGACGAGTATTTATCAGCCTGCCAGCTCGGGATTACAATTACAGCCCTCGGCCTTGGATGGCTTGGTGAACCGACATTTGAACGCATTCTTCATCCCTTATTTACAGCGGCAGGCATACCGGAACCGTTTAACCACATTGTCACATTTGTAATTGCATTTATCATCGTCACTTTTTTGCATGTGGTAATGGGTGAGCTTGCGCCGAAAACGGTTTCCATTCAAAAGGCTGAAGCTGTCAGTTTATGGATTGCAAAGCCGCTGATCTGGTTTTATAAAATCACATATCCGTTTATCAAAGCATTGAACGGCTCTGCAAGTTTTCTTGTGAAATTGTTTGGCTTTCATTCAGTCAAGGAGCATGAGGTTGTCATCAGCGAGGAGGAACTGAGGCTGATCCTGTCAGAAAGCTATGAAAAAGGGGAAATCAACCAGTCTGAATTTCGCTATGTGAATAAGATTTTTGAATTCGACAACCGCGTGGCGAGAGAAATTATGATTCCGCGAACAGAAATCGCTGTCATCTCTCTGGAGCAGTCGCTTGAAGAAGCGATTCATCTCATCATTAACGAACGGTATACACGGTATCCTGTCATCAAAGAAGATAAGGATCATATTTTAGGGATTATCAACAGCAAAGATATGTTTAAAGCGTATTTTCTCGGCCAGCCGATTAAGCTGAAGCAAATTATGAGACCTGTCATCAGGGTCATTGAAAGCATTCCTGTCCAGCAGCTTTTAATCCGCATGCAGAAGGAACGGATTCATATGGCGATTCTCGTAGATGAATACGGGGGAACGGCGGGGCTTGTCACTGTCGAGGATATTATCGAAGAAATTGTCGGGGAAATCCGTGATGAATATGATCAGGATGAAACGCCGCATATTTTGAAAAAAGGCGAGCACCATTATGTGATGGATGGCAAAGCGCTAATAGATGAAGTGAACGACCTGCTCGACATTGCCATTGAGAATGAAGAAATTGATACGATTGCAGGCTGGCTTCTGACGCAAAAAATGGAGCTGGAAGCAGGAGATGTGATACAGGCGGAGGGCTGCGAGTTTAAAATCCTCGACGCTGAAGACCATCACATTCGATTTGTCGAAATCAAAAAAACAGAGTTTTAATCAAAAACAGCCGGGCTGGATCGCGGCTGTTTTTTGAGCTCAAAGAAAATCAGGACCAAAGGCTTCTGAAAAATTGATCAGTCTCTTGTCATCGGCAAGAGGCTTTTTTTCTGAAAAAATGAATGCTTCAAAGGCTTTTTTCTACATAAGATATAAAAACCGCACACGCAGGAAGGAGTGGCTGTATGAAAAAGGCTTGGTGGAAGGAAGCGGTGGTCTACCAAATTTATCCCCGCAGCTTCAAGGATTCAAACAGCGATGGAATCGGGGATATTCAAGGAATCAGGTCCAAGCTTCCGTACATAAAAGAACTTGGTGCCGATGTGATTTGGATTTGTCCTTTGTACGACTCACCCAATGCGGATAACGGCTATGATATAAGAGATTACAAAAACATATTGAGCGATTTCGGCACAATGGCAGATTTCGATCAGCTGCTTCATGATATTCATGAGCTTGGCATGAAGCTCATTATGGATCTTGTCGTGAATCATACAAGTGATGAACATCCATGGTTCATTGAATCACGTGCATCTTTACAATCCCAAAAACGCGACTGGTATATTTGGAAGGACGGGAAAGACGGAAAAGAGCCAAACAATTGGGAAAGCATTTTCGGAGGATCGGCTTGGCAGTATGATCAGCAGACAAGCCAGTATTATCTCCACCTTTTTGATAAAAAGCAGCCAGACCTGAACTGGGAAAATCAAGAGGTAAGAAACGCCGTTTATGACATGGTCAATTGGTGGCTCGATAAAGGCATAGACGGATTTCGGGTGGATGCCATTTCTCATATTAAGAAAAAAGAAGGGCTGCCTGATCTGCCGAATCCGAAAGGGCTGTCCTATGTTCCTTCTTTTCCTTATCATATGAATGCTGAGGGCATATTGGATTTTTTAACAGAGCTGAAGGAAAACACATTTTCCCGCTACCCGATCATGACGGTCGGAGAGGCAAACGGTGTCGCGGCAAAGGAGGCGGCTGAGTGGGCGGGGGAGGAATCCGGCATTTTCAGCATGATTTTTCAATTTGAACATCTCGGCCTGTGGGATATAGAGATAAATGAAAGCATCGATATCGTTGCATTCAAACGGATTTTAACAGAGTGGCAGAACAGTTTGGAGGGAATCGGCTGGAATGCTTTGTTTATGGAAAACCATGATCAGCCCCGTTCTGTTTCTGTATGGGGAAACGAGGGGAATTCCTTAAAGGAAAGTGCAAAAGCACTCGCCGTTGTTTATTTTCTGATGAAAGGCACGCCGTTTATTTATCAAGGACAGGAAATCGGCATGACCAATGTGGCGTTTCCTTCGATTGAGGATTATGATGATGTCGCGATGAAGCGGCTGTATGACATAGAGACCGCAAAAGGCGCTTCTCACGAGGAAGTGATGAAGATTGTCTGGAAAAAGGGAAGAGACAATTCTCGAACACCAATGCAATGGAATGCATCTCCTCACGCTGGGTTTTCCGATGCCAAGCCATGGATTGGGGTTAATGACAATTACACATGGCTGAACGCCGAGGCGCAAATAAACGATAACACATCTGTCTATCACTTTTATAAAAGCTTGATCAAACTCCGCCAAACATATGATGTATTTATTTATGGCCAATACGAGCTGATTTTGCCGGAAGATCAGCAAATCTTTGCATACCTTCGCAAAAACGAGAGCCAAACTGCGCTAATTGCGGCAAATCTGACGGGTGCGCCGGCGTTCTGCAGATATCCCGCATTGCCGTTATTTTCTGACAAACTCCTATTGTCGAATATGGAAACAGAACCGCACAAGCATACGACATCACTGCTGTTAAAACCTTATGAAGCCAGAGTATATCTATGGCAATAAAACTCCAGAAACAAGCTGGAGTTTTTGTTTTCTTCAGGTTTATGAGCCTGGTTTAACAGGAAAAAAAGAACACAGAACGAATATGCAAAGAGAAGGGGAAGTGAAAGGAGAAACAAATGCTGAAAACTCTGCAAATCAAAACAAACAAAAGAGGTGAAATGGTTGAAATCACTCACGAGGTGGAAGCGTTTCTTCAAGAAACAGGAGTGGCAAGCGGGGCAGCGCTGATTTACTGTCCGCATACGACGGCGGGCATTACAATTAATGAAAATGCCGATCCCGATGTGAAAAGAGATATGCTCCGAAGATTTGATGAGATGTATCCATGGGACCATGAGCTGGACCGCCATATGGAAGGCAATACAGCTGCACATATGAAGTCCAGTACGGTAGGCGCTTCACAGCATGTCATCATTGAAAACGGGCGTCTCATTCTCGGGACGTGGCAAGGTATTTATTTCTGCGAATTTGATGGTCCGCGTCATCGAACTTGCCATATCAAAATCATGGAATAACAGGAGGTGCTTCTATGACTCAATGGATGAAAGCACTATCATTATCAAAGCCTGTCATTCAGGCGCCGATGGCAGGCGGCCTGGTCACACCCCGACTGGCAGCCGCTGTGTCGAATGAAGGCGCGCTCGGAAGTCTCGCTTCCGGATATCTCAGTCCAGCTACGCTTGAAAAACAAATCATCGAGATGCAGGAATTGACCAGCAGCGCTTTTCAGGTAAATGTGTTTGTGCCGGAAAAAAGGAAGGCACCGGACGATAAAAGGGTTCACACATGGAAACAAAACATTCCGTTTGCGGAACAGGCGGCTGCTTTTCCTTTAGAGGAGGAAGAGTGGGAGGATTTTCATAAAAAAATAAATCTGATTCTTACATACAATGTAAGAGCCTGTTCATTTACGTTCGGCATTCCGCCTGATGAAAGCATTCATTTATTAAAGAAAAATGGCTGCTGTCTTATCGGAACGGCTACTTCGCCGCAAGAAGCCGTCCTGCTGGAAGAGCGCGGAATGGATATCATCGTGCTGCAAGGCAGTGAAGCAGGCGGCCACCGCGGTTCTTTTCTGCCGGTCAGCGGAGAGTCTTCTATTGGCTTAATGTCACTGGTCCCCCAAGCTGCAGACGCTGTTTCAGTACCCGTGATTGCGGCAGGCGGAATTGCAGACCGCCGCGGCGTCCAAGCGGCTCACTGTCTCGGAGCGCAAGGTGTACAGGTCGGGACCCCATTTCTTATGTGTGAGGAAAGCAAAGCCTCTGAAACGTACAGACAGGAATTAAAAGAAGCGCATGGAACAGACACGCGCCTTACCGCATTGTTTTCGGGGAAGCCTGCAAGGGGTATAGTCAACCAATGGATGAAAGAGCAACAAGCTGAAGAGGCAAATACACTTCCTTATCCATTGCAAAACACGTTAACAAAACCAATGAGAAAACATGCCGCCGCAGCCAAAGATTCCGGTCACATGTCTCTGTGGGCGGGGCAATCAGTCGGATTGCTCAATGGGCCCTCTGACGTGAAAACGCTGATAGCTGAGCTTTGCCAATCGTAACGTAACTAACAGAGGTGACAGACGATGAACATTCTTCAATATTCTTATAAAAAGAAAGGGAAAATTGAGTTTGTATTTGAAGACTGGCCTCATTCAAAAGTTACAATGGCTCCCATCAAAGGGTATTATTTTGTCCGGTTTATCAAGTGGAGCAGCCAAGATCCCATCGTGACGAGAAATGACCTTGAAAAAATGGAATGGGCTGCGAACCAGTATGTCGGCACAGCCCCTTTCTATCGAAAACGAAAAGCATTTGAAACCCCATCGTCCCCAAAATAGACGGTGGGGTTTTTAGCGGGTGATGGGATAGAGTGACGGAATATCAAGCCTGGTCGCTTGTGAAAGGAGATAAGCTGACTGTACGGCTCCTTTTCGTCTGAAAGAATTCAGCTTATCAATAATTTGCTGAGCGTTTAAAATTCCCAGGCCGTGAGCAAAATATTTGTCCTTTTCTAATAAAATCACATTTTCGCCTCTCCACTGCGCTTTCTGCGGATCAAATTCAGGATTTTTAAAATACAAACAGTCTCCAAGGAAAAAGTGATGTCCCGTTTCCGTATATATCGGCAATTTCTCATAATGCCAGTCATATAAAATAATTCTGTCAAAGGCTGCGTCGAATTTTTCTTCTCCGATGGTTTTAAGCAATGCTAAGTAATAAATCACAACGATTGCCGTCGCGCATTCAAACGCATAAAACGGGCCGTTTTCTGCAATATCCCGAATCGCCTTTGAAGGCGGCATTTTATACTTAAGCTCCAGAGCCCCTTCCGGTGAAACCCGCCAATACGCTGTATTCCCGTATGTTTTTACAAAGGTGGCGAACTTCGCCCCGCTTTTATGCAGCGCTTTTGCCGATTCAACAATGTTCATGCGCAAATGAAGCTCAAACATCAGTTCAGCGATCGAATGATAATCAAACTGAACGGGTGTAGCAATCATTTCTTTTAGCAGCGGATTCAGGTTTTTGTCTATTTGCCAGTTTTCAATGTCTTGGGGACGGAGCCATTGCCCGGATACAATAATCATCTGAAGCCCCCCTTGTTTTTTATAAACTATGCACAAGGCTTGTGCAATGAAAGCTAAAAAGACAGAGAAATGTTGAAAAGGAAACTTCTTCTATTTTAAAAACTTTTTAAAGCAGCCGATATATACTGTATCAAACCTGAAGGAGAAGCTGGATATGAAGACTTTTATCAATTGGCTGACAAAACCGTCTATTTCTAGAAAACTAATTATTTCATTTGTTGTGATTTTAATTATTCCGATTCTTATATTGGAATTCAGTTCTTATCGCTCAGCAAGCGGAAAACTGGATCAGGAGATCATGGGAAATGCGAAAAATAGTGTCGATTCATTTAATACAACCGTTACAAATGATATAGGAGCAAAAGCGAAAGGCATCAGCTTTTTCAGTAAATCACTGAAAAGCTCCGCGTTTAAAGGAAAATCCAAACAGGAAGAGGTTAAGGCCAAGTTTTCGCAATATGTTTCCATTAACCAAGACGTAGCCAGAATTTACGGAGGGGCAGAAAACGGCACATATGTACAGGCACCGAAAGAAAAATTGCCGGATGGCTACGATCCGAGAAAACGTTCTTGGTACCAGGATGCAATGAAGGCCGGCGGTGAAATCGTAGTGACCGATCCTTATGTGGCAGCCAGCGACGGAAGCATGGTCATTACCATTGCTCAGGAATTGAAGGATGGTTCAGGCGTCGTCGCCATGGATATCACAATTGATAAACTGTTAGAACAGTTGAAACAAATTAAAGTCGGAAAAGAGGGCTATGCTTTCATCGCGACGAAAAACAAAACATATGTTGCCCATCAAAACCATAAGGCTGGTGAAAAGCTGTCTGGCGACTGGGTTGCCAAAATGTATGACAAGGACAGCGGCGAGCTGCAGTACACCCTGAATCATGAAGATAAAAAGATGACATATACGACAAATCAACTGACTGGCTGGAAAATTGCCGGCACCATGTATATGAGTGAAATCAAGGAATCCTCAAAATCTGTCCTGACAACAGGCATGATCGTGCTGATTGCTTCAATACTGGCAGGCGGGATGTTAATCCTGTTTATCGTTGGTTCGATCACAAAACCGTTAAAACGTCTGGTTCAATCATCAAAAATGATCAGCAGCGGAGATCTGACAGAAACCATCGAGATCCGTTCGAAAGATGAACTGGGCGAGCTTGGCGAAAGCTTCAATGAAATGGGACAATCCTTGCGTTCGCTTATCAGCGCCATTCAAGACTCGGTTAATAATGTTGCCGCATCATCCGAACAGCTGACTGCATCCGCCGGGCAAACGAGCAAGGCGACGGAGCATATTACAATGGCAATTGAGCAGTTCTCAAACGGAAACGAAGAGCAGAGCGAAAAAGTGGAGTCCAGCTCTCATCAGCTGAACATGATGAATGAAGGGCTCCAGCAAGTCTCACAAACATCATCAGACATTACGAAAGCGTCTATCCAATCAACGGAAATCGCGGGTACAGGCGAGAAGTTTGTCCAGCAGACAGTCGGGCAGATGAATTCAATTAATGAGTCGGTTCAGCAGGCTGAAGCAGTGGTGAAAGGGTTAGAAGAAAAATCAAAAGATATCACGAGTATTTTACGAGTCATCAATGGGATTGCTGATCAAACAAACCTGCTGGCATTAAATGCAGCCATTGAAGCGGCGCGGGCCGGGGAATCTGGACGAGGCTTCTCTGTTGTAGCGGAGGAAGTGCGTAAACTGGCCGTTCAATCTGCAGATTCATCTAAAGAAATCGAAAATCTGATCCAGGAAATCGTTGCAGAAATCGAAACTTCTCTTCACATGTTTAAAGCCGTTAATCAAGAAGTGCAATCAGGGCTAGTTGTCACAGACAATACAAAGGAAAGCTTTCAAAGTATTTTCAGCATGACAAATGAGATTGCAGACAAATTGCAGACGATGAATACAACCGTAGAACAGCTGTCAGGCCGTTCAGAGCATGTATCGGCAGCGGTGAGCGGAATTGCCGATGTTTCAAGAGAAAGCTCGGCAAGCATTCAAGACATTGCTGCATCGGCCGAGGAGCAGCTTGCTTCTATGGAAGAAATCAGTTCATCAGCCACGACCCTGGCGCAGATGGCAGAAGAGCTCCGTGATCTGACAAAGAAATTTAAAATTGAATAAGAGCAAAAAACAGCGCTTATGAAGCGCTGTTTTTCTGTATAAGAAATAATAAAAAAGACCTGTCTAAATCGGTGAGTTTTGAACTATTTTTCATTTTTTCCTTCATTTTCAATGTAAGATAAAGGAATATCAGCCGATATAATTTGTAAATTATTGAAAGAAGGTTCAAGAGGAATGAAAAAAACACTCACCACCATTCGCAGATCATCAATTGCCAGGAGACTCATTATTTCTTTCCTGCTGATCTTAATTGTCCCGATTACGGCACTATCGGTAAGCGCTTATCAATCAGCTGTTGCATCTCTTGACATACAGATGACACAAAGCGCAAAGGAAAACGTTCAAATATTAGATAACATTATTGATGGCAAAATCAAAACGACTGAAAAAAGCCTCGCGTTTTTCAGCGATTGGGCGACAGCAGACAAGTTGAAAGACAAGAAAAAAACGGAGATCAAACAAGAATTTAAACAATTTATTCAAATGAATGACAATGTCGCTGCGGTGTTTTCAAGCAGCAAAGACGGGACATTCACACGCTATCCGCACGCAGACATGCCGAGTGACTTTAATGCTTTAGAACGTGACTGGTACACAGAAGCCATGGATAATAAAGGAAAGACAATTGTGACCGAACCTTACGAATCCATTTCATCAGGAAAAATGGTTGTCACCATTGCGCGCCAGACAAAGGATGGATCAGGCGTTGTCGCCATGGATATGAAAATCGATGACCTTGTGGCAACAGCAAAAGAAATCAGTATTGGCAAAGAAGGCTATGCCTTTATCCTCAGCCAAAATAAAGAAGTCATTGCCTACTCCGGTGAAAAAGCGGGTACGCAGTTAGAAGGGGAGTGGATAGACAAACTTTACAAAGACAAAAGCGGCGACTTTGAATATACGCACAAAGGAAAGAAGAAGAAAATGGCGTTCGCCACAAGCGAAACAACAGGCTGGAAAATCAGCGGCACGATGTATGCCGACGAGATCCATGATGCCGCAAGCAGGGTTCTTGTTATGGCATCAGTTGTTCTTGCCATTGCCATTGCAGCCGGAATAACGGCGATTTATTTTGTCATCCGGTCGATTACAAGGCCTTTGAAACGCATCGTTGCGTCAGCTGAAAAAATCAGCAAAGGCGATTTAACAGAAACGATAGAAATCAAATCAAAAGACGAACTCGGGGTTCTGAGCCAAAGCTTCAACAATATGGCGCACTCTCTCCGCTCGCTGATCTACGGCATTAAAGAATCTGTAGAACATGTCGCCTCATCGTCAGAAGAGCTGACAGCTTCCGCAGATCAGACAAGCAAGGCCACTGAACACATTACAATGGCGATCGAACAATTTTCAAACGGAAGCGAAAACCAGAGCGACCGAATCGAGACGACAACAGAACAAATTAACGAAATGAACGACGGACTTGCTGAGCTGGCCCGGGCGGCGGCAGTCATTACAGAAACCTCTGCAGACTCCACCGAAGTGTCAAGCGCAGGGGAAACACTCGTTCAGAGAACAGCCGGCCAAATGAATACGATTGATCATTCTGTGAAAGAAGCGGAGCAAGTGGTCAAAGGCCTGGAAATCAAATCAAAGGATATCACAAATATTTTACGTGTTATCAACGGCATCGCAGATCAAACCAATCTTTTAGCATTAAATGCCGCCATTGAAGCGGCCAGAGCAGGCGAGTACGGACGAGGCTTTTCTGTGGTCGCTGAAGAAGTGAGAAAACTTGCGGTACAGTCGGCAGATTCAGCAAAGGAAATTGAATCGCTGATCAGTGAAATCGTAAAAGAAATTCATACATCATTAAACGTGCTTCAATCCGTAAATAAAGAAGTGGAAACAGGTCTGGTCATGACAGACGAAACAAAACAAAGCTTTAAACATATATCAAAAATGACGAATCAAATTGCCGCAGAATTGCAAAACATGAATGCAACGGTTGAACAGCTGTCGGCAGGGTCTCAGGAAATTTCCGCTGCTTCTATAGATATCGCCGCTATTTCTAAAGAAAGTTCAGACGGCATTCAAGATATCGCCGCTTCAGCCGAGGAACAGCTTGCCTCCATGGAAGAAATCAGCTCATCGGCGCAGACGCTTGAAAAAATGTCCGAAGAGCTGCGAGATTTGACAAAACGATTTAAATTGGATGATTAATAGGTCTAAATAACTAATTTTAAATAGGGATTTAGTTATTTTTCTTGAATTTCTTCTTTTTTAATGTATATATTTACCCATTTTCAGCCGATATGAAGGGTAGCATAAAAAAGGAGAAATGAACTGATGAAAAAAATACTCCAACTAATTAAACAGAGATCAATTACACGGAAGCTTCTGGTTTCCTTTCTATCGATTCTCATCATACCGGTTGCCATAGTAGCGGCGATTGCTTATGGATCTGCCAGCAGCTCGCTCGACAGACAGATGATGGGAAGCGCCTTAGAAAATGTACAGCAACTAAACGAAATCATTAACACCAGCATCGGAGAAAAAGAAAACAGCGCCGAATACTTCAGCGAATGGCTGACACAAAAGAAATATAAAGCAAAGAGCAATGCCAGCATTGAAGAGAAATTCTCACAATATATTAAAATCAATAAAGATGTGGAATCTATTTATACAAGTGACAAAGACGGGCGCTTTACCCGTTACCCGGATCTGCCGATGCCAAGCGATTATAATCCCGTTGAACGGGACTGGTACAAAAAAGCGGTTGCCAATAATGGCAAAGCCGTCATAACAGATCCATACAAAACAGCATCTACGAACACAATGGTTGTGACAATTGCCCAGCAGACAAAAGACGGATCAGGCGTTATCGCAATCAACATGACGATCGATAACCTGCTGAAAACGACCAAACAAGTGAACATCGGCAAAGAAGGCTATGCTTTTATTATGACGAAAGACAAAAAGGTCGTTGCGCATCCTGATGAGGCTTCAGGAACCGAATTGAAAGGCGACTGGCTTGAACAGATGCTGTCTGCCGATAAAGGCGATTTTCAATACAGCATGAACGGCGATAAGAAAAAAATGGCCTTTGATACGAACAAGCTAACGGGATGGAAGATAGGCGGAACGATGTATCTGGACGAGATTCATGATGCGGCTAAGCCTGTGCTTCACCTCGCATTAATTGTCCTGATTGCAGCCATTCTCGTTGGTATCATCGTGATGACATTGGTTATTCGATCAATCACGACACCGCTGAAACAGCTTGTCAGTTCATCTAAGCGGATCAGTGAGGGAGATTTAACGGAAACGATTGATATCCGTTCAAAAGATGAACTGGGCGAACTGGGCAAAAGCTTTAACAATATGGCGTCTTCACTTCGCTCTCTCATACACGCCATTCAGGATTCGGTAGACAATGTTGCCGCTTCCTCCGAGGAATTGACGGCATCTGCCGCGCAAACAAGCAAGGCGACCGAGCATATCACATTGGCAATAGAACAATTTTCAAACGGCAATGAAAAACAAAATGAAAACATCGAAACAGCGGCGGAGCATATTTATCAGATGAATGACGGATTGACGAATATGGCTCAAGCTTCTGAAGTCATTACAGATTCATCTGTTCAATCGACAGAAATCGCGAGTGCGGGCGGACAGCTTGTTCATCAGACTGTCGGCCAAATGAACGTGATAGACAAGTCGGTGAAAGAAGCGGAACAAGTTGTTCGCGGATTGGAAACCAAATCAAAAGACATCACAAACATTCTGCGCGTGATTAACGGTATTGCTGACCAGACGAACCTGCTTGCACTAAACGCTGCCATTGAAGCGGCGCGCGCAGGCGAATACGGGCGCGGCTTCTCCGTCGTAGCGGAAGAAGTCAGAAAACTGGCTGTACAGTCCGCTGATTCAGCTAAAGAGATTGAAGCGCTCATCATTGAAATCGTGAAAGAAATCAACACATCTCTCGGCATGTTCCAGTCTGTGAACCAAGAGGTGCAAACAGGCCTTGACATCACAGATCAAACAGAGACAAGCTTTAAACGAATCTCTGAAATGACAAACCAGATAGCCGGAGAACTGCAAAACATGAGTGCGACGGTTCAGCAGCTTTCTGCCAGCTCTGAAGAGGTATCGGGAGCGTCTGAGCATATTGCATCGATTTCAAAAGAAAGCTCAGCCCACATTCAAGATATCGCGGCATCAGCCGAAGAGCAGCTTGCTTCTATGGAAGAAATCAGCTCATCAGCAGAAACACTTTCAAGCATGGCTGAAGAGCTTCGCGATATGACAAAACGATTCAAAATCGAATAATGAGTCAAAACACCCAAGGTTCTGCGCTTGGGTGTTTTTTTTAGTTTTTTTATTAAAGCTTTTATCCTAGCTTGACGATATTATTTTTAGCTTAAAGGAGGAATTATCGAGAATGGGAAAATTCATACATTGGATCAAACAGCCATCAATCAGCAAACCGCTTATCGCTGCGTTTCTGACAGTGCTCATTTTGCCGATTGGGGTATTAGCATATTTCAGTTATCAATCAGCTTGGAACGCACTGGACAGGGAACTTACGAATAGTGCAATAGGAAACGTTGAAGAACTCAACAGCACACTTGAAAACAAATTGAAAAATAAAGTAAAAGCAATTGATTATTACAGCGAGACAATTGATAAAGACATATTACAAGGCAAAAACAAAACCTTACTGAATGAAAAATTTAAACAGTACACGACACTAAATGCCGATGTAGGAGCAATCTATGCGGCTTCAGAAAATAAAAAGCTCTACAAATATCCGGAAAGCGGCGTTCCTAAAGGTTTCGATCCGACAGAACGTGACTGGTACAAACAGGCTGTTGCGAAAAAAGGACAGGCTGTATTCTCAGAGCCGTATACTGACGAAGCGACAGGAGATATCGTTGTTACGATTTCCAAACAATTAAAAGATGGCTCAGGGGTCATAGCGCTTGATTTAAATCTGGATGAAGTGCTGGCAGCTTCACAGAGAATAAAAATCGGTAAAAACGGCTTTGCATTTATTACAACAGGCAACAAAAAATATATCGCCCATCCGACGATTAAGCCTGGAACAACTGGATCCGGCGACTGGACAAAAGAGGTATATTCAAAAGCAGACGGTTCATTTCAATATACCTTCGAAGGCAAAGAAAAGAAAATGGCATTTACGACAAATAAATTGACAGGGTGGAAAATCGCGGGTACGTACTTTGTCAGTGAATTGCAAGATGCTTCAAGTCCGGTACTGAACACTGCCGTTATCATTCTATGTGTGTCAATTGTGATCGGCGGCATACTCATTCTCTTTATTATACGCGCCATCACCAAACCGTTAAGAAAACTGGTTTTAACATCTGCGAAAATCAGCAGCGGAGATTTAACGGAAGTGATTGATATTCAGTCGAAAAATGAGTTTGGCCAGCTAGGAGAAAGCTTTAACGAGATGTCTGAATCATTGCGTTCTGTCATCGGTGTTATTCAAACGTCTGTAGAAAATGTGGCATCATCTTCTGAAGAACTGACGGCAAGTGCAGCCCAAACGAGTAAGGCGACTGAACACATTACGCTGGCAATCGAACAGTTTTCAAATGGCAACGAGGCGCAAAGCGAGAAATTGGAAACAAGCTCAGATCATCTTTCTCAAATGAACCACGGCATATCAAAAGTGGCTCAGGCTTCATCAACCATTACGAAGTCTTCAATCCAGTCCTCTGAGGCAGCCGGAAGCGGAGAAAAACTGGTAGAGCACACAGTCGGCCAAATGAAGACAATCGATGAATCGGTTCAAAAAGCCGAAGCAGTTGTCAAAGGCCTTGAAACAAAATCTCAGGACATTACCAGCATCTTAAATGTAATCAATGGCATTGCCGATCAAACGAACTTGTTGGCTTTAAATGCAGCAATTGAGGCAGCCAGAGCCGGAGAATACGGCAGAGGCTTCTCTGTTGTAGCGGAAGAGGTCAGAAAACTTGCTGTGCAATCAGCACATTCTGCGAAGGAAATTGAAGGATTAATTCAAGAGATTGTCAGAGAAATCAGCACGTCGCTCTCTATGTTCCAATCCGTGAATCATGAAGTTAAAGAAGGCTTGCAAATTACAGACCAAACAGCTGAAAGCTTTAAGCAAATCTACGAGATGACATCGCAAATATCCGGTGAATTACAAAATCTGAATGCAACGGTTGAACAGCTGTCAGTCGGATCACAGGAAGTATCAAGTGCGGTTGAGGAAATTTCCGAAGTAGCGAAAGAAAGCTCAGCGGGCATTCAAGATATCGCAGCTTCGGCGGAAGAGCAGCTTGCGTCTATGGAGGAAATCAGTTCTTCAGCTGAAACATTGGCGAACATGGCGGAAGAACTTCAAGACATTACGAAAAAATTTAAAATTGAATCTTAATAGAAAAAGAAAGCGGCATATCTTTGCTGCTTTCTTTTTTTGTTTCTTGATAAAAACAAAAATAAACAAAAGGTATTCAAAAACAAACAAACATCATATATAATGAAAGCGGATACAAATAAAAGGGACGGAGGAAGATGAAAATGGTGAAACATGTATGGGAATCAGAACATGCCGCCCAGCTGCCAAAGGGTGTTGAAGAATTGGTGTATCGGTCCAATTTAATCGGAGCAGACCGCACTGTATGCAACTGGGGCGGCGGCAATACGTCGATGAAAACAACGGAGAAGGATTTCAGAGGCCGCGAAACAGAAGTGATGTGGGTAAAAGGAAGCGGCTCAGACTTGGCAACAATGAAAGCGCATAACTTTACCGGCCTGAGATTAGATGACATCCGTCCGCTGATTGAAAGAGACCAGATGTCAGATGAAGAAATGGTAGATTACTTGTCTCATTGTATGATAGACAGCAAACATCCCCGCCCTTCCATTGAAACACTCTTACACGCATTTTTGCCATACAATCATGTTGACCATACCCATCCGGATACAATTATCAGCATTTGCTGCGCTGATAATGGAAAACAAATTGCCGAAGATATTTATGGCAGCCGGTTTGTATGGGTGCCATACGTTCGCCCGGGATTTACTCTGTCTAAAATGATCGCAGACGGCGTGGCAAACAATCCAAATGCCGAGCTTGTCTTAATGGAAAAACACGGCTTAGTCACTTGGGGAGATACGTCAGAGAAGTGTTATGAGAAAACGATCTCCATTATTCAAGAAGCTGAGCAGTACATTCATGAACGCATCAACCAAAAACAGCGATTCGGCGGCAGGCGATACGAGTCACTGCCAGCAGATAAGCGGAAACAAATTCTGGCGGGTATCATGCCTGTTATCCGAGGAGCTGTAAGCGATGAAAAGAAAATGATCCTCTCCTATGACGATCATGAAGAGGTATTAGAATTTGTAAACAGCGTGCAAGCGCCGGAGCTTTCTCAAATTGGCGCTGCGTGTCCGGATCACCTCGTTCATACAAAGCGTGTCCCGCTGTACATTGAATGGAATCCGGAAACGCAAGATGCTCAGGAGCTGGAGGATCTTCTGAAGTCAGGGATCGAGCGCTTCAAAGCAGAGTATCAAGCTTACTTTGCACGCAATCAGCAGGAAGGGGATCAAATCTTTGAATCAGCGCCGCGTGTCATATTGATTCCTGGCATTGGAATGGTCAATACGGGAAAAAGCCTTGCCATGTCAAAAGTTAGCGGTGCTTTATACCAGAGAGCTATTGCTGTAATGAAAGGCTCTGCCTCACTCGGACGATTTGTTTCATTAAACGAAAATGAATCCTATCATGTTGAATACTGGCCGCTGGAATTATATAAACTCACGCTGGCCCCGCCGGAAGCAGAATTTTCTCGAAAAGTAGCATTGATAACAGGTGGCGCCGGCGGAATCGGAAGTGCAGCCTGCCGGCACTTTGCAGCAGAAGGCGGACACGTGATCGCGGCTGACCTGAATGTAGAAGGCGCACAAAAAATTGCCGAGGAAATAAACGAAACGTACGGAGAAGGACGCGCAATGGCTGTCAAAATGGATGTGACAAATGAAGATGAGGTACAGTCTGCCTTTGAACAAGCAGCGCTTACCTACGGCGGCATTGACATTGTCGTTAATAATGCCGGGCTGGCAACATCAAGCCCTTTTGACGAAACAAGTCTAAAAGAATGGAATCTCAATATCAATGTATTGGGAACCGGCTATTTTCTCGTGGCCCGCGAAGCGTTTAAGCAAATGAAACAGCAAAACATAGGTGGAAGCATGGTGTTTGTGGGATCGAAAAACGCTGTCTATGCGGGAAAAAACGCTTCAGCCTACAGTTCGGTAAAAGCACTTGAAACCCATTTGGCTCGATGTATTGCAGCAGAAGGAGGAGAATACGGCATTCGTGTAAACTCAGTTTTGCCTGACGCGGTTCTCCAAGGCTCAGCGATTTGGGGGTCAAGCTGGCGGGAGGAGCGGGCTGCGGCATATGGAATAGAGCCGGATCAGCTAGAGGAACATTATCGGAAACGCACAACGCTTTTGGTTAATATTTACCCGCAGGATATTGCCGAATCAATCTCGTTTTTGGCTTCTTCTAAAGCTGAAAAGACGACAGGGTGTATGATTACAGTAGACGGCGGCGTCCCGGCAGCTTTTACGCGTTAGAAGTATGCTATGATTTGGGAAAAGCAAGACGGATATTAATGAGGAAGGACGTTACCGATGTTAATAGCAGAACGGCAGAAAAAAATAGTCGAACTAGTGAATAAGCGTTTAAGCATCCGCGTATCAGAATTGAGTGACATATTTTCTGTCACAGAAGAAACGATTCGGCGGGACCTTGAGAAGCTTGAGAAAGAGCATAAGCTGAGCCGCAGCCACGGAGGTGCGGTCAGCATTCAGCAGCAGGAGTCGGAAATTCATTTTTCTGAACGTGAAATTACAAATGTAATAGAGAAAAAAGCCATTGCTCATGAAGCGGCCAAATATGTAAAAAGCGGTGACCGAATCATTCTCGATGCAAGCACCACCGCTTGGTACATGGCGAAAATACTCCCTGATATTGAGCTCACCGTCATTACAAACTCAATGAAGGCAGCCATTGAACTGAGCAAAAAACAAAAGATATCAGTTATTTCAACAGGCGGTATCTTGCTGACAAAATCATTATCATTTGCGGGACCGTTAGCTGAGCGTTCACTTGAAACCTATCATGTAAATAAAACCTTTCTGTCCTGCCAAGGGTTTGATATGGAACATGGAATGAGCGACTCAAATGAGTGGCAGGCACTGCTTAAAATACGGATGATTGAAAGATCTGATCAGACCATTTTGATGGCCGATTCAAGCAAATGGGGGAACCGCGAGTTTTCACATATCGCCTCTTTGCAGGATGTCAGCTGCATCATTACCGATTCTAGACTTGATCCGGTATCAGTAAAAGCCCTTGAAGAAAAGAATGTGAAAGTGACAGCCGTCCCCCTTCCTAAAGAAAGGGTGAAAGGATGATATATGCTGCTGTTGATATAGGGGCATCAAGCGGGAGAGTCATAATAGGCGAACTCCAGGAAGGAAAGCTTGCAGTACAAGAGATTCACCGATTCGCAAACGGCTTCATGCAAAGAGACGGACATGGCTATTGGGATATTGATCATTTGCTAGAGCAAATCCTGCAAGGGCTGCAAAAGGTGAAAGCCCTTGGCTATGACTGCTGCACCGTCGGCATTGATACATGGGCCGTTGATTACGTCTTGCTGGATGAGAAAGGCAGCCGCTTACGAGAAGTCATATCATACCGGGATAAAAGAACAGAGAACACAATGGAGAAGCTTGCGCAAACGATATCAAAAGAAACAATCTATCAAAAAACAGGCATTCAGTTTCTGCCTTTTAACACAATCTATCAATTATATGAAGAAGACCAGGAGCTGCTGAGAAAAACAGAGCAGATTTTAATGGTGCCGGATTATTTAGGCTATTGCTTAACCGGCAAAGCAGCAGCGGAAATCACAAATGCGTCCACGACACAGCTCTTAAACGCCTTAACCGGAAAGTTTGATCCCGAATTGCTCGAAGCCGTGTCTGTTAAGGAACAGCAATTTCCGCCGCTGACTGAACCGGGACAGGAACTCGGCAAGCTAAGAAATGATTGGTTTCCAGGCTATGATCTGCCGGCTTGCAGGGTGGTTACCGTCGCAACGCATGATACTGCTTCAGCTGTCCTCGCCGCACCAGGCATAAACAATGATTGGGCGTATATCAGCAGCGGAACATGGTCGCTAATCGGAATTGAGAACGAAACGCCGATTATAAATAAACTCGCATTGAAAAACAATTATACCAATGAACGCGGCGCAAACAACACCATTCGTTTCCTGAAAAACATCATTGGCATGTGGATGATACAAGAAGTCCGGAAACAATTACGAGAAGATTACAATTTTCAGCAACTGGCAGAAGAAGCTGGAAAAACAAAACCGTTTCAGCAGTTTATCAACTTAAATGATGATCGTTTTCTGTATCCGCATGACATGATAAAGGAAATACAACATTATTGCAGAGAAACCTTCCAACAGATTCCTCACACCGCAGGCGAACTTGCCTGCTGTATCTACAGCAATTTAGCCATCATCTATGCGATAGCCATCTCAGAACTAGAAACCATTACAGGGAAAAACATTCAACAGCTTCATATTATCGGAGGAGGCGCCCAAAACGACTTCTTAAATCAATTAACCGCTGATATGAGCGGAAAAACGGTATACGCCGGACCTGCTGAGGCGACAGCCATCGGAAATCTGCTGATGCAAATGATTGCTGCCAAAGAAATAAAGGACGTAAACCAGGCCCGCAAGACCGTCAGAAACTCCTTTCCCATTAAAGTGTTTATCCCTAAAGATACTGACAGAAGCGCCATCATTCAGTCCTATCATCAAACTGTTTTGAAAGCGCTATCTAAATAAAAAGAGGTGATCAGCTTGAAAAGAAAAGCGAGTATCATGTTCGTCCATAAAGATAAATTCAAGGAATACAAACAGAGGCATGATGACATTTGGCCAGAAATGGCGGAAGCGCTTAAAGCCCATGGGGCGCATCACTATTCTATTTTTTTAGACGAAGAGACAGGCCGGTTATTTGCTTATTTAGAGATAGAGGATGAGGAAAAGTGGAAGAAGATGGCGGACACAGAGGTGTGCCGCAGATGGTGGAAATCAATGGCGCCATTAATGAAAACAAACGCCGATGACAGTCCCGTTTCAATCGATCTGAAGGAAGTCTTTTATTTCGAATAATAGGGAGAGAGCCGTATGACGATAAAAGCGAATTATGACAGCGCAAAACAAGAATATGAAAAATGGGGAATTGATGTTGAAGCTGTGTTCCGGCAATTGCAGCAAGTTCCGATCTCAATCCACTGCTGGCAGGGTGATGACATTGAAGGGTTTGAAGTGAATAAGGGCGAGCTTTCCGGCGGCATTGACGTCACAGGCAATTATCCCGGAAAAGCGCAAACCCCGGAAGAATTAAGAAGAGATTTGGAGAAAGCTCTGTCTCTCATCCCGGGAAAGCATCGTGTAAACCTGCACGCTATATACGCAGAAACAAACGGAGAAGTTGTAGAACGTGATCAGCTGAAGCCGCATCACTTTGAAAATTGGGTGAAGTGGGCAAAGGGTCTTGGTATCGGATTAGATTTCAATCCGACACTGTTTTCACATGAGAAAGCGGATGACGGGCTTACACTCGCACACCCTGATCCATCCATCCGGGAGTTTTGGATTCATCACTGCATCGCGTGCCGCCGCATCGGAGCTTATTTCGGCAAAGAATTAGGCACGCCTTGCCTGACTAATATTTGGATTCCGGACGGCTATAAGGATATTCCGAGTGACAGGCTGACGCCGCGCAAAAGATTAAAAGAATCATTGGATCGGATATTCCGCGAGGAAATCAGTGAAGATTACAATGTTGATTCGGTCGAGAGCAAGCTGTTCGGACTTGGATCAGAATCATATGTCGTCGGGTCTCATGAGTTTTATTTAGCCTATGCTTTAACGAACCATAAGTTATGCTTGCTCGATACGGGACATTTCCATCCGACAGAAACGGTATCAAACAAGATCTCGGCGATGCTGCTTTACACAGACAAACTTGCCTTGCACGTATCCCGGCCCGTTCGCTGGGACAGTGACCATGTCGTGATGTTAGATGATGAATTGAGAGAAATCGCCCTTGAGATCGTCCGTAATCAGGCATTAGAGAAAGTCGCCATCGGTCTGGATTTTTTCGATGCCAGCATTAACCGTGTCGCCGCTTGGACTATCGGAACGAGAAATATGATGAAAGCTTTAATGTACGCTTTGCTTCTTCCGAATGACCATTTAAAACAATTGCAGGATGAGGGGCGCTTTACAGAAAGGCTGGCGCTGATGGAGGAATTTAAAACCTATCCTTTCGGTGCCATCTGGGATTATTACTGTGAGCAAATGGGAGTGCCGGTAAAAGAGGCTTGGCTTGATGATATCAAAGAATATGAACAAAACGTGCTTTTCAAAAGGCAGGCATCCTCACCGATCGTTTAAAAAAATCCGCCCGCGTGCAACATGCCGCGGGCGGATTTTTTTAGGCTTGATCAGCAGGGTACACAATACCCATCTGTTTTCTTGCTTCCTCCATGATGTTAGCAGTGATCAAGGAGCGTTCATATGTATTTTCTTCAGATTCCTGTTTCTTCTCTTTCACGAGGGAAACAAATTCAGCCGCTTCGTAAAACATTGCCGGTTTAGGATCAGAGAGCGAAATGTTTTCCAGGCGGCCGTCACGATAGCGGATTTCCACTCGTTCAGGACGATGGATCGTATCCAATACAATTGTCCCGTCTTCTCCTTGGATTTCAGCAGGCGCGTAGGAAGTTGAGATTTTAGAATGCATCAGTACGGCCTCAAACCCGTCATATGAGAGAATGACGGTACCTTCTCCATCAACGCCGGAAGATAAAGTGTATCCGTTCGCTTTCACGGCTTTCGGCTCTCCAAACAGCACAACGGCAGGGTAAATACAATAGATGCCGATATCCATCAATGAGCCGTTAGACAGCTCAGGCTGAAACGCGTTCAAAACAGTTCCGTTTCTAAACGCATCATACCTTGAAGAGTACTGACAGTAGCTTGCGGTAAATCTGCGGATTGTGCCGATTTTGTGGAAGTGTTTTTTCAGCTCTTTAAAATTAGGCAGGAATGTGGTCTTCATTGCTTCCATGAGGACAACACCATTCGCTCTGGCCGCTGAAATCATCTCTTCTGTTTCTCTGGTATTTGAAGCAAGCGGTTTCTCGCATAGCACATGTTTGCCATGTTTCATAAAGAGGATCGCCTGCTCCTTGTGAAGGGCATTCGGGCTGGCGAGATATACAGCATCAAAGCCATCGCTTGCCGCCATTTCCTGAAGGTCGGAGAAGGTATGTGCAGCCCCATGCCGAGCGGCAAACTCAGCGGCGCGTTCAGGTGTTCTTGAATAAACGGCTGTGAGCCGGAAATCTTCAATTTCTGAAGCTGCTTCTAGAAAGCGGTCTGTAATCCAGTTGGTTCCTACTATTGCAAATCGTATCACGCATATCGCTCCTTTTGTATGATATAGCTAAATTATAGCTTAAAAAGAAGAAAAGCACATGATAGATCAAATCACATTTTTTAGATAAGGAAGTTTTTCCAGCAATTAGCGGTTTTTATTTTTCATTATAGGTACGATAGTGTACAATTTACTTAAACTATGTATGACGGAGGAACGATAGTGGAGACGTTGCAAACATGGAGCGGCAGATTCAAGCGATTCTTCTTGGACAACAAGTTTGTTTTATTTCTGCTTGTTCTGCTGCTGATTGGTTTAAATATTCTCGTATTTACAAAAACATCATTTATTTTCACCCCGATCATTGTTCTGCTCAAAACGATATCGCTTCCGATTATTTTAACAGGCATTGTTTTTTATCTGTTAAACCCTGTCGTTGATTTCCTTGAGAGAAGAAGAATCAGAAGAATCTATTCCATTTTGCTGTTATATCTGTTGATTATCGGGCTGATCACGATCACAATCGTGTCGATTATCCCCTTTTTAAAAGAGCAAATTATGAGTTTGATTGACAACATCCCGAGATATGTGGATGTTGTTGAGAATCAGACAAAAGAACTGATCGGCAGTAACTTTGTCAATCAGGCGCAGCAAACGATGAACATTAATATATCTGATCTCGCGACAAAGGTGTCAGATCAGGCAGCGACGATTGTAAACAGCACCTTTACCGGCGTTGGGAATTTTATCGGCGCCTTAACTGAGATTATCATTTCGATCGTGACAGTTCCATTTATTCTTTTCTATCTGTTAAAGGACGGAAAGAAATTGCCGATCTACATACTGAAGTTTGTGCCGACACAATTAAAAGAGCAGACATACACAGTCTTAAGCGAAATGAATCATCGGCTAAGTTCTTATATCAGAGGACAGATCATTGTCAGCTTCTGCATTGGATTTTTGCTGTTTATCGGCTATTTGATCATCGGACTGGATTACGCTTCGCTACTTGCCGTTATTGCGGCTTGTACAAGCATCGTGCCGTATTTAGGTCCGACAATCGCCATTACGCCTGCGATCATTATCGCTATTGTGACATCGCCTCTGATGCTGCTCAAGCTTGTGATCGTCTGGACAATTGTTCAGCTTATTGAAGGGAAACTGATCTCCCCGCAAATTATGGGGAAAAACCTTCATATCCACCCAATCACCATTATTTTTCTGCTGTTAACCGCCGGCAAGCTGTTTGGTGTTATCGGAATTATTCTTGCGATTCCGGGCTATGCGGTTGCCAAAGTCATTACGACACATTTATTTGACTGGTTTAAAATGCAGTCGCATCTATACGATGAAGAAAAAAATGAAAATGCAAAGAGTCATAAAGCATAAATTTCATTTATAGTTATATAAGACGGGCTTTCCATTTATGGAAGGCTCCCGTTATGTAAAAAATAAATGTCTAATGGGGAGAATTAAAATCATGACTCTATGGGAATTGTTTGTAGCTGCTATTTTAGGAATCGTAGAAGGATTAACAGAGTACGCACCGGTTTCTTCGACAGGACATATGATTATAGTAGACGATATCTGGCTTAAATCAGGCAGTCTCATGTCTGAAGAAGCAGCCAACTCATTTAAAGTTGTCATTCAGCTTGGCTCTATTTTAGCGGTTGCGATCGTGTTTAAAGACAGGATTTTGAACTTGCTTGGCTTGAAAAAAAATATCACGAGTGACCAAGAGCATGGTCACAAATTAAGCATTGCCCAAATCGCAGTAGGGCTTGTGCCCGCCGCGGTTCTCGGCTTTTTGTTTGAGGATTATATTGATGAATATTTATTTTCAGTCCGCACCGTGGCCATTGGCTTAATTGCCGGGGCAGTTTTAATGCTTGCAGCCGATTGGATTAATAAACGGAAAGAAACGACAGACACCCTAGACCGTATTTCATACAAGCAGGCAATCGGCGTCGGTTTATTCCAATGTCTTGCCCTTTGGCCGGGTTTCTCACGCTCCGGCTCAACGATTTCCGGGGGCGTTATTCTCGGGTTGAATCACCGTGCGGCAGCCGATTTCACATTTATTATGGCAATGCCGATTATGATGGGAGCCAGCACCTTAAGCCTAGTGAAACATTGGGACAGCTTAAGCTCCGATTTAATGCCGTTTTTTATCGTCGGCTTTATCTGTGCCTTTGTTGTCGCGCTGTTTGTAGTCCGTTTCTTCCTAAGACTGATTAACAAAATCAAACTCGTTCCGTTTGCAATCTATCGAATCATTCTCGGTGTGATTTTACTTTTGTTTATGATGTAAATCGAAAAATAAGGCTCCGGAAAGGGCCTTGTTTTTTTCTGTCAATTAGAAAGGAACAGCTTGTTTTTCAAAAAAAAATCATCTATAATAAACATGACGTTACATACGGGGCCATAGCTCAGCTGGGAGAGCGCTACGCTGGCAGCGTAGAGGTCAGGGGTTCGAGCCCCCTTGGCTCCATACCTGTAAACCCTTATTTTATAAGGGTTTTTTTATTTGTCAGGAACAGAGCCAATTACCCCAAAAAGCAATTGGGGACAAATTGGGGACCAAAATTTTATTTTGGGGTCATTTAGTTGCTTTTCACCTTCAAATTAGGGTTAAATTGATCAAAATATTGAGCTGTTTCATTTTCAAGTTTTTCGGTAACGTGGCCGTAAATATCAGATGTTATTCGTCTGCTTGCGTGACCGGCACGTTTTTGAATTGCACTCATATTTTCACCGGCTTCTATAAGGAGAGCCACCATCGTATGCCGCAGGTCATGGAGCCTAATATTTTTGAGCCCATACTTCTTTTTGATTTTAGCCCACTTTGCAGTAGGGGTTGTGTAGTAATATGGTTTTCCTGTTCCACTGTGAAAGATGTATTGATTGTCCTCGCCTTCCCAGGCATCACCGAGCATGAGTTTTTCTTTCTTCCACATCCGATAATACTTTGCTAAATCCTCCATATAGAAATCCGGCATTTTAACAAAACGTTTTGAACTGCGAGATTTAGGTGCCTTTACAAGCGGCTGCCCGTTGACTGTTTTTGAAATTGAGCGATTTACATAGAAACCACCTCTATCCCAATCGACATCTAGATGCCATTGAAAGGCGAGTCCTTCACCACGACGTAACCCACCAATCATTGCGCCTAAAAAGTACAAACGCCATTTAATATCAATCTCATATAAAACTCGGATACATTCTTCAGCTTCATCAGTCTGAAAATACTGCATTTCTTTCGGTTCCACATGCGGCTGACTTAATCCCTCCATAGGATTGTCTTTAATGAGTTTCCATTCTTCTGTAGCTGTCTTGAACATTGCCTGTAGCGTTTGAAATACATCAAGAATTGTTCTATCACCAAGCCCTCCAGGTTTTCCATCTTTTCGAGCACCATCTTTAGATAAATCATCTATAAAATCAACAACGTGAAGTGTTTTTATTTTGTCTATTTGTTTATGCCCAAATGCAGGAAGGATGTGGTTGTGTAAGTGACCTGAGTGTTTCTCGGATGCTTTATAAGAGTAAGGTTTTCCACTTTTATTAAAGAGTTTCTTTTCGACCCATTTCTCTGCAAATGATTCGAATGTTGATTTTTCAGGCGCAATATACTCGCCAGCCTCTACTTCAATTCTGAAACGGTGCAGCTGGTCTTCCAGATACTCTTGTAATTTACGTTTAGTCCTTAATAGCTTTGGATCTTCTATACGAATTGTTTTCTTTCTTCTAACCCTTTTACCGTTTGCGTCATAACCATTTTCGACTATTAATCTAAAAGATTTTTCACTGCGTCTTTCAATACTAGCCATGTGGCAACCTCCTTGTTCTATTAATTCATTTGATAGAGCTTTTGATGCCAGTGAATAGAGAACTGTTTTCTTTTGTAAATTTCAAGCCGTTTAGCTGCGAAAGGGTATGTGACGTTAAAGGTATCCCCAATTAACTTTATAGCCTCCGATTGCATGCGCGGCAACGAAATCTTTTCGAGCATGAATGTCGGTACACAAAAGTGATACATGAACCTATTAGCCTGGTACTCTTGCAACTGGCGGAACATACGATTCATATTGAATTGGTTCCCGCAGTGTTTAATCACATGCCCGAGCTCGTGGACAAAGTCCTCCCATTGTTGTTGACGAGAAGTCCTTGAATCCAAAACCATGCTATAAAGACCATTTATACAAAACATGCTGCTGCCTTTTTTTTCGTAATGTATCCAAATCTGAAAAGCAGCTGCAATACGTTCCATGTCAACCTCTTCAGGAGTAAGCATATTCAATTTTGTATAAATTTTCTTTACTTCTTCTTCTAGATGAGATAACTGAATTGTCATAATAACACCACCTGAGGGGAATGTATGTTCTTGTTTTGGTTATAAAATAAAAGCCTATAAAAAGACTTTTATTTATATTCTATATTTATCTTGTAATTATCATCTAAACCAGTTTGAGCTTGTCCTTTATTAGTATAAGCTTCTTTTGCTGTTGCCATATTTTCGCCGAATTTTTTATCATTCTTACCAGCTTCTTTGTGGATAAAAATGAAAATTGAATCTAATTTCCCGTCATCTTTTTCCCGAGCTACTTGTTCAGCTAATGTTTTAAGATCGTCTTTTTTACTCACATCAGTTGTAATTCTTAAATATAGCTGACCGGCCTTGTTTTTATTTTCCTCTACAACTTTATAATTGAAATCCGAAGAACCGCAAGATGCTAAGATTAAAATTAAAGAGAAGGAGGCAAATAATAAAACTATTTTTCTCAAAATAAATTCCCCTTTTTTATATTGAATTTCTTTTATTTAAACGAGTTAGCCTCGTTTTAAAAACCTTCAATTTTTCCGGAAGAGAATCCCGATCCAATTCAGAAGGGAATCCGGATGAGAAGAAACGCTGAAACCCTTGATACGTAAGGGTTTAACAGCTTGTGAAATTTATCTTTCCTGATGAGAGTTCTGATCCAGATCGGATGAGAGTTCTGATCTTATTAGTAAACAGAATTTAAACATAATTAACAAAGAAATATATAAGGCGATTGATTAACCTTTTCGACCTTTTGCTTTTTCTTTCTCTTTCAGGTACTCGATAAAATCAATAGCTTGTCTACGTGCTTCTTCTGAAAAGTCAGATGCATCTTTAAAAGCTATTTGCAAGTCTGGATCGCTGATGCTGTAAGTGGCCTCTTTTTCTTTGATACTTGAAGCATCTTTTGGATTGCCTAAAAGGAAATCCAAAGTAACCTCAAAAAAATCAGCGATTTTTAGAAGCGTTTCGTAATCAGGTTGTCTTTTGCCTTGTTCATACATGCCAATCGTACTCTCAGCTAAACCTAATTTATTTCCTAATTCCTTTTGAGAGAGGTTTTTTTCTCGCCTCAATTTTTTTAGAGTCTCATTAAATTTCACAGTCATCACCTGTATTGATAATACCACACGATACGTGTTTTTTATAAAAACACCACGAAAAGTGTTGACACCACGAATCGCGTGGTTTAATATAATAATCAAGAACACCACACATCGTGTAGGGGGTGACTTGATTGGATAAAAAGCTCATTGGTCAAAGGCTTCTTAGTTTAAGAGCCGGAAAGTCCCGTAGCGAGGTAGCTGAAGCAGTTAAAATCAGCATAAGTGCTTTGCAGATGTATGAAACTGGGAAGCGTATTCCTCGGGACGAAATTAAAATTAAATTGGCTGATTATTACCAAAAAACTGTTCAGCAGATTTTTTTTGATAATAAACACCACGAATTGCAGGGTGAAAAACATACAGCATAGGAGGTTACGAAATGACTCGCAACACAATGACTGTCCAAGAAGCAGCTGAATACCTTGGTGTTCATCACGATACGATCTATGCAATGGTTCGTGAAAAGCAAATTCCTCACTTCCGAGTACGTACACGTATTTTCTTCACCAGACACAATATAGATGCATGGATCGAAGCGCAGGAACAAGAAAATATGAAGGAGGCACTATAGAGTGAATCAACTCGTTTTTATTGAAGGCAACCAAGCCGTAACAGACAGCCTGACAGTGGCTGAAGTATTCGGGAAACGACACGCCGATGTAATAAAAAGCATTGAAACGCTTAATTGCTCCGAAGATTTTGCTGAACGAAATTTTTCGTTGAGTGAATATCAAGATCCAACAGGACGATCATTGAAAAAATATCTGATCAAACGTGACGGACTCACATTTTTGGTTTTTGGTTACACGGGCGCCAAAGCAGCGCTATTCAAAGAAAAATACATTGCCGAATTTAACCGGATGGAAGCCGAGCTTCAAAAAATGACTCAGCCGTCCTACATGATCGAAGATCCAGTCAGCCGGGCAAAGCGATGGATCAGCGAGCAGGAAGAACGGCAGCAACTTGAACAAACATTGAAAATTCAAGAACCATTAGTCAACTTTGCACAGAGTTGTATGGCATCAGAAAGATCAATGCTTGTTCGTGAACTGGCAAAGCTTGCTTGTAAAAACGGCATTGTTATCGGTGAGAAACGACTCTTTCAGAAGTTGCGCGAATGGAAGATGATCATGGCCAACAAAAATGAGCCATACCAGGAATACGTCGAGCGCGGTTACTTTGAAATCGCACAGGGGGTGCGAGATGTAAACGGGACGCCGAAGTCCTGGCTGACAATGCGCATCACTCCGAAGGGACAAGCCTTCATCATCAACAAGCTGAAACAGCAAGCAAGCTAGTTCCTTCATTAATTAAATTTTACCAATTAAAACTAAATATATCAGGGGGCGAACTTATGTCGAACAATCCATACAATATGGACAATTTACCAATCATACTCAAAACAGAGCGGAAGAGAGCAAGGCTGTCTCAGTACCAAATTGGAAAGATTATTGGTAACAGAGATCAGTCGTATGTCTCTAATATCGAAAATGGCATTTTTCCTTTAACACCTGAGCTGTGTATCAAGTGGTTTGAAGCCTGCGAATCGTATGAACACATCGATCTTGTACATTACTTGTTTAAGCTGCATCCGACAGCTTCGGCACCTATAGACCCTGCACTTAATGAAAGTGCGAGTAGCGCAGTAATCAATATGATTCATCAACTTGAAGAAGCATTGCAAGCTACAAAGCATCTGGCGCGATGGTTGGCAAATGATCGGCCGGGCAGAACTGGGGAACTACCGATGAGCGATATTAAGCAAATTTTTGATCTAATTCCAGCAAATAAAACACTCATTTACTCTTTAGTACGGAACTACGGTTTGAAGATGCCTGAACTGGCTGACAGGTGGACGCGCAAAGCGTTAATGGATCAGGTTGCTATGGCAAAACAAGAGGAAAGGAAGGCGGTATTGGTATGAAAACCAATCAATTTTTAAAGACAGATGTAGATTCAGCTAAAAGAAAAATCGAATCAGCGGAAGAGCTCTCTATCATGCTTTCAGAAGCATTACGTGATGGTGATTATGAAGAGGCAATTAGTCTCGCGGGAAGTATCAAAGTTCTTACAGAGGATATCAGCCGACTGGCGAATAAAGGGCGGTTGTATGAAACAGCTATGAAAATGCAACAACGAGGCATCAATTTGGCAGTGATAAGTAGGTGTTTGGGATGATGGTTCACTTTGTCCACAAACCAGCAACAGCGTTGGAGGTCAAAGCATGGTGTGAAAGAATCCGAAACCATAGCGAACTGCACTTGATTTGGGATGAACGCACAGCGAATTACAGAAAGGAGAATATGAATGATCGAAAATCCAATGATTCTAAACAACTGGCACGATAAGCTGACTGAGCCAGAAACACCAAAGGATTTTTTCGGGGATGATGTTACGCCAGTCGATGATTATGTAATCGATTGCGGCGCGGTGATCTTGAGAGAGAACCTTGATCGCTATCTCAGGGAGCAGCTTGGCTTCAAATTTAAAAATGAGCAATAAAAAAGCCCACTCGGCAAAGTGGACTCAGTAAGGCGTTTTGACTTAAATAGTTACTTAATTATACCAAAACGCCTCATAAAAATCAATGGAGGTTTTATATATGGCTAAAGCAGTTAAAGTGGCATTCAGCGAGCGCGCGGAGGATCAGCAACGTTTGAGACAGGTCGGCGGTTCAATTGTATTCGCCAAAAACGGTAAAGCGCAGTTTAGTTTCCCTTCAATGGATCACTACCGGGAATGGCAGCGGCTTGGAACGGAAGCATACAAAAGAAAGGTGGCAGAAGCACGATGAATGGATTATCACAGGTAGATTACTCAGATTACATGCCGGCACCTCAGCAGGCATCAAGTGTGACTACAGAAGCCATGGTAAGCCGTCAGGCGCAAGAAGTACAGGCGGCTATGGTTATTGCAAAGAAATTTCCGCGGGACGTATATGCGGCGTTTGATCGGATAAAAAAAGCATGCGAACGAAGATTGCTAGCTGAGAATGCGGTGTATGAATATCCCCGCGGTGGGACAAAGGTATCTGGTCCGTCAATCCGATTGGCTGAGGCATTGGCGCAGAATTGGGGCAACATTGATTACGGAATTATGGAACTCGAGCAAAAAGCCGGAGAATCCTCTGTCATGGCGTATGCTTGGGACCTCGAAACGAATACACGACAAACCAAAATATTCACTGTGAAGCATGAGAGAAAGGCAAAAGGTACAGTGACAAAGCTCAATGATGCAAGGGATATTTACGAAATGGTTGCCAATCAAGGAGCCCGTCGACTCCGTTCCTGCATACTTGGAGTGATTCCTGGCGATATCGTTGATGCTGCAGTTGATATGTGCCAGAAAACGTTAATAAACGGACATAAAGAACCATTGGAAGATCGTCTCAGAAATGCATTATCAACATTCAAGAAAGAATTTGGGATTACTAAAGAAATGATTGAGGAATACATCGGAAGTAACGTTGATGCCTTTACAGAACAAGACTTTTTAAAGATTGGCCGCATTTATACATCTTTACGTGATGGTATGGCAAAGAAGGAAGATTACTTCAATACCAAGGCTACAGGTGCAACAAAATCAAAGGCTGAGGAAGAGTTCAAAAAGCAAAAAGAGCAAGCTGACAAGCCTGCTGAAAGTAAAGAGAAGGCGGGTGATCCTGCTAATGCGGATACCGGCGCTAAACAAGGAGAACTACTATTCTAACGAGATTGATAGACACTACATGTCAAACTCTCAATACAAAAGCTTTCTGCAATGTGAGGCAGCAACGATGGCAAAGATTAACGGAGAATGGACGCCCCCAACATCGGAGGCCCTTCTCTTCGGTCAATACGTTCATGCCTGGCTTGAGGGAGAACAGGCCTTTGACGAATTCAAGAGGAACACACCTTCACTATTTACTCAAAAAGGTCAGCTATACAAGCAGTATCAGTTAGCTGATCTGATGATTGAGGCGATTGAAAATGATGATCTCTGTATGTTTGTTCTTCAAGGAGAAAAGGAAGTCATCGTAACTGCTGAATTGTTCGGTGTTCCGTGGAAAGGAAAGCTGGACGTATACAACCCAGTTGGCGGTCGTTTCTCCGATCTGAAAACAGCAAGGTCATTGCGGGAGAAAGTCTGGGACCCGGAAATAGGATATTGCTCATTTGTTGAGGCGAATGGCTATATTGCTCAAATGGCACTGTATGCAGAGCTTGAAAAAAGAATGACTGGACGGAGCGAATGGCTTGAGCCCCTGATTGTAGGGGTTTCAAAAGAAGATCCACCCGATAAAGCTGTCATCAATATTGATGAAGGCCGGATGGAAGTAGAGCTTGAGGATATTGAAAAACGGATGGAACGCATTATCCAAGTTAAATATGGCGGAGAGAAGCCTGAAAGGTGCGAAAAATGTAAGTATTGCCGGGCCACTAATCAACTGAACAGCATCATACATTTTTCGGAGTTGGTTAGTTGATGGAAAGGGCAATGATCAAAGTCCATATTCCCCATTGTTATGTCTGGCTTGTGAAAACTGTCCGACGAGATATGCGAAAAGACTTGTACACGCGGTATGTCACTGACTACCTCAAAAGAAATGAGCCGACGCTGCGATTAATTGAAATTGATTTTAAAGCCCTGACAGCACTGTGTGAAAGGAAGTAGGTGAGCGGCATGGATATGCACGGTTTGGGGTATGTGATCCTGCCCCGGCTACCCTTTAAGGATTCACGCGATGAGACGATTTATGATCACTTGTTTAAAAGGGCTGAGTACAGGCCGGATCAACAATTAGAGCCCGGCCAAACAATTATAAAGCTGGTGGATCTGGCTAAACGCTTCAACTGGTCAGCTGATCAGATCAAGTATTCACTAGATCGAATGGTTAAACAAGAATATTTGAAGTTGGACCGGCTACCACAAAAGCGCGGTTTTATCGTAACAGTTCTTCATTACGCTGAGTACATACAACTAGGAAATTACAACAAAAAGAAAGACTCGGCACCATTACCGAATGAGCAGCAGGAGGATGAGAAGAAAATGAAAAGTAACGCATTTGCATTTTTCGAGGATGAGGGATTCGGCCTTCTATCATCGTTCATGGCTGAAAAGCTTAATAGCTTGATAGACGATTATGGCGAAGATAAGGTACTGGAGGCAATGAAAGAGGCGGTAACGCGGAACGCTCGCAATCTGGCCTATGTACAGCGCATTCTCCAGTCAAACAAGAACAAAAGTAAGGAGTGGCAACATGGAAACACACAAAACGCAAAGTACAGACGCGGCAATGGCAGCAATACTGAAGAAGCTTCAGGAAAGGTCAGCCCAATTTTCGGCGGGGTTGGACGGCTCAGAAGAAAAGGCTGATTATGAATGCTCTAAATGTAAGGATCAGCTCGGATATATCGAGAACAGAGACGGCTATGAGGTCTGGGTCCGGTGCAAATGCATAGAACGTAGGCGCATCCGAAAACTGATGAATTCTAGTGACATAACTGCTGAATTTGAGAAGTTGAAATTCAAGAATTTCACAACGGAAGGAAAGCCGGCTGTTGTGAAAGACGCTTACGATACTGCGGTGGAATACTACAAGGATTTTGACAGCATAAGGGGCACCCGTAGCAACAGTATCGCTTTGCTAGGGCAGCCAGGCTCAGGGAAAACGCACTTGTTGACAGCTATTTCAAACAAGCTGATTAAATCGAAAAATATCGCGGTTCAGTATTTTCCTTACGTGGAAGGCTTCAACGATCTGAAAGATGATTTTGACAAGCTTGAAGAAAAACTCAATCGCATAAAAGAGATTGAAGTGCTGTTCATAGATGACTTATTCAAGCCTATGAATGGAAAGCCCCGGGCAACCGATTGGCAGGTGGAGCAGACATATTCCGTCATCAATTATCGGTATCTGAATCATAAGCCGGTCTTAATCTCGAGTGAATTGGACATCGAGAAACTTGTGGAGATTGACGAGGCGCTTGGTACCCGGATTTATGAAATGTGCGCGGACTATTGCGTGATCATCAAGGGCGACAGAATGCTATTAAATCATAGATTGGCAGGGTTGCGGAATGGATGAAAAAACGAACGGAATCGGCGGCATTTACATGTTCGGGCCTGCTGAACAAAAGGGCGGCAAGGACCTCACACCGGCTATCCGGGTGCTTGAGGAAAAGATCAGACAAATGGAGCTGATGCGCAGTGCTTAAAGCGGTGATCCTGCTGCCGGCCATCATACTCACGGCGCCAGCAAAAGAAAAGCAGATTCAGCAATGGGAAGAGAATGACGGGAGGTAAGGGAAATGAGGGAAATTAAGTTTCAAGGTATCTATAAGCCAACAAAAGAAATGTTTATTCCGCACAATATCAATTTTAATAGCAAAACAGTCGTGGGAGATTTTGATGGGGAAATAGGCGACTGGTGTCATTTCTCTTTAGAACCAAGCGGGTATGGTGATGTTTGGTTAAGACAATACACCGGGTTGAAAGACAAAAACGGTCGGGAGATTTATGAAGGGGATATTGTAATTGATAAGCGCAAGAACTCTGCAGAAGTAGTTTTTGATGATGGCTGTTTCTGTGTAATTGGATATTTGGGAGATTTACGGACCCATCCAATTCGTGATTCCCTATTTTGTGGTGAAAGATTTGAAGTCATAGGAAACATCTACGAAAATCCAGAGCTTTTGGAGGCATCACATGCCAGCGAATAAGTACGGCGCCAGAAAAACACAGGTGGACGGCATTACGTTCGATAGCCGGGCCGAAGCCAAATACTATGAGCAGCTGAAATGGCTCAAGGTTAGCAAGCAAATCAAAGATTTTAAGCTACAGCCACGTTTCCTGCTGCAAGAGGCATTCAAAAAGAACGGCAAAACTTTTCGGAAGATTGAGTATATTGCAGACTTTGAGGTTCATAATTTGGACGGCAGCATCGAGATCATTGACATCAAGGGCGTGGAAACAAAGGAATTTGCCATCAAACGCAAGCTGTACGAGCGGCTTTACGATACGCCACTCAAGGTGCTGGCTCTTGATAAGTCACTTGGCTTCATCGAGCTGGACGAGCTGAAAAAACTCAAAAGAAAGGCGGGAAAGTCCACTGTTAAACGTGGTAATCGCAGACGATCGGCCGTTGTGGGTGCAGGAAGAAGATAAGCTCATGGCCTGTATGACACGTTGCTCTCAGTTTAAGGCATGCGCCAGCCGAATGGGTTCTGATTGCAAGAAACTCGGCGGCACGGAAATTCCCAAAATCAATTCAGGAGGTAGATACCATGGAACAGCAAAGCATCAATCCTTACAAGCCAGGACCGGTTGAAGAATGGAAGATGATGCCGGAACAGCTGGCCGAATACGTGAAGAAGCATCCGATCGTTTACCGGGAGGAATTGAAACCGTCTCCGGCGTTCACGATGGATAGATGGAGAATGGACCACTATTAAACACAAAAAAGCACCGAAGCGTTAGCCCCGATGCATTGATATGAACTGGTACTTCTATCATAGCACAGGGGGCGCTAAGAATGTACAACCCAAGAGAAATTAATTTAAGCAAAGATACAACAATCGAACAGGCAATGGAGTCGGGCAAAATACAGATCATCGTTTTAGACGGGAGCCAGGGTACCGCACATGTCTTGGAAGCCCCGGAGCATGGCAAAACAATCATTCAAACGGCAAAGGGCAGCTTTGCTCGAGTTGATCATGAAATAGGTTTCAAAATCAAATAGCAGGGGCTTTCCCCTGCGGGGGAGGAACGGCATGGATAAATTTCAGGAAATAAAAAATAGATTTTCAATAGCAACTTCACTTTATAAAAAGCAAATAGACGTTAATTGGTCCACTATTCTTGAGGATCAAGAATTTCTAATTCAATCAGTAGAAAAACAGCAGGAAATCATTGAGGAAAACAAGCGCCAGCAGGAAGTAACGGTACATCAGTTCCGGCAGGCACAAAAGGACATTCAGCATCTAAGCGGGCAAAGTAGCCGATACAAACAGGCATTGGAGAAGATCATTACCAATCTCAATTTCGCGATAACAGTTGCCCAAAATGAATTGGAGGGTGATGTGAAATGAGCATCATCAAAATCCGATACGCTTTTCGGCATAAGGAAACTGGCAATATCGAGTTAAAAACGTATTCCATCGGTCAGCTTGAAGGCCGGCCGTCCCGGAAGCTGTCACCCGTCTTTTGTGAAGAGTTTGGTTATGAACTAATTAACAGAGATTTATACACTGGGCTGAAGGATAAAAACGGCAGGGAGATTTACGAGCATGATTTGGCCGTTTTCCTTGGTAGAACATACACTGTCTGTTATTTCAATGGTTACTATGCTTTAACACTAAATTCAAGCAATATCAATTGCATCCCGTTAAATAGCGGTATTCAGATAGAAGTGATAGGTGACGTATATCAAAAACCTAAAGTGTTAGGCGGTGCAAAACGATGATCCCTTTACAAGTTGAGCTTCAACGGGCAGTCAAAGCCACGAAAGACGAAGCGATGACAGTTGAGCAGGCGGCGGAATATTTGAAAGTACATCCAGATTACATACCGGTGCTCGTGGCAAAGTCAGACGATCTGAAAATGATCGGTGAGGAAACAATCATTGCAAAGCGTGATAAGACAAATACTTGGCTCCTTGGCGGGATCGTGGCGGTTTTATTCTTTGCAATTGCGGTTCTGCCAGGGATAGGGGGATGACACCATGATCAAGCAGCATTATGACGATGGCAAACAGCATATACACGTTCTTTCATACGGAGGGGGCACACAATCAACGGCCCTTCTCCTCATGGCTTTGAAAGGTGAAATAAATGGCGTTATTCCTGACCATATCATTTTCTCTGATACTGGCTGGGAGCCTCAACACGTTTACGACTGGATCAACAAAGTAAACGAGCATATCAAAGAAACATATGGACGAGAGATCATTTTCACAGACAATGGCAGCATTAGAGATGACATTGTAAAAGGCGCTGAGACAGGAGGACGATTCGCGAGCATGCCTTTATACACGCGGGGATCAAAGGGTGAAATTGGCATGGTAATGCGTCAGTGTACAAACGAATACAAAATATTGCCGGTTAACCGGAAAATCCGTTCATTGCTCGGATACAAGCCGAGGCAGCGCATTAAAGAAGTCGTTCATCTATGGAAAGGCATAAGCACCGATGAAATTCAGCGAGTTAAACCGAGCCGGGAAAGCTGGCAAGTAGCCGAACATCCTTTGGTTGATGTGGCTTTCATAGATCGGTCACGCTGCATTACTTACGTTGAACGTGAAGGGCTCGGGACCCCGGCAAAATCCAGCTGCATAGGCTGCCCTTTTCATGATTATAACGCATGGCGTGACATGAAAATGAAGGACCCAGAGTCATGGAAAGACGCGGTGGAAATAGATCGGCTTATTCGGAAGCTGCCACGATTCAAAAATAACGCCTTCCTGCATAAGTCTGGAAAGCCTTTGGAGGAAGTTAATTTCAATGAGAATCAGCTCGACATTGATCACTTTTTAAATGAATGTGAGGGCATGTGTGGCGTTTAAGGGAAATTCATATATAAAACCATGAGGAAATGAACACATGAACAATTTTACAAGTATATACAAATTAGGAGGAAATTAAAATGAACCTTGAAAAAAATATCAAAGATGTAATCGCAAAACAAATGGAAGAAGGAATGGTTGAAAAACTGGTCGCAGAACAACTGGAAAAAGGAATTTCAAAAGCGCTTGAAAATTTATTCTCAAGCTATGGCGATGTGACCGACATTATCAAAAGCAAACTAAAAAGCGTCATCGTCCCTTACTTAGAAAACTATGATTACTCAAAGTACATTACAAAGCTTGACCATGTGCTGGTCGAAGTATTACAAAATACAACATTGGAAAACCGTAACCTTCTAAACAATTTCAAGGAATTGATGTCGGAAGAAGTAGCAGAAAAAACAGTCAAACTGTCTGACCTCTTCGCAAAATGGATGAACTATGTCGCAAAAAACGTTGAGACTGACGGTCTGGAAGTAGAATTTGATGATAGACCTGAATATGAAGCGGTTGAGGTATCTGTAAATGTTGAACGTAACGATGATAGAAGTTGGAGTATTTTTGAACACGCAATAATTTTATTTGAGTGCGATCATGACGAAAAAATGAACTTTGAAATACCGATTTCCTTTTATAAGAACGGAAAAGATAAGGAATGGGATTTGAAATATAACTCAGTGCATGACTTAAAATCTCTCAGACGTCTGAACGAATTTGAAATTCTGCTCATGAGATTATCTCAAAACGGCGTGGGAATAATCCTTGATATTGAATGGGAAAATGATGCAGTTACGCCAGAAGAAGAACCGGAACCAAGTTTCTAAAAGGGAATGCGAGAAGGGATGTGCGGCGTGTGACTGTTAAACAAGATTACAAGCCAATTCTCCAGCAAGCAATTGAAGTTTTTGAACAGAAGTACGGTGACAATGGCAGGAACTATCTAATGTTCCTGCTGCAAGACAATCTAATGAAAACCGTCGGCGGGCGGAAATAGGGGGCGGAAACAATGAATCTACAAAAAATGTTCGAAATGCAAAAGGCGCTTGATGAACGGATCATCAAAGAAAAGGGGCTGGAAGGTCAGGACTTGCTGCCAAACCTCATTCTTGCTTTACAGGTGGAGCTGGCCGAGTGTGCGAATGAATGGCGAGGCTTTAAGCATTGGAGCAATGACCGGGAGCCGAGAACAAAGCACCCGTTAGAAACTTCTCCTAATGGTGCTTTCAGGAAAGGCGGAAACCCACTTCTTGAGGAATACGTGGACTGCCTGCATTTTATCTTGAGCATCGGAAACCGGCTTGGCTGGAATGATACTGACACCATAGATGATGTAGTCGTGCAGCATTTAATATCTGACAAAGGGTTTGACACAGCAAAAACATTCTCCTGCTTGTTATCCATTGCTTATGGATTCCATTTTAGCAATGTGGAAAAGGGGACATATATCAGCTTGTTTACAACGTTCTTTGAATTAGGCAACAAGCTCGGCTTTAAATGGGAACAGATCGAAGCTGCTTACATGGAGAAAAACGCCGTCAATCATCAGCGGCAGCAGGAGGGGTATTGATGAACCATACCGACAACCCGATCATTTCAGACATCCAAACAATTGAAGGGGGAAGAACAATGAAATTCTATGAAATCAATGAACCATATTACGCACTTCTCAAAGCGAAAGACGAGGCGGATGCTGAAAGGATTTACAACGAGCAAATTGCTGACACGGACGATTACGAAAATTTTCAAGACGATGAAATCCGAGAAGTAGAACGCGACGATGCACTCATTATGTTTTCGCAAACAAAGGATGAAGATGGGGAGCTTGTTTCTTACACTCGTATTTCAGAGGATTTCAACAACCCTGAAATTGAAGTCCTTATCATGGACGGTTCGCTTCTATGAACACAGCATACAGAGTTTGGGACGGCGAGAATATGCATTATGGGGATGACGTGAATCTGACCCTTTTTATAAGAGACAAGGTATGGACGTTGTATAAAGATTCCGCAGGTTTATGTCCTGATATAGTCGCATCCAGTCAGGACGGAAAATCCGTTCTCATGTGGGGGACAGGGTTGAAGGATAAAAGTCTTTATGATGGGTCTATAGTCAAATATGGGACTTTTAATTATCAAAATGGGGTCATCTGTTATGACGCGAATCAGGCTATGTTTAAAATTGTGCCGGTTCAGTTCTACCTTGCGAATGCAGGCAATGGCGGATGGACGGGACACTCAATAAGAAAAACTGTTCCATTAAAAGTAATCGGTGACGTATATCAAAACCCTGAGTTATTGGAGGGGGCGAAATGAACTCTCATGAATTAATAATGAAGCTACGAGAACGACACCAAATGGATATTTACTCATCAAACGAGCAATGGTGTGTACAACTTTTCGAACTTGATATTTGTCCCAATGACATCGGAATTTCTTGTGAATTTGAAACAAGTGACGAAAGTCTACGCGACGCTCTCACAGAAGCGTTGGAATGGTCTTCTGACAGATATCCTGAGTTATTGGAGGGCGCGGAGTGATGGAGAGCAACCTATGATTCTCAGGATACTGTTTCTGTTGATGGGATGCGGATTCTGGATATTTTTCCAACACGATTACAGGCCGGACATGAAAGCGAACATTGCTTTGATCGGGGCAATCATTTCTTTCACGGCTGCGGCTTACTTTAAAGATATTGATAAGTATATAGAGAAGAGGGAAGACAAATGAACGGATTTTCTGAGATTGAACTGCAAATGATTGTTGATGAATTAAAAAAGGGTATGCCTCTACAACTGGAGCTTGTTAGCCATACATCAAAGCTAATTGTAGCTTACTATCAGGAATACAAGAAGAATCCATATGTGGAGCCGGCGGACGTGGTGCCTCTAGCTGTTAAATCCAGAATGAATCAAATGGGTCTTAATTAGGAGGAGAAAGATGTTAATAGCCTTGAAAATAGTTCTCCTACTGGTTCTGGTTATCTCTCTTATGGGAGTTATAGGAGAGGATAAGGATTCGCAGCTGCGGAATCACTTAACTGCAATATGTATCACATCTATTATCGGCACCATTGCTACATACGTGCTGCTTTAACTGAATAAGTCCAAGACGGAAAGCCTGCGGACACTGAACTTACAGCATTAGCGCTGTTTGTTTGGTGTCCGTTTTTTATTTCGCAACTATCTGGATGTCTATCGCAATTACTAACGGTGAAAGGAGTGATGAGACATGAAACAGTCCAAAAAGAAGCCATCACAGAAGCAACAGGAGCGCTCAGATCGTTTCTGGCAATCAATTATGAACACGAACATGCAAACACTCAGACGCGGCAAAGGCGGCGCTTTTAAGCGTAAATAAAGGGAGGAATTATTATGACAGATCAAATGATTGCATGGGAGATTGAAGAATGGATTCGTGATTATAAATTCATGCTGCGGGAGATCAAAAGGCTCAACCGTGTTTTAAACAAAGTAGATTTTATTGGCGGAAAGCTTACTGCAACATACGGGGATGAAGCAGGCATGCCAAGGGGATCAGCAGGCGTCAGTCAGGCAGAACTACGGCAGATGGACCGAAGAGAGAGACGGCTCCACAAATATGAATCTATTGTGCATTACCTGGACAACGCAATGGAACACATTGAAGAAGAAAAGCACCGTATCGTTTATGATTGCATGATGGAAGGCATGAGTTATACAGCTATTGCAAACCACCTTGATTGCTCTCGTGATACCATCAGAAAGATCAAAACAGCCATAATCGGCAACATCGTCAATAAAGTCAAAGAAGCCAACTTTCTGCAATATTTGAACTCGTTTAAATCGGCAGTGTAAACTTGAAGGCAGGACGGGGAGGCGAAAACATTCCGCGTCACAACAAAATAAAATATAGTGATCCAAGAGCTCTATGCCCTTATAAGGTATAGGGCTTTTTGTATCCGGAAAAGAGGGAGAAACATGGCATCATTAAAGGGAGTAAGTGCAAATCCTACAAAAGCCCAGCACAGCTTGAAAGAGGACAAATATGTCACAGTAGCAGTCAAAAATGACAATAGTTATATTGCTGGTCCCAATTTGATTCCTCAGCGGCTTGTGAACGGTAAGTGGGTATCTCTTGATATTGATTCACCTAACCCATTAAAACCAGATGAAAAAGCTTATGATAAATTCGACATCAAAGAATATCTGAATAAAGCTGGTACGTACCGTTTCAAAGTTGAGGTTTATAAATACGATAAAAACGGGGATTATGTCACCACTTTAGGAACATTCTACACTAGCAATTTCTATATCAAGTAGCAGCAAGCGGAGCGTCATCTATACGGTGATGCTCTCTTTATATTCTTTGTAAACTGAGTCCAGTGAATCTCAGACTGCTGGCAAGGCCTCTGAGTATGGGCTTAGTTTAGAGGGAATATCTTTTCCAAAACAACACGAATCAGAAGGGGGCGGCGGTGAATGTAGATGGCTGAAAAGCACATTCAGGCGTACAAGGATTACGTCAAAGGCTTGAAATACAAGGACCTTGCCGAAAAGTACGGGGTGTCAGTGAACACCATTAAATCGTGGAAACAACGGCATGGTTGGGAAAGGAAAAAGGGTGCACCCTCTGAAAAAAGTGTGCACACAAAAAAGGGTGGACAGCCCGGCAACAAAAATGCAGTCGGGAACAACGGCGGCGCACCACAGAGGAATCAAAATGCTGTGACTCACGGCTTTTTCTCTAAATTCCTGCCAGAAGAGACGCTTGAAATCATGGAAGAGATTCAAGAACGTTCGCCTGCTGATATGATATGGGATCAGATACAGATTCAATATGCAGCCATTCTCCGGGCGCAGCGTATTATGTTCGTGCAGGATAAAGATGACCTTGCAAAAGAGCTGAAAAAAGCGAAATACGTTTATCGTCCTGAAGAGGATGAAGACGGAAACGAGTATTTTGAAAAGTCCATTGCTGAAGAAGAGCTTGAAATACAATTCGCTTGGGATCGTCATGCAACCTTCCTAAACGCCCAATCACGGGCAATGGGAGAGCTCAGGAGCTTGATAAAGCAATTTGACCAGCTGGCGCATGAAGAAGACGAACGGCGCCTTAAATTGGAGCAAATGCGCTTGAATATCGAGAAGACAAAGGCTGAGACAAAGAATGAGAAATCCGGAAAGAACCGGGTTGTTATCGTTAATGATAAAGATGCTATGAGGAAGGCAATTAGCGATGGAAACCAAGACAATTAAAATTACTGACCTCATGAATAAGAATTTCTATTCTTTCTGGCTGAACGAAAGACCAAAGTCAATATTATCTGGCGGCCGTTCTTCTATGAAGTCATCCGTAATTTCTTTGAAACTCGTCATTGATTTTTTAGATGATCCCCAAGGTAATGTGATTTGTCTGCGGAAGGTTGCAAAATACCTTTCAACCTCTGTTTATGAACAGATAAAATGGGCTATTTACATGCTTGGTGTGGAGGATGAATTCTTTTTTGGTAAATCTCCATTAAAGATCGAACACAAGGAAACGAAAACGGCTTTTTATTTCTATGGCGTGGATGATCCGCAGAAGCTGAAATCGATGAATATAGCAGTAGGTTATATCATGGCTCTATGGTTTGAGGAGTTGGCCGAGTTTAGCGGTGTAGAGGATATTGATATTGTGGAAGATACATTCATCCGACAAGACCTGGGCGAAAAAGAAGTGAAAATTTACTATTCTTATAACCCGCCGCGGAATCCTTACGCTTGGGTGAATGAGTGGAGAGACGATAAGGCGGGAGATGATGAGTATTTCCTTCATCACTCAACATACCTTGAGGATGAAAAAGGCTTCTTATCTGATCAGCTCATTCGAAAAATTGAGCGTTATAAGGAACAGGACGAGGATTACTGGCGCTGGATGTATAGCGGAGAGGTTATCGGTCTTGGGGATATGGTCTATAACATGAACCATTTTCATGAAATTGATCAGTTGCCAGAGGATGACGGACTGATTCTTATAGATATTGCTATTGATACCGGGCACCAAGTATCAGCGACAACCTATTTAGCGTTCGGTTTAACAAAGAAACAAAATGTCATTCTGCTTGATACTTATTACTATAGCCCAGAAAACAAAGTCGTGAAAAAAGCTCCATCTGAACTTTCTACAGAATTAAAAGAGTGGATGGATAAGATAAGCCAAGAATACAACAAGTATTTCGACAAGCAGACGATCGATTCAGCTGAAGGTGCCCTTCGAAATCAATTCTTCAAAGACTATGGAATCAGGCTGCACCCGGTAGCGAAGAAAAAGAAAATTGACATGATCGATAACGTTCAGGACCTATTGGCTCAAGGGCGTTTTTTTGTGCTTAAAACAGAATCGAATCAAATCTTTTTGACCGAGCACAGGAAATACCAGTGGGATGCAGACACTCTTCAATCAGATGATCCGAAGATAATAAAAATTGATGATCACACTTGTGACGCCTTTCAATATTACGTTAATGACAATTTGCAAAAGCTCGGCTTGAAAAATTAGGGCGGTGAAACAATGATCAAAAAAATAGGCTCTGCATTAAAGGCGGTGATGTACAGAATGGGTTTAATACAAGGGATAAACAAGATTACAGACAGCAAAAAGGTAATGGTTACCGATGAGCATTATGAATACGTGGATACATGGTATGCCTTATACAAGGGATACCACAAAGACTTTCATGATTTAAGATATAAAACAGTTGCCGGTGAGAGATCACGTCGCAGAGCCACACTAAATATGCCTAAAGTTGCGGCTGCAGAAATGGCCCAACTGGTGTTCAATGAAAAATGCTTGGTGAATGTGTCAGATAACACACTATATGACAATATTAAAGACGTTCTGGACCATAATAAATTCGGCAAGCAATTTCAACGATATTTGGAATACAGTTTTGCTCTTGGTGGCATGGTTATGAAAGTACATGTGGATGCCGGCCAGATTAAAATTTCATATGTAGCTGCTGACGCCTTTTATCCTTTGTCCTCAACAAGTGACGAAGTGACAGAAGGCGTTTTTGTTAATGAGACAAGAAAAGGCGACAAAAAATATACACTGCTTGAATGGCATACGTGGGAAGGCTCTGAATATGTCATTACCAATGAACTTTATGAGAGTAATAACTCAGCTACATTAGGCATTAGAGTCCCTTTATCTACTATGTATCCAGATTTAGAGGAAGAGGCGAGGATTGAGGGGCTTACACGACCTTTGTTCGTTTATATTCGGCCCAACACAGCAAATAATTTTGATATGTATTCGCCTTTAGGGATATCCATTTATGCAAATGCCCTTGATACATTAAAAACTCTGGATATTGCTTATGATAGCTTTCAAAGGGAATTCCGATTAGGGAAAAAACGCATTTTAGTTCCACAATCCGCGATAAAGACCGTAGTCGATCCTCAGAGCGGAAAAATGTCACGTTATTTTGACGCTGAGGATGAAGCGTACCAGGCAATGAACTTTGAAAGTGAAGATGCAATAAAAGACATTAGCGTTGAATTGCGGGTGAGTGAACATATTGATGCTATCAATAGTATTTTGAATTTGCTGTCTATGCAGTTGGGTTTCTCAGCAGGGACATTTACTTTTGATTCTCAAGGATTAAAGACCGCGACAGAGGTTGTCAGCGAAAACAGTAAGACGTTCAGGACTAAAAATAGCCATGAAACAATAGTTGAAGAAGGGATTAAAGAGCTCGTAGATGTCATTGTTAATGTGGCCGAGCTATATGATATTTTTACAGCTCCTGATGACTATGATGTAACGGTTGATTTTGACGATAGCATTGCAGAAGATAGGGCGGCAAATGCCACATATTATATGACATTACAGAGCGCCGGACTTATTTCAAAGAAATATGCTCTTCAGCGAATCCTTGATCTAACAGAAGAACAAGCGGAAGAAATGTTGCTAGAAATAAAAGATGAAAATGCTACTGCTGATGATGCTTTTATGTTAGATACATTTGGCCAAAAAGAAGGTCAACTGGAAAAGGATGAGGAAGAAGAGGAAAAAACGGAAGAAGATGAAGTTGAATGAGCCTCACCCCACGTCAACTTGATCTTTTCACGAGTCCTTTAATTGAGATTTATAACGCTATGGAGAGTGAACTGCTTCAAAATATCGCTTCGAAATTGCAAACTGATGAGGAAGAGACATCGGAAACCATTCTTTCATGGCAATTTCAAAAGCTCAACCAGCTGCAGGCCCTTACTAAGGAGAATATTGAAGTGTTATCTGAAAGGACAGGGATAGCAGAGGAGACGATATATTCTATTCTTGAAAATGCGGGGTTTACAGGAATTGCTGAGCAAGAAAGCTTTTTACAACGTGTTGCAAAAGGCGGAAATTTAAAGCAGGCTCCTCCAGTTAAAGAAGACCCGACTATTATTGATACGTTAAATACTTACTATCAGCAGGCTAAAACAAAACTTAATCTCACAAATTCAACTATCCTTATTCAGTCTCAACAGGTCTATAGGGATATTGTAAATAAAACAACAGCTGAGGTTCTGAGTGGATTGAAAACGCATCAAGAGGCTTTGCGCTCAGCCTGTATTGAATACAGTAAACAAGGAATCCCGGCATTTATAAGCAGGACCGGCCGGAAGTGGAGTACAGAGGCTCATGTAGGAACTGTGATCAGGACGGTTTCAAATAATGTAACTAATCAAATGCAAGAAGATAGATGCGCGAGCTACGGTATCGATCTTGTTGAAATTTCAAGTCATTCAGGGGCTCGCCCGAAATGCGCCCGGTATCAAGGGAAGGTATTTTCTTTATCCGGCAATCACCCGAGGTACCCGCCTCTCTCATCCACAAGTTACGGAGAGCCAGACGGCTTATTTGGGATTAACTGCGGTCATCAAAAATATGCCTATATCGAAGGTGTTTCAATACGCAGAAATAAACCCTATAACCAAAGAGAGAATGCAAAAGCATATGAACAGAGCCAAAAACAACGATATATTGAAAGGCAGATCCGAAAAGCCAAAAATGAAGCCAATATGCTTCAGGCTATCGGGGATGAAGAGGGGGCAGCTAAAGCAGAATTAAAAATCAGAAAAAGACAAGCTGCTATGCGTGCATTTATTGAGGAAACCGGACGCGAGCGCCGAAGATATCGTGAACAAGTTTATTGACTCATTGCCTTTTTAGAAGATTGCAGGCTTAAAAGAACAATCTTTTTTATTATGCCTAAAACAGAAGGAGGAACATATATGACAATCCCACTTTTAAAATTGAATCTGCAGTTTTTCTCAGAAGATACTGGCGGAGAAGTAGGGAACGGTGATTCGGTGGCTACCGATGAAACAGTTAATCAAGAAGGTAATACTGATGTACAGGCCAGCTCTCCAACTGAACAACCAAGTAACGAAGAGCAAACTGACCCCACGCCCTCAGATGAGGATGTGAAAAAGGAGATTTTAAAATCACTTGGCTTTGAAAACTTCGATGAGGCAAAGGCTGCCGTCGAAGATCACAGAAAATATCTTGAATCTCAAAAGACTGAGCAGCAGAAACAACAGGAAGCGTATGAAGCGCTTGAGCAGTCAAATAAAGAAAAAGATGAGGAACTTTTCAAAGCTAACGCCAAGCTGTCAGCTTTTAAGGCTGGTGTGAATGAAGAATCGCTGGATGATGTTCTTCTACTTGCAAAAGCGCAGATGAATGATGATGTAGATATCGAAACGGCGATCAAAAAAGTTGTGGAGAAATACCCGCAATTTACAAATAGTGAAGTAACAACACAGGTAGACAAGCCGCGCTTTTCTCAAGGGCAGCATCAATCCAAAGGCGGGAAAATGGACGCCTTTCTTACAGGATTAGGACTTAAAGGAGGAACTCAATAATGCCAAACTCTATTAACTATGTATCAAAGTATCAAGACGCTTTAGATCAAAAATTGGTGCAAGATGCACTTACAGCAGAATTAGAAACGCCTAATGTAAACTGGTTGGATGCAAAAACATTTAAAGTTCAATCAGTGTCTACAACAGGATATAAGCCGCATACAAGAAATAAAGGGTACAACGAAGGAACCGTTACAACAACTGAGAAGCCTTATACTCTTGAATTTGATCGAGACATTGAATTTTTCGTTGACAAAGCAGATGTCGATGAATCAAATCAGGCTGCTTCTGCTTCAAATGTTACTGCAACATTCACAACAGAGCATGCTACGCCGGAGCTCGATGCATATCGTTTCTCGAAGTTGGCCAAATACGCTGTCGATAGGAAACAAATTGAGACGGGCGCTATTGACAAAGAGAACATTTTCACAACATTAAAAGCTGCAATTCGTCCTTTGAGAAAATATGGACCAGGAAACCTAATCGCGTACGTTTCGAGTGAGGTAATGGATGCGCTGGAACTCTCAAAGGATTTTACTCGTAAAATTGATGTGACTAATAATAATGGAACATTAGAAACACGAGTTTCATCTATCGATGGCGTTCGTTTAGTTGAAGTTTGGGACGAATCACGTTTCTATGATTCTTTTGATTTCTCAGAAGGATTTAAACCGGCAGAGGGAGCCAAGAAAATTAACTTCCTGATCGTTGCTAAAACAAATGTTATTGCGAAAGCAAAATTCAATTCTGTTTATTTGTTTGCGCCAGGGCAGCATATAGAAGGTGACGGATACCTTTATCAAAACCGTATTTATCATGATCTATTCATGTTAGAAAATAAACAGGATGGCGTTATTGTCTCCCTTGAGCAAACTACTCCCTAATGCGCCCCAAAATCTATCGTTCACGGCTACGACTGATAGCGTGACCGTCACTTGGGATGCGGTAGATGGGGCAACTTCATACGACGTATACAGAAGCGGAAATAAAATTGATAACACTACTGAAACCACGTATGTTTCTAGTGGTTTGAAGGCTGATACTCAATACACATTCGCTGTCGCAGCTGTCAATGAAGTGGGTGCTTCTGATAAATCAGAAAACCTTGTCACACGGACGCAAAAAGAACCAACAACTGAATCAAGTTCAAGTTAGAGAGGGGCAGCTTAATATAAAGCTGTCTCTTTCGTTTTAAGGAGGTTTTTCTCCAGTGGGTTATATTGATATTGATTATTACCGAAAAACGTATGTAGGCGAATCTGAGGGCAATGACGAGGTTTTAGATAAGTATATTCGACGAGCGTCTGACCTAATTGATCAATTGACCAATTTTCGTATTAAAAATGGAGCTATTAACTTGGCGGCTAACAGCTTCATTGATGAAAACGTGAAAAAGGCCACGGCAGCTCAAGTGGAATATTACGTGTTGAATGGTGGGGACACAATTGGTGCTTCAGATGACATGTCTAGCGTTAGTATCGGAGGGTTTAATTATAGTAAATCGAATCCTGAGCTCACTAGAAATCAAAAAAGGGTTTCACCTACCACTATAGCTTACTTACAGTTTACAGGGCTTTTGTATTCAGGTATTGAGGTTTTTACTCATGGTTAGGCCGATTCCTAAACAATTGCTTATTCACTCTGTGCAATACAGAGAATATGAACAAAATGAACGCTGGGGTGAAAGATGGCTTGACGTTGTCCCTGTTATTAACGTTCTTGTAAAGCCTTCGACTTCTCTTACTGTCACAGCAACAGGGGAACAGGTTAACTCTCAATCTATATTGTTTCTGGATGCCAAGTATTCAAATCCGTTTGTGGAAATGAAAGAGAAATCAGAAGTCATTTTCAACGGTCGCACAATGAAAGTCAACAAGGTGAGCCCATTTTATACTTTTGATGGTGATCTACCGCATCATTATGAAGTGGAGTTGATCTAATGGCTGGTTTTAACGTGAATATTAATTTAAGCGGTGTTTTAAATGCTACTTCTGCTGCTTTAGACCACGCTCAAATTGCTATAGATCAACAAGTTTTAAAAGACGGTAACTTCTATGCTCCGCAAGATACTGGGGAGCTAAAAAGAAGTGGTATACGAGCCTCGCATCCTGGTTCCGGGAAAGTAATCTGGGATACTAAGTATGCAAGCAAAGTGTGGAATGCAAGACGTGTATCTCTAGATCGAAACCCAAATGCGAAAGCGCGGTGGGCTGAGGTGGCAGCTACAGAACATAAAGGTGATTGGATCACAGTTGGACAAAATGCAGTTAACGCCTATTTAAGAAGGTGAAAAAATGGATTTCCCTGATCGTTTAATTGATCATATCGAGCGAAATATGAATTTGTATAGCACTATACTCATTCCAATGCTTCAAGAAGGGAATAGCATTGCATTAACGCCCATTCCCTCATCTGATGCAGAAAATGTTTATTACATGGATGGCAGCATAGAGAAAACCTATCGCTTTCAGATTCTTGTGAAGCATAAACAGCAATTCGTGGGATATAATTCTTTACTTCAAATTGGCGAATTCTTATCTGGATTGCAAGAGAACGAGGTTCAAAGTAGCGACAATTCATTTGAATTTATTAAGTGCAATATTTCTGCAACGCCTAATTTTCTAGGGAAATCTGAGCAGCAGGAATATGTGTATGCATCCACTTTTGATGCAGAGTTATTTATCAAAGCAAGGGAGGCAAAATGATGCCAGGTACTGATAGTTTTATCATTCAGGCAAAACATAAATTTGAGATCAATACAACGCCGGACGCCACAGAACCAACATGGGTAAGAGTTGGAGCCGGCTTTTCATCCGTTGAACCTTCTCCGAATGAAGAAACAGATGATACATCTTATTTAGACGGTGACGGAAACAAATCCACTACAGTAACAGGGGGACAGTTAACCCTTGCATTCTCCGGACATCGGAAATATGATGATCCGGCGCAAAATTTTATTGCTTCAAAAGCGTTGAAATACGGATCTGAGAGGGAAACACAATTTCGCTGGACAGATCCATCCGGTGTAATTGTTGAGGGTGATGTGACTATGACTGAGATATCCCTACCTTCTGGTGATGCGAATGCAAAAGGTGAGTTCGGCGTCACAATCGCTTATAACGGGGTGCCAAAAGTAACTGAAACACCCTGATGCGCCCCAAAATCTAACTTATGAGGCAGGTACAAATGAAATCAGCTTGTCTTGGGACAAAGTAGATGGGGCTGACTCATATGATATTTTCCGAAGCGGAAATAAAATTGATAACGTAACAGAAAATAAATATCAATCAACAGGTTTAAAACCGGACACACAATATACATTTGTGATCCGCGCTGTTAATGCTGCTGGTGTCTCTGAACCATCAGATTCATTAGTAACTCGTACAAAACCAGAACCAACAACAGAGGGCTAGCCATACGGCTGCCCTTTTTTATTTATAAAGGAGCGGAATAACTATGGCTGTTCGTAAAATTGAAATCAAGAAATCCTATGAAGAGGTTGAAATTGGGGATTCTATTTATCAGATTCCTTTTGATGATGATTCCTTGAAAAAATACGAGAGTTTTTCAAAAGAGTATTATGCGGCTGTGAAAAAGCTTGAAAAAGTAAATGTCAATAACGCCTCTGACAAACAATTGGAGCAGTTAGAGCTTGAAAATGAACGATTGACCAAACAAGCTATTGAAATGTTTTTAGGAGAAGGCACATACAGTCATATTTATGAGCAGGCCGGCCGATCAGTATTTGTGGTAGCAGAAATTGTATTTAGTCTACTTGAAGTGGTAGAAGAAAAGTTCCAAGATTTTCAGAATCGCGGCAAGAAATACTATACAAAGTAGTGAAGTTTTATGGATTTTAAGCTGACAGAAAGATTCGACGATCAAATAATGATTGGCGAAAATATACTTTACTTGAATTTATCCTATGACAGGGTAATGAGGCTTTTCGAGCTCTTTAAAGACGATAGGTTTAGTGAAGGGCAGAAGCTTGATATAGCTTTAGAAATGTTTGCAATGAATCCGGAAATTTTAAAGTTTCTTGAGATTGAAGAAAAAAACGCGGCTCTCGAAACTATTGTTTATGACTTCATCGGGCTGAAAAAGCAGGATGACGACGAAGAAGAACAACAGGAAAACGATGCACCGAATAAAAAACTATACGATCTGGACAAAGACGCGGCTTATATATACGCGTCTTTTTTGTATGACTATAACTTGGACTTATTCGAATTACAAGGGACTCTGCATTGGAATAAATTCAATGCTCTTCTCCAAAACCTCTCAGATAAATCCAAATTTAAAGAGGTCGTGAGTATTCGAGCTGCTGAAGTGCCAAAACCGACTAAGCACAACAAAGAAGAACGGGATCGGTTGATTAAACTCAAACGCCTTTACAGTCTCGAGGACGAAGAGACGCTTGAAGATTTGGAAACCAAATTGGACACTTATTTCTCCATGATAGCAAATACAAGAAAAAAGGGCGGTGAGAGTTATGGCGGCAGCGGGCCGAATTGAGATTAATACATCCTTAAACAGACAAGGAGCAGAGCGAGACTTCCAACGACTACAGGCTAGCATGCAAAGTGGAGCTCAAAAAATGAAGAGCGTAGGCGAGACGATGAGTAAGGCAATTACTGTCCCATTAGCAGGGTTAGGCGCGGCCGCCATCTCCTCAGCTAAAAGTGTAGGTGATGCACAAGCCAAAATACAGTCGTCATTAGGTGTCACTAAGAAAGAAGCTGAAAATCTTACAAATGTAGCTAGAAACATTTATAAAGCTGGTTTTGGAGAAAGTTTAGATGAAGTTTCTGATGCTCTTATTAAAACAAAGCAGAACATGAAAAACATAAATAGTGAAGCTGAGCTACAAACAGCGACTAAAAACGCCCTGGCCCTTGCAAAAACATTTGATGCTGATGTAAATGAGGTTACAAGAGGCGGAGGCCAGTTAATGAAAGCCTTTGGCATTGACTCTAAAAAGGCCTTTGATTTGATGGCTTATGGAGCCCAAAATGGACTTAATTTCTCTGATGAGATGTTTGATAATCTCAGTGAATATGCTCCCTTGTTTGGAAAGATGGGGTATTCTGCAGATGAATATTTCCAGCTATTGATAAAAGGTTCTAAAAACGGAGCCTACAATCTCGACTATGTAAATGATGTCTTTAAAGAGTTTCAAATTCGTGTAAAAGACGGATCAAAAAGCACAGAAGAAGCAATGGGACAACTATCAAGTGGGACTCAAAAGGTCTGGAAAGACTTCTTGCAGGGGAAGGGTACTGTAAAAGATGTTGCGAACGCAGTTCTTCCCGAATTAAAAGGGATGGATGATCAAGTTGCTGCGAATAACATTGGTGTAGCCCTATTCGGTACTAAATGGGAAGACTTAGAGTCTGACGCAATGTACAGCATGGGGAATATTAAGGGTTCTCTTGATGAATCAGCAGGAGCAATGGACAAAGTTACTAAAGCTCAAGAACAGTCCTTTGGTCAGCAATTTCAAGCAACTCTAAGACAGGCAGCTGATGCATTAGAACCCATTGGAAGAATTATTTTGGATATGGCTCAGAGAGCTTTGCCAATAGTTCAACAGGCAATCCAAGGGTTATCTGACAAGTTTAAGAGTCTTTCTCCTACTGGACAAACTGTGGTAGTCGTTATGGGTGGGATAGCTGCGGCAATCGGTCCATTGTTAATGGTTCTATCATCGATGTTGCCGGCTATAACGGCTATCGTCACCAATTTTGGGACAGTCGTAACAGTTGCAACAAAAGTAGGCGGGGCAATCAAAACAATAGGAACTGTATTCGGTGTAGTATCCAAGCTTTTTATGACAAACCCTATATTAATTGCGATAACAGCCATTGCAGCGGCTGTTTATTTAGTCATCAAATATTGGGAGCCTATTTCTGAATTCTTTAAAGGGCTATGGGACGGCATCGTTTCGGTTGCAAAAACAATTTGGGATGGACTAAAAACATACTTTACTATTCAATTTAACTTATACAAAACCATTTTCACCACAGTATGGAACGCTATAAAGTCGTTTGCAGAGGCTGTTTGGAACGGAATCGTAGTGGCGGCTCAAACTATCTGGGAAGGACTTAAATTATATTTTACAACTCTTCTAAATTTCTATAAAACCATTTTTACTACCGTGTGGAATGGAATTAAAACGGCTGTCACTGCAGTATGGAATGGGATTGTTACAGCAGGAAAAGCAATCTGGGACGGTTTGAAAACGTTTTTTACTAATTTTTTGAATGGTTTAAAAATCATATTTACTACGGTTTGGAATGCTATAAAAACAGCAACAACTACCGTTTGGAATGGAATCGTTACAGTTGGGAAAAGCGTGTGGAATGGTTTGAAAACCTTCTTCACAAATCTTCTGAATGGGTTTAAAAAGATTTTCACAACCATTTGGAATGGGATTAAGACTGTTTTAACCACTGTATGGAAAGGAATTTCCTCTGTGGCTAAAACAGTTTGGAATGCACTGAAAACATATTTTACAAATGCACTCAATTTCTATAAAAGTCTTTTCTCTAGAATCTGGAACGGTATTAAAAGTACATTAGTTAATATTTGGAAAGGGATATCATCTGCTGGGAAGTCTATTTGGAATGGACTTAAATCGTTCTTTTCAAGCTTATGGAATGGGATAAAAAATACAGCATCAAGAGTTTTTAACGGGATGAAAAACGTGGTCAATAATATCTGGAATGGAATGAAAAGTTCAGCACGTTCAGCGTGGAATCTTATAAAAACATACGTTGTTAATCCCGTAAATAATATCAAAAATAAAGTTGTTTCAGCCTTCAATAATATAAAGTCTGGTGTGTTGGGCGTATGGGATGGCATAAAATCTGGCATTCGGAGCTCTATTAACTGGATAATCGGAAAAATTAATAGTTTCACAGGTGGGTTCTCTAGCAAGCTGAAGGTTTTAAATAAGATACCAGGCGTGAATATCCCTTCGATTCCTAAAATACCAATGTTGGCTACAGGCGGCCGTGTATTACGAGGTAAAGCAATTGTCGGGGAGGCCGGTCCAGAATTATTAGATGCAACTGGATCAACAACAAAAGTCATTCCTCTTTCATCAAAAGAGAAGGCCGCTGGAATTTCCGGTGCGCTAGGAAATATTAGTCCAACAAACATCAATAACAATTTTGATCTGTCGGCGCTGGCGAAAGCTATTCAGCAACTTTCTCAAGCTGTTTTAAATCACCCTATTGAGGTGAAAATACCAGCTATTCGCACTGATCTTAGCGTAAACGGACGGCAATTTGCTTCAGCAACACAAAAAGACATGACACAAGCGCAACAGCGCCAAGCTTTTAGAGATAAGAGGCGGTACAAATGACAATGACATTTAACGGGGTATCAAAACCCTTTGTTCATGCAACGGTAGACACAAAGCGGCCAATGTGGGCGCCCATAGAGTGGGAAATGGTTGAAATCCCTGGTCGTCCTGGCGCATATCTGAAGCTAAAGAAAATAAAAGCCCGTCCGTTGCCTGTTTCCGTAGTCATTAAGGGCGTTGATGACATGCAGAAAGCAAAAGAAGAAGTGGCCGAATGGCTTGTAACTGACAAGCCTGCCCCTTTAGTCTTTCTTGATGAACCTGACAGAACATATTACGCCGTTATTGATGGTGAAGGGCAGCTGGACGAGGTTTTCAAATTCGGAAAGGGCACGATAAATTTTATCTGCCCTGATCCTTACAAGTACGGGCCGGACACTGTTTTCGATATTCCGACAGCGGGCACGACTGTAAAAACAAACGGCAGCGCGCCGGCTTCACCCGTTGTAAAATGCACGCTTGCGGCTGCAGCCACGTCATACAGCATTGAATTGTTGAATGATGATGGCAGTGTATACCAAGGCGTATATCTGAAATTCAACTTTATTGCGGGTGATTATATCGAAATAGATTTTTCTAAGCGACGTGTGACGATCAGCGGAATCAAAAAGAGTTCAGCCATCCTTTATAAATCGAGGTTTTTTCAGATTCCGTCAAAGAAAAACGTCAAGGTTAGGGCCAGCCATCCAAGTAAAATACATTTAACAGAGAAATATAAATAGGTAGGTGATTATAATGGCCGATATGTGGGTGTTAGATAGATACGATAACCCTTTGGCAATCCTATCTAGTGATGCGGAGGATGATGCCTGCACCTTTTATTCTGATCAGTTTCTGGAAAAGGTGAATCAAGGTACAGAATTCTCTTTCAGTTGTGACGCAAGACACGAAGATAGCCTACATGTAACTAAATTAAACCAAGTCGTTTTCAGAGATGAAGACGGCTTTTTTCGTCTCTTCAAAATCAGAGAAATTGACCGTGGCAACGGAGACAACGGGGCAGAGAAAATCGCCCATTGTGAACCGGCTGAAATGGAGCTGCTTGAAGCTATTGTGGAAGACGTACGGCCAACCGGTAAAACGCAACAATATGCACTGGATAGAGTTTTAGAGGGTACAAGGTGGAAGGGAAATGTAACAGCTCAAACGGGTACACAGTCCACAAACTTTTATCATATCAGCGCTTACGAAGCCATTACTAAAATTATTGAGGTATGGGGCGGAGAACTGCGTTTTACTGTCAATTTTGACGAAGAAAACAACAAAATTATTGAACGTGTTGTCAACATTGAGCAGCGGCGCGGAAATGATGAAGGTGATCGTTTCGAAGTCGGCTACAATGTCGAAAGTATTACGGTCACTGAAATGGCTTATCCTGTTTCTGCTCTATATGGATGGGGCGGCAGCGTGGAGACAGAAAATGGCGGGGATTCCCGTTATATTGACTTCGCAGACGTTGAATGGAAAGTATCAAACGGTGATCCGGCAGACAAGCCGAAAGGTCAGAAGTGGATTGAGTTGCCAGGAGCAAAAGAGAAATACGGTTATAGAAAGTCTGATGGAGCGTTTATAAACTCTTTTGGTCAATGGCAGGATGAAAACATAACCGATCCAAAAGAGCTATTACAGAAAACATATGAACATTTGAGGGATACGGCTTCCAAACCTCAAGCAACATATGAACTAAAGGTCATTCCGACTGATCATATTTCCCTTGGAGATACCAGGACTGCTATAGATGATACACAAGCAGATCCAATACAAATTCAATCCCGAGTTATCGCCCTTGGATACAGTATTTCAAATCCTGCAGGCACAAAAACCGTTGAAATGGGCGAGTTTTTAGAAGTTTATCAACCTGATAGGCGCCTAGACGATTTAGAAGATAAAGTAAAAAACATTGACCGCAATGTTCAGGTGACTGATGGCAGTTTCCCTGACATTATCCCTAAAGTCCCTTCTAATGTAACTGTTAAGGGGCTTTTTTCAGGTACTAGCATCACTTGGGACTATGACCCTTCTTCTTATATTGCTGCATATGAGGTTTATGGATCACAAATAAAAGGTTTCATCCCATCTATCGAAAATCGGCTATGGCGAGGCAAACAAAGCGGGTACCTACATGAAAATGCTGGCGTTGATAACGTTTGGTACTATCGCATACGAGCGGTTAACTATCACGGTAAAGCAAGCGAGTTCACAGGTGAGTTCTCGGCAAAAACTCAGAGGATTCTGACTGATGATATTATGTTCAACAGCATTATTGCGGATCGTCTGGCAAACTTAGCGGTCACTGCTGATAAACTAGCGCGCAACTTTGACCAAGGTAATATCTTCCCAGGCTCTCTTTTAAAGGCGAAATGGTTTTACGACTATTCCGGCACTAAACATAGTGTAGAAGAAAAAGAATTTAACGAAATGACTGTTACCCAAGTGATTAGTGACACAACGAAAACAAATTTTGGAGTTTGCGGATATGGAACACCACCTGTAAACATTCAAAGAATGTCATTGGTTAAAGATGAAGTATACACCTTGTCTTTTGAAGTTAAACGGAACAACACAACCGATCTAAACTATATTCATTTAAAGAAATTCAACACATTCACCAAAATAAGCGGCAGTGATTTGAGTGACATTTCTAGTTATCCATCTGATCAATTCGTTAGAGTGAATATCAAATTTACGGCGCCGGAAAGTGGATCTGATTATACAATCGGAATCGGCGGTTATAATCGTAACGGCAACACAGAACCATGCAGTTTTGTTATTCGCAAAGTTCAGGTGCGTAAAGGTGATGTCATTGCTGATTATGGGTATAGCCCGTTTGATACACAGCTGACAGACAACGTTATTGACGGCGATTATATCCAATCCCTTTCTATCGGATCTGCTCATATACAAGAGGCAGCGATAGGAACAGCGCACATCCAAAAAGCAGCCATAACAAGCGCGCAAATTGCTGAGGCGGCAATCGGAACAGCAGCCATTCAAAACGCTGCTATCGCAAAAGCTCACCTGAAAACAGCGATAATTGATACCGTTCATATCATTGACGGAGCCATTACAAATGCCAAGATTGGCAACCTGTCAGCTGACAAAATAAATTCCGGTACAATTAATTCAATCAATATCACAGGTTCATTAATCAAAGGCGGCAAATTCCAAGCGTTGAACACTAACCGGGATTTTGATTCTTATTTTGATGGAGACAAGTTATATCAGTATAAGAGGTCAACGGCAAGCGGAACATATGGAGAATATTCATTACTTGATGTAAGTTCCAGTTTGATCTATCAAGAGACTGGAAAAGACTATCTCGACGGATCGCAGAAACAAATTTACAGAAGTGTAAGTATTGGAGATGGTAAAGTTTCTGTGAAAGGAGCAGGGAAATTTACTGACGCCAATGACATGCCTATAGTTGAAATGTTTGGAGAATTGGTCGCATCGGGAAGGGGCGCAGGAAAGTTTCTTATGACCAACTCGACAACAAACACATCGAGAGTAAAGAATATTTTTGAATTAGACGGAAGATACGATCCAATGGAAGTAACTGATGATGAAACAAAGTATTATAACAACTTCCAAAATAGAGCGACTATAACAGGGGGTTCAACGTTATTAAGCTTGAAACCAACGAATCTAGAGGTCAATGTGCCCGGCGGAATAAAAATGAAAACAGGTAAGCGATTTGCGATTGAAGGCGCGCCAGTCGAACTGCCTGCCGGGTCAGATATACAAGTCGGAAACGCCAATCCTAACGAAAGACAAGCATTAATGGCAGGTAACGTTACCTCACTGGTCGCTGATATACACGGCTATTTACAATATCATTTAGTTGCATGTGTAACACAAGTCCAAGTTGTATTACCAGGGAGTGGAGGTTCGACAGCTTATGGAAAGACAACAGTCAACTTTACAGACGGACGCGGCGGCGAAGTAGAAAACATTTTTGCAGTATTTCCAGCTGCTTATGGTGCTTATAGTAACGCCGTAACAGTTGGGATAGAAAAACAGAGTTCAGCCGGTTTTACTGTTCATGTAAGGGGTACTGGAACCTCTTCCGGTGTAGCAGGGCAAAGCATGACAATTCGGTTACTTGTGCTTTATGAAAAACGATAACAGGGGCGGTTGATGATGATAAACGAAGTAAGGGCCGATCCAAGTGTTTATTCTTACATTGAAGGATTGAGCTTAACGCAAACTGAAACGGGTATTCATTTATCGCCATGCTCTTACTATGAGGGGCGACTACAAAATACTTTTTCTATGGGGAAAGTTGATTTTAATATCGTTTCTGATTCTTTGAATACATTTGGCTATGGGCTTCACATAGTCTATGTAAAAGCAACTGGAACTATGGAATACAAACTATTCCGCATGATAGCAGACCAGGACGGCTATTTTTGCGATTATATAGATAGTACCGAATACCAATTAATGAAACAGATCCTCCATATATCTGTAACGCCTGACAGGGAGAGAACAGGGGAATTCTACTTATATCCGAAAGGAGAATAACGAATATGACACTTGAACCGATTGATATTACACCTCAACATAATGAAAAGACAGAAGTCGAGCAGCTAAAAGAGCAAGTATTGGATCTCCAACGTGTATGTAATGTCTTAATGGCGAATCAGTCGCAATAATCGGAGGGAATCTCAATGAAAGGCCGAAGCACGTTTTACGGGTTTTTTGAGGATTGTTGGAGGAATGGAACTGTCTTAACTATTGAGTTAAAAACTTATGTACAAATAGGGAGACTTACACAAGCTGAATTTGAAGAAATAACAGCCCTTGAGCGCGGAAACGCTTATCCTGACCAAACAGAATAGGAGAATCAATATGGAAGAAAAGAAAACACACGAAATGGATTTAGAAACGAAAGCGGAGCTATTCGAACGAAAAGCGGCAGCTTATCGTCAGAATTGGATGGATGCTGAAGATGTAGTCTTGTCGTATCAGTACCTTTCAGAAAAAGATAAGCAGCTTTTAGCGGGAAAAGAGCAAGAAATCCAGCATCTGAAGGAACATATTGAGAAGTTAGAAAAGAACCTGAACAACTTGAAAGGCCCTGTAAAACTAAATCATCAGAAAAAATAAGCGGCGGAGAAGCGGCTTTTTTATTTTGCCTCTAAGGAGGTGATCAAACGAAATGGAGGAAACGACTGTGTTTATCAATTTTGAAACGTTGGATTTAGCGAGGATTTACCTGTTCGGAGGTGTGAAATATCTCGATTTATTACTGGTCCTCAGCATAATTGACGTCATAACAGGCGTAATTAAGGCATGGAAATTTAAGAAGCTGCGGAGCCGGAGCGCTTGGTTCGGTTACGTCCGGAAAATGCTCAGCTTTTTGGTGGTTATTGTGGCAAATATCATAGATACAATTCTCAATCTGAACGGCGTCCTGACATTTGGAACCGTTCTTTTTTATATCGCCAATGAGGGGCTTTCCATTACGGAGAACCTGGCACAAATCGGCGTTAAGATTCCGGCTGCGATTACGGACCGACTTCATGTAATTGAAGAAGAAAACGAACAAACAACAAAAAAAGATGAACAAGCTGCTGGGTAATCCAGCGGCTCTTTTTATTTCAAAAACAGAATAGGAGAGATTTTCATGACAATTGTAGTGAAAAAGAACCTTGTATCAGAAGCAAAATACGCTTTGAAATGTCCTAATCCGATGACCGCGGAATACATCACCATTCATAACACTTACAATGATGCATCTGCTGCTAATGAGGTCAGCTACATGATTGGAAACACCAGTTCAACGAGCTTTCACTTTGCTGTTGATGATAAAGAGGTAAGGCAGGGCATCCCAACAGATCGCAATGCATGGCACACAGGAGATGGGACGAACGGTACAGGGAATCGAAAGTCGATTGGTGTCGAAATTTGTTATAGCAAGTCAGGAGGCGCTAAATACTACGCTGCTGAAAAGTTGGCAATCAAGTTTGTGGCGCAACTGCTTAAAGAGCGCGGCTGGGGTATTGATCGTGTACGAAAGCATCAAGACTGGAGCGGAAAGTATTGCCCGCATCGCATCTTATCGGAAGGGCGCTGGAATGAAGTCAAAGCGGCGATTGACGCTGAACTAAAAGCACTTGGCGGCAAATCATCCAGCAAGAAAACAACTTCGTCCAAGGCAGTGAAGAAATCAAGCTCAAGCAAAAAGAAAACATCTTTTAATCTGCCTTCTGGCATCTTTAAAGTAAGAAGCCCATTGACGCATAGTGATGCTGTTAAGCAAATTCAAACAGCACTAGCTGCACTGCATTTTTATCCGGATAAGAAAGCCAAAAACTTTGGGATCGATAGCTATTATGGACCGAAAACAGCGGATGCCGTCAGACGATTCCAGCTGATGAATGGATTAAAGGCTGACGGCATTTATGGACCGAAAACGAAGGCGAAACTGGAAGCACTTCTAAAATAATAAAAGCCCTTCCGATTGGGAGGGCTCTATTTTTAATCTTCTTCTTTTACGCATTCTTCGCAAAAACCAGAACCGTATAAAAACTCTACACGTTTTCCGCATTTACCGCATTGACAACTTTCAGCCAAAAGTAACATCCCCTTTCATTCAGGATAAGAAAATTATAACAATATGGTGAAAAAATACTAGTTTTATTTCAAATATCTATATACAATTGTTTATAGGTAGTGTATAATAAGAATATAAGGAGGTGAGGAAATGCTAGACAATATGTTAAAAGTCCTTCAAATTATCTTCTATGTTGCATCAATCGCATGGATTGCCCAACAATCACACGATGCAAAGAAAAATAATAAGAAGGACTAAGTGTAAAGGGAAGCGAGTTGGTCGCTCGCTTCTCAATATAATTATAAACAGTCTAGCATACAATATGAAGAGAAAACAAACATTCATTTTTTCCATGATACTGCTTAGTGTTGCATCCATTGGTCTGCGCTCATTTTGGACAAACCCTTTTACAACAGGCGTTATGATCTTTGTCTTAGCGTTAACCATTTACACGATCATTAAGGATTTAAGGAGAAGATAACATGGAACATCATCTAAAAAGCCGTCAGGAGGTCGAGGACTTCATCAGACGTGAAGTCCTTACCACTAACGAGGCAGCAGAGTTACTCGGGGTTAATCGGGCACGTATAAGCCAGCTTATAAGCAGCGGGAAGCTTATTCCAGTTAAAAAGTTGAGCGGCATTAGTTTGTTTCTTCGGACTGATTTAGAGGAAAAGAAAAAAGAATTAGAAGCCGGCCGGAAGAAGTACCGGCCGTATGATGAATGAAGCCCTTCTCCAGATGAGGAGGGTTCTTGTTTTATTCAGAACAACTCATTTATAAAACTTTTGGTTTAAAACTGATTAAAAAGGTTTAAAAATTGTTAATAAGTTTTAATCATTATTATTTACATCCGAACAAGTTTCACATATTATGGAATAAGAAAGAAACAAACAGTTTCTTTTTATTTGATGGAGGTGTTTAATATGCCCCGTGACATTTTACCAATTGCAGCAGCACTAGAATCACTTTACAAATCAATTTTTAATGTTTCTGATGGTGAAAATGATTTAACAGAAATGAAGATGCACAAACTGCTGTATTTCGCTCAAAAACATCATTATGCTACATTCGGAGAATGGTTATTTAATAACGATTTTGAAGGATGGGTTCATGGGCCGGTAAGCCGTAGGGTAAGAGGCAGCTTTAAAATGCTGGAATTCTACAAAGACGAATTAACCTTAGAGGAGGAATATACTTTAAGGGAAGTTATTCATGATTATGGTAAGTATACAGCTGGATACCTTAGGAATTTGAGTCATGAAGACACTGCTTATAAAATTTCAAGGTTAGGTTTACATGATGACGAAAACGGATCCGATATTATAAAGAAAGAAGACATTATAAACGATATAATGATTAATGATGAGCAACTTATCGATTGTGAGGTGCACTAATCTTTGTCCGATCCAATAAATAATGTAGGAAAAATTTTCACATCTCTAGAAAAGTATTATGATACTAGGGCGAGAAAAATAAAAGTGAAAGCTCGCCCTGTTTTGGTTATAGGATTTGAAGACGACTGCCCCAATCCTATGAGTATTGATTATGAGATATTACCGATCTCTACTTTAAAACAAAGACTACCTCATCCAAAACATGATATACATATAGATTCTGGTTTGAAAAATAAACTGGGGCTTAATGAAGAGTGTTATATAAGGACACATAAAACTTCATGGAGCAATGTCAAAAATATGAGGATTGAATCTCCAGTTGGGAATTTGAAAAACGAAGAGTATGAATTATTTAAGGAAACAGTCATGTTAAATCGGGAATGGGTAGTTGACCGTACTAATTATAGATTAGAAGAGGAAGCACACCAATAGGTGAGCTTTTTTTACTGCTTCTTATCCACTTATTTCTTCTTGCTTAATACACTCCACAGTTATAATTGAATCAAATCCAATAAAATTTGTATCACCTTTTAAATCTTTCACGTGCAGCTTCTGTTTTACGTCATCTATGTAATGAACATGTCCTGTTATTTCCTCGATAAAGCCGTCTCTGTATACTCTGATAACCAGAGCAGAATTAAACTCCATGGCTTCGCAAATAGTACGTGCCATTTCCTCCAGCTGGTATTCATCAAGAATGGGTTTTTCGATCTTCTGGACTTCTCTCTTTCTGTTTAAAAGGGCAGCCCTTTGTTCAGGTAATATGAATTTTTGTTCCCATCTCTTATCGTAAATCCCTTGACTCATTCCGATCATCTCCTTGAATAAATTATATGCGAACGAATGTTCTTTTATCAATGGAGAAATTATTGGAAGGAATTAAGCAACATAGGGACGTAAACAAGTATGTTATAATGCCTTTTGGGGACAGATGGGGACGAATTGGGGACCAACTTCCTCATTTTTAATCAAAAAAGAATATTTTTAATCAGAAACTTATGTAAGAAAACCCTATAAAATAGGGTTTGAGAATAAAACATCTGTTCGTATCAGAAACCCATCTCCACACTGGCAGCGTAGAGGTCAGGGGTTCGAGCCCCCTTGGCTCCATACCTGTAAACCCTTATTCTATAAGGGTTTTTTTGTTTTTAATAGAAAGGGTTCATTCGCTGAACCCTTCTGTTGATCCGAAATCATATGTCCCCAGGAGCATTTCATAAACCAATGATAAGGTCAGATATTCCTTCGTTAGGCTCCTGCGTTTGAAAAATGACATATAACAAACTAATCAAGTAAAGTAGTTCAGGCTATAAATCATGAATTTTCCAATACACCACTTTGTTCTTCAAAGACCGTCATGTCTTCCAAAGGGGGTGAGTAAACATGAAGAGACACCATTCGTTCGGAAGTCGGATTGGACATTTTGTGAATTAAACCTTTGGTTGATATAAGACATTCTCCTTTGTGGACAAAATATGAATTGGAGAGTTCTGCATGATCGCCGGTTGAGCGATAAATAGAATTGAGAAGTTTTCCTTCTAACACCATTGCACAACCAATGGATTGACCATGATCGTGGACTGCTGTCTCCTTGTTTGGGGGAATGTTAATCACGATAATTTCTAATTCATTGTTTCTATAGATGGCATTTCGGCCGTAAGCGTACTGGTCTGGTTCCTTTATATATGGTTGACTCAATTTTGACACGTTTGGAATTTGTGTTAAAGAAGCTGCCAAATCTTTAACCGATGGATTTTTCAAGCCGCTAAAAATTTCTTCGATACACTCATACAGTTCCATTCGTTTTTACCTCCCGGATCATTTAAAATTGCCTGGCATTGGTATTTCGCAGATTAGTTCATGATATTTACCCATAGACAATTTAGAGGCGGCAAACGCCTAGTGAACAAAAAAAATGTGCGGTCAACATGTTGTTCTTATCACCAACTTATTCGGGTTGATTAGTTTGAATTTTGATGAAAACAGTGAATTGAAAGGTGCCGTCATTACCCAAGCGAAGACCGATAGGATTACTTTTAAAACGGCCTGCTTTAAATCGCTTGAGGGAGCAGGCAGGGACTCATAAGTCACGATATCGGGCAAAAGCCGTTCAGGTTTTTGATTTGTGCTTGAAATTTGCGCCATTGACAAAACACAATCGGTTTGGAATAATGTTTGAGTATATGCTCATTTTTTCACATATTATCATAAAATAATATCATTTCCCATGATGGGGAGAGAATCCGAATGAAAGCTAATGGCATGCAAAATCTATTAGCTTCTTTTGTTTTCAAAAAATGATGTGTTTCGTATGTATTCATATAGGAAGGAATGACAACATGAAGACAAAACACTATTGGCTGATTTCTTTGCTCGCTGTTTTAGCGGTCGGGCCGGGATTGATGTCTAACACGGCATTGTCGTCAGTTCAAGGCCTTGTTCAGAAGACGGTTGGAACAAGTGACTTCACATCAGTAAATCCAATATTGATCGGCAATATGGCCTTCGCTTTATTAGTTCCGGCAGGACCGCTGCTAAGGAAAAAATTCGGTGCCCGTCCGATCTATCTGGCTTCATTACCCGTTTTTATACTTGGCTCACTGCTCTTCGCATTTTCAAGCGATATTGCCTGGATGGCGGCAGGACGCTTTTTACAGGGAGCGGCTACAGGTGTCATGCTGATGATTATGATTCCGATGCTAGTCCTGTCATTTCCGATTGACCGGCGGAATTACGCACTACTGGTGCTTATCGGCGGGTTCTATGGCTCTGTTATTATCGGTTCGATTTTAGGAACGATCGCGTTGAGCTACGGTCACTGGAGATGGCTGTTTTTTACCTTTGGCACACTGTCTTTGGTCGGCGTCGCAGTGAGTTATTTCTTTCTCTATGATGAGCATCATGGGGGATCAGAAAAGGAACAGTCATCACTCGACAGAGCAGGGATCATTTTATCTGTATGCGTGGCCGCAGCCTCAGCGTTTACATTCATTTTTCTGCAAAAATGGGGCTTTTCATCAGGTTATGTACGGGCTGGTTTTGGGGTTGCTTTATGTTTGCTCCTCATTCTGTTATTTGTAGAATATAAGGTGAAAAACCCTTTCATCTCTATTAAACAGATGCTGCTGCCTAAACCTGTGCTCGGTTTATTTATCATAGCGGCAGGAACGATTACGGTAGCTGTCAGTCTGGCAGCTTTTCAAGGCTTGCTTCGTCAAATGTATGATATATCCCGAGATCATCTCATTCTTTTAAACATGACTCTATTGATTGGAGTGGCCATAGCAGCTATTGCGAGTGCTCTGTTATATGATAAAGTCGGACCAGGGATGCTGGGGATTATAGGTTCTCTCATTCTCGTTTTTGTGAATGTTCAATGGCTTCATATGCAATATCAATCGTCTCTCTATGTGTTTGCGGCGCTGTTCATCATGCTGGCAGCAGGAACCGGCCTGACGGTCGCAGCAGGACTAATGGGAGCCGCTATGGGCGGCCCGCTTCCTGATCTGGTCAAAAGAATGACAGCTGTTCAGTTTTTAAGATTGTTTGTCTATATGGGTGTGCCTATCCTGATCGGCTATTTCACGAAAAAGGATGCTGCCAGACAAAACGGATCGATGCAGGATTCTATGATGACTGCCTATCATGATCTGTTTTTGATTTCTTTTATCCTGAGCGTGCTGCTCGTTTGTTTATCGTTTTGTATGAACGCCACCGGAATGGGGCACAAGCTGGCTCATAAGCCTCATGATAAAGGAAAATCCGCTCCGGAAAAACCGGCTGTTTCTGCACATGGACTGACAAAGGCTGCCGTAAAATCTCATAAAGTCATACATGATCAAGAATATCGTGATGCGCTCAGACATTTTAAACAGCACAGTCTTACAAAAATAGATACATGATCACTGCCTTTCCCTTGATGGGAAAGGCTTTTTGTGTGTTCTCTCTCAAACTTTATCCCTAAAGAATTGAAAAATATTAGAAGTACAAGTAAAATTCTTAAAGGTAGATTCTTTTACACTCGTAATCTTTTAAATCGAAGGAAGGTTTTCATGGCCCGTAAAAAACTGAAAAAACGTAGACTCTTCATTTCTCTATTTTTCGTTGTATCGATTCCGCTAGCCTTGTTTGTTTTAGCGACAACTCTTTCAAAGCCAATTGAAACATCCAAAGAACCTGAAGAAATTGATGAACAGCAAGTATTTATTGACAGCCTTTCCGGACATGCTCAAATTTTATATGAAAAATATCATGTCCTTCCCAGCATAACGATAGCTCAGGCCATACTCGAATCTGACTGGGGAAACAGCGAGCTTGCCTCTAAAGCCAACAACCTGTTTGGCGTAAAAGGAAATTATAAAGGACATCACGTTACCATGGATACAGATGAATTTGAAAAAGGGGAAAGAAAAACGATTCGCGCGAAATTCCGCAAATACAGCACGTTTTTTGAATCAATGGATGATCACGCCAAATTATTTGTCCAAGGCACATCGTGGAATAAAAAGAAGTATAAGCCGGTGCTTGAAGCTGAGGATTATAAAGAAGCAGCAGGCGCTCTTCAAACATCAGGCTATGCCACAGATCCGGAATATGCTGACAAAATCAGCGCCATTGTGGAAAAGTACGATTTAGATGAATACGATGAGGTGAATCCATCTCTGAAATCTGTGGATTTAAAAGGCTCCATCAAAGACAGCGCCGTTCAAGATGTATGGTCTAAGCCTTCTACTGATGATCAATCCATTAAGCTGACCTCTGCGCAATCTTACGTTGGCAAGGATATAAAGGTTGTATCTAAAAAACAGAAAGGCCAGTCCACATGGTACCAATTCCAAGTCAATAATAAACTGGTCGGCTGGATTGATGACTCAGCTGTTGAAATAAAGGAAGCAACCTGAGCCGTTTTTCCTGGTATTTTTATTTTTTTGTTCCATTCAGGGGAATTTGAGGTATAATATTCCACGGAAGTTATCACTTAATAACTATGCTTCAGGAGGGAACAAAGGTGCAGAAATATAGACGGAGAAACACGGTTGCCTTTACTGTATTAGCTTATTTCACTTTTTTTGCGGGAGTATTTTTGTTTTGTATCGGACTCTATAACGCTGATAATCTCGAACTCAATGAAAAAGGCTACTACATTGCAGTGATGATCCTTGTAGCGGTCGGCGCGATCCTTACACAAAAAGTGACGCGTGATAACGCAGAAGATAATGATATCATCGCGGAGCAGGAAAAAAGACAAAGTCAATCTCATATTGAATCATAAAAAATCCGGCATGTAATATGCCGGATTTTTTTACATTACCCAGTAAACACCTCACCGTCAGGGTAACGAATATTTGATTTTTCTGTTTTAGCAAATGAAAAAACAAACGTCAACGGACCGATTCTTCCGATGAACATAATCGCAATAATGATACATTTCCCCGCTGTTGTCAGTTCGGGTGTCAGCCCCATTGTCAGTCCGACCGTTCCGAAAGCTGAAAAAGTTTCAAAAACAACCTGTATAAACGGCGCTTGTTCTGTAATGGTCAAGGCGAAAATCCCTATAAAGACGATGAACAAACTGATAACACTGACTGCTAAGGCCTTAATAATGATCGGATATTTTATGGTCCGGCGGAAAATAACAGTTTCTTTATGCCCTCTTAAATAAGCGATGACAGACATCAAAATCACAAGAAAAGTAGTCAGCTTAATACCGCTCGCCGTTGAAGCGCTGCCCGCTCCGATAAACATCAACAGCAGGACAAATACAATGGTGCCTTCTCTCATGCTGCCAAAATCCACAGAGTTGAAGCCCGCGGTTCTCGGCGTCACTGCCTGAAAATACGAAGCCCACAGTTTATCTGGCAAATGCAAGGAACCAAGCGTGCCGGGGTTGCTGTACTCTAAAATAAAGATAATCAGTGTGGCAGCAATATTCAAAACGAACGTTCCCGCTAGCATCAGTTTTGTATGTAATGAAAAGGCTTTGAAACGCCGATTTTTCAGGATGTCAAATAGCACCGTAAACCCGATGCCCCCTGTGATAAATAAGATAGTAATGACAAGATTGACTGCAGGATCACCAACGTAGCTCATTAAATTATCCGGCCATAAAGAAAAACCGGCATTGTTAAAAGCCGATATTGCATGAAACACGCTGGCAAACAATCCGGATGCCCAGCCATACTGGGGCACAAGCCGGATGGATAAGATCAGGGCGGCGATCAATTCGATACTGATTGAAAATAGAAACAGGACTTTGACAAGGCCTATCACGCCGCCGATTGTCGGCTGGTTTAAGGCTTCCCGGACCAGCATTCGTTCTTTCAATCCGATTTTTTTTCCTAAAATCATGACGATCAGAACAGCAAATGTCATAAAGCCAAGCCCGCCGACTTGAATCAGACCCATGATGACAGTTTGCCCGAACACCGTAAATTCTGTCCCAGTGTCAACAACTGCAAGCCCGGTAACAGTTGTAGCAGAAGCCGCTGTAAAAAGGGCATCTATCCATGACAACGGCTTCGCAGTAGAAATCGGGAGCTTTAACAAAAGAGAGCCAATAATAATAGTAAGAAAAAAACCAATCGCAAGCACTTGCGGGGGAGAAAAACGAACCCACTTGATTACAGTTTCCTTATGAAGTCCCACCTTTGTCTACATCCCTTCGTTTTCGAAGCGTTTAATATCCTTTTTGTGACCCATCATCACCAGGCAGTCTTGTTCGTAAATCACCTCTTCCGGTGCAGGAGAAAGGCGAACATCTCCATTATGTTTAATTGCCAGGATGGTACATCCGTACTTCGCTCTAACATTCAGATCATGAATGGATTTGGAATTCAGCTTTCGTGTTGCCAGCAGCTCAACAATACTGTAATCATCAGATAAGTCGATATAATTCAAGACATTTTCATCAGAGAGACTTTGTGCGATTTTGACGCCCATATCCTTTTCCGGATGAATAATGCGGTCGGCGCCGATTTTTTCCAGCACCTTATGGTGATAATAATTTTGAGCTTTCACCCAAATATTTGGAATGTGAAGCTCTTTTAATAGCAAAGTGGTCAGTGTGCTGGCTTGAATATTAGCCCCTATAGCCACGACCACATATTCAAAATTACGAATTCCCAGTGAAAGCAATTCGTTTTCTTCAGTGGCATTGGCAATGACCGCATGGGTTGCGTAGGAAGCGAAGGCATTGACCTTTTCTTCGTTAATATCAATAGCAAGGACCTCATGGCCCATTCTGTGCAGCTCTTTGCAAATGCTTCCGCCGAACCGTCCAAGCCCGATTACTGCAAATTGCTTGTTTTTTATTCTTCCCAATGTTCAAGACTCCCTTAATAAAATTAGCGTTTTGAAGTAAAAAAGACCATTACAAAGAATGGTCAAAATAGACCTCCTCTCTGTATACGCCTACGAGGTTAGCTGTCGGATTAGGGATTCAGAGTACCCCTTCTTACTAAGTAAGATTCACCCCAAGGCCGTTTTGTGAAACAGCCAATCATTGGTTTCCCCGTTCGTGTTTGATTAAGCGGTAAAAGAGACTTTATGAAATTGAACACTCAAGAATTTACTCCTGTTTCTAGTGTTTGTCAATTTAAATTTAATACAAGTGAAAAGGTAACTGGAAATAGAGGGAAAAGGGAGAGGAAAAGGAGTCAAAAAAAAGACCGGCGTTAAGCCGGCCCTCTGTGATTATTTACAGCCGCATGGCTGAGTCGGAGGTGTGCTGCGCTTAGCCACTTCGATGCTGGCTTCCGCGTAAAATTTATTTCCGATGCTCAGTGATTTGTTCTCTGCACGGAAAGTATATGTACCAGCGGCAGGAAGCGTTTTGTTATTCAGTTTTAACTTGAATTCACCAGCGCCTAATAAATCAAGAGCCAGAGGTACCCTTACTGTTTTACCGTTATTGAGGATCTGTGTTTCGCGCAATGCATTTCCGTTCATCGTATCTTTTGTATTTGCTGTAAATCCGCTTGGCAATGTAAATTCCATCACGCCAAGGCTGAGAAGCGTGTTTGGACGGTATGTCAATTCGATATCAGAGAAAGACCATTCTGTTTTGCTCGCTCCTTTAATTGTTGCAAACAATGAAGCTGTTGATTGGGCTCTCATCGTAGACTCAGTATGAGCAGAAGATGACTTAGATTCAGCTGCAAAAGAAGCTGAAGGTGCAGAAACGAGTAAACCGAGACTTAATACACTGATGGCCAAAGAAGATAATAACTTGCGTTTCATAACAAAAATTCCCCCTAATAAGTGATAAAGATTAAAGGCCTGCCTCTGCTTTCCACCTCCTCTTAAAGGCCAAATACAAATTTTACCTACATAAAATTACCATCAAATAAAATGGAAGTAAATGGGGTGTTTTTCCCGTATTTTTCAAATTTGTAGTAAATATAGCGGAAAAACAAAAAAACGTCCGGTTTTCCAGACGTTTTTCGATTATTTTGTTTCAATTGGTATAAATTTAAAGATCTCTCCGCTCTGCACCGATTCAGCGAGACGTTTCAGCCAATCGTAGTAGGCTTTAGAACTTTCCAGCTGCTCGTATAAACGCTGCGCTTCATTCTTCGTTTCCTCATTGAGTTCTTCCTTATGCAATATCTCTTGTAAATCAGCCTGAGCCTCCTCAATTGCTGATACATTCACCTGAACTTCCCGTTCCCATTTTGGCGGAAAGAAATTTGTGAAAAATTTAAAGAAATCTTTTTCGGCTACAAATGTGTGCTTACGGATGCCTCGGTGAAATGTCTTTTTCACGACATTTAAATCCTGAAGCTTTTTGACACCTGTGCTCATGCTGGGCTTGCTCATTTGCAGCTCCTCCCGCATTTCGTCAAGCGTCATCTCGTCCCGCATGTACATCGTTCCATATAATATCCCGACACTTCGGGTAATTCCGTAAAGATCCATTGTTTCAGCAATGGAGTCAATAACAAGATCCCGTGCCTGTTCTATAGCTGCAAATTCTGGATTTTCATCCATACTGACCCTCTTTTCCTTTAGAAAATTAAATTTGTTAAGTCATTTCTTTATGTTCTTTATCTTAACGAAACCTAGAGAAAAGTCAAAATGAAAATCACAATTAGGGCTTTGACAGTTTAAAAACCATATGTTAGATTAAGGTTGTTAAAAACATTAAATTTTTATTTAACAAACTTTATTTTCGTCAAGGAGGACTTAGATGAGTCAAACATTATACATTGACGGTGAATGGATCAGTGCCGAAAAAGGGCAGGTCCGCAGTATTATTAATCCATTTAATCAAGAAGAAATTGCAACAGTTAGCGAGGGCGGACGTGAGGATGCCGTTAAAGCAATCGCTGCTGCACGAAGAGCTTTTGACGCAGGAGAGTGGCCTTCTCTTTCAGGGCTTGAACGCGGAAAAATAGTTCTGAAAATTGCGGAATTAATCAGACGCGATCTAGACGAGCTGGCTGAGCTCGAATCCCTTGATACAGGAAAAACACTTGAGGAAAGCAAAGCCGATATGGACGATATCGCCAATGTTTTTCAGTATTATGCTGGTCTGGCAGATAAAGATGGAGGAGAGATCATCTCATCTCCAATCCCTGATTCAGAAAGCAAAATCATCAGAGAGCCAATTGGCGTATGCGGGCAAATCACGCCGTGGAATTATCCGCTTCTGCAAGCAAGCTGGAAAATCGCCCCGGCTTTAGCGGCAGGCAATACAATTGTCATGAAGCCGAGTGAGATCACACCGCTGACGACAATGAAAGTCTTTAAGCTGATGGAGGAAGCCGGGGTTCCAAAAGGTGTCGCAAACCTTGTGTTGGGACCGGGCGCCACAGTGGGTGACGAGCTTGCTGTAAACAAAGATGTTGACTTAATTTCGTTTACAGGCGGAATTGAAACAGGCAAAAAAATCATGCGGGCGGCAAGCGGCAACGTTAAAAAAATTGCGCTTGAGCTTGGAGGGAAAAATCCAAATATCATCTTCAAAGACGCAGACCTGGAAGTCGCGGTTGATCAGGCGCTAAACGCCGTATTTTTCCACGCCGGCCAAGTATGCTCCGCCGGGTCCCGACTGCTTGTAGAAGAAGATATTCATGACCAATTTTTAGCAGAGCTTGTCAAACGGGCGAAACGCATTAAACTCGGAAACGGTTTTCACGAAGAGACAGAAAGCGGTCCGCTTATCTCCGCGGAGCACAGAGCAAAGGTTGAAAAATATGTAGAGATCGGACTGGAAGAAGGTGCAAAACTGGAGACTGGCGGCAAACGTCCGGAAGATCCAGCACTTCAAAACGGTTTTTTCTATGAACCTACCATTTTCTCAAACTGTAAATCTGACATGAGAATTGTTCAGGAAGAAGTATTTGGGCCAGTATTAACAGTCGAAACATTCAGTTCTGAGGAAGAAGTAATCTCACTGGCGAATGATACGATTTACGGATTGGCCGGAGCTGTATGGTCGAAAGATATTGAAAAGTGTGAACGTGTAGCAGCCCGTTTGAGAATGGGAACGGTTTGGATTAACGATTTCCATCCGTACTTTGCGCAGGCGCCATGGGGCGGCTATAAGCAATCCGGGTTCGGACGGGAACTTGGAAAAATAGGGCTTGAAGAGTACACAGAAGTCAAACATGTCTATCGCAACACAAAACCGGCAGCGGTTAATTGGTTCAATTCATAAGAAGGGGAGATTGATTATGACATTAAATATGAAAGTAGAAAGCATGCATAAATTTCACACATTTGAAATTCCGACTGTGATTAAGCACGGAATTGGCGCCGTCAACCATGTAGGAAAAGAAGTAGCTGGACTGGGTGTTTCAAAAGCATTGCTTGTTACAGACCCTGGAATTTATAAAGCCGGCGTCGCAGATCCTGTCATCGAGTCATTAAAAGGGGCAGGCATTGAAGTGGTGCTCTTTAATAAAGTTGAGCCAAACCCTCCTGTACGGCTTGTAAATGAAGGTTCTGAGCTTTACAAAAAAGAGAACTGCAACGGCTTGGTGGCAGTCGGAGGCGGAAGCTCCATGGACACAGCGAAGGCCATTGGAGTAGAAGCGACTCACGAGGGAAGCGTACTTGATTATGAAGCCGCTGAAGGAAAGAAACCGCTGGAGAACCGCATTCCTCCGCTTACGACAATTCCGACAACCGCTGGAACAGGCTCAGAGGTAACGCAATGGGCGGTTATTACAGATGAAGAAAGAGAATTCAAATTTAACACAGGCGGTCCGCTGATTGCCGCGCATTTGACTGTGATTGACCCAGAGCTTCACGTCTCAATGCCGCCGCACGTAACAGCAATGACGGGGATTGATGCTCTTGCTCACGCCATTGAGTGCTACACAATGAAATTTGCGCAGCCGATTACAGACGCAGTGGCGTTGATGGCGATTGAATATGCCGCTCACTACATTAAGAGAGCATTTGCTGATGGAGAAGATCTCGAAGCCAGATACGGAATGGCGCAAGCTGCTATGCTTGCCGGTCTTTCTTACGGCAGTGAATCAGCGGGTGCTGCTCACGCCATGAGCCAAACACTCGGCGGTATCATCCCGGTCGCTCACGGTCAATGTGTAGCGGCAATGATGGGCCCTGTTATGGAATACAACTGGAAGGGCTATCCGGAGAAATTTGCCCGTATCGCAAAAGCGTTCGGCATTGATACAAGCAATATGACAACAGAAGAAGCTGCAAAAGCATCTGTCAACTGGATGTACGATCTTGTGAAAGAGTTAGAAGTACCGACTTTAGAAGAACAAGGGGTATCGCCGGACATGATCGAGCGCTTGTCAAAAGAAGCAATGAAAGATCCGCAAACCTTCGGAAATCCTAGAGATTTAAATGAGAAAGCATATAACTGGATCTACAAACGCTGCTTTAATCTTACGCCAAAAACTGTATAATGCGATGATCCCGCTCCTTTACAGAGCGGGATTTTTTTGGATAATTGAACATAAGTGACAATCCTAGAGATGAAGGACGGTGCAAGCTTATGTGGAAACGCATGACCGCAAAAACGGAAGGCTTATATGTTGCAGATACAGAAAGCTTTATAACAAAACAAATGGACAAGCTCGATTTTGATTATGGCGGCATTCCCGGCGACTTACATTTCGGCCTGACAAAAAAAGCTGGGGCCCGAGAGCCAATGTTTTCAAGAGGAACAGAAATTTTTAACCGCAGACAAATTTCAATTGTTTCAACAGAAGAATGTGACGAAATTGCTTTGAAAATGGGAGTCCCGAGTATTTTTCCCGAATGGCTCGGTGCAAATGTTGCAATTAGCGGTATACCTGATTTCACAACATTAAAAGAAGGAAGCCGGATTATATTTCCGAGCGGCGCCGCTTTACTGTGTGAGGGAGAAAATGATCCGTGTATCCAGCCGGGTGAAGTCATCCAGTCTTATTATCCGGACAAGCCAAAGCTTGCACCGGCTTTTGTCCGCCATGCGTTGGGGATAAGGGGCATTGTATGTATTGTCGAGAGACCCGGTGCCGTGTATGCGGGTGACGAAATAATCGTTTATTCATACCAGCGGAACATCAAACAAAAAGCAGAAAGAGTCTGAATAAATCAGACTCTTTCTATTTTCTCTTTAATTTCTTTGATCTGGCTGAGGTGGCGTTTATCGTGATGGCCGATAAATTCGATCCATTGTCTGACGGTCAGCTCTTGAAACAAGGGATGCGGCAATACTCTCTCAAAATCTTCTTCTTTAAGAGAGGCAATAACAGCTGTCAGCTGCTCCCTTACAACATCAAGCTCCCGTTTCATTTGGCTGCCTGAAATAAAATCATGATCCGGTTCAAGATGGGCCGGCGCTTTCCGTTTATTGCTTCTATCCTGTGCGGCCGTAAGCGGTTTTTCCTCAATCTCCTTAACAGGCGCTTCCTTTACTCGTTCTTTCAGCATGTTTTGGGCGGTCATATCAATTTTCTTCAAATGATCAAGAACTTCCCGTATACTCCATTCATCAGAAGAAGGCTTCTGATTCAGCTTTTCATCGGAAAGTCCTTTTACTTCATTCCATGTTTCTAATCTGGCTTCATTAAAGATACTCATCATATCTCCTCCTGAAAAAACATTACCATATATAAGAGCATTTATCATTTATAAAGTGCTTCGCGGGGAAGCATTTATCGAAAAATTTTGAAACCTTTCCCTCTGTATCTCGTATAAAAGGTAACGACGGCCGTCGGTTAAAGTAGCAGCTTAGAAAGGATGAGAAAATTGGAGTTATACGGTATTCCTGTCCAAACGATTTACCTTTACACCCTTATCATAGCCGGAAGCCTCACGCTGCTATTTTTATTTTTCGGAGATGTGTTTGAAGGGCTGTCCGAAGCTATTCCGTTATTACACCCGACATTGGTGCTCTCATTTTTCACATTTTTCTCCGCATCTGGATATATAGGCGAAACAGTTTTCCCCCTCTCCAGCCTGATTATTGCTCTAATATCCTGTCTTCTTTCGGTGCTGCTGGTGATATTGCTCCATTTATTTGTGCTTGTCCCTTTATCATCGGCAGAAGAATCATTGACTTATCGGGAAGATGATCTTAGAGGCAGACTCGGAAAAGTCATAACCGCTGTTCCGGTTGATGGATTTGGAGAAGTACTGATTGAAGGGATAGGCGGTACGATTTCAAAATCAGCGATCAGCTTTGAAAATGAACAGATCAGTTACGGAACAGTCGTCTTAGTTGTGGATGTCAAAAAAGGAGTTCTTTCAGTTACTCCGCATGAACCTTTATAAAATAAGGAGGAATGTCATATGACAATGCCGATTATCATCGTCATCGCAGTTGTATTCTTTTTACTCATCGCACTTATAGCGGTATTTATTACAAAATATCGTACGGCAGGGCCTGATGAAGCGTTAATTGTTACAGGAAGTTATCTTGGAAATAAAAATGTTCACGTTGATGAGGGAGGCAACCGCCTGAAGATTGTTCGCGGAGGAGGAACCTTTGTTCTTCCGGTTTTTCAGCAGGCTGAGCCGCTAAGTCTGTTATCAAGCAAACTCGATGTATCGACACCTGAAGTGTATACCGAGCAAGGTGTGCCTGTAATGGCAGACGGAACTGCAATTATTAAAATCGGCGGCTCTATTGGAGAAATCGCCACAGCAGCCGAACAATTTTTAGGAAAGTCAAAAGAAGACCGTGAGCAGGAGGCCCGTGAGGTACTGGAAGGCCACCTCCGTTCCATTCTCGGGTCTATGACAGTAGAAGAAATTTATAAAAACCGCGAAAAATTCTCTCAAGAAGTGCAGCGTGTCGCTTCACAGGATCTTGCGAAGATGGGTCTTGTGATTGTCTCCTTTACCATTAAAGATGTCCGTGATAAAAACGGCTATCTTGAATCACTAGGTAAACCGAGAATTGCGCAGGTAAAACGTGATGCTGACATTGCAACCGCAGAGGCCGATAAAGAAACAAGAATTAAGAGGGCGGAAGCCGATAAAGAAGCCAAAAAATCAGAGCTTGAACGAGCGACGGAAATTGCCGAAGCTGAAAAAATCAATCAGCTTAAAATGGCTGAATACCGGCGAGATCAAGATACAGCAAAAGCCAACGCTGACCAGGCATACGATTTGGAAACAGCCAAAGCACGCCAGCAGGTGACTGAGCAGGAAATGCAGGTCAAGATTATAGAACGCCAAAAACAAATTGAATTAGAAGAAAAAGAAATTCTCCGCCGTGAACGCCAGTATGATTCTGAAGTGAAGAAAAAAGCCGATGCAGACCGCTATTCAGTTGAGCAATCTGCCGCTGCTGAAAAAGCCAAACAGCTAGCCCAAGCCGATGCCAAGAAATACAGCATAGAAGCGATGGCGAAGGCTGAAGCTGAAAGGGTCAGAATTGACGGCCTTGCAAAAGCAGAAGCTGAAAAAGCAAAAGGTGAGACAGAGGCTGAGGTTATTCGCTTAAAAGGTCTTGCGGAAGCGGAAGCGAAAGAAAAAATTGCCGCTGCCTTTGAGCAGTACGGTCAGGCTGCGATTTTCGATATGATTGTCAAAATGCTTCCGGAATACGCGAAACAGGTATCAGCACCGCTTTCAAATATTGATAAGATCACCGTTGTTGATACAGGAGGAAACGGTGATTCAAGCGGCGCCAACAAAGTCACAAGCTATGCGACAAATTTAATGTCCAGTCTGCAAGAAAGCTTAAAAGCGTCTTCGGGAATCGACGTAAAAGAAATGATTGAGAACTTTTCAGGAAAAGGCAACATCAAACAGAGCATCAACGAACTGACAAATGAATTAAAAGAAACAAAACCTGTTCAAAAATCTGAATAACCATTGCGGAAAGGATTAGAGAATGAATGGTGACTATAAGAGAAGCACGACTAGATGATATAAAGGCAATCGCAAAAGTGCATGTTGACAGCTGGGTGACAACATACAGCGGCATTGTCTCCGCTGAATACTTAAATGGTTTGAACTACAAGGATTTTGAAGCCAAATGGAAAAGCCGTTCATTAAAGGGGGTTTTTGTGGCAGAAGATGAAAAAGGCTCGGTATTCGGCTTTGCATCTTTTGGTTCAATTCGTTCAGAGCAGAAAGGCTATGACGGAGAGTTGTATGCCATTTACCTTTTAAAAGAAAAACAGCGGCAAGGTGCAGGCAGAGCGCTTTTGACAAAGGGTACAGATTTTTTGCTTGATCAGGGCTTTACGAGCATGTTTGTTTGGGTCGTAGAAGAGAATCCTTCGATTAATTTTTATCAGTCGTTTTCACCTGAAAGAGCAGCCGAGGATAGTTTTGAAATCGCAGGAGAAAGCATGAAAGAAATAGGATTCGGCTGGCCGGATCTTGCTTCATTAAAAAATCTGCTTAACGGAAGATAAAAAACAACCCCCAGCGGAACGGCCGCTGGGGGTTGTTAGATTAAGCCTTTTCGGTTTTCAGCAAGCGCGGAGCTGTCATGAACAATAAACAAAGGGCAATCGCACAGATGATGAATGACGGAATCATATAAGTAGCATTATAAGTTAATGAGTAGAGCCATACCGGCGTTCCTTTTGGTGCAAAGCTGCCGAAAAATACAGCCCCTGAAATCACGTGTGCAGCATAACGCAGAAAACTGCCGATAAAAACTGCGCAAATAATTGATACGATCAATTTCCCTTTTGCTTTTGATAAGGCGGATTTGCGGACAGCGGAAGCGAAAAAGCCGCTTATGCCGACAGCGGCGAACGCTGCCATGTAATCAAGCAACAGCTGAACAGGGTGCTGAAGAAATAGATTTCCGATCGCAATTTGAACGAGACCTGTCAATAGACCGGTTGTAAGCCCCGCTTTAACTCCCCAGCGAAAAGAAATCAAAAAAATCGGAATCATCATGATGGATACCGACCCTCCTTGAGGCATACGGAGGAACATTCCGGAAACGATGTCTAAAATGACAGCAGCAGCAGTCATGATTGCAATTTCAATAAGACGTACCAGTTGTCTTGATTGAGCCATAAAAATCCCCTTCCATCGATAGACAATCCAAAAGGACAACAAAAAAGCAGCACGCGGAAGGATGAGGAAAGTTCCACGCACTGCTTTACAATCTGCAATTCATTTGACTTTGCCACATCCCTACGCCAGCGTTAACTAACAGGTTCAAAGGGTCAGAACGAAACCGCTCACTCTCAGCTTTTATGCTCCCCTTGTGGTCATCGGATATTTAGTTCGTTTCTACTATACAAGAAAAAGGTTAAAACAACAAGATGACATTGCCTGTAGTAAATGTTCTTTAATAGATAAATGTTTTATAAAGCATTACAAGTTAGATAGAATAAAGAAAGATTACAGTTTTATTGTTTTATAGATTTTTTTAAAAAACTATTGCAATAAATAATTATAGGTGTTATATTATTAAACGTCGCTGATGAACAGCAGACAAAACAAGAAGCTTTAAACAACTTTTAAAAAAGTTGTTGACAATTAAGAAGCTGAGTGTTATATTGGTAAAGCTGCTTCATTGAGAGCGGTGATGATCTTTGAAAACTAAACAAGACAAAACGTACCTGTTAATTCAAGTTTTATTATAAATCGCACAGCAATGTGCGTAGTCAGTCAAACTGAGGTCTGCACGATGCAGATCACGCAGATGTTGCCACAGGATGTGGTGAACTTAATCTGCGATCCATTTATCGGAGAGTTTGATCCTGGCTCAGGACGAACGCTGGCGGCGTGCCTAATACATGCAAGTCGAGCGGACAGATGGGAGCTTGCTCCCTGATGTTAGCGGCGGACGGGTGAGTAACACGTGGGTAACCTGCCTGTAAGACTGGGATAACTCCGGGAAACCGGGGCTAATACCGGATGCTTGTTTGAACCGCATGGTTCAAACATAAAAGGTGGCTTCGGCTACCACTTACAGATGGACCCGCGGCGCATTAGCTAGTTGGTGAGGTAATGGCTCACCAAGGCAACGATGCGTAGCCGACCTGAGAGGGTGATCGGCCACACTGGGACTGAGACACGGCCCAGACTCCTACGGGAGGCAGCAGTAGGGAATCTTCCGCAATGGACGAAAGTCTGACGGAGCAACGCCGCGTGAGTGATGAAGGTTTTCGGATCGTAAAGCTCTGTTGTTAGGGAAGAACAAGTACCGTTCGAATAGGGCGGTACCTTGACGGTACCTAACCAGAAAGCCACGGCTAACTACGTGCCAGCAGCCGCGGTAATACGTAGGTGGCAAGCGTTGTCCGGAATTATTGGGCGTAAAGGGCTCGCAGGCGGTTCCTTAAGTCTGATGTGAAAGCCCCCGGCTCAACCGGGGAGGGTCATTGGAAACTGGGGAACTTGAGTGCAGAAGAGGAGAGTGGAATTCCACGTGTAGCGGTGAAATGCGTAGAGATGTGGAGGAACACCAGTGGCGAAGGCGACTCTCTGGTCTGTAACTGACGCTGAGGAGCGAAAGCGTGGGGAGCGAACAGGATTAGATACCCTGGTAGTCCACGCCGTAAACGATGAGTGCTAAGTGTTAGGGGGTTTCCGCCCCTTAGTGCTGCAGCTAACGCATTAAGCACTCCGCCTGGGGAGTACGGTCGCAAGACTGAAACTCAAAGGAATTGACGGGGGCCCGCACAAGCGGTGGAGCATGTGGTTTAATTCGAAGCAACGCGAAGAACCTTACCAGGTCTTGACATCCTCTGACAATCCTAGAGATAGGACGTCCCCTTCGGGGGCAGAGTGACAGGTGGTGCATGGTTGTCGTCAGCTCGTGTCGTGAGATGTTGGGTTAAGTCCCGCAACGAGCGCAACCCTTGATCTTAGTTGCCAGCATTCAGTTGGGCACTCTAAGGTGACTGCCGGTGACAAACCGGAGGAAGGTGGGGATGACGTCAAATCATCATGCCCCTTATGACCTGGGCTACACACGTGCTACAATGGACAGAACAAAGGGCAGCGAAACCGCGAGGTTAAGCCAATCCCACAAATCTGTTCTCAGTTCGGATCGCAGTCTGCAACTCGACTGCGTGAAGCTGGAATCGCTAGTAATCGCGGATCAGCATGCCGCGGTGAATACGTTCCCGGGCCTTGTACACACCGCCCGTCACACCACGAGAGTTTGTAACACCCGAAGTCGGTGAGGTAACCTTTATGGAGCCAGCCGCCGAAGGTGGGACAGATGATTGGGGTGAAGTCGTAACAAGGTAGCCGTATCGGAAGGTGCGGCTGGATCACCTCCTTTCTAAGGATATTTACGGAATATAAGACCTTGGGTCTTATAAACAGAACGTTCCCTGTCTTGTTTAGTTTTGAAGGATCATTCCTTCGAAACGTGTTCTTTGAAAACTAGATAACAGTAGACATCACATTCAATTAGTAACACAAGATATCACATAGTGATTCTTTTTAACGGTTAAGTTAGAAAGGGCGCACGGTGGATGCCTTGGCACTAGGAGCCGATGAAGGACGGGACGAACACCGATATGCTTCGGGGAGCTGTAAGCAAGCTTTGATCCGGAGATTTCCGAATGGGGAAACCCACCACTCGTAATGGAGTGGTATCCATATCTGAATTCATAGGATATGAGAAGGCAGACCCGGGGAACTGAAACATCTAAGTACCCGGAGGAAGAGAAAGCAAATGCGATTCCCTGAGTAGCGGCGAGCGAAACGGGATTAGCCCAAACCAAGAGGCTTGCCTCTTGGGGTTGTAGGACACTCTATACGGAGTTACAAAGGAACGAGGTAGATGAAGAGGTCTGGAAAGGCCCGCCATAGGAGGTAACAGCCCTGTAGTCAAAACTTCGTTCTCTCCAGAGTGGATCCTGAGTACGGCGGAACACGTGAAATTCCGTCGGAATCCGGGAGGACCATCTCCCAAGGCTAAATACTCCCTAGTGACCGATAGTGAACCAGTACCGTGAGGGAAAGGTGAAAAGCACCCCGGAAGGGGAGTGAAAGAGATCCTGAAACCGTGTGCCTACAAGTAGTCAGAGCCCGTTAACGGGTGATGGCGTGCCTTTTGTAGAATGAACCGGCGAGTTACGATCCCGTGCAAGGTTAAGCAGAAGATGCGGAGCCGCAGCGAAAGCGAGTCTGAATAGGGCGCATGAGTACGTGGTCGTAGACCCGAAACCAGGTGATCTACCCATGTCCAGGGTGAAGTTCAGGTAACACTGAATGGAGGCCCGAACCCACGCACGTTGAAAAGTGCGGGGATGAGGTGTGGGTAGGGGTGAAATGCCAATCGAACCTGGAGATAGCTGGTTCTCTCCGAAATAGCTTTAGGGCTAGCCTCAAGGTAAGAGTCTTGGAGGTAGAGCACTGATTGGACTAGGGGCCCCTACCGGGTTACCGAATTCAGTCAAACTCCGAATGCCAATGACTTATCCTTGGGAGTCAGACTGCGAGTGATAAGATCCGTAGTCGAAAGGGAAACAGCCCAGACCGCCAGCTAAGGTCCCAAAGTATACGTTAAGTGGAAAAGGATGTGGAGTTGCTTAGACAACCAGGATGTTGGCTTAGAAGCAGCCACCATTTAAAGAGTGCGTAATAGCTCACTGGTCGAGTGACTCTGCGCCGAAAATGTACCGGGGCTAAACGTATCACCGAAGCTGCGGACTGTTCTTCGAACAGTGGTAGGAGAGCGTTCTAAGGGCTGTGAAGCCAGACCGGAAGGACTGGTGGAGCGCTTAGAAGTGAGAATGCCGGTATGAGTAGCGAAAGAGGGGTGAGAATCCCCTCCACCGAATGCCTAAGGTTTCCTGAGGAAGGCTCGTCCGCTCAGGGTTAGTCGGGACCTAAGCCGAGGCCGAAAGGCGTAGGCGATGGACAACAGGTTGATATTCCTGTACCACCTCCTCACCATTTGAGCAATGGGGGGACGCAGGAGGATAGGGTAAGCGCGGTATTGGATATCCGCGTCCAAGCAGTTAGGCTGGGAAATAGGCAAATCCGTTTCCCATAAGGCTGAGCTGTGATGGCGAGCGAAATATAGTAGCGAAGTTCCTGATTCCACACTGCCAAGAAAAGCCTCTAGCGAGGTGAGAGGTGCCCGTACCGCAAACCGACACAGGTAGGCGAGGAGAGAATCCTAAGGTGATCGAGAGAACTCTCGTTAAGGAACTCGGCAAAATGACCCCGTAACTTCGGGAGAAGGGGTGCTCTGTTAGGGTGCAAGCCCGAGAGAGCCGCAGTGAATAGGCCCAGGCGACTGTTTAGCAAAAACACAGGTCTCTGCGAAGCCGTAAGGCGAAGTATAGGGGCTGACGCCTGCCCGGTGCTGGAAGGTTAAGAGGAGCGCTTAGCGTAAGCGAAGGTGCGAATTGAAGCCCCAGTAAACGGCGGCCGTAACTATAACGGTCCTAAGGTAGCGAAATTCCTTGTCGGGTAAGTTCCGACCCGCACGAAAGGCGCAACGATCTGGGCACTGTCTCAACGAGAGACTCGGTGAAATTATAGTACCTGTGAAGATGCAGGTTACCCGCGACAGGACGGAAAGACCCCGTGGAGCTTTACTGCAGCCTGATATTGAATGTTGGTACAGCTTGTACAGGATAGGTAGGAGCCTTGGAAACCGGAGCGCCAGCTTCGGTGGAGGCATCGGTGGGATACTACCCTGGCTGTATTGACCTTCTAACCCGCCGCCCTTATCGGGCGGGGAGACAGTGTCAGGTGGGCAGTTTGACTGGGGCGGTCGCCTCCTAAAAGGTAACGGAGGCGCCCAAAGGTTCCCTCAGAATGGTTGGAAATCATTCGCAGAGTGTAAAGGCACAAGGGAGCTTGACTGCGAGACCTACAAGTCGAGCAGGGACGAAAGTCGGGCTTAGTGATCCGGTGGTTCCGCATGGAAGGGCCATCGCTCAACGGATAAAAGCTACCCCGGGGATAACAGGCTTATCTCCCCCAAGAGTCCACATCGACGGGGAGGTTTGGCACCTCGATGTCGGCTCATCGCATCCTGGGGCTGTAGTCGGTCCCAAGGGTTGGGCTGTTCGCCCATTAAAGCGGTACGCGAGCTGGGTTCAGAACGTCGTGAGACAGTTCGGTCCCTATCCGTCGCGGGCGCAGGAAATTTGAGAGGAGCTGTCCTTAGTACGAGAGGACCGGGATGGACGCACCGCTGGTGTACCAGTTGTTCTGCCAAGGGCATCGCTGGGTAGCTATGTGCGGACGGGATAAGTGCTGAAAGCATCTAAGCATGAAGCCCCCCTCAAGATGAGATTTCCCATTCCGCAAGGAAGTAAGATCCCTGAAAGATGATCAGGTTGATAGGTCTGAGGTGGAAGTGTGGCGACACATGGAGCTGACAGATACTAATCGATCGAGGACTTAACCTAATTTCTAATGATGTCACACCTGTTATCTAGTTTTGAGAGAACACTCTCAAATTGTTTGGTGGCGATAGCGAAGAGGTCACACCCGTTCCCATGCCGAACACGGAAGTTAAGCTCTTCAGCGCCGATGGTAGTCGGGGGTTTCCCCCTGTGAGAGTAGGACGCCGCCAAGCAATTGCACGTTAGTGCAATTATGGAGGATTAGCTCAGCTGGGAGAGCATCTGCCTTACAAGCAGAGGGTCGGCGGTTCGAGCCCGTCATCCTCCACCATTCTTACTATACATAATATGTTTACATATGAGCCGGTGTAGCTCAATTGGTAGAGCAACTGACTTGTAATCAGTAGGTTGGGGGTTCAAGTCCTCTTGCCGGCACCACTTTTATATGATATAATATTCAAGTCTCTTGTAAGAAGAGCCATTAGCTCAGTTGGTAGAGCATCTGACTTTTAATCAGAGGGTCGAAGGTTCGAGTCCTTCATGGCTCACCATTTATATGTTGCGGATGTGGCGGAATTGGCAGACGCGCTAGAATCAGGCTCTAGTGTCTTTACAGACGTGGGGGTTCAAGTCCCTTCATCCGCATCATTTCTGCGGAAGTAGTTCAGTGGTAGAACACCACCTTGCCAAGGTGGGGGTCGCGGGTTCGAATCCCGTCTTCCGCTCCAACTATACCATCCATGCCGGGGTGGTGGAATTGGCAGACACACAGGACTTAAAATCCTGCGGTAGGTGACTACCGTGCCGGTTCAAGTCCGGCCCTCGGCATTATAATTTGCGCCCGTAGCTCAATTGGATAGAGCGTTTGACTACGGATCAAAAGGTTAGGGGTTCGACTCCTCTCGGGCGCGCCATGATCTACATGAAATCGGGAAGTAGCTCAGCTTGGTAGAGCACATGGTTTGGGACCATGGGGTCGCAGGTTCGAATCCTGTCTTCCCGACCATTCTTGGGGCCTTAGCTCAGCTGGGAGAGCGCCTGCTTTGCACGCAGGAGGTCAGCGGTTCGATCCCGCTAGGCTCCACTTGATTTCAATATATGATTTGGCGGTGTAGCTCAGCTGGCTAGAGCGTACGGTTCATACCCGTGAGGTCGGGGGTTCGATCCCCTCCGCCGCTACCAAAGGACCTTTAGCTCAGTTGGTTAGAGCAGACGGCTCATAACCGTCCGGTCGTAGGTTCGAGTCCTACAAGGTCCACCACAATACGGAGGAATACCCAAGTCTGGCTGAAGGGATCGGTCTTGAAAACCGACAGGGGTGTCAAAGCCCGCGGGGGTTCGAATCCCTCTTCCTCCGCCATATATATTCTTACATTTTATCATCGCGGGGTGGAGCAGTTCGGTAGCTCGTCGGGCTCATAACCCGAAGGTCGCAGGTTCAAATCCTGCCCCCGCAACCAAACAAATATATCCTTTTAAATAAGGAGCGCCCGATGGGTGCAACTAATTAAAATGGTCCGGTAGTTCAGTTGGTTAGAATGCCTGCCTGTCACGCAGGAGGTCGCGGGTTCGAGTCCCGTCCGGACCGCCATTTAAATAATAAGGCTCGGTAGCTCAGTTGGTAGAGCAACGGACTGAAAATCCGTGTGTCGGCGGTTCGATTCCGTCCCGAGCCACCATTTACAAATATATATATTTTGGCGGTTGTGGCGAAGTGGTTAACGCACCAGATTGTGGCTCTGGCATTCGTGGGTTCGATTCCCATCAATCGCCCCAAAAAATTGCGGGTGTAGTTTAGTGGTAAAACCTCAGCCTTCCAAGCTGATGTCGTGGGTTCGATTCCCATCACCCGCTCCATTTCTATATCGTCATGGGCCTGTAGCTCAGCTGGTTAGAGCGCACGCCTGATAAGCGTGAGGTCGATGGTTCGAGTCCATTCAGGCCCACCATACCATGACTTTTACGTTCCACAGTAGCTCAGTGGTAGAGCTATCGGCTGTTAACCGATCGGTCGCAGGTTCGAATCCTGCCTGTGGAGCCATATGGAGAAGTACTCAAGTGGCTGAAGAGGCGCCCCTGCTAAGGGTGTAGGTCGTGTAAGCGGCGCGAGGGTTCAAATCCCTCCTTCTCCGCCATGACGGCCCGTTGGTCAAGCGGTTAAGACACCGCCCTTTCACGGCGGTAACACGGGTTCGAATCCCGTACGGGTCATCCTGAAACCTTGCATATCCTGCAAGGTTTTTTTGTTTTCTAAAACTATATGATATGCGTCTGATTTTGTTTTTTATTCTATATCAAATTTACAACAAAAAACTCCATATCTTTTGTTTTTCTTCAGAAAATGAAGTTTTATGTCAATAAATATAAGCGCTTTCTAGAAAGGGCTTTTTTTTATTTCTACGAATAAATAATATAAATGAAAACTATGATGTCAGAAAGGATGATTACATGGCCGCTGCCAGCCCAACAGCACATGATGTTTATCTTTTTCACGAAGGCAGTCTGTTTAAAAGCTATCAGCTGTTTGGCTCGCATTATCGCGAGCTGAATGGCCAAAGCGGGTATGAATTTTGTGTGTGGGCGCCGCATGCGTCAGAAGTTCGAGTGGCTGGAGATTTTAACAGCTGGTCAGGTGAGCTTCATGTTATGCAGAAAGTTAATGATCATGGCATTTGGACGTTATTTGTTCCAGGTTTGAAAGAAAAGGAACGATATAAGTATGAAATCGTGACAAATAGCGGTGAGACCATGCTGAAGGCAGACCCGTATGCTTTTTATTCAGAAGTAAGACCGAATACGGCGTCTCTTACTTACGATCTTGCAGGGTACAGCTGGCATGATCAAAAGTGGCAGAAGAAGCAGAAAGCTAAAACGATATATGAAAAGCCGGTTTTTATTTATGAGCTTCATCTTGGTTCATGGAAGAAGCATCCCGATGGCACGCTTTACTCCTATGAAGAATTAGGCCAGTTTCTTATTCCTTATATCAAAGAGCAGGGATTTACCCATATCGAGCTGCTGCCCGTTTATGAACATCCTTATGATCGCTCTTGGGGTTATCAAGCAACGGGGTATTACAGCCCGACAAGCCGATTTGGCACGCCTCATGATTTGATGAGGTTTGTTGATGAATGCCATCAGGCAAACATCGGCGTCATACTTGATTGGGTCCCCGGACATTTTTGTAAAGATTCGCATGGGCTTTATATGTTTGATGGAGCGCCTCTTTACGAATATCAAAAAGAGCGTGACAGGGAGAACTGGCTGTGGGGCACCGCTAACTTTGATTTAGGAAAACCGGAAGTTCATAGTTTTTTAATTTCTAATGCGTTGTACTGGGCGGAATTCTATCATATAGATGGCTTTAGGGTCGATGCCGTGGCTAATATGCTGTATTGGCCAAATCAGGATGAACGCCATACGAATCTCTATGCAGTTGAATTTTTAAAAAAGCTAAATCAAACAATGCGAGAGGCATATCCGCATGTCATGATGATAGCGGAAGATTCCACCGAATGGCCTCAAGTAACAGGTTCTGTTGAGGAAGGGGGACTCGGCTTTCATTTTAAATGGAATATGGGCTGGATGAATGATGTGCTGAAATATATGGAGACGCCTGCTGAACAAAGGCGGCACTGCCATCAGCTTGTGTCTTTTTCCTTGCTTTATGCGTTTAGTGAACATTTTGTATTGCCATTTTCTCATGACGAAGTCGTCTATGGAAAAAAATCACTTCTTCATAAAATGCCTGGCGACTATTGGCAGAAATTTGCCCAATATCGGCTTTTACTCGGTTATATGACGGCTCATCCCGGAAAAAAACTCATTTTTATGGGATCAGAATTTGCCCAATTCGATGAATGGAAAGATACAGAACAGCTTGATTGGTTTTTGAACTCCTTCCCCATGCATCAAAAAGCAAGTGTTTTTACTCAAGATCTTCTCCGCTTTTATCAAAAAAGCAAAATCCTTTATGAAAATGACCATCGTGCTCAGTCATTTGAATGGATTGATGTCCACAATGAGGAGCAATCAATCTTTTCTTTTATTCGGTATGGCAGACGGCACGGTGAGGCGCTTATCATCTTATGTAATTTTACACCCTCGGTCTATCATCAATATGATGTTGGCGTTCCCTTTCTTACCCAATATATCGAAGTGTTGAACAGTGACAATGAAAAATATGGGGGCTCAGGTCAATTGAATAAAAAGCCGTTGGCAGCCAAAGCTGGAGCTGTTCATCACAAACCGTGCTATATCACAATGACAATCCCCCCTTATGGCATTTCGATTATGCGGGCGGTGAAAAAAAGAGGAGAGATAAATGAATGAAAAAACAATGTGTGGCTATGCTCCTTGCCGGCGGGAAGGGCAGCCGTCTCAGCGGATTAACAAAAAACATGGCAAAACCGGCCGTATCTTTTGGGGGAAAATACAGGATTATTGATTTTACGCTCAGCAACTGTTCGAATTCAGGCATAGACACAGTAGGCATCTTAACGCAATATCAGCCGCTGGAGCTGAATTCCTATATTGGCATTGGCAGTGCATGGGATCTTGACAGGCACAATGGCGGCGTTACGGTATTGCCTCCTTATGCCGAGTCATCCGAAGTGAAATGGTATAAAGGGACGGCAAGCGCAATTTATGAAAATCTCAATTACCTGAACCAGTACGATCCTGAGTATGTGCTGATCTTATCAGGCGATCACATTTATAAAATGGACTACGGCAAAATGCTTGATTTTCATATTGAAAAGAAAGCGGATGTGACCATCTCCGTGATTGAAGTAGGATGGGAAGAAGCGAGCCGATTCGGCATCATGAAGACAAATGAAGACGGGATAATCACACATTTTGATGAAAAGCCTAAATTTCCAAAGAGCAATTTGGCATCCATGGGTATTTATATTTTCAATTGGCCGCTCTTGAAGCAATACCTTGAGATGGATGACCGGAATCCGTATTCAAGCCATGACTTCGGCAAAGACATCATTCCTTTGCTTTTGGAGGAGAAAAAGAAGCTTTCCGCTTATCCGTTTAAAGGATATTGGAAGGATGTCGGCACGGTGCAGAGCTTATGGGAAGCCAATATGGATTTGCTGAAAGACCAGTCTGAGCTAAGGCTGTTTGAACGCAATTGGAAGATTTACTCTGTCAATCCGAATCAGCCTCCGCAATTTATTTCGCCTGAGGCGCAGGTTCATGACTCACTTGTGAATGAGGGGTGTGTTGTTTATGGGAATGTGTCTCACTCCGTTCTATTTCAAGGTGTCACCGTCGGTAAGCACGCAACGGTCAAGCGTTCAGTGATTATGCCGGATGTGACAATCGGTGAGCATGTCGTGATTGAGAATGCTATCGTGCCCAAGGGCTTAGTGCTTCCGGATGGCGCAGTGATTAAATCTGAAAAAGACATTCAGGAGGTACTGCTTGTTTCGGAGGAATTTGTAGAGAAAGAATTGATTTAATGACTGAAGAGGAGGCAGAATCAGTTGATCAATAATCAAATGTTAGGTGTTATAGATGAAACCACATATAAGCATTCTCTTCAGGATTTAACCGCACAGCGGTCGCTTGGTGCGATTCCTTTTGCTGGCAGATACCGCTTGATAGATTTTATGCTGTCCAATATGGTGAATGGGGACATTAGGAGTGTGGCGATTTTTCCGAAATATCGCTACCGGTCTCTTATGGATCATCTTGGAGCAGGGAAGGAATGGGATTTGCACCGAAAAAAGGACGGCCTCTTTTTTTTTCCGTCACCGCATTTGCATGATGAGTATAATGAATTCGGTTCATTTCGCCAGTTTTCTGATCATCTTGATTACTTTCATAGAAGCACACAGCAATATGCCGTCATCACCAACAGCCATACTGTATGCAACATTCAATTTCAATACGTGCTGAAAAGACATCAGGAGGCGGGCTGTGACATTACCGAGGTCTTTCAGGACGGTCAGTCGCTGCAAATCTATATCATGTCTTCTGAACTCTTGAAAGATCTGATTTACGGACATATTGAAAAAGGATACAGAACCATTCAGGAGGTTGTTGAAAAAGAAGCCCCCGCATTGACCATTTGCCCATATGAATATTCGGGGTATGCAGCTGTTATTGATTCTGTAGAAAAGTATTATACCCACAGTATGGAGCTTATTCAGCCGCGTTTTTGGCAGCAGGTGTTTTTGCCTCAGCAGCCGATTTATACAAAAGTGAAGGATGAGCCCCCAACGAAATACGGGAAGAACAGCACTGTTAGAAATTCTTTAGTGGCAAACGGCTGTGTGCTTGAGGGGGAGGTCGAAAACTGCATTTTGTTCAGGGCGGTGCATGTCGGGAAAGGCACAAAGCTGAAAAACTGCATTATTATGCAAAAAACGCAGATTGGTGAGGATTGTTTGCTGGAGCAGGTGATTGCTGATAAAGATGTCAAAATCGGCAATACAACTGAAGCTGCGGGAACGGAGGAGCAGCCGCTCGTATTAAAAAAAGGTTTGGTGCAAGGAGAGCTGATGAATTCTTGAAGGTGTTATTTGCTGTCTCAGAATGTACTCCGTTTGTAAAATCAGGAGGCCTGGCCGATGTGGCCGGCGCGCTGCCCAAAGTGCTTTCTCGTCTTGGGAACGACGTAGCGGTGATCATGCCGAAATACAGTCAAATTCCTGATCCTTGGAAAAAGCGTATGAAGAAAACAGCTGAATGTACGGTTGCTGTTGGCTGGCGTCAGCAATATTGCGGGATTGAACATTTGGCTGAAGATGGTGTGAATTATTATTTTATCGACAATAAATATTATTTCTCAAGGGATTCCCTGTACGGGCATTTTGACGATGGGGAGCGGTTTGCTTATTTTTCAAGAGCTGTGCTGGAAGCGGCAGAAGCAGTGAGTTTTCAAGCCGATATCATTCATACTCATGACTGGCATACAGCGATGGTCAATTACTTGTTGAAAGAGGAATACAGCAAGCGCCCTTTTTATAAGCAGATGAAAAGTGTGCTCACGATCCATAACTTGCAGTTTCAAGGTATATTCCCGCCTGAGGTGACACATGACTTGCTCGGTCTGGACATGAGTCATTTTCATTATGAGAGATTAGAATGCAATGGATTTGTTAATTTTATGAAAGCAGGGATTCTCGCTGCTGATCATGTAACAACGGTGAGCCCGACTTATAGAAATGAAATCTTAACGCCGTATTACGGCGAGCAGCTTGAGCCAGTTTTGCAGCATAGGGAAAAAGATTTAACAGGGATCTTAAACGGTATTGATGACTCTTTCTATCAGACAGAGAGCGATCCGTATATTGAGATGCATTACGATCCTGAACGTCTTGATTTAAAGGAAGAAAATAAAACGAAGCTCCAGCGGCGGATGGGCCTTCCGGAACGAAAAGATATTCCGCTGATCAGTATGGTAACAAGGCTGACCAAACAGAAGGGGCTTGATCTTGTTAAGAGAATGATGCACGAGCTGCTGGAGGAGAGAGACATACAGCTGATTGTGCTCGGTACGGGGGAACGGGAATTTGAGGACTACTTCCGGTACATTGAATTTGCATTTCACGATAAATGCAGGGCGTATATTGGGTTTGATGAGCCGCTTGCCCATCAGATTTATGCGGGCTCGGATTTGTTTCTGATGCCGTCGAAATTTGAGCCGTGCGGCCTGGGGCAGATGATCGCGCTTCAATATGGCGCTATTCCGATTGTCAGAGAAACAGGCGGGCTCTATGACACTGTCCGTTCCTACCGGGAGGAAGAGGGCACAGGCAACGGTTTTACGTTCTCAGCCTTTAATGCTCACGATCTGAAATTTACGATCGAGAGGGCGCTGTCGTTTTATCGCCAAAAGGATGTATGGAAGAGCATCATGAAGACCGCAATGAATGCAGATTACAGCTGGAAACAATCAGCCAAACAGTATCAGCGCATTTTCGAGCATGTGACAAGGAGTGGACGGGATGTTCTCGAGTAAAGAACGCTTTGTAGCCTTATTTTTAAAGCGTCTGGAAATGACGTGCGGGAAAAGCTTTAAGGACTCTTCCAGGCTTGATCAATATAAAACCTTAGGCAATATGATCAGAGAGTACATCAGCGCTGATTGGATCCAGACAAATGAAAGAAGCAGGTCCAATTCCGGAAAGCAGACATACTATTTGTCGATTGAATTTCTTCTCGGACAGCTCCTTGAACAAAATTTAATGAATCTCGGTATTCGGGATGTAGTGGAAGCGGGTCTGAAAGAGATCGGCATCAGTTTAGACGAGATCCTTTATATGGAGAGTGATGCAGGGCTTGGGAATGGAGGTCTGGGGCGATTGGCAGCTTGTTTCTTAGATTCTCTGGCTTCGTTAAACTTGCCTGGGCATGGGATGGGGATTCGCTATAAGCATGGTTTATTTGAACAAAAAATTGTTGACGGGCATCAGGTTGAGCTGCCTGAGCAATGGCTGAAAAACGGAAATGTGTGGGAAGTAAGAAATGCTGATCAAGCGGTTGACGTGCCGTTTTGGGGCGAGGTGCATATGACTGAAAAAAACGGCCGTCTGCATTTTCGTCATGAGCAAGCAACAATCATTACCGCCGTTCCTTATGATATCCCGATCATCGGATACGATACGGGCACAGTCAACACATTAAGACTTTGGAACGCCGAACCTTATGCGCATTATCATGGCGGCAATATTTTGTCTTATAAACGGGAAACAGAAGCTGTATCTGAATTTTTATACCCTGATGACACGCATGACGAGGGTAAGATATTACGGCTGAAGCAGCAGTATTTTTTAGTATGTGCAAGTTTAAAAAGCATTGTGAACAATTACCGCAAAACGAATCAATCATTATATGGTCTGCATAAAAAAGTAAGCATTCATATTAATGACACCCATCCTGCACTTGCTGTGCCTGAACTGATGCGGATTTTGCTTGATGAAGAAAACATGAGCTGGGAAGATGCCTGGCATATCACGGTACATACAATTTCCTATACGAATCATACGACACTGTCAGAAGCGCTTGAAAAATGGCCGATTCATTTATTTAAGCCGTTGCTCCCACGAATGTATATGATTATTGAAGAGATTAATGAGAGGTTTTGCAGAGCGGTTTGGGAGAAGTATCCCGGTGACTGGAAAAGGATAGAGGATATGGCGATTACGGCGCACGGAGTTGTCAAAATGGCTCATCTCGCAATAGTGGGAAGCTACAGTGTAAACGGAGTTGCCAAAATTCATTCCGACATTCTAAAGGAACGAGAGATGCGTCATTTTCATTTGATGTTTCCGAATCGGTTTAACAATAAAACAAATGGAATTGCCCATAGGCGCTGGCTGTTAAAAGCCAATCCCGGCTTGTCTGCGATGATAACGGATGCGATAGGCGATGAATGGATAAAACAGCCTGAATCCTTGATTCGGCTGGAACCATACGCTACTGATCCCGCTTTTATTGAGCAGTTCCAAAACAACAAAAGCAGAAAAAAGCAAGAGCTTGCTGATCTGATTTTTTGCACGGCCGGAGTGGCTGTAAATCCGGACAGCATATTTGACGTACAGGTGAAACGGCTTCATGCGTATAAACGGCAGCTGCTGAATGTTCTTCATATTATGTATTTGTATAACCGCCTGAAGGAGGATTCGGGATTTTCTATTTATCCGCAAACCTTTATTTTCGGAGCAAAGGCTTCACCAAGCTATCATTACGCGAAGAAAATTATTAAACTGATTCATTCCGTTGCGGAGAAAGTAAATTATGACCCGGCGGTGAGGCAGCTGCTCAAGGTCGTTTTTTTAGAAAATTACAGGGTCTCTATGGCGGAGCAGATTTTTCCGGCATCAGATGTAAGTGAACAAATTTCGACTGCAAGCAAGGAAGCGTCCGGTACAGGAAATATGAAGTTTATGATGAATGGCGCGCTGACAATCGGCACGCATGACGGGGCGAATATTGAAATTCTGCAACGGGTCGGAACTGATTGTGTTTACACTTTTGGTTTGAAAGCGGATGACGTTCTTTCCTACCAGGAAAACGGAGGCTACAGATCAAGGGAGTATTATCAGCATGACCGCAGAATCAGGCAGGTAGCAGATCAGCTGATCAACGGTTTTTTTGAAGGTGAAGCCGATGAATTTGAATCCATCTATGATTCGCTGCTGCCGCATAATGACGAGTATTTTGTATTGAAGGATTTCAGTTCATACGCGGATGCCCAGGAGCGTATTCAAGCCGATTATCAAGATCGGCGAAAGTGGTCAGAGCGTTCGATTTTAAACATTGCCCATTCAGGTTATTTTTCAAGCGACCGGACGATTCACGAATATGCGAAACACATTTGGAGAATTAAGCCGATGATGTAAAAAAGCCGCTGTTTGAGCGGCTTTTTTTGTTCAAAGATTCATTGAATAGATCGTAAAGGATAAGACAGTTGCAAAGGCACTCCATAAAAAATAAGGCACTAGAAGCCAGCTTGCGGCCCTGCTGTATACTTTTGCAATGATGATTACAACCAGCGCTGTTATGGCGACAAGCAGGCAGTCAATGGATGCGGCAAGGAGATTCTTTTGCGTAAACTGAAAATAACTGAATGCCTGATTAAGCACATAATTGATCAAAAACGCCAGCCAAAAGCTTTTGGCTTTTTTAAATGAACATTTGGCAAAAACAATGGCAGCTGAAAGAGAAATCAGTGCAAACAGGACGGCCCAGATGATGCCGATCGTTGACCCGCTTGGCGTCCAGTCTGGCTTTTTCAGTGAATGATACCAACTTTGGTCGATCGGAAATAGAAAGTCTGCGGCTGAAAACAGTGCGTATGTAATGATAAAAACTACGATTGCGCCGAACATCTTTTTCATATATTTCCCTCCGGTATGTATTTATTTTACATGTAGCTTTACCCTTTAACTTGGATAGATCAAACTCCTGATATGCGGGAGAGATGATGTAGAGAGCTGCTGTAATGCGGTCATTTATGAAAACACAAAAGAGAACCCCCTTTGCCTGGGGGTTCAATCTGCATGGAGATCGCCAAACGTCGTCATGATGCCTTCTTCATCCAGCTCTTCCTCATAACGTTCATGTGCCCTGCTTGGATACACTGTAATTTCTTTGCCGGTAATATCTGTGGCAATGAAATTCTCATATGATTCTGTATTGCCGATATTTTCTTCGGCATTCATCGTCATATCATCATAGTTGAGCGGCGGATTTTCCATGTCCTGCGGTGTTTCTGAGTTTCCGTATTTTTCAACGTCCTGGTAGGAATCTTCACTGTCGTAAGGCGCTCTGATTTCTTCATCATCGTCAAATTCAAATTGCCCGAAGGGTGTTTCTTCTTCGATCGGACGGTCTTTGGAAACAACATCCTGTGATGAATATTCCGCGAGCGTTGTAGCAGTCGGAAGCGCTTCTAGGCGTTCATAAGGAATTTCCTTTCCGCTGACCTCACAAATCCCGTACGTGCCGTTTTCTATCGCCTTCAATGAATGCTCAATGTCCCGGAGATGCTCCCGTTCATGCAAATCAAGAGCAATGTCTTTTTCGCGCTCATAAAGCTCTGTCGCCTGATCGCCTGGGTGATTGTCATAAGCAGAAAGCTCACCCCACGAATCATATGGAAAAGCGGAATTGAGCTGAAAATGGTCATTGTCTTTGAAGCGGTTCAATATATCTTCTTTCGTTTGTTCAAGTTCCTTTTTTAAATGCTGAAGCTGTTCGTTTGTAAGCAATATGATCGCCTCGTTTCTCTGTAATGCATACCTTTAGTATGGACAGATCGCCTGAGAACTTTCATAAATCCCTTGTGGAGGAATATAGGAGATTTTCCTTATATGGTAAGCGGATACAAGCTTTGCTATCAGTGGAGAAAGAAATTTAAGGTTTGTTTCTTTTTCATTTCTGCAATTAGGTTTATAATAGGTAAGGCAGGCCATTTGGACTGCATGATCTGTGTATTTGACACAATGTAGACACAGGTGTATGGTATTAAAAGCATTTTAAGAATTATGGAGGAATGTCTCATGGTGACAACGGTGCAGCGTACGTTCCGAAAGGAAGTTCTACATGCATTACATAAAGCCAAAGAAGTCAACCATGCTGTCTTAATAAGCTATTCGAGACAAATTGAGTCTCTTGACCCTCTATCATTTTTCAATTACGGAGCAAAAAAATATACAGGCAATCGATTTTTTTGGTCAGAACCTGAAAGTGAATTGACAATAGTCGGTCTTGGCAAAGAAGCTGTTTTCCAGACGAATCAAAAAAACGACGAGCGGTATCGCGAGGTTTTTGAACAATGGGAGCGCTTTAAAAAGACGGCTTTTCATATTTATGAAGAAGAAAAGCTGCAGCATCCTGCAGTGGGACCTGTCTTATTCGGAGGCTTTTCCTTTGACCCTTACGAAGAAAGAGGTACTCAATGGGACCATTTCTCGGAAGGGGATTTCTTTGTGCCTTCGCTTATGCTGACAATGTCTAATGACAGTTCGTTTTTAACAGTCAACAGATGGGTCAGCGGAGAAGATGATGCAGAAGCTGTTTTGGAAGGCTTAAAAGCTTTTGCAGCGGAATTTATGGTCCCCGATTTAAATCAAGAAGATCAGGCTGTGATGACAGCATCTCAGGAGCTGGATAAGTCTGATTGGCTGAAAGCAATCGAAACGGCAACAAGCCAAATTAAAGAGAATCAATATGATAAAGTGGTTCTTGCCAGAGAGCTGCTGCTCACGTTTGACGGTCCGGTCAAAATGGAACCGGTGCTTAAAACGCTTTTGACCGATCAGCAGACAAGCTATGTTTTTGCAATCGAACAAGAAGGCAAAACCTTTGTCGGCGCATCCCCGGAAAGACTGATCAAAAGAGACGGCAACACTGTCATGTCTACTTGTCTGGCAGGTTCCATAAAGCGCGGCTCCGATGAAGAAGAAGACCGCCGCATCGGCCTTGAATTATTAAACGATGAGAAAAATCTGCTGGAGCATGATATTGTTGTAGGCATGATTCATAACGCTTTTGTATCAAGCTGTTCTGACGTTGAAAAGCCTGACGAACCTGTATTGTACAAAACGAAAAGCGTCCAGCACTTATTTACGCCAATTGTCGGACAGCTTCACGCGTCTGCTTCGCTTTTTGACTTAATTGAGAAACTGCATCCCACACCGGCGCTTGGGGGAGCACCTCAGAAAAAAGCTGTAGAAGTGATCAGAGAGATCGAACCGATGTCCCGCGGCTGGTATGCGGCTCCTGTCGGCTGGATTGACAGTCAGGATAACGGAGAATTTGCTGTTGCCATCCGTTCAGGGCTGATTGAAGGCAGCACAGCACGCCTGTTTGCCGGGTGCGGCATTGTGGAAGACTCTGAACCGCAATCGGAATACGAAGAAACACAGATTAAGTTAAAGCCGATGATCTCTGCACTGGGAGGTGAGAGACGTTGACAGTGAACCCGATTACTCATTACATCGGAAGCTTTATTGATGAATTCGCCCTTTCCGGAATTACGGACGCTGTCGTTTGTCCGGGCTCAAGATCTACTCCGCTGGCTATTCTTGCTGCCGCGCATCCTGATATCAACGTCCATATCCAAATTGATGAAAGATCTGCCGGATTTTTTGCATTAGGGCTGGCAAAAGCACAGCAGCGTCCCGTGCTTCTGATTTGCACATCAGGAACAGCCGCGGCCAACTTTTATCCGGCTGTGATTGAAGCCCATTATTCAAGAGTACCGATTATAGTGTTAACTGCTGATCGGCCGCACGAGCTGCGTGAAGTAGGCGCACCGCAGGCCATTAATCAGCACTTCTTATTCGGTAACTTTGTTAAGTTTTTCACAGACTCTGCTCTTCCCGAAGAGTCGCCGCATATGCTGAGATATATCCGAACGCTGGCAGGCCGTGCCGCCGGGGAAGCGCAAAAGCGTCCAATGGGGCCTGTGCACGTGAATGTACCTCTTCGTGAGCCGCTGATGCCTGACCTTTCTGATCAGCCGTTTGAAAGAATGAGAACTGGGCGTCACGTGTCAGTGAAAACGGGTACGCAATCCGTGGACCGGGACTCTCTGTCTGACGTGGCTATGATGTTGAAAGAGGCCGAAAAAGGCATGATTGTCTGCGGGGAACTCCACAGTGATGCTGATCAGCAAAAAATTGTGGAGTTGTCAAAAGCGCTGCATTATCCAATTTTAGCTGACCCGCTGTCTAACCTGCGGAACGGCGTCCATGATAAAAGCACCGTTATAGATGCTTATGACTCATTTTTGAAAGATGATGAGCTGAAGTCAGCACTGCGGCCTGATGTCGTGATCCGTTTCGGACCGATGCCTGTTTCAAAGCCGGTTTTTTTGTGGCTGAAGGATGACCCGGCCATTCAGCAGATTGTGATTGATGAGGATGGCGGCTGGAGAGAGCCGACACAGGCAAGCGCACATATGATTCACTGCAGCCCGTCTAGTTTTGCCGACGCGATCATGGCTGAACATACTGGAATGGATCGAACATCGGAATGGCTGGAAAAATGGCAGATCGTGAATCAGCGTTTCCGTGAATATCTGCAAACGGTCAGCAGTGAAGAGGTTTCATTTGAGGGCAACCTCTATCGAATCCTCCAGCATCTTGTGCCTGAAAATAGCTCGCTGTTTGTCGGAAACAGCATGCCAATCAGGGATGTCGATACGTTTTTCGAAAATCAGGACCGCAATTTCCGTATCTATTCAAACCGTGGCGCAAATGGGATTGATGGTGTTGTCTCTTCTGCCATGGGTGTTTGTGAAGGAACAAAAGCACCTGTGACACTCGTGATCGGGGATTTGTCTTTTTATCATGATTTAAACGGGCTGCTGGCGGCTAAAAAACTGGGTATTCCGCTTACTGTGATCCTCGTGAACAATGACGGCGGAGGGATTTTTTCATTTTTGCCGCAGGCATCTGAAAAGACACACTTTGAAGATTTGTTCGGCACGCCGACCGGGCTTGATTTCAAGCATGCGGCTGAGCTTTACGGGGGCACGTATTCATGCCCGGCTTCGTGGGATGAATTTAAAGCATCATACGCACCGCAGGCTGACAAGCCCGGCCTTCACATTATAGAAATCAAGACTGATCGCCAATCAAGAGTTCAGCTTCATCGTGATATGCTGAATGAGGCTGTGCGGGAAGTGAAAAAACAATGGGAACTGTAAGCATAACTGTTGCAGACGGCGTCCGCTATGCTGTGACAGATGATCGGCCGAATGCTTCTGATACCATAGTCTGTCTGCACGGGTTTACCGGCAGCAAACAATCCTGGGCCTTTCTGGACCAGTTGCTGCCTGATTCCCGTGTCATCAAAATTGATTGCTTAGGACACGGAGAAAGTGATGCCCCGCTGAATGGAAAAAGGTATAGCACGAGCCGGCAAGTTTCAGACCTTGCCGAAATATTTGATCATTTAAAACTTCACAAAGTGAAACTTATTGGTTATTCTATGGGGGGAAGGCTTGCATATTCCTTTGCCATGACATACCCCGAACGGATATCAGCGCTTGTGCTCGAAAGCACGACACCCGGCCTTAAAACCCTCGGGGAACGGAAAGAACGAATCTTGCGGGATCGGAAGCTTGCCGATTTTATTTTGCGTGACGGGATCAAAGCCTTTGTGGACTATTGGGAAGGCATCCCTTTGTTTTCGACGCAGCAGCGGCTTGCTGAAGACGTTCGGCAAAGGATACGGTCGGGCCGTCTGAGAAATAATAACATTGGACTGGCCAACAGTTTAATCGGTATGGGCACCGGTTCTCAGCCTTCCTGGTGGAGCCGGTTAAAAGATATTGCGGCGCCTGTGCTTCTCATCTGCGGAGAATGGGACGAAAAGTTTTGCGCCATTAATCAAGAGGTGCATAAGAAGCTTCCATCTAGTAGAATAGAGATTGTTCCTGAAGCAGGCCATACAGTGCATGTGGAACAGCCGCGTTTTTTTGGTAAAATAGTGAGTGGGTTTTTAACAAACTTATAACTCGTTCATATGGAAAAATAGAGGAGGTCATATCATGGCTGTAGAATGGAAAACTGAACGTACATACGATGAAATACTGTATGAATCGTATAATGGTATTGCAAAAATAACTATCAACCGCCCTGAGGTACATAATGCGTTTACCCCTAAGACGGTTGCTGAAATGATTGATGCATTTGCTCGCGCGAGAGATGATCAAAACATCGGCGTTATCGTGCTTGCCGGTGCCGGAGACAAAGCGTTTTGTTCTGGCGGAGACCAAAAAGTGCGCGGACACGGCGGTTATGTAGGCGACGACCAAATTCCGCGTTTAAACGTATTGGATCTTCAGCGTTTAATCCGCGTCATCCCGAAACCTGTTGTTGCGATGGTATCCGGATATGCGATCGGCGGAGGACACGTGCTTCATATCGTATGTGATTTGACAATCGCTGCCGACAATGCGATTTTTGGACAAACCGGCCCTAAAGTGGGAAGCTTTGACGCAGGTTACGGTTCAGGCTACCTGGCTCGAATCGTAGGACATAAAAAAGCCCGTGAAATCTGGTACCTGTGCCGTCAGTACAACGCGCAGGAAGCGCTGGATATGGGACTTGTCAACACAGTTGTTCCTTTGGAACAGCTTGAAGAAGAAACGATTAAATGGTGTGAAGAAATGCTTGAGAAAAGCCCGACCGCACTTCGTTTTCTTAAAGCTGCGTTTAACGCGGACACAGACGGACTTGCTGGAATTCAGCAGTTTGCAGGGGATGCAACCCTTCTTTACTACACAACTGATGAAGCAAAAGAAGGCCGTGATTCCTTTAAGGAAAAACGCAAACCGGATTTCGGTCAATTCCCGCGTTTTCCGTGATCAGCAGATACGTATGAAACGAACAGCTTGAGCCATTGCGGTCCAAGCTGTTTTCTTTTCAATAAAGTAATTTTACCTCGGAGATGATGACATGCTGACAGAACAGCCCAACTGGCTCCTGCAACGGGCACAGCTAACACCTGAGAGAATCGCTCTCATTTATGGAGATCAAACCGTGACATTTGCTGCATTATTTGCCGCATCCAAACGAATGGCGTCCCAGCTTTCCGCTCATTCTTTTCGAAAAGGGGACACCGCGGCTCTTCTGCTCGGAAACCGGGCGGAGATGGTATATGCCGTACACGCGTGCTTTTTGCTCGGCGTAAAAGCGGTGCTGCTCAATACAAAGCTGTCTAAACATGAAAGGCTGTTCCAGCTGGAGGATTCCGGCGCCCGCTTTTTACTGACGGATGAAAGTTTTGACATGCAGGATTATGAGCATATGGTTGAAACCGTTAATGTGGATGAACTGGTAAAAGAAGATGCACAGGATATTGAAATTGAGCCATACATGCAAATGGACGCAACGGCGACTCTCATGTATACCTCCGGGACAACCGGCAAGCCCAAGGGAGTTCAGCAAACGTTTGGAAATCATTATTTCAGTGCGGTGTCTTCTGCTCTTAATTTGGGTATAACAGAACAAGACCGCTGGCTTATCACGCTGCCGCTCTTTCATATCAGCGGACTGTCCGCATTATTTAAATCTGTGATTTACGGAATGACGGTCGTGCTTCACCAGCGTTTTTCCGTAAGTGATGTATTGGATTCTATCGACAGGCATCAAGTTACGATTATTTCTGCGGTGCAGACAATGCTGGCAAGTCTTTTAGCAGAAATAAGCTACTGCCCGTCATCCCTCAGATGCATCCTGCTCGGCGGAGGTCCTGCGCCGCTTCCTTTGCTGGAAGAATGCCGAGAGAAAGGCTTCCCCGTCTTTCAATCATACGGAATGACGGAGACGTGCTCACAAATCGTTACTCTCTCGCCGGAATTCAGTATGGAAAAGCTCGGATCAGCAGGAAAACCGCTGTTTTCATGCGAAATCAAAATTGAGCGGGACGGAAAAGCGTGTGAGCCGTTTGAACACGGTGAAATTATGGTGAAAGGCCCGAATGTCATGAAAAGCTATTTCAACCGGGAAAGCGCAAATAAAGCATCCTTTCAAAATGGCTGGCTGAAAACAGGCGATCTCGGTTATTTGGACAGTGAAGGGTTTTTATATGTATTAGACAGGCGATCAGATCTTATCATTTCAGGCGGAGAAAATATTTATCCCGCTGAAGTGGAGTCTGTGCTGCTTTCTCATCCGGCTGTTGCAGAAGCCGGCGTTTCAGGCGCGGAGGACACAAAATGGGGAAAAGTGCCTCATGCTTATCTTGTGCTCCATCAGCCTGTCAGCGCTGAAGAACTGACCGTTTTTTGCAAAGAACGTTTGGCGAAATATAAAGTTCCGGCAAAATTCTTTGTATTAGACCGCCTGCCGCGCAATGCGTCGAATAAGCTATTGCGAAATCAGCTGAAGGATGCGCGTAAAGGAGAACTGTTATGATCGAAATAGAAAAAATTACGCTTTATCATTTGAGCATGAATCTAAAAAAACCGTTCAAAAACAGTATTGAGACGCTTCAGGAGCGCAAATTTTTGATTGTAGAAGCCATCGATATATCCGGAGTTACAGGATGGGGAGAAGTGTCTGCATTCTCCTCACCATGGTACACCGAGGAAACGATTGGCACTTGTCTGCATATGCTGAAGGATTTTTTTATTCCTAATGTCGTCGGACGTGAATTCAGCCACCCTTCTGAAGTGCCGGACAGCTTGGCGCGCTATAAAGGTAACAGGATGGCAAAAGCGGGGCTTGAATCGGCTGTTTGGGATATTTATGCAAAAAAGATGGGGATTTCTCTTGCGGATGCATTAGGAGGGACAAGAGACAAAGTCCCTGCCGGAGTCGTTGTCAGCTTAGCGCCTCTTGAGGATATGCTGAAAGAAATTGAAGCTTATCAAAAAGAAGGCTATCAAAGAATAAAAATTAAAATTCAGCCAGGACAAGATGTGGAACTGGTAAAAGCCATCCGCAGCCGATTCCCTGGCATCCCGCTTATGGCTGATGCGAATTCCTCTTATGAACTCAAGGATATCAGCCGCTTAAAGGAGCTTGATGAATATCATTTAATGATGATTGAACAGCCGCTCCAAGCTGATGATATTGTTGATCACCGCCACTTGCAAAAGCATATGAAAACGGCGATTTGCCTTGACGAAAGCATTTGCTCAGCTGATGACGCGAGACGGGCGATTGAGCTGGGAAGCTGCAAAGTAATTAATATCAAGCCTTCTCGTGTCGGCGGATTGACGGAAGCTCTGAAAATCCATGATCTGTGCAAGGAGCACAATATGCCGGTTTGGTGCGGAGGAATGCTGGAGACTGGCATTTCAAGAGCGCAAAACGTGGCGCTGGCTTCCTTGCCCCAATTTACGATACCTGGCGATATTTCGTCATCTTCAAGGTATTGGGATGAGGATATTGTGACCCCTGATATCCGTATCGATAACGGATTTATTTCTGTGTCGAAACAGCCTGGTTTAGGGGTTGAAGTAAATCAGGAAATAATGCGAAAATATGTGACCAAAATGGATGTTTTCACACAGCATGGATGAGAAAAAGGCATTTTATCAATTTGAGAGAATGTGAGTGTGCTGTTAGAGTAAAAGCGTTGAATACATCCCTTCTCGTTTGACCGGCTGCTGAACCAGCCGGTTTTTTTATGTGGAAATATCTTGACAGAAATGGACAAACGCGATATTTTTGCACTAAGGAAACTTTTTGTCCTATATAAACAAAACATGCTTTTGTCTAATTAAATGTCACATGTCTAAGAAAACACAACATAAGATAAAACAACAGGACATCGATGACAAAGAGGAGGAACAAATGAAAAAAAGAGGACTGATAGCGGCATTGATCCTTGCATGCCTTGCTTTAACGGGCTGTGGATCAGAGTCTTCCGGTAAAAGCTCTGATCAGCGGCTGCAAGTGACGGCAACGACTTCCCAAATTGCAGACGCGGCTGAAAAAGTCGGCGGAAAGCATGTGAAGGTCACTTCTTTAATGGGACCGGGAGTAGACCCGCACCTTTACAAAGCGTCACAAGGTGATGCGAGAAAATTGACATCAGCAGACGTTGTACTGTACAGCGGCTTGCATCTCGAAGGGAAGATGGAAGACATTCTCCGTAAAATCGGTGAACAAAAACAAGCGGCGGCGGTTGCCGAAGCGATTCCGAAAAGCAAGCTTATTTCTGCGGAAAAAGGGAAGATGTATGACCCTCACGTCTGGTTCAGCATCCCATTATGGATTTACGCAATTGATGAAATCGAAGAGCAATTCAGCAAAGCGATGCCTGAGCATGCGGATGATTTTAAGAAAAACGCAAAAGAGTACAAAGATAATTTGCAATATTTAGATAAATGGGCTCGTCAGGAGGTTGCGAACATTCCGGAGAAAAGCCGTGTGCTTGTAACCGCTCATGATGCGTTTGCGTATTTTGGGAAAGAGTATGGATTTAAAGTGGAAGGCCTGCAGGGGCTCAGCACAGATTCAGATTATGGCTTAAAGGATGTACAGGACCTGGTTGAGCTTTTGGCAGAAAAACAAATTAAGGCTGTTTTTGTAGAAAGCAGCGTGTCTGAAAAATCAATTAATGCCGTGGTGGAAGGGGCTAAAGAAAAAGGCCATTCGGTGTCAATCGGCGGTCAGCTCTATTCGGATGCAATGGGTGAAAAGGGGACAAAAGAAGGCACATACGAAGGCATGTTCCGCCATAATATCAACACGATTACCGAAGCGCTTAAATAAGGAATAGAGGTGAAAGAAATGTTTCCTGTTGAGCTGGAAAATGTAACAGTCGCTTATGATAAAAAGCCCGTTCTGCAAGAGATTTCGCTGCAGGTGCCGGAGGGGAAATTAATCGGTATTATCGGCCCGAACGGCGCTGGAAAGTCCACTTTGATCAAAACGATTCTCGGTCTTGTGCCCCGTGCCTCAGGAGACATCTCCATTTACGGCGAAACTTATAAACAACAGCGGACAAGAATCGGATATGTGCCGCAGCGAGGTTCGGTTGATTGGGATTTTCCTACCAGCGCTCTCGATGTCGTGCTGATGGGAAGGTATGGCCGAATCGGCTTGCTGAAAAGACCGAAAAAGGCAGACGCGGAAATGGCTGAAGCGGCTTTGGAAAAAGTCGGCATGCTCGATTATGCGAACAGGCAGATCAGCCAGCTGTCAGGGGGCCAGCAGCAGCGGGTATTCCTTGCCCGGGCACTCTGCCAGGACGCCGACATTTACTTTATGGATGAACCGTTTGCCGGCGTGGATGCAGCGACGGAGCGGGCAATCATGACTCTTTTGGCGGAGCTTAAGGATAAGGGCAAAACCGTACTTGTCGTCCACCATGACCTGCAAACCGCCGAAGACTATTTCGATTGGATATTGCTGCTTCATTTAAGGAAAATCGCCTTCGGCCCGGCGGAGGAAGTGTTTACGATTGAAAACCTTCAAAAAACGTATGGAGGAAGGCTGACATTTCTAAAAGATAAAGTGCTGGCAGAAGGTAACAAGGGGTGAGCGCATTGATAGAAAGTTTGTGGCTGCAGCTCCAGCATCCGAATACACAGTGGGTGTTGGCCGGGACGCTTTTGCTCGGCGCAGCAAGCGGCGTGTTGGGGAGCTTTGTGCTGCTTAGAAAACAAAGTTTAATCGGAGATGCGATGGCCCATTCTGCCCTGCCGGGTGTGTGTCTCGCTTTTCTGTTCACCGGAGAAAAATCGCTCCCTTTCTTTTTGCTCGGCGCAGCGCTTGCAGGGCTTCTCGGAACGTGGATGATTCAGCTGATACCGCGGCTGTCAAAAACAAAAGAGGACTCGGCAATTGGGATCGTTCTCTCTGTTTTCTTTGGCGTCGGTATTATACTGCTGACATATATTCAGCAGCTGGGGTCGGGAAGCCAAAGCGGACTTGATTCCTTTCTGTTCGGCCAGGCTGCTTCATTAGTCAGACAGGATATCATTCTTATTGCGGGAGTATCCGCCGTTTTATTGCTGCTTTGTACTGTCTTTTTTAAGGAATTTAAAATCATCACCTTTGATATCGCATTTGCAAAGGGATTGGGATTGCCGGTACGTTTTTTAAACGGATTTATGGCCTGTCTTATTGTCTGCGCTGTTGTGATAGGGCTTCAAACTGTAGGTGTCATCTTAATGGCAGCTATGCTCATTACACCCGCGATTGCCGCAAGATATTGGACCGAGCGTTTAACGGGCATGATCGTGATTGCCGGGATGACAGGCGGGATCAGCGGCGTGTCCGGAACATTGCTGAGTACAACAATGGAGGGCATGGCGACGGGGCCTTTGATGATTTTATCGGCAACGATCATTTTTCTTTTTTCGATGATTTGTGCACCTAAGCGGGGACTGGCTGCTAAAGGGATAAGATTAATAAGGCTGCGCAGAAAAACAAACCGGGAGCAGGTGCTTCTGACGATTTTTGAGCAGTATGAACATAAGGAAATATATGTAACGGAGGAAAGTATACGAAAGAAAAGGCGGCTTTCACCTTCATCATGTCATAAAGTTTTGAATGATTTGGAAAAAGAGAGGTGCGTTGTGCGGATTGAAAACGGAGTTTGGAAAGTGACACAGGCTGGGATAGAAAAAGGTTATCTTACGGCTTTAAAATATCGGATGTATGAAATGTACCTCATGCATGAAATGGATATAGAAAAAGCAGGTGCGGATCAGGATGATTTTGTGCCGGACCGATTGCCGGAGGCTACAAGAGATAGGCTTCTTTCACTTTTGAAGCTGCATGGCAGGATGCCTGAGCTCCGCCAGCCATACCCTGAAATCGAGAAGGGGAAGATTGCCAATGAGCTTTGAAGCGTGGATTATAGTGACGGGCATACTAGTCGGTGTCAGCTGTGCGTTGATCGGAACATTTCTTGTATTAAGGAGAATGGCAATGCTGGCTGATGCCATCAGTCATACTGTTTTGCTTGGAATTGTGGGTGCTTTTCTTGTGACAAAAAGCCTTGACGGGATTCCTATGTTCATCGGTGCAGCCGTGTCGGGACTGTTAACGGCATTTTTGGTACAGCTTCTTCACAGCAAAGGGGTTCAATCAGATGCCGCCATAGGCGTTGTTTTTACCTCCTTATTTGCAGTGGGCGTCATTTTGTTATCAGTATATGGAGCGAATGTCCATCTCGATATTGAACATTCATTAATGGGAGAAATCGCTTTTGTGCCATGGAATACGATCACGGTATTCGGAGTGGACATCGGGCCAAAAGCGTTTTGGATGCTGGTTGTTGTGCTGCTTTTCAATATAACGATGGTCAGTGTGTGTTATAAGGAGTTCAAAATTTCTTCGTTTGATCCGCAAATGGCTTTGGCCCTCGGAATACCGGTCATGCTGATTCATTACCTCCAGATGGGTATGCTGTCGCTTACGACCGTTGCCTCCTTTGATTCGGTCGGCGCCATATTGGTTGTGGCGATGCTGATTGTTCCGCCTGCTGCCGCCCATCTATTAACGGACCGGCTGCTTTATATGCTGATTATCAGCGCGGTGATCGGAGGGCTGTCAGCTCTATTGGGCTATATCTGCGCAACATGGCTCAATGTTTCCATCTCCGGAGCGATGGCGGCAATGACAGGAGTTTTTTATGCAGGTGCCTTTTTATTTTCGCCGTCAAACGGAGTGATGACGAAAAAGATAAGAATGCTCAAAACAGAAAAAGAAAGAGCTGTCTGATGCCAGCTCTTTCTTTTGATTTTTACAAATCTTGCGGTTTAAACGTTTTGCAGTCTGTTTCCCGGCTGTTTTCGGCAGTCTCGCCAGTATGGCTGACAACATAAATGGCATCGGCTGTGCATCTGTTGCCTTTGTCCCAATAAGAACAGTTGTTGACCTCGCATAGGATTTTCTGGTCCATGCCATCCCCTCCTTATAAAGGTTCAAGCTTAGTATAGCCGGAGGGCTTGGGCCCTATTCTTCCTGCTGGCGGATATACCGTTTATCCTTCATAAACAGCTTCCAGAAGAAGTAGAAGCCTGGGAACAGGATAATGAATGCAACGATATATGTCATAAACAGCGCTCTGAACGTGGCGGGCTCGGTGAAACCGGACATGATCGTCACGTCCGGATAAATCATATAAGGGAGGTGGGCGCGGCCGTACGCGTAGCTTGCCAGGAAATACTGTATCGCAATCGCGACAAGCGCCAGTCTGGGTTTCCCAATCTTTTTGCCGAAGCTTTTGTTAGGCAGAAAAAGAGCTATGCCTGCGATGATGAATGTAATAAACGACGCAATAATCCAGGAAAAATCATTCATCATTCCAGTATAAAGCCAGTTTGCTTCATTCCGCATCGTCAGCATAATGCATACGGCAAATAGGAGCGAAATCGGGCCGGTGATTAAGGCGCTTTTTCTGTACGCCGTGTAGGCGTCCTGTTCCTCAGCCACATTCGAAACATCCGCCAGCAGCAGGGAGGATAAAAATAAAGTGCTTAAAATCGCAAACCCTATAAATGAATAGGCGTTTGGGCTTGTCAAAATGGTAGACATATTCAAGTTGTATACGCCGTCTGTGTTTTCGATAAATCCACCGTGTGTCACCGGGAGAACCAAAATCAGAACAGCAGGAATAATAAAACCGGAGATGCCGGAAATATATCTGAGCAATTTCCTTTCCTTCGCTGTGTTTGAAAAAACGAGAAATCCGCTTCGGATTGCTAAAAGCAATAAAATAATGCTGCCGGGAATTAATAAAACAGTTCCGAGCACAAACGTCGCACCTGGAAAAAAGCTGAAAAGCGCAACGACGATGGCCACGATAAAGACGTTAGTGACCTCCCAAGTCGGCGACAGAAAGCGGTTTGCGATATCAGTCGCCTTCATATGCTCCTTATTTAAATAGATCATAGACCAAAATCCCGCTCCGAAATCCATTGTGGCCATGACGGCGTAAATAAACACAAAACCCCAAATAATTGAGATGGCGATCAGAGCGTCAGTTGAAATGTCCATTTGTCGATCTTCCTTCCATTTAGTTTCCTGCTTGCTTGCGAAGCTATTAAGACTCCGCCGTATTTAAATCCTCATCCACAGGGTGCTTTTTGAAATAGTAAAGCAGCACATAAACGACAGCTGCGCCCAACACGGCGTAAACAAATGTGAAAAACAGAAAGAGCACACCGATCGAGCCTGTCGTCGTGACGACATCTGATGTTTTCAGCAGATGATAGATGACCCACGGCTGTCTCCCCGTACAAGCAAAAATCCAGCCGAATTCAATTCCGATAATGCTGAGAGGACCGGCCGTCATGAAAATCAACAGCAGCCAGGTTGGAAAACGATCTTTCTTTAATACTTTTCTCCAGACGACACCGATAATGGAATAAAGAATGAGCAGCATTCCGACACCGACCATCGCATTAAATAACGTGTGGATAAAAAGCGGCGGCCATTCGTCTCTCGGAAACGCATTTAATCCTTTTACAACAGTGTCAAAACTGTTGGCTGCCAAAAAGCTTAATGCCCACGGAATCTCGATTGCCCATTTCACTTTTTCCTCTTCCGGATCGGTAAATCCGCCGATTGCAAGCGGGGCATGGGATCTTGTTTCAAACAGGCCCTCTGCTCCGGCGAGTTTTTCCGGCTGATATTCATGCAGCATCTGTGCTGATTCGTGGCCGTTTAAGGCTGTTATCAATGAAAAGATACCGCCGATCGTCAGCGCGAGCAGCAGGGCCTTCCGGTGAAAGCGATAGACGTTTTCTTTTTTTCTCGACCGGATCATTTTGTATGCGGCAACAGAAGCAACGATAAAGGCTCCTGTCATGAACGCAGACAGAACGACATGGCCGGCGGTTACAAAAAAGCTTGGGTTAAAAAACGCGGCCCACGGATCAACATCAGTTATTTTTCCGTTTATAATTTTAAATCCGGCCGGGGTTCCTTCAAAGGCATGGACATTCGTGATCAGAATGGCAGACGCCGCGGCCCCGATCAGCACAAAGACAACAGCGATAATCCTCATGATCGGCGATAAGCGGTCTGCGGCATATACATAAATCGACATAAATAGGGCTTCGATAAAAAAAGCGTAGATTTCAATTTGGAATGGCAGGGACATGACCCGGCCGATGACTTCCATAAAACCCGGCCATAAAAGCGCGAGCTGAGTACCGGCAATGGTTCCGGTTGGAATGGCGACCCCCAGTAAAACAGCCTGTGCTTTTGTCCATCTCTTCGCCATGATGGCATAATGGTCATCCTTCGTTTTTTGATAGATCAATTCAGCTATTAAAATCATGAGCGGCAGACCGACTCCCAAGGTTGCGAAAATGATATGAAAGCCCATTGTCGTACCAAAAAGACTCCTAGCCAATACTAAATCATCCACAATAATAAACCACCTTTCTCAAAACGATCTGTATGTAATATGGGTTTATTATTTGCTTCCTCGGTTAGATTATTCTTCCTGTTCTTAAAAGCATGAGGTTTATGAAGCGAAAGATCGGGAAACCTGTAAGGAGATTGACAAAATGTTTGTTAGGATATAAAATAAAACGTAATTATTACGATTTAATAAGGAGAGATATACATGAAGGAAGGAATTCATCCGAAGAATCACAAAGTAATATTTCAGGATGTAAACAGCGGATACCGCTTTTTGAGCAGGTCTACCAAAACATCGGAAGAAACAGCGGAGTGGGAAGATGGAAACACATATCCGGTTATTAAAGTAGAGGTAAGCTCAGATACTCATCCGTTTTATACAGGCCGCCAGAAATTCAATGAAAAAGGCGGAAGAGTCGAGCAGTTCAACAAAAGATATAACATGGGAAAATGAGGCAGCCGCGGGGCTTGCCTTTTTTTCTGGCCTCAACATCTTGCCGATAGGATGACGAAAGGCAGAGGCTGTGATATATTGAAGAAAAAAGACCGGAAAGGAATACCGCTATGAGTCTTCTAAATGATATTCTTGACTTTAATAAAACTTTTATTGAACAAAAAGATTATGAAAAGTATCAGACATCAAAATTCCCAGATAAAAAAATGGCGATTCTTTCTTGCATGGACACTCGTTTGGTTGAATTGCTGCCGCATGCGATGAATATGCGAAACGGTGACATCAAAATTATAAAGAGTGCCGGTGCGCTTGTTACACACCCGTTCGGAAGCATTATGAGAAGTTTACTGGTTGCAGTGTACGAGCTGAACGCAGATGAAGTCTGTGTAATCGGACACCACGATTGCGGTATGAGCAAAATCAGCAGTGAAAGCATGCTTAATAGAATAAAGGAAAGAGGAATTCCGGAAGAACGCATCGAAACATTGAAGTACTCCGGAGTTGACTTTGACCAATGGTTTAAAAGCTTCGATTCAGTGGAAGCGAGCGTAAAAGACAGCGTGGACGTCATTAAACATCATCCGCTGTTCCCGGAAACTGTGCCTGTCCATGGTTTAGTCATTGATCCTGAGACAGGAAAACTGGATGTTGTCGTAAACGGCTATAACGCTTAATCTTTGCGCTTTTTTTCAGGGACGGGGTCGACTCCGCCCGGATGAAATGGATGGCATTTCAAAATCCGTATGAGAGTCAGCCATCCGCCTTTAAGGGCGCCGTGCGTTTTAATGGCTTCGATTCCATATTGTGAACAAGTCGGATAAAAGCGGCATGTTGGCGGCGTCAGCGGCGAGATGAATTTTTGGTACCCTCTGATCAGAGCAATAAATATGGTTTTCATGTGTCTTCAGCAACCTTTCTGATGCAAGTATAAAAAAAATAACGCGGTTTGAAAAGTTATTCGATAATTCTTATCGGAAAGGTATGTTATAATAAAAATACATTTTTAAAAAAGGGAGAGTGCCATTATGCCTTCAGTAGAAAGTTTTGAACTTGACCATAATGCGGTTGTTGCCCCATACGTAAGACATTGCGGTGTGCATAAAGTAGGAACAGACGGTGTTGTAAATAAATTTGATATTCGTTTTTGCCAGCCGAATAAACAGGCGATGAAGCCTGATACGATCCATACACTTGAGCATTTGCTCGCATTTACGATTCGCACTCATGCTGAGAAATATGATCATTTTGATATTATTGATATTTCGCCAATGGGCTGCCAAACCGGCTACTATCTTGTTGTCAGCGGAGAGCCGACTCCTGCGGAAATCGTTGACTTGCTTGAAGACACAATGAAGGAAGCTGTAGAAATTACCGAAATTCCGGCTGCCAATGAAAAGCAGTGCGGCCAGGCGAAGCTTCATGACCTGGAAGGCGCAAAACGTTTGATGCGTTTCTGGCTGTCACAGGATAAAGAAGAATTGCTAAAAGTATTTGGCTAAATAGAAAAAAGACCTTTTTGCCCGAAAGCAAAAAGGTCTTTTTTGTGACGTTACAGATTTTGTATACCATTTGCTGTAAGCGTTTGCTACTATTGAGGTAAACGACGAAAAGGGTGATGGAATGAAAAAGATGGTCGCTGCAGTACTTTTTTCTGCTGTTTTTTTACTGAACGGGTGCGGATCTGAGGCGAATAAAGCACATACAGCAGCTGAGACGCCTGAGGTATTAGATGTAAAACTCACCGGACCGGAAAAAGTGAAGCCGGGAGAGAATGCTGCTTATGAAGCGGCGGTTTCTTACGGAGATGAAGCGGTGACAGATGCTGATGAAGTGGAGTTTGAGGTATGGAAAGACGGAGAAAAAAACGACAGCAAGATGTTTAAAGCCAAACAGGAAGATGGCGTATATCGATTTGAGACAGAGTTTAAGGAAGATGGCGTATACACTGTCCAATCTCATGTAACTGCAAAAAAACAGCACAGCATGCCGACCTTAAAAGTCCAAGTCGGAGATGCCGATGCTGCCACCAAGCAACCTGAAGAAGAGCAATCACACCATCATTGACCTTTTGGGTCTGAACCGGGAGCATTTCCTTCTTGAGGAGGATCAATCGTGTGTTTTACATTATAGGCTTTTACAGTCGTCCAAACACTTACGAGCAAAACAGCCAGCACAATCAAAATACTTATCGTGATGAGAAGCGTCATGATTCCACCTCCCGTTTTCAATAATTGTAACATAGTGGAAGACATTGTGACAGACGGGTAAAATAAAGGTTTTAGCGTACGATATGAAGGGTATACACCTAATATAAACAAGGAGGAAGATAATATGTCAGAACAATTGATTCAAGCCGTGAACAAACAAGTAGCCAACTGGACAGTCATGTATGTGAAACTACATAATTATCACTGGTATGTAAAAGGGAAAGATTTCTTTACACTGCATGAAAAATTTGAAGAGCTTTATAACGAGACAGCAACTTATATTGATGATTTGGCAGAGCGTCTTTTGGCTTTGAACGGAAAACCGATCGCGACAATGAAAGAATCTTTGGAAACAGCTTCTGTAAAAGAAGCGAACGGAAACGAGACAGCAGAACAAATGGTTCAGAGTGTGTATGATGATTTTACAGTCATCGCGGAAGAACTGAAAAGCGGCATGGACTTAGCTGATGAAGTCGGAGACGAAACAACAGGGGACATGCTTCTTGCCATTCACCAAAATATTGAAAAACATAACTGGATGCTGAAAGCTTACCTTGGATAATAGAAAAGAAAGACCGGATATCTTTGAAGATGTCCGGTTTTTATTTTGCCTCGCAAAAATAGGCGACAACTAGTCCATTTTTCTGAAAAATCCAATCCGTTCGGCGTGCTTTCCATAGAATATGGTAAGGCCGTTTCTGTGAAAGGATGTTGGGATAAATGGATAGAGACTTTGGCATCTTTTCGTTTTTTGCAGTCAGCGTTTCAGCAGCGGGGTTTTTCTTCGGAGGTTTTCAGTACTCACTCCTCATTCTGCTGTCTCTTATGGCAATTGAATTTATCAGTACGACCTTGAAGGAAACGATTATTCACAAACTGGCGTTCAAGAAGGTTTTTGCCCGTTTCGTCAAAAAATTAGTTACGTTGGCTCTGATCTCTGTCTGCCACTTTTTTGACCAGCTGCTGAATACACAGGGATCAATACGTGACTTGGCCATTATGTTTTATATTCTTTATGAATCTGTGCAAATTGTCGTGACAGCCAGCTCTCTCGGTATACCTGTTCCGGAAATGCTTGTGGATCTATTAGAAACGTTAAAAAATAAATTCAGGCGCAAACCGTAACTTTTATCTGTTCGCGGGTCATAATAAAGCCCAGAGCGTCAGTCATTTACATTTTGACAAGAGCTGCGGCCAAAAGCTGTACGAGCTGGTCTATCGTTTCAGATCCGGATGGCGTGCTGGGTTTCCCTTATTTTTTGATAAAAAGCTTCCGAAGAAACGTAACTGTGGTATGATGTATGGAAGATAGCTAGGAACGGATTTGAGGGATAAACATGTACGAGTTTAAAGATTATTATCAGAATACTGTTCAGCTCTCCTTTGACAATCAGCCCTTTTCGGACAGCCCGAAGCATGTCTGGGTCATCTGCCGTTTTGGTGACAAATGGCTTTTGACAGAACATGAGGACAGAGGCTTTGAGTTTCCGGGCGGGAAAGTGGAACCGATGGAGTGCGCGGAAGAGGCGGCGCTTCGAGAAGTAAAGGAAGAAACAGGGGCGAGGGTGAAAAGCCTCAAGTATCTTGGACAGTATAAAGTTCTCGGAAAAGAAAAGGTTATTGTGAAAAATATATATTTTGCAGATATAGAGAAGCTTGAAAAGCAAAGTGATTACTTTGAAACGAAAGGGCCGGTTCTGTTTCGTGAACTTCCGGAAAACCTGCCCCGCAATAAAAAATTCAGCTTTATTATGAAGGATTCTGTGCTTCCCATCAGTTTGAAAAAACTGAAAGAAGCGGGATGGATCAACTAAAAACCCGGCTATCCGCCGGGTTTTTATGTTCTGCCCTTCGTCCATTTCTTTTCTAACAGTTCTACGCCCTGATACATCAGGGTGGCAAATACAGCAATAATCAACAGGCTTAAGAAGACGAGTGTAAAATTGAAGACTTGGAATCCGTAAATAATCATGTATCCTAATCCGACCTTTGAAACAAGAAACTCGCCTACGATGACACCGACCCACGATAAACCAACGTTTACCTTCAGGGTTGAAATAATAGCGGGCGAAGATGCGGGAAGAATCGCTTCTTTAAAAATAACCCACTTGTTTGCGCCGAATGTTTTCATTACTTTAATATAGTTTTCATCCACCTCTTGAAAGGCGGTATAAACGACGATGGTTGTGATGATGACACTGATGACCGCTCCCATCGCGATGATGCTGACAAAGCCGGGACCGAGCGCAACAATCAGAATAGGTCCGAGCGCCACTTTCGGCATCGCATTTAAAATGACCAGATATGGATCTAATATCCTGGCAAGCCGATTGGACCACCATAACAACGCGGCAAGACACGTGCCAAGGAAAGTCCCCAGCAAAAAGCCAAGCACGGTCTCAAATAAAGTAACCCCGATATGCGACAGCAATGAGCCGTCAGCAACCTTTTCAATCAGTAAACGCCATACGGCTGACGGCGAGCTGAAGATCAGAGGATCAATCCAGCTCTGTCTGCTTGCGATTTCCCATCCGGAGAAAAAGAGGATAAATATCGCAAGCTGAAAAGAATGCACATTCCATTTCTCTTTTTTCTGTTTAAATTGAAATTGCTCATGAAGCAGATCAATTGTTTCTTTGCTGTTTCTCAAGAGAATTCAGCTCCTTCCATATCGTTTGAAACAGCGTCTGGAAGGATGGCTCCTGACGGGCGTCAAAAGGCATCATCGCAGCCAATTCTCTAGGGATTGTAAAAATTTGATGAATGGTGCCCGGCTGATTAGAAAATAAAAAGATGGTATCACTCATCGCAATCGCTTCCCCTATATCATGAGTGACAAGCACCGCTGTTTTTTGATACTCCTTTAATGTGCGGAAAACGAGGTTTTCCAAAGACAGCTTCGTTTGAAAATCAAGCGCGGAAAATGGCTCATCCAGTAAAAGCAGACTTGGGTTTGGGGCAAGAGTTCTTGCAAGCGCAGCCCGCTGCCTCATCCCGCCTGACAGCTCCTTAGGATATTTCTTTTCAACATCAACGAGACCCAGATCCGGCAAAAGACCAAGTGCTGCGGCCTTGTTTTCTTCAGTAAGCGTGTCGGCAATTTTTAAACCGAGGAGCACATTTTCCTCAATGGATTTCCAGGGAAATAAGTAATCCTGCTGAAGCATGTAGCCAATGTTATGTTCTTTTTGATTCGGCTCGCGGCCTTCAATCAGAACTCTGCCTTCCGAAGGTTCAATCAAGCCTGCAATTATGGAAAGCAGTGTTGTTTTTCCGCAGCCGCTCGGACCGAGAAATGAGATGAAATCGCCTTTTTCGGCATCAAAATGAATGTCCTGTACGGCGGTTGTTTTTTCTTTAATAGAAAAATAAGTATGGGTTACATGGTCGACATGTAAAAAAGACATAGATGGCGCCTCCTATTTTTCCGAGGTGACTTTTTCGGCGATGTGTTTGTTCACAAGCTGACTGTATGGTATATGCTTTGGCAGTTCACCCGACTGATCCATAATCGTTTGGAGCAGTTCCCATTCTTTTTCGTTGAGGAGCGGGTCCGGAGAATACGAATTTTGTTTTTTGTAGCGTTCAATGGACGTTTCGATGACATCTGGATCGGTATCGTCAAATTCATTTTTAATCGCTTCTGTGATGTCCTTCGCTGAGTGGTTTTCCACCCACTGCTGCGCTTTATAAATAGCTCTCGTGAATTTGACGGCTGTATTCTCGTTTTTCTTTAAATAGCTTTGTTTTGCCATAAAAGTTGTATAAGGAACCTGGCCTGATTCTTCTCCGAACGAAGCAACGATGTGGCCGATGCCTTCTTTCTCAAAGAGTGAAGCAGTCGGTTCAAAAAGCTGGACATACTCACCGGTTCCAGAAGCAAAGGCATTGGATATATTGGCGAAGTCTATGTTTTGGATGAGTTCAATATCCTTATGCGGATCAATGTGATGTTGGTTCAGCACATACTCGCCGACCATTTGCGGCATACCGCCTTTTCTCTGGCCGAGAAAAGTCTTTCCTTTCAGCTGATCCCAGCTGAAATTTTCGGCATCTTCTCTTGCGACAAGGAACGTTCCGTCTGTCTGAGTCAGCTGTGCGAAGTTAATGACAGGGTCTTTAGCCCCTTGCGATTCGACATAAATGGATGTTTCTGATCCGACAAGAGCAATGTCCGAGCCGTTTGAAAGAAGCAAAGTCATCGTTTTATCACCGCCCCAGGTCGTATTGACGTCGACATCAAGGCCTTCATCCTTGAAAAATCCTTTAGATTCTGCAACATATAAAGGTGCATAAAAAATGGAATGGGTCACTTCGGCTACTTTTACTTTCGTGAGTGTAGCTTCCTGCTTGCAAGCGCTCAGGGCAATGGTGAGAAACACACTGCAAACGCAGAAACAGCCCAGCCTTAACCATTTGTTCACATGACAACCTCCTTATTTAGCATCAAGTTAATATCCTTTTTTGCTTTACATATCGTATGATGGGTATAAAAATGTGTGAATGCCTAATCCGGGTTACAGGATTTATTTTTAAAGGCAGGAAAGAATAAAGAAAAAAGGAGGCGGGAGCATTGATTGTTGAGAAAAGAAGATTTCCGTCGCCGAGCCGGCATGTGCGTTTGTTTACCATCTGCTACCTTTCAAATGGCTTAAAAGTGAAAGGGCTGCTGGCGGAGCCGGCGGCACCTGGGCAATATGACGGATTTTTATATTTGCGCGGCGGTATTAAAAGTGTTGGAATGGTCAGACCGGGCCGAATTATCCAGTTTGCGTCCCAAGGATTTGTTGTATTTGCCCCCTTTTACAGAGGGAACCAGGGAGGGGAGGGCAACGAGGATTTTGCAGGAGAAGACAGAGAGGATGCTTTTTCCGCTTTTCGCCTGCTCCAGCAGCATCCGCAAGTGAAAAAGAACAGAATTCATATTTTCGGTTTCTCCAGAGGCGGCATAATGGGAATGCTTACTGCGATTGAAATGGGACGACATGCGGCTTCATTCGTTTCGTGGGGAGGCGTCAGTGATATGATTCTTACATATGAAGAGCGGCAGGATTTACGAAGAATGATGAAAAGAGTGATTGGGGGAACGCCGAAAAAGGTGCCTGACGAATACAAATGGCGAACGCCTTTTGACCAAGTGAACAAAATTGAGGCACCCGTTTTATTAATTCACGGAGAAAAAGATCAAAACGTTTCCATTCAGCATTCGTATTTATTTGAGGAGAAATTAAAACAGCTGCACAAGCCTGTAGAGACGTGGTACTACAGTACCTTCACACATTATTTTCCGCCGAAGGAAAACCGGCGTATTGTGCGGCAGCTCACGCAGTGGATGAAAAACCGCTGACGGTGAAATATGTTATGATATAGAAAAAAGAGAACGAAAGGGGATTTCAATTTGGGAATGCCTGTTGAATTTAATACATTGATTGTGACAAAAGGAAAAGAAGTTCGCATAGATGAAAATATATTCAGATTAGAGAAAGACGGGTATCGCATTTATCCAATGGAGATTCCGATGGATGTCAGCAAAACAAAGTTTGGTGAAAAGTCAGGCACAGCCGAAGTGCAGAAGCTTGAATGGACAGACGGGCGGACAATCATTACGTACAAGCTGACTTCTTTGCATACAGTCAATTAAAACAAGCCAAGAGCTTAATTGCTCTTGGCTTTTGCTTTTTTAAATGAGAGGCCCGCCTGCTTGCGCGATGGCATCTGTATTTGTGAACTTTTTGAAGTTTTCTTTGAATTCGTTTGCCAGATACACAGCCTTTTCTCTGTATTCCTCTTTGTTATTCCACGTGTTTTCCGGCTGTAGGATATGATCGGGAACACCCGGAACATGAACCGGGATGTGCAAGCCGAAAATATCGTCAGTGGTCATTTGCACATTTTCTAATTTGCCTTCAATCGCTGCTTTTACCATCGCCCGTGTGTATGAAAGCTTCATGCGTTCGCCTGTGCCGTAGCCGCCGCCGGTCCAGCCGGTATTGACCAAGTAAACGTCTGCGCCGTGTTCGTCGATCTTTTTGCCGAGCATTTCCGCATATACATGGGCCGGGAGCGGAAGGAACGGTGAACCGAAGCATGTGGAGAATGTCGTCTCAGGAGACGTGACGCCGCGTTCGGTTCCAGCTAGTTTACTCGTATAACCGCTTAAGAAGTGGTACATAGCCTGCTCCTTCGTCAGCTTGCTGATTGGCGGCAGAACGCCGAATGCATCAGCCGTCAGAAATACAATCGCTGACGGGTGGCCCGCAATGCTCGGAGAGACAATGTTGTCGATCATATGAATCGGGTAAGCGGCACGTGTGTTTTCTGTATAGAAGGAATCATCGTAATTGGCTTCACGCGTATCTTCATCTACAACAACATTTTCGAGAACGGATCCAAACCGAATCGCTTTAAAAATCTGCGGTTCCTTTTCTTCGCTTAAATGAATGCACTTGGCATAGCATCCGCCTTCGATATTGAAGACACCAGTATCCGACCAGCCGTGTTCATCATCACCGATCAGTTTCCGGTCAGCATCCGCCGAAAGGGTGGTCTTTCCTGTTCCCGACAGGCCGAAGAAAAGCGCGACATCGCCTTTTTCACCGACATTGGCGGAGCAATGCATGGATAAAATATCTCGCTCAGGCAGCAGGAAATTCATGATGGAGAAAATCGATTTTTTCATTTCTCCGGCATACTCCGTTCCGCCGATTAAAATCGTGCGCTTTTCGAAAGAAACAATAATAAAGGTTTCTGAATGTGTGCCGTCTGTTTTTGGGTCCGCTTTGAAATGCGGAGCGGAAAGAATGGTAAACGGCTGTTCGACTGTTTTTTTATCATTGTCTTCAGGACGGATAAACAGCTGTCTGGCAAATAAATTGTGCCATGCAAATTCATTAACGACCGTGATCGGCAGTCTGTATTTTTCATCAGCACCGGCAAATCCTTCGAAAACAAACAGCTCATCACGTTGTTTCAGATAGCTGACAACTTTCGTGTATAGCCGGTCAAATGCTTCCTCGGAAATAGGCTGATTCACCGGACCCCAATCAATCTTACTCTTTGTGCTTGCTTCTTCTACAATAAATTTATCCTTCGGCGAACGTCCCGTGTAAGCGCCTGTGGTCGCCCGGACGGCACCCGTGGATGTCAAAATGCCTTCGTTGCGGGAAAGTACTTTTTCTGTAAGCTGAGCTGCAGATAAATTATGCTGCACATTAGGACTTGTTAATAAGGCTTGCAAATCAGCGGTTAAATCAACTGAGTTCATAAGAAACCTTCCTTTATCATTTTATTTGTGTTTTGCTAATTGTGAATTAGTATAACATATATTTTCAAATAGTCTATACTATTTATCGTTTTTTGTGTGTGCATTTCCATTGTTTTCCGCAATAAAGGCGTCTATTTCTCCTGATTCATATTGACATTGCAAACCCTTTTACGATAAGATATTTCATTGAGCGGATACTCTTATCCCGAGCTGGCGGAGGGACAGGCCCTATGAAGCCCAGCAACCGGTTTCTCTATTATTCATTATGTTTAAATTGTGTGAGACAACCAAGGTGCTAACCTGATGCAAGGTTGAATGATTCCTTGAGCGATAAGAGTGAAAGGCACAAAGACCAAACCCTTTCCTCGAACGGAAAAGGTTTTTTTATTTCATAAATATGCCAATTAACATCTCTAATATAAACGTAACATTGTATAAGAGGGAGCGAGTTCCGTATCATATATATAAGGTCTTTCGGGAGGCCTTGTGCAGGAGGAAGCAAATCATGAGTAAAAATCGTCGTTTATTTACATCAGAATCTGTTACGGAGGGGCATCCGGATAAAATCTGTGATCAGATTTCTGACAGCATTTTAGATGAAATTTTAAAGAAAGACCCTAACGCGCGTGTTGCTTGTGAAACGTCTGTGACAACTGGTTTGGTTCTTGTCAGCGGAGAAATCACAACTTCTACGTATGTTGACATTCCAAAAACGGTTCGTGAAACGATTAAAGAAATCGGATACACACGTGCAAAATACGGATTTGATGCGGAAACTTGTGCGGTTTTAACATCAATTGACGAGCAGTCTGCTGATATTGCGATGGGTGTAGACCAAGCGCTTGAAGCCCGTGAAGGCACAATGAGCGACGAAGAAATTGAAGCAATCGGAGCGGGTGACCAAGGTTTAATGTTCGGTTATGCGTGCAACGAAACGAAAGAGCTTATGCCTCTTCCAATTTCACTTGCTCATAAATTAGCCCGCCGCTTGAGTGAAGTGCGTAAAGAAGATGTTCTTCCTTACCTTCGCCCTGACGGCAAAACACAGGTAACGGTTGAGTATGATGAAAATAACAAACCTGTCCGCATTGACGCGATTGTTATTTCAACCCAGCACCACCCTGAAATTACGCTTGAGCAAATTCAGCGCAACATTAAAGAACATGTCATCAATCCGGTTGTTCCTAAAGAATTAATTGATGAAGAAACAAAATACTTCATTAACCCTACAGGCCGTTTCGTCATTGGAGGACCTCAAGGGGATGCGGGGCTTACAGGACGTAAAATCATCGTTGATACGTACGGCGGCTACGCACGTCACGGCGGCGGCGCGTTCTCTGGTAAAGATGCGACGAAAGTAGACCGTTCAGCTGCTTATGCTGCAAGATACGTTGCGAAAAACATCGTTGCGGCTGAGCTTGCAGATTCTTGCGAAGTGCAGCTTGCTTACGCGATCGGTGTTGCACAGCCTGTGTCTATCTCAATCAACACATTCGGTTCCGGAAAAGCTTCGGAGGAAAAACTGATTGAAGTTGTGCGCGATAACTTTGATTTACGACCTGCCGGCATTATCAAAATGCTTGATTTACGCCGGCCGATCTACAAACAGACTGCCGCGTACGGCCACTTTGGACGCCACGATGTTGACCTTCCGTGGGAGCGTACAGACAAAGCGGAACAGCTGCGTAAAGAAGCGTTAGGAGAATAATTTTATAGCCGCTTACTGGTTAAGCGGCTTTCCCTTTTTTATCGATGTATCCATGTTTATTTTTTTACATAACTGTGAAACCAAACACTGTTCACAGCGTCTATAAATAGGGGTTCAATGATGACAATTTTAAATATGGAGGCAATACTATGTGTGGATTTGTCGGGGTTTTTAACAAGCATCCGTTAACTCAAACCGCTGATCAAGAAGAACTAATCAAACAAATGAACCAAATGATCGTTCACCGCGGTCCTGACAGTGACGGATATTACCATGATGAGCACGTTGGATTCGGATTCAGACGGCTCAGCATTATTGATGTGGAGAATGGCGGACAGCCTTTATCATATGAAGATGAAAAATATTGGATTATTTTTAACGGGGAAATCTATAACTATATCGAACTGAGAGAAGAGCTTGAAGCAAAGGGATATACTTTCAACACAGATTCTGACACAGAGGTTCTTCTTGCGACTTACCGTCACTATAAAGAAGAAGCGGCTTCCAAGCTGCGCGGCATGTTTGCCTTTCTGATTTGGAATAAAAACGATCATGTTCTTTATGGAGCAAGAGATCCATTCGGCATTAAGCCGTTGTATTACACAACGATCAATGATCAGGTTTATTTTGCCTCAGAGAGAAAAAGTTTAATGGCAGCCCAAAATGATATTGAAATAGATAAAGAAGCATTACAGCAGTATATGTCTTTCCAATTCGTTCCTGAGCCAAGTACGCTTGATATTGATGTGAAAAAAGTAGAGCCGGGTTCTCAGTTTACAATCCGTCCTGACGGTGATATCACATTCAAAACGTATTTCAAGGCGCGCTTCCAGCCTGTTCAGACGGAAGAAGATAAACTTGTCAAAGAAGTCAGAGACGCTATCTATGACTCTGTAAACGTTCATATGAGAAGTGATGTGCCTGTCGGTTCATTCCTATCAGGCGGAATCGATTCTTCGTTTATTGTATCCGTTGCGAAAGAATTTCATCCAAACCTGAAAACATTTTCTGTCGGATTTGAACAGCAGGGCTTCAGTGAAGTTGATGTAGCGAAAGAAACTGCCGCTGCACTGGGCATTGAAAATATAAGCAAAGTCATTTCACCTGAAGAATACATGAACGAGCTTCCTAAAATCGTATGGCACTTTGATGATCCGCTTGCAGACCCGGCTGCGATTCCGTTGTATTTCGTGGCGAAAGAAGCAAAAAAACACGTAACGGTTGCGTTATCTGGCGAAGGTGCGGACGAGCTGTTCGGCGGATACAACATCTACCGTGAACCGCTTTCTCTTAAACCGTTTGAACGCATTCCGTCCGGCTTGAAAAAGATGCTTCTGCACGTAGCGGCCGTTATGCCTGAGGGAATGAGAGGAAAGAGCCTGCTTGAGCGCGGCTGCACTCCGCTTCCGGAGCGTTATATCGGCAACGCGAAGATCTTTGAAGAATCCGTGAAGAAACAGCTGCTGAAGCACTATGATCCGAGCCTTTCGTATCGTGATGTGACGAAGCCTTACTTTACAGAAAGCAGCTCATACAGCGATATTAACAAAATGCAGTATGTCGATATCCACACTTGGATGCGAGGCGACATTTTGCTAAAAGCGGATAAAATGACGATGGCGAATTCTTTGGAATTGCGTGTGCCATTCCTTGATAAAGTCGTATTTGACGTTGCGTCTAAAATTCCTGATGAATTGAAAACAAAGAACGGTACGACAAAGTATCTCCTTCGCAAAGCTGCTGAAGGCATTGTGCCGGATCATGTATTGAACCGCAAAAAGCTCGGTTTCCCTGTACCGATCCGTCATTGGCTGAAAAACGAAATGAACGAATGGGTGCGCAGCATTATTCAGGAAAGCCAAACGGACGCTTATATCCATAAGGATTACGTTCTTCAGCTTCTTGAAGACCATTGTGCCGACAAGGCTGATAACAGCCGTAAAATTTGGACAGTGCTCATCTTTATGATCTGGCACAGCATCAATATCGAAAAACGGTATATGCCTGAAGAGCTGAGCCATCAGCCTAAAGAAGTCATCTTTGTCTAACAGATAAGGCTTTCGATTCGTCGAAAGCCTTGTTATTATACCAGTATTTCTCCATCATCATTGATTACCCTGCACATTCGTGTGAAATATTCAGAAAAATGATGTAATGATATTTTTTTCTAGGGGAGAAGGGAACATGCAAAAACAAAAACAAGAATTGCATCGCGGTCTGGAAGAAAGGCATATTTCTTTGATGTCTTTAGGGGCTGCCATAGGAGTGGGACTTTTCCTTGGCTCCGCATCAGCTATTCAATTAGCAGGGCCGGGTATTTTGGTGGCATATGCCTGCAGCGGCCTGGTTATGTTTTTTATAATGAGGGCGCTTGGGGAAATGGCGATTCAAAAGCCGGTCGCGGGCTCCTTCAGCAGGTATGCGCGTGACTACTTAGGTCCGCTCGCAGGTTACTTAACCGGGTGGAATTACTGGTTCTTATGGGTTGTAACCTGTATGGCGGAAATCACCGCTGTCGGAATTTATATGGGATACTGGTTTCCGGATGTGCCCAATTGGATTTGGGCATTGTCGGCGCTGGTGATTATGACTGGTGTTAATTTCCTCGCCGTAAAGGCGTATGGAGAGCTGGAGTTTTGGTTCGCATTGATTAAAATTGTCGCGATCCTTTCTATGATTGCTGTCGGTTTATTAATGATCATTACAGGAGTCGGCAATGGAGGCATTGCGACTGGCATCAGCAACTTGTGGAGCAACGGCGGATTTTTTCCTCATGGAATAAAAGGGGTTTTATTGTCACTTCAAATGGTGATGTTCGCGTATTTAGGCATAGAGATGATAGGGGTGACTGCCGGCGAAGTCAAAAACCCGCAAAAATCATTAGCGAAAGCAATTGATACGGTATTTTGGCGTATCTTGATTTTTTACGTCGGTGCTTTATTTGTTATCATGTCCATTTATCCGTGGCAGGAAATCGGATCGCAAGGAAGCCCTTTTGTACTCACGTTTGAAAAAGTGGGGATTCCATATGCGGCAGGCATCATTAACTTTGTCGTTCTGACGGCAGCGTTGTCTTCTTGCAACAGCGGCATATTCAGCACCGGACGTATGCTCTTTAACCTAGCGGAGCAGAGCGAGGCGCCAAAAGCATACGGTAAGCTGACCAAAGGCGGCATTCCGGGTAAGGCCGTACTGGCTTCTGCGGGTGCATTATTAGTCGGTGTGCTGTTAAACTATGTCGTGCCTGCGAAGGTATTTACTTGGGTCACAAGCATTGCGACGTTCGGGGCGATTTGGACATGGGCGATCATCTTGCTTTCTCAGATCAAATATCGTAAAGGCATGCAGCCAAAGGATCAAAAGCAATTAAAATATAAAATGCCTTTTTACCCATTCACGTCATATTTATCTTTGGCCTTTTTAGCATTTGTCATTATCCTGATGGCTTATAGCCCGGAAACAAGAGTCGCCGTAATTGTCGGTCCGATTTGGTTTCTGATTTTGATAGCCGTTTATTATGGCAAAGGCTTTCATAAGAAAAACGCAGCTGTGTCAACTGAACAACAGATCAGCTGACAAAAAGAGCTCCCGGAGGGCTCTTTTTTGTTTAAGTAAAGCTGCTCGTAGAGAGCAGAGAATAGGAATATGTTTTTTGCAGAGACTGCTTACAGTGGCGTCTTGTTTTTTATGATAAGATAAAAGTCACATGTTCATTTTTACATGTGAACGTTTTATGGAAAATTAAAAACCCGAACTGCATTTGGTTCGGGTCAGCGAAGGTTATCGCTTAAATAATATTTTGAAAAATGGTAAAGTAAAACGAAGATGGTCTTACATTTATTGAAGTGATTTATAATATTGACCCTTTGTTACATATTCAGACCGTATTCTCTGCATGTCTTTTCGGTCTTCATCCGTCAAAGGACGGATGACTTTTGCCGGGCGGCCGAAGGCTAGATGGCCTGGCGGAATGATTTTTCCCGGAGGAACAAGGCTGCCGGCACCGATAAATGCGCCTTCACCGATTTCGGCTCCGTCTAAAATGATTGAACCCATGCCGATTAAGGCGTTCTTGCGGATCACGGCGCTATGGAGTGTAACCTGGTGGCCTATCGTGGCGTCATCTTCAATGAGAAGCGTTCGGTTCGGGCTTTGATGGAGGCAGCTTAAATCCTGGATATTGACTCTGTTACCGATTCTGGTCGGGGCTACATCTCCTCTTATGACAACTGAGAACCAAATGCTGGATTGTTCCCCGATGACCACATCACCGGTAATTGTTGCATTATCGGCTACAAAAGCCGTTGGGTGGATTTCTGGCGTGTATTCCTTATAAGGGTAAATCATATATCTTTCATCCTTCTTTCTCTATTTAATTTTTGTATGAGGTGAACCGCATGTGGACCTGGAAAGCAGACAGACCTGTGGCAGTGATTGTTATGATCCACGGGGCAAGTGAACATCATGGACGGTATAAATGGCTGAGTGAAATGTGGAGATCTTCGGGTTATCACGTTGTAATGGGTGATCTGCCGGGACAAGGGACAACCACCCGGGCCAGGGGGCATATTCACTCATTTCAAGAATACATTGATGAAGTAGATACTTGGATAGATAAAGCGCGAACCTTTGAACTGCCTGTTTTTCTTCTCGGCCACAGCATGGGCGGCCTGATTGCGATTGAATGGTTTAAACAGCAGAGAAACCCCCGCATTACGGGAATTATTTTATCATCACCGTGTCTCGGGCTGCAAATTAAAGTCAATAAAGTGCTTGACCTTGCATCAAAGGGGCTGAATGTCATTGCTCCGTCGCTTAAAGTTGATTCAGGATTATCGATTGATATGGCGACACGCAATGAAGATGTCATCGAAGCAGGCCAGAACGATCCCCTCTTTGTGACGAAGGTTTCTGTCAGATGGTACAGAGAGCTGTTAAAAACTCTTGAGTCTGCCATGGTGCCGACAGAGGCTTTTCTGAGGGTGCCGCTTTTGGTCATGCAGGCCGGAGATGACAAGCTGGTCGATAAAACGAAGGTCATCAAGTGGTTTTCAGGGGTTGCTTCCCACAATAAGTCATATAGGGAATGGGAAGGGCTTTATCATGAAATATTTAATGAACCGGAAAGAGAAGACGTTTTTAAAGCCGCAAGAGCATTTACTGATCAATATATTTGAACTAGGGGGGTGCATGTGTTGACAGTACCGGAACATCCTTTTGGACTGATGGCAAAAGTATATCGTGATATTTTTCCGCTCGTTCATCAAGAGCTGAACATATGGAAGCAAAAATCAGAAGCAATTAAAAACAGTGAATTAAAAGCACAGGCAACCGCAAGTATTCGAGATAAAACGTTTCACTGCGAAGGCGGCGGCATATTGGCCTTATTGTCAGGAAATCATAAGCAGAAATGTGTTGAGTTCATCATCGCATACCAAACGATCAGCGATTACCTGGACAATTTGTGCGACCGCAGCACATCACTTGACCCGGAAGATTTTCGAATGCTTCACACCTCTATGCAGGACGCATTGACAGTGGGAGCTGAACCGCAAAATTATTATCAATTCAGGGACGAGCAGGATGACAGCGGATATTTGCAGGAATTGGTGAAAACGTGCCAGCGAGTCCTCGGTTCTATTGAACACTACGACATGATTAAACCTTATCTGCTTGAGCTTTGCGGCTATTATTGCGATTTGCAGGTGCATAAGCACGTTGTTGAGCATGAGCGTGTCCCGCGCCTTGAAAAGTGGTTTACCCAATATGAATCAGAGCTTCCCGAGATGGAATGGTATGAATTCTCAGCTTGTGCAGGCTCCACGCTGGGCATTTTCTGTCTTGTCGCATATTCGTTTCAGCCCGATTTTACTGAAAGCACCGCAAAAAAAATCCGCAACAGTTATTTTCCTTACATACAAGGTCTTCATATTCTGCTTGATTATTTGATTGACCAGGAGGAGGACTTGCTTGAAGGGGACTTGAATTTCTGCTCGTATTATCAGTCGCATGAAGAAATGATGAATCGGCTGCAGCACTTTATTCAGAAAGCCGATGAACATCTGCACGGCATTCCGCACGAAAACTTCCACCGCTTAATCAACCGCGGCTTGCTGGGTGTCTATTTGTCTGATGATAAAGTGGCGGGCCAAAAGGAAATGGGCCGGCTCGCGAAAAAGCTGATCAAAGCAAGCGGAAAAACCTCCTTTTTCTTTTATATCAACGGCAGAGCCTACAGAAAGTTTCAAAAAATGGCCTGGATGAAAAACTCAAAGAAAAAAGCTCAAATCATTTGCTGATTTGAGCTTTTTTTTCGATAGCAATAATAAACGGCGGGTCATTTTGCTGATTGATAAATCCGTATGTTAAGACACGGGCTGTTTGCTGATCCAAGTCCCGGCAAAAGTCGAGCACGTCGTTTTTTTCAGCTTTGCCTTCCGGGTGGCCGTGATAGACGACCAAAACAATCAGGCCTTCATCTTTCATGATGCTGAGAAGCTGTTCAATTGCTTGAATCGTTGAATTGCCGTTTGTCGTAATCGATTTGTCCCCGCCTGGCAGATAGCCGAGGTTAAACACAGCGGCCGCCACTTTGCCGTGTGTTTCCTGCGGAAGTGATTCAGCAATTTTGTCATGGCTTTTATGAAATAAAGTTGTCCGGTTTTGATAGGTGTCACCGAGCCGCTCCTTCGTATTGGCCACTGCTGATTCTTGTATATCAAATGCGTATACATGGCCGTTTTCACCGATAAGCTCAGCTAAAAACAGGGTGTCGTGCCCGTTCCCCATTGTGGCGTCAACAACGATGTCTCCATCCCCTGCGGCCATTTTTAGCAGCTCTTTACTGTAGGGAAGAATTTTTTTCAGAATCATAAGGCCGATTCCTCCTGAAGACGCTGAAAGAACTTACCTTGGTAGCTGCCGCGGTTTTCAAGTTCTTTATTGATAGCGCCAAGCACTTCCCATTTGTTCACACTCCACATTGGCCCAATCATCAATTCAATCGGCCCGTCACCAGTGATACGGTGTACAATCATTTCTGGCGGGATGATTTCAAGCTGGTCACAGACGAGCTGCACATAATCGTCTTGAGAGAGAAATTCCAGCTTTCCTTTTTCGTATTGCTTCACCATCGGCGTGCCCTTTAGCAGGTGAAGCAAATGGATTTTAATACCCTGGACGTCCAAATCTGCCACTGCTTTTGCCGTTTCCATCATCATATCGCGGTCTTCCAGAGGAAGTCCGTTGATTATATGCGAGCAGACGCGTATGCCGTGTTTTCTTAGCTTATTCACACCTTCAATGTAGCAGTCAAAGTCATGTGCCCGGTTGATCAGAAGAGCTGTGCGTTCGTGAACTGTCTGAAGCCCAAGCTCCACCCAAAGATACGTGCGTTCATTCAGTTCTGCCAAATACTCAACAACGTCATCCGGCAGGCAGTCCGGACGTGTGGCGATTGAAAGGCCGACCACATCATCGAGCGCGAGAACAGACTCGAATTTCTCTCGAAGCACTTCAACCGGAGCATGCGTATTGGTGAAAGCCTGGAAATAAGCGATATATTTCCCGTCCTTCCATTTTTCGTGCATGCGGTTTTTAATGTCGTGGAATTGCGTCATTAAATCATCGGCCCGGTTTCCTGCAAAATCACCGGATCCCGCAGCGCTGCAAAAGGTACAGCCGCCGTGAGCGACAGTGCCGTCCCGGTTCGGGCAGTCGAAGCCGCCGTCAAGCGCTACTTTAAATACCTTATGCCCGAAATGATCTCTGAGATGATAATTTAATGTATGATAGCGTTTTTCCGTATTTGAATAAGGAAAAGGATTGTTCTGAATCACGATTAATGTGCCTCCTTGCGTACAATTGCATCCTAAAATTGTAGCACGCATTTCATATGAGAACAAATGAATATCGACCATAAATTTCTTTATTGAATCATGTCTGATGAGGCTACACTATGGATGATGGATTGTTTCCATTACCAAGAGGAGGGGTTACTGTGGCAACAAGACAATCAGTAGATGAACATCTCCAACAATGTATGCAGGCGTATGATTATGCTGAAGAACAGCTGAAAATCGCTTCTAAACAAGAGCATTATAACGACCAAGAATACAGTGATGCGCAAATGCAGATTGAAAATGCGGTAAATGCCTTGAATAAATTATGGCTGTCATCAAATGATCAGCAGAGAGAACAGCTGTACAGAATGAGACTTCAGCTTCAAGCTTTGCAAAATAATATGATCTTGCAGCACCCTCTTGATGTGTAAGAAACGGACCCTTTTGATAAGGGTCCGTTTTTTTGTAAAAAAAGGATTGACTTTGCACAGTAAAGTATTTATTGTATTAAGTGTACTAATTGAAGTAATACACTATAGACACTGATGAAACAGTCATTTATATATTGAAATTAAGGGAGGCAGTTATGAAACATAAAAAACAAAACAAACGTAACGTGCCAATGCTGATCGCGGCATCTGTGATCGCTTGTTCTTTTTTTCTTGTACTCGTTATGATCGGTTTTGAATGGCAAAAAAGTATAATTGATCAGTTTTATCTATAAAAGGTTCAGATCGTATAGAAAGTAGGGAAGTAAATGATTCAAATCGATCCAAGAAGCTCAACGCCCATTTACGAACAAATTATTCAGCAAATGAAAGAGCTTTGTTTGAAAGGGATCATGAAGCCTGGTGATAAGCTTCCTTCTGTCAGAGAATTGGCGACGATCATTATTGCGAATCCGAATACTGTCAGCAAAGCGTACAAAGAGCTTGAGCGAGAGGGTATTATTGAAACGCTGCGTGGCAGAGGGACCTATATATCGGAAAATGCAAAAACGACACTGGTTGAAGGGAAGATGACGATGATTAAAGAGCAACTCAAACAGCTCATCATCGATGCACATTATGCGGGGGTTGAGCTGGATAAACTGCAAGAATGGATAAAAGAAATCAGCGCTGATGTGAAAGGGGGCAAGAGCGATGATTGAATTAAGACAGCTGTCAAAAACGATTGACGGAAATCAAGTATTAAAAGATGTTTCATTAACAATTAAAAAAGGAGAAATCTTCGGGCTGCTCGGCCGCAATGGGTCAGGCAAAACGACAATGCTTCGCTTAATCCAGCAAATCATTTTCGCCGACAGCGGGACGATTTTGTTTGACGGCGTAGAAATCAAAAAGCATCCGAAGGTCAAACAGAATATCATCTACATGCCTGTTCAAAATCCTTTTTATGATAAGTATACATACAAGCAGCTTGTTGACATCCTAAGAAGAATTTATCCGAAATTTGATGTCACGTACGCGAATGAGCTGATGAACAGATATGAAATTCCGGAAACGAAAAAATACCGCGAGCTGTCGACAGGTTTGAAAAAACAGCTGTCGCTCGTTCTGTCATTTGCGGCGAGACCGGCGCTGATTCTCCTTGATGAGCCCACGGACGGCATTGACGCGGTGACAAGACATGATGTGCTGCAGCTGATGGTTGATGAAGTGGCTGAGCGTGATACGAGCATTCTGATCACCTCCCATCGCCTTGAGGACATTGAACGGATGTGCAACCGAATCGGTTTTCTCGAAGATAACAGACTGACGAATGTGATGGATCTTGATGAGCTAAAAGAAGAATACATCAAAATTCAAATGGCGTTTGATACAGATGTCAATTTGGCTATCAGAGAGCAAAACATTCCGATGCTCGATCAGGCCGGTGTGTTTTACACGGTGCTGATCCCGAAAAGCGATGAGAAGAACAAGAGCTTTTTAAGAGAGCTGAAGCCAAAAGTGTGGAATGAGCTTCCTGTCAACCTAGAAGAAGTATTCATTGCGAAGTTTGGAGGGAAGCGGAGATGGTAGACCGAGGTCTCCTCTATCGAGAGTGGAAGCAGAATCAAGTGGTGATTGTGTTAAGTATTGTGTTTTTGGTGCTGGCAAATCCTTTAACGATTTATCACTCATATTCTTTAAACGAGTCATGCCTAGCACATTCAGATCCAAAACTGTGTGCATTTTTTGTAGATTACCACATAGACAGCATGATTCAAATCAATTGGGTGATAGGGATTATACTGGCAGTATGTTTGGTCGGGCTTGAACGTTCGAGAGGTACGATGGACTTTTTGTTAGGTCTTCCATATAAAAGAAGCCAAATTTTTCAAACGAAATTTTGGCTAGGCGCAGTTGTCCTTGTGCTTTCGCAATTAGTCGGATTTTTATTAGCATGGCTGCTGATTCTTTTCTTAAAACCTGAACAAGTAAACTTTTTTGAACATGGAAGCATCGGTGTTATGATCACCAGCATTATGTTTTACTCATTAGTAATGGCCGCTGGGACGTTAACTGGAAACGCTTTTGCTCAGTTGTTGACAGCTTTTGCAACTTCTGTATTGCCATATTTGATTATCGTTTTGCCTTTTTCAAATATAGAGATTATCTCAGGGATTCAAATTTGGAAAATGTTACCCAATGTTGAATATTACTTCGATTTTGAAAATAATTTGATGGACTTTTCCCCGATTGCTTATGTGGATTCAAGTTGGGTGGCGGAAAGTAAATACTTATTACTAATCCCTGCAGTGATGAGTATTCTCTTTTATTTCATTGGCTATATAAGTTTTATAAAACATCATAATGAGCGTAATGGATACTTTTTCTTATGGAAAACATTAGATCGACCTATCCAAATCCTTGTCATCGTGTTAGGAATCCTGGGTTTTGGTATAGTGGGGCATTCTGCTGGTGAATCCATAGCGGGTTACATTATCGGAATGATTATCGGAGGAATTGTCGGATTTTTGATCAGTTATTTTTCCATCTTTAAAAAAGTAAGACATTAAGATAACGGCTTAAAGTTTGGAGGGAAGTAAAATGCCGGATTCCGGTCTGCTTTATAAGGAGTGGAAACAAAATAAAGTCGCCTTAGTTATCACCATTTTGGTTTTTATACTAGGTAATCCTTTATCGATTTTAAATATGTATCTTACCTATCAAGGCTGTGTTACTGGAAAAGAAAATTGGGTCGGCCCCTGCGTATTCAGCGTTGATTATTTAAACAGCACATTTATCTCAGTATTTTGGATTTGGGGTGTGGTTTTGGCGGTCAGCCAGCTTGGGATTGAACGGAGCAAGGGCTACTTTGACTTTACATTAAGCCTTCCTTATACACGGGGGCAGATATTTAATGCGAAGTTCCTCACCGGCGGAATGGTTATTGTGATACCGCAACTCATAGGTTATGTTTTATCAGTTTTGCTGATTTTGTTTTTGAAGCCTGATCAGGCCGTTTATTTTCACAACTACAGCTTGGGAATGATCATTGTTAGCATGCTGGCTTATTCTTTGGTTATGGCTGGAGGAGCTTTGACAGGCAATATTTTTGCACAGCTGCTGGTCTCATTTACTGTCACCATCTTGCCTTTTTTAGTGATTACCCTTCCTGCGATTAATATGGATATCCTCTTTGGCGGGAGAGCGAGATTTCTAGATTACCCTATACCTGAATGGATGCAGTATATATTTCCGATCACATATGTTATTCCAAACTGGGTTGAAGATTCACCGAATTATTTAGTGATTCCGGCTGTCATGAGCATTATTTTTTACCTCATCGGGTACATCAGCTTCGTCAAACTGTCAAATGAACGAAACGGATATTTCTTTTTGTGGAAAGCATTGGATCGTCCGGTGCAAGTGATCGTCATTATCATTGGCATTTTGGGCTTCGGCTACTTTGGATTTGCTACAAGCGAGAGCTTTGCCGGCTATCTCCTTGGCATGGCTGCAGGTGCCTTGGTTGGTTTCTTCATTAGTTATTTTGCGATTTATAAAAAAATAAAACAGTTGTAAGGGAGAGAGAACATATGATAGATGTTCAGCATATCGACCATTCTTTCACGATCGGAAAAAAGGGCCGTGAGAATGAAGTTCCAGTATTGAAGGATGTCTCATTGAATGTGGCGAAAGGAGAAATCGCCTGTATCGTCGGACGAAGCGGGTCGGGGAAGTCAACGCTTCTGAATTTGATTTCAGGCTACATCTCACCGACAAAAGGGCGTATTGTGATTAACGGAACTGATGTCACGGGCTTTAATGAAAAGGAATGGGCGCAGTTCCGCCTTGAACACTTTGGGTTTATTTTTCAAAGCTTTCAGCTCATCCCGGGCTTAACGACGTATGAAAATGTCGAAATGCCGCTGGCGCTAAAAGGGATCAAACCGTCTGAGCGCAAGAAAAAGGTACAGGACATGCTGAAACGCGTCGGTCTTGAAAACCATGCTGCTCACTATCCTAATGAACTGTCAGGCGGCCAGCAGCAGCGTGTCAGCATTGCGAGAGCGCTGATTTTAAATCCGTCGATTATTTTAGCGGATGAGCCAACGGGAAGCCTTGATTCAGAAACGGAACAGGAAGTGCTGGAATTGATTCAGCAGCTGAACCGTGAGCGGGGCATTACATTTGTGATTATTACTCATGATGATGAAGTAGCTTCAATCGGACACTCAAAATTCCAGCTGCATGACGGTGTGTTAAAAGGAGGTATTACCGTTGAGATTTAAGGATCAGGTTCATTTTATCAGAAGAAATATGAAGAAAAACAGGCTCCGCGTCTTTATGACAATTCTTGCGACAACAATGGCGTGTGCGTTTTTGGTTGTGCTATCGTCTGTAGGATTTGGGATTCAAAAGACAATCACAGATATGACGATGAGCCAGCAAATTGTGACTAAAGTCAGTGTAATGGGCAAGGAAGGGGATAAGCCTATTAAAAAAGCTGATTTAGAGAAGTATGATCATGTAAGGTCAGTTGTAGAAAGAACGCAAGTGTATGAGCCAAACAAAGCAACTTTAGGCAATCGCACAAATGAAAGCTCTAATCTTATCTTTACCAATATGAACGATGAATTAAAGGCCAATATGGAATTAGAAAAAGGAAGAGTCGCAAAGTCGGAAAATGAAATCGTAGTAGGATACGACTTTGCAAAGAGATTATTGACGAAAAAAGAATCTGAAGCATATAACAAAAAAATCGAAGAAGCAAAAGGAAACCCCGAAGATATAGAAGAACCAAAGGGCTACACGAAAGACATCCTGAACAAAACGATCGAATTAAGTGTATCAAAAACAGATCCTAAAACAGGGGATGTTACGAAAACAAAAACATATGACTTTAAAATTGTCGGTATTACAAAAAAACCATCTCAAGATTGGATGGAGGATTCAAACATCTTCATTAGTGATCAGTTCAAGAAGGACTTTTCGGAATTTTTGGACTTCAAGGGCGGGAATGTTGAAAAAAATGTGGGCGTTTTTGCTGATAAATTTGAGAATGTGGAACAGCTGACAAATGATCTAACAGATGACGGATACTATGTCACATCAGTTACTACCGAGCTTGAAGGAGCCAACACCTTCTTCATGGTCTTCAAAATCGGCCTGATCTTTGTCGGATGTATCGCGGTTATCATTTCAGCCATTGGAATATTTAACACGATGACGATGGCGGTTACAGAAAGAACGCAGGAGATCGGCATTATGAAAGCGATTGGGGCAAGTCCGTCTATCATTCGCCGAATGTTCTTGATGGAAAGTGCGTATATCGGAATTTTAGGCTGTGTGATCGGGATAATCATTTCTTACGGCGTGAGCTACCTTGTCAACCTGGCCGTTCCGATGATTCTCGCGGCGACAAGCGGAGGCGAAGCGGGCGATCTGAATTATACGTTTTCTTATATTCCGCTCAGCCTTGTCATCATTGCGGTTGTGATTTGCGGCGGTGTCGCTGTGATCTCGGGTATGAACCCAGCCCGAAAAGCAACAAAAACCAACGTGCTGACAGCATTAAGAAGAGAATTGTAATCAGAAAAAGCCGGCTGAACCAGCCGGCTTTTCTGTATAGCGCATCAACAAGATTTGCTATACACTTGACATAAAAAAGGAAAAAGTGCGGTGAGTTCATTGTTTAAACTTTTGCTGATAGAAGATGATAAATCGCTGTTTCATGAAATCAAGGAGCGTTTAACGGGATGGTCCTATGATGTATACGGTATACAGGATTTCAGCCAAGTAATGCAGGAATTTGCGTCAATCAAACCTGATTGCGTCATTATTGATGTTCAGCTCCCTAAATTTGACGGGTTTCATTGGTGCCGGCTGATCCGTTCCCGGTCAAATGTTCCGATTCTCTTTTTATCCTCTCGTGACCACCCTGCTGATATGGTCATGTCGATGCAGCTGGGAGCGGATGACTTTATTCAAAAGCCGTTTCATTTTGATGTGCTGATTGCGAAAATCCAAGCGATTTTCCGGCGCGTGCATCATTATAATACGGAGCCGAGCACGATCAAAACATGGTGCGGGGCTGCCATAGACGCAGAGCAGAACCTCGTCAGCAATGACGAAGGTTCTGTTGAACTGACTAAAAATGAAATGTTCATTCTAAAACAGCTAATAGAACAAAAAAACAAGATCGTCAGCAGGGAAGAGCTGATCAGAAGCTTGTGGAATGATGAGCGTTTTGTCAGCGATAATACACTGACCGTCAATGTCAACCGCCTGCGGAAAAAATTGGACGAACTGCAGCTTGGAACATATATCGAGACGAAGGTCGGCCAAGGCTACATGGCGAAGGAAGAGGATCATTTCTATGATTAAAGCATTCCTCATCGAAAGACGAAGCTGGATTGCCGCATTTTTGCTGCAGCAAATTCTGATTTTGCTGATAGCCTTTGTTGATCCGTCTATTCCATTTAAAAATGTTCTTTATATTGTTTATTTGTGTGTCTTGATCTTTGTTGTGTTTGTTATCATCCGTTTTCGGAAAGAAATCGCATTCTATAAAAGCCTCGAAGAATGGGAAAATAATCTTGATGTCACAGCCATAAGTGAACCGGAAACGCCGTTTGAAGAGATGATTGAAAAAAGCATCACCGGACAAACGGAACAATTGAAGCAATCTGCATTGCAGAATCGCTTGGCATTAGAAAATGAAAAAGATGAACTGATGGCGTGGATACATGAGGTCAAAACGCCATTAACAGCGCTGCATTTAATCATCGATCGGATGGAAGACCCATCATTAAAAGCCCAGCTATCGTATGAGTGGCTGCGCATCCATCTGCTTCTTGATCAGCAGCTTCATCAAAAGCGCATGTCCTTTATCGAAAATGATCTGTCTTTAGAGATGATCAAGCTTAAGCCCTTGATTATCAAAGAGATCAGAGACTTGCAATCGTGGTGTATACAGAAAGGAATCGGGTTTGATATGCAGCTGGAGGCAGAGGAAGTCTTGAGCGATGCGAAATGGCTGGCCTTTATCATCAGGCAGCTGCTGACCAACGCCGTAAAATACAGTGAAGCCGCTGATATTGTGATCAACAGCTATGAAAAAGACGAACGGAAGGTTCTTGAGGTGAAAGATTTTGGACGGGGCATTGACAGGAAAGATGTCTCACGGATTTTTGATAAAGGGTTTACATCCACAACCGATCATCATAATCAGTCTTCTACGGGCATGGGGCTGTATCTGGCGAAGAGAGCCGCAGGACCGTTGCTGATCGATATCAATGTGCATTCAGAGCTTGGGGATGGAACAACCTTTACCTTAACCTTTCCGAAACGAAATCAATTCGAACGTGTCATTAGCGTGTGACGAAAATGTCACATGCTTTTCTTTTTTGTTCGCTTAATCGAAGGAAAAGCCCGTCAATCCTTTTTATAATAACATTATCCAATATAAAGGAGACTACGGAAATGATGATTTTAGAAGCGAATAAAATTCGAAAAAGCTATGGTAACAAGCTAAATAAACAGGAAGTGCTGAAGGGCATCGATATTCACATTGAAAAGGGCGAATTCGTCAGTATTATGGGTGCTTCAGGATCGGGCAAAACGACTTTGCTTAACGTTCTGTCCTCGATTGATAAGGTAAGCCACGGAACTATCAACATTAACGGAAACGAAATGACGTCCTTGAAGGAAAAGCAGCTGGCTGAATTTAGAAAACAGCACTTAGGCTTTATCTTTCAAGATTACAATTTGTTAGACACATTAACAGTGAAAGAAAATATCCTTCTGCCGTTATCGATCACGAAAATATCAAAAAAGGAAGCAAACCGCAAGTTTGAGGAAGTGGCGAAGGAATTGGGTATTTATGAATTGCGGGATAAGTACCCGAATGAAATTTCCGGCGGCCAGAAGCAGAGAACATCCGCCGGGAGAGCGTTTATTCATGACCCGAGCATTATTTTCGCTGATGAGCCGACCGGCGCGCTCGATTCAAAATCAGCCTCTGATTTATTAAACAAGCTGAGCCAGCTCAATCAAAAACGCAGCGCCACAATTATTATGGTTACCCATGATCCCGTTGCAGCGAGCTACTGCGGCAGAGTCATTTTTATTAAGGATGGTCTGATGTATACGCAGCTGAATAAAGGAGGCCAAGACAGGCAGACGTTTTTCCAGGATATCATGAAAACACAAGGCGTGTTAGGCGGGGTGCAGCATGAACATTAATCAGCTCATACTGCGAAATCTGAAAAAGAATATCAGAAATTATTACCTCTATGTGTTTGCTTTGATCTTTAGTGTGGCGCTTTATTTCGCATTTGTCACACTCCAATATGACCCGGCCATTAATGAAGTAAAAGCTTCCATTAAAGGCGCCGCGGCTATTAAAACCGCTTCAATTTTGCTTGTGGCTGTTGTATCAATCTTTATTTTGTACGCCAATACCATTTTTATTAAAAGACGGAGTAAAGAGATCGGGCTGTTTCAATTAATCGGAATGACAAAGCACAAAATCTTTCGAATCTTAAGTGCGGAAAACATCATGCTGTATTTCGGCTCGTTAGCCATCGGGGTTTTTGCCGGATTTTCAATCTCAAAGCTTGTGCTCATGATCTTGTTCAAAATCGTCGATGTCAAAGCTGATGCGAAACTGCATTTTTCTGAGCAAGCCTTGGTTCAAACAATCATTGTGTTCTGCGGCATTTACCTTTTGATTATGATCATGAATTATACGTTTATCAAAAAACAAAGCATTTTATCTTTGTTTAAAGTAACGTCTTCCACTGAGGATAAAGTGAAGAGAATCTCTTTTTTCCAGATGCTGATCGGGGCGCTGGGCATCGTGTTGATTTTAACGGGATACTACGTGTCTTCCGAGCTGTTTAGCGGAAAATTCAAGACCATAAACGAACTGTTTTTCGCAATGAGTCTTATCTTAGGTTCCGTCATTATCGGGACGTTTCTCTTTTATAAAGGATCGGTTACGTTTATCTCGAACATCATTCGGAAAAGCAAGGGCGGCTACTTGAATATCTCAGAGGTTCTGTCACTGTCATCGATTATGTTCAGAATGAAATCGAACGCTTTGCTTCTGACAATTATCACAACCGTTTCAGCGCTCGCCATCGGGCTGTTATCCCTTGCTTATATTTCGTATTACTCGGCAGAAAAGACTGCTGAACAAAATGTAGCGGCGGATTTTTCATTCATGAATGAGAAAGATGCCAAACGATTTGAAAGCAGTTTGAGTGAAAATGACATGTCGTACGTCAAAAAAGAAATGCCTGTCCTGCAATCGTCATTTGATCTCACAAATATCATGGATGGAACTTCGAAAGAGATGCAGAGCGATCCCAGCAACACACAGCTCGCTGTTGTTAGCGATAAAGATGTAAAAGGAGTCGATGTGGCGGCTGGGGAAGCGGTTTTCTCAGGATATACTGACTTGCTGCAAAAGATAATGGTTTTAAAAGACTCCGGCAGCATTAAAGTCAAAAGCAAGAATGAGACAAAATCATTACACTATAAAGGATTAAGAGAAGAGTTTCTTGTATCCTACACGTTTACAAGCGGGGGAATGCCCGCAGTCATAGTGGATGACAACCTGTTTAAACAGCTGAATAAAGATAAAGACCCTCGCATTCAGCTGGCGCAATCTGAATTTATCGGCATCAATATGAAACATGGAGATCAGCTTGAAAAAGCAAATGAGCTCTTTCAAAAGGTCAACAAGAAAGATCTACATTTATCAAGGCTGGATACAAGTATTGCGCAAAAATCTCTTTTTGGTATGGTCATGTTCATCGTTGGTTTCTTAGGATTAACATTTCTCATCACATCGGGGTGTATCCTTTACTTTAAACAAATGGGTGAAAGTGAAGAAGAAAAACCGAATTATACCATCCTAAGAAAAATCGGTTTTACACAGGGCGACCTGCTGAAGGGGGTACGCATCAAACAAATGTATAACTTCGGCATTCCATTGGTGATCGGCCTCTTTCACAGTTACTTTGCCGTACAATCCGGCTGGTTCTTATTCGGATCAGAGGTATGGTCGCCGATGATTATGGTGATGGTGTTATATACTGCACTCTATTCTATTTTCGGTATTCTGTCGGTTCTTTATTATAAAAAGGTGATTAAGTCGGCATTGTAAAACAGTAAAAGCTCCAGAGAACTGGAGCTTTTTTGTTTATCGTTTCGGCGCCCGATACCCGGCTGCCTCAGCCTCTTCAACTGAACAAAACATTTCAGCTGGGTCTGTCGTCCGGTCATAGTATGTACTGCCCGGCGTATGATAAATGCCGTTTTTGCTGCCTTTGATAAGACAGCCTTCTGCTGTATCAGCTGAGCTGGTTTCGTTGCTTTTATTTGTGCTGGTTGAAGAATGTTCGCTGTTTTCTTTTGTGCTGGCTGTTCGGTTTTGTGCCTCTTTTAATTGCTTTTCAAGTTTTGTTTTATCTTGTTGAAGGGCTTCATTTTCAGCCTTTGCTGTTTTGGTATCATCTTTGAGCTGTTTTTGTTTTTCTTGAAGTTCTTTATTTTCTGCTTTTAATGATTTCTGAGTCTTTTTTAGTTCACTATTTTCTATCTCCAGCTGCTTGAGCTTGTCTTGATCTTTTGTGTCGTCTTTCAGTTTCTTTGCTTCAGAGCTGATGGCTTCATACTCTTTCTCAAGTGCTTCATGCTCTTGTTTAAGACTTTTATATTCAGTGTTTAGTGCTGAATATTTTTTATCAGCATTTGCTGCGGCAGCGTCAGGTTCTGTCAAAGCTGCTCCGGTGAAGACCAGAATGAGGCCTCCAATGAAAAGCGGCCAAAAGAGTTTTTTAGAGAATCGTTTTTCTTTTTTCAGCACATATCTGACGAGATGGTACACTCCATACCCAAGCGAAAAGAGAAATGCAAAAAAACCGAGGAATGCGAATGCCATTTCCATGAAAATTACCCCTTTTTCTATTTATTTTACAATTTTCGAACAATATTTGTTAGATTTTTTCACACTCATCTGTTGAAAAATATGAGATAGACAGATAGAATGAATGTGCTATGATAACTGGATTCGTACGGAGCCTGTTGAGGTTTCCGTTTTTTCATGAGCTTTTATAGATAAGAAAGGGGGATCAGTATGCCGCGCGCATTGAAAATTTTAGTGATAGGGATGTTTATTAATGTGACGGGTGCATCCTTTTTATGGCCGCTTAACACGATTTATATTCATAATCATTTAGGAAAGTCATTAACGGTCGCGGGGATTGTCCTTATGCTGAATTCCGGCGCCAGTGTGGCAGGGAATTTATGCGGCGGGTTTTTGTTTGATAAAATCGGCGGGTTCAAATCCATCATGCTCGGAATTGCGATTACGTTAGCAAGTCTGGTGGGTCTCGTCTTTTTTCATGATTGGCCGTTTTATATTGTGCTGCTTACGATTGTCGGGTTCGGTTCGGGTGTTGTTTTTCCGGCCAGTTACGCAATGGCTGGATCAGTGTGGCCTGAAGGGGGAAGAAGGGCATTTAATGCGATCTATGTCGCGCAAAACGCAGGTGTTGCCGTCGGTTCTGCGCTTGGCGGCGTGGTGGCGTCTTTCTCGTTTTCATACGTATTTTTGGCGAATGCCGCGCTGTATGTGGTCTTTTTCTTTATCGTATATTTCGGATTTCGAAATATTCAGACGAAGGATGTGTCTCAAACGTCTGTGCTTGATTATGACGCTGTAAGCAGCAAAGCAAAATTTACGGCTCTGGTTATTTTGAGCAGCGGGTATGTGCTCGGATGGCTGGCATATTCTCAATGGTCTACCACCATTGCATCGTACACGCAAAGCATCGGAATGTCTCTTTCTTTATATAGTGTGCTGTGGACGATTAACGGAATTTTAATTGTGGTTGGACAGCCGCTTGTCAGCTTTTTTGTGAAAAAATGGGCTGAGTCGCTGAAAGCGCAAATGATCATTGGTTTTGTCATTTTTATTGTGTCTTACAGCATGCTGCTGACTGCGAAGCAATTTCCAATGTTTCTGGCTGCCATGGTGATCTTGACCATCGGGGAAATGCTTGTTTGGCCTGCCGTGCCGACGATTGCCAACCAGCTTGCGCCTAAAGGGAAAGAAGGATTTTATCAAGGGTTTGTGAACAGCGCTGCGACAGGTGGCAGAATGATAGGGCCTTTGTTCGGAGGAGTGCTCGTCGATCATTCCGGCATTCACGCTCTTGTTTTATCACTTTTGGTTTTGCTTATGATCAGCATAGCCACGACGATTTTATACGACAAACGGTTAAAATCAGCTGATAAAGCGAATAAGCAAGCTTCAGTTTCTTCATAAGAAAGATCCCGCCGGATGAGCGGGATCTTTTTACATAATCGGAAGCACGTTCACGGCATCCTTTACATTAGAATATGTTTTCAGCGATGAGAAATTGGCATCCAGTTTATTCATTTTCATAGCCAATTCGGGCTTAATGCCGGTAATGATTAATTCGGTACCGGTCAATTTCAGCAAATGGCTCAGCTTGAAAATCTGGTCGGCGGTTTGTTCATTTACTTGGGCCAATCCTGATAAATCAATGATCAAATAATCATCTTTGGATGTTGATAAGATATTCGTCAATGTGCTGACGATGGAATTAAATCGCTCCTCTGTCAGGTTGCCGACTAGCGGAAGAGCCGAAATGCCGTTGCGAATCGGCACGATAGGAGTTGAAAGTGCAGTAATTTCTGTGAGGGAATCCTCGAGAAGCTTTTCATACTCTTTTTGCTTGGTGATGTCTTTTTGAATTCCGACAAAATAGGTTTTGTCTTCTATTTCCAGCGGATCAATATTTAACTCATTCCAGAACATCGTTCCGTCTTTTTTGTAGTTTTGAATCTGAACTGTAACCGGTTCTTTATTTTGTAAACCGGCTCTGATGTTGTCCACTTCACCAGCGTCTGTATCTTTCCCCTGTAAGAAGCGGCAGTTCTTTCCTAAAATTTCCTTGGCCTCATAGCCGGTCATTTGAACAAAGCCTTGGTTTACGTAGACAATCGGATTATCTTCAAGTGAAGGATCTGTAATCACTACACCGACTCGCGCGTGATCAAGCGCTTTTTTGATGATGTCCAGCTGTCCTTTTATTCCGAATGATTGAAAACTAGCCATATAATTCCCCCTTAGTCCGCCAGCTTGCTATGCGAAAGCCTGATATTCCCCTTTTTTTAATGAATTCTACAGTAACCGTAGCACAACACATGTTCTGATTCAAGCAAGCGCAGTTTGTTGTTTGTCATTAGGGCTTGTCCTCGTATACACTAAAAATAAGAACAGAGTTTGAACATATGAACGGAAAGGTTTCTACATGCTAAATAGGTGACTAGGTCAATGTCACTGGGTGAAAAATGAATCCAATGCATCAAGCTTACCGATCATGTGTTCACATATAATGGAAGAAACAAGCTTTTTTCAGATTTGCCAGTATGTAGATATCGAAAATCATCGGAATCGTTTAAGGGGGCTGGATGGCCTGAAGTCGCTTTACGAAATAAGGGCTTTAGGAAGGTGATGATGAAGATGCTGCATCAGGTATTAATTGCTTGTGTAATTGGAGGAATCATGGGGATTCTCGGTCATGTGAAAAAGAGAGGCAGACTGGAGAAACCTAGGATGACGAAGCGGTTTATCTATCTTGGATTTTTGGAAGATTGGTTTATCGGCATGACGGCTTCCATTTTACTTGTACTATCCGCTGACCCCGATTCAGGAATTCAACTTGTCATCTTATCCATTATCTCAGGCTACGGCGGTGAAGCTGTTCTCAGAAGCTTTGATTTTGTAAGAGAAATGAACAGCGGCGGCGAACCGGCCGAGTCGAAACGTCAAACCAAAACTCCACCAGAATAATTGTCCTCAATCTTCGCCCGTTCAGGGTACATTCCCATTGTATACAAACCTGCTTGCACTTATGAACAGAATTCTATAAAATACAGTTAAGATTACGGTTGCGATAAGAACAATGAAGAGGAGCAGTAAGAAGCAGATATTGTTTCAGAGAGTTGACGGCTGGTGAAAGTCAATCAAGTTTGTTTCCGAACTCACCTCAGAGTTGCAGCGGTGAAAAGCCGCTGACGCATAACTGCGTTAAAAGTATCAAGTGAGTGCGGCGTCTGCCGCGCTAACGAGGGTGGTACCGCGGGAAAACGAAAGTCTCTCGTCCCTTTTAGGGATGAGGGAGTTTTTTTTAGTTTGGGAATATTCTGAATATAATTGTCCCTTTCCCGTCAATACTTGAACCATAAAACGCCGTATTCAATCAGAAGGAGGTTTTTACTTTGAGTTTTCAGCACAAAGAGATAGAAAAGAAATGGCAAAATTATTGGCTGGAAAACAAAACATTTGCCACTCTTGATCATAATGAGAAACAAAAATTTTACGCGCTGGACATGTTTCCTTATCCGTCTGGAGCGGGTCTGCACGTCGGACACCCTGAAGGCTATACAGCAACGGATATCCTCTCCCGCATGAAGCGCATGCAGGGGTATGACGTTCTTCATCCGATGGGCTGGGACGCATTCGGTCTGCCGGCTGAGCAATACGCTCTCGACACCGGGAATGACCCGGCAGTGTTTACGAAGCAGAATATTGATAATTTCCGCCGCCAAATTCAGGCGCTCGGTTTTTCATATGATTGGGATCGCGAAATCAACACGACAGATCCTGAATACTATAAATGGACACAATGGATTTTCTTAAAGCTTTATGAAAAGGGCCTTGCTTACGTTGATGAGGTGCCGGTAAACTGGTGCCCTGCACTCGGTACGGTTCTTGCCAACGAAGAAGTCATCGACGGAAAGAGTGAACGCGGCGGCCATCCGGTCGAAAGACGCCCGATGAAGCAGTGGATGCTGAAAATCACAGCTTATGCGGACAGGCTTCTTGATGACTTGGAAGAGCTTGATTGGCCGGAAAGCATTAAAGACATGCAGCGCAACTGGATCGGCCGTTCTGAAGGTGCGCACGTTCATTTTGGCATAGACGGACATGATGAATCATTTACGGTGTTTACAACAAGACCTGATACATTGTTTGGCGCTACATACACTGTACTTGCTCCGGAGCATGCATTGGTAGAAAAAATCACAGCTGCTGAGCAAAAAGAAGCTGTCGAAGCTTATATCAAAGAAATTCAATCAAAGAGTGACCTTGAGCGCACGGATCTCGCGAAAACAAAGACAGGCGTCTTCACGGGAGCTTATGCGATCAATCCTGTAAACGGTGAAAAACTGCCGATCTGGATCGCAGATTACGTTCTTGCTTCATACGGAACAGGTGCAGTCATGGCTGTTCCCGGTCACGATGAGCGTGATTTTGAATTCGCCAACACATTCGGCCTTCCAGTCAAGGAAGTCGTGAAAGGCGGAAACGTGGAAGAAGAAGCGTACACAGGCGACGGAGAGCACGTAAACTCTGACTTCCTGAACGGGCTTAATAAACAGGAAGCGATTGAAAAAATGATCGCTTGGCTGGAAGAAACGAAAAACGGCGAAAAGAAAGTCACTTACCGTCTGCGCGACTGGCTCTTCAGCCGCCAGCGCTACTGGGGCGAGCCGATACCGATCATTCATTGGGAGGACGGAACGTCAACAGCTGTGCCGGAGGAAGAACTGCCGTTGATTCTGCCGAAAACAAACGAAATCAAACCGAGCGGCACCGGCGAATCACCGCTTGCGAACATTAAAGAGTGGGTTGAAGTCACAGACCCTGAAACAGGGAAAAAAGGAAGAAGAGAAACGAATACAATGCCGCAGTGGGCGGGAAGCTGCTGGTATTTCTTGCGCTACATTGATCCGCACAATCCGGATCAGCTGGCATCACCTGAGAAAATGGAAAAATGGCTTCCGGTTGATATGTATATCGGCGGCGCGGAGCATGCTGTGCTTCACCTTCTGTATGCCCGTTTCTGGCACAAGTTCCTTTATGATATCGGGGTAGTGCCGACGAAAGAACCGTTCCAAAAGCTGTATAACCAAGGAATGATTCTCGGTGAAAACAACGAGAAAATGAGTAAGTCAAAAGGGAACGTTGTCAACCCTGATGAAATCGTTGCCTCTCACGGCGCTGATACGCTGAGATTGTACGAAATGTTCATGGGACCGCTTGATGCTTCAATTGCCTGGTCTGAATCAGGCTTAGACGGCGCACGCCGCTTCCTTGACCGCGTATGGCGCTTGTTTGTTGAAGACAGCGGTGAGCTTAATGGCAAAATCGTTGAAGGCGCCGGTGAAACATTGGAGCGCGTCTATCATGAAACAGTCATGAAAGTGACAGACCACTATGAGGGCCTGCGTTTTAACACAGGTATTTCTCAGCTGATGGTCTTTATCAATGAAGCCTACAAAGCGTCAGAGCTGCCGAAGGAATATATGGAAGGTTTTGTGAAGCTTCTTTCTCCTATCGCGCCTCACCTCGCGGAAGAGCTGTGGGAAAAATTGGGCCATAGCGGTACGATTGCATATGAGGCTTGGCCTGTATATGATGAAGCAAAACTTGTTGACGACGAAGTTGAAATCGTTGTTCAGCTGAACGGAAAAGTGAAAGCGAAACTACAGGTTCCTGCAGATGCGACGAAGGAACAGCTCGAACAGCTTGCTCAAGCAGATGAAAAGGTCAAAGAGCAGCTTGAAGGCAAAACCATTCGTAAAATCATCGCGGTGCCTGGCAAGCTTGTCAATATTGTGGCAAACTAATCCTGGAAAAATCCCCTTTGTCAAAAAGGGGATTTTTTTCATCAGTCTCAAAATAGCAATCGTCCAGCTGACTTTGATATACTGAACATGATTATTGGTGAATAGGAGTGTTTTCTTTGGAAATAAAAGAAATCAGCACAGCTGCTTTGCAAGACAAAATCGAGGCGGATGAAGAATTGTATTTGATTGATGTCAGAGAAGATGAAGAGGTTGCGGAAGGCATGATCCCGCAAGCGGTTCATATTCGCATGGGGGATATTCCTGAAAAAATGGACACCCTCGATAAAGACAAAGAGTACACTTTTATCTGCCGATCAGGGATGCGCAGCATGAATGTCTGCAGGTATTTGGATGAGCAAGGCTTTAAAACAGTCAACGTAGAAGGCGGCATGATGGCCTGGGAAGGCGAAACGAAACCGAAAAACTAGGGGAGAGATCACCCCTAGTTTTTTTTATTTGTATGCTGGAAGCCAATCGCCGTGCGCTTCAAATAAATCATCACACATAGAAATAATGTCATTGATGGACAGCTCCGCACTTGTATGCGGGTCAAGCATGGCTGCCTGGTAGACAGCTTCTTTTTTTCGTGTAACAGCAGCTTCAATGGTCATCAGCTGTGTGTTGATATTCGTTCTGTTTAACGCTGCGAGCTGCTCAGGAAGTTCTCCGGCAAAGCACGGGGTTATTTTTTTTCTGTCGGCGACGCATGTCACTTCAACTACCGCTTTGGAAGGAAGGTTTGTGATGAGTCCGGTATTTAAGACGTTTCCTCCGAAGGTGAACGGCTGATTCGTTTCCATTGCTTCTATTATTCTTGAGCCATATTCCTTTGAGCGTTTATGGGTGAGGTTTTTATTGTTAACAATGTCATCCCTCATTTTCTCCCAATCTTCTATCTGTTTCACGCATCTTCTTGGATATTCGTCCAGCGGGATCTGCAGCTCGTTGATCAATTCAGGATAATTCCGCTTAATAAAATAAGGATGGTATTCTGCGTTGTGCTCTGATGATTCCGTGACGTAATAACCGAACTTATCCATCAATTCAAATCGCACCATGTCATGATGCTTTGTTTTTTGCTTTTCTCTCGCTCTCTTTTTGATTTCGGGATATAAATCAGCGCCGGCCTTTTTCACTTCCAGCAGCCATGCCATATGATTGATGCCTGCGATTCGTTCTTCAATCCCGTCGTGCTCCATACCGAGAGATCTAAATAAATCTCTTGTGCACACTTGGACGCTGTGGCAGAGCCCGATCGTTTTCACATCCGTATAGCGAAGCATAGCGCCAGTCAGGGAGGCCATTGGGTTTGTATAGTTTAAAAACCAAGCGTCGGGACACATTTCCTCAATATCTCTTGCGATATCAAATAACACGGGGATTGTCCTGAGTGATCTGAATATCCCGCCGATGCCCGCTGTGTCGGCAATCGTCTGCCGCAATCCGTATCGTTTAGGAATCTCAAAATCGATGACTGTGCTTGGTTTATAGCCTCCGACCTGAATGGCATTAATCACATAGCCCGCTTGCTGCAAAGCCAGTTTTCTGTCGTCATAGCTGTTGATAACCACGCTCGGACTATAGCGGTCTCTCAAATTTTCGAGCATAAGCTGAGATTCCTGCAAGCGTTTTGGGTCAATGTCGTAAAGCGCAAATTCAAATCCATTTAACGCCTCCGTTAACAAGCAGTCCCCTAAAACATTTTTTGTGAAAATTGTGCTCCCTGCACCGATAAATGTGATTTTTTTCATGTCGGTTCCTCCTTTATTTCATTATCCTTTTACCGCGCCTGATGACAGCCCGGCAATAAAGTATTTTTGCAGCGCCAGAAACAGAATGACCATCGGCAGCATTGCCATGATGGCAGCCGCGGCGACCAAATGCAGATTGTTGGCGTTTTCTCCGAAAAATCCGGCCATTGCGACAGTAAGTGTCTGCACCTTCTGATCCTGTAAAAAGAAAATCGCAAATTGATAGTCATTCCATATAAAGACACAGGAAATAATACAGATGGTGGCAGTGATCGGCTTCAGCAAAGGAAATACGATCGTAAAAAAGATTTTCAGCATTCCCGCTCCATCCATTCTTGCCGCTTCTTCGAGCTCTTTTGGAATGGTTGAACGGATAAAGCCGGAATACAAAAACACGGTTAATGGCATATACGCCGCTGTATTGATCAAAATGGCGACTGCGTGTGTGTTGACCATGCCGGCGTCCACGACCATTCTGTACAAAGGCACCATGGACGTTAACGGAGGGATGATCATAATTGAAATCAGCAGCGCGAAAACGGCTTTATTCAGCTTGGTTTCCCGCCGGGCAAGAGGATAGGCGGCCAGTGAGCCGAATATGATTAATAACAATGCCGAAACACCTGTGATGATGATTGTGTTGATAAACGAGTTGCCAAGTGAAGCGCGCTCCCATGCCTCAGAAAAATTTTGAAAGGAAATATCAGCTGGAAACAGCCATTTGGAACTGTAATCTCCTTTTGCTTTCAATGAAGTGGTCAGCAGAATGTAAAAAGGAATGAAATGCGCACAGGCTACAATGGCAGCAAGAAGTGTAATAAACCGCAGTTTGTTTGAGCGGGCGGCTCTCATGACATTTCCGTCTCCTTTCTTTTAAAGTACGCAAGCGCGCAAAAGCTGATGATCAAAATGACAAATGCCATAAATATGCCTTGTGTCGCAGCATAGCCGGCATCCTGCCGTTTAAAATACAGGTCATACATAAACGTTGACATCGATTGCGACGCGTTTCCGGGTCCGCCTGCAGTGAGCGCAATTATCACGTCAAACAGCTTTAAGCCTCCGATAATGTTGATGACCATATTGATCGTGATCGAAGGCATTAACAGCGGCAGGGTGATGCCAAAAAACTGCTGGCCCCGTGTCGCGCCATCCATTTCCGCTGCTTCATAGTAATCTTTCGGAATGCTTTGCAAGCCTGCCAAATAGACAATCATGGCGATGCCGACATATTGGTACGTGTTAATCATGACGATGATCCATGGGTTCGAAGACGGACTGGCGAGCGCGTTGATCGGGGTGATGCCGAAAACGCCAAGCAGGTCATTAAGCGCGCCTCCGTCATAAGAAAAGAAAAAGTACCAAATGTAGCCCATAATGAGCGGACTGATCATAACCGGCAAATACACAATGGTCCTTGTTATCGCTTTCATTTTTATGCTTTGATTTAATAGCAGGGCGTACAGAAGCCCAATGCCGTTTTGAAAAAAGGTGCTGCCGAGTCCGTATAGCAGCGTGTTTTTTAAGATATGCCATGTGTCGGGATCCGCAAACAGCCTTTCATACTGAGCGAAACCGACCCACTGATAAACCTGAGAAAATCCGTTCCAGTTTGTGAAGGTGATAAAAGCGCCTTTTACAAACGGATAAATCATGAAGATCAAAACGGAGAGCAGAGCCGGAATATACATCCACCAAAGTGAGGATTGTTTTTTCGGCTTGACCTGTTTCACATGAACATCTCTTGCGATCTCACTCATTGTTTTCAGCTCCCTGTGTTCCAGATTGCTCCCGGAGTCGTTTATATTCTCTTCCCAGCTTTTTAGAAATCTCGTTGGGTGTCAAAATGTCTGCCGCAAGCTCCTGGCCGACCGTTCCCATCACATCCCACATCCCGTTCGGCAGGTACAATCGGTCGAAATAGGGCTCAACTTTCATGTTCTGATAATGCTGATAGTCTTTGGCATAGAAAATATCAGCTTTTACATTGGTCAGCCCTGAAGGAAGCGATGTGGCTTCAGCCATTTCTTTCGCATGGGCGGGACGAGCCATAAATGCGATAAATTGCTTTGCTTCCTTTAAATGAGGCGAGTCTTTCCATGCTGCCAGGGTATAGCGCTCGCCTCCAATCCATATCGGGTCATCACCGGAGTGAATAGCTGGTGTCGGGATAATCCCAACCTTTACATTCGGGTTAATTTGGGCGACGTCTTGGCCGAGGGTGCCGCCCTGCATGGTAAAAGCAATTTTGTTTTGAGCCATTAACTCAATGAGCTGTGATTTTTTTGCTGTTACGGCATCGATATTGATGAGTTTTTCTTTCTGCATTTGTTTGAGGGTATCTGAAAGATAAGTAAATTTGCTCCAATTGAAGGTGCCGTCAATGAGCTGTTTCTTTTCATTATGGGCAGGATCTGTGATGAGAAGAGGTGTTGCGAATTGGTCATAATATTGGGCGAAAGAGCTTTTGTCATATCCGGCGAACCAGAAAGGAACGATTTCTCCATTGCTTTTTTCTTTAATCGTTCTCAGTGCTTTTATAAAGTCATCCATCGTTTCCGGCGGGTCAATGCCGAAACGGTCTAACATATTGCGGTTGTACGCCAGGCCGTCCTTTGCCTGGTTGATCGGATATGCGTATACCTTTCCGCTTTTGTTTTTAAGGATGCTGTTTAAATTTGGATCAAGATTCTGAGTCCAGTCCATATCCCGGAGATCGGCTGTATACTCCCCGTACCTGATTTTCCCCCAGCCATGAGTATCAAAGAGATCAGGCAGATCATTGGCGGCCATTCTGACACGCATCATATTTTCATAGTCATTGCCTGGGAAATGAATGCTGACGCGAATGCCGCTTTCCTTTTCGAACGCTGCGGCTAGTTTTCTGAATGTGTTTCTTTCACTGTCTGTTGACATCGTAGAATAAATGGTTAACGTCTTTTTGCCCGTATCTGCAGCGCTTTCTTCAGATGAGCAGCCCGGCAGAATCAGCAGAATAAGAGAGAGAAATAAAACAAATATGTGTTTCATCTTTTCCTCCTTATGATCTTGATGAACGTTTGTCTTGCGTCACCTCCTTAGCTGTGTATCCGCAACTTTGCCTGATGATCAGTGTTGTCGGCAGGGTGACTTGATGAGGAATTGTTCGGCCGTTAAAGCGGTCGAGAAGCTGTTTTACGCCTGTGCGGCCCATTTCCTCTGTATGCACTTTCACCGTGGTTAAAGGTGTGCTGGCAAACTCGGCCTCTTCAATGCCGTTAAAGCTGACAATGGCTGTATCCCGCGGCACATGCAGATCGGCTTCCCGAAGTGCTTTCAATGCGCCGATGGCCATAGAATCACTTGCGATAAAAAAGGCTTCCGGCAGATTGCCTTGAGTGATGGCTTTTTTCATCAGACGATAGCCCTCGCGCATGCTGTAATCGCCGACCAGGACGTGTTCAGGCTGAGGATGGGCGGACTGCAAAAAGGCAGTCTGGCGTTTGTCCTCAATTGTTCTGCGAATGCTTTGGCCGTCCCTCAGTGTATGCTCCTTCTCCTGCCCGCCGATATAGCCTAATCGTTGGTAACCTAAATCGAAAAGGTGATCAATTGCCTGGCGTGCGGCGGCTTCAAAATCAATCCCAATCGAGTCGTATATCTGCGGATCGGGAGAATGATTGATAAATACGGCATGCTCCAATCGGCCGCTGATATGTTGAACGGCTTCGTCATGGACACGGCCGATAACAATGATACCGTCTAGTTCCCGAAAAATATGCTCCTGGAAGGAACCGAGATGGATGGAGTTTGTAATGAAAATTTCCTGTTCAAAGCATTCTTTTTCAATTCCTTTGCGAATAGAAGAAAAATAAGGATCCTGCCGTTCTTCATCGGGAGATAAGCAGCTCAGCACCCCGATAAGCGGCTGGGCACGCTGTTTTTGTCCGCGGGCTTTTCGGCGTTTAGCAACAGTTTGATAGCCTAGCTCTTCAGCGATACTGATCACTCTTTGTCTCGTTTCACCAGCCACAGAAAGCGAATGATCTTCATTTAAAATTCTCGAAACAGTAGCATTTGAAACGTTCGCTTTTAAGGCGATATCTTTTATACGAACCATGGTTACTCCCTTTCATTTGAATGAGATTTACTAAAACAAAAGAAATATTTTACTCATGCGTTTTTGATAAATTGATACTATCATATGAAAGTAAGCGGTTACAATGATTAATTTCAGAATATTTTGTTATTTTTAGTAAAAGTTTAGTAAACTACGATTTTTGTTTCTGTATGCTGTGTGAAAAATAAAGGGAATAACAAATCCGTCTCGTACATTGAAGATAAGCGAAAAAGGAAGGGTGATGGGATGAGTAACGAAAAAAGAGAGCTGCTGTTTCGATTGCTTGGTGATTTACCTGATCGGAAGCATACGGGGGCGGAAACGCTGCGTATTGAGGAAAAAGAGGGATATATAATTGAAACGCTGCTGCTTGATATAAATGGGCTTGAAAAGGTGCCTGCATATTTTGTGAAGCCGAAAGCCGCAAAAGGACGGTGTCCGGTTATATTATTTCAGCATTCGCATGGCGGGCAGTATGAACGGGGAAAAAGTGAACTGCTTGAGGGAGCGGATTATTTGAAAGCGCCTTCTTTTGCTCGGGAGCTGACTTCTCTCGGATATGGCGTATTGGCAATCGACCATTGGGGATTTGGAGACAGACGGGGAAAATCAGAAAGCGAGATTTTTAAAGAGATGCTTCTGACGGGCAGGGTGATGTGGGGCATGATGATTTACGACAGTATAAGAGCCATTGATTATGTGCAGAGCCGCCCTGATATTCAGCCTGACAGAATCGGAACGATCGGCATGTCTATGGGGGGCTTGATGGCTTGGTGGACAGCGGCGCTTGATGAACGGATTAAGGCATGTGCGGATTTATGCAGTCAGGTTGACCATCATGTACTGATTGAAACACAGAACCTTGACCGGCATGGCTTTTATTATTACGTTCCGTCTCTTGCCAAGCACTTTTCTGCATCAGATATCCAAAGCCTGATCGCACCGCGACCGCATCTTAGTCTTGCCGGCATACATGATCGGCTAACACCCGCTGAGGGAGTGAACAAAATCGAAAAAGAATTAACAGCTTTGTATGCTGAAAAAGGGGCTTCTGATTGTTACCGTATGGTGCGCTCCGCTTCAGGGCATTTTGAAACAGCTATGATGAGGCATGAAGCTCTGCAGTTTTTGAAAAAGTGGCTGTGACATGAAAAAGGGCAGGCTTTACGTGTTTTTCTGAAATGGTTCAAACAGGTAAGGAGGCGAGCATCTGCCCGTCTCTTCTTTTTCTAGTGGATCAATACAGTTATCAGGAATATACATGATAAATAGATTTTGTTTATGAGGAAATGGCGTTCTGATATTGACAGAATTGTGTATACATAATAGTATTCTAATTGTTAACCTGAATTTATAAATTGTTAACAAATAGAATACTTTCTTCTGTAATCAAAGCTGAAAGGGCGAGAAGGTATGCAAGAAGAAACATTTTACAGTGTCAGAATGAGAGCTTCTATGAATGGGTCTCACGAAGATGGAGGAAAGCATATATCCGGCGGAGAACGGCTCATCACGTTCGATAATATGAAACGTACGGTGAATGCCTTATTAGAAAAAGGGTTATCTCACTCTAGAGGAAAACCGGATTTTATGCAAATTCAATTTGAAGAGGTTCATGAGCCGGTTAAGAAGATTCATCCATTACCAATGAAGACAAATGAAGTAGAATCCCCGGAAGAGGGACAAAGTCTTGCCCGATTCTTATTGGAGAGAGCGGGTGTTCCAAGAAAAGTGATTGAAAAAGCATATCAACAAATGTCTGAATGGTCAGGTATCAGGGGAGCGGTGGTGTTTGATATTCACACTGGCAAACGAATTGATCAAACACACGAAAAAGGTGTACGGGTGTCCAGAATGGATTGGCCCGACCTCAATTTTGGACAATGGGCACAACGCTATGGCGCACCATCAAACCCAAGAATAAAAGAGGCCCTTGCACTTGCTTCAAAGGTGAGTGAGCATCCGGCAACTGTTGCAGAATTATGCTGGTCAGATGACCCTGATTACATAACAGGCTACGTCGCGGGTAAAAAATTGGGCTATCAGCGTATTACAGCAATGAAAGAATACGGGAATGAAGAGGGCTGCCGAATCTTTTTTGCTGACGGCTCTGTAAATGTAAACACATACATAAATGATCTCGAGAAGCAGCCTATTTTGATAGAGTGGGAGGAAGATGATGACTCAAGATTTGATAGAAAAAAGTAAAAAACATCTTTGGCTGCCTTTTACTCAAATGAAAGACTATGATGAACATCCCTTGATCATCGAAAGCGGCAACGGAATCAAAGTAAAAGACATAAACGGCAAGGAATATTATGACGGCTTTTCTTCCGTTTGGCTTAATGTGCATGGGCACCGCAAAAAGGAATTAGATGAGGCCATCATAAAACAGCTTGGCAAAATTGCTCACTCCACATTATTGGGCATGACCAACGTCCCGGCGACTGAACTTGCCGAGACATTAACCGAGATCAGTCCGGAGAAGCTGACGCGTGTTTTTTATTCGGACAGCGGTGCAGAAGCGATGGAAATTGCTCTAAAAATGGCGTTTCAATATTGGAAGAACATCGGAAAGCCTGAGAAACAAAAATTTATCGCAATGAAAAATGGGTATCACGGCGATACGATCGGTGCCGTCAGTGTCGGTTCAATTGAACTGTTCCACCACGTCTATGGCCCGTTAATGTTTGATAGTTATAAAGCTCCGATCCCTTATGTATACCGCTCTGAAAGCGGCGATCCTGTGCAGAGCCGTGATGAGTGTCTCTATGCGCTTGAACAGCTGCTGAAGGAACACCATCACGAAATTGCAGCACTTTCGATTGAATCAATGGTTCAAGGAGCATCCGGCATGATTGTGATGCCGGAAGGATACTTGGCAGGTGTGCGCGAGCTTTGTACAGCTTACGATGTCTTAATGATTGTTGATGAAGTTGCCACTGGTTTTGGGCGTACGGGGAAAATGTTTGCATGTGAGCACGAAAATGTTCAGCCTGATCTAATGGCTGCCGGCAAAGGCATTACAGGAGGCTATTTGCCGATAGCTGTCACTTTTGCCACCGAAGACATCTACCATGCATTCTACGATGATTACAAAGAACAAAAAACCTTTTTCCACGGTCACTCCTATACAGGAAATCAGCTTGGCTGTGCGGTTGCTCTTGAAAACCTGAGATTATTTGAATCTGAAAACATCGTTGAACAAGTCGCGCAAAAAAGTAAAAAGCTCCATTTACTTCTTCAAGACCTGCATGCACTTCCTCACGTTGGGGATATTCGGCAGCTCGGCTTTATGTGCGGCGCAGAGCTTGTTCAGTCAAAGGAAACCAAACGGCCTTATCCTGCTGATCGGCGAGTGGGGTACAAAGTTTCTTTGAAAATGAGAGAGCTCGGGATGCTGACGAGACCGCTCGGCGATGTAATTGCATTTCTGCCTCCGCTTGCCAGCACAGCTGAAGAGCTCGAAGCAATGGTGTCTATTATGAAAGAAGCGATCCAAGAGGTAACCAGCCTTGAGCATTGACAGCTGGTTAAGCCGCCGGTTAGACAAAGCGAAGGGAGCCGGCGTATACCGTACACTGCGAACAATGAATGGGCCTCCAATTCCGGAGGTGACGATTGATGGCAAAAATCAAACGGTCTGGTCGTCAAACAATTATTTAGGTCTCGCAAACCATAACCGCTTGATCTCTGCAGCTCAAGAAGCACTGCAGCAATTTGGAGCAGGAAGCACCGGCTCGCGTTTAACGACGGGCAATTCGACCTGGCATGAAAAACTCGAAAAAAAGATTGCCGGCTTTAAACGGACAGAAGCGGCTTTACTGTTTTCAAGCGGCTATTTAGCCAATGTCGGTGTCCTTTCTTCGTTACCTGAAAAAGGGGACGTCATTTTAAGTGATCAATTAAATCATGCAAGTATCATCGATGGCTGCCGCCTGTCTAAGGCTGATACGGTCATTTATCGCCATATCGAAATGGCTGATCTTGAAGAAAAACTGAAAGAAACACAGCGGTACCAGCGCCGTTTTATCGTAACAGACGGGGTATTCAGCATGGATGGCACGATTGCCCCTCTTGATCAGATCATCTCTCTTGCTAAAAGCTGCAATGCTTACGTGATCGTTGATGATGCGCATGCAACAGGTGTTTTGGGAAAATCAGGAGGAGGGACGAGTGACCACTTCGGTGTTTGTCCTGACATTGTCATCGGCACGTTAAGCAAAGCTGCCGGAGCGGAAGGGGGGTTCGCTGCAGGTTCAGCGGTATTCATCGACTTTCTGCTGAACCATGCCAGAACGTTTATCTTTCAAACCGCTATTCCGCCGGCAAGCTGTGCAGCTGCCCATGAGGCGTTAGACATCATGGAGGCCAGCAAGGAAAAACGGCAGCTTTTATATTCTTATATCCAGATGATCAAAACGAATCTGAAGCACATGGGCTATGTGGTGAAGGGGCATCATACACCGATTATTCCGGTGGTCATCGGCGATACCCGAAAAACGGTCACGTTTGCTGAAAAACTGCAGGACAAAGGAATCTATGCCCCTGCTATTCGTCCGCCGACCGTTGCGCCAGGAGAAAGCCGTATCCGATTAACCATCACTGCTGGGCACAGTATGAGGGATATTGATCATTTGCTGGAAGCATTTCGTTCAATCGGAAAGGAGCTGAACATCATTCCATGAGAGGTTTTTTTGTAACCGGAACAGATACAGAAGTGGGGAAAACGGTGATATCCTGCGGTCTTGCAGCCTTATTGCGGGAAAATAAGATGGATGTCGGAGTATTTAAACCATTTTTAAGCGGGATCTCCCCTCATCATCCAGAGAGCGATACAAGCCTGCTGAAAGAGATGTCGCAAACGAGTCTTTCACATGAAGAGATTACGCCTTTTGCATTCAAAGAGCCGCTAGCTCCATACGTTGCAGGAAAGCTGGAGGGCAAGGCTGTCAAAATGCAAGAAGTCTTACGCCATTGGGAGCGGATAAGAGAAAAACATGGATGCTTCATCGTAGAAGGTGCGGGCGGGATTTCTGTGCCATTAGGAGAGGATTTTTTAGTCAGTCATGTCATAAAAGCGTTACAGCTTCCAGTGATTATTGTGGCCCGCCCTCATCTTGGAACGATTAATCACACCTTTTTAACTGTTCAATATGCCAAAAGCATGGGTCTTCCAATCGCCGGAATCGTCATCAATGGAATCAGTGATTCTCCTGATCATGATGAAAAAACCAATCCTGAAATGATTGAGAGCCTATGCGGTGTGCCGCTATTAGGAGTGACGCCAAAGCTGATAAACACAACAAAAGAAACGATTCAGGATATGGTGAAGGACCATATAGATTTATCATTACTGATCAATCGAGTGGGGGCATGAAAATGAATCAATGGATGGAACTTGCAGACCGGGTGCTGGACGGAGCAGAGGTGACCAACGAAGAGGCGCTTTCGATTTTAAACTGTCCAGATGAAGACATCTTGCTTTTGATGCATGGAGCTTTTCACATCAGAAAACGATTTTATGGAAAAAAAGTAAAGCTCAATATGATTATGAATGCAAAATCAGGGCTCTGTCCGGAGAATTGCGGCTATTGTTCCCAGTCTGCGATTTCGAAAGCGCCGATTGAGACTTACCGGATGGTGAAAAAGGAAACCCTTCTGGAAGGCGCAAAGCGGGCGCATGATTTGAACATAGGTACATACTGTATCGTGGCAAGCGGCAGGGGGCCGTCCAACAGAGAGGTCGATCAGGTCGCAGAAGCAGTACAGGAAATAAAAGAGACGTATGGGCTGAAAATTTGTGCGTGTCTCGGACTGCTAAAGCCGGAGCAGGCGAAACGGCTGAAAGCAGCCGGAGTAGACCGCTATAATCATAATGTCAATACATCTCAGAGAAATCATTCAAACATTACCACGTCACATACGTACGAAGACAGGGTCAATACGGTTGAGATTGCAAAAACCTCCGGCATGTCTCCATGTTCAGGCGCCATTATCGGGATGAAGGAAACGAAGCAGGATGTCATCGATATCGCACAAAGCTTGAAAGCCCTTGACGCCGATTCCATTCCGGTGAATTTTTTGCATGCAATTGATGGCACACCATTAGAAGGCGTAAATGAATTAAACCCGCTGTATTGTTTAAAAGTGCTGGCGCTGTTCCGTTATATTAATCCGTCAAAAGAAATCCGCATTTCTGGTGGAAGAGAGGTCAATCTCCGCTCATTGCAGCCATTGGGGCTGTACGCCGCCAACTCCATCTTTGTCGGAGATTATTTAACGACTTCCGGACAGGAGGAGACGGAGGATCATAAAATGCTGAGTGATTTAGGATTTGAAGTAGAATCGGTCGAAGAGATGAAAGCCAGTTTAAGTGCTAATAGCTGAAAGCAAGAATAAAAGCAATCGGTGTCATGTCGATTGCTTTTATTTTTATAGAGTCAAAATGATGATGTCAGAATCATGAGAGGGAGCATATGACAATTCCAATTTCACTTACACCTTCTGCGTTTTTTAAAAACCCTTATCCTTTTTACGATACATTACGTTCTGCACACCCTTTATATAAAGGGAATGTTTTGAAGTATCCAGGCTGGTATGTCACGGGATATGAGGAAGCGGCAGCAATTCTGAAAGATACCAGATTCAGAACACGTGTCCCGCTGCCTGAGACCTCCATAAAATATAAGGATTTGAATCATGTCCAGAAGCAGATGATGCTGTTTCAGAATCAGCCTGATCATAGGCGCCTGCGTATGCCGGTCAGCGGGGTATTTACTCCGAGAATGACAGAGGGCTATCGCCCATTTATAAATGAAACTGTCCATCAGTTGCTTGATCAAGTGCAAGGGGAAAAAAAGATGGAGCTGATTTCTAACCTTGCTTTTCCTTTGGCAAGCAGCATTATAGCTAAGATCATAGGTGTGCCGGCAGAAGGAAGGGATCAATTTAAAGAGTGGGCGTCAAGCCTTGTTCAAACGATTGATTTTACCCGATCAAGAAAGGTGTTAACAGATGGCAATCAGATCACTGTAAGGATGAGGGGGTATTTTAGAGAGCTCATTCAAAAACGGAAACAAAAACCGCAGCATGACGTGATCAGCATGCTGCTGAAGGAAGGACAGGCTGGTAAGCTGACGGAGGAGGAAGTGGCATCAACATGTATATTGCTGGCGATCGCAGGACATGAAACAACAGTAAATCTCATCAGCAACTCAATTCTTTGTCTGCTGCAGCATCGAGAACAGCTTTTGCAGCTCAAAGAAAACCCAGCCCTGATTCATACCGCAGTTGAGGAATGTTTACGCTATGAAAGCCCCACACAAATGACAGCCCGTGTTGCGTCAGAAGATATTGAAATGAATGGCGTAACGATTCGACAAGGGGAGCATGTCTATATTCTGCTGGGGGCTGCCAATCGAGACCCAAAAGTATTCGCGCATGCCAATGAGTTCGATATCACCAGAAGCCCTAATCCCCATCTTTCATTCGGACAGGGCCACCATATTTGTATAGGTTCCTCACTGGCACGGCTAGAAGCACAAATTGCAATTAACACTCTTCTGCAGCGCATGCCCGGCCTGCAGCTCGCTGTTTCTGAAGTGCGATACCGGAAGCTAATTGGTTTTAGAGCGCTTATGGAGCTGCCGGTTATTTTTTAATGAAGGCTAAAGGAAGCCATGTGAATGCTGAAAACGTGTCGTCCCCGGCGAAAATGGGCAATCTATAAAAAAAGGGGAGTGAACATATGAGAAAAGTGCTGATCGCCGGCGGAAATGGTGTGATTGGGAGGATATTGGCTAAAGGGCTTATGTCTGAGTACGAGGTGACGGTGCTGGATAAAGACCGTTACGAGGGCTTAGCACCCGCTATTCAGGCAGACGCGTCAAACTATGAGGATCTATTGAAAAAGATTCCGAGAGATACAGACGTGATCGTGAACTTACTCGCTGTCAAAATCAAATACGATGTCATGGACACAGCTGAATTTGAAAAAATGACGGATATTTTTTATAGAGCAAGCTACTATTTGTGCCGCGCGGCAGCAGAGCTCGGCATCCCAAAGGTTGTTTTCGCCAGCAGCAATCATGTGACAGATGTGTACGAAAAAGACGGGCGTTCGCTCTTAGGGCGGGAAATCACAACCGACGATTATCCGCTGTCAAAAAATCTATATGGCGTCCTAAAGCTGACCTCGGAACATATCGGCCACCTGTTTTATCTGGAAAATAAGCTCTCTGTCATCAACCTTCGAATCGGAACGGTCGTCACAGATGAAATGGATACACTGCATGAGAACGACCGGACGAAAAAAACGCTTCTTTCCCACCCGGACTTGCTGTCGATTTTTAAAGCAGCCATTGAAACGAATATCCGTTACGGCACTTATTACGCCGTCTCTGACAATCCCGGCAAGCCGTGGTCGATAGAATCCGCGGTTCAGGAGCTTGGGTTTGCGCCTCAAATTAATACCGCTGAGCTTCTGAAAGAGGAAGAGAACGGCAATAACAGAGCATAATCATTTTCTAAGATTATGCTCTTTTTCTTTTATGATCGGTTTCAAGCCAGTTCCGATGCCGCCGGGCAAGGGACAGTGTTCAAATGATTATAGACATGGCAATCGCATATTTGCTACATTTTAGACACGATATCGTCACATGCTGCAGCTCGTTTATTAAAAAAATGATAACGCTTACAAAAAGGGGGTGGGAACGATCGCACATTCACTGAAAAATCGCCTGTTTGATATTTTGATTTACGGATTTTTGCTGATGTTCGCTTTAATATGCGTACTTCCGTTTATTCATGTCATTGCGGCATCCTTTGCCACAGTAGAGGAAGTGGTTTCGAAAAAATTCATTTTAATACCGACCACTTTTTCGCTCGATGCCTATCGTTACATTTTTTCGACAGATATTATCTATAAAAGCTTGCTCGTTTCTGTGTTTGTGACAGTTGTAGGCACGGCGGTCAGCATGTTTCTTTCTTCATTGATGGCTTACGGTTTATCCCGCCGCGACTTAATTGGGCGGCAGCCGCTCATGTTTCTCGTCGTATTTACGATGCTCTTCAGCGGCGGAATGATTCCGACTTTCCTTGTGGTCAAATCGCTTGGATTGCTCGATTCTTACTGGGCCCTTATTTTGCCGACAGCGATTAATGCCTTTAACTTGATCATTCTGAAAAACTTCTTTCAAAACATCCCGGCGAGCCTGGAAGAGTCCGCAAAAATTGACGGCTGCAATGACTTGGGGATTTTCTTCAAAATTGTGCTGCCGCTGTCTCTTCCAGCGATCGCAACGATTTCACTGTTTTATGCGGTGACGTACTGGAATACGTATATGACGGCGATCTTGTACTTAAATGATTCAGCTAAGTGGCCGATTCAGGTGCTTTTGCGCCAAATCGTTATTGTCTCAAGCGGGGTACAAGGGGATATGTCGGAAATGGGCTCGGGCAGCCCGCCGCCTGAGCAAACGATCAAAATGGCAGTAATAGTCGTAGCGACCATTCCGGTTCTGCTGGTCTATCCATTTATTCAAAAGCATTTTGCAAAAGGGGCTTTGCTGGGGTCTGTCAAAGGATAAAGAATATGAAACGGAGGGATATCATGGGAAACAAATGGAGGGTGCTTCTGATTGTGCTTGTATTTGCTCTCGGAGGAGTTCTGGCGGGCTGTAAAGGAGCTGATCAATCATCAGGCAAGGCGGACTCGGATTCAAAGGTAAAGCTGTCTATGATGGCGATTTTGTATCACCAGCAGCCGCCGAAAGACAGGGCGATCAAAGAAATTGAGAAGCTGACAAATACAGAACTGGACATCACGTGGGTTCCTGATGCGGTAAAAGAAGACAGACTGAATGCGGCGCTTGCAGCCGGCAATCTCCCGCAAATCGTGACGATTCAAGACATTAAAAATTCGTCTGTGATGAATGCCTTCAGATCGGGAATGTTCTGGGAAATCGGCGATTATATCAAAGATTATCCGAATTTAAACAAGATGAATAAACTCATTAATAAAAATGTCACAATCGATGGCAAGCTTTACGGGATATACAGAGAGCGTCCCCTCTCGAGACAAGGCATCGTCATTCGGAAGGACTGGCTGGACAATTTGAATTTGAAAACGCCGGAAACGCTGGATGATCTTTATGAAGTTGCCAAAGCGTTTACAGAGAACGACCCGGACAAGGATGGAAAAGATGATACATTCGGATTGACTGACCGAAATGATCTGATTTACGGCGCTTTTAAGACGCTTGGCTCATATGAAGGCATGCCGACAGACTGGAAGGAATCAAACGGCACATTTACGCCTGATTTCATGACGAAAGAATACAAAGACACGATGGATTACATGAAAAAACTGCGTGATAACGGCTACATGAATAAAGACTTTCCGGTCACAAGCAAAACCCAGCAGCAGGAGCTGTTTTCTCAAGGAAAAGCCGGCATCTATATCGGGAATATGGTGGACGCTGTCAATTTGCGTGACAATGCTTCCGATAAATCAATGGAGCTGGAGATCATCAACCGCATAAAAGGCCCTGACGGAAAAGAGCGTGTATGGGCGTCAGGAGGGCATAACGGTGTATTTGCTTTTCCGAAAACGAGTGTGAAATCAGAAGCCGAGCTGAAACGGATCTTGGCGTTCTTTGACCGAATAGCCGAAGAGGACGTCTACAGCCTGATGACATACGGCATTGACGGGGTTCATTACAATAAAGGAAAAGGCAAAACATTCACAAGAAAAGAAAGCCAGGTAAAAGATTGGCAGACTGATATTCAGCCGCTGTCCGCCTTAATCGCCATTGATAAAGCCTACTTAAAAAACACCGGTGATCCGCTACGGACAGCGTACGAGGAGCTGACGGAAGACAATGAAAACATCATCGTCTCCAATCCGGCAGAGAGCTTGTATTCCGCCGCGGAGTCTGAGCGCGGAGATGAACTGAAAAAAATGATAGACGATGCCACCTATAAATATATGATCGGAGAAATTACAGAAAGCCAGTTTGATAAAGAAGTTGAAAAATGGGAAACAAGCGGAGGAAAGCAGATTATTCAGGAATACGAGGAAGCGTTTAAAAAAACAAAGTAATATTGAAAAAACCCAAAACGCACTAGCGGTTTTGGGTTTTTATATGCTTCTTTTTTGCTGGCGGTAGTTGCCCGGTGTGATGCCTTCCAGCTTTTTAAAGGATCTGATAAAGTTTTGCGAGTTTTTGTATTTGAGCTTTTCAGCTATGTCTTTCACCGCCATGTCGGATTCAGCCAGCCAGCTTTTTGCCATATGGTGGCGGTAATTCGAGACATACTCGCTGAATGAAATGCCCATTTCTTTTTTGAAAATACTGCTTAAGTAGTTCGGGTTGTAATGCAGCCTGCGGGCAATTTCGTCCAGCGTTAAATCGGATTCAAACTCATGGTGGATGATATGGATTATGTTGTCGGAAATATTCTTGTACTGTGCATCGGCCCGGGCATTTACTTTGTCTGTCATCGGATCAATGAATTCTTGCTTCAGCCAGTTTTCAGTATCCTCGAATGTCTTCAGCTCAAAAATTTGGTCATACAGCATTTTGTTTTCTTCAAGCTCAAATAGTTCAATTCCGAGTACATGCATCAGTTCAATGACATGATTCAGAAAACGGGCGATTGCGATCTGAAATTGGTACGGGTTGGTGTTGTGTGTAAAAATCGACTGTAAAATCGCGTGCAGGCATTTGTCTGCTTTCTCCTTGTCACCGGCTTTTACAGCATCGAACAGCTCATGCTGAAGCTGCTTCGGAAAATGGGTTTTGAACGTTTTTTTCTGATCCAGGTCTTCATAAAAGATTATCGATTTGTTTTCTGCTTTCAGCCGGTATTTTAACGCTTCTGAGCCTTCCGCATAAGCGTTTTTCGCCATTGCTAATGCATCAAACGGCTGGCTGACGCCGATGCTGACAGACAGGTGCAGCTCAGCTTCAACTGTATCCTGAATCATCCGGGCAGTATCATTCAGCTCGGCCATAAATTCCTCTTTTGTTCCGCTCTCATTCATCAATATGGTTGCCTGCTGTTTATCAACTACCGCTGGTGCGAGGTGTTTTTCCGCGGGGATGTTTCGCTCAATCAGGCTGTTGACGGCAAACAACAGCAGATCCATATCTTTTTTCTCATACGGTGTTTGATTCAGCGTGTCAATTTGGAGCACCAGCAGGGCGAGATGCCGCCATTTTTGTTTTAAGCCGAGGCTTTCAAAGCGGTTATTGACCTCCTCATCCGTCAGCTTTCCAAGCATAAGCCTGACCATAAAATATTGCTGAAGATGAGTGGCCTGCTGCCTCATTGTTTCTTCAAGGTCGTCGTTTCTGTTTTTGAGCTGTTTGAAGCTTTGCTCAATTAATTCAAACTCGTTTTGATGAGGCTGTTTTTCTGGAAAGGCTCCGTGCCGCGCAAACGATTCATAAAGCAGCCGGATCGGCTTATAAAAATGACGGGAGCCCAGCCAAGAGAATAACAATGAAAGCGTTAACAAAACGAAGCATACCGTAAAGGTGATCCAGCCGATCGACTTGGCTTCTTTTTTTAGTTCGGGCAGGGAAACGAGAGAAAAATAAGTCCACGTGTTATAGTCTGATTTTTGATAGGTCACTTTATAATGAATGCGGTCAATGACTGTTTCAAACTGGCCGCTTTTGGAGCTTTGCCCCAGCATTTTTTTGACAAAATCGTCGTTTTGAAGAGAATCGCCTATATCAGACATGTTGTTGTGAAGGATGATACGGCCTTTTTCATCAATGATAAACACGCTGTTTGCGCTTGAATAATCAGGCATATTTTTAACGAGTGAACAGCTTGGGATGCTTGCGGCTGCCAGTCCCTTCGTGTTTGTGCTGTTCAGCGGGAGCTGCTTAATCAAATTGATATTATACCGGCAGCTTTCTGAAGCGCCTTCCTTTGTGGAGATCAAACGGTTGTTTTTTTCCAGCGTCCAATAGGACCGGCTCGCTTTGTTTTTCGAATACGCCTCGGCTGCTTCATGAAGGGAGTCCGTATTCATGCGGTACAAACCGGAATTGTTCATGTACCAGTTTTTCATATAGCTGACAAGCGTCATGTTGGACAAATCGGTATCAAAGCTTTGCAAATAGTTGAGCTCTTGGTTCACTTGGTCATAGATTTGAAATTGGTCAGAGTGCAAAGGCTCGGACAGTGTGCGGAGGAGAGGCGGCGAACTCACATAGTGGGTTAAAGAATGATCGACGGTTTTTAGGATGTGCTCGATGCTTAGCTGGGTCTGCTGGAGTGTGTCGAGTTTTTCCTCCGAAACGTTGGAGATGGCCGTTTTCTGAGAGTGCTCGTACGAAAACAAACCGACCAAAATGACGGGAATGGTGCTGAGTAAACAAAAAAACGTGATGAGTTTGTAATAAAACTTGTATTGGCTTCTTTTCATAAAACCCCCCATTTCATAACATCTTAATACAATTAATCCAAAGATTGATAGATATTGTCAATAATCATTTTCTAATATCGGTGTCTTTTTTTCAGATAGAGAGGCAAAACCCTTGATGACAAAGGGCTCAGGCAGAATGTGATCATATGATTGTAGACGGACTTTTGCACGCTGCGCTACAGTGAAAACAAGAACCCGTGAAAGGAGGCTTTGAAAAAGATGAAAACAGCAGAAGCGCAAGCGCCGGCTGTAGACGCAGTCATGTTTAAAAAAGAAAAAAGAAAGCGCTTACTAAATAAGCTGCTGCAGCAAAAGTTTTTGTACTTTATGATTTTGCCGGGATGTATTTATTTTTTGTTTTTTAAATATGTTCCAATGTGGGGAATCGTGATTGCGTTTCAGGATTATCAGCCGTTTCTCGGCATTTGGGGCAGCGAGTGGGTCGGGCTGAAGCATTTTATCAGGCTGTTTACAGAGCCTACATTTTTTGTCCTGTTAAAAAATACGCTCGTGCTCTTTGCCTTGAATCTGGCCATTTTTTTTCCGGTGCCGATTTTATTAGCGCTTCTTCTAAACGAAGTGCGGATTGCACTCTTTAAAAAATTTGTTCAGACGCTGATTTATATTCCGCACTTTATGTCCTGGGTCATTGTTGTATCGCTGTCATTTGTGCTTTTGACAGTAGACGGGGGCCTGATTAATGAACTGATTACGTTTTTTGGCGGTGAAAAAATCAATTTTCTGCTGAATGAAGAATGGTTCCGTCCGCTGTATATTCTGCAGGTCATCTGGAGAGAAGCGGGCTGGTCAACGATCATCTACCTGGCCGCAATGACGGCGGTTGATCCTCAGCTTTATGAAGCGGCGAAAATGGACGGAGCGGGACGGGTGCGGCAAATGTGGCATATTACGCTGCCGGCTATCAAAAGCGTCATCGTCGTTTTGCTGATTTTAAAAATTGGGGACACGCTGGAGCTTGGCTTTGAGCATGTATATTTGCTGTTAAACGCCACAAACAGGGAAGTCGCGGAAATTTTTGATACGTACGTTTATACTGCAGGGCTGAAACAGGGCCAATTCAGCTACAGTACAGCGGTCGGCGTATTTAAAGCGGCGGTCGGGCTGATTTTGGTCATGCTTGCGAATCGTTTGGCGAAGAAATTTGGCGAGGAAGGAATCTATTAAGAAAGGGATGGTATCAATGGATCAATCAATCGCTGTAAAGTCGCCTCTTACGTATGCGGAGGCATTGGCAGAAACGATTATGAACACGTATACAGTTGAAGAGCTGCCGCCTGCAAACCGCTGGCACTATCATCAGGGCGTTTTCTTATGCGGGGTTTTGCGTCTTTGGGAAGCAACCGGACAGAAACGGTACTTTGATTATGCGAAATCTTATGCGGATCTCCTAATTGATGATTACGGCAATCTATTATTTAAAAGAGACGAACTCGACGCGATTCAGGCGGGCCTTATTCTTTTTCCTTTATACGAAAAGACGAAGGATGAACGCTATGTAAAAGCGGCAACAAGGCTGCGGGGCTTATACGGAACGCTGAACCGAACGTCAGAGCAGGGGTTCTGGCATAAGGACGGCTATCCATATCAAATGTGGCTTGACGGTTTATATATGGGCGGGCCGTTTGCACTGAAATATGCCAATTTGAAGCACGAGCCGGAGCTGTTTGACATGGTTGTGCTTCAGGAAGGCCTGATGAGAAAGCATACGAAGGATCCAAAGACCGGACTCTTCTATCATGCGTGGGATGAAGCGAAAAAAATGCCTTGGGCCAGTCAAGAGACAGGCTGCTCTCCGGAGTTTTGGGCGCGTTCAATCGGCTGGTACGTCATGTCACTCGCAGACATGATTGAAGAGCTGCCTGAGAAGCACCCAACTCGTTATGTCTGGAAAAAAACACTGCAGGACATGCTCGAAAGCATCTGCCGCTGCCAAGACAAGGAAACAGGATTATGGTATCAGATCGTTGACAAGGGCGACAGATCTGACAACTGGCTGGAAAGCTCGGGATCGTGCCTGTATATGTATGCCATCGCTAAAGGAATCAATAAAGGATATCTCGACAGGTCCTATAAAACATCATTGTTAAAAGCGTATCAAGGCCTGATTCAGCATAAAACTGAAACAACAAAAGACGGCGCGTTTCTCGTCAAAGATATATGTGTCGGAACGTCGGCAGGGTTTTATGATTATTATGTCAGCCGGGAACGGAGCACAAACGACCTTCACGGGGCGGGAGCGTTTATTTTGGCGATGACAGAATTGGAAGCGCTTCTCGGGTCAGACGAAAAATGAAAAGATTTCTATGTGCGGCTGTATGTGTGATCGTCTCGGTGCTGTTTTTGGCTTCGTGTTCAAGCAGACCGGACGGCATTCATGTCATCCTGTTTTCAGATATGCAGGCAGGCGTACAGGATAACATAAAAGAGGCTGCTGAAAAGAAGGCAGGCAGGGCAGAAATCTTTCCCGCTTTGCCGGAAAAGCTGCTGACTGAAATTACGGCTCGCGAGGGTGACGTCTTTATCGTGCCTGAAGACTTGTTTGCAGCATACGATGATCCGGAAAATTTTCAGCCGTTAGACGGATTGTCACTGAAACATTCATCGCCCTATACAGCCGTAAATCAAAAAACGGGAGAAAAAACAGTCTATGCCGTTCTGATTGAGAAAGGGGAAAAACAGCTGAACGGCTATTCTTTTCGGCTGAATCGAAATATGGCGGCGTTTATCCCTGTATACTCCGAAAAAACAGAGGAAGCGCTGCAGCTGATTTCCCAATTAACAGAAGTCCGATAGGGGTGGGGACCATTGAAAAGCATCGTCATTTGCGGATTAAGCAGCAGAGCCCTCAGCATGTTTATCAAACCGCTGCTCAAACAGTTTTCATCCATTTATGAAATTACGGGATTGCTGGATGCCGATCCGAAACGATTCGCCGTCTGCAAAGAGGCATTTCCGGAGCTTGCACAAGTACCGGAGTATAAAGAAGAAGATTTTGATAATATGATGAGCGTTTCGAAGCCAGACATTGTGATTGTGACGGGAAGGGATGACACCCATGTTACCTATATATTGAGATGCCTTCAGTGGGATACGGATGTCATAACGGAAAAACCGATGGTGACGACGGTGCAGGATGCAAAGCGGGTGCTTGAGGCAGAAGCGAAAAGCAAAGGGAAGGTTACTGTCGCGTTTAATTACCGCTACAGCCCGTATCATCGGAAAATCAAAGAAATGATTTTAGAGGGAAAAATAGGAAGGGTCACGTCTGTTGATTTGAATTGGTATATTGATACCTATCACGGCGCCAGCTATTTTAAACGCTGGAACCGATCCAGGCAATTTTCCGGCGGCCTTTCTGTCCATAAATCCACACATCATTTCGATCTGGTGAATTGGTGGCTCGGCCAAAACCCGGCGGAGGTATTTGCTTACGGCGAGTTGAATTACTACGGGCCGGACAGTGAGTGGAATCCGCTGCCGGAAGAAGACGGGCGTTTTTGCGGCACATGCCGGGTCAAAGAGAAATGCCATTACTATGCGAGATGGCACCCCCGTGCCTCTAAAGCTTCTGTAAAGGATGATCATCTCAAGGCGGATGCAGACCAGTCAAGCTTATATACCGCATATCGCCCTGACGCGTGCATTTTTGACGAGGAGATCGATATTGAGGATACGTATGTGGCGGCTGTCAAATATGACGGCGGTGCGCTTTTAAGCTACTCGATCACATTTTCCGCTCCGTACGAAGGCTACCGCCTTACGATAAACGGCACAAAAGGACGCATTGAATCAAATGAATTCCATGAGCCTTCCAGAATTCCGTTTGCTTTTCCAGAGCAGACGATTGAGTATTATCCGCTTTTTGAATCGAAGCAAACCATTCAAGTCGTCAAAAACGAGGGAGGACACGGCGGAGGTGATCCGCTTTTGCTTGCTGATCTATTTATAGGCAAAGATCCCCTGCGCCAGTATGACATTTTGGCCGGAGCCGAAGCCGGAGCCTATTCTATCGCGGTCGGTGAGGGAATATGGCGCTCCGTTGTTGAAAAGAAACCAATTGATATTAAACAGCTTTTTCATATGCAAAATGTATAAAAGCGAAGAGGAGGGGCTTTCGTGGAACATGACGGATCAATGGCACGGGTGCTGCGTTTTTGCGAGTGGATCATGAGGTTTGCGTATACCAATTTGCTTTGGCTGCTTTTTACAATCCTCGGTCTCGGAGTGTTCGGTGTCATGCCCGCGACTGCCGCTTTATTCGCTGTTATGCGAAAATGGATTCAGGGTCAGGATCACGTTCCGGTGCTGCCGACATTTTGGCGGGAATACAAAGCTGAATTTCTCCGTTCCAATCTGATCGGTGCTGTACTGGTGTTAATCGGTTTGATCATTTATATCGATTTGGCCTTTATTTACCCAAGCCACTTTTTATTGCATATCCTGCGCTTTGCTATTATGATATTTGGCTTTCTGTTTGTATCAATGCTTTTTTATGTGTTTCCGCTGCTCGTCCACTTTGATTGGAAAAAGCGCCTGTATTTTAAGTTTTCCCTCTTGCTGAGTGTGGCGTACTTACAATATACCCTCGTCATGCTTGCGCTGACGGTCGCGCTCTTTTTCCTGCTGGCTTATCTGCCGGGAATTGTCCCTTTTTTCAGCGTCAGTCTCATCAGCTACTGCCACATGAGGATCGCTTATGCCGTCCTGGTGAAGCTGGAGCAGCAGGACCATGAACCGTCAAAGAAACATCCTGCACCAGAAGCTTTTTATCCGGAGACGAGGTAAACATTTTCTCTATCATATATTGATTCCAAACGGAATAGATTGATAGAGAAAGGAGAGCGGATAAATGCTGAAGGTGGCAGTGTTTGATGAAGAGCATGAAAAAGATTTGCAAACGGAGATCAATTCATTTTTAAAAGGAATATCGGAAGAGCAGCTGGTTGATATCAAATATACGGTTTCAGCGGCATGTGACCCTGAAGGCGAGCAGCTCTACTGTTTTTCCGCACTCATTTTATATCGAAAATAAAAAAAGATCTTCCCGCGGACTGCGGAAAGATCTTTTTTTATGGTTAAGCCTTTTTCACTCTTGGGCTTCTTGGTTTCTGGAATTTCTCTGCTGCTCTAATTTCTTTTCGTTCTCTTGCCAATGCTTTATAAAGGGCAGCAATCATGAGCAAGATAACAATTGAAAATGGCAGTGCCGCCAGAATCGCTGTGTTTTGCAAAGCGGCAAGTCCGCCGGAATACAAGAGCGCAGCTGCCATAGCAGACTGAATGATGCCCCAGCTGAGTTTGACTGAGTTAGCCGGGTTTAATGAACCGTATGTCGTCTGCATACCAAGGACAAATGTCGCTGAATCAGCTGATGTAATAAAGAACACGGCGATCAGGATCAATGCCAGGATAGACGTGATCATTGTCAGCGGATAGTGATCCAGTGTTCCGAACAGCATCGTTTCGGAAGACTGCTTCGCCACATTAAAGATACCTTTTTGCTGAAGGTCCATTGCGGAAACACCGAAAATGGAGAACCATAGGAAAGCCAAAATACATGGTGCCACCAGGACGCCGATCAAAAATTCACGGATTGTCCGGCCTCGGGATACACGAGCGATGAAAATGCCGACAAATGGAGACCAGGAAATCCACCATGCCCAATAGAAAATCGTCCAGCCGTTGATCCATTCACGTTTGCCTGGATCGTTCGGCGCCAGTCTGAAGCTCATTTGAACAATGTTTTGAATATACTGCCCAATTGAATCTGTAAGTGAGTTCATGATCAAAACGGTAGGTCCGACAACCAGCATAAACAGCATCAGCAATCCGGCTAGCACCATATTGGTGTTGCTTAAATACTTAATGCCTTTTCCGAGTCCGCTCCAAGCCGATAGTAAAAAGAGCACTGTTACAATAACAATCAAAATCAATTGAACGATAAAATGATTCGGAATACCGAATAGGTAATTCAATCCGCCGTTAATTTGAGTTGCGCCGATCCCCAGACTCGTTGCAACGCCGACAACTGTAGCGAAAACAGCGATACAGTCAATCAGTTTACCGATCGGGCCGTTTACTTTATCGCCGAGAATCGGAGTCAGTGTGCTGCTGATTAATCCAGGCGCGTCTTTGCGGAATTGAAAATATGCGATACATAATGCCACGACGGCATAAATGGCCCAAGCGTGCAGTCCCCAGTGGAAAAACGTGTACCGGAGCGCATCTCTGAAGGCTTGGGGGGTTTCTGTTTCACCTGATGGAGAGCTAATTGCGTAATGGCTGATCGGTTCAGCCGCACCATAGAATACTAAGCCGATTCCCATGCCTGCACTGAACAGCATGGCAAACCAAGATAATAACCCGAATTCCGGTTTTTCATCCGGTTTCCCCAGTTTAATTTTTCCAATCGGGCTGACAATTAAAAAGAGACAGAACCCGACAAACAAAGAGACAACTAATAGATAATACCAACCAAATGAATCTGTTATAAACGATTGTGCCGATTGAGACACGTTTTGCAGGCTGTCAGGAGAAATAACGCCCCACAAAACGGCTGCGGCTGTGATGACAATCACAATCCAAAATACACTAGATATATTCTTCAAACATTCTCACCCTCTGACTTTTTTGTGTACGCCTATATCTTCCTCGCAGGCTTAGTATGGTCGTACGATGGCAGATCATTCCTTCCTGTAAATTACCCCGCAATCAGGTGAAACAAAACAAATCTCACCCTAACATTTTTGCGGGAAATTTTCAAATGCCCGGCATGCTGTAAGAGTTTGAAAAGTCTAATGTTTACGTACGGGAAAAGCGTCCGGCATTCAGTCCGGCGAGTCTGCCTGTGACGAGCGCAGATGTGATATTGTATCCGCCTGTATAACCGTGAATATCTAAGATTTCGCCGCAAAAATACAGGCCGTCCATTTTTTTAGACGCCATCTTTTTCGGGTCAATCTCCTTCACCGATACACCGCCTCCTGTGACAAACGCTTTGTCTAGAGACAGCGTGCCGTTTGCGAGAACGGTAAATTGCTTGCAGTCTTTGACAAATTGTCTGAAAGGCTCCTTCGGCAGCTCAGAAAATGATATGTTCGGTGAAATGCCGTTTTTTTCAAGCAGGAAAAGAAGGTAGCGCTCCTGCATCCAAGGCTTCAGCACATTTTTTAACGCTTTTTTCGGCGCGTCTTTCAGCTCCTTGTGCATCTTTTGGAATAGCGTTTCTTCATTGATATCCGGAAACAAATCAATTCTGACGGGCACTTCCGGCTGTTTTTTCAGCTCTTTCACGATAAACTGGCTGCACCTGAGTATGGCGGGGCCTGAGAGGCCGAAATGAGTGAACAGCATGTCCATCTTATGTGTGATAATGGCTTTGCCTTTTTTGTTTAATACACTGACGGCGACACCTCTGAGCGATAAACCCTGCAGTGTTTTTTTCTTAATAAACGGCTCGGCAGATGTGACGGGCACCTCTGTCGGGAACAGCTCTGTTATTGTGTGGCCTGCGGCTTCGGCCCATTCATAGCCATCACCCGTGCTGCCGGTATGGGGAACGCTTTTTCCGCCAACCGCGATAATGACTGCCTGACTATGAATCATTTCGCCATTATTCGTCACAATGCCTGCCGTATGTCCATCTTCATATGTAACAGATTTGATTTTTTCGTTCGTTCTGATCGTCACACGCAGCTGTTTCAGCCTGTTTAACAGGGCGTCGACAACACTTTGCGCTTTGTCTGTCACTGGAAACATCCGGCCGTGATCCTCTTCCTTCAATTTGATCCCGAGATTTTCAAAAAACTTGATAATATCTTCATTATTAAATTCAGAAAACGCACTGTATAAAAAACGGCCGTTGCCGGGGATGTGCTTAATAATTTCTTCGACAGGAAGGCGGTTTGTCACATTGCAGCGGCCGCCTCCGGATATGGCAAGTTTACGGCCTAACTTATTTCCTTTATCTATTAACAAAACATCAGCACCCTGTTCTCCGGCTGCAATGGCAGCCATCAGACCTGAAGGGCCTCCGCCGATTACAATTACGTCATACTGCTTCATCTTTATCATCAACTTTCTTTTTACATTTCGTGTGCGGAACGCTGTCCGCAGTACTATTATAGCGAAAGACAGGTTCTGCTTAAACGTATTTTGCCGCAAACTTGCATTGTTCCTGAGATTGCTTTTGTATTTATTACCGTCTATATGCCCAGTTGTGTTAAAATAGAAAAGTTGAATCTTCGTAGAAAATGGTGATGAAGAAACATGTCAAGCAAACTGTTAAGAGGCACGTTTGTGTTAACGCTCGGTACATATATTTCACGGATACTGGGAATGGTTTATTTAATTCCTTTCAGCATCATGGTCGGAGCGACAGGCGGTGCGTTATTTCAATACGGATACAATCAATACACTTTATTTTTGAACATTGCCACAATGGGCTTTCCAGCCGCCGTTTCTAAATTTGTTTCCAAATATAATTCCAAAGGGGATTATGAAACAAGCAGAAAAATGCTGAAGGCGGGCATGTCGGTTATGCTTGTAACGGGAATGATTGCCTTTTTCATACTATATTTATCTGCTCCGTTTTTTGCGGAAATATCGCTTGGGGGCAAAGATAATAACGGTTTGACGATTGATCATGTCGTATATGTCATCCGCATGGTCAGCTTAGCGCTTTTAGTCGTGCCGATTATGAGTCTTGTGCGCGGATTTTTCCAAGGTCACCAAATGATGGGGCCGACGGCTGTCTCTCAAGTTGTTGAGCAGATTGTCCGCATCATCTTTTTATTGAGTGCGACCTTCTTGATTTTGAAAGTCTTAAACGGCGGCCTTGTGATCGCTGTCGGTTATGCAACCTTTGCAGCTCTGATCGGTGCCTTCGGCGGGCTGATCGTATTGTATATTTATTGGAACAAACGAAAAGGCAATCTGCTGGCGATGATGCCTAATACGGGGCCGACAGCAGATTTAAGCTACAAGAAAATGTTTTTCGAGCTCTTCAGCTATGCCGCTCCCTACGTGTTTGTCGGACTAGCTATCCCTTTGTATAACTATATTGATACAAATACGTTTAACAAAGCCATGATTGAAGCGGGGCATCAAGCTATCAGTCAGGATATGATGGCCATTCTGACACTTTACGTGCAGAAGCTCGTGATGATCCCGGTTTCTCTTGCGACGGCATTCGGACTGACCTTAATTCCGACGATCACAGAATCGTTTACAAGCAGAAACTACAAGCTGTTAAATCAGCAGATCAACCAGTCGATGCAGACGATCCTGTTTTTAATTATTCCGGCTGTTGTCGGTATATCGGTATTAGCAGGCCCTGTGTACACGTTCTTTTACGGATCAGAGAGCCTTCATCCTGAATTGGGGAAAGACATCCTGTTTTGGTATTCGCCAGTTGCGATCTTGTTCTCTTTGTTTACTGTCAACGCCGCCATATTGCAGGGCATCAATAAGCAAAAATTTGCGGTTGCCAGTCTTGTGATCGGTGTCGTGATCAAACTTGTGCTGAATGTCCCGCTGATTAAGCTGATGCAGGCTGACGGAGCTATTTTAGCTACGGCACTCGGGTATACAGCTTCACTTATATACGGATTTATCATGATCAAACGGCATGCCGGCTATTCGTATAAAATATTAGTGAAACGGGGCGTTCTGATGCTGCTCTTGTCAGCAGTGATGGCGATAGCCGTTAAAATCGTCCAGTGGGTGTTAAGCTTTTTCATCTCCTACGAGGATGGCCAGCTGCATGCTGCGATCGTCGTGCTGATTGCCGCTGTGGTCGGCGGAGCTGTCTACCTGTATTGCGCTTATCGTTTAGGGTTTTTACAGAAAATATTCGGCCGCCGTTTACCGGGGTTCTTAAAGAAAGGCAGACATGCTGCTGATTAACAGAATATGTTGAAACAGAGGGCTCGCTTGATGCGGGCTTTCTTTTATAGGAAGGAGAGATTGGCATGAGACTAGATAAACTGCTTGCCAACAGCGGGTATGGTTCGAGAAAAGAGGTTAAATCGATTGTGAAAGCGGGAGCCGTCATGGTCGACGGAAAGCCGGCAAAAGATGTTAAAGCGCACGTGGACCCTGATGCGCAGGAGGTGACCGTTTATGGCGAGCCGATTGATTACCGCGAGTTTATTTATATCATGATGAATAAACCGCAGGGCGTGCTGTCAGCGACTGAGGACAGCCGGCAAAAGACAGTGGTCGATTTGCTGACGCCGGATGAACTTAGATTCGAGCCGTTTCCTGCCGGCCGGCTTGATAAGGATACAGAAGGATTTCTGCTGCTGACAAATGACGGTCAGCTCGCTCACCGGCTGCTATCGCCGAAAAAGCATGTTCCGAAAATGTATGAGGTCCACTTAAAGTCGCAAATTTCGCCAGAAGACATCAACAGCTTAGAGACTGGGGTATTTATTGAAGGCGGCTACAAAACAAAGCCGGCACAAGCAGAAATAAAGGCAAACGATAAAGGGCAAACCGTGATATACCTGACGATAACAGAAGGGAAATATCATCAAGTCAAACAGATGGCAAATGCTGTCGGCAATGAAGTCATTTATCTGAAGCGGCTCTCAATGGGACGCGTATCCTTGGATCCTGCTCTGGAGCCGGGAGAATACCGTGAGCTTACAGAAGAAGAACTTGAAAGGCTGAACGAGCCGCAAGCATGAAAAAATCCCGCATCACACATGCGGGATTTTTTATTATATAAGCACACAAAAACAAGGCTAAGAACGTTTCTCGCCCTGTATCTATCAGGCCGCTCACAGGGCGGCCCTATGTAATTTTTAATGTTATGAGGTAATCTTTACTTTCTTTCTCGTTGTCTCCCATTTGCCACGGCTTGGACTATGAACAAGATCATTATATGCTAACACATTTAAGTCTCTTTGAATCGTTCTAGGTGTAATGCCGAATTCGTCAACCAGTTCCTGTGTTGTCACAAGGCCTTTCTCTTGAATAAACATGTAAACTGATTTGATTCGAGTTAGCATACGGTTTGTTGAAGGTTTCAAAAAACCACTCCCTATCATAAGATCGGATGGACTTGACTAACCACAACTCACGACTATCAACTGCGTACGAAATAGCAACTAAGGCAGACATCTGTAATATTTAAATAATTCGCCTTCATTATACACGATTTCGCAGCGGTGAATCTAGGAATAAGTATGATAAATTTTTTCCAATTTGAGTTTGGCCGCCATCCTTGTTGGATTACTATGTATTTCACCACAATATTATTATGGATAAAGAAACTTTTTTTATTCTGATTCGTATGTGATTTGGGGGGGGGAGTGAGATTGAGAATGTTGTTGGAAGCATCGATAGAGCAAGCAGGGTATACAAGCCGAAAAAAAGTGCTCACCGATGTTTTATTGGAAGTCAGAGAAGGGGAGCTTGTCGGGTTGATTGGAGCGAACGGCGCTGGAAAAAGTACTGCCATCAAGGCGATACTCGGCCTCTCGCAAGACTTTAAAGGGACTATCGCTTGGAATGATTGCTCGTTTGCTTATATTCCGGAGCACCCGTTCTTTTATGAGGAATTAACGCTGTGGGAGCATCTCGACCTGATCAGCACTTTGCACGGCATTGGTCAGAGTGAATTCGAATACCGGGCCCAAAGTCTTCTTGAAACATTTTCGCTTGATCATGTCATGCATGAGCTGCCGGTGACGTTTTCGAAGGGCATGCAGCAAAAGCTGATGCTGATTCAGGCCTTTCTTTCTAAGCCTGATATGTATGTGATTGATGAACCGTTTATCGGCCTTGACCCGATATCGACAAAACGCTTTGTGGACATGCTGAAGGCTGAGAAAGATAGAGGAGCCGGCATTCTCATGTGCACACACGTACTTGATACCGCGGAAAAAATCTGCGACCGGTTTTACATGATTGATAAAGGTTCTTTGTTTCTTCAGGGAACGTTAAAAGATATTCAAGAGCAAACAGGATTAGACGGGCAGTCATTGCTTGACTGTTTTTATACGGCGATTCAAGGAGAAAAAGTATGAACGGACGGTCTCTCTTTTTTCGAAGGTGGCTGGATTTTTACCGATATCAGTTTAAGGTGCTGCATGCTGTCATTGATTGGACGGTTGCGCTCTACATTGTCCTGCCGGCGCTTGCTTTTGTGATTTATCAGTATGTGGAGTGGACGAATGGAAACGGCCTTCTTTACGAGTGGTCTGAGAGAGTCGAATGGAGATGGTTATACGCTGTCGGTATACTGATTGTTTGCACAGGCTCCATCCATACTTTTTTACTGGAAGCGGACCAGGTGTTTTTGCTGCAAAAGAAAGCGATCATTCGCCAGATGAAACAATACGCATTGGTGTATTCTTTATTGTTCACGTTCGCCAAATGGCTGTTGCTCTTTTTTCTTTTTCTTCCCTTTATCATTGATTCTGTTCGCGTCACGATTCCAGAAAGCGCTGCTCTATTGATCTATGCATTCGGTCTTCATACGCTCTTTTTATCCTTGAAGCAGGACAGGGTCAGAAAACCAAGATCTATTTGGAGACAGATTGCAGACTATTTTCTCAAGGCTGTGCTTTTGGCGTGTTCTTTTCTCATGATTACCTTTACTGAGTGGCACTTGCTCTCGCTTGCCGGTGTTTTGTTTTTTATTTTTGCTTTCATACGCAGTTTGAAAAAGACGGCTTCATTTTCGGCTTTTGAGGCAGAGGTGCTTGAGGAGAAAAAAATCAGGCTCACTCTTGCAGGTCTTGTAATGATGACGAGCCAAGATGTGAGAATGCCGAGAGTAAAGGACAGGATGAGGAGAAAACCACTATTATTCCGGAATTCAAAAAGGATATTTAAGAAACGGACAATGTATACAATTTATAAAGAATTGTTTTTTAAAGTCATGCTGAGGAATGGGGAGTATGCGAGGCACTTGTATATGCTTTTGTCGGCTTTTACGGTTTTAACAGTCGTTTCCCCGATCTTTCTTAAGGTGATTGCGCTGCTGGTTTATACAGGTGTTTGCCGTTATGTGCTTTCGCTTATTTTTGACAAAGTGATGGATGCGCCGATCTTAATTGGGGCTGATAAGGAAAGTGATGAATATTACCGGGCCAGAAAAAGCTGTGTGAACACGCTGCACTATGCTTGTGTTGCCTGCTGCTTTTTGGCGGCTGCTATCTCTTTTTTGGTGAAATAAAAACCCAAACGGATGCCGTTTGGGTTTTCTGTATGTTATAGAATAAATAGCTGGATGAAAAACAGAACGGCAAATACGAGGACGAGAGGATGAATGTCTCTCCATTTTCCCCGTGCTGCTTTCACAATCGGATACGAAATAAAGCCAAGCGCAATTCCTGTGGAAATGCTTGATGTAAGAGGCATGGTCAGAACAACGAGAAATGCCGGAAATGCCTCGTCCATCTCCTTCCAGTTAATATTCGACACCGAGCCCATCATCAGGCTGCCGACAATAATCAAAGCCGGAGAAGTGATGGCGGATATGCCGGATAAGGCGCTGACAAGCGGACTGAAAAACATCGATGCTGTAAACAATACCGCGACAGTTAAAGACGTAAGACCTGTTCTTCCCCCAGCTGCGACGCCAGCTGAAGACTCGACAAACGCGGTTGTCGGACTTGTTCCGAATACAGCACCGACTGTGGTCGCCGTTGAATCAGCAAGCAGCGCTTTACGCGCGTTCGGGAGCTTGTTGTTTTTCATCAATCCGGCTTGCTCGGCCACACCGATCATCGTACCGGTCGTATCAAAAATCGTTACCAGCAGAAATGAAAAGACGACAGCGTACAGGCCGTGATGGATCACATCGCCAAAAGCGGAGAACGGATTTGAAATAATCAATCCCTCAGGCAAATGCGGAAAAGACATAAAGCCTTTAGGGAAATGCAGCTGGCCGGTAAAAAAAGCGATCAAAGCGGTAGCTGCCATTCCGATAAATAACGCTCCGCCTACATTCAGCACCATCAGGATCACACTGATCAATAAGCCGATCAGCGTCAAGATAACCGCTGGCGAATGAAGGTTGCCGAGTGTGACCAGATTTGATTTATCAGCCGTAATAATTCCCGCCTGCCGTAAACCGATAAACGCAATAAAAAGCCCGATCCCTGTGGTGATCCCGTATTTTAAATTGTTTGGAATCGCTTCTATCAGTTGTTTTCTTAAAGGCGTTAACGATAGAATAATGAAGAGAACCCCTGCTGTGAATACTGCGCTGAAAGCTGTTGCGTAGGTGATGCCGCCGCCGCTTGCGCCTACAACGTGATAAGCTAAGTAAGCGTTTAAGCCCATGCCGGGCGCAATGGCAATCGGATAATTTGCAGCCAGGGCCATCCACAGCGTTCCGACAATGGAGGCGATAATCGTTGCGGTAAAGACCTGGTCAAAAGGAACTCCGGCATTCGCTAAAATGACCGGATTCACCACTACAATATAGACCATTGTGAAAAAGGTCGTCAATCCAGCTATGATTTCTTGTTTAATCGATGTTTGCTGCTCTTTTAGATGAAACATAGTAACCTCCAATTACGAACGTTTTAACAAAACACCATTAATATTATTCGTTTTATTTAGTTTTTGCAAGTGATTTATTGCAGAAAGGGGATCATTATGAACTGGGAAGTCGAAGTGATCAGAAAAAAAGATGATTTGATTCGCGATACGCAGGAATTCTTGAGAATCAACAGTGTAATGGACGAAACAACAGCCGGGCCCGGCAAACCATTCGGAGAAGGGGTAAATGCCAGCTTGACCTCTTTGCTTGAGCTTGGAGAAAAAGAAGGATTTTCCGTAAAAAATCTTGACGGGTTCGCCGGTCATATCGAATGGGGCGAGGGTGAAGACATTGTCGGCATTCTTTGCCATGTTGATGTTGTACCGCCCGGAGACGGCTGGACAAGTGATCCGTTTTCAGCGGACATCCGAAACGGACGGATTTATGCAAGGGGCGCCATTGACGACAAAGGTCCGACGATGGCGGCGTTCTACGCGCTGAAAATCGTCAAAGACATGAATCTGCCGCTTTCTAAACGTGTCAGAATCATTATCGGAACAGATGAAGAAAGTGATTGGAGATGTGTGGAGCATTATTTCAAGCACGAAGAAATGCCGACTCTCGGTTTTGCGCCAGATGCTGACTTCCCGATTATTAACGCGGAAAAAGGGATTATTGATGCTTCACTGCTCATCCCGCACCATACAAATAAAGCCGCTTCAGAAACAGTTCTTGCCTCGTTTACATCAGGTCTTCGCTTAAACATGGTGCCAGACGCTGCGGAAGCCGTTCTCGAAGGATCAAATATAGAAGAGGTTCTTGCCTCATTTCAAGACATGCTCCGCGCGACGGATCAAAAAGGTGCAGCTGAGATTGAGAACGGTCAGCTGATATTGCGCATGCACGGACTTTCCTGCCATGCGATGGAACCGAACAATGGAGTGAATGCCGGCATCAAACTGGCAGAATTTTTGAGCCAAACTGAGCTGGATGAAGCAGGACAACGTTTTGTTCAAGTTGTGACAGATAAATTCTCAGATGATACAAGAGGAAAGAAACTGAATATCGCCTGTGAGGATGACATTAGCGGAGAGCTGACATTAAATGTCGGAACACTGCGCTATACAGAAGGGCAAGGAGGCGAGCTCGGAATCAATATCCGCTATCCTGTAACAGCGGAAAGCAAAATGATCCGCGATGCATTTGAAAGCGCAAGCGAATTTGAGCTTGGAGAATTTAAAGACAGCAAGCCCCATCATGTATCAGCAGACCATCCGCTAGTCAAAACGCTGCAAAAGGTATATGAAGGCCAATTGGGCAAAAAAGCTGATTTAATTTCAATCGGCGGGGGAACGTATGCAAGATCTTTGAAAGCCGGCGTCGCATTCGGACCGCTGTTCCCCGGACGTCCCGATAGTGCGCACCAAAAGGATGAATATATTGAAATTGATGATCTCCTCAGAGCGACTGCTTTATATGCGCAGGCCATCTATGAACTTGCAAAATAAAAGGACCGGCTTCTTCTGAAGCCAGTCCTTTTTTTACACAAATGACCATAAATCAGTTGATAAATAACGTTCTCCGGTATCAGCTGTCATACAGACAACGACTTGATCAGGAGAGAGACGTTTGGCGGCTTCAATCGCCGCGAAGCAGGCAGCGCCTGAAGAAGGCCCGACGAGAATTCCTTCCTCCGCAGCAAGGCGTCTGGTTGTCGTATAAGCATCCTCATCAGTGATTTTGATAATTTCATCATATACATCTTGATTTAAAACTGGAGGAATGAAGCCTGGGCTTGTCCCAACCAGCTTATGCGCACCCGGTTTTCCGCCTGATAATACCGGAGACCCCGCAGGCTCGACAACATGAACCAAAATATCCGGGAAAAGTTCTTTTAGCGCTTCACCGGTTCCTGTAATGGTCCCGCCAGTACCGGAAGAAGCTACAAAAGCGCCTAGCGGTTTTCCGATTTCTTTTATTGCCCGGGCAATTTCCAGAGCAGTTGTTTTTCGATGCGCGTCAGGATTTGCGGTATTATCAAACTGCATCGGAATGAAGCTGTTCGGAATTTGTTCGGCAAGCTCTTTTGCTTTTTTAATGCTGCCGGGCATTCTTTCCGATCCGGGAGTTAACACAACCTCTGCACCATAGGCTTTGAGGAGGTTGATCCGCTCCTTCGTCATTGTATCCGGCATTACTAAAATCGCTTTATAGCCGCGGGCCGCCGCATTCATGGCGAGTCCGATTCCGGTATTTCCGCTGGTCGGCTCAATGATAACTGAGCCAGGCTTGAGTAAGCCGTTTTGTTCTGCTTCTATGATCATATTGTAAGCGGCTCTGTCTTTCACACTGCCGCTTGGATTGAAAAATTCAAGTTTTAAATAGACTTGTGCTGCGTTTTCCGGCTGAAGCCGATTCAATCTCACAAGCGGTGTATCTCCTATAAGATCAGAAGTGTTTTCAACGATTTTCAACATTGTCATTCCTTTCTGAATAAAACAAGTGTCATATAATATCCTAACATAATAAACGGTTGCGCGAGAGTGTTTTCATATGCGGTTCCTCTATTCGCGCAGCCTCTTTATTGATAAAATAATAGCAGTCAAAGAAGGGAGTGTCAGACGGATGTCAGATATCCGGCCTCATTATTTCATCGGCGTGCCCATTCCGCCGGAAATTGCAAATCCGATTTACCAGGCTGCGAAAAGCGAGCCGGCGCTCACGTTTCAAAAATGGGTGCACCCGCTTGACTACCATATCACGTTAATTTTTCTCGGTGCGGCGGACGAAGCGCAAATCAAGCAGCTTGAAAGCTCGCTTGCCGAGATAGCTGTTGATGCCAATCCGTTTACAATTGAGTTTGACAAAATAGATGTGTTCGGAGACCGCAGGCAGCCGCGCGTGTTACATTTGGAGCCGAAGAAGAATACGGCGCTCGAAACACTGCGGGAGCATACAAAACAAGCTGTTCTTCAAGCAGGCTTTAAAGTGGAAAAGAGAGCGTATCATCCCCATATGACGCTGGCAAGAAAATGGACAGGCCAAAAGGGATTTCCGGCGCAGGTCCCGTTTAAAAGCGGTGAGGTTTCAACGGCTATTGAACGATTTTCACTTTTTCAGACACACTTAAATCAATCACCAAAATATGAGGAAAAATACAAATTTTATTTAACTTAATTCATGCGGAGTGGAGAAACAAAATGGCACAAATCATCAAAATACATGATTATATATCGAGATATGAACTTGATCCGTACCATTATATGAATCAGTTTATACGGCTGAAAAAAGAGCGCTGGATTTCATTATTAGAAGCAGCGGAGCGCCAGCATGAAGAAAGACAAGCCAGTGCTGAACAGCCGGAACCGGTGCAGAAACGAAAAAAATTTTCATTGAAAAGAAGAAAAGAAGAGATAGAAGCCGATATACAAGAAGAGAGACACCAATGGTTTGAGGAAGAAGACGATCTGAACGTAAGGCTGCCGAAGAGCAGGATGGCGCTTGCTTCCTTTTATAAAAGACATTTATATGAATTTCAGCTCAAATGGGCAAGCTCTACTCTTTCCGAGATGTCAAATCTGTCAAACCAGGTGAAGCAGGACCGCATTTTGCATTTTCTGGCCCAGCAGCTTCCTGATTCTTATTTTATTATGTATAAGCCTGTGCTCAAAATTCAGCAGGCGGCAGTAGAATTAAGCATAGTGATCATTTCACCTCTTGACATTTTTTGCGTTTCTTTTATAGAGGCAGAGGAAGACAGTGTGTACATAGGATCTAAACATCGTTTTTGGGAGAAGAAAACAGGCTCTCAGACTGAATCGGTATTAAATCCGGCGTTGAGTCTGTTTCGGACGGGATCTGTGGTGTCGAAGATCGTAAAGGAAAAAGGCGCTGATATTCCAGTATCGAAATTACTCCTGAGCAGAACGTCATACATTGATTACCCCGAACCGCCGTACGGTCTGGAAATAGTGGACAAACGGGGCTTGGCGGATTGGATGGAGAGGCAGAAGAAAAACACTGCTCCGATAAAACATCATCAATTAAAGGCTGCAAAAGCTTTGTTGTCTTATTGCCTGTCAGACTCCTATCGCAGACAGGAGTGGCTGGAGTAAAGCAGAACGATTTGAGCGGTTTTCTCATAACATAAGCAGGTGAGAAAGATGAGCCAATGGTTTTTTATTATTAATCCGGCAGCAGGGCATCGAAAAGGCCTGCGTGTTTGGAAGTCGATACAAAAGGAATTACTGAAACGAAAGATTGAGCACCGCTCATTTTTAACTGAACATCCGGGACACGCCGAGGTTCTCGCCCGGCAGATTTCAACGATTCAGGAACATAAGCTGAAACGCCTGATCGTTATCGGCGGAGACGGAACGATGCACGAAGTCGTCAACGGGCTGAAAGATGTTGACGATATCGAACTGAGTTTTGTGCCGGCTGGCGCGTACAATGATTTTTCCAGAGGATTCTCCATTAAGAAAATAGATCTGATTCAGGAAATCAGAAAGCTGAAGCGTCCGTTAACGCGAACGTTTCATTTAGGAAGCATTAATTTGCTTCAGGATAAATCGCAGGTTCTTTATTTTTTGAATCATATCGGAATCGGCTTTGACGCATATGTCAATAAGAAGGCGATGGAATTTCCATTAAAACGGGCGGTCCAGTTTCTGCGCCTCCGCTTTGTTGTCTATCCGCTTTCCCATTTGTACGCGTCGGCTACCTTTAAGCCGTTTTCGTTGGCCTGTACAATTGAAGGAGAGACACAGGAATTTCATCATGTCTGGTTTGCGGTCGTCTCCAATCATCCGTTTTATGGAGGCGGCATGAGGGCAGCCCCGCTTGCGAATCCGCGCGAACAGGCATTTGATATCATCATTGTTGAGAATCTGCCGTTTTTGAAAAAGTATTGGTTTTTATGCTTGATGACATTTGGAAAACACACCAAAATGGACGGCGTGACGATGTTTAAAGCGAAAGACATTACGTTTTACACGAAGGACAAAATTCCATTCCATGCTGACGGAGAAATCATGGGTACAACCCCATTCCGTCTGGCATCGAGTCCCTCACCCTTACGGATCAAAACATAAACGTTTTTGGAGGAGAGAGATTCTGATGGTCAGTATCCAACGGAGCTTTGAAGCGTATGCCGATGAAATGAATATCATTACGGTTCTGATTCCTGCTGATCAAAAAGATACCTTTACGCCGCCTTTTCAGCTTGAGACAGATACAGCGGAAATTCCTCTGACAGTCAGTCAGGAATGGCAAATAGAAGGGAAATACAAGTATGTATGTGTAGCTGAACAGCCGGTGGCTTTCGGAAAAACGCATCATGTCAAAGCATCTGGCGGCGGAAAAACGGATCTCCAAATCGGGGCGGTTGTCAGGACGGATGCGTTTGATGCTGCATTTTATTATGACGGAGAGCTCGGAGCTGTTTACGCTTCGGATTATACTGAATTTAAGGTATGGGCGCCTGCTGCGACGTCAGCTGCCGTCAAGCTGTCACATCCCGAAAAAAGCGGGGACACGTTCCAAATGACAAGAATGGAAAATGGAGTATACGCCGTTACAGTGGCTGGAGATCTGCACGGTTATGAGTATGTGTACCGGATTTGCAACAATTTAGAATGGACAGAAACGGTTGATCCGTATGCAAAAGCTGTGACGGTCAACGGAGAGAAGGGTGTCGTGCTGCGCCCTGATCAAGCAAATTCGGCTCCTTCGCTTACACCATTTTCAGACCCCGTTGAAGCCATTATTTATGAGATGCACATCCGAGACTTCTCCATTCATGAAAACAGCGGTACGAAGAACAAAGGGAAATATGCGGCGCTTGCTGAAACGGACACCAAAACGAAAAATGGCAGTTCTACAGGACTTTCTTATTTAAAAGAGCTTGGCGTTACGCATATAGAGCTTTTACCGCTAAACGATTATGCCGGAGTTGATGAAGAAAACCCGCTTGCCGCCTACAATTGGGGCTATAATCCGCTTCATTTTTTCGCCCCGGAGGGAAGCTATTCCTCCAATCCTCACGACCCTCAGACAAGAAACACAGAAGTAAAACAAATGATTCACACCCTGCATCAGCATGGCCTGCGTGTCATTCTGGATGTTGTTTATAACCATGTATACCAAAGAGAGCACTCGCCCTTTGAAAAAACGGTGCCCGGTTATTTCTTCCGGCATGATCAATTCGGAATGCCTTCGAATGGCACCGGCGTAGGGAATGACATCGCCTCAGAAAGGCGGATGGCAAGGAAATTCATTACGGATTGCGTCATGTATTGGCTAAAGGAATACGATGTCGACGGCTTCCGCTTTGATCTGCTCGGCATTTTAGATATTGAAACGGTTCTTCATATGAAAGAAAAAGCATCTGAGGTAAAGTCCGGAATCCTTCTCTTTGGGGAAGGCTGGGATTTGGCAACACCGCTGCCGCCTGAACAGAAAGCGACATTGGCGAATGCATCGAAAATGCCGGGCGTCGGTTTTTTTAATGATTCGTTTCGTGACGCTGTTAAAGGGAATACCTTTCATATCGCGGCGGCGGGTTTTGCCCTTGGGAACGGCGAAAAAACGGAAACAGTCATGCACGGGATTGCCGGATCTTCCGGATGGAAAGAGACAGCCCCGCTTGTGTCTGCGCCGAGCCAGTCCATCAATTATGTCGAGTCGCATGACAACCACACATTTTGGGATAAAATGAGCCTCGCGCTTCCTCAAGAAAGTGAGAGCCGAAAAAGAAGCAGGCAAAAGCTGGCGTCTGCAATCATTCTGCTGGCCCAGGGAGTGCCGTTTATTCACAGCGGACAGGAATTTTTCCGGACGAAGCAGGGGGTGGAAAACAGCTATCAATCCAGTGACAGCATCAACCAGCTGGACTGGTCGCGGCGTGAAACATTCAAGCAGGATGTTGACTATGTCCGCAGGCTGATTTCGCTCAGAAAAGCGCATCCGGCATTCCGGCTTACGTCATCAGCCGATATTCAGCGCTGCCTTGAATGTCTGGCTCTCAAAGAGCACCTTATTGTATACCGGCTGTTTAACCTCGGTGCAATCGACGAATGGGAAGAAATCATTGTGATCCATCATGCCAGCCCCGATTCTGTTACATGGCAGCTGCCGAAAGATAAGGCTTACCGCCTTCTATGTGATACTGACGGGTTTCGTGCTGAGCCTGGAGAAATCAAGAAAGCGGTTGCTGTAAACGGCATCGGAACGGTTATCTTATATTTAGCACGAGATCTTACGAGTTTTGCTTGACGAAGTTTGTGCTATAGCGCTAAAATTTAAAAGACGGCTATTGATTAGCATATGAGACTCTCAATAGCTGTCTTTTTTATTTTTCATACGATTCGTACGAAAAAGGCATTCGCTGGATAGACTGAAGACGAATAGGCCTTTATTCTAAAATATTTTAAGAAATGATGGGTTGAACATTGATATGAACTGGTTGGGACAATTACTAGGTAGCGATTGGGAGATCTTCCCCGCCGGAGGAGCTACAGGAGATGCATATTATGCGAAACATAACGGGCAGCAGCTTTTTTTAAAACGTAATAGCTCACCTTTTTTAGCTGTTTTATCCGCCGAAGGCATTGTTCCTAAGCTGGTTTGGACAAAACGGATGGAGAATGGGGACGTCATAACGGCCCAGCACTGGATGACCGGCAGAGAGCTGAAGCCGAAAGACATGAGCGGACGGTCCGTTGCTGAATTGCTTCGTAAAATACACACATCAAAAGCCTTGCTGGACATGCTGAAGAGACTTGGAAAGGAACCGCTGAATCCAGGGACTCTGCTGTCTCAGCTTAAACAGGCTGTATTTGCTGTGCAGCAATCTTCGCCGCTGATTCAAGAAGGGATTAAGTATTTAGAGGATCATCTGCATGAAGTGCATTTCGGTGAGAAAGTCGTTTGCCATTGTGATGTCAATCATAATAACTGGTTATTGTCTGAAGACAACCAGCTGTATTTAATTGACTGGGACGGCGCCATGATCGCTGATCCGGCGATGGATCTGGGGCCATTGCTGTACCACTACGTCGAAAAGCCAGCTTGGGAGAGCTGGCTGGGCATGTACGGTATTGAGTTAACGGACGGCCTTCGGTTAAGAATGGCATGGTATGTGCTATCTGAAACAATCACTTTCATTGCCTGGCATAAATCCAAAGGAAACGATAAAGAATTCCATGATGCAATGGAAGAACTGCATATGCTGATGAAGCGAATTGTTTAATAATCAGGAATACGAATCCATTTCCTCTACCCATTGAGACAAGCTGCTCTGATGCTCTTGTATGTGTGAGTCGATAGATTTGGATGATATTCCTGATTGGCTGTATCGGTACACATCTTCCAGCACGTTTTTTAAGTGTGAATCGAGCTCGGTGTTTGCCATCAGCGATTTAATCACACGTTCAAGCTGTTCGTACTCTGCGACGGTTCCGCAGCAGTCTAATTGATGGTCAGTCAAAATGTCCTTCAATAGATCAACTTGATTCTCGTAATTTAAACCCATAAAACGGTACACATCCCTTCAGTATCTTACGGGTTAAATTGTTCAAAACAGTATGGTTTTATGCATGAGACACGAGTGTTCCGACAGATGGGAACCTCTTTTTTTATGTGATCTGCTCTAAAAAGGCACACCTTCAAAAACAAGCTTGCGGGTCTTTTTAATTCATGGTATGTTGTTAGTCGAAATAATAGATAGAGGTGTCAATCATATGAGAATGCGCCACAAGCCTTGGGCTGATGACTTTTTGGCTGAAAACGCAGATATTGCCATCAGCAATCCTGCTGATTATAAAGGGAAATGGAATACAGTGTTTGGCAACAGCAATCCGATCCATATCGAGGTCGGTACAGGAAAAGGGCAATTTATTTCCGGGATGGCCAAACAAAATCCTGACATTAATTATATTGGTATTGAGTTATTTAAAAGCGTAATTGTGACAGCTGTCCAGAAAGTAAAGGATAGCGAAGTGCCGAATGTAAAGCTTTTGAATATAGACGCGGACACGCTGACAGACGTGTTTGAGCCGGGTGAAGTCAAACGGGTGTACTTGAACTTTTCAGATCCTTGGCCGAAAAACCGCCACGAAAAACGCCGTCTGACGTATTCCCATTTTCTCAAGAAATATGAAGAAGTGATGGGGAAAGGCGGAGCGATTCATTTTAAAACAGACAACCGCGGCCTGTTTGAGTACTCGCTGAAAAGCTTCTCGGAATACGGTCTGCTGCTGACATATGTCAGTCTTGATCTGCATAACAGCGATATGGAAGATAACATCATGACAGAATATGAAGAAAAATTCTCAGCACTCGGCCAGCCGATCTATCGGGCTGAAGTTGAATGGAGAGCGTAAAACAGACTCTGACACAGGAGTCTGTTTTTTTTATGCGCTGTTTGCTACGATGATGACAGGGGGGATGAAAATGGAAACGATGAAAATTGGAAACACGACGTTAACTTGGCTTGACGGAGGGGTGACTCACATGGACGGAGGAGCCATGTTCGGTGTTGTTCCAAAGCCGTTATGGTCAAAAAAATACCCAGTCAATGAAAAAAACCAGATTGAACTAAGGACAGATCCAATTCTTATTCAAAAAGACGGGTTGAACGTGATCGTCGATGCCGGTATCGGGTCCGGAAAGCTGACTGAGAAACAAAAAAGAAACTACGGTGTGACCCAAGAATCCAATGTGAAAACATCATTAGCAGCGCTCGGGTTAACGGTTGAAGATATCCACGTGATCGCCATGACACACCTTCATTTTGACCATGCGTGCGGATTGACGGAATACGAAGGAGATAAACTGGTGCCAGTTTTTCCAAATGCCGTTATTTATACTTCATCTGTTGAATGGAATGAAATGCGCCATCCGAATATCAGATCGAAAAATACCTACTGGAAAGAAAACTGGGAGGCGGTTGCCGGCCAAGTGAAGACCTTTGAAGACACTTGCACGATAACAGAGGGGGTTACACTGCATCATACCGGGGGCCACAGTGACGGCCACTGTGTTCTTGTATGTGAGGATGCGGGTGAAACCGCGGTACATATGGCGGATTTGATGCCGACACACGCCCACCGCAATCCATTATGGGTGCTGGCTTATGATGATTATCCGATGACCTCTATACCGCAAAAGCAAAAGTGGCAGGCGTATGCAGCGGAAAAAGACGCATGGTTTATTTTTTATCATGATGCCGTATATCGCGCACTAAAATGGGACGGGGACGAAAGAATGACAGAATCACTCAAACGAAAGAAACAATAGCATATTTTCATGTTTACCCTGCATGATTTCCGGCTAATAAAGCAAACCTAGTACTAATTATGCTCAGAAAGGAAGAGGCAGGGTGAAACAATTTGAAGTAACGAACGAAGGAGAAATTCAGACAACATTAAGAGGCCTTGAAGTACTCTCTGTTCCTTTTTTGAACAAAGGAGTAGCTTTTACAACAGAGGAAAGAAAAGCGCTCGGATTGAATGGCTTTTTGCCGCCGAAGGTATTGACCATTGATGAACAGGCCAAAAGAGCGTACGAACAGTTTTCCTCACAGCCTGATGATTTAAGTAAAAACGTTTATTTGACAGCGCTGCACGATCGAAATGAAACGCTGTTTTACCGTTTGTTAAATGACCACTTAGGGGAAATGCTCCCGATTGTATACACGCCGACAGTAGGTACGGCCATTCAGAGATACAGCCATGAATACAGGAAGCCGAGAGGGCTCTATCTGTCCATCGATGACCCGGAAGGCATGAGAGAGGCATTTAAACAGTTTAAAGACAAAAGTGATGCCATCGATTTAATTGTCGCAACCGATGCTGAAGGGATTTTAGGAATCGGAGACTGGGGAGTCGGCGGTATCGCAATATCAATTGGCAAGCTTGCGGTATACACGGCCGCTGCCGGAATTGATCCGAGCAGAGTGCTGGCTGTCGTTTTGGATGCGGGCACAAATCAAGAGAGCCTCTTGAACGATCCGCTTTATGTCGGCAATCAGCATTCCAGAGTGCGCGGTGAACGCTATGACCAATTTATTGATGAATATGTCTCACTTGCAAGAGAGACATTCCCGAATGCATTGCTCCACTGGGAGGATTTCGGAGCGAAAAATGCACGCAGCATCTTGAAACGCTATAAAGATAAAATATGTACGTTTAATGATGATATACAAGGCACAGGCGCTGTTTCACTGGCGGCAGTTTTATCCTGTGCAAAAGCATCAAAAGTCCCGCTGAAGGATCACAGAGTCGTGATATTCGGAGCGGGGACGGCAGGAATCGGAATTGCTGAACAGCTGCGGGAAGCATTGGTGCGCGAAGGGCTGAGTGAGGAAGAATCGTACCAGCGATTCTGGTGCATAGACCGAAACGGGCTGTTAACAGATGATATGGATCAGCTTCTCGATTTCCAAAAGCCTTATGCCCGTTCGGCTGATGAAGTGAAGGATTATCAGCGTAACGGAGAAGGAGGGGGCATTGATCTCCTTGAAGTGGTCCGGCAGGCGAAACCGACGATCCTGATCGGAACATCTACGGTTTCCGGTGCCTTTACTGAAGAAATTGTCAAAGAAATGGCGTCACACGTAAAACGTCCGGCAATTTTGCCGATGTCGAATCCGACAACTCTTTCTGAAGCAAAACCGGAGGATTTAATCCAATGGACAGAAGGCCGTGCGCTGATCACGACAGGAAGCCCGTTCCCGCCAGTGGAATATAACGGTGTAACGTACCATATTGGCCAAGCAAACAACGCGCTTGTTTTCCCTGGTCTCGGGCTTGGAACGATTGTCACCAAATCAAAATTAATCACCGATGGCATGTTTGAAGCATGTGCCCGCGCGATCGCAAGTATGGTCAATGTCGGCATGCCTGGCGCGCCGATGCTTCCGAAGGTGGAGGATTTACGGACTGTATCGGCAACGGTTGCAGTTGAAGTCGCTAAAACCGCCATTAAGGAAGGCGTGGCCACTGAAGAGCCTGAGGATATCATTCAGGCTGTGCAGGACGCGATGTGGTATCCGGTATACAAACCAATTCGCGCGATATAATATAAAAAAGAGCCGCTGCATGGGCAGCGGCTCCTATTTTACGCTTGTCCGGTGTTAAGACGCGATTGTATCGATGACATCTACAATTCTCCCCGTTTTCGCATCCACCATCACTTCATATTGCTCTAGTTCTCCGAAAGCTGACCGTGTAACACCGGTCTTGTACACCTGCACGGTTTCTCCATTCACATTGTAGGGCTCCGGCTGGGTGTAGATCCATGATCCATCAATCGGCCCCCGCTGTTTAAAAGCGGATTTTACGATACGAAGCGCTCTTTCTGAAGAAATATAAGGCTTCATCACATATTGCTTCACAACAACAGCCGTACAAATTCCAAGTCCTGCTCCTAAAAGAAGATGACGCAATTTCAAAATAAAGCACCTCCTGATTGATCATACTTCCATTATACAGAAACCGCCAAATCCTGTTAAGCGATACGCGGCTCATTGAGCAGATTCAATCAGAGTGCTTGGAAAACAGAATTTTTTCTAATAAAATAAAAGAACTACATAGAAATGAGGGGAAAACATGAATCAAGAAACGAAAGCGCTTTTCCAAACACTGACGCAGCTTCCCGGAGCGCCGGGCAATGAGCATCAGGTCCGTGCGTTTATGAAGCAGGAGCTTGCCAAATATGCCGATGATATCGTTCAGGACAGACTGGGAAGTGTTTTCGGAGTCAGAAAAGGCGGAGAGGACGCGCCGAAAATCATGGTGGCTGGACATATGGATGAAGTCGGATTTATGGTGACATCCATTACAGATAACGGATTACTGAGGTTCCAAACGCTCGGCGGCTGGTGGAGTCAGGTGCTGCTGGCACAAAGAGTGGAAATTCAAACAGATAACGGCCCGGTTCCGGGAGTTATTTCAAGCATACCGCCGCATCTGTTAACAGATGCTCAGCGAAACCGTCCGATGGATATCAAAAACATGATGATTGATATCGGAGCGGATGATAAGGAAGACGCTATCAAAATCGGTATTAAACCGGGCCAGCAAATTGTCCCTGTATGCCCGTTTACCATTATGGCGAATGAAAAGAAAATATTATCAAAAGCGTGGGATAACCGGTACGGCTGCGGATTGAGCATTGAATTGCTGAAGGAATTGCAAGGTAAAGAACTGCCGAATACGCTTTACGCTGGCGCAACCGTTCAGGAAGAAGTCGGCTTAAGAGGCGCACAGACAGCGTCTCATATGATCAAACCGGATTTGTTCTTCGCGCTTGACGCCAGTCCGGCAAACGACATGAGCGGCGATAAACAGCAGTTTGGGCAGCTTGGAAAGGGCTTTTTGCTCCGCATTCTTGACAGAACAACAGTCATGCACCGCGGAATGAGAAAATTTGTTCTGGATATGGCTGAAACACATCAGATTCCATATCAATACTTTGTTTCGGGCGGCGGAACAGATGCAGGCAGAGTGCATATTTCAAACAGCGGCGTTCCGTCAGCAGTTATCGGGATCTGCTCCCGCTACATTCATACAAATGCGTCTATTATCCATATTGATGATTACGCTGCGGCTAAAGAAATGCTGATAAAGCTCGTAACTGCCTGTGACAAGCAGACAGTTGAAGCAATTAAAGAAAATATGTAAAACCTGGAGAAAAAGCTTGTTGAGCAAGGCTGTAAGCCATGTCGACAAGCTTTTTTCTTATTTTGTTTCAAATACATAGGAAAGTGCTTTAATGGCTTGGTTCACCGTTTCAACAGTCATATTCGCTTTGTTTGAAAGCTCTTTTAATGGGTGGTGTAGCGATTCAGGACGAATGATGATCAGGGGTTTGCCTTTTGCGATGGCATAGGAAGCATCCATTGCTGTGTTCCATTGTTTATACTTTTCGCCAAACAAGGCGATTACAAAGTCGGCTTTATTCATCAAGACGGCAGTTCTGAAGTTATTGATATCAGAAGCCTTGTCGTCCTTATAGACTGCGTTTGGCTGAGCGCCCATGATTTCTTCTCCGATATTGTCTGAACGGTCGTGATGCTCCATCGGGCCGACAAACGTAATCGGCAGCTTCAGTGACTTCGTTTTCTCCTTTATTTCCTCCCGCCAATTGCTGTGGATTTCTCCGGCTAAATAGACGATAAACTCCAAACTGGATCCCTCCTTATGTATGACCATTTGTCAATTTTACCCTCATGTAAAAGATGTTAAACGAAACGTGCTTGATAATGCAAATAAAATATGATAATGATAATGGGAAAGCTTATCTTACATATTCATTCGTTGCATATAAGTGGTTTTGCCGCAAGCAGTTTGGTATGATCCAAATGGACGAGTATCGATAAACTAACATGTAAGAACATAAACAACTGGAGGGATATTTGATGAAAAAAATCGAAACAACGCAAGAGCTGGAAAAAGCGGTAAAGGATGATTGGGCAGTATTTATGTTTTCTGCTGACTGGTGCCCGGACTGCCGTTTTGTAGAGCCTTTTCTTCCGGAATTGGAAGCAGACTTTCCTGAATTCACTTACTACTATGTAGACCGCGACAAATTTATTGATACATGCGCGGAGTGGGAGATTTACGGCATTCCAAGCTTTGTTGTGTTTAATGAAGGAAAAGAAGTGAATCGTTTTGTGAGCAAAGACCGCAAAACAAAAGAAGAAATTGAACAGTTTTTAACTGACTCTCTCGCAAAAGCGTAAAGGAGGATATCCGGTTTGAAAATGACCTCAAGGAAGCTGTCAGACATATTGAAACAGCGCCTTCAGCACGAGAATCGCTCCTTTTTATTTGACAGAGAAAAAGACACCCTCCGTGTTGAGGATGAAACAACTAAAAAAGGAATTACGCTCGACCTGCCGCCGATTATTGCAAAATGGGAACTGAAAAAAGACGAAGCCATTGACGAGATCGTTTACTATGTATCAGAAGCCATGACAGCTATGGAAGGGAAGTCGCAGGAAATAACCGGGAAGGAAAGCCGCATTTATCCGGTCATCCGCTCAACCTCTTTTCCGGACAAGTCCAGCGAAGAGATTCCGCTTATTTATGACGATCATACCGCAGAAACAAGAATTTACTACGCGCTTGATCTGGGCAAAACCTATCGTTTAATTGATCAGCGCATGCTGGAGAAAGAAAACTGGACAAGGGAGCGGATCAGAGAAACGGCTGCGTTTAACCTCCGCTCTCTGCCGACGGTTGTCAAAGAGGATACAGTTGCCGGCAATCTCTTTTACTTCTTCAGAGCAAATGACGGTTACGACGCCAGCCGGATTCTGAACGAAGCGATTTTAAATGAGTATAAACAAAATGCTAAAGGTGAGCTCGCGATCTCTGTTCCGCATCAGGACGTTCTGATACTTGCTGACATTCGGAATGAATCAGGGTATGATATTTTAGGACAAATGTCGATGAGCTTCTTTGCAGGCGGCACCGTTCCGATTACGGCGCTTTCTTTCCTGTACAATGAAGGAAAGCTGGAGCCGGTGTTTATCTTGGCAAAAAGCCGTCCGAAAAAGGATTAGAAAGGATTTTTTACTTATGAACGCTTTTTATAATAAAGAAGGTGTGGGAGATACACTTCTGATCTCTCTAAAAGACGTAACGCGCGAGCAAGTAGGCTATGAAAAACACGGCGACGTCGTCAAAATTTTCAATAGCGAAACAAATGAAACGACGGGTTTTAACATCTTTAACGCGTCTTCATACTTAACCATTGATGAAAACGGCCCTGTTGCCCTTTCAGAAACATTCGTTCAAGATGTGAATGAAATGCTAAACAGAAACGGCATTGAAGAAACATTAGTCGTTGATTTATCGCCAAAGTTTGTTGTCGGATATGTTGAATCAAAAGAAAAACATCCAAATGCGGATAAATTAAGCGTATGTAAAGTCAACGTAGGAGATGAAACGCTTCAGATCGTTTGCGGCGCGTCTAATGTTGATCAAGGTCAAAAAGTTGTCGTTGCCAAAGTCGGCGCTGTGATGCCGAGCGGACTCGTCATTAAGGATGCTGAGCTTCGGGGCGTACCGTCGAGCGGAATGATCTGCTCCGCAAAAGAGCTTGCATTGCCTGACGCTCCGGCTGAAAAAGGAATCCTTGTATTAGAAGGAGACCATGAGGCTGGAGACGCATTTCAGTTTTAGACTCCCATAAATACGCCGAAAAAATCGAATCATGTAAAAAAAGCCGCTAAGCCCTTGTTTAGCGGCTTTGTTTTGCTGAAAGCTTAATCTTTTCTGGGCCGACAAGCAGTGGTATACTAAAAATCGTCCCAGAAAACTATAAGGGAGTTAGAGATGAATTATGAGTTGGCTTCATAAATTTTTTGATTTGTTTTTAGGAGAGAGTGAAGAGGACGCTGAACGGGAGACAAAACCTGCTCAAATTCCGAAACAGCCAGAATCGCATCACTCCGAAGGACAATTAAAACGATTGGAAGATCCTAAAATATATTACGAATATCCTAAAGGCAAGTTCCGTTTTCCGGTTGTGCCTGACGGATATCAAAAAAATGATTTGAGAAGGCGCCGCCCGCCATCGGAGGAACCGCAAGCGGAGCCTCGTTCGAGCGCTGCTCAGCACAGAGACCGCACAAATAATGAAAAAGAGCATCATACATATGAAAAATCAGAGCCGGCCAAGAAACCTTTTAAACCGACAAATATACCTTCGCCTGTATATGGATTTAATCAAAAACCATCTGTGAAAAAGGACGTGCCGAAACAATCTGCGGAAAAAAAAGGTGTGCAAAAAAAGCCGGAACCTGTAGAAGAGAAGGTAACGCTGCTTTCAGAAGAAATCGAACGCGAACGCAGCTATCCAATGCCGGACCGGCCGCCGCAGCAACAGAAGAAGGAGCCTCTCTTTTCATATGACCGATTCGAAGAACAGCCTTCTGGCGTCCTAAAAAGTACGAATGAAACAATGGCAAAGCACTCAGCAGAGGAGCTGTCAGACAAAAAAGTAAACGCTGGAGACGAAATGGCTCCAAAAGCTGCTGAGATGCGGTCAGAAGAAACAGAACAAATGAAGCAGCAGGAAGAATCTTTCTTGCGCGAAGAAAAATCTTGGGAAGAGACTGTGACAGGTGCCGGAATGGAAGCAGAAAAGCTGTCAGGTAACGAAGGATATGCCCGCGAAGAAGCTGTTCCGGAAACTGCTGACACCGTCTCAACTCAAGCAGAACAAACGGAAAACCAAGAGCCTGAAAAGGAAGAGCATTTCTTACCCGATGAGCGATATGGGGAAGAGGCTGTGACAGGTGCTGAAACTGAGGCAGAAGAGCCGTCAGCCAACGAAGGAAACGTTCGTGAAAAAGCTGTTCCAGAAACTGCTTACACCTCAGCCCCAACAGAAGAAATGGAATTCCATGAGCATGAAAAGCCTTTCTTGCATAATGAACGATACGAGGAAGAGACTGTGGCAGATGCCGGGCAAGAAGCAGAGGAACTGTCAGACAGCCATACAGCTGCTCACGAAGAAATTATTCCGGAAGCTGCATCAGCTCAAGTGATAGAGGAAAACAGCCAGCCTGAAGCAACCGCGGCCCAGATAAATGACTATCCAGAACCCGAACATAGCACAGAAGAGGATTCTCCATCCTATTCTGCGGCGGATGAAAGCCGGGAGGAAGAAGTTCCTGCGGGTGAAAGACGCACGGCCCCAGCAGAACAGCAGAACAGAACCGAGAAGTCGAGTAACAATCCTGAACGAAGTCCAGCACTTCAGAAGGGACCGTCTGTTCCTTTTAATGTTATGATGCTGAAAAGCGATACGCATAAACAGCAAAAAGCAGGGGAGCGCCGCGGAAGCTATGTGTTCCCAAATGTCTCACTGCTTGATGTGCCGCCAGCACAAGTTCAGGACGATACTGCGTGGATAGAAAACCAGCGTCAGCTGCTTGATTTAACTTTGAAAAACTTTAACGTTCGGGCCAATGTGGTTCATGTAACGCAAGGGCCGTCAGTCACAAGATTTGAAGTACACCCTGAACCGGGTGTAAAGGTGAATAAAATCACCAACCTGTCTGATGACATTAAACTCAGCCTGTCCGCCAGAGATATTCGAATAGAAGCGCCGATTCCGGGGAAAAACACGATCGGAATTGAAGTGCCGAACCGCACGAGCAAGGTGGTTGATTTGCGCCAAATGATTCGCAGCTCTGCTTTCAGGACGAGCACGTCACCGCTTACGGCAGCACTTGGATTGGATATTTCGGGGAATCCTGTTGTCATTGATCTGAAGAAAATGCCGCACGGTCTTATTGCCGGAGCTACAGGATCGGGAAAAAGCGTGTGCATCAATACAATTTTAGTGAGTCTGCTTTATAAAGCTGATCCGAGTGAAGTGAAGGTGCTGCTGATTGATCCGAAAATGGTAGAGCTTGCGCCTTACAACAAAATTCCTCATCTCGTCAGCCCTGTCATTACCGACGCCAAAGCGGCCACTGCTGCTTTAAAATGGGTCGTTGAGGAAATGGAGCGCCGCTATGAACTGTTTGCCCATTCCGGTGTTCGCGATATTGACCGTTTTAATCAATTAACCTCTGATCATCAAACGGGCGAAAAATTGCCGTATTTAGTTGTGGTCATTGACGAGCTTGCGGATTTGATGATGGTAGCTCCAAATGATGTAGAAGAAAGCATTGCCCGGATTGCTCAAAAAGCAAGAGCCTGCGGAATCCATTTGCTAGTCGCGACTCAGCGTCCGTCAGTCGATGTCATTACCGGTCTGATTAAAGCGAATATCCCGACGAGAATTGCGTTTTCTGTCTCCAGCCAGGTTGATTCCCGAACAATCATTGACATGGCAGGTGCGGAAAAACTTCTCGGCAAAGGAGACATGCTCTTTTTGGAGAACGGTTCTGGAAAACCGGTCCGTCTCCAAGGCAACTTTGTATCGGACCGAGAAATTGACCGTGTTGTTTCCCATGTCAGAAACCAACTGCCGCCAGCTTATTTATTCGAACAGGAAGAATTGGTCAGACAAGGCTCTGCCTTAAAGGAAGAGGATGAGCTGTTTTATGAGGCGTGCGAATTTGTTGTTGAGCAAAACAGTGCAAGCACGTCAAGCCTGCAAAGAAGATTCAGAATCGGATATAATCGGGCTGCAAGGCTGATTGATATGATGGAAGCGGAAGGTATGATCTCTGAGGCGAAAGGAAGCAAGCCTCGAGAGGTGCTGATCACTGCAAGTGATTTAATAAACGAATAATATAGGTTCATTTTCACAGCAAACATGGTATGATAATGGATAGAGCATTTAACAGCTATGCCGCTTTACAGCAAATGGGCATAGAAATCGTGATATTTAGGTTTAATCGGAAAGAAATAACCGGATACTGAACATAACAAAAAATATAAGGATACGCCGTCAGGCGGCTTTTCAGCCGCCGCGGTCGCAAATTGAAATGAACGTCATATACTGGGGAACAGATAGACGTTTGTTGGAGGTACAATTATGACTGTTTATCATTTTGTTGGAATAAAAGGGACGGGTATGAGTCCGCTTGCCCAAATACTTCATGATAATGGATATACTGTCCAAGGATCGGATATCGAAAAATTCATTTTTACACAAACGGCGCTTGAAAAAAGAAACATCACTGTTCTTCCTTTTAGCGCGGATAACATCAAACCCGGCATGACAGTTATCGCTGGAAACGCATTCCCAGACACGCACCCTGAGATTGAAAAAGCGATGTCTGACGGAATTCCGGTGATTCGTTATCATAAGTTTTTAGGTGACTACATGAAAAAATTCACCAGTGTCGCGGTTACTGGTGCGCACGGTAAAACGTCGACTACGGGGCTGCTGGCTCACGTTATCCAAAACGCAAAACCGACGTCTTTCTTAATCGGGGACGGAACAGGCCAAGGAAATGAAAACAGCGAATACTTCGTATTTGAAGCGTGCGAATACCGCCGCCATTTCTTAAGCTATCAGCCTGACTACGCGATTATGACGAATATTGATTTTGATCACCCTGATTACTTCTCAAATATTGACGATGTGTTTGACGCTTTTCAGGAAATGGCTCTTCAAGTTAACAAAGGCATTATTGCCTGCGGTGATGATGAGTATCTGCCGAAAATCCATGCGAATGTGCCTGTCGTTTATTACGGCACAGGAGAAGAAAATGATTTTCAAGCGAGAAACATTGTAAAAAGCACAGAAGGGACAACTTTCGATGTCTTTGTCCGCAATACATTCTATGACACATTTTATATTCCTGCGTATGGCCATCATAATGTATTGAACTCATTGGCGGTCATCGCGTTGTGCCATTATGAAGAAATTGACGCCAGCGTTATTAAACATGGCCTTAAATCATTTGGCGGCGTCAAACGCAGATTCAATGAGAAACAGCTCGGAAACCAAGTGTTAATTGATGATTACGCTCATCATCCGACAGAAATAAAAGTGACGATTGAGGCGGCAAGACAGAAATATCCTGATCGTGAAATCGTTGCGGTATTCCAGCCTCATACATTTACGCGGACACAGCAATTCCTTGATGAATTTGCTGAAAGCCTGAGCGGGGCAGACTGTGTGTATTTATGCGACATCTTCGGGTCAGCCCGGGAAAACGCAGGAAAGCTGACGATCGGCGACCTGCAGGGAAAAATTAATAATGCCAAGCTGATTGCAGAAGATGATACATCTGTTTTAAAAGCTCATGATAAAGCCGTTCTCATCTTTATGGGAGCAGGAGATATCCAAAAATATATGAGAGCCTACGAAAACGTCATGGCATAATAAAAAGCAGTGATTTCACTGCTTTTTATTTATCTGAAGAGAAATCCTCTTAAAGGATTTTTCAAATGTAATGGAGAATAATATGTATACAGCCCAACAGATATGTTTATGATTTTACAAATCGGGTAAACAGCAGTATATCCTGCAGCAAGGAGGTTTAAGATGATTATCATTCTTTATTTAAGCGTTGCACTAATCGCAGTAGCATTTCTCGTCTTAGTGATCTATTTGTCTAAAACACTAAAGTCACTGCAGCTGACATTAAAACATGTTGCATCCACGCTCGAAGGGCTGGAGGGACAAATGAAAGGCATTACCACTGAAACTGCCGAGCTTTTACATAAGACCAACCGCTTGGCTGAAGATATTCAGGAAAAATCAGAAAAGCTGAACACGGTCGTTCATGCTGTTCAAGGGGTGGGAACCTCTGTGCAGCAGTTCAATACATCAATGAAGCAGGCGGCAGGGTCTGTATCGGCATCAGTGAGAGAAAACCAAGATAAAATCAATCAGGTTGTCACCTGGAGCCAAGCAGCAATGGAAATTTGGGAGAAGTGGAAGCGAAAGAAATCAGCTCTTTAAGAGAGAAAAACACTTTGAGGAGGAATAATGATGAGCAAAGATGGAATTAATAGTAAAGATTTTTTAATCGGTACTTTAATCGGAGGAATCATCGGAGCCACCACTGCGCTTTTCCTAGCACCTAAATCTGGGAAAGAACTACGCGACGATCTCGGAAATCAAGCTGTTGCTCTGCGGGATAAAACAGATAAAATGACGGCAGATGCAAAAGAAAAAGGCACACAATATGTCAGCATTGCAAAAGACAAAACATCTAACATCACACAGCTTGTCGCCGATCAGTCAGGACAGATCATGAACAAGGTCAAAGATTTAAGAGACCGTTCAAAATCTGCAAATACCGAGTCATCATCTGCTACGCAAGATATGAAAAATGAAGCAATGCAGGCGGCTGACGAAGCAAAAGATCAAGTCCTCCAAACGAAAGAAGACGTAAAAGACGAGCTGAAAGATGCACAAAAACAGGCCGAGCACATCAACCGCTGAGCCCGGAAGGAGCAGACTTGACTAATGGCAAAACAGCTAATTCAATCTGAGGAAGAGTTTAAGCGTATTGCAGAAAAGGAAGGCACTTTCTTGTTTTTTAAGCACAGCTTAACATGCCCGATCAGCCAAGCCGCATTTCAAGAATTTAATGCCTTTGCAAATCAGCATGAAGAAGTGCCGGCTTACTATCTGCAAGTGCAAGAGGCACGGCCCCTGTCAAATTTCATCGCAGAAACATACGGAGTCAAGCACGAAAGCCCTCAAGTTTTCGTGATCCAAAACGGTGAAGTAAAGTGGCATACCTCACATTCACAAATTACAGAAGCGGCGATTGAGCAGCATCTGTCCTAGAAAAAAGCGTCCAGATATGATCTGGCGCTTTTTTTTTGAAAAAAACTATTGATCATTTTCTTCACATCATGTACGATAGCATCATACATTACTTTATCACTTAAAAGCGTTTGGGTAATAAAGTAGACTTTTTTTAAAATTTTGTATTTCAGTATTTCCATTTGGTTTTACTTATAGTAAGATGCATGTTAACTACAAAATAAAAAATGAATGTGCAGGGAAAGGATGAAAAAAATGAGCAACACAGAATTAGAGCTTCTAAGGCAGCAGGCAGACGAATTAAACTTGCAAATTTTAAAATTAATCAACCAGCGCGGAAATGTTGTGAAAGAGATCGGTAAAGCGAAAGAAGCGCAAGGTGTCAATCGCTTTGATCCTGTCAGAGAACGCACAATGTTAAATAAAATCATTGAAAACAATGACGGACCATTCGAAAATTCTACTATCCAGCACATTTTTAAAGAAATCTTTAAAGCAGGTTTAGAGCTTCAGGAGGAAGATCACAGCAAAGCGCTTCTTGTTTCCCGTAAGAAAAAACCTGAAGATACAATCGTTGATATCAAAGGTGAAAAAGTCGGAGACGGCCAGCAAAGATTTATCGTCGGACCATGTGCGGTTGAGAGCTATGAGCAGGTGGCGGAAGTGGCTGCGGCTGCTAAAAAACAAGGGATTAAAATTCTTCGCGGAGGAGCCTTTAAGCCTCGTACGAGCCCATACGATTTCCAAGGCCTCGGTGTAGAAGGACTCCAAATCTTAAAACGTGTAGCGGATGAATTTGATCTGGCTGTTATCAGCGAAATCGTAACTCCGGCTCATATTGAAGAAGCGCTTGACTACATTGATGTAATTCAGATCGGTGCGCGTAATATGCAGAACTTTGAATTGCTGAAAGCTGCAGGTTCCGTGAAAAAGCCTGTCCTTCTGAAACGCGGACTTGCTGCAACGATCTCGGAATTCATCAATGCAGCTGAATACATTATGGCACAAGGCAATGATCAAATTATCCTTTGTGAGCGCGGTATCAGAACATACGAAACAGCAACGAGAAACACGCTCGATATCTCAGCTGTGCCAATTCTGAAACAGGAAACGCATTTGCCGGTCTTTGTTGATGTGACGCATTCAACAGGCCGCCGCGACCTCCTTCTTCCGACAGCTAAAGCCGCTTTGGCGATCGGTGCTGACGGCGTAATGGCAGAGGTTCATCCTGATCCATCAGTCGCACTTTCTGACTCTGCTCAGCAAATGGCGATCCCTGAATTCGAAAAATGGCTGAATGAACTGAAACCAATGGTGAAAGTCAACGCCTAATGGAATGAGATCAATACAAAAGGCCGCATATGCGGCCTTTTTTTGCGCTTTCTCGTTTATTTAATTATAAAACTCAAGTATACGTTTTCATCATCTATAAAAACGTGTATAATTTCATGAGAAGTATTTAAATTTGATGAATAATGAAAAATAATGTAGACTACTGACTTACGCTTACAAATCATAAACGACATAAATTCGGACATTATGACATTTCTCTACATAAAGTGTTTATGCTATAGATAAGGATAAGTGTATCCAGTAAAAGGAGTGGTTTTAGGATGAGCAATATTACGATCTACGACGTAGCGAGAGAAGCTAATGTAAGCATGGCAACCGTTTCCCGTGTCGTGAATGGAAACCCGAATGTAAAACCGACAACGAGAAAAAAAGTCTTGGAAGCCATTGACCGTCTCGGCTACCGTCCAAACGCGGTGGCAAGAGGGCTTGCAAGCAAAAAAACAACAACTGTAGGTGTCATCATTCCTGATATCTCAAGCATTTTCTATTCAGAGCTTGCGCGCGGAATTGAAGATATCGCGACAATGTATAAATATAACATCATTTTGAGCAACTCTGACCAAAACTTGGAGAAAGAGCTGCACTTATTAAACACAATGCTCGGCAAACAGGTCGACGGCATCGTATTTATGGGCGGAAACATTACGGACGAGCATGTAGCGGAATTTAAGCGTTCGCCAGTGCCGATCGTGCTTGCCGCTTCTGTTGAAGAGCAAGGTGAAACACCATCAGTCGCAATTGATTACGAGCAGGCGATTTATGACGCGGTGAAGCTTTTGGTTGATAAGGGGCACACTGATATCGCGTTTGTTTCCGGCCCGATGACAGAACCGATCAACCGCTCAAAGAAACTGCAAGGCTACAAACGGGCGCTTGAAGAGGCGAATCTTCCGTTTAATGAACAATTTGTCGCTGAAGGTGATTACACGTATGATTCCGGACTTGAGGCGCTTCAGCATCTCATGAGCCTGGACAAAAAACCGACAGCGATTCTTTCCGCAACTGATGAAATGGCGCTCGGCATTATTCATGCCGCACAGGATCAAGGCCTTTCCATTCCTGAGGATCTCGACATTATCGGCTTTGATAATACGAGATTAAGCTTGATGGTTCGGCCGCAGCTTTCAACAGTAGTTCAGCCGACGTATGATATTGGCGCGGTTGCCATGAGACTGCTGACAAAGCTCATGAATAAAGAGCCGGTGGAAGAGCATATTGTCGAATTGCCGCATCGTATAGAGTTAAGACAGTCAACCAAGTCATAAGAAAAACAAGAAAGCAAGCTTCACCTCTAGGGTGGATTCTTGCTTTTTTCGTATGAGTGAGGAGAAATGATGAAACGTTTTGATTATCTTACACCTGTTGGTTTTGTGTTAGGAACAATTATTATTGTGATTGGAATTATTTCCGGATCGGGAGTAAGCGGTTTCCGCTCTTTTCTAGATCTGACTTCTTTCTTTATCGTAACAGGAGGGCTTTGCGCCGCTGTTTTTATCAGTTTTCCGCCGAGAGAGCTGAAAAAAACGCCCACTGTGTTAAAGCAGGCATTTATCCGCCAGGAAGACAATGTAAAAGATCTTGTGAAAACCTTCGTTTCCCTTTCCGATCATGCGCGCAAACATGGGCTTTTATCACTTGATGACCAGGCCAGAGAAATCAGAGATCCATTCTTGAAAAAGGGGCTGCTTCTGGCGGTTGACGGCTGGGATGAAGAAACGATTCGGCTTGTCATGGATTCAGAAATTGCAGCAATGGAGGAACGGCACCGCAAAGGCCGGCGTGTTTTGGAGAAGGCGGGGGAATTCGCTCCGGCGTGGGGCATGATCGGGACACTGGTCGGGCTGGTGCTGATGCTCAAAAACTTAAATGACCCTGATATGCTCGGTCCGAATATGGCTGTTGCACTTTTGACGACCTTATACGGATCATTGCTGGCAAACATGGTATTTAACCCGATTGCGGCTAAGCTCGAAGAAAAAACAGAAAGTGAAATCTTCATCAAACAGGTGATGGTGGAAGGTATCATCGGGATACAATCCGGAAAAAATCCGCGCAATCTGGAAAGCCAGCTCGTCGTTTTCAGTTCTCGGGAAGAATGGCGGAAGCAGCATAATCAAGTAAAGACAAAAAAGGGATCTGTACATGAAGCTTAGAAGAGACCGCTTTGAACGAAGGAATGGAAACGGGAAAAACAATCAATCATCCTCGGGCTGGATGGTCACCTTTACAGATCTGGTTACGCTGATCCTTGTGTTCTTTATTTTACTTTTTTCGATGTCGCAGATTGATCTGCAGAAATTTAAAGCAGCGGTGAACTCGATTCAAAAGGAAGGCAGCGGGCTTCAGCCAGACCAGACAGCCATCGATCAAAAAGACACGCCGTCAGCCGATGCAAAGAAGCAAGAGAATCAGCAGGATCAACTGCTGCAAAAAGTGAATACATACATTCAAGAGCACCAGCTGAAGGCGAAAATGACAGCAAAGCGGGATGAACGCGGTGTCGTGCTCGTTCTTCAGGAAGCGGTGCTGTTTGATTCAGGCGAGGCTAAAGTGTTGGAAAATGCTGAAACGCTTCTTCACCAAATTGCAGTTCTTCTTCAGACTATTCCAAATGATATTCAGGTGGAGGGCCATACAGACAGCCGAAATATTTCAACGTACAGGTATCCGTCCAACTGGGAGCTATCCGCAGCACGGGCAAGCGGAGTGATTCAATATTTCACATCAAAAGAGAAACTCCCGTCGAAGCGATTTATCGCTGTTGGCTATGCGGATACAAAGCCTGTAAAGGATAACAAAACAAATGAACACATGAAGGAAAACAGACGTGTAGAAATCGTCATCAAAAAATCAAAAACGACCTCTTCGTGAAGGTCGTTTTTTTATTTTGTTTTTTCCTGACGCTCTGATCGTATCGCGTATAACGCTTTGCTGACGGTTTGGGCATTTTTTTCTGTAATTTCTGGCTTGCGTGGAATCGGCGGATATAAATCGGCGGGATCGCTCCAACTGGACGGAAGGGTGACTGGGCATTGCTTTTGCCATTTTGCGATCCATTCAGATGGAATGTCATGTCCCGGATCGATCCCTTTCATTTCAAGCCATACTCGGGCCCAGGCACGGGGCACCACACGCCAAATATCATATCCGCCTCCTCCGACGGCGATCCATCTTCCGCCGCAATATTGATGCGCTAAAGCGTGAGCGAGCCGCGGAATCTGTTCGTAAATGGCAATCGTTGCTGACAAATGCGTCAGAGGATCGTAGTAATGGGCATCAGCTCCATTTTGGCTGATAATCACATCCGGCTGAAAATAAGCGGCGATTTCTGAAGCTGCTGTCTGGTAAGCCTCAATAAATGAATCATCCTCCGTAAAAGCATCAAGCGGGATATTAAAGGAATATCCGTAGCCTTTTCCGCTGCCTTTTTCCTGAATCTGACCGGTTCCGGGGAATAAATATCGTCCCGTTTCATGAATGGACAGGGTGCATACGTTGGGATTATCATAAAACGCAAATTGCACACCGTCTCCGTGATGGGCGTCCGTATCAATATACAGCACCTTGGCTTGATATTTTTTCTGAATATACTGAATCGCTACAGCGCTGTCGTTGTATATGCAAAATCCAGAAGCCCTTCCGCGAAACCCGTGGTGCAGGCCTCCCCCAAGGTTGGCAGCATGCAGTGCTTGTCCAGACATGACATAATCCGCAGCTGTTAAGGTTCCGCCGACTAATAGTGAGGCAGCTTCATGCATGCCTGCAAAGACGGGTGTATCTTCAGTGCCGAGCCCGTAGCTTTCCCCTTCTTCGGGTGGAAGTTTTCCGGCGCCGGCAAGCTGTACTGCCTGAATATAATCGTCCGTATGCACAAGAGCCAGCTCATCTTCCGCCGCAAGCCGGGGACTGACGATATCCCCCTCGTCAAAGGCATCCATCGATTTGAGCAAATCATATGTCAGCAGAACACGCTGCTGATTAAAGGGGTGCTCCTGATGAAACATATAAGTCTGATAAGAGGGAGAATAAATAAACACACTGTCCCTCATAGCTGATCCCTGTGCTCTGACGGCCATACGATGAGATGCCCGTTTTTTTGCAATTCCTGCAAAAACGGCAGCGGATTCATCGTCTTGACACGGAATACAAGCACTTTTGCGCCGGAATCGTCATGGGGATAGACAAGAACGCTCAGTATTTTTACCTGAAGTCTTTGGCAGAGGCTGCTGATATCGGCGAGGCTTTTTGTGATGTCATTTACTTTTATCTCAACCTGCGATCCGGGCTGGTCAGCGCCTGTCAGCTTCACAAAAGTCCGCAGCAAATCGGTTTTTGTCAGAATGCCGATTAACTTGTGATGCTGCACGACTGGAAGGCAGCCGATGCCGTGCTCGTAGAAAACTGCTGATATTTCTTCAACAAAATCAAGCGGATGGGCGCACACGACGTCTTTTTTCATAATGGATTCAACGCTTCGTGTGAGAAAACGGCTGCGTTTGCTTTCTTCAAATATGCTGGGGCTGGCCTGTTTCATATCTCTGTCTGTAATCATCCCAATCACATGGCGGTCTTCATTAATAACAGGCAAATGCCTGATATGAAATTCCTTCAGCTTGTGTATTGCCGTTTCAAGCGTATCCGTTTTCGTTAATGTGATGACATCCTTTTTCATGATTTGCTCAACAATCATTATCTTTTCCCCTTTGTCAGTGTCAGTTAATACATATAACGATGATAAAAACGGAGCCTGTCAAATCGTTCAATTGATTCCTGGCTGACGTTTTTTCCGATGCGCGCCATCAGGCAGTTCGCAGGATGGGAGCTGATCTCTGGCTCATCGGTGGCAAACCAGACCAATCCGCCTGCGTTCATCATTTTCTCCATGATCTTTCTGTACTCCCACACATCCTTTTTCATCCCTTTTAAATCCCAATGCCAGTAATATTCTGTCGTCATCACAATGTAGTTCTCCATTTGTTCGTCCATCATGCTGACGGTCAGAAGCGTTTTTCCGACAGAACATCCCCGGTATTCCGGCGCCACCTCAATGGCTCCGAGCTCAAGCAAATCCTCCATATTTCCTTCTGACCATCTTTCGAGCGGGTCAGGGTATAGATACGTTACATAGCCGACAATGGCCTGGCCGTCTCTGGCAATGATAATGCGTCCCTCAGGAAGGCCGGCAATATCGACTAATGCTTCATGCTGTTCCCGGGGCGGCCGAAATGCGGTCAAATCCTTATGAAACTCATAACCTGCCAAGTCTTCTGGAGAGACAGGCCCTTCTATCAGTAAGGAGCCGGTTGCTGTTTTGATGTTTGCAGAGTGATATGTTTTATGATGTTCCACTGATTCACCGTCCCATCAATTTCTATAAAAAATACATGCCTCCTTTAAGAATAACAAATTATAAAGCGTTTTCAACATGGTTTATATTTTAAAAATTGAGAAGAATATGAATATATACTATAATAAATGTGACAACTTCAGCAAAGGGGGATGTTTTGACATGAATTTGAAAGCGTTACCAGCTATAGAGGGGGATCATAACCTAGAAAACTACGATGAAACGTATCGGCAATTTGATTGGTCCGAAGCGGAAAAACATTTCTCTTGGCATAAGACAGGGAAATTGAACGCGGCTTATGAAACGATAGACCGCCACGCCGAATCTTTTCGGAAAAACAAAGTAGCGCTTTATTATAAGGACGCAAAACGGGATGAAAAATACACATTTAAAGAAATGAAAGAAGAAACAAACAGAGCCGGGAATGTACTGAGACGGTATGGAAATGTGGAAAAAGGGGACCGCGTTTTTATTTTTATGCCGAGATCACCCGAGCTTTATTTTATTATGCTAGGCGCTATCAAAATCGGCGCAATCGCCGGGCCGTTATTTGAAGCGTTTATGGAGGGGGCTGTTAAGGACCGGCTGCAAAACAGCGAGGCAAAGGTTGTCGTCACGACGCCTGAGCTTTTGGAAAGGATTCCGGTTGAAAAGCTGCCTGATTTACAGCATATATTCATAGTCGGCGGCCAGGCTGAAAAGAGAGGAACAAACATCATTCATTATGATGAAGTGGCTAAGCATGAGAGCACAAGACTGGACATTGAATGGATGGACAGGAAAGACGGCTATTTGCTTCACTATACATCAGGATCTACGGGTACGCCGAAGGGTGTGCTTCATGTCCATGAGGCGATGGTTCAGCAGTATCAGACAGGAAAATGGGTCCTTGATTTAAAGGAAGAGGACATTTATTGGTGCACGGCCGACCCAGGCTGGGTGACTGGAACGGTGTACGGGATTTTTGCGCCGTGGCTGAACGGAGCGACAAATGTTATTGTCGGCGGACGATTCAGCCCGGAAAGCTGGTATGGAACGATTGAGCAGCTTGGCGTAAACGTCTGGTACAGCGCGCCGACTGCCTTTCGAATGCTGATGGGAGCCGGAGATGAGATGGCTGCCAAATATGATCTGACTTCACTCCGCCATGTGCTGAGTGTCGGTGAACCTTTAAACCCGGAAGTGATCAGATGGGGGCATAAAGTTTTTCATAAACGGATTCATGATACATGGTGGATGACAGAGACGGGCGGACAGCTGATCTGCAACTATCCTTGCATGGATATTAAACCAGGCTCGATGGGAAAACCGATTCCCGGTGTAGAAGCAGCAATCGTTGACAATCAGGGGAACGAGCTTCCGCCGTATCGAATGGGGAACCTCGCCATTAAAAAGGGCTGGCCATCTATGATGCACACGATTTGGAACAACCCTGAAAAATACGAATCTTATTTTATGCCTGGCGGATGGTATGTGTCTGGTGATTCTGCCTACATGGATGATGAAGGGTATTTTTGGTTCCAAGGCAGAGTGGACGATGTCATCATGACCTCCGGTGAGCGCGTCGGACCATTTGAAGTGGAAAGCAAGCTTGTCGAACATCCGGCAATTGCGGAGGCGGGGGTCATTGGAAAACCTGATCCCGTGCGCGGCGAAATCATCAAAGCCTTTATCGCTCTCAGAGAAGGGTTTGAGCCATCTGATAAACTGAAGGAAGAAATCCGCCAATTTGTCAAACAAGGTCTTGCAGCCCATGCGGCTCCGCGTGAAATTGAATTTAAGGATAAGCTGCCAAAAACACGGAGCGGTAAAATCATGAGACGTGTGCTGAAGGCGTGGGAACTGAATCTTCCGGCCGGAGACCTGTCAACGATGGAGGATTAAAAGGCGCCGTTGACACGGGATTTTATTTATGTTAAAAATGATATAGCTTCATATGAAAAGGTAAAGATTGAGACAAGTAGAATATCCTTACGTTCCAGAGAGCTGATGGCCGGTGAAAATCAGCACAGACGGATATATCGAATACACTCATGAACCGCTTTTGCAAACAAAGCCGCTCAGGCTTTCAGTAGTGAAAGAACGGACCTGATCCGTTATCAGGCAAAGTGATAAGAGCGAAAAGCTGTATGTATGCTCTTATTAGTAGGGTGGTACCGCGATAATCAATCGTCCCTTCGTTTACACGAAGGGGCGTTTTTATTTTATTAAAAAAGGAGCTTTATCTCATGACAAACTTACTTGAAGACTTATCCTTCCGCGGATTGATTCAGCAAATGACGGATGAAGAAGGACTGAATAAACAGCTGAACGAAGAAAAAATCCGCCTGTACTCAGGCTTTGATCCGACAGCAGACAGCTTGCATATCGGGCACCTGCTGCCCATTTTAACACTCCGCCGTTTTCAGCTTGCGGGGCACCATCCGATTGCGCTTGTGGGCGGCGCGACGGGTTTAATCGGCGATCCGAGCGGAAAAAAAGCTGAGCGTACATTAAACACGGCTGATATCGTTGTCGAATGGTCGCAAAAAATCAAAAATCAGCTTTCAAGATTTCTTGATTTTGAATCAGCGGAAAATCCAGCTGTTATGGCAAATAACTACGACTGGATCGGAAACATGAATGTGATCGACTTCCTTCGTGACGTCGGCAAAAACTTCGGCATCAATTACATGCTGGCAAAAGATACAGTCAGCTCCAGAATCGAATCCGGCATCTCTTACACGGAATTCAGCTACATGATTCTTCAATCTTATGATTTCTTAAACCTGTACAGAGAGAAAAACTGTAAGCTGCAAATCGGCGGAAGCGATCAATGGGGCAACATTACAGCTGGCCTTGAGCTGATCAGAAAATCTGAAGAAGAAGGAGCAAAAGCATTCGGTCTTACCATTCCGCTTGTAACGAAAGCGGACGGCACAAAATTCGGAAAAACCGAAGGCGGCGCAATTTGGCTTGATAAAGAAAAAACGTCCCCATATGAGTTCTATCAATTCTGGATCAATACAGACGACCGTGATGTAGTGAAATATTTAAAATACTTCACGTTCCTTTCAAAGGAAGAAATCGAAGAATATGCTGAAAAAACTGAAACAGCACCTGAAAAGCGTGAAGCGCAAAAACGCCTGGCAGAAGAAGTGACAGCGCTCGTTCACGGACGCGAGGCACTGGAGCAAGCGATTAATATTTCCCAAGCATTGTTCAGCGGCAATATTAAAGAGCTTTCTGCCCAAGACGTAAAAATCGGTTTTAAAGATGTGCCTTCTCTAGAAAAAGACAGCGCTGAAGAACTGTCACTCGTAGATGTGCTGGTTGAATCGAAACTGTCACCGTCTAAACGCCAAGCCCGTGAAGATATTAAAAACGGAGCCGTTTACATTAACGGTGAACGCCAGACAGAAATTGACTATATCTTATCTGCTGAAGACCGCATTGAAGATCAATTTACTGTTCTGCGCCGCGGGAAGAAAAAATACTTCCTTGTCACATATAAATAAGAAAAAAACATCCTTTGCTTAATTGGCAAAGGATGTTTGTGGTTTAGCGCATAGGAATTTGAGGGAAAGAGTATATTAGATAGGGCAAACACGACCATTCACCACCTTTTCAATAGGAGGGAGAGCTCACCGTGAATCTCATGTGTACGATCGCCAAAGAAAGATTGCAGCGGGATTATTGGGAGCAGCAGGCCAGAGAAAGTGTTGTCCAGCAGGAAACGGTAGAAGAATCAGACGAAAAAAAACTCCCAACCGCATAGCGGCTGGGGTTTTTTAAACGATTAACGAGAGTAGAACTCAACGATAAGCGCTTCGTTAATTTCCGGAGCAAGTTCAGAACGCTCTGGAAGACGAGTGAATGTACCTTCAAGCTTTTCAGCGTCGAAAGTAAGGTATTCAGGAACGAAGTTGTTTACTTCAACAGATTCTTTGATGATAGAAAGGTTTCTTGATTTTTCGCGAACACCGATTGTTTGACCAGCTTTTACTTGGTAAGACGGGATGTCAACGCGGCTTCCGTCTACAGTAATGTGGCCATGGTTAACCAATTGGCGAGCTTGGCGGCGAGTACGCGCTAAACCTAGCTTGTACACAACGTTATCAAGACGAGAATCTAAAAGAATCATGAAGTTTTCGCCGTGTTTACCAGTCATTTTTGCAGCTTTGTCAAACAATGTACGGAATTGACGTTCGTTTACACCGTACATGTGACGAAGCTTTTGCTTTTCTTGCAATTGCAAACCGTATTCTGATAATTTTTTACGTTGTCCTGGGCCGTGTGGACCTGGAGCGTAAGGGCGTTTTTCTAATTCTTTTCCTGTTCCGCTAAGAGAGATTCCTAGACGGCGGGACAGTTTCCAAGATGGACCTGTATAGCGAGCCATAATGTGACTCCTCCTTTGGTTTTATTTTTGTGGAAAATAAAAACCGTCTGTTCTATTCGACCATGGACATTTTGTTTTCATGTATCCTCGCTCCAGCAGCAGAGAGTTACACGATACACCTTACTGATAAGGAACAAAATGAAAACATAGAAGCTGAACAAAAAGGCTGCAATATTTCACACAAAGGTCATTATATAATTTATTTGTTTTGAAGTCAACCATTCATCCATTATCGCTTTGCTGTTTATGATATAATAAACAAAAATTAGTGGTAAACTTTTTAGGTGATAAAACATGATAGAACAAACAAAAGATCAATTACCCGCCTTTCGTTATCATATGCTCGATTTTTTATTAACCAAATCTGTAAAGGTCTCATTCACCGACTCTCTTTTATGGCTGACATCGGCTATTCAAACATATTTTCCATCACTTTGCGTATCCCTTTTACCGTCTCCATCTGATCACATGGCACAAATGGCAGAGGATGAAGTGCATTTTTCTGCATCGAAAATAAATGCCTCATTTTATGTTATCGAGGATCATGTCTCCGGCAGGAGCTTTCATTTAACATGCAGGCAGGACGGAGTGTTTCCGGAAGAGCTTCCGGATTTGATTTCTTCTTTTTTGAATCAGTCAATGAAACAGGAAAGACTTTATATCAAAACAATCTATCAAAAAAAGATATACAAGATGACAGAACTGTTCCATTCGCTGCTCGACCAGACGGAAGTGTTGAAGAAGCTTCTTGAAAGCTTACACACCACGTTTCCCCTGTTTCAATTTTCTCTGTTTATTTCTCATGATCAGGACCAATGTATAGGTGTTCCTGCAAAGGAACTGTATATGGAAGGGGAAGATGCCGATTCCTTTGCGCTTAAAGTCTATCTATCCGGGAACATTTTGCGGAAAAATGAAACGGTCGCTTACATCCCAATTAAAGGGCAGCAGGGAACGTACGGCGTTCTGATGGCAGGTGGGGCGGGAGACAGTCCTCTTACCGACGTGTACCTTGATGAAATGTCACTGATAGCAAATGCGGCGGGAAAGGCGTTTGAAAATGCCCAGCTCTATGAACAATCCAAAACAAGTATTGCAAACTTGGAATTAATTAATGAAACATCGCGCCGTCTCAACCAGCGGCTGACGCTGACGGATACGATGAACGATCTTGCTGTGAGAATGGCTGAATCATTTCATGCTGAAGAAGTGGGTTTTTTCCATATTGACCATTTTGAACATCAGACACTGCTTCCCGGGAGCACAGCATTTTTTAAAGAAACGAAGTCGTCTGATATATATAATGAAATAAAAGAAAAACTGTACGAAGGTGAGAATGGCGTTTTTATCGGAAATGGACAGTCTGTGTTTGGAAAAGCCGGATACGGTTCACTTATGGCTGTTCCGATGATGGAGAATGACCAGCTCCTGGGATTTGCCGTTTTGCTGAAAAAGGAAATGTACGCTTTTACATTTGAAATGTACAAGCTGTTCCAAGCGCTGATTCATCACGCAACGCTGGCTGTGACCAATTCGATGCTTCGCGACCGCCTTGAGCATCTGGTGAAAACGGATCAGTTGACAGAGCTGTATTCAAGAGTCTATTTAGATGAAAAAATTCAATACAGCATGAAAATTCATCAAAAAGGCGTTTTTATTCTTGTTGATATTGATAATTTTAAAAATGTAAATGATACGTACGGACATCAGACAGGGGACGAGATTTTAATACAGGTCGCTTCCGTTATCAAAAGCAATATTCGAAAGCATGATGTCGGCGCCCGCTGGGGGGGCGAGGAGCTGGCGGTTTACCTTCCGAATGTGACGGTTGCTGTCGGGAAACGGATTACCGAAAGGCTTGTTTGTGCGGTGAGAAAAAGCACGAAGCCTGAGGTGACGATTTCATGCGGAATCTCCTGCTGGGACTCAGAATCGAAAAAATCCTTGAAGGAGCTTGTTCACGAGGCCGACGAAGCGCTTTACACCGCGAAACGCAGCGGGAAAAACCGTTTGATGATTCACGAGTCGATAAAATGAAAAAAGCCCAAAACGCTACATGTTTTGGGCTTTTGTTGTATGCTCTACACTAAAGCTTTTTCAAGGATTTCTGCAAATTGTGTAAGATACTTTTCATCGATCTCATCAAATCGGTTTTTGACAGGGCTGTCAATGTCCAAAACGCCGACTAGGTTTCCGTCTACATGAATCGGAAGCACAATTTCTGATTGAGATGCTGCATCACAGGCGATATGTCCCGGAAATGCGTTTACATCCGCAACTCGCTCTACTTTTCCGTTTGCATATGCTGTTCCGCAAACGCCTTTGCCGAAAGGAATACGGACACATGCCGGCAGACCTTGAAATGGCCCTAACACAAGCTGTCCTTCCCCTTCTTTAGCAAAATAGAAACCGGCCCAGTTGACCTCAGGCAATGAATGATAAAGCAGTGCTGACGCATTTGCGTAGTTTGCAATTTGGTCTGTTTCGTCTTCTGTTATGGCTTCGAGCTGTTTGAGCAGAAGCTGGTAGTCTTTTTCTTTATCTCCAGATTGTTGTTCGACATGAAACATGGAAAACCCTCACTTTTTCTATAATATAAAACAAAATCCCGGCTTTTCTGCCGGCATTTGTCGATAAGTTCTTACAGGAACAGCCGGTCTCCGCCTTGAATTTGTAACAAGAGGAAGGAGTGAGCCGGTATGAAAGTAAGCACCAAAGACAAAATTATTGAATCTGCTGTCATGCTCTTTAACCAAAAAGGATTTTCTGGCACATCTGTCCGTGAAATTGCAAAGTCAGCTGATGTAAATGTTGCGCACATCTCCTACTATTTTAAAGGCAAAGGAGGTTTGATGGAACACTTAGTTTCAGAGTTTTACGAAGGCTACAATAAAACACTTGAAACAGCGGCAGGCAACATCTCTTTTCAAAGCACGCAGGAACAGCTTCTCCAATTGGTTTTCGATATTTTATCCTATCAGCATAACAATCGTCAATTAACTCGGTTTGTCTACCGGGAAGTCACCATTGATTCGACTTTAATAAGGGAAATAATGTCGACGTACCTGATGAAGGAAAAGTATATCTTCCAGCTGATTATTGAGGAAGGAGAAAAACAGCGAGAACATTTAACGCTGCCGCTGCCTCATTTTATTCTTCAATTAAAATCTCTCTTGATGATGCCCTATCTCCAGCCTCAATATATTTCAGAAGTGCTCTATATGCAGCCGCACGAGCCGTACTTTTATAAAATGTATTTTGAGGAAATCAAGATTTGGATCAGAAGCGTATTCCGGACAGGAGACATGCGGTCACAAATTAGCGCAGTTCAGTAAATTTCTCATACGCGTATCCGACATCACCCGCTTGATGGGCATCAGACCCGAATACAAGCGGGATGTTTTTTTGCTTCGCCGCCTCAATCATCCAATCCTCCAGATAAATATCCCCCGCGTATGTTTTTCTCAGACCTGATGTATTAAAGTCGAGCTCCATTCCGTTTTCCTTGACAGCGTTCAGGCACTCAGAAGCAAGTCTGTGAATATGATCGGACATTTTATAAGGAAACAGCCTGATGAATTTTTTAACGAGTGTGATGTGACCGACTCTTTTTGGCTTATAGGCGCCGAGAGATGCTACAATAGAAGAATAAATGCTGCGGTAATACAGTTCATATACAGCTTCGATGCTTCCGCACTCTGAGATCAGCTTTTTAAATGTATGCTCATCATAGTCGAGGCACAGATAAGACGAGCTTGTGCGCAAAAAATGAACGGATAAGATGCTGTCATCTAAAAATGGGCCGTATGTATTCAGAAACGATTTGATTTCATCTTCGTATTCAGCAATATAATCGACCTCAAGCCCGGTCCGTATGTCAAGCTGTCCGCGATATTCTTTTTTTAATCCGGAAATTTCATTAATGTAGCGTTCCAAAGAGGCTTGCGCCATCGCGCTGTCTTTTTGCGGTGTCGGATCGGTAAAAGAGGGAGGCAAAGGAGCGTGCTCTGTAAACGTAATTGATTGAAAGCCTTTTTTTATCGCTTCCTCCGCATATTGTCTGAGTGTGTCTGTTGTTCCGTGAGGGCAAAATGGTGTGTGAATATGTCCGTCTCGCTTTAGCATTGGTGTCACCCCGTGAAAAAATAGTCAAATCCTGCCGATTTTGCACAAAAAGTTTTTGATTTCTGCTCAAAAAATGTTGGTTACATGGTATCATAATAACAATGAAAACGACAGTTTTTCTCAATACATATCCTGAAATCTTTCTGAATAAATAAAACACCCTGACAGATTAAGGTTAACAGCAAGGGGGCTCATTATGGAGTTTGTCATTGGATTATTAATTGTACTGCTCGCGCTGTTTGCGGCGGGCTACTTTTTCAGGAAAAAAATCTACACGGAAATTGATCGTTTGGAATCTTGGAAGATTGAAATTCTCAATCGATCGATAGTGGAAGAAATGTCCAAAATTAAACATCTGAAAATGACGGGGCAGACAGAAGAGTTCTTTGAGAAATGGCGTGAAGAATGGGATGAGATTGTCACTGCCCATATGCCGAAAGTTGAAGAGCTCCTTTACGATGCCGAAGAATGCGCGGACAAATACCGGTTTAAAAAAGCCAATCAAGTGCTCGTTCATATCGACGATCTCCTGACAGCGGCGGAATCGAACATTGAAAAGATACTCCGGGAAATCAGCAATCTCGTCACAAGTGAAGAAAAGAGCCGCGAAGAGATTGAACAGGTAAGAGAACGCTACTCAAAGTCCCGAAAAAACCTGCTGGCATACAGCCACCTTTACGGAGAGCTTTATGACAGCCTTGAAGCAGATCTTGACGAGATTTGGAGCGGGATCAAACAGTTTGAAGAAGAGACAGAGGGCGGGAACTATATTACTGCAAGAAAAGTTCTCCTTGAGCAGGACCGCAATCTAGAACGGCTTCAGTCGTACATAGATGATGTGCCGAAACTGTTAGCCGACTGCAAGCAGACGCTGCCGGGCCAGATTGCAAAGCTCAAAGACGGATATCGCGAAATGAAAGAGAAAGGGTATAAGCTTGAGCATATCCAGATTGATAAGGAACTGGAAAACCTGTCAAATCAGCTGAAACGGGCAGAACATGTTTTGATGACTGAGCTGGATATTGATGAAGCATCTGCCATACTGCAGCTCATAGACGAAAATATTCAATCTGTTTACCAGCAGCTCGAGGGTGAAGTTGAAGCAGGCCAATCTGTGTTAAGCAAAATGCCTGAGCTGATCATTGCTTACGATAAGCTGAAAGAAGAGAAGGAGCAGACAAAGGCGGAAACTGAACTGGTGAAGGAAAGCTACAGACTGACAGCTGGTGAGCTAGGCAAACAGCAGGCCTTTGAAAAGCGCATTGATGAAGTCGGCAAGCTGCTTGCGTCAGTAAAAGATAAGCTGGATGCAGAGCATGTCGCCTACTCTCTTTTAGTTGAAGAGGTTGCATCAATTGAGAAGCAGATTGAAGAAGTGAAAAAAGACCATACGGATTACCGTGAAAAGCTGCAGGCTCTTAGAAAAGAAGAACTGCAGGCGAGAGAGACACTTGGCAATCTGAAAAAAACAATTTCTGAAACAGCAAGACTGCTGAAGACAAGCAACATCCCGGGCATCCCGAGTCATATTCAAGAGATGCTGGAAAACGCGCATCATCACATTCAAGAAACGGTCAATCAATTAAACGAAATTCCTTTAAATATGGAAGAGGCCGGAGCCCATCTGAAACAAGCGGAAGATATCGTGAACAGGGCAAGCCGGGAATCAGAGGAACTGGTAGAGCAGGTTATGCTGATTGAAAAAATCATTCAGTTCGGAAACCGATTCAGAAGCCAGAACCATATTTTATCTGAACAGCTGAAAGAAGCGGAAAGACGGTTTTACGCTTATGATTATGAAGAATCCTATGAAATTGCGGCTGCAGCTGTAGAGAAAGCTGCGCCAGGTGCTGTGAAAAAAATAAAAGCTGATTTATCCGCTTAAATTCAGATCGTAAAAAAGAGCCCGCAGTTTATGAGCGGGCTCTTTTTTATTAAAAAAACGCCTGCGCAGTAACGCAGGCGACCATAACATTAACTTATTTCTTTAAGCTGCTGTTTGGATGTACCGATGAAAAAGGTAAGAATATAGCCGATAATGGCGGCGATGATTCCAGGAATCACCCAGCCGATGCCAAGGCTGTATAGCGGCAGATTGTCATTTAAAAACGTATTTAGAGCTCCGAGCGAAAAGCCGGCTGCTTTTATTCCGTCTAAAATACTGAATAATCCTGTACCGATTAAGCATGCAATGTAAACTTCACGTCTTTCTTTAAAGAGCTTATCAATAAATGAAAGAACGATAATGACAATGGCAAGCGGATAAATAGCTGATAAAATAGGAACTGAAAAAGCGATAATTTGAGCAAGCCCGAAATTAGAAATCATCAAGCTGAATAAAGTGACGATGGTAACGACAACTTTATATGATAACGCAGGGATAAGCTTTGAAAAATATGTGCCGCAAGAAGTGACAAGCCCAACGCTTGTGGTTAAACACGCGACTGTGATAGCTGATCCAAGTACGATATTTCCTAATGAACCGAATAAATAATGGGACGATGCTGATAAAATTTTAGCTCCTTCACCAACAGGCCCGATTGCGTTTGTGCTTGTTGCACCTAGGTAGGCCAGAGAAACATAAATGAATGTCAGCCCTAATGCAGCAATTATTCCGGCTTTAATACAAGCTGCCGCAAGAGCTTTTGATTGTGTAACGCCTCTGCTTTTCACAGCATTTACAACGACAACACCAAATACGATTGAAGCAAGCGCGTCCATTGTTTTGTAGCCTTCCAAAAATCCTTTAAATACCGGTGTTCCTTTATATGCTTCCGTTACTGCACCTAAACCGCCCATTGGCGTGATAATCGCTTTGAGAACAATCACTAAAATAATTGTGAATTTAATTGGAGTGAGAATTTTTCCGATTCGATCCACGACTTTGGTTGGGTTTAGCGCTAAATAGTAAGTAATGCCGAAAAAGATGAGTGTAAAAATTAATAAAGACAGTCTTTCAGGAACGCCAGCCAGAAACGGAACTGCACCAATTTCATAAGAAACGGTTCCTGTTCTCGGGATGGCGAATAATGGTCCGATTGATAAATAAAGCACAACAGTAAATACTGTACCGAATGCAGGGTGAGCTTTATCAGCAAGTCCTTTAGCATCCTTGCCGGTTAATGCGATAGCGATAATTCCGAGAAGAGGCAGACCTACCCCGGTCAGTAAAAATCCGCCGATGGCTTTCCAGACATTGTGTCCGGCTGCTTGTCCAAGTTCCGGCGGATAAATCATATTTCCTGCTCCAAAGAATAGCGCAAATAGCATGAAACCAATAATAATGGTATCTTTGACAGGCAGTGAGTGTTTCATGAAAATCCTCCTAATAATTATGTTAAAATATTCTGTCAATTAATTGTCAGATAATATGACGAAACGAACAAATCTTATTATATGGTAAAAAATTTAGAAGTCAATACTAGCTTTTTGTAATTTTCTATTAAATTTTGTTATGGTAACATAAATATCATACCTTGTACCGCTTTCATAAAGGAGTAAAAAAAGATGATATATTTAGATAATAGTTCAACGACCAAACCTTATAATGAAGTCTTGAACGTTTATGAACAGACTAGCAGCCGATATTTTGGCAATCCTTCATCTTTGCACCGATATGGAGCCGAAACGGAACAGCTGCTTCAGGCAGCCAAAAATCAAATAAAAAGAGCCTTGGGCCTAAAGAATTATGATATTGTATTTACGTCAGGTGCTACAGAAGCTAATAATGTGGCTTTAAAAGGAGCCGCTTTGTCAAAGATAAAAACAGGCAAACATATCATTGCCACTTCTATCGAACATCCGTCCGTTACTGAATCTTTGGAGCAGCTGACAGAGCTATTCGGGTTTGAAGTAACTTATCTTTCAGTAAATGAAGATGGATTTGTGTCCATTAAGGAACTGAAAGATGCGATTCGGCCGGATACCGTGCTTGTCAGCATGATGCATGTGAACAATGAAGTTGGCTCCGTGCAGCCGATTGAAGAGGCTGGAGAAGTGCTGAAGCAGTATCCGAACATTCTGTTTCACGTCGATTATGTGCAAGGCATCTTTAAAGTTCCCTTGGCGATCGAGAATGCCGGCATTGATCTTTGTTCCATATCCGGCCATAAATTCCACGGACTGAAGGGGACAGGTGCACTTTTAGTAAAGGAAGGAACGCGTCTTATCCCGCTGATAACAGGCGGCTCCCAGCAAAAAGGCATACGTGCAGGAACCGAGCATACAGCAGGTGCGGTTTCACTGGCCAAAGCCATCAATCTTGCGGCTGATGATTATCATCATCACCTTGAAAGAATGGCGGCCGCAAAGGAATTGTTTATGAAAAGGCTGAGTGATTCAGACGGTGTTGTCTTAAATACGCCTCACTTCAATAGCGCTCCGCATATCATTAATTTCTCTGTGCCGGGCATAAAAGCGGAGGTGCTTTTGCATATGCTGGAGGAAAAGGATATATTCGTTTCAACGACATCAGCCTGCTCGGCAAAGGAACATAAACCGAGCAAAGTCCTGTTACAGATGGGCAAGGGAGAGCAGATCGCCGGAAGCAGCATCAGAATCAGCTTAAACTACAGCCAGACAAGCGATGTGACAGAGCCATTTATGAACGCGCTTGTGCCTGGCATCAAAAAACTAAAAAAAATGATGAGGTAGAACATGAATTACGATCATATATTAATTCGTTTTGGGGAGATATCAACCAAAGGAAAAAACAGAAAAAGCTTTATTGAACGTTTAAAGCAAAACGTCAGGCTTGTCCTGAAAGACTATCCAACATTAAAATACTTTTCTAATCGGGATCGTATGACGATTACATTAAATGGAGTGGACCCTGAGGCTCTTTTTCCTCACTTGAAACAGGTGTTTGGCATTCAAAGCTTCAGTCTGGCCATTAAGTGTGAGAGCCGCCTTGATGATATTAAAACAACTGCCCTTCAGGCGATCAAGGATCAATACCGGCCTGGTGATACGTTTAAAGTCGCGACAAAGAGAGCGTATAAACAGTTTGAATTAGATACGAATGAAATGAACGCTGAAATCGGCGGCCATATTTTGCGAAATACAGAAGGGCTGACAGTTGATGTCCGCAATCCAGACATTCCGCTCAGAATTGAAATCAGGGAGGAAGCAACCTTTTTGACGATTCGCAATGAAAAAGGCGCCGGCGGTCTTCCGGTCGGTTCAGCGGGGAAAGCGATGCTGATGCTTTCCGGCGGTTTTGACAGCCCGGTAGCCGGTTTTTACGCAATGAAAAGAGGACTCTCAGTAGAAGCTGTCCATTTCTTCAGCCCGCCATACACAAGCGAACGTGCGAAACAAAAAGTGATGGACTTAGCGAAGTGTCTGTCTCGCTTCGGAGGAAGCATGACGCTTCATATCGTCCCGTTTACAAAGACGCAAGAGCTGATCCAAAAACAAATTCCTGAAAACTATACGATGACGGCAACCCGCCGCTTAATGCTTCAAATTGCCGACAGAATCAGAGAAAAAAGAAACGGGCTCGCGATTATTACGGGGGAAAGCCTCGGACAGGTAGCGAGCCAGACGCTTGAAAGCATGTACGCGATTAATGCGGTTACGTCTACACCGATTCTGCGTCCGTTAATCGCTATGGATAAAACAGAAATCATCGAAATATCACGGGAAATCGGCACATACGAAACAAGCATCCAGCCATTTGAAGATTGCTGCACGATCTTTACGCCGCCAAGCCCGAAAACACGCCCGAAAAAAGAAAAAATCGAACACTTTGAGAGCTTTGTGGATTTTGAACCGCTGATTCAAGAGGCGGTTGATCACATTGAAACAATGACATTATATAGCGAACAAGAAGCAAACGACAAATTCGCAGAACTCTTTTAACTAAGAGTCGGCTCCTGTATACAATTACCAAAGATTTTCTGTATGAAGCCATGTGTTTTAACACATTCTATACTCACAAGGAGGTGAGACACATGGCTAACAATAACTCAGGTAACAGCAACAACCTTTTAGTACCAGGAGCTGCTCAAGCTATCGACCAAATGAAATTGGAAATCGCTTCTGAATTCGGTGTAAACCTTGGAGCAGAAACAACTTCTCGCGCTAACGGTTCTGTTGGAGGAGAGATCACAAAACGTCTTGTATCTTTTGCTCAACAAAACATGGGCGGAGGACAATTCTAATTTACAATTTCACATAATGGCTTAGGAGTGGGGTTTTTCCCCACTCTTTTTCGTTTTTTTATAAAAAAGGACCAGCGGCCTATAAAAACCGATGTTTATGGAGCTTGTTTTTAGGCATATCCTTACGGAAACGGCATGTATTTATGTATAATGGGTGGAGAAAGTGAGGAGTTGTTCGTGTTGAAACGAGAAGATTTAATTGCCCCAATGGAATACAATTTAGTTAATGAAATCGAAAAGTTCAGTGCAACTGGACAAAAAACCGCCCTATTATGGGAGGATGAATCGGGCAAACAAAAATCATGGTCGTATGAAAAGCTTATGGAAGAAACAAATAAAATCGGTGCGGCTCTGGCTGATCTTGGATTTAAAAAGGGAGATAAACTGATTGTAATGGTGCCGCGTGTGCTCGAAGCCTATGCCGTTTATCTGGCTATCCTGAAATCGGGAATGGTCGTTATTCCTTGTTCTGAAATGCTTCGTGCGAAAGATCTTGAATACCGGATTGAACATGCCGAAGTGAAAGGCGCCATTGTTTATTCTGCTTTTATTGGCGCTTTCCGTGATGTCAGTACTGCAGACCGCCTGATTAAACTTTCTATTGGTGAAAATGATGCCGGATGGAAAAATCTATTAACGATTGATGCGGATGGAAGCCGTTTTCAAACTGCTGATACAACAAGAGAAGACATGGCGTTCTTGTCTTATACTTCCGGAACAACGGGACAGCCGAAAGGTGTTGTACATACACATGGATGGGCATTTGCTCATTTAAAAACATCTGCCGGTGCATGGCTTGATATTTCTGAACAGGATACCGTATGGGCGACTGCTGCGCCAGGCTGGCAAAAATGGGTATGGAGTCCGCTATTGGCGGTACTCGGAAGCGGAGCAACAGGTTTTGTGTATCAAGGCAGATTCAAAGCTGAAAAATATTTAGAGCTTTTAAACCGCTACAAAATCAATGTTTTCTGCTGTACGCCGACGGAATACCGTTTAATGGCAAAGGTCGAAGGCTTAGATAGCTACGATCTTTCAGCCCTGCACAGCGCTGTTTCAGCCGGTGAGCCGCTCAACCGCGAAGTGATTGACGTGTTCCAAAAGCATTTCGGCGTCAAGGTCAGAGACGGATACGGCCAAACAGAAAGCACGCTTTTAGTCGGTGTCTTAAAGGATATGGACATTAAACCGGGAAGCATGGGAAAACCGACACCGGGAAATCAGGTGGAGATCATCAATGAAGACGGTGAAATCTGCAAAACTGGTGAGGTTGGTGATATCGCTGTTCACCTCAGCACCCCGGCACTCTTTAAAGAATATTTTAAAGATCCGGACAGAATGAAAACACAAATTCGCGGCGATTATTTCCTAACAGGAGACAGAGCAAGAAAAGATGAGGATGGTTACTTCTGGTTTGAAAGCCGGAATGACGATATCATTATCAGCTCCGGCTACACGATCGGGCCATTCGAAGTGGAAGATGCGCTCGTGAAGCACCCTGAAGTCAAAGAATGTGCTGTCGTCGCAAGCCCTGATGAAATAAGAGGCTCCATCGTTAAAGCATACGTTGTCCTGCAAGATCACGAAAAACGCAGTGATGAGCTCGTCAAAGTTCTGCAAAATCATGTGAAGACCATTACGGCTCCATACAAATATCCAAGAGAGATTGAATTTGTCGAAAGCCTGCCGAAAACGGCTTCTGCAAAAATCAGACGAGTGGAATTAAGAAAACGTGAAGAACAGCTCAAAGCCAATAAAGAGACGTAAAGAAAGAGAGTGAACGTGAATGAAGGCGATATGGCACGGCGGTTTCATTTATACGATGCTCGAAGAAGGCCACCAAACGGAGGCTGTTTATGTTGAGGATGGTGTCATAAAAGGCACCGGCAGCTATGAGAGTCTGAAGAAGAAATACAGTTCACCGGAAACAAAAGACATCAGTTTGAACGGAGCAGTCATGTTTCCAGGATTTGTGGACAGCCATTTGCATCTGATCGGGCACGGAGAAAAACAGCTCCAGCTTGATCTGTCTTCGTTTACATCTAAAGAAGCTGTGCTGCAGGCTGCGAAGGCAAGAGAAGAGAGCCTGTCTGAAGACGATTGGCTCATTGGAGAGGGCTGGAATGAAAATCAATTCCAGAAGCCGGCTTATTTGACGAAGCATGACCTTGATCCTTTATTCCCGAACAGGCCCGTCCTGCTCAAGCGGGTATGCAGGCATGCAATAGCGGTCAATTCTGCGGCGCTGCAAGCCGCAGGAATTTCAAAAGCCACTCCTGATCCCGATGGCGGAGTCATTGGCAGAGATGCAGACGGTGAGCCGACGGGGCTTCTGTTTGATAAGGCGCAGGATCTGGTCCTGCAAGCCGTTCCGCCTGTATCTCAGCACTATGTTGATCAGGCGCTTACAGCGGGCATTCAGGATTGCTGGACAAAAGGCCTGACAGGCGGCCATTCGGAAGATTTGTCTTATTACGGCGATGTGTCCGTTCCGATGAAAGCTTATGAGACGGCTGCGGCAAGCGGAAAGTATCCGTTTCGCTGTCATTTGCTCGTTCATCATGAAGCGGTTGATCGGTGGGAGCAAATGAAGAAGCCGTCTGGCCCGTACGTTGAATTCGGTGCGATGAAACTATTTTCTGATGGAGCGCTTGGCGGGAGAACAGCTTTGTTAAAAGAACCGTATCATGACGATCCTTCTACAAACGGTGTTCAAGTCCATGATGATGAAACACTCAGCCGCCTCGTTCAAAAAGCGAGAGAGAAAGGAATGGAGGTTGCCGTCCATGCCATTGGCGACCTTGCCTTTGAAAAAGTGCTGCAGGCTGTCGAGCAGCATCCGCCAAAAAGCGGCCGGCATGATCGTCTGATCCATGCTCAGGTGCTGAATGATGAACTGATTGAAAAAGCAGCACGCATGCCGATTGCTCTTGATCTTCAGCCTCATTTTGTCGCCAGTGATTTTCCGTGGGTGATTGACCGTCTTGGAGAAGGCCGTATGAAAACAGCTTTTGCTTGGAAAACACTGATCTCTAAAGGCATTTTATGTGCAGGGGGTTCTGATGCTCCGATTGAGCCTGTTGAGCCGCTTCTCGGCATTCAGTCTGCGGTGCTCCGGACAAGCAGCCGCGAACAGAACGGTCCGAGCTATAACGAAAGCGAGTGTTTAACAGTATATGAAGCTATCAGGCTTTATACAGCAGGAAGTGCTGAGATCATTTACAAAGAGCAGACACGGGGGAAAATAGCCGAAGGGTATGACGCGGATTTTACCGTTCTCAGTGAAGATCCGTTTACAATTGACCCGAAACAGCTTCATCTTTTAAAGATAGAAAAAACCGTTATCAACGGTCAGATTGTATATGAGAATCAACAGTAAAAAGGACAGGCGAATAGCCTGTCCTTTTCTTTTTCTATAAAAATGTCCGTTTTACTTTCTCCCAAAATGAATTGTCCTTTAGTTTCACGGTTTTTATTTTTTTATCAGACAGCTTGATTTCAATCGTTTTCACGTTTCTTGTGCTGAGTGCTTCATTGTCCAAACCGATAATCGGGTGTTCATTTCCGGCTTGCACCACACGAAGCGTCAGCTTTCGTTCAGAGCTGAGGACAAACGGAGAGCCTAGAGTGCGGTAGGTATTATTGTTAAGCGAAGCAAGCTCCGTCACCTGCATGCAGGGAAGCAGCGGATCAACGACAGCTCCGGCCACAGACTTATTATAAGCTGTGCTGCCTGTAGGCGTGGAAATAATCATCCCGTCTCCTCTGAACGTTTCGAAGTGCAGATCGTCAATCAGCACATCCATCACAAAGGTTTTAATTATGCTCGAACGAATGGAAACTTCGTTTAAACAATGAAAAGGACTGGTCTGATCCACTGTCACTTCAATCAGCGGATATTTTCTGACCTCAATTTGTTCAAACGTCATCGCATCCACCATTTTTTCATGCTCATCACTATTAAAATCACAGTATAAATGAGCTTTCCCCTTTTTGGTGATGCCGACGTATAAGCAGTCGTCACGGAAATTCGTCTTTCTGACCGCCTGCAAAAATGTACCGTCTCCGCCTACACTGGCAATAATATTGGCGTCAGAAGGCTGATTGACAACAGTAAATCCGTTCTCTTCAGCCAATTGTGTTAAGGAGCTGACTTGTTTGTTTGTTTCCTGGTCCTGTTTGTGAAAAAAATAAACATTACGGCGATGATCGGTCATATCCCATTTCCCCTTTGCTGTCATATTTAAGTTTTTCTGCCATCCAGTATTTGTGATAAAATACCTTTGGTCATAAGTGTACCACGTTTGCCGGCAGCCCGTTAAGCCGGAGCTTTCTCATCAATGAAACATTTTTTCATTTGAATCGTATAATGAGAGAGTTTGGGAAAAAGGAGGAGAAAAAATGAATGCAAAAAGATGGATCGCATTAGTGATCGCCCTTGGAATTTTTGGCGTGTCCATCATCGTCAGTATCTCAATGAGTTTCTTTGAAAGTGTCAAGGGTGCCCAAACAGACCTTACGTCACTGACAGATGAATCTCAGGAAGTGACGCTTGAAAACGGAAGCCTTTCCAGCAAAATCGCCGTTTTGGAGGTCAGCGGCACCATTCAGGATAATGGTGATTCAAGCAGTCTGCTCGGTTCAGACGGGTATAACCACCGAACATTCTTAAAAAATCTTGAGCAGGCAAAAGAGGATGATGCGGTAAAAGGGATCGTACTCAAGGTAAACTCTCCGGGAGGCGGAGTGTATGAAAGTGCCGAAATACATAAAAAACTGGAAGAGGTAAAAAAAGAAACAAAAAAACCAATCTATGTGTCAATGGGATCGATGGCAGCTTCCGGAGGTTATTATATCTCAACAGCTGCCGATAAAATTTTTGCGACACCGGAAACCCTGACAGGATCTCTTGGGGTTATCATGGAGAGCGTGAATTATTCAAAGCTGGCTGATAAGCTCGGCATCTCTTTTGAGACCATTAAAAGCGGAGCTCACAAGGACATTATGTCTCCTTCCCGTGAGATGACAAAAGAAGAAAAAAATATCATGCAATCTATGGTTGATAACTCCTATGAAGGCTTTGTCGATGTCATTTCGGAAGGCCGCGGCATATCGAAAGCGGAAGTAAAGAAAATCGCGGACGGGCGCGTGTATGACGGGCGGCAGGCGAAAAAACTGAATCTTGTGGATGAACTCGGATTTTATGATGATACAATTGCGGCCATGAAAAAGGATCATAAAAACTTGAAAAACGCTTCTGTCGTCTCTTACGAGGAAAGCTTCGGATTAGGCTCTCTGTTTACTATGGGAGCGAACAAAATGTTTAAAAGTGAAATTGATTTTCTGAATATGAGAGAAGTTCTTTCACAATCCGGTTCGCCGAGAATGATGTATCTCTATGCGAAGTAGGAGGGATCAATAATGGATGCGACATATGAAGAGTTAGAGCGCAGCGACATCGCAGGCCCGGATCAAGCGGAACAGCTCACACACGCATATGCGGGCTTTTGGGTCCGTTTTTGGGCTTTCCTGCTTGATTGGCTCGTTGTGTGGGGGTTAAACCATTTAATCGTTTCTCCCATCTTTACTTTACTGGATCTGCCGAAAATATCCGGCATGTTCACCATCTCAGCGTACAGCATCACAACGCTTTTCGTTTATCTGGCATACTTTGCGCTGATGACCAAATACTTCAGACAAACGCTCGGAAAAATGGTGTTCGGCCTTAAAGTAATTTCTGTCAAGCAGGGCTATAAGCTGACATGGAGCACTGTGATTTTCCGTGAAGTGGTCGGGCGGTATATTGATAAAATTTGGATTTTATATATCATCGTCGCTTTTTCTCCTAAAAAACAGGGGATTCATGATTACATTGCTGATACAACTGTGGTGCACGAAAAATTATATCGTAAATAACAGCTAAACCCGGACCCCGTCCGGGTTTATTTTTTGCTGAATGGGCGATAATGCTTCCTAGAGGAAGTGAAGAATATGGTATATGTGCTGTCAGCCATTCTTATTCTTATAGGTATCGTGCTGCTTCTCAGAATGAAAATTCATGTTGGCGCGGAGTATCTTCATGCTGAGGATAATGACAAAATAACTTTGAAAATTACAACGCTGTTTGGCCTGGTTCGGATTAAAAAAACAATTCCGGCGATTAAGGTGAACAAAGATGATGGAACAGTCGATATCAGACAGAACACAAAAACGAAAGTGAAAAAAAGCAGCAGCAAGAAAAAAATTACGTTTGATGATGTGCAGCAAAGCATCAATAAAATTGAAATGCTTCTGCATCATGTCACTAAGTTAAGGAAAATCAGCGCCTCTTTTATAGCGCATTTGCATATCACAAAACTCGAATGGATCACAGTTGTCGGGGTTCATGACGCAGCAGTGACAGGTGTGTTAACGGGTGCCGTATGGGGAGTCAAAGGCGGTATCGCAGCTATGCTTCATGACCATTTAGACTTTGTGAACAAGCCTGTTTATGAAGTGATTCCATCGTTTCAAGTCCCTGTTTCCAAGACCCATTTTCAGTGTATATTCTTTTTTCGCTTTGGACATGCTATGCTTGCAGCTTTCAAATTCGTCAAATACGGACGGGAGCTTTCTGTATTAAAGAAAAATCCGTCGGCTCGAATGACTTCAAAGAATGATTCATCAGTTTAAGGAGGAAGCGTATATGGCAGACCATCCCATCCAAGGTTTAATGAAAACCGCAATGGAAAACTTGAAGGAAATGATTGATGTTAACACAATCATCGGGGATCCGGTTGAAACACCGGATGGAAGCGTGATTTTAACCGTTTCTAAAGTCGGATTCGGATTCGCCGCAGGCGGCAGCGAGTTTGGCGGCAAGCCGGCTGAGAAAAAATCGGAAGACGATGAAACAAGAGAACAAAAACTGCCCTTCGGAGGCGGAAGCGGAGGCGGTGTGTCCATTACGCCGATCGCGTTTTTAATTGTCGGTTCGACTGGCATCAGAATGCTTCATTTAGATGAAAATACACATTTGATTGAGAAAATTCTAGACGCAGCCCCTCAAACACTGGAACGCATACAGCAAATGTTTAAGAAAAATAACAAGAATCAAAACCAAGGCCAAAATCAAAACCAAATGAACAATATGAATTATTAAAGAAGGGTTAACTGCGGCGGCCGCAGTTAACTTTTTTTTGGCATAAACTTTGCAGTTTGCAAGAAACTTTACTATGATAGAGACATACATACGAAAGGGAGGAATTATAATGGCTGAAATTACATTCAAAGGCGGTCCTGTTACGCTTGTCGGACAAGAAGTGAAAGTAGGGGATCAAGCTCCTGATTTCACAGTGCTGACAAACAGCCTTGAAGAAAAATCGTTAGCTGACATGAAAGGAAAAGTAACGATTATTTCTGTTATCCCTTCAATTGACACAGGCGTTTGCGATGCACAAACCCGCCGCTTTAATGAAGAGGCTGCAAAGCTTGGAGATGTCAACATTTACACAATCAGTGCGGACCTTCCATTTGCACAGGCGCGCTGGTGCGGAGCAAACGGAATTGACAAAGTAGAAACTCTGTCAGACCACAAAGACATGTCATTTGGCGAAGCGTTCGGTGTATACATAAAAGAACTTCGTCTGCTTGCGCGTTCCGTATTTGTGCTTGATGAGAACGGAAAAGTCGTTTACGCTGAATATGTAAGCGAAGCAACGAACCACCCGAATTATGAAGAGCCGATTGAGGCTGCCAAGGCATTATTGAAGTAAGCAGGTGAAAAAAGCTCCAGGCTGCCGCCGGAGCTTTTTTCATGGCAAGGAGGAACACATTATGCAAAACGATCATGTAGGTGCGGTATACGGGCTGCTGGATGATGCCGCGATCATCATAAAAAATGAATTGCAGATTTCATATATAGAAGCGCTTGCCGAAGCGGGAGAAATGTATTTTCTTGAAAAAACAGATCAGCTGAAGCTGCCGAATGAGAAGGCTGCAAAGCTTCAAGCACTGCTTGAAAAAGCCGAATTTGACACATATGAGCACGAGTGGGTGCGCAAAGCATTCCAGCTTGCCGTCCTAAAGGGATTAAAGGATATATCCCATCCAAACAGACAAATGACACCGGACACAATCGGGCTTTTTATCAGTTATCTGGTAAATAAGTTTATGGCAGGAAAAAAGGAGTTAACGCTTCTTGATCCGGCTGTCGGAACGGGAAATCTTCTGTTCACCGTGTTAAACCAGCTGTCTGAAAATACGGTGAAAAGCTATGGCATAGAGATAGATGACGTGCTCTTGAAAATCGCCTATGACCAGGCGAACCTTCTGAAAAAAGAGCTGGAACTGTTCCACCAGGACAGCCTCGAGCCGCTGTTTATCGATCCGGTTGACACAGTGATATGCGATCTGCCGGTTGGCTATTATCCGAATGACGAAGGGGCAAATGCCTTTGAACTGAAAGCGGATGAAGGCCATTCCTTCGCCCATCATTTGTTTATTGAGCAAAGCGTCAAGCATACGAAACCGGGCGGATACCTGTTCTTTATGATCCCAAATCATTTGTTTGAAAGCTCTCAAAGCGACAAGCTGAAGCAGTTTTTCAAGGACAAGGTTCATATCAATGCACTATTGCAGCTGCCGAAATCAATTTTTAAAGACGAAGCCCATGCCAAAAGTATCCTTGTGCTTCAGAAAACAGATGAAGAGACGAAAGCGCCGAACCAAATTCTGCTTGCGAATCTGCCGTCTTTCTCCAACCAGAAGGCGATGCTCGACATGATGGCGCAAATAGATGCGTGGTTTACTAAGGAAAAATAGAAAATGAAAAAACAGTTTGAGCGTCCGTCATATGAGGAAGCTTAAGCTGTTTTTTTGTTTGAACATCAGAGGGCAGATAAACGAATTGAATAGGGTTTCAAAACACAAAATACGAAAGGAGAAACTGCATGATGTAAGCGTTAATCAATGTTAAGCGGATAGGCAATGTGTCTGAAAATAACGACTTCTTTTTGTAAGCGTTATCAATACACAAGTTGACTTGAAAAGCCGACATGACAATGTTTAAATGGAAAAGTCAGATATTTTTCGGGAGAAAATGATGATTCACCCGGGAAAAAAGTACGAAAAACGAAGATGTTGATACAGAGTAAAAAGGAGCGTCAATCATGTCCAAAATTATTGCAATTAACGCAGGAAGCTCGTCTTTGAAATTTCAGCTTTTCGAAATGCCTTCAGAAACCGTTTTAACGAAGGGCTTAGTTGAACGAATCGGTATCGCCGACAGTGTGTTCACGATTTCTGTAAACGGCGAAAAAAATACAGAAGTAACTGATATACCTGATCATGCGGTAGCGGTTAAAATGCTGCTTAATAAGCTGACAGAATTCGGCATTATCAAAGATTTAAATGAAATTGACGGAATTGGACACCGTGTGGTACACGGCGGAGAAAAATTCAGCGATTCCGTTTTATTAACGGACGAAACAATTCAGGAGATCGAAGATATTTCTGAATTGGCGCCGCTGCACAACCCGGCAAATATCGTCGGAATTAAAGCCTTCAAAGAAGTGCTTCCAAATGTTCCTGCGGTTGCTGTTTTTGATACGGCATTCCATCAGACAATGCCTGAGCAGTCTTACCTGTACAGCCTGCCATACGAATACTATGAAAAATTCGGTATCCGTAAATACGGCTTCCACGGCACTTCTCATAAATATGTGACTGAGCGTGCGGCAGAGCTTCTCGGCCGTCCGTTAAAAGATTTACGCCTGATTTCCTGCCACCTTGGCAATGGCGCAAGTATTGCAGCTGTTGAAGGCGGAAAATCAATTGATACATCTATGGGCTTCACGCCGCTTGCCGGTGTTGCAATGGGTACACGCTCTGGAAACATCGACCCTGCCCTTATCCCATACATTATGGAGAAAACAGGCCAGACAGCTGACGAAGTACTGAATACATTAAACAAAAAAAGCGGACTGCTTGGCATCTCCGGTTTCTCAAGCGATCTTCGTGACATCGTTGAAGCAACGAAACAAGGAAATGAGCGCGCGGAAACTGCGCTTGAAGTCTTCGCGAGCCGCATCCACAAATACATCGGTTCTTACGCTGCCAGAATGAGCGGTGTGGATGCGATTATCTTTACTGCCGGTATCGGTGAAAACAGCGTAGAAGTCAGAGAACGCGTTCTTCGCGGTCTGGAATTTATGGGCGTATACTGGGATCCTGCGCTTAATAACGTACGCGGTGAGGAAGCGTTCATCAGCTACCCTCATTCTCCAGTAAAAGTTATGATCATTCCGACTGATGAGGAAGTCATGATTGCACGAGACGTTGTTCGTTTAGCTAAATAATGCAAAAAGCACATTCACTTGAATGTGCTTTTTTGTTGAAGCATCATAAAGGTAGACAAAAATACAAAGAGGTGAGCCAATGAGCGTTCAAGAGCATAAACAAGAAGCACCCGATATTGTCCGGTGCAAAGTGATTACTGTCAGTGATACGAGAACGGAAGAAACGGATAAAAGCGGCAGGCTGATGATCTCATCTTTAGAAGAAGCCGGCCATCAGATTGCTGCATATGAAATTGTGAAAGACGAAAAGGATGCCCTGCAGCGGTCTGTCTTAGCGGGATGCATGGATGATCAGACGGACGCGGTCCTCTTAAACGGCGGGACGGGTATTGCAAAGAGGGACGTCACCATTGAAGCCATTACGCCGTTGTTTTCTAAAGAGCTGCCCGGCTTTGGAGAAATATTCAGGATGCTCAGTTATACAGAAGACATCGGCTCCAGTGCGATCATGTCGAGAGCCACAGCCGGCGTTATCCAACACACAGCCATTTTTTCAACGCCAGGCTCCAGCGGTGCGGTAAAGCTGGCGATGAATAAGCTGATTATTCCGGAGATCGCCCATGTGGTCAGAGAAATCAGAAAAGACAAGTAAATGAATAAATACTACGAAACTTCACCTGGAAAAATGGGTGAAGTTTTTTTAATAAAAGGCTTGAAAAAAAGGAACTTACTTGTTAAAGTGTATACATACAAAATGTATTTTTATTAAATATAATTTATTTTTATACAAAAGAAACAGGGTTGAGAGGAGATTTTTATCATGGCAGAACAGAAAAAAGTCGTATTAGCATACTCAGGGGGTCTCGATACTTCCGTCGCGATAAAATGGCTTCAAGAGCAAGGGTATAATGTCATCGCCTGCTGTCTGGATGTCGGCGAAGGCAAGGACTTGGCGTTTGTTCAGCAAAAAGCGCTTGAAGTCGGCGCAACAAATTCTTACGTGATCGATGCAAAAGAAGAATTCGCCCAGGATTACGCGCTGTTATCTTTGCAGGCTCACACGATGTATGAAGGGAAATATCCGCTCGTGTCCGCATTGTCTCGGCCGCTTATTGCAAAAAAATTAGTCGAGATCGCAGAAAAAGAAGAGGCGCAGGCAATTGCGCACGGATGTACAGGGAAAGGAAATGACCAGGTGCGTTTTGAGGTATCAATTAAATCATTGAATCCTGACCTTGAAGTCATCGCTCCGGTTCGGGAATGGCAATGGTCTCGTGAAGAAGAAATTGAATATGCGGCAAGCCGCGGCATTCCGATTCCGATTAATCTTGACAGCCCATATTCCATTGATCAAAACCTTTGGGGACGCGCAAATGAGTGCGGCATTTTAGAAGATCCGTGGGCTGCTCCGCCAGAAGGAGCATACGACCTTACAGCGCCGCTGGAAAAAACACCGGATACACCGGAAGTGATAGAAATCGCATTTGAACAAGGCGTGCCTGTATCCATCGACGGCGTCTCTTACTCACTTTCTGAATTAATTTTAAAACTGAACGAAATTGCAGGCGCGCATGGTGTCGGACGTATCGACCACGTAGAAAACCGCCTTGTCGGCATTAAATCCCGTGAAGTATACGAATGCCCGGGTGCGATGACGCTTATCAAAGCACACAAAGAACTGGAAGATTTGACATTAGTGAAAGAGGTCGCGCACTTTAAACCGGCCATCGAACAAAAGCTGTCAGAAATCATTTACAACGGCTTATGGTTCTCACCTTTAAAAGACGCGCTGCACGCTTTCTTAAAAGAAACGCAAAAACACGTTACAGGCATCGTTCGCGTGAAGCTGTTTAAAGGCCATGCGATTGTAGAGGGGCGTAAATCAGAATACTCTCTATATGATGAAAAGCTTGCAACATATACAAAAGACGATGCGTTTGATCACCATGCGGCAATCGGATTTATCGAGCTTTGGGGACTTCCGACAAAAGTGAACAGCATCGTGAAAAAGAAGGAGCAGGTTAAAGCATGAAGAAGCTTTGGGGAGGCCGATTCCAAAAAACACCGGAAAAATGGGTCGACGAATTCGGCGCGTCCATATCATTTGACCAACATTTAGTGACCGAAGACATTACAGGGTCTCTCGCACATGCTGCCATGCTGAAAAAATGCGGTATCCTGACAGAAGAAGAAGAGCTGAAAATCCGTGAGGGACTGAATGCCCTTTTGCAAAAAGCAGAAGACGGGGCATTAGAGTTCTCAGTTGATTATGAAGATATTCATTTGAACATTGAGAAAATGCTCATTGACGAAATCGGCCCTCTCGGCGGCAAGCTGCATACCGGAAGAAGCCGGAATGACCAGGTGGCAACTGACATGCATTTGTACCTGAAAAACCATGTCACTCACATTATCGAGCTGATAGAGGCATTCCAAGGCGCGCTCATTGATAAGGCAGAAGCAAATGTTGAAACCATTCTGCCGGGCTACACTCATCTTCAGCGCGCCCAGCCGATTTCATTCGCTCACCATCTGCTTGCGTATTTCTGGATGCTGGAGCGCGACAAGGAACGTTTTCAGGATTCAATGAAGCGGATCAACAAATCTCCGCTCGGCTGCGGAGCGCTCGCGGGTACCACCTTCCCGATCGATCGTGAGTATTCAGCAGAGCTGCTCGGCTTTGATTCCATTTATGAAAACAGCCTCGACGGCGTCAGCGACAGAGATTTCATTTTGGAATTTTTAAGCAACAGCAGCATGCTGATGATGCACCTTTCCCGTTTCTCTGAAGAAATCATTCTGTGGTGCTCGCAGGAGTTTAAATTCATTGAGCTAGACGATACGTATGCAACGGGAAGCAGCATGATGCCGCAGAAGAAAAACCCGGATATGGCTGAGCTGATCCGCGGCAAAACAGGACGCGTGTACGGTGACATGATGGGGCTGTTTACGATCATGAAAGGCCTTCCGCTCGCTTATAACAAAGACCTGCAGGAAGACAAAGAAGGCATGTTTGACACGGTGAAAACGGTCGAAGGCAGCCTGCAAATCTTCACAGGCATGATTCAAACAATGACTGTGAACAAAGACATCATGAAGCAAGCGACAAAACAAGACTTTTCAAATGCGACGGAGCTGGCTGATTATTTAGCGAAAAAAGGAATGCCATTCAGAGAAGCGCACGAAGCGGTCGGAAAGCTTGTGTACACATGCATCGAAAAAGGAATCTATTTAAGCGACATGCCGTTTGACGATTTTCAGAAGGCGAGCGATCTCTTCGAAGAAGATATTTACACTGTTTTGGATCCTTATCATGCGGTCGAAAAAAGAATGAGCGCAGGAGGCACGGGCTTCAAACAGGTTGAGGAGGCGCTCGTAAAGGCGAAAGCTTGCGTGGCTGCCGGAGTTTGTTAAAATTTCCTTCATAAAATCTCGTCATTATAGCCAACCTACCCCTATAATGATGGGAGGCAGAAGGATGAAAAAAGAACCGGAACGCTATATTTATGATGAACAAGAAAGCCAGGAGACAACAAGGCTCATTTCCGAAGCATATCAAAGCGGTTATGTGGATATCCCGGATCAAGAGCCTTCATCTTCTGCGGAATAGGCTGTCTATTATAGGCAGCTTTTTTTGTATGGCAAAGTGTAAAAAGTGATATTGCCGGCCTTTTATAGTAAAGTAGAAGAAGAAACACTTTATTGAAAAGCGGCGACGTTGCTTTGGGAGGTATTCATGTGCGACATGCTTTAATTACTGCCGGTTCGAAGGGATTAGGCCGCAAAGTGACTGAAACATTGCTTGCAAAGGGGTATTCAGTAACAGTGAATTACAGGCAGGATGAAGAGGCAGTAAACCGCCTGAAGGAAGCCTGTCCTGATTACCTTGACCGGCTGCAATTTGTAAAAGGTGATGTCACCAAAAAAGAAGATTTGCTGCGCATCGCAGACGCTGCCTTGGACCGCTTCGGGAGAATCGACTTTTTGATTAACAACGCGGGGCCATACATATTTGAACGAAAAAAGTTAGCTGATTATACCGATGACGAATGGTACGGTATGCTGGAAGGGAATTTAAGCGCCGTCTTTCACTTATTCAAAGCAGTTATTCCGGTCATGAGAAAACAGCAATTCGGGCGTATCATCACGTACGGATTTCAAGGCGCGGCACACGCACCCGGCTGGCTTCACCGCTCCGCTTTCGGCGCCGCAAAAGTGGGATTGGCTTCTTTAACAAAAACAATTGCGATAGAAGAAGCTGAATCGGGCATAACCGCTAATATGGTTTGCCCGGGCGACATTGTCGGCGACATGAAGGAAGCGTCAATTGAGGAAGCCAGACAGCGTATCGGCAAAGAAAAAACGCCGATAGGAAGATCCGGCACCGGTGAAGATATCGCCAGAATCATTGCCTTTTTGTGCGAAGAGAACTCAGACCTGGTGACAGGAACTGTAATTGAAGCAACCGGGGGCCTCAATGTGATTAACAAGAATCAATCCACATAAGTTTTTCAGCATCTTAAAAAGGGAAAATGAAAACATAAAAAACAAAGTGACGAGGTGAAGGAAATGAAAGTAACGTATCACGGACATTCTGTAGTTGCAGTAGAAACGAATGACCACCATATTTTATTTGACCCGTTTTTGACAGGAAATTCGTTAACCGATTTAAAGCCGGAGGATGCAAAAGCGGACGCTATCTTATTGACTCACGGCCACAATGACCACGTGGGCGACACTGAGCAAATCGCAAAGGAAAATAACGCGCTGGTTGTGGCACCCAATGAGCTGGCTGTATATTTGGGATGGAAAGGGTTAAATGTTCACCCTATGCACATCGGCGGCTCCCATCAGTTTGATTTTGGGAAAGTGAAGCTTACACAGGCCTTTCATGGATCTGCCATCACTGACGAAGAAAACAAAACGATCACCTACACAGGCATGCCATCCGGTATTCTGCTGACTGTTGAAGGCAAAACGATCTTCCACGCCGGCGATACGGCTCTTTTCTCTGACATGAAGCTGATCGGGGAGCTGAACCATATTGATCTTGCCTTCCTGCCGATCGGCGACAACTTTACGATGGGGCCTGAAGACGCCAAACTAGCTGCAGAATGGCTGCGGGCAAAACAAGTTGTACCGGTTCATTACAATACATTCCCGGTCATCGAGCAAGACCCGGAAGCATTTGCAGACAGCCTGCCGGGCGGAGTCGGAAAAGTCATGGCCGTCGGTGAATCGATTGAGCTTTAAACGCTGAAAGCATCTCCTGAAAATCAGGAGATGCTTTTTATTTTTCGTGCGGAATGACCGTTGTCATTTTTGCCATTTATAATTCGGAACTGACCGCAGCTTTCAGCTCTTGGCTGCGCTGATGGAAGCAGTTGTTAATTCGATCAATTAAGTCCTTTGTCGCGCTGTCAAAATGTTTTTCTTTTCTGTTTGTCAAAAGCCCTATAGGCGGTGATATGTCTAGATTGATAATGGGGATGACTTTTGTGCCTTTCAGCGGTTTAGAATGTGCCGTACTGGTGAAGATTGAAATACCAATGTTTTCTCGCACGTAATATTCATGTGCCATGCTGCTTGTGAGCTCCATTTTCTTGTAATGATTACTAAATGCCTTATGCAAGTGCTGTTCAATTTGAATACGAATGGGGCAATTGGCAGGCGTAAATATAAAACATTCGCCTTCTAAATCAGATAAATGAACAGCTTTTTTCTCAGCGAGCCGATGACGATCAGATACAATTAAATTTAAAGTGTCATAAAAAAACGGTTTGTAATAATTTTCAAGAATCAGTTCCGGTTCGCCGCAGACTGCAAAATCAATAGTGCCGTCTAAAAGCTTTTGGCTGCAGGTATTGGCGTCATCTACGTTTACATTAACCGTTATCTTTGGATAATCATTTAAGAAATCCTTCAGAATATCAGGAAATATGAAGCTTGCAGTCGGCTCTGAAATGCCTACATTGATAATGCCGGCATCCCCTTCCTTTAAGTCGGAAAGAGTGTGCGTAAGCGCCTCGTATTGAGTTAAAAGATCCCCTGTTTTTTCGAAAAAGAGTCTTCCGGCTTTTGTCAGCTGCAGGTGTTTTCCCCGTTCAAACAATTGCACGCCTAAATCCTGCTCTAATTGCTTCATGCGCATCGATATTGTCGGCTGTGAATAGTTTAATATTTCCGCAGCCTTATAGAAGCTTCCGAATGTAACAATCGTATGAAACGTTTTAATTGAGCGAAACTCCAATATGCTTCTCCCCCCTGTCTTTTCATCATTACATTTTCTGAACTCAAGGATTATTTTTTTTGATTAGTCAAACATGAAAGTATGCTTTATAGTATAAACAATAAAAGCTTAGTAAACAAATAGGAATTGTATATTTTGTGGAGGAGAGTGCTCAAAATGAGTGAGGATATTTTTCGATTGGCAACTGTTGAAGATGCACCGGAGTTTTTAAAACTGGTTAACAGCGCCTTTCAACCAATTCGGCAGCTGGATATTGATTGGCCTTCCACAAGAGCTGACATACATATGGTGTCAGAAAATATCAAAAATCATTCAGCAGTTGTGCTGGAGCGGGACGGCAAGCTCATCTCAACGATTACCATCCGGTTTCCATGGGAGAATGAATCGCCCCCTTCAAAATATCCATTTGTATGGTGGTTTGCAACGCTGCCGGAATATAAAGGGAAAGGCGTCGGCAGTAAGCTGCTGACGTATGTTGAGGAAAAAGTGCTGCGGGATATGCTGAAGGCACCGGCGCTGACGCTCGGCACCTCGGCGCGCAAGCATCCTTGGCTCGTCGATATGTACAGAAGGAGGGGGTATGAAGTGTATTTTGAGCAGGAGAAAGATGGGGATATAGGTGTCATGATGCATAAGGTTCTGATTCCGGAACGATTTGAGCCGTCGCTTTTAGGCACCCCCAGCTGGGCATAATGAGAGGCAGCCTATGAATAAGCGAATGAGAATAGCTTTTCTGCTGTCGGTGTTTGGATTACTGGCTGGATGCGGACAGGAAACAAACGGGAAAACGGATAGTCAGGCTCAAACGATTATTGTCGGCACTGGGACAGATTTTCCGAATATTGCATTTTTAAATGAAAAAGGCGATTTGACCGGGTACGACATTGAAGTGATGAAAGCCATCGATAAACAATTGCCTCAATATACCTTCGAATTTAAGACGATGGATTTCTCAAATCTTCTGACGAGTCTTGGAAATAAAAAAATTGATGTGATCGCCCACAATATGGCCAAAAACAAAGAGCGCGAAAAACGTTTTTTGTATCATAAAGTGCCGTATAACTATTCGCCGATGTATATCACCGTGAGAGAGGATAATAACAAGATTGATACATTAAAAGATTTACACGGAAAAACAGTCATTGTCGGTGCCACATCAAATGCAGCGGATTATATCACGACGTACAACAAAGCTCACGGCAATCCGATTCATCTGAAATACGCCGGACAGGGAAGCAATGACACGGCCAATCAAATTGAAACCGGCCGTGCCGACGCAACCATATCCACACCGTTTGCGGTCGACTTTCAAAATAAAACGCACGCTTTCCGTCAAAAGACAGTCGGTGATGTGTTATTGGATACTGAGGTATATTTCATGTTCAATAAAGGCAGTCAAACCTTAGCTGATGATACGGATCAAGCCATTAAAAAGCTGGAGAAAGACGGAACGTTAAAAAGGCTGAGTCAAAAATGGCTCGGCGCAGATTACTCAAAATCAAGTTTTAAAAATAAATGAAGCTGAAAATGAGGCGATAAGATGAGGACAAAAGCAGCTGTCATGACAATATTGTTTGCCGTTACAACAGTCCTTTCGGCTTGCGGCGGCAGCCAAACAACGGGGGCTGGAGAAAAGAAGGTGCAGACGATTACGGTCGGAACCGGGACCCAATTTCCGAATATTTGCTTTATTAATGATGATGGCGATTTGACCGGTTATGATGTCGAGCTGGTCAAAGAGATTGATAAGCGTCTGCCGAATTATAAATTCACTTTCAAAACGATGGAATTTTCCAACCTGCTTGTCAGTCTCGGCCAGCATAAAGTCGATATCGTGGCACATCAAATGGAGAAAAGCGAAGAGCGTGAAAAAAAGTTTCTCTTTAACGAGGTCGCCTACAATCATTTCCCTTTAAAAATAACCGTCCTTCAAGATAACGATACCATTCACGGGATTGAAGATTTAAAAGGGAAACGGGTCATTACAAGCGCAACCTCAAACGGCGCGCTTGTGTTGAAAAAATGGAATGAGAAACATGGCGATCCATTCGAGATTGCCTATGCGGGCCAGGGTTCAAACGATGCCGCGAACCAGCTGCAGTCAGGCCGTGCCGACGCAACAATCTCAACGCCTTTTGCAGTGGATTTTCAAAACAAAACGAGCGCGATAAAAGAAAAAACGGTCGGTGATGCGCTCTCCAATGCCAAAGTGTATTTTATGTTTAACAAAAATGAACAAACATTACGTAAAAACATTGACAAAGCATTACAGGAAATCATTGATGACGGAACACTGAAAGAGCTCAGTTTAAAATGGCTGGGCGACGATTATTCCAAGGAACAGTATTGAGTATAAAGAGAGGGAGCCGTGATGGAAAAAGCGTTTGATATCAGCATGATTGCAGATTTTGTACCGACCTTAATCGGCTATCTGCCGGTTACATTATACATTTTAACGCTGTCATTGCTATTCGGGTTTGTATTGGGGCTCTTTTTAGCGCTGCCCCGCATCTATAACTTTCCTATTGTAAATCAATTTGCAAGAGTGTATATCTCGTTTTTCAGAGGTACACCCGTTATGGTGCAGCTTTTTATCGTGTTTTATGGCATACCGGCGCTGACGGGGGTGATAGGGATTGATACATCAAAAATGGATCCGTTTTATGCCGCTGTTGCAACATACGCGTTAAGCAATGCCGCAGCAGCAGCTGAAATCATTCGAGCAGGGGCGGGCAGTGTTGATAAAGGCCAAACGGAAGCGGCGTACAGTATTGGTCTCAGCGGAAGGCAGGCTTTCAGGCGCATCGTTCTGCCCCAGGCCTTTGTGCAGGCTTTTCCGAATATGGGAAACATGGTGATCAGTTCTTTAAAAGATACGTCTCTTGCTTTTTCAATAGGTGTGATGGATATGTCGGGAAGGGGCCAAACACTGATTACCTCAAGCAATCATTCTCTTGAAGTGTACATTGCGCTATCCGTTGTTTATTATGCCGTAGCAGTTTTATTCGAAAGGTTCTTTACATTGGCCGAAAAACGAATCAAGAAGGATCAAAAACGACTTGTTACCGTTTTTGACATGAACATACATTGAAATATGTACGGGGACTAGGAGGGGAGAAGATTGCAATTTGACTTTCCATTTATTGCTTCCGCCATGAAAGAAATGATAAAAACCATTCCGCTGACATTGATGATGGCTGTTTTGCCGATCATCCTCGGATTTCTTGCGGCACTTGGAAATATAATGGTCAGAATTTTTAGAATAAAGGGATTGGCGGCTTGTTCAAGGCTTTATGTGTCATTTTTTCGGAGTACACCTGCCATTCTCCATATTATGCTGATTTATTTAGGCGTGCCGCCGATTGTGGATCGTGTCAGCAGCTTTTTTCATCTCGGCTGGTCCGCCAATGAGATTCCGGTCGCCGTGTTTGTGGTCATGGCTTTGTCTTTAACTGCTGGTGCTTATTTAACAGAAATTATCCGGTCGGGCATCTTGGCAATGGATACCGGACAGGTCGAAGCGGCCTATTCAATCGGCCTGACGCACGGTCAAACCTTTCGTCGAGTGATATTGCCGCAGGCACTGATGGTTTCAATCCCTAACTTCACAAATTTAGGCATCGGGTTTTTGCATACGACCTCTATTGCAGCTATAGTGGCTGTTCCTGAAATAACAGGGACAGCGACTATCGTTGCTTCTGATAATTATGCATTTTTGGAAGCCTTTATCGGAGCGGCGATTATCTATTGGGTGCTGACTCTTATGATGGAAACCGTAAATGGAATATTTGAGAGGAAGGCATCCAGATTTCAAGGAGGCACTTTATGATTGAGATTAAAAATATTCATAAGCGTTTTGGCATGCACCAGGTATTAAGAGGAATAAATCTGACTGTGCACAAAGGAGAAGTTGTGACAATTATCGGTCCAAGCGGGTCAGGGAAAACCACCTTTTTACGCTGCCTTAATTTATTAGAAAGGCCGGACGAAGGGATCATCTCTTTACATGACAAAGTGATTAATTGCAGTTTTCCGACAAAAAAAGACACTCGCTGGCTCAGAAAACAGACAGCAATGGTATTTCAGCAATATCATTTGTTTACTCACAAAACGGTGATTGAAAATGTCATGGAGGGTTTGACGGTCGCCCGGAAAATGAGAAAACAAGACGCGTATGCCATAGCAGAGAACGAGCTGATAAAGGTTGGGCTTCAAGACAAATTGAACGCTTATCCGAGTCAATTATCGGGAGGGCAAAAACAAAGGGTTGGAATAGCGAGGGCGCTTGCCATTAATCCTGATGTGCTGCTGTTCGATGAGCCGACAGCTGCGCTTGACCCAGAGCTGGTCGGCGAAGTTCTTGAGGTCATGCTCGATATTGTGAGGACCGGAGCCACTATGATCATTGTTACACATGAAATGGAGTTTGCGAAAAGGGTTTCAGATCAAGTTGTTTTTATGGATGAGGGCGTCATTGTTGAACAAGGAACTCCGGATGAAGTCTTCCGCCATACGAAAAAAGAAAGAACAAAGCGGTTTCTCCGCCGTGTTTCGCCGGAGTATTTATATGAAATAAAAGAACACATAAAGGAGCCGGTGATATGATCCGCTTAAGTATATTAGACCAAAGTCTGGCAGGTGAAGGAGAAACCGCAGCCGATACATTACAGCATACGGTGAAGTTGGCGCAGATGGCTGAAGAGTATGGATATTACCGTTTTTGGGTCGCTGAACATCACAACAATAGTGATATTGCCGGCTCCGCTCCTGAAGTTCTTTTAGGGTATCTTGCCGCAAGCACAAAGACCATACGTTTAGCATCCGGCGGCGTGATGCTGCAGCATTATAGCCCATACAAAGTGGCGGAGCAGTTTCATCTATTGTCTGCATTAGCTCCCGGACGCATTGACCTTGGAGTAGGCAAAGCGCCCGGCGGTTTTCAGCTGTCGACAGACGCTCTGCAATATGAATATGTAAAACCGGCGCGCAAGTTTGAAGAAAAGCTGGAGGATCTCACTCATTTCATTCGGGATGATTTTCCAGATGCCCACTGTTTTGCGCAACTGCGGCCGGCACCGCAGGCTGAACACAGGCCGGGACTTTTTCTGCTGGGGGGAAGCACAGAGAGCGCAATTTCAGCTGCAAAACTGGGAATATCTTTTGTCTTTGCTTACTTTATTAACGGTGAAGAGAAAGTGCTAAAAGAAGCCCGCCGAGCCTTTGACACGCATCTGCCAGCAGGCTCTGAAGCGGAATTTCACCTTGCTCCCGCTGTTTTTGCGGCGCGTACAAAGGAAGAGGCACAAAAACATATTGAGTCGCGTGAATCGATAAAAGTGATTGTGCAAGATGGGAGGAGAGTGAATGTCGGTACCCGCGAACAAGCCGAAGCCTATCTTGAGAACGTCAGCCAGCCCTATGACATCATCGTCCAAAAAACCGGGGTGATTGCCGGAACGAAGGAAGAAGCGGCGGACGAATTAAAACGTTTATCAGACACATACAGAATTAACGATTTTGTCATTTTTTCACCGATCAAAAATGCAGACGAAAAACGGCTGTCTTATCAGCTGCTGAGTGATGCAGTTCTAGCCGCAAAACAATAAGGGGGATAAAACATGAGCGATTTTGTCAACGTTGTGGTTTGGAGTAAGAAAGGCTGTGCATATTGCGAAGAAGTCAAAAATTATTTACATGAAAAAGCAATAGCATTTCAAAATATCGATGTTTCGGAGAAGGAAGAGCTGAGAGACATTTTACAGGTGAAATACGGAGTACACCACGTTCCTGTGGTAGAAGTTGGCGGCGGTAATCGTTATGAAGGGATTACTGAAATTGGTATTAAAAATCTTGAGCTTGCACTTGCCAATTACGCTCAGATTAAGGAGGAAAAAAGGTGACGCGAAGAAATGATATTCAGTTTGGAGCCATTATTCATGGGGTTGGGGGAACAACTGACGGCTGGCGTCACCCTGAAGTCGATCCTTCCGCAAGTACAAACGTGGAATTTTACAAGCAAAAGGCTCAAACAGCTGAAAAAGGCTTGTTCAGTTTCATTTTCATTGCAGACGGCTTATTTATTTCTGAAAAATCAATTCCCCATTTTTTAAATCGATTTGAACCCATCACCATATTATCGGCGCTTGCGTCCGTCACAAAAAACATTGGTTTAGTAGGTACGTTCTCTACTTCTTTTACTGAACCATTTACGATTTCAAGGCAGTTAATGTCGCTGGATCACATCAGCGGGGGGAGGGCTGGCTGGAATCTGGTTACTTCTCCGCAGGAAGGAGCTGCACGCAATCATAGCAGAACCAGACTGCCAGAACACACCGAGCGTTACGTTATTGCACAAGAGCATTTGGATGTTGTGCGTGGTTTGTGGAATTCCTGGGAGAAGGACGCATTTATACACAATAAAGAAACAGGGCAGTTTTTTGATCCGGCAAAGCTTCATCGTCTGAATCACAAAGGAGAATATTTTCAAGTAGAGGGGCCTTTAAATATCGGGCGCTCAAATCAGGGAGAGCCTGTCGTGTTTCAAGCGGGTTCTTCAGAAACAGGCCGTCAATTTGCGGCCAAAAATGCAGATGCGATTTTTACCCATTCCAATTCATTAGGCGAGACAATCGCATTTTATGCGGATATTAAAAAGCGGGCTGCCGCTCAAGGGCGCGACCCTTCCAGCGTGCTGATTTTTCCGGGAATCAGCCCGATTGTGGCAGATACGGAAGAAGAAGCAGAGAAGAAATACTGGGAATTTGCAGAATTGATTCCGATTGAGAATGCAGTTACTTATTTGGGGAGATTTTTTGATGATTACGATCTGAGTGTGTTCCCGCTTGATGAACCGTTTCCCGATATTGGCGAAGTTGGAAAGAATGCTTTTCAAAGCACAACAGATCGAATTAAGAGAGAAGCGAAAGCCAGAAACATGACACTACGGGAAGTGGCGCGGGAAATGGCTTTTCCAAGGACTCCATTCATCGGTACACCAGAGCAGGTCGCCTCCTTGCTTGAGACTTGGTTCAAAGCCGAAGCTGCTGACGGTTTTATCATCGGGTCGGATATCCCGGGAACACTTGATGCCTTTGTAGAAAAAGTGATTCCGATTCTTCAAGAAAGAGGGCTGTACCGCAGAGACTATAACGGCGGGACATTGCGGGAAAATCTTGGGCTTGATACTTCGGTTCATCATCCTTTTGTACATTCATCAAATCATTAATAGGAGAAGCGGGAGGAGGATGACTTTTTTGGCAATCATTGCAGGTACGGTTGTGAAAGGAAAACAGTTGGGCAGAAAATTAGGATTTCCCACAGCAAATATAGAAACCGAAATAAACGGGCTTCCTAACGGCGTTTACGGGGTTCTGGCGGCGATCAACCAGCAATTTTATTTAGGGGTTATGAATATCGGAGTGAAACCAACGATTGGTCCTAATCTGAAAAAAACCATTGAGATTTTTTTGATTCACTTTGATAGGGAGATCTACGGAGAACATATGGAATGCAGCATTCTCTTTAAAATAAGAGATGAAAGAAGGTTTTATTCTTTGGAGTCACTAAAAGAGCAAATCAAAAAGGATATTTCATACGCTTCCAAACGCTTTGAACGTATGGGAATTGCATCTCAAAATAAAGAAAGCCTGCTCTCACACCCTGAGTTAAATCTTCCGGACCTCAGCTTTTACAAGAAGTATAACAGTTTATACGGGATCAACCGCGGTGTATACAATGTGATTGACAATTGGTTTTTTGAGTATGGTATTACACAAGTTGCATATCGGCGTATATATATTTTATCTTTTTTAAGCTTTTTGCAGGCAGAGAATGAGAACCCTCCCAGTAAGTGTGTAAAATTTGGGCCGGGCGGTCTTGCATTTAAATTGAGCCGTTTTATTACTGCTTATATTGAAGAGACTGGAGATCTTGTGATGTTAAAGGCAGATAGGTAAAGAGCTGAAAGGAGGAGAAAACATGCCTTTAGATTATTGGAGAAATATAGAAGGGGCATACCCATATCAGACAGCAAAAACAATTGAAGATGATAGCGAGCATAATCCATTGAATCTCTTATCGCTTGAAAAAGAGCTCATCGCAATACGCCGGCATCTGCACCAATACCCCGAGCTGTCAAAAGAAGAATTTGAAACAACCGATTTTATTGCAAAATGCCTTGGAGAAAAGGGCATACCAATTCGTCCTACATCATTAAAAACAGGTGTATTCGCAGATATAGCAGGGGAGTCAGAAGGTCCGGCCATTGCTTTGAGGGCTGATATTGACGCGCTGCCAATCGAAGAAAAAACAGGGTTGCCCTATGCATCTAAAAAGAAAGGAATCATGCACGCGTGCGGCCATGATTTTCACACGGCAGCGCTTCTTGGTGCGGCCTTTTTGCTAAAGGAAAATCAAGATAGCCTGAAAGGAAAGGTTCGTTTGTTATTCCAGCCGGCTGAGGAATCAGGCGCAGGCGCTGCAAAAGTGATAGCGGATGGCCAATTGGATGGCATTGAAGCAGTTATCGGTCTTCACAACAAACCCGATATACCGGTTGGCGCTGTAGGGTTAAAAACAGGCCCTCTTATGGCTGCTGTTGACCGATTTAAAGTAACGATACAAGGAAAAGGCGCTCATGCAGCATTGCCGCATAATGGTTTTGATCCTATTGTCGGCGCCTCTCAGCTTATCGTCGCCCTGCAAACGATTGTAAGCAGAAATGTAAATCCGCTAAAAAGCGCGATTGTAACTGTAGCGAAAATCGAAGGCGGCAGCACATGGAACGTCATCCCCGATACAGCGGTGATCGAAGGTACTGTTCGAACATTTGATTCAGAGGTTCGGGAACAAGTGAAGCAGCGTTTTCTGTCTGTTGCAGAGCAGATTTCTTCTGCTTTTTCTTTGAAGGCGAATGTGAAGTGGATTTCCGGACCGCCGCCGCTTTGTAATGATACAGCAATAACTGAAATCGTAAAAGCTGCTGCTCATAAAGCACAGCTTCAGGTCATTTCACCCGACCCATCCACTGCCGGGGAGGATTTTGCTTACTATTTGGAGCATATTCCCGGATCCTTTGTTTTTTTTGGAACAGGCGGTGATCATGATTGGCATCACCCGGCATTTACAATTGATGAAACTGCCATTATAAAAGCCTCTTATTTTTTATATGAAAGCGCTAGAAGATTATTAGGATAATGAACGCAGGAATGAAGAGTCAGAGATGGTTTGCTTTGAGAAAATATTCGATTGATACAGACGAGGTGTGCTGATGAAGAAATTAATTGTTTTTGCATTTATAGGCTTGTTATCGCAATTAATAGACGGTTCGTTAGGTATGGCTTATGGTGTTACCTCAACTTCGCTGTTATTAGCTTTCAGCATAACGCCTGCTGTTGCTTCGGCTTCTGTCCATTTAGCGGAAGTCGTCACGACTGCCGCATCAGGAGTGTCACATATTAAATTTGGAAATGTTGACAAACAAACTGTTTATCAGCTTGTCATTCCCGGTTCAATAGGGGCTTTTTTAGGCGCTGCATTTCTCAGCCATTTACCCGGAGATGTGGCGAAACCCTATATTTCTTTGTTTCTGCTCCTGCTGGGCGGATATGTATTGATAAGATTTTTATTTCAATACAAGCCGGCTCTTGAGAAAAAACATGTACCGTTAAGCAGAAAACAATCCATTCCCTTAGGAGTGATCGCCGGTTTTGCAGATGCCACAGGAGGAGGTGGCTGGGGCCCCGTCACCACTCCGATTTTATTATCCCGAAAAGGCCTGAGTCCGAGGAAAGTAGTAGGAACTGTAGATACTAGTGAGTTTGCCATCGCAGTATCTGCAACTGTCGGTTTTCTTGTTTCATTGGGATGGGAGGATGTCAATTGGTTATGGGTGTGTTCGTTAATGGCTGGCGGAATTATCGCGGCCCCTATCGCAGCATGGCTCGTACAGAAATTTCACCCGCAATTGATGGGTGTGCTTGTAGGAGGATTTATTATATTAGTAAATGCGAGAACATTGATAAATGAATGGATTGAAAACACAGCTGTTTATCCATTTATCTATACGGCGATAGGAGCAATATGGCTGTTTGCTGTTTTATTTGTTTTATCTAAAATAGGGAATAAAAAGATTGTAAAAGCAGCAGTTGACATCAATATAAAAGAAAAATAAAGACATTGTTTTTATAGATGTGAAAGGAATCACGAAGGCCAGGAGCTTGCGGGAAGTCTGAATGATGGATTCGTTCTTCAGCACCCAACAGAACACTGCGCTGTAAGAAGCCGGGCAGGCTTCCTTTTTATTTTCCTGCCTCATTGCGAATCAATCATCCGAGCCCTTATAATAAAAGCAGAAGACTGTCCCTTAGAGGTGAAAGGTTTGGCAACTAAGCATGAACAAATTTTAACATATATTGATTCGCTGCCTGTCGGTGAAAAAATTTCTGTGCGGAGAATCGCAAAGGAAATGAAAGTAAGTGAAGGCACGGCGTACAGAGCGATCAAGGAAGCAGAGAATAAAGGCTTTGTCAGTACGATTGAACGTGTCGGAACAATCAGAATTGAACAAAAGAAAAAAGAAAATATCGAAAAGCTTACATATGCAGAGGTTGTAAACGTCATAGACGGACAAGTGCTCGGAGGCCGGGCCGGACTCCATAAGACATTAAATAAATTTGTCATAGGCGCAATGGAGCTGGATGCGATGATGCGGTACACGGCAGCCGGAAATCTTTTGATTGTCGGAAATCGAATCAATGCACACAGACAGGCGCTTGAGGCAGGCGCCGCTGTACTTGTAACGGGCGGATTTAACACAGATGACAGCATCGTGCAGCTGGCAGACGAGCTTGAGCTGCCGATTTTATCCACGAGCTATGACACCTTTACAGTCGCCGCTATGATTAACCGAGCTATTTATGACCAGCTGATCAAAAAAGAAATCGTTCTGGTGGAGGACATTTTAACGCCCGCTGACCGTACGATATATCTTTCACCTAAGGATAAACTTGAAAAATGGTACGAGAAAAATTTTGAAACGGGCCATGGGCGTTTCCCGGTTGTCGACGAACAAATGAAAATCCACGGGATCTTGACTTCGAAAGATATCGCAGGTCACGACCGGAATGCACCCATTGAAAAAGTCATGACAAAAAATCCGGTTACGGTTATTGGAAAAACGTCTGTCGCCTCAGCGGCGCAAATGATGGTATGGGAAGGGATCGAAGTGCTTCCCGTCACTGACGGACACCAAAAACTGATTGGCATGATCAGCCGCCAAGACGTGCTGAAAGCTCTTCAAATGATTCAAAAGCAGCCTCAAGTCGGGGAAAAGCTTGATGATATCGTCTCAAGAGGATTTAAAGATGAGGATGAGGATAAACAGGATCAGACGGTTTATCAGTATGAAGTAACGCCGCAAATGACAAATCAGCTGGGGACGATTTCTTATGGCGTGTTTACGACCATTTTGACGCAAGCGGCCAATCGGTTTTTGCGCTCGAAAAAACGCGGCGAACTAGTGATAGAAAGCATCACCATTTTCTTTTTGAAGCCTGTGCAGATGGAGTCGGTCATCGAAGTCAAGCCGCGCATTTTAGAGGCTGGAAGAAAGTTCGGAAAAATGGAAGTTGAAGTGCACAGCCAAGGCCATATCGTGTCTAAAGCAATGCTGATGGTTCAGCTGATGGAAAGAAGCTAAGGGACGTCTCAGGCGCCCCTTACGCGTGATCTCTTTCAGCTTCTTTGGCGTGAAGGGGATTGTAATGGCTGTAGGCTTTATAACCTGCCCATGCGCTTCCGGCTCCGATGACGATAAAGATGCCGCCGATTACTAACGTTAATACTGAATGGAATAATATCATTTGATTGAGTCCGTAAAACAGCACCAGCGATCCTAATGCCATGCTAGATTTTGCTGAAAAGATTTCTTTTTCCAAAGATTGCTTTGCCCGTACGCCTTTTACTTTATAGTACACATAAAAGCAGGCTGAAAGCCCAATCAAAAAAACAAGAACCAGCATAAATGAAATCCTCCATCGTAAAAGTTTACAAACCCATTCTATACAAAAACGGGCTTGGTTTTGACGTTATTTTTCTTTTCCGTCGGCAGAGAATGTGATTTAATGAAAAAAAACAATAAAGGAGTATCAAATGAAAACAGAATTGATCAGAACCATATCATTATATGACACGATTATCTTACATAGACATGTGCGCCCTGACCCGGATGCCTACGGATCTCAGTGCGGACTTACGGAAATCCTGCGTGAAACGTATCCTGAAAAAAATATTTTTGCGGTCGGCACGCCAGAACCGTCCCTCTCTTTCTTATATACCCTCGATGAGGTGGACGATGAAACATATAAAGGCGCCCTTGTGATCGTCTGCGATACGGCAAATCAGGAAAGAGTCGACGATCAGCGTTATTTATCAGGCGCCAAACTAATGAAAATCGACCACCATCCGAACGAAGATCCTTACGGCGATCTTCTATGGGTCGATACGAATGCCAGCTCAGTGAGTGAAATGATTTACGAGCTGTATTTAGAAGGAAAAGAGCACGGCTGGAAGCTGAATACAAAAGCTGCAGAGCTGATCTATGCCGGCATTGTCAGTGATACCGGACGCTTCTTATTTCCCAATACAACGGAAAAAACATTAAAATATGCAGGCGAGCTTATTAAGTATCCGTTCTCTTCTTCAGAGCTGTTTAATCAATTGTATGAAACAAAACTGAATGTGGTGAAGCTTAACGGCTATATCTTTCAAAATGTGTCTTTGTCTGAAAATGGCGCTGCTTCTGTTTTCATCAAAAAGGATACTCTTGAAAGGTTCGGCACAACGGCTTCTGAAGCGTCGCAGCTTGTCGGGACGCTTGGAAATATCTCAGGTATTCGCGCATGGGTGTTTTTCATAGAAGAAGACGATCAAATCAGAGTCAGATTCCGTTCAAAGGGGCCTGTTATTAACGGACTCGCCCGGAAATATAACGGCGGAGGGCATCCTCTGGCTTCAGGCGCCTCCATTTACAGCTGGGATAAAGCGGAACAGATTTTAGCTGATCTGGAGACGTTATGTAAAGAACACAAGTAGAGGGGAGACCCTCTCTCTTAGTGTTCATCTGTGACGGGGATGAACCAGCAGCCGAACTCAGTAAGGTCCTCGTAGACTTGGAGATTGTGAGATTGAAGTTCTTTTTTGATGAGGGAAGCGAGTGAGTTTGTTTCGGCATATGCAGAAAAACCTTGTCTGAGTCGGGCTGCTTGATCTTTTGCTAACTGACGGTCACTGTAAACCTCCATTTCCCTTCCTCCTCCTTTCGCTATTAAGCCTCATTTATAGTTTATAAAAAAGAATGGGAAAAAGCGACAGGAGTTTGAAAAATTTAAAAAAATTCCATATTTACGTCGCGAATGATATTTCGATTTCTACCGAAAGCCTTGTGTAAATAATTAATTCCTTGACGGCTGCCTCATATTTTTTTTCATTGATCGTATAGACTTTATTTTCAATTGTCCGTTTTAAAAGCTCCTTCGTTTTATAGACGCTTTCTATATCCTTTGTAATGACCTCTGAAATATCATCCTTTACATGCTCCTCGAATTTTGTTTTATCAGGCTGCGAAATTTTATATTTTTCTCCATTCAGCAATTTGACATCGACGCTTTGAATAAGCAGTTTTCTTTTATTGTCTTCATTTAGTTTGTGGAGGTCTTCCTGATAGATGGAAATTTGGTCGTTCAAGTCTTTGACGTGCTCTTTTTGTTTTTCGATGAGGGAAACCTGCTCCTCCTGGAATGTTCCGTATGTAAACAGGAAAAAAAACCAGCTGATCACGGCTCCGCACATCATACCTGCAAAAAAACGCTGCCATCCCGGTTTCTTGTAATGCTGCGGCACTCTCATGAAGAAATATGCTCCTGCGTCAGCCATGAAATAATAAGCCAGCCGCTTTGCGCCCCGCCCATGGCCGAGATAATGAGAAGAATCTGCTTGAATAAATCTCTCGTATTGCCTTCAAGAATACCCCGTTCAAAGCTGTATACCGCATCGAATGTACCGCCGATAGCGGCGACCAGTGCCCATATTTTTAATCTGTTCGCAAGCTTTGTAATAACCGTAAGTGGGGCTTCGCCTGCCAAATATGCTCCAAGGCCTCCGATGAGTGCGCCTCCGATCAGCACCCCTAATGCTATAAAATAACTGTTGATAAAATTTACCATAAAACCAGCTTCCTGATCCATCTTGATCACCTCACCTTTTATATCATATTGAGCATTCGGGACAAGTATGATGACGACTCGAAAAAGAACATTTGTTTCTTTTGAAAACCCGACTTATAATGAAGAAAGAAATGGATCGTAATGGAGAAAGAGGTGATAGCATGTCTTTTGTTCACCTGCAAGTGCATAGCGGGTACAGCCTGCTAAACAGCGCCGCGGCTGTGGAAGAGCTCGTCAGTGAAGCTGACAGGCTCGGATATGCGTCTTTGGCGCTGACAGATGATCATGTCATGTACGGAGCTATACAATTTTATAAAGCATGCAAGGCGAGGGGGATCAACCCGATTATCGGCTTGACGGCTTCTGTTTTCACAGATGATGACGAGCTCGAAGCCTACCCTCTCGTCCTGCTGGCAAAATCAAATACAGGCTATCAAAACCTGCTGAAAATCAGCAGCGTCCTGCAATCGAAATCAAGAAACGGCCTGAAGCCAAAATGGCTTAACAGCTATCGCGAAGGCATTATTGCGATCACCCCCGGCGAGAAGGGCTATATTGAAATGCTGCTTGAAGGAGGGCTGTTTGACCAGGCCGCTCAAGCCGCACTTCATTTTCAGTCTATATTCGGAAAAGGCGCTTTTTATTTATCCTTTCAGCTGTTTAAAGAAAATAAATTCTTATCTGAGCAAATCCTCCGGCTGTCTGAAGAAACGGGAATTCCGGTCACGGCGACAGGCGATGTTCATTATATAAGGAAAGAAGATCAGGCTGCCTATCGCTGTTTGAAAGCGATAAAGTCAGGTGAAAAACTCACTGAGGCATCAAACGAAGAGATGCCGGATCTCGACTTGAAATCCATTGATGAAATGCGTGTTATATACCAAGAGCATCCTGAGGCATTGCAAGCATCTGTTGAGATTGCAGAACAATGCCGGGTTGACGTCAGTCTGGGACAGACCCGCCTGCCATCATTTCCGACTCCAGACGGTACATCCGCGGATGATTATTTGACGGATGTTTGTATGACAGGGCTCCGCAGCCGCTTCGATACACCAGATGAACAGTATATTCGACGTCTTCAATATGAACTTGATGTCATCAAGCGGATGAAGTTCAGCGATTATTTTCTGATCGTATGGGATTTTATGAAGCACGCCCATGAAAAAGGGATTGTGACAGGACCGGGAAGGGGTTCTGCGGCGGGATCGCTCGTAGCTTATGTCCTCTATATCACGGACGTTGATCCGATCAAGCATCACCTGCTGTTTGAAAGGTTTTTAAACCCGGAACGAATCAGTATGCCGGATATTGATATCGACTTTCCGGATACGAGAAGGGACGAGGTCATTCAATACGTTCAGCAGAAATACGGCGCAATGCACGTCGCCCAGATTATTACCTTCGGGACGCTGGCGGCAAAAGCGGCGCTTCGGGACGTCGGAAGGGTATTCGGTGTAAGCCCGAAGGAAGCGGATCAGCTTGCGAAGCTCATTCCTTCAAGGCCGGGCATGACCTTGGATGATGCGAGAAAGCAATCGCCGGAGCTGAATAAGCGACTCAGTGAGTCAAGTCTGCTTCAGCAAGTGTTTACGATTGCCAGAAAAATAGAAGGTCTTCCGAGACATACGTCAACCCACGCGGCCGGCGTTGTCTTAAGTGAGGAACCGTTAACTGATGTTGTCCCGCTTCAGGAAGGACATGAAGGGATCTATTTAACGCAATACGCGATGGATCACCTCGAAGATCTGGGCCTTTTGAAAATGGATTTCTTGGGCTTGCGCAACCTGACACTCATCGAGTCCATCACTTCAATGATTGAAAAAGAAAAAAATATTAAAATAGATCTTTCGAGTATTTCTTATCAAGACGAAAAAACATTCTCCCTGCTGTCAAAAGGGGATACGACAGGGATTTTCCAGCTTGAATCCTCAGGAATGAGAAGCGTTTTGAAAAGGCTTAAGCCTTCAGGATTAGAAGATATTGTCGCGGTAAACGCACTGTACCGGCCCGGCCCGATGGAAAATATTCCGTTATTTATCGACCGTAAACACGGGCGCGTGCCGGTTCATTATCCCCACGAAGATTTAAGAGGGATATTGGAAGATACGTATGGTGTCATCGTTTATCAGGAGCAAATTATGGTGATTGCTTCGCGTATGGCAGGATTTTCTTTAGGCGAGGCGGACCTGCTCAGACGTGCAGTCAGCAAAAAAAAGAAAGACATTCTTGACCGAGAGCGAAGCCATTTTGTTGAAGGGTGCTTAAAAAAGGAGTATTCTGTAGACACTGCAAATGAAGTCTACGATTTAATCGTCAAATTCGCAAACTATGGCTTCAACAGAAGCCATGCGGTGGCATACAGCATGATCGGCTGCCAGCTTGCGTATTTGAAGGCTCATTATCCTTTATATTTTATGTGCGGATTGCTTACAAGCGTCATTGGCAATGAGGATAAAATAGCTCAATATCTTTACGAAGCGAAGGGGAGCGGGATTCGTATCCTTCCTCCGTCAGTGAACAAAAGCAGCTATCCGTTTACAGTTGAAGACGGGGCTGTCAGGTACAGCCTCCGTGCGATAAAAAGTGTAGGCGTCTCAGCAGTCAAAGATATATATAAAGCAAGAAAAGAGAAACCATTTGAAGATCTTTTCGATTTCTGCTTTCGCGTGCCGTCAAAAAGCGTAAATCGCAAAACGCTTGAAGCACTCATATTTTCTGGTGCAATGGACGAATTCGATCAAAACCGGGCTACGCTGCTCGCATCGATTGATGTTGCGTTAGAGCATGCCGAGCTATTCGCCGCGGACGATGACCAAATGGGATTGTTTTTAGAAGAATCGTTCTCCATTAAACCGAAGTACGTGGAAACCGAGGAGCTTCCGCTTGTGGATATTCTTGCATTTGAAAAAGAAACGCTCGGTATTTATTTTTCAAATCATCCGCTCTCTGCCTTTCGAAACCAGCTGACAGCGCGAGGAGCGGTACCCATTCAGCAAGCTCAGCAGGCTGTTAAAAAGCAGGTTTCACTCGGTGTCCTGCTGTCGAAAATCAAAACGATTCGGACAAAAACAGGTCAAAACATGGCGTTTTTAACGTTAAGTGATGAGACCGGCGAAATGGAAGCCGTTGTGTTCCCTGAACAATTCAGACAGCTTTCTCCGGTTTTAAGAGAGGGCGCTCTATTGTTCACAGCAGGGAAATGTGAAATCAGGCAGGAAAAAGTCCAGTTTATTATGTCCAGAGCGAAATTGCTGGAAAATATGAATGCTGAAAAAGCGCCATCGGTTTATATGAAAATAGAAAGCAGTCAGCACAGTCAGGAGATCCTGACAAAGATCAAGCGCATTTTGCTGGAGCATAAGGGGGAAACCGGCGTTTATCTCTATTATGAAAGGCAAAAACAGACGATAAAGCTTCCTGAGGCGTTCCATATCGATGCGGATCACCAGGTGTTATACCGCTTAAAAGAGCTGTTAGGTCAAAAAAACGTCGTTTTAAAACAGTGGTAACCATTCGCTTTTTGTTATACAATTGGAGCAATTATGTTACTCTGTTTAAATATTCTGATAGATCTACTCCGCAGAATGCAGCAATCAATGCAGCAGCATACGAATCAAAAAATTCCATTAAGGAGTGTTTAGGAGAATGTCATTAAGAGAAGAAGCATTACATCTGCATAAAGTGAACCAGGGGAAGCTCGAATCCAAATCTAAAGTAGAGGTTAAAAATGCGAAAGATTTAAGCCTTGCTTATTCCCCGGGTGTAGCAGAACCATGTAAGGATATTCATGAAGACATTAACAAAGTATATGATTATACAATGAAGGGGAACATGGTAGCAGTTGTGACAGACGGTACAGCTGTGCTCGGCCTTGGAAATATCGGCCCTGAAGCCGCACTTCCTGTTATGGAAGGTAAAGCCGTTCTTTTCAAAAGCTTTGCCGGCGTAGACGCGTTCCCAATTGCTTTGGGCACAAATGATGTTGATAAAATCATTGAAACCGTTAAATTGCTTGAACCGACATTTGGCGGTGTCAACCTTGAAGATATCGCGGCGCCAAACTGCTTCATCATTGAAGAGCGTCTGAAAAAAGAAACGAACATCCCGGTTTTCCATGACGATCAGCACGGCACAGCGATTGTCACAGTAGCTGGTCTTGTAAACGCGCTGAAATTGTCTGGGAAATCCATGTCTTCCATTAAAGTTGTGGCTAACGGCGCCGGTGCTGCAGGTATTGCGATCATTAAGCTTCTTTACCATTTCGGCGTGCGCGACATCGTGATGTGCGATTCAAAAGGAGCCATTTATGAAGGGCGTCCGAACGGTATGAACGATGTTAAAAACGAAGTGGCGAAATTCACAAACCAAGACCGTAAAGACGGCTCTTTGGAAGATGTGATCGCTGGTGCTGACGTATTTATCGGTGTGTCTGTCGAAGGTGCGCTAACAAAAGAAATGGTACAAAGCATGGCGAAAGATCCAATCATTTTCGCAATGGCAAACCCGAATCCGGAAATTATGCCGGAAGATGCGCGTGAAGCTGGAGCAAGCGTTATCGGAACAGGCCGTTCAGATTTCCCGAACCAAGTAAACAATGTGCTTGCCTTCCCGGGAATTTTCCGTGGAGCGCTTGACGTGCGCGCTACTCACATTAACGAAGAAATGAAGATTGCAGCGGTTGAAGCCATTGCTTCACTAGTATCAGACGATGAGCTTAGCCCAGAGTACGTCATCCCTGCACCGTTTGATAAACGTGTTGCGCCTGCTGTGGCTAAGGCTGTGGCGAAAGCGGCGATGGAAACAGGTGTGGCAAGAATTACTGTAGATCCTGAAGAAGTTGCAGAAAAAACCAGAAAACTTACGATTATTGGCGAATAATTTTAATTCATTCCAAAAATGGCAGCGCGTTGGCGGAGACCGGCGCGCTGTTCTCAAGTTAAACTTGCGGCTGAAATTTTTTTGGGGTCAGGACTTAAAAAAATTTCAGCCGAGTTTAACATGATTTTTGAATACGTTACCAACCTTACTGGTTCAACGATTTATTAGGTTTATCATGAGTCTGTCCGCACGCGTCTGCGGATAAAAAGTTGTCGAATTGAGGATGACAGCGTTTGACAAAAAAAGTACAATAGTTTCGGTAAAGTTATTAGCAAGTCTATCTGTCTGGATGGCATGCGGTGAAGAGAACCCTTCACAAAAGGGAGGTAATCATTTGTTAAAGGATATATTCACTAAAAAGAAAAAGTATGCTTCCGTACCGTCAGATCAAGCGAAGCACGATGTTCCGGAAGGCATTATGACAAAATGTCCTAAGTGTAAAAAAATCATGCTCACTAAAGAGTTGGATAAAAATATGCGGGTATGCATGAACTGCGATTATCATTTCCCAATGAATGCAAAACAGCGTATCGAAAGCTTGATGGATGAACAGTCCTTTGAGGAATTCAATCAGGGGATGTTATCGGAAAACCCGCTCGGTTTCCCGGGATATCTGGAAAAGCTTGAAAAAGATCGCGAGAAAACATCCTTAAACGAGGCTGTTGTCACAGGCAAGGGCACCATCGGGGGATTTCCTGCTGTTGTCGCGGTAATGGATTCTTCATTCCGTATGGGCAGCATGGGCTCTGTCGTCGGCGAGAAAATCACGCTTGCGATTGAAAAAGCAAAAGCGGATAAAGTTCCGTTTATTATTTTTACTGCTTCCGGCGGTGCAAGGATGCAGGAAGGCATATTAAGCCTTATGCAAATGGCAAAGACAAGCTCTGCCTTAAAATTATTCAGTGAGGAACAGGGTCTCATTATCTCAGTCATGACGCATCCGACTACCGGCGGGGTATCGGCAAGCTTTGCTTCTCTTGGCGATTATAATTTTGCGGAGCCTGGCGCGCTGATCGGTTTTGCCGGAAGAAGGATTATCGAACAGACAATAGGCGAAAAACTGCCGGAGGATTTCCAAACGGCGGAATTCTTATTAAAACATGGACAGCTTGATGCGGTTATTCACCGCGACGACATGAAAAAAACGTTAGAGAATCTGCTGGATATGCATCAAACAGGAGGTGACATTGAGTGGCTGCAAGATTAGAATTTGAAAAACCGGTGATTGAACTGCAAACCAAAATCGCCGAATTGAAAAAATTCACCCAGGATTCGGAAATGGATCTGAGTGCAGAAATCGAACGGCTTGAAGACCGTCTAGCTAAGCTTCAGGATGATATTTATAAAAATCTGAAGCCTTGGGACCGTGTTCAAATCGCACGTCTGCCGGACCGTCCGACAACACTTGATTATATTCATTACCTGTTTACAGACTTTTTTGAATGTCACGGCGACAGAGCGTACGGAGACGATGAAGCCATTGTCGGCGGTATTGCCAAGTTCCACGGCCTGCCTGTGACAGTTATCGGTCATCAGCGCGGAAAAGACACGAAGGAAAACCTGGTCCGCAACTTTGGAATGCCTCATCCTGAGGGCTATCGTAAAGCGCTTCGTCTGATGAAACAGGCTGATAAATTTAACAGACCGATTATCTGTTTTATTGACACGAAGGGGGCATACCCTGGACGAGCAGCTGAAGAAAGAGGACAAAGCGAAGCAATCGCCAAAAACCTGTTTGAAATGGCCGGCCTTAGAGTGCCTGTTGTTTGTATCGTCATCGGCGAAGGCGGAAGCGGCGGAGCTCTAGGTTTAGGTGTGGGCAACCACTTGCATATGCTGGAAAACTCTACTTATTCTGTTATTTCTCCGGAAGGTGCTGCGGCACTCTTATGGAAGGACTCCAGTCTTGCCAAAAAAGCGGCGGAAACAATGAAAATCACTGCGCCTGACTTAAAAGAATTAGGTATTATAGATCATATGATAAAAGAAGTAAAAGGCGGAGCGCACCACGATATTAAGCTGCAGGCAAGCTACATGGATGAAACCCTTAAACAATCGTTAAAGACTTTGCTGAAGCTGAATGAAGAAGAATTAATTCAGCAGCGCTATGAAAAATACAAAGCAATTGGGAAAGTATCGATTGAAGATCAATATATCGGGGTAAACTAAATAAACGTGAAGCCTTTGGCTCACGTTTATTTTTTGTGACATTCCTTAAATTTTATTTAAAAACAATTTATTTAATTGTATAATAGGTAAGGTTTCATAGGGAGGATGGAGATCCCTTTTCATTGTTTTTAGGGCAATGATCATGTTATGTTTTAATCATATATGTTTGCTGAGGTGAATGGAGAATGAAACGTATAGGGGTATTGACGAGCGGCGGGGATTCCCCGGGAATGAATGCAGCAGTTCGCGCAGTTGTCAGAAAAGCGATTTATCATGACGTTGAAGTTTACGGCATTTATAACGGATACTCAGGATTGATCAGCGGAAAGATTGAAAAGCTAGAGCTCGGTTCTGTAGGTGATATTATTCATCGCGGAGGAACAAAGCTTTATACAGCAAGATGTCCTGAATTCAAAACGGTTGAAGGCCGTGAAAAAGGGATCGAAAACTTGAAGAAGCTGGGTATCGAAGGGCTTGTCGTTATCGGCGGAGACGGCTCATACATGGGTGCGAAGAAATTAACGGAGCACGGGTTTCCATGTGTAGGTGTACCGGGTACAATTGATAATGACATTCCGGGTACTGATTTTACAATCGGTTTCGACACAGCTTTAAATACAGTAATTGACGCAATTGATAAGATTCGTGATACAGCGACTTCTCATGAACGTACATATGTGATCGAAGTGATGGGCCGCCACGCCGGCGATATTGCATTATGGGCCGGACTTGCAGGCGGTGCGGAATCAATCTTAATCCCTGAGGCTGATTACGACATGCACGAAATCATTGCCCGGCTAAAACGCGGTCATGAGCGCGGGAAGAAACACAGTATTATTATCGTTGCCGAAGGGGTAGGCAGCGGTGTTGAATTCGGGAAACGCATTGAAGAAGAAACAAATCTTGAAACTAGGGTATCTGTATTAGGCCATATTCAGCGCGGCGGTTCCCCAAGTGCTGCTGACCGTGTTCTGGCAAGCCGACTTGGCGCGTATGCGGTTGAACTGCTGCTTGAAGGAAAAGGCGGACGCTGTGTAGGTATACAAAACAATAAGCTTGTAGACCATGATATTATAGAAATACTGGATCAAAAACACACAGTTGAGCAAAACATGTATCAGCTTTCAAAAGAACTGTCTATTTAAGAATGCAGCAGAAGGCTGAAGATTTCAGAAGGAAGTGAACGAATTGAGAAAAACAAAAATTGTTTGTACCATCGGTCCGGCAAGTGAAAGTATTGAAATGCTTACGAAATTAATGGAGTCAGGAATGAATGTGGCTCGTTTAAATTTTTCTCACGGAGATTTTGAGGAGCACGGAGCACGTATTAAAAATATCCGCGAAGCGAGCAAAAAGCTCGGCAAAAACGTCGGAATCCTGCTTGATACAAAAGGCCCTGAAATCCGTACACATACTATGGAAAATGGTGCTATTGAGCTTGAAACAGGCAAAGAGCTTATCGTTTCAATGGACGAGGTAGTTGGAACAACTGATAAGATTTCAGTAACATATGAAGGTTTAGTAGAGGACGTTGAAAAAGGCTCAACGATTCTTTTAGATGACGGGCTTATCGGTCTTGAAGTACTTGAAGTGAATGCCGCTAAACGCGAAATCAAAACAAAAGTACTAAACAACGGAACACTGAAAAACAAAAAAGGCGTTAACGTGCCGGGTGTCAGCGTCAACCTTCCTGGTATTACTGAGAAAGACGCGAGAGATATCGTTTTCGGTATTGAGCAAGGGGTAGATTTCATCGCTGCGTCTTTTGTACGCCGTTCTACTGACGTGCTTGAAATCCGTGAACTTCTTGAGGAGCATAATGCTCAGGATATTCAAATTATCCCTAAAATTGAAAACCAAGAAGGCGTAGACAACATCGATTCTATTCTCGAAGTGTCTGACGGCTTAATGGTTGCGCGCGGAGACTTAGGTGTGGAAATCCCGGCTGAAGAAGTGCCGCTCGTGCAAAAAGACCTGATTAAAAAATGCAACGCACTGGGCAAACCGGTTATTACAGCGACACAAATGCTTGACAGCATGCAGCGCAACCCGCGTCCGACTCGTGCGGAAGCGAGTGACGTCGCAAACGCAATTTTCGACGGCACAGATGCGATCATGCTTTCTGGTGAAACAGCTGCCGGAAACTACCCGGTTGAAGCGGTTCAAACGATGCACAACATCGCATCCCGTTCTGAAGAGGCGCTGAATTACAAAGAGATTCTTTCAAAGCGCAGAGACCAAGTAGGCATGACGATTACTGATGCAATCGGCCAATCTGTTGCACATACAGCCATTAACTTGAATGCTACTGCGATTGTAACGCCGACTGAAAGCGGCCATACAGCGCGTATGATTGCAAAATACCGCCCGCAGGCACCGATTGTCGCTGTGACTGTAAATGATTCTGTTTCCAGAAAACTCGCTCTTGTATCCGGCGTTTTCGCAGAAAGCGGTCAAAATGCAAGCTCAACTGATGAGATGCTGGAAGACGCTGTGCAAAAATCATTACACAGCGGAATTGTAAAAAATGGTGACCTGATCGTCATTACAGCAGGCACTGTCGGCGAGTCAGGAACAACGAATTTGATGAAAGTTCATACTGTCGGCAATATCATTGCTAAAGGCCAAGGTATCGGCCGCAAATCAGCTTACGGTCCGGTTGTCATTGCGCAAAACGCGAAAGAAGCCGAACAAAAAATGACTGACGGCGCGGTTTTGGTTACAACTAGCACTGACCGTGACATGATCGCGTCTCTTGAAAAAGCGTCTGCTCTTATTACAGAAGAGGGCGGCTTGACAAGCCATGCTGCAGTAGTCGGATTAAGCCTCGGCATTCCGGTTATTGTTGGTTTGGAAAATGCGACATCCATTTTGACAGAAGGCCAGGATATTACGGTTGACGCTTCTAGAGGGGCAGTCTACCAAGGCCGTGCAAGTGTACTTTAATCACATCTGAAAATGGGAAGGGAGCGTATTCCCTTCCTTTTCTCTATTTGTCACTATTTTTGAACGAAGGCGTTTTACACATGTGGGGGGCTGGAGATGAGGTTTTTATTTTTGCTTTTTATTGTGTTTCCGGCAATTGAAATCGGCATATTTCTATTTACGGGCAAGCTGATCGGTATTCTTCCGACGGTTCTTTTGATGATTCTGACCGGGATCATTGGGGCAGCAGCTGCCAAAAAACAAGGAACTGAAGTTTACTTCAAGGTTCAGCGTGACCTTCAATACGGAAAGATGCCTGGTGAAGCGATTGCTGACGGCCTGTGCATCTTTATTGGCGGCCTTTTGCTGATGCTGCCAGGCTTTTTATCAGACCTGGCCGGCGCATGCCTGCTTATCCCGTTCACCCGCAGCTGGTGTAAGCCGATCCTGTTCAAATGGCTGAGAGGCATGTCGAAGAACAAGCGGATCATTATAAAATAAAAACGGCAGCCTGCATTATGGGCTGCTGTTTTATTTTTGCTGGACAGTGATGTAGGACCATATTTCCTTTAAGGCACCTGTTGTAATAAAAGCCTGGATGACGACGAGAACGGCAGGACCGGCAATCAGTCCTAAAAATCCGAACAATTTAAAGCCGGCAAAGAGGGCAATGAGTGTTGCCAGCGGATCGATTCCGATTGATTTACTTAATATTTTCGGCTCTGTCAGCTGCCGCTGAACGAGTACGATAAGGTACAGCACACCAATTCCAATTGCTTGAGGAAGCTGGCCTGTAATCGATAAATACAAAATCCACGGCACGAAGACGGATCCTGCTCCTAAATAAGGGAGAAGGTCGACTAGCCCGATTAAAAAAGCAATCGTTGCTGCATGCTCAACCTTTAAGAGAGAAAGACCGATGAATACAATGACCATCGTAAGGAATACAAGAACAGCCTGCGCTTTAATGAAACCGGTCATTGCTTTTTTTAACTCGCTGCTGATCGCCTTTCCGTTTGCTGTTATTCGATCCGGCAGCACTGAAACGAGCATCGCTTTCAGCTTGTGCCAATCCTTTGTCATGAAAAATGTAGCAAGAAGTGAAAATATCAAAACAGCCGCGGTATTCGGAAGCAGCGCGAAAAACTTCGGGATCATTTCAAGAATGTGAGACAGCAGCAGTCCTGCGTTTTTGGCAGCGGAATCTCCAAGTGTCTGAATGTGAGTGACGATGGAAGCCTGCTGGTTGGTCTCCAATTCATGAAATAAAACGGTCAGTTCGTGATAGAGCGGCTGGATATGAGTGGTAAACAGTTTTTCACAATAAGAGATAAATGTGCTGATATGCGGGGGAAGGGTTTTTGCAAGATATGCAGTCCCTGTTACGATTTCTGCTATCACAATGGTCAGCACACCGAACGCCGCGAGCAGAAAAAAGGCAAGCACGCCGATGACATTTAAAGTTCGCGGGAATCCGGTCACCTTGTCCAAGTAGTCTACAACAGGGTGAATCGCTGTTGAAAGAATAAGGGCAATGAGGAACGGATATGTTAACGGAAACGAATAATAAACAGCGGCTGCTGATCCGGCTGTAAGCGACACGACAAAGAGGGTTCGTAAAAAAATAGTGATATAGGATTGATTCACAAAAACGCTCCTCCTCTCGTCAGCATGTCCTATTGTTATGTTTATTCACGGTACGGCTGTATATGAATACATTCATCTTAAAGGAGGGATGACGCGTGTTTACACAAGCGAATTTATTTTTAATATTACTCTTGGCTATTGCACTTATCGCAAAAAATCAATCGCTGCTTTTTGCTGTATCCGTCCTTTTGATCATTAAAATCGTGGGACTTGACCAAAAATTTTTCCCGACTATCCAGTCAAAAGGTATCAACTGGGGCGTGACCGTCATCACAATTGCTGTTCTTGTTCCAATCGCCACAGGAGAGATTGGATTTAAACAGCTTGGTGAGGCAATGCGTTCTTCTTACGCATGGATTGCATTGGGGGCGGGAATTGCCGTTGCGCTGATTGCCAAAAATGGCCTGACCCTGCTGGAAAACGATCCTCACATCACCACTGCTCTTGTCATCGGTACCATTCTCGCTGTCGCGCTTTTCGGCGGAGTCGCAGTGGGTCCGCTGATCGGAGCGGGGATTGCTTATATCGCGATGCAGCTCGTAAAACTGTTCACTTCATAAAAAAAGCGGCTTGCTGCCGCTTTTTTTTTAATGCCAAAACCCGCAAATAAAGGCGTTTTTTAGGGAAAATCATAGAATGAAAAAAAAAATTATAGGTAAACATTTAACAAATGTCTGATTATTGTTTATAATAGGAATAGGCACAAACTTAAAAAAGCTTATAAGAATTTGTTATGTTCTTTCATAAGCAAAGGGTTTCAGCACCAGCAGGCAGTAAAATGTAAGCATTTTCTTTTGGGGGGAGAAATACTTACAACGTGCTTTTTAAGTTAGCCTCATGTTTTTACAACACTCTTAAAGGGGAAATTTATTGAAAAGGAGATGTTATATATGACAGCGACACGCGGTCTTGAAGGGGTTGTAGCAACAACATCATCTGTTAGTTCGATTATTGATGATACCCTTACATATGTGGGGTATGATATCGATGATTTGACAGAGAATGCGAGCTTTGAAGAAATCATTTACTTGCTTTGGCACTTAAGGCTGCCAAACAAAAAAGAGCTTGATGAGTTAAAACAGCAGTTAGCAAAAGAAGCTGCCGTTCCGCAAGAAATTATTGAGCACTTCAAATCTTATTCCCTCGAAAATGTTCATCCCATGGCTGCTCTTCGGACAGCGATTTCTTTACTAGGCCTGCTTGACAGCGAGGCTGATACCATGAACCCGGAAGCCAACTACAGAAAGGCGATCCGCCTTCAGGCAAAGGTGCCTGGTCTGGTTGCAGCGTTTTCCAGAATCCGCAAGGGTCTTGAACCCGTTGAGCCAAGAGAAGACTACGGCATTGCCGAGAATTTTCTCTACACATTAAATGGAGAAGAGCCTTCGCCGATTGAGGTTGAAGCCTTCAACAAAGCACTGATTTTACATGCCGATCACGAGCTGAACGCGTCAACGTTTACAGCGAGGGTCTGTGTCGCAACACTTTCGGATATCTACTCAGGAATCACTGCAGCGATCGGCGCACTGAAGGGCCCGCTTCACGGCGGTGCAAACGAAGGCGTCATGAAAATGCTGACAGAGATCGGCGAAGTGGAGAATGTCGAGCCTTTCGTTCGCGCCAAGATGGAAAAGAAAGAAAAAATAATGGGATTCGGCCATCGCGTTTATAAGCATGGCGATCCGCGCGCCAAACATTTAAAAGAAATGAGCAAACGTCTGACCAACCTGACCGGCGAAAGCAAATGGTATGACATGTCGATTCGCATCGAAGAAATCGTGACATCAGAAAAAAAGCTTCCGCCTAACGTTGATTTCTATTCCGCTTCTGTTTATCACAGCCTCGGAATAGACCATGACCTGTTCACACCGATTTTTGCTGTAAGCAGAATGTCAGGCTGGCTCGCTCATATCCTTGAGCAGTATGACAATAACCGCCTGATCCGCCCGCGTGCAGATTACACAGGCCCTGACAAACAAACTTTTGTTCCGATTGAAGAAAGAGCCTAAAGAACCATGGGAGGCTGGCTTATGTTAATGAAGTTAGCCTCTTGTTCAGAACATCAAAGATGGTTTACACTTTAGAATGTTAAGAAAAATCATTTTGTTTTCTATATAAGAAAAATAAAATGTTTTCTAAATATGAATTACATACTGGGAGGTTTTTATTGTGGCACAAGGTGAAAAAATTACAGTCTCTAATGGAGTATTAAACGTACCAAACAACCCGATTATCCCGTTTATTGAAGGAGACGGAACCGGTCCTGATATTTGGAATGCGGCTTCAAAAGTTTTGGAAGCCGCAGTAGAAAAAGCATATAAAGGTGAAAAGAAAATTACGTGGAAAGAAGTTTATGCCGGTGAAAAGGCTTATAATAAAACAGGTGAGTGGCTTCCTGCTGAAACATTAGATGTCATCCGCGAATATTTCATCGCGATTAAAGGCCCGTTAACGACACCTGTCGGCGGAGGTATCCGTTCTTTGAACGTAGCGCTCAGACAAGAGCTTGACCTATTCGTTTGCTTGAGACCGGTAAGATATTTTACTGGAGTGCCGTCACCTGTAAAACGCCCTGAGGATACTGACATGGTCATCTTCCGTGAAAATACAGAAGATATTTACGCAGGCATCGAGTACGCAAAAGGCTCTGAAGAAGTGCAAAAGCTTATCAGCTTCCTGCAAAATGAATTGAATGTCAACAAAATCCGTTTCCCTGAAACATCAGGTATCGGCATTAAGCCTGTTTCTGAAGAAGGAACAAGCCGTCTGGTCAGAGCGGCAATTGAATATGCGATTGAGCACGGCCGCAAGTCTGTAACGCTTGTACACAAAGGAAACATCATGAAGTTCACGGAAGGCGCCTTCAAAAACTGGGGCTATGAGCTTGCAGAGAGAGAATACGGCGAAAAAGTCTTCACATGGGCTGAATATGACCGCATTGCTGAAAAAGACGGAAAAGACGCCGCTAATAAAGCGCAAAGCGAAGCAGAAGCAGCAGGCAAAATCATTATCAAAGACAGCATTGCTGATATTTTCCTTCAGCAGATTCTGACACGTCCAAGCGAATTTGATGTTGTTGCAACAATGAACCTTAACGGAGACTATATTTCTGACGCTCTTGCGGCGCAAGTAGGCGGAATCGGTATTGCTCCTGGGGCGAACATCAACTACGAAACAGGACATGCGATTTTCGAGGCGACACACGGAACGGCTCCTAAATACGCCGGACTTGATAAAGTAAACCCATCTTCAGTTATTCTTTCAGGTGTGCTGCTGCTTGAGCATTTAGGATGGAATGAAGCGGCTGATTTAATCATTAAATCTATGGAAAAAACAATCGCTTCTAAAGTCGTAACTTACGATTTTGCCAGATTAATGGACGGCGCGACTGAAGTTAAATGTTCAGAGTTCGGAGAAGAACTGATTAAAAACATGGACTAAGCAAGGAAACAGCCTAAAATTAGCCATAAAGGAGAAGAGAGACATGGGAAATACTCGTAAAAAAGTTTCTGTTATCGGAGCAGGTTTTACCGGAGCGACAACAGCTTTCTTAACCGCTCAAAAAGAGCTGGCGGACGTTGTTCTCGTTGATATCCCGCAATTGGAGAACCCTACGAAAGGAAAAGCCCTTGATATGCTGGAAGCCAGCCCGGTTCAAGGCTTTGACGCGAAAATTACGGGTACATCTAATTATGAGGATACGGCGGGCTCTGACATTGTTGTCATTACAGCCGGTATTGCAAGAAAACCTGGTATGAGCAGGGATGATCTAGTCTCTACAAACGAAAAAATTATGAGAAGCGTCACACGAGAAATCGTGAAATATTCTCCTGACTCTATCATTGTGGTTTTGACAAACCCTGTTGATGCAATGACATACGCAGTATACAAAGAGTCTGGCTTCCCGAAAGAGCGCGTGATCGGCCAATCAGGTGTGCTTGATACGGCAAGATTCAGAACGTTTGTGGCGGAGGAATTAAACTTGTCAGTGAAAGATGTGACTGGTTTTGTTCTCGGCGGACACGGTGACGATATGGTGCCGCTTGTACGTTATTCTTATGCTGGTGGTATCCCGCTTGAAACCCTCATTCCAAAAGACCGGATTGACGCGATTGTGGAGCGCACAAGAAAAGGCGGCGGCGAGATCGTGAATCTCTTAGGAAACGGAAGCGCGTATTATGCGCCTGCGGCTTCACTGACAGAAATGATCGAAGCAATCTTAAAAGATCAGCGCCGCGTCCTTCCTACAATTGCTTATCTTGAAGGAGAATACGGCTATGAAGGCATCTACCTTGGTGTTCCTACAATTGTCGGCGGAAACGGGCTTGAACAAATCATTGAGCTTGAATTGACAGAATACGAGAAAGAACAGCTGAATAAATCAGTTGAATCTGTCAAAAATGTGATGAAAGTATTATCCTAAAATAAAAAGAGAAAGGCTGGTTTAATCGAAGCCTTTCTCTTTTTATTACAAAATGAAAGCGTTTCCTCATATTCCTCAGCTGCCTCTTGTATTTTTCTTTTAAAATGATGTAAAAGGCGAATTGTCGGAATGTCCGGCTTTCGTTAAAATAAAATCATGAAACATGGTAAGATGACATAAAATAGAGAAATAGGATGTCGGGGAATTAAGATACTGGAGGCACAGCATGAACAAGAAAATTTTAGTTGTGGATGATGAAGAATCTATCGTTACACTTTTGCAGTACAATTTGGAGCGATCAGGCTATGAGGTTATTACTGCTTCGGATGGAGAAGAAGCACTCAAAAGGGCGGAAACAGAAAATCCTGATTTAATTGTGCTTGATGTGATGCTTCCAAAGCTGGATGGAATTGAAGTATGCAAGCAGCTGAGACAGCAAAAACTCATGTTTCCTATTTTGATGCTGACAGCGAAGGATGAAGAATTTGACAAAGTATTAGGGCTTGAGCTTGGTGCTGATGATTATATGACCAAGCCGTTCAGCCCTCGAGAAGTCAATGCAAGAGTAAAAGCTATTTTAAGGCGTTCTGAAATGGCTGCGCCCTCTAATGATATGAAAAACGAGGAAACAGAAGGACAAATTGTTATCGGCGATTTGAAGATTCTGCCCGATCATTATGAAGCTTATTTTAAAGAAAATCAGCTTGAGCTGACACCGAAAGAATTTGAGCTGCTTTTGTATTTAGGCAGACATAAAGGCAGAGTGCTGACGAGAGATTTGCTTTTAAGTGCTGTCTGGAACTACGATTTTGCCGGAGATACGAGAATTGTTGATGTGCATATCAGTCATCTTCGAGACAAAATTGAAACGAATACAAAAAAACCGATCTATATTAAAACCATTAGGGGATTGGGGTATAAATTGGAGGAGCCAAAAATGAATGATTAAATATCGTGTGCGCCTTTTTTCTGTGCTCGTTGTCTGTATGATTGTGGTGTTTAGTGTACTCGGGCTGTTTTTACAGCAGCTCTTTGAATCTTCTGATCAAAAAAAATCGGAGGAACACATTGAAAAGGAAGCCAAATACATGGCTTCGCTGCTTGATGCCGGCAATCTGAATGACCAGGCAAATGAGAAAGTCATTAAAGATGCAGGCAGTGCGCTTGATGTAGAAGCGTCCGTGATCGATACAGAAGGAAAGGTGCTGTACGGGTCTGACGGCAGCGCGGCGGATTCTTCACAGATTCAGGCGCTTGTCTCCGGTCATGAGGGAGTTCTCGCGAAAGAGGAGAACATGCTTTATTATGGGCTTTCGCTTAGGAGCAAAGGCGAAAAAACGGGGTATGTGCTGCTTACTTCCCGTGAAGAAAGCTCGGGTCTGAATGGCGAGATGTGGGGCATGCTGACGGCCAGTCTTTGTACCGCTTTTATTATTATTGTTTTCTTTTATTCTAATATGACCTCTCGCTACAAAAGATCTATTGAAGCAGCCACAAACATGGCAACAGAGCTGTCCAAGGGGAATTACGATGCCCGTACATACGGCGGTTATATCAGGCGTTCTGACAAGCTTGGCCGGGCCATGAACAGCCTTGCCGTTGATCTGATGGAAATGACGAGGACGCAGGAAATGCAGCGCGACCGCCTGCTGACTGTCATTGAAAACATCGGCTCCGGGCTGATTATGATTGATGGAAGAGGCTTTATCAATCTCGTCAACAGGTCTTACGCGAAGCAGTTTCATGTCAATCCGAATCAGATGCTGCGCCGTCTTTACCATGATGCATTTGAACATGAAGAAGTGATCCAGCTTGTCGAAGAGATTTTTATGACTGAGACGAAGAAATGCAAGCTATTAAGGCTTCCAATCAAAATTGAAAGGCGTTATTTTGAAGTGGACGGCGTTCCTATTATGGGGCCGGATGATGAATGGAAAGGGATTGTGCTCGTTTTTCATGACATGACAGAAACGAAAAAATTAGAGCAGATGAGAAAAGATTTTGTGGCCAATGTTTCCCACGAGCTGAAAACGCCGATTACATCGATCAAAGGGTTTACGGAAACGCTATTAGACGGGGCAATGGAGGATAAAGAGGCGCTTTCAGAATTTCTCTCGATTATTTTAAAGGAAAGCAAAAGGCTTCAGTCATTGGTGCAGGATTTGCTTGATCTTTCTAAGATTGAGCAGCAAAACTTTACGCTCAGCATCGAAACGTTCGATGCAGCAAAAATGCTGGCTGATATTGAAACGCTGCTTAAGCATAAAGCGACGGAGAGAGGTATCTCTTTACAGCTGAACGTTCCGAAAGACCCTCTCTATGTAGCGGGCGACCCGCACCGGCTGAAACAGGTGTTTTTGAATCTCGTAAACAATGCATTAACCTATACACCGGAGAAGGGTTCGGTAGCTATCAATGTCAAACCGGGAGAAACAGAGATTCAAATTGAAGTTTCCGATACCGGGATTGGCATCCAGAAAGAAGAAATTTCCCGCATCTTTGAACGGTTTTACCGCGTTGATAAAGACAGAAGCAGAAACTCAGGCGGGACCGGTCTCGGTCTTGCGATTGTAAAGCATTTAATAGAGGCTCATGAAGGCAAAATCGATGTGACAAGCGAGCCGGGCAGAGGCACTGTGTTTACAGTGACGCTGAAGCGGGCTGCTGAAAAGCCTGTTTAATGTTTACAAAGCTTTAACAATATCTTCATGCACTGTTAAACCTATGCTGGTAGGATGTAGTAGAACCCCTTCATCCAAGGAGCCAATTTTGACGGCGGGAACCTTTTTGTGTTCCCGTCCTTTTTTGTGTGTTCTCATCGGTTCGCGTATTTTCCTTTCAAATTGAACTTTGTTAAAATAAGAGAAGCTAAAGACTATTATTATGAGATGAATGGAAGCTGCTGCTTCTTAGGAGGATATTGAATGACGGAACGAAAAAAATTAGTGCTTGTAGACGGAAACAGTCTGGCTTACCGGGCGTTTTTCGCATTGCCGCTGTTAAGCAATGATAAAGGAATTCATACAAATGCGGTTTACGGTTTTGCGATGATTTTGATGAAAATGCTTGAGGATGAAAAGCCGACGCATATGCTGGTTGCGTTTGATGCCGGGAAAACGACGTTTCGTCACGGCACATTTAAAGAGTATAAAGGCGGAAGACAGAAAACCCCGCCTGAGCTTTCAGAACAAATGCCGTTTATCCGCGAGCTGCTTGATGCCTATCAAATCAGCCGTTACGAACTGGAACAATACGAAGCTGACGACATTATCGGCACACTCGCCAAATCGGCTGAAAAAGACGGCTTTGAGGTAAAGGTTTTCTCGGGCGATAAGGATTTAACACAGCTGGCAACAGATCAGACGACGGTTGCCATTACGAGAAAAGGAATTACCGATGTTGAGTTTTACACACCAGAGCATGTCCAGGAGAAATACGGGCTCACGCCTGACCAAATTATTGATATGAAGGGTTTAATGGGGGATTCTTCTGACAACATCCCGGGTGTGCCTGGTGTCGGGGAAAAAACCGCGATTAAGCTGTTAAAGCAATTCCATTCTGTTGAAAAGCTGCTCGAATCAATTGATGAGGTAAGCGGAAAAAAACTCAAGGAAAAGCTGGAAGAATTTAAGGATCAGGCTTTGATGAGCAAGGAATTGGCGACGATTATGACCGATGCGCCGATTGAGGTGTCCGTTTCGGGTCTGGAATATCAAGGCTTTAATCGTGAACAGGTCATTGCCATCTTTAAGGACCTTGGGTTCAATACGCTTCTTGAACGGCTCGGGGAAGACGGTGTAGAGGCGGAGCAGGATCAGTCGTTAGAAGAAATTGATGTCAAAACAGTCACCGACGTGACTAGCGATATATTGGTTTCTCCATCTGCATTTGTCGTTGAACAGATTGGTGATAATTATCATGAAGTGCCGATTCTCGGTTTTTCGATAGTGAACGAAACGGGAGCCTACTTTATTCCAAAAGACGTTGCTGTCGAGTCTGCTGTGTTTAAAGAATGGGTGGAAAATGACGATCAGAAAAAATGGGTCTTTGACAGCAAGCGGGCTGTCGTGGCTTTGCGCTGGCAGGGCATTGAGCTGAAAGGTGCGGAGTTTGATACGCTTCTTGCCGCTTATATCATTAATCCGGGCAATTCGTATGACGACGTTGCCAGTGTGGCTAAGGATTACGGCTTGCATATCGTTTCAAGCGATGAATCAGTTTACGGCAAGGGAGCAAAACGCGCAGTGCCGGCAGAAGTCGAACTGTCTGAGCATCTCGTCAGAAAGGCTTTAGCCATTCAAAGCCTCCGGGAAAAGCTCGTTCAGGAGCTGGAGAACAACGATCAGCTTGAATTGTTTGAGGAGCTGGAAATGCCGCTGGCGCTTATTCTCGGAGAAATGGAGTCAACCGGCGTAAAGGTTGATGTTGACCGCTTAAAACGAATGGGAGAAGAACTGGGCGCCAAGCTGAAGGAATATGAAGAAAAAATTCATGATATTGCGGGAGAGTCGTTTAATATCAATTCTCCTAAACAGCTCGGCGTCATCCTGTTTGAAAAGATCGGCCTGCCAGTTGTGAAGAAAACGAAAACAGGCTATTCAACGTCTGCTGATGTGCTTGAAAAGCTGGCTGACAAACATGATATTGTTGACTATATTTTGCAGTACAGACAAATCGGGAAGCTGCAATCGACATACATCGAAGGGCTTTTAAAGGTGACAAGAAAAGATACACACAAGGTGCATACGCGCTTTAACCAAGCCTTAACGCAAACAGGGCGCCTCAGCTCGACCGATCCGAACCTGCAAAACATACCGATCAGGCTTGAGGAAGGGCGCAAGATCCGCCAGGCCTTTGTTCCGTCTGAAAAAGACTGGCTCATTTTTGCGGCTGATTACTCGCAAATCGAGCTGCGGGTGCTTGCTCACATTTCAAAGGATGAAAATTTGATCGAAGCCTTTACAAACGACATGGATATTCATACAAAAACAGCAATGGATGTGTTCCATGTCGCTGAGGATGAAGTGACATCGGCGATGAGACGCCAGGCGAAAGCGGTCAACTTCGGAATCGTATACGGCATCAGTGATTACGGGCTTTCACAGAATCTCGGCATTACGCGGAAAGAAGCCGGGGCATTCATCGACCGATATTTGCAAAGCTTCCAGGGCGTCAAAGCGTATATGGAGGACTCGGTGCAGGACGCGAAGCAAAAAGGCTACGTAACCACGCTGCTGCATCGCCGCCGCTACATCCCTGAATTGACGAGCCGAAACTTTAATATCCGCAGCTTTGCGGAGCGGACGGCAATGAATACGCCAATTCAAGGAAGTGCCGCGGATATTATTAAAAAAGCCATGATTGATATGGCAGCCAAGCTGAAAGAAAAGCAGCTGAAGACTAGATTGCTGCTGCAAGTACACGATGAATTGATTTTTGAAGCACCGAAGGAAGAAATTGAAATACTTGAAAAGCTTGTTCCAGAAGTGATGGAGCATGCGCTAGCATTAGATGTGCCGTTAAAAGTGGACTTTGCTTCAGGCCCATCCTGGTACGATGCGAAATAAACAGAGAAAAAGGAAGTGATGGATGTGCCGGAATTACCAGAGGTTGAAACCGTCCGGCGCACTCTGACCGGGCTTGTAAGAGGAAAAACAATCAAATCGGTAGAGATCAGATGGCCGAATATCATCAAACGGCCTGCCGAACCGGAGGAATTTGCGCGAAACTTAGCAGGAGAAACCATCCAGTCCATCGGAAGACGGGGAAAGTTTTTACTGTTTAACTTGGATCATTATGTCATGGTCTCCCACCTTCGTATGGAAGGAAAGTACGGGCTTCACCAAGAGGAGGAGCCGGACGATAAACACGTGCATGTCATATTTACGATGACGGACGGAACCCAGCTGCGTTACAGGGACGTTCGGAAATTCGGAACCATGCATTTATTTAAACCGGGAGAGGAAGCAGGAGAGCTGCCGCTTTCTCAGCTCGGACCCGAACCGGATGCAGAAGAATTTACGAGTGCGTATTTGAAAGCACGGCTCGCGAAAACAAACCGAGCTGTCAAAACCGCTCTTCTGGATCAGAAAACGGTCGTCGGACTCGGGAACATTTATGTGGACGAGGCTCTGTTCAGAGCGGGCGTCCATCCCGAGACAAAGGCAAACCAGCTATCAGATAAAAAAATCAAAAAACTTCATGCTGAAATTAAAAATACCCTTCAGGAAGCGATTGATGCCGGTGGAAGCACTGTCCGGTCGTATATCAATTCCCAAGGAGAAATCGGAATGTTTCAGCTGCAGCATTTTGTGTACGGGAAAAAAGATGAGCCCTGCAAAAATTGCGGCACCATGATTACCAAAATTGTCGTCGGAGGCAGAGGCACACATTTTTGCGCCAAGTGCCAGAAAAAATAGAGGAATGCTTCATCGTCCAAGCTGTCGGTGCATATATCAGTAACTCTGTAATAGAGGAAGTGCCGTTTTTCGGAAACACGGATTTTTCACTTTTCCATATACATGATTGTGATGAATCTCCGGGCATTTAACATCTGATACAAGAGCACCAACAGAAAGGAAGAAACGGATATGCAAATGGTTTCTATACTGCTGCTGGCGTTAGCTGTCAGCTTGGACAGTTTTTCAGTCGGATTTACGTATGGATTGCGAAAAATGAAGATACCGCTAAAAGCCATAATTGTCATTGCCTTCTGTTCCGGCACTGTTATGTTTATATCCATGCTGATCGGAAGCTTTCTCACCAAGTTTTTTCCCGTGTATGTGACTGAGAAGCTCGGCGGGTTAATATTGGTTGGAATCGGCGTGTGGGTTTTATATCAATTTTTCAGGCCGGCAAAAGACAAAGACTACTTATTGCATGAAAAAACGCTGCTTAATTTAGAGGTTCGGTCATTGGGCATTGTGATCCACATTTTGAGAAAACCGATGAGTGCGGATATCGACAAATCTGGTGTGATTAATGGGATTGAAGCGGTGTTATTGGGATTCGCCCTGTCGATTGATGCCTTCGGAGCAGGTATGGGAGCTGCCATTCTCGGTTTTTCTCCCATTGCGATGAGCATAACCGTCGCGATTATGAGTTCGCTGTTTGTGTCAGTCGGCATCAATGCCGGCCATATTCTGTCTAAATGGAGATGGATCGATAAAATGGCGTTTTTGCCGGGGCTTCTGCTGATCACGATCGGGCTCTGGAAATTGTAAAAAGGAGTGGATCTCTTGACCTTAGTCATTGGTTTAACGGGAGGAATAGCAAGCGGCAAAAGTACGGTTGCCAATATGCTGATAGATAAAGGAATCACTGTCATAGATGCGGATATCATTGCAAAACAAGCGGTAGAAAAAGGGATGCCGGCCTACCGGCAGATCATTGACGAATTTGGTGAAGACATTCTGCTCGAAAATGGTGATATAGACAGAAGAAAGCTTGGGGCGCTGGTCTTTACAAATGAACAGAAGCGTCTTGCTTTGAATTCAATTGTTCATCCTGCGGTCAGAGAGGAAATGCTCAAGCGGCGTAATGAGTCCATTGCAAATCAGGAGACATTTGTAGTATTAGATATCCCGCTTTTGTTCGAAAGCAAATTGGAGTCTTTAGTGGATAAAATTATTGTGGTCAGTGTGACAAAAGAGCTTCAGCTTGAACGCCTGACCAAGCGCAACCAATTAACGGAGGAAGAAGCGCTTAGCCGGATCCGCTCCCAAATTCCATTAGAGGAAAAAGTGTCAAGAGCGGATAACGTAATAGACAATAGCGGCACACTCGAAGAGACAAAACAGCAGCTTGAGGAAATTCTCAGCTGCTGGGCATAACAAAACACCGTTCATTATGAACGGTGTTTTTGTGATTAAAAATCAAAATTGTCCGGATCAGGACCGACGCGCAGATTTTCATTTAACGCATCAATTCGGTTCATGTCATCCTGTGATAATTCAAAATCAAATATGTTCGCGTTCGCTTTAATTCGATGTTCCTTTGTTGATTTAGGAATGGTGATGACACCGTGCTGTAAATCCCAGCGTAAAATGATTTGCGCGACTGATTTGTTATATGATTTTGCAATGTCTGTCAGTTCGGGATGATCAAGCAATTGTCCCTGCATTAAAGGTGACCATGCTTCCATTTGAATGCCTTGCTTCTTGCAATAAGCCATCAGCTCTTTTTGCGTGAGGCGCGGGTGGAATTCCACTTGGTTGATCATAGGCTTCATTTCAGCATCCTTCAGCAGATCCTTCAGGTGGTGGATTTGGAAATTGCTCACTCCGATCGCTTTGACACGGCCTTCTTTATACAGTGTTTCAAGTGCTCTCCAAGCTTCTTTATATTTGCCTTCCACAGGCCAGTGAATGAGGTATAGATCTAAATATTCCAAACCGAGTTTTGACAGGCTTGTTTCAAATGCCGCCAATGTTTCCTCATACCCTAAATCCGCATTCCACACTTTTGATGTGACAAATAGATCCTCTCTGGAGATGCCGGCTTCTTCAATTCCTTGCCGCAAGCCTTCCCCAACTCCCGCTTCATTTCCGTAGATTGCGGCAGTATCAATACTGCGGTAACCTTGAACAATGGCGGTTTTCACCGCATTGACGAGTTCTGATCCTTCTTCCACTTGGAATACACCGAGGCCGAACCGCGGCATTTTCACCCCGTTATGAAGTGTTGCTGCTGCTTGTAAATGTGTTGTCATGTTTGTTTCCTCCTTATTGAAATGTTAGGCTGCCTGCCGATCCTGTTTTTCCAGAAGGCGGCTCCAGCCTGTTAAGATGACGGCTCCTGCTACCATTAAAGCTCCAATCCACGCGGTATGAATCAGCCCGATGGAATCGGTAATCACGCCTCCCAAAAAAGATCCTAGGGCAATTCCTGCGTTAAATGCTGCAATATTAATCGCGGATGCTACGTCTACTGCGCTCGGTACAAAACGTTCAGCCAGCATGACGACATATACTTGCAGGCCGGGCACATTCATAAAGGCCAGCAAGCCCATAAAGAGAATCGTAATGAGGCCAGCAATTTTATAAGGAGCCGTAAATGTTAGCGTAAACAGGACGAGCGCCTGTACGATAAACATATAAAACAGCGCGGCGATCGGATTTCGATTGGACAGTTTCCCGCCAATCATATTGCCGATGGCAATGGCAATTCCGTATACGAGCAGGATAATGGCTACAGTGCCGGCCTTAAAGCCCGTCACTTCCTGAAGCAGGGGAGACAGGTAAGTGAACACAACAAATGTTCCTCCGTATCCTAAAGCTGTTATGACAAATAAAAGCAGTAAACGGCCGTTTGTCACAAGCTTCAATTGATCCCGCATCGTTGTTTTCGTCCCTTTTCGTAAATTGGAAGGGACAAGAATGCCATTTGCAATGACAGCGATAATGCCGACGGCGATAATAACCATAAAGGCAAACCGCCAGCCGAGCTGTTGGCCGATAAACGTGCCGAAAGGAACTCCGGTTACTGTTGCGACGGTGAGTCCTGTAAACATAATGGAAATCGCACTCGCCCTTTTATTTTCAGGGACAAGATCAGCTGCGATCGTCGAGCCGATCGACATAAACACACCGTGTGAAAAAGCGGATATCACACGTGCTGTTAAAAGAATCCCGATGCTTGAGGCCGACGCGGCCATCGTATTCCCGGCGATAAAAATGATCATGATCCAAAGCAATAGCGTCTTTCGTGACATGCTTGAGGTTAATGACGTTAAAATAGGCGCGCCGAACGTAACACCCAGTGCGTATAGCGAAACGGTCAATCCTGCTGTTGTTACAGGAATGTGTAAATCATCAGATATTAACGGCAAAAGGCCGACGCTGATAAATTCAGTTGTCCCTATCGCGAATGCACTAATGGCGAGAGCCAGAAGTGCAGGAATGCTGCTTTTATTGGCTGAAGTCATTCAAGTTCCTCCTTTTCTGTTATGTGTTGTATGATTGAAATTCTGCCGAACAAGCTATATAAATAAAAGAGCAGATTCAATTCAGCCGGCAAATGTGATTATGAAAGATATCATCAAAAAAGAAAAGTACGTACTTTTAAGTGCTATAGTCACTTTTTGGTGCCTGTAAGGAGAGTGAACCGCATGGAGAAGAAAAAATATAACATTTCAGTTGAAGCGACTCTTGAAGTAATAGGCGGGAAATGGAAATGCGTGATTTTATGCCACCTGACACACGGAAAAAAACGAACAAGTGAGTTAAAGCGTTTAATGCCGAATATCACTCAAAAAATGCTGACCCAGCAGCTGCGTGAGCTGGAAGCTGACGGTGTCATTAACCGTATCGTGTACAATCAGGTTCCTCCTAAAGTGGAATACGAACTGAGTGAATACGGCCGCAGCTTAGAAGGCATTTTAGATATGCTCTGCGATTGGGGAGCAAATCATATCAACAAGGTATACGGCGATACTTTCTCTGTATTAGAAGAAAGTGTGCTCAATGATAAATTGAAACAGGAATCATAAGAAAATAAAGCAGGCAGTGCGCAGCGCTGGCTGCTTTTTTGATTCTTTATCCTCATATTGTGTGCAAGAAAACGTATGATACATCATAAATTAGCGTTATAATCGTTGATTTTTATCAATATGTACTGGCGAATTCTTTTTAATGTGTTATACTAATTTCAGATGACAACAATTTAGAATGACATAATTGATGAGGGGTGACCAACGTGAAGGTAAAAGTAGCGATAAACGGGTTTGGAAGAATCGGAAGAATGGTCTTTAGAAAAGCAATGTTAGACGATCAAATTCAAGTAGTGGCTATTAACGCCAGCTATTCGGCTGAAACGCTGGCTCATTTAATAAAGTATGACACAAATCACAGACGGTACGACAAAGAGGTTGAGGCTGGAGAAGACAGTCTGATTGTGAATGGAAAAAAAGTACTCTTGTTAAACAGCCGTGATCCGCAACAGCTGCCTTGGCGGGAATATGATATTGACATTGTCGTTGAAGCAACAGGGAAGTTTAATTCAAAAGAAAAAGCGATGGGACATATTGAAGCGGGCGCGAAAAAAGTCATTCTGACCGCTCCGGGGAAAAATGAAGACGTTACCATTGTGATGGGTGTTAATGAAGACCAATTTGATGCTGAACGCCACGTCATTATTTCAAACGCGTCATGCACGACAAATTGCCTTGCACCGGTTGTGAAAGTGCTTGATGATGAATTTGGCATTGAGAGCGGTCTAATGACGACAGTGCACGCTTATACGAACGATCAAAAAAATATTGATAATCCGCACAAAGATTTGCGCCGCGCCCGGGCATGCGGTGAATCCATCATTCCGACGACAACAGGAGCGGCAAAGGCGCTTTCGCTTGTTCTGCCTCACCTGAAAGGAAAACTTCACGGTCTCGCATTGCGTGTCCCTGTACCGAACGTCTCATTAGTTGATCTTGTTGTCGACTTGAAAACGGATGTAACGGCAGAAGAGGTAAACGAAGCATTCAAACAGGCTGCCAAAACGTCAATGTACGGAGTGCTTGATTATTCGGATGAACCGCTCGTGTCGACAGATTATAATACGAATCCGCATTCGGCGGTTATTGACGGGCTTACGACAATGGTGATGGAAGACAGGAAAGTAAAGGTTCTCGCATGGTATGACAATGAATGGGGCTACTCATGCAGAGTAGTTGATCTCATCCGCCATGTGGCGGCACGAATGAAACATCCATCTGCTGTATAGAATAAGGTCATGGACACAATTTAAGAAAAAACCCTTAACAGCATATTTCTGAAAAAACGCTTCTTGCAAATTAGACTTAAACACAGTATACTATTTTTCGTGAACTTCTTGCTTGAGACTGTTTCGGGATTACTTAAAGGGTTAGGACCTCTCCGGACTAACTTTCCCCCGTGGTAAATAGCCGACCCAGTTGTTGGAACTTCACTTTTTAATTCTTGTTAAGGGGGGTCCATGACTATGGAAACAATGGGGCGTCACGTTATCTCCGAGCTATGGGGATGCGATTTTGATAAGCTGAATGACATGGATTTTATTGAAAAAACGTTTGTAAATGCTGCTTTAAAATCAGGAGCTGAGGTGCGCGAGGTTGCATTTCACAAATTTGCACCGCAGGGCGTAAGCGGAGTCGTTATTATTTCTGAATCACATTTAACGATTCACAGTTTTCCTGAGCACGGATATGCAAGCATTGATGTTTATACTTGTGGAGACTTAGATCCTAATGTCGCTGCTGACTACATTGCAGAGGCATTACATGCTGATACAAGAGAAAACATTGAAATACCAAGAGGAATGGGCCCTGTGCAGATTAAACAGGCGCAAGCGAAAGTACTATAAAGTAAACACGAACACAAAGGGAGCTGGAGCTAGAAAGCCGTTACGCGCTTTTTAGCTTATGCTCCTTTTATTTTTATGAACAAACAGGGGCGGCTAGCTTTTTCTTTTTCCGTTTTTTTTGTAAAATAAGAAAGAGATATGTCATAAACCGCCTGATGCTGTTAGACACAGCCTAAACAACGGCTCTCCCGACAGATGCCTGTCACAACACTTATAGCCGGAGGCTGCCGAATATACATTGCAGGGAACGAAATAGTTGGGAGCTGATTTTATTGAAATGTCCTTCATGCCAGCATAACGGAACGCGAGTCCTCGATTCACGGCCTGTGGATGACGGAAAATCCATTCGCAGAAGACGGGAATGCGAAGCCTGCCATTACCGCTTTACTACCTTTGAGAAAGTGGAGGAAACCCCGCTCATCGTTGTAAAAAAAGAAGGCGTGCGAGAGGAATTCAGCAGGGAAAAAATGCTGCGCGGCCTTATTAAAGCATGTGAAAAAAGGCCTGTTTCACTCAAAACGCTGGAAGATATGTGTTTTGACATTGAAAAAGAACTGCGCAATCAAGGCTGTTCCGAAGTGAAAAGCGAGTTCGTCGGAGAAATGGTCATGGATCGCCTGGCTAAGGTTGATGAAGTCGCATACGTGCGGTTCGCGTCCGTCTATAGGCAGTTTAAAGATATTAATGTCTTTATCGATGAATTAAAAGATTTAATAAAGAAAGAGCGTTAAAGAGCTAAAAGGATTCTTCTAGCTCTTTTCTCATGTGCAAAATTGGCATTTGATAGATATTCGAAACGGTGTAAAATGAGAGGTAGAAACATAATCGGAAGGTTTGAGAATGTATGGCTGACTACTGGAAAGATGTACTGCCTGTAGACCCTTATGTGGTGAAAAGCAAATCAATGCTGCAGGATATTGACAGACAAATTATTACACAACTGTACCAGCCCTTAATCGGCCCTGTTGCATTCTCTCTTTATATGACATTGTGGGGAGAACTTGAACAAAACCGTCTGTGGGGCGGAGAATCCACACATAGACAGCTGATGGGAATGACCCAGTCCAATTTGAAAACGATCCATCAGGAACAGGGGAAGCTCGAGGGCATCGGATTGCTAAAAGTATATATGAAAGAATCCGAGCGGCAGGAGCGCCTCTTTATATATGAACTGCTGCCGCCGCTGCGGCCGAATGAATTTTTCGAAGACGGCATGCTGAACGTTTTCCTGTATAACAGAGTCGGAAAAACAAAATATCAGCAGTTAAAACAATTTTTTACGCATCCGGCGATTTCAGAAGACGCCAAAGAAATTACAAGGCCGTTTAATCATGCGTTTGAATCACTGCAGCCGAGTGAATGGAAGCTCACATCCGATATGGAGGAAACGGTGAGACTTGCGACGGGAAGGGAGTATACAACTGTCGGACAGGCTCCGTCCTATACCGTTACAGAGGATGTGTTCGATTTTGATTTGTTTTTAGCGGGGCTTTCGGAGACGATGATTCCAAGAAAAGCAATGACACAGCAGGTGCGGGAAACGATTAAAAAGCTTTCTTATTTGTACGGCATTGATCCTTTGCAGATGCAAAATGTCGTCATGAGCGCGATCGATGAGCATGAAGTGATTACCACCGAAGCTTTAAGAAAAGCAGCAAGCGACTGGTACCAAATCGAGAGGAACGGACAGCTGCCGGACTTAGTGGAGAAAACACAGCCGGTACATCTGCGTGAAGGCGGAAAAGCGGCAGAAGAGGATTCGCTGGATAGTGAGCTGATCGCATTGCTGGAGGTCATCTCACCGAAAAAGCTTCTTCAGGATATCGCGGACGGAACCGAACCGTCAAAAGCAGATCTAAAAATTATAGAAGAAATTATGTTTGAACAGAAGCTGGAGCCAGGCGTCACAAATGTATTGATTTATTACGTCATGCTGAAAACCGACATGAAGCTGTCGAAAAATTATATACAAAAAATTGCCTCCCATTGGGCGCGCAAAAAAGTCAAAACGGTCAGAGAAGCGATGAAGCTTGCCATAGAAGAAAACCGCCAGTATCTCGAATGGGCTGAAGGGAAAACGAGCCAATCTTCTAAACGAAATCAAAAAGTGATTCGCGAAGAAAAACTTCCTGACTGGATGAAAGAAAAGAAAACGGCTTCCGATTCTGAAACCGGACAGCAAATGCTGCATGAACAGGACTTGGAAGAACAGAAGAAAAAGATGATGGAAGAAATGAAAAAACTGAAAAAATACTCTGCCTATTAAGAGCAGAGATGCGGGGTGAAGTAATACATGGAACCAATCAGCCGTTCCCTGCAGGGCGTAACCGGCAGACCGGATTTCCAAAAGCGTCTTGAACAAATGAAGGAAAAAGTGATGAAGGATCAAGACGTTCAGGCATTTTTAAAGGAAAATGAAGACGTCATCGATCAAAAAATGATTGAAAGAAGCTTAAATAAGCTTTATGAATATATTGGACAGAGCAAGCACTGCTCTTATTGTTCAGAAGACGAAAACAGCAATAATCTGTTGGAGGGCTACCATCCGAAGCTTGTGATGACCGGCCGCTCTATTGATATCGAGTATTACGAATGTCCGGTCAAACGAAAGCTCGATCAGCAGAAAAAACAGAAGTCTCTCATGAAAAGCATGTATATTCAGCAGGATCTTCTCGGAGCGACGTTCCAGCAGGTTGATATTAATGATCCGAGCAGACTTGCAATGTTCCAGCATGTCACGGATTTTCTGAAAAGCTATAATGAGACGGGAAAAGGGAAAGGATTATATTTGTACGGCAAGTTCGGTGTAGGAAAAACCTTTATGCTAGCCGCTATTGCCAATGAGCTGGCGGAAAAAGAGTATTCCTCCATGATCGTCTATGTGCCCGAATTTGTCAGAGAGCTGAAAAATTCGCTTCAAGATCATTCGTTGGAAGAAAAGCTGAACATGGTAAAAACCACGCCTGTATTGATGCTCGACGACATCGGAGCAGAATCGATGACGAGCTGGGTCAGGGATGAAGTTATCGGAACAGTGCTTCAGCACAGAATGTCCCAGCAGCTGCCGACTTTCTTCTCTTCTAATTTCTCGCCTGATGAGCTGAAACATCATTTTACGTATTCGCAAAGGGGAGAAAAGGAAGAAGTGAAAGCGGCAAGATTAATGGAGCGGATTTTATATCTGGCTGCTCCTATCCGTCTTGACGGAGAAAACCGCCGCCATTAATAACCGCTGCGGTTCAAAGGGGAAGGAACTGAGGGTATGAAACTTAAAACGGCTGTTAAATGGCTGGCAGTGCTTGCGGGAGCAGGCTTGATTTTTTGGGCAAATAAAAGGTATTTAAATCTATCTCCGAAAGAAATCCGGATATGGGTTTTATCATTTGGCATCTTTGCGCCGCTTATCTTTATCGGGATATCGATCGTCAGACCGCTTGTATTATTTCCGGTATCAGTTATTTCTATTGCGGGCGGTCTGGCCTTTGGCCCGATTCTCGGCACGCTTTACACACTATTCGGGTCGATGTGCGCTTCGGCTGTCTCATTTTTTGCAGCCGGTCTGTTGGCGGCAAAAACCAACAGCCATCACGAAAGGCTGGAAAATATCCAGAAACAGATGGAAGAAAACGGTTTTTTCTATATCTTTCTTCTGCGGATTCTTCCGATTAATTTTGACTTCGTCAGCTATGCGGCAGGGCTTTCTAATGTCAAGCCGCTCCCATATTTTACGGCGACGGCTGCGGGAATCATCCCTGGGACCGTTGCGCTGAACGTGCTGGGAGCAAGCTTTTTCACGGGCAATTTGCCCGCCTTCTTTCTCGTCCTCGGATTTTATATCATTTTTATGACGCTGCCATTTATCTTCAGAAAGAAAATGCAAAGCTTGTTTCAAGAATCAAATTAAGATTTGCCGGTGACCTTTACGTCTATTTTAAAAACATCCCCCATATACTTGTAACAGATGCCGTAAGGGGGGACAAACATGCTTGAAATAATCTTTGAAGATGACCATGATACAGCCGCTTTTTTACATCTCATTCAGCATTCGGACGATCGGAAAAACATCATTGTCCGTGAAGGCATACGAAAAATCGGGATTGAAAAAGCTGAGCCGGCTTTCTCTATTCAGGGTTTTATGGAGCCGATTCTGGTCAAGTTTTTTTTAGATTGCAAAGAAGACGAGCATATGCTGTCGTTGATTGAAGAGACGTATTGTTTCACGGACCAGGATGAGCAGCAGCAAATCCTTCAGCTCGCACACAGTATTATAGAAGGAGAAGCTGATGTTCTTCCGTTTGAACCGATGAAGCCGCCGCGCAAGCAGTGTATTTTAGATGAGCTCCAAACGATTTGTTTAGAGGACGGGGTATTTTCAATTCGTTCCTTTCAAACCTTTCGCCTCGGACAGTACTACGAACAGCTTAGAGAAACTGTGGAAGCGGCAATAGACGAATATAAGATGGAGCAGGAGTACCAAAACTTTATTCAGACACTCAGAGATTATGTAATGGCTAAACCGCCGCGAATTAAAAAGGTGCACATTGTCCATGATGGTTCATTTACACTGTGGGAGATGCGCTATGTGCCGGAACGGGAAAAAATGAAATACATAGACAGGCGATTTGTCCGGGATCATCCCATGTACATTGACTCCCATTTGCTTGCGCCGCTGATCTCCATCGCGCCTGATGAGGTGATTCTCTATACAGACCAGCCCGAGCATATGATGGTAAGGACGATTCAAAACGTATTTCAAGAGCGTGTGCAAATGCTTCCGCTTCACGCGTTTTCAAACGCTGAAACACCGGTCAAGCACTCAGAGGGATAAGTGCCGGCAGCCTGTAAACTTAAGGCTGCCGCTTGAAAAAAAGGAAATACAATCGTGTTGATTTTTTGGAACGAACAATTTATAATACATAGGAGATTAAGATTGACACACGTACTGATAAGGACATGAAGGAATGATACCGGCTTAAAGAGAGGGAAGTCACGGCTGCAAGCTTCCCAGCTAAGGACCATTCGCTTTACCGCCTTTGAACCTCAGCTGTGAACCCCCTTTATAAGGAACAGTAATAGCTGACGGGAACTCCCGTTACAGAGTTTAGAGCCGCAGATGCCGGTGTATTGGCTTGCGGAAAAAAGGGTGGAACCACGATTCCGTTTATTCAACCTCGTCCCTTTCATAGGGGGCGGGGTTTTTATATGCAAAAAAAGGAGTGACAATGATGTCAGATATGGTAAAAATCACATTTCCTGATGGAGCAGTCAAGGAGTTTGCGAAAGGAACAACAACAGAAGATATCGCGGCATCCATCAGTCCGGGATTAAAAAAGAAATCATTAGCCGGAAAACTGAACGGAAAAGAAATCGATTTGAAAACGCCGATCAACGAAGACGGCACTGTGGAAATCATTACTGAAGGATCAGAAGAGGGTCTTGAGATTATGCGCCACAGTACGGCTCACTTGCTAGCACAAGCGATTAAACGCATTTACAAAGACGTGAAATTCGGTGTCGGTCCGGTTATCGAAAACGGTTTTTACTATGATGTAGAAATGGAAGAAGCGATTACGCCGGAGGATCTGCCGAAAATCGAGAAAGAAATGAAAAAAATCGTCAATGCGAACCTTCCGATCGTTCGAAAAGAAGTCAGCCGTGAAGAAGCGAAAGCCCGCTTTGCGGAAATCGGCGATGACCTGAAGCTTGAACTGCTGGATGCGATTCCTGAGGGAGAAACCGTATCGATTTACGAGCAGGGCGAATTCTTTGACCTGTGCCGCGGCGTACACGTTCCATCAACAGGAAAAATTAAAGAGTTTAAGCTGTTAAGCCTTGCAGGTGCATATTGGCGCGGTGACAGCAATAATCAAATGCTTCAGCGTGTATACGGAACAGCTTTCTTCAAAAAAGCTGATCTTGACGAGCATCTTCGCATGCTTGAAGAAGCAAAAGAGCGTGACCACAGAAAACTTGGCAAAGAATTAAAGCTGTTTGCGAATTCTCAAAAAGTCGGACAAGGTCTGCCGCTTTGGCTGCCAAAAGGCGCGACAATCCGCCGCACGATCGAGCGCTATATTGTCGATAAAGAAATCAGCCTCGGCTATGAACACGTCTATACACCAGTGCTTGGAAGCAAAGAGCTGTATGAAACATCAGGACACTGGGATCATTATCAAGAAGGCATGTTCCCTCCGATGGAAATGGATAATGAAACACTTGTGCTCCGTCCGATGAACTGCCCGCACCATATGATGATTTATAAAAACGATATTCACAGCTACCGTGAGCTTCCGATTCGTATCGCTGAACTCGGCACAATGCACCGCTACGAAATGTCAGGTGCGCTTTCAGGTCTTCAGCGGGTGCGCGGCATGACACTGAATGATGCCCACATCTTTGTCCGCCCGGATCAGATTAAGGATGAGTTTATCCGGACAGTTCGTTTGATTCAGGACGTATATGAAGATTTCGGCTTGCACGATTACACATTCCGTCTGTCTTATCGTGATCCGGAAGACACAGAGAAATACTTTGATGACGATGAAATGTGGAACAAAGCGCAATCTATGCTGAAAGCGGCAATGGACGAAATTGGCCATGACTATTACGAAGCAGAAGGCGAAGCTGCATTCTACGGCCCTAAACTTGATGTTCAGGTGAAAACAGCGATCGGCAAGGAAGAAACATTGTCTACTGTTCAGCTGGACTTCTTGCTGCCTGAACGCTTCGATCTGACATATATCGGTGAAGACGGCAAGCAGCATCGTCCGGTTGTTATTCACAGAGGTGTGGTATCAACAATGGAACGCTTTGTTGCATTCCTAATCGAAGAGCATAAAGGCGCACTTCCAACATGGCTTGCACCGGTTCAGTTCCAAGTCATCCCGGTTTCTCCGGCTGTGCATTTGGATTATGCGAAGCAAGTACAAGAGCGCCTGCAGCGTGAAGGCCTGCGTGTAGAAGTCGACAGCCGTGATGAAAAAATCGGCTACAAAATCCGCGAAGCGCAAATGCAAAAAATTCCGTACATGCTTGTGGTCGGTGACCAAGAAGCAGAAAACGGTGCGGTAAACGTCCGTAAATACGGAGAGCAGAAGTCTGAAACCATTTCACTTGATGATTTTGTGAAAAAGGCTGTAGCTGAAGCGAAGAAATAATACAAAAAAGCATGATCTCATGTAAGAGATCATGCTTTTTTATTTATGTTCTAAAATAGGAAACAAATCATGAAGGCTGCTGATGATGTGATCAGGCGTCACTTCTGTTTCATTTTTCTTATCCGTCCGGTTGATCCATACGGTTTTGATACCGGCTCTGGAAGCGCCTAAAATGTCTGTATTCAGGTTATCGCCGACCATGATGGCATCCTCTTTCTGGATCTTCATCAGCTGCAGGCAATGCTCGAAAATAGAAGCATCAGGTTTCCCTTTGCCAAAAGCGCCTGAGATGACAATTTCATTGAAATAAGGGGCGAGCTCAGGCACGCCGGCGAGCTTCTCCTTTTGCAGACTCGGATCGCCGTTAGTCAAAAGCAACAACTCGTACTTTCCTTTTAATTGATCAAGCACATCAAATGTTTCATCGTAAACAAACGGGCGTTTTCGGCGTTCCGCTGCAAAAAACTCTCCCAAATATTCACCATATGCCTGATCGTCGACACCAAGCGCTTTCAGGCCGTTTGTCCATGCGTTTCGTCTGTACTCCGGCACAATCTTATTCAGCTTCTGAAACCCTTCACTGATCGGCTCGGAGAAATTCGACCACAGCCCTTCAAATGGGTTAATGCCGATCATCACCGTATAAGGGTATGTCTCGTAAGACATGTACAATTCTCTCGCCGCTTCCCGAACAGCTGCTTCGAATTCCTCAGGGTCAAGACCATATTTTTTCTCGGCCTGTAAACATGTTTCTGCAAATGTTGTTCTGACGCTTTTCTCATCCCAAAGTAGTGTATCGTCTAAATCAAAAAATACGGCTTTCATGATCTTCTCCTCTGCTTCAGATTCAATTCTTTCTGCCAAAAGGCTCATGTTTATTCTACAATAGATAAAAGTCTTGTGAAATATGTTTTCAGACGATTTTAAAAAAACAGTCAGCCATGAAACGGTTTGCCGAAAAAATGATAAAATGAAATGGGAAAGAACAGGTGACACAGATGATTCAATTAATGATCATGATGCTGGAAAGGGTAGGGATTATCGTTATATTGGGATTTATTCTGGCCCACACTAAACTTTTCAGACAGGCACTTCAAAATCCGGAGGGCTACAAAGGAAAAGCTGTATTGATTTCTATTTTTTCTCTTTTCAGCATCATCAGCAATTATACCGGCATCGAAATTCAAAAACATATGATTGTGAATAATGATTGGGTGTTTACAATAGATCCGTCGGGCTCTATTGCAAATACCCGTATTTTGGGCGTGGAAATAGGCGGGCTTTTGGGCGGGCCGTTTGTAGGAGCGGGAATCGGTTTATTAGCAGGCCTTCACCGTTTTTCGCTCGGCGGCAGCACGGCTTTAAGCTGTGCGGTCTCATCCGTTTTAGCAGGGTTTCTTGCGGGGTGGATCGGCAGGTATTTTACGAAGCGCTATCGAATGCCGACACCGCGTATCGCAGCCCTCGTCGGGATCGGTATGGAGACCTTGCAAATGGTCATTATTTTGCTGATGGCAAAGCCGTTCAATGATGCTTGGGAGCTTGTCAGCATGATCGGGATTCCGATGATCCTCATTAACGGAACAGGCAGCTTTATTTTCCTGTCGATTATTCAAGCCATTATTCGCAAGGAAGAACAGGCAAGGGCGCTTGAAACGCACAGGGTGCTGACCATTGCCGATCAGACGCTTCCTTTTTTCCGTCAAGGGTTAAATGAAAGCTCTTGTAAAAGTGTAGCGGCCATCATCCATAAGATGACCGGAACGGATGCGGTATCTCTGACGGACAATGAGAAAATACTTGCGCATGTCGGCGCGGGAATGGACCATCATATCCCATCTAAAAGCCTGATCACAGGCCTGTCTAAAAAGGTAATTAAAACAGGGCGTATCATGAAGGCTACTTCACAGGAAGAGATTGAATGCACCCATTCGGAATGCCCTTTGCATGCGGCGATTGTACTGCCTTTGACATCAAACGGCAACACAATCGGAACGTTAAAAATGTATTTTAAAAGCCCGGCCGGCCTCAGTCAGGTAGAGGAGGAGCTTGCCGAGGGGCTGGCCATGCTGTTTTCGACACAGCTTGAGCTCGGTGAAGCCGAGCTGCAAAGCAAGCTTCTGAAGGATGCGGAAATCAAAGCGCTTCAAGCACAGGTTAACCCGCATTTTTTATTTAATGCCATCAATACGATTTCTGCTTTATGCCGGACAGATGTTGAAAAAACCCGTAAGCTTTTGCTGCAGCTTAGCGTGTACTTTCGTTCTAATCTCCAGGGAGCAAGACAGCTGCTGATCCCGCTTTCAAAGGAGCTGAACCATCTTCAAGCCTATCTGTCATTAGAACAGGCGCGTTTTCCCGGGAAATATAAGATTGAGCTTGATATTGACAGCAGGCTGGAACAAATTGAGATTCCTCCGTTTGTCTTGCAGGTGCTTGTTGAAAACGCATTACGGCACGCATTTCCAAAAAAACAAGACATGTGCAAGGTAACGGTTTGTGTCTTATCTGACGAGTCATCCGTCTATATGAAGGTCACGGACAATGGGCGCGGAATTCCGCCGGACGTCTTGCCGGAATTGGGGAATAAACCGCTGCCTTCTAAGGAAGGAACAGGGACTGCGCTTTATAATCTGAATCAGCGGCTGATCGGTTTATTCGGGCAGCAGGCTGCATTACATATCAAGAGTGAGGTACATAAAGGGACAGAGGTTTCCTTTCAAGTACCTATGCAACAAATGAAAGAGGGAGAAGAACATGCTCAGGGTGTTAATAGTTGATGATGAGATTCTGGCAAGAGATGAACTGGCCTATTTGCTTAAAAGGACAAATGAGGAATTGGAAATCAATGAAGCGGAAAATATTGAATCAGCGTTTGACCAAATGATGGATGAAAAGCCTGATTTGCTGTTTTTAGACGTTGACTTATCCGGTGAGAATGGCTTTGATATCGCAAAACGATTGAAGAATATGAAGCATCCACCGGCGGTTGTGTTCGCGACGGCCTATGACCAGTATGCACTTAAAGCTTTTGAAGTGGACGCTCTCGATTACTTAACCAAACCTTTCGATGAAGAAAGGGTTCGGCAAACAATGAAAAAGTATAAAAAGGTAAAGCGGGAGATTGCTGAACCAGAACAGACCAGCCATGCCAGCCAGCATAAATTAGCCTTATCTGTCGGTGAATCGATTGTGATTGTGGATACGAAGGATATAATCTTTGCGGGAACCGAAGGTGGCCATGTCAATGTAAAAACCTTTGATGCTTCTTATTCTGTCAATGATACGCTCGTTGTCATTGAAAAAAAGCTTCCGGAACCTGATTTTCTCCGCGTCCATCGAAGCTTTGTCGTTAATACTGAGTACATCAAAGAGATACAGCCTTGGTTTAATTCCACCTATAACCTGATAATGAAAGACGGATCGAAAATACCGGTCAGCCGGACATATGCCAAGGAATTAAAAAAGCTGCTCCATATTTGACGGGCGGCTTTTTGTATTTCATCCTTTTTATGCTGCAACTCACCTTAAATATTCGGCAAGTTATCATGTAAGCGCTTAATAGAGAGAAATTCTTATTTATAATGAGGGTACAAAAGAGAAAGAGGTGAAGAAAATGAGTGCTAAAAAAGTGTACGGATTTTTAACACAAGCATTTATTTTTGCCGTCATTATGATGGTTTCCAATATGATTGCCGCTTTTGTCCCAATTCCTATACCGGCGTCAGTTGTAGGATTGGTCTTATTATTTCTCCTATTATGCTTGAAAGTAATTAAACTGGAACAAGTAGAAACGCTCGGAACGTCTTTAACCTCATTGATCGGATTTTTATTTGTTCCATCAGGTATATCTGTTATGAATTCTCTTGGTGTGATGCAGCAATACGGCCTGCAAATCGTCCTTGTCATCCTTCTCGCAACGATTATTTTATTGGGGGCAACAGGATTGTTTTCTCAGCTTATTCTTACACTGAGCGGAAAACGCAAGACTGCTGATGACATAAAAGCAAAAACAGTACAGCCGCCGCAGAAGAAAAACGAACTTGTTCATCATTAAGAGAAGCAGGAGGTTCATGAAATGGAAAGCACAATGAGTCCATATTTCGGAATTGTCGTATCACTGGCCGCTTTCGGCATTGGCACCTTTTTATTTAAAAAAACAAAAGGGTTCTTCCTTTTCACTCCATTGTTTGTTGCGATGGTGCTAGGGATTGCATTTTTGAAAATCGGCGGTTTCTCTTACGCTGACTATAATAACGGGGGAGAAATCATTAAGTTTTTCTTGGAACCCGCGACGATTGCCTTTGCCATTCCATTGTACAAACAAAGAGATAAACTGAAAAAATACTGGTGGCAAATTATGTCCTCCATTATCGTAGGCTCTATCTGCTCTGTCACGATTGTCTATTTGCTTGCAAAAGGGATTCACCTTGATGAGGCTGTTATGAAAAGTATGCTTCCGCAGGCGGCAACAACGGCGATTGCGCTTCCTTTATCAAAAGATATTGGCGGCATCAGCGATATCACAGCTTTTGCTGTTATCTTTAACGCCGTCATTGTGTATGCGCTCGGCGCTTTGTTCTTAAAAGTATTTAAAGTGAAGAATCCCATTTCGAAAGGGTTGGCACTCGGAACGTCCGGACACGCACTCGGTGTAGCTGTCGGGATCGAGATGGGTGAAGTCGAAGCCGCGATGGCAAGTATCGCTGTTGTCGTTGTCGGGGTCGTAACGGTTCTGGTCATTCCTGTGTTCGTGCAGCTGATCGGAGGTTAAGCCAAGGCTGAACCCTTGGCTTTTTCTATTTTATGGTGCGTCTTCCGGATCGATATATCCCTGTTTAATGCCCCATTCCACTTGATCGTCATGCCACTTTTTTCGTTCTTCATAACCATAGCCGTCGTCATCAGGAAGCTCTGAAGCCGGCTGTTGAATGGCATCATCTGTCTGGCTCGGTGAAGATGGCGCATTTTGGCTGTTAGATGAGGATGCCTCATTCTGCTGACGCTGTGCCTGCGCTTGCCGTTTTTTTTCGGCGTTCGCTTCCTGCTGTTTTTGGAGTGCTGCCTGACGCTGCCTTTCAAGCTCAGCTTGCCTTTCTGCTTCCGCTAATCGCTGTCTCTCTGCTGCAGTCCGTGCCAATCGTTGCCGTTCCGCTTCTTCCTCCTGTTGTTTCTTTCGTTTCGCTCTCTGCTCTTTTTCACGTTTTTTCGCTGCAGCGATTTGCCTTTGTTTCTCTGCTTCTTCCTTCGCCTTCACCTTTCCTAATTCAGTTGCGAGCGGATTCACCATTTTCAATGAAACGGGTTTTAGGTTTTTCAGCTCTTTCTCCAGCTTGTTTTCATGAAACGCTGCGGCTGTGATAACAGTCTCTTCTTTTGGCTCTGAAGATATGCTGTTGCTATTGGAGCAGCCGGTTACTATCAATGTTAAAAATAGAGTAAGCTGTATCAGTTTGTTCATGTGTCAGACTCCCTTCTCGTTCTTATATCGGCTTTTTTAGTGTGAGGTTCACTTTGTTTTGCATTTTTTCCTATATGTGGTTTTTGGTAAACTGCGAAATAAGGAGAAGGATGGGGTAGTATATTGATCTTCATATAACAGAATCTGGTGCAGAGCATCCGCAACTCCTGATTTTTATTTATGGCGGGGGTGTCAGCGGCTGGATGCGGGAAGATCAAATCAGCCATTTTCAACATTTGTGGCGCCGTTTTGATCTTTTCCAGACTCAGACAAAAATGCTTTATCTTCATGCCAGCCGATTCGAAACATACTATAAAGTAAGCAGTCAAATGAGTGCAGGTACGCTTTATCAAATACTAATATGACATGTACGATACCCGATTCGCTCAGACAAACCAGTGCCAGCCTGCTGGTGCCAGTCGGGGAAAAAGAAAGAAAAGTGATGTAAGCATCGCAGCTGAAATCGCAAAGATGAATGAAAATTCGAGAACGCTATGTTTCCGGGGAACTGCCATGGAGCGCCGCTGGCTCAGCCGATGCTGTTTAACAAAATTCTTCATGATTGGCAGGAGGGTTCAGAACACTGCATTCTGGATAAGAATAAAAGATTTTCTTTTTCTCTCTTGCACTCATAAATAACCCATGTTACAATGAGAAAGTTGTTCCGGATAAGTCATCCTTGACTAAACATCCGGCATTGTGTAGAATAGTTATTGAATTGAATATAAATCACAAGCAGAAGCACCCGCTTCTCACCTGATTGACACATTCATGTAGTTGGCAGGTTGACCGTACATTTTTATTGATACAGATGTTCGTAGTGTGGGTGTTTTATAATGCCCGCACTTTTTGTTTGCCTGCAGAATGCAGTCAAAAGAGTTGTGAATCAATTCGAAGAAACTATGGAGGTGGCTCATTATTAGCAAAGATCAATTGGTTAATGAGGGTATCCGTGCACGTGAGGTCCGCTTAATCGGACAAAATGGCGACCAGCTTGGAATCAAGTCCCGTCAGGAAGCACTTGAAATAGCCGGCCGCGCAAATCTTGACCTTGTGTTAGTTGCAGCAAATGCAAAACCGCCTGTCTGCCGCATCATGGACTACGGAAAGTTCAGATTCGAGCAGCAGAAAAAGGACAAAGAAGCACGCAAAAATCAAAAAATCATTAACTTAAAAGAAGTTAGATTAAGCCCGACAATCGATGAGCACGACTTTAACACGAAGTTGCGCAATGCGATTAAATTTCTTGAAAAAGGCGATAAAGTGAAAGCTTCTATCCGCTTTAAAGGACGCGCAATCACTCATAAAGAAATCGGCCAGCGTGTACTAGACCGTTTTTCTGAAGCATGTGCTGAGGTTGCGACAGTCGAAACAAAACCAAAAATGGACGGCCGCAGCATGTTCTTAATGCTCGCGCCGAAAAACGAAAAGCAATAAGGAGGAAATCCCATGCCAAAAATGAAAACTCACCGCGGATCTGCTAAACGTTTTAAAAAGACAGGTTCTGGGAAGTTAAAACGTTCTCATGCATACACAAGTCACTTATTCGCCAACAAATCTCAAAAGCAAAAGCGTAAGCTTCGCAAGAGTGCTGTTGTAAGCGCAGGAGACTTCAAACGTATCAAACAAATGCTTGCTAACATCAAGTAATCGGACAAGGAACAATTAGGAGGGAAATTTAATGCCAAGAGTAAAAGGCGGAACTGTTACACGTAAGCGTCGTAAAAAGGTTCTTAAATTAGCAAAAGGTTATTTCGGTTCAAAACATACATTATACAAAGTAGCTAACCAGCAGGTCATGAAATCTGGAAACTATGCTTTCCGTGACCGTCGTCAGAAAAAACGTGATTTCCGTAAGCTTTGGATCACTCGTATCAACGCAGCTGCTCGCATGAACGGTCTTTCTTACAGCCGTTTAATGCACGGTCTTAAGCTTTCTGGTATCGAAGTAAACCGTAAAATGCTTGCTGATCTTGCTGTAAACGATCTTACTGCATTCAATCAGCTTGCTGATGCTGCTAAAGCTCAATTAAACAAATAATGATATAGAGCCGCTCTTAGAGAGCGGCTTTTTTATATAAAGGATGAGGCAACATGATAATTGCTGTATATCTAGTTCTGATCAATCTGTGCGGTTTTTGGGTGATGGGCGCAGATAAACGAAGAGCGCAGCGCCACAAATGGAGAATTTCTGAAGACCGGCTGTGGCTGATCGCCATCGTGTTTGGAGCGCTTGGTGTCTGGCTCGGCATGCAGACCTTCAGACATAAAACGAAGCACGCATCATTTCAATACGGTGTGCCGCTTCTTTTGGTGATTGAAGCGGTGTTGATCGGCATCTATTACAGTCCGTTTGATTTATAAAAAAGCAGAAAAGCGTTTACCGCTCTTCTGCTTTTTTTGCAAGTTTAATGGGCAGATCCCAGTCAATTTTACAATCCGGATATCGTTCCAGTACTTTTTCTTCAATATTCTCAAAATCTTTTGCGGAAAAGTTTTTTAGCTTCTCAGGAGACTCCGTCCATACAAAGATGGTGTGGATGAACAACGGATGATCCTTGGAAGGAATATGCTTTTCTCCTTCAAAAAGCACGCCTTTATACGTCAATTGAAAGTTCTTTCGGGTATTGTTCTGTTCATCGATAATATAAAAAAGTTCTTTTGATTGGGCCAGCTTCAGTCTTCTCTTTGGATTTGCGACATATTTGACCAAGGCATAAATACAGTAAGCAAATAGAGCAAGCAATAAAATCCGGAGAACCATGATAAACATTGTGTGAAGGCACCTCCCTCATTGTGATGATCTGATGTAATACGTAGAGCATAGAAAAAGGTTTCACTTTTTCTAAAAGAAGTTTGTTAAAAAAGATATACCCGCTTTTTAAGTGAAATAGTCGTATGGTTGCCGTCAGGTTTTGTATAATAATAATGCAGGACAGATGAAGGAGGTTTTTGGAATCATGGCAAAATTGGATGAAACGTTAACCATGCTGAAAGAATTAACTGATGCAAAAGGCATTCCGGGAAATGAAAGAGAAGTCAGGCAAGTGATGAAATCATACATAGAACCATTTGCTGATGAAGTGACAACTGACCGGCTTGGCAGTTTAATTGCAAAAAAAACAGGTGCGGAAAACGGTCCGAAAATTATGATTGCCGGGCATTTGGACGAAGTCGGCTTTATGGTGACACAAATCACCGATAAAGGCTTTATCCGTTTTCAAACTGTCGGCGGCTGGTGGTCTCAAGTCATGCTGGCTCAGCGTGTCACCATCGTGACGAAAAAGGGAGAGGTCACAGGTGTTATCGGATCTAAGCCACCGCACATTTTATCTGCTGAAGCGAGAAAAAAACCGGTCGATATCAAAGAGATGTTCGTTGATATCGGGGCTTCAAGCCGTGAGGAAGCATTGGAATGGGGCGTACTCCCAGGTGATATGATCGTTCCGCATTTTGAATTCACGGTCATGAACAATGAAAAATTTCTTTTAGCAAAGGCGTGGGACAACCGTATCGGCTGTGCGATCGCCATTGATGTTTTGAGGAATTTAAAAGACACAGATCATCCAAACGTTGTGTATGGCGTTGGAACTGTCCAAGAAGAAGTTGGCCTAAGAGGAGCGAAGACCTCTGCGCACACGATACAGCCTGATATTGCTTTCGGTGTTGATGTAGGAATAGCCGGAGATACGCCAGGGATTTCTGAGAAGGAAGCGCAAAGCAAAATGGGAGAAGGGCCGCAGATTATTCTGTACGATGCATCTATGGTCTCCCACAAAGGACTTCGTGACTTAGTTGTCAATACAGCAGAAGAAGCAGGCATTCCATATCAATTTGATGCGATCGCCGGCGGAGGAACTGATTCCGGGTCCATTCATTTGACAGCAAACGGTGTTCCGGCGCTGTCCATTACCATTGCAACACGATACATTCATACGCACGCTGCCATGCTGCATCGTGACGATTATGAAAACGCGGTAAAATTAATCACCGAAGTCATTAAGAAGTTAGACCGGCAAACGGTTGACGATATTACGTACCAATAAAGATACGGAAGAATCCGCTTTGTGAGGCGGATTCTATTTTTTTGTCTGTACAAATTTTGGCGGAGTGACTACAATAAAGGAGATACCGAAAAATTCCTGAATCTGATCACGTACGAGATGCAGCTCATTTGTAAGGAAAGGAGGATTCAATTTCACAATTTGTAAGCGCTTTCTAAAATAAGGGAGGTTTGAAAAAATTGAAAAAGAAAAAAGCATGGAAACGGTTCTTTCACTTTTCGAGTGCTGCTCTGACGGCGGGTTTGTTATTGACTTCCGCTTCTCCGGCATCCGCTGCATTTTGGGGAGCATCTAATGAACTGCTTCATGATCCAACGATGATCAAAGAGGGAAGCTCGTGGTACGCGTTTGGAACAGGCCTTACGGAAGAAAGGGGGCTGCGGGTTCTCAAATCGTCGGATGCTAAAAATTGGACCGTGCAAAAATCGATTTTCAGCACACCTTTATCATGGTGGTCCACTTATGTGCCGAATTACGGCCAAAACCAGTGGGCACCGGACATTCAATATTATAACGGAAAGTACTGGCTGTATTATTCAGTTTCTTCTTTCGGAAAAAATGTCTCTGCCATAGGCCTTGCTTCTTCAACAAGCATCAGCTCGGGAAGCTGGAAAGACGAAGGCCTGGTGATCAGGTCGACGAGCTCCAATAATTATAACGCCATCGACCCGGAACTCACCTTTGACAAGGATGGCAACCCGTGGCTTGCGTTCGGCTCATTTTGGAGCGGAATCAAGCTGACCAAGCTGGATAAGAACACGATGAAGCCTACCGGATCGCTTTATTCCATTGCGTCGAGACCGAGTAATAGCGGAGCGCTGGAGGCTCCTACCCTCACGTATCAAAATGGTTACTACTATTTAATGGTTTCATTTGATAAATGCTGTGACGGGGTAAATAGTACGTACAAAATTGCTTATGGGAGATCTAAAAGCATAACAGGGCCTTATCTTGATAAAAGCGGAAAAAGCATGCTGGAAGGAGGGGGCACCATCTTAGATTTCGGCAATGATCAATGGAAAGGGCCTGGAGGTCAGGATATTGTAAATGGAAACATACTTGTGCGCCATGCCTATGACGCGAAAGATAACGGCATTCCCAAGCTACTAATCAATGATTTGAATTGGAGTTCGGGCTGGCCGTCCTATTAAACTGATAAGCCGGGTGAATACCTGGCTTTTTTTTAAAAGAAAAGATTGACAGTATCCTACTGAATTACTATAATGAAGTTGTTCGTACAAATTAATGATAATTCACTAGTTTTTGTTTATTAGTACGTATCTATCAATTTAGAATTGGAAGCGTTTTATTTTATAAGAAAGGGGCAGTCAACATGCTTCAGACAAGAGATTATGAATTCTGGTTTGTAACAGGAAGCCAGCATCTATACGGAGAAGAAACGCTGCAGCTGGTAGACCAGCATGCAAAAAGCATTTGTGAGGGGCTTAGCGGCATTTCTTCCAGATATAAAATTAAGCATAAACCTGTTGTAACTTCCTCGGAAACCATCAGACAGCTGTTAAGAGAAGCGGAGTACAGTGAGACATGCGCCGGTATTATTACATGGATGCACACATTTTCTCCTGCAAAAATGTGGATAGAAGGCCTTTCCTCTTATCAAAAACCGCTTATGCATCTGCATACTCAATATAATCGCGATATTCCATGGGGTACGATTGACATGGATTTTATGAACAGCAACCAATCCGCACATGGCGACCGCGAGTACGGGTACATCAATTCCCGTATGGGGCTGAGCCGTAAAGTTGTCGCGGGCTATTGGGATGATGAAGAGGTAAAGAAAGAAATTTCTCAGTGGATGAATACGGCGGCTGCGTTAAATGAAAGCAGACATATCAAGGTTGCCAGATTCGGAGATAACATGCGCCATGTTGCAGTAACGGACGGAGACAAGGTGGGAGCGCATATCCAGTTCGGCTGGCAGGTTGACGGCTATGGCATCGGGGATCTTGTCGAAGTGATGAATGGAATTTCTGACGATGAGGTCGAAACACTCTATGCAGAGTATGACAAGCTTTATGTCATCAGCGAGGAAACGAAACGAGACGTAGCAAAGATAGCGTCCATTAAAGAACAGGCGAAAATTGAACTTGGTCTAACCGCTTTTCTTGAACAAGGCGGATACACGGCTTTTACGACTTCATTTGAAGTGCTGCACGGAATGAAACAGCTGCCTGGGCTGGCCGTTCAGAGGCTGATGGAAAAAGGCTACGGGTTCGCCGGAGAAGGTGATTGGAAGACGGCTGCTCTCGTCCGGATGATGAAAATCATGGCTGAAGGTAAAAGAACGTCCTTCATGGAAGACTATACGTACCATTTTGAACCTGGAAATGAAATGATTCTTGGCTCACACATGCTTGAGGTGTGCCCGACAGTTGCTTTGGATCAGCCGAAAATTGAAGTACATCCGCTGTCTATCGGAGGCAAGGATGACCCGGCGCGGTTTGTATTCAATGGCATCAGCGGATCAGCCATTCAAGCGAGTCTGGTTGATATCGGAGGGCGTTTCCGTCTCGTGCTCAATGAGGTAAACGGACAGAAAATCGAGAAAGATATGCCGAATCTGCCTGTCGCCCGCGTTCTCTGGAAGCCTGAGCCTTCATTAAAAACAGCGGCAGAGGCATGGATTTTAGCCGGCGGCGCACACCATACCTGCTTGTCTTACGAATTGACAGCGGAGCAATTGATGGATTGGGCGGAAATGGCGGGGGTTGAAAGTATCTTGATTTCTCGCGATACATCGATTCACAAGCTGAAACATGAATTGAAATGGAACGAGGCGCTTTACAGGCTTCAAAAGTAGAGAGGAGGATGTCACTTGGCTTACACAATAGGTGTTGATTTCGGAACATTATCAGGAAGAGCGGTGCTCGTTCACGTCAAAACTGGAGAAGAGCTGGCGGCGGCTGTCAAAGAATATCCACACGCCGTCATTGATACCGTCCTTCCCAAAACGGGTCAAAAGCTGCCGCGGGACTGGGCGCTTCAGCATCCGGCAGATTATCTGGAAGTCTTGGAAACAACGATTCCATCATTACTTGAACAGACTGGTGTTGATCCAAAAGAGATCATCGGGATCGGAATTGATTTTACGGCATGTACGATCTTGCCTGTCGACAGTGAAGGACAGCCATTATGTATGCTGCCGGAATTTGAAGAGGAGCCGCACAGCTATGTGAAGCTTTGGAAGCATCATGCCGCCCAAAAGCATGCTGATCGGCTCAATCAAATCGCCGAAGAAGAAGGAGAAGCTTTTTTACAGCGCTACGGAGGAAAGATTTCATCAGAATGGATGATTCCGAAGGTGATGCAGATTGCCGAAGAAGCGCCGCACATTTATGAAGCAGCTGATCGGATGATCGAAGCAGCTGACTGGATCGTGTATCAGCTGTGCGGCTCGCTGAAGCGAAGCAACTGCACAGCTGGTTATAAAGCGATTTGGAGTGAAAAAGCGGGATATCCTTCAGAGAATTTCTTTGAAAAACTTCACCCTGCAATGAAAACGATTACAAAAGATAAGTTAGCGGGATCGATTCACTCAGTAGGGGAAAAAGCAGGCGGGCTGACGAAAAAAATGGCACAGCTGACCGGTCTCCTTCCGGGCACAGCGGTTGCTGTTGCGAATGTTGACGCTCATGTTTCTGTTCCGGCTGTCGGTATCACAGAACCAGGAAAAATGCTGATGATTATGGGAACCTCAACATGCCACGTTCTCTTAGGAGACGAGGTAAACATTGTGCCCGGCATGTGCGGGGTTGTGGACAACGGCATCCTTCCGGGATTTGCGGGGTATGAAGCCGGACAGTCCTGTGTGGGCGATCATTTTGAATGGTTCGTGAAAACGTGTGTCCCGCAAGCCTATAAAGACGAAGCGGAGAAAAAAAATGTCAGCATTCACGAGCTGCTGAGCGAGAAGGCAAACATGCAAGCGCCGGGGGAGAGCGGCCTCCTTGCCCTGGATTGGTGGAATGGAAACCGTTCAACCCTTGTTGATGCTGATCTAACGGGGATGCTGCTTGGCATGACGCTGCTGACGAAACCCGAAGAGCTTTACCGTGCGTTAGTTGAAGCAACAGCATACGGCACAAGGATGATTATTGAAACATTTAGAGAAAGCGGAGTGCCAATTGAAGAACTTTACGCAGCTGGCGGTATTGCTGAGAAAAACCCGTTTGTCATGCAGATTTATGCGGATGTCACAAACATGGATATTAAAATCTCAGGTTCACCGCAAGCCCCTGCCTTAGGATCTGCCATTTTCGGCGCGCTTGCGGCCGGTAAAGAAAACGGCGGCTATGATGATGTCACAGAGGCAGCGGCGCACATGGGGAAACTGAAAGATATTTCATATACGCCAAATGCTGAGCATGCCGCCGTATATGAAAAGCTATACGCTGAATATAAAGAGCTTGTTCAATATTTCGGAAAAGAGAATCATGTCATGAAGCGTCTGAAAACGATAAAAAATCTTCAATTTTCATCTGCCGCACAAAAGAATTCATAAAGGGTGATGAGCATGCTTGAAACGTTAAAAAAAGAGGTGCTGGCTGCCAACCTGAAGCTTCAAGAGCATCAGCTGGTGACCTTTACGTGGGGAAATGTGAGCGGTATTGACCGTGAAAAAGAGTTAATCGTCATTAAACCGAGCGGAGTCGAATACAGCGAGCTGACAGCCGATGACTTGGTTGTTTTGAATTTGGAAGGCGAGGTCGTAGAAGGCTCGCTCAAACCTTCTTCTGATACACCCACTCATGTTTATTTGTATAACGCGTTTCCAAATATCGGCGGGATTGTCCATACCCATTCTCAATGGGCGACAAGCTGGGCGCAAGCCGGAAGGGACATACCCCCTTTAGGCACGACACATGCCGATTATTTCGACAGTGCGATTCCGTGTACACGTGAAATGTACGATGAAGAAATCATTCATGACTACGAACTGAATACAGGCAAAGTGATCGCGGAGACCTTTCAGCATCATAAATACGAGCAGGTGCCGGGCGTGCTCGTTAATAACCACGGCCCGTTCTGCTGGGGCACAGATGCCTTAAACGCCATTCATAACGCGGTGGTGTTAGAAACGGTTGCGGAAATGGCGTATCACTCTATGATGCTGAACAAGAATGTCAACCCGATCAATACTGTTCTCCACGAAAAGCACTTTTATCGAAAACACGGAGCAAATGCGTATTATGGCCAGTCATAATCCCGCAGTATCACCGGCCGGTTTTCTGATTGACTTGGACGGTACCGTATTCAGAGGAAACGAACTGATCGATGGAGCAAGAGAAGCCATCAGTACACTTCGAAATATGGGAAAGAAAATCGTCTTTTTGAGCAACCGGGGAAATATCTCCCGTGCCATGTGCAGAAAAAAACTGCTTGGTGCCGGAATAGATGCAGATGTAAACGAAATTGTCCTGTCATCAAGTGTGACAGCAGCCTTTTTAAAAAGGAACTATCGTTTTTCAAAGGTATGGGTGCTTGGAGAACAGGGCTTGATTGACGAACTGAGGCTGGCAGGCGTCCAGACAGCAGATGAACCGAAGGAGGCGGATTGGCTTGTCATCTCGCTTCATGAAACACTCACCTACGAAGACTTGAATCAAGCCTTTAAAGCGGCCGCCGCAGGCGCTCGTATAATTGCCACGAACAAAGACCGCTATTTTCCTAATGAGGAGGGGAATGCCATCGACGTCGCCGGAATGATAGGGGCGATAGAAGCTTCTGCTCAGGCGAAGACGGAGCTTGTCGTCGGAAAGCCATCGTGGCTGATGGCGGAGGCTGCCTGTACTGCGCTGGGGCTTTCTGCACATGAATGTATGATTATAGGGGACAGCATTGAATCTGATATCGCAATGGGAAAGCTGTATGGCATGAAGAGCGTTTTAGTGCTGACTGGTTCAGCGAAACCGGGAGAACAGCGTTTGTATACGCCGGATTATGTACTGGAGTCCATTAAGGATGTAACCAAACTGGCTGAGGAGGGGATTCTGCTATGAATCATATCGCAGCTGACGTTCAGCGTGCTTTTGAACACGCGGGGGAGATGACATTTCCTGTAGAAGTAGAAGAAATTGTTCTAGAAAAACAAGCAGCCGATCGGTTGTTGGATTATGTAAAAAGAAAGAATGATCAGCGTATCGTCCTTGTCTGTGATCGGAATACGCACCGCATAGCGGGGATCGAGTTAGAAGACCGCTTGATAAAGGAAGGGCTTCAGGCGGAGTGTCTGATCATTCCGGAAAATGAAGCAGGAGATGTGGCGGCAGATGAACGGTCACTCATTCATGTGCTGGTCCATACGAAAAAATCAACAGATATCATGATCGCAGTCGGTTCGGGGACTATCCATGATATCGTGCGTTTTGCCGCCTTCCAGAGGGGGCTGCCGTTTATTTCTTATCCGACCGCCCCATCCGTTGACGGATTTACATCAGCCGGTGCGCCCATTATTTTATACGGTACGAAAACCACCATCCAAACGAAGGCCCCGTCCGCGCTGTTCGCTGATCTTGACATCTTAAAATCGGCGCCGCAGCCTATGGTGGCGGCTGGATTTGGGGATATGCTAGGCAAAATGACGTCTCTGGCTGATTGGAACATTTCTCATCAGCTCGCTGGTGAGCCATATTCATCAACAGGCGCAAAGCTCGTACAAGAAGCACTTGATGCCTGTATCGAACACGCTGAAGACATTGCGATGAAAACGGAAACGGGCATCCGGGTCCTGATGGAGTCCTTGATTGTATCAGGACTTGTCATGCTGGCTTTGGATCATTCCCGTCCTGCTTCAGGAGGGGAGCATCATATTTCCCATTGGATTGAGATGGAATTAATGGAGAAAAAACGGCCTCAGATTCTCCATGGGGCAAAAGTGGGCTGTGCGGCCGTTTTATTGACTGACACGTACAGAAAGCTGATCCAAGCCGAAGGGCTGAACGAATTTTCTCCGCGTCAGCGGGAAGTCATTCAATCGGCTTATGAAACGCTGCCGGAAGGAAAAAAGCTGGCCGGCTGGCTGAAATCTGCCGGAGGCCCCGCGTATTTTGACGAAATCGGTGTCGGGCAGGATTCCGTCAAAAATGCCTTCAGACACGCACACACCTTAAGAGACCGCTGCACCGGATTAAGACTCATCAATGAAAACAAAACGCTTGTCAATCATGGTCTTTATGAATAGCCCGCACCTCGAATGGAAGGGGTAACATAGATGAAAAAGATGACTGTCTGTTTTCTTGCGCTCATGATGGTTTTGACATTATTTATCGCTGGGTGTTCAGCGGAACGGTCATCCGGTAAACCGGGTGAAACGGAGCTGACTTTTTGGACATTTAACGGACTTCATGAGCAGTTTTATGTGGAAATGGTGAAAGAGTGGAACAAGAAATATCCTGACCGTCAAATTAAACTGAATACGGTCGTCTATCCGTATGGCCAAATGCACGATAATCTGTCGATTTCCTTAATCGCCGGGGAAGGCGTGCCTGACATTGCAGATGTAGAATTGGCCCGGTTTTCAAACTTTCTGAAGGGCACCGATGTACCGCTTGCCGATTTGTCCCCGCTTATTGAAAAAGACCGGGATAAATTCGTAGAGGCGCGTCTTACGCTGTACAGCAAAAACGGCAAGCTATACGGACTGGATACTCATGTAGGAACGACAGTTATGTTCTATAACATGGATATTATGAAAAAAGCCGGCATCAACCCGGATGATATGAAAACATGGGATGATTACCGCAAAGCCGGACAGAAAGTGCGCAAAGCGACCGGAAAGCCAATGGGAACAGTGGAAACAAATGATTCAGCAACATTTTTATCTATGATTTCACAGCAAAACTCAGGGTATTTTGATAAAAACGGAAAGCTGATCCTGAATAATGACACCAACGTAAAAACGCTTCAGTATTTAAAAGACCTGATTAATGATAAAACAATGATCGCTGCACCAGGCGGCGGGCATCACAGTGAAGAATATTACGGTTTTATGAACCAAGGCGGAGCGGCTTCTGTTCTGATGCCGATTTGGTATATGGGAAGATTCATAGATTATATGCCTGATCTGAAAGGGAAGATTGCCATTCGGCCGCTTCCGGCATGGAAAGAAGGAGGCGACCGTTCAGCAGGTTTGGGCGGCACAGCCACCGTTGTGCCAAAGCAGGCCAAACATGTCGAATTAGCGAAAGAGTTTCTCGCCTTTGCGAAGGGTTCTGAAGAAGGAAACAAAAAGCTTTGGAGTGTGCTCGGGTTCGATCCGCTTCGCTGGGATGTCTGGAGCTCCAAGGAATTGAAAGAGAAAAACCAATACACGGATTACTTCCAAAACGGAACAGGCATTTTTTCTGTGCTGCTCGATATCAAGGATGAAATCAATCCGATTTATTTACATGAGGATTTTGCCAAGGCTTCAGACCTTGTCAACAGAAGCGTATTATTCGACGCGCTCAAATCTCAGCAAAAGACGCCAAAACAAGCCTTGGACAGAGCGGCAGGTGAACTGAAACAGAAATAGAATCCCATTCAAAAAGTGAAAGCGGGGAGGTTCTCATGAAACCTGTGAAAACGGGAACGGCTCATCCCGTTCCTTCGGCTGCGAAAGAATCAGGCTGGCGAGGTATTTTTTATTCGAAAAAAGCGGCGCCTTATCTGTTTACAGCGCCATTTGTTTTATCCTTTCTTGTTTTTTTTCTATACCCCATCATTAGTGTCTTCATCATGAGCTTTCAAAGAATATTGCCTGGAGAGGTGACGTTTGTCGGGTTATCCAATTACACCGCTCTTAACAACCCGACGTTTTATACCGCCCTTTTTAATACGCTGGAATATACGTTTTGGACGCTGATTGTGCTGATTCCAGTTCCATTGCTGTTAGCCATATTCTTGAATTCGAAACTGGTCAAATTCAGAAACATTTTCAAATCAGCGTTATTTATACCTGCACTGACTTCTACCATTGTGGCTGGAATCATTTTCCGGCTGATTTTTGGAGAGATGGAAACATCTTTAGCCAATTCGATTTTATTGAAACTCGGCTTTTCACCGCAGAACTGGATGAACAATGAACATACCGGCATGTTTTTGATGGTGCTGCTTGCTTCGTGGAGATGGATGGGAATTAACATCCTTTACTTTTTGGCCGGACTGCAAAATGTGCCGAAAGAGCTGTACGAAGCCGCTGATATTGACGGAGCAAATACGATGAAAAAATTTATGCACATTACGCTGCCGTTTCTGAAGCCTGTATCCGTCTACGTTTTAACCATCAGCATCATTGGAGGGTTCAGGATGTTTGAGGAAAGCTACGTCCTTTGGCAAAATAATTCCCCGGGTAATATCGGCCTGACGCTTGTCGGATATTTGTATCAGCAGGGCCTTGCTTACAATGAAATGGGATACGGGGCGGCCATCGGCATTGTCCTTTTGATTGTCATACTTGTTGTCAGCCTGATTTCATTAAAACTGTCAGGCTCGTTTAAGGGGGAGGGGTAAATGTTGCAGCACAGTCCTCAGTTTCGGGTGTACAGAATCGCGCTTACTTTATTTTTTATCATGCTGAGCCTGTTGTATATTTTCCCGATTTTCTGTCTGCTTTTAGGATCATTAAAGCCGTCATCTGAGCTTTTGCGGGTGGGGCTGAATGTTGACATTGATCCAAAAGTGATGAGTCTTGATAACTATACATTTTTGTTTAACGGCGGCAGCATTTATTTTAAATGGTTTTTTAACAGCCTTGTGCTCGGTCTATTAACGACAGTGCTTACTCTGTTTTTCTCGTCGATGATCGGATACGGGCTAGCGGTTTATGAATTTAAAGGCAGAAATATCATCTTTGTTCTTGTGCTGATTATTATGATGGTTCCGCTGGAAGTGATGATGCTCCCGTTGTTTAAGCTTACAGTCGGACTGCATTTGATCGATTCGTATACGGGTGTCATTTTGCCGTTTATCGTTTCGCCGGTAGCTGTTTTCTTTTTCCGGCAATATGCACTCGGCCTTCCGAAAGATCTGCTGGATTCAGCAAGGATGGACGGATGTACGGAATTTGGCATTTTTTTCAGAATTATGGCGCCTCTGATGAAACCGGCATTCGGAGCGATGATTATTCTCCAGTCTTTAAACAGCTGGAACAACTTCTTATGGCCCTTGATTGTGCTTCGGTCGAAAGAAATGTTTACGCTTCCAATCGGGCTGTCCAGCTTGCTTAGCCCTTACGGAAACAACTATGACATGCTCATATCCGGCTCAGTATTTGCCATTTTGCCGGTGATTATCATTTTCTTGTTTTTCCAAAAGTACTTTATCTCCGGCCTGACAGTAGGCGGAGTCAAAGGATAATGAAGGAGGAAACGTATAATGAAAAAAGCGAGAGTGATTGTGGACAAAGAATATAAAATTGGTGAAGTCGACAAACGGATTTACGGGTCGTTCATCGAGCATATGGGGCGTGCTGTATACGAAGGCATATATGAACCTGATCATCCTCAGGCTGATGAAAACGGGTTTCGCAAGGATGTCCAGGCGTTAATCAAGGAATTGCAGGTTCCGATCATCCGCTATCCGGGCGGAAACTTTTTATCAGGGTATAATTGGGAGGACGGCGTCGGACCTGTTGAGAACCGCCCGAGACGCCTTGACTTGGCATGGCAAACGACAGAAACCAATGAAGTGGGAACGAATGAATTTTTAACTTGGGCAAAAAAGGTGAACACAGAAGTCAATATGGCTGTTAACCTCGGCACGAGAGGGATAGATGCTGCCCGCAATCTCGTAGAATACTGCAACCATCCGAAAGGCTCTTACTGGAGTGATTTGAGAAGATCGCATGGCTATGAGCAGCCGTACGGCATCAAAACGTGGTGCCTGGGTAACGAAATGGATGGCCCGTGGCAGATCGGCCACAAAACAGCTGACGAATACGGACGGCTTGCCGCGGAGACGGCAAAGGTCATGAAATGGGTTGACCCATCAATTGAACTTGTTGCCTGCGGCAGCTCAAACAGCGGCATGCCGACCTTTATCGATTGGGAAGCAAAGGTGCTGGAGCATACGTACGAGCATGTCGACTATATTTCTCTCCATACGTATTACGGAAACCGGGATAACAATCTGCCAAACTATCTGGCTCGTTCAATGGATCTCGATCATTTTATTAAATCTGTTGCTGCAACCTGTGACTATGTAAAAGCAAAAACACGCAGCAAGAAAACAATCAATCTCTCTCTGGACGAATGGAATGTATGGTATCACTCAAATGAAGCTGATAAAAAAGTAGAACCGTGGATTACTGCGCGGCCTATTTTAGAAGATATTTATAACTTTGAAGATGCCTTATTGGTGGGCTCATTGCTCATTACGATGCTGCAGCACGCAGACCGTGTGAAAATCGCGTGTCTTGCACAGCTTGTAAATGTCATCGCGCCAATCATGACGGAAAAAGGCGGAGAAGCATGGAGACAGCCGATTTTTTATCCGTACATGCATGCTTCTGTCTACGGCCGAGGAGAGTCGCTGCAACCGCTTATTTCTTCACCGAAGTATGACTGCGCTGATTTTACTGATGTGCCGTATGTTGATGCCGCTGTTGTGTACTCCGAAGAGGAAGAAACACTGACGATTTTTGCGGTAAACAAAGCTGAGGATCAGATGGAGACGGAGATTTCGCTCAGAGGCTTTGAATCGTATCAAATCGCAGAGCACATCGTACTTGAGCATCAGGACATCAAAGCGACAAACCAGCATAACAGAAAAAATGTCGTCCCGCATTCCAACGGAACATCGTCTGTCAGCGAAAACGGCTTAACTGCACATTTCACGCCGCTTTCATGGAATGTGATCCGTCTGCAAAAACAATCATAATAGCAACATGAGCCGGAGATCTGTCTCCGGTTTTTTATTTTTTCTTAGTAAATATGATTCAGTACCTTGTAATGTTCAGTAGTGGATGTTACCATGTGAGGGATGGTGGAAAATATAAACAAAATTACGGGCCGCAGGGAGGATTTGATCATGAATGCTCAATTTAAAAAGGGAGCATTAGAGTTATGTGTGCTTGTATGTATTGCTGAAAAAGACCAATACGGATATGAGCTGTCTCAAAACATTTCCCGGTATATGGCTATTGCTGAAGGCACCTTATATCCTCTTCTAAGAAGACTGACGAAAGAGGAGTATTTAGAAACATATATGGCTCCGTCTTCTGAAGGGCCTGCCAGAAAATATTACACGTTGTCAAAGCTTGGTGTCATGCGAATGAAATTGCTGCTGGCAGAATGGGATCAGTTCACAGCATCCGTCAACCAAATCATTGATGCGGCAAGGGGAGGAGAACGATGAACCAAGAACAGTTTTTACAGGAGTTAAGCAAAGCGTTAAAGCCGCTTTCTGAAGAAGAGCGGAATGAGATCTTATTTGATTTTGAGGAACATATTACCGAAGGGATGAAAGAAGGCAGGCCGGAAGCGAACATTATCAGGGAACTCGGCTCCCCAAAACAAATTGCAAAGGAATTGGTGCCAGATGTGACGGAAACTGCTCCAGCAGTGCAGCGCCCTAAGAAGAACCTCTTCCAGATGGCATGTTCAGCAGCAGCGATAAGCATCTTGAATTTGATTTTTGTGCTGGGACCAGCTATTGGCATTTTTGGAGTGTACGTAGGTTTCTGCGGGGCAGCGCTTGCACTCTCTGTATCACCAATTATGTTTGTCGGCATGGTGATGTTTCAAATGAATACGCACATGATGCTGGAGTTCTTTTTATCACTCATGTTTGGCAGTCTGGGACTGCTATCTTGTATAGGGCTGTGGCATATAGGAAAGCTGCTGTATAGCGTGAGTTTACGATATATCAGATATAATTTAAAGCTGGTGACGGGGGCGCAGACATGAAAAAAATCATAATAGGATTGATCGCAGTATTTGCAGTCGGGGTAATCGGAGCTGTCATCTCTGCAGCTGCCTCGGATTTTACAAATGAAGAGGTGAAAGCTGCCGAAACTTATGATCCTGCAGATATTAAAAAAATTGAGGTAGCAACGAGCTCGATGAATGCAGAGGTCAAAAGCGGGCAAACGGATGATATTCAGGTAGCTGCTGAAGGACAAGTCAGTGATAAAAGCAAAAAGCTGTTCGATGTGACCCAAGATGGCAAATCATTAACAATCAATCAAATAGCACGCGAGAATATCATCTCTTTTATACCGTGGGGCAGCGAAAAGGATATGAAAATCACAATCACGATTCCGAAAAAGAAGTATGATGAGATAACCGTAACGACAACCTCTGGCGATATTCTGATAGAAAATGCGCAAACGGATCAATCAGCTGCTGACTCTACATCAGGAAATATTGAGCTGAAGCATACACGCATCGAAAACGAGCTGACGCTAAAAACAACGAGCGGAGATGTTCAAGCTGATCAAAATTCATTCGGCCAAGGTGAGGTAAAGACAACAAGCGGATCAATAAAAAGCAGCCACACAACAGCTGAAAAGGTGAACTATAAGACAACTTCCGGGGATATTGATCTTCTTCAGGATCATCAGAACGAAGAGGTCGACATCGTCACTACGAGCGGAAGTGTGTCAGTAGGGTATCAGAAAGAACCTGCATCTTTGGCAGTGGATTTTCAGGCTGACTCAGGTGATGCTGCGGTCAATCTCGACCACATCCTGTATAAAGAAAAGACAGAGCACCGTGTTGTAGGTTATGTAGGTAATAGCCCCTCTAACCATTTAAAAGTTCGTACAACCTCTGGAGACATTGAACTAAACTAACTGCCTCAAGCCGGCCCACTCCAGCCGGCTTTTTTGAATAGGAAAAAATGACCGCTTTTTGCTTTGAAATTATGATATATTTATGAAAAACAGCAAAGGGGTTGGGGAGAAATGAATGCGGTTACAATTGTGATAACGTCAATGTGTATATTGGCTATCGCCTATCGTTTATACGGAACATTTATGATGGTGAAGGTTCTCAAAGTGAATGATGAAAAGCCAACGCCTGCACATGCGCTTGAGGATGGAAAAGACTATGTGCCTACGAATAAATGGGTCTCATTCGGTCATCATTTCGCGGCCATTGCGGCGGCCGGGCCGCTGGTCGGACCGATTCTCGCGGCGCAGTTCGGTTATTTGCCGGGATTATTATGGCTGTTAATCGGGGCGGTGATAGGGGGAGCCGTCCATGATATTGTTGTGCTGTTCGCGTCAATGCGTCAAAACGGAAAGTCGCTGTCGGAAGTGGCGAAGGATGAGCTTGGTCCTGTTGCCGGCTTTTGTACGGGACTGTCCATGCTGTTTATTATTACCATTACGATGGCAGGCCTGTCGATGGTTGTGCTGCACGCGCTTGAACGGAATCCGTGGGGGACATTTGCTGTAGGGATTACGATTCCGATTGCGATGGGTGTCGGCTTGTTTTATAAGAAAACAGGGAATTTAAAGCTGGCGTCTTCTATCGGTTTTCTATTTTTAATGGCCGGAGTGTTTATCGGCCCTTGGGTGCAGACTACCGCATTTGGTGATCTGTTAACCCTTGATACGAAAACGCTTGCAATCGCGTTGCCGATTTACGCTTTTTTTGCAGCGGCACTGCCGGTCTGGCTGCTGCTCGCACCGCGCGATTATTTAAGCAGTTTTATGAAAATCGGTGTGTTTATCGCTTTAATTGCGGGTGTGTTTGTCGTGAATCCGTCCATTCCATTTCCGGCTTTTACGGAGTTTATAAAAGGCGGCGGGCCTGTGCTTGCGGGTCCTGTCTGGCCATTCATCTCGATTACGATAGCCTGCGGCGCGATCTCGGGGTTCCATGCCTTTGTCGGTTCCGGCACCACGCCGAAAATGCTTAATAAATGGAGTGATATGAAGCCGGTTGCTTTCGGTGCAATGCTTGTTGAGTGCCTTGTCGGCATTATGGCGCTGATTGCGGCGACTGCTTTGCAGCCTGCAGATTACTTTGCGATCAACAGCACGCCTGAGGTTTTCCGTACGCTCGGCATGGATGTTGTGCATTTGCCTGAACTGAGCAGGGAAATCGGTTTGGACTTAGAAGGCAGAACAGGGGGAGCCGTCACGCTTGCGGTAGGAATGACTTATATTTTTACCGGAATTCCGTTTTTCAGCCATCTGGCCTCATACTTTTTCCAATTTGTCATTATGTTTGAAGCGGTGTTTATTTTAACGGCGATCGACGCCGGCACGCGTGTGGCACGCTATTTGATTCAGGACTTCTTCGGAGAGGCGTATAAGCCGCTGAAGAAAACGGACTGGATTCCCGGATCTGTATTTGCCAGTGCGCTTGCCTGCTTTATGTGGGGCTATTTGCTTTACTCAGGTGATATCGGATCCATTTGGGCGCTGTTTGGCGTTTCCAATCAGCTGATGGCTTCAGTGGGTCTGATTATCGGAGCAACCATTGTGCTGAAAATCGCCGACAAACGCCGTTACATCCTCACCTGCCTCATTCCGCTCGCCTATTTATATGTGACTGTGAATTACGCGGGCTATTGGATGGTGCGCTATGTGTATCTCAATCCAGACGCTGCGGGTTACAGTGTCCTGAATGGCGTTTTGTCTATCATCATGCTGCTGTTAGGCTTCATCATTATCGTGGCGGCAGTGAAAAAATGGGCGCAGATGTGGAGAGATCCCAGCTTAAGAATGGAAGCCTCTATACCGGGATAAAAGGAAAAATGGAAACCTTAAGGAGGAAAAGAAATGAATTTATCAATGAAGTATATCATCCTGTATGTATCGGACAGCCAGCGCTCGATTCATTTTTATCAGCATATTTTGGGGCTGCCGATCCGCGCGGAACACGGCACATATGTAGAGTTTGATACCGGCTCCACCATTTTGGCGCTCAATACACGAGAAAGTGTCAAGGAAATGACGCCGTTAGATATACCGGAAACACCCGTTTCTTCACAAACATTTGAAATCGGGTTTGTCACTGAAAGTGTAGAAGCGGTCATCAAAAAAGTAAGAGAACACGGCATAACCATTATCGGGGAGCCTAAAGTGAAGCCATGGGGACAGACGGTCGCTTATATCGCCGATCCTGATGGACATTATATTGAAATTTGCAGTCCGATGGAATAAAGCACAAAGCCCAAAACAGAAATTGTTTTGGGCTTTCTTATGATGTTAGCGATCCGGCGGCTTCCAATAGCAAATCAGCAAGGTGAACAGCTCGGACCCTGCCGTTTAACCCCTCTCGTTCAATGCCGAGCTTCATCTGCAAAAGACATCCTGGATTGGCGGTTACAATGACCGCTGCTTCAGTTGCTTTGACAGCAGCCATTTTACTGTCCAGTATTTTCATTGACATGTCTGCTTCAACAATATTGTAAATTCCCGCTGATCCGCAGCAGCTGTCCGCTTTATCCATTTCTTTGAATTCAGCTCCCTTGATGCTTTGAAGAAGCTTTCTGGGCTCCGAAGATGTATGCATTACATTTCTCAGGTGGCATGAATCTTGATAGGTAATCAGCTTAGGTGTTTCAAGCTCCAAGTCTTTTTGGTGAAAATCAAGCTCAATCAAAACCGATGAAAAATCTTTTAGCTTCTGCACAAATGAAACAGCCCGCTCCGACCACTCGGGATCATCCTTCAGCAAATGGCCGTATTCAGTGAGAAAGGCTCCGCATCCGCCCGCGTTTGTAATGACAGCATCTACGTCTAGCGCTTCAAACGCGGCGATGTTTTGTTTCGCAAGCTCTTTTCCCGCATTTTTTTCGCCGCTGTGTCCATGCAGTGCGCCGCAGCATGCCTGCTCAGGCGGGATGACAATTTCACAGCCTGCCAGCTGCAGCAGTTTCAGCGTGGCATTGTTTGTCGGCAAAAACATCGTATCCATTAAACAGCCTGAAAAAAAAGCAACCCTTTTTTTAGCTGGGCCGACCGCCGGCAGTAAACGCGGCCGATGCTTCATTTCTTCACGTTTAGGCACATCCGGAAGAACGGCTTCCATCGTGCGCAAATGCTCAGGCAGAATGCGGAGCATGCCGGTTTTTCGCACAGCCGTCTGCAGCCCTGACCGCTGGTACAACCCAATGAGACTCACAGCCGAACGCATGCGGTTTTGATGCGGAAAGAGCTCCTGAAAAGCCGCTTTTCTCATAACACGCGCGCTGAGCGAGTGTTTTTTATTTTGGTGGATAATATCTCTTGCTTCCTCCAGCAGCTGTCCGTATTTAACGCCTGATGGGCATACCGGTTCACACGCGCGGCAGCCGAGGCAAAGAGACAGTGAACGCTCGACATCTTCATCCGGTTCAATCACACCGTCGGCGACTGCTTTCATTAAGGCGATTCGCCCGCGCGGCGAGTGAGATTCCTGAAAACCGGATTCGATATAGGTTGGGCAAGAAGGCAGACAGAAACCGCAGCGCATACAATTCAAAAGTTCGCTCTCATCCATACGCTCTTTAAACTCATGTTGGATCTGTTTCATTTCTTTTTCTGTTGTCATCTTTCCGTCACCACACGTTTTCTGGCATCTTTCGCAAACACTTTGCCCGGGTTTAAGATATTTTTTGGATCAAATGCCGCTTTCATTGCTTTCATTGCGGCGATGCCTTCTTTTTTCAGCTTCATTTCCAAGTAAGGCGCTTTCATGGCACCGACTCCGTGCTCCCCGGTAATCGTGCCGCCAAGCTCAATCGCTTTTTCAAAAATCTCGGCAAAAGCCTGTTCGACTCGCTCCATTTCATCTTTATTTCTTATGTCTGTCGTGCATGTCGGATGAAGGTTTCCATCCCCGGCATGGCCAAAGGTGCAGATCGAAATATCGTATTTCGCGGCAATGTCATTAATGGCTTTTACCATATTTGCGATTTCTGACCGCGGTACAGTCGCATCCTCCAAAATGGTGGTCGGCTTTAAACGGGCAAGTGCAGAAAGCGCTGAACGCCGGGCTTCAGTGAGGGCGAATGCTTCCTCATCTGTTTGTGCAGTTTGAACGGAGACGGCAGCGCCTTTTTTGCAAATTGCCTCAATTTTTTCCATGTCACGAGCCACGGTCTCAGCTGTCCCGTCCTGTTCGATCAAAAGAACCGCTTTCGCATTTGTCGGAAGGCCGATCTTGGCATAATCCTCAATCACCAAAAGGGTAGGCTGATCGAGAAATTCAAGTGTAGCCGGTATAATTTTTTCGGCAATAATGGCTGACACTGTTTGAGCAGCGGCATCAATATTTTCATAAAGGGCGAGCAGCGTCTTCTTTGTTTCTGGCTTCGGCACGAGTTTCAGAATCGCTTCTGTCACAATGCCGAGTGTCCCTTCTGAGCCGACAAAAAGGCGCGTGAGATCATACCCGGCTACATCCTTTGCAAGTTTTCCCCCAGTGCGGATCATATCTCCGTTTGCCAAAACAACCTCCAGCCCGATGACGTAGTCACGGGTGACGCCGTATTTTAAGCCGCGGAGACCGCCGGAATTTTCGTTGATGTTTCCTCCGATGGTTGATATTTTCATAGAACTCGGATCAGGCGGATAGAACAACCCCTTGCTTTCAACCGCACGAATTATATCCAAGGTAATAACGCCAGGCTGGACTGTGGCCGTCAAATTTTCTTCATCAATCTCAAGAATCTGATTCATATGCTTAAAGAGAAGAACAAGCCCGCCTTCAGTAGGGCACGTGCCCCCGCACAGGTTTGTCCCCGATCCTCTCGGAACAATCGGTACACGGTGCTCACTGCAAATGTTTAAAATACGTGATACTTCATGTGCATCTCTCGGCGCAATCACTGCATCCGGCATAGACTGAAATTGCGGTGTCGCGTCATATGAATACACGAGACGGCCGGCTTTCGAGTCATCATAGTTTTCCGGTCCGACGATTTGGATCAGCTGTTCTTTTACATCTTTGGTGATCATGTTCACCCATCCCCCTATCAAAAAATGCTTTCAATCTATTGTAAAAGAAAAAAAGCAAAGCTTTCCATGTAGGGACATACAAAAAATGAAACTGAAACTCTCTCTATTTTGTATCTTGACCTAAAAAGTAAAGCGCGACATACATCGTGACGATGTCCTCTGTACGCTGAAAACTTAAACCCGTCAGCTGTTCAGCCTTTGACAGGCGATAGCGGAGCGTGTTGATATGAATATGCATCTCTTCAGCCGTTTTTTTCAGGGACAAATCGTAATGGAAGAGAGTTCGTATCGTATTCATAAGCTCTTCGTTCCGGAGCGCTTCCTGAAACACTCTTTGCGGAAATTCATGTCGGGTACCCGGGCTGATCTCAGTCAGGCACATATCAAGCTTCAGGTCTTCCTCGCATACGGCGGTTTTGCGTTTAAGGCTGACGGCTAGCGCTTTTTCTGCCTGTTCGTATGACTGCGGCAGGCCGGAGCAGCTGACAGCCCTCCCAACGCCGGCAGCTGCACGGCTGTTTCCGAGGCGTTCAGCCAATGAACAAATAAGCTGAATTTGCCGCAAAAGCTGCTCCTTTTGTTCATGTTTCGGCACTTCGTGATTAATCAGAATACGTTCATTTCCCCATCTGATGAATAGATCGGATGGAAACACTGATTTCCAGGCGCGTGTCATTTGATCAATATCGCCGGGAGACCATTCGTGCCCTTGAATGAGGATCATCTGGCGGAGGGAGGTAAGGTCAACGCCAAGAAGCTGCGCTTTTTCGAGAAAACCCGGAGACCATTCTTTTAATTGCAGCCAGTCGATCATAAAGGATTCCAGCATTCTCTCGCGCCACTGGGTCTGCTCCAGATGCCACGATTCTTTAATGAACAGCTCTGTCATTTTCCTGAGCAGCTCCCCGTACGGCTGAATCTCAGCAGGTTCTCCCGTCAGTCCGAACACGGCGATGACATCACGCTCAGAAAATACGGGGAGGTTTAACCCCGCCTTTACCCCTTTGAGTCTCTTTTCATCTTCTTTTGTAATGATCACATTGCGTTTCTCTTTCGCGCAGATGAGCGCTCCTTCATGAAATAGCCCGACTCGCTCATCATTTGTGCTTGCGATAATGAGGCCGTCTGTGCTGACAATAATGACTTCACGTTCGTACATTTTTTTCACTTCGGCAATGATTTTTTTCGCTAACAGCGGTTGTAAAAACATGGCGGCGATCCCCCTCATGTTTTTATTATATAAGAAAAAAACCGGGCGCTGTCACCCGGTTTTGATGTGCTATTGGGCAGGTTTTAATCCGCCTTCCAGCGTCTTTAACATTTCTTGTTTCTCACTCTCAGATGCGTGCTGCCAAATGACTTCAAACAAAACGCCGAGTCCCGGAAGCATTTTTTCTTCACCGCTTTGAATCGCGTCCACAATTGTGTGTTCAAGCTGCTCCTGATCATTGCCGGTTACATTGGCAATGACGGCATGACGTAAATTAAGATCCATATGAAGCGCTCCTTTTTTCTAAAAATGTAATACGTATATTCTAACCCTGCACCCGGTTTATTATGTGCTGTTCTTGCGATATAATAACATCATGTTAAAAAAAGGAGAGCCACACAGACAGTGAAACAAATAGAATCGGCAAAAAACCAAAAAGTGAAGGATTGGAAAAAACTTCACACAAAAAAAGAACGAACAAAAACGAATACCTATTTGATTGAAGGAGAACATCTTGTTGAAGAAGCCTTGAAGAGCCCGGGCGCGGTGAAAGAAATTCTTGTCAAGGATGAAGCGGACATCCCGCCGAATCTTGATATGGGCATCCAGTGCTACGTGCTTAGCGAAGACGCGTTTTCAGCTGTTACAGAAACGGAAACACCGCAGCGGATCGCCGCTGTTTGCCATATGCCGGAAGAACATCTCGCGCCGCCTAAACGTGTGCTGCTGATTGACGCTGTTCAAGATCCGGGGAATCTCGGCACGATGATTCGCACGGCGGACGCAGCCGGTTTGGATGCGGTTGTGCTCGGTGACGGCACGGCGGATGCGTTTAACGGAAAAACGCTGCGATCCGCGCAAGGCTCCCATTTTCACATTCCTGTTGTGAGAAGAAATTTACAATCATACGTGGATGAATTAAAAGCAGAGGGCGTAAAAGTGTACGGCACAGCACTGCAAAACGGGGCGCCTTACCAGGACATTTCACCATCCGGTTCATTTGCTTTAATCGTCGGCAATGAAGGGGCAGGGGTGGATGCCGGATTGCTGGAAAAAACAGATTTAAACCTGTACGTCCCGCTGTACGGGCAGGCTGAATCACTGAACGTTGCTATTGCGGCGGCTATTCTGGTGTACCACTTGCGAGGATAGTGTTGCGCCGAGCGGAGTATTTCACTATAATAGAACATAATATTTGAAAAACCGTGACAGAGGATCTCGATTTCTGATCAACTGCCTTCCAGGGAGAAAATGCCGCAGACTGAGAGCATTTTTAAAGCAGCCGGAAATTGGTTTCACCTCTCGAGTTGTCACCGGGACCGCGCACCTTGCGCGTAAAGGTGAACCGGAATCTGATTCCGTTATGTCAATGAAGCTGACGACAGCATCAGTCTGTCTGAAATAAGGGTGGTACCGCGGCCACAACTCGTCCCTTGTCCTATAAGGGGCGGGTTTTTTTGTTTTCCAAAGACATATAACGGTTTGTTTACATAAAAGGAGGATGCAAAATGGAAGAAAAGCTAAAACAGCTGGAACAAGAAGCTTTAGATCAAGTAGAAGCGGCAAGCTCATTGAAGGTTGTCAATGATATTCGGGTTCAATATCTCGGAAAAAAAGGGCCGATCACAGAAGTGCTGCGCGGAATGGGCAAGCTTTCTGCGGAGGAGCGTCCGAAAATGGGCGCTCTTGCCAATGAGGTAAGAGAACGAATCGCCAATGCGATTGCAGCTAAAAACGAAAAGCTTGAGGAAGAAGAAATGAAACAGAAGCTTGCGGGACAGACAATTGACGTCACACTCCCGGGTAATCCTGTCGCAATCGGCGGACGCCATCCGCTCACTGTTGTCATTGAAGAAATTGAAGATCTATTTATCGGCATGGGCTATACCGTTGAAGAAGGCCCTGAGGTCGAGACGGACTACTACAACTTCGAAGCGCTCAACCTGCCGAAAGAACACCCTGCCCGCGATATGCAGGACAGCTTTTACATCACAGAGGAAATGCTGATGAGAACGCAAACCTCTCCTGTTCAGACGCGGACGATGGAAAAGCACAAAGGCAAAGGGCCTGTTAAAATCATTTGTCCCGGAAAAGTATACCGCCGCGATAATGATGACGCGACGCACTCTCACCAATTTATGCAGATTGAAGGGCTTGTTGTTGATAAAAACATCAGCATGAGTGATTTAAAAGGAACCCTTGAACTGGTTGCGAAAAAAATGTTCGGGCAAGACCGTGAAATCAGACTTCGCCCAAGCTTCTTCCCGTTTACCGAGCCTTCAGTAGAAGTAGACGTAACGTGCTTTAAGTGCGGAGGAAACGGCTGCTCTGTATGTAAAGGAACAGGCTGGATTGAAATCCTCGGCGCCGGCATGGTTCACCCGAATGTGCTGGAAATGGCCGGTTTTGATCCGAAGGAATATCAGGGCTTTGCGTTCGGAATGGGTGTTGAGCGCATCGCGATGCTGAAATACGGCATCGATGATATCCGCCACTTCTATACAAACGATGTCAGATTTATTTCGCAGTTTAAACAGGCGTAAGAGGAGGATGCTAGAATGTTTGTTTCTTATAAATGGTTAGAGGATTATGTTGATTTAAAAGGCATGGATCCGGCTGTTCTTGCTGAGAAAATAACAAGAGCCGGTATTGAAGTTGAAGGAATTGAGTATAAAGGAGAAGGCATTAAAGGCGTTGTCATCGGCCATGTGCTGGAGCGCGAACAGCATCCAAACGCCGATAAGCTGAATAAGTGCCTTGTAGATATCGGAGCTGAGGCACCCGTCCAAATCATTTGCGGCGCGCCAAACGTGGATAAAGGGCAAAAAGTTGCAGTCGCTACAGTCGGAGCGGTGCTGCCGGGCAATTTCAAAATCAAAAAAGCCAAGCTTCGCGGTGAAGAATCAAACGGCATGATTTGTTCTTTACAAGAGCTCGGTATTGAGAGCAAGCTTGTGGCGAAGGAATATGCGGAAGGCATTTTCGTTTTCCCAAATGATGTTGAAGCAGGAAGTGATGCGTTAGCTGCTTTACAGCTTGACGATGCTGTCTTAGAGCTCGGTTTAACACCGAACCGCGCCGATGCGATGAACATGCTTGGTGTTGCTTATGAGGTTGCAGCGATTTTAGACACAGAGGTAAAGCTTCCGCAAACGGATTACCCAGTCGCTTCAGAACAAGCGTCAGACTACATTTCTGTCAAAGTTGAAGACCAGGAAGCAAATCCGCTGTATGCAGCAAAAATCATTAAAAACGTAAAAATTGCTCCGTCACCGCTTTGGATGCAGACGAAACTGATGAATGCAGGCATTCGACCGCATAACAACGTCGTGGATATCACAAACTTTGTTTTATTGGAGTACGGACAGCCGCTTCACGCGTTTGATTATGACAGATTTGGCTCTAAGGAAGTCGTAGTCAGAAAAGCTGTTGAAAATGAAACAATCTTAACACTCGACGATCAGGAACGAAAACTGTCTGCTGATCACCTTGTCATTACAAACGGGTCGAAAGCACAAGCCGTTGCTGGTGTTATGGGAGGAGCAGAATCAGAAGTTCGGGAAGACACAACAACGATTTTGCTTGAAGCTGCGTTCTTCAACGGGCAGACGGTTCGCAAGGCTTCAAAAGATCTTGGTTTGAGAAGTGAATCGAGTGCAAGATTCGAAAAAGGCATTGATCCTGCGCGTGTTCGTCTTGCGGCAGAACGAGCGGCACAGCTGATCCACCTGTATGCCGGCGGTGAAGTGCTTGCCGGAACTGTTGAAGAAGACCATCTCACAATCGAAGCGAATAACGTTCATGTATCGGCTGACAAGGTGAACAGCGTTCTCGGCATGACGATCAGCAAAGAAGAACTGATCAGCATTTATAAGCGTCTTGGCTTTACTGTCGGAGAAGCAAATGACTTACTCGTTGTGACTGTTCCGTCACGCCGCGGTGACATTCGCATCGAAGAGGATTTGATTGAAGAAGCGGCAAGATTGTACGGCTACGACAACATTCCGTCCACACTTCCTGAAACAGCGGGAACAACAGGCGGATTGACGCCTTACCAGGCAAAACGCCGTAAAGTCAGACGTTTCCTTGAAGGAGCCGGCTTGTCACAAGCGATTACCTACTCATTAACAAACGAGAAAAAAGCGGCGGCTTTTGCGATTGAAAAATCATTTAACACTGTCCTTGCGCTTCCGATGAGTGAAGAAAGAAGCATTCTCAGACACAGCCTTGTTCCGAATCTGCTTGAATCCGTTTCTTACAACCTGGCAAGACAAACTGATTCGGTTGCATTGTACGAAGTCGGTTCCGTTTTCCTGACGAAGGAAGAGGATACAAAACCTGTTGAAACGGAGCGCGTGGCAGGAGCGGTAACCGGTTTATGGCGCAAGCATCTGTGGCAGGGCGAGAAAAAACCGGTCGATTTCTTTGTCGCAAAAGGAATTGTTGAAGGGCTGTTAGATAAACTGAACGTCCTGGGCAGCATTGAATTTGTGCAATCAGAAAGAAAACAGCTGCACCCGGGCAGAACTGCGAACATTCTTTTAAACGGCTCTCTTATCGGCTTTATTGGCCAAGTCCATCCTTCACTGGAAAAAGAACTGGATATTAAAGAAACGTACGTGTTCGAACTTGATCTTCACACGCTGCTTACAGCAGACACGGCGCCGCTCGTGTACACGGCGATTCCGAAATATCCGTCTGTGACACGTGATATCGCGCTTGTGACAGATAAATCAGTGACAAGCGGCCAGCTCGAGAGCGTCATTAAAGAGGCGGGCGGCAAGCTTCTGAAAGAAGTAACCGTCTTTGACGTCTACGAAGGCGAACATATGGAGGAAGGCAAAAAGTCAGTCGCTTTTTCACTCCAATATGTAAATCCGGAGCAAACGCTGACTGAAGAAGAAGTGACAAAAGCGCACGACAAAGTCCTGAAAGCGTTGGAAAACACTTATCAGGCCGTATTGAGAGGCTAATAAAAAAGCTTGCAGAGAACATCTGCAAGCTTTTTCTATGAACGTTTTTTATCCGCCAGGCGCTGCGCTTTCTGCGTATTGGCAAAATGGAGTTTTGTAAAGGTTCGGAGAGCGGATAACCCTTTTTTGAGAATCAGTTTGGCGGCCGCTTCATCTACATGAGGGCCGGCCCCTTTCGGCAGTGTCATTCCCGCCTCGCGCGAAAGCTTATCCATTTCCATTAAAAAGGAATATCTCGCAATAATCGATGCAGCAGCCACTGACAGGTGAATGCCTTCGGCTTTTGTGCTGAAATAGGTGCGCTCCTGTACAATGTCTCTTCCCTTTAAATGGTTGTAGTAGACGCCGGGCTCGGCGAATTGGTCGATCAGAATCGCCTCAGGTTTTACTCCGTCCATTTTTCGCAAAAGATGGGTTATGGCCTGATTATGCAAGAGAGCTTTCATTTTTCCCTGACTCATGCCTCGTTCCTGCATGCTGTTGTACTTTTCGTTTTTTAAAACGAGCAGGCTGTACGGAATGGTTTTGATCAGGCTTCGGGCGATCTCAATGATTTGCGGGTCCTTTAGGTGTTTAGAATCCTTCACACCGAGTTCCTTCATTAAAGAAAGCTTTGTTTTGTCAACGTATGCGCAGACAACCGTCATTGGGCCAAAGTAATCTCCGGTTCCAACCTCATCAGAGCCGATGACAGACATGCCTGCGATGTGTGTTGGAGGGGCGTAGCGTGAATCAGCCGGCTTTTTTGCCGTTTTTTTCTTTTCCTGCGGCTCAGCAGTTCCCCAGCGGGCAGATTCTGCCTCTGCGTTTTTGCCCTGAAACAATACCTTCCCTGACTTATAAGCTGTAATGGTACAGCCTGCCGGTTTTGCCTGGAAAATGGCACCCTGCGGCACAGATGCAGTAAGTGAACTGTTATACGCTGTTTTCATTTGGTCAATAGCAGACATTGGTACTTTTATCACAGAATGGGACACGTAATAATCTCCTTTTTTTACACGATTCACTGTATCTACCAGTGTATCATAACAGCGGGAGGCTCGTCTTTCCATTCATTTAATAAACGTGTTATGATAGGAACTAGGATTCTCACGGAATGGAGGAGAAACGTTGTCTGACGGCAAAAAAACGAAAACAACCGTTGACATTTACGGCCAGCACTTCACTATGATCGGTGAAGAAAGCAGAGCCCATATGAGATATGTGGCCGGAATTGTTGATGATAAAATGAGAGAAATTAATCAAAAAAATCCATATCTTGATATAAATAAACTTGCAGTGCTGACAGCGGTAAATGTGGTGCATGACTATGTGAAATTAAAAGAGCAATATGAAAAACTGGAGCGTCAGCTTAAAGAAAAGGATTGAACAACTATGCTAGATATCATCATCTTAATCTTGCTCCTGATGGGGACTTTACTGGGATTAAAACGCGGTTTTATCCTCCAGTTTATCCGCTTGACGAGCTTTATTCTTTCGATCGCGTTTGCGTCTTTATTCTATAAAAATGTCGCACCGCATTTGAAGTGGATTCCCGCACCCGATTTTTCAGCGGGACAGCCGGCGTTTTCTTTTTTCTCGGGAAATCTGGAAGCAGCCTACTATAATGCGATTGCGTTTGTCGTTCTATTTATTATCGCTAAAATCTTACTGAGAATCATCGGCTCATTCCTAAGTATTGTAGCGGGCATTCCTGTGATTAAACAAATCAACCAAATGCTCGGTGCCGTTCTGGGTTTTCTGGAAGTCTATTTATTTACATTTGTGCTGCTGTATGTTGCTTCCGTACTTCCGATAGACGGCTTACAGCAAATGATGGGGCAATCGTCTCTCGCAAATGTCATGATCAACCATACACCGTATTTGTCAGGGCTTTTACAGGAGCTTTGGACGCAATACGGAGGATAAAAAACTTCTCTTGTCCGGAGAAGTTTTTTTCAAGTATGATGGAAACATATGTGAACGTCTGGGGGTTATTCTATGCATAAAAAAGATATTATCCGGCTGCTGGAAACCATTGCAGTCTACATGGAACTGAAAGGGGACAACCCGTTTAAAGTTTCCGCATTCCGAAAAGCAGCGGCAGCCTTGGAACAGGACGACCGCAGTTTATCAGAAATGGACGACATGATGTCACTGTCCGGTATCGGAAAAGGCACGTACAGCGTCATAAAAGAATATATAGATGAAGGAAAGTCAAGTACGCTCGAATCACTGCAGCAGGAGGTGCCGGAAGGGCTGGTGCCTTTATTGAAGCTCCCGGGGCTCGGCGGCAAAAAAATCGCAAAGCTGTATAAAGAGCTTGGCGTACATGATGCAGAATCATTGAAGGAAGCCTGCGAACAGCAGAAAGTCCAAGGGCTTGCGGGATTCGGCAAGAAATCCGAAGAAAAAATATTACAGGCGCTCGGAGAAGCCGGAAAACAGCCTGAACGTTTTCCGATCGGCTATGCGCTCCGGGTCGCGCGGGAAATTGAAGAGCATCTTTCTCAATTGACAGACATCATCAAATATTCCCGTGCCGGAAGTCTCCGCAGAGCACGCGAAACCGTCAAAGATCTGGATTATATTATTGCGACGGATCATCCCGCTGAAGTAAGAGAGCAGCTGCTTGCGCTGCCAAACATCAAAAGCGTCATTGCCAGCGGGGACACGAAGGTATCGGTCATTCTTTCTTTTGAATATGAAACAAGTGTCGATTTCCGTCTCGTGACGGAAGAACAATTCCCGACAACTCTTCATCATTTTACGGGATCGAAGGACCACAATATCAAAATGCGGCAAATTGCAAAAGAACGCGGTGAACGGATCAGTGAGTACGGCGTCGAGACGGTTGAAACAGGAGAAATCAAAACCTTCCCGAGTGAACGGGAATTTTACGCACACTTCGGCTTGCCGCTGATCCCGCCGGAACTCCGTGAAAGCGGGCAAGAGGTGGAAACCTACAACGACAGCATTGAACTCATAGAGCACGATCAAATCAAAGGCGATCTCCACATGCACTCCACATGGAGCGATGGCGCCTTTTCGATTAGGGAAATGGCTGAAGCATGCATGAAAAAAGGCTATCAGTACATGGCTATCACTGATCACTCGCAATATTTAAAGGTCGCCAACGGGCTGACTGCTGAAAGGCTCAAGCAGCAGGCGAAAGAAATTGACGCGCTGAATGCTGAGTTTGAGAACTTCCGCATTTTTAAAGGCGTTGAGATGGATATTCTTCCTGACGGCACACTTGATTATGATGACGATGTGCTGGCGGAAATGGATCTTGTCATTGCATCCATCCATTCAAGCTTTAATCAGCCGGAGCACGTCATTATGAAGCGGCTTGAGACGGCACTGACCAACAAGCATGTTGACATTATCGCACATCCGACCGGACGCCTCATCGGCAGACGTGCCGGTTACGAAATCGATATCGACAAACTGATTGAGCTCGCGAAGAAAACAAATACGGCGCTTGAACTCAACTCTAACCCTGCGCGTCTCGACCTGCGGACAGAGCATTTAATAAAAGCAAATGAACAAGGAGTTACATTGGTCATTAATACCGATGCCCATAACATCGAGATGTTAAACGATATGAAAACCGGCGTTACTGCCGCGCGCAAAGGCTGGACGGAAAGTAAAAACGTCCTGAATGCCCGGTCGCTTGAAGATGTACAGGCATTCCTGAAGCGCAACGATTAAGTAAGGAGGCTCACACAACCGTGCAGCAAAAAGTATTATCATCTCTTGAATTCCATAAAGTGAAAGAACAGGTAATCGAGCACGCCGCTTCATCGCTCGGAAAAGAAATGCTTCTCCAGCTAAAGCCTTCTGCTTCGATTGACGAAATCAAAAAACAGCTGGATGAGGTAGATGAAGCCTCTGCGATCATCCGGCTGCGAGGCCAGGCACCGTTTGGCGGCCTTACCGATATCAGAGGGGCATTAAGACGGGCGGAAATCGGCAGCGTTCTCAGTCCCTCGGAATTCACTGAAATATCAGGACTGCTTTACGCAGTCAAACAAATGAAACACTTTCTCGGACAAATGGCTGAAGACGGAGTCGACATTCCGCTGATGCAGCAATATACTGAACAGCTCATTACACTGCCCGATATAGAACGAGAAATTAATTCCTGCATAGATGATCACGGCGAAGTGCTAGATCACGCGTCAGAAACGTTAAGAGGAATCCGCACGCAGCTCAGAACGCTCGAATCGAGAATCAGAGACCGGTTAGAGTCCATTCTGCGTTCCTCCTCTGCTTCGAAAATGCTGTCTGATACGATTGTTACAATCCGAAATGACCGCTTTGTTATCCCGGTCAAACAAGAGTACAGATCAAGCTACGGAGGCATTGTGCATGACACCTCTTCTTCTGGCGCGACTCTGTTCATTGAACCGCAGGCGATTGTAGATATGAACAACTCGCTTCAGCAGGCGAAAGTGAAAGAAAAGCAAGAAATTGAACGGATTTTACGCGTGCTGACAGAGCATACGGCGGAGCACACAGAGGAGCTTTTTCAAGATTTGCAAGTCCTGCAGACGCTTGACTTCATTTTTGCAAAAGCGAAATACGCAAAAGCGGTCAAAGCTACAAAACCGACCATGAATGACAGCGGATTTGTCCGTCTGAAAAAAGCGCGCCATCCATTGCTTCCGCCTGATCAGGTGGTCGCCAATGACATCGAGCTGGGCGGCGATTTTTCAACCATCGTGATTACAGGACCGAATACCGGGGGGAAAACAGTTACTTTAAAAACACTGGGGCTGTTGACCTTAATGGCGCAATCGGGTCTTCATATTCCGGCAGATGAAGGATCGGAAGCCGCTGTATTTGAGCATGTGTTCGCTGATATCGGCGATGAACAGTCGATCGAGCAAAGCTTAAGTACATTTTCTTCCCATATGGTGAACATTGTCGGCATTTTAAGACAAGTCAACGAAAACAGCCTTGTGCTCTTTGATGAACTGGGAGCGGGTACAGACCCGCAAGAAGGCGCGGCACTCGCCATGAGCATCTTGGATGAAGTCCACCGCACCAATGCCAGAGTATTAGCGACGACGCATTATCCTGAGTTAAAGGCGTATGGCTATAACAGAGAAGGCGTCATGAACGCCAGTGTCGAATTTGACATTGAGACCCTTTCACCAACCTATAAGCTCTTAATCGGTGTGCCGGGACGAAGCAACGCCTTTGAAATTTCTAAACGGCTCGGGCTTCCGGACCATATTATCGGGCAGGCGAAATCAGAAATGACGGCCGAGCATAATGAGGTCGATACGATGATTGCGTCTCTTGAACGAAGCAAAAAACGGGCGGAAGAAGAGCTTTCGGAAACAGAGGCGTTCAGAAAAGAAGCCGAAAAGCTGCATAAAGAGCTGCAGCAGCAAATCATCGAACTCAACAGCAAAAAAGACAAATTGATGGAAGAGGCCGAACAGCAGGCGGCTGAAAAAGTTAAAGCGGCCACAAAAGAAGCTGAAGACATCATTCACGAATTACGCTCGATTAAAGAAGAACACAAGTCCTTCAAGGATCACGAGCTGATTAACGCGAAGAAACGGTTAGAAGGCGCTATGCCGACCTTTGAAAAGTCCAAAAAACCGGAAAAACCGAAAACGCAAAAACGCGTCTTGAAGCCGGGGGATGAAGTAAAAGTCCTTACTTTCGGGCAGAAAGGAACATTGCTTGAAAAAACCGGCGGCAATGAATGGAATGTTCAAATCGGCATTTTAAAAATGAAAGTGAAAGAAAAAGACTTGGAATTTATCAAATCGGCTCCGGAACCAAAAAAAGAAAAACTCATTACGGCGGTTAAGGGCAAAGATTACCACGTATCGCTTGAACTTGATCTTCGCGGCGAGCGCTATGAAAATGCCCTCAGCCGTGTTGAAAAATACTTGGATGACGCGGTGTTAGCGGGATATCCAAGAGTGTCCATTATCCACGGCAAAGGTACCGGCGCTTTAAGAAAAGGCGTGCAGGATCTCCTGAAAAATCACCGCAGCGTTAAAAACTCCCGTTTCGGTGAAGCTGGTGAGGGAGGATCAGGCGTTACAATTGTTGAACTAAAATAAAAGGGAGTATGGCCATGAGTGATTTTTGGGAAAACGAGCTTGTGGAAATCGCGGCGTATTACAGTGTCGCGGTTCTCTGCCTCGTCCTCTTTTTGACTGTGTTTGAGCTGGTGACAGCTTATAAAAACTGGGAAGAGATTCAAAATGGAAATCTCGCTGTGGCAATGGCAACAGGCGGGAAAATTTTAGGGATAGCAAATGTGTTCCAGCACTCCATCTCTCAGCACAATTCTCTGCTGCAAATGATCGGCTGGGGTGTGTACGGGTTTGTTATGCTTTTGATCAGCTACTTCATTTTTGAGTTTTTGACACCGCGGTTTAAAATTGATCAAGAAATTGAAAATGATAACCGGGCTGTCGGCTTTATTTCATTTGTCATTTCTGTCGGGCTCTCATTTGTTGTGGCAGCCGGAATATAAGGGGACGGAGAATAGATGGAAAAGCTTGCAAAAATACTGCTCGCCGCGGCGGGAATCTTTTTGTTGATTGGTCTTATTTATCTGTTCGTAAGATGAGAAAAAGAAAGATTTTCCTTTCTTTTTCTTTTTTTTGCCGTCCATCTGCTATAATAATAGGGTGAACTCTAAAATCGAAAGGGGAGGTTTTATGCAGTCTCAAAAGCCGTGGCTTGCTGAGTATCCCGACGAAATCCCGCATGAGCTTCCGTTGCCGAACCAAACCCTGCAATCCATCCTGACAGACTCCGCCGCAAGATTCCCTGACAATACAGCCGTATCTTTTTTCGGAAAGAAACTCACCTTTCATGACATTTTGACAGATGCTCTTAAACTCGCAGCTTTTCTGCAGCAACATGGCCTGCAAAAAGGAGACAGAGTGGCTGTCATGCTGCCCAACTGTCCGCAATCCATCATTTCCTATTATGGGGTGCTGTTTGCCGGCGGTATCGTGGTGCAGACAAACCCGCTCTACACCGAGCATGAGCTCGAATATCAGCTGAGAGACGCAGAGGCCAGTGTGATCATCACCTTGGATTTGCTTTTCCCGAAGGCAATAAAAATGAAAACGTTATCAATCGTGGATCAGATATTGGTAACGAGTATAAAAGACTATTTGCCATTTCCAAAAAATATTCTCTATCCGCTTACGCAAAAACAAAAAGTGCACATTGATTATGATGAAAACGACAATATTCATACCTTTGTTTCAAGCATGAAGCGGGAAAAAACAGAGCTGATCACAATTCCGGACATTGACCCTGAACATGATATTGCCGTTCTGCAATACACTGGGGGTACGACGGGAGCGCCCAAAGGAGTCATGCTCACGCACAGAAATATTTTAGCCAATACCGAAATGTGTGCGGCTTGGATGTACAACGTAAAGGAAGGCGATGAAAAAGTGCTTGGCATTGTCCCATTTTTTCACGTCTATGGGCTGACGGCAGTGATGAATTATACGATTAAACTAGGATTTGAAATGATCCTGCTTCCCAAGTTCGATCCGCTGCAAACGCTCAAAATCATCGATAAACAAAAACCGACACTGTTTCCCGGCGCGCCGACGATTTACATTGGCCTCTTGCATCATCCCCAATTACAGCAATACGATCTGTCATCCATTAAAAGCTGCCTCAGCGGCTCAGCCGCTCTTCCTGTCGAGGTGAAGCAGCAATTTGAAAAGCTGACTGGCGGAAAGCTTGTGGAGGGATATGGTTTATCCGAGGCATCTCCGGTGACACACGCTAATTTTATTTGGGGAAAAAACAAACCCGGCAGTATCGGCTGTCCCTGGCCTAATACAGACGCAGCCATTTACTCTGAAGAGACTGGCCATTTTGCCGCTCCGTATGAGCACGGTGAGATCGTCGTAAAAGGCCCGCAGGTCATGAAGGGGTACTGGAACAAGCCGGAGGAAACGGCTGCTGTCTTAAGGGACGGGTGGCTTTTTACCGGAGACATGGGCTATATGGATGAAGATGGATTTTTCTATATTGCCGACCGGAAGAAGGACATCATTATCGCAGGCGGCTATAATATTTACCCGCGGGAAGTTGAAGAAGCGCTGTACGAACATGAAGCGATTCAGGAAATTGTCGTTGCAGGCGTGCCTGATTCGTACAGAGGGGAAACGGTAAAAGCGTTTGTCGTGTTAAAGAAAGGCGCACAAGCCGACGCAGCAGAACTGGACGCTTTCGCCAGAGCCCGTCTCGCACCCTATAAAGTGCCGAAAGCCTATGAATTCAGAAAAGAGCTTCCGAAAACAGCGGTTGGGAAAATTTTAAGAAGGCGTTTACTTGAAGAAGAAACCGAAAATCATCATATCAAGTAACAAATAGAGCCAGAAAAAGAGAACATTTATGAATAAACTTGACAAACCGGAAAATCCTTCTTATCATAAAATTATGAATGAATAGTCATTCATTTCTATAGGGAGGAACGATGAAAATTGAAGCAAAAACGGCCAAAGTATATGCAGATTATTGATGCAGCAGTTGAAGTCATTGCGGAAAACGGCTACCACCAGTCACAGGTATCTAAAATCGCCAAACAAGCCGGAGTAGCGGACGGCACCATCTATCTTTATTTTAAAAATAAAGAAGACATTTTAATTTCTCTGTTTAAAGAAAAAATGGGCCAATTCATTGAGCGGATGGAAGAGGACATAAAAGAAAAGGCAACAGCAAAAGAGAAATTGGCGCTCGTGATTTCAAAACATTTCTCACTTTTGGCGGGCGACCATAACCTCGCCATTGTCACTCAGCTTGAGCTCCGCCAATCCAATTTGGAGCTGCGGCAGAAAATTAATGAAATATTAAAGGGCTACTTAAATATTTTAGACGGCATTCTGACGGAAGGAATACAATCAGGCGAGTTAAAAGAAGGCCTCGATGTCCGCCTCGCCCGGCAGATGATTTTTGGAACGATTGACGAAACCGTGACGACCTGGGTGATGAATGATCAAAAATATGATCTGGCTGCTTTGTCAGACAGTGTTTTAGAATTACTGGTATCCGGAATTCACAATAAGTAAAGGAGTTCTGTCCTATGAATGCAATATCACTCGCAGTTGATCAATTTGTTGCAGTTATGACGATTCACAATCCGCCGGCAAACGCGCTTTCTAGCCGGATATTAGAAGAGCTGTCCTCCTGTCTTGATCAGTGTGAGACAGATGCCGGCGTGCGGTGCATTATTATACACGGGGAAGGAAGGTTCTTCTCCGCCGGCGCTGATATCAAAGAATTTACATCACTGAGAAACAGTGAGGATTCCTCAATGCTGGCTGAACGCGGCCAGCAGCTGATGGAGAGAATGGAGAGCTTTCCAAAACCGATTATCGCAGCGATTCACGGAGCTGCCCTCGGCGGCGGGCTGGAGCTTGCAATGGCCTGCCATATCAGAATTACGGCAGAAGATGCCAAACTGGGGCTTCCTGAGCTTAACCTCGGCATTATTCCCGGTTTTGCAGGTACACAGCGGCTCCCGCGATACGTTGGTACAGCAAAAGCATTGGAGCTCATTGGATCAGGAGAACCGATATCGGGGAAAGAAGCGCTTGACCTCGGACTTGTGACAATCGGAGCAAAAGATGAAGCAGAAGTGCTTGAAAAAGCGAAAACGCTTGCCGCCAAATTTGCAGAAAAAAGCCCGCAAACGATGGCGTCTCTGCTTGAGCTTCTCTATACAAATAAGGTGTATTCCTATGAAGGCAGCTTAAAGCTTGAAGCAAAGCGTTTTGGAGAAGCGTTTGAGTCGGAGGACGCCAAGGAAGGCATTCAGGCATTTCTCGAAAAAAGAAAGCCTCAGTTCAAAGGCGAATAAAAGGGGATATGATCATGAATCTATTTGTACTGATGAAACGGACGTTTGACACAGAAGAAAAAATCGTCATTGACGCAGGGGAGATTCAGGATGACGGGGCTGAATGGATTATCAATCCGTACGATGAATATGCGATTGAAGAAGCCATTCAGCTGAAGGAAAAACACGGCGGCACCATCACCGTTGTTACTGTCGGCGGCGAAGAAGCGGAAAAGGAGCTGCGTACAGCGCTTGCCATGGGATGTGACCAAGCCGTTTTAATCAACATAGAAGATGATCTCGAAGAACCCGACCAGTATTCCATTTCTCAAGTTTTATACCACTATATGAAGGATCAGGAGTTTGACCTTATTCTCGGAGGAAATGTCGCGATCGATGGAGGCTCAGGACAAGTGGCGCCTCGCCTGGCAGAGCTTTTGGACATTCCGTGCATCACGACGATCACCAAACTCGACATCAATGGAAGTGACGCAGAAGCGGAAAGGGACGTTGAAGGGGATGTTGAAAAAATCAAAACGACTCTTCCTTTGCTGGTCACAGCTCAGCAAGGCTTAAATGAACCGCGCTACCCATCGCTTCCGGGGATCATGAAAGCCAAGAAAAAACCGCTTGAAGAGCTTGAGCTGGATGATCTGGACTTGGATGAAGAAGATGCTGAACCAAAAATGAAAACAATTGAACGTTTTCTGCCTCCGAAAAAAGAAGCCGGAAAGCTTCTGCAGGGTGAGCCTGCCGAACAGGCAAAAGAGCTCGTATCATTGCTCCGCAGCGAGGCGAAAGTCATTTAGCGCTTGCACATTCAAAGAAACAGGGGGATGTTAGGATGGGAAAAAAAGTGATCGTACTCGGAGAAATTCGTGACGGAGAACTGCGAAATGTCACCTTTGAAGCGATCTCCGCTGGAAGAACCATTTCAGGTGATGGAGAAGTGATCGGTGTTCTTATAGGAGAAAACGTATCACAGCATGCAGAGGAGTTTATCCACTACGGTGCAGACAAAGTTCTCACAGCTGAGGACCCAAAGCTCAAGGCATATACGGCAGACGGATACAGCCAAGTGATGCGAACCATTATTGAAAAGGAGAAACCTGATGCGGTCGTATGCGGACACACTGCAATGGGGAAGGATCTGTCGCCGAAGCTTGCAGCCCGGCTCCAAACGGGATTGATTTCTGACGCTACAGATGTAAGCGTTACCGGAGAGAACGTTGTTTTCACAAGACCGATTTACTCAGGGAAGGCATTTGAACGTGTCATTTCAACGGATCCGATGACGCTTGTGACGGTTCGTCCAAACAACATTCAAGCGTTAGAAAAAGACGCCAGCCGGGCAGGCAGCATTGAAAGCATCGAAGTTTCCCTTACGGATCTCCGTACCGTCATACAAGAGATCGTCAAAAAAACAGCGGACGGCGTTGATCTCTCTGAAGCGAAAATCATTGTTGCGGGCGGCCGCGGTGTAAAAAGCAAGGAAGGCTTTCAGCCGCTGCAGGAGCTTGCCGAGGTGCTGGGCGCAGCAGTCGGCGCTTCACGCGGGGCGTGTGACGCTGATTATTGTGACTATGCTCTTCAAATCGGACAGACCGGAAAAGTTGTCACTCCTGATTTGTATATCGCCTGCGGAATTTCCGGTGCCATTCAGCATTTGGCGGGGATGTCCAACAGCAAGGTAATTGTCGCCATCAATAAAGATCCTGAAGCCGATATTTTTAAAATAGCTGATTACGGTATTGTAGGAGATTTATTTGAAGTCGTCCCATTACTGACTGAAGAATTCAAACAGCTGAATATTCACTCATAAAGGGAAGCCCCGGACTGCAAAAGTTCGGGGTTTTTGAATACGTACGTACAAATATTTAGTAATAAAAAAAGTCGTTGACATGTACGGACATATATAATAAGGTTACTTTAAAAGCGCTTACATTCATGCTGGCTCCTCAGACAAAACACAGATCCTATATTTGACTGTGGTGCTTTTCATATTTATGAAAGGAATGATCAAGCATGTCTGAACATACAGCAGTGATTCAAACGGATATTGTAAAAGGAACGATCAACAAAAATATATACGGTCATTTTGCTGAGCATTTAGGAAGAGGGATTTATGAAGGGATTTGGGTCGGAACGGAATCAAGCATTCCTCATATAAACGGTATAAGAAAAGATGTGTTAGAAGCGCTGAAACAGCTGCGTATTCCTGTCCTCCGATGGCCGGGAGGCTGCTTTGCGGATGAATATCATTGGGCTAATGGTGTGGGTGACCGCAAGACGATGCTCAATACTCACTGGGGCGGTACAGTTGAATCGAATGAATTCGGGACACATGAATTTATGATGCTGTGCGAGCTGCTTGAGTGCGAACCTTACATTTGCGGCAATGTAGGAAGCGGAACAGTTCAGGAAATGGCGGAATGGATCGAATATATGACCTTTAAAGAAGGCACGCCCATGTCGGATTGGAGAAAACAAAACGGAAAAGAAGAGCCTTGGAAGCTGAAATATTTTGGAGTGGGCAATGAAAATTGGGGCTGCGGCGGCAACATGCATCCAGAGTACTATGCCGATCTATACCGCCGTTTTCAAACGTATGTCCGCAATTACAGCGGCAATGAAATTTATAAAATTGCCGGCGGTGCAAACGTCGATGATTTTAATTGGACGGACGTGCTCATGAAAAAAGCCGCTGGCCTGATGGATGGGCTAAGCCTTCATTACTACACGATTCCGGGAGATTTCTGGAAGGGCAAAGGATCGGCCACAGAATTTACAGAGGACGAATGGTTCATCACGATGAAAAAGGCCAAATACATTGATGAATTGATTGAAAAACACGGAACAATTATGGACCGGTATGATCCGGAACAGCGGGTCGGACTGATTATTGACGAATGGGGCACATGGTTTGACCCTGAGCCAGGAACAAACCCAGGCTTTTTATATCAGCAAAACACGATTCGTGACGCGCTGGTCGCAGCTTCTCACTTTCACATTTTCCATCAGCATTGCCGCCGGGTGCAAATGACCAACATCGCACAGACGGCAAACGTGCTTCAAGCTATGATTCTGACTGAGGGAGAACGGATGCTATTAACGCCGACATACCATGTGTTTGATATGTTTAAGGTACATCAGGATGCCTCTCTTTTAGATACTGAAACAACGTCCGCTGACTATGAATGGAAGGGAGAAACGCTGCCTCAAATCAGTGTGTCAGCATCAAGAAATGCTGAGGGCGATATAAACGTCAGCATCTGTAACATTGATCATCAAAATAAAGCAGAGGTGGAGATCGAGCTGAGAGGTCTTGACAAGACTGTGGATCATTCCGGCGTTATCCTGACTGCTGAAAAGATGAACGCCCATAACACGTTTGATGACCCGGAGCACGTAAAACCTGAATCGTTCAGCCGTTATTCTGTAAATAAAAACAAATTGAAAGCAAAGCTGCCGCCAATGGCAGTTGTCTTACTCACATTACGGACTGATTCTTAACCAAAAAAAGGAGCGCCGATCCACTAGAGGACAGCGCTCTTTTTTGTTTTGAAACAGCTCCAAAAGGGCATGGTAAAGTATATGACGGTTATAGAAGGGATGTTGTCCTATGCTTCGTACAATTTTAATGATCATCGGCGCAATCGTGGTGATCGGAGCGATTATCAGATTCGTGTTTTAATTTCGAAATGCCCCATTCTATGAGTAAACCGATTGTGATCAGGAAAAAATAATTTATAAGCATTTAAATAGCGTGAACGAATGGGAGATGCTATACTAAAAATCATCATTTCACAATTGGAGGAATTCAATAATGGCTATCGTAAAAGCAACTGATCAATCTTTCTCAGCTGAAACAAGCGAAGGCGTCGTACTGGCTGATTTCTGGGCCCCTTGGTGCGGACCTTGTAAAATGATTGCACCTGTTCTTGAAGAATTGGATCAAGAAATGGGCGACAAACTGAAAATCGTAAAAATCGATGTAGATGAGAACCAAGAAACAGCAGGCAAATACGGCGTTATGAGCATCCCGACACTTCTTGTCTTAAAAGATGGAGAAGTTGTTGAAACATCTGTAGGCTTCAAACCGAAAGAAGCGCTTCAAGAGCTTGTAAACAAACATCTTTAATGTTCGGCTGCTTACATGCCAGAGCGATTCCAATTGAGGGATCGCTTTTTTTATTCGCCAATCGTGAACCATGGAGAAAAACACCTGTTCGTGTTAAACTGGAAACAAAGGACTAACTATAAGGAAGGGTAACATATGAACAAACAACTGAAAGAAAAACTCGCCCTCCTTCCCGATCAGCCCGGGTGTTATTTAATGAAGGACCGTCAGCAGACAGTGATCTACGTAGGAAAAGCAAAAGTGCTGAAAAACAGAGTGCGCTCCTACTTTACCGGGTCTCATGACGCAAAAACACAGAGGCTTGTGACGGAAATCGAGGATTTTGAATACATCGTGACGTCCTCAAATCTTGAAGCGCTTATTTTAGAAATGAACTTGATCAAAAAGCATGATCCGAAATATAACGTCATGCTGAAAGACGATAAAACCTATCCTTTTATAAAACTCACCCATGAACGCCACCCAAGGCTGATTGTCACCCGCAATGTCAAAAAAGATAAAGGGCGCTATTTCGGACCGTATCCGAATGTGCAGGCCGCAAGGGAGACGAAAAAGCTGCTCGACCGTCTCTATCCTCTCAGAAAATGCTCAAAGCTCCCCGACAGAGTGTGTCTTTATTATCACCTCGGACAATGTCTTGCTCCGTGTGTAAAGGACATTTCTGAAGAGACAAACAGAGAGCTGGTTGAGAGTATTACCCGTTTCTTAAAAGGCGGCTATAACGACGTCAAAAAAGAGCTTGAAGAGAAAATGCTTGAGGCGGCTGAGAACCTTGAATTTGAACGGGCAAAGGAGCTTCGTGACCAAATTGCCCATATCGAATCAACGATGGAAAAACAAAAAATGACGATGAACGACTTAGTCGACCGTGATGTATTCGCTTACGCTTATGATAAAGGCTGGATGTGCGTACAGGTCTTTTTTGTACGGCAAGGAAAGCTCATCGAACGTGACGTCAGCATGTTTCCGCTTTATCAGGAAGCAGATGAAGAGTTCCTTACCTTCATCGGGCAGTTTTATTCAAAAAACAACCATTTTCTGCCGAAGGAGATTTTAGTGCCGGACAGCGTCGATCAATCGATGATTGAGCAGCTGTTGGAAACAAACGTCCATCAGCCGAAAAAAGGGTCGAAGAAAGAATTGCTTATGCTGGCACATAAAAACGCAAAAATCGCGCTTAAAGAAAAATTCTCTTTAATCGAACGTGACGAGGAGCGTTCAATCGGTGCTGTGCAGAAACTCGGAGACGCCTTAAATATTTATACCCCGCACAGAATCGAAGCGTTCGATAACTCGAATATACAAGGGACAAACCCGGTTTCGGCGATGATTGTGTTCATCGACGGCAAACCATACAAAAAGGAATACCGCAAATACAAAATCAAAACTGTCACAGGGCCTGATGATTACGGCTCAATGAGAGAGGTTGTCAGACGAAGATATACAAGAGTGCTTCGCGAAAACCTGCCGCTCCCTGACCTGATCATTATAGACGGAGGGAAAGGCCAGATCAATGCGGCCCGTGACGTCATAGAAAACGAACTCGGCCTTGATATCCCGATTGCCGGCTTGGCGAAGGATGATAAACACAGAACCTCCAATTTATTAATCGGCGATCCGCTGGAGACGGTTTATCTTGAACGAAACAGCCAGGAATTTTACCTGCTTCAGCGCATTCAGGATGAGGTGCACCGGTTTGCGATCAGCTTCCACAGGCAAATCCGCGGGAAAAGCGCGTTCCAGTCTGTGCTAGACGATATACCCGGAATCGGAGAAAAAAGAAAGAAAATGCTGTTAAAGCATTTCGGTTCCGTCAAAAAAATGAAGGAAGCAAGCCTCGAGGACATCAAAAAAGCGGGTGTACCCGCAGCGGCGGCACAGCTGCTTTATGATAAATTGCAAAAATAATGTTGTCCTTTTGAAAAAGTTCTGATAAAATGTGAACTAATTTCATAATTAGATCGTGTAATATGGTGAAGATAGAGGTGCGAACTTCAAGAGTAAGCCTTTGGAGAAAGATGGATTCTGAGAAAAAGGCTGAAAGGGGAGCGTCGCCGAAGCAAATAAAACCCCATCGGTATTATTTGCTGGCCGTGCATTGAATAAATGTAAGGCTGTCAAGAAATCATTTTCTTGGAGGGCTATCTCGTTGTTCATAATCATCGTGATGATTAATTGATAAGCAATGAGAGCAATTCCTCTCATTGCTTTTTTTATTGTGGACAAAGCGCTCTTTCTCCTCACCCGCACGAACCAAAATGTAAAGGGTGGTTATACATGGGTCTCATTGTACAAAAATTCGGTGGTACTTCCGTCGGCTCAGTCGAAAAAATTCAAAATGCAGCAAACCGTGTCATTGCGGAAAAACAGAAAGGCCATCAAGTCGTTGTTGTCGTATCAGCTATGGGGAAATCCACTGACGCATTGGTCAGCCTTGCAAAAGACATCACTGATCAGCCGAGCAAACGTGAAATGGATATGCTGCTGGCAACAGGCGAGCAGGTCACCATTTCCTTGCTTTCCATGGCGCTGCAGGAAAAAGGCTATGACGCCGTTTCCTATACAGGATGGCAGGCGGGGATCCGCACGGAGGCCGTCCATGGCAACGCCAGAATTACGGAGATGAACACATCCGTGTTAGAAGGCCAGCTTCAGGAAGGAAAAGTCGTTGTTGTGGCAGGGTTTCAAGGCATGACAGACGACAGTGAAATCACGACATTGGGCAGAGGCGGTTCAGACACAACAGCAGTGGCTTTGGCTGCCGCATTAAAAGCGGATAAATGTGATATTTATACAGATGTGCCCGGCGTGTTTACAACCGATCCGCGCTACGTGAAATCAGCGAGAAAGCTTGCCGGCATCTCTTACGATGAAATGCTGGAGCTTGCCAATTTAGGCGCTGGAGTTCTTCATCCGAGAGCGGTTGAATTTGCGAAAAATCACCAAGTGCCGTTAGAAGTGCGTTCAAGTACAGAAACAGAAGCGGGAACATTAATTGAGGAGGAATCATCCATGGAGCAGAATCTTATCGTCAGAGGCATCGCGTTCGAAGATCAAATCACAAGGGTAACCATCTACGGGCTGACAAGCGGCCTGACCACTTTGTCTACTATTTTTACAACTCTTGCAAAAAGAAACATTAACGTGGATATCATTATTCAAACGCAGGCGGGAGACCATGAGACCGGAATTTCCTTCTCTGTTAAATCCGAAGACGCGGACCAGACTGTTGCCGTACTTGAAGAGTACAAAGATGCGCTGGAATTCGAAAAAATCGAGACAGAAAGCAAATTGGCCAAAGTATCCATTGTCGGATCAGGCATGGTATCAAACCCTGGTGTAGCGGCTGAAATGTTTGCTGTACTGGCGGAAAAAAACATATTAATCAAAATGGTCAGCACATCTGAAATCAAAGTTTCAACAGTAGTGAGCGAAAATGACATGGTAAAAGCGGTGGAAGCACTCCACGATGCATTCGAGCTCTCGAAACATCCTTCAGCTGTGTCATGACAACCAAAAAGGCGGGACTCATGCAGTCACCGCCTTTTTCATTAAACAGGGTCTTTCATATCCCATTTAACAGTCAGAACCACTTTATCGGCTCTCTTTTTTACTTGTTCGTATGATTCGGCAATCTGATCATTCATCAATTGAATTTGCTCGGCGATGAAGCCAGCTTCCAGCTGAAAGCAAGGTTCTTTCTGATATTTTAGCCGATTGGAAATGATCTGTCCTTCAAGCTCGAATTCTAGCTCTTGTTTCTTTGCGCTAACGTTTGTGAGGGTTCCCCAGCCTGCTTCTTCAAAGAAAGCCGGAAATTCCTCCCATGATTCAAGAGGAAACTTTCGGGCGAGATGTTTCCCTGCCCAATACATCATGGAAGAGTAATCTTGGCCAAGCATGTCTGGGAGAACAATCTCTCGTATCAGTTCATAGGCATAGGCGTTCATTTCAATTTCTTTTAGATTATGTATTGATGCTTCATATTTAGACTTCATATCTGTCTCCCCTCTCTCCTTCGTATATTATAGCCCAAACAGGGGGGAGGATTACAGAATGATCCTGTAATTCTCATGAAAAATTAAGAAAGAATTATATATTGATAAAATAAAATTTTTGAATCAACTAATCAATTCGGAAAATTAGAATTTATGTACGCGTTTTCTTGACGCCCTTTTGTGGTAGGAGTAAAATGAAATTGTCAATAAATCTTAATAAAGTGCTTACAATTGAAAGAAGTGGGGGAAGAGATTTAGCACATTTCGCACTTATCAAACAGGGGGTAAAGTAATGTCTGGGAACAGAGAGTTTTATTTTCGAAGATTGCATTCCTTGCTTGGCGTCATACCGGTCGGCATCTTTTTGATTCAGCATTTAGTCGTCAACCAGTTTGCCGCAAGGGGCGCGGAAGCATTCAATAATGCTGCTCATTTTATGGATAGTCTGCCTTTCAGGTATGCTCTGGAAATCTTTATTATCTTCTTACCTTTAATTTATCATGCAGTTTATGGTGTGTACATAGCGTTTACTGCGAAAAATAACGCAGGACAATATAGCTATATGCGAAACTGGCTCTTTGTCCTGCAGCGTGTAACGGGTATCATCACCCTCATTTTTGTGAGCTGGCATGTGTGGGAAACCCGCATTGCTGCACAGATGGGCGCTGAGGTCAATTTCGACATGATGGCGAATATCTTGAGCTCGCCGGCTATGCTGGGCTTTTACATTGTAGGTGTTTTATCGACAATTTTTCACTTCTCGAACGGTTTATGGTCTTTTGCTGTCACGTGGGGCATCACTGTAACGCCACGTTCTCAAAGAATTTCGACGTACGTTACGCTGATTATCTTTGTTGCACTGTCATACGTAGGCTTAAAAGCGATTTTTGCATTTGTATAAGAGTACTAGATTACTAGAGGGAGAGGGGCTATCATGAGTCAAACAAGCATTATTGTAGTCGGCGGGGGTCTTGCCGGCCTCATGGCGACAATCAAAGCAGCGGAATCAGGAATGGCGGTTAAGCTGTTTTCCATCGTTCCTGTGAAACGTTCTCATTCGGTTTGTGCCCAAGGCGGCATCAACGGAGCAGTCAATACAAAAGGGGAAGGCGACTCTCCGTGGGAACATTTTGACGATACTGTATACGGGGGAGACTTTCTTGCCAATCAGCCGCCGGTTAAGGCGATGTGTGAAGCGGCGCCATCAATCATCCACTTATTAGACCGGATGGGCGTCATGTTTAACCGGACGCCTGAGGGGCTGCTTGATTTCCGCCGATTTGGGGGTACACAGCACCACAGAACAGCTTATGCAGGTGCGACGACTGGCCAGCAGCTGCTTTACGCTTTGGACGAGCAAGTGCGCAGATACGAGGTTGCCGGTCTGGTCACAAAATACGAAGGCTGGGAATTCCTTGGCGCTATATTAGATGATGACAGAACCTGCCGCGGAATTGTCGCGCAAAACCTGACAAACATGCAAATTGAATCCTTCCGTTCTGACGCTGTCATTATGGCGACAGGCGGACCGGGAATCATTTTCGGTAAATCCACAAACTCCATGATTAATACAGGGTCTGCTGCATCGATCGTTTATCAGCAGGGAGCGTATTATGCAAATGGAGAATTCATTCAGATCCACCCGACAGCTATACCGGGGGATGATAAATTAAGGCTGATGAGTGAATCAGCGCGCGGTGAAGGCGGACGCGTATGGACATACAAAGACGGTAAGCCATGGTATTTCCTTGAGGAAAAATATCCTGCATATGGGAACCTGGTGCCGCGTGATATTGCGACACGCGAAATATTTGATGTGTGTGTGAATCAGAAACTCGGCATCAACGGCGAGAACATGGTGTATCTCGATCTGTCTCATAAAGATCCAAAAGAGCTTGATATTAAGCTCGGCGGCATCATTGAAATTTATGAGAAGTTTATGGGAGACGACCCGCGCAAACTCCCAATGAAAATCTTCCCTGCGGTTCATTATTCAATGGGCGGCTTATGGGTAGATTACGATCAAATGACAAATATCCCGGGACTGTTTGCCGCTGGAGAATGTGATTACTCCATGCACGGCGGCAACCGCTTGGGAGCAAACTCCCTGCTCTCCGCGATTTACGGAGGAATGGTAGCCGGACCGAATGCGGTTAAATATGTAAACGGCTTAGAATCTTCCGCAGAGGATATGTCTTCATCGATATTCGATGCCCACGTGAAAAAAGAAGAAGAAAAATGGGCTGAGATCATGAATATGGACGGAAACGAAAATGCGTACGTCCTCCATAGAGAGCTCGGGGAATGGATGACGGCGAATGTGACGGTTGTCCGCCATAACGACAAGCTGTTGAAAACAGATGACAAAATTCAGGAGTTAATGGAGCGGTATAAAAAGATTAACATCAATGACACGACAAAATGGAGCAACCAGGGAGCTATGTTTACACGCCAGCTTTCAAACATGCTTCAGCTTGCCAGGGTGATTACACTGGGTGCTTACAACCGTAATGAAAGCAGGGGCGCCCATTATAAACCGGATTTCCCTGAGCGTAATGATGATGAATGGCTCAAAACAACAATGGCTAAACATGTAAGCCCGTATGAAGCGCCTGAGTTTGAGTATCAGGATGTCGATGTATCACTGATAACGCCTCGGAAACGGGATTACTCGAAGAAGAAGGTGGCGAAATAATCATGAGTGAGAAAAAGACCATACGATTTATTATCACACGTCAAGACACACCCGACAGCACGCCTTACGATGAAGAATTTGAAATACCATACCGCCCGAACCTGAACGTCATTTCCGCTCTAATGGAAATCCGCCGGAATCCGGTTAACGTGAAAGGTGAAAAGACAACTCCTGTCACATGGGATATGAACTGTCTTGAAGAAGTATGCGGCGCATGTTCAATGGTTATAAACGGAAAGCCACGCCAGTCTTGTACGGCGCTTGTTGACCAGCTTGAACAGCCGATCCGCTTAAAACCGATGAAAACGTTCCCGGTCGTGCGTGATCTGCAGGTTGACCGCAGCAGAATGTTTAATTCTCTGAAAAAAGTAAAAGCGTGGATACCGATCGACGGCACGTACGATTTAGGGCCGGGACCGAGAATGCCGGAAAAACGCCGCCAGTGGGCATATGAATTATCAAAATGCATGACGTGCGGTGTCTGCCTGGAAGCCTGCCCGAATGTAAACAGCAAATCGAAATTCATGGGGCCTGCTCCAATGTCTCAGGTCCGTCTGTTTAACGCCCATCCGACAGGAGCCATGAACAAATCCGACCGGCTGGAAGCGCTGATGGATGAAGGAGGCCTTGCAGATTGCGGCAACTCGCAAAACTGCGTTCAATCCTGTCCGAAAGGCATTCCGCTGACCACTTCTATCGCTGCCTTAAACAGGGATACAAACTTACAAGCATTCCGCAATTTCTTCGGAAGCGACAGAGTATAAGATGAAAAAACCTCTTCCGCATGGGAGAGGTTTTTTTAACAATAAGGAGATGAGTGAAATGAAGCTTCCTGCTTACATTGACATGCCGTTTCAAAAATGGAAAGAATCCTTTTCTTTTTTTAATGAAGTATCTGTACGATTTTCTGAGACAGATATGTTTGGGCATATGAATAATGTAATCCCTTTCATCTATTTTGAAGAAGCGAGGATATCTTATTTTAAAAATCTGAATATGATGAAACAACATAAGCAAACCATGACAGTCGTCGCCAGTCAGCAATGTGATTATCTGCGCCAAGTTATGCCTTATGAAGACTTGCGTATTTATGTAAAAACAAGCGCTGTCGGCAGTTCATCCCTCACCTTGCATTACCTCGGAGAAAATAGCGTAGGGGAGCCTTGCTTCACTGGAGCTGTTGTCATGGTTCAAGTGTCAAAGGAAAGCGGAAAGGCTGTCAGCTGGACGAGTGAGGAGAAAGAAAAGCTTCTCCATACACCATAAACTAATTCTTCTGTAAACGTCACCTCCTGCGCCCTCCTGACATATGATATCTTGACTATATCAAAACCCATTCGTTTCAGATTCGCTCTCACCTTAGCAAGGAGGGTTACAATACTTGAAGGAGAAAGAATTTCAATCGAAGCCGCTGCTAACGAAAAGAGAAAGAGAAGTGTTCGAATTGCTCGTTCAAGATAAGACAACAAAGGAGATTGCAAGCGAGCTATTTATCAGTGAGAAAACCGTTCGAAACCATATTTCAAATGCCATGCAGAAATTAGGTGTGAAAGGGCGTTCGCAAGCCGTTGTTGAGCTTCTTAGAATGGGTGAGCTAGAGCTTTAATCCTTGCCGGTATTCCTTCTTTTCAGGAGGGAGCCGGTTATTGCTGTTTGTTTGAAAAGTTCCAAATTCCTATATTAAACTTGGATGATACGATATAAAACGAGATTTTCAATTTGCTTTCATTTGCCTAATGTCCCTCTATTTCTCGTCCCGCGAGTCTTGCATTTTCTTTAAAAAAGAAGGAAAATAGACACGGAACGCTTTTGTGCGTAAGAGATCCTTGAGTGAGGGATGGACAAATGACATCAAAACCTTTGGAGCATGTTGCGGACATTGAAAAGTCGCTCCGCCACATTGCCGCGATCATTAAACAAAAAGGAAGAGAAATCCTAAACCAATACGCGATCACGCCGCCGCAATTTGTCGGTCTGCAATGGCTTTATGAATTAGGAGACATGACAATCGGCGAACTATCGGGGAAAATGTATCTGGCATGCAGCACGACGACGGATCTCATCGACCGTATGCAAAAAAATGAGCTTGTCGAGCGGGTAAAGGATCCGGCGGACAGACGTGTCGTCAGGATACACCTTCTGCCTGAAGGAGAACGCATTATCCAAGAGGTCATTACAAAAAGGCAGGAATACCTGCGTGATATGTTCGAAACGTTTACAGATGAAGAAATAGCCATCTTCGAAAAATCATTGATGAAACTGCAGCATGAAATGAAGAGAAAATGAGGCGATTTTGTTGGAACAACCAATAGGAGTCATTGATTCCGGGGTTGGCGGGTTAACCGTTGCAAAGGAAATCATGAGACAGCTACCAAAAGAAAATATAATCTACGTAGGGGATACAAAACGGTGTCCGTACGGGCCGCGTCCTGAAGAAGAAGTGCTTCAATACACGCGGGAGCTGACAAATTATTTGTTGAAAAACCACCACATTAAGATGCTGGTGATCGCCTGCAACACCGCGACAGCAATTGCACTGGAAGACATCCAGCGCGACGTTGATATTCCGGTGGTCGGGGTGATCCAGCCTGGTGCGCGGGCAGCGATAAAAGTGACAGAAAATCAGCATATCGGTGTAATCGGCACAGAAAACACCATTAAGAGCAATGCTTATGAAGAAGCCCTTCTGGCATTAAATGCCGAACTGAAGGTCGAAAATCTTGCCTGTCCGCTGCTTGTGCCGTTTGTGGAAAGCGGAAAGTTTCTGGACAAAACAGCAGACGAGATTGTCAAAACATCATTATCTCCATTAAAAGATACATCGATTGACTCGCTGATTTTAGGCTGCACCCATTATCCTATTTTAAAAGACGCAATTCAAAGATATATGGGAGAGCATGTGAATATTATTTCGTCAGGCGATGAAACAGCCCGGGAAGTGAGTACGATTCTATCGTATAAAGGACTGCTGAATCAATCTCCGTTTACCCCAGATCATCAATTCCTGACTACAGGAGAACGGGATCAGTTTGCGAAAATAGCAGATGACTGGTTTGGCCATGAAGTAGGTCACGTAGAATGCATCTCTTTGCGAGAACCAATTAGAAGATAGTTTTGCCCCGCAACGGCGTGTTGCGGGTTTTTTCTGTTTTTAATGGAATTCATCGGTCTATTTTCCGCAGAGGCTCGTATACATAGTAGTACAAACAGCCTTAGGAGGGAAAAGTATGCTGAAAAAAGGACCTGCAGTCATTGGTGCCACTTGTCTCACCTCTGCCTTGCTTTTATCCGGGTGCGGTTTATTTCAATCCGATAAGACAGCTGAGGAAATCGATCCGCCTCAAGACGTTACATACGTAAATGATGAAGCGGGGACCGATTCAAATACAACAGCAGCCGAAAAAACAAAAAATGAAAAAAGTGATACCGAAAAAGCGAATCAGGACTCTTCTACAGTGATGAGGGAGCTTTATCTCATTGATAAAAACGGTTATGTCGTTGCTCAAACGATGCCTCTTCCGAAAAGTGAAGGAACGGCTAAGCAGGCGCTTGAATACCTTGTGCAGGGCGGGCCTGTGTCAGAGATTCTGCCGAATGGCTTCAGAGCTGTTTTGCCGGCTGACACAACTGTTAACGTAGATATCAAAAAAGATGGCACTGCTATAGCGGACTTCTCGAAAGAATTTAAAAACTATAAGAAGGAAGATGAACAGAAAATCGTTCAATCGGTGACGTGGACGCTGACTCAATTCAGTTCAATTGATAAAGTAAAGCTGAGAATCAACGGCCATGAACTGAAGGAGATGCCTGTAGGCGGCACGCCGATCTCAGACGATTTAAGCCGTAAGGACGGGATTAATTTGGAAACAGCAGGCGTCAATGATCTCACTGCTACACATCCGCTGACAGTCTACTATTTGGCGGAAACCGATGACAGTGAGTATTACGTGCCGGTAACGAAACGAATTGACAATTCTAAAACAGACGACATTACAGCGGCTATTAATGAACTGGCTGAGGGCCCGAGCAAGGCGAGCGGCCTGTTAACGGATTTCAGCGAAGATGTGAAATTGGTCAGTAAGCCGAAAATCAAAGATGGACGTGTAACGTTAGATTTTAATCAATCCATTTTCGGAAGCGCCGATGAAAAGACGAAAATGATTTCTTCAGAAGTGCTCAACAGCATTGTGCTGACTTTAACAGAGCAGCCGGATGTAAAAAGCGTATCCGTTAAAGTGAACGGAAAAGCCGAGCTTGTGAACGAAAAAGGCGAAAAACTTTCAGAAGCGGTATCCAGACCGTCTCAAGTGAATACGGGTAGTTTTTAAATTGGGATTTTTGATATACTAGAAAGAAAGAGGTTAGCGTTCCGGCTGCCTCTTTCTTTATTCAATTCCGGGACAAAAATGGTTTATGTACATACAATCGGAGGTAAAACATGAGACATGACGGAAGACAACATGATGAGCTGCGTCCAATCACGTTTGATTTGGACTTTATCAGCCATCCGGAAGGGTCTGTTCTAATAACAGCGGGGAATACAAAAGTAATCTGCAACGCATCTGTAGAGGACCGCGTACCGCCGTTTTTGCGGGGCGGAGGCAAAGGGTGGATTACAGCTGAGTATAGCATGCTGCCGCGGGCTACAAATCAAAGAACGATCAGAGAATCTTCCAAAGGAAAAATTTCCGGCAGAACGATGGAAATTCAGCGTTTGATCGGCCGCGCGCTTCGGGCAGTCGTTGATTTAGAGAAACTGGGCGAACGTACGATTTGGATTGACTGTGATGTCATTCAGGCGGACGGAGGAACGAGAACGGCTTCCATTACCGGAGCATTTCTTGCCATGGCGATTGCGGTTGGCAAGCTTCTCAAAGCAGGAACGATTAAAACAAACCCGCTCACTGATTACCTGGCAGCGATCTCTGTCGGAATTGATAAAGAGCGGGGAATTTTGTTAGATTTAAATTATGATGAAGATTCTGCTGCTGAAGTTGATATGAATGTCATCATGACAGGCAGCGGCCGCTTTGTGGAGCTTCAGGGAACAGGGGAAGAGGCAACCTTTTCACGTGAGGATCTGAATGGGCTTCTCGGTCTTGCAGAAAAAGGCATTCAGGAACTGATTGACAAGCAAAAAGAAGTACTGGGCGATTCTCTTCCAGAACTGAAATAATGACAGAAAGGCTTGATCATCATGAAAGAAGCAATTATTGCAACTCACAATCCGGGAAAAGTGAAGGAATTTAAAGAAATCCTTGAGCCGAAAGGGTACGAGGTAAAATCATTAGCTGAAATCGGGTTTACAGATGAAATTGAAGAGACAGGCCATACGTTTGAAGAAAATGCGATTCTAAAAGCGGAAGCGGTGGCGAAAGCAGTGAACAAAATGGTGATTGCAGACGACTCCGGCTTGTCCGTTGATAATTTAGGAGGCCGTCCCGGCGTCTATTCAGCACGCTATGCAGGGGAACAGAAAGATGACCAGGCGAATATCGATAAAGTGCTGAGCGAGCTGAGAGGCATCGAAAAAGAACAGCGTACGGCACGTTTTCGCTGCGCGCTTGCCGTAAGTATTCCGGGAGAGGAAACAAAAACAGTCGAAGGTCATGTTGAAGGTTATATTGCCGAAGAGCCGAGAGGAGAATACGGATTTGGCTATGACCCGATCTTTATCGTCAAAGATAAAGATAAAACTATGGCCGAGCTGACAAGTGATGAAAAAAATAAAATCAGCCACAGGGCTGACGCGCTTAAAAAGCTGTCGAAGCTGTTGGAGGCATAAGGGGGAGCTTATATATGAACGTGCTGATTATCAGTGACAGCCATGGGCTTGAAGAGGAGCTTCAAACCATAGCGAAACGTCATGAAGCGGATGTTGATCTCATGATTCATTGCGGAGACTCTGAGCTTGAAACCGGCCATCCGGCGTTAGAGCCTTATTCCGTTGTAAAAGGCAATTGTGATTTTATCGGCGATTTTAAGGACGAGCTCCTGCTGACGGCCGGTTCCAAAAAAATATTGGTTACGCACGGACACCTTCATGGTATTAAACAGACCTTGCTAAACGTATACTATCGTGCAGAGGAGCTCGGAGCGGATATCATTTGCTTCGGGCATTCACACATCGCAGGAAGCGAAATGCTGCGCGGAAAACTGCTGATTAATCCCGGCAGCATCCGCCTTCCAAGAGTGCGCAGCACAGAAAGCTATGCTATACTGTCTTTAGAAAATGATACAGCAACAGTGCGTTTTTATAACCAAGCAGGCGATGAAATCATTGATTTGCAACACCGGGTAACCCTATGAAATATCACATGAGGAAGAAAATTTTCTTCCTCATGAAAAAAATTCTAAAAAACCGTTGACTTATCATTGCATCCCATATATAATAAATCTTGTCGCTGATAGTTAAAGCGAAAACAAAAAACAAAACGTGTCCCAGTAGCTCAGCTGGATAGAGCAACGGCCTTCTAAGCCGTCGGTCGGGAGTTCGAATCTCTCCTGGGACGTACCAAGAAAAAACCTCAAATCTTAAAGGATTTGAGGTTTTTGTTTATGATGATTTTTATTTGTTATTTAACGTATCATCATCCAGATCGCGGACATTTCCTTCTTTATTCAGACGAGGTTCTTCTTTCTTCACAGTTTCGGAAATATGTTCGTTTTCTTCGACAGTCCGTTTTCCGACAACCACTTCATCCGTAACAACGGGTTTTTTTGTCACCTCAAGCTTTTCCTCAACGATAGGAACTCTGACCGTTTCTGAGTCATTTACGGGAGAAGCGTCTGCCGTGTTTTCATCCACCGGACGGCGTTCAACGTAAATTTCATCATGTCTTACCGGAATGTCCATATCTCTTTGTTCTGTTTTGACTTCTTTTCCGATTTCCACTTCTCCGGTTTGGATATCTTCTTTATCCACTTTCAGCTGTTCTTCTCGAAGCGGCATGGTTTTTTCTTCTTTTGTTGTATAATCCACTGTCTCATTTGTATTTGCAAAGCCGCCTGAAAGGGCATTGCCGTTATCAATAGTCGCATCTAAGTCTGCGTCTGTATCGACGGCTACGAGAAGCTTTCCGTCATCCAGGTCCTCTTGATACTTGTCTATTTCATCATTTGAGATATCCAGGTCTGATAATGCTTTGCTGTGTGCGCCTGTATCATCCATTGTGAAATAATCTTTCAGTTTATCGAAAAAGGATTCAGAATCACTATCATTTGCTTCTAGGACTTGATTTACTTCTGTCCCTGTACGGGATTCGAGATAATCGGTATCCCGGCGATTTGTGACAACAGAAATATTGTCAGAATCATACCCCTTTGTTAGCAAGCCTTCAATCACTGCAATGGTCTCTTGCGGAGTTTCGTATACACCAACTACACTTTTTGTCATATTAATCTCCTCCTCTGTAAAAATAAAATTTTATCGTTCTTGTCGTCTTTAATTCCCGTTACGTTTTAAAATAAACAAAATAGAAAACACTTGGTGCTGCCAACAGCATTCAGGCGAAAGACAGGAGGAAATAAAAAAGATAGATAAGACAGAAACATAGTCCCGCACTTATCTATCCTTTATATTTCACAATTCCTTTGTCATAAACACGCTGTTCGGATCTTCTATATAGTCTGCAAACGGCTGGCAATACCGGAATCCGAAGCTTTCATAAAGTTTTCTTGCCGGCTCGAAAGAAGTCATTGACCCCGTTTCCAAACTCAATCGCTGATAGCCGCGCCGCTTGGCTTCTACTATAATGTGCTGAAGAACCTTGCTGGCAACGCCCTTTCTTAAATGGGAAGAAGAGGTTCGCATCGACTTAATTTCTCCATGCCGGCTGTCCAGTTCCTTAAGTGCTCCGCAGCCGGCTAATTTATTGCCGTCCCAAGCGCTCCAAAATGTAATCTCAGGTTTTTTCAGCCTTTCTATGTCCAGGGCATGAATACTTTCAGCCGGAGACATGAGAGTCATGCTATGTAAATGCTCACTTACTAATTCGATCACTTGATGTCCGGTCAAATCATCTACTTTAATATGCAAAATGAATTCCTCCTCAAAAACGTGTCACTCTGAACAGACTTATCCTTTATCTTAAAATATATCCTTTTTGCTTCCAAATAGTAAGATAGGAAACCTCACATTCTATTAGCTTTATTTAAAGATGAATAAATTAATAAGTGCCGAACATAGATGTTCGACACCTGATGATATTTAATATCGAAATCCTCCGTGTACACCAGATGCTCCGCTGAACCCTCCGGCGTGCGTCGCCGGGATACTAAAACCGCCGCCATGGCCGCTATAGCCGGCACCTGAAAATTGCTGCCCGTAAAATCCTGAAGCATATGGAAATGAAGAGTACATAGCAGATGGGGTGCTTAGCGGGCTGTATGCCTGGCTGTACGGCTGTCCGTATCCAAAGCCTCCAAATGGCTGATGGCCTTGCTGATAAAAGCTGGGAGCTGCCGGATAAAATGGCTGGGGAAAGCTTGGAAAACCCCCGGGGAATTGGATGTCTGCTAATGATTTATTCATCTCGTATCACCTTTTCTTTGCAAGATAACACCAGTGTATGACGAAAAATAATGAAAGAGCCTATCCGAACTGAAATTGTTTTTTTGCCAGAAGATCTTTCATATATACGTCTCATCTACGTCTCATCGAAACAAAAACACGTCATATTATATGACATGTTTATATGAAATTGAAAAATTCGAGTGTAAACTTGATAGATTAATAAAAAAATTACAAAAACTTTTATCTTTTGAAATTCCTTATATACCAATAATGAAAGCGTATACAGTATAGTTTGATTAATCTAAATTGTCTAATAATTTTAAAAAATGCTGTTGACACTGCGTCCAAAGCGGCGTAATATGAGTTCAACAAAAGATAAACGCAAGTTTCACAAGCACAAATGATTGCAATAGGATACTAAAAAAATGAAAAAAACGATCTTCTTGGACGGCAGAAAAGCTGTTCAAGAGACTGAATATGAAAAGCGCAGATGAGGATAAGTAGCCTTGAAAAAGCTTTCCACAGAGAACCGGATTAGCTGAGAACCGGCGAAGCTTTACAAGGTGAACTCGCCTCAGAGTGCCAGTCTGAAATCACAGTAGGACTTGGCCGGGTGAACGATGATGTTTACTCGTTATTAAAACGGATAGGAATATCCATGAGACGGCCGTATGAAAGGCCGTAAACAAGGGTGGTACCGCGGAAAGAAGAGCCTTTTCGCCCCTTTTGGCTATCGCATTCACTGCGCGGCTGATTGTGGGCGGAAGGGCTTTTTTTATTGAATAATCAGCTGTAAAGCTAATAAATGATGATCTTTAGAGGATGAAAATCCAAAAGGAGGAACTAAAAATGGGGACTAATGTACAGGTGGATTCAGCATCTGCCAAATGTACACAGACGATGAGCGGAGCGTTAATGCTGATTGAATCATTAAAGAAAGAAAAAGTAGAAATGATATTCGGTTATCCGGGCGGAGCTGTACTTCCGATCTACGATAAACTGTACAATTCAGGAATGGTACATATCCTTCCCCGACACGAGCAAGGCGCCATTCATGCAGCAGAAGGATACGCGAGAGTTTCTGGAAAACCAGGGGTCGTTATTGCGACATCAGGCCCGGGAGCGACAAACCTTGTTACTGGACTTGCGGATGCCATGATTGATTCACTGCCTTTAGTCGTCTTTACAGGGCAGGTGGCAACCTCCGTTATCGGCAGCGATGCTTTTCAGGAAGCGGACATTTTAGGAATTACAATGCCGGTTACAAAACACAGCTATCAGGTCCGCCAGCCGGAAGATCTGCCGCGCATCATTAAAGAAGCGTTCCATATTGCGACAACGGGAAGACCGGGACCTGTACTAATCGATATTCCGAAAGATGTTGCAGCAATTGAAGGGGAATTCAGTTATGATCACGAGATGAATCTCCCGGGATATCAGCCGACAACGGAGCCAAATTATTTGCAGATCCGCAAGCTTGTGGAAGCTGTAAGCAGCGCAAAGAAACCGGTTATCCTAGCGGGTGCGGGCGTATTGCACGGAAAAGCGTCAGAAGAATTAAAAAATTATGTGGAACAGCAGCAAATTCCAGTTGTACACACGCTTTTAGGACTTGGGGGTTTCCCGGCAGACCATCCGCTTTTCTTGGGGATGGCGGGTATGCACGGCACTTATACAGCGAACATGGCCCTTCATGACTGTGATCTTTTAATCAGCATCGGCGCCCGTTTTGATGACCGCGTCACAGGAAACCTGAAACATTTTGCGAGAAACGCAAAGATTGCCCACATTGATATTGATCCGGCTGAAATCGGAAAAATCATGAAAACACAGATTCCGGTTGTCGGCGACAGCAAAGTTGTCCTGCAAGAGCTGATCAAACAAAACGGCAAACAAGGCGATTCAAGCGAATGGAAAAAACAGCTTGCCGAGTGGAAAGAAGAGTATCCGCTCTGGTATGTAGACAATGAAGAAGAAGGCTTTAAACCTCAAAAACTGATTGAATACATTCATCAATTTACAAAAGGGGAAGCCATTGTCGCAACGGATGTCGGCCAGCATCAAATGTGGTCAGCGCAATTTTATCCGTTCCAAAAGGCAGATAAATGGGTGACATCAGGCGGTCTTGGAACAATGGGTTTCGGCCTTCCGGCAGCGATCGGCGCACAGCTGGCCGATAAAGATGCAACCGTGGTGGCGGTGCTTGGAGACGGCGGTTTTCAAATGACGCTACAGGAACTTGATGTTATTCGCGAATTGAATCTGCCGGTTAAAGTTGTGATCTTAAATAACGCTTGTCTCGGAATGGTAAGACAGTGGCAGGAGATTTTCTATGAAGAGCGTTATTCAGAGTCTAAATTCGCTTCACAGCCGGACTTTGTCAAATTGTCAGAAGCATACGGCATTAAAGGCATCAGAATCTCCTCTGATGCAGAAGCGAAGGAAAAGCTGGAAGAGGCATTGACATCAAAAGAACCGGTTGTCATTGATGTTCGGGTCGCCAGCGAAGAAAAAGTATTCCCGATGGTGGCTCCGGGGAAAGGGCTGCATGAAATGGTGGGGGTGAAACCTTGAAAAGAATTATCACATTGACTGTGGTGAACCGCTCCGGCGTGTTAAACCGGATCACCGGTCTATTTACAAAAAGACACTACAACATTGAAAGCATTACAGTTGGACACACAGAAACAAGCGGCGTTTCCAGAATTACCTTTGTCGTTCACGTTGAAGGAGAAAATGATGTTGAACAGCTGACAAAACAGCTTAACAAACAAATTGATGTACTGAAAGTCACTGACATCACAAATCAATCAATTGTCCAAAGGGAGCTGGCCTTAATCAAGGTCGTTTCCGCACCGTCAACGAGGACAGAGATTCACGGAATGATAGAGCCGTTCAGAGCTTCTGTCGTTGATGTCAGCAGAGACAGCATCGTTGTACAGGTGACTGGCGAATCTAACAAAATTGAAGCGCTGATTGAATTACTAAAACCGTATGGAATCAAAGAAATTGCGAGAACAGGTACAACGGCTTTTGCGAGGGGCACTCAGCAAAAGTCGTCATCCAATAAAACAATATCTATTGTATAAAACAAAACAAGGGAGAGATTGAAATGGTAAAAGTATATTATAACGGTGATATCAAAGAGAACGTATTGGCTGGAAAAACAGTAGCGATTATCGGTTATGGCTCACAAGGGCATGCACACGCGCTGAACCTGAAAGAAAGCGGAATTGACGTGATTGTCGGTGTCAGACAAGGAAAATCTTTCACTCAGGCGCAAGAAGACGGACATCGAGTATTTTCAGTAAAAGAAGCTGCGGCTCAAGCTGAGATCATTATGGTTCTTCTTCCGGATGAACAGCAGCAAAAAGTATATGAAGCTGAAATCAAAGATGAGCTGACTGCAGGCAAATCATTGGTCTTCGCTCACGGATTTAACGTTCATTTCCACCAAATTGTTCCACCGGCAGATGTTGACGTATTTTTGGTAGCGCCTAAAGGTCCTGGACATTTGGTTAGAAGAACATATGAGCAAGGAGCAGGCGTACCGGCGTTGTTCGCGATCTATCAAGATGTGACAGGTGAAGCGAAAGATAAAGCTTTGGCATACGCAAAAGGAATCGGCGGAGCAAGAGCAGGCGTTTTGGAAACGACATTTAAAGAAGAAACAGAAACGGATCTGTTCGGTGAGCAAGCTGTACTTTGCGGAGGATTAACTTCCCTTGTAAAAGCTGGATTTGAAACATTAACTGAAGCTGGTTATCAGCCGGAACTTGCATACTTTGAATGTCTTCATGAACTGAAATTGATCGTTGACCTTATGTATGAAGAAGGCTTGGAAGGCATGAGATACTCTATTTCTGATACTGCTCAATGGGGAGATTTCGTATCCGGGCCGCGTGTTGTAGACGCAAAAGTAAAAGAATCAATGAAAGAAGTCTTAAAAGACATCCAAGACGGAACATTTGCAAAAGAATGGATCGTAGAAAACCAAGTAAACCGTCCTCGTTTCAACGCAATCAATACGAGCGAAAACGAACATCAAATCGAAGTGGTGGGAAGAAAGCTTCGTGAAATGATGCCGTTTGTCAAACAAGGCAAGAAGAAGGAAGCGGTGGTCTCCGTTGCGCAAAATTAATTTTTTCGATACGACGCTTCGTGATGGTGAACAATCACCTGGAGTAAACTTAAATACACAGGAGAAACTTGCCATAGCAAAGCAGCTCGAAAGACTCGGGGCAGATATCATTGAAGCGGGATTTCCCGCTTCGTCCCGAGGTGACTTTTTAGCTGTGCAGGAAATCGCAAGAACCATAAAAAATTGTTCTGTGACAGGTCTTGCCCGCTGTGTAAAAGGTGATATTGATGCGGCCTGGGAAGCGTTAAAAGACGGTGCTCAGCCAAGAATTCACGTATTCATTGCCACATCGGACATTCATTTAAAACACAAGCTGAAAATGACGCGTGAACAGGTCATCGAAAGAGCCGTTGAAATGGTGAAATACGCAAAAGAGCGTTTCCCGATTGTTCAATGGTCTGCTGAAGATGCCTGCCGAACTGAACTGCCGTTTTTAGCGGAAATCGTAGAAAAAGTGATTGACGCAGGGGCTAGTGTCATCAACCTTCCGGATACAGTCGGCTATTTGGCTCCGGCAGAATACGGGAATATCTTTAAATATATGAAAGAGAACGTTCCAAACATTCATCAAGCAAAGCTGTCAGCTCACTGCCACGATGATTTGGGAATGGCAGTCGCCAATTCTCTCTCAGCGATCGAAAATGGCGCCGATCAAATTGAATGTGCGATTAACGGAATTGGTGAAAGAGCCGGAAATGCTGCATTGGAGGAAATTGCAGTTGCCCTTCATATCAGAAAAGATTTCTATCAAGTCGAAACAGGCATTACGCTAAATGAAATAAAACGCACTAGTGATTTAGTAAGCAAGTTCACAGGTATGGCTGTTCCGCGAAATAAAGCGGTAGTGGGCGACAACGCATTTGCTCATGAATCAGGCATCCACCAGGACGGCTTCTTAAAGGAAAAATCAACATACGAAATTATTTCACCAGAGCTTGTCGGTGTAACGGCAGATGCGCTTGTCCTAGGCAAGCATTCAGGACGCCATGCATTTAAAGACCGGCTGACTGCATTGGGATTCCAATTTGATAGTGAAGAGATTAATAAGTTCTTTACGATGTTTAAAGAGTTAACTGAGAAGAAAAAAGAAATCACTGATGAGGATCTTGTCTCTCTTATTTTAGAAGAAAAAGTAACAGACCGCAAGATTGGGTATGAATTTCTTTCTCTGCAAGTCCATTATGGAACATCTCAGGTCCCTACGGCTACGGTTTCTTTGAAAAATCAAGAAAACGCCCAGCTTATTCAGGAAGCGGCAACAGGAGCCGGAAGCGTGGAAGCGATATACAATACCCTTGAACGCTGTATTGATAAAGATGTGGAGCTCTTAGACTACCGCATTCAGTCCAATAGAAAAGGCGAAGACGCATTTGCCCAGGTTTATGTAAGAGTAGTAGTAAACGGAAAAGAATCAGCAGGGCGGGGCATAGCGCAAGACGTATTAGAAGCTTCGGCGAAAGCCTATCTGAACGCTGTCAACCGTCAATTGGTTTTCCAGTCTAATATGAACGGACTGCAAAACCATACAGCTGTCGGATCATAAAAGAAAGGAGAACTTAATTTGAAGAAACGGATTGCTCTATTGCCCGGAGACGGGATCGGCCCCGAAGTATTAGAATCAGCGACAGACGTGCTGAAAAGTGTTGCCGAACGCTTCAGCCATGAATTTGAATTTGAATACGGCCTTATTGGAGGAGCGGCAATTGACGAACACAACGACCCTCTCCCAGAGGAAACCATTGCGATTTGTAAAAAGGCTGATGCTATTTTGCTTGGTGCTGTCGGCGGCCCGAAATGGGATCAAAACCCTTCGGAGCTGAGACCCGAAAAAGGTCTGCTCAGCATTAGAAAACAGCTTGACCTGTTTGCGAATTTACGGCCTGTGAAAGTGTTTGAAAGCCTTTCTGACGCTTCGCCTTTGAAAAAAGAATATATTGATAACGTTGATTTCGTTATCGTTCGTGAACTGACAGGCGGTTTGTATTTCGGACAGCCGAGCAAACGCTATGTAAACAGTGAAGGTGAGCAAGAAGCGGTAGACACACTGTTTTATAAGAGGGAAGAAATTGAACGCGTGATCAGAGAGGGCTTTAAAATGGCGGCTGCCAGAAAAGGCAAGGTTACCTCTGTTGATAAAGCGAACGTTCTTGAATCAAGCAGGCTGTGGCGGGAAGTGGCTGAAGACGTCGCAAAAGAATATCCTGATGTGAAACTTGAGCATATGCTCGTTGATAACGCGGCTATGCAGCTGATTTATGCACCGAATCAATTTGATGTCGTGGTGACTGAAAATATGTTTGGTGACATTTTAAGCGACGAAGCGTCCATGCTAACAGGTTCTCTCGGAATGCTTCCGTCAGCCAGCTTATCAAGCTCAGGACTCCATCTGTTCGAGCCTGTACACGGCTCAGCACCTGACATAGCAGGGAAAGGGATGGCAAATCCATTCGCGGCGATATTATCAGCGGCAATGCTTTTGAGAACATCTTTCGGGCTTGAAGAAGAAGCGAAAGCTGTAGAAGATGCAGTCAATCAGGTTCTTACTTCCGGAAAAAGAACAAGAGACTTGGCAAGAGGCGAAGAATACAGCAGCACTCAGGCCATTACAGAGGAAGTAAAGACGGCATTGATGAGTGAAAATACAATTTCTAACGTGTGACAGCTTATGGTGTAAGCGGTCTTAGTTCATAGGTAGAGGGAGGAAATAAAGATGATGCCTCGAACGATCATCGAAAAGATTTGGGATCAGCATATTGTAAAACATGGTGAGGGAAAACCGGATCTTCTCTATATTGATTTGCATCTCATCCATGAGGTGACATCCCCTCAGGCATTTGAAGGGTTGAGACAAAAGGGAAGAAAGGTCAGGAGACCGCAAAATACATTCGCAACGATGGATCACAACATTCCAACCGTCAATCGCTTTGAGATAACGGACGAAGTTGCGAAACGCCAAGTGACAGCGCTTGAGCGGAACTGCGAAGAGTTTGGCGTACGCCTTGCCGATCTTCACAGCGTAGATCAGGGGATTGTCCATGTAGTCGGGCCCGAGCTTGGCTTAACGCTTCCGGGAAAAACGATCGTATGCGGCGACAGCCATACTTCCACTCACGGTGCATTCGGCGCCCTGGCATTTGGAATCGGAACGAGTGAGGTTGAGCATGTTCTTTCTACACAGACACTCTGGCAGCAGCGTCCGAAAACGCTTGAGGTGCGTGTAGACGGGACACTGCAAAAAGGGGTAACGGCAAAGGATGTCATTCTTGCTGTTATCGGTAAATACGGCGTGAAATTCGGCACCGGTTACGTTATTGAATACACTGGGGAAGTATTCAGAAACATGACGATGGATGAGCGGATGACCGTTTGCAACATGTCAATTGAAGCCGGAGCAAGAGCAGGTTTGATTGCGCCTGACGAAGTGACATTTGAATATTGCAAAAACCGCAAGTATACGCCAAAAGGAGAAGAATTTGATAAAGCCGTAGCAGAATGGAAAGCGCTGCGCACTGATCCAGGTGCTGTTTACGATAAATCAATTGTGCTTGACGGCAATGACATTTCTCCTATGGTGACATGGGGTATCAACCCGGGAATGGTTCTTCCTGTCGATTCTGAAGTTCCGGCGCCGGAAAGCTTTTCAGCGGAAGATGACAAAAAAGAAGCGATTCGCGCTTATGAATATATGGGGCTGACTCCTCATCAGAAAATTGAAGACATTAAAGTGGAGCACGTATTTATCGGTTCCTGTACAAATTCACGCATGACTGACCTCCGCCAGGCTGCCGATATGATCAAAGGGAAAAAGGTGGCTGAAAGTGTTAGAGCAATCGTCGTGCCTGGATCTCAGAGCGTAAAACTTCAGGCTGAAAAGGAAGGGCTTCATCAGATCTTCTTAGACGCTGGATTTGAATGGAGAGAATCAGGCTGCAGCATGTGTTTGAGCATGAATAATGACGTTGTTCCTGAAGGAGAGCGCTGTGCGTCAACCTCTAACCGTAACTTTGAGGGCAGACAAGGAAAAGGCGCGAAAACACATCTCGTCAGCCCTGCGATGGCTGCGATGGCCGCCATTCACGGCCATTTCGTGGATGTCAGAAAGTTTTATCAGGAAAAAACAGTTGTGTAAGGAGTGCACGAGATGGAACCTTTGAAAACACATACGGGGAAAGCGGCCGTATTAAATCGTATTAATGTTGATACAGACCAGATCATTCCGAAACAATTTCTAAAGAGAATTGAAAGAACGGGCTACGGCCGTTTTGCATTCTTTGACTGGAGATACGATGCGAATGGCGAACCAAACCCGGAATTTGAATTAAACCAGCCGGCTTATGAAGGGGCGTCCATTTTAATAGCGGGAGAAAACTTCGGCTGCGGGTCATCGCGTGAACACGCTCCGTGGGCGCTTGATGACTACGGCTTTAAAATCATTATCGCACCGTCATTTGCTGATATTTTCCACCAAAACTGCTTTAAAAACGGTATGCTGCCGATTCGTATGCCGTATGACAATTGGAAAAAGCTTGTCGGACAATACGAAAATCAGTCACTGCAAATGACAGTCGATCTTGAAAATCAGCTTATTCACGACAGCGAAAGCAATCAGATCTCATTCGAAGTCGATCCGCATTGGAAAGAAATGCTGATCAACGGCTATGATGAAATTTCATTAACGCTTTTACTTGAAGATGAAATTAAGCAATTTGAGTCGCAGAGAAGCTCTTGGCTTCAAGCTTAAAAAAAGCTGCCCGGCAATTTGTCCGGCAGCTTTTTTTGCCTGGCAGAACCTTTCCTTTCTTGTTTTTGTGTACGGGTGTTGATACACTTGAACAAAATAAATGCCTGAAAGGAATATAGGTATGACGCATGACAAGAAAAACGCAAAAATTATTCCTTTTCCTCATTTGAAAGACCGTCTGGTGGAAAAAGGAATGTCCTCGCTGAAGGAGAAAAAGTATCAAGAGGCGCTGGAACTGTTTTCAGAAGCAATGAAATATGATGATACTGAATCAGATCTTCACTTGGGTATGGCCATTTGCTTTTTGGAGCTGGGCGAATTGGAAGAGGCAAAACGTGTATGCGAAAAGATGCTGAAAGAAGGATACGGCCAGTATTTTACAGTTTTACAAGTATACATGACGATCTTAATTCAGCTTAAGAAATACGAAGAAGTCAAAAGCACGATTGAGGCCGTCCTGGAGGAAAATCAGCTGCCTGCGGAAAGCGCCGAGCAATTTTATAAACTGCTTGATTTCAGCCGCAAAATGACCGACCCAGAGCGAGAAGACGAGGCTTGGGCCGAAGAGTATGAAGATGTGATCGACACGGAGAAAGTGTTAGCCAGCCCAGAGGAACAAATGAATTTGATCCATTCATTGAAAGACCGCAATGTAGCGAAGTATACGGGGCTGTTAAAAACAATTCTTGAAGATCCCGCTGCTCACCCGATTATCAAGACGATGATCGTGATGTTAATGGCGGAACACGACTACAGCAAACCGGTCCACATTACAAAATTCGGCGACTCCATGACAATCGAGCCGAGCGAGACTGTCCCGCCTGACGCCTCCCCGATTTTGCACCGCGTTCTCCGTGTGCTGGATGAAACGCTTGGGAATGAAAATCCAACCCTGTATGCAGCGGTAGAAGAACTGTGGAGAAGACATTTGTATGTTTTATATCCATTTCAGCCAAAACTGCTGTCTGCCGATCTTTGGGCGGCGGCCCTGCATAAAGTCGGCTATGAAATGCATGGGATTGAGATTGAAAGAGAAGAGCTGCATATGATGTATGAGTTTACCGACAGAGAACTTGATGAAGCGTGCACAATGATTAAAGATATTGAAGAAATTTCTTATTTGTAAATCACGCCATATAGTTGAAAGCGGTATGTGTTATGTTATAATATAATGGTTGTATTTGTGTATAACGGGTTATAAGAAATACGGTTGGACAGGCTTTGCAGTTCATTATTAAAATGTATACATAATGATTCTGATCTTTGGCAGCTTCGTTTTTGATGGACGAAGCCGAATGATTGCTTTAGAATGGAAGACCGACACAACCTGAATAGATTTTTGGAGGGAAACACATGTCTGTAAAATGGGAAAAACAAGAAGGCAACGAAGGCGTTTTAACGGTTGAAGTTGATGCTGAAACATTTAAAACGGCACTTGATGATGCATTTAAAAAAGTAGTTAAGCAAGTTTCAATTCCTGGATTCCGTAAAGGGAAAATTCCTCGCGGTTTATTCGAACAGCGCTTTGGCGTAGAAGCTCTTTACCAAGATGCTTTGGATATTCTTCTTCCTGTAGAATACCCTAAAGCGGTTGAAGAAGCTGGAATCGAGCCTGTAGACCGTCCTGAAATCGATGTTGAAAAAATCGAAAAAGGCGAAAGCTTAATCTTCACTGCAAAAGTAACAGTGAAACCTGAAGTGAAGCTTGGCGAATACAAAGGCTTAGGCGTCGAAAAAGACGACACAGCTGTAACTGACGAAGATGTTCAAAACGAACTAAAAGGGCTTCAAGAGCGTCAAGCTGAGCTTGTTGTAAAAGAAGAAGGCGCTGTTGAAGAAGGAAACACAGTTGTTCTTGACTTCGAAGGATTCGTTGACGGCGAAGCATTCGAAGGCGGAAAAGCTGAAAACTATTCACTTGAAGTGGGTTCAGGTTCATTCATCCCTGGCTTCGAAGATCAGTTAGTTGGCCTTGAAGCAGGTGCTGAGAAGGATGTTGAAGTAACATTCCCTGAAGAGTACCACGCTGAAGATCTTGCCGGCAAACCAGCTGTCTTCAAAGTGAAAATTCACGAAATCAAAGCGAAAGAGCTTCCTGAGCTTGATGATGAATTCGCAAAAGATATCGATGAAGAAGTGGAAACACTTGCTGAATTGACTGAAAAAACGAAGAAACGTTTAGAAGAAGCAAAAGAAAACGAAGCTGACGCTAAATTGCGTGAAGAGCTTGTTCTGAAAGCTTCTGAAAACGCTGAAATCGATGTTCCTCAAGCGATGATTGACACTGAGCTTGACCGCATGCTGAAAGAATTCGAACAGCGTCTTCAAATGCAAGGCATGAACCTTGAGCTTTACACTCAATTCTCAGGCCAAGACGAAGCTGCGTTAAAAGAGCAAATGAAAGAAGATGCTGCAAAACGCGTAAAATCTAACCTGACTCTTGAGGCGATTGCGAAAGCGGAAAACCTTGAAGTAACAGATGAGGAAGTTGATGCTGAGCTTTCTAAAATGGCTGAAGCATACAACATGCCTGTTGAAAATATCAAACAAGCCATCGGTTCTACTGACGCGATGAAAGAAGATTTAAAAGTTCGCAAAGCAATTGATTTTCTTGTAGAAAACCGTTAATATGGTGCATAATAATAGTAATAATAAAACAGGGCGCGAATGATTCGTGCCTTGTTTTGTACAATTATGATATATCTCTTTTTCTTGGGGCAATATAGTTAATGCAGGCTGTTTTTTGTCATACATATAGAATGTGCAAGTCAGAAACACAATGTTACCGTCTTTTTGGAAAGTATGGTAAAATGCAATACATACTCGTTTCGTTTCAAGAATCATTTTCTTTTGCTCTGCCGGTAAAAGAAAAAGTGAGACAAGATTAAGGGGTGAAAGAATGTTTAAATTCAACGAGGAAAAAGGACAATTAAAATGCTCGTTCTGTGGAAAAACACAAGATCAGGTTCGTAAGCTTGTAGCTGGACCTGGTGTATATATATGTGACGAATGTATCGAACTCTGCACTGAAATTGTGGAGGAAGAACTCGGAACAGAAGAAGAAGTAGAATTTAAAGATGTGCCGAAGCCGCAGGAAATTCGTGAAATTCTGAATGAATATGTAATCGGTCAGGATCAGGCGAAGAAATCACTAGCTGTTGCGGTGTATAACCACTACAAACGCATCAACTCCAACAGCAAAGTGGACGATGTCGAGCTTTCGAAAAGTAACATTTCATTAATCGGCCCGACAGGAAGCGGTAAAACCCTTCTTGCGCAAACTTTAGCCCGTATTTTAAATGTGCCGTTTGCGATTGCTGACGCTACGTCCCTGACAGAAGCTGGATATGTAGGTGAAGATGTAGAGAATATTCTCTTGAAACTCATCCAAGCTGCTGACTATGACGTGGAAAAAGCGGAAAAAGGCATTATTTATATTGATGAAATCGATAAAGTGGCAAGAAAGTCTGAAAACCCGTCTATTACACGTGATGTGTCAGGTGAAGGCGTGCAGCAGGCATTGCTGAAAATTCTTGAAGGAACTGTGGCGAGCGTGCCGCCTCAAGGTGGACGTAAGCACCCTCATCAAGAGTTTATTCAAATTGATACAACAAACATTTTGTTCATTTGCGGCGGTGCCTTCGATGGTATCGAACAAATCATCAAACGCCGTTTAGGACAAAAAGTGATTGGCTTCGGTTCAGATAATAAGGCTGCAGATCTGGAGAAAGAAGACCTTCTTTCAAAAGTGCTTCCAGAAGACTTGCTCCGTTTCGGATTAATTCCGGAATTCATCGGACGTCTTCCGGTTATTGCAAGCCTTGAAAAGCTTGACGAAGAAGCGTTGATTGCGATCTTAACAAAACCGAAAAACGCTCTTGTGAAGCAGTTCAAGAAAATGCTTGAGCTTGATAATGTTGAGCTTGAGTTTGAAGAAGAAGCGCTGTCTGAAATTGCTAAAAAAGCAATTGAGCGTAAGACAGGAGCACGCGGACTCCGTTCCATCATTGAAGGCATTATGCTTGATGTGATGTTTGACCTGCCTTCCCGTGATGACATTGAAAAATGTGTGATTACTGGGGCGACTGTAACGCATGGAGAACCGCCTCGCCTTTTGTTAAAGGACGGTACTGAGGTTAGCCAAGATAAAACGTCTGCTTAAAAATGAAAATGAACCTCCTGAGTGGTAACATTCAGGAGGTTTTTTTGTTGTGTAAACTCTTCCGGAAAACGTTTATTCCCCTCTTTTGTGGGAGATACTAGCAATCAGAGGAATGAATTGGATACATAAATTGTTTTTCAGGAGGGACCACCATGAGTTGGACAGGGATCGCATTATTTATTCAGCTGTTTTTTGGGATTATCATTGGTTTGTATTTTTGGAATTTGCTTAAAAATCAAAGGACACAAAAAGTCACGATAGATAAGGAATCAAAGAAGGAAATGGAGCAGCTTCGCAAAATGCGGGCTATCAGCCTGTCCGAACCGTTATCTGAAAAGGTGCGCCCTAAAAGCTTTCAAGATATCGTCGGTCAGGAAGACGGGATTAAAGCGTTAAAAGCGGCGTTGTGCGGACCGAATCCCCAGCACGTCATTGTCTATGGACCGCCGGGAGTCGGAAAAACAGCTGCTGCAAGGCTTGTGTTAGAGGAAGCCAAAAAACATAAGCAATCACCTTTTAAAGAGCAGGCTGTTTTTGTGGAACTCGATGCGACAACGGCTCGATTTGATGAAAGAGGAATTGCCGATCCGCTCATTGGTTCTGTACATGATCCGATATACCAAGGGGCCGGAGCGATGGGACAGGCGGGTATTCCGCAGCCGAAGCAGGGGGCTGTCACGCATGCCCACGGCGGTGTATTGTTTATTGATGAAATTGGGGAGCTGCATCCTATTCAAATGAATAAAATGCTGAAGGTGCTTGAGGACCGGAAAGTCTTTTTAGACAGCGCTTATTACAGCGAAGAAAATACACAAATACCGAACCATATTCACGACATTTTTCAAAATGGGCTTCCAGCTGATTTTCGTTTGATCGGTGCGACAACAAGAATGCCTAATGAAATCCCTCCGGCAATCCGATCCCGCTGTTTAGAGGTATTTTTCCGCGAGCTTGAGAAAGATGAGCTGAAATCAGTTGCCAAAACAGCAGTGGATAAGATTGAAAAGAATATTTCTGAAGAGGGGCTTGATTTGCTGACCAGCTATACGCGGAACGGCCGGGAAGCCGTCAATATGATTCAAATCGCGGCGGGAATGGCGGTGACCGAAGATCGGAAGGACATCACCATTGAGGATATAGAATGGGTGATTCATTCCAGCCAGCTTACCCCTAAGCACGAGCAGAAAATCGGCACTGCACCGCAAATCGGCATTGTAAACGGACTCGCAGTGTATGGCCCAAACAGCGGTTCGCTGCTGGAAATCGAAGTGAACGTAACACCGGCTCAGGATAAAGGTTCAATTAACATTACCGGAATAGCAGAAGAAGAAAGCATCGGCAGCCAATCAAAATCAATTCGCCGGAAAAGCATGGCAAAGGGCTCGGTTGAGAATGTGCTAACCGTACTGCGTACAATGGGAATGAAGCCTTCAGACTATGATATCCACATTAATTTTCCCGGCGGCATTCCGATTGACGGGCCGTCGGCAGGTATTGCCATGGCGGCGGGAATTTTTTCAGCCGTTCATAAAATTCCGATCGATAACACGGTTGCCATGACAGGCGAGATCAGTCTAAACGGACTTGTAAAACCGATTGGAGGCGTGATCCCGAAAATTAAAGCGGCAAAACAGTCCGGTGCCAAAAAAGTTATTATCCCGCATGAAAATCAGCAATCGATCTTAAAACAGATTGAAGGGATCAAAATTGTGGCGGTGAAAACGTTCCAGGAAGTGCTTGATGAAATTTTAGTGAACCCGCCTACTGAACAAAAACCGTTAAACATGCAAATGAATAAAGAATCAGTCTGACCCTATTTTTAAAATAGGGTTTTTTTTATGAAGGACATCTTTTCCTTTTTCAGATGAGAAAGAAAGGGTATACTACGAGGAGACTGTGTTATAGAAAAGCTGAACCATGCCGTTTATTGTACAAGGATGAAAAAGTTGTATTATAATGGTTCATACTAAAGTCACGGAGGTGTCAGTCACATGGCAGAAGAATTAAAACGCAGCATCCCGCTCCTCCCTTTAAGAGGTTTATTAGTGTACCCGACAATGGTTTTGCACTTAGATGTAGGACGTGACAAGTCGGTTCAGGCCCTTGAACAGGCAATGATGCATGATCATATGATATTTTTAGCTACTCAGCAGGATATTTCGATAGACGAACCGGGTGAAGACGAAATTTTTACTGTCGGCACCTATACGAAAATTAAACAAATGCTGAAGCTTCCGAACGGTACGATTCGTGTGCTGGTGGAGGGCATACAGCGCGCCCAGATCATTGAATACAGTGAGCATGAGGATTATACATCGGTAGACATTCAGCTGATCCATGAAGATGATTCAAAAGATACAGAAGACGAAGCGCTGATGCGGACTTTGTTGGACCACTTTGATCAGTACATAAAAATTTCTAAAAAAATCTCAGCCGAAACGTATGCCGCGGTTACTGATATCGAAGAGCCGGGCAGAATGGCAGACATTGTTGCTTCTCACCTGCCTCTTAAACTAAAGGATAAGCAGGATATTTTAGAAACGGCCGATGTCAAAGACAGACTGAATAAGGTCATTGATTTTATCAACAATGAAAAAGAAGTGCTTGAGATCGAGAAAAAAATTGGCCAGCGTGTCAAACGTTCAATGGAGCGTACGCAAAAGGAATATTATTTGCGCGAACAGATGAAGGCGATCCAAAAAGAGCTAGGCGATAAAGAAGGCAAAACAGGTGAAGTTCAATCGCTGACCGAAAAAATCGAAGAAGCGGGTATGCCTGAACATGTGAAGGAAACGGCTCTTAAGGAATTAAACAGATATGAAAAAATTCCGTCCAGTTCTGCCGAAAGTTCTGTTATCCGCAATTATATTGATTGGCTGGTCGCTCTCCCATGGACGGATGAGACAGAAGATAAGCTTGATTTAAAAGAGGCTGAACATCTTTTGGACAAAGAACATCACGGACTTGAAAAAGTGAAAGAGCGTATTTTAGAGTATTTGGCGGTTCAGAAGCTGACAAAATCCTTAAAAGGCCCGATTCTCTGTTTGGCAGGACCTCCGGGGGTCGGAAAAACGTCCTTAGCCAAATCGATTGCTAAAAGTATGGATCGGAAATTTGTCAGAATTTCACTTGGCGGGGTGCGCGACGAATCAGAAATTCGCGGGCACAGACGGACATATGTCGGGGCAATGCCGGGACGTATTATTCAAGGCATGAAAAAAGCCGGCAAGCTGAATCCGGTCTTCTTACTAGACGAAATTGACAAAATGTCTTCTGATTTCAGAGGCGATCCGTCATCCGCAATGCTTGAAGTGCTTGATCCGGAGCAAAACAGCACCTTCAGCGACCACTACATTGAGGAGACCTTTGATCTGTCAAAAGTGCTCTTTATCGCTACGGCTAACAATTTAGCGACAATCCCGGGACCGCTTAGAGACAGAATGGAAATCATTAATATTGCGGGCTACACGGAAGTGGAAAAACTTGAAATTGTGAAAGATCACCTTCTTCCGAAGCAGATCAAGGAGCATGGGCTCAAAAAGAGCAACCTGCAGCTGCGTGATCAGGCCATTCTTGATATTATTCGCTATTATACGAGAGAAGCAGGTGTGAGAAACCTCGAACGCCAGCTTGCTGCCATCTGCCGCAAGGCCGCAAAAGCCATTGTTTCTGAAGATAGAAAACGGATTACAGTTACGGAGAAAAATCTTCATGACTTTATCGGAAAACGAATTTTCAGATATGGACAAGCAGAAACGGAAGATCAGGTGGGCGTAGTCACGGGGCTGGCTTATACAACTGTCGGCGGAGATACGCTGTCGATCGAAGTATCGCTTTCTCCAGGGAAAGGAAAATTGATCCTGACGGGTAAGCTTGGCGATGTCATGAGAGAGTCTGCTCAGGCGGCTTTCAGCTACGTGCGTTCAAAAACAGAAGAACTTGGCATTGAACCTGACTTTCATGAGAAGTATGATATTCATATACATGTTCCTGAGGGTGCGGTGCCTAAAGATGGTCCGTCTGCCGGTATCACAATGGCGACTGCGCTTGTTTCTGCTTTAACAGGACGGGCTGTATCGCGTAAAGTCGGAATGACTGGCGAAATTACGCTTCGCGGACGCGTGCTTCCGATCGGCGGACTGAAAGAAAAAGCACTCGGGGCACATAGAGCGGGATTGACGACCATTATTGCGCCTAAAGATAATGAAAAAGATATAGAGGATATTCCAGAAAGCGTCAGAGAGGGGCTTACCTTTATATTGGCATCCCACTTAGACGAAGTTTTGGAACATGCCTTAGTAGGAGAGAAGAAATGAAAGTCACAAAGTCAGAAATCGTAATCAGTGCAGTTAAACCTGAACAGTACCCTGAAGGGGGGCTTCCGGAGATTGCACTGGCCGGAAGATCGAACGTTGGAAAGTCATCTTTTATCAATTCATTGATTAATCGTAAAAATCTTGCGAGAACATCATCAAAACCGGGAAAAACACAAACATTAAATTTCTACATTATTAATGACGAATTGCATTTTGTTGATGTACCGGGTTACGGTTTTGCCAAAGTGTCAAAATCCGAGCGTGAAGCTTGGGGCAGAATGATTGAAACCTACATCACGACACGCGAGGAATTGAAAGCAGTGGTGCAGATCGTTGATTTGCGGCATGCACCGTCTAATGATGATGTGCAGATGTATAAATTCTTAAAGTATTACGGCATTCCTGTTATTATTATCGCTACAAAAGCGGATAAGATCCCGAAAGGAAAATGGGACAAACATGCGAAGGTTGTCCGACAGACATTAAATATTGATCCGGAAGACGAGCTGATTCTCTTCTCCTCAGAAACGAAAAAGGGGAAAGACGAAGCTTGGGGAGTGATCAAAAAAATGATAAACCGGTAGAGAATACTCTCTGCCGGTTTTATTTATCGTATAGATTTTTTTCGTTTTATCAATAATAACAATAAACTGATTCCGATAAATACAAACGGCCAATACTCTTTCAGCAGGGCCGTGGGAACATGCGCAGACTCGAGCCATGCCATAATCTGTTTGAAAAAGTAAAGAAACAGGGAAAAACAAATCATCGAAACAGCTTCATATACATATTCTTTTTTCTGAACGGTTGAAACGAGCAGTGAGAAGCCGACCATGAAGAGTAGCATTTCAAAATCATCCGGCCACCATGTCCACTTTGGCTTAGCGAAAAAGTGCAAACCGATTCCGAAGAGAAGCAAGCCGATAAAGAAATGGGGGGAGACAGCTTCTTTTTTTCCTTGGTATATAAAGGATGCGCCTAACAGCATAAGAAGAACAGGCCATTGATCCTGACCTGAAAACAGTTCGGCTTGGCAGCTTTCAAGCCATGCGTAAACGGATGCGGCGAGCAGCAGACAAGGAAATAAAATTGATTTTTGTTTCATGCATATCACCTTCTTGTTTTCTAGAGCTGATTTTGAGTAATTTTCTGCTGTTTTTGGTATTGTCAATAGGAACATATTTTGTTCGTGAAGCTTTTTCTAATATAGCACAAGATTTTTGAAATCTGTTCACAATTTGCGAAAGAAACTATGTTATAATTATTATAAATAATGAATTCTATGTTAGAATGATTATAAATTAAAGTTTGGGTGTTGGGGGTGTAAGGAAAGCTATGCATATACTTGTTGTGGGAGTAGATTATAAATCCGCCCCTATTGAGATACGTGAAAAAGTAAGTTTTCAGCCGAATGAGCTTGCAGAAGCGATGGTGCAGCTAAAAGCAGAGAAAAGCATTCTCGAAAATATCATCGTATCTACCTGCAACCGCACTGAAATTTATGCGGTAGTCGACCAGCTCCATACCGGCCGTTATTATATAAAGAAATTTTTAGCTGACTGGTTTCACTTAAGCAAAGAAGACCTGTCGCCGTTTTTAAGATTTTATGAAAGCGATGCGGCTGTTGAGCATTTGTTCCGTGTAGCCTGCGGATTGGATTCTATGGTGATCGGTGAAACGCAAATTCTCGGCCAGGTGCGCGACAGCTTCAAAACAGCTCAGCAAGAAAAAACGATCGGCACGATTTTTAATGAGTTGTTTAAGCAGGCGGTTACAGTGGGTAAACGGACTCATGCCGAAACAGACATTGGCTCTAATGCAGTGTCTGTTAGCTATGCGGCCGTTGAGCTTGCGAAAAAAATCTTCGGAAACCTTTCAAGCAAGCATATATTGATCCTTGGTGCAGGAAAGATGGGCGAGCTTGCAGCCGAAAATCTGCATGGACAGGGAATCGGAAAAGTGACCGTCATTAACAGAACATACTTGAAAGCGAAAGAACTTGCAGACCGTTTCTCCGGTGAAGCGCGAAGCTTAAATCAGCTTGAAAGCGCGCTTGCAGAAGCCGATATTTTAATCAGCTCTACCGGTGCGAGTGATTTTGTTGTGTCTAAAGAAATGATGGAAAACGCGAATAAGCTTCGCAAGGGCCGTCCTTTATTTATGGTGGACATCGCCGTGCCAAGAGACTTGGATCCCGCTTTGAACGATCTAGAAGGCGTCTTCCTTTATGATATAGACGATCTTGAAGGGATCGTAGAAGCGAACCTGAAAGAGCGGAGAGAAACCGCTGAGAAGGTTGAACTGTTAATCGAAGAAACCATTGTTGAATTTAAACAATGGCTGAATACACTCGGTGTAGTGCCCGTCATTTCCGCATTGCGTGAAAAGGCGCTGGCAATCCAGTCTGAAACGATGGACAGCATCGAACGGAAGCTGCCGCATTTGACGACAAGAGAGAAAAAACTTTTAAATAAACATACGAAAAGTATCATTAATCAAATGCTCCGCGACCCGATATTAAAGGTGAAAGAACTGGCGGCAGAGGCTGATTCTGAAGAAAAGCTGGCTTTGTTTATGCAGATTTTTGATATAGAAGAAGCTGCAGACCGGCAAATGATCAAAAGCGTTGAAGGCAGCCAAAAGGTCCATTCTTATAAGAAGGCTGAATCAAGAGCGGGGTTTGCCCCACTTGTAAGTGAGTGAAAGCTGAATGATTGATACTGCAATGGCAAGACTTAATGAAGGGACAATCGTCATTTACGCATTAAGTGTACTCTTTTATTTTATAGATTTTCTTCAACACAACCGGAAGGCTGGGAAAATGGCCTTCTGGTTGCTTTCTATTGTCTGGACTCTGCAAACCGTGTATTTAGCCTACTTTATGTGGGTGACGGGGCGGTTTCCGGTATTAAATGTGACGGAGGCGCTTTATTTTTATGCTTGGGTGCTTGTCACACTGTCACTTGTACTGACAAAGCTGCTGCGTGTTGATTTTATTGTGTTTTTTACAAATGTAATAGGGTTTGCTATGATCGCCATTCATACATTTTCACCGACGGAGCAGCAGTCAGCGGCTTTTTCGGGTCAGCTCGTATCGGAGCTGTTAGTGATTCATATTACAATGGCGATTCTTTCTTACGGTGCTTTTTCCCTTTCTTTTGTATTTTCTGTGCTCTATTTGTTTCAATATCATCTGTTAAAAAAGAAAAAATGGGGAAAGTGGCTGTTGAGAATAGAAGATTTGTCTAAGCTTGATTATATGGCGTATGTTCTGAATGTCATCGGAGTTCCGATGCTTTTGCTGAGTTTGATTCTTGGCGTCATTTGGGCGTATGTGTCTCTAGAAACGCTGTATTGGTTCGACGCCAAAGTGCTTGGTTCGTTTGTCGTCCTGCTTCTCTACAGCTATTATCTCTATATCAGGCTGATTAAAGAGCTTCAGGGGAAGGTCGCCGCACTGTGGAATACGGCTTGTTTTCTCGTGCTGATGATCAATTATTTCCTGCTCGGAAGCCTGTCTCAATTCCATTGGTTCAGTTAAATAATGTGCCCAAGCAGATTCGGGAGGAAAGAAAAAATGAGAACGATAAAAGTAGGTTCCAGACGGAGCAAACTCGCTATGACCCAAACAAAATGGGTGATTCGCAAACTGAAGGAAATCAATCCTTCTTTTGCTTTTGACATAAAAGAAATCGTCACAAAGGGTGACCGGATCGTTGATGTTACCCTGTCAAAAGTGGGAGGGAAAGGGCTGTTTGTCAAAGAAATCGAACAAGCGCTTTTAAACGAAGACATTGATATGGCTGTTCACAGCATGAAGGATATGCCTGCCGTTTTGCCTGAAGGCCTTGTGATCGGCTGTATTCCTGAACGGGAAGATCCTCGTGACGCTCTTATATCAAAGAATCGTGTAAAGCTTTCTGAATTGAAGGAAGGTGCTGTAATCGGCACAAGCAGTTTAAGAAGAAGCGCGCAGCTTTTGATTGAGCGCCCTGACATTACAATTAAATGGATTAGAGGTAATATAGATACGAGACTTCAAAAGCTGGAAAACGAAGATTATGACGCAATTATTTTAGCTGCGGCAGGGCTTTCCAGAATGGGCTGGAAGCAGGATGTCGTAACTGAATTTCTTGAGCCTGAGCGCTGTCTTCCGGCTGTTGGCCAAGGCGCTCTTGCAATTGAGTGCCGCGAATCCGATCGAGAGCTTTTAACGTTATTTTCTCAGTTTACGGATGAGTACACAAAACGGACTGTACTGGCAGAACGTGCCTACTTAAACGCGATGGAGGGCGGCTGTCAGGTGCCGATCGCCGGCTACTCGGTGATAAATGGCCAGGATGAAATTGAACTGACAGGGCTTGTGGCTTCGCCTGATGGAAAAATCATTTTCAAAGAAACCGTCACCGGAAACGATCCGGAGGAAGTCGGTAAGCGCTGTGCGGCTCTCATGACTGATAAAGGCGCTAAAGATTTAATCGATCGCGTAAAACGGGAGCTTGATGAGAATGGTAAATGATTTTCCTTTGAAAGGAAAAACAGTGCTTGTCACCCGAAATAAGACGCAGGCAAAATCGTTTCGGCAGAAAGTGGAGCAGCTTGGCGGAAAAGCGGTATTGGCCTCATTGATCACGTTTCGTAGAGCTCTGCCGAATGATCTGGCGGAACAGGTGCGACTAGATCTAACCATACCCGGCTGGCTTGTGTTTACGAGTGTAAATGGAGCGGATTTCTTTTTTTCTTATCTGAAAGAAAATCAGCTTATTGTTCCCGGTCATAAAAAAATTGCGGCTGTTGGTGAAAAAACCGCACGCCGTTTAGAATCGTACAACGTATCGGTTGATGTAATGCCTCATGACTATATTGCAGAACAATTGGCGGACGCTCTTAAGCAGCATGCCGAACCGTCAGAACGAATTTCAGTCATAAAAGGCAATTTATCTCGCGATGTGATAAAAACAGAGCTTGCGCCTCTTGGCTTTGAGGTGAAGGAATGGGTCGTATATGAAACTGTTCCTGATGAAGATGGCATCGAGGAATTAAAAAATGCCGCGAATCAGTATTCATTTGATTATATGACATTTACAAGCTCATCAACCGTACATACATTTATGCATGTTCTGGGAGAAGGAATAAAAAAATGGCCGGCGCACCAGACGGCCTGCATCAGCATCGGACCGCTAACGAGGGACGCTCTGCTGTCGTACGGAATCACGTCGTATATGCCTGATACATTTACAATTGACGGCATGCTTGATTTAATGTGCCGCATGTCTAGAAAGGAAGATAGAATATGAGTCAATCATTTAACAGACACCGCCGTTTGCGGTCATCAAAAGCAATGAGAGAGATGGTGAAAGAAACTCGTCTGCATCCATCTGATTTTATTTATCCGATCTTTGTCGTTGAAGGTTTAGAAGGAAAAAAAGCTGTTCCTTCAATGCCTGATGTTTATCATGTATCTTTAGATCTATTAAAGGATGAAGTGGCTGAGCTGGTCAGTCTCGGAATTCAATCCGTCATTGTTTTCGGCATACCTGAAGAAAAAGATGATTGCGGAACGCAAGCTTACCATGACCACGGGATTGTGCAAGAAGCAATTGCCGAAATTAAAAAGCACTTCCCTGAGATGGTTGTCGTTGCTGATACATGCCTATGTGAATATACAGATCACGGACATTGCGGTCTCGTCAAAGACGGACAGATCCTGAATGATGAATCCTTGGAGCTATTGGCACAGACAGCTGTCAGCCAAGCAAAAGCCGGAGCGGATATCATTGCGCCTTCTAACATGATGGACGGATTTGTGACGGTTATCAGAGAAGCGTTAGATAAAGAAGGCTTCATCAATATTCCGATCATGTCTTACGCCGTGAAATATTCAAGTGAGTTTTACGGTCCGTTCCGTGATGCAGCAAACAGCACGCCTCAATTTGGCGACCGCAAAACGTATCAAATGGACCCTGCCAACCGTCTGGAAGCACTCCGTGAAGCCCAATCAGATGTTGAAGAAGGCGCGGACTTCCTGATTGTGAAACCTTCACTTTCTTATATGGATATCATGCGGGATGTAAAAAATGAGTTTACATTGCCGCTTGTGGCTTATAATGTAAGCGGAGAGTATTCTATGGTGAAGGCTGCAGCTCAGAACGGCTGGATCAAGGAAAAAGAGATTGTCTTAGAAATTTTGACAAGCATGAAGCGTGCGGGTGCCGACCTGATTATTACGTATCATGCAAAAGACGCAGCAAAATGGCTTGCGGAGTAATTTTATTCAGTTGACAGGAGTTGAGGCAGATGAGAAGCTATGAAAAATCAAAAGCGGCTTTTAAAGAAGCGCAAAAACTCATGCCGGGCGGTGTAAACAGCCCCGTTCGCGCCTTTAAATCGGTAGACATGGACCCGATTTTTATGGAGCGCGGAAAAGGCTCTAAAATCTATGATATTGATGGAAATGAGTATATTGATTACGTCTTGTCATGGGGGCCTTTAATTTTAGGACACACAAATGACCGCGTTGTAGAGAGCCTCAAAAAAGTGGCTGAATACGGGACAAGCTTCGGGGCTCCGACTGAGGTGGAAAATGAATTGGCGAAGCTCGTCATTGACCGAGTGCCGTCAGTAGAAATTGTACGGATGGTCAGCTCAGGAACCGAGGCGACCATGAGCGCGCTTCGTTTGGCAAGAGGATATACAGGCCGCAATAAGATTTTAAAATTTGAGGGCTGCTACCATGGACACGGAGATTCTCTGCTGATTAAAGCGGGTTCAGGAGTGGCAACACTCGGTCTGCCTGACAGCCCGGGCGTACCTGAAGGAATAGCGAAAAACACCATCACCGTTCCGTACAATGATTTAGAAAGTGTAAAGCTTGCATTCCAACAGTTCGGTGAAGATATTGCAGGCGTCATCGTAGAACCGGTTGCCGGAAACATGGGAGTAGTTCCGCCGCAAGAAGGCTTCCTGCAAGGATTGCGTGATATTACTGAACAGTACGGCACGCTGCTGATTTTTGATGAAGTCATGACTGGCTTCCGGGTCGATTACAAATGCGCTCAAGGCTATTTCGGCGTAACGCCTGATCTGACTTGCTTAGGAAAAGTAATCGGGGGCGGACTGCCTGTCGGCGCTTATGGCGGTAAAGCCGAAATTATGGAGCGGATTGCTCCGAGCGGTCCGATTTATCAGGCAGGTACGCTGTCAGGCAACCCGCTTGCGATGACGGCTGGACTCGAAACATTAATGCAGCTCACGCCTGAATCATACAAGACCTTTATGAAAAAAGGTGACAGGCTGGAAGAAGGCATATCAAAAGCGGCAGAGGCGCACGGTATTCCGCATACCTTTAACCGCGCAGGTTCAATGATCGGTTTCTTCTTTACAAATGAACCTGTCATCAATTATGAAACAGCCAAAGCATCGGATTTGAAGCTGTTTGCCAAGTATTATAAAGGAATGGCAAACGAAGGTGTGTTCCTTCCGCCGTCTCAATTTGAAGGGCTTTTCCTCTCGACGGCTCATACTGATGAAGATATTGAAAAAACAATTCAGGCAGCTGAGAACGTATTCGCTGAGATCAGCCGCGGATAAGTACGATAAAAACCGGTATCAAGGACATCCTTGTACCGGTTTTTCTATGCTTCCCCATTCATATTTTCTCCATTTCATACATACACCTTTAGTGACATCTAATTTTAAGGATTAGATGAAAGGAGGATATGAACTTGCCGCAAAATCATCGATTGCAATTTTCTGTAGAAGAATCGATCTGTTTCCAAAAAGGACAGGAAGTTTCTGAACTGCTTTCCATTTCATTAGATCCTGATATTAGGGTTCAGGAAGTAAATGATTACGTTTCAATCAGAGGATCGCTTGAACTTACAGGTGAGTACAACATAGATCAGAGCAAAAATACTGAAGAGTTTTATACCGATAAGCGGTTTGTCGAAGAGGTCAGAACGAGAGAGGATGGAACTGCGGAACTGACTCATTGTTTCCCTGTCGATATTACCATCCCGAAAAATAAAGTCAGTCATTTACATGAAGTTTTTGTGTTTATTGATGCATTTGACTATCAACTAACAGACTCGCGCATCCTGACGATCCAGGCTGATTTAGCAATAGAAGGCCTTCTTGATGACACAGCAGACAGAGAGCAAGACATTCCTCTCTATGAAGCTCCTGATGAAGGTTTTTCTGAGCCGCCAGAGCTATTTGCTTTAGAAGCAGAGGACAGCGAAGAAGAAGCGCCAGCCGAGCCGCCGGAGCTTCTAGTCTCGGAAGCAGGGCTTCGTGAAGAGCAGGAAAATGAAGAGGAAGAAGCTGAGCGGTCAGAGCCATTGGCTTTGAAATCAGAGGACAGCGAAGGTATAAAGGCGGAAGAAGCGCCAGCTGAGCCGCCAGAGCTTGTTGTCTCGGAAGCGAGGCTTCGTGAAGAGCAGGAAAATGAAGAGGAAGAAGCTGAGCGGTCAGAGCCATTGGCTTTAAAAGCAGAGGACAGCGAAGATATAAAGGCGGAAGAAGCGCCAGCTGAGCCGCCGGAGCTTGTTGTCTCGGAAGCGGGGCTTCGTGAAGAGCAGGAAAATGAAGAGGAAGAAGCTGAGCGGTCAGAGCCATTGACTTTAAAAGCAGAGGACAGCGAAGGTATAAAGGCGGAAGAAGCGCCAGCTGAGCCGCCGGAGCTTGTTGTCTCGGAAGCGGGGTTTCGTGAAGAGCAAGCAGATGAAGAGGAAGAAGCTGAGCGGTCAGAGCCATTGGCTTTAAAAGCAGAGGACAGCGAAGATATAAAAGCGGAAGAAGAAGCGTCAGCTGAGCCGCCGGAGCTTGTTGTCTCGGAAGCGGGGCTTCGTGAAGAGCAGGAAAATGAAGAGGAAGAAGCTGAGCGATCAGAGCCATTGGCTTTAAAAGCAGAGGGCAGCGGCGGTATAAAAGCAGAAGAAGCGCCAGCCGAGCCGCCAGAGCTTGTTGTCTCGGAAGCGAGGCTTCGTGAAGAACAGGAAAATGAAAAGAAAGAAGCTGAGCGATCAGAATCAGCTGCTTTAAAAGCAGAGGGCAGCAAAGATATAAATGCAGAAGAAGCGAAGCCGCCGGAGCTCATTCTTTCAGAGGCAGGGCTTCGTGAGGAAGCGGAAACAGTAGAAGCAGATTCCCCAAAGGCTGCTTCAGGAATAGAGATCCGCGAAAAAGCAGAGACGGAAGAAGAGCAGGCTGAACTGTCAGAACCGCTTGTTTCAGCGGCGGAAATATCACCTGCTGTAGAAGCTGAGCTTCAGCAAGAGGCTGAGCGTGGTGAAGAAAAAACAGAAAAACCAGATTCTTCTATTCTTGAGCATGCTCTGCGTCAAGAATCCCAAAAAACAGAATCGGAGCTATCGGATCACATAGAGCCTGCACCTCGACAGGATGCAGAACAACTGAAGGAAGTCCAGGAAACTATACATGAAGACGTTGTTTCTTTAGAAGGAAGCAGAGAGCAGGAAGAAGCGCCAGCTGCACTTTTAAAGGAAGAAGCAGCAGCTCCAACCCTGCATTTTAATCAAAAGATAAGTGCTGAAGGGGAATCTCAGGAAGAAGAACTTACGCCGGCCTACCGTACCTTCCTGCCGGAACAAGATTCAGAAGAGCATTCCTTTTATTCAGCGCCTAAGCTGCTGGAGGAAGAAGAGCAGAAGAAAGAAAGCTTTGAAATTGAAGTGAGAAAAACACCTACACCTGAAGAACCTGAGGAAGAGGCGTCTTTTCATTCTTACCAGCTGCCAGACACTTCCGAACCTGAAAGGAAGGAAACAGATGCTATTGCTGGGGCTGTTCCTGCTGCTCAAACAAAGGGAACTGAAACAAAGGAAAATCATAATTCTCTTTATTTAACAAAACTCTTTACAAGAGAAGAAGATGAGTTTTCTAGAATGAAAATCTGTATTGTTCAGCAGGAAGATACCATTGAACGTTTATGCGAACGGTACGACATTACCTCCCAGCAGCTGATCAGGATGAATTCTTTGGCGCTGGATGATGAATTGAAAGCAGGGCAGATTCTTTATATCCCTCAATACAACAGCAGCCATGCGTAAGCCGTAAGCGATCGGAAAATGTGGTGAATGGAATGGAAGATGTCCAATCGGTTCTTCAGGAATACGGACTGACGGCTCAATTTATTGAGCCAGTCAGTTCTCGTGTGTGGAAAGTGTATTCAGATTATGGGGTATTTGCGCTGAAAAAAATGAAGTCGGTTCGCGGCAAACATTTTACAGATCAAATGGTGGCAATTGAGGAAAAAGGCTTTCATTCCTTTGTTCCCATTTACAGAACAAATGGGGGAGAGTTTTTCTCCGGGGGCGTACAAACTGGAGACTCCTATTACTTAATGCCTTGGCTCCAATTTGACCAAGAGGAAGAGCGGGATCAGAAACATGCCTATCTATTTAGAGAAACAGCCCGCCTTCACGAGAGAACTGCGCAGGAAATCAAGGTCAGGCGTGAAGACATTGAACGCCACTATGAACAAACGAGAAAAAAGTGGGAAAATGAAAAGGTCATTTATGAACAGTTTGTAGACAGAGCTGAGAAAGAATGGTACCTTTCCCCCTTTGAATTGCAGGCTGTAACCTATTATTCAGAAACCATTTCCGCCGTAAACTTTGCGCTTGAGCGGATTAAGGACTGGTATGAAGCGGCAAAAGAAAAAGGCTCCTCAAGGGTTGTCATTACCCACGGCAGCCTGTCTATTCACCATTTTCTGTATAATGATGCAGGGACCGGATACTTTACGAATTTTGAGAGAGCGTCTGTGGGGCCGCCGCATAACGACTTGCTCGGCTTTTACACACGAATGTTCAGCGGTTTTCCAAAAGCTTGTCCGGAGTGTGTCGATTGGTTTTATGCATATACGAAAGCATTTCCTCTGCATGAGGCTGAAATCAGTCTTTTTCTCAGTTACATGGCTTATCCGGCAACGGTGTACAAAGTGCTGAACCGCTATCAGACCGGGAAAAGACGGCGTGAAAAAGATGAATGTACACACTTATTAAAGGCATACTGGCAAATGAAAAATATTGAGCCGTTTGTGATGAAAATCCATCAAATTGAACAAGAGAAAAAATTTCAGGCGGAAAACGAGTCCACGTCTTAATTGGCGCGGACTTGTTTGTTTATATCCATTCCAAATGAAGCGCACAGGCTAACAGAATCAATATTGCGAGCAGCAAGACATCAAAGGTTGTCGGAAAGAAAATGGTTCTGATACCTTGGAAAATCGTAATCGGGATAATCACTTGCGCGGATACAAGCCGAATTTGCCTGACCCACGGCGGCAGGGAATAAGAGCTGAAACGTTTCTTCACGGTGCATCCTCCTCAACGCATTTACAAGCATCATATGTATACTTGGTCAATAGGTGCCTGCCCATCTTGTATAGGACGCAGTATTTTTGGAAAAGATGATTGACGAATCAAAAACACTTTTACTATAATAAAGAACATAAATAAAGTATATAATGAGCTGATAGATACACCTGCTTAGAACGGGAAGAGTACAAGAAAGACGCATGCAGAGAGAGAAGCCGCTTGCTGAAAGGCTTCTTATGTTGTCTGATTGGAAGGTCGCCCGGGAGCATAATTTCTTGAAAGAAGAGTAGAGAAATTCGGGAAACCCCCGTTATCCGTTGAAGCGCATGAACTGACAAAGTTCATGAAAAAAGGTGGTACCGCGAAAGAGCTTTTTCGTCCTTTTCCCAAGGATGAAGGGCTCTTTTTTCGTTCTCAGCCATTTTAAACATGCTGGAGGGTTATGATGGAAACGAATGAACAAACAATGCCGACGAAATACGATCCGGCTGCGGTTGAAAAAGACCGATATGATTTTTGGCTAAAAGGTAAGTTTTTTGAAGCAGGCAGCGATCAGACAAAAGAGCCGTACTCTGTCGTTATTCCACCGCCAAACGTAACAGGGAGGCTTCACCTTGGTCACGCTTGGGATACCACGCTGCAAGACATTGTAACAAGAATGAAACGCATGCAGGGTTATGATGTACTGTGGCTTCCGGGGATGGACCACGCCGGTATCGCGACACAGGCTAAAGTTGAAGCGAAACTTCGTGAAGAAGGCACAAGCCGATACGATTTAGGCCGTGAGAAATTCCTTGAAGAAACGTGGAAGTGGAAGGAAGAGTATGCTGACTTCATCCGCAGCCAGTGGGCGAAATTAGGGCTTGGCCTTGATTATTCCCGTGAGCGCTTCACGCTTGATGAAGGCTTAAACAGAGCGGTTCGCGAAGTATTCGTCAAACTTTATAAAAAAGGCTTGATCTACAGAGGCGAATACATCATAAATTGGGACCCGGCAACAAAAACAGCTTTATCAGACATTGAGGTCATTTACAAGGATGTTCAAGGCGCGTTTTATCACATGAGCTATCCGCTTGCTGACGGATCAGGTTCAATTGAAATCGCGACGACACGCCCAGAAACGATGCTTGGTGATTCGGCCGTTGCGGTTCATCCTGAAGATGAGCGCTACAAGCACCTTATCGGAAAAACGGTTATTCTGCCTATTACAAATCGTGAAATACCGATTGTCGGCGATGACTATGTTGATATGGAATTTGGTTCAGGTGCGGTGAAAATTACGCCTGCCCATGATCCGAACGACTTCGAGCTTGGCAACCGCCATAACTTAGAGCGCATTCTTGTCATGAATGAAGACGGCACGATGAATGAAAATGCGTTGCAATATCAAGGCATGGATCGCTTTGAATGCCGCAAAAAGCTCGTTAAAGATTTACAAGAGGCAGGCGTTCTCTTCAAAATCGAGGACCATCTGCACTCTGTCGGACATAGTGAACGGAGCGGAGCGGTTGTTGAACCATATCTTTCTACCCAATGGTTTGTGCGTATGCAGCCGCTTGCTGATGCAGCAATTGAATTGCAGGAGAAAGAAGAAAAAGTCAACTTTGTTCCTGACCGCTTCGAAAAAACGTATTTGCATTGGATGGAAAATATCCGCGACTGGTGTATTTCCCGTCAATTATGGTGGGGCCACCGCATTCCTGCCTGGTATCATAAAGAAACAGGCGAGTTATATGTCGGTCTTGAAGCGCCGGAGGACAGCGAAAATTGGGAGCAGGATACAGACGTGCTGGATACATGGTTCAGTTCTGCGCTCTGGCCTTTCTCCACTATGGGCTGGCCTGATTTGACAGCTGAAGACTTTAAACGCTATTATCCGACTGACGTTCTCGTTACAGGCTACGACATCATTTTCTTCTGGGTGTCACGCATGATTTTCCAAGGGATTGAATTTACTGGCGAACGTCCGTTTAAAGATGTTTTAATCCATGGCTTAATCCGTGATGAGCAAGGCAGAAAAATGAGTAAATCTCTTGGCAACGGTGTCGATCCGATGGAAGTGATTGACAAGTACGGAGCCGATTCCCTTCGCTATTTCCTGGCGACTGGAAGCTCTCCTGGCCAAGATCTTCGCTTCAGCTATGAAAAAGTGGAATCGACTTGGAATTTTGCCAATAAAATTTGGAACGCTTCTCGTTTCGCATTAATGAACATGGATGGCATGACATATGATGAGCTTGATCTTTCAGGTGAGAAATCAGTAGCTGACAAGTGGATTTTAACGCGTTTAAACGAAACGATCGAAAGTGTGACACAGCTAGCTGATAAATATGAATTTGGTGAAGTCGGCCGCCATTTATATAACTTTATTTGGGACGATTTCTGTGATTGGTATATTGAAATGGCGAAGCTTCCTCTATACGGAGAAGACGAAGCGGCTAAGAAAACAACCCGTTCCATTCTTGCTTATGTTCTGGATCAAACGATGCGCCTGCTCCATCCGTTTATGCCATTCTTAACGGAGGAAATTTGGCAGCACCTGCCTCACCAAGGAGAATCCATTACTGTAAGCACATGGCCTGCTGTTGTGCCTGAGCATACAGACACTGAAGCTGCTGCTGACATGAAGCTTCTCGTTGAACTGATCCGTTCTGTGCGTAATATCCGCAGCGAAGTAAACACACCGATGAGCAAGCAAGTTGAATTGTACATTAAAGCGAGCACGGACGAGGTCGCAGCCCGTCTCGAAGCAAACCGTTCTTATGTGGAACGCTTTACAAATCCGAGCGCGCTGAAAATCGGTACAGATATCGAAGCTGTTGATAAAGCAATGACGGCAGTTGTCACAGGAGCAGAGGTCATACTTCCGCTTGAAGGTTTAATTAATATCGATGAAGAAATCGCCCGTCTGCAAAAAGAATTCGATAAGCTGACGAAAGAAGTCGAGCGTGTCCAAAAGAAACTTGGAAACGAAGGATTTATAAAAAAAGCGCCTGCGCACGTAATTGATGAAGAACGTGAGAAAGAGAAAGATTATGTGGCAAAGCGTGACGCTGTTCAAAAACGAATGGCTGAGCTGAAGGGCTAATGAAAAGCCGAGGCGGTTTCTTGAGAAACCGCCTTGTCTTATAAAAGAGGGGATTATCATTGTTTACTGCATATGAAGAAGCGCGCAGCTGGATTCACAGCCGTCTAAAATTCGGAGTGAAGCCCGGTCTTGATCGAATGAAGCAGCTGATGGCGCGATTGGACCATCCTGAAAAGAAAATCCGCGCGCTCCACGTGGCGGGAACAAACGGCAAAGGATCAACTGTCGCTTTTATCCGTTCTATGCTGCAAGAAGCGGGATACACTGTCGGTACGTTTACATCGCCTTATATCATCACATTTAATGAGCGCATCAGCGTAAACGGCACACCTATTACAGATGAGGAGTGGCTCACACTCGTTAATCAGGTGAAACCGATCGTTGAAGAGCTTGATCAAACTGAACACGGTCAGCCGACAGAATTTGAAATTATGACGGCTTGTGCATTTTTATATTTTGCTGCGTATCATCAGGTCGATTTTGTTATTTTTGAAACAGGTCTGGGCGGAAGGTACGATTCTACTAATGTTGTCGAGCCGCTTTTAACCGTCATCACAAGTATCGGACACGACCATATGAACATTTTAGGAAACACCATTGAAGAAATCGCAGGCGAAAAAGCCGGGATTATAAAAGAAGGCATTCCGATCGTGACAGCCGTTACCCAGCCGGAAGCCTTACAGGTAATCCGGCATGAAGCTGAGCGAAAATCTGCTCCTTTTCAGTCATTGCATGATACAAGCAGGATTTATAATGAAAAGGCTCTCCCTGCAGGAGAACAGTTTTCTTTAAAAACCGGAGAAACGTGTTATGAAGATATTCGAACATCTCTCATCGGTACGCATCAAAGACAAAATGCGGCATTGTCCATTTTGGCTGCCGAGTGGCTTAACAGGGAAAACATTGCTGAAATGAGTGATTCTGCGTTAAGAAGCGGGCTCGTAAAGGCTGCTTGGCCGGGCAGATTAGAGTTGGTTCAGGAACATCCGCCGGTATATTTAGACGGCGCCCATAATGAAGAAGGGATCGATAAGCTGACTGAAACGATGAAGCAGCGTTTCCCAGATTCCGATATTTGTGTGGTGTTCAGTGCGTTAAAGGATAAGCCGTATCATGACATGATTAAGAAACTGGAAACGATCGCGCACTCGATTCATTTTGCTTCTTTTGATTTTCCGCGTGCTTCTCTTGCGAAAGATCTGTATGATGCTAGTGAAATCAGCAGCAAAAGCTGGAATGAAGATCCGGAGCATGTGATCAAATTAATAGAAAGCAAAAAAGGCTCAAATGATATCGTGCTCATTACGGGATCACTTTATTTTATTTCTGACATTCGAAAAAGAATGCTGTAATGACTTTGGCCCGGCAGAATCAATAATGATATTCTGCCGGGATTTTTTCTGTCAAAATCTAAAATTGCTTATTATAGATCAATATGCTTGCTGTGCTACAATCCATAGCATAATCTAAAGAGAGTAAAGGTGTGTTGTCTATGATTCAGATTCTTTTTGTCCTCGGCCTTATCCTCGGTTCATTTTATTATACGGTTGGATGCCGTATCCCCTTGCACATATCCATCATAAGTCCGCGTTCAGCATGTTCCTTTTGCCGTCGAACCCTAACCCCGACGGAATTAATCCCTGTTTTATCTTTTATTCTGCAAAAAGGCAATTGCAAAAGCTGCGGCCAAAAGCTCTCTCTTATGTACCCGGCGGCAGAGCTCTCGACAGCGAGTTTATTTGCAGCCGCGGGATTTCGTTTTGGTTTGTCTTGGGAACTGATTGTTGCGTTGGTGTTTCTATCTCTTCTAATTATTGTTTCTGTGACAGATATTCACTTTATGCTGATTCCAAATCGCATATTGCTATTCTTTCTTCCCTTTCTGGCAGCTGGCAGAATCATTTCTCCGCTTCTTTCTTGGTATGAAGGCTTTATAGGCGCGGCTGCCGGTTTTCTTTTACTGGCCTTTATTGCCGTCATCACTCATGGAGGAATAGGGGGAGGGGATGTTAAATTATTTGCCGTTATTGGCCTTGTGCTTGGTGTAAAAATGCTTGCTGCCGCCTTTTTCTTTTCAGTTTTTATAGGCGCATTGTACGGAGCTGCCGCTGTACTGTTCGGAAGGCTGGCCAGAAAACAGCCGATTCCCTTTGCCCCGGCAATTGCGGCAGGAAGCATTTTCGCTTATTTATACGGTGACTCTATCATTTCCTTTTATGTCAAAACGGCGTTAGGCTGACTGATAAAAAATTTGACGAACGTTTTTTGGACAAGACGACAAAAGTCTTGTTCTTTTTTTTTTCGCCTGTGCTAAAGTGTGTAGCATGAAAAGCCACAAGAACGGTCACACAAATGAAGGGAGGAAGCAGAATTGAAAAAAAGGAAGCAAAAAAAAATCAGTAAAGCGGAAGAAAAAGCCCTTAAGGTGACGATTAATGGAAAAGAAGAAACAGTTTATGAACAAGAGACACCGGAGACAGAGCAAGAAAAAAACATGACGTTTTCAAATTGGGAGGAAAAGAGAAAGGCGGAGCAGGAGGTTGCGGCATCCCATGAACATACTGATGAAGATGAATTCAACTGGGATTCAGACGAGGATAAGGTGTTTAAAGATGACCCCAAAGTTGTTCCGCCTTATCAAAAGAAGAAATCGAAGCTCTATTCAAAAGGAAAGTCAGGGTCGGCCAAGCCAGTAAAAAGAGTGGCGGCGACAATTGCCTTTGCTGCGGTTTTAGGCACAGGCTTAGGGCTATTCGCATTGAATATATCAGGCAATAAAGAAGCGTCGGCGCCAGCCTCCTTAGACGATTCTTTAGGCAGCCAGACGGCAAAAGCAGGAGATACATCTGCGGAGAAACAAAGCACCGGCGGTGAAAAACAAGCGGCACAAACGGAAGGTACATATAAAACATATGCAGTTCAAGCAGGAAAGTTTTCAAATGAAAAGGGTGCTGAGACATTAACTGAACAGCTGACTGAAAAAGGATATTCCGCCGTCTCCCTGTCAAAGGATGACGGGTATACGTATGTCATTGCGGGCCTGGCAAATGATAAGGCTGTATCACAGCAGTTAGGGCAGCTTTTGATCGACAGCGATTTTGAAGCTTGGGGAGGCAAGGAATTATCCTTATCAATAGAGTCGGATATGACAGATTCTTTCAAGAAAACAGCAGAGCTCTCTGCGAAGGCGATTCTCGGAGAAGATATCACAAAAGCAAGTGTTAAAAAAATAGAAAAGTCGCTCGGTGAATCAGAAGCGGCTGAAACGGGAGAGAAAAAAGCAGTTTTGCAGGCGTTAAAGGAATTAGAGGACCCAAGTGCTGAAGCCGGATGGAAGGCTCAGCAGCAGCTTTTAGCCGTAATTAAATAATAGAAAGTGCCTGAGCCTTCGTCCTTAGCGACAGGCTTTTTTTATTTTGTCATGAAAAAGTTATTTTTCTGAAATTGTGGCGAGCCTCATGATTTGGTAGGATAAATGAGTATCTTTTTTTCTTAAGCAAACCCTGAAAGGATGACGAACATGGCTAAGCCGCTTATACTTGCATCACAATCTCCGCGAAGAAAAGAACTCCTCGATCTGCTTCAGATCCCCTACACCATTATTGTCAGTGAAGTAGAGGAAAAATTAAATCGAAACTTTTCACCTGAAGAAAACGTCCAATGGTTGGCAAAACAAAAAGCTAAGGCTGTGGCCGATCTCAATCCGGGCGCAATTGTAATCGGTGCTGATACAATGGTATGTCTTGACGGTGAGTGCCTTGGCAAACCGCAAGATCAAGAAGAAGCCGCTGCAATGCTTCGCAGGCTTTCCGGCCGTAGTCATTCAGTGATAACCGCTGTCAGTATTCAAGCCGCAAATCACAGCGAAACGTTCTATGATAAGACAGAGGTTGTGTTTTGGCCCCTCAGCGAAGAAGATATTTGGACTTATATTGAAACGAAAGAGCCGATGGATAAAGCAGGTGCATACGGCATCCAAGGAAAAGGCGCACTTTTTGTAAAAAAAATAGACGGAGATTATTATTCAGTCGTAGGGCTCCCTATATCAAAAACAATGAGAGTTCTGAAGGATTTTGATGTAGAAGCCTGACGATTTTTATAAACGGGAAGGGAAAGAAAAGGAGGGCTTGATCATACACGATCTGCCATTAAAACTCAGAGATTTCCCAAAGAAAGAAAAACCTAGAGAACGGCTGCTGAAAGTCGGAGCCGAGAACTTAGCAAACAACGAACTTTTGGCTATTTTATTGCGGACAGGCACAAAGAACGAATCTGTTATGAACCTTTCAAACAGGCTTCTGCGCTCGTTTGACGGGCTGCGTCTGCTGAAAGAAGCTTCCGTTGAGGAGCTGTCCAGCATCCCGGGAATCGGTCTGGTGAAGGCTGTGCAAATACTGGCAGCAGTTGAACTGGGAAGCCGTATTCATAAACTAGCCAATGAAGAACATTTTGTAATCCGCTCCCCGGAAGACGGCGCAAACCTGGTCATGGAGGATATGCGCTTTTTAACCCAGGAGCATTTTGTCTGTTTATATTTAAATACAAAAAACCAAGTCATCCATAAACGCACTGTTTTTATCGGAAGTCTGAATTCATCTATTGTCCACCCCCGGGAGGTATTTAAAGAAGCGTTCAAACGATCTGCCGCTTCCTTTATTTGTATCCACAATCATCCTTCGGGGGATCCGACGCCGAGCAGGGAAGATATTGAAGTGACAAGAAGGCTGTTTGAATGCGGAAACCTGATTGGCATCGAGCTGCTTGACCATTTGGTGATTGGCGACAAAAAATTTGTGAGTTTAAAGGAAAAAGGATATTTGTAACACTTTTTTTTTCGTCGAATTAAGCTATAATAGAGTTTATGAGTTTTTCCCTTTAGGGTATTTTTGCTTTAAGAAAGGAAGATACATACATATGTTTGGAATTGGTACAAGAGACCTTGGTATAGATCTTGGAACTGCGAATACGCTTGTTTTTGTGAAAGGTAAAGGAATTGTTGTGAGAGAGCCGTCAGTCGTTGCTCTGCAAACGGATACGAAATCGATTGTTGCTGTCGGAAATGATGCGAAAAATATGATCGGACGGACTCCTGGAAACGTAGTAGCTCTTCGCCCGATGAAAGACGGCGTTATCGCTGATTATGAAACGACGGCTACCATGATGAAATATTACATCAATCAGGCCATTAAAAATAAAGGCATGTTTGCCAGAAAACCTTATGTGATGGTTTGTGTGCCATCCGGCATTACTGCGGTTGAAGAGCGTGCTGTTATCGATGCGACAAGACAAGCCGGAGCGCGTGACGCGTATCCGATCGAAGAACCGTTTGCTGCGGCTATCGGCGCCAATCTGCCGGTTTGGGAACCGACTGGAAGCATGGTTGTTGATATCGGTGGCGGAACGACAGAAGTTGCGATTATTTCCCTCGGAGGTATTGTAACATCTCAATCCATCCGCGTTGCCGGTGATGAAATGGACGATGCGATTATCAACTACATCAGAAAAACATACAACCTGATGATCGGGGACCGCACTGCTGAAGCGATTAAAATGGATATCGGCTCTGCTGAATCCGCAGAAGAATCCGATAAAATGGAAATCCGCGGCCGTGACTTGCTGACAGGTCTGCCGAAAACGATCGAAATTACTGGAAAAGAAATTTCTAATGCTTTGCGTGACACTGTGTCAACTATTGTAGAGGCAGTGAAAAGCACACTTGAAAAAACACCGCCTGAGCTTGCCGCAGATATCATGGACAGAGGTATTGTGTTAACCGGCGGCGGAGCGCTTCTTCGTAATCTGGACAAAGTCATCAGCGAAGAAACAAAAATGCCGGTCCTTATCGCTGAAGACCCGCTTGATTGTGTAGCGATCGGTACAGGAAAAGCACTGGAGCACATCCATCTTTTCAAAGGAAAAACAAGATAATCGGGAGTTCAATAGAAGAGGTGTAACACGATGCCGAATAAACGGTTAATGCTATTACTTCTGTGTATTATCATATTGGTGGCTATGATTGGATTTTCGCTGAAGGACGGCCGTAATACCACCTGGCCTGAGAAACTGATCGGTGATACGACGGGAGTATTTCAAAACATTTTTCATACGCCTGCCGAATTTTTTGCAGGGATATTTGAGAACATTAGTGATTTAAAAAACACATACGAAGAAAACGAGCGTCTGAGAGAAAAGCTTGACGGACAGACAAAATATGAAGCCAAGCTCCAAGAACTTGAAGACGAAAACAAATCCTTGCGTGACGAACTCGGCCATGTGAAATCAATAAAAGATTACAAGCCGATTTTGGCGACAGTCATTGCCAGAAGTCCTGATAACTGGGCGAAGCAGGTGACCCTTAACAAAGGGACTCAGCAAAACGTAGCGAAAGATATGGCTGTAACGAACGAAAAAGGCGCATTAATCGGGAAGATTAAAAGCTCCGGCCTTAATAACTTTACGTCTACGGTCCAGCTTTTAAGCGATACTGACCGGAATAACAGAGTCGCAACAACCATTTCCGGGAAAAAAGGCAGCAAAGGCTACGGTTTAATCGAAGGCTATGATAAAGACAAAAAACGGCTGAAGATGACCATAATCGAACGCAAGGATAAACAAGACGTGAAAAAAGGCGATCTGATTGAAACGTCGGGCACAGGAGGCGTATTTCCAGAAGGGCTGACAATCGGTGAAGTGACTGAGATTGAGTCTGACTCTTATGGATTAACGAAAGTTGCCTATGTAAAACCTGCGGCTGATCTTTCTGATTTAAATAATGTGATCGTTGTTAATCGTGATGTGCCGACTGTCGATACAGAGGAGGAAGGATCGTGAAACGTTTCCTTCTCCCTTTCGTTATGATGTTGGTTTTTTCGGCGGAAAGCATCTTTACTGATCTGGTGCATTTCCCGTTCGTCACGGATGACCAGGTGCTCGTCCCGCGTTTTCTGATGCTTGTGCTGATTTTTATGTCGGCTTTTATCAATCAAAAACACGCGGTGATCTACGGTTTTATTTTCGGCTTTCTATATGATATGAATTATACAAGTCTATTAGGTGTTTATATGTTTGGCTTTGCGGGGCTAAGCTATTTGGCGTCAAAAGCGTTTAAAGTGCTGCACACAAACGCTTTTGTCGTCATCCTGATTGCTGTTCTCGCAGTTTGCCTGCTTGAATTTTATGTATTCGGCATTCAGTCGCTGATTCACAAAGACATTATGACGTTTAATGGCTTTGTGCTAGACCGGTTTATACCGACAGTTTTATTAAATATGATAAGCGCACTCATCCTGGTTCTCCCATTTAGATTATTTTTTATGAGTCTAAAGAAAGAATTGAGAGATGAGTAAAAAGGATTTTATCTTTTTTTGACGAAATGAGTATGTTGTTGAGGTGAATATTGTGAAGACCAAAAAGCAGCAATATGTAACGATAAAAGGAACAAAGAATGGTTTGACATTGCATCTTGATGATGCATGTTCTTTTGATGAGCTTCTCGATGGTCTTCAGAATATGCTGTCAATTGAACAATATACAGATGGAAAAGGCCAGAAAATCAGTGTTCACATTAAGCTGGGCAATCGCTGCTTATATCAGGAACAAGAAGAACAGCTGACCGAATTAATTGCGTCAAAGAAAGATTTGTTTGTTCATTCTATTGAGAGTGAAGTCATTACTAAAAAAGAAGCACAGCGTATGAAAGAGGAAGCTGAAATTATTTCTGTTTCAAAAATTGTCCGTTCAGGCCAAGTGCTCGAGGTGAAGGGCGATTTGCTTCTAATCGGAGATGTGAACCCGGGCGGGACAGTCAGAGCCGGCGGAAACATTTTTGTTTTGGGTTCGCTGAAAGGGATTGCCCACGCCGGATTTAACGGAAATAATCATGCGGTCATTGCTGCCTCTGAAATGCTGCCGACACAGTTAAGAATCAATCACGTGTTAAATCGCTCCCCAGACCACATTCAAAAAGGGAACGAAATGGAATGTGCTTATTTAGATACAGACGGAAATATGGTCATTGAACGCCTTCAACATTTGGCTCATTTAAGACCTGATCTAACAAGGCTTGAGGGAGGAATGTGAATTGGGTGAGGCTATCGTAATAACTTCGGGAAAAGGCGGAGTAGGTAAAACAACAACATCTGCTAACCTCGGTACCGCCTTAGCCATTTTAGGGAAGCGTGTATGTTTAGTAGATACTGATATAGGACTGCGCAACCTGGATGTAGTAATGGGTCTTGAAAATAGAATTATTTATGATCTCGTAGACGTTGTAGAGGGCAGATGTAAAATGCATCAGGCGCTCGTAAAGGATAAACGTTTTGATGATTTGCTCTATTTAATGCCTGCTGCTCAAACGAGCGATAAAACGGCTGTTGCTCCTGAACAAATTAAAACTATGGTCCAAGAGCTCAAGCAGGAATTTGATTATGTCATCATAGACTGCCCCGCAGGAATTGAGCAAGGATACAAAAACGCCGTTTCCGGGGCTGACAAGGCGGTAGTGGTCACAACGCCTGAAATTTCAGCTGTGCGAGATGCTGATCGCATTATAGGGCTTTTGGAACAAGAAGAAAATATTGAACCGCCGCGGCTCGTCGTAAACAGAATCAGAAATCACCTGATGAAAAACGGTGACACGATGGATATCGATGAAATCGTTCAGCATTTGTCGATTGATTTGCTCGGTATCGTTGCCGATGATGATGAAGTGATTAAGGCATCTAACCATGGCGAACCGATTGCAATGGACCCTAAAAATCGCGCCTCCATCGCATATCGCAATATTGCCCGCCGCATTTTAGGCGAATCTGTTCCTTTGCAGGTGCTTGAAGAGCAAAACAAGGGAATGATGGCTAAGATTAAGTCATTTTTCGGAGTAAGATCATAATTTCATAGAATAAAAGAGAAGAATCTGACAAAGCAAATGCTGTGTCAGGTTTTTTTGTTTCTGACTGCTCTGTGCTGAAGGTAAATCGAATAATTGCCGTGGACAAGACATATGATGTACAAACCCAACGAATGCAAAGGATGATGGCAATGAGTCACAGAGCAGATGAAATCAGAAAACGATTAGAAAAAAGAAGGAAACAGGTTTCCGGCTCAAAACGTTTCCCTACTCAGACAGGTTCCGAAAAGGAAAAACCGCCGTCTTGGGTCATGATGTCTGATCAGGAAAAACATGGAACCCTCCCGGTATATGAAGATGGCAATTCGAATTTCAGCGGAAGACACCCTTTGGTGAAAACAGACTCAATTATTCTGAAATGTCTTCTATCGGCCTGCCTTGTTCTTGTTTCTGCCATAGCCTATAAAACAAATATTGGACCCGTCAGCCAGATCAAGCCGGTCGTTGCACAAACCTTCGAAACAGAATTTCAATTTGCTTCAGCAAGCCATTGGTTTGAAACGAAATTTGGCAGCCCGCTTGCATTTCTCGCTCCTGAAAAGAAAAATAAGGAACAGCAGGTTGAAGTGGGTCAGGATCTCGTCGCACCCGCATCTGGTAAAGTTCAGCAGGATTTTCAGGACAACGGGGAAGGCATTAAAGTCGAAACAAGCAGCGATACAATCGATTGTATAAAAGAAGGCTATGTTGTTGAAGTCAGTAAAGATGGTGAGACGGGGCTGACAGTGAAAGTGCAGCATGCTGACAATACCTACAGCATTTATGGTGAACTGAAAGACGTGGATGTCGCTTTATATGATTTTGTAGATAAAGGCAAAAAGCTCGGTTCGATTAAACTCGATGATCATAACAAAGGGCTCTATTATTTTGCCATGAAAGACGGCGACAAATTTATTGATCCGATTCAGGTGATCTCATTTGAATAAATGGCTTGACCTCATCTTGAAAATTCATGTTCATCCTTTTCTTTGGATTATCATGGCGCTGGGGCTGATTACAGGGCATATGAAAGCATTGCTGTGTTTGCTTGTGATTGTTCTGATCCATGAGCTGGGGCATGCCGCTCTGGCCGTGTTTTTTTCTTGGAGAATCAAGCGTGTTTTTTTGCTGCCATTTGGAGGAACAGTTGAAGTGGAAGAGCACGGAAATCGGCCGTTAAAGGAAGAGTTTGCGGTTATTATTGCCGGACCTCTTCAGCACATTTGGCTTCAGCTTGCGGCTTGGATGATTGCAGGCCTCTCAATAATTGATCAGCAGACCTTTGAACTGTTTACATTTTATAATCTATCTATTTTATTTGTGAATCTGCTGCCGATTTGGCCGCTTGATGGCGGCAAGCTGTTATTTTTAATTTTTTCAAAGCATCTGTCTTTTCAAAAAGCGCACCGGCTGAATCTGAAGACTTCACTTGTGTGCTGCCTGCTTCTCGCATGCTGGGTTTTATTTGCGGTTCCTCTGCAAATCAGCGCATGGGTTTTGTTTGTCTTTCTGGCTGTTTCTCTGTTTGAGGAGTACAGGCAAAGACACTACATCCATGTGAGGTTTCTCCTGGAAAGATATTATGGGAAAAACCGTGAGCTTGAAAAATTGCTACCGCTTACCGTTAATGCTGAGGACAAAGTCTATCATGTCATGGCGGAATTCAAACGAGGCTGCAAGCATCCCATTATTATAGAAAAATCCGGCGAGAAGCTAAGCCAGCTGGATGAGAATGAAGTGCTGCATGCCTACTTTGCTGATAAACGGACAAATTCCTCCATGGAAGAGCTGCTGCTCCCTTATTAAAATCGATTGACAAACGCCTTGTATTCTGATATATTTTTTAATGTTATGGATGTAGCACCAATGCTACAACCGCTCAGTACAGGTGTTAAGAGTTGTTTTACAGCCCCCTGGTATCTGGCGAGTCTTAGTCTAATAGGAGGTGCAGAGAATGTACGCAATCATTAAAACAGGCGGTAAACAAATTAAAGTTGAAGAAGGCCAAACTGTTTACATCGAGAAACTTGCTGCTGAAGCAGGTGAAACAGTTACTTTTGAAGACGTTTTGTTTGTTGGCGGAGACAATGTGAAAGTCGGCAACCCTACAGTTGAAGGCGTAACAGTAACGGCTAAAGTTGAAAAACAAGGCCGCGCGAAAAAAATCACTGTTTTCAGATACAAAGCAAAGAAAAACGTTCATAAAAAACAAGGTCATCGTCAGCCTTACACTAAAGTGACGATCGAAAAAATCAACGCGTAAGCATGATTCAGGCAACAATCAGACGGTCCCGTACTGACAAAAGCTTATTGTCTTTTGAAATGACGGGCCACGCCGACTTTGCTGAACATGGACAAGATCTCGTTTGTGCCGGAGTAACAGCCGTTGTGTTTGGATCCGTTAACGCGGTCATCGCGCTGGCGGGCTTCGAGCCGCTTCTTGATATAGGAGAAGACGGGGGTTATTTCTACTTTGAATTCCCTGAATCTCTTGATCCGGAGGCGCGCCAAAAAGCTCAGTTGCTGATTGAAGGCATGATTGTTTCGTTAGAGACAATTGAGCGGGATTATAAAGATCACTTGCGTGTGACCACAAACATAATATAGGAGGTGAGCTACATGCTTAGATTAGATCTTCAGTTTTTCGCTTCTAAAAAAGGAGTAGGTTCTACAAAGAACGGACGTGACTCTGAGGCTAAACGTTTAGGTGCTAAACGTGCTGACGGTCAATTCGTAACAGGCGGTTCTATCCTTTACCGTCAACGCGGAACAAAAATTTACCCAGGTGAAAACGTGGGCCGCGGCGGAGATGACACTCTTTTTGCGAAAATCGACGGAACTGTTAAATTCGAACGTTTCGGCCGTGACCGCAAAAAAGTGAGCGTATATCCTGTAGCTCAATAATGATTCAAAAACTCCGGTCGATGATGACTGGAGTTTTTTTTGCAATATGCGGAGTAAGCATCAAGAATGTTATGCAGAGTATGTGCGAGCAGACCCCGCCAAGAATGAGAACGAATGTCTCAAACCCACTGGATATGTTCCCCAAGCAGTAATACATAAAATGTTCTGCCTGGCTGAAAATCAACCGAAGCCAGAAAAAAGGAACATGATATTTCTGGGAAAAACAATTGTTTTTCTATCAAAGCCTTCTCTGTTATAATTCATAATACACACTTATACAGACTCCTAAATAAGAAATCAAATGATTGGGAGTGCGAAAATGAAGGATGTTTCAAAAAATCAAGAAGAAAATATAAGCGATACGGCTTTAACAAATGAACTGATTCATCTTCTTGGCCATTCCCGGCATGATTGGATGAATAAGCTGCAGCTAATTAAAGGAAACTTAAGCTTGCAGAAGTATGACCGCGTCTTTGAAATCATTGAAGAAATGGTGATAGACGCTAAGCACGAATCAAAGCTCTCAAACCTGAAAACACCGCATTTAGCGTTTGATTTTCTTACGTTTAATTGGAAAGCCCAATGTATGACACTTGAATATGAAGTTCTCGGGGAAATTAAGGATTTGTCAGCTTATGATCAAAAATTGGCGAAACTGATGAGAAAGCTGTTTGATCTGTTTGAACAAGCAGTCACTAGAGGCAGTGAAAATCATTTAACCGTTTCGCTTCAAACCGATCATCCTGACAGACAGCTGATTCTGTACCTTGATTTTCACGGCACTTTTGCCAATATATCTGCCTTTGACGATTTTCGGCAAAATGGATATGAGGACTTTGATATCATGCGTTTTGAGATCACAAGTCACGAATGTCTGATTGAAATTGGGTTGAACTAGCGGAGTTTTTAACGGTTTAGAACGGAGGACATTATGTTTGTAGATCAGGTGAAAGTGTATGTAAAAGGCGGCGACGGAGGCAACGGGATGGTTGCGTTTCGCCGTGAAAAATATGTGCCGAAAGGCGGCCCTGCCGGCGGCGACGGCGGAAAAGGAGGAGACGTCGTTTTTGAAGTGGACGAAGGTCTCCGTACTCTTATGGATTTTAGATATAAAAAACACTTTAAAGCGATTCGCGGCGAGCATGGCATGTCAAAAAACCAGCATGGACGAAATGCTGATGATATGGTCATTAAAGTTCCGCCTGGCACTGTTGTAACAGACGATGATACAAAACAGGTCATTGCCGATTTAACCGAACATGGACAGCAGGCTGTCATCGCAAGGGGCGGAAGAGGCGGAAGAGGGAACTCACGCTTTGCCACACCGGCGAACCCCGCACCTCAGCTCTCAGAAAACGGTGAACCGGGAAAAGAACGCTATGTTGTTCTTGAATTAAAAGTGCTTGCAGACGTCGGGCTTGTCGGGTTCCCAAGTGTAGGAAAATCGACTTTGTTGTCCGTCGTTTCATCTGCAAAACCGAAAATTGCGGATTATCATTTTACGACACTTGTTCCGAATCTTGGCATGGTCGAAACAGATGATGGACGGAGCTTCGTTATAGCCGATTTGCCTGGACTGATTGAAGGGGCTCATCAAGGCGTCGGGCTTGGCCACCAATTTTTGCGCCATATTGAGCGGACCCGTGTTATCGTTCATGTCATTGATATGTCCGGCTTGGAAGGCCGCGATCCGTATGAGGATTATGTGACAATTAATCAGGAATTGAGCGAGTACAATTTGCGTCTCACTGAGCGCCCGCAAATTATTGTCGCAAATAAAATGGACATGCCGCAGGCGGCGGAAAATCTTGAAGGGTTTAAAGAAAAGCTGACGGATGATTATCCGGTGTTCCCGGTCAGTGCAGTGACAAGAGAAGGTCTTCGCGAGCTTCTGTATGAAGTTGCCAATCAGCTGGAAAACACTCCGGAATTCCCGCTGTATGACGAGGAAGAGCTTACGCAAAACCGTGTTATGTACACGATGGAGAATGAAGAAGTGCCATTCAGCATCACGCGAGATCCTGACGGAGTCTTTGTGCTTTCAGGAGACAGTCTTGAGCGGTTATTCAAGATGACTGATTTCTCACGTGATGAATCTGTTAAACGATTTGCAAGACAGATGCGGGGAATGGGTGTTGATGAAGCACTCAGAGAACGCGGGGCCAAAGACGGAGACATTATCAGACTTCTTGAATTCGAATTTGAATTTATTGATTAATGATGGGTGAGAGCCTGGATATCAGGCTCTCTATTTTCAAAAGGGGGGATGCAAGTGAAAGAGGAGACGTTTTATCTTGTCCGTGAAGATGTGTTGCCTGATGCGATGAGAAAAACATTGGAAGTCAAAAAACTGCTGGATCGAAAAAAAGCAGAATCAGTGGCAGATGCCGTTCAAAAGGTGGATTTAAGCAGAAGTGCATTTTATAAATACAGAGATGCCGTTTTTCCTTTTTATACAATGGTTAAAGAGCAAATTATCACACTTTTCTTTCATTTAGAGGATCGCTCCGGGGCGTTATCTCAGCTCCTTCAGGCGGTGGCTGACTCTGGAAGCAACGTTCTTTCCATTCACCAGACCATCCCGCTTCAAGGGAGAGCAAACGTAACGCTGTCTATCAGTACATCTGCAATGGAAGAGGATATTCATACATTAATGAACAAGATGAGAAAGTTTGACTTTGTAGAAAAGGTTGAAATATTAGGTTCAGGAGCGTAAGGGGAGAGAATATTGTCATGAAAGTCGGTTATTTAGGTCCAGCAGCTACATTCACACATCTAGCAGTCAGTTCTTGTTTCCAAAATGGCGCCGAGCATGTTGCTTACCGCACGATACCGGGATGTATAGATGCGGCAGTTTCAGGTGAGGTTGATTTTGCTTTTGTTCCTTTAGAGAACGCATTAGAAGGATCAGTAAATTTAACAATAGACTATTTAATACATGAACAGCCTCTGCCCATCGTAGGTGAAATGACATTACCGATTCATCAGCACTTACTCGTTCATCCTTCCAGAGAAAATGCGTGGAAAGATCTAGACAAAATTTATTCTCACTCACATGCGATTGCGCAGTGCCATAAATTTCTGCATCGGCATTTTTCTTCCGTGCCGTATGAATACGCCAATTCAACCGGAGCGGCGGCAAAGTTTGTCAGTGACCATCCCGAGCTGAATATCGGGGTGATTGCCAATGAAATGGCGGCTTCTACATACGAATTAAAAATCGTAAAACGGGATATACAGGATTATAGAGACAATCATACGCGATTTGTCATTCTGTCTCCTGATGAAAATATAACCTTTGAAGTGAATTCAAAATTGAATTCAAGACCAAAAACAACACTGATGGTGATGCTTCCGCAGGATGATCAGTCCGGAGCGCTGCATAGAGTGCTGTCTGCTTTTTCTTGGAGAAACTTAAACCTGTCAAAAATCGAATCCCGTCCGACCAAAACCGGGTTAGGGAATTATTTCTTTATTATTGATATTGAACAGGCGTTTGATGAAGTATTAATCCCTGGGGCTATGCAGGAGCTTGAAGCGCTCGGATGCAAAGTAAAGCTGCTTGGTACATATCAATCTTATCAATTATAAAAAGCCCTATTAGGGCTTTTTTTAGTCTTCAATCAAAATACCGGCTTCTTCGAGTGCTTGACAGGCTTGATCGATGCGATGTTCATCGGGTGCTGTCAGTGTATGAAGATGCACACCATCTGTCAGCTGTGATAAATAGGCGGCATTTGTGGAATTGATCTTTTTGATGAAATGTTCGACTTCTTTTCGCGTGCCGACTTGGATCGCTGCAGTTAAATCTCCGTATACAGGGTGCTCGATTTTTACGTCTTTTACAGTTACCCCTTCATCCACGATGAGCTGCAATTCTTCTTCTGTCCGTTCAGGCCCGTGCAGACACGCTATAATTCTTTCTGCCTGCTGATGCTTCTGAGCGGCGGCGTCCAGATAGACATAGCCTTGGCTTGTGGCGATAATCGGCTCGTTTCTCGCTTTTAAAAGCGAGATATCCTGAACGATCACCTGTCTCGAAACATTTGCTTTTTTTGCGAGCTCTCCTCCTGTCAGCGGCGATGTGGATTCCTTCAGCCACAAAAGAAGCTGCTCACGCCTATTGGCGCCCAAGAGCTTTAATTCTTCGGTCAATATGATATTCTCCTTTCCTTTGTTCCAAAAGCGCTGTAAACGTATGTAATAACATATCCAGCTGTTCAGTTGTTGTGTTTTTTCCGAAAGAGATGCGGATAAATTGCAGGGCTTCCTGTTCTGTTTTTCTTAACGCTTTCATCGTTTCAGACGGCCCGTGATAACCTGCAGAACAAGCGCTGCCCGTTGAAATGCAAATATTATTCCGATTACATTCTAACATAACATATTGTCCTTCAAATGAGCCAAAAAAACACCCGATAATATGGGGCAGACATTCTGTGTTTGCACCATCTGCCGCAAGGGTTACAGGGAGAGACCGAATACGGATTTGTTCTAAAAAGTATTGTCTTAACATTTGATTATGGGATATCTGACTTTCCATTTCACTTACGATCAGCTCCGCTGCCGCTGTAAAGGCTCCGATACCCGGTACGTTTAACGTGCCTGCTCGAAACCCATTCTCATGAACGGTGTCAGGGTACACCGGTTTCCAATTGACGTCCGGCCGAATATAGACAGCTCCGACTCCTTTAGGGCCGTGAATTTTGTGACTGGAAATAGAGAGAGCATCCACCCCCATTTCTTCAGTATGGATGGGCAGTTTGCCGAATGTTTGTACCGCATCACAATGAAGAAGAATTTGCCTATTGTGAAGATACGATGACAGGTGTTTAATGGGCTGAATAATTCCTGTTTCTGAATTGGCATGCTGAATAGAAACCAGGCCTGTGTCCGGGCGAATATGAGCTGCCAATATTTCCTCGGTAATAAGTCCGTACTCGTTAGGCTTAATGATTGTCACGTCAAAGCCATGATTCTGCAGTAAAGCAGCACAGTTATGGATTGATTGATGTTCCATGGTAGTCGTAATAAAATGTCTTTTTGTTTTTGGCAGGCCGTTTAACAATGATTGAATGGCAAGAAAATTGGATTCAGTGCCGCCGCTTGTAAAATATATACCGCCTGTTTCTCCGCCGATTATGTCAGCTATTTTCCCCCGGCAGTACTCCAGTATATGATTTGCTTTTCCCCCAGCGTCATGCAAGCTGCTGGCATTCCCGTACATATCAATGCTGAGCTTCTGAAATACGTCCAGTGCTTCCTCGCAAATTGGCGTGGTTGCTGCATAATCTAAATAAATCATCCGGTCTTTCCTCCATATGTTCTTCATAAAAAACTCTTGAGTTTATTTTATCGTTGTGTAAATATAGGTGTCAAGACAGGTGTAAACAACAGGAGGTGGCATATGTCTATAAAGACGATTGTGGTTATTGGTTCAGGAGCGGCGGCACTTGCCCTGGCTTCTGCACTTCCGCCATCATACCAGGTGACTGTCATCACGAAAAAAAGCACAAAAAACAGCAATTCAAGACATGCACAGGGCGGAATTGCGGCGGCTTATGCAAAAGATGACTCGATTGCGTCTCATATGGAGGATACGTTATATGCAGGCTGCGGACATAACGATCAAAACATCGTATCAGACGTTTTACTTGATGGAAAAACCATCATTGAGAACTTTTTGGAGAATGACTTTCCATTTGACCGGGATAAACAAGGCAAAGTCAGCCTTGGCAGGGAAGGAGCCCATACGCGTAACCGCATATTTCATGCGGGAGGAGACGCTACAGGCAGCATGCTTATTGATTACTTGCTGAAACAAATCAATAGCCAAATCGAAGTCATCGAGAATGAAACAGCGGTTGATTTGCTGATGAAGAATGGGCGCTGTGCCGGTGTAGTGACGAAAGACAGCCGCGGCCGGATCAATTTGCGGCATGCGGATGAGGTTGTGCTGGCAGCTGGCGGATGCGGAAGCTTGTTTCAGCACCATACGAACGATCCATCTGTCACGGGTGATGGTCTTTCACTTGCTTACCGGGCCGGAGCGGAATTAACTGATTTAGAGTTTACCCAGTTTCATCCTACACTTCTCGTCAAAAATGGCGTCTCGTGTGGGCTTGTTTCAGAGGCAGTCAGAGGTGAGGGCGGTTTTATAACAGACCAAAACGGCCGCCGTATTATGGCCGGACGGCATCCGCTGGAGGATTTAGCACCACGGGACGTCGTCTCGCGGGTGATTCATGAAGAAATAGCAAAAGGAAAACGTGTGTATATTGATTGCAGCGCTATTTCTGACTTCGAAGTGCGTTTTCCCACAATCACCTCTATTTGCGAAAAGGCAGGGGTTGATATTCGTAAAAGAAAAATACCTGTTGCGCCGGGAATGCATTTCTTAATGGGAGGCGTTTCAGTCAATCGGTGGGGAGAAACAACTGTGCCCGGGCTTTACGCGATAGGGGAAACTGCATGCACCGGCTTACACGGAGCCAATCGTCTTGCGAGCAATTCCTTGCTGGAGGCACTTGTATTTGGTAAAAGAGCAGCAGAACATATCATGAGAAAACCGGTTGATATCAGGTATAGTCAATTCAACGGTGAAACCAGCGGAGTTTATGCGGTGCCGAATATCGAGCTTTCTGAACTGCAAAACAGAATGACAAGCGACATGTCCATAGTAAGAGAAAAAGACAGACTGATTGAGATGAGCAATTGGCTTTATGGGCTCCCATCTCAGAAGATAAATGTGAAGGATATCACAATTCCGCAGCTGGAGCTTTCTCACTTGTGTCAGGTTGCAAAGCTGATGACTTCGTCTGCTCTATTGCGGGAAGAAAGCAGGGGGGCGCATTTTCGAATTGATATCCCTCAGGCTGATACAGGCTGGCAAGGCAAACAAATTGTCCATACAAAAAAGGGAACCAAAATGAGAAAAAACGAAGGGATTTGGAGAAATGAATCATTTACAGCTGAAAAAATTGCTGAATCACTTTTTTCATGAGGATATAGGGACGGGAGATCTTACATCACAGTCCATCTTTGAAGGACAGAACTGTGAGGCCTCAATTGTTGCAAAGTCAGACGGCATTTTCGCCGGAGCTGCGGTAATAAAGGAAGGCTTTGCCTTTTTAGATGAAAAGGTTCAGACGTTTTTACACAAAAAAGATGGAGATCATTTGCGAAAGGGTGATGTGATTGCCGTCTTACGCGGGCCGGCCGCTGCTCTTCTTTCTGGAGAGAGGGTAGTATTAAATCTTATTCAAAGGCTGTCGGGTATTGCGACGATGACAAGGCAGGCTGTTGAACGGCTTGATGATGAACAGATTAAGGTTTGTGACACAAGGAAAACGACGCCGGGGTTAAGAATGCTCGAAAAATATGCGGTCAGGGTCGGAGGAGGATATAACCATCGATTCGGCCTGTACGACGGAATCATGATCAAAGATAATCATATTGCAGCTTGCGGTTCCATTGTAAAGGCGTGTGAAAAAGCGCGGCAGGCAGCAGGGCACATGGTGAATATTGAAGTGGAAATTGAATCTGAGGAGCAGCTCAGAGAAGCCATTCTTGCTGAAGCTGATGTCATTATGTTTGACAATTGCCCGCCTGACACTGTCCGCCATTTTGCAAATATCACACCGGATCACATTAAAACCGAAGCTTCCGGAGGAATTACATTAGAATCTCTGCCCACTTTTAGAGGGACGGGTGTGAATTATATTTCCTTAGGATTTCTGACTCATTCGGTCAGAAGCTTAGATATCAGCATGGATGTAGCGTTAACAAATCAGTCAGTGGAGGAATGCGGTTATGTCAATTCTTGAGGCAATCAAACAATTTGAAATGATGCCTGACCATTATAAAGGGCTGTCAATGAAAGAGATGGAGAGACGTGTTGCAGCCATTAAGGAAAAGTTCGGGAGCAAGTTGTTTATTCCAGGCCATCATTATCAAAAGGATGAAGTAATTCAATTTGCTGACCAAACGGGCGATTCACTCCAGCTTGCCCAAATGGCGGAAAAAAATAAGGATGCGGAATATATTGTATTTTGCGGCGTACATTTTATGGCAGAGACCGCTGATATGCTGACAGGTACGGACCAAACGGTCATCCTGCCAGATATGAGAGCGGGCTGTTCTATGGCTGATATGGCTGACATGCAGCAGACGAACAGGGCGTGGGAGAAACTTCAGCATATATTCGGCGACACGATCATACCATTAACCTATGTGAATTCTACAGCGGAGATCAAGGCATTTGTCGGAAAGCACGGCGGAGCGACTGTAACCTCATCCAATGCCAAAAAAGTGCTTGAATGGGCGTTTACACAGAAAAAACGCATTTTATTTCTGCCTGATCAGCATTTAGGAAGGAACACCGCTTATGAACTTGGTATCCCGCTTGAGGACATGGCTGTCTGGGACCCGATTCAAGATCAATTAGAGAACGAGGCAGAACAAAACGATATCAAGGTTATTCTTTGGAAAGGCCACTGCTCTGTTCATGAAAAATTCACCGTGAAAAATATAAATGATTTGAGAGAACGAGATTCTGACATCCGGATCATTGTTCATCCTGAATGCTCCCATGAAGTCGTAATGCAAAGTGACGACAGCGGATCAACGAAATATATTATTGATACAATCAGCCACGCTCAGCCGGGAAGCAAATGGGCAATCGGTACAGAAATGAATCTTGTTCAGCGACTGATTCAAGAGCATTCCGACAAACAAATTGAATCACTCAATCCGGATATGTGTCCATGTCTGACGATGAATCGAATTGACCTCCCGCATTTGCTCTGGTCTTTAGAACAAATAGAAAAAGGAGAACCAGCAGGCGTGATCAAAGTGCCGAAAGTCATTCAGGACGATGCCCTTCTTGCGCTGAATCGAATGCTTTCCATCACGTAAACCAGAAATATTTCCCCTCCTGTACTCATAATTTCTTTCGATCAGGCATATGTTGTGAAGAAACATATTGTAATCACAACTGAACTGTTCACGTTTTGCATAGGAGGGGAAAACGTTGAAAATCCATATCGTTCAAAAAGGCGATTCACTCTGGAAAATAGCTGAAAAATACGGAGTTGATGTTGAGGAAGTAAAAAAACTCAATACGCAGCTCAGCAATCCAGATTTAATCATGCCTGGGATGAAAATAAAAGTGCCGTCTGGAGGTGTTCCAGTCAGAAAAGAGATAAAAGCGGGCAAAAGTCCGGCGGCAGTCGGGGATGAGAAGCAAGAACATCCATTTTCTAAGGAGAAGCCTAAATCCGTTGTCGACGTAGAAGACACAAAACCGAAAGAAAAGCAGTCTGTTCCTTTTGTCCCGCCGATGCCGAATTTGCATGATAATGTGTATCCTGAAGCTGATGTGAACGATTATTATGATATGAATCAGCTTTTTCAGCCTTGGTCACCTCCTAAACCGGAGGAGCCTAAAAAGCATCATGACGGAAATATAGATCATATGTATGACATGCAAGATCAATTTCCACAACAGGAGGCAATGAGTAATATGGAAAATGCAAATTATCCGAATATGCCCAATACGCCTAAGGCGCCAGATGTAGGCGGTATGGAAGAAGAAAACATCCACCACACTGTTCCGAATATGCCGGCAGTTCAGCCATATTATCCGTATCCAGCCCATTTTGTGCCATGTCCGGTTCCTGTCTCACCGATACTGCCTGGATCCGGCCTGTGCTACCCATACTATCCTGCACATGCATTTCCGATGCATCAGCCTTATGGCTACCAGCCAGGTTTTGTATCACCTTCGCAATATGATCCGGGTGAATATGATAACCAGCATCATGAAAACAGCCATCACGGGCATTACGGATATCAGCCTTCGCACGGCGCGCCTCAATATGCATCGCCGGCTTATGGATCTCCTTATGGGCATATGCCATATGGTCCTTATTATGGCGCTCCTCAAGTGATGGGTGCTTATCAGCCAAATGTGGCACATGGTTATATGCCGCCATTTAAGGATCATGATGATTGCGGGTGTGACGATGATCAGCAGCCATACTTCTCAGCACCTGGATATCAGGGAGGAGCATATGGAACTCCTTATATGCCTTACGGAGGAGCAAATCCGAATCCGTATGCAGCCGGAACTTCCATGCCAAATCAGCCTTCAACAAACCAGATGTTTGGACGCCCGGAAGAAGAAAGTGAATGATTGTTCGGGACGATGTAAATCGTTCCTTTTTTTATATTGTCTTACAATCGTCGAATGGTCATAACTGACACGCTTAACATATCTCCCTGATGCACATGATAAAAACGAGCACAACATGCTCAATCAGTCCTCGGGGGGTTTTTCCATTGGGTAGAAAGTTAACAATTGCAGGCCTCATTTTGATGACAGCCGGATTAACAGCATGCGGCGCAAATAATGATGCCCTTAATGATACGCGTAATAACGGTAATAACGGCAATACCCGTCCAATCGGATATTATACAAATGAGAATGACGCTGACAGACAGGGAGACGGGATGGATCACGACGGCCCGGTCTCTGAATTGATGGAGGACCAGAACGGCCAGAACGGCCGTGACCGAAACACAACCAATGTAAACGACCGTGTTACTGCAGATGATCGCGTCCCATTGGCAACTGACGGAACATATAACAACACAAATAACAGAAACATGAACCGAAATGGGACGAACAACAACGGGTATGACAACCAAGAGAACAGAAGACTTGCCGCAAAAATCGCCAATCGTGTGAAACAAGTCAAAAACGTCAACGACACACAAGTGATGGTAACGGATGACAAAGTAGTCATCGCAGTCAGAAGCCACGCTGATTTTACACAGTCTGACAGGCAAAATGTCAAAAAAGCCGCACGAAACTATGCGGATGGCCGTGACGTTCAAGTATCTACAGATAAAGGACTGTTCACAAGACTTCATAAAATGAACAGACGCTAGGACTAAGAAGGCTGCCGGAGAGTGATTCCCGGCGGTCTTTTTCTTTACAACGGCTTGCAATACCCATTAAAGTGTACATAGAAATATCAAGGAAGGTGAAAGCATGGCTGGCCATTCTAAGTGGAAAAACATCCAAAAAAGAAAAAATGCGCAAGACGCAAAGCGCGGAAAAGTATTTATGAAGCTTGCTAAAGAAATCTATGTGGCAGCAAAGCAAGGCGGAGCCGATCCTGAAGCAAATTCAGCATTGCGGCTTGTGATTGAAAAAGCAAAAGGCGCCAATATGCCAAATGATAATATAGACCGTGCCCTAAAAAAAGCCGCAGGAAGCCAGGACGGCAGCAGCTACGAGGAAATCACCTATGAAGGCTACGGTCCCTCAGGGGTTGCCGTCATGGTGGAGTGCTTAACTGATAATAAAAACCGTACGGCGACAAATGTGCGGACAGCTTTCAATAAAAACGGCGGAAGTCTCGGAGAAAGCGGATGTGTAGCATTTTTGTTTGAACGGAAGGGGTACATTGCAATTGACCGCACACATCGGCAAATAGAAGAGGATGACTTGATGCTTGATGTCATAGAAGCGGGCGGCGAAGAGCTGCAGACAGAGGATGAATTCTTTGAGGTATTAACAGCGCCTGAACGTTTTGAAGAGGTAAAAACAGCACTTGAAGCAAATTATCCAGTTGATTCAGCTGAAGTAACCATGATTCCGAAAACATATGCAGAGGCTGATGATGAGGCTGTTGAAAAACTGGAAAAATTGATCGATGCGCTTGAAGACGATGATGATGTTCAGGCAGTGTATACAAATTACCAGTAATATAAAAATGACCGGCGCGAAGTGATCTCAGGCCGGTCTTTTTTCATCTTAAGAGACGCGCTCATTTTCGTGTGTGTATTCTTTCTCCCAGAAATCAGCGTTTTTGATGCCGAGAGCTTTAGGATCAAAGACTGGGTCTAAGCCTTGTTTCTTCTGTTGCTCATAATCCTTTAACGCAATAAGCGCCGGCTTGGCGAGCAAAACAATGGCAATGACGTTCAGCCAAACCATAATGCCAAGTCCCGCGTCACCTAATGCCCAAGCAAGTGTAGCGGTTTTGACAGCACCGTAGAATGTCGCGGCTAAAATGATCAGTTTTAAGCCCAGCATTGCCCACTTGCTTTCTCTGCCTCTCGCTAAATATGTGATATTTGTTTCAGCGATGTAGTAATAAGCCATAATGGTTGTAAAAGCGAAGAAGAACAAAGCAATAGCGACAAAGCCTGCACCAAAGCCGGGCAGCACACTGTCAATGGCGGCCTGAGTGAAGCCCGGTCCAGCTTCTACACCTTTCAGGTGATTGACAATAAATGAACCGTCGGCAGCCTGTGTATTGTACATACCGGTAAATAAAATCATGAATGCTGTAGCGGAACATACAAATAAAGTGTCGATATAAACAGAAAATGCCTGAACCAATCCTTGCTTTACCGGATGAGATACCTCTGCGGCGGCAGCAGGATGAGGGCCTGTTCCTTGTCCGGCTTCGTTTGAATAAATGCCTCGTTTGACGCCCCATGAAATGGCCATGCCGATGAGACCGCCGAATGCGGAATCTAATGCAAAAGCACTTCTGAAAATCAAAGAAATGACAGCAGGCAGTTCAGAAATATTCATCACAATGATGATCAGAGAGAGCAGAATGTATCCGACTGCCATAAACGGGACAATCATTTGTGCGGCACTGGCGATACGTTTTACACCTCCGAAAATGATAAAACCTAATAAGAGAACAAGAAAACAGCCAGTAATGGCAGGAGAGATGCCGAATGCATTTTGGACGCCCGCTGCAATGGAGTTGGACTGGACCCCTGGCATAAGGAGAGCCATTGCAATAAGGGCCGCAGCCGCAAATAAAACAGCAAACCACTTAATGCCTAATCCTTTTTCTATATAATAAGCGGGTCCGCCTCGATATTGGCCGCCTTGTTTCACTTTATAAATTTGGGCAAGAGTAGATTCAACAAAGGCGCTCGAAGCACCGATAAAAGCAATGGCCCACATCCAGAACACCGCGCCGGGTCCGCCGAACGCAATTGCTGTTGCCACACCTGCGATGTTTCCGGTCCCCACCCTGCCGGACAGCGCGATTGATAATGCTTGAAACGAAGATACCCCTGCCTCTGAGCTCTTGCCTTGAAACATCAGCACAATCATTTCCTTGATGTGTCTGACTTGTAAAAAACGGGTCACAATAGAAAAGATCAATCCAATTCCTAATAAAATATAAATGACGGGTGTACTCCATAAGACCGCGTTTAAACTAGCAACAACATCTGCCATCAAGCTTCCTCCTCACGTCGTTTCGATTGCATTTATAAAGAGGATTTTGGGTTAATTGAACTATTTTTACAATCAATCTGTCACATTATATAACGTGTAATGATCATGAGAGGGGAGAATGGGGTGAAAAAAGCGCAGCGTATGAAGTACGCTGCGCTTCTGTTTATAAAGGCATGTGGACACCAATTATGAAACAGTCTTTGAGAAATAAATAGCCAAGCTCATTGTGTATATAAAAGGCAAACGATAAGGATCTTTCATTATCTCACCTCACTGATGCTTGCGGCGGTTCCTCACGAATCCAATGATCATCCTTTCGCCAATCATAAGTTTCATCGATATCGAGATGTAAAGTCTGGCTGCCGATTTTTACTGTATTGTTGTTCAACCATTTAACAGATAGTCTGCTGTCAGGATAATTCCAATAGATTGTTTTTTTGACAAGTGTTTTTTCATTCACGAGTTCGCCCCTGGCGGCATCTGAGCTTAAGGTATTTTTGGATATATAAGTGTTTAGCGTATAGCTTCCGTCAGGCGATTCCACTGATTGTACGAGGCTGCCTTTCGGAACGTTTTTCAGTGAAAAAAACATCCAATAGACGGCACCGCCGAAGAACAGAAGACATGAGAATATTATAAGAAGGACTTTACTGCGTGTTTTGATGTGACTATCTCCCTTTTTCTCTCTTTTACCACATCACGGATTTTATACGATCTTTACATTTCTTTAAAATTTCCTCAATAAAGTGCAGGTATGATAAAAGAAAATAGATAAAGGGTGGAGGAGACAGAAATGGAAAACACATATTGTCATTCCAGCGAAAAGAACTCAGACGCGGTTTATTTGAGTGTGAGAGGATATCGCATCAAGCTGTCGCCTGAACAAATGAATTTAATTTCTGCTGTCAGAAAGTAAAAATAAAATGATAAAGGCAGCCGCTTATGCGGCTGCCTTTTCTATGAAAAATATTTTCTTTTCCGTTGTGCAAAGTGCTTCTGAAACCAAACTTTTTTATATAAAAAAGCAATAACCTCAAGCCAAAAGCCCGGGATTTTTTTCGGGAAAATCGGCTTTTTATAAAGCGTATGATACGCCGTTTTTAAATCGTCCCACTGCGTGCACGTTTTCGTCTGTTCAAATCTCGCAACATCAATGACCCGCACTGCTCCGGATTCTGTCAGAATCAGATTGCGCAAATGAATGTCTGACGGGTTGAGGCCGGCTGCACGGGCGTCAGAAAGTGCGTCCTCTACCTGCTGAATCATATCGTCGCTGATCGCGATGCCTTTTTTCAGGCAGTTGTAAAAGGTATCGCCTTTAATATATTCCATTAAAATAAATGAATCACCAGTTTCATAAATGTCAGGGTAGAATGCGGATCCGGCTAATTTTTCATAAATCGCTGCTTCTTTGACGGCTGTCGCTTGATACTCCGGAAAAAATACCTTCAGCGCCATTTTCCGGTCACCTTCTGTTATGGCAAACACATAGGCGCTTCGTCCCTTGCCGATCAATGTTAATTCCTCGGGTTTCTCTTTGACTTTATCAAATCTGCTGTTTTGGCGGTATATGACTGAATGGGCCAGTGCCTCTGCTTTTGTCAGCATTTCATTCACCTTCTTTGCTCTATTTTATGCAGTTGTTTATAGGAAAATCCAAAACTGTTCAGGAAAAAGAGCCTAAATATAGTGTATCTGGTCTTGGGAAAGAAGGCTACCTATAAGCTTTGATTGTGATAAAAGAGACATGAAAACGTTGATTCCACTCCTTGAAAAGCGCTTACAAATGGGATACTATTAATTTGAAATAAAGCGCTTTCGTAAACTATCAAGGGGGAACACGCTATGACGAAACAGATGGTGACAGGAATTATCGGTGCAGGGCGCATCGGCAAACTTCATGTTCAAAATATACATCGGATTCCTCATATGAAAATAAAAGCGGTTTCTGATATTTCTGCAAGCTGTTTACAGGATTGGGCCGCCAGTCACCACATTGAATACATAACCGCTGACTATAGAGATTTATTGCTTGATCCTGATATTGACGCTGTTTTTATCTGTTCGCCAACAAACACACATGCGCAAATCATCAGAGAAGCAGCTGAGGCGAAAAAACATATTTTTTGTGAAAAACCAATCAGTTTTTCTCCTGATGAAACGAAGGAGGCACTTGCGGCCGTGCGGAAACATGGGGTTAAGCTGCAAGTCGGATTTAACCGCCGTTTCGACCCTCATTTTAAGAAAATCAAAACCATTGTCTCAAATGGTGAAATCGGCCCGCCTCATTTATTAAAAATTACGTCACGGGACCCTGAACCCCCGAATGTTGATTATGTCCGCACATCAGGCGGCTTATTTATCGATATGTCGATTCACGATTTTGATATGGCGAGATACATCATGGGAAGTGAAGTGACGGAATTGTATGCAAAAGGAGCGGCTTTGGTGAATCCGTCCTTTGCAGAGCTGGGGGACATTGATACGGCTGTCATTACCTTGACATTTGCAAACGGTGCCATGGGTGTGATAGACAACAGCCGTCAAGCTGTGTACGGATATGACCAGCGGGTCGAGGTTTTCGGCACGAAAGGCTCGGCAGCAGCGGATAACAGCAGGCCGACGACGGTAGAAGTGTCAACGGCTGACTTTGTCATGAAGGATAAACCGCATTTCTTTTTTCTTGAACGCTATAAGGAAGCCTACACAGAAGAGATTCTTCAGTTTGCAGATGCGATCAAAACCAATCGGGAGACTGCCTGCACCGGCGAGGACGGCTTTCAGGCGGAACGAATAGCAAGGGCGGCTCAGCAGTCGCTCGCTTTAGGCATGCCTGTCAGCATTGAACATACTGAAAAAATTGTTTTTTAATATTCAGATAAAGGGATTACAATACAGCAAGCTTGGGTATATACATTCCATTGATACTTTATAAAAAGTAGGCGGTGGAAATCATGAATACAGCACATGCTAAAGGAAATGCTTTAAACAAAATCGGTATTCCTTCTCACATGATTTGGGGTTATATTGGTGTGGTCATCTTTATGGTTGGAGACGGACTTGAGCAAGGATGGCTGTCTCCTTTTCTTGTTGATCACGGTCTCAGTATGCAGCAATCTGCTTCGCTGTTTACGGTGTATGGCATTGCTGTCACGATTTCGGCTTGGCTATCAGGAACCTTTGTCCAGACTTGGGGGCCAAGAAAGACGATGACGGTCGGTTTACTTGCTTTTATCCTCGGTTCGGTTGCTTTTATCGGCTGGGCGATTCCTCATATGTACTATCCGGCTCTCTTGGGCAGCTACGCGCTCAGGGGCTTGGGATACCCGCTGTTTGCATACTCGTTTCTTGTATGGGTATCATACAGCACCTCTCAGCAAATCCTTGGTAAAGCCGTCGGCTGGTTTTGGTTTATGTTTACGTGCGGCCTGAACGTGCTTGGACCGTTTTATTCGAGCTATGCGGTTCCGGCGATTGGAGAAATCAATACGCTTTGGAGCGCTTTACTATTTGTGGCAGCAGGCGGAGTTCTCGCACTGTTTTTTAATAAAGATAAATTTATGCCTGTACAAAAACAAGATCAGCCGAAATGGAAAGAGCTGTCGAAGGCGTTTACAATTATGTTTGAAAATCCTAAAGTCGGCATCGGCGGCGTAGTCAAGACAATAAATGCTATCGGACAATTCGGATTTGCGATATTTCTTCCGACCTATTTGGCGCGTTACGGCTATTCTGTTTCAGAATGGCTGCAAATTTGGGGGACGCTGTTTTTTGTCAACATTATATTTAACATCATTTTCGGCGCGGTCGGAGATAAACTGGGCTGGCGCAATACTGTCATGTGGTTTGGCGGAGTCGGCAGCGGCATTTTTACACTGGCGCTCTATTACACGCCGCAATTGATCGGGCATCAGTACTGGGTGCTGATGATCATTGCCTGCTGCTACGGTGCGGCACTGGCCGGATATGTTCCATTAAGCGCGCTTTTGCCGACGCTTGCGCCTGATAACAAAGGTGCTGCCATGTCTGTGTTAAATCTGGGATCGGGTCTGTGCGCTTTTATTGCTCCCGGCATCGTGAGCCTTTTTATCGGCCCGCTCGGCGCAGGCGGCGTGATATGGATTTTTGCGGCATTATATTTTCTCAGTGCTTTCCTGACACAATTTCTGACGATTTCAGAACGGCACGCCGATATGTATCCAGAGGAACGGCTTGTCAGGAAAAATGTGCAAACAAATTTTGAGGAAACGGTTAAGCAGTAGCCTCTTTGGTCAGACTAGTCATAAACGTGTGCAAAGAGGTGTAAAGGGTGAAACGATTTAGCACTGCGTATCTGTTGCTGGGGATTTTATGCTCAGCCGCAGCTTTTCTAATGGGTGCTCCCCGCGCGTCAGGGGCGGAAGTGGAGCACTATGAACCGCTGCAAGTGCATGTGCAGCTTGAAAAAGTGTATTTGGATGGAGAGGTCAGCATCGAGCATAAGCGTGAAAAGGTGCTGTCCATGGATGACTTTTGGGCGGATTATGCGGGATGGACGCTTGTCGAACATAAAAATGGGTACGTTCTATTTCGGAAGCAGGTGGACGATATTTCTCCGCTCAGCAAGGTGAATGGTTATATCGGCGTTTCTGACAGCGGAGTAATTTCCACCTTTCATGGACGGCCGGAGTCGGATTCTGAACCGATTCAATCTTTTTTTCAAATTGACTTAGAAAGACTGGAGAGCCATATGCAAAAAAATCTCGAAAAAGGCATTCCGTTTCGGACGAAAGCGGAGTTTGAAGATGTCATAGAACATATCAAGACGTACAGCGGGTGACCACTGCTGATTGAAGACATGTGCTCATGTCTTTTTTTTCGTGGAACAATGAATGAGAAGCGAACATATGTTAACTTTTCTTTAAGCCTTTGGCTGTTTTTATGGTACAATGAAGAACAGTCAAAGAGGTGAATTTTCGTGATCGAATTTGTTAAAGGGACGATTGATTATGTATCTCCCCAATATATTGTGATAGAAAACGGCGGCATCGGCTATCAGATTTTTACGCCAAATCCGTTTATATATAAGGAGAGAAGTCAAGAAACCATTTTTACGTACCATCATGTAAGAGAAGATGCGTTTTTACTATACGGCTTTTCAACAAGGGAGGAAAAAGCGCTCTTTACAAAGCTGTTAAATGTGACCGGAATCGGTCCAAAAGGGGCACTCGCCATTTTGGGATCAGGTGACCCGGGAGCGGTCATTCAAGCAATTGAAAATGAAGATGAAGCCTTTTTAGTCAAGTTTCCGGGTGTCGGCAAAAAAACTGCCCGCCAGATTATCCTTGATTTAAAAGGAAAGCTGGCTGACGTCGTGCCTGAAATGATTGAAAATCTGTTCAATCATGAAGAAAGACTTGAAAAACAAACGGCAGAAACGGCGCTTGAAGAAGCACTCGAGGCCCTCAGGGTACTTGGTTATGCCGAAAAAGAAATCAAAAAGGTACTTCCTCACTTAAAAGAGGATATTGGTCTGACAACAGACCAGTACGTAAAAAAAGCATTACAAAAACTATTGAAGTAAGGTGATGTTCATGGATGAACGGCTCGTCTCAAGTGAAGCAGACAACCATGAATCAGTGATAGAGCAAAGCCTGAGGCCTCAGCGCCTGGTTCAATACATCGGGCAGCATAAGGTAAAAGAGAATTTGCGTGTTTTTATAGATGCCGCAAAAATGAGACAGGAAACGCTTGATCATGTTCTTTTATACGGTCCGCCAGGGCTTGGAAAAACGACGCTTGCTTCCATCGTTGCCAACGAAATGGGAGTGGAGTTGCGGACGACTTCGGGACCTGCGATTGAAAGGCCGGGTGATTTGGCTGCGATCTTAACGGCGCTCGAGCCGGGGGATGTATTATTTATCGATGAGATACATAGGCTGCACAGATCGATTGAAGAGGTGCTTTATCCGGCAATGGAAGATTTTTGTCTTGATATTGTCATTGGAAAAGGGCCTTCTGCCCGTTCAGTCCGTCTTGATCTTCCGCCTTTTACACTGGTCGGCGCCACGACAAGAGTAGGGCTTTTGACGGCGCCGTTAAGAGATCGATTCGGCGTCATGTCGCGGCTTGAGTATTATACACAAGAAGAGCTTGCTGATATTGTTACGAGAACGGCTGATGTGTTTGAGGTTGAAATTGATCAGCCGTCAGCGCTTGAGATTGCCAGAAGATCAAGAGGAACGCCGCGGGTGGCCAACCGCCTGCTGAGAAGGGTCCGGGATTTTGCACAGGTGTTAGGCGACAGCCGGATTACAGAAGAGATTTCTCAGGACGCTTTGGAGCGGCTTCAAGTCGACCGTCTTGGCTTGGATCACATTGATCACAAGCTGCTGATGGGAATGATCGAAAAATTTAACGGCGGTCCGGTGGGGCTTGATACGATTTCAGCCACGATCGGCGAAGAACCGCATACGATTGAAGATGTGTACGAACCGTATCTTCTGCAAATCGGTTTTATCCAGAGAACGCCGCGGGGAAGGATCGTCACACCGGCCGTTTATCATCATTTTCAAATGGAGGCTCCCCGATATGACTGAATTTCCTAAGATCATTATGATTCTTGGTGCTGTTTTGCTAATTATCGGAGCGGTTTTGCATTTTGTCGGCAAGATGCCGGGAGATATTTTTGTAAAAAAAGGAAATGTGACGTTTTTCTTCCCGGTTGTCACTTGTATTATCATAAGTGTGGTATTATCAATCTTGCTTAATCTTTTCGGCAGAATGAAATAACAAAAGACTAGAATAAAGGTGAAATTATGAAAGTTGATTTATTTGATTTTGAACTTCCGGAACGTTTAATTGCACAGGTGCCATTGGTACAGCGCGACGCTTCAAGGCTGATGGTGCTTGATAAACATACAGGAGAGCTGACAGACAGCTCGTTTAAACAGATCATCAGTTTCTTTAAAGAAGGGGATTGTCTCGTGCTGAACAATACCCGCGTTTTGCCTGCCCGGTTATTCGGAACAAAAGAGGATACGGGGGCAAAAGTAGAACTGCTTTTGCTGAAACAGGAAGCCGGTGACAGGTGGGAAACGCTCGTCAAACCGGCAAAACGGGTAAAAAAAGGAACCGTTGTAACATTTGGAGACGGCAGATTAAAAGCTGTCTGCACGGAAGAGCTGGAGCATGGCGGCAGAAAAGTTGAGTTCCAATATGACGGTATTTTTTACGAGGTGCTGGAATCACTCGGAGAAATGCCGCTTCCGCCATATATTAAGGAACAGCTTGATGACAGAGAGCGTTACCAAACGGTGTTTTCAAAAGAAATCGGATCTGCCGCTGCGCCTACAGCCGGACTTCATTTCACGGAAGACATTTTACAGCAGCTGAAGGACAAAGGCGTTCAGATTGAGTTCATCACACTGCATGTCGGTCTCGGAACGTTTCGTCCGGTCAGTGCCGATGAAGTGGAAGAGCATAATATGCATGCAGAGTTCTATCAAATGTCAGAAGAAACGGCCGCGGCTTTAAACAGCGTAAGGGAAAAGGGCGGACGGATTATTTCTGTCGGCACGACCTCAACCCGCACGCTTGAAACGATTGCCGGTGAACATGATGGGCGATTTAAAGCATCAAGCGGATGGACATCTATTTTTATTTATCCGGGCTATGAATTCAAAGCCATTGACGGAATGATTACAAACTTTCACTTGCCGAAATCATCATTGATTATGCTGGTCAGTGCGCTTGCAGGCAGAGAAAACGTTCTGCGTGCGTATAACCATGCGGTTGAAGAAGAATACCGTTTCTTCAGCTTCGGCGACGCAATGCTGATTATATAAATTGAGAACAGGAGGCCTCATAAAAAGTGGCTGAACAACCAATACGCTATGAATTTATAAAAGAATGCAAACAAACAGGGGCGCGCCTGGGCAGAGTGCATACTCCCCACGGCTCCTTTGAAACGCCTGTTTTTATGCCGGTCGGCACACTGGCGACAGTTAAAACAATGGCGCCTGAAGAGCTGAAGGCAATGGACGCGGGCATCATATTAAGCAACACATATCACCTATGGCTTCGCCCGGGACAGGATATTGTAAAAGAAGCGGGCGGACTCCATAAATTTATGAACTGGGACCGCGCAATTTTAACAGATTCCGGCGGTTTTCAGGTCTTTTCATTAAGCAAGTTTCGTAATATAGAGGAAGAGGGCGTTCACTTCCGCAATCACTTAAATGGAGATAAGCTGTTTTTATCTCCGGAAAAAGCGATGGAGATCCAAAACGCACTCGGCTCTGATATTATGATGGCATTTGACGAATGCCCGCCATATCCGGCAGAATACGATTACATGAAACGGTCAGTTGAGCGGACAAGCCGCTGGGCTGAACGCTGCCTGAATGCCCATGCCCGGCAGGACGAGCAAGGCCTGTTTGGTATTGTTCAGGGGGGAGAATACGAAGATTTGCGTACACAAAGCGCGAAAGACTTGATTTCCCTTGATTTTCCGGGATATGCTATAGGTGGATTGTCCGTTGGTGAACCGAAAGACGTTATGAACCGGGTGCTTGAATTTACGACACCGCTTTTACCGAAGGATAAGCCGAGGTATCTGATGGGAGTCGGTTCTCCGGATGCTCTGATTGACGGAGCGATCCGCGGAGTAGACATGTTTGACTGTGTGCTGCCTACCCGTATTGCACGGAACGGCACGGTGTTTACTGCTGAAGGACGGCTCAATATGAAAAACGCAAAATTTGAGAGAGACTTCCGTCCGATTGATGAAGAGTGTGATTGCTACACATGTAAAAATTACACACGGGCGTATATCAGACACTTGATTCGCTGCAATGAAACGTTTGGACTCCGATTAACAACTTACCATAACCTTCATTTTCTGTTACACTTAATGGAGCAGGTAAGACAGGCTATTCGCGAGGATCGTCTGGGTGATTTCAGAGAAGAGTTCTTTGAGCGTTACGGCTATAACAAGCCAAATGCGAAAAGCTTCTAATATAAAAAGCCATAATGGCAAGTTTGTTTCAGAAAGGGGGGAAAAAGATGACAGGTACTTTAGGTACATTAGTTCCTATTATTTTAATGTTTGCGGTTCTTTATTTCTTGCTGATCCGTCCGCAGCAGAAGCAGCAAAAAGCTGTGCGTCGAATGCAGGAGGAACTGAAAAAAGGCGATTCAGTCGTGACAATCGGTGGATTGCACGGTACAGTTGACTCTATCGACGAAAGCAAAGTCGTCATTAAGACTGGTGATAACACACGTCTTACTTTCGACCGCCGCGCGATCAGAGAAACTTCTGCTGCTGAATAACAGCAGGAGTTCATACATAGCAAACAAAAAAAGAGCGGGTAACCCCCGCTCTTTTTTTATTAGGAAGATCTGCTTCCTCTCAAATTCACTCCGAAAATGCCGCCAAGCATACATACGCCTAAAAAGCCAAGATGGAAGAGCAGCTGTTCTGCTGTAAATGTTTTTCCGAATCCCAGATATTGAAACAGTAAAATAATCAAGGAAAAGCTTAAAGCAGTCAATGCCCCAATCAGCCATCCTCTTTCCTTCCCTTTCCCGCCAGATATGAATCCGCCGATAAATAAAGAAAGAAATGATACGGCGGTGATCAGCCAGTTGAATGATGATTCTTCAAGCGAGGTTGCTGTCAGTAAAAGTGAAACGGCTAAACTCGTTAGGAGCATGGCTGAAAAAATAGCGATTAAGCCGTAGAGTATGCCTTTTCCAACTTGTTTCGTTTCCTCCATGAATTTCTCCTCCCTGCCTATCTATAAAGGCTTCTGTTCTTTTTAAACAAAGCCTCAGACATGCTGATGGCTCGTCTTTGTAAAAATGTATTCCCTCGTTCCGTGAATTAGACGTAAAAGCTTTATGAAATACGATCACTTTTTCTTACATAAATCGTATGTTTTGTTGCATGCTATGATGAGTTGGAGGTGCATGATGGAAGAGCTTCTTACTATAACGTTTCGCACAGTCGTATTATATTTTGTGATCCTGATTATTTTTCGTTTCATGGGCAAGCGGGAGATCGGAGAGCTTAGTATATTAGATCTCGTTGTCTTTATCATGATGGCAGAAATTGCTGTCCTGGCCATAGAAAACGTAGAGGACCATCTGTTTCATACCATTTTGCCAATGCTTGTGCTAATGATGATCCAAGTGACGTTTGCATACATATCCTTAAAAAACCGGAACGTACGTCAGCTTCTTGACGGCAAGCCCACCATTATCATTAAATACGGAAAAATTGACGAAAACGCCATGAAATCACAGCGTTATAATTTTGATGATTTGATGGTTCAGCTAAGAGAAAATAATATCGACAGAGTGGCTGAAGTATCATTTGCTATATTAGAGCCGTCAGGCAAACTGACTGTCGTAAAAAAACAAAACAATGATGAACATAGACAGCTGGAGATGCCGCTTATCATTGACGGTGACATTCAAACTGAGAACCTGGCTCGGATCGGCAAAGATAACCAGTGGCTTGAGGAGAATTTATTGAAACAGGGATATACGAATCCTTCAGCTATATCATTTTGTTCGTTTACTGACGGCGAATTTTTTATTGATGAAAAAGATGGGCGCCGCACCTGATTTTCATCGGACGATCAGGCGTCCGATAATAGGGATGCGGCGAAGCTCATCTTTTTTGATTAAACGGAAAACGAGCAGCAAGATGATATAGAAAACAGCGCTTATCGCAATCCATCCGGCAACATTCACAGCCTCCGACTCTCCGAACCGCACATATTGTTTGACAGCAGAGCTGAGGAACCCGCATATAAAAATAACCGCAAAGCAGAGCACGTACTCTTTTATTTTGATGCTGATCGGCAGCACTTTGCTCACTGTCGCTGCATGCAAAAGGGTGACGAGCACCATGCCCGTTACAATCGCTAATGCAGCACCCATGATGCCGAGAGACGGTCTCGTGGCAAGGACGAAAATAAGGCCTGTTTTTACAAGGGCTCCGATCAAGCTGTTCATCATTGCAGCTCCTGCTAAATTGAGCGCCTGCAGCACAGCCTGAAGCGGACCCTGGAAATAATAAAGCAGAAAAAACGGAGCCATGACTTTTATAAACACAGCTGCGCCTGAGGACCCATACATCACGCTCATCAGCTCATCCGCAAACACATATAAAATCACTACTGAAATGCCCCCGCTAAGCAGGCACAGCCGCATGGCCTGCTCCAATCGATATTCAACCACCTGAAGTTTTTTCTGTTCCATTCCTTCACTTATCGCAGGAACAAGCGCGGTCGACAAAGAATATGTAATAAAGCTGGGCAGAGTCAGCAGCGTCATGGCAAAGCCGGTCAGTTCCCCGTATTGCTTTGTAGCCGCAACTGTCGCCACTCCGGCAATTGCAAGGCTTTGCGCGACAACAATGGGTTCAAAAAACCAAGACAGGTTGCCGATAAAACGGCTGCCGGTTGTAGGAAGTGAGACGCTCATTAATTGAGAAAAAGTTTCTTTTCCATTTTTAATCGATTGAAAAAAATGTTTTCTGATTTTCATTGTCTTTTTGAATTTGAAACAAATGAATAAATAAACAAGTGACGCCAGCTCTCCTGCAACTGAAGAAAGCATGGCTCCCGCTGCGGCATATTCAATTCCGTAAGGGAGAAAAATCGTCGTACATACAGCCACGAGAGAAATGCGGACGACCTGTTCCAGGACTTGTGAAACGGCAAGCGGGTTCATGTTTTGTTTTCCTTGAAAATACCCTCTCAGCACACTGGATATGGCGATAATCGGCACGACCGGAGTAATGGCCAAGAGGGGGTACAGCGTCCTCTGATCTGTCAGCATGGTTTCCGCCATTACCGGGGCGAAAAATAAAAATAGCGGTGTGAAAATCAGGCTGAGAATCCCAGTGATGGTAAGAGACATGACTAAAATATTTTTCGTTTTTTGATGATCTCCGCGTGCGCTGGCTTCAGCGACAAGCTTACTGATCGCGACGGGAAGACCGAATTGAGTTAATGTAGTGGCTAAGAAAAAGGTAGGAGCCGCCATCATATAGAGCCCGACCCCTTCTTCGCCGATAAAACGGGCGATGACCACCCGGTTGACAAAGCCGAGCATTCTTGTGACCATCCCTGCTGCGATAAGGATAAGAGTGCCCTTTAAAAACGTCTGTTTCGCCATTTTTACCCCCTGCCTTCTCAAACTACCTGGAATCATATACAATAAAGATATGCGTATATATCGTCCAAGCATGACAAGTCTTCTTGAAAAACAATAAAAAAGGAGCGTGGAATTCGTGGATAAGCATCCAGCCGATCTGTATAAAGACCACGTAAGGCCGTTTCTTTACAGCAAACTGGAAGAGTTTAAGATTCTGGGATATGATGATGTTGAACTCGAAAGCTTGTGGTCATACTTAAAAAACAAGAAGTGGAAAAAGAAATCGGAGCTGCACATCTATGAACTGACAAGGGATATTTTATCAGTGAAAATTGGAGAATTTATGAACTATGCAACTGTTGAGTCATTTAAAACGTCTAATTGGCTGGGCAGTGAAGAAGGTCAGGAAGCATTGGAAGAACTACTGAGGTAGCAGTTGATCTGCATAGGTTTAAGGGAGGATATACATAATGAAAAAAGGACGCTTGATTGCGTTTTTCCTTTTCGTTCTATTGATTGGCACGGGGCTGGGCTACTTTACAAAGCCTGCTGCAAACAATATTACGTTAGGATTGGATTTGCAAGGCGGATTTGAGGTGCTGTATGACGTACAGCCCGTAAAAAAAGGTGACAAAATCACAAAAGACGTTCTGGTCAGCACAGTAGAGGCTTTGAACCGCAGGGCGAATGTCCTCGGTGTCAGTGAACCGAACATCCAAATTGAAGGAAATAACCGGATTCGTGTTCAGCTAGCTGGTGTGACAAACCAAAACAGAGCGCGGGAAATTTTGGCGACTGAGGCTCAGCTTTCTTTCAGAGATACAAATGACAAAGAATTGCTGAACGGTTCTGATCTCGTTGAAAACGGGGCAAAACAAACATACGACGCCAAAACAAATGAACCGATTGTCAGTATTAAACTGAAAGATGCTGATAAATTCGGTGAAGTGACGAAAAAGGTCATGAAAATGGCGCCAAACAACCAGCTTGTCATTTGGATGGATTACGAAAAAGGAGACTCTTTTAAGAAAGAAGTTCAAAAAGAGCACCCTAAGTATGTTTCCGCTCCGAATGTAAGCCAGGAATTAAACACAAAAGACGTTACAATTGAAGGGCATTTTAAAGTCCAGGAAGCGAAAGATTTAGCCAGCATTTTAAATGCCGGGGCGCTGCCTGTTAAACTGACTGAAAAATACTCAACATCAGTAGGCGCACAATTTGGACAGCAGGCGTTGCATGATACGGTGTTTGCAGGTATTGTCGGAATAGCTATTATTTTCCTATTCATGCTTTTCTATTACCGCCTGCCAGGATTGATTGCAGTGATTACGCTATCAGTTTATGTATACATTACGCTCCAGATTTTTGACTGGATGAACGCTGTTCTCACTCTTCCGGGAATAGCCGCACTCATTTTAGGGGTCGGGATGGCTGTAGATGCCAACATCATCACCTATGAGCGGATTAAGGAAGAGCTTAAGCTAGGAAAATCCGTCCGTTCTGCCTTCCGCTCAGGAAACAGACGGTCATTTGCGACGATTTTTGACGCGAATATTACAACCATTATTGCAGCGGTTGTGCTCTTTGTCTTTGGGACAAGCTCTGTTAAAGGGTTTGCGACAATGCTGATTCTGTCGATTCTGACAAGCTTTATTACCGCAGTCTTCTTATCAAGATTTCTGCTCTCGCTTCTTGTGGAAAGCAGATGGTTAGACCGGAAAAAAGGCTGGTTTGGCGTCAAAAAGAAACATATTGTGGACATCCAGGACACAGATGAAAATACAGAACCGTATACGCCGTTCCAAAAATGGGATTTTACGAGCAAGCGAAACTTTTTCTTTATTTTCTCAAGTGCAGTTACCGTTGCCGGGATTATTATTCTGCTTGTATTTAAACTGAATCTGGGCATTGACTTTGCGAGCGGCGCACGGATTGAAGTGCAAAGTGACCATAAGCTCACGACAGAGCAGGTGGAGAAGGACTTTGCATCACTTGGCATGGAACCTGACACGGTTGTCTTGTCAGGCGAAAAGAGCAATATTGGTGTTGCCCGCTTTGTAGGAGTGCCTGATAAAGAAACCATTGCAAAAGTGAAAGATTACTTTAAAGACAAGTACGGATCCGAGCCGAATGTCAGCACGGTGTCACCTACTGTTGGTAAAGAACTGGCGAGAAATGCATTGTACGCAGTAGCCATTGCTTCAATCGGAATCATTATTTACGTTTCCATCCGATTCGAGTACAAAATGGCGATTGCTGCGATTGTTTCACTGCTTTATGATGCTTTCTTTATCGTCACATTTTTCAGCATTACAAGGCTGGAGGTAGATGTTACCTTTATTGCGGCCGTCCTGACGATTGTCGGTTATTCGATTAATGATACAATCGTTACATTTGACAGGGTTCGCGAGCATATGAAAAAGCGCAAGCCGAAAACGTTTGCCGATTTGAGCCATATCGTAAATCTAAGCTTGCAGCAAACCTTTACAAGATCCATTAATACTGTATTAACTGTAGTGATTGTTGTCATAACACTGCTGATCTTTGGGGCATCTTCTATTACAAACTTCTCAATCGCTCTATTGGTTGGGCTGTTAACAGGTGTTTATTCATCCCTCTACATTGCCGCGCAAATTTGGCTTGTTTGGAAAGGGAAAGAATTAAAAAAAGGTACGGAACAATAGAGTAGCTGTCAGGCTGTCCATTATGGGCAGCCTGATTTTTTGGCGTTTGATTGATCTTAAAATAGACATTTGCTATAATGACATACGCTTACAATTAAACATATAAATGGTGTGAAGAGGATTTGTGACAGGTTTTCATTTATGTGGGAGGGTTTGGGTATGAAGGTTCGCGAGTCGGAGCTGCCGGGTATCGGGCAAAAAGTTGAGATTGTCACCAGAAACCAAGATAAAATATCAATTATCATTCATGACGACGGCAGAAGGGAGCTGTATTATTTTGACGAAAATGATCATGAAGAATGTGTGACATCCGTACAGTTTGATGATGCGGAAGCGAGACAGATTTCTGCGATTCTGGGCGGGATGGCATATAAACCGAAAGCGTTAGAAACCGTGGAAGTGGCTCTTGACGATTTGATCATAGAATGGTTTAAAGCAGAAGCAGGAGCACCAGCCGTTCACAAGACAATCGGTGATTTGGACGTGCGGCAGGAATATCAAGCGACAGTCATCGCTATATTAAAGAAGAATCAGAAAAAGCAATTGAATCCAGGGTCTGAAACAGTGATAGAAGAAGGAGATACACTCGTCATCTCTGGAGAGAGAGACGGACTGAAGAGGCTGATCCGTGAAAAATTAACCGCACTGGGGGCTTGACTCGCGTCAAGCCATGTTTAAAACCAATGTGAATAGGGAAACTAACCTCAATAAGTGAAGTTTGGGGGTAATCGAATGAACAAACAATGGACGATTATATTTGCACTTATTTTTACGTTGCTTGTCGCTGTTTTCGCAGTCATTAATGTAAGATCCGTAGAAGTTGATTACCTGTTTGGCAGATCAGAGTGGCCGCTTATTCTAGTCATTTTAGGTTCAGTACTGATGGGGGCGCTGATCGTTTTTTCTGCCGGAATTTTTCAAGTCATGAAATTAAAGAGAGAAATAAAAGCGTTGCGGAAAGAAACCAAAACCGCACAGGATGTGATACATAACCAAGAGGATGCTCATTTGAATGATGTTCAAGCCGACACACAGGATGCATCCGCCATTATTGAGAAAAAAGACTAGTTTTCGAATTATATTTGAAACCCCTCAGCATGCTCTAGTATAATAGGGTGGTTGAGGGGTGAATTTATGTTAGCGTCAAAAATGCGATGGGAAATCCAGCGACCAGATCAGGAAAAGGTCAAATCACTCACAGAACAATTGGACATAACACCTCTTGTTGCGTCGCTGCTTGTAAAAAGAGGCTTTGATACGGCAGAAAACGCGAGGCTGTTTTTACATACAAAGGATACCGAATTCTATGATCCCTATGAGATGAAGGGGATGAAAGAAGCGGTAGAACGAATAAAACAGGCGATTTCACAACAAGAACAGATTATGATATATGGCGATTATGACGCCGATGGAGTTACCAGTACGTCAGTGATGCTGCACACTTTGCAAAAGCTGTCGGCGCAAGTTGATTTTTATATACCTGACCGGTTTAAAGAAGGCTACGGCCCTAATGAACAGGCATTTCGCTCGATTAAAGAACGAGGCTTCTCACTCATTATTACGGTTGATACGGGGATTGCCGCTGTCCATGAAGCGAAGGTAGCAAAGGAACTTGGCTTAGATGTCATCATTACCGACCACCATGAGCCTGGACCGGAGCTTCCGGATGTCCATGCGATCGTTCACCCGAAGCAGCCTGGCTGCACCTATCCTTTTAAGGAGCTTGCAGGAGTGGGCGTGGCGTTTAAGCTTGCCCACGCATTATTGGGCGAATTGCCAGATGAACTTCTTGACCTGGCGGCAATCGGCACCATTGCCGATCTAGTTCCGTTGCATGATGAAAACAGATTAATTGCAACATTAGGTCTCGAAAAGCTCCGGCGGACGAACCGGCTTGGCTTAAAAGAACTGATTAAGCTCTCAGGCGGAGAAATCGGAGAAGCGAACGAAGAAACCGTCGGATTTCAGCTCGCACCGAGACTGAACGCAGTCGGAAGAATTGAACAGGCCGATCCTGCTGTTCATTTGCTGATGTCAGAGGACCCGTTTGAAGCGGAAGAGCTTGCCGCTGAAATCGATCAGCTTAATAAAGAACGGCAAAAGATGGTCAGCAAAATGACGGATGAAGCGATTGAAATGGTTGAACAAGAAGGGCTTAATCAAACTGCGATTGTCGTGGCAAAAGCAGGATGGAATCCCGGAGTCGTCGGAATTGTTGCTTCAAAGCTTGTAGACCGTTTTTACCGCCCGGCCATTGTCCTTGGAATTGATGAAGAAAAAGGGATCGCCAAAGGTTCGGCACGAAGCATCAGGGGATTTAATTTGTTTGAAAGCCTTTCTGAATGCAGAGATATTCTTCCGCACTTTGGAGGCCATCCAATGGCGGCTGGCATGACGCTGAATGCCGAAGATGTGCCGGAATTGCGGAACAGGCTGAATGAGATAGCTGACAATACGCTTACAGAAGAAGATTTTATTCCTGTACAGGAAGTAGACCTCGTATGCAGCGTGGAGGACATTACGGTTGAAAGCATCACAGAGATGAATCTGCTTTCCCCCTTCGGCATGCTGAACCCGAAACCGCATGTGATGGTAGAAAACGCAGTGCTGGAAGATGTCCGCAAAATCGGGGCGAATAAAAATCATGTCAAAATGACGATTAGAAACGATTCCTTCCAGCTTGACTGCGTCGGTTTCAATAAAGGCGAGCTTGAGGAAAATATTGTGCCCGGTTCAAAAATTTCGATTGTTGGTGAAATGTCGATCAACGAATGGAATAACAGAAAAAAACCGCAGCTGATGATCAAGGATGCGGCTGTTGCTGAATGGCAGCTGTTTGACTTAAGAGGAAAACGCACGTGGAAAGATCCGGTTTCCGCCCTTCCGTCTGATAAACGAGTCATTGTCTCCTTCAAAGAAGAAACCAAAGTGCTTCTTCAGTCTGAAGATTTTCGCCATGACGTGCACGTTATCAGTTCTGAAGACCAAGCGAAGGCATGTGAACTTGACAATGCATATATTGTATTACTGGATTCTCCGCCTTCGCTGGACATGCTCGCACGTTTGCTGGAAGGCAAAGCGCCTGAGCGGATTTACTTCATCTTTCTCAATCATGAGGAACACTTTTTATCATCTTTTCCGGCAAGAGACCACTTTAAATGGTATTATGCATTCTTGCTGAAAAGAGGCACTTTTGACTTGAATAAACACGGCTCAGAGCTTGCGAGGCATAAAGGCTGGTCCGTTGAAACAATCAATTTCATGACAAAGGTGTTTTTTGATCTCGGTTTTGTTAAAATAGAGAATGGTGTGCTGTCTGTAATAAGCGGAGCGAAAAAACGCGATTTAACAGACTCGCAAACATATCAAGCAAAACAGCAGCTGATGGAGCTGGATCAAAAGCTGAATTATTCTGCGGCTGAAGAGCTGAAGGAATGGCTGAATAAGCTGATGAAACAAGATTCAGAGGCTTATGAAAGTACGAGGAGGACATAAAACAGATGGATTTAAAACAATACGTAACAATTGTACCCGATTACCCGAAAGAGGGCGTGCAATTTAAAGATATTACGACACTGATGGATAAAGGCGATGTTTATCGCTATGCAACAGATCAAATTGTGGAATATGCGAAAGAAAAACAAATTGATTTGGTTGTCGGCCCAGAGGCGCGCGGCTTTATTATCGGCTGTCCGGTTGCCTACGCGCTTGGCGTCGGATTTGCACCGGTGCGCAAAGAAGGCAAATTGCCGCGCGAGGTCATCAAAGTGGATTACGGTTTGGAGTATGGCAAAGACGTATTAACGATCCACAAAGATGCGATTTTACCAGGCCAGCGTGTGCTTATTACAGATGACCTGCTTGCAACAGGCGGCACAATTGAAGCAACAATCAAACTTGTTGAGGAGCTTGGCGGCATTGTAGCTGGTATCGCTTTCTTAATCGAGCTTTCTTACCTTGATGGTAGAAATAAACTTGATAATTATGACATCTTAACATTAATGAAATACTAAAGATAACCTCATAAAGGAAAAAGCACTCGATACAGGGTGCTTTTTTCCTATTGTTTTGCATTTATTTGATATATTATTTGGTGATTTGAACTTCTGCTCTTTACATCTATCGTTTTTTTCTTGATAATAAACTACAATACAGTTTACATTTTAAAAAAGGTGATTCCATGGCGAACGAACAAGTATTGACTGCCGAGCAAGTTATTGATAAAGCGCGCAGTTATCTATCCGATGAGCATATCGCATTTGTCGAAAAAGCATACCTGTACGCTGAAGATGCTCATCGCGAGCAATACCGCAAATCAGGTGAGCCTTACATCATTCATCCGATTCAGGTTGCGGGAATTCTCGTTGATCTTGAAATGGATCCATCCACAATCGCGGGCGGATTTCTGCATGATGTAGTGGAGGATACTGATGTGACGCTTGATGACCTGAAGGAAGCATTCTCCGAGGAAGTAGCAATGCTTGTGGACGGTGTAACGAAGCTCGGTAAAATTAAATATAAATCTCAAGAGGAACAGCAGGCGGAAAATCATCGCAAAATGTTTGTCGCTATGGCTCAAGATATCCGGGTCATACTGATCAAGCTGGCGGATCGTCTTCACAATATGCGGACGCTGAAACATCTTCCCCAAGAAAAACAGCGTAGAATTTCTAATGAAACGCTGGAAATTTTTGCTCCTTTGGCTCATCGCCTCGGGATTTCAAAGATTAAATGGGAACTGGAAGATACGGCGCTCCGTTATTTGAATCCTCAGCAATATTACAGAATTGTCAACCTCATGAAGAAAAAACGCGCAGAACGCGAGCTTTATGTCGACGAGGTTGTCAATGAGGTGAAAAAACGTGTCGAAGAAGTCAATATCAAGGCTGACTTCTCAGGCCGGCCGAAACATATTTACAGTATCTATAGAAAAATGGTGCTGCAAAATAAGCAATTCAATGAAATTTATGATCTGCTTGCTGTCCGGATTCTCGTGAACAGTATAAAGGACTGCTACGCGGTGCTCGGCATTATTCATACCTGCTGGAAGCCGATGCCCGGCAGGTTCAAAGATTATATCGCAATGCCGAAGCCGAACATGTATCAATCGCTTCATACAACAGTTATAGGGCCTAAAGGCGACCCGCTGGAAGTGCAGATCCGCACCTTTGAAATGCATGAAATCGCGGAATATGGGGTTGCGGCTCACTGGGCTTATAAAGAAGGAAAAGCAGCGAGTGAAAGCGCAACATTTGAGAAAAAGCTTTCATGGTTCCGCGAAATTTTGGAATTCCAAAATGAATCAACAGATGCCGAAGAATTTATGGAATCGCTCAAAATCGATTTGTTCTCGGATATGGTGTACGTCTTTACGCCAAAAGGAGATGTCATCGAGCTTCCGTCCGGTTCTGTCCCGATTGATTTCTCTTACCGGATTCACTCTGAAATCGGCAATAAAACAATCGGTGCGAAGGTCAACGGAAAAATGGTGACCCTTGACCATAAGCTCCGGACAGGTGATATCGTTGAAATTCTCACCTCCAAGCATTCCTATGGTCCGAGTCAGGATTGGGTGAAGCTTGCTCAAACCTCACAGGCGAAGCATAAGATCCGTCAATTCTTTAAGAAGCAGCGGCGCGAAGAAAATGTCGAAAAAGGCCGTGAATTGGTTGAAAAAGAAATTAAAAATCTGGACTTTGAAGTGAAGGACGTCCTGACACCGGAGAACATCCAAAAAGTTGCAGATAAATTTAATTTCTCAAATGAAGAAGACATGTACGCAGCGGTCGGCTACAATGGCATCACAGCCCTGCAGGTGGCGAACCGGCTGACGGAAAAAGAAAGAAAACAGCGCGATCAGGAAGAACAAGAAAAAATTGTTCAGGATGTCACTGCGGAGCCTAAACCGTATCCGCAAGGAAGAAAGCGGGAAGCTGGCGTTCGCGTCAAGGGGATCGACAATCTCCTTGTGCGTTTATCGAAATGCTGTAATCCTGTGCCTGGTGACCATATTGTCGGTTTCATTACAAAAGGCAGAGGGGTTTCCGTCCATCGCGACGACTGCCCGAATGTCAAAACGAATGAAGCGCAGGAGCGGCTGATCCCCGTAGAGTGGGAACATGAGTCACAGGTGCAAAAACGCAAGGAATACAATGTTGAGATCGAGATTCTTGGGTATGACCGCCGCGGATTGCTTAACGAGGTGCTTCAGGCAGTGAATGAAACGAAAACAAATATTTCTTCTGTCTCTGGCAAATCGGATCGCAACAAAGTGGCAACCATTCATATGGCTATTTTTATCCAGAACATCAATCATCTGCATAAAGTCGTCGAGCGCATTAAGCAAATAAGGGATATATATTCTGTGCGCCGCGTCATGAATTAAAGGAGTCAGAAAATGAAATTAGTCGTTCAGCGAGTAACAGAAGCAAGCGTAACCGTTGATGGAGATGTGATCGGCCAAATTGGACAAGGCATTATGGTCCTGGTCGGCATCACTCACGATGATACAGAAGAGGACGCCGCTTACTTAGCGGATAAAGTGGTGAATCTTCGCATTTTCGATGACAGTGATGGAAAAATGAATTTGTCGCTTCTAGACACAGGCGGAGAGATTTTGTCTGTTTCACAGTTTACGCTTTACGGAGATACGAGAAAAGGACGGCGCCCGAACTACATGAACGCCGCAAAACCTGATAAGGCTTTGGGGCTTTATGAAAAATGGAATGACCTGCTTCGTGAAAAAGGAATCAAAGTAGAAACCGGTAAATTCGGCGCCATGATGGATGTAAAGCTCACAAACTCCGGACCGGTCACATTGATTATGGATTCAAAATAAAAAGCTGCCAAAAGGCAGCTTTTTTTATTGAAAATATTTCTCCAATCCGCTCTCAATTCCGTCTGTTACTTTTTCTTGATATGAATTGCTATGTACAATGGCTTCTTCCTGCGGATGGCTTACATATCCTAGCTCGTACAGCATAGCGGGCTGTTTGTTTTCACGGAGCACATAATAATCTCCGAACAGTACGCCGCGGTCAGGAATTGAAGATCGCTTAACCACTTCAGAGTGTACATCTGATGCCAGTTCCTGATCCTTTGCAGGACTGTAGTAATAAGCTGTGCTTCCCCTTGTAGAAGTATCCGCAAAGCTGTCGTAATGAATGCTGATGAAGGCGTCTGCATTGCGGTAGTGAGACGTCGAGACTCGTGACTGTAAGCTGACAAATGTATCATCCTGCCGTGTCACATACACGTCTGCTCCTGCTGATCTAAGTTTGCTGGCCAGCAGTTTCGCCGTTTTGATCGTCAGTTTTTTCTCGAATTGGCCTGAATAGCCGATTGTTCCGCTGTCTTTTCCTCCATGCCCCGGATCGACAACAATCGCTTTGTTTTTCAGCGACCCGCTTCCGGAAGCGGAATCAGCGACAGGCGGCTCTCCGGATTCTTCAGCGCTTTTAGACGTCTGTACCACCCAGTTGGCGACATAAGCGGTCTGCCCATTGTCAAGTTTTACTTCATACCAGCTGCCCTTTGATCCGGTAATGGAGTACGCATCGCCTTTGGCTGCGCGTTTAACGATAGAAGCTGATGTTGAAGCATCGCTTCTTAAATTCGTTCCTCCGTATACGATATAGGCTTTTTTTGTACTGTCTGAACTTCTGACATCAGCTGAATCTTCAGCTGGGTCAGAACTGGTCACAATGTAATGGCTTGCGACCCAGCCTTTTAGCCCATTCACTTCAATATGGAGCCAGCCGTTTTTCTCTTCGAGGATTGTAAGTTTCGTTCCTCGCGAGAGTTTTGTTATAATCGCTGCATCATGTGAGGCGGACCCTCTGACATTCAGTGAAGAAACGCCAACCGTGCCCGTTGTTGAACCAGATGATTCTGTCTGATCACTTTCCTCAGACGCTGAACTGCCGCTGCCTGAAGTGACGTATTCGGAAGATACCCATCCGGTGGAATTTCGATATGATATTTTGATCCAGCCGGAATCCTTGTCAATCACTGCGGCTTGGCTGCCCTGCGGGAATTTGCCGATGACTTCGTATGAAGTACCAGGGCCTGTTCTCATCCGTAAATCGGGATCTGTTGATGTTACAGTTTCACTGCTGTCTGTAGAGCTTGTGCCTGACTGTTTTTCCTTAGTAATAAGCCAGGAGACAACCCACCCTTTATCTCCGGAACCAAGCTGTATTTGCACCCAGTCTCCGTCTTCTTTCAAGATGGGGTAGCGTTCTCCTTTTTTCACCTCCGCCATGATGCCGTAGCTAAGCCCCGGGCCGCTTCTGACGTTCATTTCATCTGTTGCGATGACCGCTTCTCCCTGAGCGGCTGTAACGGCAGAAAAAGGCGGGAAAAGCGCCCCGGCGACGATAATACATACAATAAGGACAAAGTGTTTCTTGCTCATTGTGTCCTCCTTTCTAATGATCATAAAAAAAAGCATTCTTTCTTAATATCGTAAAGTCCTTTCTGATTTTTAAATAAAAATAAAATGATTTGTTTATACTAGGCATAAATCCAATGAAAAAGGTGTGCAAATCATGAAATATCATCCAAAAATGGGACGTGCATTTCACGACGGCGAAGGAAACCTGCATTTCAGTGATCATGCCGATCCTGATACAATCGGTTATCTCACTGAAACGGCAACGGAATTTGGTCTTATGTCCAAAGAAGCATCACAGCAGAAAAACAACCGGAATAAAGCTTGACAGAGTACAGCAATGCCATTATTATAATAGAAATCGAGTACATAATAAATAATAATTAAACTGAACCAATAATGGAGAAGAGTAGGTCAGATTGCATGGCTAGAGAGGAACCGCCCCAGGCTGAAAGCGGCTCCCATTGCGTCTTTCTCGAAACAACACTCCGGAGGTTTCCTGCTGAACGCGTGATACCGTCATTAGGCAGTGAACGTGAACCTGCGTTAAAGGATCGAGCGGGAATACGAAAATATTCCAACTAGGGTGGCACCACGGGTATAACTCTCGTCCCTACTATATGTGTATAGTAGGGGCGGGAGTTTTTTTATTTTTCATCATTGACGATAAATGTATATTTTATAAGGGATACATAAGGAGGTCTACACATGGGATATAACATTCCAAGAGGAACACAAGATATTCTGCCCGGAGAATCAGAGCGCTGGCAGTATGTTGAACAAATCATGAGAGACACTTGCCGAACTTATCAATATAAAGAAATCCGCACGCCGATTTTTGAGCATACAGAATTGTTCGCCAGAGGCGTCGGGGAGTCTACGGATATTGTACAAAAAGAAATGTACACCTTCCAGGACCGCAAAGGCAGAAGCCTGACGCTTCGCCCCGAGGGAACTGCTGCAGCAGTTCGCGCTTTTAATGAAAATAAATTATTTGCGAATCCTGTTCAGCCGACAAAGCTGTATTATGTCGGGCCGATGTTCCGTTACGAACGTCCGCAGACAGGCCGTTACCGCCAGTTTTATCAGTTTGGAATCGAAGCGATTGGATCGAAAGATCCTGCAATAGATGCTGAAGTAATGGCGCTGGCGATGGGTATTTATCAGAAGGCCGGCTTGAAAAACGTCAAGCTTGTGATAAACAGTCTTGGCGATCGGGACAGCCGCAAAAGCTACAGAGAAGCGCTCGTGAAACACTTTGAGCCGCGCATCGAGGAATTTTGTTCAGACTGTCAGTCACGTCTGCACACCAATCCGCTCAGAATTTTGGATTGTAAAAAGGACCGGGATCATGAGCTGATGAAATCGGCACCTTCTATTCTTACCTACTTAAATGAAGAATCAGCCGCTTATTTTGAAAAAGTGAAGCAATATTTAAGCGATCTCGGCATTTCTTATGAAATTGATCCTAACCTTGTGAGAGGGCTGGATTATTATAATCATACCGCATTCGAAATCATGAGCAATGCGGAAGGCTTTGGCGCGATTACAACGCTTGCCGGCGGCGGCCGCTATGACGGATTGGTCGAGCAAATCGGCGGACCAGAAGCGCCCGGCATCGGATTTGCGATGAGCATTGAACGCCTGCTTGCCGCAATTGATGCTGAAAAAAGAGAACTGCCTGTTGATCAGGGGATTGACTGCTATATCGTGACGCTTGGCGAGAAAGCGAAGGATTATTCCGTTTCGTTGGTGTACAAACTGAGAGAAGCAGGCATTTCCAGTGAAATTGATTACGAAAATAAGAAAATGAAAGGCCAGTTTAAAACAGCTGACCGCCTCAACGCCAGATTTATTGCGATTTTGGGAGAGGATGAGCTTGCTCAAAACAAAATCAATGTAAAGGATGCAAAAACAGGCGAACAGATTGAAGTGGCTCTTGATGAATTGATACATGTGATGAAAGCAAACCAAAAGGGATAAGGAGTGGAACGCATTGTTTGGAAGAACATATTATTGCGGCGAAATGACTGAAAAAGCAATTGGCGAATCTGTAACGCTGAAAGGCTGGGTCCAAAAAAGACGGGACCTCGGCGGATTGATTTTTATTGACTTGCGTGACCGTACGGGAATTGTTCAAGTCGTTTTTAACCCTGATGTATCAAAAGAAGCGCTTGCTATTGCGGAAGGCATCAGAAACGAATATGTACTTGATATTCAAGGAAAAGTGGTTGCGCGCGAAGAAGGTACAGTGAATAAGAATTTGAAAACAGGCGCGATTGAAATTCACGCTGATGCAGTGACTGTATTGAGTGCTGCGAAGACGCCTCCGTTTGCCATTTCTGATCAAGCGGATGATGTATCAGAGGACGTGCGTTTAAAATACCGTTACTTAGATTTGCGCAGACCGGCTATGTTTCAAACGATCCAGCTGCGCCATAACGTGACGAGAGCTGCTCGGGGCTTTTTAGATGAAAAAGGGTTTCTTGATATTGAAACGCCGATTTTAACAGGAAGCACACCTGAGGGCGCACGTGACTACTTGGTGCCGAGCCGTGTGCACGAAGGTGAATTCTATGCGCTCCCTCAATCTCCGCAGCTATTTAAACAGCTTCTGATGGTCTCAGGCGTTGAACGCTATTATCAGATTGCCCGCTGTTTCCGTGATGAGGACTTGCGTGCGGACCGCCAGCCTGAGTTTACGCAAATCGATATTGAAATGTCCTTTATGAGCCAGGAAGACATTATGTCATTGGCTGAGGATATGATGGCAAAGATTATGCGTGAAACGAAAGGTGTGGAACTCAAGCTTCCTCTGCCTCGAATGACGTATGACGAGGCGATGAACAAATACGGTTCTGATAAACCGGATACTCGCTTTGACATGCTTTTGACAGATGTATCTGACATTGTAAAAGATACTGAATTTAAGGTGTTCTCATCAGCTGTGGCAAACGGCGGTGTAGTCAAAGCCATCAACGTAAAAGGCGGGGCAGGCGATTACTCAAGAAAAGACATCGATGCTCTAGGCGCGTTTGCCGCAAATTACGGAGCGAAAGGACTTGCTTGGGTGAAGGTCGAAGCGGACGGAGTGAAAGGCCCGATCGCCAAATTCTTTGATGATGAAAAGCAGTCTAAGCTGATTGAAGCACTTAATGCCGCTGAGGGTGACTTGCTGCTGTTCGGAGCGGATAAATTCGAAGTTGTTGCCGCATCACTCGGAGCCCTGCGCTTAAAGCTTGGGAAAGAACGGGGACTCATTGATGAAAACCTCTTCAACTTCTTATGGGTTATTGACTGGCCGCTCTTAGAGCATGATGCGGAGGAAGGCCGTTTTTACGCAGCGCACCATCCGTTTACAATGCCTGTCCGTGAAGACCTTGAGCTGATTGAAACAGCGCCTGAGGACATGAAAGCACAAGCCTATGACCTCGTCTTAAACGGCTATGAGCTTGGCGGCGGTTCGATCCGTATTTTCGAAAAGGATATTCAGGAAAAAATGTTTGCACTGCTTGGTTTCACAAAAGAAGAAGCAGCAGAACAGTTTGGATTCCTTCTTGAGGCATTTGAATACGGCGCTCCTCCGCACGGCGGAATCGCGCTTGGCTTAGACCGTCTCGTGATGCTTCTTGCCGGCCGTACGAATCTGAGAGATACGATCGCTTTCCCGAAAACGGCAAGTGCAAGCTGTCTGATGACAGATGCGCCGGGAGAAGTAAGCGACGCGCAGCTTGATGAACTTCACCTTTCTATTAAATCAAAAGTAAAGAACTGAATGTGCAGTTCGATTCTTGAAAATCAAAATCGTCTATGATATGATTTTGACAAGTTAAATAAAGTCCTGATGTGTTAGTTGTACACCTAGTTTTGACCGAACATTTTTTTGATTTGGGAGCCCGCATTTTTAAATGGCGTACATGCCTCTTTTCATTCGGTAAAGAGGACTTACAAGATTTAAAAGAGGGCACCCACCTGCTGAGAGCGGGTTCAAAACAAAGGAAAGCTGCAACGGCACAATTGGGACTTTATTTTTTATGCGCAGAAAAAACGGCTGTTTCTGTAATAGCCATTTATCATATGAAAACCAGATTACGAATGTGGAGTGAGGTTCTTGTTACACCAGTTTTCACGCAATGAATTAGCTATCGGAAAAGAAGGCCTTGAAACGCTGAAAAACAGCACGGTTGCTGTGCTTGGAGTTGGAGGCGTCGGATCGTTCGCAGCGGAGGCGCTTGCACGTTCAGGCGTTGGACGCATCCTGCTTGTTGATAAGGATGATGTGGACATCACAAACGTAAACCGTCAGCTTCACGCTCTTCTTTCAACTGTCGGTCAGCCGAAAGTGGATTTAATGAAAGCGCGTATTGCAGACATTAACCCCGAGTGTGAAGTGATTTCGTTAAAAATGTTCTATACGGAAGAAACGTATGAGCAATTCTTTGAGTATAACCTTGACTATGTGATTGATGCGTCAGACACCATTCATTATAAAATCCATTTAATGAAAGAATGTCTGAAACGGGATATTCCGCTGATCTCCAGTATGGGTGCGGCGAATAAGACAGACCCGACACGTTTCCAAATCGCAGATATTTCTAAAACGCATACTGACCCGATCGCAAAGGTGGTTCGTACGAGACTCCGTAAAGAAGGCATCAAAAAGGGCGTTCAAGTGATTTTCTCCGATGAAAGCCCGATTGTAATCCGGGAAGACGTCAGAAAAGAAGTCGGAAATGACGATGCGAAAATCCGCAAAGCCAAAATGCCGCCTTCCTCTAATGCTTTTGTGCCGTCAGTTGCGGGATTGATTATGGGCGGTCATGTTGTCATGGATCTTTTGAAAGATATTGAAATCAAACGCGTGAAGGATAAATAATGAATAAAAAACAGCCTTGAAGCATATTCAAGGCTGTTTTTTTATTTTCTTTTTATTAATTTATCGTACACTTGCTTTAACGCAGATTCAAATTTACCAGTTTGCTTCGGTTTGTAATATTGCTTGTTCTTTAAAGGATCAGGGAGGTACTGCTGTTCAACCCATCCATTTTCGTAATTATGAGGGTATTTATAGTCGATTCCTCTTCCAAGTTCCTGTGCTCCTTTATAATGCGCGTCTTTTAAATGTTTTGGGACATCGCCGATTTTTCCTGCTCTGATGTCCGCGAGCGCTTCATCGATTGCTAAAATAGCTGAATTGGATTTTGGCGAGAGACAGAGCTCAATGACCGCATTGGCCAGCGGTATGCGCGCTTCAGGGAAGCCGATACGTTCGGCGGTCTGAACTGCATGCAGCACTCTCGGTCCGGCCTGCGGGCTGGCTAAGCCGATATCCTCATAGGCGATAACCAACAGTCTTCTCGCGATGCTTTCCAAGTCACCCGCTTCAATTAATCTGGCCAAATAGTGAAGAGCGGCGTTGGCATCAGAGCCGCGGATCGATTTTTGAAAAGCGGACAAGACGTCATAATGCGCATCACCGTCTTTATCGTGAGAAAAACTCTTTTTCTGCAGGCATTCTTCCGCAGACTCTAACGTGATGTGAATCACGCCGTCCGCAGACTCCTTCGTTGACAATACGGCAAGCTCAAGCGCATTTAAAGCGGAACGGACATCTCCTCCGCATCCGTGGGCAAAATGCTCCATCGCCTGGTCATCAATTGAAACGGAATATGTGCCAAGCCCCCGGTGCTCATCATGAAGAGCTCGCTCTAATGCCTGTTTAATCAATTCAGGTGTTAATGGCTCTAGCTCAAAAATCTGCGTTCGGCTTCTGATGGCCGGATTTATGGCGTGATATGGGTTAGCTGTAGTGGCGCCGATTAAAATAATCATGCCATTTTCTAAATAAGGCAAAAGAAAATCTTGTTTTCCTTTATCGAGTCTGTGGACTTCATCCAAAATCAAAATGACCTGGCCGGACATTTTGGCTTCTTGGGCTACGATCTCCATATCCTTTTTATTGTTAATAACGGCATTCAGCTTGCGGAAAGCAATACTTGTTGAACCGGCGATTGCTGTTGCGATTGAGGTTTTTCCAATTCCGGGCGGCCCGTACAAAATCATGGATGACAAATGTTTTGCCTGAACCATTCTGCCGATAATTTTATCTTCAGCCACCAGATGCTGCTGGCCGATAATATCCTCTATTTTCGTCGGACGCATCCGATATGCCAATGGCTTCATCATCATCTCTCCTTACTTAATTACAGGGTAACGGAAAACCGGAAATTAGAAAAGGGGGAAGCCCCGTTTCCGCCAGCTTCCATGAAAATTCGCAGAAGGTATGCTATAATAGCAGTTGGTCTATTATTTAATAAACGGACGAATTATATAGAAATTACCATTATATATGTGGAAAATCATGAAATAACAGAGGTGTTCATGTTGAAAATATCAACCAAAGGAAGATACGGTCTCACCATTATGATCGAGCTCGCGAAAAAGCATGGTGAAGGCCCGACTTCATTAAAAAGCATCGCACAGACAAATAATTTGTCAGAGCATTATTTAGAGCAGCTGGTCTCACCGCTCAGAAATGCCGGCTTAGTCAAAAGCATCAGAGGCGCATACGGCGGATACGTATTAGGCAGTGAGCCGGATGCCATTACAGCTGGAGACATCATCCGCGTGCTTGAAGGTCCGATCAGCCCTGTGGAAGTGCTCGAAGACGAGGAGCCTGCCAAGCGGGAGCTGTGGATCCGCATACGGGATGCCGTCAAAGAAGTGTTAGACAGCACAACATTAGAGGACCTTGCCAGCTATACAGATGGGGAGCAAGAAGCTTATATGTTCTATATTTAAATCAGAGGTGTAAAACAAAATGGAACGGATTTATTTGGATCACGCCGCAACGTCTCCGATGGATGATCGCGTGCTGGAGAAAATGATACCGCATTTCTCCGGAAATTTCGGCAATCCATCCAGCATTCATTCATTTGGAAGAGAATCACGCAAATGGGTGGACGAAGCAAGAGCGCAGATTGCAGCTGAAATTGGTGCGGCAGAACAGGAAATTATTTTCACTAGCGGGGGAACGGAAGCCGACAACTTAGCGATAATGGGAACTGCGCTTGCCAGAAAAGATCAGGGAAAACATATCATCACGACAAAAATTGAGCATCACGCCGTGCTACACACTTGCGAAAAACTGGAGGAAGACGGATTTGAAGTGACGTATCTGGATGTTGATGAAAACGGCAGAGTCAGTGCAAATCAGGTGAAAGAAGCACTACGTGATGATACAATCCTTGTGACAGTGATGTATGGAAATAACGAAGTCGGAACTGTGCAGCCGATCGATGAAATCGGCCAGCTGCTGAAGGAACACACGGCTTATTTTCATACCGATGCTGTTCAGGCATTCGGGTTTTTTCCAATTGATGTGAAAAGCAGCCATATTGACCTTCTGTCTGTTTCTGGGCACAAGCTCAACGGGCCAAAAGGGACAGGCTTTTTATATGCAAGTAAGGATGTAAAGCTTTCTCCGCTGTTATTCGGAGGAGAGCAAGAAAGAAAACGCCGTGCCGGAACAGAAAATGTTCCGGGAATTGTCGGGCTGAAAGAAGCGGTCAAGCTGTCGGGCGAAGAACGGGACGAAAAAAACGAGAAGTATCAATCGTTTAAAACAATCATTGCCGGTACGCTTAAGGATGCCGATGTGGCATTCGAGATCAATGGAGATCAAGAGCATAGCCTTCCGCATGTCATGAACCTTTATTTTCCCGGTGCATCTGTGGAGGCACTGCTGGTAAATCTTGATATGGCGGGAGTTGCGGTCTCCAGCGGATCAGCGTGCACCGCTGGTTCAGTCCTGCCATCACACGTTCTGACTGCCATGTTCGGTGAAGAGAGCGACCGGCTGACGTCCTCAATTCGAATCAGCTTCGGTCTCGGCAATACGGCTGAGCAAGTGAAAACCGCTGCCGAACATGTGGCTGCCGTTGTAAAGCGGCTGACACAATAAGGCGGACTTAATTATTGGAGTGAATGAAATGGAAAAACGGCCGGAGGATACAAGAGTCGTTGTCGGCATGTCCGGCGGAGTAGACTCATCTGTGGCGGCTCTGCTGTTAAAAGAACAGGGCTATGATGTGATCGGAATCTTTATGAAAAACTGGGATGATACGGACGAAAATGGTTTTTGTACGGCGACAGAGGATTATGAAGATGTCATCCGCGTCTGCAATCAAATCGGAATTCCGTACTATGCCGTTAATTTTGAAAAGCAATATTACGAGAAGGTATTTCAATACTTCCTCGATGAATATAAAGCAGGCAGAACACCAAACCCGGATGTGCTGTGCAACAAAGAAATTAAATTCAAGGCATTTTTGGAGCATGCCCTGTCACTTGGCGCCGACTATTTAGCGACTGGCCACTATGCAAGGGTCGACAGAAGCGGCGGCAAAGTCAGAATGCTGCGCGGCATTGATGAAAACAAAGATCAAACGTACTTCTTGAATCAGCTGACAGAAGATACGCTAAGCAAAGTCATGTTCCCGATCGGCGAGCTTCAAAAAAGCCGTGTGCGTGAAATTGCCAAAGAAGCAGAACTTGCAACGGCAACGAAAAAAGACAGCACAGGCATCTGTTTTATCGGCGAACGCAACTTCAAAACGTTTCTTAGCCAATATCTCCCTGCACAGCCGGGCGATATGATGACGATGGACGGCGAAGTAAAAGGACGCCATGACGGGTTAATGTACTACACGATCGGACAGCGTCACGGCCTTGGCATCGGCGGAAGCGGCGAGCCGTGGTTTGCGGTCGGTAAAGATCTTGAAAAGAACATCCTTTACGTGGATCAAGGGTTCCACAACCCGCTCCTTTACTCCGATAAAATCACAGCAACCAATATCAGCTGGGTTCGTTCGGATATCATGAAGGGCGAAGAGATTTCCTGCACGGCTAAATTCCGTTACCGTCAAGAAGACCATAAAGTCACGGTTCGAATGACTGGGGAAGGCGAAGCGGAGGTTATCTTCGACGAACAGGTCCGTGCTGTCACACCGGGACAAGCCGTTGTCTTTTATGATGGCGAAGAATGCCTTGGCGGCGGAACCATCGATGACGTATATAAAGACGGAACAAAATTGTGGTATGTATAAAATGAAAAAAACCTCAACAGCGAGTTGGGGTTTTTTAATGAAAGGAAGATGTCTGTGGACTACAATCAAGCCGGTATAGAGGCAATGCAGGAAGGCGATTACGAAAAAGCGGCAGAGGCTTTTACAAAAGCGATTGAAGAGAACAAAGAAGACGCAATTCCGTATATTAACTTTGCTAACCTGCTTTCATCAGTAAATGAACTGGAACGGGCGCTTGCGTTTTATGAAAAAGCGCTTGACTTAGACAGCGGGGCAGCCACTGCTTATTATGGAGCAGGAAATGTCTATGTTGTAAAAGAAATGTACAAAGAAGCGAAAGACATGTTTGAAAAAGCGCTGCGTGCCGGAATGGAGAACGGTGATCTTTTCTACATGCTTGGAACCGTTCTCGTAAAGCTTGAGCAGCCTAAGCTCGCTCTGCCATATTTACAAAGAGCCGTCGAGCTGAATGAAAACGATGCAGAAGCGCGTTTCCAATTCGGGATGTGCTTAGCGAACGAAGGCATGCTGGACGAAGCACTCAGCCAATTCGAAGCTGTAACAGAGCAAGACCCGGGGCACGCGGATGCGTTTTATAATTCCGGTGTCGCTTATGCTTATAAAGAAAATCGTGAAAAAGCGCTTGAAATGCTGGACAAGGCTATCGAAATCCAGCCCGATCATATGCTGGCGCTTCATGCAAAAAAACTGATCGACCCATCATAAAAAGCTCAGGAGGAGGGACGGCTCGTGCAGCAGCACCCGGATCAGCTGAAAATGGAGGAGGAGCCCTTTTTAAAAGGGACAGTAAACACCGTCATTTATCACAATGACGCCAATTTATATACGGTTCTGAAAGTGAAAGTCAGAGAGACCTCCGAAGCTATTGAAGATAAAGTCGTATCCGTGACGGGCTACTTCCCTGCGCTTCAAGAAGAAGAGACCTACACGTTTTACGGAAAAACCGTTACTCACCCAAAGTTCGGACTGCAATTTCAAGCTGAGCATTTCAAAAAGGAGATCCCGACAACAAAAGAAGGTGTCATTCAGTATTTGTCGAGCGATCTGTTTGAAGGAATCGGTAAAAAAACCGCTGAAGAGATTGTAAAAAAACTGGGTGACAGTGCGATTAATAAAATTTTGGCTGATTCTTCAGTCCTTTATGATGTTCCGAGACTGTCAAAAAAGAAAGCTGACACCCTTGCCGGTGCTTTGCAGCGGCATCAGGGACTGGAGCAAATTATGATTTCGCTGAATCAATTTGGGTTCGGCCCTCAGCTGTCTATGAAAATCTATCAGGCCTATGAATCCGAGACGCTTGAGAAAATTCAGGAAAACCCTTATCAGCTTGTGAGAGACGTGGAAGGCATAGGCTTTGGAAAAGCAGATGAGCTTGGCGGAAGAATGGGGCTCTCAGGGAATCATCCTGAGCGGATAAAAGCGGCTATTTTGTACACGCTTGAAACGACATGCCTTTCAGAAGGGCATACGTACATAGAAACGAAGCAGCTGATTATCGAAACCCAAACGCTGTTAAATCAGTCAGCGGCAGATGGACAGCGCATTACAGAAATGGATGCCGCTAATGCAATGATTGCGCTTGGAGAGAATAAGGATATTGTCATTGAAGATGAACGATGTTACTTTCCGTCGCTGTTTTTCGCTGAACAAAATGTTGCAAAGCGTGTGAAACAGATCGCAAGCCAAACCGAATATGACGACCAGTTTCCTGAATCAGAATTCCTTCTGGCTTTAGGGGAATTGGAAGAGCGTATGAATGTTCAGTACGCGCCGAGTCAGAAGGAAGCGATACAAAAAGCGCTGTCGTCACCGATGCTTCTTTTAACGGGAGGGCCGGGTACCGGTAAAACAACGGTCATCAGAGGCATTGTGGAATTGTATGGAGAACTCCACGGTGCTTCGCTTGATCCGTCGGATTATAAAAAAGATGAAGCCTTTCCGATTGTGCTGGCCGCGCCTACAGGTAGAGCGGCGAAACGAATGAGTGAGTCAACGGGTCTTCCGGCGGTTACGATACATCGGCTGCTCGGCTGGAACGGCGCGGAAGGATTTACTCATACAGAGGACCAGCCGATTGAAGGGAAGCTTTTGATTATCGATGAAGCGAGTATGCTCGATATATGGCTTGCGAATCATTTGTTCAAAGCGATCCCTGACCATATTCAAATCATCATTGTCGGAGACGAAGACCAGCTGCCTTCCGTCGGACCCGGTCAAGTGCTCAGAGACCTTTTGGCATCCCAGGTGATTCCGACCGTAAGACTGACAGACATCTATCGGCAAGCGGAAGGATCGTCGATTGTCGAGCTTGCCCACGAGATGAAAAACGGGCTGCTTCCGAACAACCTGACGGCCCCGACAAAGGATCGTTCCTTTATTCGCTGCGGTGGTTCGCAAATTAAAGAAGTGGTTGAGAAGGTTGTCGCGAATGCATTGAAAAAAGGATATACGGCAAAAGATATTCAGGTCCTCGCACCGATGTACAGAGGGAAAGCCGGAATCAATGAGCTGAATGTGATGTTGCAGGATATTTTAAACCCTCCAAAAGAAAAGCGGAGGGAAATTAAGTTCGGTGACGTTGTCTATAGAACCGGGGATAAAATTTTGCAGCTTGTCAATCAGCCGGAAAACAATGTGTTTAACGGCGATATTGGAGAAATCACTTCCATTTTCTACGCGAAGGAAAATACAGAAAAAGAAGACATGGCTGTTGTCTCTTTTGACGGCAATGAAATGACATTTACGAAAAAAGACTTCAGTCAGTTTACTCATGCGTATTGCTGCTCTATTCATAAATCGCAGGGCAGTGAATTTCCGATCGTGGTTCTTCCTGTAGTGAAGGGCTACTATAGAATGCTCAGAAGAAACCTTCTATATACTGCCATCACGAGGGCGAAGAAATTTCTCATTTTATGCGGGGAAGAGGAAGCGCTGGAGTGGGGCGTGAAAAATAATGACGCGACTGTCAGACAGACCTCATTAAAAAACAGGCTGTCAGCGCAGGCGGCTGAAATGGATGCTGAGCTGGCGGCTTTGCAAAAAGAGCTCCCGTTCAGCGTGCACGACGCAAATATCGGAATGGAAGGCATTACGCCATTCGATTTTATGAAAGAAGAACAGCTGTAAAAAGGGCTCCCGTGTTTGCGGGAGCTTTTTTCATTGGGGGTGGAAGTGATTTCATCGTATGTGTCAAAGGCGAAAAGCAAAACCTAAGCCTGTTCAACAAAAGGTGGTTGATCACACTTTGAGAACATGCCATGAGGTAGAAGGTTTTCCTGTATATTCAGAACAAACTTCTGTTTATCTTGGGACGATTTCTGATATTTGTTTTTCTCTTGAAGGAAATTGTCTCGGATTTATTCTTGAACAAAAACGTCTTTTTCATAACCATCATGCGCTTTTACGAGCATGTGATATCAGTTGCATTCTTCATGACCGGATATTGGCCGCAGTCAATTCAGAACAGCTTTTGCCTCTTCCGAAATCATGCTTCACATATGAGCAGATGAAAATGAAGCTCGTGAAATCGCAAGAGGGTGATATTTTGGGGATGCTGGAAGATGTATACTTTTGTTTGGACAAGGGCATAATCGTAGCATATGAACTCTCGGACGGTTTCTTTTCTGACTTGGCGGGGTGCAAACGCCAGATCCAAAGAGCGGATTCGCTTGTAGAGGTGCGGAAAGACGAGATCGTTCTGAACGGATAGAGGTGTGAGATATGCTTATATGCCCGAACTGCAAAAGTAAGGATATCGGGAAAATCGGCGTGAACCAATATTATTGCTGGGGCTGTTTCATTGAGCTGACAGTGGTCAAAGGGAAGATTGAAACTCATCAAGTGGAAGAAGACGGAACGCTAAGCAGCCTGGATGATTTGTTTTCTGAGGATGAACGCAGCATCAATTTTTAATAACGAAAGGAGATGCGCAGGATGAATCGGACAATGACTTCTCTTTTGGCGCTGGGAGCCGGGGCTCTCGTGTACCGAATGGCAACTCAATCTGACATGCTGAATAATCGAAGCATGAAGCGGATGAGAAAAAGAATGATGAAGATGTTTTAAGGAATGAAGGATACTCTCTTTAGAGTATCCTTTTTATGTCTGCCGTGCCTCTAGGCGTCTGGCTGCAAGTGAAAGACTGTAATTGACTGCAAAATACATCAATGCCGCCAGCAGAAAAATCGGTAAAAAATAACTGCCGTCAGCGCTTTGCCCGTTTAAAATCTGCGCGTTATGAATAAGCTCAGGCAGGGCAATCACAACAGCTAGCGATGTATCCTTTAATAAAGAAATAAACTGGCTTACGATCGGCGGAACCATCCGGCGAAGCGCCTGAGGCATCACAATAGAGAAAAGTGTCTGTGTATAGCTAAGACCGGAGGAACGCGCCGCTTCAATCTGCCCTTTGTCAACTGAATTCAGGCCGCTCCGTATGATTTCAGAAAGCATGGCGGATTCAAAGATTGTTAAGGCTGTAATAGCGGCAGCTGTAATTTCAAGTTTGATCCCGATTTCCGGCAGGGCGAAAAACGTAAAGAAAATAATTAATAATAAGGGGAGATTTCTGATCGTTTCAACGAGAACGGCAATCAGTTGAGAAAGAATAGGGATTTTCGCATAACGGAGAGTACCTGCGATCAACCCGAAAAAAAAGCTCAGAAAGATAGAAATAAATGCAACGTACAGTGTGACGAGAAAGCCGTCCCATAAAAAAGCTAAATGTTCAGATGAATAAGCTCCGATGAAATCCAATGTTTTTCACTCCTTATCAATAGCTTCTTTCCAGCCGTTTTTCCAAATAGTTAACACCGATACTAAGCGGTATCGTCAGCACTAAGTAAAAGAGTGCCACAAAGATATAGACATCAAAAACGACGAGCGTGCTTGATGACACCAAATCCGCCTGATACATGAGATCCAATCCGGCAACAACCCCGAGAATAGACGAGTTTTTGACCAAGTTTAAAAATTGATTGCCCAAGGGGGGGATCACAATTTTGATCGCCTGGGGCAAAATGATATATATCATTGCCTGGCTGTAGGTAAAGCCTGACGATCTGGCTGCTTCCATTTGCCCTTTTGAAACAGACTGGATGCCGGCTCTGATGGCTTCTGCGATAAAAGCAGACGTATAAATTGTGAGCGCAACGGTACCCGCTTGGAATCCATCCAGCCTCAGACCCGCATTTGGAAGTCCAAAGTAAAAGACAAATGTAATCAAAAGCAAGGGGATATTGCGGATAAATTCGACATAAGCCGTCCCGAGCCATTGCAAGGGCTTAAATACTGTTATTCTCATCACCGCGACAAGAACGCCAAGCGCAAAGCTGCCGGCCAGCGCGATCAGGCTTGCGAGCAGCGTGTGGTAAAAACCGTCCATATACATGTCGAAGTTATCGAATAGAATAGACACATTCATATGCTTTATTCACTCTCCTTATAAAATCGGGATGAGCATCGCCTGCTCACCCCGGGATGTTCGTTATTCAGCTGGTTCTTCTTTAATCCATTTTTTATAAATCTCGTCATATCTACCGTCCGATTTCATCTTTTCGAGAGAAGCGTTAATTTCTTTTGCGAGAGCCGATTGTCCTTTTTTTACGGCAATTCCATATGGCTCATCCGTGAATGGTTCTCCTGTTAATTGATAATTTTTATTCTCGTCAGCCATTCCGTATAAAATAGCATTATCCGTTGTGAGAGCATCGCCTTGACCGGATTTCAGCGCTGTAAAGGCTTCGGTGTAGTTTTCGAACTCTAATACACTCGCATCAGGCGCCTTTTCGCGTATGTTTTGAGAGGAAGTGGAGCCTTTTACAGCGAGAACTTTCGAGCCTTTGCCAAGGTCCTCAATACTTTTGATCTTGCTGCCTTTTTTCACGAGAAGTGATTGGCCTGCTTCAAAATAGACATCGGAAAAGTCAACTTCCTTTTTTCGTTCATCAGTGATCGTCATCGTTGCGACAATGGCGTCGATATCTCCGTTTTGAAGCATCGGAATCCTTGTTTTTGATGTGACTTCTTTAAATTCAGCTTTGTTTTCGTCGCCTAAAATATCTTTAGCGATTTGTTTAGCAATGTCGATGTCAAATCCCTCGATATCACCTGAGCTTGGGTTTTTCAGGCCGAACAGCCTGGTGTCGGTTTTAACACCGAAAACAATTTTGTCTTGATCTTTAATGGCAGCTAATGTATCTTTTTTGCTATCCTTTGCGCTTTCTCCGTTTGACCCCTTGCTTCCGCATGCAGCAAGCATGACAACAGCGATTAAAGAAATCAATGCTAACGATAAAATCTTTTTCATACAAACTCCCCCATTTCTCTTTTTAATGATTTAAAATACGGCTCAAGAATAGGCGTGCCCGTTCTTCCTTCGGGTTTGCGTAAAACTCAGCCGGTGCTGCTTCCTCCAGAATGTTTCCTTCATCAATAAAGACAATACGATCCGCCACTTCTCTCGCAAACCCCATTTCATGCGTCACGACAACCATTGTCATGCCTTCTTTGGCGAGGTTCTTCATCACATCAAGCACTTCACCGATCATTTCCGGATCGAGCGCCGATGTCGGCTCGTCAAACAGCATGACCTCCGGCTTCATCGCCAGTCCCCGGGCAATAGCCACACGCTGCTGCTGCCCGCCGGAAAGCTGGGAAGGGTAGGCGTTAGCTTTCTCAGGGATTCCGACTTTTTCAAGGTAATACAGCGCAGTTTCCTTCGCTTGTTCAGCGGATTGTCCGAGTACTTTTACGGGCGCCAGCATAATATTTTGCAGCACGGTTTTATGAGGATATAAATGAAAGTGCTGAAACACCATTCCGATATTTCGCCGTACGTTATTAATGTCAGTTTTTCTGTCATTAATAACTGTGCCGTTTACGGTAAGTGTTCCTTCGTTAATCGTCTCCAGCCTGTTGATGCATCTGAGCAAAGTGCTTTTTCCGGAACCTGATGGGCCGATAATGACGACGACTTCACCTTTTTCGATTTGCAGGTTAATCTGCTTTAGCACATGAAAATCTCCGTAATGCTTGTTTACATTTTGAAATGAGATCATCGCAATCCTCCTAACAGAAACTTCAATAATTATGTGTGAATGTAACTAACTTACAAGGTTGAGGAAAGTAACAACACGATATGATGCATACCTTAGTGCGAAAGGGTCAAACTTTTCTGAAAATTTAGCGTGGAAAAATATCCATTCCCTTTGTCTGTGTAAAGAAAACATAAGAGAATAATTCCCTATAATCCTCAAAAGATATAGAAGAGGTGAAAGCAGATGCTCCAGAAACCGGTGCAGCTTTTGTTATGGGTGGCCATTTGTTTATTGGTCCTGTTAACAGTCTATGTCTTTTGTATGCTAGATATGTTATGGTCTCCCCTGTGGCTCGTCATAAAATCGATCTTTATTCCCTTGATCATTTCTATTTTTATTTCTTATTTATTACTTCCGGTCACTGAGTGGCTTCATGACAAAGGTCTGCCAAGGACTTTAAGCATTTTGGTGATTTACGTCCTTTTTTTTGGCGGACTGGGCTGGGCATTATATAAAGGTGTGCCTGTTCTAATCGTGCAGCTGACGGATCTGTCAGAAAATATACCTATGTTTGCCGAGACGTATAATGGGCTCCTTCTCCATGTGCATAACCATACAGATGACTGGCCGGACGGCATGCATGACCGCATAGACAAAATGATTAGGCAGACAGAGGCGTTTTTCGCCGGCACAATCGAAGGGGCAATTAGCGGAATCCGTAAAGTGCTCGACTATTTCTTAATTGCGGCAACGATTCCTTTTCTCGTGTTTTATATGGTCAAGGACATCGAATTGATGAAAAAAACGGTGTGGTATTTGACGCCGAAGTCGTGGAGGAAGCGGGGCAGCGCTTTTTTGCTTGATGTAGATGATTCTCTCGGTGATTACATTCGCGGCCAGCTGCTCGTCTGCTTGATTCTCGGAGCCGTAGCCGGTATTACATTTTGGATATTTGGCCTTCCGTATCCGCTGATACTGGGTCTTATCTCGGGTATTACGAATGTCATCCCGTACTTCGGTCCCTTTATCGGCGCTGTTCCTGCGCTTTTGATTGCAATGACGATTTCTGTGAAGGCCGTTCTTGTCGTTGTCATTACGGTGTTTGTACTTCAATTTTTGGAAGGAAATGTCCTCAGTCCGTTTATTGTCGGCAGAAGTCTCAAGATGCACCCGGTAGTGATCATGCTTGCGCTTCTTGCCGGAGGTGAGCTGGCGGGGATTGTCGGCATGATACTGGCAGTGCCTGCTGCGGCTGTTTTAAAAGTAATGATGATCCATTTTCTGCGGATGCGGACGGAGCATTGACATTGGCGTGCCGCTTGTCTATAATTTCTCGTAGAATACATACGAATCTCGAGTGACGGATCTGAGTACGCCGAAGCCCTGTTAAAGAGAGAAGCTCCGTAAGCTGAAAGGAGCTTTATCAGAAGATCGGAGGAAGCTAATCCTGAGTGCAGTTAATCGCTGCCGCACATCCTGCGTTATTGGATGAAAGGTGACGGGCGAATCATAAGGCCCGTAATCAGGGTGGTACCGCGAGACAGCTCTCGTCCCTGTGTAAACGTGTGTTTGCATAGGGGGAGGGCTTTTTTGCTGTCACTGAAGAGAATTTCGATTTTTATAGAGGAGGAAATACAATGAAACACTTAACTTCTGCTGAAGTGCGTCAAATGTTTTTGGATTTCTTTAAAGAAAAAGGACATGCTGTAGAGCCGAGCGCGTCATTAGTGCCTCATGAAGATCCTTCACTGCTTTGGATTAACAGCGGTGTTGCGACGCTGAAAAAATATTTTGACGGCCGCGTTGTGCCGGAAAATCCAAGAATCGTAAACGCTCAAAAAGCAATCAGAACAAACGATATTGAAAATGTGGGTAAAACCGCGCGCCATCACACATTCTTTGAAATGCTCGGAAACTTTTCCATCGGTGATTATTTTAAAGAAGAAGCGATCACATGGGCTTGGGAATTTTTAACGAGTGACAAGTGGATTGGTTTTGACGAAGAGCTTCTTTCTGTTACAGTTCATCCGGAAGATGAAGAAGCGTATGAGTTTTGGGCGAAAAAAATCGGTGTTCCGGAAGAAAGAATTATTCGCCTGGAAGGGAACTTCTGGGACATCGGCGAAGGGCCGAGCGGACCAAACACAGAAATTTTCTACGACCGCGGTGAAGCGTACGGGAACGATCCTGACGATCCGGAGCTTTATCCTGGGGGAGAAAATGACCGCTATCTTGAAGTATGGAACCTTGTATTCTCTGAGTTCAACCATAATCCGGACGGCACGTATACGCCGCTTCCGAAGAAAAACATCGATACAGGGATGGGGCTTGAAAGAATGGTATCTGTCATTCAAAATGTCCCGACAAACTTTGATACTGATTTGTTTGTCCCAATCATCAAAGCGACAGAAACGATTTCCGGTGAAGCATACGGCCAAGATCATGTAAAAGACACTGCATTTAAAGTCATCGCCGACCACATCAGAACGGTTGCTTTTGCTGTCAGTGACGGGGCGCTTCCGTCAAATGAAGGACGCGGCTATGTATTAAGACGTTTATTGCGACGCGCTGTGCGTTATGCCAAAACGATTAATATCAACCGTCCGTTCATGTACGATCTTGTGCCGGTTGTTGCTGAGATCATGGCTGCTTTCTACCCTGAAGTAAAAGAGAAGGAAGAATTCATTTCAAAGGTCATTAAAACGGAGGAAGAACGCTTCCACGAAACACTGAATGAAGGACTTGCCATCTTGTCAGAAATGATCAAAAAGGAAAAAGATAAGGGCAGCAGCGTCATTTCAGGTGCGGATGTCTTTAAACTTTACGACACGTACGGATTCCCGGTTGAACTGACTGAAGAATATGCGGAAGACGAGAACATGACAGTTGACCATAAAGGCTTTGAAGAAGAAATGAACCAGCAGCGCGAGCGGGCCAGAAATGCACGTCAGGATGTCGGCAGCATGCAGGTGCAGGGCGGCGCATTACGCGACGTAACAGAAGAAAGCACATTTGTCGGCTACTCCCAAACAAAGGCTAATGCCAATGTGATAGTGCTTCTGCAGGACGGCCAGTTAATTGAAGAAGCACATGAAGGCGAAACTGTACAGATCATTCTTGACGAAACACCTTTCTATGCGGAAAGCGGCGGTCAAATCGGCGACAAAGGCTTTTTGCGCAGCGAGCAGGCAGTGGTAAAAGTGAAAGATGTGCAAAAAGCGCCGAACGGCCAGCATGTGCATGAAGGTGTTGTCGAGAGCGGAACCGTTCAAAAAGGCATGCATGTAACAGCTGAGGTTGAAGATCATATGAGAAGCGGCGTGATTAAAAACCATACGGCAACGCACTTATTGCACCAGGCCTTGAAGGATGTTCTTGGAACGCACGTCAATCAGGCGGGCTCCCTTGTGAATGAAAACCGCCTTCGTTTTGACTTCTCACACTTCGGGCAAGTGACAAAAGAAGAACTCGAACGAATTGAAGTCATTGTAAACGAAAAGATTTGGGCAAGCATCCCGGTCAGCATTGATCTGAAACCGATCGCTGAAGCAAAAGAAATGGGAGCTATGGCTCTGTTCGGAGAAAAATACGGTGATATTGTAAGGGTTGTTCAAGTTGGGGATTACAGCCTTGAGCTTTGCGGCGGATGCCATGTCAGCAACACAGCGGAAATCGGCTTATTTAAAATCGTATCTGAGTCTGGAATCGGAGCGGGCACTAGACGGATTGAAGCTGTAACAGGACAAGGCGCTTACGTGGAAATGAACAGCCAGATCTCAGTTTTGAAGCAGACTGCCGACGAACTGAAAACAAATATCAAAGAAGTGCCAAAGCGCGTTGCTGCGCTGCAGGCTGAGCTGAAGGAAGCACAAAGAGAAAATGAATCTCTTCTGGCGAAACTTGGCAACGTTGAAGCAGGCGCGATTCTATCAAAAGTAAAAGAAGTTGATGGTGTCAGCGTGCTTGCGGAAAAGGTAAACGCCAAAGACATGAACCATCTCCGCACAATGGTTGATGAACTGAAAGCAAAAATCGGCTCTGCGGTCATCGTGCTTGGCGCTGTGCAAAATGATAAAGTCAATATTTCTGCCGGTGTTACAAAGGATCTGATTGAGAAAGGCCTTCATGCCGGCAAGCTTGTCAAACAAGCCGCGGAAGTTTGCGGCGGCGGCGGAGGAGGCCGTCCGGACATGGCACAGGCGGGCGGCAAACAGCCGGAAAAATTAGAAGAAGCATTGGCTTCTGTAGAAGATTGGGTGAAATCCGTTTTATAATTTGCCCATGTAGTGTAGAATGATGGTAAGATTAGGACCCCAGGCTGAACTTTGCCTGCGAATTTGGGAAAGAGGTGCAAAACGGTGAGCTCGTTTGATAAAACGATGAAATTTAATTTCTCCGATGATTCTGCCGAGACTAACGTAAATGAGGTGCTGATTACTGTGTATGACGCGCTTCAGGAAAAGGGCTACAATCCAATCAATCAGATTGTCGGATACTTGCTGTCAGGTGATCCCGCTTATATTCCTAGGCATCGTGACGCTCGCAATTTAATTCGCAAACTTGAAAGAGACGAATTAATCGAGGAATTGGTGAAGTCTTATTTAGAACAGCATAAAGAGGCGTAAATAAACAATGAGAATATTAGGGCTCGATTTAGGAACCAAAACACTCGGTGTTGCTCTGAGCGATGAAATGGGCTGGACTGCTCAAGGCATTGAGACCATAAAGATAAATGAAGCAGAGGGCGATTACGGATTACCCCGTTTATCTGAACTGACAAAAGACTATACTATAGATAAGATCGTGCTCGGCTTTCCTAAAAACATGAATGGAACAGTCGGCCCGAGAGGTGAAGCCAGCCAAACATTTGCGAAAGTGCTTGAAACCACGTACAATGTTCCTGTTGTGCTGTGGGACGAGCGTCTTACCACAATGGCGGCTGAAAAAATGCTGATTGCCGCTGATGTCAGCAGGCAGAAACGAAAAAAAGTCATTGATAAAATGGCGGCTGTTATGATTCTGCAAGGATATCTTGACAGCTTAAATTAAAGCCAGAGGTGAATATAATGGAACACGGCGAAAAAAATATTACAATTGTTGACGATCAAGGAAATGAACAGCTTTGCGAAGTGCTGTTTACATTTGAAAACGAAGAGTTTGGCAAATCTTATGTGTTGTACTACCCAATTGAAACAAAGAATGACGAAGAAGTAGAAATTCTTGCTTCCAGCTTTACGCCAAACGAAGATGGTGAAGACGGCGAACTATTCCCGATCGAAACCGATGAAGAATGGGATATGATCGAAGAGACATTAAACACGTTTTTAGCGGAAGAAGACGAAGAGTAAAAACCGCGCCAAAAGCCGGAGCCTATACTGCTCCGGCTTTTTTTCTGCTTATAAAGAGACTTTTTTTGTAATAAATTGCCGAAACAGCATGAATCATGTAGTATAAAAGCTGATGGGAGGAGACCTTATGTATATTAATCAGCAAAAAAAATCATTTTTAAATAAAAAAAGAATTGTACTGTCTTCCATTATTGTGCTGCTTCTCATCATAGGCGGAGCATTTTTATATGGGAAATCACTGCTGGAACCTGTTGAAAAAAACAATAAAACGACAGTTAATATTAACATTCCGAGCGGATCGTCTGTATCTGCGATCGCATCGATTTTGAAGGAAAACAATGTCATAAAAAGTGAAAAGGCATTTCAGTACTATGTAAAATATAAAAAAGCTTCCGGATTCCAAGCCGGGTACTACCATCTGAACAAAGGAATGGATCTGGATGCCATTATCAAGAAGCTGACAAGCGGAGCAACAAGCTACGCCTTTCAAATCACGGTGCCTGAGGGGAAACAGCTGACACAGATCGCCACAGCCATTGCGGAGGAAACGAAATACTCAAAAAAACAGGTCATGGCAAAGCTGGACGATAAAACGTTTATCAATCAGCTGAAAAAGGAATTTCCGGACACCGTTACAAACGATGTTTTTCAGAAAAATATAAAGCATCCGCTGGAAGGATACCTATTCCCGGCTACATATCCATTCCACGATCCGGATACGTCGCTTGAGAATATCATAACTGAGATGATGAAACAGACAGATTCTTATGTGAAAACATACAAAACAGAAATGAAGAAAGAAAAGCTTTCTGTGCATAAGCTGCTGACGATGGCTTCTTTGATCGAAGAGGAAGCGACTGAAAAAGCGGATCGCCATAAAATTTCCAGCGTCTTTTATAACAGGCTGAAAAAGAAGATGCCGCTTCAGACCGATCCGACCGTCTTGTACGCGGCTGGAAAGCATAAAGACCGGGTGCTTTATAAAGACCTTGAAATCGATTCGCCGTACAATACGTATAAAAACAGTGGTCTGCCGCCAGGACCGATTGCCAATGCCGGAATGTCGTCATGGGAAGCGGCGCTTCATCCGGATAAAACGGACTATCTGTACTTTTTAGCAAAATCAAACGGTGAGGTCGTATTTACGAAAACATTAAAAGAACATAATAAAGCAAAAGAAAAATATATTTCGGCAAAAAATCAGAAATAAAAGGAGAGCAAAAGCTCTCCTTTTATTCGCATTCCGCAAGGTTTTATGATAAAATATATCGGGTTGTTTACTAACGTATACAAGTTGTGCTCAGAGAGTGTCCTGTGTCAAAGACTGGGGCACTCCTTTTTAGAACGGGAGGCTGTTTGTTGTGACAGACCGCTATGAACAAATAAATGACTATATAGAAGCATTATTGAAGCCTCAGCCGGATAACGTGAGGAAACTGGAAGCATATGCGGAAGAACATCATGTTCCGATTATGGAAAAAGCGGGCATAGAAGTGCTGCTCCAAATTTTGTCTGTCAAACAGGCGAAGAAAATACTGGAGATCGGAACGGCTATCGGTTACTCGGCCATTCGAATGGCGCTGGCACTGCCGTCTGCAGAAATATATACGATTGAACGCAATGAGACACGCCATGAGGAAGCTGTTAACAACATAAAGGATTTTCAGCTTGATGACCGAATCCATGTGTTTTACGGGGACGCGCTCGAATTAGCAGAAGCCGTTCATGTCACAGCGCCATATGATGTGATTTTCATTGATGCTGCTAAAGGTCAATATCAAAACTTTTTTCACTTATATGAACCGATGCTTTCGCCAGACGGGGTGATTTTAACAGACAACGTGCTGTTTAAAGGTCTGGTGGCAGAGGATTACAGCAAAATAGAACCAAAAAGAAGGCGCAGGCTGGTATCAAAAATCGATGAGTATAATCATTGGCTAATGAATCATCCGGATTATCAAACTGCGATTATCCCTGTTGGGGACGGGCTTGCGATCAGTAAAAAGAAGAGGTGAACGTCATGAAAAAGCCAGAGCTCTTAGTCACACCGACAAGTACGGCAGACATTTTGCCGCTGATTCAGGCGGGGGCAACTGCGTTTTTAGTTGGGGAACAGAGATACGGTCTGAGATTAGCGGGGGAATTTTCCCGTGAGGATGTAACGAAAGCGGTAGACATTGCCCATAACGAAGGAGCAAAAGTATACGTTGCCGTAAATGGAATTTTTCATAACGATAAAGTGGGAGAACTTGGCGATTATCTCGCTTTCTTAGCGGAAACGGGCGTTGATGCGGCTGTATTCGGCGATCCTGCCGTTCTTATGGCTGCACGTGAATCAGCGCCGGAGCTGAAGCTTCATTGGAGCACAGAAACGACAGGAACCAACTATTATACATGCAACTACTGGGGACGTAAAGGCGCAGCTCGATCTGTGCTTGCCAGAGAATTAAATATGGACAGCATTGTTGAGATCAAAGAAAACGCAGAAGTTGAAATTGAAGTCCAGGTGCATGGAATGACCTGCATGTTCCAGTCGAAGCGTTCCTTGATCGGAAACTATTTCGAATACCAAGGCAAAGTCATGGACATTGAAAGAAAGAAAAAAGAATCCGGCATGTTCCTGCATGATAAGGAACGCCATAATAAATATCCGATTTTCGAAGATGAGAACGGCACACATATCATGAGCCCGAACGATGTGTGCATTATTGATGAACTTGAAGAGCTGATAGATGCGGGAGTCGATTCTTTCAAAATCGACGGTGTTCTGAAATCATCTGAATACTTAGTGGAAGTCACCAGCATGTACAGAGAAGCGATTGATCTGTGTGCGGAAAACCGTGACGATTACGAAGCGAAAAAAGAAGACTGGATCGAACGTATTGAAAACATTCAGCCAGTAAACAGAAAAATAGATACCGGCTTCTTCTTTAAAGAAACGGTTTATTAATGAAAAGGAGGTTACGCTATGACTGCCGTAAATGATAAGATTTCTAAAATAGTTGATGGTAAGCGTGTGATTACGAAAAAGCCAGAGCTTCTCGCGCCTGCGGGGAATCTTGAAAAGCTGAAAATTGCTGTACATTACGGAGCGGATGCCGTCTTTATCGGAGGGCAGGAATACGGGCTTCGTTCGAATGCGGATAACTTTACGATTGAAGAAATCGCAGAGGGCGTGGAATTTGCGAAAAAATACGGCGCGAAAATTTACGTCACGACAAATATTTTTGCCCACAATGAGAATATTGACGGGCTTGAAGATTATTTAAAAGCTCTCGGTGACGCCAATGTTGCCGGCATCATTGTGGCAGATCCGCTTATTATCGAAACCTGCCGCAGAGTAGCTCCTCATGTTGAGGTTCACTTGAGCACGCAGCAATCTCTCTCCAACTGGAAGGCTGTTCAGTTCTGGAAGGAAGAAGGGCTTGACCGTGTGGTGTTAGCCCGTGAGACAAGCGCGCTCGAAATCAGAGAAATGAAAGAAAAAGTAGATATCGAAATTGAATCCTTTATTCACGGCGCGATGTGTATTGCATACTCCGGCCGCTGTGTCCTGAGCAATCACATGACAGCCCGTGATTCCAACCGCGGAGGCTGCTGCCAGTCATGCCGCTGGGATTATGATTTATATCAAACCGACGGTGCCAATGCCGTTGCTTTATACAGTGAAGAAGACGCTCCGTTTGCAATGAGTCCGAAAGACTTGAAGCTGATTGAGTCGATTCCGAAAATGATTGAAATGGGCATCGACAGCTTAAAGATTGAAGGACGGATGAAATCCATTCACTACGTAGCGACAGTTGTCAGCGTGTATCGTAAAGTGATTGACGCTTATTGCGCTGATCCCGATAACTTTGTGATTCAAAAAGAATGGCTGGAAGAGCTTGATAAATGCGCCAACCGTGACACTGCGACAGCTTTCTTCGAAGGAACACCAGGCTATGAAGAGCAAATGTTTGGCGAACACGGCAAAAAAACAACATTTGATTTTGTCGGCTTAGTGCTGAATTATGATGAGGATACACAAATGGTCACTCTTCAGCAGCGCAATTTCTTCAAAAAAGGCGACGAAGTAGAATTTTTCGGTCCGGAAATCGAAAACTTTACACATACGATTGAAACCATTTGGGACGAAGACGGAAATGAGCTAGACGCTGCCCGCCATCCCCTGCAAATTGTCAAATTCAAATTAGACAAAAAGATTTATCCGAGCAACATGATGAGAAAGGGGAAGTAATCACCCATGGGTAAGAGTCCAGTAGTCATTGGAATCGCAGGAGGTTCCGGTTCAGGAAAAACGAGTGTCACACGTTCAATTTATGAACAATTCAAAGGGCACTCGATTTTAATGATCCAGCAAGACCTCTATTATAAAGACCAAAGCCATCTTCCATTTGAAGAAAGGCTGAATACAAACTATGATCATCCGCTTGCGTTTGATAATGACTATTTAATCGAGCATATTCAAGACCTATTGAATTACCGTCCGATTGAAAAGCCGATTTACGATTATAAGCTTCACACACGGTCAGAAGAAACGGTTCACGTAGAGCCGAAAGACGTGATTATTCTTGAAGGCATTCTTGTTCTTGAAGATAAAAGGCTGCGCGACCTGATGGATATCAAGCTTTACGTTGACACAGACGCTGACTTGCGCATCATCAGACGGATTATGAGAGATATTAATGAGCGCGGACGCTCTATTGATTCTGTCATTGAACAATATGTGTCTGTTGTCCGCCCGATGCACAATCAATTCGTTGAGCCGACAAAGCGATACGCTGATATTATTATCCCGGAAGGCGGACAAAATCACGTTGCAATTGATCTGATGGTCACAAAAATTCAAACCATTCTTGAACAAAACGCGATTTTGTAATACCATAGCATAGACATAAATAACTCTGACCATATTATGTATAGGCAGGAAGGGGATGTGTAAATTCCCTTCTTTCCCTGTTTATAAACGCGAAATATTTGCAGAACCACAAGATTCAGTTTAAGATAAACAGTACCAATATGGGAGAGAAGAACGAGGACTGCCCTGTGTTCTCATTCTTGTATTTTAGTTTATGCTCTCATACATAATCGAAGATGTTGAGGGACAACCAGAAGGAGTGAAGGGACATGGCACAAGAGAAAGTTTTTCCTATGACTGTAGAAGGAAAACAAAAACTTGAACAAGAATTAGAATATTTGAAAACGGTTAAACGAAAAGAAGTAGTAGAGCGCATCAAAATCGCGAGAAGTTTCGGGGATCTTTCCGAAAACTCTGAATACGACTCAGCGAAAGAAGAGCAGGCATTCGTAGAGGGCCGTGTAACGACTCTTGAGAATATGATCCGCAATGCGAAAATCATTGAAGATGACGGCGGCTCTAACGTTGTCGGTTTAGGTAAAACCGTCACTTTCGTCGAACTGCCTGATGGTGATGAAGAATCTTATACAATCGTCGGAAGCGCTGAAGCTGATCCGTTTGAAGGGAAAATTTCAAACGACTCGCCGATCGCTAAAAGCCTGCTTGGCAAAAAAGTAGATGATGAAGTCACAGTTCAGACGCCGGGCGGAGAAATGCTCGTGAAAATTGTGAAAATTTCATAATATCCGTTTAGCAAAGAAACACCTCGTCCACAATGTGGGTGAGGTGTTTTTTTATGAAGTTATCGAAACGAATGAAGCTGGCTGTCCTGGCTTTTTTAATCGTGTTTTTTCTGCTTTTGCTGAGGCTCGCGGAAATCCAGCTGTTTTTCACAGAATCATTTTCGAAAAAGAAAATTAATTTAATACAGGAAAGTGTTAATCAGCGGACGGAGGAAGTGCTCATTTCTGACGGCAGAGGATCGTTTTTAGATCGAAACGGCCAAGCGCTGACGGGTACAAGCGAGCCTGCGGTTGTCTTGTTTCCTTTTCTGTTAACGCAGGACTGGCCGATTAAAAAAGTCGCAGAGATTCTCGGCATGTCTGAAGATGATTTGCATCAGACTCTTGCAAAATCGAAAAAACCAGTTATTTTACATCAAAAGAAAATCAAAACACTTTCGAAGGAATCTATCACAAAAATCAATTCTTTGAAATATCCTGGCATTTACGGCGTATATATGGAGAATGAAGACAAGCCCAGTCTTGCCTCGCATACGATAGGCACAACCAATCAAGATCCGGCGCTTCTCCGCAATAAGTATCCAGAAAAGGAAAACCTGCCGATTAAAACGAAAATCGGCACAACTGGTTTAGAACGGACATTTGATGAGTTTTTGCTCCCGGAACAGGACACGAAGCTTTTGTATCATGTGGACGGAAAAGGAAACCCTTTGTTCGGCATGGACGTCAAATATACAGCTGAGGCCAACTCATTTTATCCGCTCCAAGTCAAAACAACGATTGATCAAAGCATTCAAAAAGCGATAGAAGGCATACTAGATGATCAGGGGCTGAAAAAAGGAGGAGCGGTGCTGCTGGACATCGAAAAGAGCAGTGTGTTGGGCATCGTAAGCAAACCGGATGCCGATGTGTCCAGACAAAACACGCTTCAAAATTACATGCTGACGCCAATCTATCCCGGCTCCGTTTTTAAAACTGTGATAGCGGCAGCTGCGATTGAGCATAACGCGGTAAAGCCGAGTCAAACCTTTAATTGTAATTTAAACCTGTACGGCGAACCGGGAGACGACAAAGGAACCCTGTCCTTTGAAGAAAGTTTCGCACAAAGCTGCAATTACACGTTTACAAGTCTTGCCGAACAATTAATGAAGAAAGACCATTCCGTCATTGAAGACATGTCAGAAAAGCTGTCCCTTACAGATCGGGCAGGCTGGGAAGGAAAACTGTACCACGAGTCAGATTTCCGCCAATTCTATAATGAAAAAAGCGGTGTGATTTGGGGGGATGAAAAAGACAAATCAGTCAAAAAAGCAATTGCGCAAACAGCGATCGGGCAGAAAAATGTAAAGGTAACGCCGCTTGAGGTAGCTAATATGATGGCGACAATCGCCCGCGGCGGTGAAAAGCGGCAGGTGAAAATCGCAGAGCAGATTGAATACAAAAACGGCACAACGCTCGTCAAGTTTAAAGATCAGAAGCTTAAAGGAGAAACAATAGACAAATATACGGCACAGCAGCTTCAAAAAATGCTGCGGCGGGTGGTGGAATCTCCTTCCGGAACGGGCAGAAGGTTTCAGGATCTCTCGTATACTGTAGCAGGGAAGTCAGGCACCGCCCAGACAGGCAAGCTTTCAAAAGATAAAGAAACGCTTTATGAAAAATGGTTTGCCGGGTATTTTCCTGCGGATAAGCCGAAATACGCGCTTGTCGTATTGCACATGGATACGCCGGGGGATAAGGCTCTGACAAATTCGGTGTTTTATGATATTGTTAAAAAAGTACACGAAATTGAAATCAATCAGAAATAGAACAACTTCTCAGCACATGGTAAAATATATGCTGAGCCAAGAGGGATAAAGGAGTGCAGAATTATTGAGCAATAATCAATCTCGTTATGAAAACCGTGATAAGCGCAGGAAAGCTAATTTAGTGCTTAACATCTTAATCGCAATCGTATCTATTCTAATTGTTGTAGTAGCAGCCAATCTCTTCATTAACAGTCCTTCTAGCAAAGATGTCAGCAAGGATTCTGAAACGGCGCAAAAACAGGAATCTCCGGCTTCAGGAAAGACGGAAAAGAAATCGGATGAGGATATAAAAGACAGTAAGAAAGATACATCTGACAGCGAAAAGGATTCTGAGAAATCTTCTGACTCAGATTCAGATTCCAAAAAAGATGATTCTTCTAAAAGTGATGACTCAGATTCAGATTCAGACTCAAATTCAGATGACCCGCTTAAAGACGCAAAAGTCACAGAAGGCGGCTCATCAAGTGATGTAGAAAAAACGTATGAAAATCCTGACTGGAAAGCAGTCGGAACTGAGCAGAAGGGCGAGCATGCCGCCACTTATGACTCAAGCTCACAAGACTGGGCTGAGATGCTGAAAGCCATATCATATGCAACCGGTGTTTCAACAGATAACATGACCGTGCTCTGGCTCGGAAATAACGGCAGCCCTCAGGATGCCAAAGGTAAGATTTTAGATAAAACGAGCGGAGAGAAATATCAAGTAACGATTACATGGGTTGATGAAAAAGGCTGGAAGCCGACAAAAGTAGAAAAATTAAAATAAACAAAAGCAGCCGAATCTTTCGGCTGCTTTTGTTTTACACCTCAGCCGCAAAATGAACAACGGCGCTGTAAAAAAATTTTCCGTCTGCCACAGCAGTTTGATGCGAGACAGATTTCACACGCAGCATGATTGCTTTATTGTTTTCAATTTGTGTGTTGATTTTCTTTTCAAGCTCCTGCAATGATGCCGCTTCGAAAAATTCTACTTTGTCTTTAATCATATCCAATTGAAAATTCATCTTTCGACCCCTCCGCCTTTACAAGTCATATGAAGTATAAGCCTTTTTACGCTGTACGCGCAATATATGACTGGATAAAAAACACCAAAGTGTTTTAGTACCTACTTTCAAGAAGATATGGTAAGATAGGAACTGTTCCATCATTAATTCATAGTATGCTTATAGGAATTATAAAATATGGAGTGTGACAACTATGGGACGTGAATTTATCCCTCTTTTTGAGGATTGGGCCGCAACTTACGATCAAACAGTTCAAGGTTTTGATATTCAGTATAAAGAGGCGTTCAGAGGCTATGATGATATTTTGAATGCCATTGTCAGCCGGTCAGGGATTCGTGTATTAGAATTTGGGCCAGGGACCGGCAACTTGACAGCGAAACTGCTTGAAGCGGGGAAATCTGTATTTGGAGTCGAGCCGTCTCCGGCGATGCGCAAGTTAGCATCTGACAAGCTTCGCGGCAGGGCGGAAATTGTTGACGGAGACTTCCTGACATTCCCTGAACCGCCATTTCAGGCTGACACGATTGTCAGTTCATATGCTTTTCATCATTTGACTGACGAAGAAAAACGAGCTGCAATAAAGCAATATGGCAAATACCTTCACATGCATGATAAAATAGTGTTTGCCGATACTGTCTTTGAACACGAGGAAGCGTATAATCAAGCCATTGATAAAGCACGTTCTCAGGGCTTCTATCAGCTGGCGAATGATTTAAAGACAGAGCATTATCCCACATTGGAAACGATGAAAGAGATGTTTACAGCTGAAGGTTTTGCAGTCCAATTCATTCAGCAAAACGACTTCGTGTGGATAATGGAGGCGATCAAACGGTAAAGTGAAGGGAATGTGTATAGATGAAACTAGCAGTCATCGGAGCAATGGAAGAGGAAGTAACCATCCTAAGAAACAAACTGGAAAATGCAAAAACAGAAACGATCGCGCACTGTGAATTTACAACAGGCCAATATGAAGGAACTGAAGTGATTCTTTTAAAATCAGGAATTGGAAAAGTGAATGCTGCGATCAGCACGACACTTCTGCTTGATCGCTACAAGCCTGATTATGTGATTAACACAGGCTCAGCGGGCGGATTTCATCATACACTGAATGTGGGAGACGTCGTCATTTCTACTGACGTTCGCCATCATGATGTAGATGTAACGGCCTTTGATTATGAATACGGACAGGTGCCAGGCCTTCCGGCTGCTTACGCCGCAGATGAAAAGCTGATCAGCATTACTGAAGAAGCGATTTCTGAGCTTGACGGCATTCAAGTTGCAAAAGGAACGATCGCAACAGGTGATTCTTTTATGAATGATCCGAAGCGGGTCGAAGAGGTGCGTGCGAGATTTTCTGATCTGTATGCGGTTGAAATGGAGGCAGCGGCAGTCGCTCAAGTGTGCCACCAGTTTAAAACGCCGTTTGTTGTGATCAGAGCATTATCTGATATCGCAGGAAAAGAATCACATGTATCATTTGACCAATTTTTAGAGCAGGCCGCTGTTCACTCAACAGAGCTTGTGTTAAAAGTGATCAAACGAATTCATTAAAACGGGGGAGTGTTCTCCTCCGTTTTCCCTAAAACAACCTCTATCAAGGAGGAGGACATATATGACAGTTATTACGGACATTACGGAGCTGATTGGGAATACACCGCTTCTCCGCTTGAAGAATTTTGATATTCCTGAAGGAGTGGCTGTATATGCCAAGCTGGAAATGATGAACCCTGGCGGAAGCATAAAAGACAGGCTGGGAGATATGCTGATTCGTGACGCCCTGGATTCAGGCAAAGTGAAGCCCGGGGGAGTCATTATAGAGGCAACGGCCGGAAATACAGGTATCGGGCTTGCCCTTAACGCCAGAAAACATGGTTTAAAAGCCATTTTCTGTGTTCCGGAACATTTCAGCAAAGAAAAGCAGCAAATTATGCAGGCGCTAGGAGCGTCAATCGTGCATACGCCGCGTAAAGACGGAATGCAGGGAGCCATTCAAAAAGCGATACAGCTGGAGAGGGAAATTGATAATTCCTATTGTGTTTTGCAATTTAAAAACCGAGTAAATCCATCGACTTACTATAAGACTCTTGGGCCTGAAATATGGAAAGCGCTTGACGGCAATATTCATACGTTTATCGCGGGGGCAGGATCAGGAGGCACATTCGCGGGAACAGCATCCTTCTTAAAAGAAAAACATCCCGCAGTCAAAACAGTGATTGTCGAACCGGAAGGCTCCATATTAAACGGCGGAGAGCCTTATGCTCATAAAACAGAAGGGATCGGCATGGAGTTTATCCCTGACTATATGGATCAAAGCCATTTTGATGAAATATATACGGTAACAGATGAGAATGCTTTTAGACTTGTGAAAGAAGCGGCTGAAAAAGAAGGCCTGCTGATCGGAAGCTCTTCAGGTGCAGCGCTTTATGCGGCATTGGAGGAAGCGAAAAAATCGTCTGCCGGAACAAATATTGTCACAGTATTCCCAGACAGCAGTGATCGGTATATCAGCAAACATATATACGAAGGAGGCATCTGATATGAAGAAAAAAACATTGATGGTACATGGCGGGATCACAGGTGATGAGAAAACAGGAGCTGTTTCCGTTCCGATATATCAAGTGAGCACGTACAAGCAGCCAAAAGCAGGGCAGCATACCGGCTATGAATATTCAAGAACGGCCAACCCGACAAGAACTGCACTGGAAACGCTTGTGACAGAGCTCGAAGCCGGGGAAGCAGGTTATGCGTTCAGCTCAGGAATGGCTGCAATTACAGCTGTTATGATGCTGTTTAACAGCGGAGACCATGTGGTTTTGACTGATGACGTGTACGGCGGGACATATCGAGTGATGACAAAAGTGCTTAACCGTCTCGGCATTGAATCAACTTTTGTGGATACAAGCAGCAGAGAAGAAGTCGAAAAAGCGATTCGTCCCAATACAAAGGCAATTTATATTGAGACACCGACAAATCCGCTTCTCAAAATCACCGATTTATCACTGATGGCAGATATTGCGAAAAAAGCGGGGGTTCTTCTAATCGTAGACAACACCTTTAATACACCATATTTTCAGCAGCCGCTTACTTTAGGCGCTGATATCGTACTTCACAGTGCGACTAAATATCTCGGCGGGCACAGTGATGTTGTCGGCGGTTTAGTTATTACAGCTTCGAAAGAGCTTGGAGAAGAGCTGCATTTTGTGCAAAATTCAACAGGCGGCGTGCTCGGCCCTCAGGATTCATGGCTGTTAATGAGAGGGATCAAAACACTGGGGCTCAGAATGGAAGCAATCGATCAAAACGCGCGGAAAATCGCAAGCTTTCTTGAGCAGCATCCTGCTGTTCAAACGTTATATTACCCTGGTTCTCCAAACCATCCGGGACATAAGCTTGCGAAATCTCAAGGATCAGGCTTTGGAGGCATGATCTCCTTTGATATTGGCAGTGAAGAGCGAGTGGATGCCTTTTTAGGCAAACTTAAGCTGTTTACAATTGCAGAAAGCCTGGGCGCTGTAGAAAGCTTAATTTCTGTTCCGGCTAGAATGACACATGCTTCTATTCCGAGAGAGCGCCGGCTTGAACTCGGCATTACAGACGGCTTGATCAGAATCTCTGTGGGAATAGAGGATGGGGAGGATTTGCTGGAAGATATCGAGCAGGCTCTTAACATTTTATAACAAATGGATAGATTTACTTTCTCTGTAAGCTGCCAGAGTATATTATAATAGTCGTATACTATGAATCTGGCAGGTGATTCTTTTATGAAGAAGAATAGAATGAAATCATTAAAAGAAGACTACAAGCATTTCGCTTTTACCTTGCTTGCAGTCAGCACTTTTTTATATATAGGCGCGGTTCTTCCTGATCAGGGCTTAACGTTAGGCCAGAAATCAGTTATGTTTATGACGGATTGCGTGTTTTTAGCCGGCGCTTTCTTTTGCGCCGACCGTTCACTTGTATATAAGAAGCGCTTGGAAGAAGCCGACGAATAAAAAAACAGCCATCAACTGATGGCTGTTTTTTGTTATTCTTCTCGCAGCTCTTTTCCCATGCCTTTTAAAAACTGAAGGCCGAAGCCGACTGCTCTGTTAATATCAGGGTCGTTCATCGCTTTTAAAAGATCGAGAATGCCGACTTTCTTGTCTTCTTTTAAAAAGCTTTGCGCCTGTTCGGTTCCCGCCATTACGCTTTCTAAAAGCTTGCCTGTAAACGCAGGATCAGCCTTTGTCAAAGCGCCTCCAGCCGCCATCATCGTGTTGATGAGGTTTGTGACAGGCTCGCGAGATACCTGGCCAAGCGCGATTTTGGCGATGTCTTCTTTCGCCCTCAGCATGCTTGCTGCTGCATCAAAGATGCCAAGCTCATTAAGTTCACTCATTAACGTCATCGTTTTCGAGACGGCATCCTCATTTTCCGTCAGCAGCTCCTTCAGCTCCTCGATTTTCTCAAGCTTGATTTGCTCCGCTGTTTTTGTTTCTTTTTTGATCGTTGTAATCGGAGTGGCCATTTTCGTTTCCCCCTTTCATTTAATCAGTCAAATGGACATAACCCGGACGGTTCCATTTTCTTTCTGCCTCGACGCCGTTTTGCGGATTCCGTTTCTTGTTGCGCGGATTTGTTTTAGGAAGCGGTGCGCTTTCGCAGCCTCCAAGCACCTCCATGCGAACCTTCGTTTGTTTGTAAGCAGGCGTGTTCGTGCGTTTATCAGCCGCAGGCCCTGTCAGGAAGTTAATCGCTGAATCCTTGTCTGTCGAGTTCATCGGCAGGTAGAGTTCATTTTTTCGCACACGGTCAGTAATGAGCGCATTTAATTTAACAGCTCCGAACGGAGAAACGAGGCGAACCAGTGAACCGTCACAAATGCCGCGCTCCTGTGCAAGCTCCGGCGATACTTCGACGAATACATTCGGCACTTTGGATTGAATGCCTTTCGATTTATTTGTCATATTTCCTTCATGGAAATGCTCAAGCATCCGGCCGTTATTGATGTGAAGATCATATTCCTCAGGGAAAGCGGCAGGTTCAGTCCAATCAGACAGTGCAAAACGGGCTTTCTTGTCTGGGAAATTAAATCCGTCTTCATACAGAAGCGGCGTGCTTTCACCTGTGAAGCTGCCCCATAGGAAGGTGTTCCAGCCTTCAAGCACCTCATAGCTGGCTTTTCCAAATAGAGGAGAAAGACTCGCCATTTCAGAGAAAATGTCGCTTGGATGGCTGTAGCTCCATCCGGCTCCTAAGCGGTTTGCCACCTCTTGAATAATCCACCAATCCGGTTTCGCGTCTCCAAGTGTCGGAAGCGCTTGATACAATCGCTGCACACGGCGCTCTGTATTGGTAAACGTTCCATCTTTCTCAAGAGATGGAGTGGCAGGCAAGACGACATCGGCATATTGAGCCGTTCTCGACAGGAAAATGTCCTGAACCACGAAGAAATCAAGGCTTGATAAAATATCATGCACATGGTTCGCATTCGAATCGACCAGTGCCATATCTTCACCAACAAGGTACATGGCCTTCATCTTGCCTTCTTCAATGGAATGAAGCATTTGAATATTGTCTAAACCTGGTTTTCCTTCAATCTCCACACCATAAGCCTTTTCAAATTTGGCGCGTGCTTCGTCATCTGTAATATGCTGATATCCCGGAAGCCAGCCTGGCAATGTCCCCATATCGCAAGCGCCTTGAACGTTATTGTGGCCGCGCAGTGGATAAGCGCCGGCACCCGGACGGCGGTAGTTGCCTGTTGCCAGAAGCAGGTTCGAAATCGCTGCTGACGTATCAGAGCCGCCCGTATTTTGAGTAACACCCATTCCCCAAAGAACACAAGTGCCGTCAGCGTCACGAATCATCTCGGCAATTTGAATGATGCTTTCTTTTGAGAGGCCTGTGATGCGTTCCGCATAATCAAGCGTATAGGTTTTAAGTGTTTCTTTATAGTCTTCAAAGTAGTTCACGTTCTCCTCAATAAACGCTTGATCATGCCAGCCTTGGTCGATCATATATTTCGTAACGGCCATCAGCCATACTTGGTCTGTACCTTGTTTAGGACTGATGAACAGATCAGACCGCTCAGCCATCTCATTTTTCCGCAGGTCGGCAACGATCAATTTTTGTCCATGGAGCTTGTGTGCACGTTTGACCCGTGTTGCAAGCACCGGATGTCCTTCAGCCGGATTGGCGCCGACGATGATGACGAGTCCGGCCTTGGCAATATCTTTAATCGTGCCGGCGTCACCGCCCATGCCGACCGTACGGAACAACCCGTCTGTAGCAGGAGACTGACAGTAGCGAGAGCAGTTATCGACGTTATTTGTTTCAAATACCTGACGCGCTAATTTTTGGATGACATAGTTTTCTTCATTCGTAATTTTAGAAGAAGAAATGAATCCGACAGAGCCTTTGCCGTATGTCTCTTTAATTGCACCTAATCTGCTTGCGACTAGATCGAGGGCTTCTTCCCAAGATGATTCAACAAAAGCCCCGTTTTTACGGATTAAAGGCTTTGTAATCCGTTCTTCAGAGTTGACGAAATCCCAGCCGAATTTTCCTTTCACGCATGTAGAAATCGCGTTAACCGGAGCATCGGAAACAGGCTGGATCTTTAAGATATCCCGGCCTTTTGTCCATACTTCAAAGGAACAGCCGACGCCGCAGAACGTACATACCGTTTTGGTTTTTTTCGTTCTCGTTTCACGCATTGCCGCTTCAACTTCAGAAATGGCAAATATGCTGCTGTACCCCGGTTCAACATTTTTGACAAGGTCAATCATTGGTTCCATGACATCCTGCTTGATGCCCGTCATAAAGCCAGCCTGGCCAAGCATTGATTTTTCCATCAGTGCATTACACGGACAAACCGTGACACATTGGCCGCAGCTGACACAAGAAGATTCATTGATTGAAACTCCTTCATCCCAAATAACCCGCGGACGTTCGCGTTCCCAGTCGATAGAGAGTGTTTCATTGACTTGAAGGTTCTGACACACCTCAACACACTGGCCGCAGGCGATGCATTGGTTTGGATCATATCGGTAAAACGGGTGAGACATATCAACCGCACAAGACGGATCTTCTTTTGGCGTATAAGGGTATTTTTGATGCTCGATCCCCATCATTTCCGCTGTATTATGCAGTGTACAGTTCCCATTGTTATTATCGCAAACTGTACAATACAGCAAATGATTTTCAAGAAGGCGGTCCATTGCTTCGGTTTGTGCCTCTTTCACCCGATTTCCCGAAAGATCAATTGACATTCCGTTTTCAGCGACCGTAGAGCATGAACGAACCAGCTTGCCGTCTGCCTCTACAATGCATGTATCGCATGTTTGAATCGGATCAACCTCTGGGACGTGGCAGATTTGCGGATACTCAATCCCATTTTCATTTAAAATATCTAAAATTGTGGCCCCTGCTCGTGCTTGAATTTCTGTTCCGTCAACGCGGACACTGATCGACTTATCGTCCATCATATTCATATTCCCCTCCATCTTTCTTTCAAGAAGTCAAAAAAGCCATGTATAGATACACCTGTCTTTCATTCACAGAAGGTGTAAACACACATGGCGGAATAGTTCACTAGCAAGTCTTACTAACAGACCAATCCTGGATTTTTATAAACCGATAGACTCATAACAAGATCCTATTACAAATCCATCAACACTGCTTTTATTATAAAGTGATATTTATTATAATACAATATGACAGGAAAATTTTAACCAAGTGAAATGTCCTGAGGGGAACCGGGAACGGCCTTTTTTAAGGCAAAATCGGAAGGGGTAATCAGCATGTCAAAGAAAATTCATGAGTTCAATGATATTATTCGAAAACTTCGCAAGGAATTGTTCGGCAAAGGACCTGAACGGATTCACACGGTATTTGTAGATAATATGGCTGTGTCGACGCTCTACGGCAACCTGAGCGCGAGCGAGCAGTTTATCGCCCGCACGCCTGAGGGAAGAGAAATGGTACATGCGGCCCGGACAAGCCTGATTCAAGACCTTTACTCTAAAAAAACGCCGGAAGGAATGGAGGAGCTGATCGGGGCTAAGCTTGTTCATTTGTTTTCTGATATCAAAATTGAAGAAAATATCGCCGTATCTGTTTTTGTCTTTGACCGAAAAATTGACGACCAAAAAGAAGTCCTTTTTAACTAGCATATTTGCCATTGACACAAAATTGTCACATTTGATATGATGTTTTTACTGCAGTTATAGAAGGACAAAAGCAATGGAATGTATGCACGAACTGTATATATTCTCTATCAATATCTTAATTCTGCTTGATGTTGTTGTATGGGTATGCACACAAGTTAGGCAGCATTCAAACACCTGATTGATACAGGTTATTTGAGTGCTGCCTTTTTTGATGCTTTTCTTTTATAACTGTAAAAATGGAGAAACAATGGGGGCGTATTTAGTATGGGTTTTCGGAAACCGGATGAAATAGCAGAAGCAGCAATTGAAGCAGGGATGAAAAAGGTAAAGCTTCCGCTGCTGTCTCTCTTGGTGCTGGGGTTTTTAGGCGGTGCCTTTATCGCACTCGGTTATTTGCTTGATATCAGGGTGATCGGCGATCTTCCGAAAGAATGGGGAAGCATGTCCAGTTTTATCGGGGCTGCGGTATTTCCTGTAGGACTGATACTTGTGGTTCTTGCAGGGGCTGAGCTGATTACAGGAAATATGATGTCAGTGGCAATGGCGTTATTTTCGAGAAAAATATCACTAAAGGAATTGGCGGTTAATTGGGTGATCGTCACCATTATGAATCTGATCGGAGCTTTGTTTGTTGCTTACTTTTTCGGCCATCTTGTCGGCTTAACCGAAACGGGGCCATATTTGGAAAAGACGATCGCTGTTGCACAAGGCAAGCTTGATATGAGCTTTGGCAAGGTTCTCGTTTCCGGCATCGGCTGTAACTGGCTGGTGTGTCTTGCAGTTTGGCTTTCCTTCGGTGCTCAAGATGGCGCAGGGAAAATTTTTGGCATCTGGTTCCCTGTCATGGCCTTTGTGGCAATCGGATTTCAGCACGTTGTCGCCAACATGTTTGTGATTCCGGCTGCCATTTTTGCAGGCTCGTTTACGTGGGGGCAGTTTATCGGAAACCTCATTCCGGCTTTTATCGGCAATGTTATTGGAGGAGCAGTGTTTGTCGGATTCATCTATTTTATCGCATATCATAAGAAAGACCGCTCCAGAAAAGAAATGAAACAGGTATCATAAACAAGGGACAAAGACAGTCGATGAATCACACAATTTACGTCCATTTTTAGAAAAAGATGTTTACAAAATGGAATTTGGTGGATATACTTACGAAGTAAGAAAAAAAGCAAAGGAGGCTGAATCAAAATGACAATGCGACAACGACGCAGACCAGTTAATGGCTCACGCAATGTACAAGGAATTTATAATGGTTTATTCAGCCTGTGGAAGAGTCCGTGTCCTTCCTTAACCGATGCTTATCGCACGCATTAAATTCGGAATCGTCGGACATACGCAACTCCCCGCAGGCAGTAGAGACATGGGTGTCTTCTTTTGTCTGCGGTTTTTATGTGCCCGCAGCAGGGAGATGCCGCGGGTTATTTCGCTTGGGGCAGACTTTGAAAGGGGGTGAGCGATATGACGATTAACCTATTCTTTTTGACTTTAACGATTAACAAGCGGTTTAAAAGCCCGGAAGAGTTCGAACAAGAACAGCAGATCGAGCAGATTTATGATGAAATGAAAGAATCTCAGCTGAAACATCTTTATTTGACAAACTGGCGCTGAAAAAGGAAACAAAATACAGAAGGGAGAGATGACAAATGCTTAAAATGGAACTATTGATGCATTATACGATGGAGAAGGACCAAGTGTAGCGAATGAAGCTGTCAAGGAAATGCCGTCCTGCATATCATAAAAAAAGCAGCACTTTATGTAAGGGCAGGTGATGGCATGATGAACTTTCAACAAAAAAGGCTGCCGTCGATAGGTCATGGTTATGCATCCATGCCGCATTCCTTCAAACACGGCTATGGCAATCCATTCCGTCAGCAGAGACTGGCGGCGATGCAGCAGCAAAGGCTGTATATGTTCCCATATCATTGGCATTAAAAAGCGGGCGGAAAACATTTTGTTTTCTGCCTTTTTTTGCGGGAAAAAATGAAAATGTTCAGTTCTGTTGAAACATTTCTAAACACATTGCCGTCTAGTTGATATCTTCATTCTGTATAAGAAATGAAGCGATGTTTATTTTTTTAATATAATAAATAAGCACAGGAAACCAAAAGCAGGTGTTTAAAATGCTAGAAAACAAACTTTATAAACGAGCGAACCTATTGAAATTATTTTCTGGGAAATATAAGCAAACTAAAATAATTGAGCATATGATGATTGATTCTATAGACATACAAGAAAATGACAGAATTTTAGAAATTGGAACCGGAAACGGCTCTGTCTTTAAGACAATAACGGGAAAACTTGAAAAGGGAAGCATAAAAAGCATCGACTCTTCTAAGCGAAAAGTAAGACAGGTATCTCGTGCAATCCAAAAGCAAAAGAAAACAGATCAAGGGGGCATTTTCCATGGTCATCCGGAAAGGATCCCCTTTGAAGACCGTACCTTCAATAAAGTATTTTCTTTACATACGGTTCAGGCTTGTACTGATGTCAGGCTCGCATTAAGAGAGATTTATCGAGTGCTTCAAATTGACGGCCGATTTTACATCAGTATTAATAACAATGCAGAAAAAAACGAGAAAAAATATATTCAATTGCTGCAAGATCAGCATTTTAGAGACATTTCTGTCATCAGACGCGATTCGTGCCTTTGTATTGTCGCTGTTAAATAAAAAATTTCTCGGGAAATATATCCAGACTTCTGACATTCAGGGATTTGGGTATATTTTCTTAATTTTATATTTTTTGCATAGCATTTATATTAAAAAAAGTTTTTTTCATATAAACTATAAACATAAGAATGGGTAAGAGGTGATTCGAGACAGAGTGGATATCATTTATGAACAACCGGAATGAATGTTCATTCCTAAATGAATCGGAGGTTTTAAGTTTACATGGCATCCGCACTTATCAGTAAATACGATTTGATCATGAAGGCATCGCTCTCGCTTTTTACGGAAAGAGGATTTGATGCCACCACCATCCCAATGATAGCAAAAAGAGCTGAAGTTGGTACAGGCACGATTTATCGCTACTTTGACAGCAAAGAAACACTCGTCAATGTTTTGTTTCAAGAAAGCATTCAGCGTTTTTCAGAAAAGGTAAAGCGAAATTATTCTGAAATGCCTGTCAGAGAGGGCTTTCGCCACATATTTTGCTGTCTCGTTCAATTTACGAAGGAGAGCGACTACGCGCTGTTTTTTCTTGAAACGAAAAAGGATGCTCACTATTTAAATGAAACAAGCAAAAAAATGATAGAAAACCTGACTCAAATGCTTGACGATTTCTTTAACAAGGGAAAAACAGAAGGAGTGATCCGCTCCTTGCCCTCCAATGTATTAATTGCGATTGTATTAGGCGCATTTCTCAAGTTGTATCAGCTTGTGCAACAAGGTGATATAGAGATGAATGCTGATTTGATTTCTGAATTGGAGCAGTGCTGCTGGGACGCGATTAAACTTCATTCATTGACTTCAGAAGAATAAAGAAAGGAAGATGTTTATGAAACAGGCAAGTGCAATACCTCAGCCGAAAACATACGGACCTTTAAAAAACCTCCCGCATTTGGAAAAGGAACAGCTTTCCCAATCCTTATGGCGGATTGCTGATGAGTTAGGGCCGATTTTCCGTTTCGATTTTCCTGGTGTATCCGGCGTTTTCGTATCAGGCCATGAACTCGTTGCTGAAGTGTGTGACGAGAGCCGATTTGACAAAAACCTTGGAAAAGGCTTGCTGAAAGTGCGTGAGTTCGGAGGAGACGGATTGTTTACAAGCTGGACGCACGAGCCGAATTGGCAGAAAGCCCATCGTATTCTGCTGCCGAGCTTCAGTCAAAAAGCAATGAAAGGCTATCATTCTATGATGCTGGATATCGCGACACAGCTGATTCAAAAATGGAGCCGGCTGAATCCGAATGAAGAAATTGACGTGGCGGACGATATGACCCGCCTGACGCTTGATACCATCGGGTTATGCGGATTTAACTATCGGTTTAACAGCTTTTACCGTGATACGCAGCATCCGTTTATCACCAGCATGCTCCGGGCTTTAAAAGAGGGAATGAACCAAACAAAAAGACTGGGCCTGCAGGATAAGATGATGGTCAAAACGAGACAGCAGTTCCAAAAGGATATCGAAGTGATGAATTCGCTGGTTGACAGAATTATAGCAGAGCGAAAAGCAAACCCGGACCAAAACATTAAGGATCTGTTATCGCTCATGCTTTATGCGAAAGATCCTGTAACGGGTGAGACACTGGATGATGAAAACATCAGATATCAAATCATCACGTTTTTAATCGCAGGCCATGAAACAACGAGCGGCTTGCTTTCCTTTGCGATTTACTGTCTGCTTAAACATCCGGAAAAACTTAAAAAAGCTCAAGAGGAAGCCGATCGCGTGTTAACGGAAGACCCGCCTGAATATAAACACATTCAGCAGCTGAAATATGTTCGGATGGTTCTCAATGAAACGCTTAGGCTGTATCCGACAGCGCCCGCTTTTTCTCTTTATGCCAAGGAGGAAACAGTTTTAGGCGGCGAATACCCTATCAGTAAAGGACAGCCCGTCTCCGTCTTGATCCCAAAACTTCACAGAGATCAAAACGCTTGGGGTGAAGATGCAGAAGATTTTCGTCCGGAACGGTTTGAGAACCCTGAAAATATTCCTCACCATGCGTATAAACCGTTTGGAAACGGCCAGCGGGCGTGTATCGGGATGCAGTTTGCGCTTCAAGAAGCGACAATGGTTCTCGGACTTGTATTAAAGCACTTTGAATTGATGAATCACACTGGTTACGAGCTCAAAATCAAAGAGGCATTAACAATTAAACCGGATGATTTTAAAATTACAGTGAAACCAAGGAAAACGGTCCAAATGAATGTTCAGAAAAAAGAACAGACTGGCACCGCGCACGAAACGAAGGAAAACGAGACAAAACCTAAACACGGCACACCTTTACTCGTTCTTTACGGTTCAAACCTCGGCACCGCAGAAGGCATGGCAGGTGAATTGGCAGCTTACGGGCGCCGGCTCGGCTTTACAGCGGAAACTGCACCTCTTGATGATTACATTGGAAAACTCCCCGACCAAGGCGCTGTTGTCATTGTGACTGCCTCATATAACGGGGCGCCGCCTGATAATGCTTCTGGCTTTGTCGAGTGGCTGGGAGAGTTGGAGGAAGGTCAATTAAAGGGTGTTTCCTATGCGGTATTTGGCTGCGGAAACCGGAGCTGGGCCAGCACGTATCAGCGAATTCCTCGCCTTATCGATGACATGATGGCATCAAAAGGAGCATCACGATTGACATCCATTGGGGAAGGCGATGCGGCCGATGACTTTGAAAGCCATCGCGAGTCTTGGGAAAACCGCTTTTGGAAGGAAACAATGGAAGCCTTTCACGTGAATGAAATAACCGAGAAAGAAACGAAGCCGTCACTATCCATTACATTCCTCAGTGAAGCAACAGAGACACCGCTTGCTAAAGCGTATGGCGCGTTTGAAGGTATCGTTCTTGAAAACCATGAGCTTCAGACAGCAAGCAGTTTGCGTTCGACGCGTCATATAGAATTGGAGCTCCCTGACTCAAAAACGTATAAAGAAGGCGACCACATCGGAATATTGCCGAAAAACAGCCAAGAGCTGGTTCAACGGGTTCTCAACCGATTCGATTTGCAGCCGCAAGCTGTGATAAAAATGAACGGCAGCCCGCATATGGCTCACCTTCCGCTGGATCGGCCGATCAGAGTGATGGAGTTATTATCATCTTACGTAGAGCTGCAGGATTCTGCTTCAAGGCTTCAGCTTCGTGAGCTGGCTTCATATACAGTATGCCCGCCTCATAAAAAAGAGCTGGAATTACTTATATCGAGTGATGAAATGTACAAGGAACATGTTCTGACAAAACGTGTGACAATGCTGGATCTGTTAGAGGACTATCCGGCCTGTGAAATGCCGTTTGAACGGTTTTTAGAGCTTTTGCCATCACTAAAGCCAAGATATTATTCAATTTCAAGCTCACCGAAGGTCAAAGCAAATAGGGTCAGTATGACGGTGGGAGTTGTAAAGGCCTCAGCTTGGAGCGGACGCGGGGAATATAAGGGCGTTGCATCCAATTACTTAGCCGGACTCCGTCAAGGTGATACGGTTGCCTGTTTCATTCGGACACCGCAATCTGGATTCCAGCTGCCTGATGATCTCCAAACCCCGCTGATTATGGTGGGACCGGGTACAGGAATTGCGCCATTCAGAGGTTTCATCCAGGCCAGATCCGTTCTGAAGAAGGAAGGAAGTGCGCTTGGCGAAGCTCATTTATACTTCGGATGCCGGCGTCCTGATCATGACGATCTTTATAAAGAAGAGCTTGACCAGGCGGAAAAAGCCGGTTTGGTAACAGTCCATCGATGCTATTCACGAATGGAAGACGAACCAAAAGTATATGTTCAGCACTTACTAAAACAAGATGCACAGAAATTAATTTCACTGATTGAAAAAGGTGCGCACGTTTATATATGCGGCGATGGTGCACAAATGGCTCCTGAAGTAGAGAACACACTGCGTGCGGCTTATGAAGCTGACAAAGGAGCAAGTCAGGAAGCGTCAGCAGAATGGCTGAAGAAGCTGCAAGATCAAAAACGTTATGTAAAAGATGTATGGACTGGAATGTAAGTAAAAATAAATCCCGCCAGAGATGGCGGGATTGCTTTAGCATGTGAAAAAAACCGGCACGATATTGAAATCTACTGAAAAGGATGTTATAGGGAGTATCGCGCCGGCCTTGTTATTATTATCGTCCAAAAGATATAAAACTTTAGGTTTTTTCTGGTTTTTTATAAATGAATAGTTATAAAGTTATATATTTGTATCTTTGGGTTTAATTTTCTAGAAACTTAATCAAGCGTTCTTTTCTTTTTATTCTTGCATCTCATCATGCCGTTTGAGTTAGAATGTCCGATTTGAGACTATGCATTTGTCTGTTCGCTTCCTCACACTTCATGCTAGTCAGAGGATGTTCCATGATGATATAGACGCTCAAGATGTTTTCTGTAATGAAAATCATGAACCAAACGAATCGTCGGTCTGATTAAAAGCAGGAAGCTGCCAACCGCAAACAGCCATATCCCTGCAGACATTAATTCATCGTAAAAGAAGAAAAAGCTGCCGATGAAAAATAAAAAGCCAATGATAAAATCGTTTACTGTATAGAGAACTTTATATCGTTTTTTGAAAAAAAGCTCGTATCGATTTATTTGCTTTTTCATCTCTTTTTCTGCATTAGCTTCCACGATGATCCCTCCATTCTATATTTTCTTACCCTCACGTAAACGATAGGTAAACATAAGAGCTTCACAGCTAGAAATAAAAATGATGAGGACCATATATAGGTCAGCCATTTCTCAAGTTAGGAAGGGCGGTAGTTTGTGAGTTTTCTTATACCTATTTATTAACATAAATTGAAAAATGTTGTAATATAAATAGATCATAAACGAAGGGGGTGGCAATATGAATAAAGAATCGAAGGTTATTATCGTATTAGGTGAATTTGAGAACGAAGCGGAAGGAATAATTTTAGAATGCAGAATATAAATTTCCAATAGATTAGGTTTTATGCCTGGTCCATGTCATCAATGTGAACGGCAATTCTTTTTTAAAAGCAATTTGCTGCACGCAGCTGGAATTGATCCATCGCAAAAAAAGAGGTCTAAGCAGGACCTCTTTTTTGCTAATCTATTTTATTGCCCGAACGATAAGAGCGGTTAAAGCTTCAGCCCCTTGGGGAACCAAGTGTACGCCGTCAGGGGTGAAATACTCCGGATGCTGGAGAGCTTCTGTATGCCAGTCAACCAACGTAATATTGTTATGCGTGTTAGCCTGCTGCCGCAAAGTTTCATTCACCTTGCTTTCCCATTGCCGGGGAACCCGCGTATTGACAAGATAGATATGAGCTTTTGAGAAAGATGTAAGCAATTGATCGATTTGGCTGTTTGTAAAGTAGCCATTGGTTCCCAGTTCAATGATGACAGCTTTATTCGGCTGATTAAAAGACTTGTATTCTCGTGTCAGTTCTAAAGCTTGAGACATTTGTCTTCCCACCTTCCCATCAATTATGACATGTGAAAGAGACTGACGGAGGCTGGAGGCGATATCAAGCATGACGGAATCCCCTATTGCTAATACTTCTTTATCAGCAGCTGCCGGTTCTTTCTGAGATTTTATGTCCTTTTTTTTCGTAGTCTCCTGTCCTTTTGCGCTCGTTTCCTCTTGATCTTTATTTGAGGCTGTTGTTTTTTGTTTCGATTTGTTTTCTCCGTCTTTATCGGATGCTGCCAACTTTCTATGCTCTGACGTGCTATACGTCCATTGCGGATGTTTTTTCTCTCCGGCTACCCCTGACAGTCCCCCTGCAAAAATAAGTATAGCGAGAATGACGAAGCCAATTGACATTTTGCTGATGACAGATGTCGTTTTCCATTCTCGAATTCTATGAATAAAAGCCCGGCGGAAAAATGACTTAAACCCCTCTGTCCGTATCGGCTTTTCAATGAAATGATAGGAAAGCTCGGCGAGTATAAATGTAACGAAGATCTTTAGCGCGATATGCCAAAAAACAGGGTTTCCGATTTCTTGAATCGGCGTGCTTAACACAATAACAGGGTAGTGCCAAAGATAAATACCGTAAGACCTCGTTCCAAGCCAACGAAGAGGCCTCCATGACAGCAGAATGCCCAAAAAGCTGCTCGGATGGGATACACATGCAATAAGGACCGCTGCGGTAATGCTTATTAAAAACATTCCGCCTCTGTAAAGAAAAGGTTCGTATTCATCTGTAAAATAGACACACAAAACTAAAATACAAAACGCCGATAGTTCTGTGCCATACAAAAGGCGCTTCAGTTTGTATGGCAGCCTGTTGGAAGACAGCCTTTTCATCGGCCATATCAGAGCCAGAGCACATCCTATGAGAAGTTCAAACGAACGAGTATCTGTGCCGTAGTACACGCGACTCGGATCTCCGCCGGGTTCATACAGTACGCTCATCATCACGGCTGAACAGAGCGCAAGCAACGATACCGCTGCCGCCAGTTTCGCACGGTTTTTAAATATGTACATTCCAGCAACCAAAAACATCGGCCATACAATATAAAATTGCTCTTCAATTGCCAATGACCAAAGGTTTTTAAGCGGTGACGGGGATCCGAAGCTATCAAAATACGAGAGTTTATGAAAAATAAACCACCAATTGCTCATGTAAAAGAGAGAAGAGATGGCATCTCCGCGCACAGTGTGCAAAAGTTCTCGGTTGCACACGACGACCCAAATAACAGCGGAAATGATCATAAGGTAAGCCGCTGGCAGAAGCCGCCGAATTCGGCGCACCCAAAAGTCCCGAAAATCAAGGCTGATATTATTTCCATGTGCCGGCAATATAATAGATGTAATTAAGTAGCCTGATAATACAAAAAAGATATCAACTCCAATGAAGCCACCGTTAGCCCAATTGAAGTTTAGGTGATAAGCGATAACTGCCAGGACGGCAAAAGCCCGAAGGCCATCGAGTCCAGTGATGTAGCGGTGATGCTGTGTTTTGTGATACATGGTATTCCTCCAATAATGTGCAGATATTCTCGCTGTTTTGGCTGCAAGGTTACGGCCTTCTTGATATCTGTCAGGTCCCTTTGCGAAAGGGAAAACACCCATGACACAGATGATGACATGGATGTTTTTCTGTTATCGAACATAACGTTCTCCCATGAGCAGATTTGAGATGACGCTGGTCGGAATTTTAAACTCTGTAACGCCCATATAGCCGGGGGCAACTTCATATTCATCAAATGAAATCACAAGTTTATGGTCTTCTGTAATATAAAACGTTTGATCAGGCTGAATGTGTTTGAATGGTTCTGCATCCTCGTCAGTGACCCAATAGATTTTATTTGGATCTTCCTTCATTTGCTGTTTCATTTGTTCTTTGATGTTTTGGCTGATGACTTTGATATAGCGGTCATCTTTAAATAAGCTTTTTAATGTAAGTAAGATATCATTCTTTTTGTCAATTGTGATATAACGGCTTTGTGTGTAAGATGATGCTTGTGTTTTTTCAATATCACGCCGAATAGAAATTAAATCTGGCGTGTCTGTTACTGTCTCGTAATCACTGTAGATGCTGAGATGTCCTTTTTTATTTTTGGATGTGGACTGTATAAATTCTTTATACATCTGCTTGCTTTCTTTCAAATATTTCTGGTTGATGCTGTTTTCAAGCTCTTTATTAGAAAGTCCCGACAGAGCAGGCGTTTTGACATCGATGCTTGATTCATCTTTCTCTTCTTTGATCTCAATAAAAGTGATGGCTTTGACGATCTTGCCGATGACAGGGATTTTTGACATAGCTTGAGCTGCATCTGGGTTGATGTTGACAAGTGCAGTGAATAAAATAGCTGCCGCGACAGCTGCTGATGTCGGCCACATGACGATTCTTTTCTTTTTTGGTTTTTGCTGAAGGGCTTTTTCGACAATGATATCCAGTTCTTTAGGAATCTGGACATTTTTATATTCTTCTTTTAATTGCTGTAATCTCTTATCCATTAAGAATCCTCCTTCGTCAACTGAATGCGCATCAGCTTCAATGCTCTGTAAAGGCGCGTTTTGACGGTATTCAAGTTTTCCCCTGTAATTTCCGCAATTTCTTCTAGTTTGAGGTCTTCAAAAAAACGCAAAATAATAATTGTTTTATAGTGGGACGGCAATTCGTCGAGCGCTTCATGAAGATCAGTGTCCTTATAGTGATCTTCCTTTCCTGAGCTTAAAAACTCAATCGTTTCGTCATCGATCACCTTTAACTTTTTTTGTTTTCGCAAAAAATCAATAGCTGTACGTACTAAGATTTTATAAAACCAGCTTTTTATCGTCTCAGGGTTTCTGACCGTTTCAACTGAGCTGAGCGCTTTTTTTATAGATTCCTGAATAATATCTAATGCGTCATCTTGATTTTTCACATAACTGAAGGCTAATCTGTAGAAATCTTGCTTATGGTCAGTTATACACGTGACAAGTAACGCTTTTATTGTTTGTTTTTTCTTCATTGCAATAAAGGGCTCCTTTTTGAATATACGTATATCGTAGGATGTTACCTAGGATAGACGGGGCAGTTTGAAAAATAGTTTGCGCAGATATTATTTTTTTTAAAAAAGTGATCAGGAGCGGGAGGGGAGGATCAATTGCTTAAAAATAAACGGAAAAGACCCTATTAATGGGGGAGTTGCATAAAAAAACATGACTTGTTGATACAAGCCATGTTTTTTGGTTACATGGTATACAGGAAATATCATGTGTTCTATTCCAAGTAATGTTTTTTAAAATCTGAGTGGATTGAAAATTTGCGTCGTAACTGGATGAGATTTTTCCCGAAACTATCTTCTAAAAGCCCTCTATGCTTCTTCATAATTTCCATGAGATACAGATCATGAATGATCACTTCTGTAATAGGCATGACTAAACCTACATGCATCGTCCATGCAGCACGGCTATCGTTGCCAAGAGAGACAATACCTGCTACTACTTCTGAATCATCTCCGCTATATACAAGCCACCGTCCGTCATACTCTTCTGTAATTTCACTGCTCATATCATGAAGGTAAACATTAGCAAAATCAGATGCGATATCTCCGTAGGCAATAATGGTGACAATGACACCTTTATTTGCCGCCTGTCTCAGCTCTGATTCCACCTCTTTGAAATCCTCTTTCCAGATCTCCAAGAGGATTCTTTTTTTTGCTGATAATATACAAGCCTTCACCTTTTCAAGAATTTCACTGCGTCCGGTGATATTCCAGATATTTTCCCGGTCATTTGCGGTCTGCTCGAATTTTTCAAAGTATTTTTCAGCCTGGTCAAAATTCTCTTCCGCTTTGAGCCGTCGGTTTTTAATCAGTTCTTTAGCGGGTACAGGGACATACTGAGGCGTGTTTCCGTGGCTTACAAAAACATCTCCTCTTAAGACTAAGCTTTCCAAGACTTCATATATTTTTGAACGAGGCACGCCCGAATTTTTGGCTACCGCATAGCCGGTTAAAGGCGCTTCTTGCAATAATGCCAGATAAGCTTTTGATTCATATTCGGTAAAATTGAGGTTTTTTAAAATGTCTAACATATTTTCCTTCATACATCCTCCAATATAAAGAGCAGTCGCTGCCTTTGTAATCGCTATTTTAACAAACCATATTGATTTTTTCCAAACGTATTGATACACTTTTTATAGGGAGTTACTTTAGTAGTCACTATATGTTAAGGGGATTCATTTAAAGGGGGAAAGAACATGCACAGCTTACTCGCATACATACCGATCGCTGCCATGATGGTTATCATTCCAGGAGCAGATACGATGCTTGTTATGAAAAATACCCTTAGGTATGGCGCAAAGGCTGGCCGATATAATATTCTCGGATTGGCAACGGGACTTTCTTTTTGGACGGTTATTGCCATTCTAGGTTTATCAATGGTCATTGCCAAGTCGGTGATTCTTTTTACAACAATCAAATATTTGGGAGCAGCATACTTAATTTATTTAGGGATAAAAAGTTTTTTTGCAAAAAATATGTTTTCTTTAGACGACATGCAAGCTCAAGCAAAAACCGCAGCAATTTCTCCGAAACGACACTATAAATCTTCCTTTATGCAAGGGTCACTCAGTAACATTCTCAATCCCAAAACGGTTTTGGTCTATGTCACGATCATGCCCCAATTCATTAATCTGAAGGGAAATGTAAACCAGCAGCTCATTATTTTAGCTTCAATTCTCACCCTATTAGCGGTGTTATGGTTCCTCTTTCTCGTTTATATCATTGATTACGCAAAAAAATGGATGAAAAATCCCAAGTTCCAGAAAGCTTTTCAAAAAATAACGGGAATCATATTAGTTGGGTTTGGTATTAAAACTGGTTTAAATTGATGTCACGGCCACTTATCAAAAGACTCCGTTCATATTTTGAACGGAGTCTTTTGATAAATATGGAGATTAAATCACGGAGGCAGGTATGTTTTTATCTTCAGCATACGTTTATTTGGAGACATTTGTACGGGAAAAGATCATGACACTAAATGAGCGGGATCGTAAAACATGGAATATCCAGTGCCTCGCAGCACACAAAAAAGACAAGGGATAAACAACTCCCTTGTCTTTTTTATGATTTCACTTAGTATGACGAACTTTATAAGCAATCATCAATAAGAGAAACCAAACTGGAGTGACAAATAGGGAAACACGCGTATCTTTCGCGAGTGCCAGCACAACCAGTATGAACACCAGGAAAGCCAGTGTTACGTAATTGGATAATGGAAAAAGCGGCATTTTAAATGTATTCACCTTTGCTGCATCCGGTCTTGTTTTCCGATATTTCAAATGGCAAATCACAATAATGCCCCAAATAAAGATGAAGCATATAGTAGAAACACTTGTGATAAGCGTAAAGACTTGCTCTGGCATTACATAGTTCAGAATAACACCAATAAGAATGGCAATGGCTGAAAAGAACAATGCATTGCTTGGTACATTTGAGGCAGTCAGCTTTTGCAATGGGTCAGGTGCATGATGATCCTTGGCAAGCGAGTATACCATCCGGCTTGTACTAAATAAAGCACTATTGCCAGCTGAAGCAGCAGATGTCAGTACAACAAAATTAATGATGCTGGCGGCTGCTATGATACCGACCGCTGAGAATACTTGAACAAATGGGCTTTCAGCAGGATTAATGATATTCCATGGATAAATACTCATAATCACAAGAAGAGCGCCAATATAAAAAAGCAAAATTCGAATAGGGATATTGTTAATTGCTTTAGGGATTACTTTTTCTGGGTTTTCTGCTTCGCCTGCAGTAAGCCCCACAAGTTCAATGCCCGTAAATGCAAACACGACCATCTGGAATGAGAGGATAAATCCATGTAAACCATTTGGAAACATGCCGCCGTGACTCCAAAGATTTGTGAAGGAGGCTATGCTTGACTGTGTGGAAAATCCTTTTATGATCAAGACAATACCGATAACAATCAGTGCCAGTATTGCGATGATTTTGATTAATGCGAACCAGAACTCCAATTCACCAAAAAGTTTTACAGTCGCTAGATTCATGATGAGCAACATCATAAGCGCAATGAACCCTGGCATCCATTGGGGTACACCAGGAAACCAATATTGGGTATAAAGACCGACAGCTGTTAAATCAGCCATAGCAAGTGAGATCCAGCAAAACCAGTACGTCCAGCCGGTAATAAATGCTGCCATATTTCCTAAATAATCACTTACAAAATCAACAAAAGAGTGATATCCCGCGTTTGATAAGAGCAGCTCTCCCAGTGAACGCATAATAAAAAAGAGAAATACGCCCGTGATCATGTAAGCAAATAAAATAGAGGGTCCTGAAAAATGTATTGATTTCCCTGATCCTAGGAATAAACCAGTTCCGATTGCCCCCCCAATCGCTATGAGTTGTATGTGCCTGTTTTTAAGGCCTCTGGACAATTTCCGTTTGTGCAGAGAATTGTCCATAGTGGAATCGTCCGTCACTTTATGTTTTCCTCCAATAAAAAATATAGTTATCTTGGTTGTTTAGGAATCATAGCTTCCTAAATTTTTTATCTATCATTATAACAGGAAACTATATTATTTTAAATTTTATTGATTTTTTTAATTAAATGTAACTAATGTATCTATCTTTCTTTTCTATTTTTATAAGGTGTAATATCCATCAGGATGAGTAAAGGATTTCTTTTCTGCCGCTCTAATAATATATCCCACTATTTTTTATTAAAATAATAATGTTATAAGAAGAATAGAGAGTTTACATTCAGTCATGTTTATAATGACAAGAGATTAAGTTTTGGGTTATTTGCCCTGATCTTTAAGATGTATTTTCTGAAGTATCAGAACTTTGTCACCAATATGTTCACGGAGAGTGGTAAACTGTTTACGAATTATTACTTTTGAAGGGGGACAACCTGAGTGAATCATAGATCAAAAACACCAAAAAGGGTGTTTGTTTAGACAAATAACGAAATTATTTTTTAATCGGTGCAAGCTTTTGTGTTGAGATACGTGCTATTGTTCCTGCATACAAAAACATTTCACAGAATATTGAAAAAGAAAATCCGAGTGCGGACGCAAGGCCATAGAATGAGATGAGATCCTCAGTACAAGGCATAAAACTGATGTCCGTTTTTTCAATTTTGACTAATAAGGACAAAGGATGATATAGATGAAAAGAATTGATAAAATATACCATCAGCTCATGCATAATTTTCATGACTCCAGCTTAGATCATCTTTTAAAGGTACAGGGAAATTCAGCAAAGGAAATTGCTCAGCAATTGAAGATAGAGCGGTCCAATGTCAGTTTTGAATTAAACAATCTCGTGCGGTCCAAAAAGGTAATAAAAATTAAAACGTTTCCCGTGCGCTACATTCCAGTGGAAGTAGTGGAAAGGGCATTCAACAAAAAATGGAATACAGAGATAATGGAAGTGAAAGAACTGAAGGGGCTTTCTGAAAATCAAAAAAAGAACGATCAAAATATTTCTACGAATCCTCTTGAACTTATGATTGGAGCAAAAGGCAGTTTGAAGAAAGCAATTTCTCAAGCAAAAGCAGCTGTTTTTTATCCTCCGCACGGTCTGCACATGCTTCTCTTAGGACCAACAGGCTCCGGTAAATCCCTTTTTGCGAACCGGATTTACCAGTTTGCGATTTACTCTGACATTTTGAAGGCTGGTTCTCCGTTCATCACATTTAACTGTGCAGATTACTATAACAATCCTCAATTATTGCTCTCTCAATTATTTGGTCATAAGAAAGGAGCATTTACCGGTGCCAGCGAAGATAAAGCCGGTTTAGTTGAGCAGGCCGACGGGGGCATTCTGTTTATGGATGAAATTCATCGTCTTCCGCCTGAGGGACAAGAAATGCTGTTTTATTTTATCGACAGCGGATCTTATAACCGTCTTGGAGAAACTGAACATAAAAGAACATCGAAAGTATTATTTATTTGCGCAACTACCGAAAACCCTAATTCTGCTCTATTAAAAACATTTTTGCGGAGAATTCCAATGACGATTCATATTCCATCGCTGGAAGAACGATCTCTTAAAGAGAGAGTTGATCTCACAACGTTTTTATTAGGGAAAGAAGCAGAGCGTATTAAGAAGAATCTAAGTGTGCATATCGATGTATATAATGCATTGATTCATTCTGCGAAGTTTGGGAATGTGGGACAGCTGAAATCAAATGTGCAGTTAGTTTGTGCACATGGATTCTTACATAATCTTGACAGAGATGAAGTTGTTGAACTGACCGTTCGGGATCTCCCGGATGAAATCAAGCAAGATTGGATGTCAAGCAGCAAAAACATGAAAAGAAGCAAAACGATTTCTGAATATGTCAATATCACAACCATCATATCCCCGATAGTAGAAGATGAAACAACAAAAATTGATGATGATCTATCATTTAATTTGTATCATTTGATAGAAGAAAAGGTCGAAGTGCTAAACAAAGAAGGTTTGTCCAAAAAGGAAATAAACCAATATATTTTAACGGATATTCATTTGCATGTCAGAAGCTTTTTTAATCAAAGCGCGTTCCGAAATGACAACCTGCTGACATTTGTTGAGGACGGCGTGATTCAAATGACGAAGCAATTAAAAGAAGTTGCTGAACATGAACTGAATTGCACATTTGACCGTAAATTTATCTATTTTTTAAGTATGCATATCGATTCATTTTTAAAACGCGGTAAGCAAATTGATATTTTAAATGCGCAGGAAACGGATGAAATCCGTGATACCCATGTGAAAGAGTATCAGGTGGCGCTCATATTTAAAGACAAAATTCAGGAACACTTCAGAGTAACCGTCCCGGAAATAGAAGTCATCTACTTAACGATGCTGATTCATTCCATCAAAACGTTAAAAGAAAACAAAAGAGTAGGGATTGTGGTTGCCGCACATGGAAATAGCATGGCGAGTTCCATGGTAGAAGTAGCGACGGAGCTTTTAGGAAGCACCCCAATTGCGGCCGTTGATATGCCCCTTTCTGTTTCACCTGCGGAAATTATGGAGCGCTTAGCGGGAAAAATACAGCAGGTAGATGAAGGTGAAGGTGTTTTAATGCTTGTTGACATGGGGTCACTTGCAATGCTGGAAAGCAAGCTTGAAGAAAAAACAGGCATCAAAATCAAAACAATCAGCAATGTCACGACCTCAATGGTGCTGGACGCCGTCAGAAAGGTGAACTATCTGAATTTACATTTACATGCCATATATGATTCGGTCACAAAGGATTTTATTGAGTTATGGGATCGGCAGCCTGCCGCCTCACCAGGAAAAAAGAGGGCGTTGGTTTCAATCTGCACAACAGGCAGCGGAACGGCAAAAAAGCTGGAAGACATCTTAACAACGATCGTAAACAAGGCCTCTGATGTTCCCATCCACATATTGACCGTATCATCGATTAAATTGGCAAACAGCATCAAAGAAATCGAAAAAGAGTATGAGATCCTTGCGACAGTAGGAACAAAAGATCCTAAAATCAATGCTCCGCATGTATCATTGGAGGTATTAATTGGAGGAGAAGGAGAGAAGATGATCCAACAGGCGATCACAAAAGGAAGCATCCCGATGAGTAATGGATTATCGGGCACAAACATCATTGTACGGGAGCTTTGCGAGGATAGTTTGAAAAAGTATCTGGTTTTTTTGAACCCCCATCACATTATAGAAATCTTATTAGAGTGGCTTCAGACCATTCAAGATGAACTAGGCATCATTTTCAATAATACAGTGATGATCAAAGTGATTATGCATACAGCTTTTGCCTTTGAAAGGGTGATTAAACAGAATCCGATTGCTTTTTCCGAAGAAGACGAAATAACCGATCAGCTGAAAGAGATCTTTGAGGTGACAGAGCGAACATTAATCCCTTACGAACAAAAATTGGGGCTGAACATAAGCGATGATGAAAAATTATTTATAGCCGCCATTTTTGCTGACGAAGTACATGGCCACATGTGTTAAAAACGATTTTTTTACGTAAACCTGTATTAAATGGAACGCCATTTTAATACAGGTTTATTTTTGTATTCACATGTGTTTTCAATCAGCTTTCTTCATGTGCTGCAAAACAAATGAAAACGCTTAACACAGCTTCTTTGGCACGATACTTGCATTATAAATGGGTGTACGAAAAAGGAAAGGAGCAATCGTGTTATGATTTCAGTCATTATTAGCGGACATGGGGACTTTCCCATAGCATTAAAAGAATCTTCAGGCATGATATTCGGTGAAGAAAATCATCTGATAGCGGTGCCGTTTTTTAAAGGAGAGGGCATCCAAACGCTGCAAGAAAAATATCATCAGACGCTTCAGGATATTCCGAAAGAAAATGAGGTGCTTTTTTTAGTTGATATTTTTGGAGGCACACCGTATAACGCAGCGGCTTCCTTCATCGCTAAGGATCAAAGAATGGATATGGCTGCCGGCATAAACCTGCCGATACTACTGGAGGTTTTAAGCCTGAGAGAACATCTGAAACTCAAAGAATTGCTGAATCACTTAAAAAAAATGAGCCAGCAAAGCTTTCAAGTTTGCAGCGAACATTTAGAAAAAGCAAAAACAGTTTGTGAAGAAAAAAGAGAGGATGAACTATGATGAACATTACATTGGCAAGAATTGATGACCGCTTTATTCACGGCCAAATCCTGACAAGATGGATTAAAGTCCATGCAGCAGACCGAATCATCGTTGTGTCAGATGACGTTGCGCAGGATGAAATGAGAAAAACCCTGATCCTATCTGTTGCTCCTTCCAATGTAAAGGCGAGTGCCGTATCAATTTCTAAAATGGCAAAGGCGTTTCATAGTCCGCGCTACGAAGGGGTAACGGCGATGCTGCTGTTTGAAAACCCATCCGATATTGTATCTCTCATAGAAGCAGGCGTCCCTATCAAAACCGTAAATGTCGGAGGGATGCGTTTTGAGAATAATCGCCGGCAAATCACCAAATCAGTCAGCGTAACTGAAGAGGATACAGAGGCGTTTGAAATATTAAATGAATTAGGCGTCACACTGGAATTGAGGCAGCTGCCTTCTGATACCAGTGAAGACTTTATGGAGATTTTGAGAAATGTAACAAAATCATCAAGGGGATGAGATGATGACTTCAATACAAATTATTTTGTTGTTAATCATTGCAGCCATTACAGGTATTGCAAGTGTATTGGATGAAGGACAAACACACCGTCCGCTGATTGCCTGCACTTTGGTTGGCCTTGTGCTTGGTGATCTAAAAACAGGAATCATTTTAGGAGGAACGCTGGAGCTGATGGCGCTGGGCTGGATGAATGTCGGCCTCGCCATGGCGCCTGATACAGCCATTGCCTCTGTGATTTCAACCATTTTAGTGATTACCGCTGATCAAGGCATTGGTGAAGGCATTGCCGTCGCTGTTGCTTTGGCAGCTGCAGGTCAAGCGCTTACTATTTTTGTCCGAACGATTACTGTCTTTTTCATTCACCGTGCTGATAAATATGCCAGGGAGGGGAATATCAAAGGAATTGAAATTATGCATGTTACCGCCATGGTGTTTCAAGCGCTGCGTGTCATGATACCGACTTTGATTGTGGCCTTAATCAGTGTGAGCGCTGTTCAGGTGTTCTTGGGAAATATTCCGGAAGTCATTACCAAAGGTTTGCAAATAGGAGGAGGCATCATTGTTGTTGTGGGGTATGCAATGGTGATCAATATGATGAATATCCCTTATCTTAAGCCATTTTTCTATATTGGTTTTTTGTTGGCAGCGTTTACCGATTTCAATTTAGTAGGATTTGGCGCTCTTGGTCTCTGTCTGGCGCTTTTATACCAGCAGGTTATGCAAAAAAATAGCGCCCACGGGGCAGTCGCCGCAGCCGCAGACGGCAGCAATGCAGCTGTCTATGATGATGATGACGATCTTGATGCATAAGAATGAGGGGGGGATGAAAATTGGAGAAAGAAAAAAGATTAACAAAGAAAGACATTTTCAGTATGTTTATCCGTTCGAATTTCTTGCTCGGCTCATTTAACTTTGAACGTGTGCAGGCAATGGGATATTGCTATGTGATGATACCGGCGATAAAAAAATTGTACGGTCCGGGAGCGAAAAGAAACGCAGCTTTGCAGCGCCATTTGGAATGGTTTAATACACATCCGTGGCTGTCCGCACCCATATTTGGGGTGACAGCTGCCATGGAAGAAGAAATGGCGAACAATAAAGGAATAGACGGGAAAGCAATAAGCGGGATGAAAATCGGTTTAATGGGTCCGATAGCGGGTGTGGGCGATCCTATTTTCTGGGGAACCGTACGCCCCGTATTGGCTGCTTTAGGGGCTTCTCTTGCTTTAGGCGGAAACATTGCCGGTCCTCTGCTGTTCTTTTTCCTGCTGAATGCCATCAGATTAACCACAAAATATTACGGTTTAAAGTATGGCTATGTAAAAGGGATGGAGATTCTGCAGGATCTAGCAGGGAATCGTATTCAAAAACTGACAGAAGGTGCTTCCATCCTCGGGTTATTTGTGATGGGGGCTTTGGTCTCCAAGTGGACCACCATCAACATCCCGATCGTTGTTTCAAGAATTAAAGATGATAACGGAAAAGTTGACGTTCAAACTGTGCAAAATATTTTAGACAGCATTATGCCGGGGGTGCTGCCTTTAGGATTGACTTTATTAGTGGCATGGATGCTGCGAAAAGGAGTAAATCCGCTCCTTATTATAGTTGGCATATTTGTGATCGGTATTCTTGGCTATTGGGCTGGATTTCTGGCATAAGCGCTTAACGGGTAAAAAGGGGAGAACCTGCAGAAGTCTTTCTCATAACCTCTTCATCATTCGATACAGCTTTTATCACGGATCACTCGTGCAGATGTCTCTCTTGAATGTTTTTAAATGTTAGAGAGGAGAGAATCAGAATGAAAAAGAAGCTAATTCAAGTCGTGATCCTATTCACCATGCTGTTTACTATGGCACTGCCAGTAAGTGCAGCCGATTCAAGCTACTATGATGAGGATTACCGTCCCCAATATCATTTCACACCAGAGGCAAACTGGATGAATGATCCAAACGGAATGGTTTATTATGCAGGGGAGTATCATTTGTTTTATCAGCATCATCCATACGGTCTGCAATGGGGGCCGATGCATTGGGGCCATGCAGTAAGCAAGGATTTAGTTCACTGGAAGCACCTTCCCATAGCGCTGTCACCTGATGAAAAAGGTACAATTTTTTCCGGGAGCGCAGTGGTCGATTGGAATAATACAAGCGGTTTTTCAAACCGGAAAGGAGAAGCCGCTTGTCTCTATATATACGCAGGATCATGAAGACGGCCAAGTGCAAAGCGTCGCCTATAGTAATGATAAAGGCAGAACGTGGACGAAATACTCAGGTAATCCGGTCATTCCAAACCCGGGAAAAAAAGATTTTCGCGATCCGAAAGTGTTTTGGTATGAAAAAGATAAAAAGTGGGTGATGGTCCTGGCAGCTGGTGACCGAATACTCATTTATACATCAAAAAATCTGAAGCAGTGGACATATGCAAGTGAGTTTGGACAAGGACAAGGAAGTCATGGAGGCGTATGGGAATGTCCGGATTTATTTGAGCTTCCTGTAGACGGCAATCCGAAACAAAAGAAATGGGTGATGCAAGTCAGTGTGGGAAACGGTGCGGTTTCAGGAGGATCAGGCATGCAATATTTTGTAGGAAGTTTTGATGGAACAACTTTCAAGAACGAAAACCCGTCAGACAAAGTATTATGGACCGACTACGGTAAAGACTTTTATGCGGCTGTTTCTTGGTCCGATGTTCCTTCTTCAGATGGACGGCGGCTTTGGCTAGGGTGGATGAGCAATTGGCAATATGCCAACGATGTTCCTACATCTCCATGGAGAAGTGCAATGACTATTCCAAGAGAAGTAAAATTGAAAGCGTTTTCTAAAGGGATCAGAGTTATTCAAACACCAGTAACAGAGCTGCAATCTATCAGGGGAGCCGCGCAGAAGTGGGAAAATAAGATTATATCGCCAGAGAGCAGTAATGTATTGGCGGGTATATCTGGAGATGCTTATGAAATGAATGCAGAGTTTCAAGTGAATCCAGGTTCGGCTTCTGAATTCGGTTTTAAGGTTCGAACAGGGAGAAATCAATATACAAAAGTCGGTTATCATCAAAAGAGCGGCAAACTGTTCGTTGACCGAAGCCAATCCGGAAATGTCACCTTTAATCCAACCTTTAACACTGGGAAGCAAGCAGCTCCGCTGAAGCCGGTAAATGGAAAGATAAAAATGCGTATTTTTGTTGACCGCTCTTCAGTCGAAGTATTTGGTAATGACGGGCAACAGGTGTTGACTGACATCATTCTTCCGGATAGATCAAGCAAAGGTCTTGAATTATATGCTATTAATGGCCGTGTTAAGGTAAACTCCCTAACGATTCATCCTTTAAATAAAGCATGGGGAGCGTCACCGTTTATATCCAATTTGACTGGCTGGACAACTGTAAACGGTACGTGGGCCGACACAATTGATGGAAAACAAGGACGATCAGACGGCGATTCCTTCATGATGTCTTCAGCATCAGGAGCTGACTTCACTTATGAATCCGATATAATCATTAAGGATGGGAACGGAAAAGGGGCAGGGGCTCTTGTGTTTCGTTCTGATAAAGACGCACAAAACGGTTATGTAGCCAATGTGGATGCGAAACATGATCTTGTGAAATTTTTTAAATTTGAGGACGGGATTGCCTCTGTTATTGCCGAACACCAAACACCGATAGATATAAATAAAAAATATCACTTGAAAACTGTGGCTCATGGCGCTCACTTTAAAATATATTTGGATGACCGTCTAGTCATAGATGCTGAAGATTCTGCATTCTCAGAAGGTCAATTTGGCTTGAACGTTTGGGATGCTACAGCAGCCTTTCAGAATGTCAACGCAAAGGCTGATTAGAAAAGAAAAAAGAGGCATTTTTAATGAAGGGGGAATAGAAATTCTTACACTTTCTCTATAAAAAAGGGCACAGACTCAAACAGTCTGTGCCTTTTTCTTATTTCAACAGGTTCAATGATTCGCGGTTAAATGCTTCCAAATCATCAGGTGTTCTGCTTGTTACAATGTTGTGGCTGACGACTACTTCTTCGTCTTTGTAATTTGCACCAGCGTTGATCAAGTCTTTGCGAATGCTGCGGTAGCCAGTGATGTCTTTGCCTTTCAGAAGATCCGTATCAATGAGTACCTGCGGGCCGTGGCAAATAGCGAAAACAGGTTTCTCATTTTCTACAAATGCTTTCGCAAATTCACCCGGCCGGTCATCTCCGCGAAGCAAATCTGGGGAAAATCCTCCAGGAATTAATAGGGCATCGAATTCACTTGCATCTACGTCGGAGATCGCTTTGTCGATCTTCACTTTCTCGCCATGTTTACCGGTAACTTCCTTGCCTGCTTCCAAATCAATGGCAACGACGCTATGGCCAGCTTCTTCGTATGCCTTTACCGGACTTGTATATTCGATATCTTCGAATTGGTCTGTAACGAGAACAGCGATTTTTTTGCTCATATTTATACCTCCTATGAATTCCTATATACCATAGAATAACAGGCACGTTCATTTTCCTTCAAAATATTTGCTTGAGATGGTTTTCGCAAGAGTCCTGCGAAGGGGTTGTTTTATAGATTTTATGGTTTTCATATGGTAACATCGCCGCCAAAACGAGGCAGAAGGATTAGCGCTCTTCTTAACTTATTTCTTTTTTAAAAAAAGACTTTTTAAATGATTTTCACTGTGGAGCGGAGTGCAGTAAACAAAAGGCGAGGTAGCCAATAGTATGGCTACCTCACCTTTTACAACTATTCCGACTCATAATGTAGAGATATCAATAACGAATCGGTAGCGTACATCACTGCGAAGAACACGCTCATATGCTTCATCCACTTGATCGGCACGAATCACCTCAATTTTAGGTGCAATGCCATGCTGAGCAGCGAAATCAAGCATCTCTTGTGTTTCTGGAATTCCGCCGACAAGAGAACCCGCTAGGCTGCGGCGGCCCATGATTAAGGAGAATACACTATATTTGTCCGGCTCGGCCGGTGCCCCTACATTCACAAGGGTTCCGTCTATCCGAAGCATTGATAAATAGGCATCTACATCAAGGTTCGCGGATACTGTATTTAAGATTACGTCAAAACGCCCGGCCAATTCAGTAAATGTAGCTTGATTACTGGTTGCATAGTAATGGTCAGCCCCTAGTTCAAGGGCTTCCTCTTTCTTATTCATAGAGCGGCTCAGGACGGTTACCTCTGCACCCAAAGCATGCGCAAATTGAATCGCCAAATGACCAAGCCCGCCGACCCCTACAATCGCAACCTTTTTGCCTGGGCCGACGTTCCAGTGTTTTAGAGGGGAATAGGTTGTAATCCCTGCACACAGTAGAGGGCTGGCAACATCCATCTCCAAACTGTCCGGTATCCGAACAACGAACCTGTCAGTGACAACGATTTTTTGGCTGTACCCGCCATACGTCGGATTTCCATTATAGTCCAGTGAATTATAAGTTTGGACAACACCTTTAGTGCAGAACTGTTCCTCACCGCTGAGGCAGTATTCGCATTCTCCGCAGGAGTCAACAAAACAGCCGACGCCAACGCGATCTCCGACAGCAAATTTTGTGACTTCTGCTCCCACAGCCTCCACAACTCCGGCGATTTCGTGACCGGGAACCATCGGAAAAATTCCTCCGCCCCATTCATCGAACGCACTGTGGATATCGGAATGGCAAATACCGCTGAACTTAATGTCGATTAAGACGTCGTGCGGCCGTAATTCTCTTCTTTCAATTGTCGTCTGTTCAAATTTCGCTTTAGCATTTGGTACGCTTAATACACGAGTTTTATAATGATTACACATACAGACCTTCCTTTCATATAGTCAGTTTCCAGATAAGAACATGTCACTTGGTGTTTGTCATGTGTGTTCAACATCACTTTAAACCTTAAAGTCCACTTTAAGGCAAGAGTTTTTTTAGAAACATATTTTTATAAAAGATTAAGAGTAAACACAATTATTGAAGAAATAATGCTTTTTTAACACTTAAGTATTAAATTCTGTACGGCCGCTCATATAAAAAACGCATCGAATCAATTGACTCGATGCGTTCGTTTTATCATGTATCATACCATTCATCATGAACAGGTCCGTCTCTCCAAGAGTAATGGTTACATGTACAAGCCAACTGTCTTTTGTTGCGCCATGCCAATGTTTTACGTGCGGCGGAATATTCACGACATCTCCTGAAGAATGAGATTGAGGAATACGTCAGAGTTTAAACTTGGTTTCTTCTTGACTTAAAGTGAACTTTAAGTGTTATCTTCAAAAACAGCAGGATAAAGAGGTGAAAAATATGAATATTACGCAAGTGGCAAAGCAGTTTGGCCTAACAGCCGCAACGCTCAGATATTATGAACGTGTTGGATTGATCCCGCCGGTAAAACGAAAAGAAAGCGGAATCCGCGATTATGATGAAGAAGATATCAAATGGGTTGAATTCATCAAATGCATGCGAAATGCTGGACTAACGATAGAAGCGTTAATTGAATATACAACGTTATTTACTGAAGGAGACCGAACAGTAGAAGCCCGCAAAAATATCCTGGCTGACGAAAGACAGCGATTGATAGAAAAGCGGAAAGAAATTGATGAAACAATAAAAAGATTAAATAAAAAAATTGAGGATTATGATGGGAAATTGCGCGAAAATGAGGACAAACTCAAAAGCAGACCTAAAACGGAAAGTTTTCATGGATAAGTACCAGTAAGGCTAGAATGAATTAAACAATTCCTTCTTTGTTAACATTTATCATAAAAGAGCAGGGGAAATCGCGGAAAAACGCGGTGTCTCCCGTATTCATATCGCGCTTGCCTGGTTGCTGCAGAAAGAGCCTGTAACAGCTCCTATTATCGGTGCTACGAAAATGTCACACCTTGAAGATGCCGTAGGTGCTCTTGCAGTTAAATTGACGCCTGCAGAAGTTAAGTTTCTAGAAGAACCATATGTACCTCACCGAATAGTTGGTCATCATGAATTATGCTCGAAAACGATATTGCTGGAATTCAACAAAATACTATGTTTCGGATTGAGAGAAAGAATAGAGGGCTTATGAATAAAAACTGGCCTATTCCAATTCTTTAAGGAATTCTCAGGCCTAAGGAGCAGGGGAGAATGATAGAAAAACAGTATACAATTATCGCGAGTACAGGCTTCGCACGTGCAGCAGTCTTGTTAGTACGTGCGGCTTGTAAATTCAGCTCCAGTATATATCTTGAATATCAAGGGGAAGCTGTCGATCTGAAAAACACACCCAAGTCCCTCATTGATGTGATGTCACTAGGAATTAAACCTAATACCCACATTAGGATAAGAGCTAATGGCGTTGACGAGAATCAGGCTTTACAAGCGATAGAAGATCATTTGCAAAAAAACAAGTTCACAAAGAAATGAGGAAGAAAACCTCTCTTTTTTTATCATTTTCAGGGACTCGCTCCAAGTCCCCCTTTTTTATACGAGCGTTTTGTTAAATGCTTATCTTTGAAGAAACCAACTCATTTCTCTTCATATTAATGCCGAAAATCTTATAATTGGAAAGGATAGGGTTATGAAAAAGGCATCCATAAGGATGCCTAAAATGCATCTTTACTGAATGATTACCTATTGAATCCTTTTACTGGTTTACAGCATGGATTTCTTAAGTCACTTCCACAATCATATTCCTCAACGATATTTTCATTCTCTATAGATTGTGTCACTGGATAGTAATTTTCTACTCTTGTAATATTTCTATTAACATTAACAATGTGAGTCGGCTGAACACGTCTAACAGTACGTTCATTGGTTGTCGTATTTACAACATTTCTTGTGGGAGAAACAATTGTTTCTACATTGTTGCCTCCGTTACCTCCATTACCTCCATTACCCCCATTAAAACCATTGAAGCCATTGAAGCTATTGGTACCGTTGTTCCCGCGACGAGAGCCGAACATGAATTCGTCCACACTTCTAAACCCACCGTTGCTGCAGCTCATCAAAATCACCCTCTCAAAAAATCTTGTCTTACTACATAAGTTATGATGAAGAAAAAAGGTTGTCCTAGACAAGAAACTCATATTATAAAAAATCCGCTATTATTTTAGGATTTCGATACACATGACAAGAAAGGGGGCATAGTTTTCTATCATTTTGATGTAGAAAACTAGAACGAGTAAATCTCTGCAGCTTTTAGTCATGACATTGGTGACGAGTTCAGAAAGTGGTTTCAGATCACAATGTGACTGGAAGCTATAAAAGTGGAGATCCTACGGCTGCTGGCTGATAGAAGAGGCATACTGTGTATCGTTAAAGCTACGAAATGTGGATGAAAAACAAGTGCAGGTGGTTCTTTATTTTTCAGTCTAATGATGTAGCTTAAATAAGCTAAATGTAGAAAGAATTTGTTTCTCATTTTAGATATATTAAGAGAGGGGGTGTGAATAGTGAAAATAAAAAATCTTGAAATATTTGTTTCTGATTTTAATCAAACTGTAAGCTTTTATAAAGATATCCTTCAATTTAAAAGGCTGGCGTTAACTGATACATTAGCCATATTTCAAGTGGGAGAAAGCATCTTAACCTTGCACCAAGACGAAGTGAATCGCTATTACTATCATTTTGCGTTTAATATCCATTCGAATATTTTCGCACAAGCTAAAGAATGGCTGAAAAAGAAGGTTGATTTACTTGAAGAAGATGGTGACGATGAAGCGTATTTTTCAAATGCAAAAGCAAGATCGATATATTTTGAAGATCCTGCAGGTAATATTGTTGAGTTTATTTCTCGATTAGAAACCTCTCCGGAAACGAGGTCAAAAGAATTCACGCCCGACAATGTAATAGGGATAAGCGAGATTGGTTTATCTACAGATCATGTTAAAGAATGTTTTGATTACCTTTTAAAATTGGGAATTCGGCAAAGAAATGATGAACCTTTCTCAAAAAATCATTTACATTTCATGGGGGAGTATAAAGAAGGGGTCTATATTTTATTAGGTCCTGTCGGGAGAAGATGGATATTCTCGGATAAATACAGTATAGATGCACCACTTATGATGGAAACTGACAGAGGGATCATCAAAAATTTTGATTAGCAATCAAGCTTTTAATTGGTGTGTGTGATAACTTTCATGCATTATTTTTGCTTGCATTGTAATCCCTATATTCCCAAATTTTATCCTCTCTTCTGTCGGAAAATTCAGTAATAATGGCACTTCTCATATACCTGTTTGATGGTAATATGATCAATATATGTAAACGAAAGGAGCGTAGGTGGTCTGCCGAATCATTCCTGAACTGAATGTAAGAAAACCAGACGCAGGATATTTATGATGAGGAGGAGTATAAGTTGAGAAAGTTAAAAATGGGAAGTTTATTAACCGTTATGATGGCGTCATTATTCATTTTTTCTAGTCATGCACAAGCAGTTCAGTATTACACTGTCTCAACAAGCAGCGGTGCTCCCGTAAATATGCGCAGCGGCCCAGGTACAAGTTGGGGGATTGTAACTACTATTCCGAGCGGAACCCGCATCCCGATCTACTGCTACAAAACCGGTACAACTGTAACTGGAAAGTATGGAACGAGTAATATTTGGAACTACACAGAACGGACGCTTGCAAGCGGGGAGATTGTTCCTGGATTTGTCTCTGATACATATATGTATACAGGCTCAGACGGCCCGGTAGTCCCTAAATGCAGCTGGTAGTCTAAGCTGAAATCAAAAAACTAAGACAGTGATATTTTCATAGAAAGAGGGATTCAATTGACAAAACTGAAAAAGCTGAGTATGTTAACCGTGATGATCGCATCATTATTCATTTTTTCCAGTCAGGCACTTGCCGTTCAGTACTTTACTGTCTCAACAAGCAGCGGTGCGCCTGTAAATATGCGTAGCGGTCCAGGTACAAACTATCCTATTATGCTTTCCATTCCTAGCGGCTCACGTGTTCCTTACTATTGTTACGCTTACGGAACGACTGTTACCGGGAAGTATGGAACGAGTAATATTTGGGACCAAATCCAGTGGAAAGATTCCCGGGGGGTCGTGAATATTGGATATGTGTCTGACACATATGTGTACACAGGTTCAGACGGCCCTGTCGGTTACAAATGCAACTAGCTATATAATTCGTACAATAGAGTCTCTTCTTTGGGCCTATCTGAGAGAAACCATACCAACAATGTTGGTATGGTTTTTGCTATTATTATGTCTTCCGCACCTGCATTTGTGGGAATGCCGCTATCGAGCGCTTCATCTATAATATGGAACGCGGTCTTTTCATCTGTATCGAGCCACCTAAACATAAACGGCTGACCCGCAATCCTGTTCTTCCTAAAAAGGTGTACTTCACAACAAATCTCTCCTCATGGAATATCGTAGATTTTCGCATTTTAAAAGAATTTCTGATTAACAAAGTAGGATTCTAATGAAATCGCCATCTGCTCCCAGCAACATTCAAGCGAGATTAGGAGCATTTTCCCTTTGATTTTTGAACAAGATAATTGTATAATGCAAATCGTAATTATTTCGGTTTGGGAAAAGGAGTGTTGTAATGAAAATTTTATTTGCAAAGAGATTAGGGATATTTATGATTGGTTTATTACTAATATTGGCAGGATGTCAGACTTCAGGTTCATCTAAAGGTGAGTCTAATAAAACAGCAACATCATCCTCAGCAGGTGAAGAAAACTCTTCTAACACGCAAGAGCAAACATCAGAATCTCATGATCACGATCATAGCCATAGCCATAGTCATGCACATGGTGAAGAGACAGAAAAAATTCATGAAGGCTATTTTAAAAACAGCCAAGTAAAGGATCGTTCACTTTCTGATTGGGAAGGAGACTGGCAATCGGTATATCCATACCTGCAAGATGGCACTCTGGACGAAGTATTTTCATATAAATCAAAACATGAAGGTGACAAGACAGCTGAAGAATATAAAGAGTATTATAAAAAAGGGTATAAAACAGATGTTGACCGTATTGTAATCCAAAAAGATACTGTAACGTTCTTCAAAAATGGAAAAGAATATTCAGGTAAGTATACGTATGACGGGTACGAAATTCTAACATATGATGCGGGCAATAGAGGGGTAAGATACATATTCAAACGAGCTAAAAAAGCTGAAGGACTTCCTCAGTATATTCAGTTTAGCGATCATAGTATCTACCCGACTAAAGCTAGCCATTACCATCTGTATTGGGGTGAGGACCGTGAAGCTTTACTTGATGAAGTGAAAAACTGGCCAACCTACTACCCGTCTAAAATGGATGGACACGATATTGCCCATGAGATGATGGCGCATTAAATGAAGATGAACATACCGTGAATTATGGCATTTCTTCTACACAAACGGTTTTTTTTTCACTATGGAAAATTGATAGAATGGGGAAAAACAAGCTTAGTCCCTGATGGAGTTTGAATGTTTAAATACTTTTAGCTGCTGACTCCTCGTCAGCAGCTTTTTTGCCCTCTTTCGTTTTTATCCGTTTCTTTCTCTTCGCAACGGGGATTGACGGTCATTAACAAAGTTAAGATACGATCAATATTAACTTGACGGTTGGGAAAAAGCTTTTTGAAGATAGGGTGAAGAGTAAGGGAGAGTATGAGGAAAAAATGAAATGACTAAAGATGAAGAAGCTCTGGTATTATTTCAAAGTTCTGTGAGTGTATGTTATGCGAACACAACAACGAAAGCAAAAACAGTTAGAAAAAGAACCAATGGTTTAAAGCCAACGGTTCTTTTTCAATGTCATATTTAAAGCAGGAACATTGGTTAAAATGTGGCATGTGTAGCCGTGAGTTGAAAGCAGTTAACGGTGCAACCGTTCTATTGAAATCAGCACTCCATGCTTTGAACAACAAGAGACATGCTGTACTCGTTAAAGTAATATCATGAAAAAACGATGTAACCGGAAATGCTATATATCTACACGCGCCTTCCTTATTGTAGCATCGTTCCTCTTCCTATCGAACGAAAGCGCGGGTGTTCTGCGAGTATGGAGCGTCTCATTTCTTTTACTGCTGGATGGTCTGATGCAAAGAACTGGAGTTTGGACTCGTATAGCTCAACTAATTTTCCGTTATCTAGAACACCTAATGTGTCACTCAATTGATAAGCGGCTTTCAAATCATGCGTAATAAAAAAATACGATAACCCAAACTCGTCCTTGAGCTCTTTTAACAAATCGAGTATAAGCGTTTGGGTAACCATGTCCAGACTGCTGACTGATTCGTCTAAAACGATCAGTTTCGGTTTGAGCGAGATTGCTCTGGCGATATTGATCCGCTGCAATTGCCCGCCGCTGAATTGGTGCGGATATTTTGTTAAATCATTTTCACTTAGGCCTACTCTTTCCAATAACTTAATAATGGTTCGTCTTTGTTCCGCCGCAGTGAGGGTTTCATAGTTTTCTAATGGTTCTGCAATTATCTGTTCCGCCGTCATTCGCGGGTTGACGGACGAGTATGAATCTTGAAAGACAGCTTGAAGGTCACGACGGATTTTTCGCCGGATCGATTTATCTACGCTATACATATCATGCCCTTGAAAAAGGATTTGACCTGATTGCGGCCGTTCTAAACCAAGCAACACTTTTCCCAATGTACTCTTACCGGCTCCACTTGGCCCAATCAAGCCTAAGCATGTACCCTTCTCAATCGAAAAGCTGACATCGGATAGGACTTGTTTAGATTGAAATTTCCATTTGAATAATGAACGCTCCGCATAACGATGAGAGACTTCTTTCACTTGTAATAAACTCACTTGTTCACCTCATTAAAATGCGCTCTTTCGTCAAATTGACCCAATGGCACGTTCATCAATTGGCAATGTCAAACGTGCACCTAATAGCTTCTTTGTATATTCATGCTTTGGTGCATCAAACAGCTGAAGCACATCTGCTTTTTCTGTGATTCTTCCTTTCTGCATCACAGCGACTTCATCCGCCATTTCAGCAATGACGCCCAGATCATGAGATATAAGCAAAATCGCCGTTCCACATTCAGAGCGCATGGCGTCTAAATGTTTCAGCACGGTTTTCTGATTATTTACGTCTAGTGCGGTTGTGGGCTCATCCGCAATGAGAATGCTTGGATGTAAGCATACCGCGGTTGCAATCATCACCCGTTGAAGCATTCCGCCGCTTAATTGAAAAGGGTAAGATTTTAAAAGTTTAATAGGATTGGATAAGCTCACATTATGCAACGCTTCGATTGCAAGCTCCTTTGCCTGCTTTTTGTTAAAAGACGTATGAGTGCGAATCGTTTCAATCATTTGATGACCAATCGTAAAAACGGGGGTAAAAGCGTTCATCGGATTTTGCATAATATAGGCAATTTCTTTGGCGCGTATTTTGCGCATTTCTTTATCTGCCAATCCGTTTAATTCTCGGCCTAGTAGTGAAATGCTTCCTTTCACCTTGGTTGTTTTCTGATCAAGCATCTGAAGAATGGACATGCCTGTTACTGTTTTTCCACATCCGCTCTCACCAATCAGGCCAAGGACTTGACCGCGCTTCAGTTCGAAATTGACGTCTTGCACTAGAGTAGAAACTCCTTTGTGCGTTTTGGCCTGTACATGCAAATCTCTAACTTGCAGCACCGGTGATTGTTCTGTTCCCAACTTCCTCATTCCTTTTTATCATCGACGTTTGACTCCGTATTTTTCTGATAAGCTCTCGCCTAATAAATTGAACGTTACAACCACAATCATGATCATCATCCCTGGATAAATCATCAACTCAGGGTTCGTCCGGATATACGATTTACCTTCATGAATCATCGCTCCCCATTCCGCAGCCGGTGGCTGGACGCCTAATCCAAGAAACGACATAGCGGATATGTCCATAATGGCCCAGCCCATTTCCAATGTACCCATGACAACGAGGGGAGGGAGCACATTAGGTATGATATGTTTTTTCAGAATCTTCCATTGTGATGATCCATTGATTTGTGCGGCTTTAATAAAGTTCTCCTCTTTGAGACTAAGCACCATTCCTCTAAAGATTCTCGCATAATAGACCCATTGCACAAGCATGAGGGCAAGAATGACTTGAGGAAGTCCAGGTCCGAATATGCCCACTAGACCAAGAACTAAAATTAAGTTCGGAAAGGCCATCACACCATCACAACATCTCATTAACAGATGATCAATCCATCCGCCTTTATATCCCGAAATCGTACCGACGATGAGACCGATCACAAGTGAGGAAATAAAAATGAGCACTGCAAATCCCAAAGAAATTCGTGTTCCGTACAAAAGGCGGGATAAGTTGCACCTTCCTAAATGATCAGTTCCTAAAGGGAACTCCAAGGATGGAGGGTGCAGCTTATATGCCAAATGAACAGCAACAGGGTTATTCGGCGCAATCCAAGGGGCAAATACAGCAATGAGAAATAGAATTGATAATATGATGATACATGCTGTTATCACTTTTTGACTTTTACATATCATGCGTATGCTTGTGATCATCGAAACTGCCCTTCTTTCCTGGAAATGCGCGGATCAATAAACATTTGAATGAGATCAACGATTAAGCTACTCAATATAAAAAATGTGGCGGCTATGAACACATAGCATTGAATGACAGGGATGTCACGATTGAAAATGGCCTCAATAAAATAACGGCCAAAGCCAGGCCAAGAAAAAACCACTTCAACAATAATGGTTCCGGTGAGAAGTTTGCCAAGATTCATTCCTAGGCCTGTAATCATCGGAGAAATGGCCATTTTCAATACATGCTTAGCCATAATGCTTTTATTCTTCAAGCCTCTGATTTTTGCGTATTGTACATATGGTTCTTGCAGGTTTTCTATAACACTGGCGCGCAAAAGTCTTGTATACATAGCAATTAAAGGAAGCGCCAGCGTCATTGACGGCAGTACGAGGTGCTGCCATGTCCCAATTCCTTCTACTGGAAAAAGATCTAATTGAACAGAAAAGAAAAAAATCAACATATACCCTAACCAAAAAGTCGGAATGGATGCCCCGAAAAAGGAAATGAAGCGACTGATATGATCAATTGCGCGATTTCTTTTCATTCCCGCAAGGAAGCCGAGAGGCACACTGACAACCACCGCGATCAATAAACTACCAAGCGCAAGTTCGATCGTTGCTGGCATTCGGAGTGTAACCTCGTCCCAAACCGGCTTATTCGAAACATAAGAAATGCCGAAATCGAATTGGCATTTCTTCAAAATAGAGTTTACATATTGGATATAGAAAGGTTGATCTAAGCCAAACTCATGTCTTTTTTGCTCTAAAATGTCATCGGTTGGCTGAATATGCGCTGCGGCTACATACGCTTCAGCCGGGTCAACCGGTGAGAGTTGAATCATTCCAGTTGTCAGAAGTGTAGCTAAAAGAAACACTGGTATGATGGACATGATTCGTTTCAATATATAGATGCCCATAAAAGCCTCCTACTGCTTAATGCGAATACCTGTAAATGGATGTTCATCACGGTTGGCAGGGAAAGTAAAGTCTGTAATATTCTTTTGGTAGATCGCTGTCTTTTTTATATAAGAGATAGGAACGATAGCTCCCTGATCTTGAAGGGATGTTAAAATAGATGAGTAAAGAAGTTGACGCTCTTTTTTATCAGTTGTTTTGGGAACTTTTGCCATCTGCTTCAATAGCTCATCCTTGTTTGGATATGCCGAAATCGCTTCATTAAATCCAAATCCTTTTGACGCGACAATGTTTACAAATGTATGCGGATCATAAGGTGCGCCATAGTTGCTAAAGAAGTTCATATCAAATTCATTCGCTTTGAACCGTTTAACCTGAGTCGCCAATTCTACTCCTTCAAGATTCAACTTCACCCCAATCGCTGCCCACTCTGCTTGCAGCGTTTCTGCCATTGCTTTTTGAATGGATTCCGCTGAATCATACATTAAACTAAATTCAAGAGGCTTTCCGTCTTTCTCACGCACCGTCTTGCCATTCGGAAGCTTCCAACCTGCTGCATCTAATAACGCTCCCGCTTTTTCCGCATCATATTTCACTGGCTTTACATCAATATCAGACGTGTATGGGAAGGTTGTCGGCAAAATATGATCTGCTTTTTCTTCTAATCCGGAGGTAATGCCTTCCACCATGGCGTCTTTATTAAAGCCATAGTGCAGGGCTTGGCGAACACGTTCATCAGAAAGCTGTTCTTTTTTTGTATTCATGACAAGCTGTCTCGTCGCCACCGGTTCGGAAAGGCTTGTTTCATATTGACCTGTCAATTGCAGCTGCTTATATGCATCCAAACTGATGACGCCTTCACCGTAAATTAAGTCCAGTTCACCTTTTTCAAATGCAAGTACTCTTGTTTCTGCGTCTGGGATGACTTTCACCTTGATTTTCTCGACTTTAGGCTTTTCACCCCAATAATTTTCATTGCGTTTAAAAATCGCATATTCATCGGTTTTATGCTCTTCCAATACCCATGGACCCGTCCCGACCGGTTTTGTTACACCTTTTGATGTATCGCCATCCTTAGGGAACCCAGCCTCTCCTAAAAACCGAACAGGCCGTACAACAGCAAGCTCCTGAATGGTTGGATAATATGATTCAGTCAGTGTCAATTGAAATGTATGATTATCGATCACTTTTGTTTGAGCTATTTTTGTAATAAATCCTAACCAGCTATGTAACTCAGGATGTTTTAAAATGGAGTCAAAATTCTTTTTCACGATTTTTGCATTAAATGTTGTCCCGTCAGAAAATGTTACATTCTTACGCAAATGAAACGTATACACTTTGCCGTCATTAGATATATCCCAAGACTCAGCTAAATGCGGTTTAAGCTTTCCGCCCGCTTCATAAGAGACCAAAGGCTCGTACACCATTGATTGCGTAAACAATTGGGAAGGGTTATAGACATGTGGGTTTATTTCTCCTATATCTCTAGGCCAAGCAATTGTGACCATACTGTGAGGATCTTTCTTCTCTGTTTGTCCTGCATTTGTACATCCTGCTAATAAAATAGAAAAGATGAGTATCGATACGAAAGTAAATTTAATTTTCAAACGAATCTTCCCACTAAGCATCTGTATTCCCCCCCTAATTGATGTTGATAATCATTTTCATTTTAAGGAGGCAGCATACCCTTGTCAATGTAAGAATATAGGTATTGTTTTGGACCGATGTTCTGCCAACGGCAGTGGGCAGTATTCGCAACAAAAACAAGTAATTGATTTCGAAAAGGGTAACAAGTAATCCTTCGAATAATTAAGATGCAACCGACTTATCATAACCAGAACGGGAAAAGTTGTCATATTTTACTATCTTTTAATGGTGGAGAAGATCTCTATAAAAACTGAGGAGTTGGAAAAACTGAGTCAAATTAATCTACTTCTAAGATTTTCACTTGAAGTGCTGCAGTCATTTTCATAGGGGGTGTGTGCTTAGAATATGCTTTAACTTTAGCTTTACCAATTGTAGTGATTTATTATCTGGTCCATATTTGCAGGCAATGATCCTAGTCGAAGCGGTCAAACTGTAATAGCCGTGAACAAGATTATTTATTGAATTATTGATCTTTGTAACTTTTTTTGTTTTATATTGCTACACTATATAACTTCAGCTGAGCGTATAAAATGGCTCTGGATCAATATGAATGATGTAAGGTAAAACTGTGGACGTTTTAAAAAAGCTCATAGAGTTTCAGAAAGATGAAGATTTGTAATTTATATTTCCCTGGTACAGAAACTTTGTCAGGATAAGGAGTTAATCACATTACAAAACGCCATAAAGGTTTCTTATGGCGTTTAGCCGAACAGGGAGGTGCTGCTGCGGATATTAACTTAATATCTAAAGAAAGCTGCTCCAACAATGATTAACAAGATGAATAGCACCACAATTAACGCGAAGGAACTACCGTAACCATTAGACATATTGCCACCTCCTTTAGTGAGGGTAGTATAAGATATGCCAAACGATCGTTTTCGACATAGATTTACGTCTAAATAAGAAAAAATGAATTTTTTGTCTAAAAAATAAATTAAAACGCCATAAAAGTTTCTTATGGCGTCAAACAGAACAGGGAGGTACTCCTGCATATAGGGTTAAATAGGAACGCCTTCTGGATAGCCTCCGAAGAAAGCTGCTCCAACAATGATTAGTAAGATGAATAGCACCACGATTAATGCGAAGGAGCTACCACAACCATTTGAGTATCCCATATGTCCACCTCCTTTAAAAGAGGATAGTACATGATATGCGGGGGCGAGTTACTTCGAAAGGGATGCTAGTTGAAATGAATTTTAAAATGATTTTTTAGTCTAAGTTGAAATAGAGAGCATTGGAAGGGCAACAATACCAATATAGACGGATTTATGGAACGAAAACGAAATCGGAAATTGAGTCTCTCTTGAAATAATCAGGAGAAAATACGTCAACACACCATTATATACCTGCTCATTTTTATATGCACCTCTGCTTGGATATTATGTTCTGAGTAGGGGGTGCTTATTTTTGTTTGTATTTCCCAGGCTGTTACACTCCGTAAAGGAAACTTTTGATCATGAGCACTACATTACCGAACTTCTATTATCTCTATAAATGAATGTGTACATTATTAAAAATTTTATCCTAATTCTTATGTAATTTGTGTTTCTTTCTGATTTGGAGTGTAAACATAATTAACTTTCTATACATAATTAGCAATTTAAATATAAATTGAGTGAAGAAATAAACCTTCTCAACTATCCCTCTGTTGTCTTGGCAATGATTCATGCACCTTACAAGTGAATGAAGCATTAGAGCCCTACACTTAACCAAACGATAAACTCGAAGGATTGGATTAAAAAAGAGTTGTATTCTGATATTAATTTGGATATATTGTATATAAAGTATATATACAATATGATAGCGGGGTTTTATATGCAAATTATCATTTCAAATCATTTAAAAGAACCTATTTACGAGCAAATTTATGCTCAAATTAAAAAACATATTTTGACCAATGAATTACATGCAGGGCAATCCTTACCTTCAATGCGGCAGTTAGCGAAGGATTTGGATATAAGTGTTATTACAACGAAACGTGCCTATGAGGAACTTGAGAAGAACGGATTCATATATTCGGTTGTTGGGAAAGGTTCTTTTGTATCGGAGCAGGATAGTGAGATGATGAAAGAAAGAAAAATGAAGGTAATTGAAGAGCAATTGTTGACGGCAATTCAAAACAGTAAAGAAATGGGCATCTCACTTACAGAATTAAAGGGCATACTTACACTGTTATATAGGGAGGAAGAATAGTGGAAAATGTTATTGAATTCAAACATGTTTATAAATCATTTGGTGATTTTCAGCTAAAAGATATTTCAATGACAGTTAAAAAAGGATTTATAACGGGTTTTATCGGTGGTAATGGTGTTGGGAAATCTACAACGATTAAACTTATGATGAACTTATTGCAACCAGATAGCGGATCGATTTCAATATTTGGGTTAGATCATAAAGCACATGAAAAAAAAATAAAGCAACGGATTGGTTTTGTATTTGATGAAAATATTTTCTACGCACATTTAACATTAGCAGAAATGAAGGAGATTATAAGGCCCTGCTATATGAAATGGGATGATCGCCTATTTAATTACTATGTTGAAAAATTTGAACTGCCGTTAAATAAAAAAATCAAATCATTTTCTAAAGGAATGATGATGAAAGCTTCTTTATCAATAGCCTTATCACATCATGCAGAGTTAATTATTATGGATGAACCCACATCGGGATTAGACCCAATATTTCGCAGGGATTTTCTGGATATACTGCATAATATAATGCAAGATGGAAAGAAAACGATCTTCTTTTCTACACATATTACAACAGATTTAGACCGTATTGCAGATTATATTACTTTTATTCATAATGGTGAGCATATTTTCACAAAGAAATCTTATCAAATTCAAGAAGAGTATGCCATTGTAAAAGGAGGCGCGGAGTTATTAGATCGAGATACAGAACAGGAGTTTATTTCTATTCGGAAATCTAATGCTGGTTTTGAGGCATTAACAACCAATAGAACACGAATAGAAGACGTGTTTGGTGACTTAGTTTTAATCGAAAAACCAACGATTGAAGAGCTGATGTTCTATACAAAGAAAGGGGCTAAATAGGGTGTTTCACTTAATAAGAAAAGATATCATTTTACAAAAGAAATCTCTTATGATATTGCTGCCTGCTTTATTTGTTTATTTAACGTTAAATATATCATATATCTGGTCAGGTTTTGTATTTAGTATTGTCATAATAATGAACGCGTTTTCAATGGATGAAAAAGCCCGAATAAATACCCTGCTGAATTCACTGCCTTATACAAGAAGGGAAATTGTTAGTTCAAAGTACATCGGGGTACTTATTTTTACTTTGATTGTAGTTCTTACAATTTTCATAGGGAACTTGATCATTCATAGAGAACTAACAACATGGATAGATCTAATGTTTATCGTATGCCTTGTGATGGTATCTGCTTCATTTATCTTTCCATTTAGTTATCAGTTTAACAGCCAATATTTGTTCAAAGGCTCACTTATCTTACTTGGTATTTATATGGTATTAGTTAATACCTTGTTCCGAAATTTGAATGATATAATCAGAGAATGTGTTCGAATATTATTATCATTACAAAATCTTAATGTTTATTTATTAATTCTATTTTCGGTTATTATTCTATATGTTTGTTCTTGGCTTCTGTCGATTCGTATTTATAGAAATAAAGCATTTTAAAGGAAAGGTGTAGAAATTCTACAGAAAGAGATTTTTACTGAGTGGTTTAATCATCCCTATTCTCATATGTTGCAAAAGGAACGGTATCTTAAATCAATGTTTGTGATGTATTTTGACGTTAGATGTTACTCATACAACGGATTACCTGGGATAGAATTTACGGTCCAAAAACGCGAAATCGAAAACAATATTGAAGTAAAAAAGAGCCTATCTCCTTTATGAGAAGGGCTATCCACTTATTTAACATGAGTTTCTGAGTGATACATAGCTTTTTCGAATGCAGCTATTCATTTTTATCTTCGTAATCAATATCCTGCCCAATCGGATCATAAAGGGACACGTCTTTTTTGTTTTTTCATTTCGCGTACATGCATGATGAGGATTTTTTATTAATTACAAAAGGGGGGAGCATAGTTTCCTGTCACTGATTGATTAAATAAATGTTGGTCAGCTTCCTGTAATACATGTTCAGGCGGGCTACTGCGCATGTCTTAGAAGCTCCCGAGCATGGCAGAACAGTGATTCAAATAAGGGCAGCCTTGCGCAGGTTTAATCATGAGATAGATTTTAAGGGTATGTAAATGAGTAATTGAAAAAACCAACTAAAATGTGGGTTCTTTGTATGCGCTAACGGGGTAATAACTATTCTTCATCTTCAAAGAAACCGAATAGTTTTTCTTCATCATATTCATATTTACGTCCTAGATTATCTGTATCTCTTTCGTGCTGTAAAAGAACTTTATAGTTTTTTTTCTTTGAAGATTCGTTTTCAGTAACACTTAGGACGGTTACTTTATCGTTCTCATATGTCTTTGCAAAAAGTTTCATCTCCTCAATTGTATCCTTTAAATCTGTTTCATCACCATTAAAAAAGTCTAAAGAAACTTCAGTTGTGTATTTTTCAATCATGGCTAGCTCCCTGCTAATATGTTAGTTCTTAAAGGATAACGGAAAATCTAATTAACAGCTATCACTGGATGGTGAAAGAGGTTCAACAGTTGCAGAGAGTACTCTATGGTTCAGCAACTCTAATGTGAAATTGGAGTGTTGCTCAGTATGGATGAGATGGCGATCAATGGCCGGTGCCGGATAATTACATAAATAAAGAAGAAGCAAGTAGGATGAGAAAGCATAAAAGGTAAGTAGCACCGGGTAAAAGTATCGGGGGAGATATATACAAAAACAGAGAAAAATCTTTCTGAAGCTAAAAATAGAGTGTGGTGCGAAGCTGATATAAACTATATCACAGGTTACAGAGGGAATGACAGATTACTTTATTCGAATGAGGGTATAAAACAACAGATTTATTATAAAACGTTTGTTAAGTTAAATAATGGAGGACATAGTTTTTAATGAAAAAAATAGTTGTATATGGAAAAGATTTTCAAAATAAAGAAGGGTTACATAATGCATTAAAAGATAAATTAGACTTCCCAGACTACTATGGGGGAAATTTAGACGCTTTATGGGATTGCCTTACAGGGTGGATAGAGTTGCCGTTAACTTTAATCTGGAGAAATTTTGAGTGTAGTAAAAAGTTTTTAGGTTCATACGCTGATGATGCATTAGAAGTTTTACAAGAGGCTCAAGAGGAATTAGAGGATGAGTTTAAAATAATAATAGAGTAGACTTTCTTTTTTGGTTTTGTGAATTTGAAAAAAGTTACAGGCATTGTTTTTTTATCGCCTTCATGTCTATATATATGGCAAAATTCATGAGCGAAATCATACCATTGTTCAGTTCGGCTTTTTCGGCTGTCCAAGCATATATTATAAATTCCGCTGTGTTTAAGTGCGAAGCTTGTTACAGGTTTAAACGAAAGCCTGATATCTAAAGCCTTGGCAATCCGTTCAAAATTAATTTGTTCTGGTTCTTTAATATCAATCTTCCTGTATAAGTTTTCAATCCAATCCTCTAAATGACTGTTTGTATACCTCAAGATGAAAAACCTCCTTAAAGACGACAATATAAAAATTGGATTCGTGAAATATTATAGGGAAAACTAAGACTTTTTTCACGGGAAAATGCATCTAAGATAAGGGTGGTGTTTCTTGAAGAGCTGCTAAGTAATTAATGACAATAATCGATAATGAAAAGTGTTTGTTTCATAATTAGAGCCATATTCGGTTTAGAGTTAGAGGTATTTAGGCTGCAAAAAGAAAAAGTTGAAACGGAGGAATACATGCAATGCGGAGTGAACAGGTTATGATGGACATTTTTTTAGACTTTGCTTTGAATGATGAAAGAATCCGATTGGTTACTTTGGAAGGATCACGTACAAACAGAAATATTCTCCCCGACAACTTCCGAGACTATGACATTTCTTATTTTGTAACTGATATGGAATCTTTTAAAGATAATGATCGGTGGCTTGAATTCTTTGGTACTCGCATTATGATGCAAAAACCCGAAGATATGGAGCTTTTTCCTCCTGAATTAGGTAACTGGTTTTCATACATCATTCTTTTTGAGGATGGTAACAAATTAGATCTAACCCTTATTCCAATCAGTGAAGTAGAAGATTATTTTGCTAAGAACGATGGTTTGGTTGAGGTCCTGCTTGATAAGGATAATTTCATCAAAAATAAAGTAATCCCAAATGATCGTCAATATTGGATTAAAGAGCCTTCTGCAAGGGAATTTGATGATTGCTGTAATGAGTTCTGGATGGTTTCGACATACGTAGTAAAAGGATTAGCAAGAAAAGAAATACTTTTTGCAATTGACCATTTAAATGAGAATGTACGTCCTAATTTATTGAGAATGATGGCGTGGCATATTGCATCCCAGCAAGGGTATTCATTCAGTATGGGGAAGAACTATAAATTTATTAAACGTTACCTTTCAAATAAAGAATGGGAAGAGCTAATGTCTACATATTCTATGAATGGGTATCAAGAAATGTGGAAGTCGTTATTTACTTGCTATGAATTATTTAGGAAATATTCAAAAGTTGTATCAGAAAGTCTTAGATATAAGTATCCAGATTATGATAAAGTCATCACAAAGTATACGGAAAGTATTTATAACTCATTAAAATGAATGCATAAACCCGCCTCCTTAGCGGGAGGTTTTCTTGTGTACAAAGAAGAAATTAAACTAATGAAAAAAGAAGAGTCTATCATAATACTCTTCTCTAAATTGTTTCAGTCTTCATTTTTCCTTTCCTTACAAATACCATGATTCCAGGGATGATCATAAGTATAGCTGGTATTAAGTAAAACCAATCAATACATATAAGTCCTCCAACTCCTGAGATAAAAAGTAAAACACTGCTCAACTTTGGTTTGAATAAGACAACAATTGAAGCGGTAACCCAACGCATGAAAAGATCAAAGATACCCATGCACCAACAAGGAGGTCGCTCGTCATTTCAAAGTATCTGATCAAATGAAAAAATAAATCAAGGTAGGCGATACCTAAAGCTAGAATAGATGCTACAACACCCAATAGGCTCCCTATCAAACTTAAAAAAAACTCAATGGTTCTCTTCACAATAAACGCTCCTTATGTAATAAGCAACTTCATTTTTATATATTAGAATATAAAAGCAACATAAATGAAAATATAAATGAGAAAGACAACGGTGTAAATAGTGGTTATTCATACGAAGGATTGAAAAAGAAGGACACGCAGCAGATTCATTTGCTCTTGTTGGGGGGCAAGTGTTGACAACTCTATTAGCTGGCTTAATTAAAGAAGGAGTATAAAACCTGTATCAAAGATGTTACTAGATATCTACGACACAGGTTTTATATTTAGGTAACTAATATTCTTATATTTAACTTTGCATTTTTTTATTCTGCAATAGTTGATTCTATTTCTGTTTTCAATTTTTCAAACCACTCTAAATTAACCAAGTGATGTGAACGGGAATTTTCGTTCATACGGCGAAAGTAATCGATTGTGCCGGGAATTTCTTGAGTGATGGACAGGTATTCATCAAGGAGCTCGATTCGAGTTTTAGTCTGATCGATTTGTGATTGGATCAGATCCAGTAATTTATTTTTGTCGAATTCATCGGCAAAGAGTAACGCCCCATAAAATTGCAGGTTCACATATTCCGATTTGGTGCCGTATTTGATCATTAATTTTTCGAATTCTGCCCTTCCCGAATCTGTGACTTTGTAGTTACGGATTTCACGCCCGCTGGTTGAGGGTTTCTGCTGAATCTGTTCAATTAAGCACTTTTCTTCAAGTTGCTGCAGATTGTAATAAAATGAACCTTTCGTGAAGTTAACAATGTATTTGTAATGACGTTTTTCCATTAAGGCCAGAAGTTCATAGCCGTGAGCTCCGGGGTTTTGGATTAGCAAGCCAAGGATAAGTAAGGGAATCATGGTTTCATCACCTTCGCCATCTGCGCCTCAAATTCCGCGTACGTAATTTTACCCGAAGCCAAATCCATACTATGAAGGTAAATCTGTTCTGTTTTAGAATAGTCACCATTCACTTTCAGTGATTGCTCCTCTCCCGAAATGGGTTTCAAGATATGGTACTTTTTCGAAAAAGCCTCGAAATAGCGGTAACCGAATTTGCGTTGTGAAGCTGCGTCTAAATGAATGCCATCAGGATTCGCAGTCAAACCTGCTGCAGTAACAAAATAACAATTCTGTTGTTCGTTGGCAAAACGAAGCAATTGTTCATTAACCTGTCGAAATTCAGTCGCGTGCTGTCCAAAACCGGTCTTCCCAAGAAAGTCACCAAGCCCTCCAATAATCAACGGTACCTCATCAATTTCCAACTCGTTTCTTAGCGTCTCGATGATAAGAGTTAATTTCTCGTAATAAGTTTCATGTAGCGAACGATAACTATCACTCTCACCTTGGTGCCAAAGGATTCCACAAATTTGACTGGACCGGAGGGCGAAGCGGGCTTCGGACAAAGCATGCTGAAAAAGGATGCCTTCCGGATGCCAGTCATTCAATGAACTGCCACCTTCCGCACAAGGGATCAAGCCAATTTCTTCATCGGGATGAGCTTTCGACCATGCATCTGCAAAAGATGCCGCTAGGCCAACGCCGGAAACCGGACGGTCATAATTAATCGGCTCTGTCATCATCTGCCACTGTCCATTGCGCAGCATTTTTATTTTTTCATTATAGATAGGGTCTACTTCATTCAAAAATCCACGGCCCGCCATATTCGACTGCCCCAACATTAAAAAAGACTTTATCATCTCATTTTTCACTTCTTTACATCAATATTTTAGTCTAATTAGACTATAGTCAATTCAGTTTGTCTTGTAAAGTTATAACAAGGTTTTATTTTTTTATTAGTATGTATGAAAAACAAACTAACATTGAAAATTTGGTGGATGTATTTGAGAAATAGCAAGTTCTTTTACTTTTTCTTATCCAACTATCGGGGGTTTTAGTTTCAATAACGATCTTCCACAATCGGGCGCGATTATTGAACAAGAACTAAAGGAGTGATACATATTAGTCATGTATAATATGTATCACTCCTTATTTTTTATGGCTTTTTTTGATTTAGGTCTTGATAAACAACGAAAAAAACAACAAAAACCCTGTCATGTAAGGGTTCCTATGAGGTTCAAAATCATTTTTCATAGGAAATACGTTCAATGATGGGGGTTTATCCTAAATGAAATGGATTGTTAAAAAGGGAGGGCTATGTTGAAAGGGTTAAATATCAATAAAAAATTTTTAAGCATAAAGAGGAAGAGCGTCAAAACTCTTCCTCTTTTATTTGGATAGAATACCGAAAATTTCTCTTGGGAAAATTTATTTTTTAGCAAATCCCTGTTTATTTAAATACTCAAGCATGAAGGGGAGTTTGCTTCTTTCGAGATGGTCCTCAATATGATCTTTCCATCCCTTTACTTTTTTCACTGTGAAAGGCGCTTTAACAGGACGATTCTGGTAATACTCACGCATCTGTTGATCATAGGTTGCTAATTTTTCATCATCTAGCGATTGATACTGATTATCAAACATGACCATCGATTGAGGCAAACGTGGTTTTAATCCAGGTTTCTCTTCAGCAGGGTGGCCTATGCATAGCCCTACTAAAGGAACCACATGTTTTGGTAAATGTAATATCTCAGTTAATTCTGTAATATGTAGTCTAATTCCACCGATATATACGCCACCGAGTCCCATTGATTCGGCTGCAGTCAAAGCATTTTGAGCCATTAGCCCAGCATCAAATGTACCTATTAAAAGGTATTCAATATACTCAAGATCTACATCGGGAGCGATTTGATGATTTCGGTTAAAATCTGCACAAAAAATCCAAAACTCTGCTGCCTCTTCAATATAAGGCTGGTTCGCAGAAAGCTCCATTACTTTTTTTCGAAGATCTGGATCTGTAATTCTAATGATAGAAACGGCCTGAAGAAGGCTGAAAGATGAAGTCTGATTAGCTGCCTTAAAGATTGCTTCTCGTTGCTCCTTTGTGAGAGGTTGATCTGTAAAAGACCGAATGGAAGTATGATTACAAAGTAATTCAATTGTATTGTTCATATTGACACTCTTCCTTTCTTACATATTAGATTCAAGCTGATTAAGTTGGGCTAGAGTTACTTTTGAAAAAAGTGTAACTTGTATACAATATGATAAAATCAGCACTCTAATTTATGAAGAGGGCAATTTAAATTGCCGTAGTGCATTTTTTTGTACTTAGTACCAAAAACTGGATAAAAAGGTGGCTAGATTTTGTTAAAACGAATTTGAAAAAGAATTTAAATGGAATAAACAAAAGATCCGGCAAATGTCCCGAAAAAGGAAGCTTGTGTCAACCTGCTTAGTTAGTAAAAAAAAGCTGTCACATTCGACAGCTTCTGATCTTTTAACTCTTGCCCCGTTACTTTAATACATTTCTTCATAAACTCTTATCGTAAAATTACTCTATCTGCTCCCCAAACTTCTTTCCGAACTCTTCCATCAAATCAATTATAGGAATGAATTCTTTCCCTTTTGAGGTTAGTGAATACTCTACACGAGGAGGAACCTCAGGAAACACCTCTCTCTTAATTAATCCATCTGTTTCTAATTCTCTCAGCTGCTTTGTAAGAGAACCTTGTGAAATGTCCCATAAAAAAGCTTTAATTTCGCTATAACGACGTTTTTTTGTTTTTAAAAACCAGAGAATAATATATTTCCAGCGTCCCGAAAGCATATTTTGGGCATATGCAATTCCATATACTTCTCTCTGTTCCTTTATATACTCTTTGTCAAATCCATCCTTACATATTTTAGACACCTTTTCACCTGCTTTCTGCTGTTAAGTACAAAAAAATGTACTACGGCAATTTATATTGCCCTCTTTAAATAGATGAGAAATGATTTTATTCTAGTATATGTAAAAGAATTATTCAATTCGTTTTTCATATCTAATGATTATATGTTGCGATTTGGTAAACAAATAATTGTGTAACTTTAAGCAGAATTATTCTTTTTATATACAAATCCTTTAGGAGGGAAAATAGTGAAATTCGGAATTATAGGTGCAGGAACAATTGGGTCAATTATTTCTAAAAAATTAGTTGAGAATGGGCATGATGTCAAAATTGCAGATGCAAGGGCAATTGAATATTTAGAAGGAAAAAAGCTTGCTGGAACCCCTGTGCGCGTAAAGGATGCAATTAAAAACATTGATGTTCTGATCATATCTCTTCCTACAAAAGCAATGTCAAGCATTCGAAATATGATCGATCAAGTCGGAGAGGATGTAATCATTGTAGATACTTCAAATTATTATCCTTTTAGAGACGACAAAATTGAAGAAATCGAGAACGGGATGGTTGAAAGTGTTTGGGTATCAAATCAATTAGGCAGACCTGTCATTAAAGCATTCAACAATTTATTAGCCTATACTTTAGAAAATGAAGGAACAACCGTAGATTCTAGTGAACGAATCGCGATAGCAGTTTCTGGTGATGACACATCACAAAAACAAGTAGTCATAGACGTAGTATCCGAGTTAGGCTTCGATGCAATAGACAGTGGTTCTTTAAGTGATTCTTGGAGACAGCAACCAGGAACTCCTGCTTACTGCACAGAGCTAACAAAAGATGAACTTACGAAAGCGTTGAAAAAGGCGAATAAAGAAAAAGCACCGTTACTACGCGACAAAGTGATGGAAATATTTGCAGAGAAAAAGGATGTTAAATTTTCACACGAGGATGTTGTGAATCTAAACAGAGAAATATACAATTCATAAAAACAAGCTATCATAAGGAAGAAATTAAAAATTATAGAAAATGAAAGTAAAGAGTATAATAAAAATAAACATTCATAACGTGCAAGATGGTTTTATAATGTTGAAGGCCTAATGAGTGTAGTAAAAACCGGTGGTTTAATACTATCGGTTTTTTTTACTGCTTTTATATACTCATTGAAAATCACCTCATTATTAGAACAAACAGTTGTTACATAGCATTACCCAAGGGGTGATGCATTTTATGAAGGTGATAATCATCGAGGGAACGCAAGCTGGCAAATGCATTAACGATTGCTATCATTATTTAATAAAACGTTATAGGAAGGAGATCCAGGGTGATAGCCATATATGTAAGGGTATCGACCGAAGAACAAGTGATCAAGGGATCGAGCATTGACAGCCAGATCGAAGCCTGCATAAAGAAAGCAGGGACTAAGATGTGCTGAAGTATGCTGATGAAGGGTATTCTGGTGAGTTGTTTGAACGTCCAGCTTTTAACCGCTTAAGGGAGGACGCAAGTAAAGGACTCATAAGCAAGTTATCCTCAATGACTCAGCTATCATTGATGATGATTAGTCTAATTCCATTTGACAGTAATGGTATTAAGCATTTTAATATTTACTCACTTTGTAGATACAGACAGATTCAAATGTTGGTTTCATAATAGTTGGAGATCAAGTTAGGGACTAAAGGAAGGAAAGAACCTTTCTTTTTTACTTGGAAGGAAAAAAACCGTGCCCATTTTGTGCCCAAAATAGATATAAAATGATGCAATGAGTGTGTATTGGATAACTTCAGATGCTTGAAAGCTTCTGTAACTGCAAATACTTCCACTTTATTGAGGGCAACGAACTAATAAAGAGATACCAAAAAGCCATTTTGGTATCTTCTTTGTGTTTTTTTAGAGCTATTAAATCCATCTAGGAGCATCATGACTTGGCATCAGCAACAGTAACTTAATACTATATCGAATCTATTTGAGGAAACTGATTGATGATATATTGCTTGAAGTTTTCAGCGACAGGTGATAGATACTTCCCTTCAATCCAGGAAATACCAACTGTGCGCTCGAACCTTGGCCAACTAATGCGAACCTTTGCGATATTTGTTTGGTCTAAGCCTTTAAAATCAGGAAGAATTGAAACGCCCAGACCTGCTGCAACAAAACCTGCGATTGTAGCAGCTTCTTCGCCTTCAAATACAATGTTTGGGGTAATATTAACCTGTTCAAATATATGATCTATGGTTACTCGAAGAGCAAAACCTTCTTTCATTAAAACAAAAGGCTCATGAGCAATGTCGTTTAAGGTAATCTCCTGACGAGTAGCTAACACATGATGTTTGGGCAAGAATAAAAAGAGCTCCTCCTTCCATAAGGGTTTCCACATTATATTTGATTCGACTGGAAAAGAAGCAAGCAGGCAGAGATCTAGTTCACCTGATTTTAGTTTATCTAAAAGCTGATTAGAGTGAGACTGGTTTAGTTGGAAATGAACATTTGGGTATTGATCTTTAAATGCTCCAATTAAATTTGGAACGATGGTTGTACCCAGTGTGTGTAAAAAGCCTAAAGACACTTCACCTTGATCTGGTTGTAAAAGGGATTGAATTTCTTCCCTTCCTTCAGTAAATTCTTTCATGATGGAATCGATCCTCTTGAGGAATCTTTCCCCATATTTATTTAATGTAATGGACCGGCCTTGTCTATCAAAAAGCGGAACCCCTAAGTAATTTTCTAATCTAACAATAGACCGAGAAAGTGCTGGCTGTGTTATTGATAACGTTTCAGCAGCTTTAGTTACATGCTGTATACGAGCAAGAGTTTGAAAGTACTCTAATTGTTCCCATTCCATTAAAACATCCACCTTTTTATAAATCATTACATAAAAGAATTAAAATCATATTTATTATGCATTATACATCATAATTTATTAGTGTTATGATCAATTTATCGAAAAAATATATGAATTTTTATATGAATTATAAACTAATTGTGTATTCAGAAGGAGGATTATTTTAATGAACTATCGAATTGAAAAAGATACTTTTGGAGAAATAAAGGTGCCTGCTGATAAGTTTTGGGGAGCGCAAACACAACGTAGTAAAGAGAACTTCAAGATAGGTTCTGAAAAAATGCCTATCCGTATTGTTAAAGCTTTTGCTATATTGAAGCGCAGTACAGCTATTGCTAATAATCGTCTAGGTAATTTGGATAGTGAAAAAACAAAGGTTATTACAGCAGTTTGTGATGAGATTCTTGAAGGCAAATATGATGACAATTTTCCACTCGTTGTTTGGCAGACGGGAAGCGGTACACAAAGCAATATGAATGTTAACGAAGTGATAGCAAACCTTGCAACAGCTTTATTAAAAGAAAAAGGCTCTATACAAACCATACATCCAAATGATGATGTCAACCGCAGTCAAAGTTCGAATGACACTTTCCCAACAGCGATGCATGTTGCAGGTGTATTAGCTATCTATGAACAATTAGTTCCTGCACTTGATCAACTTCGGAACACATTAGATGAAAAAGCAAAAAAATTCAATGACATTGTAAAAATAGGTCGTACACATCTTCAAGATGCTACACCTTTAACCCTTGGACAAGAAATTAGCGGTTGGGTATATATGATTGATCGTTCGAAAGAAATGATTTTGGAAGCAACTGAAAAAATGCGTGAGCTTGCTATCGGGGGTACGGCAGTAGGGACAGGCATTAATGCACATCCACAGTTTGGAAAAGTTGTCTCAGAGGAAATCTCGAAGTTTACAGGCCAACAGTTTAAAAGTTCACCGAATAAGTTCCATGCCTTAACCAGTCATGATGAAATAACGTATGTACATGGTGCAATGAAGGCATTAGCTGCTGACTTAATGAAAATTGCGAACGATGTTAGATGGCTTGCAAGCGGTCCTCGCTGTGGTATCGGGGAAATTTCAATCCCGGAAAATGAGCCTGGCAGCTCCATTATGCCCGGTAAAGTTAACCCTACTCAATGTGAAGCCCTTACCATGATTGCGGCTCAAATTATGGGGAATGACGCAACTATTGGATTTGCTTCAAGTCAAGGCAACTTTGAACTAAATGTATTTAAACCAGTTATTATCTATAACTTCCTTCAATCCGTGCAGTTACTGAGTGATGGAATAAAATCTTTCCATGATCATTGCGCGGTTGGTATTGAACCTAATAAGAAAACCATTAAAGAAAATCTTTCCGGATCTTTGATGCTTGTCACAGCATTGAATCCTTATATCGGATATGAAAAAGCTGCGAAAATTGCTAAGTTTGCTCATAAAGAAGGCTTAACGTTAAAAGAGGCTGCTGTGCAACTCGAATTATTAACGGAAGAGCAATTTGATGAAATGGTTAAGCCAGAAGATATGGTGAAACCAAACATTTAAATCTTTTAAGATAAAAACTAGTTACTAATCAGTAACTAGTTTCTCCTTATTCAAAAGGGGGGTGCACAGATTTTCCGTCACTGATTGATTAAATAAATGTTGGGTCAGCTTCCTGTAATATATGTTCAAACTAAAAAGCCAAGCCCATTTTCAATTGCATGTGATTGTATGTACGAAAGATTAATATTACGCAACATGAAAGTTGGAATGCAAAAGTGATATGTAAAATAATTGGACTGCCACTCTAAATAATCAGTCCAAGTTGCAGGCATTGTTTTTTTATCGCCTTCATGTCTATATATATGGCAAAATTCATGAGCGAAATCATACCATTGTTCAACTCGGCTTTTTCGGCTGTCTAAGCATGTATTATAAATTCCACTGTGTTTAAGCGCGAAGCTTGTAACAGGTTTAAAGCCTGATATCTAAAGCCTCGGCAATCCGTTCAAAATTAATTTGTTCAGGCTCTGTCATATCAATCTTCCTGTATAAGTTTTCAATCCATCCTCTAAATGACTGTTTGTATACCTCAAGATGAAAACCTCCTTAAAGACGACAATCTAAAAATTGGATTTATTAAATATTATAGGGGAAACTAAGACTTTTTTCACGGGAAAATGCATCTAAGATAAGTGTGGTGTTTATTGAAGAGCTGCTAAGTAATTAATGACAATAATTGATAATGAAAAGTGTTTAAACAGAATCTTAATAATCAATCTCCTATCTTAATTGTTGAAGACCAGAAGCACATCTTTATATACGCATTTAACAAAAGTACTTTTTCGAATAAAATCTATTACCTTGAATTGGATAAGGAAGGGAATTTATCCTTGAAACTCAGCATGAAATTCATATACAATACAGGGGTAGGGTATATAAACTTTAGTTTAGGTGGTGTTTGTTAATGAAAAATCCTGAAATTGAGTCTTTTATTAAGGATGTGGATCGAATTGTTCATGACGGCGGGACTGAAGAGGTTTTGACTGGTAAGATTGCGGAGAGGATGAGACATCTGTTACAGGCCGATAATATTCTCCCTTCACAGTATCGGCAACCGAACCCAAAATACGCTCTGTATCCGTTGTATATTGCTGACGATGAGAGTTTTTCTATCGCGGTTGCGGTTTGGGATGTTGGGCAATCCACTCCTGTCCATGATCATGGAACGTGGGGCGTAATTGGAGTAGTTCAAGGAACGGAACACGAAATACAGTATGCATCGCCTTCTAATAAGCATGAGGAACTGATAGCATGTAATGACCGTTATATTCTGCAAGGGGAGGTTGTCGTCTGTTGCTCCACTGACCAAGACCTTCACAAAGTGGAGTGTGCCTCCAATGATCCGTGTGTAGGAATTCATGTGTACGGCGGCAATATTGGAAAAATAGAGCGTCATATCTACGATACACATACGGGGAAAAAACGGGTAGCGGTTAGTCACTGGGTTCCTGTACCAGCTTCCCGACAGTAAGTCGCATCTTTACGCCTAATGACTGTATAAATCATTGAGTAAAGTTTATGTAGCTTACTTTTATTTAACAGATGTGCTTAAAATATAGTAAAGTGGAATAATGGATTAATTAAACTGCAATAATCAGAATATTCTAAAAAATAACTTGAAAAACATTTTAAATCGAATTACCTTATCTAAGAAAGGAGGATTAAAATATGAAAATAACTATTGAAGAATTACCTGAATCAAGGATTGCTTACTTCCGAAATGTTGGGGAGTATGGTGAAAAGCAAAACAAAGAATTAATGGAGAATTTTAAAAAGTGGGCAAAATCGAATGGTGTATTTGATCATTCTACAATTTTAGGCATACCACAAGATAACCCAGAGATTACTCCTAAAGAAGAATGTCGTTATGATGTTTGCGTTGTTATAAATAAAGATTTTAATGTGGAAAAACCAGCTCATGTTGGTGAATTTTCTGGTGGGAAATACGCTGTTTTCTTGCTTGACCATATAAAAGAGGCAGTCAGTGAATTTTGGGGCAGTATTTTTACTGAGATAGAAAGAAATAATCTATCAATAAGAGAACAACCAATTATAGAAAGATATACTTCACAAATGATTGATAATCATTTGTGTGAAATATTAGTTCCTATACAGTAACGAAGCAGGGATATTTCCTACCCTCTGTTTAAAGGATAAAAACATGAGAGGCCTACTATGTATTTCAGATCTAATTGCAATTGAATCACCACAAGAAAATAACACAGATATGATGTTTAAAGTTGAAGCAGTCGATCCACCTGAACGTTGTCCTGAATGTGGTTTTGACAAGTTGTACAAACACAGTTCAAGAAAGAAACCAATTATTGATTTGCCCATTCGTTTAAAGCGAGTGGGCTTACAATTGAACCGCAGACGATACAAGTGTCGTGAATCTGGGAACGCTTAATATCCATTGATGAAAAACGTAGATGACCAAAAGGCTTTTAAAATCCATCCAAGAGCAATCCATGTCTAAGACTTTTGTAGAGGTCGCAGAAAGCGTTGGCGTTGACGAGAAAACCGTATTTTTTTCATTTACAACCTTGCAAGGTTTTTAACAAGAAGCCCTCTTTTTCCAATTCGATACTTAGCAGTTTTTTTCACAACAAACGCTCTTTTTTATATATGAAAATGTAAAAGAAACATAAATGAAAATATAAATGAGAAAAACAACAAAAACCCTTGCCACGTAAGGGTTTGTAAGGGATTCAAAAATCACTTTATAAATGAGGATATGAATGAGAATCTAAATCTTATTAGTAAACAGAATTAAACATAATAAACAGAAATAAATAATAATAAACAAACTGCGTTTATTTATCTGATTTCCGTCTTTCTTTTAATTGCTCCGTTATAATCTCCAAAGCAGCCTGTAATATTTCATCAGTTATTTCTCCATTATAATCAATATGAACTTTATAAAGTGCAAAAAATACAATGTCATTTCGTGATATCTGGAAATTACGTTGATTTTAAACTTTTCGAGAAAAGCTTGCCGCACCTTGAAAAAGCCTTAGAGTTGTCCAAACAATTAGATCGCAATGAAAGGCTACTTAGCTCGGCTTACTACAATCTCGGAAAGAATTACGCAGATTTAGGAATAAATGATAAAGCAGATCATTTCTTAAATGAGGCTGCCAAGGTATCAGAAAGTGCTAAGTTGAGCAATTTACCACATTCCCTGTTTACATACGCTAAATTTTTTTTAAAGCAGGGGAAAACATGTGAAGCAATAAAAATGAGTAAAAAGGGTTTATCGGCTGCGATATCCCAAGGTGACAAACTTTTTGTGTCCCTGCAAAAGTACTTGGAAGCACTTTATATTAATGCAGTAGATCAAGCGGGAATCAAAAAAACGATTGATTACTTAGAAAGAAATAAGAATTATGCGTATGTGGAAGATATCGCAATTGATACGGCTGAAGTTTTTGCAAAATCAAAGGAGTTTGAAACATCCTATATTTATCATCAAAAAATGCTTGAAACGCAAAAACAAATTCAGAGGGGAGAATGCCTGTATGAATTTTAAAAAAGGCGTAATCATTATTCTTACTGCAGTTACTTTAAGCTTAGGTTTCGTTGCAACTTTTACTATAGAAGAAAGTGCAGCATATCATCAACTTTCTGACCGGAATCAAACATAAGAATTATTAAACCCTCTCAATTGAGGGTTTTTTCTTTATGTATTGGATTGGTTCAACATTGACAATTGAGTCAAAAGGAAAAGGGAGCCGTTAAAACTTTTCCTGCTTGTTCTGCGCATTTATAATTTAAGTTATTTCTTAACTGTTCGTTACTTGAAAGCAATGTTCTGATGATTATACTGGATAATAGAAATATGAACCATTCATAAATTACTTGGCAAAACCTAATGGAATCATATAATATATAAACTAAACTTTGCGATTAAGGTGTGAGAAATTTGTCTAAAAAGCATGAAATAATATCAGCTGCAAGAGAGATTATTTATTCTAAGGGATATCAAGCAACCTCTATAAATGATATTCTTATGGCTGCAGAGATTGGAAAAGGCCAATTTTATCATTACTTCTCTTCTAAATATGATTTAGGATTAGCAGTAGTGGAATCTATAGTCCATGAATGGCAAACAGAGTTAATATCAGATATTCTTCAGTCAGATAATACTCCAGTAAATAAGTTAAATATGATGCTGGACAGAACACTTACTTTTCATACTGAAGTGAAGAATAAATCAGGTTGTCCGATAGGAAACTTAGCCATTGAAATGAGTGAGCATGATGAAACGTTTCGTGTAAAAATTCAACATTTATTTGAATGTTGGATAGGGGCTATAGAGATTACAATAAATGAAATGGTTGAACAAGGCCTGTTAGATTCCTTTGATACAAAAAAAGATGCTCAAGCAATTGTAGCTATGATTGAAGGAGGAATTTTGCTAATGAAAAACCAACAAAACGTCAACTTTTTAAGTGACATTATAGAAGTAATTCGAAAACAATTTAATCTAGAATAGTCAACTGTTTTTTTTCTTGCAATATTGTCTTTCTTATGTTAAGCTCTTTTTGTACCGACTGGTAGGTACAATCCTGTACGAAGGAGAGATAAACAATGGCAAAATTAAATGGTGTTGATATGAGTATTATTGAAGGTTTAGTGGAGCAATACAAAAAAAATCCTGCTGAAGGTACTGGAAGTTGGTCATCTTCTGTAAAATGGGATAACGGTTTCCATGTGGAGGCAAAAGTAGGTGATCATGCTCCTATTCATGTTGATGAGCCAAAATGGTTAGCAGGTTCCAATAAGGGAGCAAACCCAGTGGAATATTTATTAAGCGCACTAGGTTCTTGCCTGTCAGTGGGGTTTATTGCAAATGCTAGTGGAAAGGGAATCAAGATAAACTCGTTAGAAGTAGAGGTTTCAGGACAACTAGATTTGAATGTCTTTTTAGGATTAAAGGAAGGAAATCCTGGTTTTGATGAAATCAATGCGCATTTTAATGTCGATAGTGATGCGGATGAACATCAGATTGAAGAACTTGTTGCACAGGCCATGAAACTTTCACCTGTAAAAAATACAATCCAAAGAAATGTTCATGTTCAGGCATCTTTAAGTCACAATAAGAAAAAAGAATAATTATAAGAGTATTTTTCGCAAGTTACTGTACCGAATAGTAGGTACAGTAACTTGCTTATAACTGACTGAAGGAGTACAACAGATATGTTTTATTCTAAAGAACATTTATGGGTAAAGGTTGACAACAATATTGTTACCTTAGGAATTACTGATTATGCTCAATCAACGCTTGGAGAAATTGTGTTCCTAGAACTCCCAGAAATGGGAACTTTAACAGTGAAAGATACTAGCTTTGGGAGTATTGAATCAGTTAAAACTACATCGGAGCTTTTTTCTCCGATTAACGGACAGATTATAGAAGTGAATACAGAATTAGAAGATAGTCCAGAATTTGTGAATGAATCACCTTATGATAAAGGGTGGTTACTGAAAGTAAAAGCTTCTAACACAGAGGAGATAAAAGAACTTCTAAATGCGGAGGAATACGATAATTACGTAAGTCAAATTTAAATAATTTAATTAAAGGAGTGTTCATATGAAAATTGAAGTTTGGTCTGATGTAGCATGTCCCTTTTGTTATATAGGTAAACAAAATTTAGAAAAAGCATTGAAACAATTCCCTTTTAGAGATGAAGTTAAAGTTGAATATAAAAGCTTTGAATTAGATCCTAGTGCGCCAGTATATAACGGGCAAAGTTATTATGAAAAATTACTCCATAAATTTGGGGATTCCGAACAAACAAAACAGTTCCTTGAAAACTTAACTCAAAGTGCAAAAAAGGTTGGATTAACATTTAATTTAGAAGGTTTGAAACCAACTAATACGTTTGATTCCCATCGCTTAACAAAATGGGCAAAAACAAAAGGAAAAGAAGCTGATATGTCGGAAACTCTGCTTTATGCACACTTTACTGATTCTAAGGATGTAGGTGATCATGAAACGCTTGCAGATTTAGCAGAAGCTTCTGGTTTAGATAGACAAGAGGCTCTGAAGGTCCTAAATGACAAGTCTCTTTATGCAGATGAGGTAAGATCAGATCAAATAGAAGCTAAGCGTTATGGTATCTCTGGAGTTCCCTTTTTAATTATAAATCAGAAATACGCCGTTTCTGGGGCACAACCAGCAGAGGCTTTCTTAGAGGCACTCAACAAGGTATGGGAAGAAGAAAATCCGTTACTGAAACTTAAGAATCTATCAGTGAATAGTGAGGATGACACACTTTGTACTGATGGAAGCTGCGGAATTCCTACAAGTAAAAAATAAGTGGGAGCAACAAAATTTCTCTTAGATGAGTTTGTTTTTAAACTCTAACTTCTCTTCTAAAACTGATCTGATCTCTTTAGTAATGGCAATTTTAAGTTTAATCCTATTAAAGACTAGTATTAGGAGGGAGAGAACTAATGGTAGAAACAGTTGAATTAACATCTTTAGATTCAATAGATAACTTTATCCATCAAAATAAATTTAGTTTTTTGTATATTTCAAGGCCGGATTGTGGAGTATGCCATGCAGTCTTGCCTCAACTCAGAGAATTACTTGATAAATTTCCACATATCAAATTAGGGTATATCAATGCTTACAACGTAGAGGAGATAGCCTCAAGGTTTTCAATTCTTACGGTTCCTGCACTCCTTTTATTCATTGAAGGAACTGAATATTTGAGAGAAGCACGCTTTGTTCATTTTGAACAATTAGAAAAAAGACTAGAAAGAGTAAGTAAAATATATACAACATGATGTTTTAACAATGTTAAAAAAGTATGGCAACCAAAAACTAGAGGAGTGTTTCATATGTCTAATGTGAATGTAAAACTGAATGCTGTTTGGAAAGGAGGAGTAGAAGGAAACGGCATCATCAAATCTCAATATATTGATACACCCATTGCTATAGGAACAGAGTATGGAGGTAATGGGGAAGGAGCATCGCCTAAAGAAATCCTTGTGTCATCAGTACAAGCTTGTTATGTAGCAACATTAGTGTCGATGGTTGAATCAAGAAAACTGCCAGTAGTGAGTATTGAGGTTGATTCTGAGATGGTTGCTTCTGACAGTAGTTTTGATATTATCCATTATCCTCGTGTTGTTTTATCTGCTGATGCAACAGAAAAAGAAGTACAGTCAATGGAAAGAGTGAGTGAAGCAGCTGATAGAGCATGTATAGTAGGTAACATGGTCAAAAAAGCAGGCGTAGAAATAGAAGTCAAAGGTAAAGTGTCTACTCTTTAATCGATTCAATTAATTATTAAAAAAGCTTTTTACAACTTAGGAGGGAAAACAAAATGACTATAATCAAAGTAACAGATGGTAATTTAGAAAAGAACTTAAATACAGATAAAGTGGTTTTACTAAACTTCTCAAACATCTTGGTGTGGACCATGCCGGGTTTTTGCTGAGACATTAGAGGAGTTTGACAAAGAGTTTGGTGATAAAGTACAAGTTGTTAAAGTTGATGTGGATGAGAATCCGGAGCTTGCTGCAGAATTTGGTGTAATGAGTATCCCTAATACACGCTTCTATTCTAATAATAAATTCGAAAAACCTTTTGCTGGTATTGTTGGTATTGCGCAATTAAAAGAAGAAGTTTCAAAAATTAAGTCCCTTTAATCAAATGTGCATTAATGTATTCTTTTAAAGGAGGGAGATCATATTGGAGGAAATGGAAATTTATGATGTCATCATAGTTGGGGCAGGTCCCGCGGGAATGACAGCAGCAGTTTACACTTCACGTGCTAATTTGAACACATTGCTTATTGAACGTGGAATACCTGGTGGACAAATGGCTAATACGCAGGATGTAGAGAATTATCCTGGTTTTGATCATATTTTAGGTCCAGACCTCTCTAATAAAATGTTTGAGCACGCCAAAAAGTTTGGTGCTTTGTATGAATATGGAGATATAAAAGAAATTATAGATGAAGGCCGTTTAAAAAAAGTAGTAACTACAAAGAAAGAATTTTATGCAAAATCTGTTATCATCGCTACTGGGGCAGACCATAAAAAGCTTGGAGTTCCAGGGGAGAATGAGCTTGGTGGTCTAGGAGTTTCATATTGTGCCGTGTGTGATGGAGCCTTCTTTAAAGGACGTGAACTTGTTGTTGTGGGTGGAGGAGACTCAGCTGTAGAAGAAGCTGTGTATCTTACACGTTTCGCTTCAAAAGTCACCATTATTCACCGTCGAGATCAGTTGCGTGCGCAAAAAATACTCCAAGAAAGAGCATATAGCAATGAAAAGATTGAATTCATTTGGAATAAAGAAGTTACAAGTATAAATGCAGGAAATGGAACAGTGAATACAGTAACGTTAAAAGATACAAAAACAGGGGAACAATCTCAATTCCCTGCAAATGGTGTATTTATTTACGTGGGGACACTTCCATTAAATGGTGCATTCAAAAATTTAGACATAACTAATGAAGAAGGTTATGTAGTGACGGATGAAGCAATGGCTACAAAGATTCCTGGTATTTATGCAGCTGGAGATATCCGTGATAAAACCCTGCGTCAAATTGTCACAGCAACGGGTGATGGATCAATAGCAGCTCAAAGCGCCCAACATTATATTGAAAACCTCGGGAATTCATAAGAAACAACATTGATCTATTTTGGTAATTTATCATCACACCTAATTGTACCGAATAGTAGGTACAATTAGGTGTGAAATAAAAAAGTTAGAGGGGAAAATTATGAATCAGAACGATAGTTTATACAAAAAATCACATTTTAACCGTTTAGGTGAATTTAGTACACTTTCACCTGAAAGCTTTAAAACATTTGTAGCTTTTGACAGAAAAGCGTTATCTGAAGGAAAGTTAACAGCTAAATTAAAGGAATTAATTGCAGTTGCTGTTGCTCATACGACTGGATGTCCCCATTGTATTGATTTTCATGTTAAACAAGTTAAAAAACATAGAGCTTCCAGGGAGGAAATGGCTGAATCAATTATGGTAGCAACAGCATTGAAAGCAGGGTCTGCTCTTGCTCATGGTGTTAATGCTTTAAACGCTTATGATGGAACAGCTGATGATGAATTATTTAGAGCTCCTTATATCAACCGACTAAAAGAGTTTTCTCAGTTAAATGGAGATGCCTTTAAAGCGTTTATGACATTTGACCAACAAGCGATGAAGGCGGGATTACTTAGTGTGAAGGAAAAAGAGTTGATTGCTATAGCAGTGGCGCATACAACAGGGTGCCCTTACTGTATTGATATCCACACTAAAGCAGCCAAAAAAGCGAAAGCAACGAGAGAAGAAGTTGCTGAATCAATTATGGTAGCAACTGCCTTAAAAGCCGGATCTGCTCTTTCTCATGGAGTTAATGCATTAGTTGCTTATGATGAATAATCTTATGGAGGGTTATGTACTGTTGGCAGCTGTGTCATCCCCCCTTAAAATCATAATAACTTTTATTAGATAACGAGAGTAGAAAGAGATAATCCCTATAAAAAACAAAATGAAGGAGATATAAAAATGACAAAAATTAATGGAGTCGATACAAAAGTTATTGAAAACTTAGTAGAAAATTATAAGAAAAATCCTGAGGAAGGAATGGCAGGATGGTCTTCTTCGGTAAAATGGAAAGATGGATTTTACGCTGAAGCGCAAGTAGGTGATCACAAACCCGTTCTGATTGATGAGCCAGATTGGTTATCAGGATCTAACAAGGGTCCAAATCCAGTTGAACTTTTATTAAGTGGATTGGGTGGTTGTTTATCAATTGGATTTATTGCAACAGCTAGTTTAATGGGGATTAAGGTAAATTCACTAGAAGTTAACGCTTCAGGACAATTAGATTTAAATGTCTTTTTGGGCTTAAAAGAAGGGAATCCAGGTTTTAACGAAATTGATGTTCAATTCACAATAGATAGTGATGCAGACGATAAACAACTTGAAGAATTAGTTTCAAAAGCAATGGAAATTTCGCCTGTGAAAAATTCATTAGAAAGAAATGTTCAAGTAAATTCAACTTTTAAACGTAATAAGTAAAAAGCGTTATGACAGGGTCGATCTTATTTATTTTGTATAACTAATTTTTTAAAAAAACGTAGATATACGATCATATTACATGCGTAATGTCTACGTTCTCATACGTTGCAGGTAGAATTGGAAATCCGAGAGGAGGAAAAACCCCCATTATGTCTGATGTGAACAGTATTAATAGATGGAAGGCTCTATTTTTGATTGCATTGGCTGAACTATTTGCCCTCAGTTTATGGTTTAGCGCTTCAGCCGTTCTTCCCCAATTAAAACATCAATGGGGAATGAGTGCAACAGAAGGGTCATGGATGACCACATCCGTACAGGTTGGGTTCATTATTGGAGCCATTTGTTTTGCTTTTCTAGGGTTGGCAGACCGTTATAACCCAAGAAAAATATTTGCTATTGCCTGTATATTCGGAGCTGTCATCAATAGTTTATTTACTTTAAGCACTGGAATGGTAGTGGGATTAAGTTTACGTTTTTTAACAGGAATTACTATGGCAGGTGTTTATCCTACTGCCGTGAAACTACTCTCTACTTGGTTTCAAGATAGACGAGGATTTGGTATTGGAATCCTAATTGCAGCTCTGACATTAGGTTCTTCATTGCCGCATCTTTTTAATTTATTTATTCCGAATGTCAGCTGGAAGATATTAATGCTGGTCAGCTCTTTATTAGCATTGGTCGCAGCTGGTATTATGCATTGGGGTCTTCCGGATGCTCCGGAGTCTAAAAAAGAAGTAGCTACTGTATCGATGAATACACTCAAATATATCTTAAAAGATCGACCTGTAATGTTGGCTAACTATGGATATTTTGGTCATATGTGGGAGTTATATGCTATGTGGACATGGCTTCCATATTTCTTAACAGCCAGCTTTAAAGCATCCTTAGAGGGGACAGCTTTACAAGAGACCAGTACACTGTTCGCATTTTTAACAATTGGAATTTCGGGGGCTATAGGTTCGATAATAGGTGGATTATATGCTGATAAAATTGGAAAAGCACGACTTTCTATGATTGCCATGATTGTTAGTGCTCTATCTTCTTTATGTATCGGACTCACCTTTGGTCTTTCTATATGGATTACCGTTATCGTAGCAATCATTTGGGGGATATCAGTTGTTGCAGATTCGGCACAATTTTCAGCAATGGTTGCAGATTTCGCAAAATCAGAATGTGCAGGAACTGCCTTGACATTTCAAATGGCTATAGGTTTTCTTATTACGGTCCTTTCTATTTATTTGATTCCGGTCTTTGAAGATATCGTAGGGTGGAAATGGGCATTCTCCATCCTTGCGATCGGTCCTGTTATAGGAGTTTGGGCAATGATTTCTCTTATCCATTATAAACATTAAACGATGTACTCATTTTGTTTTTTAACACAGTAATGGCATGTGTTTTTCGTTTTTAAGAGAACTTGACGGATCCATTTTTACCTGTTTAATCTTTGTTCTTTAATTAAAGCAATCCTTTAGTTGAATAGTAAACAGCTTTATTTTTAACACCATTCTTGTTATTATCCCACTGCATAAGTGCGGAAGTTCCATAGAATTATGGAGCTTAAGGCCAAACCAACTGTTGGACTAACAGTACAGCATCAGGCTTAATCTTAAAAACATGATTTTCCGGATTTCCCTAACGTTACTGATTATTGCATAAGTGTATGGTGATTCTTTATGCAAAATGTAACAAATCCAACAAAGCCGAGAAAAGTAGTTTGGGTAAAGGAGGGTGAATGATTGGTGGACAAGAAGTTACTTACGAAAGCTGGTTATAATGCGTTGAAGAAAGAATTACTTTTTTTAAAGAAAAAAAGATGGAAAGAAGTTAGTGAAAAAGTTCAAGAGAGCAGAAATTTTTGTGATTTTAATAAAGATCCTGAGTATCAAATTTCAGTAGATGAATTTGCTGCACTTAAAAAGAAAATAAATGATTTGGAATACATTATAAAGCAAGCAAAAATAATTAAAAATGCAAATATACGAGAAGTAGGGATCGGATCCATTGTCACTGTTAAAGAAATGACAGGAAAATATGAAATGCATCTTAAACTTGTTAGTCCCGCAGAATCACATTTATCTGAAAACTATATATCCGATGAGTCTCCAATCGGAAAAAGTCTAATTGGTCACAAATTAAATGATGATGTAATAGTCAAGACCCCTTCTGGAATGATGCATTTATTAATCACTGAAATACAGTGATTTTTTTCTTAAGCTACTCTGTTGTACTCTATTTTAAATAAGGTAGATAATTGATGATTGGTAGTAACAATTGTGCTTTGTGAATGAAAATGGTGAATATTATAAAAAGATACAGGGTTGCAAAAAGCTAAAAAAGCATGCTAATATAATATTGTACCGACTGGTAGGTACAGGAGTTTAGTTATTGATAGAAGGAGGTTAAGTGATTACACCAACAGAACTGTATTATTCCAAGGACCCTATATGGGCAATTGAAGATCGAGTACGTTTAGGGATTACAGATATAATGCTCAAACAACAATTTGATGAAATTGTATTCTTAGATCCCCCGAGGAATGGAATTCATTAACGATAAACAATAGCTGTGGTGTTGTGGAGTCCATTAAAACTACTCCTTATCTCATCCTTTAAATTCTAAAAGTAAACACCGTATTAGAGGATAGTCCTGAATATGTAAATGAATCCCCTTATGATTAAGGATGGATGCGAGAAGTTCAAATGGATAATATAGATGATATCAAGCATCCTATAGGTGCTAAAGAATTCAAAGATTATGTATATGAAAAAATGGAGGGAATCATGATGAAAAAATTAGAATCAATTGATCAATTTGAGAAGTTAAAAAATACAGAGCGCGTTGTCTTTATGTTTTCAGCGGACTGGTGCCCAGACTGTCGGGCGATCGAGCCAATTTTACCGAACATTGAAGCGAATTATTCGGAATATCAGTTTATTTATGTAGACCGGGATGACTTTATTGATTTGTGCATCGAACTGAATGTATTTGGTATTCCAAGTTTTATCGCTTATCATAACGGAGAAGAAGCAGGGCGGTTTGTTAGCAAGGCTCGGAAAACACAAGAAGAAATCGAAACATTTCTTAACAGATTGTCCGCTTAATTGCTAACATAAAATTGTACCAAACGGTAGGTACGGATAAAAGGAATTAGAGGGAAGAATTATTAGTCAAGACGATGTTAAACAAATTAAAAACATAGAGATTCAAAAGAAGAAGTTGCTGAATCAATTATGGTAGCAACTGCCTTGAAAGTCGGATCTGCTCTTGATCATGGAGTTAATGCATAATGAATAAGTCTTAAAGTATAAAACTTGGAGGTTTTTATGAATAATTTTCAGTCAGTTGAAGCTCTTTTTAAACCATTTGAAATGGGAAATCTGAAACTATCTAATCGTATTTTGATGGCACCTATGACGCGAAACTTTTCTCCAAATGGAGTACCAGGGGAGGATGTCGCTGCGTATTATCGTCGTAGAGCTGAAAATGGTGTTGGACTTATTGTGACAGAGGGTACGTTTATCAACCATCCTGATGTTGCATCCGAGGTGCCAGCATGGCAGGAGGACGTACCACACTTATACGGAGAAGAGGCGCTAAACGGTTGGTCAAAAGTAGTTGATGGGGTACACGAGGCCGGTGGGAAAATTTTCTCTCAATTGTGGCACATGGGTGCACGAGGCAACGCTAATGATTACTCAAAACAAGAAATTTTGGAATTGGTTGAAGCTTTTGCACAGGCAGCAGCCAATGCTAAAAAGGTTGGTTTTGATGGCATTGAGATTATGGCAGCCCATGGATTTTTAATTGATCAGTTCTTTTGGGAAAAAACAAACACACGTACTGATGAATATGGTGGCGACATAGTTAAGCGCACACGCTTTGCGAGTGAGGTCATCGCAGCTTGCCGACGTGTTATTGGACCAGATTTTCCAATCTCGTTGCGAATCTCACAGTGGAAATATGATTTCTATACAGCAAAATTAGTAGAAACTCCAGAAGAACTAAAACGTTTCTTAACGCCATTAGTTGATGCAGGAGTTGACATCTTTCATGCATCTATTCGTCGTTTTTGGGAACCTGCATTTGAAGGATCTGAACTGAATCTATCAGGATGGATTAAAAAGTTAACAGGAAAACCAACAATTACAGTTGGATCTGTCGGTCTTGATGGCGCTGATTTCTTGGATTTCTTCGCTACTGGAGAAGAGGCCACTGGTAAAGCCAACAAAATGGGCAATTTGATCGAGAGGTTAGAACGTGAAGAATTTGATCTGATGGCTGTGGGTCGCGCATTATTGGCTGACCCTGACTGGGTAAACAAAATCCGAGATGGACGAACAGAAGAATTAATTCCGTTTACGCGTGAGGCAATTGAAACATTATATTAAACAGAGCTAAAAAAATAATAAAGAACCCATTTTGATTGATTTTTTTCAAAATGGGTTCTTTTTAGTTACTTTCAGATAAAGATCCCATAACACTATTACTTATCTTTTAGTGATTGATTTTGTAAGGTATATGAAATTAACGGAAACTTTTTCGAGTTGAGTCTATCATATGGTCGTTTACTACGGAAGCAATTTTCATGAAGTTTATAAAATCTTCTGTTGAAAATTGATCCAGTCTACTCATCCTAGAACAGATCCGATGGTTTCAAACTATGGCTTTGAATCGCATGAGAGAGGATGCAAGCAAAGGACTTAAAAGTCAAGTCATCTGCTACAATCCTCATCGTCTTTACGGAAATGATCATTGAGCTTATCAGTGCTGACGAGTTGAGAGAGCGAGACAAGCGGTTAGCTGGAAGCATTTTTATACCTCTATCGTATATTCTGTCTTCATTAGTTTCGAGAGTTTTAAAAGAAGAATGTACATGAATGAGAGAAGCAGGCATATTAGATCCGGCTTCTTCTGCATTATTTCCCCTTCGCTTTCTTCCGCTTTTCCTTCTCCGCCCGATAGAACTCATGGAACATCTTCATCAGCGCCCGCTTCTCAATCCGCGATACATAGCTGCGCGAAATACCGAGTTCTTTGGCAATCTCACGCTGCGTTTTTTCCTTCTTCAAATCAAGCCCAAACCGCCCGACAATTACTTCCTTTTCACGGTCATCTAAAATGTCAATGTATTGCTTCACTTTTTCAAGCTCCATATTGAGCTGGATTGTATCAATTACGTCTTCATTTTCTGATTTCAGGACATCGATCAGGCTTATTTCATTCCCTTCTTTATCCTGCCCGATCGGATCATGAAGGGACACGTCTTTTTTTGTTTTTTTCAATGCGCGTAAATGCATGAGGATCTCATTATTAATTACAAAAGGGGGGTGCACAGATTTCCTGTGTTTGATTAAATAAATGTTGAGTCAGTTTCCTGTAATAAATGCTTAAACGTTTCTTAGCGAATGAAGAGGATACCTTAAATAAACAAGCACATATTCAATTGTATGTGATTATATGTACAAAAGATTAATATTACGCAACATAAAAGTTGGAATGCAAAAGTGATATGTAAAATAATTGGACTGTCACTCTTAATAATCAGTCCAAGTTGCAGGCATTGTTTTTTTATCGCCTTCATGTCTATATATATGGCAAAATTCATGAGCGAAATCATACCATTGTTCAATTCGACTTTTTCGGCTGTCCAAGCATATGTTATAAATTCCGCTATGTTTAAGTGCGAAGCTTGTAACAGGTTTAAATGAAAGCCTGATATCTAATGACTCGGCAATCCGTTCAAAATTAATTTGTTCAGGTTCTGTAATATCAATCTTTCTGTATAAGTTTTCAATCCAATCCTCTAAATGACTGTTTGTATACCTCAAGATAAAAAACCTCCTTAAAGACGACAATCTAAAAATTGGATTCGTTTAAATATTATATGGAAAGCAAGACTTTTTCATAGGAAAATTCGTCTAAAAAGATGGAATATGAATCCGTTTAATAATGGCTGTTTTCGTAAGAATGATAATTTTGACACACATCTGGATTTCTCTAGAAAAGTAAAGGTCTTTAGGGATTTATGTCAAAATAATAGTATGTACCTTATGCAACAAAAATGGAGTATGGTTGTTTAATAAGGAGGGGAACTATGAAAAAAAATATTCACATATTGGGAGCTTCTGGTGTCGGGACTTCAACATTGGGTGTTGCATTATCAAAGCATTTGCCTCATACGCATTTTGATACCGATGATTACTATTGGATAGATAAATTCACTAAAAAAAGAGAAATTCCTGAAAGAAGAAAGTTGCTTGAAAAAGACTTAACAATAAATGAGAAATGGATTCTTTCTGGTGCAGTGTGTGGCTGGGGCGATAATCTAAAAAGTTATTTTGACCTTGTCGTCTTCTTATGGATTCCACAAGATATACGGCTTGAGAGATTAAGGCATAGGGAATTTCAGCGTTATGGAAATGAAGTGTTAGCCGGTGGCAGTAAATATGAACAATCAAAAGCATTTTTAGAGTGGGCTTCTTTATATGATAATGCTGGAATGGAAGTTAGAAGTAGAGCTTTGCATGAACATTGGATGGAAGATTTATCTTGTCCAGTGCTAAAGATTGAAGGCGATCACTCAGTCAATGAAAGAGTTGACCGTGTCTTGGATTATCTGAATTCTAATTAAACTAACGGATAGCGATAGCTGCATAAGAAAATAAATTTAAAAATCAAAGAAAGTTCCAGTAATGCATTTTACGGATCACGTTTTTTTATACCGCTATCAGTATGCTGTTGGAGGGGTTAAATATCAATAAAAAATTCTTAAAAAGGTTAATGATTGTACCAATTCTATTCATTTGTTATGTTTTATTTTTAAATCCTAAAGTTATACTTGAACAGCAATGTCCTAATAAGCCTTACAGTTTAACAATCGTAAAGCACGGGACAGGTATATTCGATAAGAAAATAGTTTTAATATATTACAAGATCAACGGAAAAACAGTAGCTGTTGGGGATTTGGTGTTTTTTGAGAATTTTGACAGAGATATAGATGTTACTTGGGATACGAATACAGATGATGGAACTTGGTGGATAGATAAAAGCGTACATTTAACCATGACCTATGCTAAAAATTTTAAGGGGGATTTAGACAAGAAAGATATTGATTTTGATTATGGTACTGTCCAATGATAATGAATCAGTATATTTAAACAGGAATATACAATAAAAGAACCGCCAGTCGCGGTTCTTTTGTGTTCAAATTTAAACAGATTTAGGAGCAGTTTTTCCTTTCCTTACAATTACCATGATTCCAGGGATGATCATAAGTATACTGGTATTAAGTAAAACCAGTCGTTTGAATAAGACAACAATTGAAGCCGTAAACCCAATACATGAAAAGATCAAAGACCCCCATGCCCCAACAAGAAGGTCGCTTGTCATATCAAAGTATCTGATCAAATGAAAAAATAAATCTAAATAGGCGATACCTAGAGCTAGAATAGATGCTACAACACCCAGTAGGCTCCCTGTCAAACTTAAAAAAATTCAATGGTTCTCTTCACAATAAACGCACCTTATGTAATCAGGACACTTCATTTTTATATATGAAAATGTAAAAGAAACATAAATGAAAATATAAATGAGAAAAACAACAAAAACCCTTGCCACGTAAGGGTTTGTAAGGGATTCAAAAATCACTTGCGGCTCTTTATTTCTACCCAGATAAAGGAGCGAAGAATAACGGTATCGACGGCGTATATGGACCGAAAACAGCAGATGCAGTTAGACGATTTCAGTCGATGCATGGACTATCTGCTGATGGAATTTATGGACCTAAGACTAAAGCCAAACTTGAAGCTCTATCAAAGAGGAACTGAACAAGCTCTAAGTATAATAAAACAGCTCCTTATCCTTTTAAATAGCACAATTTTGGTTGAGTGACTTTTGCCATTAGCCATTACAACCTTTATATCCAAAAATTCTTAATATACATCCAAATATTTTTATTATATACTTATCTAACCAAAAAAACTGGAGGTTGGTTTATTTATGCCATTATCAAATTCAATGACAAATCCGAGTGTTAGACTTGCTACTTCTCCACCACCACCGTTTCTGCTCATAAACACGCTTATATTTAAAACAGATTAAGAATCTGCGAAATATAAGCTGTTTCGCAGATTCGAAGGAGTAGAAAATGAAATCTAGCATACAGTTTATATTATCAATGATTATTTTTGGTACAATTGGTTTAGTTGTGAGATACATTGACTTATCTTCGAGTGAAACAGCGTTTTTAAGTAGCTCAATTGGTTTTCTCTTTTTAACACTTGTGTTTATTAATAAGAGAAAAAGCTTCTCCTGGAAAAAAATAAAAAGTTGTGGGATATTTCTTTTTTTATCGGGCATTGCTTTGGGAGGAAATTGGATATTTCTTTATCAATCCTATGAGTATACAACACTAACGAATGCCACGTTAGGTTATTATTTTGCACCTGTTTTTGTGATGTTACTTTCACCTATTTTTTTAAAGGAAAAACTCTCTTTTAAAAAAGTGATATGTATCTTCGTAGCAGTATTAGGGATGATGTTCATTGTCGGAAATGGTGTTAGTGCATCCGGAAGAGAGGATTTAATTGGGATTATTTTGGGGTTAATTGCAGCTGCATTTTATGCTGCGTTAATGTTGTTAAATAAGTTTATTAAAGAGATGAATCGGCTGGAAGTAACCATTATCCAACTGTTGGTCACAGCTTTAATTCTTCTACCATATGTCCTTATTACAGAAGGACTTAACATGCTAAGTGTATCATCATCATCAATTCCTTTTATAATCTTTCTGGGGATTGTAAACACAGGAATAGGGTTCTGGTTGTTTTTCTCTGGCATGGAAAAATTAAAAGGTCAGAGCATAGCTGTGTTAAGTTATGTTGACCCATTTGTTGCTATTCTCATTTCTGGTCTAATATTACAAGAGCAATTCACGTTATTACAAATTATGGGTGGAATTCTTTTATTAGGTTCTACTTTTGCTAGTGAATTAAGATTTCGCAGAACACAAGAGTGTGTCAAACGATTTTAGCCTATGTTTGGGTTACTCAGGACGACATTTATGGACCTGATACTAAAGCAAAACTTGAAGACTTATTGAAAATAATTAAAAGAAGCCCTTCTTAAAAAGAGGGGCTCCTTTTCTAACTATATTGTTTTAAGGTGTTCTTTAATTTGTTCAATGACTTGCTTAAGCCATTCTAATGGAGTTATATCATCTTCAGGAAAGTATATACCATCAGCTGCTTCTTCTATAAATTCATTCTTGTCTTCTTCTGAATAATCACTATTTACAAACTCAGTTAGTGCTATTAAATCTCTTTCTTTTAGTTTTTGTGATGCTTCATTTAAATATTCATCAAGGGCATCTTCCGGAGACTCTATATCTTGGTGGAAATGTCCACCGAGAAATCTAAATACAGGATCAGAAACTTTAATTTCAATCATTATATATCACCTCGTTGGGTAGCCTGTTAGTATAAAGCTACCATCTTCATTTTTCCTTAATACTATTCTTGCGTTAGTCATATCTTTAACTTCATTTGAACCTCTACGAACTCCTCTACCTATAACTTCGGTTCCCCTATAAGGCAACGGTAATGTATCGTCAATATCACTATTTAACCACTCTTCAATTTCCTTTTTATATTTAGTTAATGTTTCATTAGCGACTTTTTCTGCAGTTGGCCTATCAGTGAAACTAGAAGAGGCACGTATCCTCTTGTTTTTCTGTAGTCTCTGTAATAACTCTTCATCAGTCTTACCGATATGTCTATCAATTAGATGCCCGCCCTTTGCTTCATGAGCAGCTAATCCTCCGCCAGGTGCGAGAGGGGTACTATCACCTTGTTTGACATTACCTATACCCATGTTGTTAGAAGTCTCAGATTTTCTAAGTACACTCTCTTTTTTATCTTCAATAATACTTTTTAATAAAGGCGTATTCTTTATATTATATGTATTGTCGATGTCTTGGGCAATTCCGACAAGTGCAAGATCATTCTTATCTAATAATAGAATTGATGTAAGCTTTGCCTTTGTTTATCCCTTTATTCACATGAGAAGCGGCTGTTCCACCTTCAACCACTTTACCCACTTTTGAGAGCTTAGTAGTGGTTTGTACTGCGGCACCCGCACCTTTTGGTCCAACAATATTGCCGATTGCATAACTGATATAATGTGCTCTTGTGTATGCATCACCATTTATCATTTTATCATTCCATGAATCGACGATGTTTGTCCAGATTATTTTTGGATAGGAGGGAACGCTTAAGACTGTTGTAATTGTTTTTGTAAGTTTTAGTTCCATAGGAAGCTGTGAATATTCCCAGGCTCCTACAACCAAGTCTTTGATGCCATATATCGTATCGTCAATCGCATCGTTAAGCCCATCATTAACTCCATCGATGAAATCAATTGCTGCCTTACCGGCATTGATCACACTTTCACCAACTTCTTCGAGCTGTTTTGCTTGTTCAAGCTGCACCACATATTGTAACTGTGCAGGCTCAAGGTTCTCATACCCGATCTTCTTGGCAATTTCTAAGTATTCATCCGGATCCGTCACTCCGTCAGCTAACTTCTTCTTCAGCTCTTTGATTTCTCGCTCTTTAGCTTCCTCTTTCTTAATCGTCAAATAAGCTTCTGTACGTTTCTCAATATCGCCCTTTTTCTTATGTATATCACTCTCACGGTACGCCTTGGCGTTGTAGTGAAGAGGCGTAGCGTTTTTGCCTTTGCCAGTTGCTTCTTGGAGCTTTTGGAAATCTGACTTGATGAATTGTTCATTTGGTTCTGACATAGCATATTCTGTTAGTAAATCCTCGTCAAGATCACCTAGTTTTTCAATTGTTTTTTTGCGTTTATTATTGGCATCCGCAAGCTCATCCTTGAAGGTTTCTGTTGAAAACAGGTCGAGCGGAAGGATGTCGTCAATATCGTTTAGGATATCTTTCATGGCTTTTTTCTGTTCAGACATGATTGATTTTGATTTTGTATGGGCGTTAGCCAGTTCATGTTCTAAAAAAGATTCTTCAATATAAGCATCAGAGAGACCTTTGTCTTCGACAGCTCCGGCAATGCTGTTAAAGAATGCGATTTTCATGTCAATGTAGTCAATCCATTGATCAGTGACACCAACATGATCGTGATAGAATGCTTTAATGTTATTAGCGCCTTTACCTGAGAATTCGCTGTCATCCAGTTCAGCGACGCTTTGTAAAGCTTTTCTCAAGTTGACCATTTGCGTCCTTAGTTCTTTATATTCTTTGGCGCGGTCTGTAGCTTCAGACATAAGTGTTTTAGCTTCAAAGACTTTCATAATCATACCCTCTCATTTAATCATATAACAAAATATTACCATGGAAGAATGATGAAACTAACTGTTATGTGGATCAAAGGTTGGAAATGAATCATTCGATCTGTGCTATTTTACCTATTTACCAATCGTTTCAATGAAAGGGGACTTTCCAATTGTAACATCGCCATCATGAAAAAATTCGATAACGTAGCCAGATTCACTAAACAGAAAAGTATCTGATCCAACGGCAGTTACATCATCAATTACGTTTAATGCATGCTCAAGACTGGTTTTTAATGCTGGCTGTTCTCCGTAACCCCAAAGGATAATAATGTTCCTATCTTTAAAATGGTGTTTAGCTAGCCAATCGTAAATCTCTTCCTCGTAATCTATAAATTGGTGACAACAAACTTCTTCCCACTTGATTCGTCCCCAAGATGTAAAGGGAAAACAGTTTGAAAGCAGTTCATAATATTTTGCCGTTAATTCTTCTGATAAGATTTCTTTGTTTTTCCCTAGAGCTTCTAAGCATTCATCAAATAAGTCCAAAATTTTCACCTCAAAAGCTTTATGTATGATGGATTTTTTCAGTATTAGAAATAAGAAAAAGCCGTTATGAAACGGCTAAAGGGAATCAGAACTAATGTTGTTTATCGAATCAAACAAGGAATTCATGAGTAGGTGCTAGAGTTACATTCCGGGATGCTTCCTTCATTTCGCCATTAGACATAGTTCCGAAAAAGGCAAGTCCAATTAAAACGGCGGATAAACTGATAAACAATTTAGATTTCATACATGCATTCCCCTTTCGATATTTGCTTTTGAGCATATACCATCTTCTTGAAACAGATGATACTATCCTCTATTTTTCCATTTTAATCGAAAAGGTTTACTCCTAAAAATGCCATCTCTTCCATATAAGGGTATACTTTGCCATTCTCTAAACGAGAAAAAATGTTGAGGAGTTTAGGTGTATCGCCATTTCTTATATAAAGAACGTCTAATGCTTCAAATAAGTTCATAAAAAGTTCGTCTTTAAAGTCTACAGCGCTTCTGATTCCTTTGCGGAAACACTCTAATGCCTGTTCTTTTTTGCCTTGTATAAAATAAATCAACGCTAGATCATGATAGGCCTGTGGAAGTACGTCAGAGTTTATTTTTCTGTATTGAACCAAGGCCTGCTCGATGTAACGTGCAGCCTTATTTAAGTTGTCCATTTTGTAATAGCAATTACCGAGATTGAAAAATGGAGTGGCATAGATGTGAGTATTTTTACTTTTAAGCAGCTCAGCACCTTTTAAAGCAAGGTGGGGGAGAGCTTTTTCATGGTTTTCAAGGTCATCGTAGTTGCCGGCAATGACAAAATGGCACTGAATACGCCGAACAGAATAAAGTTCATGTTTTTTATAGATATTGTATGAAAGTTAAGAGTCATTTTCATATGATAATAGACTTCGGATAACTTAAAATAAAACTCAGCTTTTTCAATCTTGTCGGAGATCGTTGGAATTTTGCGTTCAGCTTTTTTGTAATATGTAATGGCCTTTGTGTATTTACCGTTTCTAAACTCATACATCCCGCGGAAGAAGTTATAATAATATGCCCGCATATTGTCCAGTTTTTTCTTATATCCTTCGATTTTCTTCAAATATTCTGAAAATTCCATTCGATTCTCATCAGATGGCAGCGTATACTCCAGCATGATTTTATGTCGAAAGGCCATTAGTTGATGATAAATAAGCAAGTCTTGATCTTCTTCCATAACCTCTATATCACGTTCGATTTCAGCTTTTAACATTTCAGCATCAGTAACGTTGAATTTTTGAATATGCCTATGCCATTCATTAATTTTCATTCCCACTTCAGCTGATGTGATTGATATCAAGATATTCACCCTTCCCTTAACTCTACTAGTACTGTAAATATTAACAAGTTTTTGTTCGCAGAAAAAGGCAATAGGGCACCGCAATTTAAATTTTCGGTGAGACCGCAATAACTTTTTGTCTTGGTATTAAGAATCTTGATTATATGCTACGTAGAAAGTGACGGGTTGGGACTGTTAGAGGAGTAAACCTTGTGTTTGCTCCTCTTTTTTTGCTTATCAGATAGTCGTCGTGGTGTTGTTATCAAGTTGCAATAGTATTTTTAAGAAAAGCATCAATTGATTTTATTTGAATACAAAAGAACCTGTATTGGAATTTTTATAATAAATATTTTGACATTTCAGTAAAGAGCATATATATTCTTATATGAGCATGTAATCATATATTGATATTTCTAGTGTCAGGTTAGAATGCTCAATAAAAGATAAGAAATAATAAAGCATATGAATCAAGAAACTTTCGTTAAGGAGGAGATTTTTATGGGTCACAATCATACTACGGGAGCTAATAAAAAGGTTTTATTGATCTCTTTTATCATGATTACAGGTTATATGATGATAGAAGCCATAGGTGGATTTTTAACAAATAGTCTGGCGCTTTTATCAGATGCAGGCCATATGCTGAGTGATTCAATTTCATTAATGGTTGCCTTGATTGCTTTTACATTAGCTGAAAAAAAGGCAAATCACAATAAGACATTCGGCTATAAACGATTTGAGATTCTTGCTGCTGTGATAAACGGTGTTGCATTAATTCTTATTTCTCTTTATATCATTTATGAAGCAATCGAACGTTTCTCTAACCCACCAGAAGTAGCAACAACTGGCATGCTTACGATTAGTATTATCGGGTTAGTTGTGAATATATTAGTCGCATGGATTATGATGAGTGGCGGAGATACAAAGAATAATCTGAACATAAGAGGAGCTTATTTGCATGTGATAAGCGATATGCTCGGCTCTGTAGGTGCCATTCTAGCTGCCATACTTATCATCTTCTTTGGATGGGGCTGGGCAGACCCATTGGCTAGTATGATTGTGGCTATTCTTGTTCTAAGAAGTGGTTACAATGTGACTAAAAGTTCCATTCACATATTAATGGAAGGAACTCCAGAACATATCGATGTCACTGACATCATTCGTGCAATTGAAGAGACAGAGGGAATTCAAAACATTCATGATTTACACATATGGTCTATCACAAGTGGATTAAATGCTCTTTCTTGCCACGCTGTGGTTGACGATCAGCTGACCATTTCAGAAAGTGAAAATATTTTACGCAAAATTGAACATGAGCTTGAGCATAAAGGCATTACGCATGTAACCATTCAAATGGAAACAGAAGCACATAATCATGACAATGCGATCCTTTGTCAGGCCACAATTGAGAAGCCGCATGACCACCATCATCATTAAAATTTTTATCTGATGAGGTTCAGTTTTAGTCTATCTCTCGTATGAATAAAATTAGTGGGAGGCTTAATATGTATGACACGATAGTAATTGGAGCTGGTCAAGCAGGAATCTCAATAGGATATTATCTTAAGCAGACCGACCAAAAGCTTATCATTTTGGATAAAAGTCAGGGGGTTGGGGAGAGCTGGAAAGAACGGTATGACTCATTGGTTTTATTTACTTCTCGAATGTATAGCTCTTTGCCTGGGATGCATCTTGAAGGAGAAAAAAACGGATTTCCTTCAAAAGATGAAATTGTAGCTTATCTAAAGAAATATGTTGAAAGATTTGATATTCCAATCCAATTACAGACAGATGTAATAAGTGTTCTAAAATCAAAGAATTATTTCTTAATAAAAACAAATCAGGGAGAATATCAATCAAAGAATCTTGTCATTGCTACAGGTCCTTTTCATACCCCTAATATTCCATCAATATCAAAAGGTTTAGCTGATAATATTAATCAACTACACTCGTCACAATATAAGAATTCAAAACAATTGGTACATGGAAATGTACTAGTAGTTGGTGGGGGGAATAGTGGTGCGCAGATAGCTGTTGAATTATCCAAAGAAAGAGTTACATATTTAGCCTGTAGTAATAAACTTGTTTATTTGCCTTTAATGATCGGAAAAAGAAGCATCTTTTGGTGGTTTGATAAATTAGGAGTTTTACATGCAAGTCATACATCGATATTAGGCAAATTCATTCAAAAGAAAGATGATCCAATATTTGGGTATGAACTAAAACACGCAATAAAACAGAGGGAGATTATGTTAAAAACAAGAGTCGTAGCTGGAAAGCAAAATGAAATCATTTTTAAAGATTCATCTTCATTAGAAGTAAACAATATTATTTGGGCTACAGGTTTTAGGAATCCCCTTAAATGGATAAATATAAAAGGTGTTTTGAATAAAGAAGGTCGAATCATACATCATAGAGGTGTTTCACCTGTAGAAGGATTGTACTTTATAGGTTTGCCTTGGCAGCATAGGCGAGGTTCAGCATTGCTTCAAGGCGTAGGAAATGATGCTGAATACATTGTAAAACGAATTAACGGGGAATAAACTATGTAGAGCAGTAACTAACATGTGAACTGCTCCTATTTTTTGTGGGAATAAGTTTAGGAAGCAGAGATGTGCCTTCTCTTTTATATTTAAGAAATTAGAACAAAGAAGCGAAGAAATCTCTTCAAGACATACTCATATTTTTATGTTCAATAATGTAAGAGGAGAGAAACGAGCCTAAAATTATCTTGGTTAATCATATCAAAGGTACCGAAGAAAAAGTTTGCGGTTTTTTTGCGGTTCAAACACTTTTTTGAAATGTTAGAATATTACATAAAAAGACATAAAAGGAGGGGTCCTGTGAATCCGGTTTTATCATCGTCAGAAGTTGGCGTAAAGATCAATGAATGGTATAAAATGATACGTCAATTTAGTGTCCCGGATGCAGAGATTTTAAAGGCAGAGGTGGAGCAAGAAATCCAACGGATGGAGGAAGATGAGTATTTACTCATTTACTTCTCCCTAATGAAATTCCGTCATCAACTCATGTTAGATTATTTGGAACCCGTAACAACACGTATAAGACCAACTATTGACGAACTTCTTGAAAAAATTGAGACTTCAAATAAAGGCATATCTGGTCTTTTGTCGTATTATTCTCTGTTTTTCAGAGGGATGTACGAGTTTGATAAGAAGCAATACATGAAAGCTATTTACTATTATAGAGAAGCTGAAAAGCAGCTTATACATGTCCCTGATGAGATCGAAAGGGCAGAGTTTCATTTTAAGTTAGCTGAAGCATATTATGGTATGAAGCAAAGTCATGTGTCTATGCATCACGTTAAACAAGCATTGGATATTTATAATCAATATGAACTTTATAAGGTGCGAAAAGTTCAATGTATGTTTGTTATCTCAGGGAATTATACTGATTTTAAACATTACGAAAAAAGTCAGCCGCATCTTGAAAAGGCATTAGAGTTATCTAGGGAATTGAATAACAAAAGGTTGATTAGTTCTGCACTATATAATTTAGGCACTAATTTTGCTGATAGTGGTGATTACGAGCAGGCGGAAGTATACATAAAGCAAGCAGTGGAGATTACAGAAAAAGAAAAGCTCACAAACTTGCCACATTCTTTATTTTCTTATGCAAAAATCCTTTTTAAACAAGGAAAAATGAATGAGGCTATCCAAGTAAGTAAGAAAGGTTTGACAGCAGCTCTTTATCAAGGTGATGAGCTTTTCGCAAAATTACAGGGATATTTAAAAGCTCTTTATGTCGATGCAGTGGACCAACAAGGTGTTAATAAAACAATAGAATACTTAGAAAAAAATAAGAACTATTCATATATTGAAGACATTGCCTGTGAGACCGCAGCTGCTTACGCAAACTCAAAAGAATTTGAAACATCCTATGTATATCATCAGAAAATGCTTGAGACTCAAACACAAATTCAAAGGGGAGAATGCCTGTATGACTTTTAAAAAGAAGGTATGCCTAATCCTGGGTTTGTCACTTGTTTTAGTGTGTAGTTTCGGATCCAACTTAACAGAAAATCAAACTCAAAACACATTTCATATTGCCTCTGATCGTTTTCAAACTTGATAATATTACATTCAACCTCCTTCAGAAATGGAGGTTTTTTTATTTGATATCAACAGAAACAATGGAATCAAATGCGATATAATTAGTATCCCCCCTTTAAATCCTTGAGGAATAACCTTTACTTTTGGGGAGAGAAAAAGGCAATAGGGCACCGCAATTTAAATTTTCGGTGAGACCGCAATAACTTTTTAGTTCTCATGGAAAATCTGTCGATGGTGAATTAAGTGGTTTTGAGGATTAGCTCATTAAAAACTCACTTCGTAGATGAAGACAGTGCTTCAAAAGTGATTTTAAAATTGCTGCAGAACAAGTTATGCATAAAGAGAAAGGTGATCAGACCTTTTATTTCTATTTTGGATGATTGCTGAACTTGTACCCATTTTTGTGCATAAAATATAAAACTGTGTAAAAAGATGTAATGAATGACTTCAAAATTACTTAGGACCTAATGGCCGAAGTAATTGTCCGAGAAAACACTGGTTGTTTCAAACTATCGGTGTTTTTATTTGTCTCATTTTATGGGGGTGTACCACTTACATAAAGTTCTTTTATGCCCCCTAGAGAATATACATGTAAAAATATTTTTTCATATGGGGGATTATATGAAGTTGCAAGGGAGGATAAGTTTAAGCGTTGGTTGGATAACTTTGTTTCTAATGGGTACTGATTTATTTGTGGTATCCCCATTATTACCGTTTATTTCGGAAGTATATAAAGTTAGTGCATCAACCACTGGATGGATGGTAACTGTTTTTGCAGTTACATATGCTTTTTCGGCTCCTTGCTTCGGTTGGCTTTCAGATATCAAAGAACGGAGAACATTGATTACATTTGGCTTATTGCTGTTCGCTATTTCTAATATGCTAACTGCATTTTCTCCTTCATTTTTATGGTTGATTGTTAGCCGTATTTTAGCTGGTTTATCCGTTGCTTCAATCACTCCTTTGATATACGCAATCATTGGAGATACTGCCCCGCCTAACCGAAGAGGAACATGGCTTTCGATTGTTGTCTCAGGACACTTGACGGCTCTTTGGGCAGGAGCGCCAATCGGTACGTTATTAGAGCATTTTCTTGGATGGCGCTCAGTATTTGTTGTAATGGCAATCATAGGAGCCGTATTGGCGGCAGTGAATTTTAAAACATGGGAATCTATTCCTAAAAATGGTTTAACAAGAAACCTGTTAGAAGGAAATCTGCTAAGAATACTTGGTTCTGTAAGTGTTACTACCATTTGGGCGATTTCAATGTATACCCTTTATGTTTATTTAGGTGCAGCTCTTTACTCTAAAAATAAATTCTCGTCATCAGAAATCGCATTAGCTGTTGCTTTTTATGGTGTCGGTGCTGTTTTAGGGAGCCTTACAAGTGGGCAATTAACAGATAAATTTGGAGAAGAGAAAATTTCGAAGGTTACGCTAATTTTGTTAATTTTAATACTCATTTGTTTAGGGATATTCTTCTCATCTGGTGATTGGATTTATTTCTTTCTTTTTATATGGGCTTTAGTTGGGTATGCAGGATTTACATCATACCAAGCAAGATTAGCAGTGGAATATCCAAAAGAACGAGGAATTGTTATGGCATGGAATAATACAGCTCTGTATATTGGTATTACCATTGGTTCAATGATTGGGGGTTATGTCATATCTAATTGGGGATATTCTTCACTTCCATATGTTTGTAGCGTTGCAGCAATCGTAAGTTTTGTGCTTAGTACCCAAAAGGTACAAGAAGCCAAAAAAGATTCAGCTTTTTCAACAGATACATGACCACGGAACAAAGTCTATTTGGGGTTCAGCCGAGATACATGTATAAGGGGTCATAGGATTGTTTTTATTTCCAAATCCTAAAATATCAAAAGTGACATAAGGAAACATGGATTTTTTGCACAAAGCTTAACTTCAAACTAAAAAAGTCAAATTTCCTGTCACGCTAAGCCACTTTTCATTAAAGCCGGATTCCTGTTCAACTAGAGGCTCCGGCTTATGTTCATTACACTCTGATTCTCGTTCGCTTTACTCAGTTATATTTTTCAAGCCGATCTTTGAGATTTGTGCGGACAGCAGGCCATTCCTCGGCAATGATTGAAAAGTAAGCTGTATCCCTAATGCTACCATTACTTGCAGGGAGATGTGCCCTGCGAATGCCTTCAAAAGTAGCACCAAGCCTTTGTATAGCAGAACGTGAACGTATGTTACGAGCGTCAGTTTTCAGTGTGACTCTGATAGTATTCCACGAATCAAATGCATGTGCAAGCATCAGAAGCTTGCACTCTGTATTAACACCAGTACGTTGAAATGCCCAGGTGCTACCGATTTCTGCCACGGTTGGTGGAGTCAAATCTGTAGGGGAAGTCCCACTTGCAACGCCCGGTGGCCATGAAAAAACTTCGAGAGCAAAAAGCCGCGGATCTGTTTTGAAACATCATAAAAATGGATAAAGAAATTTCTCGTTTCAAAACTGGTTGTCTAGTTTTGAAATTTGATTTCCATATTCATCAAAATTGCTTTCCAAAAGCCACTTTTCGAACCGATTTTTTATATTGGGCCATTCTTTATCAATTATCGAAAACCAAGCTGTATCTCTATTTCTTTGTTTGTATACAAGTGCTTGCCTAAAAGTTCCTTCATATTGAAATCCCAATCTTAGAGCTGCCTTTCTAGAAGGATCGTTTAAACTATCACATTTCCATTCATAACGTCTATAGTGCAGCTCTTCGAATACGTAACGCGCCAGTAGAAACTGTGCTTCAGTAGCAATTCTAGTTTTTTTTAGTCTTTCAGAGTATATTACATGTCCAACTTCCACTGAACTATTTTCGATATTGATCCTCATTAGTGAAAAAGAGCCCAGTGCTTCGTTACTGTCATTGTCAACTATTGCATAGTAAAAAGGGTCTTCTGATTTTATTAATTTTGATAAGAAAATTTCGAATTCCTTTTCACTTGTAAATTTTTCGGTTGGCAGATAGGTCCATTGTTTATCGTCACTCTCGGGTCCATAAACAATTTTGTACAGATCATCAAAATGCTTCATTGATACCTTTTCTAACGTACAGTATTTTCCTGCTATTGTGTTTCTTGTTGGAACTAGTGGATGCTGATAGCCCTCAACTGGCTCACCGATTTTTTGTCCAAATTGGTTAATTTGCATACTTAACATATCCTTTCTTAGATCAACCCACGAAGTAGGGAACTTATGCTTGTTAATATTACATTGAATGTTTAATAAGATTGATTTCTCTAACTTTTGGGGATTCCATCAGCGTAAGAATTCTCCCAATAAAGTACCTAGTTCAAGAATAATCCAAACAATTTAACCGATCGTATCTGAGTAAAATCAATCCTCTTATTATCTGTACATACTAATTTTATTGGCGGATATTATGCATTTTTTTTATCCCAACTTTCTTTATAAATGATAAAATCATTTTAGAGAATTTCTGTACCTAATAAAAGTGACAGAATTTAAAAAAACAATAGGGACAGATGGAGGGTTAACAGTGGAAATTACCCCATTTTTACATAGGGAGTCGTCTGAGCCGTTATATAGTCAATTGTATCATTGGATTAAGAATGAAATTGAGGAAGGTAGGCTCTTGCCAGGAATGAAGATGCCATCAATTCGTCAGCTAACGGCTCATTTAAAGGTTAGCCGAAACACGGTTGAGACAGCATATCAGCAGCTACAATCAGAGGGATACCTAGAAAGTGTCCCTAAAAGTGGAATATGGGTAGCTGAGATTGAGAAACCTTTACTACATCCGATTGTTGTGGAACATCCTATTAGGTTGGAAAGTAAACAATCAAGCGAGGTCCTTGTGGATTTTAAATATGGAAACATCGATCTGGAGAAGTTTCCCTTGAAGCAGTGGAAAAAATGTCTGTCAGACGCAGTTGATCAAGTATTTCATTATGGAGAAAATCAGGGTGACTTTGCATTGAGGAGAGAGATTTCAAACTATCTGCTGCAATCCAGAGGGGTACGCTCTACACCGGAACAGATTCTTGTAACGGCCGGAACACAAGCCTCCATGGCGTTAATCTGCCGTCTTTTAGCACTTCAGGAAAAAAACGTGGCCATGGAAGAACCCGGTTACAGTGGAGTTCGATCAGTCTTAAAAGACCAAGGATGCCAAATTGAACCAGTTCCTCTTGAGAAGGACGGATTGTCAATGGAGCATATTCAAATGAGCAGGGCAAAAGCAGTGTATTTAACGCCTTCTCACCAATTTCCATTTGGTATGATTATGTCCATATCGAAAAGAATGCGTTTACTAAAATGGGCTTATCAAACTGGGGGATACATTATTGAGGATGATTATGACAGCGAGTTTCGATACAGGGGACAGCCGATTCCTTCACTGAAATCATTGGATGAAGAGGAAAGGGTTATTTATTTAGGTACATTTTCTAAATCATTTCTACCTTCAGCTCGATTAAGTTATATTGTATTTCCATCCTCTCTAATGGTTCAATATTCACGAAAGTTCGCAGCTTACAAGCAATCTGCTTCTCCTATTATTCAGAGGGCTATGGCCATGTTTATGCAATCCGGGGAATTTGAGAGGCATATACGAAGAATGCGCAAGATTTATCAAAGAAAACATCAGACTCTGTTAAGGAGCATTGAACAGTATATGGGCAATCAAGTAAAAATTGTTGGAGAAAAGTCAGGCTTACATATCTTATTGAAACTAAAAGGCGTAACAGCCTTCGAGTTGATCGAAGCTGGTTTCCAAAAAGGTGTCAAAGTATATTCTCCGTCAAGGTTTTGGCTTAATCCAAACCCCGAAAATGATTCCTATATCATGTTGGGATTTGGTGGATTATCAATTGAAGAAATTGAAAATGGAGTAAGATTACTCGCTAGCTGCATCCCATGAAGAGGGAGAACAGTAAGTAATAAACATATTGGCTTAAAGAATGATGGCGATATATGTAGGTATCGACCGAGAAACAAGCGATCAAGGGGTCAAGCATCGACAGCCAGATAGAGGCCTGGCCTGTATAAAGAAAGCAGGGACTAAGGATGTGCTGAAGTATGCCGATGAAGCTTTGGGGAGCTTTTAGAACGTCCGGCTTTGAATTGCTTAAGGATAAGGATGGATTCAAAATTGCCGCAGATCGAGTTGGTGCATAACATAGTTTTGAGTAATTTTCCAAATAATAAACCCACCTTCATCTTTACAATAGAAGCTGGGTTTATTATTTCAGGTAGTTTTTAAAGTGTTAAAAATATTACGTGCTTGTTGTTTTCAACTCATTTATTTGAAAATTAGATTCTTTCTTCTTTCTAACTTTTAAAGTTAATAGCATTAATATGATTGAAATAAAAAGTAATAAAAAGAATGCAAAATTATAAGAGTTTGTTATATCTTTTGCAGCCCCAACAAGTATAGGGACAGCGCCACTTATAATGTAACCACCGAATTGAATCATAGCAGTCCATTGACTAGCATCTCTTGGTGTAGTTGTTGCGTCTAAAGGAAGGATCATCGCTATTGGAAATAACCCTCCGGCACCAATCCCAGTCAAAATAGCACTAATAATGGGTGAAATACTTCCAGCTATTAACGTGATTATCCCGATAAAATAACATAAAGCACATAGAATAATCCAAGGTTTTCTATTTGGATTATTATTAATTAAAATAGGGATGATGAAGCTGAAAATCATCTGTATGATTGAAAAAACAGTAGCAGTTGTTGCTGCATATGTGGCACTAAAACCTACTTCTTGTACTTTTGGAGCTAGCCATGTTGCAAAAGAATAATACATGCCAGACTGTAGGCCAAAAATCACCATTAGCAGCCATACATATCGATTTCTCCAAGGTAATTGGTTTTTTTGTTTTACAGACTCCCCTTCTACACTTTTCTTTAGTTTAGATTTTTTAATGATTGGCATCCAAACAATTATTCCAATTCCAGCGAATAAAGCCCATATTGCTAAAGCGATGTTCCAAGAATTATTAAAAGAATGCATAGCGGGCACTACCAACCCAGAACTTAAGGATGCTCCAACGCCCATGCCAGCTGAATAAACACCAATCATTGAAGATGAATATTTAGGAAATTGTTTTTTTATATATCCAGAGATAAGTGGACCGGCTATTGCAATTCCAATTCCGGTAAGTACAGCCGTCATTAATAATAGAAAAGGGAAGGTTGCCATAAAGCGCAACGCTGTTGCTAGTCCAATTAATAAGACTGAAAATGCAATGGTCAATTCAATTCCCCATCGTTGACTAAGCTTTGCAGCCACAGGAGCAAATACCCCCATACAAAAAACTGGGAGGGCTGTAAGTAAACTAACCGAAACATTAGACATTTGTAAGTCTGCCTGAATAGTTTTTAAAACTGGAGAGATTGATGTAATGGAAGCACGTAAGCTCATGGATATAACAAACAAAGAAAAGATGCTCCAAATTATATAAATGTTTCCCTTTTTTTTCATAATTATAAACGCTCCTTTTATGATTTTAGATGATTGTTTGATATAATATAGTTAACTTTTTCGTTTGAATGTATACTATAGTTATATCTTTGGTATACTATAATATATTTTGTTGATAGAATCAATGCGAAAGGTGTGAAAAAGTGAAGGAAGAAAATATTGACTTATCCAATCAGGTAGGGATTAAACTTAGAGGAATTCGAAGAAGTAAAAAAATTAGCTTGGAAGAGTTATCTAACTTAAGCAATGTCAGTAAATTAACTCTAGGTAAAATTGAAAGAGGCGAAGCGAACCCAACAATAAATGTCTTATGGAAAATATGTAGAGGATTAAATATTCCATTAGCATCTTTACTAACTTTTGAAGAGGAAATTGAAGTACACCGATTTGTGCCTCCCCATCACTTTGCGGGACAAAATAATGATTGGTTTATCAACCCATTGTTTAAGGCACTTGGCACGGTTGAATGGTATAGAGCATGTATCGATCCAAACAGTGAGTACAGTGAGTCACATTTGGCTGGATCTGAAGAAATCGTACTTGTATTAAATGGTCAATTGGAAATGAAAGTTGGAGAGGAAAAACACCAACTAAACAAGTGGGATGTCATTAAATTTAAAGGTGAAGAGATTCACACGTACATAAACCGTTCAGACGAAAAAGTGTACTTAATGATTTCTTTAACCTATACAAGCCCTTAAGCTCAAACTTTTCAAGAGAGGAATTTTTTGTTTATCACTGGTTATTTTAATACCTACCGTATGAGGATAATCTTAATTCGAAAAGCAAGTTACTTTAAGATCAGGCTACCAATGTGGTAGCTTTTTTATTTACTATAGGGGCAGTATTCTGTTATATACCAGGGTTTCTTCTAATTTTTGCCCTACTTCTGTTTTCTTAAATAGTCCCCTCAACAAAAATTTGTATTGTTGAAATTGCATTAATAACTGGCAATAAAAACGCTACTTCATTTTTAAAATGAGAATAAATCTTTGTAAACGATAATAAGCTAATTTTGATTTAAGGCTTTGATTAGAAAATAAAATCTCTCCTATTGAGGATCTAAGGAGTGTAGAAATGTCTCAACAAAACATCGATTGTTTCAAATTATCGGTGTTTTTTATTTTCTGCATATACATTGAAACGTTTAATAACACTGTAGTTTAATTTAAAATCTCCTCATTTGGACAAACAGCTGTTACATAGCATTACCCAAGGGGTGATGCATTTTATGAAGGTGATAATCATCGAGGGAACGCAAGCTGGCAAATGCATTAACGATTGCTATCAATATTTAATAAAACGTTATAGGAAGAAAATCCAGGGTGATAGCAATATATGTAAGGGTATCAACCGAGGAACAAGCGATCAAGGGATCAAGGGATCGAGGAATCGAGTATTGACAGCCAGATCGAGGACTGCATAAGAAAGCAGGGACTAAGGATGTGCTGAGGCATGAACGATTTTCTGACGAGCTTTTAGAACGTCCGACTTAGAATCGCTTGAGGGAGAATGCGAGTAAAGGACTTAAGTTTGCTAAGGTCCTGACCGTCTTTCTCGGAAATGATAATTGAGCTTATCAGTGCTGACGAGTTGAGAGAGTGAGACAAGCGGTTAGCTGGAAGCATTTTCATACCTCTATCGTATATTCTGTCTCCATTAGTTTCGAAAGTTTTAAAAGAAGCATGTAAATGAATAAGAGAAAGCCGGCATATTAGATCCGGCTTCTTCTGCATTATTTCCCCTTCGCTTTCTTCCGCTTTTCCTTTTCCGCCCGGTAGAACTCATGAAACATCTTCATCAGCGCCCGCTTTTCAATCCGAGATACATAGCTGCGCGAAATACCGAGTTCTTTGGCAATCTCACGCTGCGTTTTTTCCTTCTTTAAATCAAGCCCAAACCGCCCGACAATCACTTCCTTCTCACGGTCATCTAAAATGTCAATGTATTGCTTCACTTTTTCAAGCTCCATATTGAGCTGAATCGTATCAATCACGTCTTCATTTTCTGATTTTAGGACATCGATCAGGCTTATTTCATTCCCTTCTTTATCCTGCCCGATCGGATCATGAAGGGACACATCTTTTTTTGTTTTTTTCAATGCTCGCAAATGCATGAGGATTTCATTTTCAATACACCGCGCAGCATACGTCGCCAGTTTTGTCCCTTTTCCGGCGGAATAGCTTTCAATTCCTTTGATCAGCCCGATTGTTCCGATGGAGATTAAGTCCTCTGCGTCTTCACCTGTATTTTCAAACTTTTTTACAATATGGGCGACCAAGCGAAGATTATGCTCAATCAGCATGTTTCTGGCATGTTCATCCCCTTTAGCCATGAGATCTAAGTATTTTTTTTCGTCGCTGCTTGAGAGCGGTTGTGGAAAGGCATTGTTTTTCACGTAAGATACTAAAAAGACAAGCTCTTTAACTACAAAACCGAGCGCTGCGAAAACACCTGTCACCATCGTCACCTCCACATGATTATGTAGGCAAAAGCCTATATGTCAATGTATGTGATCGGAAGGCTGTCTGTGTCTGTACCGGGAAATTTCTCAATGGGGAGCTTAGGTTTTGTTTTTTAAAATAATCTTTACGCTGCCCCCATACATTTAAATGAACGAAACTGTATGGGGGGATGAGGATGAAAAGATGGATGGCAATGCTTCTTCTGGCGGCAGCAGTTTTTCTTTGTTTGTTGGGAAAGGATATGACGGCTCCGCAACAGGCCAAGGGGGCTGCTTTATATGACAAAATTTTATACTTTCCGTTGTCTCGTTATCCGGAAACCGGGGATCATATAAGAGATGCGATTGCCGAAGGACATTCTGATATATGTACAATTGATCGTGATGGAGCGGACAAAAGGCGGGAGGAATCATTAAAAGGAATTCCAACGAAGCCTGGCTACGATCGGGATGAATGGCCGATGGCAGTTTGTGAAGAAGGAGGTGCCGGAGCCGATGTACGATATGTAACGCCTTCTGATAATCGCGGCGCCGGTTCATGGGTCGGAAATCAAATGAGCAGTTATCCAGATGGTACCAAAGTATTGTTTATTGTTCAGTAATAAAAAAAGAGGCTCAATTCTGAGCCTCTTTTGCTATGATCCTATTTTTCCGCTAGGCTGATTCTCCTGAGGAGGATACGATTCTGCTTTTCGCCAATACTGGCGTGTTCCTTCTTCACGTACAACAATCCCGATCTTTGCAAGTTCAAGACGGAAATCTTCAATGTCGTCTGTTTCCTCTTCTTTCAGTGCTTTCTGACGAGCCTTCAATATAGCATGAGCGCTTGGAGAGAGATCGGGTGATTCAGGTACCCATCGCCGAAATTTATCTTTAAACGGGTCACCTTCAGCCGACCACACGTAATGGTGCTTTTTAAAGGCCTGCTCAATGATTTTAGGTTTTTCATCTATTTCTTCACGTGCCAGTTCATATCCGTCTGTTCCTAAGAGGACAAGCCGTTTGTGATCAATAAATACCAGAGCAATGTCTTCGGAGTTGATCGTTTGAACATGCTTGCCTTTCATTAATGCTACGGAGTCGTTTGTAATCTGTACAGTTAATAGCAATTTCATGATTGAATGAGCGAACCATATACCGGCAATCAGGCCAAGCAGCGCGGTGATAAACTTCACCGGTGATCCGTGAAAAGAGGTAACAAGCCGAAGAGGGCCTTCCAATGGAATCCACGGCAGGGATAATGCCCATTTCGCAAGCTGATGAAAAAAATAACCAATGAGAAGACCGATGATTGCAAGTGTACCGTATAATAAACATTTCGCGGTTTTCGTAATTCCAATTATAGTTTGTGTTTGATCCTGCAAGTTTTCACCTTCTTAGCTAGAAATAAGTTGAATTCCCTTCCCATATTTTAACTTAAATAGAGAGGAAATCAAGAATGTTTCCGCGATTTTTGCTGTCATACATGAAGCCGCCAAATGATTATCAAGCCTTCTTTATGATAAAGATTATACAGAAACGATATAACACGGAGCAGTAAGTTACTGGGGATAAAAGGAATCACTCTTGCTGATCGCGGCCCGCTTTTGTTTTTTATTTGAGAAAACAGGACGTATCACATAGCAGTTCACAGGGAACATAAAGAGTAATGGCTTTAGAGTTTAGACAACCAGGAGGAACTCACATGAAAATAGGATTGATCGGCTTAGGGAAAATGGGCATAAACATAGGAAAGCAATTGATCGACCGCAATCATCAAGCAATCGGTTATGACGTGAATCAAGCGGCTGTTGATGAACTGATATCTTATGGGGCTGAGGGGACAACAAATATAAAAGAATTGATTTCATTATTAGATACGCCGCGAATTTTGTGGATGATGGTGCCGCATGGCGTTGTAGATACTGTACTGAGTGATGTGGCACCGTTATTAAACGAAGGGGATATTATCATTGAGGCTGGAAATTCTCATTATAAAGAATCGATCCGGCGCTACAATCAAATGAAAGAAGCCGGTCTTCATTATCTCGACGCCGGAACTTCGGGCGGTATGGAGGGGGCGCGTCACGGGGCTTGTTATATGGTTGGAGGAGATCCGGAAGCATGGCGTATCGCGGAGCCGCTGTTTCGGGATACTGCTGTAGAAAATGGATATTTATATGCCGGAGAAGCGGGCAGCGGCCACTTTTTGAAAATGATTCATAATGGCATTGAGTACGGAATGATGGCTGCCATTGGTGAAGGATTTGAAGTGCTGGAAAACAGTCCGTTTGAATTTGACTATGAGAAAGTCGCAAGGGTATGGAATCATGGCTCTGTCATAAGGTCGTGGCTTATGGGGCTGACTGAGCGAGCTTTTTCTAAAGACGCGAGGCTGGATCAGATCAAAGGCGTCATGCATTCCTCAGGGGAAGGGAAATGGACAGTGGAAACGGCACTAGATCTGCAGACAGCAGCTCCGGTGATCGCGATGTCGCTCTTGATGAGATACCGTTCGTTAACAGACGATACGTTTACAGGAAAGGTCGTTGCTGCGCTCCGTAATGAATTTGGAGGACATGCAGCAGAAAAAAAGTAAGGGGGGCGAAGCGGGCCGCCCTTATTTTTTTGATGCTTTCACCAGATGAGGAAACTTTATATATATGATTAGCATCAGGATCAGAACGTAGGCCCCGTAAATACTGAAAGATAATAATTTGTTGCTGGAGAAATTGGCGCCGGCAATGGTAACAACTAAAATGTTCGGAATTTTTCCTATTAAAGAGGCGAAGAAAAAAACATGCCACCGAACACTGCTTAGTCCGCATACAACGTTCATGACTAGAGAAGGGATAACAGGGATAAGCCTTCCCAATAAAACTGCAGTAAACGCATTTTTATCGAATGAAGCCTCGTAGCCTTGTATAGCAGGATAAGCTTTTATTTTTTTTCTGGCCCAATCTCGAAAGCTGTACCTCGCGAGAAAAAACAGCAATATCGTACCGAGCATTGAACCGGCCAGTGTAATCCAAACACCATTTGCAATTCCGAACACAGCGCCATTTAAAGCTGCAATGATTGCAAACGGCACAATCGGGAAAAAGACGTCGGCGGCTATCAGCAGCATACTACATAAAACGGAGATCAATCCGCCTGCTTTTATAGCATCAAGCCAAGCTTCTTTCTGATAGAACCCGACTGCAATAACGGCGATGATCAAGATTATACCTAAAGTCTTTTTTAACATATCAATTATCCACTCCCAACACTTGTGGCGATGTCAGGAGGCAGAATCTCCGGCATCTACGTTAGTATAACTTGTACCGTTTCGGTGGTTCAACTGTAATACGAGTGGGGGGAAATACAATTCTTTTTTATCTAGTAAAATAGGCTGTCCATTTCTCTTGTTGCTGCATTCTTTAATAGTAGGGAGGGATAGAAATGGTAGCGATAAAAAAGGATTCTATACCAAAATCAAACGATAACCGTCCCGGCTATGCGATGACACCTGTATATATTACCGTGCACAATACAGCAAATACCGCCAAAGGTGCCGATGCAAAAATGCACGCTGATTATGTGAAAAACCCAAGTACATCTGTCAGCTGGCATTTTACAGTAGACGATTCAGACATCTATCAGCATCTTCCTCTTACTGAAAACGGGTGGCATGCTGGCGACGGCACCAATGGGACAGGGAATCGCAAATCAATCGGGATTGAAATCTGTGAAAATGCAGACGGCGATTTTGACAAAGCAGTAGCTAATGCGCAGTGGCTGATCAAAAAATTAATGAAGGATCACAATATTTCGCTGGATCGTGTTGTTCCCCACAAAAAATGGTCTGGAAAAGAATGTCCCCGCAAACTCTTACATCAATGGAGTGCTTTCAAAAACGGAATTTCTTCCTCTGATACGCCATCTAAAGAATCACCCAAATCTTATCCTCTGCCTTCAGGAGTAATAAAACTCACTGCGCCTTATAGAAAAGGCACTAAAGTTCTTCAGCTGCAAAAGGCTTTAGCCGCCCTTCATTTTTACCCCGATAAAGGCGCGAAGAATAACGGTATTGACGGCATTTATGGACCGAAAACAGCAAATGCCGTGAAACGTTTTCAGCTGATGAATGGATTAAAAGCTGATGGTATCTACGGACCAAAAACAAAGGCCAAGCTTAAAGCGAAATTAAAATAAATGCAGAGGTAATCAGTAGCCTGTTTCCTCTGGCGGAAGCAGGTTATTGCATTCAACTCTTTGAAGTGTTTTTTCGCAGAAAAAGTCGGGAACTGAAATAGATATCTCATCCCTTACTGGAAATAGAATGATTTTAGTTGAGAGGGACACGTTAACAATAGAGAGAACGCTATAACGAAAAAACTCTGCGTTGAATGAAACAGAACAGAGGTATAACATAAAGATGAAGCTTTTGGGGGTGTAAAGATGAAGTATATGTTCATCCTTTTCCTTCTGCTGTTCGTTACAGCAGGATGTGAAGGAAAGGGATACGAAGACGTGGTAGCATTTGGTGACAGCAATACACGCGGCTCTAATTGGGATTATCGTGACTATCCAAAAGCGCAGCAGTGGGTCAATATTTTAAAAACGGCTGAACGCGGGAATCTTGATATCCTCAACGCAGGAATTGGAGGACAAACGACTGAAGATGCCCGTTTACGGTTTCAAACAGATGTACTCGATCAAAAACCTAAGCATCTTTTTATTATGTTTGGCACTAATGACGCTGGGATTCTGGCTGAAGGAAAGCCAAGAGTGTCAAAGCTGCGTTTCAGAGAGAATCTGGTTTACTTTATAAAAGAAAGCAGAAAACACGGCATCAAGCCTGTTTTAATGACGTGTATCCCTATTATTGAAGGAAACGGGAAGCATCACCTCTTTTACTATTCCAGGTATAAAGCGGCTGCTTTTGAATCAAAAGGCGGGGCGAGAAAGTGGCATAACTCATACAATGATATTACAAGAGATGTCGCGAAACATATGAATGTGCCTCTCGTAGACAACTGGAAGCACTTTATAGAAGCAGACGGCGGAAAAGCTACTGATGAAGCACTTATCCAATCCGGCTTGATAGATCCTTCAGGCAATCATATGACACCTAAAGGGGCAAGGATAGTTTATGAAGGAATACAAGATGGGCAGGTCCTGAAGCGCTGATCCGGACAAAGACCTAAGCCGTTTTATTTCTCCTACATAGGCTGTTATAGAAACATTTTTAAGGAGGCGCGCTTCACATGTACAGCGGTTATTTATACACGTATCCTTTCGGCGGCTGGCCATATGGCGCAAGCAGAGCATACGGATACGCTTTTATCGTTGTTTTGATTGTTGTTCTCCTGATTGTGGGCGGAGTGTATTGGTTCACATGAAATCCAGCCCTGGAAACACCTCTTTTTAGGGGTGTTTTTTGCTGAAAACAGTAGTAAAGCGCGTAACTGAAGTGATATAATATCAGTCATCTGAGTAAAAAAAGGAAATACGCCCGGAAAAAATAGACAAATTCCTATTAAGAAGATACGGAAATAATATGTCCGAGCGATCTTCTTTTTATTTCGTTTTCGATTAACTCGATAAAGTCACGATTTAAATTCATTTCGGTGGCTTTGAAATAAGATTCTATTAATAATTCATCAGACAATTTTCTCATGCTAGGAACCCAATTAATGGGAGAGACACCTCCTTCATAGTTGGAATCATTCATGACTTTGTGACATACATTTATAGGTTGCGTTCATCTGAAGCTGAAGATTATCTTTAATCTACCATGAATTGCATATAAGAACAATCGTTCTGTTATCCACACCAAAAAGTGGATAACTTGTGAGTATCGTGTTTATAATTTGTCTAAAGAGTGATGTAATAAGAGTGGATAGTGTGTGTAAATTTATCCACACCTGGTGAAGAAACCCAATTTTTGTCGAAATTTTTTTGCTCAGTTTTTCTTTAAGCGCAAGTTCGATTTTTTTCGACATGAATTTTAAGAGAAAGAAAAGGGAAGGGTGCGGGTTTTGTTAAAAAAGTTTTTTTTACCTGACGAGTTTGTTAAAAATATTTTTCATATTACACCTGAAAAATTAAAGGAACGAAATGTAAAAGGAATTATCACTGACCTGGATAATACACTTGTTGAATGGGACAGACCAAACGCGACGCCGCGATTGATCGAGTGGTTTGAAGAAATGAAAGAGCACGGCATTAAAGTGACGATTGTCTCTAATAATAATGAGCGAAGAGTAAAACTTTTCTCGGAACCGCTCGGCATACCATTCATCTATAAAGCAAGAAAACCGATGGGCAAAGCCTTTAATAGAGCAGTGCGCAATATGGAGCTGAAAAAAGAGGACTGTGTTGTCATCGGAGACCAGCTGCTGACTGATGTACTCGGCGGGAACCGTAACGGCTACCATACGATCCTGGTCGTGCCTGTCGCTTCCTCGGATGGCTTTATTACGCGCTTTAACCGCCAGGTCGAACGCAGAATACTGAGTGCTCTCAAACGAAAAGGGCACATTCAGTGGGAGGAGTAAGAATGGAAAAGGTTGTTTGTATCGGGTGCGGAGTCACAATCCAAACCGAAGACAAAAATGGTCTGGGATACGCGCCGCCGGCTTCGCTTTCTAAAGAAAGTGTGATTTGCCAGCGCTGCTTCAGACTGAAAAACTACAATGAAATACAAGACGTTTCCTTAACGGATGATGACTTTTTAAACATCCTTCATGGAATTGGAGAAACTGATTCTCTCGTTGTTAAAATTGTTGATATTTTCGATTTTAACGGCAGCTGGATTAATGGATTGCAGCGCTTAGTCGGAGGCAATCCTATATTGTTAGTCGGAAACAAGGCGGATATTCTGCCTAAATCGCTCAAAAGAGAACGGCTGATCCAGTGGATGAAGCGCGAAGCGAAAGAGCTTGGCTTAAAACCGATTGACGTATTTTTGGTCAGTGCGGGACGCGGCCAGGGAATCAGAGAAGTCATTGATGCGATTGAGCATTACCGTAACGGCAAGGATGTTTACGTTGTCGGCTGTACCAATGTAGGGAAATCAACGTTCATTAACCGGATTATCAAGGAAGTGTCCGGTGAAGACAACATCATCACGACATCTCAATTCCCGGGTACAACTCTTGATGCAATTGAAATTCCGTTAGATGACGGCTCAGCGCTTTATGATACGCCGGGAATCATCAATCATCATCAAATGGCGCACTATGTAAACAAAAAGGATTTAAAAGTACTCTCGCCCAAAAAGGAACTGAAGCCGCGCACATTCCAGCTAAACGATCAGCAAACGCTGTATTTCGGCGGACTGGCAAGGTTTGATTATGTTTCAGGTGAAAGAGCTGCCTTTGTCTGCTATATGCCGAATGAATTAATGATTCACAGAACGAAACTAGAAAATGCAGACGCGCTTTATGAAAAGCACGCAGGAGAATTGCTCACACCGCCGGGAAAAGATGATATGGATGAGTTTCCAGAGCTGGTTGCCCATACGTTTACGATGAAAGAGCAAAAGACAGATATCGTTTTCTCTGGGTTAGGCTGGGTAACGGTGCATGACGCGAATAAAAAAATAACGGCTTATGCGCCAAAAGGCGTTCACGTATTTGTTCGGCGCTCATTAATTTAACAAAAAGGGGAGAGGAGTATGAAGAAGCTGTACGGGGTTATCGGAAATCCGATTGCGCATTCCATGTCGCCGGATATCCATAACGCGGCTTTGAAGGATCTTGGTTTGGACGGACACTACCATGCATTTAAGGTGGAAGAGAATCGTCTGGAAGATGCGGTAAAAGGGATAAGAGCTCTTGGTGTACAAGGCATCAATGTGACTGTTCCGCACAAGGTTTCCATCATGGATCATCTCGATCATATTGATGAGAGCGCAAAAGTGCTTGGTGCCGTTAACACTGTCAGAAGAGAAGGAGACAAGCTTGTCGGATATAATACAGACGGAGAAGGCTTTGTGAAATCTTTAATGAGAATTTTGGACAAACCAGTCTCCGAACTGTCTTTCTTAATGATCGGCGCGGGCGGGGCAGCCAGAGCGATTTTTACAACGATCGTCCGCGACAATCCGGAAAAGTTTGATATTTGCAACCGAACGATAGAAAAAGCCAAACAGCTCGCAGAATCTGCTCCCTCGTTCCGCAATGTAGAAGTGTTAAGCATAAAAGAAGCAGAAGAACGGCTTGAGCAGTATGATGTAATTATCCATACAACATCTGTAGGCATGTATCCAAACGTGGAAGATATTCCGCTTTCATTGCAGCGTGCTGCAAGCAGTGCGGTTGTTTGCGATATCGTGTATAATCCGATTCAGACTTCACTATTAAAAGAAGCAAAGCAAAAAGGTCTGAAAACACTGGATGGAGTCGGCATGTTTGTTGAGCAGGCGGCATTGTCTTTCCGCTTGTGGACGGGACATGAGCCTGATGTTGAAAAAATGAGATCTATTGTAGTAGGGAAATTAGGAGGAAAATAATGTTAACAGGAAAACAAAAACGTTTCTTGCGTTCAAAAGCGCACCATTTAAGCCCGATTTTTCAAGTAGGAAAGGGCGGAGTCAATGACAACATGATTAAACAAATTTCTGAAGCGCTTGAAGCGAGAGAGCTGATTAAAATCAGCGTTCTTCAAAACTGCGAAGACGATAAAAATGATGTTGCGGAAGCTCTTGTAAAAGGAAGCCGCGCACAGTTGGTTCAGACGATCGGCAATACAATTGTTTTATATAAGGAATCAAAGGAAAATAAACAAATCGAGCTTCCTTAAGGTGGTTGAAATGAAGAAAATCGGAATTTTCGGAGGCACGTTTGATCCTCCGCATAACGGTCACCTTTTAATGGCGAATGAGGTGCTGTATCAGGCGGAGCTCGACGAAATTTGGTTTATGCCCAATCAAATTCCTCCGCATAAACAGGATGAAGACTATACAGACAGCACTCATCGGGTGGAAATGCTGAAGCTTGCTATTCAGTCTAATCCATCCTTTAAGCTGCAGCTGGCTGAAATGGAAAGAGAAGGGCCGTCATATACCTTTGATACCGTTTCTTTACTAAAGCAGCGATATCCGAATGATCAGCTTTTCTTTATTATCGGTGCTGACATGATTGAATACCTGCCGAAATGGTATAAGCTGGACGAGCTGCTGAATCTTATTCAATTTATCGGAGTAAAGCGCCCCGGTTTTCATGTTGAAACCCCTTATCCGCTTCTCTTTGCAGACGTTCCGGAGTTTGAGGTATCATCGACTATGATAAGGGAACGGTTTAAAAGCAAGAAGCCCACTGACTACTTAATCCCTGATAAAGTGAAGAAGTATGTAGAGGAGAATGGTTTATATGAATCGTGAGGAGGCACTTGCCTGCGTCAAGCAGCAATTGACCGAGCATCGATATATCCATACAATTGGCGTAATGAACACGGCGATTGAACTTGCGGAGCGCTTTGGCGCCGACTCCAAAAAAGCGGAAACGGCGGCTATCTTTCATGATTACGCCAAATTCCGCCCGAAAGAAGAAATGAAACAAATTATAGCCAGAGAAAAAATGCCCGCGCATCTGTTGGATCACAACCCGGAACTGTGGCATGCTCCGGTCGGCGCTTACCTAGTCCAGAGAGAAGCGGGAATTCATGACGAAGATATTCTTGACGCGATCAGATATCATACCTCTGGGCGTCCGGGCATGACGCTTTTGGAAAAAGTCATTTACGTTGCTGATTATATTGAACCAGGCCGTAAATTTCCCGGTGTCGATGAGGTGCGTGAACTTGCAGAAACGGATTTGAATCAAGCGTTGATTCAGTCGATCAAAAATACAATGATTTTTCTAATGAAAAAAAATCAACAGGTTTTCCCAGATACATGTTTAACTTATAACTGGCTTGTGTCTGGCAAATGAACAGGAGGAATATGTGAATGAATCAAACGTCCATTTTAAAGATTGCAGCTGCGGCTTGCGACGATAAGCGGGCAGAGGATATTTTAGCACTAGATATGGAAGGAATTTCTCTGGTTGCGGATTATTTTCTGATCTGCCACGGTAATTCAGACAAACAAGTGCAGGCCATTGCGCGTGAAATCAAGGACCAGGCTGAAGAAAACGGCATTGAAGTCAAAAAGATGGAAGGCTTCGATGAAGCAAGATGGGTATTAGTTGACCTTGGGGATGTCATTGCCCATGTGTTTCATAAGGATGAAAGAAGCTATTACAACCTAGAAAAACTGTGGGGAGACGCTCCGCTCGCAGACCTGGAACTTGGATTGAACCAATGATTTACCAAGGCTTTGCAAGCGTGTATGACGAGTTAATGTCTCACGCACCTTACGACAAATGGACAAAGTGGATTGAAGCATCTCTACCGGAAAAAGGCCGTATTCTCGATTTGGCATGCGGCACCGGAGAAATTTCAATCCGGCTTGCCGAAAAAGGCTTTGAAGTCACCGGGATTGATCTCAGTGAAGAAATGCTTTCTTACGCCCAGCAAAAAGTACCAGCTAAACAGCCGATTCTTTTCCTTCAGCAGGACATGAGAGAGATTACCGGATTTGAAGGCCAGTTTGACGCGGTTGTGATCTGCTGTGACTCCTTGAACTATTTAAAAACGAAAAATGACGTAATGAATACCTTTAAAAGTGTATTTCAGGTGCTGAAGCCGGACGGCATATTGCTGTTTGATGTTCATTCACCATATAAAATAACCGAGGTTTTTCCTGGGAGCACGTTTGCTGATCAGGACGAAGATATCAGCTATATTTGGCAAAGCTTTGCCGGAAGTGAAGAGCTTTCCGCCATTCATGATATGTCGTTTTTTGTTTGGAACGGAGAGGCGTACGACCGCCTCGACGAAACACATGAGCAAAGAACGTTCCGAGTGGATGAATACGAAGAAATGCTGGCAAGCTGCGGCTTTCAGCTTCATAAGGTTACCGCTGATTTTACCGATTCAGCGCCGTCACCACAATCTGAGCGCCTGTTCTTTAAAGCACAGAAATCAAAAACCATCGTTTACTAAGACGATGGTTTTTAAAATGCCTTTTTACCCTTTTGCATACAACAGACGGCTATGACATACTCGTTTACACATGAAACTGCTTCTTCACCGCGGAAATATCCTCTTCGTACTTCAAATGCGTATTTTGAAACACCCGATGAAACATATCCTGTACACCGCTTTCGAGTGCTTTAATGCCTTCTCCTGTCACGCCGCCTTTTACGCAAACTTTTTCCTGTAATGCAGGAAGGGTATACAATTCGGTTTCTAACAGTTTCCCCAGCCCGACAAGCATTTCTTTACACATGAGTATAGCGTCCTGTTTAGACACTGACGTTTCCGTAACGGCTGCATCTATAAACCGCTGAACCAGATAGCTCATAAAAGCGGGTCCGCAGCTTACGATATCTGACGCTACTCTTGTGATGTCACTTTCAATTTGCAGCGGATTAGAAATGTGCTTCATCAGCTCGTTGATTTTTGTTTTTGCTGCCTCCCCGCAGCTTTTACCGAAGGTGACAAGAGAAACGCCAGCAAGCGCCCGGTTTGTAATACTCGGGATAACTCGTGCCACTTGACATGGCACATACTGTTCCAGCTGATCAGTCTGAAGCGGGCTTGTAATTGAAATGAGAATGTGATCCTTTGTTAAATAAGGGACTGCCCTTGACAATAATGGATATATATCAAGCGGCTTTACACAGATGAAAATGATCTCATTTTCTGCAACAAGCTTTTCAAGGCTCTCTGTTACGTTTAAGCTGTTGTAGCGGTTTTTTATCTTCAACGCTTTTTCAATTGTGCGGTTTGTGATTGTGATGTTTGAGGGATCGGCTGCTTGTGATTCAATAAATGATTCTATAAGGATCGTACCCATATTTCCAGTGCCGATAAAGCCAATCTTCAATGATTTCCCCTCCTTTGAGCTATTATCCTCTAAACCATATGTGATAAAGAAACAAAATATGACGAAAGCGGGGCGCATGCAAGTTGAATTGGTTGAATCAACATAAAACGATAATCATGTCAGTTGGCTCTGCTGCTGTTCTCATTGCAGTTCTTTGCCTCTTTTTTTTCAGCGGAAATAACAAAGAGCCTGTAAAACAAGTTGTATCTAGTGAAAAGGAAAATGAGGAGGTCAAGCAGGAAGCAACAAAAGACAAAGCGGAAGAAAATATTGTAATCGATATAAAAGGCGCTGTTAAGCATCCCGGCGTTTATGAAATGCATACGGGAGACAGAGTATCGCAGGCTATTGAGAAAGCAGGCGGCATTGGTGAAAAAGCAGATGAAACGCAAGTGAATTTGGCGGAACTTTTACAGGACGGTACAGTGGTGTATATACCGAGTAAGGGAGAAGAGGCGGCACAGCAAGCGGCCGGCGGTGCTGTACAAAGCAGTACGGGGAAGGAGACTTTGGTCAATATCAACACAGCAACATTAGAGGATTTACAAAACATTTCGGGAGTAGGGCCTTCAAAAGCCGAAGCGATTATTGCGTATCGGGAAGAGAACGGGCGTTTCCAGACAATCGAAGATATCACAAAGGTTTCGGGAATTGGCGAAAAATCTTTTGAAAAAATAAAGTCTTCCATTACAGTAAAGTGAATTGACGGTCATGCATGAGGATAGGTAAACTAAAGAACAGGCAACACAACATTTGGAGGGAACAACGTGGAACGAATTTCATGGAACCAATATTTTATGGCTCAAAGCCATTTACTGGCACTGCGCAGCACCTGCCCGAGATTGTCTGTCGGCGCTACCATTGTCAGAGATAAACGCATGATTGCAGGAGGCTATAACGGATCAATCGCAGGCGGCGTACATTGCGCGGACGAAGGATGCTTAATGATAGACGATCATTGCGCGAGAACGATTCACGCGGAAATGAATGCGATTCTTCAATGCTCTAAATTTGGAGTGCCGACAGATGGAGCGGAGATATATGTCACGCACTATCCGTGTATTCAATGCTGTAAGTCTATCATTCAAGCCGGTATCAAAACAGTATATTACGCTGAGGATTATAAAACACATCCGTATGCCCAGGAGCTATTTGAGCAATCAGGCGTTACGGTTGAACAGGTTGAACTCGATGAAATGATCGTTGATCTGAAAAACAGAGAAAAGCTTTCATTTGTAGCGGGGCTTTTAGAAAAATTAGCGGATGCCGGTCTTGCAGAGGAAGATTTGAAGAAAATACATGAACAGGCTAATAAACTTTTTACGAGTTATGTGTGATTGATGCGGAATTCGCGTCTATTATTGCCTTTGGCGGCAGCTTCAGCAACGGCTGGAATTGCTGCCGCCTCTTATTTCTCCGCTGTCTTTCTCTTCTTCCTCTTTCTTCTTATTGTGTCAATCAAAACAAGGCACGCTCCACTCATTTTTGTTTGTTTATTCTCTTTTGTACTCAATGTTGCCCTGTTTAAGATCACAGATTCTCAAAATACTTCTTCGTATCAGCAGGGCAGCTATCACTTCAAGGCGGTTATTCATAGTATTCCTAAAATTGACGGGGATCGGATGTCTATGCTGATCAAGACGCCCGATGGCGAAAAATGGGCTGCCTCTTATCGGATTCAGTCTTTAGCTGAAAAAGACAAACTGTCACATCTAGAGCCGGGTATGGCATGCGAATTGACTGGTACTTTGGAGAAGCCAAAACAAGCAACAGTGCCGGGAACATTTGATTATCAACAGTATCTTTACCGGCAGCATATTCATTGGAGCTATTCTGTCACATCTATTGGAAATTGCAGCGAGCCTTCAGATGTCCGGTATAAGCTTCTCAGTTTGAGAAAATACATCGTATCATTTACGAACACGCAGCTTCCGCCAGATTCAGCAGGAATCGTACAGGCGCTTACAGTAGGTGAAAGATCTTATTTAGATGACGATGTGCTTAATGCTTACCAAAGTCTAGGTGTTGTCCATCTGTTAGCCATCTCAGGACTCCATATCGGGATTTTGACAGCAGGCCTATTTTACGCAATGATCCGTCTGGGCATAACAAGAGAAAATGCGTCAATCCTATTGCTTTTGTTTCTGCCGATCTATGTTATTTTGACAGGTGCAGCGCCTTCTGTTCTCCGAGCCGCTCTGATGTCCGGCATCTACTTAGCGGGAAGCCTTTTTCAGCAGCGGGTGAATTCTGCCGGGGTAATCTGTCTTTCGTATATTGTCCTCTTGCTTTTTAATCCCTACTACCTTTTTGAAGCTGGATTTCAGCTTTCATTTGCGGTCAGTTTTTCTTTAATTCTCTCATTGTCTATTTTTCAGCATATCAAAACGAGTCTGGGACAGCTGACGATTGTATCTGTTATTGCCCAGCTAGGCTCACTACCCATTCTTCTGTATCATTTTCAGCAGTTTTCTATCATTAGCATTCCAATGAATATGGTGTTGGTGCCTTTTTATACATTCTGTATTTTACCGGCTGCTATTATAGGAGTTATTCTATTATTTTTTTCAGCGTCCGTCGGTCAATTTCTGTTCTATTGGTTTGATGTAATGATGACCTGGATCAACAGACTGATCACTAAAATCGCTGATATAGAAATATTCACAATCATCATCTCTCGCGCTGCACCTGCTCTTCTTCTCTTATTCACGCTCACTGTCATCATATTGCTTATGAGTATTGAGAAACCCTCATTTCCCCGGCTGACAGTGTCCACAGGCCTTTTTTGTGCAACGCTTATCCTGCTCTTTGTTTCCCCTTATGTTAGTTCCGAGGGAGAAGTAGATATGATTGATATCGGACAAGGTGACAGTATGTTTGTCAGTGCACCGTATCAGAAAGGCCGTGTTTTAATTGATACGGGAGGCACTTTGTCTTATTCGTCAGAGCCTTGGCGGGAAAAACAGCATCCTTTTTCACTGGGGGAAAAGGTGCTGATCCCTTTTTTAACGGCAAAGGGCATCAAGCAGCTTGATGCGCTGATACTGACGCACGCAGATCAAGACCATATCGGAGAGGCAGAGGTTTTGCTGAAGCATCATAAAGTGAAGCGTCTCATCATTCCGAAAGGGTTTGTTTCTGAACCTCATGATGAGAAAGTGCTGCGGACTGCCAGACAGGAGGGTGTGGCAATTGAAGAGGTGAAGCGGGGTGATGTATTGCAAATAAAGGACTTACAGTTTCATGTGCTGTCACCGGAAACGCCTGATCCGGCAAGTAAAAATAATTCTTCTCTCGTTCTATGGATGAAAACAGGCAGGATCAGCTGGCTCCTGACGGGTGATCTGGAAAAAGAGGGGGAACAGGAGGTTATCGATGTGTTCCCAAATATAAAAGCGGATGTGTTAAAGGTGGGGCATCATGGAAGCAAGGGCTCGACCGGTGAAGAATTCATCAAACAGCTTCAGCCCAAAACGGCGGTCATCTCAGCGGGTGAAAACAATAGGTACCATCATCCGCATCAAGAAGTTCTTCAATTGTTAAAGAGCCGATCCATTCGTGTGCTGCGCACTGATCAAAGCGGCACGATCCAATACACGTACAAAAGCGGATCTGGAACCTTTTCTGTTTATCCTCCATATGATACATCAGATATGACAGAGACGAATTAAAAAAGACTGCCGAGAAATCAGCAGCCCGGGCAGTCGTGTTATGAACCAACCAGGTGAATAACCGTTGCCATGACAAACAATAAGGCGAAAAATCCGAAGGACACAACAAAACCAACCGCTGAATCTACAGCATCATTTCGTTTGCTTTGAACGTTTTTTTCAAAATCATTCAATTTCATCCCCCCTGACTGACTTAAGTATAATGGAATCGTTTTGAAAAATCTAGAAGCTAAGGTAACGTTTTCTGTTCTGGTGATTATCGCCTTTTTACAAGCTGTCCCGGGGGCTTGCGAACAGGCGTTTAATATAAATGGGGAAGCAGCTGTCAGGCTTCCTCTTTACTATTTTGCAAACTCAATTTAGGATAGAAGGGGATGATGAAAGAGAGGAAGTCGTACAACAATGGTATTTGATGTGTGGAAAAGCCTGAAAAAAGGAGAAGTCCATCCGGTTTATTGTTTATACGGAAAAGAGACGTATCTGCTCCAGGAAACCGTCAGCAGGATCAGACAGACGGTGATTGATCAAGAGACGAAAGATTTCAACCTGTCTGTTTTTGATTTGGAGGAAGACCCGCTTGATCAGGCGATTGCCGACGCTGAAACGTTCCCGTTTATGGGGGAGCGGCGCCTTGTCATTGTGAAAAATCCATATTTTTTAACGGGTGAGAAAAAGAAAGAAAAAGTTGAGCACAACGTCAGTGCGCTTGAATCGTATATACAATCACCGGCACCATATACGGTCTTTGTTCTGCTTGCGCCTTATGAAAAACTGGATGAGCGGAAAAAACTGACCAAAGCGCTAAAAAAGCAGGCGTTCATGATGGAGGCAAAGGAATTAAACGCGAAGGAAACGACAGACTTTACGATCAATCTGGCGAGAACCGAGCAGAAAACGATCGGCACCGAGGCGGCAGAGCATTTGGTTTTGCTTGTAAACGGGCATCTGTCATCTCTTTTTCAGGAGATTCAGAAACTCTGCACGTTTATTGGAGACCGTGAAGAAATTACGCTGGATGATGTGAAAATGCTTGTGGCGAGAAGCCTGGAACAAAATATCTTTGAACTGATTAATAAAATCGTCAATCGGAAACGAACTGAGAGTCTGCAAATTTTTTATGATTTGCTCAAACAAAATGAAGAACCGATCAAAATTATGGCTCTTATATCGAACCAGTTCCGGCTGATCCTGCAGACGAAATATTTCGCGGAACAAGGGTACGGCCAAAAACAGATTGCCTCTAATTTAAAGGTGCATCCATTCCGGGTAAAGCTGGCGATGGATCAAGCGAGACTTTTTTCAGAAGCCGAGCTTCGGTCTATTGTTGAACAGCTTGCCGTTATGGACTATGAGATGAAAACCGGGAAAAAGGACAAGCAGCTTTTACTAGAGCTTTTTCTCTTGCAGCTGTTAAAAAGAAATGAAAAAAACGATCCTCATCATTGAGGATCGTTTTTGTTTTATGCAGAAAGTCCGTTCACTTTTTTCGCTAGTCTTGATTTGTATCGAGCTGCGGCATTTTTGTGTACAAGACCTGTTTTCACTGCTTTATCAATACGTTTAGCTGCTTCAGTAAGAGCAGTTTTCGCTTTGTCAGCTTCGTTGTTTGCAACAGAAGCTTCAACTTGTTTGATTGCAGTACGCATAGCAGATTTGATTGTCGCGTTATGAGCGCGGCGTTCGTTATTAGTTTTTGTACGTTTAATCGCTGATTTAATGTTTGGCATGTGTTTCACCTCCTAAGATACAACCTGTAGCACAGTGTCTTAAGGTTAAATCTTCTTCACAATAGAACAAATTGTATTCTATCAAACACACCTTTAGATTGCAATATAAATGTAAAGTATTTTTCATTGAAGGAATGCTTTTAAGCATGATTCATTTTATAAATGGAAACAATATGGATACTGAATATCGAAGGAGGCCCTGTATGAAAAAGAGTGAGCTGGATGTAAATCAGTATTTGGTACGTACGGATTTAGCGGTTGAAACGAAGGAAGCCATGGCTAATCAGCAGGCTGTGCCTGCAAAAGAGATAAAAGGTTTTATCGAAAAAGAACGCGATCATGGCGGAATAAAAATCCGCACTGTTGATATCACGAAGGAAGGCGCTGAGCTTTCAGGAAAAAAAGAAGGACGTTATTTAACGATTGAGGCTCAAGGAATCAGAGAAAATGACTCGGAAATGCAAGAGAAAGTATCTGCTGTATTTGCGGAAGAATTCTCAGCTTTTTTGGAAAGCCTTAAGATCTCAAAGGATGCGAGCTGTTTAATTGTCGGCCTCGGCAACTGGAACGTGACACCTGATGCGCTCGGTCCGATGGCTGTAGAAAATCTATTGGTGACAAGACATTTATTTAAACTCCAGCCTGAAAATGTGCAGGAGGGCTACAGGCCAGTTAGCGCATTTGCTCCTGGTGTCATGGGAATTACAGGCATCGAAACAAGCGACATTATTAAAGGGGTAATCGAACAGTCAAAACCTGATTTTGTGATTGCCATTGATGCACTTGCGGCGCGTGCGGTAGAAAGGGTCAACACAACCATTCAAATATCAGATACAGGAATTCACCCGGGGTCAGGCGTTGGAAATAAACGCAAAGACTTGAGCAAGGACACCCTGGGCGTACCTGTCATTGCAATCGGTGTACCGACAGTCGTTGACGCGGTAACAATTGCCAGCGATACGGTTGACTACATATTAAAGCATTTTGGCAGAGAAATGAGAGATGACAGTCCGTCGAGATCGCTTGTTCCGGCGGGAATGACGTTTGGGAAAAAGAAAGTGCTTACTGAAGAGGATCTTCCCGACCCAAAACAGCGTCAATCGTTTCTCGGCATTGTCGGGACTCTTGAAGAAAACGAAAAGCGGCAGCTCATTCATGAGGTGCTGGCGCCTCTGGGCCATAATTTGATGGTCACGCCGAAGGAAGTCGATTCATTTATTGACGATATGGCAAATGTGCTGGCAAACGGATTAAATACAGCGCTTCATGAAAAGGTGTCTCAAGAAAACAAAGGCTCCTATAATCACTAAACGGTTCTACTTCCTCTAGCTTGTTCATAGAGTAATTACTAGACAAGCGCTGGAGGGATTCAATGAGAAATAAACGCAGAAACAGACAAATTGTTGTTGCAGTGAATGGCGGGAAAGCGATAAAGGCGATCTTTCTATTTATCGCAAGCCTAGTAGTGATTTTTGTTTTATCTGGTGTGCTGACGTCTCTCCGGCCGGAACTCAGGCCTTCGTCTGACTCTTTTTACGGGATTGCCGACGAACTGCCGGGTGACGTATTTGCACACTTGCTGCGGATGGAAAACCATTATTTCGCTTCTGACCTTTCTCAAACCGACAGCTCATTTCATCTATCACGTCTTTCTTTAAAGCTGGCGACAAGTATTAATCTCGAAGATCCGCGAAGTTTTCTTGGACGCGAGCTGCCTGGGTTTGCGCAATTTGACACAGAGATTCTTTTAGCGGGACAAGGCACCGATTATACAAACATGCCGTCGGAATCCCCGCCGCCTTCAAAGGTGATGCAGGAAGAAAGAGAAGCGAATTTGGCGGAGATTGAAAAACAGCAGACGCAAACAGACAATACGAAAAAAGACCCGCCAAAACAAACAACCGGCGATAAGAAGGTTGTCTTTATCTATCACACGCACAATACAGAATCTTATCTCCCGTTATTAAAAGGTGAGACCGACCCCGATATGGCGCGTCATTCTAAAGCAAACGTCACCCTCGTGGGAGACATGTTCGGAAAAGCGCTGCAATCTCAAGGTATCGGAGCCACAGTTAATAAAACGGATATACAGGCAAAACTGAGCAAAAAAGGGTTGAATTATGCCAGATCCTATGATGAATCAAGGCCGGTCGTGCAGGAAGCCCTTGCGTCAAATAAAAATCTGCAATATATCATTGACATCCATAGAGACTCCAGGCGCAAGAAAAATACGACGGCAACCATTAAAGGGAAAAGCTATGCCCGGGTGGCGTTTGTGGTCGGCAAAAAAAGCAAGAATTTCGAAGAAAACTACAAAATTGCAAGTGAGCTTCACAAGCTGATGGAGAAAAAATACCCAGGACTCAGCACAGGGGTCTTTTCTAAAGGCTCACCAGGCGATAACGGAGTTTACAACCAAGACTTAAACGACAGAGCGCTTTTGCTTGAATTCGGCGGAGTGGATAACAATCTCGAAGAGCTGCAGCGGGCGGCTGACGCAACCGCTGACGTATTCAGCGAAATGTACTGGGATGCTGAAAAGGTTAACGCTGAAAGCGGCGAGACGAAAAAACAATAAGAAATAGGTGGTCGAGTTGATTGCATATCTTGGCAAATGCTTGCTTCTTGTGGCGATGATGTTTATAGGCGTCCTGTTCGGCATGCAGCAGGCGAATAACGGCATGCTGAGCATGAAAGGCTATCATGATCCTTCACTGAAAGGCGCGTTTACGCTCACAGACGGAGAAAATAATGAAAAAGAAGCGACCGTTTTAGGGGAAACAGTAACCTCGAAAGATTTAGAAGAAAAACAAAAAGAGCTGGAACAGGTGGAAACCTTTAACGTTTTCTCTAAAGCCGGAAAAACGCTTTCTGACACAGTGACAAACACAGCCCAATCGATGTATGAATGGATACGGGATATGAGAAAATAAGTGCTTGAAAGAGAAAAGCAGCCCCAGTATGAGAGGGAACTTTTCTCTTTCTTGTTTTACATTGAATCTTTACAATCCTATTGATATAATCTAAGCTAGTGTATTTTGCGTTTAATAGTAGGAGTGATAGATTGTGACAGATAAAGAAAAGCGTTTAGAGAGGCAGTCGAGAATTCGGAATTTCTCCATCATCGCCCATATTGACCACGGAAAATCGACCTTAGCGGATCGAATTTTAGAAAAAACGTCGGCAATCACTCAACGAGAAATGAAAGAACAATTGCTTGATTCTATGGATCTTGAACGCGAACGGGGCATTACCATTAAATTAAACTCTGTTCAGCTTAAATACAAAGCGAAAGACGGAGAGGAATATATTTTCCACCTGATTGACACACCGGGACACGTCGATTTCACATATGAAGTATCCCGAAGCCTTGCTGCCTGCGAAGGAGCGATACTTGTCGTGGATGCGGCGCAAGGAATTGAAGCGCAGACGCTTGCGAACGTTTACTTGGCACTTGATAATGACCTTGAAATTCTTCCAGTCATTAATAAAATCGATCTGCCAAGCGCAGAGCCGGAACGAGTTCGCCAAGAGGTGGAGGATGTCATCGGCCTTGACGCATCGGAAGCCGTGCTCGCTTCAGCAAAAGCCGGGATCGGGATTGAAGAGATATTAGAGCAGATCGTAGAAAAGGTGCCTGCTCCGACCGGAGATCCAGAGGCGCCGCTTAAAGCGCTGATCTTCGACTCGCTTTATGACGCTTACCGCGGTGTCGTGGCTTATATCAGAGTCGTTGAAGGAACGGTAAAGCCGGGGCAAAAAATCAAAATGATGGCAACCGGCAAAGAGTTTGAAGTGACAGAAGTCGGTGTGTTCACGCCGAAAGCAACTCCGACAGATGAACTGACCGTCGGCGATGTAGGCTTTTTAACTGCTGCGATCAAAAATGTCGGTGACACACGCGTCGGTGACACGATAACAAGCGCGGCCAATCAAGCTGCCGAAGCATTGCCTGGATATCGCAAGCTGAACCCGATGGTGTATTGCGGTTTGTATCCGATCGATACGGCCAAATACAACGATTTAAGGGAAGCTCTTGAGAAGCTTGAACTGAATGACTCATCGCTTCAATATGAAGCAGAGACATCCCAAGCGCTCGGATTCGGTTTCCGCTGTGGATTTTTAGGTATGCTTCACATGGAAATCATCCAGGAGCGGATTGAGCGTGAGTTTAAAATCGACCTGATCACAACGGCACCGAGTGTTATCTATGATGTGTATATGACAGACGGCGAAAAGGTTGTTGTCGACAACCCGTCCAACATGCCTGACCCACAAAAGATCGAAAGAATCGAGGAGCCGTATGTAAAAGCGACAATGATGGTGCCGAACGATTATGTCGGTGCGGTGATGGAGCTTTGCCAAGGAAAACGGGGCAATTTTATCGACATGCAATATTTAGACGCAAATCGTGTCAGCATTGTCTATGACATGCCATTAGCGGAAATCGTCTATGAGTTTTTTGATCAGCTGAAATCAAGCACAAAAGGCTACGCGTCCTTTGATTACGAACTGATCGGCTACAAACCGTCTAAACTTGTCAAGATGGACATAATGCTGAACGGAGAAAAAATCGACGCCCTTTCATTTATCGTGCATCGCGATTACGCGTACGAACGCGGAAAAGTAATTGTAGAAAAACTGAAAGAGCTCATTCCGCGCCAGCACTTTGAAGTACCGATTCAAGCGGCGATCGGCCAAAAAATCGTGGCCCGCTCTACCATTAAAGCGATGCGTAAAAACGTATTGGCTAAATGTTACGGCGGAGACATCTCGCGGAAACGGAAGCTTCTTGAAAAACAAAAAGAAGGAAAACGCCGAATGAAGCAGGTTGGCTCAGTTGAAGTGCCGCAAGAAGCATTTATGGCGGTCCTGAAAATGGACGACAGTCCGAAAAAATAATAGAAGCCGCCGCAGTCCTGTACTGCGGCTTCTTTCTGTAAAGAAGGTGAATACATTGAAATCAGCTTATATCCATATTCCATTTTGTGAGCATATTTGCCACTACTGCGATTTCAATAAATATTTTATTCAAAGCCAGCCCGTCGGCGAGTATTTAAACGCACTCGAGAAGGAAATAATAAATACGATAGAAAAAACGGGGCAGCCTGATTTGGATACGATTTTTATCGGAGGAGGCACGCCGACATCCCTCTCTGAGGACCAACTCAAAAAATTGATGGACATGGTCAGCCGTGTGCTGAAGCCTTCAGACTCTTTAAAAGAATTCGCTGTTGAGGCGAACCCTGACGACCTGTCAGCAGAAAAATTGAAAATACTCAAAGAAGCGGGCGTTAATCGTTTAAGTTTCGGTGTGCAAACATTTGAAGACGACCTTCTAGAAAAAATCGGACGGGTGCATAAACAAAAAGACGTATTTGCATCTTTTGAGCGTGCAAGGGAAATTGGTTTTGAAAATATCAGTCTCGATTTGATGTTCGGTCTTCCCGGACAAACGCTTAAACATCTGGATCATTCTTTAAAAACTGCTTTATCCCTGAACGCAGAGCATTATTCCGTTTACTCTCTCATTGTAGAACCGAAAACGGTATTTTATAATTTGATGCAAAAAGGGCGGCTTCATCTGCCGGCGCAGGAACAGGAAGCCGAAATGTACGAAACGGTGATGAGCCGGATGGAAGCTGCCGGTATTCATCAATATGAAATCAGCAATTTTGCAAAGCAAGGCATGGAATCTCAGCACAATCTGACGTACTGGAGCAACGAGGAATATTTCGGTTTCGGAGCAGGAGCCCACGGGTATATCGGCGGAATTCGAACGGTAAACGTCGGACCTGTTAAGCATTACATTGACCTGATAGCTGAAAAAGGTTTTCCTTATCGCGATACACATGAAGTGACGATGGAAGAACAAATTGAAGAAGAGATGTTTTTAGGATTAAGAAAAACATCCGGAGTCAGCAAAAAACGGTTTGAAGAGAAATACGGTCGTTCTCTTGATAAACTGTTTCCCGGCGTTTTAAAAGAGCTGTCTGAAAAGGAACTGATTCTTAACACAGAATCTGCCGTTTGTTTGACTCATCAGGGAAAATTATTGGGTAATGAAGTTTTTGGCGCTTTTTTGGGTGAGTTATAATTGACATTTTTCTTGTGGTTTGATACTTTTGTTATAGATTTAGCACTCGCTTGTTGAGAGTGCTAACAGAGGTGATGATGATGTTAACAAATCGTCAGCTGCTGATCCTTCAGGTCATAATCAACGATTTTATTAAATCGGCGCAGCCGGTCGGATCTAGAACTCTTTCGAAAAAAGATGAAATCACATTTAGCTCTGCAACAATAAGAAACGAGATGGCTGACTTGGAGGAGCTGGGCTTTATTGAGAAAACCCACTCTTCCTCAGGACGTGTTCCGTCGGAAAAAGGGTACCGGTATTATGTTGATCATTTGCTGTCGCCCGTCAAACTGACAAAAACCGACCTAGACCAAATCCACTCGATCTTCAAAGAAAAAATATTCGAGCTGGAAAAGACAGTTCAAAAATCAGCACAAATTTTGTCCGATCTTACGAATTATACGTCTATCGTACTCGGGCCGAAGTTGAGCGAGAATTATCTTAAACAGATTCAAATCATACCGATTCAGCCCGATAAAGCGGTAGCCATTCTCGTAACCAATACGGGGCATGTGGAAAATAAAACGATTAATTTTCCAACCAAAATGGATCTGTCTGATATTGAAAAGCTGGTAAATATACTGAACGACCGTTTAACCGGTGTTCCGATGGATGAACTGAATGAACGCATTTTTAAAGAAGTTGTCATGTACTTAAGGCAGCACATTAAGAACTACGACAACATCCTTGAAGCGCTGCGCTCAACATTTCATTCGACAAGTCACGTTGAAAAATTGTTTTTCGGCGGGAAAATCAATATGCTGAACCAGCCCGAGTTCCATGATATCGGCAGAGTGCGGTCGCTGCTTTCTCTAATCGAAAAGGAGCAGGACGTCTTGAAGCTCGTCCAATCTTCAGATACAGGCATTTCGATTAAAATCGGAAAAGAAAATGACTATGAAGAGATGGAAAACTGCAGCCTGATTACAGCCTCTTATTCAGTAGATAAGAAGCAAATAGGCTCAATTGCGATCATCGGACCAACCCGTATGAATTATTCACGGGTGGTCAGTCTGCTTCAGCATGTGACTTCAGACTTGTCAAAAGCATTAACAAGTTTGTATGATGAGTAAGGGAAATTTGGCAAATTTTATCGAAGGGCATCACCCGCCCTTCTCCTTACACTTTTGAGGGAGGTGAACACAATGTCAGAAGAAAAACAAACCGCGGAACAAAACGAAACAGAAGAGCAAGAAGTAATCGAAGAACAAGCTGCCGCTGAAGAACAGCAGGAAGAAACAAACGAAAGCGAACTTCTTCAAAATCAAATTAACGAATTGCAAGGTTTGCTTGAGGAAAAGGAAAACAAACTTTTGCGTGTTCAAGCAGACTTTGAAAACTATAAACGACGCAGCCGCTTAGAAATGGAAGCGTCACAGAAATACCGTTCTCAAAACATCGTTACTGAATTGCTGCCGGCTCTTGACAGCTTTGAAAGAGCGCTTCAGGTTGAAGCCGACAATGAACAGACGAAAAGTTTGCTCCAAGGAATGGAAATGGTCCACCGCCAGCTCGTAGAAGCCTTGAATAAAGAAGGCGTAGAAGCAATCGAAGCTGTAGGACAGGAATTTGATCCGAACCTTCACCAAGCCGTTATGCAGGCTGAAGATGAAAACTACGGCTCCAACATTGTCGTTGAGGAAATGCAAAAAGGCTACAAGCTGAAGGATCGCGTCATTCGCCCTTCCATGGTAAAAGTGAATCAATAATTACATAGCAGGAGGTTATTCAAGTGAGTAAAGTTATCGGAATCGACTTAGGTACAACAAACTCATGTGTGGCAGTACTTGAAGGCGGCGAGCCTAAAGTTATTGCTAACGCTGAAGGAAACCGCACAACTCCATCAGTTGTCGCATTCAAAAACGGCGAACGCCAAGTAGGGGAAGTGGCTAAACGCCAATCTATCACAAACCCTAACACAATTATGTCTGTCAAACGCCATATGGGTACAGATTACAAAGTTGAAATTGAAGGAAAAGATTACACTCCTCAAGAAGTGTCTGCTATCATCCTTCAACACCTTAAATCATACGCTGAAAGCTATCTTGGCGAAACAGTTTCAAAAGCAGTTATCACAGTTCCTGCATACTTTAACGATGCTGAGCGTCAAGCGACAAAAGACGCTGGTAAAATCGCAGGTCTTGAAGTAGAACGTATCATCAACGAGCCGACTGCAGCAGCGCTTGCATACGGACTTGATAAAACAGATGAAGATCAAACGATCCTGGTATACGACCTTGGCGGCGGTACATTCGACGTTTCCATCCTTGAACTTGGCGACGGTGTATTCGAAGTTCGTTCAACTGCCGGTGACAACCGTCTGGGCGGAGACGATTTTGACCAAGTCATCATCGATCATCTTGTGTCTGAATTCAAAAAAGAAAACGGCATTGATCTGTCAAAAGACAAAATGGCGCTTCAGCGTTTGAAAGACGCAGCTGAGAAAGCGAAAAAAGATCTTTCCGGCGTATCTTCTACGCAAATTTCTTTACCGTTTATCACAGCTGGAGAAGCAGGACCGCTTCACCTTGAACTTACATTAACTCGCGCTAAATTCGAAGAGCTTTCTTCTCATTTAGTAGAGCGCACAATGGGCCCTGTCCGTCAAGCGCTTCAAGATGCAGGACTTTCTGCAAGCGAAATCGACAAAGTCATCCTTGTCGGCGGATCAACTCGTATTCCTGCCGTACAAGAAGCAATCAAAAAAGAAACTGGAAAAGAAGCACATAAAGGCGTAAACCCGGATGAAGTTGTAGCGCTTGGTGCTGCAATTCAGGGCGGCGTTATCACTGGTGACGTAAAAGACGTTGTTCTTCTTGACGTTACACCGCTTTCTCTCGGTATTGAAACAATGGGCGGCGTGTTCACAAAACTGATCGACCGCAACACAACAATTCCGACAAGCAAATCACAAGTGTTCTCAACTGCTGCTGATAACCAAACAGCTGTTGATATCCATGTTCTTCAAGGTGAGCGCCCAATGTCTGCCGACAACAAAACACTCGGCCGCTTCCAGCTTACTGATATCCCGCCAGCACCGCGCGGCGTGCCTCAAATCGAAGTTTCTTTCGATATTGACAAAAACGGTATCGTAAATGTAAGAGCAAAAGACTTAGGCACAGGAAAAGAACAAAACATCACAATCAAATCTTCTTCAGGTCTTTCTGATGATGAGATCGAACGCATGGTAAAAGAAGCGGAAGAAAATGCTGACGCTGATGCGAAGAAAAAAGAAGAAATCGAAGTCCGCAACGAAGCAGATCAGCTTGTTTTCCAAACTGAGAAAACATTAAAAGATCTTGAAGGCAAAGTGGACGAAGAACAAGTGAAAAAAGCCAACGATGCCAAAGACGCCATAAAAGCAGCGATTGAGAAAAACGAATTTGAAGAGATCAAAGCGAAAAAAGATGAGCTTCAAGCAATCGTTCAAGAGCTTTCTATGAAGCTTTATGAAGAAGCTGCTAAAGCACAGCAAGCTCAAGACGGAGCAAACGCTGAAGGCAAAGCTGATGACAACGTTGTCGACGCTGAATACGAAGAAGTAAACGACGACCAAAACAAAAAATAAGTTTCTTTCTGAGTCAGCCCGCTTTTGGGCTGGCTGAAAAGAACATATTTCATAATCTGATTCAATGGTTAGAAAGTCAAAGTCAGGCATCTCTTGGCTTTGACTTTTTTTCTTGCCCGGGATAAAAGGAATTGAAAAATCATAATTCAAAATGATACAATCTAATTTATGTGAGAAATTCGGGAGAGTGAAGTAGATGAGTAAGCGTGATTACTATGAAGTGCTGGGTGTAAGTAAGAGCGCTTCAAAGGATGAAATAAAAAAGGCTTATCGAAAGCTGTCAAAAAAATATCATCCTGACATTAACAAAGAAGCCGGATCAGATGAAAAGTTTAAAGAAGTCAAAGAAGCATACGAAACGCTGTCTGATGACCAAAAACGGTCTCATTACGACCAATTTGGCCATACTGATCCTAACCAAGGCTTCGGCGGCGGCGGTTTTGGCGGCGGCGACTTCGGCGGTTTTGGTTTCGATGATATTTTCTCAAGTATTTTCGGCGGCGGCACTAGACGAAGAGATCCGAATGCACCGCGTCAAGGGGCGGATCTGCAATATACGATGACTTTGTCATTTGAGGATGCCGTTTTCGGAAAAGAAACGACCATCGAGATTCCACGTGAGGAAACGTGTGATACATGTAAAGGCTCAGGGGCGAAACCTGGTACAAATCCGGAAACGTGCTCACACTGCGGAGGCTCCGGTCAGCTAAATGTGGAGCAAAACACGCCGTTCGGTAAAGTTGTCAACAGACGAGTCTGCCACCACTGCGAAGGTACAGGTAAAATCATTAAAAACAAATGTGCGGATTGCGGCGGCAAAGGAAAAATCAAAAAACGCAAAAAAATCAACGTCACAATTCCTGCCGGTGTAGATGACGGGCAGCAGCTGCGTCTCTCAGGACAGGGTGAACCAGGCGTAAACGGCGGCCCTGCCGGGGATTTATTTGTCGTATTCCACGTGCGCGCCCACGAATTCTTTGAGCGCGACGGAGATGATATTTACTGTGAAATGCCGTTAACGTTTGCTCAAGCCGCGCTTGGAGATGAAGTGGAAGTTCCGACGCTTCACGGGAAAGTGAAATTGAAAATCCCTGCCGGTACACAAACAGGAACAAAATTCAGATTAAGAGGCAAAGGCGTTCAAAATGTCAGAGGCTATGGACAGGGTGACCAGCATATCGTCGTCCGCGTTGTCACTCCGACAAACTTGACAGATAAACAAAAAGATATTATCCGCGAATTTGCCGAAGTCAGCGGAAACCTGCCTGATGAACAGGAAATGAGTTTCTTTGATAAGGTAAAACGCGCGTTTAAAGGCGATTAATTATTGGATGAGGAGTTGGTAGTTTTGAAATGGTCCGAATTAAGCATTCACACAACACATGAAGCGGTCGAACCTATCTCAAATATTTTGCATGAAGCTGGTGCGAGTGGGGTTGTGATAGAGGACCCGCTTGATTTAATTAAAGAACGTGAGAATGTGTACGGGGAAATCTACCAGCTCGACCCCAATGATTATCCGAACGAGGGTGTCATTGTCAAAGCGTATCTGCCGGTCAACAGCTTTCTTGGAGAAACGGTAGAGGGCATTAAAGAAACAATTAATAATCTGCTTCTTTATGATATTGATTTGGGCAGAAACCATATCACCATTTCCGAAGTGAACGAAGAGGAATGGGCGACTGCTTGGAAAAAGTATTACCACCCTGTGAAAATTTCTGAAAAGTTTACGATTGTGCCGACGTGGGAGGAATATACGCCGGTACATACGGATGAGCTGATTATTGAAATGGACCCGGGAATGGCATTCGGAACAGGCACACACCCGACAACCGTACTTTGTATTCAGGCGCTTGAACGCTTTGTGCAAAAGGGTGATAAGGTGATTGATGTAGGCACAGGCTCCGGAATTTTAAGTATTGCGGCTGCAATGCTTGAGGCTGAATCGGTTCATGCCTATGATCTTGATCCCGTTGCTGTAGAAAGCGCACGTCTCAATTTGAAGTTAAACAAGGTTAGCGATATAGCTCAAGTCAAACAAAATAATTTGTTAGACGGGATTTCAGGAGAACATGATGTGATCGTTGCCAACATTTTGGCTGAAGTCATCCTTCGTTTTACTTCACAGGCTTATCATCTGCTGAAAGACGGCGGGCACTTTATTACTTCAGGAATTATCGGCCAAAAAAAGCAAGAGGTAAAAGAAGCATTGGAACAGGCTGGTTTTACCATTGTGGAAATCCTCTCAATGGAAGATTGGGTCAGCATTATTGCAAAAAAATAACAGTTAGTAGGTGTCACAGCGTATGCAACGATATTTTATCGAGCTCACGAAGCAGCAAATGGAGGAAGCGCCGGCTATTTCAATTACCGGAGAAGATGTTCATCATATTGTCAATGTCATGAGAATGAACGAGGGAGGCCAAATTATCTGCTGCTCTCAGGACGGCTTCGAAGCAAAATGTGAACTTCAATCTGTTTCCAAAGAAAAAGTGTCCTGTCTTATGATAGAATGGACGAATGAAAACAGAGAGCTTCCGATAAAGGTTTATATTGCAAGCGGCCTCCCGAAAGGGGATAAACTTGAATGGATTATCCAAAAGGGGACTGAGCTGGGAGCTCATGCCTTTATTCCTCTGCAAGCCGCACGCTCTGTTGTCAAGCTGGATGACAAGAAAGCGAAGAAAAAGCGGGAAAGATGGACAAAAATTGCGAAGGAAGCGGCGGAGCAATCGTACCGAAACGAAGTGCCGCAAGTGCTGGATATCCATTCCTTTCAGCAGCTTCTTGAAAAGGTGCAGAATTTCGATAAATGTGTCGTTGCATACGAAGAGTCATCGAAGCAAGGAGAAACAAGCTCGTTCAGCGCAGTTGTAAGCAGCCTTCCGAAAGGATCATCCCTTTTGATCGTATTCGGTCCCGAAGGCGGTTTAACAGAAGCGGAGGTTGAGCGGCTCACGGCGAAAAACGCTGTTCCGTGCGGCCTCGGACCGAGAATTTTAAGGACAGAAACCGCTCCGCTATACGCGCTGAGCGCAATTTCTTATCATACAGAGTTATTAAGAGGTGATCAATAATGGCAACTGTTGCGTTCCATACGCTTGGCTGCAAAGTCAATCATTATGAAACAGAAGCAATCTGGCAGCTTTTCAAAGATGCGGGCTATGAAAGAAGAGACTTTGAACAAACAGCTGACGTATATGTCATTAATACATGTACGGTAACAAATACGGGAGATAAAAAAAGCCGCCAAGTGATCAGACGCGCCATTCGTCAAAATCCTGACGGCGTCATCTGCGTCACAGGCTGTTATGCGCAAACCTCGCCAGCTGAGATTATGGCAATCCCGGGTGTTGACATTGTAGTCGGAACTCAGGATCGTGAAAAAATGCTCGGCTACATCGCTCAATATCGTGAAGAGCGTCAGCCGATCAATGGCGTCAGCAACATTATGAAAGCTAGAGTATATGAAGAGCTTGATGTACCGGCTTTTACAGACCGGACAAGAGCGTCATTAAAAATACAGGAAGGCTGCAATAACTTCTGCACGTTCTGTATCATTCCGTGGGCGCGCGGACTTCTCCGTTCACGTGACCCGGAGGAAGTTATTAAACAAGCACAGCAGCTGGTTGATGCGGGTTATAAAGAAATCGTACTTACTGGTATTCATACAGGCGGCTACGGTGAAGATATGAAAGATTACAACTTTGCCAAGCTTTTGAGAGAACTTGACGCCCGTGTTCAAGGCGTGAAACGAATTAGAATTTCGTCCATCGAGGCAAGCCAGATCACAGACGAAGTGATTGAAGTTTTAGACCGTTCAGATAAGATTGTGCGCCATTTGCACATTCCGATTCAATCCGGATCAAACACAGTGCTTAAACGGATGAGACGCAAATACACTATGGAATTTTTCGCTGACCGTTTAAATAAGCTGAAAAAAGCACTTCCGGGCTTAGCCGTAACCTCCGATGTCATTGTAGGCTTTCCTGGCGAAACAGAAGAAGAATTTATGGAAACCTATAACTTTATCAAAGAAAACAGATTCTCTGAACTGCATGTTTTCCCTTACAGCAAACGTACGGGAACGCCAGCTGCGCGTATGGAAGACCAAGTGGATGAAAACGTCAAAAACGAACGTGTACACCGCCTGATTGCACTTTCTGACCAGCTTGCGAAGGAATATGCCTCTGATTATGAAAATGAAGTCCTTGAAATTATCCCTGAGGAAGCATTTAAAGAATCAGATGAAGAAAACATGTATGTCGGTTACACAGACAACTATATGAAAGTTGTTTTCAAAGGTACGGAAGACATGATCGGCAAAATCGTGAAAGTAAAAATACTAAAAGCAGGCTATCCATACAATGAAGGACAGTTTGTCCGTATTGTTGAGGATGACATAACAGAACAAATGCGTATGTCTTCTTAATCTGAAAAACCGGTGCATCTGAATGTGCCGGTTTTTTATGTTCAGTTTTTAGTTGGGATAAGCAGGTTAATAAAGCTGTAGAACAAGTTGGTAAGCGGTAAAAACAAAAGAGCTGATACGACATTAAATAGCAGGCTGAAATGGGCGATTCTTTGGGCAGGGTCTGCCGAGAGCTGTTCAACAAAGCCGGTAGCTGCCGCCAAAAACGGGAATACAATTGCTACGCCGATTATGTTAAACAAAACATGGGCGCACGCTGTCTGTTTTGCGGCATATCCGCCGGATACAGCAGCCATGACAGCTGTAATGCATGTCCCGATGTTTGATCCAAGCACAACGCTCATTGCCTGTGTCAGTCCAATAACGCCTTCATTCATAAAGCTCATTAAAATGCCGATGCAGACAGAACTTGAGTGAATGATTGCAGTTAACACCATGCCGATAAGCAAAGCAGACCAGTTTGAGTCGTTTACATGATGAAGAATCCCTGCACCTGTTTTCAGCTGAGTAAGCGGTTCTGCAAGACGGCTGAAGCCGCTGATGCAAAAAAAGATAATTCCGAGTCCGAGGAAGCTTGTTCCCAGCTGTTTGAACGGATACCTGCCCGTCAGAAAAAACAGCAAACCGCCAATCAATAGAATCCAAATCAACACATCCATTTTGATTGCAAGAAATTCGGTTGTAAAGGTAGATCCGACATTTGTTCCAAGGATCATCGGTATTGTCCGTTTGAAAGAAAGGGCCCCCGCACTTACAAATCCGATGACAATTACCATAAAGGCGGAGCTGCTTTGGAGAAATCCTGTAAAAACAATACTGATGAGGAATGCTTTTAATGGATGATCCGTAAAAATCAGCAGCTGCTCTTCAATTTTTGAATACGTCAGCGAAATTAAACCTTTCCGAAGCATGTTCATTCCTGCGAGAAAGAATAATATAAGAGCAGTAAAACTAATCAGAAGCAACATTTTATTCACCAACCCCTTTCTATCATTATATAGACAGGCAGTCCCGCTCATGACGGAAAAGTGAACTCACTTAGTTGACCTGACTGAAGGCTTATATTATAATGTCAAAGTACATGTTTATATGTGTAACTTAAAGGTAGTCGATTGGTGTATTCGGAGGGAGGGAAAGAGAATGTCAAAAACGGTCGTTAGAAAAAACGAATCGCTTGAAGATGCTCTTCGTCGCTTCAAACGCAGTGTATCAAAGACAGGTACTTTGCAAGAAGCAAGAAAGCGCGAATTTTATGAAAAACCTAGCGTAAAGCGCAAGAAAAAGTCTGAAGCTGCTAGAAAACGCAAATTCTAAAAGAGGGTGGATTTATGAGTCTTCTTGAGCGACTTAACCAAGATATGAAGCTATATATGAAAAGCCGTGAGAAAGACAAACTGACTGTCGTTCGAATGGTTAAGGCTTCACTTCAAAACGAAGCAATTAAGCTTAAGAAAGACAGTTTGACCGAGGATGAGGAACTCACTGTCCTTTCTCGTGAACTTAAGCAACGTAAAGACTCCCTCCAGGAATTTTCAAACGCTAATCGTTTAGATTTAGTAGATAAAGTTCAAAAAGAGCTGGACATTTTAGAAGTTTATTTACCACAGCAGCTATCAGAAGAAGAGCTGCGTACAATCGTAAATGAAACCATTGCGGAGGTCGGTGCGAGCTCAAAAGCGGACATGGGCAAAGTGATGGGGGCAATTATGCCTAAAGTAAAAGGTAAAGCTGACGGAAGTTTAATTAATAAGCTTGTGAGCAGTCAACTGTCTTAAATGGCAAAGAAAAGGACATCTTTCTAAGAGAGATGTCTTTTTTTTATACATAAAAAAATGAAACCTTTGATACATTTGTTACGTATGAAGAGAAGGCACTTACTATACGAGGAAGGAGGGATACATCGCCCTTGCTTCAAACAAAAGGATTCCGAGCGGCTCTTTTGAGCATATTTCTACTATCATTATTAGGAGTTCAGCTGCACACAAAAGCAGAAAAACAAACCGTCTACGTCATTCCCGTTGAAAAAAATGTCGAACAGGGTCTCGCCTCGTTTTTGTCACGTTCGCTACAAGATGCAGAGGCTCAGCATGCAAACCATATTATTCTTGATATTAACACACCGGGAGGACTGGTGAAATCAGCTATTGATATAGCGGACACGATCAACGAAACGGATATCCCGATAACTGCTTATGTAAACAAACGGGCATTGTCTGCTGGTGCATATATCGCGTTACAGGCTGACGCCATTTATATGGCGCCCGGAGGAAAGATGGGAGCCGCGGCGATCATAGACGGTAAAGGCAATGCTGCTGACAAAAAAGCTGAATCATTCTGGCTTGCGGAGCTGGAAGATGCCGCAGCAAAAAACAACCGTGATCCAAAATATGCGCGTGCCATGGCAGACCCTGATGTAGATGCAAGAGAAGCGGGCGCGCCGAAGGGAGATCTGCTTACGCTGAATGCGGAAAAAGCTGTTGACGTAGGCTATTCAGAAGGAACAGTTAACAATCTTTCCGCGCTTGTGAAGAAGCTTGGATACGAAGATGCACATATCAGCTATGCTGAGGAAAGCTTTGCAGAAAAGGCAGCAAGGTGGCTGACCAGTCCGATTGTTGTTCCTATTTTATTGACAATTGCCTTTTTAGGTCTTACTGTTGAGCTTTTTTCTCCTGGTGTCGGTCTGCCTGGAACAGCAGGATTTATCGCATTGATCCTGTTTTTTTACGGACATCTTGCAACGGGTCTTGCCGGATATGAAACGGTTCTCCTCTTTATAGCAGGGGTGATTCTGATCCTGATGGAGATATTCCTCCCCGGAGGAATTATTGGTTTACTTGGCCTGGGAGCAATTGTTGCGAGCTTATTTTTGGCCGTGGGAAGCTTCACAGTCATGGCGGTTTCTCTCTTGATCGCCTCAGCTGTTTCCATTACAGCTTTCATTTTACTGACAAGGGTGTTGGGAAAGCGTATGAAATTCTTTAAGAAATTTATATTAAATGATTCTACAAATACAGAGAGCGGTTATGTATCAAACCAAACGCGAACGGACTTAATCGGCAAGGAGGGCGTGACCTTTACGCCGCTGCGTCCCGCGGGAACCGTCATTATCGATGACGAACGTCTTGATGTGGTATCTGAAGGATTATTTACAGAGAAAGATAAAAAAGTAAAAGTAATCAAAGTGGAAGGCTCGCGCATTGTCGTGAGAGAAATTTAAACAGAAACGAGGAGAAGTAGCATGGACCCATCAACATTAATGATACTGGCTATTGTCGTAGTAGGGATCATTGTCTTAGCTGTATTTTTTACATTTGTACCTGTTATGCTCTGGATTTCAGCTTTAGCAGCTGGAGTTAAAATCAGCATTTTCACTCTAATAGGGATGAGGCTTCGCCGCGTCATACCGAACCGGGTGGTTAATCCGCTGATTAAAGCGCATAAAGCGGGACTCGACGTTGGAACAAACCAGCTTGAAAGCCACTATCTTGCCGGAGGGAATGTAGATAGAGTCGTTAACGCACTTATCGCAGCTCAGCGTGCTAATATTGAGCTTACATTTGAACGCTGTGCAGCCATCGACCTTGCCGGCCGTGATGTATTGGAAGCCGTGCAAATGAGCGTTAATCCGAAGGTCATTGAAACACCGTTTATTGCAGGTGTTGCTATGGACGGAATTGAAGTGAAGGCGAAAGCGAGAATTACAGTAAGAGCCAATATCGACCGCCTCGTCGGGGGTGCGGGTGAGGAAACGATTGTAGCCCGTGTAGGCGAAGGGATCGTCTCTACAATCGGTTCATCCGAAAATCACAAAAAAGTGCTGGAGAACCCTGATATGATTTCTCAAACGGTTCTCGGTAAAGGCCTGGATTCAGGAACCGCCTTTGAAATTCTTTCGATTGATATTGCTGATGTTGACATTGGTAAAAACATCGGGGCGATCTTGCAGACGGATCAGGCAGAGGCCGACAAAAATATTGCACAGGCCAAAGCCGAAGAACGCCGTGCAATGGCTGTTGCTCAAGAACAGGAAATGCGCGCACGTGTAGAAGAAATGCGAGCTAAAGTGGTTGAAGCCGAAGCGGAAGTGCCGCTTGCGATGGCCGAAGCCCTGCGCGAAGGAAATATCGGCGTCATGGACTACATGAATATTAAAAACATTGATGCAGACACAGATATGCGTGATTCATTCGGTAAATTAACGAAAGACCAATCGGATGAAGACCGCAAATCATAATCTCTCTATGCAGAAGGGAGAATAGTGATGGAAGATATACTGACGAATCCGCTTGTTATTGCAGCGATTATCGGAATTATTTCCACGATTTTCGGCAAAGTGAAAAAAGAAGAAGAAAAAAACAATCAAAATCAAAAAAGAAAAAAGCCGCAGACAATGAAACCTGCTTCTGTTCAAAATAAACAATCAGCTGAAGAAACGCCAGCACCTATTCCAAACCGCTTGGAACAGATGAGACAAGAAGCTGAAGATAGACGGAAGGAAACGGAAAGAAACCTGAAAGGGCTTGAGCGGGATCTTACTGCCGCCAAACATAAAGCTGTGTATACCAAGCAAAAACTGCTTCAGGTCAATAAAGACACTGTGGTGCAAGGCATTGTCTTAGGCGAGGTATTCGGTCCGCCAAGGGCAAAAAAACCTCATCACACAATGCGAGCAGCCCGCAAAAATTAAGTGTTAGAACCCTCTTTCAAATCATACATATGAGATGAAAGGGGGTTCTTTTTGTATGGGGCAAAGAAAGAATCGTTTAAAAGCTTGGCTGACAAGAGCATTGGAAATTCCCCCGGACGTTATGATGGATCTGCCGCGGATCACAATGGTCGGCAGACTTCATATCTACATAGAAAACCACAGAGGCCTTCTGCTGTTCAGTGAGAATGAAGTGAGGCTGATGCTGAAGCAGGGCCAGTGCATCATATCAGGAAAAAACTTTGTTATCAAAGCGATTCTTCCGGAAGAAATACTTTTGGAGGGTACGATTGATGTCGTTCGATATGTTGAGTCATAAAGCCGAGGGGGAAATGTTGTGAAAAATAAATGGCTGTCTTTTTTTGGTGGTAAGGTCCAGCTTGAAGTGACGGGACGAGGCATTGAACGGCTCCTTAATGAATGCACAAGAAGAGGGATTCCAATCTTTCATCTGAAAAAAAAGAAAGAAGCCGTCTTGTTATATATACAGCTTCAGGATGTACATGCCTTTCGGCGTGTCAGAAGAGAATTTGACTGTAAAGCCCGTTTTATCAATCGAAAAGGTTTCCCGTTCTTATTGCTGAAATCCAAACTGAATTTAGGTTTTACCATTGGTTTTGCGCTTTTTTTTATCCTATTGTTTTTGCTCTCCAATATGGTGTGGAAAATTGAAGTGACTGGTGCAAAGCCTGAAACGGAGCACCAAATGATGCAGCATTTGAAGGAAATCGGCGTCAAAAAAGGGCGATTGCAATTTTTAATGCAGTCTCCCGAAAAAATACAAAAATCGTTAACCAACGGAATAGACAATATCACTTGGGTCGGAGTCGATTTGAAAGGCACGACCATCCACATGAAAGTTGTGGAGAAAAATGAGCCTGAAAAAGAAAAGTATGTCAGTCCGCGCCACATTGTCGCCAAAAAGAAAGCAACCATTACAAGAATGTTTGTCCAGAAAGGCCAGCCCATGGCCGCAATCCATGATCATGTGGAAAAGGGGCAAATGCTTGTCTCCGGCTTAATCGGAAGCGAAGATGAGCAGCAGGAAGTCGCCTCTAAAGCTGAAATTTACGGCGAGACCTGGTACAGATCTGAAGTAACGGTGCCCCTTGAAACATTATTTAACGTCTATACGGGCAAAGTAAGGACAAAGCACAAGCTTTCTTTTGGCTCATGGGCTTTCCCAATCTGGGGGATAACGCTTAAAAAAGAAGAATTAAAACATCCAAAAACAGAACAAGAGAAGCATTCGCTTCATTTTCTCGGTTTGGAGCTCCCTGTTTCTTATATCAAAGAGCAAACGAGAGAAAGTGAAGAGGCTTTGCGAAAATATACGAAAGAAGAAGCAGTTCAAGAAGGAATCAAAATGGGTAAACGGGATGTAGAGAGTAAAATAGGCGAGGACGGCGAGGTGAAAAGTGAAAAAGTTTTGCACCAGACAGTCGAGAATGGTAAAGTAAAGTTGATTATTCTCTACCAAGTTATAGAAGATATCGTTCAAACCACACCTATTGTCAGGGAGACTGAAGAATGACAGAACATTTACTTGCGATGAATCAAAAACTGAAAAGCCCGGACGAAGCGCTTTCACTGTTCGGGAATCAAGATTCTTTTTTGACACTGATGGAGAAAGATCTGGATGTAAATATCATTACGCGAGGCGAAACGATTTATATTTCAGGCGATGAAGAATCGTTTCAGATTGCCGACAGGCTGCTGGGATCACTTCTCGCATTAATTCGCAAGGGGATAGAGATCTCTGAACGTGATGTGATTTCCGCCATCAAGATGGCAAAAAAGAATGAACTTGAATATTTTGAAAGCATGTACGAAGAAGAAATTACAAAAAACGCAAAAGGCAAATCGATCCGTGTGAAAACCATGGGACAGCGGGAATACGTAGCCGCCATGAAACGAGATGATCTTGTATTTGGCATCGGCCCGGCAGGAACTGGAAAAACGTACCTTGCTGTCGTAAAAGCAGTCCACGCATTGAAAAACGGACATATTAAAAAAATCATTTTAACAAGACCTGCGGTAGAAGCCGGTGAAAGCCTCGGTTTTTTACCAGGTGACCTGAAAGAGAAAGTAGATCCTTATCTGCGCCCGCTGTATGACGCTCTTCATGATGTGCTTGGAACAGATCATACAGAACGGCTGCTGGAAAGAGGAGTCATTGAAATCGCTCCGCTCGCTTATATGAGAGGCCGGACGCTTGATGACGCCTATGTTATACTTGATGAAGCACAGAACACTACGCCTGCCCAAATGAAAATGTTTTTGACGAGACTGGGTTTTGGCTCTAAAATGATCATTACAGGTGACGTTAGCCAAATTGATCTGCCGAAAGGCGTCAAATCGGGACTTGCAGTAGCGAGAGAGATGCTGAAAGAAATCGACGGCATTTCTGTGATTGAACTGGACCAGACAGACGTGGTCAGACATCCGCTTGTTGCGAAAATTATTGAAGCATACGATAAGCAAAATTAATCCTGAATGACCCGATCGCGCGTTATCGGGTCATTTTTGCTTATGAGCTTGATTTTCTAGAGGAGGTTCTTGTGTTGAAAAAGAAGGGGAAGACCAAAAGCGGCTCAAAAAAGTGGCGCGGCTTTAAAAATGCCCGCTCCATGCATGTACTGCTGTATCTTCTACTGGCTGCGATTATGTTCGCATTGCTTTTTGTACATGTGAAGCCGGAAACGCTTGATTTAGACCTGTTTTCAGTCAGCGACAAGACCATTTATGCTCCGGCAACCGTGGAAGATCAAAAAGCGACAGAGGAAAAAAAGCAAGCTGCTGAGGATGCGGTCGAAGATCAATATACCTTAAAGAAAGATTATACAGACAATCGAATTGATCTTGTGTCATCGATATTCGACAGTATCAGTGAAGTGAAAAAATCAGCAGAAGAAGACAGCAGTTCACCATCAGAAAAAACAATGATTAAGTCGGTGAAAAATAAGCTGACGTCAGATGTGAATGATTCTATATCAGAGGATGCCATCAAGACTTTGCTGAAGGCGGACCATGAAGATTTTTCATTTGTCAGAGATACTGTCATAACAGCAGTAAACTCAGTGATGAGCAGTGAAATCCCGTCGGATAAATTATCTGAAGCAAAAGATAAAGTGCAAAAAGAACTGAAGAGTAATTCTATCCCGTCTAAATATTTAGGAGCCGCCACGGAAATCGGGCGTTACGCCATTATTCCGAATTACGTCTTCGATCCAAAAGCAACAGAGGCAAAACGCCAGGAAGCGTCAGACAATGTTCAGCAGGTTCAGATCAAACAGGGGCAGGTGCTCGTGGAAGAAAATGACCTCATTGATCGGGAAGTGTACAGAAAACTTGAGCTGACCGGATTGTTAAATAACTCCAATTTGTTCAAACCGATTAGCGGCCTTTTGATTATGATCGGGCTTTTCATTGCTACACTCGTTTACTATTTCGAAAAACAGAATCAAAATCTGAAATTCAAAAACAAGTCGATCCTATTATTCTCCATTATTACAACGCTTTTGCTTGTTATTATGGAGGTTGTCAGTTTATTTCAAAAGATGGAATATAACAATATTGGCTATCTTGTTCCCATTGCGGCCGGTGCAATCTTAATCAAGCTGCTGATGAATGAACGGATCGCTATTTTAGGAAGTATCATTCTTGCGATTTGCGGAAGTATGATGTTTAATCAAGGTGTGACAGGAACATTTAATTATGTCATTGGTATTTATTATTTGATCAGCGGTATTTCCGGTGTTTTGTTTTTAGGAAAACACAATGGCAGATCAAAAATTTTGCAGACCGGGCTTTTTGTGGCGTTTATCAATATGATTGTGGTTCTATCTCTATTATTGATCCAAAACACCGCGCTGTCAGGCTTGGAAATCGGGACGCTCATGCTGATGGGGGTTGTGTCGGGTTTTGCTTCCTCCGTATTAATTATCGGACTTATGCCGTTTTTTGAGACAGGTTTCGGCATTTTGTCCACAATGAGGCTGATCGAGCTGTCCAACCCTAACCATCCGCTGCTTCGAAAAATACTGACAGAAACACCAGGTACATATCACCACAGCGTCATGGTCGCCAATTTGTCAGAGGCCGCCTGCGAGGCGGTAGGGGCAAATGGTTTGCTTGCAAGAGTCGGTGCGTATTATCACGACCTCGGAAAAACAAAGCGGCCGCAATATTTTATTGAAAATCAAATGAATATTGACAATCCGCATGATAAGCTTTCTCCGCAGCTCAGTAAAAATATCATTATTTCGCATACCACTGACGGGGCGAATATGCTGAGAAGCTATAAATTTCCAAAGGAGCTTGTGGATATTGCTGAGCAGCACCACGGGACCTCTCTTTTGAAATTCTTTTATTATAAAGCGAAGGAAAAAGGCGATCAGATTACAGAGGAAGAATTCCGTTACCCGGGGCCGAAGCCGCAGTCGAAAGAAGCCGCGATTATATCAGTGGCAGACAGTGTCGAAGCGGCTGTCAGATCGATGCATAATCCAAATCCTGAACGAATTGAAAAGCTTGTCAGGGGCATTATATCCGATAAGCTTCAGGACGGACAGTTTAGTGAATGCGATTTGACATTTAAAGAGCTTGATACAATCGCAAAAACGCTTTGTGCAACATTAAAAGGAATTTTCCACTCCCGGATTGAATATCCGGAGGCTACTAAGAAGGTGAAATAGATGAGTTTATTGATTGATATCGTAGATGAAACCGGAAGTGTCTCTGAAGAGATGCTTAAAGAAGTAGAAAATCTGCTTCAATTTGCCGCTGAGCGCGAAGGAGTTCAGGACCAGGCTGAGGTTTCTGTCACGATCGTTACCAATGAAGACATTCAGCAGATCAATAAAGAGTATCGGGGAAAGGATACGCCGACAGACGTCATCTCTTTTGCTCTTGAAGAAGAGGGAGAAGACGAAGTTGAAATTGTCGGTGCTGAAATGCCGCCGGTTCTAGGTGATATTATCATCAGTGCAGATCGTACAAGAGAGCAGGCTGAAGAATATAACCATTCTTTCAAGAGAGAGCTTGGCTTTCTAGCGGTACATGGATTCCTGCATCTTTTAGGATATGACCATATGACGAAAGAGGAAGAAGAGGAGATGTTTACTAAGCAAAAGGATTTGCTGGACGCCTATGGACTCAAGAGATCATAGAAATGAGCTGAAGCGATTCCTAATGAGCTTCGTGCACGCAGGGCGGGGCATATGGAGAACGGCGCGGACGGAGCGGAATTTTCAATTTCATGCCGCGGCTGCCTGCGCCGTTATCATTTGCGGTTTTCTCGTTAATCTCAGCCTGACAGAGTGGGCTATTATTTTTCTTTTGATTGGCGGAATGCTTTCACTGGAGCTTTTAAATACAGCTATTGAACACACGGTTGATTTAGTAACAGATAAACATCACCCGCTTGCTAAGGCGGCTAAGGACGCTGCTGCCGGGGCTGTTTGCGTTTTTGCCGTGATTTCGTGTATTATTGGTTTACTTATTTTTTTGCCAAAGCTGTATGGCTGAAAATTCTTACATTTATTTTACATTTTTAGAAATGGGCGTGAAAAAAGGAGCGCCATTATGTAAAATATAAAGTGATAGCGGTACCATTATAGGTAAGAGAGGAACATGTACACATGAACAGACAGAAATTGATAACAGAAGCTTTAAAAGCGCGTGACATGGCATATGCACCGTATTCCAAGTTTAAAGTAGGAGCCGCTCTTCTTACCAAAGATGGAAAAGTGTACAGAGGCTGCAATATAGAGAATGCGGCATACAGCATGTGCAACTGCGCTGAGCGTACCGCTTTGTTTAAAGCTGTTTCTGAAGGCGATACTGAGTTTCAGATGCTGGCAGTAGCTGCTGACACCCCGGGCCCAGTATCACCGTGCGGAGCCTGCCGGCAGGTGATTTCTGAGCTCTGCACAAAGGACGTTATTATCGTGCTGACCAATTTACAAGGACAAATACAAGAAATGACTGCAGAAGAATTATTGCCAGGCGCATTTTCATCGGAGGATTTACATGACGAACGAAAGCTTTAAATCAGGATTTGTATCCATTATCGGAAGACCAAACGTAGGAAAGTCTACTTTTTTGAACAGAGTGATCGGCCAAAAAATCGCGATCATGAGTGATAAACCCCAAACAACAAGAAATAAGGTGCAAGGGGTATTAACGACAGGCACATCACAAACGATTTTTATTGACACACCAGGAATTCATAAGCCTAAGCATAAGCTTGGAGACTTTATGATGAAAGTGGCGCAAAATACATTAAAAGAAGTCGATTTGATCTTATTTATGATCAATGCTGAGGAAGGCTATGGCAAGGGCGACGAGTTCATTATTGAGAAATTGCAGAATACCTCGACACCTGTTTTCTTAATCGTAAACAAAATTGACAAGATCCATCCTGATCAATTGCTTCTGCTAATTGACGAATACCGCAGGCGATATCCTTTTAAGGAAATTGTTCCGATCTCTGCATTAGAGGGAAATAACATTGAAACATTGCTGGCGCAGATTGAAGCATATTTGCCTGAAGGTCCGCAGTTTTATCCGAGTGACCAGGTGACCGATCATCCGGAACGCTTTATCATTTCTGAGTTGATCAGGGAAAAGGTGCTGCATCTGACAAGGGAAGAGATCCCGCACAGCATTGCGGTAAGCATCGAATCGATTAAAGGGCAGGACAACGGATCCGTGCACGTGGCGGCAACAATTGTGGTCGAACGGGATTCTCAAAAAGGCATTGTCATCGGGAAAAAAGGCAGCCTGCTGAAAGAAGTCGGAAAAAGAGCGAGAGCGGATATCGAGGCCCTCTTAGGTTCTCGCGTCTATCTAGAATTGTGGGTAAAAGTGCAGAAAGACTGGCGTAACAAAATGTCCCAGCTTCGCGACTTCGGCTTTAAAGAGGATGAATATTAATCACTTGCTGTGTCATTATCTCACATGAACAGGGATACATTAGCAAATTTTGTTTAACATGAAATGGAGGACATCTGGTCAAGATAAAGGTAAGAATTTGGAGTTTAGGTAAGCTAGTTTAACTACAGAAAGGTGGGTTTCTTGTGTTGAATTTTACCTGGAACGTATTTTCTCAAACAGGAAATGTTGATACGTATCTTCTTTTTAAAGAACTGGAAAAAGAGAACATGGAAAGACCCGAAGAACTAGAAGATGAGCTAGCCCGATTTGATTTTCCAATTTTATAGACCTCTTGACCGCTCCTGTTTTAGGAAGGTGCGGAAATGCTGACAAAATGTGAAGGAATCGTTCTTCGTACCAATGATTACGGAGAGACGAATAAAATTGTTACTTTACTGACAAGAGAACACGGAAAAATAGGTGTTATGGCCAGAGGAGCCAAAAAACCGAACAGCCGTTTATCAGCAGTCAGCCAGTCCTTTTTGTATGGTTCATTCCTAATGCAGAAAACAACAGGCCTCGGAACCCTTCAGCAGGGTGAAATGATCCTCAGCATGAGAGGCATCAGAGAGGATTTGTTTTTAACTGCATATGCAGCTTTTATTGCTGAGCTCGTTGACAAAGGCACAGAAGAAAAAAAACCAAATCCCTATTTGTTTGAATTTATTTTAGAATCCTTTAAACAGCTTGACGAAGGAACAGACCCGGATGTTATTACCTTCATTGTTCAAATGAAGATGCTTGCTGTGATGGGACTGTATCCTGAGCTTAATCACTGTGTGCATTGTAAAAGCCAGGATGGGACATTCCATTTTTCTGTTCGCGATAACGGTTTTATTTGCCACCGCTGCTTTGACAAAGACCCTTACAAGGTGCCGATTAAACCGCAAACGGCAAGGCTTTTGAGACTGTTTTATTACTTCGATCTTTCAAGGATTGGCAATGTATCTTTAAAGCAGGAAACGAAAAATGAATTAAAGCAAGTTATTGACTTGTACTACGAAGAATATTCAGGGGTTTATCTGAAATCGAAGCGTTTTTTAGATCAAATGGAGAGCATGAAACATCTTATGGGTGAAAACAAAAGTTGACATATGGCCCATCTTTTTATATGATCATTTATTATAAAATATGTTGCAGTGAGAGAAAGAAGTACTTGCGTTTACCTCATAAAAGCGACCTTAGGACGGTGTAAGCTAAGGATGAGCGCGCAACGAAAGGCATTCTTGAGCAATTTTAAAAAAGAGGCTGGGATTTTGTTCTCAGCAACTAGGGTGGAACCGCGGGAGAACTCTCGTCCCTATGTTTGCGGCTGGCAAGCATAGAGACGGGAGTTTTTTGGTTGCTGCCGCAGCAATTTTATGAAAGAAAAGTGGAGGTGCTTGAAATGAATATTCAAGACATGATTCTAACCCTGCAGAAGCATTGGTCTAATGAAGGCTGTGTGCTCATGCAGGCATACGATGTAGAAAAAGGGGCCGGCACGATGAGCCCGTATACATTTTTGCGCAGTATCGGTCCTGAGCCGTGGAAAGTGGCTTACGTTGAGCCGTCAAGACGCCCAGCTGACGGCCGATACGGAGAAAACCCGAACAGACTCTATCAGCATCATCAATTTCAGGTCATCATTAAACCATCACCTGATAACATTCAAGAGCTGTATTTAGACTCTTTGCGCGCTCTCGGAATTGATCCGCTTGAGCATGACATCCGTTTTGTTGAGGACAACTGGGAGAATCCGTCTTTAGGCTGTGCGGGTCTTGGCTGGGAAGTCTGGCTTGACGGAATGGAAATTACACAATTCACGTATTTCCAGCAGGTTGGGGGACTTGAGTGTAAGCCTGTTTCCGTGGAAATTACATATGGAATTGAGCGTCTGGCCTCTTATATACAGGATAAAGAAAATGTATTTGATCTTGAGTGGACGTCAGGGTTTACTGTGAAAGATTTATTTATGATGGCTGAGTACGAGCATTCCGTTTATACATTTGAAACATCTGACGTTGATATGCTGTTCCAATTATTCAGCACGTATGAAAAAGAAGCGATCAAGCAAATGGATAACGGTCTTGTGCATCCCGCATATGACTACGTGCTTAAATGCTCGCACACATTCAACCTTCTTGACGCCAAAGGGGCAATCTCTGTTACAGAGCGGACAGGCTATATCGGAAGAGTGCGGAATTTAGCAAGAAAAGTCGCAAAAACCTATTATGAGGAACGAGAAAAACTAGGGTTCCCAATGCTTAAAGGGGAGGGTTCTTCTCATGAGTAAACAGGATTTACTTTTAGAGATCGGATTAGAGGAAATGCCGGCGCGCTTTTTGAATGAAAGCATGGTTCAGCTGGGCGAAAAGCTGACAGGCTGGCTTGCAGAAAAAAATATTGTACACGGTGAAGTGAAGCTTTTTAATACACCGAGACGCCTTGCTGTTTTAGTAAAGGGTGTAGCAGAAAAGCAGGATGATATAAAAGAAGAAGCAAAAGGGCCTGCAAAAAAAATCGCCCTTGATGCTGACGGCAACTGGACAAAAGCGGCGATTGGGTTTTCAAAAGGCCAAGGTGCCAGCGTGGAAGACTTGTACATGAAAGAAATAAAAGGCACGGAATATGTTTTTGTGCAAAAATTCCAAGCAGGACAAGAAACCAAAACGCTTCTGCCTGAACTGAACAGCTTAATTACAAGCCTCCATTTCCCGAAAAACATGAGATGGGGAAATGAAGATCTGCGTTATATCCGTCCGATTAAATGGATTGTCGCTTTATTTGGCCAGGATGTCATTCCGTTTGCAATCACAAATGTTGAGTCAGGCCGGACGACACAGGGGCACCGGTTCCTGGGGCATGAAGTGTCTATTGAATCACCTTCAAGTTATGAAGAACAGCTGAAACAGCAGCATGTTATTGCTGATCCAAATGTTCGCAAACAGATGATTCAATCGCAGCTGGAAGCAATGGCCGAAGAAAACAATTGGAGTATTCCGGTTGACGAGGATCTCCTTGATGAAGTCAATCATTTAGTAGAATATCCGACGGCTCTTTACGGCTCATTTGAATCTGAGTTTCTGTCCATTCCTGAGGAAGTGCTTGTAACGACAATGAAAGAGCATCAGCGCTATTTCCCTGTTAAAGACAAAAACGGAGATTTGCTGCCTTACTTTATCACAGTCCGTAACGGAAACAGCCACGCGATCGAAAATGTCGCACGAGGCAATGAAAAAGTGCTGCGTGCTCGTTTGTCAGATGCTTCTTTCTTCTACAAGGAAGACCAGAAACTGAACATTGATGAAAATGTGAAGAAGCTTGAAAACATTGTGTTCCATGAAGAGCTTGGCTCTCTTGCTGATAAGGTAAGAAGAGTAACAGCGATCGCAGAGAAGCTTGCTGTCCGTCTTCAAGCTGATGAAGATACATTAAAACATGTGAAACGTGCTGCTGAAATTTCTAAATTCGACCTTGTGACACACATGATATATGAGTTCCCTGAGCTTCAAGGAATTATGGGTGAAAAGTATGCGAGAATGCTTGGCGAACATGATGCTGTAGCCGCAGCTGTCAACGAACACTATATGCCTAGATCTGCAGGCGGAGAAACGCCTTCCACTTTCACTGGGGCGGTAGTTGCCATGGCGGATAAGCTGGATACAATCGCATCCTTCTTCTCTATTGGCGTCATTCCGACTGGTTCACAGGATCCTTACGGTTTGCGCCGCCAAGCGAGCGGGATTGTCGCTATTCTGCTTGACCGGAACTGGGGCATTTCGTTTGAAGAGCTGCTGACTTTCGTACAAACCGAAAAAGAAACCGAACTGTTAGATTTCTTCACTCAGCGTCTAAAATACGTCTTAAATGCGGAGCAGATCAGACATGATGTAATAGATGCCGTGCTGGAAAGCTCTGAGCTTGAGCCATATTCGGCGCTCCACAAAGCACAAGTGCTGGAACAAAAACTGGGTGCGCCAGGCTTTAAGGAAACAGCAGAAGCTTTAGGCCGAGTGATTTCTATCAGCAAAAAAGGAGTTCGCGCGGAAATTCAGCCTGATTTATTCGAAAATGAATACGAAGCGAAGCTGTACGAAGCTTATCAAACTGCTAAACAAAATCTGCAGGAAAGCTTCAGCAAAAAGGATTATGAGGCGGCACTTACTTCCCTTGCGGCCTTGAAGGAACCGATTGATGCTTATTTCGACCATACGATGGTTATTGCTGATAATGAGACATTAAAGGCAAACCGATTAGCGCAAATGGTAAGCTTGGCGGATCAGATCAAGTCCTTTGCTAATATGAATGCCCTTATTGTAAAATAAAGAAAGAAAAGGCGGTTGCTGTGTGATCGGTAATCGTCTTTTCCCCATTTGAAAGTTTTTTTGTTTGATTACAAAGCATTTACGTTATAATATGGTTTATTATTTCTTTACATAGATACGAAGTGAAAAGGTGGTGAGTACGATCGAACTAAATAAACGGCAAGAACATATTTTGCAGATTGTAAAAGAAAACGGACCGATTACAGGGGAGCATATTGCCGAACAGCTGAATTTAACAAGAGCAACACTGCGTCCGGATTTAGCCATACTCACCATGTCAGGTTTCCTTGAGGCGCGCCCGAGAGTCGGTTATTTCTATACTGGAAAAACCGGCACGCAGCTTTTGGCAGATAAACTGAAAAAGCTTCAGGTGAAAGACTTTCAATCTATCCCCGTTGTTATTCACGAGAACGTTTCTGTATATGATGCGATTTGCACCATGTTTTTAGAAGATGTAGGTACTCTGTTTGTAGTGGACCGTGATGCTGTTTTAGTCGGAGTGCTTTCACGAAAGGATTTACTACGAGCCAGCATCGGCCAGCAGGAGCTTACTTCTGTCCCTGTGCACATTATTATGACTAGAATGCCGAATATTACAGTGTGCAGACGCGAGGATTATGTGATGGACATTGCAAAGCACTTAATTGAAAAACAAATCGATGCGCTGCCTGTCATCAAAGATACCGATAAAGGATATGAAGTGATCGGCAGAGTGACGAAAACAAATATGACCAAAATACTTGTCAGTTTATCAGAAAATGAAATCCTATAAGAGCGCAGACTAACGGGGGGATAATATGAATAACCGCATCATCTATGTTGTATCGGATTCCGTCGGTGAAACGGCCGAATTGGTAGTCAAAGCTGCATTAAGCCAATTTAACGGCTCAGCGGATGATACACATGTAAGAAGAATTCCTTATGTTGAAGACATTGGCACTATCAATGAAGTGATTTCACTTGCAAAAGCAGATGGAGGCATTATCTGTTTTACACTTGTGGTGCCGGAAATAAGAGAATATTTGATTGCCGAAGCGGAAAAAGCAAATGTTTTATATTATGATATTATCGGCCCGTTAATTGATAAAATGGAAACAGCCTACGGTTTAACGGCGAAATATGAACCGGGACGGGTCCGCCAGCTTGATGAAGATTATTTCAAAAAGGTCGAAGCGATTGAATTTGCTGTTAAATACGATGATGGGCGTGACCCACGAGGCATTTTAAAAGCTGATATCGTTTTGATCGGTGTATCGAGAACCTCTAAAACACCGTTATCTCAATATCTTGCCCACAAGCGGCTGAAGGTTGCCAATGTTCCGATTGTTCCGGAGGTTGACCCGCCGGAAGAGCTCTTTAATGTTGACCCGAAAAAATGCATCGGCCTGAAGATTAGTCCGGATAAACTGAATCATATCAGAAAAGAACGGTTAAAATCGCTTGGCCTCAATGACAAGGCCATCTATGCAAATATCAACAGAATTAAAGAGGAACTGGAATATTTCGAAAAGATCGTGGATCGAATCGGCTGCCAGGTTGTAGATGTTTCAAATAAAGCAGTAGAAGAAACAGCAAATATTATCCATCATCTCAAAACGAAAAACATGTAACTCAGGACGCTCTATCCTGGGTTTTTGACTTTGCCAAAAGGGAATAATGAAAAACAATAGCATCTTTGTGAAGTTTGTATTATAATAAAAAATTGTGATAAAATGATTAATTTTAGGTTTAAGGTTAGTGTGATACGAATAAACTATTATGGGTAAGATGTCAAGAATTTCTCCCGGAAATTTTTCGACAAATTCATATACACCCGCATTTTTGCAGGGTGTGCGATTTTGCTTGCTTTTATGCAGGAGTTTAATGGAGGGATGGAGAATTACTCTTCTTAATGAAAAAGAAAAGACGATTTTTGTCGATGCTGATGCTTGTCCCGTAAAAGACGAAATTTTACAAACAGCATCCGATTATGAAGTTCAAGTTCTTTTTGTCGCTTCATTTGAACATTACCAGCTTTCCAGAAGTCAGGAAGAAAAATGGAAGTATGTTGATCCTCATAAAGAAGCTGCTGATTTATATATCGCAAATCATGTAAAACCGGGAGATGTCGTGGTGACGCAGGATATTGGTTTAGCATCCCTGCTTGTGAACAGGAATGTCACCGTCATGTCGGAGAGAGGGCGTCTTTACAAGGAAGATACGATTGATTTTGCCCTTGAAGGCCGTCATGTTTCCGGCAAACAAAGGAGAAAAGGCATATATGCCAAAGGGCCTAAAAAATTGAATCATGAAGATCGAGAACGATTTGTTACACTGCTGCAAAAAATCCTGTCGAACGATGAAGGGATTTTGCACTAAAACATCGAATAATGTACGACGGAGTGTTATAAGATGGGAAATCGGATACCAGATGAAATTGTAGACAAGGTGCAAAAGTCGGCAGATATCGTTGAAGTCATAGGTGATTATGTTCAATTAAAGAAGCAAGGCCGAAACTACTTTGGACTCTGTCCTTTTCACGGAGAAAGCACACCTTCGTTTTCCGTATCGCCAGACAAACAGATTTTTCATTGCTTCGGCTGCGGAGCGGGCGGCAATGTTTTCTCCTTTTTGAGGCAGATGGAGGGCTATTCGTTTGCTGAGTCGGTTTCCCACCTTGCGGACAAATACCACATTGATTTTCCAGATGATATAACGGTTCACACCGCAGTCCGGCCAGAATCCTCCGGAGAACAAAAAATGGCGGAGGCTCATGAGCTTCTGAAGAAATTTTACCATCATTTGTTAATAAATACAAAAGAAGGTCAAGAAGCGCTGGATTATTTGCTTGCAAGAGGGTTTACAAAAGAGCTGATTGATGAATTTCAGATCGGCTATGCTCTTGATTCTTGGGATTTCATAACAAAATTTCTCGTCAAGCGGGGCTTCAGTGAAACGCAAATGGAAAAAGCGGGTCTGCTAATCAGACGCGAAGACGGAAGCGGATATTTTGACCGTTTCAGAAACCGGATCATGTTTCCGATCCATGACCATCATGGAGCTGTGGTGGCTTTCTCAGGCCGAGCGCTTGGCAGCCAGCAGCCAAAATATATGAACAGTCCGGAAACGCCGCTTTTTCATAAAAGCAAGCTGCTTTATCATTTTCACAAGGCCCGGCTTCATATCAGAAAGCAGGAAAGAGCTGTCTTATTCGAGGGATTCGCCGATGTCATATCAGCGGTAAACTCAGGCGTAAAAGAGAGTATAGCGACGATGGGCACGTCTCTGACAGATGATCATGTAAAGATTCTGAGAAGAAACGTGGAGGAGATCATTCTTTGCTATGACTCTGATAAAGCCGGATATGAAGCCACCTTGAAAGCTGCAGAGCTTCTTCAGAAAAAAGATTGTAAAGTCAGAGTCGCAATGATCCCTGACGGATTGGACCCTGACGATTACATTAAACAGTACGGCGGAGAAAAATTCAAAAACGACATTGTCGATGCAAGCGTTACGGTAATGGCGTTTAAAATGCAATATTTCCGGAAAGGAAAGAACCTGTCCGATGAAGGCGATCGATTAGCCTACATTAAAGAAGTGCTTAAAGAAATCAGCGCGCTGTCAGGATCACTTGAACAGGAAGTCTATGTGAAACAGCTTGCTTCCGAATTTTCGATTTCCCAGGAGTCATTAACTGAGCAGCTGACTGTATTCGGCAGGCAAAACAAACCTGCTGACAGCAGCGGTGAAACGAAAACAAGAAGAGCGCATTTGACAACTAAGGCAAGGCAAAAACGGCTGCGCCCGGCGTATGAAAATGCAGAAAGGCTTTTACTGGCGCATATGCTTCGTGACAGGGGCGTCATAAAAAAAGTCATTGACCGGGTCGGGTTTGAATTTAATATTGATGAACACCGCGCTTTGGCAGCCTATCTGTACGCTTTTTATGAAGAGGGTGCCGAGCTGACGCCTCAGCATATTATGGCCAGGGTAACGGATGATCATATAAGCCAGGTACTGTCTGATATTTTAATGCTTCAGATTAATCAAGAACTCAGCGAGGCCGAGTTATCAGATTATGTGAAAAAAGTGTTGAATCACAGAAAATGGTCAATGATAAAAGAAAAAGAGGCGGAAAGAGCCGAAGCCGAAAGGCAAAAAGATTTTTTGAGAGCGGCATCTCTGGCTCAAGAAATCGTTACTTTGAACCGATCTTTAAAATAACCGGGACAACTGATGAGGAGCTTTCATTGGCAATGATTCCTTGCGGAGGAGCAAATAGATCGCTTGACCTCATCATGAATTGTCATTTCATTATTCGCACATTGTTAAAGGCAGTTCACATAGAAAACGCCTGAATGGACCGAATAAGAATCATACCGCTTTTAGAATTCGTTGCAAGCTTTGGAAGGAGGGATCCATAATGGCTGATAAACAAACCCACGAAACTGAATTAACATTCGACCAAGTGAAAGAACAATTAACCGAGTCTGGTAAAAAACGTGGCGTTTTGACATATGAAGAAATTGCTGAGCGTATGTCCAGCTTTGAGATTGAATCAGACCAAATGGATGAGTATTATGAATTTTTAGGTGAACAAGGTGTTGAATTAATTAGTGAGAATGAAGAAACAGAAGATCCTAATATTCAGCAGCTTGCCAAAGCCGAAGAAGAATTTGACCTTAATGACCTAAGTGTACCGCCTGGTGTCAAAATCAATGACCCAGTTCGTATGTATTTAAAGGAAATCGGCCGGGTTAACCTTCTTTCTGCAAAGGAAGAAATCGCCTATGCGCAAAAAATTGAAGAAGGTGATGAAGAATCCAAACGCAGATTGGCTGAAGCGAACCTGCGGCTTGTTGTCAGCATCGCCAAACGGTACGTCGGACGCGGAATGCTGTTCCTTGACCTGATCCAAGAAGGTAACATGGGTCTGATGAAAGCCGTTGAGAAATTTGATTACCGTAAGGGTTATAAATTCAGTACGTATGCTACGTGGTGGATCAGACAGGCGATTACACGCGCCATTGCCGATCAGGCGAGAACGATCCGGATCCCCGTTCATATGGTTGAAACCATTAATAAATTAATCCGCGTACAGCGTCAGCTATTGCAAGACTTAGGCAGAGAGCCAACACCTGAAGAAATTGCGGAAGACATGGATTTAACACCTGAAAAAGTACGTGAAATCTTAAAAATAGCACAAGAGCCAGTGTCTCTTGAAACACCGATCGGTGAAGAGGATGATTCCCATCTTGGTGATTTCATCGAAGATCAAGAGGCTACTTCACCTTCAGATCACGCGGCATACGAGCTATTGAAAGAGCAGCTTGAAGACGTGCTTGATACGTTAACAGATCGTGAAGAAAATGTATTGCGGCTTCGATTCGGTCTTGATGACGGACGTACAAGAACATTGGAAGAGGTCGGCAAGGTATTTGGAGTTACGAGAGAGCGTATTCGACAAATCGAAGCGAAAGCGCTGCGGAAACTAAGACATCCTAGCAGAAGTAAACGTTTGAAAGATTTTCTAGAATAAGATGGAACGGGTCTTGCAGATCCGTTCTTCTTTTTTTAAAAAGATATATGGATAATATGCCTTTATTTTACTGAAAAATGGTGTCATTTGCAAATGAACATTGTGATGAAAAATTTCAATATACCAATCCATATTTTCTATTGTAAGCGTATACAATACATTATACAATAGAATAAAAGGAATGTTAGAGAAATAGGCATGTTTTGATTCAATTTTGTATAAAGTGTGAATAAAAAACTTTTGTATGCCAATCCATTTACTTTTTGTAAAAATAAGTTAGAATTAGAAGTGTTTACATAGGGGGAAGGATCATAAAGGGGGAAGGGAAATGAAATGGAATCCGCTTATTCCATTTTTACTGATCGCTGTTTTAGGAATTGGTCTGACTTTCTTTTTATCAGTAAAGGGGCTTGATGACTCTCGTGAGATTGCGAGCGGGGGAGAAAGCAAGTCTGCTGAAAAAGATGATGCGAACGCTTCACCGGAAGACATTTACAAGGCAAATTGTATCGCGTGTCACGGGGAAAATTATGAAGGGGTTTCGGGTCCGAGTTTAAAAGGTGTAGGGGATAAGAAGGATGTCGCTGAAATCAAAACAAAGATTGAAAAAGGCGGTAATGGAATGCCTTCCGGTCTTGTTCCGGCTGATAAGCTTGATGACATGGCAGAATGGGTGTCTAAAATTAAATAAAGGATGTATCTTTCTCTTTATACGTTCTCAGGCCGCCGAGATGTTCTCGACAGCCTTTTATTTTTGTCCGTCATCCCATACTTGATGTTGTTCCTGCAAAGAAATAAACTGAAAATCATTCGCTCAGCTTGGATTCCGGGCTGATTTTTTATATGATAGAAAAGGAAAAAATGATTGAGAAAAGTTGTGATGACTAGTGAACGAATTAAAATTATCAAAACGATTACAAACAGTAGCGGAGTACATACCGGATGGAGCAGTAGTAGCGGATATTGGTTCTGACCATGCTTACCTTCCCTGTTATGCGGTGCTGAATCATAAAGCCAGCAAAGCTATTGCTGGAGAAATAACAGACGGTCCATTCTTGTCTGCCAAACGGCAGGTCGAAAAATCGGGCTTAAGCGCACACATAACGGTAAGACAAGGAGACGGCCTTGAAGTGCTTCAGAAAGGTGAGGCTGACGCCATAACAATTGCCGGGATGGGCGGGTCACTGATCGCTCATATTTTAGAAGCAGGCAAAGAAAAACTGACAGGTAAAGAACGGCTTATTTTACAGCCGAATATTCATGCCTTTCATATTAGAGAGTGGCTGTATAAAGAAGGATACGCACTTATTGATGAAGTGATTCTTGAGGAAGACGGAAAGTGCTATGAGGTACTTGTCGCCGAATCCGGAGACAGAGATGCAGCTTATGCAGGAATTTCTTTGCCGGCCGGAATGCTCGTAGGCCCATTTTTGGCAAAAGAAAAGAATGCTGTATTTTTGAAAAAATGGACACAAGAGCTTCAGCATACTCAAAACATATATGAACAGATCAGCCGTGCTGCAACATCTGAAGATAACAAACAGAAATTGAAGGAACTAACCGATCGAATGAAGCTATTAAAGGAGGTTATCGATCATGGCTAAAACGGTAAACGGACAGCAAGTCATCCAGCTGTTTGAACAATTTTCTCCGAAAACCTATGCAGTTGAGGGCGATAAAATCGGTCTGCAAATCGGCAGTTTAAATAAACCGGTTAAAAATGTGATGGTTACGCTGGATGTATTGGAAAGCGTTGTCGATGAAGCGATTGAAAAAGATGTTGATTTAATCATTGCGCACCATCCTCCTATTTTCCGGCCGCTAAAGCATATTTCAACTGATCAGCCCGGCGGAAGGCTGATTGAAAAGTGTTTAAAGCATGATATTGCTGTCTATGCGGCTCATACTAACTTAGATGTTGCTGATGGCGGCGTAAATGATCTGCTTGCTGAGGCCTTGGAGCTGAGTGAAACTGAAGTATTGGCCCCTACTTATACCGATCCTCTTAAAAAGCTGGTCGTATACGTGCCGAAAGAATATGAGGAGCAGGTCAGAGGAGCGCTGGGAAATGCGGGAGCAGGCCATATCGGTGACTACAGCCATTGTGCGTTTTCATCTGAGGGCATTGGCAGCTTTAAGCCACTGGACGGCGCACAGCCTTTTATCGGAGAGGTAGGAGAGCTTGAGCTCGTTCATGAAGTCAGACTGGAGACTGTGTTTCCTAAAAGCATAGAAAAAGCCGTTATAAACGCAATGATAAAAAGCCATCCATATGAAGAAGTGGCTTATGATGTTTATCCTGTCGAACAGTCACCAGCTGAAAAAGGGCTAGGCCGTGTCGGAACACTTAAAAATGAAATGACGCTTCAGGAATTCGCTTTGTTTGTGAAAGACAAGCTTCAAGTGAACGGCGTCAGAATGGTGGGACAGGCTGACAGCATGGTGAAGAAAGTAGCTGTTCTCGGAGGAGACGGGAACAAGTATATCCACCAGGCAAAACGAAAAGGCGCAGATGTTTACGTTACAGGTGATCTATATTTCCATGTTGCCCATGATGCGATGATGCTTGGTCTGAATGTCATTGATCCAGGCCATTACGCTGAAAAAATCATGAAAGAAGGCGTCACAAAAAAACTGACGTCAATGTGTAAGGATAAAAAAGTAGACGTCAATATCTTTATTTCTGAAACGGATACAAATCCATTTACTTTTCTATAAAAAAAACTGAGGCTGTGAGGGCCTCAGTTTTTTGCTTTCACTTTCGGAAGGATTTTTTTGAGTGGAACATTGTGTTCGATTGTCCAAGTTGATGGGTCTTCATGATCGAACTGTTCTAAAAAGCGAATCACTTCTTTGGTGATCGGTGTCGGTGTTGAAGCTCCGGCAGTAACGGCAACGGTATTTACGCCTTTAAGCCATTCCAATTTTAATTCGCTTAGATCGCCGATTCGGTACGCTTTTGTTCCGGCTATTTCCTCTGACACTTGAGCGAGCCGGTTTGAATTGTTGCTTTTCGGGTCGCCGACAACGATCGTTAAGTCCGCTTTTTTCGCCTGTTCCGATACAGCTTCCTGCCGTACCTGAGTAGCCAGGCAAATCTCTTGGTGATATTCAACGTGAGGATATTTTTCCTTCACAAGCTCCATAATATCGTGAACATCCCATTGAGACATTGTCGTTTGGTTTGTTACGATCAATTTTTCAGCTTGGGTATCGAGATTTTTGACATCTTCCGGCGTTTCAACCAAGTGAACGATATCAGGCGCAACGCCAACCGCTCCTTCCGGCTCCGGATGGCCTTTTTTGCCGATATAGATTACGTGGTATCCTTTTTCTTTCATTTCTAAGATTAAATTGTGGGTTTTCGTTACATCCGGACATGTAGCATCTATTGCGACTAATCCTTTTTCTTCGGCGATTCGTCTAACCTCGGGAGAAACGCCGTGCGCTGTGAAAATGACAGTTCCTTTGTCAACCTGCTTCAGGATGTCCAGTCGATTAGCGCCGTCCAATGTATAAATGCCATCTTCCTCAAACGCATCAGTGACGTGTTTATTATGAACAATCATCCCGAGTATATAAATGGGTCTTGGCAAGCTTTTATCCAGTGCCGCGTTTTTAGCGATTACCATAGCGTCAACAACACCATAGCAATAGCCGCGCGGCGAAATTTTAATTACGTCCATTTTCGGTTGTCCTCCAATACAGAAGTGAGTAAAGGCAATATAAAAAGCCGTAATCAAACGGCTCTAATCTTGCATTCTTCTGATCTCCATTATAGCCAAACTCACTCCAGATATCAAAGAATGTTAAATATATAATCTCGGCTTTGAACTGCCTGATGTTTTTTTCGGGGAAGGAGAGGGCGTTTCATTTTTCTTTGAGACAGATGTTTTTGATTCTTGTTCCTTCAAGTCCGGTGCTTCTGTTTTTTTTGCAGGTGATGAACTGCTTGCTTTTGATTTTTTCTTTTCGGCAGAGTCGTTGGACGCAGTTTTCTTTTCTGTTTCTGCACTTTCTTCCGATTCTGTCTTCGTTTCTTCTTCAGTGCCCTCTGTATCATCGTTTTTGCTTAATTGACTGTAAAGCTTTATCATTGCCGGCAGATTGCGGACTAAGGGTCCGTACTGCTGGATCATTGGGGTGACTTGCTGCGCCATGCCGAGCACTTTTTGCACATTGTTGAGCATACTGGATAACGATGCCGGATTGGCGAGATTTTGAATGCCTTGCAGACCTGCTCCTCCGCCTGCGGCTGCTCCGGGGGCCCCTGTGCCTCCTGCGCCGGGCAAAAATTTGGACAGCATCCCTTTTAAGCCTGTGCCCGCCCCATTTCTTGCTCCAGCGTTTGGCTGAGGAAGAAATTGCTGCCCTGATTGCTGGAAACCTTGCTGCGGCGGACCAAATGAAGGTCTTCGCATTTCAGGCGCTGTTCTTCCCATCATGCGCTGGTTTTGCATAGGGCGGGGCGGACCGGGCTGCGGATAGTTTCTCATTGGCTGCTGCTGTGAAAACATACTTGTACCTCCTTTCAGCTCTCTCTGCTATTACAATATGCATGGGTTTCGGTATTTGCTTTCCTTATCTGAATAAACAAACGCCTTCCAAACGTGGTGTTTTTAAGGTAAATCGGGTATAATGTGATGATGGACACATAATGTGCCGCTTTAAGGAGCTGGGAAAAATGAAAGAAACTAAATTTGATGTGTATGAATTGAAACCGTTTATTATAGATGCAGTACATCGCCTTGGTTTTTATGAACCGACTGATATTCAAAAAAGGCTGATTCCTGCTGTATTAAAAAAAGAAAGCGTCATCGGACAGTCTCAGACGGGAACCGGAAAGACTCACGCTTACTTACTTCCTTTGTTAAATAAAATTGATCCTGCTAAGGATGTCGTTCAGGTGGTCATCACGGCTCCGACGCGCGAGCTTGCCAACCAAATTTATCAGGAAGCGCTGAAAATCACGCAGGGTGCAGAAGGCGATTCGATCCGTTCGAAATGTTTTATCGGAGGAACAGATAAGCAGAAAGCCATTGATAAACTGAAAACGCAGCCGCATCTAGTCGTCGGAACGCCGGGACGGATTGCGGATTTAATCAAAGAACAGGCATTAAGTGTTCATAAAGCTGAGTCTCTTGTTATTGATGAAGCGGATTTAATGCTGGATATGGGGTTCCTTGCAGACGTTGATTACATTGGTTCACGCATGCCGGAGAATCTGCAGATGCTTGTGTTCTCTGCAACTATTCCGGAAAAGCTGAAACCGTTTTTGAAAAAATATATGGAAAATCCGAAATATGCCCACGTAGAGCCGAAACAGGTCACTGCTGCAAAAATTGAGCATATTCTTATTCCTTCAAAGCACCGTGATAAGGACAAGCTCCTTTTCGATATCATGTCTAATCTGAACCCATACTTAGGCATTGTGTTTGCCAATACGAAAAACACTGCCGACCATATTGCCAAATATTTGATGGGCAAAGGTATGAAAATCGGACTTCTGCACGGCGGCTTAACGCCTCGTGAGCGGAAAAAAGTCATGAAGCAGATTAATGATTTGGAATTCACTTATGTAATTGCAACTGACCTCGCCGCAAGAGGCATTGATATTAAAGGTGTCAGCCATGTCATCAACTATGAGCTGCCTGATGATCTTGATTTCTATGTTCACCGTGTGGGCAGAACAGCGCGCGCGGGTTCTTCAGGACAGGCCATGACAATTTATGAGCTTTCTGATGAGGATGCATTGGTGAAGCTTGAGAAAATGGGTATTGAGTTTGATTACCTGGAGATTGAAAAAGGCGAATGGAAAAAAGGCGATGACCGCCAGCGCCGCCAAAAGCGTAAAAAGACGCCAAACGAAGCAGATGAAATCGCCCATCGTCTCGTGAAAAAGCCGAAGAAGGTTAAGCCGGGTTATAAAAAGAAAATGAGCTACGAGATGGAGAAAATTAAGAAAAAACAGCGAAGAAATCAATCTAAAAAAAGAAAGTAGGGGAACCGGTTGTTGAGAATAGGTTCACACGTCTCTATGAGCGGAAAACATATGCTTCTGGCTGCGAGTCAGGAAGCAGTCTCTTACGGGGCGAACACGTTTATGATTTATACAGGTGCGCCGCAAAATACGCGCCGAAAAAAAATTGAAGACTTAAATATAGAAGCCGGCCGCGCTCACATGCAGGAAAACGGGATCGACGAGATTATCGTACACGCACCTTATATTATTAATATTGGCAATACGACCAATCCGGCTACTTTTGAGCTTGGTGTTGATTTTCTCCGTTCTGAAATTGAGCGGACAGCTGCTATCGGCGCGAAGCAAATCGTCCTTCACCCGGGTGCTCATGTTGGCGCGGGAGCCGAAGAAGGCATTAAAAAAATTATTGAAGGTTTAAATGAAGTCATTGATCCGAATCAAAATGTGCAGATTGCATTAGAAACAATGGCAGGCAAAGGATCTGAATGCGGCAGAAGCTTTGAAGAGCTTGCGCAAATTATTGATGGCGTTACACACAATGAGCATTTGTCTGTATGCTTTGACACATGCCATACACATGATGCCGGCTACAATATTGTCGAAGATTTTGACGGAGTGCTGAATGAGTTCGATAAAATTGTCGGTATTGACAGAATCAAAGTGCTCCATATCAATGACAGCAAAAATATCAAAGGCGCGAGAAAAGACCGTCATGAAAATATTGGCTTCGGGGAAATCGGGTTTGACGCATTGCAATATGTCGTTCATCATGAGCAGTTAAAAGACATTCCGAAAATCCTTGAAACGCCGTATGTCGGTGAAGATAAAAAGAACAAAAAACCGCCGTACCGTTTTGAAATTCAAATGCTGAAAGAAAAGCAATTTGACAACAAATTACTCGAAAAGATTTTACAGCAATAAAAAAAAGGGGGGGATTGAATTCCCCCCCTTTTTTCAGCTTGTGAACTGTTTGAAAAGTTCATGAACGGTTTGGGCTGTTTCTTTTGAAGTAATGGATTCTACTTGTTTCAGCAGCCGCGTACGTTCCTGCTCATTAAAAATATTCACATTTTTCCCGTATAACAGGTTTGCTACTTCAACTGCCTGCGGTTTTGTCAGACTGATTCCGTATTGCTTAGAGTACTTCAATAAATCTTCAGCAGTGGCTTGATTGAGCCTCTGCAAAATAATTCTTTGAAATAATATCATCGAACATTCCACCTCTCAGACATAATGTATGGGCAAATCAGTAAAATGTGTCAGCATTTCATGGTAAAATAGAGTCATAGTCTATTTAAAATAGTTATTGCAGGAAAGGAGATTTTATGACCCCAACAAAACAACACAAAAGAGAATCATTTACCCATTTTATATTCAGGGTCATCATGATTCTGATTGGAGCTGCGTCTGCGGCGGTAAGTATTGAATTATTTTTAGTCCCCAATGATTTTATTGATGGAGGCATTATCGGTGTATCACTTATTTTAGACCACCTCTTTATGTCAAACCCCTTTCTGAATTTCGCTGTATTCGTTGTCATCTTAAACATTCCTTTTATGATATTCGGATATAAATATATCGGTAAGACCTTCCTCGTTTCTACTGTTATCGGGATTGTCGGCCTTGCCTTAATCGAATCCTCGCTTCACCACGTAGAAGCCATTACGACACAGCCTATTCTGGCTACAGTATTCGGAGGTCTTTTGCTCGGCTTTGGTGTCGGGCTGGTAATTCGAAACGGTGGTTCAATGGACGGCACAGAAATTCTCGGTATCCTTCTAACGAAAAAACTGCCGTTTTCAGTTGGTGAGTTTGTGATGCTCATCAATGTATTTATCTTTATTTGGGCCGGTTTTGTGTTCGGTCCTGAGCAAGCTATGTATTCTTTCATGACTTACTACATTGCCATGAAAACCATTGATGCGGTCATCCAAGGGCTGGATGAAACAAAAGCTGTGATTATTGTCTCGGACCAGTATGATGAGATTTCTGACGCTATATTACACCGTCTCGGACGCGGAACAACGAAGCTGAAGGGAAAAGGCGGCTATACAGACGAGGAAAAAGATGTGATTTATGCAGTTGTCACAAGGCTGGAAGTGACCAAGCTCAAATCCATTGTGTTTGAAGTCGATGATAATGCATTTATTACAATTATGAATACTCATGAAACAAGAGGCGGTAAATTCAAAACCGCAATCCACTAGGCTTTCATTTACTTTTATTCATTTTATGGGTATAATTTTATCAGTAGTAAAGAAAATGGCTTGCTGGTCAGACAGCTGCCATTTTCTTTTTGATATATAAGATACGTTCGTTCTTAAGCAAAGCGAAAAGGGGGGCCCTTCATGAACGTACAAGAAGCGCTGAACTTACTGAAAGAAAACGGATATAAATATACAAGCAAACGGGAAGATATGCTTCAGCTTTTTGCTGATTCGGACAGGTATCTGACCGCTAAAAATGTACTGTCTGCACTAAATGATGATTATCCCGGTTTAAGCTTTGATACAATTTACAGAAACCTTTCTTTATATGAAGAGCTAGGTATTTTGGAAACGACTGAGCTCTCCGGTGAAAAGCTGTTCCGATTTAAATGCTCATTTACTCATCATCACCATCACTTTATTTGCCTGGCTTGCGGCAAAACAAAGGAAATTGAGTCTTGTCCGATGGATAAGCTCTATGATGACCTAGATGGCTATCAAATCAGCGGGCATAAATTTGAGATTTACGGGACATGTCCAAGCTGTGAACAGGAAAAGCAAGATCAACCTTCTGCGTAAGAGTTAAGGATAGAGAAAAAGGAGCCTGATCAGGCTCCTTTTTTAATTTTTCACACGTATGAAATAATGTTTATTTTCATTTATCCATTGAACCGCTTCGAGCCAGTTGTTAACTCTAATGATATTTGAATCGATCGGAAGCTGGTTATAAGGCGAATTGAATAAAATCACCGGTATACCGGCTTCTTTTGCAATCATCCTTGCGTTTCCGTGATGATCCTCAAAAAACAAGTCGATGTCATGTTTTTTGACCGCTTCGACTTTATGATGCCCGCCCACGAGCTCTATGTGGTCATAATGGATGTTTTGTCTGTCAAACCATTCGAACGTAACATCGCTTAAATGAGTCCTTCTCGCCGTAATATAAATCAGCCGGTGCTCCTCTTTGAGGAGGTCAAGGGACTGTTTTGCATGCTGCGCAAGAAGTGCTTCTTTATATATGATTGCTTCATTTTGATTCATCCAATCCCAAAATTCTTCCTGTGTAATATGTAACAGTTTTGTTAAATCATAATCCGTCATATCGTTTAATGAAATGGAAAGATTAAACGAGCGGTTTAAATAAGGGACGAATGTATCCTGAGCCGTGATTGTGCCGTCAATATCTATTCCTAACCGTAACATGCCCACACTCCTTCAGTTTCATCCTTTCAAGTGTAACATAAACAATTAACATTACCAGAAAAGTTTAGCAAACATGAATCAGCAAAAATGGATCAAACTATAAAAGCTCCTTTAATAAAACAGAAGGGGGAATTGAAGGTGGCAAACGATTACGAAAAACGTGATAACAACAGTTACTATGTAGATCATGGTTCTGAAGGAACAAATATTACCCGCGACAATGATGGTTTTTTTGAGGAAACGGCTGCTGAAATTGCAGAGCCTTTCCGTGCTTCTGACCGCAGCGGTGACCAAGAGAATGACCGCAGCGGCGGAAATGTCAATGAAGGACGGGGGATAGGGTATATCGCTTTAGCCTTGTCCATTATTTCATTGTTTGTTCTTCCTGTTTTGTTGGGAGCTGCCGGTATTATTGTCGGCTATATCGCAAGAAGAAGAGGAGCCCAAAGCCTGGGTGCATGGGCTATGGGGATTGGTGTTGTTTCATTAGTGCTTGGAATATTTATTATTCCATTTTTCTAATACAAAAAAGCTTGACGGGTTTCCGTCAAGCTTTTTGTGTTTCTTCATCTAATTTCGCTTTTTCAGCCTCAAGTTTTGCGTAGTGCTCTTCAGCAAGTATGTCGATTTCTTTTTTCAGTTCTTCAACCATTGTTTCTTCTGGAACCTTACGGACAATTTTACCTTTTCGGAACAGAAGGCCTTCACCGCGTGCTCCAGCGATGCCGATATCAGCTTCTCTTGCTTCACCCGGGCCGTTTACCGCACATCCGAGAACGGCGACTTTAATCGGCGCTTTCACTTTAGAAATATATTCTTCCACTTCGTTGGCGATACTGATCAAATCAATCTCGATACGGCCGCAAGTCGGGCATGAGATGAGGGTTGCAGCATTAGAGGCCAAACCAAAGGATTTCAATAGCTCTCTCGCTACTTTAACCTCTTCAACCGGGTCTGCGCTTAATGAGATACGCAGGGTGTTACCGATGCCCTTGCTTAAAATCGCGCCAAGTCCTGCTGCGCTTTTTACTGTACCGGCAAACAGCGTTCCTGACTCGGTGATTCCGAGGTGAAGCGGGTAATCAAATGCTTTTGACGCTTTTTCGTAAGCCTCGATGGCAAGGTTTACGTCAGAAGCCTTCATGCTGACGATAATATCGTGAAAATCTAGATCTTCAAGAATCTTAATGTGATGAAGAGCGCTTTCTACCATGCCGTCTGCTGTCGGATATCCGTATTTTTCTAAAATCCGTTTTTCCAATGAACCTGCGTTTACACCAATTCGGATTGGAATCCCTTTTTCTTTTGCCGCTTTAACGACCGCTTCGACTTTTTCACGGCGGCCGATGTTGCCTGGGTTGATTCGTATTTTATCTGCGCCGCCTTCAATGGCTTTTAACGCAAGCTTATAATCAAAATGAATGTCAACGACGAGCGGAATGGAGATGCGTTTCTTAATATCCGCAATGGCGTTTGCCGCCCGTTCATCCGGACAAGCCACCCGCACGATTTGGCATCCGGCTTCAGCCAGCCGGTTAATTTCCGCAACCGTTGCTTCTACATCATGTGTTTTGGTTGTTGTCATGCTTTGGATAACGACTTCATTGTTACCGCCTATTGTTAAAGGTCCCACTTTAACGGGACGCGTTTTTGTACGATGGGTGATTTCACTCACTTGTCAATCGCTCCTTAATTGTAGTTGCCGCTTCTAGATAGAATAAACCTAGTATGGTGTATGTCAATGTATTTTACAAATTATATTGTAACAGTGTATTCGCCGAACTGACAAGAAATTAACGTTAATTATGGGTAGACCGGGAATTTGTATGCTGTTCCTGCTTGAATCGTATTGGCTTTTACACTTGGATTAAGCGTTTCAAAATCCTTTACAATATCGTCAGGGGAACTTGCAGACCCGACAATTGACATGACCGTGTCACCCGGTTTTACCGTCACCGTTTTATACGCTGTTTCCTGTACAGCTGTTTTTGCCGATGCTTTATAGACAGGGAGGTTCTGAATGGGGATCGTTCCAATTTTAAGATCATAAAAAATAATAAAAAGGATAAAGAGAATGCTGAATACAAAAGTGAGACGTTTCATTGATTTTGCCTCCCGCATACAAAATTTTTATAACATTGTATGCTTGTCCGTGTTGATTCATGACAAAAGAAAAGAGACTGCGAAGGCAGTCTCTGAATTAAGCAACAGCTTTTTTGGACGGGAGCTCTTTTAATACGAGAAACAGGATGACAAAGTTAACAAACCAGTTGACTAAAAATTCACTTGGCACCGTTGTTTCTAACGCACGCATAATCGTAAAAAATATTGTTGAAAGGGTAATGGAGTAAGCAGAAAGCTTCCATAGCTGCTGGTAGGACAGCTGCTTTTGCTGAGCGTTCTTTATGATTAGCCCGATAAGCGCCAAGAATGATACCTCAATAAATTTTCCCGCCGCTGTCACGAGGAAAATGAGTACTGAGAGAACAGTCACGATCATTGTTTTATTTTGGTTTAACCCTGTAGTGACATCTTTTTTGGTTAAATCTGACGGCATCATTGAGTAAGCCATCTCTTGGGCCTGTCCGTCAATGGCCAAAACAAACTTATCCTGAAGTATACCTATTGCGTTTTGCTTTGCTTCGACTTGTTCCGTGCCATATGCATCCGTCGGATCAAACACAATGACAAAGCCGTTTGCCTTTGATTCTGTGGCTTTTTTTTCATCCATCTGAAGTTTGCCGTTTGAAATTGTGAAATCAGGGAAATCTTTGTTTAAAACGGATTTAAAGCCGTTCATAGATTGGACGGTCCCTGAGCTTACATAATAAGCAGTGGGGATCGCAAAAAGGACAGAAAGCAAAAATACATAAAGAATCGCTTTTCCGATTCCTTGAAATCTTGTTTTTGCAATATCCCGTGGAGAGTATGTACTTTTGATGAAAAGCTGAAATACATTCACTGTCTTCACTTCCTAGCTATACAATATATGTTGCTTATTGTATCGTTGCCTGCGTATGAATACAAGGAAGACCTGCATTGGCAGAAGTGTAAGATCAGAGAAGTAAGCATTATGAGGAGGATGGATTCTATGGATATTTTGTATTGGCTGTTGATCGCTGCACTATTTATCATCGCTTTTATCGGGCTTGTGTATCCTGTTATTCCAAGTGTTGTATTTATCGTTGCCGGTTTTGTATTATACGGATTTTTGTTTTCTTTCAGTCCGTATTCCTATATGTTCTGGCTGGTTGAAGCTGTATTCGCCGCAGTATTATTCGCCGCAGATTACGTTTCCAACCTGCTTGGTGTAAAGAGGTTCGGCGGAAGCAAAGCTGCTATTTGGGGGAGTACGATCGGGTTGTTGATCGGTCCCTTTGTGATCCCGGTTGCGGGGATTATTTTAGGGCCGTTTATCGGAGCTGTTTGCGCAGAGCTTATCGTACATCAAAAAGATGTAAAATCAGCGTTTAAAATTGGGCTAGGCTCATTGATCGGCTTTTTAACGGGGGTCATTGCAAAGGGAATTATTCAGCTTTTAATGATCGGATATTTTTTATGGACTGTCCTGTAAGAATTGCTGTCAGGAGGTTTAAGGGGGCAATCTAACGGTTAAAGTGAAATATGTCTGCTGAAATAGCCAAATTGTGAGCTTTTTCATTGATTACACGGCGTTCTTTTGTTACATTGAATGAAGAAAGGCTCGCTGTGAAGCGGCATTTCAGTACATATATACTAAGGAGGAATTATCATGGCTTACGAACTTCCAGAATTACCTTATGCGTACGATGCTTTAGAACCGCATATCGACAAGGAAACTATGAATATTCACCATACGAAGCACCATAACACATACGTTACAAATTTAAACAAAGCGGTTGAAGGAAACACTGCTCTTGCAAACAAATCAGTTGAAGAGCTTGTTGCAGATCTAGATTCTGTTCCTGAAAACATCCGCACAGCAGTCCGCAACAATGGCGGCGGACACGCGAACCACAAATTATTCTGGACACTTTTATCTCCAAACGGCGGTGGCGAGCCAACTGGCGAGCTTGCTGAAGAGATCAACAGTGTATTTGGAAGCTTGGACAAATTCAAAGAACAATTCGCTGCAGCAGCAGCTGGACGTTTCGGTTCAGGCTGGGCATGGCTTGTTGTAAACAACGGCAAACTTGAAATCACAAGCACGCCAAACCAAGATTCTCCGCTTTCTGAAGGCAAAACGCCTATCCTAGGTCTTGATGTTTGGGAGCATGCTTACTACCTTAACTATCAAAACCGCCGTCCTGATTACATTTCAGCTTTCTGGAATGTGGTAAACTGGGACGAAGTTGCTCGTCTTTACAGCGCAGCAAAATAATAACGCAAAACAAGGCCCTCATAAAAGGGCCTTGTTTTTTTATGTCTTCTCTTTACATATCTCGGTTTCAGTGAGACAGACTAAGGGGTAGTAAAGGGGAGTCAGTAATGAGCAAACTAAAAAAGGTAATTGGAGATGTAAATGTAAATAAAGGATTACTTCTTCTGCTGACCGTTGGCGGTCTTTACTCGTTAGGAATTGCGCTTTCCAATACATTTGTGAATGTGTATCTCTGGAAGCAGTCAGGAAAATTTATTGATTTGGCGATATACAACTTATCGATTGTGACGATGCAGCCGATAACATTTTATTTAGCTGGCCGTTTAGCCAAAAAAATAGACCGGGTTTTCATTCTTAGATTTGGAGTGATTTTTTTAGCAGCATTTTATTTAAGTGTGCTGCTGGCTGGAGAAACTGCAGCATCACGTCTTGTTCTCATCGGAGCGGTGCTCGGAGTAGGCTATGGATTTTACTGGCTCGCGTTTAATGTGCTCACCTTTGAAATAACAGAGCCTGATACGCGGGATTTTTTCAACGGCTTTATGGGCATCCTGTCCTCATCCGCAGGAATGATTGGTCCGATTGTTGCAGGATTTGTCATCTCAAGGCTTGAAAATAATACGGGTTACACTGTCATTTTCAGTCTCTCCCTCAGTTTATTTGCACTGGCTGTCGTGATGAGCTTCTTCCTAAAACGGAGAGAATCAAAGGGCCAATTTATGCTGAGTAAGGTATTTGGAGAACGCCACACTAATATGAACTGGCGGCGAATTACAAATGCGCATTTTTTTCAGGGCTTGAGAGAAGGGATTTTCGTCTTTTTAATCAGTGTTTTTGTGTTTATTGAGACAAACAGCGAACTGGCCCTCGGAACCTTTGGTCTCGTCAACTCCGCTGTTTCCTTTTTTGCCTATTATTTTGCATCAAGGCTGATTAAGAAAAAGGCCCGTAAAAAATCAATTTTGCTGGGCGGCCTTATTTTGTATGGTGCGCTGTTTTTGATACTCTTTCATATGAGCTTTACGACATTATTGACGTACGGCGTGTTTATTGCGATCGGCTATCCTCTTTTGCTCGTGCCTTATGTATCGCTTACATATGATGTCATAGGACGGGCCAGACATGCCAGAAAAGCGAGAATTGAATATATCGTGCTGAGAGAAATGTTTTTAAACGCCGGCAGAATTGTTTCGATTTTATGCTTTCTCCTTATCGTGGCCCTTTTTAAAGAAGATATGGGTATACCGTTGTCGCTTGCCATCTTGGGCATCGGGCATCCGCTCATTTATTACTTTGTCAAGGATATTCGTTTTAAAGAGAAAGAAGAGGAAAATGAAACTATGGAAGAAGACGGCCACAAACGGGTGACTGAACCGAACCTTTTAAAAGGCGAAAGATAATTTTTTGGCAATAAGGGGTTATCTGTAGAAAAAAGTCGAAAAAACCTTTAAAATGAAAAATGGCACTCTTACTTGAGTGTCTTTTCTTTCTGTAAATAGAAAAAGGTGATGTTATGAGGAGAAATAAACAAAAAAAGCAAAATCATAAAGAGAAAAAGAAGTCGCTTCCAATCCGGCTGAATATTTTATTTTTGGCCGCTTTTGTTATATTCACCTGGATTATTGTGGAGCTTGGCATTAAGCAGATCGTTCAAGGCGATGATTACAAAAATCAAGCCAATCAGCAGGAACAAAGTGAAGTCAGCTCGGCGGTGCCGCGCGGGAAAATTTATGATCGGAATTTTAATGCCATTGTAACAAATAAGGCTTTAAATGCGATTACATACACCAGATCTAAATCTACAACGCAAGAACAGCGTTTGAAAATCGCAAAAAAGCTGGCAGATATGATTAAAGTCGACACAAAAAAAGTAACAGAACGGGATAAAAAAGATTATTGGATTTTGACTAGACCAAAAGAAGCGAAAAAGCTGATTACTTCTAAGGAAAGACAGCAGGTAGAAAATAAAAAATTATCAGATGATGATTTATACCAGCTCCAGCTAAAACGGATTACTGATAAGCAGCTGAATGAATTGACTGATAAAGACATGCAGATTCTCGCCATTAAAAGACAGATGGACTCCGGATATGCGTTAACACCGCAATACATCAAAAATGAAGATGTTTCAGCGAAAGAAATGGCAGTTGTAAGTGAACATTTAGATGAACTACCGGGTGTTGATGTCACATCAGACTGGGAACGTGAATATCCGTATAAAAATCTTCTCCGCTCAGTGCTCGGAAGTGTTTCCAGCTCTGATGAAGGATTGCCGTCAAATCTGCTCGACCATTATTTATCGCTCGGCTACAGCAGAAACGACAGGGTTGGTAAAAGTTATCTGGAATATCAATACGAAAGCCTTTTGCAGGGGCAAAAAGCGAAGGTGGAAAATATCACAGATTCAAACGGCAATGTAACGGGAACGAAGACCGTTTCTGAAGGGAAAGCCGGTAAAGATCTCGTGCTTACAATTGATATTGACTTGCAAAAATCAGTTGAAAAAATTATCGAGAAAAATCTCAAATCTGCTAAAGCAAGACCAAGTACTGAATTGTTAGACCGGGCATTTGTCGTCATGATGGACCCGAGAAACGGTGAAGTGCTGACGATGGCAGGTAAGCAGATTAAAACAGAAAACGGGAAATATAAAATTGATGATTACGCACTAGGGAATATGACATCATCTTATGCTATGGGATCAGCTGTCAAAGGTGCAACTGTACTGACAGGTCTTCAAACCGGTGCCATCAATCTGAATACCGTTTTTCAAGATGAACCATTATATATTGGCCAGGATAAAAACGGCAAAAAATCGTGGACTACTTTGGGACCTGTTAATATTCAAAGAGCCTTAGAGCAGTCTTCAAACGTATTCATGTTTAAAACTGCAATCGCACTTGGAAAAGGTGAATATAAACCGCATCAAGCTTTACCGATTGATACGACGGCTTTTGATACGTTTCGGAATTATTTCAGTCAATTTGGACTTGGTGTAAAAACTGGGATTGACCTTCCAAATGAAATGACAGGCTATAAAGGAACAAGCAGATTGACGGGATTCTTGCTAGACTATGCTATCGGCCAATATGATACGTATACACCGCTCGAACTAGCACAATATGTATCAACAATCGCAAATGGTGGCTACCGCTTGAAACCTCAGCTTGTAAAAGAAGTAAGGGAACCTGATGCAGAAAAAGGAATCGGGGCGGTCGTACAATCTGTTCAGCCTGAAGTGCTGAATAAAGTGGACATGAAAAGCGATTATATTAAAGAGGTTCAAGCCGGGTTTAGACGAGTCGCGACTAAAGGAACTGCGGCAAGTCAATTTGCTTCAGCATCTTATAAACCTGCTGCTAAAACAGGAACAGCACAATCGTTCTATGACGGACCAAATAAATCAAAAACAGGTGAAAGTACTTATAATACAACACTTGTTGCTTATGCGCCTGCTGATAACCCTGAGGTTGCCATCTCTGTTGTAGTTCCTTGGGCTTATGTAGATTACAGCGCTAAATATACCATTACGAACGAAATCGGCAGAGAAGTATTGGATAAATATTTTGAGCTGAAATCGAAGCAGGACAAAGAAGATACTCAGCAAAAAAATAAAGACAAAATTGAAGAAAAAGCAGAAAACACAACGTCTTCTGATAACTAAACAGAAACGCCTACATCATGTGGGCGTTTTTTTTATACAAAAAAATGCACGGATTTACAAAACCTTAACATTCGATTTAAACCTATTTTACATAGAACCTTTACTCTATACGTGTAGGACAAATTACACATTATACGCAGGGGGAATTCAGGAAATGAAAAAAAACAAATTGGTGCTTATGCTTCTGATGGCTGCTTTTATGATGATTGCAGCTGCATGCGGAAACGCAGGAGAAAGTGAAAAAACAAATAGCGGCTCTGCAAAAGGAGAAGAAAAGGCATCAGGTTCTTTAACCATTTCTGGTTCATCGGCCATGCAGCCATTAGTACTTGCAGCTGCAGAAAAATTTATGGAAGAAAACCCTGATGCTGATATACAGGTACAAGCAGGGGGGTCTGGAACAGGGCTTTCTCAAGTCTCTGAAGGAGCTGTTCAAATCGGAAATTCAGATGTTTTCGCTGAAGAAAAAGAAGGTATCGACGCAAAAGCGCTTGTAGATCATCAAGTTGCAGTAGTCGGTATGGCAGCGGCTGTAAACCCTGATACAGGTGTAAAAGATATCTCAAAAGATGAATTGAAAAAAATCTTCACTGGCAAAATCAAAAACTGGAAAGAGCTTGGCGGGAAGGACCAAAAAATTACGCTTGTAAACCGTCCTGATTCTTCAGGTACACGTGCTACATTTGTAAAATACGCGCTTGACGGAGAAGAACCAGCAGAAGGCATTACTGAGGATTCTTCCAACACTGTGAAAAAAATCATTGCTGATACTCCGGGAGCGATTGGATATCTTGCATTCTCATATTTAACAGATGACAAGGTAACAGCTTTATCTATTGACGGTGTGAAGCCGGAAGCGAAAAACGTTACTACTGGAGAATATCCAATCTGGGCTTATCAGCATTCTTATACAAAAGGCGAAGCGAAAGATCTAGCGAAAGAATTTCTTGATTATCTAAAGAGTGAAGACATTCAAAAAAGCATTGTAACTGACCAAGGGTACATTCCGGTGACTGATATGAAAGTGACTCGCGATGCCAAAGGGAAGCAAAGCTGATCTAAATAAAAAGAGGAGTGCGGAGACTTCCGTTTCTCCTCTTAACACATTCATAGGAGTGTAAAACAATGATAAACAATAGAGAAAATATGTCTGTGAGCGAACGTTTAATCAGCTCTAGGCAAAATAGGCAATTGGATGAAGTTCGGGGAAGAATGATCGTGACAGCCTGCGCGCTTATAATGATAGCGGCATCTGTGGCGATCACTATTTTCCTCGGCATTAAGGGGCTGCAATCTTTTCTTGTAAATGGTGTAAGCCCAATTGAATTCTTAACGAGTCTGAATTGGAACCCTACAGATTCTGATCCGAAATACGGAGTGCTGCCTTTTATCTTTGGCTCATTTGCAGTAACGATTCTCTCCGCTCTCATTGCTGCGCCGCTCGGCATAGCAGGTGCGATCTTTATGACAGAAATTGCGCCGAATTGGGGGAAGAAAGTGCTGCAGCCGGTGATCGAATTATTGGTCGGCATCCCATCTGTTGTTTATGGATTCATAGGTCTTACAGTATTGGTGCCTTTTATTGCTCAGTTCAAAACGAGCGGAACAGGACACAGTTTATTGGCGGGAACGATTGTGCTTTCCATTATGATTCTGCCGACGATCACATCTATCTCAGCCGATGCGATGGCATCACTTCCGAAAAGCTTAAGAGAAGGTTCTTACGCTCTCGGTGCGACAAGATGGCAGACCATTAGAAAAGTGCTCATCCCTGCAGCTTTTCCGACATTAATGACTGCCGTTGTCCTAGGTATGGCGCGTGCGTTTGGTGAGGCTCTGGCTGTCCAAATGGTCATTGGAAATACAAGAGTATTGCCTGAAAGTCTGTTTGACACCGCAGGAACATTGACAACCATTATTACGCTGAATATGGGCCATACCACATACGGAAGCGTTGAAAATAATACACTGTGGTCAATGGGACTTGTTCTGCTGGTGATGTCATTCTTATTCATCCTGCTTATTCGCTACTTGTCATCTAGGAGGAAAGTGTAATGAACCGCAAATTAACAGATAAACTGGCGACTGGAATGTTCGGTTTATGCGCAGCCATTATCGCCGCGATTCTAGTCGGTCTGTTTTCCTATATTATTATTAACGGTGTTTCTCAGCTCAGCTTTGATTTTATTACGACAAAATCAAGCGCCATTGCCGCAGGAGGCGGGATACGAGACCAGCTGTTTAACTCCTTTTATATTCTGTTTATCACGATGCTGATTACCATCCCGCTCGGAGTGGGCGGCGGAGTGTTCATGGCGGAATACACGCCTAACAACAAAGTGACAGATTTTATCAGAACGTGTATTGAGGTCCTTTCATCTCTTCCATCAATTGTCATTGGAATGTTCGGCTTACTGATGTTTGTTAACCTGACAGGCTGGGGATATACGATCATAGGCGGGGCGCTGGCATTAACGGTCTTTAATCTTCCTGTTATGGTGCGTGTGACAGAAGACGCGGTCCGTTCAGTCCCTAAAGATTTGAAGGAAGCATCGCTCGCTTTAGGTGTTTCTCGATGGCATACCGTAAAAACTGTTTTAATACCAAGTGCGATCCCTTCCATCATTACAGGTGCCATTTTAGCGTCAGGAAGGGTGTTCGGGGAAGCGGCGGCTTTATTATTTACAGCAGGGCTTACAACGCCGCGCCTCAATTTTGCAGAGTGGAATCCGTTTTCTGAAACATCGCCGCTTAATATTTTCAGACCCGCTGAAACACTTGCGGTCCACATTTGGAACGTAAATACGCAAGGGATGATTCCGGATGCTGAAGCGATTGCCAACGGCGGTTCTGCAGTGCTGGTGATTTCAGTCCTAGTCTTCAATCTCGCGGCGAGATGGCTTGGAACAATAATCTATAAAAAGCTTACGGCAAATTAGACCGGAAAGAGGCGAAAACAATGTCTGAACAAATGGTAAAAGAAAAGCCTGAGAGTGCGGTTATGCTTCCTCAGCAGCAAAATGTGCTCGAGGTGAAGGATCTGTCTATTTTCTACGGAAACAAACAGGCCGTTCGTCACGTGAATATGGAGATTGAAAAAAATGCGGTGACTGCTTTGATCGGGCCGTCAGGATGCGGCAAATCTACTTTTCTTAGAAATATTAACCGCATGAATGACTTAATTCCTTCTGCAAGAAGCGAAGGTGAAATTTTGTATGAAGGATTAAATATACTGGGAAGCAATATTAACGTTGTCAGCTTAAGAAGAGAAATCGGCATGGTCTTCCAAAAGCCGAATCCATTTCCAAAATCGATCTACCATAATATCACGCATGCATTAAAATATGCCGGAGAGCGGAACAAATCAGTGCTCGATGACATCGTGGAAGAAAGCTTAACAAAAGCGGCGCTCTGGGATGAAGTAAAGGACCGTTTGCATTCATCTGCACTTTCGTTATCAGGCGGTCAGCAGCAGCGTTTATGTATTGCCAGAACGCTCGCGATGAAGCCGGCCGTTCTTCTTCTTGATGAACCTGCTTCAGCGCTAGATCCGATTTCGAATGCGAAAATAGAAGAATTGATTACGGAATTGAAAAGCGAATACTCAATTATTATTGTCACTCACAATATGCAGCAGGCTTTGCGGGTGTCTGACCGGACGGCTTTCTTTTTAAACGGCGAGATCGTTGAATACGGACAAACCGAACAAATTTTCACAAGTCCGAAGCAGCAAAAAACAGAGGATTACATTAACGGGAAATTCGGATAGGAGGCTGGCAATGAGTATTGCTACCGAAGCTGTAAAGAAACAGGAAGTATATCAAGTCAACGGAATGAATTTATGGTATGGGGAAAACCATGCCTTGAAAAATATCAATTTGAGCATTAATCAAAACGAAGTCACGGCGATTATCGGGCCGTCAGGATGCGGCAAATCGACATTTATTAAAACATTGAATTTAATGATTCAGATGACGCCGAATGTAAAGCTTGCGGGTGAGCTGAACTATAATGGCAGCAACATTTTAAAGGATAAAGTCGATATCGTAGATCTACGCAAAAATATCGGCATGGTATTTCAGAAAGGAAACCCGTTTCCGCAATCAATTTTTGATAATGTTGCTTACGGACCGAGAGTTCACGGCATCAAAAATAAAAAGAAGCTGCAAGACATTGTAGAAAAGTCATTAAAAGACGTGGCGCTGTGGGATGAGGTGAAGGATCGTTTGCATTCATCTGCACTCTCATTATCAGGCGGCCAGCAGCAGCGTCTCTGTATCGCCAGAGCTCTTGCGACAAATCCTGATATTTTGCTGATGGATGAGCCGACATCTGCGCTAGATCCAATTTCGACGAGAAAAATTGAAGAGCTCATTCTTCAGCTGAAAAATAAATACACCATCGTTATCGTGACGCACAACATGCAGCAGGCAGCGAGGGTTTCTGATCAAACTGCATTTTTCTACATGGGTGAGCTTGTTGAATGCGACAATACAAATAAAATGTTCTCTCAGCCGAGAGATCAAAGAACACTCGATTATATTACAGGGAAATTCGGATAAAAAAAACAGGCTGTTACATAGCCTGTTTTTTTATCGTGTTAATGTTTTAACGATCTTTTTGAAGGTCATATCTGATTTAACTTTAAATTCTCCGGCACGAATCTCCTTGTGATACCCAGCGTCGATCACGTAGTCATTAAAGTCCTTAGCTGAAGAAATAATGCCTTCTTTTTCAAGAATAGCTGATACATCTGCGGTGCTCATGCCGTCTTTAATGATGAGCTTGTACGTTTTTACTTTGTTTTTCGAGTCTGAGCTGCTGTCATCGCTCAGAGATTTCTCTTTTGAGTCGAGAAGCTTTTGATATTCATCACGGTTAACAGAAACCATTTTTTTAGAATCGAGATAATTGTTCACGTCCTGCTCGGTTACTGTTTTTTGTTCTTTTACAGCAGCGGCTTGATCTTCATCTGTCAGATAAAAAACACTTGCGAGAACGGCTGTCGCTAATATGATACCGCCGGCAAATGCCTGAATGCCTCGTTTTGTCATACGAGCACCTTCTCATTATCTTTTATAATCGTATTCACGTCTTCTACTGATACATGCTCAGCTTTAGCAATTGCTTCAGCTGACATGCCGTTATTATATTTAGAAAGTATTTGTTTGGCGATCTTTTGATTGATGCCGCTGTTCTTTGCTTTGCGGATCACAAGGTTTGTTTCAAGTAATTCTTCCTCAAGCACTGTCATTTTCTTTTTGAGCTTATAAATTTCCTGCATAGCAGAAAGCTGCAATGTTTCAAGCTCCTGCTCGACATCTTTCATCGGATCTCGTTGAGAATATGAGAATGCAATTAGCGCTATACTGACGATAAACAACGCAATAATAGCAATTTCCACGTTTCATCACCTTCTATTCTTTTTTTATCCTTCTTTTTTATACCATAAAACAAGTGGATTCTAAAGGAATTCGCGAAAAAAACGAGTTTTTGTCGAGAAATCTTTCTTTTCTTCCTTTATGGGTAATGGTTTAATAGGATCACCGAGCCAATGGAAGGAAAGGAGAATGTGAGAAGCCTATGGACAAACACTCATTTCCCCATAACATTCGAAGCGGGATTCCTTTTTTTAGGGACATATTCGACATGAACATCCAAAACTCTCACACATTGACAGTCCGATGGAATCTTTCAGTTGAGACGATGAAACTGGCGGAAACCGTGCTTTTCGAAAAAGCGCCGGACATGATAAAAGAAATCCGTATTTTCGTGAAAAGAAACGGTATAGAAGCTGTCAGGACGAAACGCATAAAACGGGGCAAAGGGAAATGGATCATTGTTCAGGTGCCTGGTCATGCTTTATATCGCGCAGAATGCAGAATACTGAATTCAATGAATGTTTCTCTCAAACTAGCTGAAACAGAGGACATCTTTCTTGCAGAAAACGGTGTCAGCGACATAAACAGTTTCCGCAATGCAGAAATACATACCAGGTGGGAGGAGCAATTTTCTGCTTATACCTGCTATCGCACTGAGGGAAAAGGGAAATGAACATCCTTATGCTTTCATTCGAGCATCCTAATAAACCGAAAAGCGGGCTTGGCGTTCATTTGAGCCGTCTTATTTCTTATTTAAATCCGCATATCAAAATAACGGTATGCGTTCCAAGCGGTAAGCTATGTTCCAATGCGAATGTTGAAGACTTTATAGCTGATGTCAATGTCAGAATGGTTCAACAAGTGTTGTCATGCAATGAACGCTTTGATCTGATTCATGCCCATGATGACATGACGGCTCCTGCCGCTCATTATTTGAAAAAGCAGCTTGGCATTCCGCTTGCTGCAACGATCCACGGGCTTGAAAGCAGAAGGAAGCGTGCATGCAAAGAAACGCCTCATCCGTACAGGCTGCTGACGGAGAGGCTCCTCCTTGAAATTTCCGACGAACTGATTGTGTTAAGCAGTTTTATGAAGAGATCGATGAATAAGGCGTATCCGTTTCGTGAAAAAATAACCGTCATCCCAAGCCCTCTGTCTCTGCAGGCAAAAAGTGGCCTAGCTGAAAGGATCATTCATAAAAGATACTTGTTTTCGTTTGGAAGGTTTGTTCCGGAAAAAGGGTTTTCACAGCTGTTGAAGGTATTTTCTATTCTGAACAAATGCCGGCCTGACCTTCAGTTGGTGCTAGCTGGACAAGGCCCGTTTCTGGCTGCCTATAAGAAACTGGCTGAGCAATTGAGCATAAAGGAAAGTGTAATGTTTTATCCTTTTTTAAATAGAAGAGAGATCGTGACGTTACTGTCTCAATGTGAAATGGCTGTTTTCCCAAGCTTTTATGAACCCTTTGGGCTCGCTGCACAAGAAAGCATGGAACAAGGCGTGCTGACAGCTGTTTCACAGTCGGGCGGTTTTTGTGACTTTGCCGTTCATGACAAAACTGCAATTGCTGCTGATTTTTCGCAAGAACGGGAAGCGGCCGATAGGCTTCACAACATATTAATAGATGAAGAAAAGGCCCGCCGGATAAAAGAAGCGGGCAGAGAACAGGTGATGAAACTGCATCATCCACGGATCATCCAAGCATCATATTTGCAGCTTTATCAGCGTCTATCCAATAATTCATCATTTCATTGAAAAACATCCTAGCATTCCGTGCATTATAGTGGTATTATATATAAGTCTGAATAAGTAAATGATATTTAGTTTGGAGGGAAAACAATGCGCGTTAATATTACTTTGGCTTGCACAGAATGTGGTGAGCGTAACTATATTTCTAAAAAGAACAAACGCAACAATCCAGACCGCGTTGAATTTAAAAAATATTGCCCACGTGATAAAAAATCTACGTTACACCGTGAAACAAAATAACAGCATAGCTGTTTGAGGTGTAAGAAAAAAGCCAGAGCTTTGAAAAAGGTTCTGGCTTTTTTCTATTCCGAGGGGGATGGAAATGAAATCACAATTAAGAAAAAAAACAATAGAAACGTTATCAGCGATATCGAATGAAGAACTGTCTAAGAAAACTGCGCGTATCAACGAGCATTTATTTTTTCTCCAAGAATGGCAAAATGCCAGCACCATAGCCGTCACCATTTCAAGAGGGCTGGAGGTACCGACACGGCCGATCATCGAAAAAGCCTGGGGCGAAGGGAAAGAAGTTTGTATTCCAAAGTGTGATTCCGACACGAAAAGAATGCAGTTCCGCACTTTCCAAGCGGATGATCAGCTTGAAACGGTTTACGCCGGACTTCAGGAGCCAATGATTGAGAAAACGAATGAAGTGATCCAATCACAGATTGATTTGATGATCGTGCCTGGCGTATGTTTCGATGCCAACGGCTATAGGATTGGCTTTGGCGGCGGTTATTATGATCGTTATTTAAGTGATTATAAAGGGAACACAGTTTCTTTGCTTTTAGAATGCCAGCTGTATGATCACGTGCCGCATCTGTCACATGATATCCCGGTTCAAATGCTGGTTACTGAGGATCGAATCATTTCTTGCTTTTCATAGCTTTCTCGTCCCTCCGTCAAGAATAAATAAGAAAGAATAACAAACCCTAATGGCAGGAGGGATATAATGAAAAAATTTATGATCTATGCCATTTGTGCTGTTTCTGCCGTGATGTTTTACCAAAACCGTTACCGTCTCATGAATACCGTGCTCAGCCAGCCGGGAATCAGACGGTCCTTTATTCATCTTTTTTTAAGAATTCCGTTTATCCGCAATAAGTTTATACAGCAAGCTTTTTAAAAATCCCGTTTTCACGGGATTTTTTGCTTTTAGTAGGCGTCAAGAGCACCAGCTGTTATAATGAAAAAAAACCATTGGAGCGGTAAACATGTATTTGTTGGAGTATACATATTGGAAGATCGCGGCGCATTTAGTAAGAAGAGGGTATGGCGTCATACAATCCGGTGAATCTGATGAAATATGGCTGGAAGCACCGGACAAATCCTCTCATGATCTGATTCGCCTCTTTAAACAGAATATTGATTTTCGCCAAGAAATTGCAAGGGACATAGAAGTGCAGGCGGAGCGAGTAGAGCATGTCAGGAAGTCTATCGGCAAGCGGCATTTGAAGCTGCTGAATGTGCTGATTACAGCGGAAGCCCCTGTCGATGACTGGGAGGAAATCGCTGAAAAGCCTTTTGAAAAAGGACAGGTATCCGTTGAAACGGCACTTGTGACTGGCACTTCGCTTCATGAAGATCTGCAGGCAGTTTTTCCCTCACTTGATGCTGTTGAATGGACGGAAGACCGAGACTCATTGGAACACGCGCAAATGGCGAAAGAACGCTTTTTTTCACTAGTGCAGAAACAAGAGGAACAGCGAAAAAAAGAAGCGGCGTTTTTCCAGAACGGAAAACCGATCTTTACATATTTGTTCATCGCGTTGCAGCTCGTGATGTTTTTCCTGCTCGAAATAAACGGAGGCAGCACCAATACGGAGACGCTTGTTGCTTTCGGTGCTAAGGAAAACGGCCTGATTGCAGCCGGAGAATGGTGGCGCCTGCTGACGCCGATTGTGCTTCACATCGGCCTTGCGCATTTAGCCTTTAACACGCTGGCTTTATGGTCGGTTGGAACCGCTGTTGAGCGCATGTATGGATCAGGCAGATTTTTGCTGATTTATTTGGCGGCGGGTATCACGGGATCGATCGCCAGCTTCGTGTTCAGTCCGTATCCTTCAGCCGGTGCTTCAGGCGCCATATTCGGATGCTTAGGCGCATTGCTGTATGTAGCTGTGTCAAACCGAAAAATGTTTCTAAAAACGATAGGCACAAATATTATTGTTATTATCCTGATAAACCTGGGTTTTGGCTTTGCGGTCTCAAATATTGATAATTCGGGGCATATTGGCGGCTTGGCCGGCGGTTTTCTTGCTGCGGCAGCACTGGGTTTGCCAAAAGCAAAAGACTGGGGCAAAAAACTGGTGTCAGCGATTCTGCTGGCTGCCCTGGCCGGCGGGTTTCTCTCTTACGGATTGCATTCACCGTCCCATCAGGAGACAGCGCTGATCCGGCAGGCAAATGAGCTTTACCAGGAAGGGAAATATAAAGAAGTAACCGAATTGCTGAACGGTGAAGCAGAGCAGAAAGACGCTTCAGCTGATCTTCTGAAAATCCTGGCCGTTTCTGATATTCAAATCAGTGAATATGATCAGGCGATTTCTCTTTTGGAAAGAGCTGTGCAAAAAGAGCCTAAAGACCATGCGTCCTATTACTATTTGGCATTGCTGTATGCGGAAAAAAATGAACTTGGTCAAGCTGACGAGGCAATCAGGACCGCTGTAAAGCTGAAGCCGAAGGAGAAGCGTTACATAGAACTGCAGCAGCAAATTGAAAATAATAAAAATAAATGACTGGATGAGAAAACGTTGAATTTGCCAAGGAATGAATCCCGGGTATTTTTGTCAGCGTTTTCTTCTTGACTGGCCGGTTCTTTATGACTACGCTATTTATAGTTAAGATCAAGAATGGTGAGGAATATGAATACATTTTATGATGTACAGCAGCTGTTAAAAACTTTTGGACACATTGTTTACTTTGGTGACAGAGAGCTTGAAATTGAGTTTATGCTTGATGAATTAAAGGAACTATATATAAATCATATGATTGAGAAGGAGCAGTGGGCTAAAGCGGCAGCTGTCCTTCATAAAGAGCTGGAACAAACAAAAAAACGGAAGAGATTTACGTAAAGGTTAAGGTGATAAAAATGGATGAGATATGGTTTGCGGGAATCGATCTTGGAGGAACGACGATAAAACTCGCATTTATTAATCAATATGGAGAGATTCAGCATAAATGGGAAGTGCCGACCGATAAGTCCGGTGACACCATTACCGTGACAATAGCAAAAGCGATTGACAGCAAGCTGGATGAGCTTCATAAACCGAAGCACATCGTCAAATATATAGGAATGGGCGCACCGGGGCCAGTAGATATGGCAACTGGGGTCGTTTATGAAACGGTAAATCTGGGCTGGAAAAACTATGCTTTAAAAAATCATCTGGAAACGGAAACAGGCATCCCTGCGGTTATAGAAAATGATGCGAATATTGCCGCGCTCGGAGAAATGTGGAAGGGTGCGGGTGATGGCGCAAAAGACGTCATTCTCGTTACTCTAGGCACAGGAGTTGGCGGCGGTATTATTGTGAATGGGGAGATTGTGCACGGGATAAATGGCGCTGGCGGAGAAATCGGCCATATTTGCAGCATCCCTGAAGGCGGGGCGCCGTGCAACTGCGGTAAAACAGGCTGTATTGAAACCATCGCGTCAGCAACTGGCATTGTTAGAATTGCAAAAGAGAAAATTGCAAAAGCTAAAAAGCCGACTCAATTAAAAGCATCTGATCATTTAACGGCACGAGATGTATTTGAAGCAGCAAATGAAAATGATGAATTAGCTCTTGAAGTTGTCGATTATGTAGCTAAGCATCTCGGCCTGGTGCTTGGCAATCTGGCCAGCTCGCTTAATCCGTCAAAAATTGTTCTCGGCGGCGGCGTTTCAAGAGCCGGAGAATTGCTGAGATCCAAAGTCGAGAAAACATTCCGTATATGTGCCTTTCCGCGCGCTGCGGAAGCGGCTGATATATCTATTGCGGCGCTTGGAAATGATGCGGGCGTTATCGGAGGGGCTTGGATTGCTAAGAATGAATGGCTGAAACACCAAAATTGTTAAATTTGTGAAAATGAAATTGATTTTTTGTTATGTTCAGGTTAAGATTTAATTTGATGTGTTAATGAGAATGTTGTGAATAGACTGATTTATTTGAGCGTGCTTGCATAGGAGGTTGAAATGCGAAAAACGTTTTTTTCGATGATTTCATTTATGCTGATTGCCATTTTAATGATGTGGCTGAAAACGTATGTTGTTTACAAAACCAGTTTTCATATTAAAATTGACAATCTTACGCAGGAATTTATTCTGTTTATCAACCCATTGAGCTTTTTGCTGCTTATTTTTGGCTTCAGCCTGTTTTTAAAGGGAAGAAACAGAAATCGTTACATTATTGCCATGAGTTGTATTGTCACATTTGTTTTGCTGGCGAATATGGTTTTTTATCGTTTTTACAATGATTTCCTAACGATTCCGGTTCTTTTTCAAACAAGCAATATGGGCGATCTGGGAAGCAGCATCGGAACGCTTCTTGAGCCGACAGACCTCCTATTGGCTGTAGATATCGTGATTTTAATATGGCTTTATATGCGTCAAAAAGCCTTTCAATCAGACATCCCCTCCACGAAAAATGAACGGGCGGCATATTTTTTGTTTGTGGCTTCCGTTTATTTCTTCAACTTAGGTCTGTCTGAGGCAGAACGGCCGCAGTTATTGACACGCTCATTTGACAGAGAAATGCTCGTTAAAAATATCAGCCTTTTTAATTTTCATATTTATGACGGAGTACTTCAGTCGAAGCAATCCGCACAAAGAGCGCTGGCTGACAGCAACAGCCTGACGGAAATTGAAAACTATGTCACAGCCAATGCGAAAGATGCCAATAAGAACTTATTTGGCGCCGCAAAAGGCAGAAACGTCATACTCGTATCTCTGGAGTCGACACAAAGCTTTGTGATCAATGAAAAGGTGAACGGAAAAGAAATCACCCCGTTTTTGAATGATTTTATAAAAGAAAGCTATAACTTTAGTAATGTTTACCACCAAACCGGGCAGGGGAAAACCTCTGATTCTGAATTTATCGTTGACAATTCACTTTATCCGCTTGGACGAGGCGCTGTGTTCTTTACAAATGCGGGCAATCAATACATGGCCGCGCCGGAGATACTCAAAAATAACGGATATTATTCAGCGGTGCTCCATGCCAATAATAAAAGCTTTTGGAATCGCGACTTAATGTACGATTCATTTGGGTATGATTCATTTTTTGATATTGAATCGTATGATGTCAATGACGATAATTCAGTCGGCTGGGGGCTGAAGGATAAAGAATTTTTTGAACAGTCTTCAGAGCTGATGAAAAACCTGCCTCACCCGTTTTACTCCAGGCTGATCACACTCACGAACCACTTTCCGTTTGACCTTGATGAAGAGGACAAATTGATTGAGGAATATGATTCAAGCAGCCAAACGTTAAACAAGTATTTCCCAACTGTTCGCTATCAGGATGAGGCGCTGAAACGATTTATCGAAAAGCTGAAGGAAGACGGGTTATATGATAACTCCATTATTGTTTTATACGGTGACCATTACGGGATATCGGAAAACCATAATGAAGCGATGGGGCAGTTTTTAGGGAAAGAAATTACACCATTTGAAGAAGTGCAGCTCCAAAAAGTGCCGTTTGTCGTTCACATTCCTGGAATTACAGACAAGAAGCCGAAAACGATTGATAAGGTAGGCGGACAAATCGATATCCGGCCGACGCTGATGAATCTGTTAGGTATTGATACAAAGAACTTCATTCAATTCGGCAACGATCTGCTTTCTGACGACAAACTGGACTTTACAGTGCTGCGGGACGGAAGCTTTATCACAGACCAGATCGTGTATACTGACGGTCTATGTTATGACAAAGCGACTGGAAAGCCTTTGAAAGAGGCAAAACAATGTGAAACATTTGCAGATAAAGCGAAACAGGAGCTTTCACTTTCCGATGAAATCATTTACGGAGATTTGTTACGATTTTATGATCAGGAAAGACTGGACAATTCGTCAAAAAGAAAAGAAAAACAAATTCTTGATCAGGCCTCATGATCACAAAGTCTCCCGTATCAAAAAATGGGGAGGCTTTCTTTTTTAAAAAACGCCGTCATATAGTAACAAAAAGGGGGATGATGATGGCGTTTATTACGATAAAACCTGAGATCAAATACAATTTGGCTTTATTGGCAAGAGAACTGAAGATAGATGAGACATTGCTTAGAAGTGCCAATCAAACAGCACAGAAACATCAATTGTACTGTCCGGGTTATAAGATTGAAGAAAGTACTGATAAGGAGCTTCAATCCATTCAGGAAGTAAAGCGCTTTTTACACCCGCTGCAGCTGCAGCCTGCTGATGACTGGCTGGAGCAAGAAAAAATCTATGACTTTCTTGCTGCCGAAGAGGAAATTAAAAAAATAATCAATGTGTTTCCGTTTGTTTCATGCCGGGAAATCGGACGTTCCGTTTTGGGCAGGCCGATCTGGGAGCTGGCAGTTGGGGGAGAGCATACCTCCAAAAAAGTTCACATGAATGCATCGTTTCATGCAAATGAGTGGATTACCACGTCTGTACTGCTGAAGTGGCTGAAGGAATATTGCCTTTCTTTATGTCATAATACGAATTTCTTTGGTTTTACTCCTTTGGAGCTGTTCAGCCGAACCTCTCTGTCTCTTGTTCCTCTTGTGAATCCGGATGGCGTTGATCTTGTCTTACACGGATCAGCGGGCATGGGAGACAGGAGAGATGAACTTGATAGACTAAACTGCCATCGTCCGAATTTTAATGAATGGAAAGCAAATATTAACGGAGTTGATTTAAATAAACAATTCCCGTCTTTATGGGAAATTGAAAAATACCGCAAACCAAAAACGCCCAGCTACCGAGATTTTCCCGGAACTTCTCCGCTCACAGAGCCGGAATCCATTGCGATGCAGCAGCTGATAACAGCGGATCCGCCTGACAGGCTGGTGGCCCTTCACACTCAAGGAGAAGAAATCTATTGGGGATATAAAGGCCTTGAGTCCGAAGAATCGGCTGCAGTAATAAAGGATTTTGAGACGATAAGCGGAAACATTTATAAAGGAGTCAAGGATATTGACAGCTATGCGGGATTTCGCGACTGGTTTATTCATCACTATTTTAAGGAAGGTTATACGGTGGAGCTTGGAAAAGGCCAAAATCCCTTGCCGTTTGAGCAGTTTTCACATATTTTTCAGGCGACAAGCGGGATCTTATGGAGGTCGTTATTTTTTCTTGAATAACTGAAACTTTTTCTTTTTCGTGCCGTATCAAATATGGGACAATAAATATGATCGGAGGGGGAGGCTGATGAGATCAGTTTGTTTGATTCTGCTGTCAGCATTGCTAGTTTGTTTATCGGCATGCGAACCATCTCATCAGCAGCAAAAACAGGCAGCGATGGCAAAAAGTGAGGAAAAAGAGATTGTTCCGCTGCCAGCAGGAAAAGCGGACGGAGCGGAAGGCTGGCTCAATAACAACACCATTCTGTATACAGCCTCAGATCCGACAAAAACAGAGCTTCTTGCATATCAAATCTTTAATGGCAAAACGAAAAAGCTCTATCAGACGGATGGTCAAATCGTTGATGTTCAAATCAATCCCAAGAAACAGATGATTCTGCTGCAGATCACGCATAGCCAACAGACAGCAGTAGTTTTGCTGAATCAAAAAGGGGAGAAGCTGTACCAGAAAGAATACGAAACGTACGAGCTGGAGGCAGCATGGAATCAGTATGATCCGTATCAAATGATGGTCACGGTATTCACTGAAAACTGGGACTTCAATACATATCACGTGGATGCCAAAAAAGACAAGTCTGCTTTAAGTCGAATACAGGTACCGTTTGTCCATTGGACCTCAAAAGACACATTTGACTATCTAAAAGAGGGAAGAAACGATAAAGAAGGCCCTTTGTATACGTATGATATTACTTCTGAAAAGGAGAAAAAGCTGGAGGAGGATGTCCTTTACTTTGATTCTTTTCATAATATGAACTTTACCGTCAAAGCAGATTCCGGAGAGAACGGCTTGTATAAATTTACATCACCGCAATTGAATGGTGAAGCAGTTACAGCAGAATGGCCGCTCCAAACCAAATATACAAGTCTGGCTCCGATGGAGTATGATTTTGATGAGGCTGGCGGTCTGTTTTACACGTTTAAAGAAAGCGGGGACGCATATAAGCTGTCAGCGATCGATATGAAATCGGGAAAGGCGCAGGATATTCTTACCTTGCCTGAAATGGAGCCGATCCAAGTATCCCCGAATGGAAAATATGCGTTGTACGGTTTTCATTTTGAGCGCATAATTTCATTAATATCACATGAAATGAAGCCAATCATCATTGATAAAAAGGAGATGGAATAATTAATGGCTATCGCAGATGTAACCATTATCCCAATCGGAACAGAAACACCTAGTGTGAGCGCCTACGTGGCGGATGTGCAGAAAATTTTAGAGGGCTACAAGGCAGAAGGGAAAATCAAATATCAGCTGACACCAATGAACACACTGATTGAAGGCGAACTCAGCGACCTTTTTACTGTGATTCAGGCGATTCACGAAGCGCCGTTCCAAAAAGGGCTTCACAGAGTGGCGACCAACATTCGCATCGATGACAGACGGGACAAAAAAACGACGCTTGAAAGTAAAATAGAAAGCGTGAATAAACATTTACAGCAATAAAAAATAAACCTGTATCCCATTGGATACAGGTTTTAATGTGCAGTAGGATAACCGCTGTTTATCACCGTCATCACTGTAAACCAGCCAAACACACACAAGGTGGCTCCGGCTAATAAAAATCCAAGTATATTTTTGTTTTTCACAGAACGCAAGACTCCCCATAAAGCGAAAAGAGCGACAAGGCCGAAAATCACGACAAGTAACATTACGCAGCCCCCTTTACATTGAAAAACCTGCAATTCTTTCCATTTTTATTCTACCCGTTTTCAGTGTGTTTGTCGATAGCGTTTTCATAGCGATTGTTTGAATCTTTTTTCAAAAACCCTCATAATAGGAGCATAAAAAGGAAAGAGGTGAGAAAAGTGAAATGGAGAAGAATGCCTGTAGGACCGATTCAAGCGAATGCATATTTTTTAATCAGTGATGATCAATGCCTGATTTTTGATCCGGGCGGCGAAGGAGATAAAATCAACCAATACATAAAAGAAAAAGGATTAACGCCTTTAGCCATTTTACTGACACACGCCCATTTTGACCATATTGGGGCGCTGGATGACGTGAGAGACAGATGGGATATTCCTGTCTATCTGCATCAAAATGAAAAGAATTGGCTTACAGATGCCTCATTAAACGGCTCAGGAATGCTGAGAGGGATAGAAGTGACAGCTAAGCCGGCAGATCATTTGATTGAAGGGGACGGTGAGCTGAATATTGGGCCTTTCCATCTGGAGACGCTATTTACACCGGGACATTCCCCGGGAAGCGTTTCATATTACGTGAAGGATGCCGACCTGGTGATTTCCGGTGATGTCCTGTTTCAAGGCGGGATAGGCCGTACAGATTTACATGGAGGCGACCAAGAAACGCTGCTGACGTCTATCCATGAAAAATTGCTTACGCTGCCGGAGCACACATTGGTGTTAAGCGGACATGGCCCTGAAACTGACGTGCAGACTGAGCAGGATCAAAATCCGTTTTTAAATGGTTTTTCATTATAGAAAAAGAGACAAACCGATGAGGTTTGTCTCTTTTTGGCTTTAATGTCCTCCGCCGCCTGGTACCATAATAAAAATGGAATAGTATGTGAAGCCGGCAAAGAAGATGGTTAAATAAGCGCCAAAGATATAAATGTACATCCGTTCTGTTAAATTCAAATACGATAGAAACACAAATAAGATCGTCTGCCCAAAAAATAAAAGGGAAGCATCTTTCATATCACCTAAATAAAACATGACTGCAAATATTCCCGTCCAAAATCCTAACACCCGGAACATGCGATTCATTTTTTATCCCCTCCCGAGAGTCCCTCTGACTGTTATTATAATAGATCACGGACAAAAATGTAAACATTTTCATTATTAATATGAAAAATGGTATTTAACCCTTTGATTGCGTTTTCTATTATATGTGCGGTTTTTTAGAAATAACCCGAAAAAAAGTTCAATAAATGGTTTAAAGAAAAATTGTTACGGGTAGTTATTCTACAAAGAGATGGTTAACTGGAGGAGGAAAAAACATAATGGAACAATTAACTTTTTACTCATACCCAAGCTGCACGTCATGCCGAAAAACAAAACATTGGCTCAAAGCGCACCAGATTGAATTTAACGAACGGCACTTATTCAGAGAAACTCCAACGATGGATGAATTAAAGTATATTTTATCTTTAACGACAGAAGGAATTGACGAAATTTTAGCAACAAGAAGCCAAACCTTCAAAAATTTAAATTTAAACATTGAAGATATGACTGTAAACGAAGTGCTGGAACTTTTAATTGAGAAACCGAAGCTTTTGCGCCGTCCGATTCTCGTGGACAATAGGAAGCTTGTTATCGGATACAATCCGGGAGAACTGTTAAAGTTATCGAAGAAGAAAACGGTTCATCAATCTGCATGATGAAAAACCGAAGATCCGCTGATTTGCTTGAATCAGCTTATCTTCGGTTTTTCACGGTTCAGAAACTGGGCTAGCTGGATTCGAACCAACGATCACGGAGTCAAAGTCCATTGCCTTACCGCTTGGCTATAGCCCATTGAATATAAAAATAGTATGTGTAACGTGAGACAAGTTATACATATCAATCATACACTTTTTGAAAGATAAACTTCACAGGAGGTAACCGATTGAAATGAAAGCTCTAGAACAGTATTTAACAGAGCACAAAGAAGACATTACACTCCAATGGCTGGAAACATGCACGTTAAAAGGAAGTTTGCTGTATTCTGCAAAAGATCAGCAAAAATTAGAACGAAAATTAAAAGAGCAGCATGAATCATTGGTAGCCATTGTAGCAAAATCCATTAGAAAAGAAGAGGTGAAGGATCAGCTTAACCAATGGTCACTTCAATGTGCCAGAGACCGTGCTGTTCATGAAGTGACCGTGACGGAAAGTGTCAGTCAGTTTAACGCTTTCAGGCACATCATGTGGCAATGGATTCAAGACTTCAGCGATGCCGCTTCTTCCCAAGAAATCGGCATTCAGGAGATATTTGAGTGGAGCAAGATTTTGAATCAAACGATTGATGAGATTATCGAGGTATTTACAGAAGAATATCATCAGGTCACGGTGATCCAATTAAATGCGCAAAAAGAAATGATCAATGAATTGAGCGCACCGATTATGCCGATTTCTAAAGAGATTGGGATTCTTCCCCTTGTTGGTGAAATTGACACGTACAGAGCGAGAACCATTTTGGAATCCGTTTTGGCCCAATGCTCGGCGTTAAAGCTTTCATATTTATTTTTAGATATATCCGGTGTTCCCATCGTCGATACGATGGTTGCCTATCAAATCTTTAAAGTGATTGACAGCACCAAACTGCTGGGCATTGAGACGATTATTTCAGGAATCAGGCCTGAAATCGCCCAGACTGTTGTGAAGCTCGGATTAGATTTTTCGAATGTGAAAACAGAGCAAAGTCTTGCTAAAGCTTTAGCCAACAAAGGATTTAAGATAGAAGAATCTTAAGATGTCCCTTAAGGGATGTATTTTTTTGAAGTACGTTCAACAATGAAGAGAAGCAACAGCTGAACAGCCTGTGCTAGGGCTATTCAGCTTTTTTTACTTCGATAAACAAAATATGGTGACTGTCGATGTCTTTTACCTTGAATGAGTAGCCGTCATATTCAATGACACTTTCAGGCTCGGCGTCTATGTTTTGTGTGAGAAACCAGCCTCCGAGCGTATCGACTTCAGCATCTGATAAATCAGTTCCAAGCAGGTTATTCACGTCACTGATTAATAACTTCGCATTTAATAAATAATGATCTTTTCCCAGCTCACGAACATGAGGCACTTCATCTGCATCAAATTCATCGCGTATTTCTCCTACAATTTCTTCAATAATATCCTCGACGGTGATCAATCCTGAAGTTCCGCCATACTCATCAATAAGAATCGCCATATGAGTGCGTTCCTTTTGCATTTTGATGAGTAATTTGTAAATCGGAATGGTCTCAATGACATGAATGACGGGCTGTATGAAGGGTTCAATTTTGTGCTTCTGAAAAGAAAAATCTTTCGTCAGCAATGAAAACAGCACTTCTTTCATATTGATCACGCCGATGACTTTATCTTTATCTTCCTTTACAACAGGGTAACGGGTATATTTGGTCTGCTTAACCGTTTCCCGCATGCTTGGAATCGAGTCATCCTCAATAGACAAACTGACCATTTCGTTTCGCGGGACCATAATTTCCTTTGCCATTCGTTTATCAAATGTAAAGATATTATTCATATATTTTAATTCGCTTTTTCTGATTTCTCCGCTTTTATAGCTTTCGGTTAACAGTACTCTAAGCTCTTCCTCCGTATAAGCCAGTTCATGCTCTGATGCCGGCTTCAGCCCAAAAAGTCCTGTGATCATTCTGGCAGACTGGTTAAGGAGCCAAATGAACGGAAACATGATTTTATAAAACCAGATTAATGGTTTCGCGAGCATCAGCGTAATGCTTTCTGCTTTTTGAATCGCGAAGCTCTTCGGTGCCAGTTCCCCGATGACGACATTTAAATACGTGACCACTAAAAAGGCGATAATAAGGGAAAGAAGATGGGTAAGCGACTCGTTTAAACCTGCCTTATGAAAGAGCGGACGAAGCAGAGTCTGTACAGTCGGTTCACCCAGCCAGCCGAGTCCTAAAGCTGCGACCGTGATGCCCAGCTGGCAGGCTGATAAATATTCGTCAAGATGTGTGACCACATGTTTTGCCGCTTTAGCGCCTTTTTTGCCTTTTGCGACAAGCTGATCAATTCTGGATCGCCTGACTTTTACGATCGAAAATTCTACGGCGACAAAAAATCCCGTTAACAAAATTAAAAACGCGACTGCTAATAAATTGATAAATTCCAAAATAAACTGCCTTCTCCAAGGAAGGCATGCACCTCCCTTTCCGATGTCTTTCTACATTCCATACCACCGGCAAAAGCTCACAAAACATGTGATGAAGTGCCTAAATGGTTTAGGAATGCTTCTCCTTGGGCAATTAAAGAACAAAAGAATAAAAGTCTGGAGGATCGTAACATGAAGGTACATACAGGTGGGGATTGGTTTTGGTACCAAATGGGGCCTCAGGAAAGAGATAAGGCAAGAGATCTGATCCATTTTTCTCATTGGCCGCAATGTGAAAAGTGGTTCGAAAATAATCATCATATTAACTTTTTGCGCGTGGATACAACAGAAGCTGAGAATGAAGCGGTATTTGGCTCGATCGTATATGATCAGGGGCTTGGCGAGGAAAAAGACCATACCGTTTTTCATTTCTATATTACTAGGCAATATTTTTTCACAATTAACTTTGATTTTGCGATTTTGGAGGGGATTAAGGGAAAACAAGTTGTCCAGCAAATGGAGAGAGCGGATAGTACCATGGAGGGATTTTTGATCCTTCTCGGCGAGTTAATGAATGCGTATTTAATCGGTGTAGATGAATTTGAAGTAAAGCTGAGAAAGCTCAGATGGCAAATCAAAGACGACAATAGCAAAAGCATTTTAAACCGTGTTCATCTCCTGCACCATGAGCTGATGGTCTGGAAAAACTTAATCCTAAGCGCTAAAAAAATTGAAATGGCATTGAAAGAAACCTTTTTGCTCCAAAATGATAGTAAAAAGGTTTATCAGCGGATACAACTCAAAATTGACAGGGGGTTCACATACATCAGCGAATTTGAAGGGGAGCTTAATAGTCTGTTGCATTCAGAGGAAGTCATTACCTCTCACAGGGGAAATGAAATATTCAAAGCGCTGACCATTTTCACGACGCTTTTTACGCCGGTTACAGCACTCGGTGCCCTCTGGGGGATGAACTTTTCCGTGATGCCTGAGCTGAATTGGAAATACGGTTATGTCTTTTCTCTCTTATTGATTATCACTTCTACAGTCTTAATCTACCTATATTTGAAGAAGAAAGGCTGGACGGGAGATATGCTGCAGGAACGGAAGGATAAAAAGAAATCTCGAAAACGGCGGATCCTGTAGAATGTTTCATTTTTTGTGCAGCGGATAAAGAATAAATAGAACACGGTAAAGGAGGAATTGAAATGAAAGTAAGAGATATCATGACTGCGAATGTAGAATGCTGTGAGCCAACCGCATCAGTCACTGAACTAGCCAAAAAGATGAAAGACTCCAATGTCGGTTCTATTCCAATTTGTGAAAGCGGCAGACTTCAAGGCATCGTTTCTGATCGGGACATTGTCACCAGAAGCTTAGCTGAAGATCAAATAGAAGCGAAAGCAAGTGATATCATGAGCACCGAAATCATTTCCGGTCATCCTGATATGTCTGCTGATGAAGCGAGTCAGCTCATGGCAGAGCATCAAATCCGCCGTTTACCGATTCTTGAAAATGAACGTTTAACGGGTATTGTTGCGCTAGGCGACCTTTCCGTTAAGAAAGACACAGACCAGAAAGCCGGAAAAGCATTAAGTGAAATTTCTAAATCAGCATAACAAACAGTTTGGAAGAGGTAACTGCCTCTTCCTTTTTATTTTGTATACAATAAACTGATTCGCCAATTTTAGAAAGCATCAAACTCCGATTTATAAATCCCTCTTTGGGTGCCAGAGCCGGACTGCGTACATCTGTCCATCAATCTCTTTTCAAATCCTTATTAAAATTGAAAATGATGTGATACATATAGCTGAATTTCTATTTTTGGTAGGGGCGAAATGTTTTTTAGGTTGTAAATACATCAGAAAATCACATTTTCTTTGTTTGATTACCATGTCTTCTTTTTCTACAATACGCTTTGAAAGGAGAGGGAATCAAATTGGATTCGATAGAAAAAATAAGCAAAACTTTAATTGAAGAGGCATATAGGACGAAGGCCTCTGACATTCACATTGTGCCGAGGGAACGGGACGCAATCATTCATTTTCGGGTTGACCATGCATTGCTGAAAAAGCGAAACATGAAAAAAGAAGAGTGTGTAAGACTCATTTCTCATTTTAAGTTTCTCTCAGCTATGGACATAGGGGAAAGAAGAAAGCCGCAAAATGGATCTCTTACTCTAAAATTAAAAGAGGGTGACGTTCACTTAAGGATGTCAACGCTCCCGACAATTAACGAAGAAAGCCTCGTCATCAGAGTGATGCCTCAGTATAATATCCCTTCGATTGACAAACTGTCTTTATTCCCAAAGACAGGAGCCACCTTGCTATCATTTTTAAAACACTCCCACGGCATGCTGATTTTTACCGGACCAACAGGCTCTGGGAAAACAACAACATTATATTCTCTGATCCAATATGCAAAAAAACATTTTAATCGAAACATTGTCACACTTGAAGATCCAGTGGAAACGAGGGATGAAGATGTTCTTCAAGTGCAGGTGAATGAAAAAGCCGGTGTCACATATTCCACAGGGCTGAAGGCTATTTTGCGCCATGACCCCGATATGATCATCTTAGGTGAGATTAGAGACGCTGAAACAGCCCAAATTGCGGTGCGGGCAGCGATGACTGGTCATTTAGTGCTGACGAGCCTTCATACGAGAGATGCGAAGGGCGCGATTTACAGGCTGCTTGAATTTGGCATTAATATGAATGAAATCGAGCAAACGGTTATTGCGATAGCGGCTCAGCGTTTAGTTGATTTGGCTTGCCCGTTTTGTGAAGACGGATGTTCATCAGTGTATTGCCGCCTGTCACGAAATGTCAGGAGAGCAAGCGTATACGAGCTGCTTTACGGGAAAAACCTTCAGCGGTGTATCCAGGAAGCGAAAGGGGACAATGCAAATTACCAATATCAAACGCTGCGTCAAATTATAAGAAAAGGGATTGCGCTCGGCTATTTAACGACAAACAACTATGACCGGTGGGTTTATCATGAAACAGATTAGAAAAGTTTGGCCGTTAAAGGATCAAGCCTATTTACTGAAAAGGCTGGGTGAAATGACAGCGGGCGGATACAGTCTTTTAGACGGATTGCGCCTGATGCAGCTGCAAATGAATAAAAGGCAGCTGGCGGACTTGGCTAACGCAATAAGCCGGTTGAGAGAAGGGGAATCGTTTTACCATGTATTAAAGAGCTTGTCATTTCATAAGGAAGCCGTCGGTATTTGTTATTTTGCTGAAACACATGGGGAATTGCCGGCTTCCATGATTCAGAGCGGAGAGCTGCTGGAACGAAAAGCAGGTCAGGCAGAACAGATAAAAAGGGTGTTGCGATATCCTTTTTTCCTCATCTTTACCGTTGGTGTCATGCTTTATATGCTGCAATACATCATCATCCCTCAGTTTTCCGGTATTTATCAATCGATGAATGTAGAAACGTCACGCACAACAGACATCATTTTTGCATTTTTTCAGCACCTTGATGCTGTGTTCATATTAATGGCCATTTTGGCTGCAGGAATAGGTCTTTATTATTGGTTTGTGTTCAAGAAAAAATCCCCTGACCATCAAATGCTCATTTGCGTAAGCATTCCTTTGTTTGGAAAGCTGGTCAGGCTGTTTAACAGCTACTTTTTTTCTTTACAGCTGAGCAGTCTGCTTGCATCAGGTCTTTCTATTTATGAAAGTTTGAAAGCATTTAGGAAGCAAACGTTTCTCCCTTTTTACCGCCATGAAGCTGAACAAATGATTGAACGGTTAAAAGCCGGTGAAACCATTGAAGCTGCTTTATGCAAACGGCCTTTTTACGAAAATGATTTTTCAAAAGTGTTATCTCATGGCCAGCTAAGCGGCCGCTTGGATCGGGAACTCTTCACATACAGCCAGTTTATATTGCAGCGGCTTGAGGACAAGTCACAAAAATGGACAGGCATTCTTCAGCCCATTATTTACGGATTTGTCGCAGGAATGATTTTAATTGTTTATCTATCGATGCTCCTGCCTATGTATCAGATGATGAATCAAATGTGAAAGGAAGAGGCGGATGAATGAGAAAGGGTTTACACTTGTGGAAATGCTGATCGTGCTCTTTATTATTTCTATTTTGCTATTGATCACCATACCGAATGTAACAAAACATAATCAAACCATTCAGAAAAAGGGCTGTGAAGGCCTGCAAAACATGATAAAGGCGCAGGTAACAGCATATGAACTCGATCATGACGGGAAGACACCAAGCCTCGGCGATTTACAGGCAGAAGGTTATGTGAAAAAAGATGCTGTTTGTCCAAATGGAAAGCAAATTATCATTACCGGCGGGGAGGTTAAGGTTGAACATTAAATTAAAAGGGGAAGCTGGATTCACCCTTTTAGAAAGCCTGCTTGTTTTAAGCCTCGCCTCTATTATGCTGATTGCGGTGTTTACCACGCTTCCTCCTGTTTATGAAAATACAGCATTACGGCAGACAGTATCCCAGCTGAAAAACGATATTTTACTTGCGCAGCAGACCGCAATTTCCAATCATCAAAGAACAAAAATTCTTTTTCAAGAGAAAAAATATCAATTAATCATAGGTGACACTGTTATAGACCGTACGTATCATCATGGTCTTTTTGCAGAGTCACTGACATTAAAAGACCGCTTGGAATTTAACGAGAAAGGGCACCCGAATATAGGCGGGAAAATCCGTATAAAAGGGCGTGCCGCCTATGACATAACAGTTTATTTAGGGAGCGGAAGAGTGAATGTGGAGAGAAAATAAAGGCTTTTCTACAATTGAAACAATGGCTGCCCTCAGCATATGGCTCTTTATGCTTCTGACGATCGTGCCGTTGTGGAACAAGCTGATAGCTGATGAACATATAGCGGAGTCGAGAGAAATTGGTTATCAGCTTGTTAATGAAAGCATAGGCAAATATATGCTGACAGGAGCAGGAAATTCGTCACAAACTGTTTCGATGAACAATAGCAAATACTCGATGACATGGGAGGAGGAGGGAGAGTATCAAAACGTATGCATCACATCAGACGCCTATAAAGACAAGCCATTTTGCCTCAGCATTTTGCGGACAGACTGGCTATACGCTTCTTAATGTATTATTTTCGCTCTCTGCTTATTTGCTCATATCAGGATCGTTAGCGATATTCTTTCATCTATTTTTGTCACGTCAACAGGAGAATGAGGGCTTCATGCAGCGGGAATGGGTCATTTCGGTAGAGCAGATCATGAATGAGTGCAAGCAGTCGCAGACAGTGCAGACAGATGAGCATGGCAGCGTCTTAATCTGCAGAAATCTGTCAGGGCAAGAGGTCCGTTTTGAAATCTACCATTCAATGATCAGAAAAAGAGTAGACGGAAAAGGGCATGTTCCGATTCTTGATCATATTAAAACAATGAAAGCCGGGGTTAAAAACGGGATGCTTTGGCTGAAAGTCAAGAATGAGAATGATAAAGAGTATCAAACCGCTTTTCCGGTATATACGTCGTTAGGGGGTGGGTGAATGTACTACTCAAAAGGGTTTATCTATCCGGCCGTTCTTTTTACATTTGCCCTTGTGATGCTGATTGTGAATTTCACCGCCCCTCAATTTGTTTCACGCCATATGTTTGAGCAGGAAACAAAAGAGTATTACACAGGAGAAAATCTGCTGCAAAATGGCGCGCTTCTATCCATCAGGCATATACTTGAGCACAGACCAGGCCGAAAGGGTTCACAGCAGTTTCAATATGGACATGTATCTTATGACATTCGCAAAACAACCATAAAAGAACAGCAAGAAATCACTCTTAAAGCCATCACAGAGTCGGGAACAGAAAAAAGCGCTCAGCTGCTGTTCGATCAAAATCAGAAAAAACTGCTGAGCTGGACAGAATAAACCAGCGGTATGTGTATAAAAAAAGTCGTGTGAGCCAACACTTCATAATAACTGAATGATGAGGTGATCACGTGAAAACGAATGATTATGTCAAATATATGACTCAGCAATTTGTGAAATATATAGACACTCCGAAAGATGAGCGAAAAGAACGAAAAGAGGTTCGAAAAGAAACAAAAACGCCTGCTTCTCAGCATTGGTTCGGTATTTTACCTTATGGTTTTAGGCTATGGCTGAAAAGAAAAAAATAAATTGTACCAATATGACGAACAAGGTCCTTCACATGGAGGACCTTATTGATATTCTTCTAAAATTGCAATTTTATTCACCTTTTGACTATGAGGATCGAAAGAAATTGTGACAAACACGCCGAATTCCTTTGAGCCTTCTCTCAGGGTTAAATGATATTGCTTCACAGCTTCGTCTTTTCTTTTGCGGTCCCAAACTTTTTGTTTAACCAGTACCTGTGCGAGAGGGTACCTTTTTTTTGCTTCTTTTACAGCAAGCTCTTCCCATTTTGACATGTGGCGGGCGGTTACAAGCGGCCCTTCTTCTGCTTGAGCGGCACTGGTGCCGAAACCGAGAAGAGACAGACAAATCACACATTGTTTGATCATAAGCCGTCACCCTTTCTTTGTTGTTTATTATTGCCAAATGTTAACCGGATATGCGTTTAATTTCTCACATAACAATCCTAAAAAATTCTAAAAGCTTAAAAAGGTGAGCAATATTGAGTAAGACTATGCAATATGATGAAAACATTCTTTTAAACGAACAAAATGGCGGATTTTGGTGTTTTTAAATCCTTCGATCGTTAATTATACTCAGTTTGTGTGGTTCTTAAAAAAGAACGATTGTCACGTCAAGTTACAGTGTTTTACAGGGGGTAAGGTATGTTTCGATTGTTCCGCAATCAGCATAAGGCTAAGACAAAATTAAGAGTGCTGCTTGTTTTTCAGCTTTCAGCCATATTCAGTCTGACAGCCGCTATATGCTTACAATTTACCGGAGATACAAGCGCTGCTTTTTATGATATTGAAAACTTTGATGTTTCGCTTCAAACGTGTGAGAACTTTCAGCATACAGATAAAAACTGTCATTACGATAAACGGTGGGACCAAAGTGATTTACACGTGGTGAATCAAACAGATACAAAAGGTACTGTCTGTTCCCCTGTTCGTCTATTTGCCGAGCTGGAAAACAGAGGCGAGAAACTTAAGAAATCGAAATGGAAGTGGGAGCTTCATAAACTGGCAAACACCCGCAAACCGCTAAAAGACGGGAACGTAATAGATAAAGGATACGTTTCCACCCAAATAGGCGAATCACTTTACAAAATTGAAACAAAGAAAAAAGTGAAATCCGGCATTTATGTGTTTAAAGTATATAAACCGGCCGGCTATCCGGCGGACGGAAGCAAGTCTGAGTGGTCGGATCCAATGACAATTGTGAAGTGTGACGAAAAACCGACGACACCGAAAAAGGAAAGTCAGCCGGCTGTGAAAAAACAGCACAATCAAGCAGACAGTGACAGAAAAGACAAAACAGATAAAGAAAAAACAGCTGACAAAGCCGTAACTGAAGACAAAGAAAATCAACCAGTTCAGAAGGAAAGCGGGGAAGAGGATGAAGAAAGCATTAAAGCTGATCAGTAATATCCTTTACGTAATCATCTTTACTCTGATTATTGTGTTAACGCTAGTTGTCATTTCAACACGTTCATCCGGGGGAGAGCCGGCAGTGTTCGGATACACGCTGAAATCAGTACTGTCCGGCTCAATGGACCCTGAATTTAAAACGGGCTCATTAATTCTTGTTAAAGAAATCACGGATGTGAAAAAGCTCCAAAAGGGCGACGTGATCACATTTATGCAGGATGCAGACACAGCGGTGACCCATAGAATTATTGATATGAAAAAGCAAGGCGATCATTTGTTATTCCAAACAAAAGGGGATAATAACGCCGCAGCTGATTCTGCGCCTGTGTCGGATGAAAATGTCCGCGCGCAATATACAGGTTTTCAGCTTCCTTATGCCGGCTACATGCTTCATTTTGCCAGTCAGCCGATCGGCACTGCTATTTTACTGATTGTTCCCGGCGTTATGCTGCTGATCTACTCCTTTGTGACAATCAGCAGTGCGATCAGGGAGATTGAAAGAAAGACGAAAGCCTTGGAAACAGAGACAAAGGACAATACGATGTCCACTTAACATCAGTTGTAAACCTGGCAACAGGTTTCGATAATATAATCATTCAATAAAAGGGGAGTTTACCATGGGTATGAAAAAGAAATTGAGTTTAGGAGTTGCATCAGCAGCACTAGGGTTAGCTTTAGTAGGAGGAGGAACATGGGCAGCATTTAACGACATTAAATCAACGGATGCTACTTTTGCATCAGGCACGCTTGATTTAGCAGCGAAAGAAAATTCAGCCAGTGTCAACTTATCAAATCTAAAGCCGGGAGATAAATTGACGAAAGATTTCCAATTCGAAAATAACGGCTCACTTGCGATCAAAGAGGTATTAATGGCGCTGAGTTATGGAGAATTTAAAGCAAACGGGGGAAGTAATACATCCCCAGAAGATTTTCTCAGCCAATTTGAGGTTACATTATTGACAGTCGGCAAAGAGGGAGGCAATGGCTATCCGAAAAACATCATTTTAGATGATGCCAACCTTAAAGACTTATATTTAATGTCTTCTAAGAATGATGTTGCGGCGACTGATAAAATTAAAAAACAAATTGATCCTAAATTCTTAAACGCAAGCGGAAAAGTCAATATAGCGACAATTGACGGTAAAACCGCTCCTGAATATGACGGTGTTCCAAAAACGCCGACTGATTTTGACCAGGTTAAAATGGAAATTCAATTTAAAGACGATAAAACAAAAGATGAAAAGGGACAAATGGTTCAAAATAAATATCAAGGCAACTCATTACAGCTTCAATTCTCATTTGAAGCAACACAGTGGAATGGCTTGACAATCAAAAAGGAACATACTGATAAAGACGGTTATATTAAAGAAAATGAAAAAGCGCATAGCGAGGATAAACATTAATAGAAAAAAGAGGTGGCTCAGTACATGCGTACTGAGCCATTCTTATGTTCATTGACAAAAGAGGAGTAAGTGCCTCTGCTCAGGCACTACTCCTCTTTTTGGGATTTTCTCCATTTTTGATAATCTAAAAATTCACGAAATTGTTTTTTCGATACCCCAGATGTCATCGCATCGCGAACCAATTTCTCCCATTCACTATCTAATTGACCATCGTATTCGGTTTCATGTTTTTCATCAAGCAAAGTATGAACCGAGACGTCCAGAACAGCGGAGACTTTTTCGAGAAATTGAATGGAGGGGTTCGTTTGTAGATTTCGTTCTATTGAGCTTAAATAAGACTTCGCTACCCCAGCTTTTTCTGCTAGTTCTGATAGTGAGTAGCCTTTTTCTTTACGGTATTGTTTAATACGCTGGCCAATCAATGTCATCACCTTCCTTGTGATATTATAGCACATTCAGAAAGGATTTATGGTATGACTTCTGGCTGCCGGACCAGGATGAGCAGACTTTTTGTTTAAAAGTAAATATTTGCGTATTTCCTCAGGGCTGATATTTGCTTCTCTGGCTTCTATCATTAATTCAACCCATTCTTGATCTAATTCGAAGTGCTCTTGTTTTGCATTTTTCATGCAGTTTCTCCTCCTAAAATACTTGTTTATGTATTTCAGCCAGTCCGGCCATGACCATTGTACGCCTTCTGTGGTCTCTGGAAGTCATTTGCCAATTGAATAGCCAGAATTTTTTTCCAATATACCTTTATTATAATAGCATTTTTCCAAAAAAAACGAGAACGATGTCGAATCTGAAAAAAGTTAGCTCGAAATATTATTTTGCAGAAAAAATAATCCGCCATTTTCGATCTGAACTGATATCTTTGGTTGATACAAGGCTTTTAACGCTTGTTTTTCAAGATGGTACTCTTCTGGTTTTTCTTCTGTATGCTCATAAAACTGATCAAGCAATTTCATATCGTTTTGCCACCTGTTTACCGCCTGCTCTGCCCAGTCTGACGGTTCTTGCATAGCGGCTTGGGTAATGTAGCTCTCCATCCGCTTAAGACCGCTTTCAGGTTTGATCATAGGCGATATGGTGAAACAATAGTCACATATTTGTGATGTCAATGAAAGCTGTACGAGCTTACTTTGAAAATCTTCAATCATGGTTCCAGAGACAAGGTGAAGACCTAGTGACAATAGCTTATCCTTTTTCATGTCGGACTGGTATGAAATCATGACATTTATACCAAGCCAAGGCTGAAGCGGAATTTTCGCTCCGGCTGATTCAATTTTCTCATACATTCTGGTAAATCTCCCATTTTGTTTAACTGCTTTAAATATTTGAAAAAGGCGTGGCGCCCCGAAGTAAATAAATTCGCCTTCTAGGTCTTTTGGAGTAGATTCCTTATCTGTAATGAACGTCATTTTCATCGGATTCGGGTCGCCGCCGGTCTTCTCACGCCAGTGCCAGTAAAAAGGCCGATTCATGATCTGTTTGTCCATTTCAACTGTAAGCTGAACCGTCATGTAACCGGGTCCTTGGTCGATGATCGGACAGCTGTTTGCCTGGAAAAAACGAAGCAGAAATTGGTGAACCTCTTGCTGTCTCACTTGTAAAACCTCCTTGCGGCTAAGAACCTCTTTTTTCAGCGGGCTGCTGTTTTTTATAAGACAAAAATGAGGTTAAGTTGTCCATTTTAATTTTCATTTCTTCTTCGGTTGCCGAATGGTACAAAATATCGTGCAGGTGCTCTTCAAAATTGTTGACTTGAATTTTTGTTAAAATGTCATCAAGCTCGCCGACCACTTTTTCAAATAAATGAATTTTTTCATATAAAAGCTTTAAAATATGCTCTTCCACTGTATGTTTGGTAGCCATGTTATAAATATGGACGTCACGCTCCTGCCCGAGCCTGTGGATTCTTCCGATTCTTTGTTCAAGCCGCATCGGATTCCATGGCAAATCATAGTTGATCATGTGATTGCAAAACTGCAGGTTGATCCCTTCGCCGCCTGCTTCAGTTGCAATCAGCACTTGAACCTTCCCGCGGAAAAGGTCCTTCATCCAGTCTTTTTTCCCGCGTTTAAATCCGCCTCTGAACGGCACAGAGCTGATGCCGTGTTGCTGAAGAAACCACTGCAGATAAATTTGAGTGGCACGGTATTCTGTAAAAATAATGACTTTATCGTCTATCTTTTTAATCAGATCGATGACTTGATTCGCTTTAGAATTTTGTGTCACTTGATTGATGCGGTCCATTAATATAGAAATGGTGTCTTCATCAATGGCTGGTGCCTGTTTTTCTTTTTGGTCGAGCATTTTTTTCAATGTCATGTACACAGCTTCCCTGCTTGAACAGCATTCTCTTTGGAGTGTCATAATGGAGAACATGCTGGCCGGTTTGTTAATGCTTTCTTTCAGTCGGGAAATCTCATCGTAAAGCGCCTGCTCTGATGGAGAAAATTCAATCGGCACTGTTTCGACGCGGCGCTGCTTCCAATTCAGCCCGGTGTCATGACGCCTGTTGCGAATCATGACTTTATTCACTAGATCTTTTAAATGATCATGCGCTTCTAAGCTGGATTTCTTTTTAGAAAACATTTCTTGAAAGTGATTCTGATTGCCTAAATGACCAGGTTTTAATAATGAAACCAAATTGAATATTTCTTCAACCCGGTTTTGGATTGGCGTCGCAGTCAGCAGCAGGCAGTATTTTTTCACAAGATTCCGGACAAATTCATAGTTCTTTGTTTTGCTATTTTTGAGCTTGTGGGCCTCATCAATAATGACGAGATCATATGGGATTGACAGCACAATTTCCCGGTGGGGCGAGCGCTTTGCCGTATCGATGGAGGACACGACGATATCGCACTGCTCCCACACATAGCTTTTCTTTTGCTCAACAGCCGGAATCAAAAATTTTTCCTGAAGCTCTTTCACCCACTGCGAAACAAGAGAAGCTGGCACAAGGATCAGAATTTTTTTGGCTAACCCGCGAATCATATATTCTTTTAGAATCAGTCCGGCTTCAACAGTTTTGCCGAGCCCCACTTCATCTGCTAAAATCGCTTTTCCGTTCATTTTTTCAACAACCTTCTGCGCAACCTCAAGCTGATGGGGAAGCGGCGTGAAGGAAGGGAGATATAATGGGGCACGCAAGCCTTCAAATTCAGGAATCGCCAATGTTTCCTGGATTTCTGATGAAAGCTTGTACAGCTCCCAGTTTGACCATGGACCGTCGTTTTTCAGTCTTTCGGCAAATTCTTCGGGCCATTTTGTGTCATATGTGATTTCTGCATTCATTGCTGTGAAACCGCCTTTCATATTCTTCAATTTTTTAAATGAACAATATAAGAAAAATCCGCCCAAATTGCTGTTGCCCCGCATATAGTGATGATGGTAGGATATGAGTATGTATTTGATGTAAGATATTGCTATAGTATGTCCATAACAGCATGAAAATATGAGCGAATGACAGCAAGGGGAGAGACCTGACCGAGAAAACCGGGATACAGGCGCCGAAGGAGCAAACTGCGGAGTGAATCTCTCAGGCAAAAGAACTCTTGCTCGACGCAACTCTGGAGAGTGTTTGTGTGAAATGCGCAAGCCACCAAAGGGGACGTCTTTGCTATTGCAAAGTAAACTTTCAGGTGCCAGGACAGAGAACCTTCATTTAATATGAGGTGTTTCTCTGTCCTTTTTTGTATGTTTTTTTAGCTGCGCCGTTGAAAAAGGGGAGGAATTTGATGCTGAAAAGAACACCGTTATTTGAATTGTATAAGGAATATGGAGGGAAAACGATTGATTTCGGAGGCTGGGAGCTTCCTGTTCAATTTTCTTCAATCAAAAAAGAGCATGAGGCTGTCCGAACAGCAGCCGGGCTGTTTGATGTATCTCATATGGGGGAAGTCGAAATCACGGGGGATGACAGTCTGTCTTTTTTACAAAAGCTGATGACAAATGATGTATCCGCGTTAAAAACCGGCCGTGCGCAATATACCGCGATGTGCTATCCGGATGGCGGCACCGTTGATGATTTACTCATCTATCAAAAAGCTGAAAACCGCTATTTGCTTGTCATAAATGCTTCAAATATAGATAAAGATCTTGCTTGGCTCAAAGAACACGCAGCAGGAGAGGTCCAGATTGACAATTTGTCAGATCAGATTGCGCTTTTGGCCGTGCAGGGCCCGAAGGCAGAAACAATCTTAAAAAATCTGACAGCTTCAGATGTGTCTGCTTTAAAACCATTTGCATTTATTGATGAAGCTGATATCAGCGGCTGCAAAGCACTCATTTCGCGCACCGGCTATACGGGTGAAGACGGGTTCGAAATTTACTGCCGCGCTGATGACGCAGTCCGAATTTGGAAACAAATCATTGAAGCGGGTGAAGAACATGGGCTTATGCCATGCGGGCTAGGGGCGCGTGATACGCTCAGATTTGAAGCGAAGCTCCCGCTCTATGGCCAGGAGCTGACTCGGGATATCACGCCGGTTGAAGCAGGTATAGGCTTTGCCGTAAAACACAAAAAAGAATCTGATTTTTTCGGGAAGTCTGTATTGAGTGAACAGAAAGAAAACGGGGCGAAACGAAAGCTCGTCGGTCTTGAAATGATTGAAAAAGGAATACCGAGACACGGATATGAAGTGTTTCAAAGCGGCAAGTCCGTCGGAAAGGTGACAACAGGCACCCAGTCACCGACATTGGGGAAAAACGTGGGCCTTGCCTTGGTTGATGCTGGAGCGAGTGAGATCGGAACTGTTGTAGAAGTGGAGATTCGCAAAAAATTAGTGAAAGCAAAGGTAGTTAAAACACCATTTTATAAACGCTAAAAATTTTTCTTTGGAGAGGGGTCAACACATGAAGCACCGCTATTTGCCCGCGACAGAAAAGGATAAACAGGAAATGCTTGATGCCATCGGCGCAAACACGATCGATGATTTATTCGCCGATATACCTGAGAACGTCAGATTCAAAAAAGAGTATCAATTCAAAAAGGCAAAATCAGAAACAGAATTAACAAAAGAACTGACAAAGCTGGCGTCTAAAAACTGTGATACCGTTCAATACGCATCTTTCTTAGGCGCCGGTGTATATGATCATTATCAGCCGGTTATTGTGGATCATGTCATTTCAAGGTCTGAGTTTTATACAGCTTATACACCATATCAGCCGGAAATTTCTCAAGGGGAGCTTCAGGCGATTTTCGAGTTTCAAACGATGATTTGTGAATTAACTGGCATGGATATCAGCAACTCTTCTATGTATGATGGCGGAACAGCCTTGGCGGAAGCTGCGATGCTTGCCTCCGGACATACGAAAAAGAAAAAAATTGTGGTGTCAACAACCGTGCACCCTGAATCGAGAGAAGTGCTGAAAACATATGCAAAAGGACAGTATATTGAAGTTGTTGAAGTCCCTGCCGCAAATGGAGTGACTGATCTTGATGCTTTGCGCGAAACCGTTTGTGACGATACGGCGGCAGTCATTGTGCAGTACCCGAACTTTTTTGGTCTGGTTGAGCCATTGAAGGATATTGAGCCGATCGCTCATCAGGGAAAATCCATGTTTATTGTCTCAGCCAATCCGCTTGCATTGGGACTTCTGACCCCGCCGGGCGCTTTTCAGGCCGATATTGTGGTTGGCGACGCACAGCCATTCGGGATTCCTTCCGCATACGGCGGACCCCATTGCGGATTTTTTGCCGTCACAAAAAAATTAATGAGAAAGGTGCCGGGCCGCCTCGTCGGACAAACGGAGGATGAAAACGGAAAAAGAGGTTTTGTGCTTACCTTGCAAGCCAGAGAGCAGCATATTCGCAGGGATAAGGCGACCTCAAACATCTGCTCGAACCAGGCATTAAACGCACTGGCCGCTTCCGTCGCCATGACGGCTCTCGGGAAAAACGGCGTAAAAGAAATCGCCCGCCAAAATCTCTTAAAAGCCAATTATGCTAAGCAAGAAGCGAAAAAAGCGGGGCTCACTGTGATGTTTGACGGGCCGATGTTTAACGAATTCATCATCAAACTTGATGAACCTGTGAAATCGGTAAACAAAAGATTGTTGACAAATGGAATCATCGGCGGCTACGATTTGGGTCTGACGTACCCGGAGCTTGACCGCCATATGCTTATTGCCGTAACAGAGCTGAGAACAAAAGAAGAAATTGACGCACTCATTCAGGAATTGGGGGATCGCCATGAATAATCAGGATCAGGCACTTATTTTTGAGCTTTCAAGAGAAGGCCGTGTCGGCTACAGTCTGCCGGAGCTTGACATACCGGAAATGGAAGTGGAGGACCTCTTGTCAGACAGCTATATCCGTGATGAGGACGCAGAGCTGCCGGAGGTTTCTGAGCTGGATATTATGCGGCATTACACAGCATTGTCCAGACGGAACCACGGGGTTGATTCGGGCTTTTACCCGCTCGGTTCCTGTACAATGAAATACAATCCGAAATTGAATGAAAAAATCGCGCGGATTCCCGGTTTTGCCGCGATTCATCCTCTTCAGGACGAAGACACAGTGCAAGGCGCTTTGGAGCTTTTATATGACTTAAGCAAGCATCTCGAAGAAATTACGGGAATGGATGAGGTCACGCTTCAGCCCGCGGCGGGTGCGCATGGCGAATGGACGGGACTGATGATGATCCGCGCTTATCATGAGGCGCGCGGAGATATGAAACGGACAAAGGTCATTGTCCCCGATTCAGCTCATGGGACAAATCCTGCGTCTGCAACAGTTGCCGGTTTTGAAACGGTGACGGTGAAATCGAATGAAAACGGGCTTGTTGATTTAGAGGATTTAAAAAGAGCGGTGAATGAAGAAACCGCAGCTCTTATGCTGACGAATCCGAATACACTCGGATTATTTGAGGAACAGATCACCGAGATGGCGGAAATCGTTCACCAAGCCGGAGGAAAGCTGTATTATGACGGCGCTAATTTAAATGCCGTGTTAAGTAAAGCGAGACCCGGTGATATGGGATTTGATGTGGTGCATCTTAATTTGCATAAAACCTTCACAGGGCCTCACGGCGGAGGCGGTCCGGGTTCAGGTCCGGTTGGCGTAAAAGAAGATCTGATTCCTTATCTGCCAAAACCCGTTTTAATCAAAAAAGAAGGGCGATTTACTTTTGACTATGACCGCCCTCACGCGATCGGCCGTGTTAAGCCTTATTACGGCAACTTCGGCATCAATGTCAGAGCGTATACGTACATCCGCTCTATGGGCCCGGACGGGTTAAAGGCCGTTACTGAAAACGCGGTGCTGAACGCCAACTATATGATGAGAAAGCTTGCCCCTTATTACGATCTGCCGTTTGACCGCCATTGCAAGCACGAATTTGTATTGTCAGGGAAACGCCAGAAAAAGCTTGGGGTGCGTACGCTGGATATTGCAAAACGGCTGCTCGATTTCGGCTATCATCCGCCTACAATTTATTTTCCGCTTAATGTTGAGGAGTGCATCATGATTGAGCCGACAGAGACAGAATCCAAGGAAACACTGGATGCATTTATTGATGCTATGATCCAAATTGCGAAAGAAGCAGAGGAAACTCCGGAGCTCGTACAGGAGGCTCCGCATACAACAATCGTCAAAAGAATGGATGAAACAAAAGCAGCCAGACAGCCTGTACTTAGATACGAGAAAAACGTAAGCAGCGAACTTGTAAAATAAAAAAACAGCTGTCTGATATCAGACAGCTGTTTTTTTAATTTTTGGCTTTGATTTTTCCGCCCCATTTTTTAAAGCCGCCCTTAAGGTTATAAATCTCAGTGCAGCCGTTTTTGCGCAGGGTTTGTGCCGCGCGTCCGCTGCGGACACTGTTCTGGCAGTACAGATAGACAGGCTTGTCCGGCCGGATTTCATTTTTTCTCTGTTTCAGCTGAGAAAGCGGAATGTTGCGGGCGCCTAAAATATGTCCGCCATCAAATTCATTCGGTTCACGAACGTCGATAAGCTGCGCTTTGCGGTAACCAGCGCGGAATTCTTCTTCCGAAAGTGTTTTCATAATTCGCTGCTGATAGACATATGAAGCAATCATATAGACGATAAACGCAGCAAAAATAATTAAAACGATCATATTAGACAATGTGATTCTACTCCTTTAACGTATAAAATCAAAACCCTGCTTCTTTAAACAAGGGCATAGAGACGTTTTCGACAAATACTATTATAGTAAAGCACGGCGCGATTGTCATCCATAATGGAACTAAAATATTTTTCATTTTCCCGGCAGTTTGTTAAACTGATTCTATTAAAACGGTAAGGAAGGTCTCAAAATGGAAAAAGAAACTTGGCGGTTTATAGACTCAGGAAATGCAAGCCCGGCTTTCAATATGGCGCTTGATGAAGCGCTTTTATATTGGCACAGTGAAAAGAAAATTCCTCCGGTCATCCGTTTTTACGGCTGGAATCCGGCGACGCTTTCTGTAGGTTATTTTCAAAATATTAAAAAGGAAATCAATTTTGAAGCAGTACATAAGTATAATCTTGGATTTGTCAGACGCCCGACCGGAGGAAGAGGGGTGCTCCACGATCAGGAATTGACATACAGCGTAATCGTTTCTGAGGATCATCCGGAAATGCCGGCGACTGTAACCGAGGCATATCGGGTTATTTCAGAAGGCATACTTCAAGGCTTTAGAAATCTTGGTCTGGACGCTTATTTTGCCATTCCGAGAACCGAAAAAGAAAAAGAAAGCTTAAAGAACCCGCGGTCATCCGTTTGTTTTGACGCGCCGTCCTGGTATGAGCTTGTTGTGGAGGGGCGCAAGGTGGCGGGAAGCGCGCAAACGAGACAAAAAGGCGTCATCCTTCAGCACGGCTCCATTCTGCTTGATTTGGATGAGGACAAGCTGTTTGATCTGTTTTTGTATCCGAGTGAAAGAGTCAGAGAGCGGATGCAGCGCAATTTTAAAAATAAAGCGGTTGCGATTAATGAACTCACCGATCACCCGGTGACGATGGACGATGCACGCAAGGCTTTTAAATCCGGATTTGAAACCGGCTTGAATATTCACTTGGAGCCGTACGAATTATCCCAGGAAGAGCTTAATTTTGTTCAGGACTTGGCAGAAACAAAATATGCTTCTGATGAATGGAATTATAAGCGGTAAAAAGGGCTTTTTGGCCTGCAGAGCATCCTTGTTTTTTCAAGTTCATTAGTGTAAACTTGTAATGATTTATAAAGTTAAGGTGCTTTTTGGGAGGGTTTCGATGACGACACCAAGTATGGAAGATTATATTGAACAGATTTATATGCTGATTGAAGAAAAAGGATATGCAAGGGTTTCTGATATCGCGGAAGCATTGGCAGTCCACCCCTCCTCTGTAACAAAAATGGTTCAAAAACTAGATAAAGACGAATATTTAATTTATGAAAAATATCGCGGTCTCGTGCTAACGTCTAAAGGAAAGAAAATAGGCAAACGGCTAGTATACAGACATGAATTGCTTGAGCAGTTTTTAAGAATCATTGGTGTTGATGAAGAGAAAATATATAACGATGTCGAAGGAATCGAGCATCATTTAAGCTGGAACAGCATTGATCGCATCGGTGATCTTGTTCAATATTTTGAAGAAGACGATGCGCGTAAAAAAGAGCTGAAATCAATCCAAAAGAAAACAGAACATCATAATCAGTAAAAAGGCGGGTCTCAAAGGAGGCCGCCTTTTTTTGATGAAATGCGTCCTGCTTCATTCATTGGTCTATTTCTTCGCGTTTTTTCTTAAAATGATAGTAAGCCATTGGATGGAGGGGGAGGGTATGGGATGTATATTGACGGTGTGTTTTCTGGCGGAGGGGTAAAAGGCGTGGCGCTTGCCGGCGCTTATGAAGCGCTTGAGGAAAAAGGCTTCCGCTTTGCACGGCTTGCCGGCACAAGCGCCGGCGCCGTTATTGCCGCTTTTATTGCATCAGGTTATTCAAGCAAGGAAATTCACGCTTTGATTGAAGAAGTGGACGGAGAGAGGCTGCTGGACCAGCGATACTCATTTCTCCCCTTAAAAATGCTCCAATGGGTGTCCATTTACTGGCGTTTGGGCTTGTTTAAAGGAGACACATTAGAAAAGTGGATCGCCGACCTTTTAAGAGCGAAAGGCGTACGCGTCTTTGGCGATTTGAAAAAAGGCTCTTTGCGGCTCATCGCTTCGGATCTGACAAACGGTACAATGATCGTGCTGCCGGACGACTTGGCCCGCTACGGGTTAAATCCGGATATGTTTCCGGTTGCCAGAGCGGTAAGAATGAGCTGCAGCATTCCCTATTTTTTTGAACCAATAAAATTAAAAACAGATACAGGAACTGCCACCGTAGTGGATGGGGGCGTTTTAAGCAATTTTCCCATATGGCTGTTTTCTAAAGAAAGAAAACGACCTGTTATCGGTGTGACGCTTGCGCCGAATGAAAGGGAGCGGCCGAAAAAAAATATCGGAAACGCTTTCGAACTGTTTGGCGCTCTGTTTGAAACGATGAAGGATGCGCATGACGCAAGACATATCGCGTCACGCTATGAGCAAAATATCATTTTTCTTCCGGTTGACAACGTGATGGCGACCGAATTTCATTTAACACAACAAAAAAAACTAGCCCTGATTGAGCTAGGTAAAAGTCGGACAGAGCAGTTTTTAAAGCAGTGGACCTATTAAAAAAGCGCTCTGTTTTTCTTTTTATTTTTTTTCCCTTCTATGACAGTCAGCTGCGTCTGGCTTTTTTTCTTGAGAATCATCGGCTTAGGTTTGCTGGCGCTCGGAACGCTTCGCAGATGGCTCACCCGTCCTTTATGCCCGGCGCGGTGCTTTGCTTTTTGTTCTTTCAGCCGGCGCCGCGATTGTTTGGCCGCTTTTTTAAAAGCCGCTCCTTCACTGCCAGTATTTCGCTTCATTACATATTTCACAATAAAATAAATAATGATACCTGCCAAGATGACGGTTATCGCCATTTTTGCCATTTCTCCGGGATTGGTTACCAGCACATAGAGGAAACCGAACGCTCCCAGCGCAATTAATACAGCAATAATAGGTTGTACACGATGATTCATAACTGTCCACCTCCGAAAGTAATAGCAGGGCAACGGATATTAGATGACGTTGTGAGAAGGCTGCTCTTTTTGTTCAGATCTTTCTTCGAGTCTGAGAAGCTCGTTAAAGCTTTCGATTGCAACTTCAACTTGGTCATCCTTAGGTTCTTTCGTCGTTAACAGCTGAAGCCAGAGGCCCGGGTACCCGAGACATTTCAAACCGGGAATATCACGCACTTTATTTGTCAGCTGCAGCACTTCAAAGGAAATCCCAAGTACAACCGGTATGAGAGCGACACGATCTATAACACGCAACCAAAGCGGATCTGTTGGAACAAGCAAGTATACAAACATACCGACAATAATGGTAAATAAAATAAAGCTGGACCCGCAGCGGTAATGAAGCCGTGATTGATTTTGAACGTTCTCTACAGTAATTGGCAATTTCTGTTCATAACAGTTTATGACCTTATGTTCGGCTCCATGATATTGAAACACTCTTTTAATCAGCGGTGTCATGGATAAAAAATAAATATAACCGAGCAGCAAAATCAATTTGAATAGACTTTCAACTGCGATTTGCGCTGTGTCCGATGGAAAAACCGGTCTTGTCAGTTCAGCTAAGAAAACAGGAACCAATGTAAATACGAATTTACTGAACAAAAATGATAAGACGCCGATCACTGCAAGGCTGAGATACATTGACAGCCCCGAGGCTTTTTTTTCTTCCTTAAGCGTCTCGTCCTCAGACGGATCAAGTCCGTAGCGTTCACTCGAGAAATTCAAATGCTTTGTGCCGTTAGCGCTCGCTTCAATAATAGCCGCGATCCCTCTTATAAATGGTATTTTTTTTACCCTGTTCAGCTTCGGATTGTGTTTCCGGGGAAGCTTGAAGAAATCAATGCTTCCGTCTGTTCTTCGTATGGCCGTAACGTAATTGTGTTTTCCGCCAAACATAACGCCTTCCACAACCGCCTGCCCGCCGTAAGCGGGCGGAATTTTATGTTTTGACATATTCATCAACCTGCCTATTTCTTTAGGATTGCTAACTATTTCCTTTCACTCTATTGTACAGGAAACAGCGCGAAACCTCTAGATTGACGGGCTGAAAATTTGCCAGAGCCTTGCTTTTTCTACATGCAGTATACCCGTTATTTTCAAATTTTACTCGCTGCTGTCAAAATGTGTGAGCTTTTTTATTGACATTTCATTTTTTGGGCACACTTTAACAAGGAGGTGGCCGTTATGACAAGTGAAAAAAATACAGATCAAAACGAACAAACAAAAGAGGATCAGGGACCGCCTGTGCCAATGGGCGGCAGGGTAGCGGCGACGGGTTTTTGCGGAGGCGTATTATGGAGTTTCGTCGGTTATATCGCCTACTTATTTCATTTTTCCGAAATCAGCCCCAATATGATATTGCAGCCGTTTGTACTCGGAGAGTGGAAAAAACATGGTTTAGGAACGATTATCAGCATCATTGTGATTGGCATCATTTCGATTGGCGGGGCGTTTCTTTATTATCTTCTCTTGAAACGCTTGAAAACGATGTGGCCTGGTATGTTATACGGCTTGCTGCTTTGGCTGCTCGTGTTTTTTGTGTTTAATCCGATTTTCCAGGATGTGCGCGCCGTAACTGAATTGAAATCAGATACGATTATTACAACAATTTGCATCTATCTGCTTTACGGGCTGTTTGTCGGATATTCAATTTCATTTGAATATAATGAGCTAAACTCGGAAAAGCTGGCACGTGCGCTGGGAACACAGAGAGAATAGTGTATTATCCTTTTTTGTTATGATAAAATGTTCACGAGAAGTGAACATTTTTTACATGAGAAACCCTCGCGAAAAGGAGAGAGCCATGTGCCTCATTTTTTGATTTTGAACGGCCCGAATGTCAATCGGCTGGGGAAGCGTGAGCCGGATGTATTTGGGCGTCACACACTGACAGATATTGAAACAGATCTTTTTCAATTTGCTGAAGCCTTACATATTCAGCTTACTTTTTTCCAGTCTAATCATGAAGGCGATTTGATAGACGCCATACACGAGGCTGAGGAACAATATGACGGAATTGTTTTGAATCCGGGCGCGCTGAGCCATTACAGCTATGCAATCAGGGATGCTGTTTCAAGCATCAGCCCTCCTGTGGTTGAGGTGCATTTATCAAATTTATACGCCAGAGAAGAATTCAGGCATCAGTCAGTGATCGCTCCTGTTGCGAAAGGGCAGATTGTCGGCCTCGGATCTGAAGGCTACAAGCTTGCTGTTCGCTATTTATTAAGCCGGCAAGGGGGAGAATAAAGATGAAACTTGAGAAATTAAGAAACTTGTTCGAACAGCTGGGGATAGACGGAATGCTGATTACAAGCAGCATCAATTTGCGCTATATGACCGGTTTTACAGGGTCAGCGGGCTTAGCTGTCATATCCGGAGACAGGGCTGCGTTTATTACAGATTTCCGTTATACGGAGCAGGCGAAGGTTCAGGTAAAGGGCTTTGAAATCATTGAGCACGGCGGCAGCCTGATTCAAACCACTGCCGACACAATTGAAAAGTTCGGCATCAAACGCCTCGGTTTTGAACAAAACAGGATGACCTACGGCACATACGCGTCCTACAACGCGGTTGTCAGTGAGGCTGAATTAGTGCCTGTGGCTGAATCCGTGGAAAAGTTGCGCTTGATTAAGTCTAATGAAGAGATTAAGATATTAGAGGAAGCTGCGAAGATTGCAGATGATGCTTTCAGCCATATCTTGACGTTTATGAAACCCGGCATTTCTGAAATAGCTGTTGCCAATGAATTGGAGTTTTATATGAGAAGCCAAGGAGCGGACAGCTCTTCTTTTGATATGATTGTCGCCTCGGGCCTTCGGTCAAGCCTTCCCCATGGAGTGGCAAGTGACAAACTGATTGAGAGCGGGGATCTTGTTACGCTGGATTTTGGCGCTTACTATAAAGGATATTGTTCTGACATTACCCGAACGGTCGCTGTAGGCCAGCCTAGTGATCAATTGAAAGAAATTTATCAGGTCGTATTTGATGCTCAGGCACTCGGCGTCGAACATATTAAGCCGGGCATGACAGGCAAAGAGGCTGACGCCCTGACTAGGGATCATATCGCTGCAAAAGGCTACGGCGAGTACTTCGGCCATTCAACCGGGCATGGGCTCGGCATGGAAGTTCATGAGTCGCCGGGGCTGTCCGTCAGATCTTCAGCTATCCTTGAACCGGGCATGGTGGTTACAGTGGAGCCGGGCATTTACATACCAGAAACAGGCGGTGTCCGAATTGAAGATGACATCGTGATTACAGAAAACGGCAACCGGACAATTACCCATTCCCCAAAAGAACTCATTATTTTGTGATTGGAATATAGGAGGACATTAAACATGATTTCAGTAAACGATTTCCGTACAGGATTAACAATCGAAGTGGATGGCGGCATTTGGCGCGTCGTTGACTTCCAGCACGTAAAACCGGGTAAAGGTGCGGCATTTGTCCGTTCTAAACTTCGCAACCTGCGTACTGGCGCGATTCAGGAAAAAACATTCCGTGCTGGTGAAAAAGTGGCAAAAGCGCAAATCGAAACAAAAACAATGCAATACTTATATGCAAACGGAGACCAGCACGTATTCATGGATACAAGTTCTTATGAACAGCTTGAACTGAGTGAAACTCAAATTGAAGAGGAATTAAAATATCTGCTTGAAAATATGTCTGTACACATCATGATGTACCAAGATGAAACACTCGGTATCGAACTTCCGAACACGGTTGAGCTGAAAGTGGTAGAGACTGAACCTGGTATTAAAGGTGATACGGCATCAGGCGGTACAAAACCTGCGAAAACCGAAACTGGTCTTGTTGTAAACGTGCCGTTCTTTGTCAATGAAGGCGACACTCTTGTAGTCAACACATCAGATGGTTCTTACGTTTCAAGAGCGTAAGGAGAAAAAAGAGGCCTGTTCCCAATTGGGAGCAGGCTTTTTTTGTGCGCAAAAACAGAATCTTTCTTTTATACGAAAATGGCAAGACTACTTCCGACAGCTAGAGCATATCATATAAAAAAATGGGAGGTTGGGAGAGTGCTATGAAATTTTTTCTTGGAAATATCAATTCTACTGTTTTGACAATGGCCGGATTGCGAGTTTTATCCTCCATGATTGAGCTGACGGCCGCGATTGTGATGCTTGTGACAAATGATGTCCGCAAAGCGGTTGTGGTCAACAGCATTCTTGCTATTGTCGGTCCGCTGATTTTTATCATCACCATGACTGTGGGAATCTACCAAATTGCCGGGCAGCTGTCATATGCAAAACTGATCTTGATTTTTACGGGTGTCGTGTTGATTTTAGCGGGTGTCCACAAATAAAGAGAGGCTTGTCATAAAGTCTGCCTCACATCATACATTTTAAAGAAGCCGATCGGTAGAAAGGAGGAGACTCTGTTGAATGAAATTGCTGACGTTCTCCCTGAATCCATGAAAAACGCCCTTTCTGAAATACCGGAACATCAATGGCTGGAAATCGAAGAAATCAGAATTCGGGTTAACCGCCCTGTTGAACTGATACGAAAAGGACAACCTCTTTTTTTGTCCTATGCGGGCACGGCCGAGGATGCCCACCTGATCCTCAGCCGGCTGAGCAATTATAGTATGTATACGCTCGAAGAAGAGCTGAAGAAAGGGTATGTCACCATCAGGGGCGGCCACAGAGTCGGACTTGCAGGCAGAGTCATTACAGAAAACGGAGGGGTGAAGGGCCTCCGCGACATTGCGTCTTTTAATATACGAATTGCCCGGCAAAAGCTTGGAATTGCAGAACCGCTGCTGCCTTATCTGCATCAAAACGGCTGGCTGAATACATTGATTATCGGTCCGCCGCAAACCGGTAAAACAACGCTGCTTCGTGATATTGCCAGACTTGCGAGCAGCGGCAAGAACCGCATTCCGCCCGTAAAGACAGGCATTGTCGATGAACGGTCGGAAATTGCCGGGTGCCTGCGCGGCATTCCGCAGCATCAATTCGGACAGAGAATTGACGTGTTAGATGCCTGTCCGAAGGCTGAGGGGCTGATGATGATGATCCGGTCAATGAGTCCCGAGGTGATAATTGTTGATGAAATCGGAAGAACGGAGGATACAGAAGCACTTCTCGAGGCGCTGCATGCCGGTGTTTCGGTCATCGTATCCGCGCATGGCTGGAGTATTTCTGATCTGATGAAGCGGCCTTCATTAAAGCGTCTGTGGGAAGAAAAAGCCTTTGACCGCTATTTGGAATTATCCAGAACGAAGGGGCCGGGCACGGTAAGCCGTATTTATGACAAAGACGGAAACGTGCTTTCTGGAACGAGGGACGTGAAAACATGCTGAAGCTGTTAGGCGCTGTATTCATTGTAGCTGCGACAACATGGACAGGTTTCGAGACGGCGAAAATTTATACAGAACGGCCAAGGCAAATCCGTCAGCTGCGTGCGGCGCTCCAATCTCTCGAGGCGGAAATTATGTACGGCCATACACCGCTTCACACCGCTTCGCAGCAGATCGCAAAACAGCTTGCACAGCCTGTTTCGGCTCTGTTTCTCAGTTTTAGCGAACAGCTGGAGAAAGGCAGTGATTCCGCTAAAACGGCATGGGAGCAAAGCTTAAAAAAAGTGTGGGACAACATGTCACTGAAAAAAGCCGAATATGATGTGCTGAAGCAGTTCGGCGAGACGCTTGGGATTCACGATCGAATCTCACAGCAAAAACATATCAAGCTGGCACTTACACACTTAGAGGCATCAGAAGCGGATGCTGAGCAGGCACAAGCGAAAAATGAAAAGATGATAAAAAGTTTAGGCTTTTTAGCGGGCTTGTTACTCATTCTTCTATTGATGTAAACGTGAGGGGAGCAAAAATAAAATGGGAGTAGACGTTAATGTCATTTTTCAAATCGCCGGAGTGGGAATCGTGGTCGCTTTTTTACACACGATTTTGGATCAGATGGGAAAAAAAGAATACGCCCAGTGGGTGACGCTGTTAGGTTTTATCTATATTTTATTTATGGTCGCCACCATTGTGGATGACCTCTTTAAAAAGATAAAAGCTGTGTTTTTATTTCAAGGATAGGGGGGCTTACAGATTGACATTGTTCAAATTGTAGGTTTAGGGCTGATCGCCACCTTCCTTTCTTTGATCGTAAAAGAACAAAAGCCGACATTTGCCTTTTTAATTGTCGTATTTGCCGGATGTGTTATTTTTCTCTATTTGGTAGATCAAATCTACGACATTATCAGAATGATTGAAAAAATAGCCGTTAACGCCAATGTCAACATGGTATATGTTGAAACGATTTTAAAGATTATCGGAATCGCCTATATTGCTGAATTCGGGGCGCAGCTCACCAAGGATGCCGGTCAAGGGGCCATCGCCTCGAAAATAGAATTGGCGGGGAAAATTCTGATTCTCGTTATGGCTGTTCCTATTTTAACCGTGATTATTGAAACGATTCTCGGACTTATACCTTCCATGTCATAACCGAAAGGAGGCGGCAGATTGAAGCGTTTTCGATGGGCGTTGGTTCTTGCGGTGCTGCTCGTATTCGGCTGCACAGAAATTGTACAAGCAGCAGACGATTCGGTCCAAACAGAAGAACATACCGAAACACCGGAGCAATTGGCTGAAAAAACGGCAGAGTCGCTTGAAACAGACAAGATCGGTGAATTTTGGAATGACATAATGACGGAGTACGGCGGGCTTCTGCCGGAAAGTCAAAAAGGAAGTTTGCTTGAGTTTATAAACGGCGATAAATCTTTTTCACCGCAAGAATGGCTGAAGGCTCTCTTTTCTTATTTGTTTCATGAAGTGCTTGCCAATGGAAAGCTTCTCGGCACGTTGATTTTGCTAACGATTTTTTGCGTCATTCTTCAGCTTCTGCAAAATGCATTTCAGCAAAGCACAGTCAGCAAGGTTGCCTACGCAATTGTTTATATGGTGCTGATTATCCTTGCACTGAACAGCTTTCATGTAGCGATCAATTATGCGACAGAGGCGATTCAGACGATGACCAGTTTTATTTTGGCTCTCATTCCTCTCCTGCTGGCGCTTTTGGCTTCCTCTGGAGGAGCTGTATCTGCGGCCTTCTTTCATCCTGTTATTCTTTTTCTAATGAATACGAGCGGTCTGCTGATTCAAAATATCGTCATGCCGCTGATTTTCTTATCAGCAATTCTGAGCATCGTCAGTACAATGACTGAACAATACAAAGTAACGCAGCTATCCAATCTTCTCAGAAATATTGCCATCGGAGCGCTGGCAGTCTTTCTCACTGTGTTTCTCGGCGTCATTTCTGTGCAGGGTGCCTCGGCGGCAGTGACAGACGGCATTACGCTCAGGACGGCTAAGTTTATTACCGGTAACTTCATCCCTGTTCTTGGAAGAATGTTTACTGACGCAACGGATACGGTGATCAGCGCTTCCTTATTGCTGAAAAATACGGTAGGAATCCTAGGTGTCGCCATTTTGATTTGTATTGCGGCTTTCCCGGCAATCAAAGTGCTTTCTCTCGCTTTTATTTACAAGCTGGCAGCCGCGATTCTCCAGCCGCTCGGCGGCGGTCCGGTCATTACCTGTCTCGATGTCATCAGCAAAAGCGTCATTTATATTTTTGCGGCTCTCGCTATTGTGTCTCTCATGTTTTTTTTAAGCCTTACCGTCATTATTACTGCCGGAAACCTCACGATGATGATGAAATAAAGGAGGCTGACGGATGAGTTTTTTAACTGAATGGCTTACCAGCATCGTCTTATTTATCCTATTTGCAATCGTGATTGATATGCTGCTGCCGAGCTCCAGCATGCAAAAGTACGCAAAAATGGTAGTCAGCCTGCTGCTGATCGTCGTCATGCTTACTCCAATCTTTAAGCTTTTCAAAACAGACCCCGAAGTCATCTTTGAATACCTCACAAAAAACGGGCAATCGGAATCTGCCGAAATAAAAAATCAGATCAATTCAAAAAAAATAGAAATACAAGCTTCCCAGCGCGCATATATTTTAGAAGAAATGGCTGTCCAACTAAAAAAGAAAGCGGAGGAGATGTTCAGTCATGACGAATATAAAGTAGACCAAATCAAGATCACGGCAGGAGAAAAAGTAGATTCAGAAGAGGATATCAAAACAATCAGCGTGTATATGGCCCCGTCTTCTGAAAAAACGGTCCAAACGGTCGCGCCGATCGACATTAATACGGATCATGCATACGTCACGAAAGAAAAAGCGGAACAAAAAGAAGCTAAACAGATTGAGACAAAGCTTGCGGACATTTGGGAAATCGGCAGTGAGAAAATTACGGTTCATATGGAAGGCGGGGAGAGGATCGGCAATGAATAAAAACGGATTATGGAACGTATTGAAAAAGCAGTTTCTTCCGGGGCAATCGAAGGACGGCGAAAAACCGAAGCTGACCAAATATCATTACTTTCTGTTCGTTTTTGTTCTCGGCGTCTCCTTTATGCTTGTCAGCCAGCTCTTTTCTTCACCGGAGAAAACGGAAAACGCCCAGACCATAACAGCACCGGCTTCAGCTGATTCGGCGGACAGCAAAGAGAAAACAGCTGAAGTGTTTAAAGCCTCTAAATCTGATGATCCTAAAAACTCTATTGGCGATTATGAAAAAGAATATGAAAACCAGCTGAAGGAAATTCTTGAAACCATTATCGGCGTGGAGGATGTCTCGGTTGTGGTCAATGTAGACGCAACGTCACTGAAGGTTTATGAAAAAAACAAATCAAGCAAAAATACAACAACTGAGGAAACAGACAAAGAAGGCGGAACTAGAAGTGTGACGGATCAAACATCAGAGGAAGAAATCGTCATGATCAGGAATGGGGATAAAGAAACCCCTGTTGTCGTTCAAACGAAAAAACCTGATATACGCGGTGTACTCGTTGTTGCTCAAGGAGTGGACAACGTTCAAATAAAACAAACCATTATTGAAGCGGTGACACGGGTCCTGGATGTTCCAAGCCACCGGGTTGCGGTTGCCCCTAAAAAAATAAAGGAGGATTCATAAATGCTCAAAAAACAAACCGTTTGGCTGTTAACAATGCTCAGTCTTGTTGTGGTGTTAAGTGTTTATTATATCATGTCGCCGGAAAGTAAAAACGCGGTGCAGATGCAAAGTGAAAAAAGCCCGTCAGACAGCGGTGAGGTAGCAACTGAAAAAACACCTGCCAAGGAAGACACAAAGGAAAAAAACGGTGCTGAAACAGAGAAAGAAGACGGAACAAAGGGTACGAAAGATTCTTCATCAGACAAAGAAACTTCCGCTGAAGCGAGTGAAAAAGGAACAGTTGTGACCGAAACCGCCGATGATGATCTCTTCACAACGTACCGCCTTGATTTAGAGGATGCCAGAAGCAAGGAAAGGGAAGAACTGAATGCGATCGTATCCAGCGACGATGCAACAGCAAAGGAAAAGAGCGAAGCATATGATAAAATGACAGCCCTCAGTGAAGCGGAAGGAACAGAAAAACAGCTTGAAACACTGATTAAAACACAAGGCTATGAAGATGCCCTCGTAAATGCGGAAGGAGACAAAATCAACATCACAGTCAAGTCTGACAAACACTCCAAATCTAAAGCTACAGCCATCATAGACCTTGTTGCCAAAGAAATTAAAACGATGAAAGACGTTGCTGTCACATTTGAGCCTTCCAAATAGTTAATGAACAACCGCCCGCTGAAACGCGGGCTTTTTGCATGCCAATCATATTAGAGTTGAATTCAAAAGTCCGCTCCTGTAAGATAAACATAGTATGTACTTTTAGTAGTAACCTATAAAAAAGAAATTTCAATACATAGGAGTGCGATGGAATGTTAAACATTAAAGAAATCCATGAGCTGATTAAAACAATTGACGAATCTTCAATTGATGAATTCGTATATGAAAATGAAGGTGTTTCCCTAAAACTGAAAAAACACGAAGCGGGTACTGTGCAAGTGATGCAGCAAGCACCGGCAGCACCTGTACAAGCAGCGGCTCCGCAAACGGCACAGCCTCAAGCGCAGCAAGCAGCGCCGGCACCTGCACAAGAGGCGCCGAAACAAGATGAAAACCTGCATCAAATCAAATCGCCGATGGTGGGAACATTTTATGCTTCTTCATCACCGGAAGCCGGTCCTTATGTAACTGCAGGCTCTAAAGTAAATGAAAACACAGTTGTCTGCATTGTGGAAGCAATGAAGCTATTCAACGAAATCGAAGCGGAAGTAAAAGGCGAAATCGTTGAAGTATTAGTTGAAAACGGCCAGCTGGTTGAGTATGGACAACCTCTATTTCTTGTAAAAGCAGAGTAAGGAGACTTAACATGATAAAAAAGCTATTGATCGCCAACAGAGGAGAAATTGCTGTCAGAATCATCAGAGCCTGCAAAGAGCTCGGCATTGAGACTGTCGCTGTTTATTCAGAAGCTGATAAAGATGCCCTGCATGTGCAAATGGCTGATGAGGCTTTTTGTATCGGACCGAAAGCATCAAAAGACAGCTATTTAAACGTTACAAATATCGTAAGTGTCGCCAAGCTTACCGGCACAGATGCTATCCATCCAGGATACGGATTTTTAGCTGAAAACGCCGACTTCGCGGAATTATGTGAAGAAGTGAATGTCACGTTTGTCGGACCTAGCGCTGAGGCCATTTCAAAAATGGGAACAAAAGACGTTGCGCGGGAGACGATGAAACAGGCGGGCGTGCCGATCGTTCCAGGTTCACAAGGAATTATAGAAAATGTGGAAGAAGCGGTTTCGCTGGCTAATGAAATTGGGTATCCTGTAATTATAAAAGCCACCGCAGGCGGAGGCGGAAAAGGAATCAGGGTTGCGCGCACCGAAGAGGAATTGATTAACGGCATTAAGATTACTCAGCAGGAAGCTGCAACTGCATTTGGAAATCCTGGAGTTTACATCGAAAAATACATAGAGGATTTTCGTCATGTTGAGATCCAAGTGCTTGCCGATAATTATGGAAATACCATTCATTTGGGCGAACGCGACTGCTCGATTCAAAGACGCCTTCAAAAGCTTTTGGAAGAATCACCATCTCCTGCGCTTGATTCAGAAATCAGAGAGCAGATGGGTGAAGCAGCGGTTAAGGCTGCAAAAGCAGTTGGCTACACAGGCGCGGGCACAGTTGAATTTATTTATGACTACAGAGAACAGCGCTACTACTTCATGGAAATGAACACAAGAATTCAAGTAGAGCACCCGGTCACAGAAATGGTGACAGGAACAGACCTGATTAAGGAACAAATCAGAGTCGCATCAGGAATGGAACTCAGCCTCAAGCAAGAAGATGTTGTATTTGAAGGCTGGGCCATCGAATGCCGAATTAATGCGGAAAACCCAAGCAAAAACTTCATGCCGTCACCTGGTGAAATTAAAATGTATCTGCCGCCGGGCGGTTTAGGTGTCCGTGTAGATTCAGCCGCGTATCCGGGCTATACCATCCCTCCGTACTACGACAGCATGATTGCGAAAGTAATCACATACGGAAAAACGAGAGATGAAGCGGTTGCCCGCATGAAGCGCGCATTAAGCGAATTCGTCATCGAAGGCATAGAAACAACAATCCCGTTCCACATCAAACTGCTTGAACACGAAACATTTGTCAGCGGAGAGTTTAATACGAAGTTTTTAGAAACATATGATGTAATGGGCTCATAATTTTTACGGAGGTGAATTGAATGAAAGACAACAGCTTGCTTAAAATGGATCATGAAGACACGCATTTAGGTAAGGTTGAGATCGCGCCGGAAGTCATTGAGGTGATTGCGGGTATCGCAGCTTCTGAAGTTGACGGCGTTGCTGAAATGCGCGGGAACTTTGCGACAGGGGTCGTCGAGCGCTTCGGCAAAGTAAACCACGGCAAAGGCGTAAAAGTCGACTTGGCGGATGACGGAATTACGATCGATGTCTACTGTGTTGTCGCATTCGGCGTTTCCATTCCGAAAGTCGCAGCGGCCGTTCAGGAAAACATTCGTCAAACCTTATTAAATATGACGTCTCTTTCAATTAACGAGATCAATATTCACATCGTCGGCATTCAATTTGACACAAAAGCCCAGGAAGTCGAAATCGACGAAGAAATGTAAATGGCTTAACAGAAAACCAAGGGGAGGGCGGCCCTTTGGTTTTTTTACACGTTACCCTTTATTTCAAAGCATGAAGAAAGCCGGCTCGAGGCAGCCGAGTTTCTTCATGATCGTGAAATCCGAATGATCATATGAAGGTGTGTAAAAATATTCGGTAATAGGGTCGAAAAACCTTGATTTCAATATGCGGATACGAAAAAAATATGTTATGATCTCTTTATGGCTTAACGACAAGCGGATAAAGAGGATCAAAGGAGAAAGAAAATGAAAAGAAGAACAGCAAGAGAAAAAGCTTTGCAGGCACTATTTCAAATTGATGTCAGCGATATTGCAGTGAATGAAGCCATTGAACACGCATTAGATGAAGAAAAGACAGATCCTTTCTTTGAAAAGCTTGTATACGGTGTACTTGAACACCAGGTTCAGCTGGATGAAATGATTTCGAAACATCTGGTGAATTGGAAGCTTGACCGGATTGCCAATGTTGACCGTGCTATTTTGCGTCTGGCAGCATACGAAATGGCATATGCCGAAGACATTCCGGTAAATGTCTCCATGAACGAAGCGATTGAGCTGGCGAAACGGTTTGGAGATGACAAAGCGACAAAATTTGTAAACGGGGTTCTTTCTAACATTAAATCTGATATTGAACAATCATAGGAGGAAAGAAAATGACTGCAACAATCATCGACGGAAAAGAAACGGCAAAAGAAAAACGCGAACAATTGGCAAAAGAAGTAGAAGAGCTTAAAAAGCAAGGCGTCACTCCCGGCCTGGCGGTTATTTTGATTGGAGATGACCCAGCTTCTCATTCTTACGTGCGGGGAAAGAAAAAAGCAGCAGAAACAATGGGCATGAATTTTAAGCTTGATCAATTCGACAGCAGCCTCACAGAAGCTGAACTGCTTTCGATTATTGACAAATACAATGAAGACCCTGAGTTTCACGGAATTCTCGTTCAGCTTCCGCTTCCAGACCATATTTCTGAAAAAGCGGTGATTGAACGTATTTCTCCTGATAAGGATGTAGACGGTTTTCATCCGTTAAATGTAGGGAAAATGCTGCTTGGCGAAGATACATTTCTTCCTTGCACGCCGCACGGAATTGTTGAGCTTTTGAAGAAAACCAATATTGACCTTTCCGGTAAAGAGGTTGTTGTAGTCGGCCGAAGCAATATTGTCGGTAAACCTGTCGGCCAGCTTTTATTAAATGAAAACGCGACAGTGACATACTGTCATTCAAGAACAAAAGATATATCTGAACATACGAAAAAAGCGGACATCCTGGTGGTGGCGGTCGGTAAAGCCAACTTCATCACTGCTGACCAGATGAAGGAAGGCGCCATCGTTATTGACGTCGGCGTTAACCGTTTGGAAAGCGGAAAGCTTTGCGGAGACGTTGAGTTTGAAGGTGCGAAGGAAAAAGCATCCTTTATTACACCTGTTCCGGGCGGAGTCGGTCCTATGACCATCACGATGCTTGCGCATAATACTGTTAAATCTGCGAAACGTACGTTATCATAGATCTTTGGAGATATTCAGAGACAGGCTAAAACCCTGCCTCTGGATAATGAGCACGATACCCGCTTCTTCAGGCTCCTTAAGCCAGAGCGGGTTTTCTTTAGTTATGGTGCAGGAATGCTTACGAGAGGAGTTTGAGACATGGGTGAAACAGCGTATGTTACTGTCTCAGCGCTGACAAAGTATATAAAACGAAAATTCGATGTAGATCCTCACCTTGAAAATATTTGGATTAAAGGCGAATTATCGAATGTAAAGATACACACGAGAGGCCATATTTACTTCACGTTAAAAGACGAAAACGCCCGGATGCAGTCGGTCATGTTCGCCAGACAGAGCGAGCGTCTTCCTTTTAAACCTGAAAACGGTATGAAAGTGCTGGTGAGAGGCGGAATTTCCGTATACGAACCGAGCGGAAACTATCAATTATATGCAAAAGAAATGCAGCCTGACGGGGTCGGAGCGCTTTATTTAGCGTATGAAGAATTAAAAAAGAAGCTAGCCGGAGAAGGTTTATTTGACGAACGCTACAAAAAACAAATCCCCGCATTTCCAGCCACAATCGGGGTTGTGACATCACCCACAGGTGCTGCTGTCAGAGATGTCATTACAACTCTAAAAAGAAGATATCCCCTTGTAAAAGTCATTGTTCTTCCAGCGCTCGTTCAGGGTGAAAATGCGAGCAGATCAATCGTTAGGCGCATTGAAGAGGCGAATGAAAAACAGGCGTGCGACGTATTAATTGTCGGAAGAGGCGGCGGATCGATTGAGGAACTGTGGGCGTTTAACGAAGAAATCGTAGCGCGTGCGATCTTTGCTTCCAACATACCGATCATTTCGGCAGTCGGGCATGAGACGGATTTTACCATCAGTGATTTTGTTGCGGATATCAGAGCGGCGACACCTACAGGAGCAGCTGAGATTGCAGTGCCCCATACCACTGATTTAATTGAACGGACGAAAACGGCGGAAGTCAGAATGACAAGAGCGATGCAGCAGCATCTCATCCAAAAAAAAGAACGGGTTCAAACACTTCAATCCTCATATGCATTTCGCTTTCCTAAGCGGCTGTTTGAGCAAAAAGAGCAGCAGTTTGACCTTGCATACCAGCAGTTTCAAGCTCAGCTTACCGCGCTGTTGGACCGGAAAAGCAGACAGCTTGAGCGCGAAACATACAGATTAGAGGCGCTGCATCCCCATGAACAGCTGAAACAGGCGAGAAAACGGTATGAGGATCAGACGAATCAGCTGAAAAAAAATATGAATATCCAAATCAAGCAGCTGCATTCTCAGTTTCAAACCGTTCTTGGCAAGCTGAACGCGCTAAGTCCCCTTCAAATTATGGAAAGAGGATACAGCTTGGCTTATAAAGAAGATGAACTCATAAAAAGCGTCAGTCAGATAGAAGAGAAAGACCAGCTTGAGGTAAAGCTGAAGGATGGCGTGCTGACCTGTGAAGTATTAAATAAGAGAGGGGAAGAAAAATGACAGACATGAAAAAAAATGAAAGCATGACGTTTGAAGAAGCGATGAAAGGCTTAGAAAGCATTGTATCAAAGCTTGAAGAAGGCGATGTGCCTCTGGAGCAAGCAATTAACTACTTTCAAGAAGGAATGGCTCTTTCAAAAATGTGCCATGAAAAGCTTCAAAAAGTAGAAAAGCAAATGGACTTCATTTTAAAAGAAGACGGCGAACTGGCACCTTTTAGTGTTCAGGAGGAAGACGAAGGTGACAAATAAATTAGCTAGCTTTCTGGCGGAGCGTAAAAAAGCGGTTGAAAAACAGCTCTTTGTATATACAGAAAACCTTAATATCCCGGATTCATTAAAAAAATCTATGCTGTATTCCCTTGAGGCCGGAGGGAAACGGCTGCGGCCTCTCATCGTGCTGACGGTTTTGAATGCGTACGGAAAAAGTGAAAAAGACGGTATCCCAGTCGGGTGCGCTGTTGAAATGATTCACACGTATTCATTAATTCATGATGATCTGCCTTGCATGGATGATGATGATCTGCGCCGCGGAAAGCCGACAAACCATAAAGTATTTGGTGAAGCCACGGCTGTTTTAGCGGGAGACGGGCTGCTTACGGAAAGCTTTAAGCTGATTACATCACATGTGTCAGACGAAGTATCCGCAGAAAAGCGGCTTCGTCTTGTGAATGAACTGATTTCAGCAGCGGGAACCGAGGGCATGGTCGGGGGGCAGATCGCCGATATGGAAGCAGAAAACCGTCAGGTCACGCTTGAAGAACTTGAATCCATTCATGAACGGAAAACAGCCAAACTGCTCGGTTTTGGCGTCATCGCCGGCGCTATTTTGGCGGATGCGCCTGAGGAAGAAATTGAAACATTGCGCGTCTTCAGCAGCCACATTGGAATCGGTTTTCAAATCAGAGACGACATTTTAGATGTAGAAGGCAGTGAAGAGAAAATCGGCAAACGTGTCGGCTCGGATACAACGAACGACAAATCGACTTATCCGTCACTTCTGTCACTGGAAGGGGCCAAAAAGAAATTGGACGGTCACATAAAAGAAGCAAAGCGCTTGATCGACGGGCTCTCTCTTCAAAAAGACCTTTTGTATGAGCTTTGTGATTTAATTGCGGCAAGAGACCACTAAAACGATCCTTATTTGAAGCGGCTGCACGACATATGGTAAAATGTAAGCAGTTTCGATGAAAATCAAAAGGAAGAGCGCGTTTGTCTTTTTTTATGCCTGAGAAATGATCTGAGTTCAGCTCGGCATTTAAGACATATATCAATGCAGAAATTCATGCTGAAAGTGAGTTGATCCGCTTTGGATCTTTTATCAATACAGGACCCGTCGTTTTTAAAAAACATGTCCATTGATGAATTAGAGAAATTAAGTGATGAAATCCGTCAGTTTCTGATTACGACTTTATCGGCTTCTGGCGGTCACATTGGCCCTAATTTGGGTGTCGTTGAGCTTACCGTTGCATTGCATAAGGAATTTAACAGCCCGAAAGACAAGTTTTTGTGGGATGTAGGCCATCAGTCTTATGTCCATAAGCTGCTGACGGGACGGGGAAAAGAATTTGAGACCCTTCGTCAGTATAAAGGGCTTTGCGGATTCCCGAAGCGGAGCGAAAGCGAACATGACGTATGGGAAACCGGTCACAGTTCAACTTCCTTGTCAGGTGCGATGGGGATGGCGGCCGCTCGCGATATTAAAGGAACGGATGAGTTTATCATTCCGATTATCGGTGATGGTGCGCTGACCGGCGGAATGGCGCTTGAAGCGCTGAACCATATCGGTGACGAGAAAAAAGACATGATTGTTATCCTCAACGATAATGAAATGAGTATCGCTCCGAATGTCGGTGCTATTCATTCCATGCTCGGACGGCTGCGAACAGCCGGGAAATACCAATGGGTGAAAGATGAACTTGAATACCTGTTTAAGAAGATTCCGGCTGTTGGGGGCAAGCTTGCCGCCACGGCAGAACGTGTCAAAGACAGCCTGAAGTATATGCTTGTCTCAGGCATGTTTTTCGAGGAACTCGGATTTACTTATTTAGGCCCTGTGGACGGACACTCTTATCATGAGCTGATTGAGAATCTTCAATACGCTAAAAAAACAAAAGGCCCTGTCCTGCTGCATGTGATCACCAAAAAAGGAAAAGGGTACAAACCTGCTGAAACCGATACGACCGGTACGTGGCACGGAACCGGCCCATATAAAATTAATACAGGTGACTTTGTAAAACCAAAAGCCGCAGCGCCTGCATGGAGCAGCCTTGTCAGCGGCACAGTACAGCGAATGGCACGTGAGGACGGGCGAATCGTGGCGATAACACCGGCAATGCCTGTCGGTTCGAAGCTTGAAGGCTTTGCGCAGGAATTTCCTGACCGAATGTTCGATGTCGGAATTGCAGAGCAGCATGCCGCTACAATGGCCGCCGCTATGGCATTACAAGGGATGAAGCCGTTTCTGGCTATCTATTCAACGTTCCTGCAGCGTGCATATGACCAGGTTGTTCATGACATCTGCCGTCAAAACGCCAATGTGTTTATCGGAATTGACCGTGCCGGATTAGTCGGTGCAGATGGCGAGACGCATCAAGGCGTATTTGATATCGCGTTTATGCGCCACATTCCAAATATGGTCTTAATGATGCCAAAGGATGAAAATGAAGGGCAGCATATGGTTCATACAGCGCTCAGCTATGACGACGGTCCGATCGCCATGCGTTTTCCGCGCGGAAACGGCCTCGGCGTCAAAATGGATGAACAGCTTAAAACGATCCCAATCGGCACGTGGGAGGTGCTGCGTCCGGGTAGCGACGCGGTCATCTTAACATTTGGAACAACAATTGAAATGGCGCTTGAAGCTGCTGAAGAGCTGCAAAAAGAAGGCCTTTCCGTACGCGTCGTCAACGCGCGATTCATTAAGCCGATTGATGAAAAGATGATGAAGGATATACTAAATGAAGGCTTGCCGATTCTAACGATTGAAGAAGCGGTCTTAGAAGGCGGATTCGGAAGCGCGGTTTTAGAATTCGCTCATGATCAGGGAATGTATCATACGCCGATCGACAGAATGGGCATACCGGATCGATTTATAGAACATGGTAGCGTAACGGCGCTTCTTGAAGAAATAGGATTAACGAAACAGCAGGTGGCAGACCGAATTCGATTGCTGGCACCGCCGAAGACACATAAAGGAATTGGATCATGACGGCTAAGAAAGAACGATTAGATGTATTACTAGTGGAAAGAGGGCTTGCGGAAACGCGGGAAAAAGCGAAACGGGCCATTATGGCAGGGATCGTGTATTCGAATGAAAACCGCTTGGACAAGCCTGGAGAAAAAATTGACCGCGAGCTTCCGTTGACCATCAAAGGAAACCCGCTGAAATATGTGAGCAGAGGCGGCTTAAAGCTTGAAAAAGCGCTGAAAGAATTTCCTGTCTCTGTTCAGGACAAAATTATGATTGATATCGGTTCCTCCACCGGCGGCTTTACAGACTGTGCTCTGCAAAACGGCGCAAAACAGTCGTACGCGGTGGATGTAGGCTATAATCAGCTTGCGTGGAAGCTAAGACAGGACGAACGCGTCGTCGTGATGGAACGCACGAATTTCCGTTATGCGACTCCGGCAGACTTCACAAAAGGCATGCCGGAGTTTGCTACGATTGATGTATCCTTTATTTCACTTCGGCTGATCCTGCCCGTTTTAAAAACATTGCTTGTACCGGGCAGCGATTGTATTGCGCTTGTCAAGCCTCAGTTTGAAGCAGGCCGGGAATCTGTCGGCAAAAAAGGCATTGTCAGAGATTCGAAGGTGCATGCGGATGTCCTGCGGCGTATGGTCAGTTTTTCGGCTGGCGAGGGCTATATCTGCAAAGGCCTGTCATTTTCTCCAATTACGGGAGGAGACGGAAATATTGAATTTCTCCTTCATTTGCACTGGCTGGGAGAAGGTCAAGAAGGTGCAGGTTTGCCTGAGGAGGAAATCAGCCGTATAGTGGAAGAAGCACATAAGACGTTAAAAGAAAAAAAAGCAGATGTACCGGAATAATAGGGCGCTATTATTCCTTTTTTCTGCATTCATGTACTTTTTGCGGAGAATCATATACCATATAAGAACAGATAAGCTGGAAATAGAGGTGCTTACATGAACAAAGGCCAGAGGCATATCAAAATCAGAGAAATCATTACAAGCAATGAAATCGAAACCCAAGATGAATTGGTCGACATGCTGAAGCAGGATGGATACAAGGTGACACAAGCCACGGTTTCACGTGATATTAAAGAGCTTCACCTTGTGAAGGTGCCGACAAATAACGGCTCATATAAATACAGCCTACCGGCGGACCAGCGTTTCAATCCGCTGTCTAAGCTGAAACGGTCACTGATGGATGCTTTTGTGAAAATAGACTCAGCAAGCCATATGATTGTGCTGAAAACCATGCCGGGCAATGCCCAGGCAATCGGAGCGCTTATGGACAATCTGGACTGGGACGAAATTATGGGGACCATTTGCGGAGATGACACCATTTTAATAATTTGCCGGACTCCTGAAGATACCGACGGCGTAAAAAGCCGGCTCCTAGAGCTGCTGTAAAGGAAATCTAACAAAGATAAGAGGTGTAATGCTGTTTGTTAGCTGAATTATCGATTAAAAACTTTGCCATTATTGAGGAACTGACGGTTTCTTTTGAACGCGGGCTTACGGTTTTAACAGGAGAAACCGGAGCCGGCAAATCCATCATCATAGATGCCATTTCACTTTTGGTCGGTGGCCGCGGTTCATCTGAATTTGTCAGATATGGAGAAACAAAAGCCGAGCTTGAAGGGCTGTTTCTGTTAGATAGCGGCCATCCCGTTTTTGACGTTTGTGCTGAACAGGGGATTGACGTTTCAGATGAAATGATCGTCATGAGAAGGGATATCAGCACGAACGGAAAAAGCGTATGCCGGGTTAATGGCAAACTTGTAACGATTGCGTCGCTTAGAGAAATCGGCAGGCTTTTATTAGATATTCACGGGCAGCACGATAACCAGCTGTTAATGGAGGACGAAAACCATCTTCAGCTTTTGGACAAGTTTGCGGGAGCCGAAGTGGAAAGCGCACTTCAAGCGTATCAGGAAGGCTATCAGCGATATATGAAGCTGCTTAAAAAGTTGAAGCAGCTTTCTGAAAGTGAGCAGGAAATGGCACACCGGCTTGATCTGATTCAATTTCAACTGGAAGAAATCGAATCAGCAAAGCTCGAACTGAACGAAGATGAGCAGCTGCAAGAAGAGCGCCAGCAAATTTCAAATTTCGAGAAAATATTTGAATCACTGCAAAATGCTTATAACGCGCTGCGCAGCGAGCAGGGCGGTCTGGACTGGGTCGGAATGGCGTCGTCTCAGCTTGAAGATTTATCCGATATTAACGAACCGCTGCAAAAACTTTCTGAGAGTGTTTCGAACTCCTACTACCTTTTAGAGGACGCTACATTTCAGATGAGAAATATGCTGGATGAGCTTGAATATGACCCGGAGCGCTTGAATTTTATTGAGACGCGTCTTAATGAGATCAAGCAGCTGAAGCGGAAATACGGGGCAACCGTTGAGGATATTTTAGAATATGCTTCTAAAATTGAAGAAGAGATTGATCAAATTGAAAACAGAGACAGCCATCTGCAAAGCCTGAAGCAGGAGCTGGATTCGGTTGGTAAAGATGTTGCAGTGGAAGCGGCAAACGTTTCCCGAATCCGAAAAACGTGGGCGAAAAAGCTGGCTGAGGAAATCCATCGTGAACTGAAAAGCTTATATATGGAAAAGTCGACTTTCGATACGGAGTTTAAGGTCAGAACGGCGACCCGCGGTGAGGAAGCGCCGGTCGTAAACGGACAGCCTGTTCAGCTCACTGAACAAGGGATTGATCTGGTGAAGTTTTTAATTTCCACCAATACGGGCGAGCCGCTGAAATCTCTTTCTAAAGTCGCTTCCGGCGGAGAGCTGTCGAGGGTCATGCTTGCCATTAAAAGCATTTTTTCCTCACAGCAGGACGTTACCTCGATTATATTTGACGAGGTAGATACAGGCGTAAGCGGCAGGGTCGCTCAGGCTATTGCTGAAAAGATTCACAAAGTATCGATGGGATCACAAGTGCTATGCATTACGCACCTGCCTCAGGTAGCAGCCATGGCCGATACCCATCTTTACATTGCGAAAGAATTAAAAGACGGAAGAACGACGACGCGTGTAAAGCCGCTGACTAAACAAGAGAAGGTGACGGAAATCGGACGCATGATAGCAGGAGTCGAAGTCACAGACTTGACGAAACGCCATGCGAAAGAGCTGTTAAAACAAGCGGATCAAGTCAAAACAACTGGGTAAGCTGCGCGATATGCGCAGCTTATTTTTTTGTATACACATCCATTCGTTCATCAGTATATCCAATGTTTTTCTTTATAAGACAGTTATAAATAAGGGCTGAGAAGGCAAAAGTAATGATGTAGCAGCAATTCATAAAGAAGGTGTGGGGTAGGAGCGAGGAGAGTGAAGTAGTGAATGCCGGATAACATCAGAAAAGCAATAGGTTTAATTCTCCTTGTTTCGTTATTAAGTGTAGGTTTATGCAAACCATTAAAAGAGTATTTACTGATTCCAACGCAAATGAGAGTATTTGAAACCCAAACACAAGCCATTGAAACGAGTTTATCGGTAAACGCCCAGGAAAAATCATCAGAAGCGTTTACAGTTGAGAAAGACCCGCATGAAATCAAAGTCACAGGCAAAAAATCAGGCCAGTCAGAATTAGTATATGATCTTGCCGGATTTCCAATCAAAAAAACAAAAGTGCAAGTTCTTCCGGATTTAAAAGTCATACCGGGCGGGCAATCCATCGGTGTCAAACTTCATTCCGTGGGAGTCCTTGTCGTCGGATTTCATCAAATTAACACAAGCGAAGGGAAAAAATCCCCTGGTGAATCGGCAGGTATTACAGCAGGCGACATTATTATTGAGATGAATGGACAGAAAATTGAAAAAATGAATGATGTTGCCCCGTTTATTCAAAAGGCGGGAAACACCGGAGAGTCACTTGATTTGCTGATCAAACGTGATAAACAGAAGATCAAAACAAAGCTGATTCCTCAAAAGGATGAAGCTGAAGGCAAATACCGAATCGGTTTATATATCAGGGATTCTGCCGCGGGCATCGGCACGATGACTTTTTATGAGCCGAAAACAAAAAAATACGGAGCGCTTGGCCACGTGATCTCCGATATGGATACGAAAAAACCAATCGTCGTGGAAGATGGAGAAATTGTCAAATCGACTGTGACATCAATTGAAAAAGGGACAGGCGGAAATCCTGGAGAAAAACTGGCGCGATTTTCCTCTGAACGCAAAACGATCGGGGACATTAACAGAAACAGCCCATTTGGAATCTTCGGCACGTTACATCAGCCGATTAAAAACAAAATATCAGATAAGGCGCTGCCGGTTGCCTTTTCAAATGAAGTGAAAAAAGGGCCTGCGGAAATCTTAACGGTCATTGATGATGATAAAGTAGAAAAATTTGATATCGAAATCGTCAGCACGACACCGCAAAAATTTCCGGCTACAAAAGGAATGGTCTTAAAAATTACCGATCCGAGACTGCTGAAGGAAACAGGCGGCATTGTACAAGGCATGAGCGGGAGCCCAATCATTCAAAATGGAAAGGTCGTCGGCGCTGTCACCCATGTGTTTGTCAACGACCCGACAAGCGGTTACGGTGTGCATATTGAATGGATGCTGTCTGAAGCAGGAATCGATATTTACGGAAAAGAAAAAGCAAGCTGACTGCCGGATCTCCGGCAGTTTTTTTGCTTTTCTCCCTCTTCACTTCTCATCATACATACGTTAAAATGAACAAAAGAAGATTTTTCGACAAATTCACGTTTCCTTATTTGTCAAATTTCATTTTTAGTCGAAAAATAGAGAAAAACATAGAATAACGAAGATATGCCACTATTATTGTTAGTTATGATTTTTTTTAGAGGGTATATAGCGGTTTTGTCGAATGTAAACATGTAGCAAGGTGGAATCCTGTTAACTACATTTGGGGAGGAAGAAACGTGGAGAAAATTAAAGTTTGTGTTGCTGACGATAATCGAGAGCTGGTAAGCCTGTTGAGTGAATATATAGAAGGACAGGAAGACATGGAAGTCATCGGAGTTGCTTATAACGGACAGGAATGCCTGTCGCTATTTAAAGAAAAAGATCCTGATGTGCTCGTCTTGGATATTATTATGCCTCATTTGGACGGACTTGCTGTTTTAGAGCGACTGAGAGAATCCGATCTGAAAAAACAGCCAAACGTCATCATGCTGACAGCCTTCGGGCAGGAAGATGTCACGAAAAAGGCCGTCGATTTAGGAGCGTCCTACTTTATTCTCAAACCGTTTGATATGGAAAACCTTGTCGGCCATATTCGCCAGGTCAGCGGAAATGCCAGCAGTGTGACGCATCGCGCGCCGTCATCACAAAGCAGCATTATACGCAGCAGCCAGCCTGAACCAAAAAGGAAAAATCTCGACGCGAGCATCACAAGCATTATCCATGAAATCGGCGTCCCTGCACATATTAAAGGCTATCTCTATCTGCGTGAAGCGATCTCAATGGTGTACAACGACATCGAACTGCTCGGCAGTATTACAAAAGTCCTCTATCCGGACATCGCCAAAAAATTCAACACAACCGCTAGCCGTGTAGAAAGAGCGATCCGCCACGCGATTGAAGTGGCATGGAGCAGAGGGAATATTGATTCCATTTCCTCATTGTTCGGCTATACAGTCAGCATGACGAAGGCAAAACCTACAAATTCAGAGTTCATTGCGATGGTTGCGGATAAGCTGAGATTAGAGCATAAGGCTTCTTAAGCATGATCAGCAAAAGCACTTAAATCAAACGTCTTTTATTTATTGGTTTCCGCTGATAAATAGGAGGCGTTTTGTTTTTGGATAAATCTGTTATAATGAATGCGGTAGATGGGTGAATATTTGTTTATACGCTTGGAGTGATCGAAAATGTGTGAAAAGTACGGGCTGCTGATGGCTATATTTATCCTTTCGCTTTGTGTCAATTCAAACATCATCGTGGAGTCACACAAAATAGGTATGCTGATTGACTTCATTTCATTTGCTGCAATGGTCGTATGTATATTCGTTGGTTGGACCATGAGAAACAGAAAGTCAAAAACGGATTGAAACCTTTTCCACTGTATGTTCGTAGTAAAAAGAGCAATTGAGGTATAAAGGAGACATATCATGAAAAAGAGAAAACATGACGGACTGCTGTTCGATTTTCTAACCGAAGGAATTGGTCAGCTTCTCATTTTGCCATTTAAATATGTGCACAAACTATTCGATTGACGAAAAGGACCCTTTCCTAAGGGTCTTTTTTTATCAAAAAGACTGCCGAAACATTCCGGCAGTCACATCAAATTAATCTTTATAAGGAACCCATCCAGGTGTGTTCACAATCGCTTGCCATAGCGGCTCAGGCAAGTGATATTTTTCTTTGTCTGTCCCTTTTATTACTGTTTCAATTTGTTTTTCGCGTCCTTCTTTTACTTTTACAGCCCAATCAGGATCAACTAAAATTTCACGCCCCATCGCCACCAGCGGAATACCGTTTTCAATCACAGCAAGCGCGTCATCAGCAGAATGGATGGAACCAACAGCAATCAGAGGCACCTTGTGTCCGACACGTTCATTCAATAAGTCCATGCGCGTACGTGTCGGGTCTGCCCCGCGGCGCGCTTTGGAGTTGACGTCCATCAATGAAATATGGAGGTAATCCAGTTCTTTTTCTACTAAGGCATCAACAAGCGTGAAGGTTTCTGTCATTGTCAGTCCCGGTGTATCTGGCTCTTCCGGAGACAGGCGGTAGCCGACTAAAAATGCACCCTTCGCGTGATCGGCAATTGCTTGTTTCACCTCATCCACAATAGCAAGCGGGAAGGCTAATCGTTTCTCATCGCTTCCTCCCCAGCGGTCTGTGCGCTGATTTGTTTTTGGGGAATAAAACTGCTGAATTAAGTAGCCGTTTGCACCGTGAATTTCGACACCGTCAAAGCCGGCTTCAATGGCGCGTCTTGTCGCTTCTCCAAAAGCTTTCACAATGTTTTCAACCTCTGCTTCTGTCAAGGCGCGGGCCATTTGTTTGCCGTTATCAGACACATCGCTTGGCGCGACAACATCCTGATTCGGAACGAGCTCAGCAGGGCATTCAATTCCGCCGTGATGAATTTGCACAATCGCTTTTGACCCTTGTGCTTGAATGGCTTGCGCTAATCTTTTTAGCCCGGCAATATGTGAGTCGTCATGGATGGCTGGCTGTCCGGGAAATGCTTTTCCATCAGGTGTGACGTTTGCGCATGCTGTAATCACCATTCCCATTTCTTTTGAACGGGGGATGATATAGTCCAGCTCCGCTTCAGAAATCGTACCGTCCTCATTGGAAGAATAATGGGTCATTGGGGCAACCGCGATCCGGTTGTCAATCGTAACGCCGCTTCGGAATGTAAATGATTCAAAGAGCGGTTTGTACTTTGGATTCATAAGATCATCTTCTTTCGTTTGGATTCGCACATATTCTAGCCTATATGTAAAATTTGATGCAATCAATCTGCTTCACCGGCTGAATATCTTGAGTGCCGAATGTGGTTTTCTTCGCTCTTTTTCGGGGCTTTTGTAGCCGCCTTTGATTTGATGGCCAATGGAGCAAGTGATGACCGCCGCGGCTAGCAGCAGAACGAATTTTTTCATGAGCTGTAACTTCTTTCTGTAAAGTAAATATTCTTTAAAAGCTTACGCCTGCCCAACCCTTCCGTCAAACCATCTGCTCACCGTATTCATCAATTTTTTTTAAAATGAATATAAAGTTGCTTCTTTCAGCTAATTTTTTCTAAAATGCTGCTCTTTTAGAGACATCCTCATAGACAGATCCGCTTGCTTTCTTTCTAACAACAGGAAATCAGCAGGTCAGATAGCCCTTTTGAAAATCATGGAAACGTTGTGCCGGCTTTTGTGCAAGCTTTACAAATCCGCCAATCTGGTCAAAGATAAAAGCCAAACATCAGGAAGAGGTGATCATGTGAAACAAGCTGGTCTATTTCTGTTTACTGTACTGCTGCTTTCCGGATGCAGTATTGCAAGCGCGGATGAATCAGCCCCGAGGTTTACAGAAGAGGGCAAATACATCGGCTCGGCCGATCCTCATACAATCGCTGTTTCCCTTAACGGAGAAGAAACCATGATACAAGTTCCAAGAGACAAGCGCGATGATTGTGAGGATCTGCCAGATCACACAAATGTCCAGGTGAAATATATAAAAAAAGAGAACGGAACCTTACATCTGGAAGATATTCAGCAAAAGAATTCGTAATGACAGACCGGAGGGAGAAACGTTGAGAATGTTATGGAGGAGTTTAGCGATATGCGGATTGGCTTTTATGCTCGCACCCTGTGCGCAAGCGGCAGAGCCGGTAGCAGGGAAGACGGTATATATTGATGCCGGCCATGGCGGCAAAGACAGCGGGGCAGTCGGAAACGGGCTCTTAGAGAAAAATATTAATTTGGCTGTCTCCCGTCATGTTGTGGACAAGCTGAAAGCGGAAGGAGCGAATCCTGTCGCTACAAGGACAGATGATCATTTTCTGACCTTGGAGGAAAGAGTGGCAAAAGCAAGTGCAAACCATGCCGATCTTTTTGTCAGTATTCATGTGAATTCGGGCGTTTCCTCCGCTTCAGGCACGGAAACGTACTTTCAGTCTGATTATGAAGCGGAAAACAGTCAGCGGCTGGCATCGGATATTCAGTCAGAGCTGGTATCATCCTTGCAAACAAGAGACAGGGGTGTGAAAGAATCAGATTTTTATGTCATTACATATTCACAAATGCCGAGCGTGCTGGCTGAGCTTGGATTTATTACAAACAGCTCTGATGCGGACAAGCTTGGGAGTGAAGTATATCAGGAAAAAGCTGCAGACGCGATTGTCGCGGGGATCGATTCTTATTACGCGCAATAGTCTGAGTACAAGAAACCTTAATTCTAGAGTGACAAGGCCAAAATCAGTATAATGGAGAAAACGGGCAACTTTAGGCTTGAGGTGAAACAATGACAAAGATTTTTGCGCATCGGGGGGCATCAGGTCATTATCCCGAAAATACAATGATTGCATTTGAAAAAGGGATTGAAAACGGAGCGGATGGTATCGAGCTTGATGTTCAGCTGACAAAAGACGGACGTATTGCCGTTATTCATGATGAAAGGCTCGACCGGACGACATCCTTAAAAGGTTTCGTAAAGGACACGGTGTACGATGTCTTGAAATCCGCGGATGCGGCTGCCGGTCATCATCAAACAGTCGGCGATGTAAGGGTGCCGCTGCTTGAAGACGTGCTCTCGTGGGCTGAAAAAAAGGATTTTCTGATTAACATTGAATTGAAAAATAGCGTGATCCACTATGAAGGAATGGAAGAAAAAGTGCTTGAGGCAGTAAAGCGATTTAAAATAGAAGAAAGAACGATTCTGTCCGCATTTAATCATGAAAGCTTAGCGTTATGCGGTCGGCTGGCACCCCATATTGAGCGGGCGGTACTAACCTCAGATGTGCTTTATCAGGCTGATCAATATGTAAAATCTATTCCGGCAGCCGGCTACCACCCAAAGCTGCATAGTCCGGCGGTAACGGATGAAATGCTGGAGCAAATGCGGAACAGTTCGATTAAGGTAAGGCCTTTTACAGTCAATCGGCCAGACGATATGGAGCATTTGATGAAAATGGGAGCAGACGGCCTTTTCACAGATTTTCCGGAGCGGGCTGCTGCCATCGCTAAGAAATTGAATAGAAGAAATTAGTTTTCAAGAAGGCTGCCGGAGCAGCCTTCTTTTTTCATTCATTCATACCTGTTTCAAAGCATACATTCATAGAAGACATCAAGAAATGTAAGCGCTGTCTATCTTCTGATTTGAGGTGACACTATGAGGAAAACAGTTATTGTAAGTGCTGCGAGAACCCCGTTTGGTAAATTTGGCGGGGCATTAAAAGAAGTAAAAGCTGCTGAACTCGGGGGCGCTGCTATGAAAGAAGCGTTAAAGCGTGCCGGAGTCTCTGGAGATCAGGCGGAAGGCGCGGTCATGGGTATGGTTGTCCAAGCCGGTGCGGGCCAGATACCTTCCCGGCAAGCTGCCCGTATAGCCGGACTGTCTTGGAGTGTGCCATCGGAAACGCTGAATAAAGTTTGTGCCTCCGGCCTTCGCGCTGTCACTCTATGTGACCAAATGATTCGGGCGCATGATGCGGACATTCTTGTTGCCGGAGGCATGGAGAGCATGAGCAATATTCCGTATGCTGTTCCCGCTGGCCGCTGGGGCGCGCGGATGGGTAACGGTGAGCTAAGGGACTTAATGGTTTATGACGGATTAATGTGCGCTTTTGATGAAGTGCACATGGCCGTTCACGGAAATACGGCGGCCAAGGAATATGGAATTTCACGTAAAGAGCAGGATGAATGGGCCCTTCGAAGCCACAAGCGGTCGGCCGAGGCGGCCGATGAAGGAAAGTTTGATGAAGAAATTGTTCCTGTCAGCTGGCTTGGCCGGAAAGGAAAAACAAACATTGTTGACAAAGATGAAGCGATTCGCCGCGATTCCACTCTCGATCAGCTTGCGAAACTTTCCCCGATTTATTCGAGTGACGGATCCATTACAGCCGGCAATGCGCCGGGAGTCAACGACGGAGCGGGTGCATTTGTATTAATGTCTGAGGAAAAAGCCGCTGAACTTGGAAAGCCTCCTCTTGCAACCATTCTTGGTTTTTCAACAGCCGGAATGCAAGCGCATGAGCTTGCGGCTGCTCCGGGATACGCAATAAACAAGCTGCTGAAAAAGACCGGCTTTACCTTACAGGATATTGACCTTTTTGAAGTCAATGAAGCATTTGCTTCTGTTGTATTAACATGTGAAAAAATCGTCGGGTTTGATCTTGAAAAAGTAAACGTGAATGGCGGAGCGATTGCGCTGGGCCACCCGATCGGCGCTAGCGGTGCGAGAATTTTGATGACACTTGTGTACGAATTAAAGCGCCGGGGAGGCGGACTGGGTATTGCTGCTATTTGCAGCGGGGCGGCTCAGGGAGACGCTGTCTTGGTTCAAGTTCATTAAAACATTGACGGAGAAGGGGATTTGCATGGAAATCAAACATATCATGGTAGCCGGCGCCGGACAGATGGGAAGCGGAATTGCCCAAACAGCGGCTGAAGCCGGCTTTTATGTGCGGCTGTATGATTTGAATCCGGAGGCAGCGGAAACTGGGTTTCAGCACGTAAAAAAGCATTTGAACCGCGCTGCTGAAAAAGGAAGAAAGACGGAAGCTGAAGTGAAGGCTGTTATCAGCCGTATTTCGCTTTCCCCCGCACTGGAGGAGGCGCAGCATGCGGATGTTGTGATTGAAGCAATTGCAGAAAGCATGACGGCAAAAACTAAATTGTTCAAAAACCTTGATCATATTTGCCCGGCTCATACGCTTTTGGCCAGCAATACATCTTCCTTGCCTATAACAGAAATTGCAGCTGTCACAAATCGTCCAGAACATGTCATTGGCATGCATTTTATGAACCCCGTCCCTGTTATGAAACTGGTTGAAGTCATTCGCGGCCTGGCGACATCAGATGAAACGGCATTAACCATTACGGCATTAGCGGAAAAAATGGGGAAAACACCGGTCGAAGTCAATGATTTTCCCGGATTTGTCTCCAACCGTGTGCTTCTCCCAATGATTAATGAAGCCATCTATTGTCTTTATGAGGGGGTAGCTGAGCCAAACGCAATAGATCAGGTCATGAAACTTGGCATGAATCACCCGATGGGTCCGCTTAAATTAGCTGATTTTATCGGGCTGGACACTTGTTTGTCGATAATGGAAGTCCTTCACTCCGGGCTTGGAGACTCCAAGTACCGTCCTTGCCCGCTGCTTCGTAAGTACGTCAAAGCAGGGTGGCTCGGCAAAAAGAGCGGACGCGGCTTTTATCATTACGGCGAGGAGAAGAATACCTGAAGTCAATTCCAATCCGGGGGTGGCCGAGTTGCATTTAACCCAAGAGCAAGTCATGATGCGAAAGATGGTGCGTGATTTTGCCCGAAAAGAAATTGCTCCTGCTGCGGAGGTCATGGAGAAAACAGATGAATTTCCATTTCAGCTAATGAAGAAAATGGGTGAACACGGCTTGATGGGAATACCAGTGCCGGAACAGTATGGCGGCGCTGGAGCGGACGTTGTTTCTTATATTTTGGCCATTCATGAGATTTCTAAAATCAGCGCGGCGGTCGGTGTCATTCTTTCGGTTCATTCCTCAGTGGGCACAAATCCGATTTTGTACTTCGGAAACGAAGAGCAAAAAGTGAAATATATACCGAAACTCGCCTCAGGCAACTACTTGGGTGCATTTGCGCTGACTGAGCCTTACTCTGGATCGGATGCCGGGAGCCTTCGCACCACAGCAATCAAAAAGAACGGCAAATATATTTTAAACGGATCGAAAATTTTCATAACAAACGGCGGTGCCGCTGACCTCTATATTACGTTTGCTTTAACTGCTCCAGGCCAAAACAGGAGCGGGATTTCGGCTTTTATCGTTGAAAAGAACACACCGGGTTTTACAGTCGGCAAAAAAGAAAGAAAGCTGGGGCTTCACGGGTCCAATACAACAGAGCTGATATTTGAAAATGCGGAAGTGCCGGAAGAGAATTTGCTGGGCGAAGAGGGCGATGGATTTAAAATTGCGATGGCGAATCTGAATGTGGGGCGCATCGGCATTGCAGCACAAGCGCTGGGAATCGCAGAGGCTGCCCTAGAATATGCGGTTGCTTACGCGAAACAGCGTGTCCAATTCAACAGGCCTATCGCAGCCAATCAAGGCATATCGTTTAAGCTCGCCGATATGGCGACAAGAGCAGAGGCGGCAAGGCACCTTGTCTATCATGCGGCAGATCTCCATAACCGCGGCCTGGCCTGCGGAAAGGAAGCGTCCATGGCTAAACAATTTGCTTCCGATTCAGCGGTGAAGGCTGCCCTTGAGGCAGTCCAGATTTATGGAGGATATGGTTATATGAAGGATTATCCGGTCGAACGGCTGCTTAGGGATGCAAAGGTAACACAAATTTATGAAGGTACAAATGAAATTCAAAGACTCATTATTTCCAAGCACCTGCTTGGCGCAATCTGACAGATAATAACGCAAAGCGGAGGTTGAGAATATGGATGGTAAACAGCATTTTTCTCCAGGTCTGGACGGGGTTGTCGCGGCAGAAACGGATATTTCTTATCTTGACACACAGTACAGCCAGATATTGATTCGAGGCTATGATTTAATTGATCTTTCAAAAACCAAAAGCTATCTAGAACTGGTGCATCTATTGCTGGAGGGAAGGCTGCCGGATGAAAATGAAACGGAAACGGTCAAAAGGAAGGTCAACAGCGCTTCAAACCTGCCGGCTGACATTGTCCGTCTTCTTGAGCTGCTGCCTGAACATACTCATCCGATGGATTGTCTGCGAACCGGGGTATCGGCTCTTGCCGGCTACGACCGCCAAATTGACGATCGGTCGCCTTCTGCAAACAAGGAACGCGCCTATCAGCTTTTAGGGAAAATGCCTGCGCTCACAGCAAGCAGCTATAGAAAGATAAATAAAGGAAAACCGATTCCCCCGCTTCAGCACCTATCCTACAGCGCGAATTTCTTATACATGATGACAGGGAAAATACCGTCCGCATTGGAAGAGCGGATCTTTGACCGTTCACTCATTCTGTACAGTGAGCATGAGATGCCGAATTCAACCTTTACGGCCAGGGTGATTGCTTCAACACAATCGGATCTTTATGGCGCATTGACAGGAGCTGTAGCTTCTTTGAAGGGGAATCTTCATGGAGGCGCAAACGAAGCGGTCATGTATATGCTTTTGGAGGCTAAAACAAAGCCTGATTTTGAACAAATCCTGTTATCAAAACTGAGAAAAAAAGAAAAAATCATGGGCTTCGGCCACCGAGTGTACATGAAAAAAATGGACCCGAGAGCGCTAATGATGAAAGAAGCGCTTCAGCAATTATGCGATCGAGCCGGAGATCACCGTTTATACGAAATGTGTGAAGCAGGGGAGCAGCTGATGGAGCGGGAAAAAGGGCTTTATCCGAATTTGGATTATTACGCCGCCCCGGTGTATTGGATGCTTGGTATACCAATTCCGTTGTATACACCTGTCTTTTTCAGTGCGAGAACGGCAGGCTTATGCGCACATGTGATTGAACAGCATACCAATAACCGCTTGTTCCGCCCGCGTGTCCGCTATACCGGCACGCGATATGAGAACACATCCAAATCATGAAAGGAATTGGTCGAATGCTGAAAACGGATCATGTCATTGAAGAAATAACAGACTATGTGCTTGAGAAAGAGATTACGAGTTCAGAAGCGTTTACAACGGCAGGTCACGTTTTGCTGGATACACTCGGCTGCGGGATTTTAGCGCTCCGCTATCCCGAATGCACCAAGCTGCTCGGCCCGATTGTCCCCGGAACCATTGTGCCAAACGGAAGCAGAGTGCCGGGAACGTCATATGTTCTTGATCCTGTACGGGCAGCATTTAACATAGGGTGTATGATCCGCTGGCTTGATTACAACGATACGTGGCTTGCGGCGGAGTGGGGGCATCCGTCAGATAACTTGGGGGGCATTCTTGCGGCGGCTGATTATGTATCAAGAGTGAGGCTGTCTGAAGGAAAAGAGCCATTAACGGTTCGCGACGTCCTTGAAGCGATGATCAAGGCTCACGAAATTCAAGGTGTGCTGGCTTTAGAAAACAGCTTAAACCGTGTCGGGCTTGACCATGTATTGTTTGTCAAGGTGGCAACGACGGCTGTAGCCGGAAAGCTGCTGGGCGGAGGAAGGGAAGAAATCAATCATGCGCTTTCGAATGCTTGGATTGACAATGCAGCCTTGCGGACATACCGGCATGCGCCTAATACAGGCTCGCGCAAATCGTGGGCCGCAGGAGATGCGACCAGCAGGGGCGTTCATCTCGCACTGATGGCATTAAAAGGGGAAATGGGTTACCCGACAGCTTTGACAGCTCCGGGCTGGGGCTTTCAAGACGTATTATTCAACAAGAAAGAGATCAAGATCGCCCGCCCGCTTGACGCTTATGTCATGGAACATGTGTTGTTCAAAGTCTCTTATCCTGCGGAATTCCACGCCCAGACAGCGGCAGAGTGTGCCGTCATTCTTCATCCGCAGGTCAAAGACCGTATCGATGAAATTGACCGTGTTGTTATCAGAACGCATGAATCAGCTATTCGCATCATTGATAAAAAAGGCCCGCTGCATAATCCCGCGGATCGCGATCATTGTCTGCAATACATCACAGCGATTGGTTTAATATTCGGTGATATCACTGCACAGCATTATGAGGCTGATACGGCAAGTGATCCAAGAATAGATAAACTTCGAGAAAAAATGGAAGTGACTGAAAACAAAGCATATACGGAAGATTATCTCAAACCAGATAAACGCTCCATTTCAAATGCCGTTCAGATTTATTTTAAAGACGGAACGAGTACAGAGATGGTTGAATGTGAATTTCCGCTGGGCCATCGTTTTCGAAGAGGCGAGGCTGTGCCAAAATTGTTAGAAAAGTTTTCTGCGAATCTCAAAACCCATTTTTCTGAGAAGCAGCAAAAACATATTTACAAGCGCTGCACCAGCTCTGAAACATTACAAACGATGCGTGTAAACGATTTTGTCGATATGTTCTGTATGTGAAAGGAGGATTCATATCTTGGCTTGGATCGTCAATAAGCAATCGTCACAAGAAGAGCTTGCTGAACGCTTCCGCAAGCTGATGTGTGCGCCGGAAATATTGCAAATTCCCGGTGTTCATGACGGGATGGCCGCCTTGCTTGCGAAGGAGGCCGGTTTTTCTGCCTTATACTTATCGGGTGCGGCTTATACGGCCAGCAGGGGGCTGCCTGATCTCGGAATTGTTACGTCGGCAGAAATGGCCGAACGGGCAAAAGATCTTGTCCGCGCAGCAGACCTGCCTTTGCTCGTTGATATCGATACGGGCTTTGGCGGGGTATTAAACGCTGCCCGCACCGCCCGCGAGATGCTGGAAGCAAGGGTGGCAGCTGTGCAAATAGAGGACCAGCAGCTTCCGAAAAAATGCGGGCATTTGAATGGCAAACAGCTTGTCCCGGCTCAGGAATTGGCGCAAAAAATAAAAGCCATTAAACAAGCGGCACCATCACTTGTGATTGTCGCCCGTACAGATGCAAGAGCGCAGGAAGGACTTGAATCCGCAATAAAACGCGCTTTGGCATACATTGAGGCGGGAGCGGACGCAATATTCCCTGAAGCGCTTCAAACAGAAAACGAATTTCGCCAGTTTGCTGAACAGATCCCTGTCCCGCTTCTTGCCAATATGACTGAGTTTGGGAAAACCCCGTATTATCATGCAGATGAATTTGCTGCTATGGGGTTTCAGATGGTGATCTATCCGGTCACCTCGCTCAGAGCTGCGGCAAAGGCTTATGAACGGATGTTTAGCTTGATAAGGGAGCGCGGATCGCAAAAAGAAGGGCTTGATGATATGCAGACGCGTAAGGAGCTGTATGAAACGATTTCTTATTATGATTATGAAGCGCTGGACAAAACGATTGCCAAGACCGTCTTGCCTGATAAATAATGCGAACAAAAAAGCCGGAGCATTCTCCGGCTTTTTTACATCTTTTGTTTTCTGAATCGCGGACTGACTTGATTGCGTTTTCTGTCTCTGTACAAGATGAACCCGGCCAGCACATACAGGCCGAAAACGAAAAAGATTAATCCTGATAAACCTTGGAGCCAAAGAGAAGAAAATGGCTTTACCGTATGGCCGAAAAGCATATCTCTCATCAGTTTAATGCCTAAAGCAGAAATGGCGCCGGGGAGCACTAAAATCAAAAGCGCAAGAAGTCGGCTCATGTTCAGAAAACCCCTTTATTTTTCATTTCCTTTATTGTCCAGCGGAAAAAATATTTTGTCAAGAGAAGAAAACGTGGTAACATAGGGTTGTGCAAATTATTGCAACGGAAAAAACAGGTATGCAAATTTTTTCATACAAAGGGGTATCGGGATGCAGAAGGTACTGATCGTAGGTGCCGGTAAAAGGGGAACGGCGTTATTACAAATTCTCATTAAAACAGCCATCATAGACATTATTGCCGTGGTTGACAAAAACCCCGAAGCGCCGGGATTAAAAGAAGCAAAACATTATGGAATTGCCGTTTCATCTGATTGGAAACCATACATACAACAAAAGCCGGATATCGTCATTCATACAACGGGTGATCAAGCTGTACTTGACGAACTCCTTCAGGAAAAACATGAGCAGACCATTGTTATGCCGGGAAAGATGGCTTACATTGTGTTTCAGCTTATGGAAGAAAAACAGCAGCTGATTCAAATGCTAAAAGAACAAACATACAAACATGACCGAATCTTTAATTCCACCCACGACGGAATGATTTTTATTGATATCAATGAAGAGATCATTCTGTTTAATCATATGGCTGAAAATATGGTGGGAAAACAACGTGAGGAAGTCATTGGACGCCCGATCAAAGAAGTCATCCCGAGCACAAAGATGCCTCGGATTTTAAAAACGAGAGAGCCTGAATACAATCAAAAACAGCTCTTGGGTGAAAATTTGCAAATTGTAACAACAAGGCTGCCGATCATTGATGAAGGCGGACGTCTGCTCGGAGCACTCAGTGTATTTAAGGATATTACAGATGCAGTCGAGCTGGCGGAGGAAGTGACAAATTTAAAACAGGTGCGCACGATGCTGGAGGCGATTATACAATCCTCCGACGAGGCGATTTCTGTCGTTGATGAAAACGGCATTGGCCTGTTGATCAATAAAGCATACACAAAAATGACTGGGCTTTCTGAAAAAGAAGTCATCGGCAAGCCGGCGAGCACTGATATTTCTGAAGGGGAAAGCATGCATTTAAAGGTGCTTGAGACAAGACGCCCAGTGCGCGGCGTCAGAATGAAGGTCGGCCCGAATAAAAAAGAGGTCATCGTCAATGTAGCGCCGGTGATTGTGGATGGCATTTTAAAAGGCAGTGTCGGAGTGATCCATGACGTGTCAGAAATTAAAATGCTGACCGCGGAGCTTAACAGGGCCAGGCAGATTATCCGCACGCTCGAAGCGAAATATACCTTTGACGATATTATCGGCAAAAGTGAGCAAATACTGGTTGCGCTTGAGCAGGCGAAGCTTGGAGCGAAAACGCCGGCAACGATTTTGCTGCGCGGAGAATCGGGCACGGGCAAAGAGCTGTTTGCCCATGCCATCCATAACGAAAGCGACAGGAAATACAATAAATTCATCCGCGTAAATTGCGCCGCTCTTTCAGAAAATCTTCTGGAATCAGAACTGTTTGGCTACGAGGAAGGCGCGTTTTCGGGAGCGAAGCGCGGCGGCAAGAAGGGCTTATTTGAAGAAGCCAATAACGGCAGCATTTTCTTAGACGAAATCGGCGAGCTGACGCAAAATATGCAGGCGAAACTGCTGCGCGTCCTTCAAGAAAAAGAGATCGTCAGAGTGGGAGGCACGAAGGCAATCCCTGTTAATGTGAGAATTATTGCAGCCACAAATGTAAATATCGAAAAAGCAATGGCGGATGGGACGTTCCGTGAAGATCTGTATTACCGCATCAATCGCTATCCCATCTCTATCCCCCCTTTGCGTCAGCGGATTGAAGACATTGAAGCGCTCAGTGAAAGGCTCATTCAAAAAATTAACCGCGATTACGGCCGGAATGTAAAGGGACTGACCCAGCAGGCTTTGCGGGCATTGTCGGCTTACCATTGGCCGGGGAATGTCCGCGAGCTGGAAAATGTCCTTGGACGAGCAATGATTTTTCTGAAGCCGCACATGGAATGGATTGAAAAAGAGCATTTGCCTGTATTTGAAATAGAACAAAAAGAAAGCAGCGCAGAACAGGTAGCCGGGTTTGACTTTCCTGACATCGAAGGCGAAAAGCTGTCTAAGGCCGTTGAAAAATTTGAAGCGCACTTGATTCAGCAAACGCTGGAAAAGCATCATTTTAACCGTACGAAAACAGCGAAAGCCCTCGGCGTCAGCATTCGAAATTTATATTACAAAATGGATAAATACGGCCTTGCAAATGAAGGCATGCAATAATTTGCAGAATAAGCGCAAACGTCTGCACGAATCTTTCTTCGCATCCATCATGACAGCATCGCACCGAGCTGGCATAGAACTTGCATAATAAAAAGCGGAGTCGAGACACGAAAGGTGGTAACTGATGAAGCTGAAAGATTTGATCGGCAAAGCGTCGATGTACAAAAACAAGACCATTGCGGTTGCTCATGCTGAGGATGAGGAAGTGATCCGGGCTGTGAAACTGGCAGCCGAGCATTTGTCCGTCCGTTTTTTATTAGTGGGCGACAGCAAAAAACTGAACGACCTGACATCCTCCATGCAAGGGCATCAAGTGGAAATCATTCATGCCAATACGCCGGAGGAATCGGCGAAGCTAGCGGTTCGCGCTGTTCATCAAAAAAAAGCAGACGTCTTAATGAAAGGGAATGTGCCGACTTCTGTTTTGCTTAAAGCGGTATTAAACAAACAGGAAGGGCTGCGGAAATCCCGTGTCCTTTCTCATGTGGCCGTGTTTGATATTCCTGACTTTGAGAGACTGATGTTTGTGACAGATTCGGCTATGAATATTGCCCCTTCGCTGGAGGAGCTTCAGCAGATTCTTCAAAATGCTGTTCATGTCGCGCGTGCAGTAGGGAACAATATGCCAAAAGCGGCTGCCCTTGCAGCGGTAGAAACGGTAAATCCGAAGATGGAAGCGACGGTCAATGCAGCTGCTCTCGCCCAAATGTGCAAAAGAGGGCAGATTAAAGGGTGCATTGTAGATGGACCGCTTGCCTTGGATAACGCAGTATCGCAAATTGCCGCGGCTCAGAAAAAGATTTCGGGAGACGTAGCGGGCAGCGCCGATATCCTTCTTGTCCCTTCGATTGAAGCGGGAAATATTTTATATAAATCACTGATTTATTTTGCGAAAGCACACGTGGCGGCTGTCATTACGGGGGCCAAAGCGCCGATTGCATTAACGAGCAGAGCGGATTCCGCTGAAAACAAACTGTATTCGATCGCGCTGGCATTATGCGCATCTGAAGAATACACACTTTAGGAGGAACTGATATGGAACTTTTTAAATATATGGAGCAATACGATTATGAGCAATTGGTTTTCTGCCAAGACGAACAATCAGGATTAAAGGCAATTATCGCAATTCATGATACAACACTGGGACCAGCGCTCGGCGGAACGAGAATGTGGACGTATGAAAATGAAGAAGCTGCGATTGAAGACGCACTGAGACTTGCAAGAGGCATGACCTATAAAAACGCGGCGGCAGGCTTAAACCTGGGTGGCGGAAAAACGGTTATCATCGGCGATCCGCGCAAGGATAAAAATGAAGAAATGTTCCGCGCGTTCGGCCGTTATATTCAAGGGCTTAACGGCAGATATATTACGGCTGAGGATGTCGGCACAACGGTTGAGGATATGGATATCATTCATGATGAAACAGATTTTGTCACAGGTATTTCCCCAGCATTCGGCTCTTCAGGAAATCCGTCTCCTGTTACTGCTTACGGGGTGTATAAAGGCATGAAGGCTGCCGCTAAAGCTGCATTCGGCACGGACTCTCTTGAAGGAAAAACCATCGCTGTACAGGGTGTTGGCAACGTGGCTTACAATCTATGCCGCCACCTTCATGAAGAAGGAGCAAGCTTAATCGTTACGGATATCAACAAGCAATCAGTTGAACGTGCGGTACAAGATTTTGGCGCTCGTGCGGTTGATCCAGAAGATATTTATTCTCAGAACTGCGATATTTATGCGCCGTGTGCTCTTGGTGCAACCATCAATGACGATACTATTAAGCAGCTGAAAGCTAAAGTGATTGCAGGCGCGGCTAACAATCAGCTGAAAGAAACTCGCCACGGCGATCAAATTCACGAAATGGGCATTGTTTACGCACCGGACTACGTCATCAACGCGGGCGGCGTTATCAACGTTGCGGATGAGCTTTATGGCTATAATGCGGAACGTGCACTGAAAAAGGTTGAGGGCATTTACGCTAACATTGAACGTGTCCTTGACATTTCCCAGCGTGACGGCATTCCGACGTATTTAGCGGCTGACCGCTTGGCTGAAGAACGAATTGAACGCAATCGCCGCTCAAGAAGCCAGTTTTTGCAAAACGGCCACCATATATTAAGCAGACGCTAAGAAATTGATCTGGAGGTTTTGAAATGCTACATGATGAAAAACGCATTCTCACCATTAATCCAGGCTCAACTTCAACGAAAATCGGTGTTTTTCATAATGAACGCAGTATTTTTGAAAAAACACTGAGACACGACATAGAAGAGCTGCAGCAGTTCGACCATATTATTGACCAGTATGAGTTTCGAAAAAAGCATATCCTCGAATCGCTTCATGAACAGGGCATCAATATTTCAAAATTTGATGCTGTCTGTGCCAGAGGGGGTCTTCTCCGTCCGATAGAAGGCGGGACATATGAAGTGAATGACGATATGATTGAGGACTTGAAAAGCGGTTATGCAGGACAGCATGCCTCCAATTTAGGAGGCATTATCGCAAGAGAAATTGCTGATGGCCTCAACATTCCATCTTATATTGTAGACCCTGTTGTAGTTGACGAAATGTCAGAGCTCGCTAAAATATCAGGCATGCCGGAAATTGAACGGAAAAGCATTTTTCATGCTTTAAACCAAAAAGCTGTCGCCCGTAAGGCGGCAGACTCTCTTGGCAAACGATATGAGAATATGAAAATGATCATTACTCATTTGGGCGGCGGCATTACAATAGGTGTACATGACCGGGGCCGGGTGGTGGACGTCAACAACGGCCTTCACGGAGAGGGACCGTTCAGTCCTGAACGCGCAGGAACAGTGCCTGCGGGGGATCTCGTCGATTTATGCTTTTCAGGAGAATATACAAAAGAAGAAATGATGAAAAAACTGGTGGGAACCGGCGGGCTCTCCGGTTATCTCGGTACAAATGACGCTGTGAAAGTAGAACAAATGATTCAGGAGGGCGATGAAAAAGCCCGCTTAATTTTTGACGCCATGGCGTATCAGGTAGCGAAGGAAATCGGAGCAGCAAGCGCCGTTTTAAAAGGCGAAGTCGAGGCCATTGTTCTGACAGGAGGTCTGGCTTACGGCAAAAGCTTTGTTTCCAGCATCAGATCATACATAGATTGGATTTCGGACGTTTTAGTATATCCGGGAGAAAACGAACTGCAATCTCTGGCACAAGGGGCGCTCAGGGTATTGCAGGGCGAAGAGCAATCCAAACAATATCGCATTGAATAGACAGACAGGAGTGAGTCAGATGGCAACTGAGTATGATGTAGTCATTCTGGGCGGCGGTACAGGCGGTTATGTCGCGGCGATCAGAGCGGCGCAGCTCGGCTTAAAAACAGCCGTTGTAGAAAAAGAAAAGCTCGGTGGAACATGCCTGCATAAAGGCTGTATTCCGAGTAAAGCGCTGCTGAGAAGCGCGGAAGTGTACCGGACAGCCCGTGAAGCCGATCAATTCGGAGTCGAAACGTCCGGCGTTTCCCTCAACTTTGAAAAGGTACAGCACCGTAAGCAGGCTGTTGTTGATAAGCTTGCAGCAGGCGTCAATCATTTAATGAAAAAAGGAAAAATTGACGTGTATGACGGATATGGGCGCATCCTCGGACCGTCTATTTTCTCTCCGCTGCCGGGAACGATTTCTGTTGAACGGGGAAATGGCGAAGAAAATGACATGCTGATCCCGAAGCAGGTCATTATAGCTACAGGTTCAAGGCCGAGAATGCTTCCGGGTCTGGAAGCGGACGGAGAGTTTGTTTTGACCTCGGATGAAGCGCTCCAAATGGAGGAGCTTCCAAAATCGATGATCATCGTCGGCGGAGGGGTCATTGGAATCGAATGGGCATCCATGCTTCATGACTTTGGCGTAAACGTAACGGTTATCGAATATGCGGACCGGATATTGCCGACTGAAGACCAGGACATTTCAAAAGAAATGCAAAGCCTTCTTACGAAAAAAGGAATTCAGTTTGTCACAGGAGCTAAAGTGCTGCCTGATACGTTGAAAAAATCATCAGGCGAAATCAGCATACAGGCGCAAAAAGACGGAGAAACCGTTACCTACTCTGCTGAAAAAATGCTCGTTTCCATCGGCAGACAGGCAAATATCGAAGGAATCGGTATAGAAAACACCGATATCGTCACTGAAAACGGCGTCATTTCAGTAAATGAAAGCTGCCAAACGAAGGAATCTCATATTTATGCAATCGGAGACGTAATCGGTGGCCTTCAGTTAGCTCATGTTGCATCGCATGAAGGAATCATTGCCGTTGAGCATTTTGCGGGTCTCAATCCGCATCCGCTTGATCCAACACTTGTACCGAAGTGCATTTACTCAAGCCCTGAAGCTGCCAGTGTCGGCTTAACAGAAGATGAGGCAATAGCGAATGGGCATAATGTCAAGATCGGCAAGTTCCCATTTATGGCAATTGGAAAAGCGCTTGTATATGGAGAAAGCGACGGATTTGTAAAAATCGTGGCGGACCGTGAAACGGATGATATTCTCGGCGTGCATATGATAGGCCCGCATGTCACTGACATGATATCAGAAGCAGGTCTTGCAAAAGTGCTGGATGCGACGCCATGGGAGGTCGGACAAACGATCCACCCGCACCCGACGCTGTCTGAAGCGATTGGAGAAGCAGCGCTTGCTGCAGATGGCAAAGCCATTCATTTTTAAAAGCATAAAGGAGGCGCTCGAATGAGTACAAACCGACATCAAGCATTAGGGCTGACTGATCAGGAAGCCGTTGATATGTATAGAACGATGCTGTTAGCTAGAAAAATCGATGAAAGAATGTGGCTGTTAAACCGCTCTGGTAAAATCCCGTTTGTTATCTCTTGTCAAGGACAGGAAGCAGCACAAGTAGGAGCAGCTTTCGCCCTTGACCGTGAAACGGATTATGTGCTGCCTTACTATAGAGACATGGGTGTCGTGCTTGCGTTTGGCATGACTGCGAAGGACTTAATGATGTCCGGGTTTGCCAAAGCAGCAGATCCAAACTCAGGAGGCCGCCAAATGCCGGGGCATTTCGGTCAAAAGGAAAACCGGATCGTGACGGGGTCTTCTCCGGTAACAACGCAAGTGCCGCATGCGGTCGGCATTGCGCTGGCTGGACGAATGGAGAAAAAAGACATTGCGGCTTTTGTCACATTTGGAGAAGGATCTTCAAACCAAGGCGATTTCCATGAAGGGGCAAACTTTGCCGCTGTTCATAAGCTTCCGGTTATTTTTATGTGTGAAAACAACAAATACGCGATTTCGGTCCCTTACGATAAGCAAGTAGCATGTGAAAATATTTCAGATCGTGCCGTAGGCTATGGAATGCCTGGCGTAACGGTGAATGGAAACGATCCGCTCGAAGTTTATCAAGCGGTGAAAGAAGCGCGTGAACGGGCGCGAAGAGGAGAAGGCCCTACCTTAATTGAGACGATTTCTTACCGCCTGACACCGCATTCCAGCGATGACGACGACAGCAGCTACAGAGGCCGTGAAGAAGTAGAGGAAGCGAAAAAAAGTGATCCCCTATTTACTTATCAAGCCTACTTAAAGGAAATAGGCCTGCTGACCGAAGAGATAGAACAAACCATGCTGGACGAAATCATGGCAATCATAAACGAGGCGACAGATGAAGCGGAGAACGCTCCTTATGCAGCTCCTGAGTCAGCGCTCGATTATGTGTATGCGAAGTAGGGAGGAAGTACAAATGTCAGTAATGTCATATATTGATGCGATCAATTTGGCAATGAAAGAAGAAATGGAACGAGATTCACGTGTCTTCGTTCTTGGGGAAGATGTAGGAAAAAAAGGCGGGGTATTTAAAGCCACAGCCGGTCTGTACGAACAATTTGGAGAAGAGCGTGTCATGGATACGCCGCTTGCTGAATCAGCGATCGCCGGAGTCGGTATCGGAGCGGCTATGTACGGCATGAGGCCGATTGCCGAAATGCAGTTTGCTGATTTTATTATGCCGGCGGTAAACCAGATTATTTCTGAGGCTGCTAAAATCCGCTACCGCAGCAACAATGACTGGAGCTGCCCGATCGTTGTCAGAGCGCCGTACGGTGGCGGCGTGCACGGAGCGCTTTATCATTCTCAATCAGTCGAAGCGATTTTCGCCAATCAGCCCGGACTGAAAATTGTGATGCCTTCAACGCCATATGACGCGAAAGGACTCTTAAAAGCCGCAGTTCGTGATGAAGACCCGGTGCTGTTTTTTGAGCACAAGCGCGCGTATCGTCTGATCAAAGGAGAGGTTCCGGCAGATGATTATGTACTTCCTATCGGCAAGGCTGATGTAAAAAGGGAAGGCGACGACATCACGGTGATCACATACGGGCTTTGTGTCCACTTTGCTTTACAGGCTGCAGAACGTCTCGAAAAAGACGGCATTTCTGTACATGTGGTGGATTTAAGAACGGTATACCCGCTTGATCAAGAAGCGATCATCGAAGCGGCATCCAAAACCGGAAAGGTCCTTTTGGTCACAGAAGATACAAAAGAGGGCAGTATCATGAGTGAGGTGGCTGCCATTATATCCGAGCATTGTCTGTTCGACTTAGACGCGCCGATCAAACGGCTTGCAGGTCCTGATATTCCGGCTATGCCTTATGCGCCGACAATGGAAAAATACTTTATGGTCAACCCTGATAAAGTAGAAGCGGCGATGAGAGAATTAGCGGAGTTTTAAAGACGTAAGGAGGATACGATCATGGCAATAGAACAAATGACGATGCCGCAGCTTGGCGAAAGCGTAACAGAGGGCACGATCAGCAAATGGCTTGTCGCCCCTGGAGATAAGGTGAACAAATACGATCCGATTGCGGAAGTCATGACAGATAAGGTAAACGCGGAGGTTCCGTCCTCTTTTACCGGTACAATAACAGAGCTTGTGGGAGAAGAAAGCCAGACCCTGCAAGTCGGAGAAGTGATTTGCAAAATCGAAACAGAAGGCGCAAAGCCGGCTGAACAAAAACAAGATCAGGCGGAAGCGCCAACTGCCGGGCAAGCTGCTCCTGAAAGCCGCACTGAAGCAGCCAGTCAGGCCAATAAGAAACGTTTTTCTCCAGCCGTACTTCGTTTGGCCGGAGAGCATGGCATTGACCTTGAGCAAGTGACAGGAACGGGCGCCGGCGGAAGGATCACGAGAAAAGATATTCAGCGTATCATTGATTCAGGCGGCGTTTCAGAACAGACTGAAGAGCCAAAAGCAGCAGCTCCTGCACCAGTGCAAAAACAGGAGACGAAAGAAAACGTTTCTCATCCTGCTTCAGCAGCCGGGGATAAAGAAATTCCTGTCACAGCTGTTAGAAAAGCAATCGCTTCAAATATGAAACGAAGCAAAACAGAAATTCCTCACGCTTGGACGATGATGGAAGTCGATGTCACAAACATGGTGGCATACCGAAACAGTATAAAAGATTCCTTCAAGAAAACAGAAGGCTTTAATTTAACTTTTTTCGCTTTTTTCGTAAAAGCGGTCGCTCAGGCGTTAAAGGAATTCCCGCAAATGAACAGCATGTGGGCGGGGGACAAAATCATTCAGAAAAAAGATATCAACATTTCAATCGCGGTTGCCACGGAAGATTCTTTATTTGTTCCGGTGATCAAAAACGCTGATGAAAAAACGATTAAAGGCATTGCGAGAGAAATTACCGACCTTGCCAAAAAGGTAAGAGACGGAAAACTGTCAGCAGACGATATGCAGGGAGGAACGTTTACCGTCAACAATACAGGTTCGTTCGGATCTGTTCAGTCGATGGGAATCATCAATTATCCTCAGGCTGCGATTCTTCAAGTGGAATCGATCGTCAAACGCCCGGTTGTCATGGATCATGGCATGATTGCGGTCAGAGATATGGTCAATCTGTGCCTGTCTTTAGATCACAGAGTGCTTGATGGCCTCGTGTGCGGAAGATTCCTGGCACGTGTCAAAGAAATTTTAGAATCGATAGATGAGAAAACCTCTGTCTACTAAACAAACAGAAAGAGCATTTTTTGAACGATAACTTCAAAAAATGCTCTTTTTCTATGTACCATTATTCTGCGATTCGGATTTTCATTTCAACCCGATATTCTTCTTGTTTTTTCGGAGAATAATGAATCGGTATGATTAACTCGTAAACATCACTGATAACCGTTAATTGACGGTCCGTGATATACTTGATCAGCTTTTGTAAGTTGAGAAAATAATGCTCTGGCGAGAAATTATAAGCGATACAAACATATTTGCCTTTTGGTATTGTTGTGATTTCCATATCCGGCGTAATCGCAGAAATTTGTTTATTCGTTAAGACAGGCGTAAAAATATGACGGTAAGTCATTTCATCAATGTTGTTGTACGGCTGAAACGAGAAAGTAGCACCGTAGCTATTGTTCGAAAAACCATCAGCTGATTCGATAAATGTTTTTAGTTTGCTGTATGAGGCGTTGAGCACGTTTTCAGGCCCGATTCCCTCTGCCTCTGTCTGTATAATCCGTATTTCTGCTTCATCTAGAACAAACACCTCACCGAGCGCAGGATATTCCATCTGCCGTTTCATTCGCTTTTTCACCAGAGAAATGGTCTGCTCCAATGTTGATAAAAAATCTAATTTCTCCCTGATTTGCTTTTCCTGCTCTGTATAAAAAGCAAACAGTTCCTCCATCTCTAATTCCTGTGCCTTTTTCATCTCTTCTAAAGGTGTGCCGATATATTTTAATGATTTGATCAAATCAAGATGATAGAGCTGGGAGTCAGTATAATAGCGGTAGTTCGTATCCGGGTCGACGTAGGCGGGTTTAAATAAATCAATCTTATCGTAATAACGAAGCGCTTTAATCGACACATTTGCCAGTTTTGAAACTTGTCCAATTGAGTAAAACGAGTCCTTCATGCCATCACTCCCCTTAAGATCAGTATAATAAAAAAGCGCATTCTTTGCAGTACACAAAGAATACGCTTTTTTTACATGCTGGCTTTTATATGGGCAGGGGCTTTCCAGGCAATAGTCAGCGCAATGCCTATGGCTAAAGCTACTGTTGCAAAATAGAATGGATAGTTTAAGTCAATATCGAATAGCATTCCCCCGATGATGGGGCCGAACACATTGCCGATACTCGTAAACATTGAATTCATCCCGCCGGCAAATCCCTGTTCATTTCCCGCAATTTTTGACAGATAGGTTGTTACTGCCGGGCGCATAAGATCAAATCCGACAAATACGGTGAAGGTAACTAATAAAATCGCAGCATATGAATTTACGATGGTCAGCAAAAACACAAGACTTGTTGAGAGAATTAAGCTGTAGCGGATTAAACGGATTTCCCCAAACCACCTTGTGAAGCGGTCGAATAAGACGACTTGCGTGATGGCTCCGACAATTGCTCCCCCAGTTATCAAAATGGCAATGTCACTGGCCGTAAATCCGAATTTATGATCAACGAATAACGCAAATAAAGATTCAAACGATGCTAATCCAAAAGACGATATTAAAATGATGAGAAAAGCAATGAAATACATAGGTGCAAAAATCCGCTTGAATCCTGTCTTTTGGCCCTCTATTTTCTCATTCTCAGGATTTCGCTCCGGTTCCCGAAGCGTTAGCATCGATAAAATGGCTGCTATTAACGCAAAGGCTGCCGCAAAGAAGAAAGGCAGACGGGAATGGATTTCCGCTAAAAATCCGCCAATGCCGGGGCCGATAATAAAACCTGTTGAAATAGCGGCTGACATATAGCCGAGCGCTTTCGGCCGTGTTTTAACAGTAGTGATATCGGCGATAAAAGCCGTGACCCCGGGCATAATGAAAGCAGCACTGATGCCGCCAAGCATACGGGATATAAATAAAATGTCAACTGTTTTTCCGATGCCGAATAAAAACTCTGAAACACTAAAAAACAACAGGCCAATCACGATCATAATTTTGCGTCCGAAGCGGTCAACCCAGCGTCCGGCGATTGGTGACACAATAAGCTGCGTAACAGCGAAGCATGCAACCATATAGCCGACCGCGGTACCGGATAAATGCAATTCATTCATAATCGCGGGCGTTACCGGAATCACAAGCCCGATCCCTAAAAAAGCAATGAATAAATTGGTTAATAATATAGCTAATGTGATGTTCTGTTTCTTCATGTGACTTCCCCTTTTTACGAAAGTGTATCCCTTATACTGTAAGACCTCCTCTTAGGGGAGAGTCAACGGATTTCTTTCTATGAAGCTGTTCGCACTTTATAAACGTCCTTTACCAGCGGACAGTTATTCATTGCTGGGAATAAGCATGTCAATGTGCTGCGGAAGGACTTGAATCACAGCGGGTGTATGTGTGTACACTTCTCCATCTGTATCAGCCTTTTTGACGGTATCCGTTTCAATTTCGACGCGAGAGGCCTGAACATAGGACAGCTCACCGGTGAACCGCTCTGTTGTGCCCTGTTCCATATTCATCAGCTCGCGCAAAGCGGAGAGATTGGTGCTGCGGCAAATGAGGATATCAAGTAATCCGTCACATATACTGGCATCCGGCAGGGGAATTCGATTCGTTCCGATGTACTGTCCGTTCATGACAAGAAGCATAACGGCTTCATCTTTTATCTCTTGCCCATCGATTGTCAATGAAATAGGAAAGGATTCAGCAGATGAGACGGTCCGTAACGCGCTTGTAAAATAGCTGATTTTTCCTAATAGCGCTTTTTCCGTTTCGTTGATTTGATTCGATGTTTCTGCGATCAGGCCGATCCCCCAGAAATTCAAAAAATAACGATCGTTCATCTGGCATACATCAACCTTGGATTTTTTTCCTGAGACGAGTGCTTCGGCTGCCTTTGCAAGATGTTGAGGAATGCCCAGCACTCTTGAAAAGTCATTGCACGTTCCGCCGGGCAAAATACCGACAGCTGGCTTTCTTTCTAAAGAACTGATGCCATTGATGCATTGATGGACTGTACCGTCGCCGCCGAGAATAAAGACAGTCTCGATAGAATCATCTATTGAACGGCAAAAATGATAGGCATCGTCTTTTTTCTTTGTCTGTTTAATGATCACCTCATCTAACGATTGTGATAACACCGGCACAACAGCTCCTAATGCTTTTTCTATATTTTTGTTGCCGGCGTTTCCGTTATGAATAAGTAAAGCTTTCCTGTGGCTCATACAAAACTGCTCCTTTATTTATACATCTGATTATATAATTCCCTTATCTTGTAAGGAGTAAACGGAAAGCAAAAAATCCTCCGATATAAGCGGTGGCATTTGCCGATAAGGCGGTTTCCTTGCTATCATAAGAACAGATGATGAAAAAGGAGAGGTCTTCATTGAACATGGACTTTAATTTATTTATGAATGATGTTGTCCGCCAAGCGAGACAAGAAATTACAGCTGCCGGATATACCGAACTGAAAACAGCTGAAGAGGTGGACGAGGCACTTACGAAAAAAGGAACGACGCTTGTCATGGTCAACTCTGTCTGCGGATGCGCGGGCGGGATCGCAAGACCGGCTGCATACCATTCCGTTCATTATGACAAAAGACCTGACCAGCTCGTGACTGTGTTTGCGGGACAGGATAAAGAAGCGACGGCAAGAGCGCGCGAATATTTCGAAGGATATCCGCCATCCTCTCCGTCATTTGCTATTCTAAAAGACGGAAAGATCATGAAAATGGTCGAGCGTCATGAAATTGAAGGACATGAGCCAATGGCAGTTGTCTCAAAACTGCAGGAAGCCTTCGAGGAATATTGCGAAGAAGTATAAGATAAAACCCCGGATGCCCGAGTGGCACGGGGTTTTTTTGTGCATAAAATTCTAAGTCATGATGAATAAATATTAGAGTTTATTCAATGGATGCGCTATAAAAGATGTCCTTTTGCCTAGTGATAGGAGAAGAGATTGCTGGAAAAATAAGCTTCGAGATAATTTTTAAAAATAGTATTGCATAAAAATAAGAAAGTGTTTAAAATACAAATTAACGAATAAATATTCAAATATGATAAAAGTAATGAATATGGGGGAAATGGATCATGAAAAAATGGCTCTTATTACTGGTAGCTGCGTGCATCACCTTTGCATTATCTGCTTGCGGCTCAAGCAGTTCAGGTTCAGAAAGCGGCAAGAAAAAATTAGTTATGGGAACTTCGGCGGATTACAAACCGTTTGAATATAAAGATGGCGATAACATTGTCGGTTTTGATGTAGATTTGGCAAAGGCCCTTGCGAAGAAAACCGGCTACGAAATTGAAGTGCAGGATATGGACTTTAACAGCTTAATTACAGCACTGAAATCAAAACAAGTTGATTTGGTTTTGTCAGGAATGACACCGACGCCTGATCGTAAAAAACAAGTTGATTTTTCCGATGTATATTACACAGCGAATCATATGATTGTCAGCAAAAAAGACAGCGGCATTAAGTCTTTAAAAGATCTCAAAGGAAAAACAGTCGGCGTTCAGCTTGGCTCCATTCAGGAAGAGAAGGGGAAAGAGCTTTCTCCGGAATATGATTTTAAAACAGAAGACCGCAACAGAATTTCTGATTTGGTGCAGGAAATCAAATCTGACCGCTTTGACGCCGCGATTATTGAAGACATGGTGGCAGAAGGGTATTTCAAATCAAATGATGACCTGCAGGGCTTCGTGATTCCTGATGCGAAAGCGGAAGAAGCCGGTTCTGCGATTGCTTTCAGAAAAGACAGTGAGCTGACGGACAAATTCAATAAAGCGCTCAAAGAAATGCAAGATAACGGAGAGCTCGAAAAATTGAAGAAAAAATGGTTCACTGGCGAGAAGTAAAAAAGCGGCTCAACTTTTTCGTTGAGCCTTTTTATTGAATAGGAAATCTTTTTTCCTGTAAGAAAAGGAGACAAAGGCTATGAATTTGGATTTTTCAGCAACGATTCCCCAAATTCCTTTTATATTAGAAGGCTTAGCAATCACATTAAAAATTGTTGTTGTATCTGCTATTATCGGACTTATATTAGGGATTGTGCTAAGCTTATGCAAGATCAGCACATTCCGCCCGCTGATCTGGATTGCTGATTTTTACACATCAGTATTTCGCGGCACGCCTTTAGTGCTGCAGCTTATGATTGTTTATTTCGGGCTCCCGCAGCTGCTCGGCTTTCAAATTGACCAGTTTTGGGCGGCGGTTGTCGCATTGTCACTGAATTCCGCTGCTTATGTATCGGAAATTATCAGAGCGGGAATCAACGCAATTGATAAAGGGCAAAAAGAGGCTGCTGTCGCACTGGGTGTTCCGTACGGCAAAATGATGAAGGATCTGCTTTTGCCGCAGGCCTTCAAAAATATATCACCTGCCATTGTAAATGAATTAATTACGTTAACAAAAGAATCGGCGATCGTTACAGTTATTGGTCTTGGCGATGTCATGAGACGCGCGTATCAAGCTGGCGCCGCCACTTACAATTACCTTGAGCCGCTGATTATCGCCGGATTGATTTATTATGTGCTTGTCCTTATTTTAACGTTTATCGGCAAGGCTGTAGAAAGGAAGCTGAAATCCAATGATTAAGGTTGAAAAGCTGTCAAAATCATTTGGGAAACATGAAGTATTAAAAAACATTTCAACAAACATCGCTGAAGGTGAGGTTGTTGCCGTCATCGGCCCTTCAGGCTCAGGCAAATCAACATTTCTTCGCTGTTTGAATCTCTTGGAGAAACCTAACGGCGGAACCATCACAATTAAAGACAAAGAGATTACGCAGCCGAAAACCAATACATTAAAGGTACGGGAAAACATCGGAATGGTATTTCAGCATTTTCATCTTTTTCCGCACAAAACGGTTCTCGAAAATATCATGTACGCGCCTGTAAATGTCAAAAAAGAATCCAAGCAGACTGCACAGGGAAAAGCCGAAGAGCTGCTGCGCAAAGTCGGATTGTTTGAAAAGCGAAATGACTATCCAAACCGTTTATCAGGCGGACAAAAGCAGCGTGTCGCCATCGCTCGTGCTTTGGCAATGAATCCTGAAATCATGCTGTTCGACGAGCCAACGTCCGCGCTTGACCCTGAAATGGTCAAAGAAGTGCTCCAGGTCATGAAAGAACTGGTCGAAACCGGTATGACCATGGTAATCGTTACACACGAAATGGGCTTTGCAAAAGAAGTGGCCGACCGCGTGTTATTTATGGATGAAGGAATGATCGTCGAGGACGGCAACCCGAAAGAATTTTTTCTTTCGCCAAAATCCAAAAGAGCGCAGGACTTTTTAGAAAAAATATTATAGAATATAGGGAAAAAGGAGAAGGCTTGTGCTTCTTCTTTTTTGTTGAAGAAACAAATAGAATGGAGTCCGACATGTTTAAAATTGGTTACCGCACAATAAAGACCGCACTTGGAACAGCTCTGGCTATTTATTTAAGCCAGCTATTGCATTTGCAAAACTTCGCATCAGCAGGAATCATCACCATTTTGTGCATACAAATCACACAAAAACGGTCGCTTCAAGCGTCATGGGCCCGATTTGCAGCATGCTGTCTGGCAATTCTCTTTTCCTATCTCTTTTTCGAACTGATTGGTTATCATCCATTTGTCATTGGATTGCTTTTGCTGATTTTCATCCCGACAACAGTTGTATTAAAAATCAACGAAGGTATCGTCACCAGCTCTGTTATTATCCTTCATCTGTATATGTCCGGCGGCATTACGCCCCAATTCATCTGGAATGAAGTCCAGTTAATTACGGTGGGAATCGGCGTTGCTCTTTTAATGAATCTGTATATGCCGAGCCTTGACCGGAAGCTGATCGCCTATCGAAAAAAGATAGAGGACAATTTTGCTGTCATTTTCGCAGAAATCGAACGGTATTTGTTAACTGGTGAGCAAGATTGGACAGGAAAAGAAATTCCGGAAACACACCAGTTAATCACTGAAGCCAAAAACCTGGCGTACCGAGATGTACAAAACCACATTCTGCGCCACGAAAATCAGCACTATCATTATTTTAAAATGAGAGAAAAACAATTTGAAATCATCGAGCGTCTTCTTCCTAAAGTGACATCCATCTCCATTACGGTGGATCAGGGAAAAATGATTGCTGAATTTCTTCGTGATCTGCGGGAAGCAATTCACCCGGGGAATACAGCCTACAAATTTTTGAAAAGACTTGCTGACATGAGAAAAGAATTCGAAGAGATGCCGCTTCCTGCGACAAGAGAAGAATTTGAAGCGAGAGCCGCACTCTTTCATCTTCTTGGGGAAATGGAGCAATATTTAGTGATCAAAAGTTATTTCAAAGGAATCAAAGCAGAAAAATCGCTCGCTTAACTCGCATGAGCTCATCCTCCATTGGTCAACCTAATGGAAAAGGAGGAGCTTATGCGTTTTTTCTTATGTTCAATATTGATGATTATTTCTCCGATATGGCCTCTTGGCGAAAATCCGCTTCCAGGTGACCCGTATGTTATTGTCAACAAGAAAACAAATGAGCTTGCTGTCATCATCGACAACAAAATTGAAGGCGTTTATCGTGTGGCAACCGGAAAGTCGGATGATCTGACGCCTGAGGGAGAATTTTCGATTACAGTAAAAGCGGCGAATCCTTATTACAGAAAGAAAAATATTGAAGGCGGAGCTTCTGAGAATCCGCTTGGGGCAAGATGGATTGGGTTTGATGCGAGAAGGACAGACGGCCGGATATACGGTATTCACGGAACAAACCGGGAAGAATCTATCGGTCAATTTGTATCTAACGGCTGTATACGAATGCATAACGATGAAGTTGTCCATCTGTTTCAAGAGATTCCGGTGGGGACGAGAGTGCTGATCACGAAAGACTCCCGGTCTTTTGAGGAGATTGCCATTGAGCATAAAGCCCTGATAAAAAAGCAGGTTGTTCCTGTTCAATAGGCCGCCTGCTTTTTTATCATTATAAAAACATAACGATTCCTGAGAGTACTGTTGAAAGAATAAAAACTCCCAAAATCACGATTAAAACGCTTTTCATCAGTTTTTGAGACATGGTTTCACTCCTTAGACAATCTGATTATATTTTATCGTGTTTTGTATGGGCGGACAAGCGATATCTATTGCCGGAAAGCAGGGATGAAAATGACCGGACTTGACCATATTGGGATTGCCGTTTATTCCATAAACAAGGCCAGAGCTTTTTATGAAGATGTATTGGGATTAACGTTTCTTCATCAAGAAACGGTTGAAGAGCAAAAGGTGACCATTGCTCTTTTCCGAGCGGGAGGCGTTTATTTGGAGCTGATCGAGCCGTTAACGCCTGACAGCCCTGTCCGTACATTTTTAGATAAAAAAGGAGAGGGGCTGCACCATGTTGCGTTTCTATGCAGCGGCTTAACAGATCAGCTTCAAGCATTATCAAACCGGCAAATTGATGTAATAGACAGGCAGCCGAGACAGGGAGCAAACGGGAAACAGATCGCGTTTATTTCTCCGCGGGAAACAAATGGCGTGCTTGTAGAGCTCTGTGAACCGAAAGGAGATCAAGACATTGAACATGAATGAACATATCGGTCATCTATACAACAGGCGCAGGCAGGCGGAAGAAGGCGGGGGACATGCAAAGCAGGCTGAACAGCGGAAAAAGGGAAAGCTCACAGCGCGGGAAAGGATCGCCTATCTCCTGGATGAGGATAGTTTTATCGAATTATATCCTTTCATGGAGAGCCGAAGCTTAACGAGGGAGCAGCGTATATTGGGAGATGGAGTCGTGACGGGCTACGGGACGATTGACGGCCGCTCTGTATATGTGTTTGCGCAGGATTTTACCGTATTCGGCGGGGCGCTTGGCGAAACCCATGCGAAAAAAATCACCTCACTGATGGATCTTGCAGCAAAAAATAAAGCACCGATTATCGGGCTGAACGACTCAGGTGGTGCGAGAATTCAAGAGGGTGTGGTATCATTAGATGGATACGGTCACATATTTTACCGAAACGTCTTATATTCCGGAGTCATTCCGCAAATCTCGGTTATATTAGGGCCGTGCGCTGGAGGCGCTGTGTACTCTCCGGCACTTACTGATTTTATCTTTATGGCAGAACAGACGGGCCGAATGTTTATTACCGGTCCGAAGGTCATTGAAAAAGTAACAGGAGAACAGGTTGATGCGGAGAGCTTAGGAGGAGCGGGAATACATAATGCCGTCAGCGGAAATGCCCACTTTTCCGGAAAAACGGAAGAGGAGGTTCTGGCAGGAGTGAAGAAGCTGCTGTCTTATTTGCCGCTCGACAAACAGATATCACTACCTTCATCTGTGGATGAGGCCTCCAGCTCGTTAATAAACCGCCTCGTGCCGGCTGACAGCACAAAGCCGTATGATGTTCGGGCGGTGATTCAGGAATTGGCTGATCCGCAGTCTTTTTTTGAGATTCAGCCGTATTTTGCGAAAAATATAGTCATCGGATTTGCAAAGCTTGGCCAAAAAACGATCGGAATTGTGGCAAACCAGCCGAAACATTTAGCAGGAAGCCTGACGATTGACGCGGCTGATAAAGCAGCGAGATTTATCCGGTTTTGTGACGCCTTTGACATCCCGCTGTTAACTGTCGAAGATGTTCCGGGGTTTTTGCCCGGCATTCAGCAGGAGCATAACGGCATTATCAGACACGGAGCCAAATTGCTGTTTGCTTATGCAGAAGCGACGGTCCCGAAAGTAACGCTCATTATCAGAAAAGCGTATGGCGGGTCGTATGTCGCCATGAACAGCAAATCCATCGGAGCGGATCTCGTGTTTGCTTGGCCAAATGCCGAAATCGCAGTGATGGGTGCTGAAGGTGCGGCATCTATTTTGTATGATAAGGATATTGAAGCGTCAGCTGACCCGCAAAAGACAAAACGCGAAAAAACAGCTGAATACAAAAAACAAAACTCCAGCCCTTACAAAGCGGCGGCATGCGGAATGATCGATGACATCATTTTGCCGGAAGAATCCAGGAATAGACTCATCCAAGCTTTTCACATGCTTGCACATAAGACAGAAGAGAGACCGAAAAAAAAGCACGGTAACATACCGCTTTAACATGGAGGGACTTACAAATGGTGAATGAAAAACGCCTGCTGGAAGAATTTTTAGAGCTTGTTCAAATCGATTCAGAAACAAAGCACGAGGCTGAAATCTGCAAAGTGCTGAAACAAAAATTTTCTGATTTAGGTGTAGACGTAAAAGAAGACGATACGATGGATATCACTGGCCACGGAGCCGGTAACCTGATCTGCACATTAAAAGGGACGAAAAAGACAGATACAATTTATTTTACATCTCATATGGACACAGTCGTACCCGGAAACGGCGTAAAACCGGTTGTTGAGGACGGATATGTCAAAACAGACGGCACAACGATTTTAGGCGCCGATGACAAAGCCGGATTGGCTGCCATGTTTGAAGCAATTAAAGTGCTCAAAGAAGAAAACATTGAGCATGGCACGATTGAATTCATCATCACTGTAGGTGAAGAATCAGGTCTTATCGGGGCAAAGGCGCTTGACCGTTCCATGATGACAGCATCCTACGGTTATGCTCTTGATTCAGACGGAAAAGTCGGCAATATCATTGTTGCGGCACCGACTCAGGCGAAGGTAAGAGCGGCGATTTACGGTAAAACTGCACACGCTGGAGTTGAACCAGAAAAAGGTATATCAGCGATTACAATCGCAAGCAAGGCGATTTCAAAAATGCCATTGGGCCGCATCGATGAAGAAACAACAGCAAACATCGGCCGGTTTGAAGGCGGCACACAAACGAACATTGTGTGCGATGAAGTGCATATTCTCGCTGAAGCGCGTTCTTTAGTTCCTGAAAAAATGGAAGCGCAGGTTCAAAAAATGAAAGCTGCTTTTGAAGAGGCGGCAGCTGATATGGGCGGACGTGCAGAAGTTGAAATCGAAGTCATGTATCCAGGGTTTAAATATCAAGATGGCGACCAAGTCGTTGAAATCGCGAAAAAAGCAGCTGCGAAAATCGGACGCACAAGCGAGCTGCAAACGAGCGGCGGCGGAAGCGACGCAAACGTAATCGCAGGCCATGGCATCCCAACGGTCAATCTTGCTGTCGGGTATGAGCAAATTCATACGAAGAACGAAAAAATGCCGATTGAAGAGCTGGTGAAAACAGCAGAAATGGTTGTTGCCATTATTGAAGAAGCAGCAAAATAATGAAGAAAAACCCGAGTGCGGATCTGGCATTCGGGTTTTTTTCTGACAGTCAGTGCCATTGTCGAAGCGGCCAAAATAACACGTCTTGTTTTTTGGCAAAATGAAGCAGCGGTTCTGAGTCTGGTAAAGTGATTTCGTGAGCATCAGCCACTGTATTGATTGAAAACTGGGCCTCGGCTCTTTGAAGAAGCCAAGGATGATGGTGAATGTCCTCATAATAGAGCTTGTCACGATGGGCGGTGTAGAGTCTGTAGCGCTCCGTCAGCCAGTAATCAAGCGAACCCTCTTGCGCTGTAAAAGGCGCAGAGAGCGGCCGGTACTTGGCGCCGAATTCTGCTTTTCCGGCGTCTCTCCGTTTGCTTCTATATTCCATATCAGCCCCATTTTTTTCGGCTTTCATATCGGCGTAAAAATAAGGCAAATGAAAGAAAGTCCGTGCACCTTGAACTGCCAGCCGATGATCAGCATCTAAGCTGAAGAAATAAATGCCCGGCTTGCCTTTATAGGTGACATAAGTGCGCAGGTTAAGCTCTGGAAAGGACTGGGCTCCGGGAATAGGAGGGAGAAAACGCGCGCGAAGGTTTGTGAGCATAAAGGGAAGCACGCTGACCCAAGCTTGTCCGTTATATGTATCTATGTCCAATATCGGCGGAATCTTAGCTCGAAGGGTAGAGTAATCAACCGGCCAATGAGCAAATAAGACATCATTCCATGTTTGTTTCATGATCCAAATTCCCTCAGGCACAGAAATATTTTTTTGTTGAGACTGTTCCGTCACGACACCAGCTCCTTTCCTTTGGATGTGAGTAAAGGTATTCCCGATTTTCTTCTTTTTAAACGGATGCAGGTTCTAAAAAGTGATGGAAATAAAAAAACAACTCCGAACAAAAGCCGGAGTTGTTTTTTTATTTCACCGGCTCTGTAAAAGCGGCTGTTTTTTTATGTTTATGGTGTGTCATCTGAAGTACGACGTTTTGTACTGTCAAGAACAGGCCGCTGGTGAACCAGTACAGCGGAAGGGCCGCAGGTACATTAAGCGAGAAAATCGTCATCATCACAGGGAAGAGAAACACCATTAGCTTTGCAGATTGCTGCGCTGCCGGATTTTGCGGGACAGCGGAATATTTCGCGCTCAGCTTTTGAGCGACATAAGCTTGGACAAAATACATAATCCCTGCACTAAGGGACATGAGAATATCAGATTGTCCTAAACTGAACCATAGAAACGAGTGTGACGCAATTTCAGGTGTTGAGCGAATCGCGTAATAAAGCCCAATCATAATCGGAGACTGAATTAGCATTGGAAGACAGCCCATCGCAAGCGGGTTGATATTATGCTCCTGATACAGCTTCATCATTTCCATTTGAAGTTCTTTCTGTTTTTCCGGGTCCTTTGTCTTTTTGATTTTGGCTTGAATGTTGTCTGCTTGCGGTTTAATGACTGCCATTTTCTCTTGGAACACACGCTGTTTTTTAAACTGATTGACAAACAAAGGCAGTACCACAACGCGCACAATAACGGTTACAAGTATGATAGACAACCCGTATTCTCCGTGAAACAGTCCGGCAACGCCTTTCAGCAGCGAGGAAAACGGCTCAATTAAATAGTCGTGGAAAAAACCGACGTTACTGAGGCCTCCCACCTGATTTGTTGCAGCAAAAGCTGCGTTGCCCGAGCATAATACGATCAAAAAGGCCCCTAAAGCCAAAAGTTTCTGATATGTTTTTAACAATTTGTTCTCCTCCTTTTTATAAATGCGGTTTATAAAAGAAGGGAACTGACGTCTTCATCATCATTTACAGGTGAATTCATGCGGAAGACTTTACGTATCCAAGTTGTAATGCGATGATATATAATAATAAGAAAGTCTGTTCGGTTTATTCGAAAGACCGTCTGATGTTCATCTGTTCGTTTTGATTTCCACTGCTCGCCGGCTCGGCACTCTCGCAAGAGAAAAGCAATTCCGATGGCGGTCAGAGCCGGAAGAATAATTGTGAAAAAATCGACTAAGAATAAAACGTCATTTATCGATTCCACAAACATTGTAATCACATCCATTCAATACCTTCATTTTACTATATGTACAAGCCGTTGTCTAATGAACGGAAAGGAGATATGTTTATGCCGGGGAAAGGCCGAATTATTTTCCATATTGATATGAACAGTTTCTATGCATCGGTGGAAATGGCATATGACCCGGCTCTCCGAGGAAAGCCGGTTGCAGTTGCCGGAAACGTCAAAGAACGCAAAGGCATCGTCGTCACATGCAGCTACGAAGCAAGGGCGCACGGCGTGAAAACAACCATGCCGGTTTGGGAAGCAAAGCGTAACTGTCCTGAGCTCATCGTCCTTCCGCCGAACTTTGACCGGTACAGAAGCTCTTCAAGAGCGATGTTTAGCATCCTTCGTGAATATACAGATCTGGTGGAGCCTGTATCCATCGACGAAGGCTATATGGATATGACGGATACACCATACAGCCGCAATGCCTATGAGACGGCAAAAGAAATACAAAGCAGACTGCAGAAAGAGCTGCTGCTTCCGTCAAGCATCGGAATCGCCCCGAATAAATTTCTCGCCAAAATGGCATCCGATATGAAAAAGCCGCTTGGGATCACCATCCTGAGAAAAAGAGAAGTGCCTGATATCCTTTGGCCTCTCCCCGTTGGAGAAATGCATGGCGTAGGCAAAAAGACGGCGGAAAAACTGAACGGGCTCAGTATTGATACGATTGGAGATTTAGCGGCCGCTGACGAACACGCGCTGAAACGGCTGCTTGGCATCAACGGGCCCCGTCTAAAAAATAAAGCGAACGGCATTCACCATGCCCCTGTTGATCCGGAGCGCATTTATGAATTTAAAAGCGTAGGCAATTCATCCACACTTTCTCATGATTCTGCCGATGAGGATGAGCTGTTAGCTGTTTTTCGCAAACTGTCCGCATCAGTTAGCGGCCGTTTGCAGCGTAAGGAAGTAATGGCTTCAAAGCTGTTTATTATGATCAGATATGCGGACTGGAAAACGATTACGAGAAGCATCACACTGAAGAATCCGATAGATCAAAAAAACGAGATATATAATGAAGCAGAACATCTCTTCTTTAAGCATTGGAACAAAAACCCCATCAGGCTGCTCGGCATTACCGGAACGGATTTGGTAGAAAAAGAGCAGGCCTATAAGCAGCTCGATTTGTTCAGCTATACAGAGGATGCGAAGGATGAACCGATTCAGCAGATGATGGAAAAACTGAATGAAAAGTACGGTTCCAAGCTGATCAGAAAAGGTGCAAAGGTTAAAAAAGACGAGAGCAAAACAAGCGGAACAAGCTTTAATAAAGATTTTTTTCAAGATGAAAAGAAAAGCTGAATGTCTTGAAATAAGGGGGTGAAGTATGGTAATTTCAATAGTATAAATATCATTTTATTTTAATGTAAATTTTAAAATGGTTAAACGTTTGCAGAAGGGACGTTAGAATATGTCAAAACAACAAATCGGAGTTATCGGACTTGCGGTAATGGGTAAAAATCTGGCTTTAAATATTGAAAGCCGAGGATTTTCTGTTTCTGTTTACAACAGATCAAGCAGCAAAACCGAGGAATTTTTGCAGGAGGCTAAAGGCAAAAACGTTGTTGGCACCTACAGCATTGAAGAATTTGTTCAATCCTTGGAAACACCGCGCAAAATTTTGTTAATGGTTAAAGCGGGAACTGCTACAGATGCGACAATTCAATCTCTTCTTCCTCACTTAGAGAAGGACGATATTTTAATTGACGGCGGAAATACATATTATAAAGATACACAGCGCCGAAACAAAGAGCTTGCTGAAAGCGGCATTCATTTTATCGGCACAGGCGTTTCAGGCGGAGAAGAAGGAGCGCTTAAAGGGCCTTCTATCATGCCTGGCGGACAAAAAGAAGCTCATGAACTTGTGAAGCCAATTCTTGAAGCAATTTCTGCAAAAGTTGACGGTGAAGCGTGTACGACATATATCGGTCCGGACGGTGCCGGCCATTATGTAAAAATGGTGCACAACGGTATTGAATACGGGGATATGCAGCTGATCTCTGAATCTTATTTCATCCTGAAGCAGGTACTCGGCCTTTCAGCTGATGAGCTTCATGAAGTATTTGCTGAATGGAATAAAGGCGAGCTTGACAGCTATCTGATCGAGATTACTGCTGATATCTTCACGAAAAAAGATGAAGAAACAGGCAAACCGCTTGTTGATGTAATTCTTGATAAAGCGGGTCAAAAAGGAACAGGAAAATGGACAAGCCAAAGTGCACTTGACTTAGGTGTTCCGCTTCCGATTATCACTGAATCTGTATTCGCACGTTTTATTTCAGCGATGAAGGATGAGCGTGTGAAAGCAAGCGGCCTTCTTTCAGGGCCTGAAGTGAAGCCTGTTACAGAAAATAAAGAAGAGCTGATCGAAGCAGTCAGAAAAGCGCTGTTCATGAGCAAAATCTGTTCTTACGCCCAAGGATTTGCCCAAATGAAAGCAGCTTCTGAAGAATACAACTGGGATCTCAATTACGGTGAAATCGCTATGATCTTCCGCGGCGGCTGCATCATCCGTGCGGCATTCCTGCAGAAAATCAAAGAAGCTTACGACCGCGATCCTGAGCTTGATAACCTGCTGCTTGACAGCCACTTCAAGAACATTGCAGAAAGCTACCAAGGAGCGCTTCGCCAAGTGATTTCACTTGCAGTTGCCCAAGGCGTGCCGGTACCTTCATTCTCAAGCGCACTAGCTTATTATGACAGCTATCGCACAGCCGTGCTGCCTGCAAACTTAATCCAAGCGCAGCGTGACTACTTCGGCGCCCATACTTATGAGCGCACAGACAAAGACGGTGTCTTCCATACGGAATGGATGAAATAATGATGTGGAAATCCCGCAGCCTGACAGCTGCGGGATTTTTTTGAAATAGAGTGCCGACGAAAGGATGTATATTTTGCCTGTAAATGAGTATCTACTTGAAAATTTTCCTGGTTTACGACTTATGCCTCCTTTGTTTTATAACTGGCAGATCGGAATCCGGTTTGAAATAGGTGTAGGGTATAATGTGAACGATGCCTATCTACACGGCCCTTATGTAGATAACGCATATAAGAGAGCTGTCACTTTATTTAAATCTCTACATGCCGAAGATGATGATATATTTGTTATAGCTGATGCTGTTGGTTTTGAAGGGGGAAGGGGATATAAGAGCAAATTGTATATTTTCTCACGGTACATTCGAGAAAAAGCTGTGTTGAAAAAACTGCAGCACATTGCTGTTCCTTATACTTGTTCTGATGATTATGATGATAAAACGCATAGATTTTTTCTTAGATGCAAAGCTGGTGATGTAAGATATATTTCAATGCTGAGAGCGATATGTAATCAAGATATGGGGATAAAACCAAGCATTTCTCAAGATATTTACTTTATCAATATAAAAAAGAGAACCATTTTTCATCTTTATGATGATCAAGGCTGCGATATTTTAGCTGCTGCAGCTGAAACAATACGGGATATGTATGAAACATATAACAGTTGGATATTAGATTACGACAGAGAGAAAATCAATTGTCTTTTTGAGCCGCTTAGAAGCAGAGAGCTTGGTACATCAATAAAAGGCTGAAAATGCTTTACAAGCACTTTCAGCCTTTTTCTTTATATATTCCACCAATGCAAGCCGTCTTTCGCCAAAAGATCATCTGATTCTTTTGGACCCATAGAACCTGCTTCGTAGTTTGGCGATAGGGTTTTGTTGGCTGCCCATGTTTCAGAAATGGAATCGACAAAGCTCCAAGAAAGGGCCACTTCATCCCAGTGTGCGAAGTTCGTCGCATCGCCAAGAAGACAGTCGTGAATCAATTTTTCATATGCTTCAGGAGTGTTCAGCTCATCATTGCAATTGCTGCAGTAATCCAGTTTGATTGGCTGCGCGTGTGCTGCCCCTCCGAGTTTTTTAGCGTTTAAGTACAGTGTAATGCCTTCGTCAGGCTGAATATGAATGACGAGTAAGTTCGGATTCATGTTGTTTTCATTGCCGTAGTACAGGTTCATCGGAATGTCCTTAAATTGAACGACAATTTTTGTAGACTTTTCTTTCATTCGTTTTCCGGTACGAATGTAGAATGGAACACCAGCCCATCTGAAGTTGTCGATCAGAAGCTTTCCAGAAACAAAGGTTTCTGTATTTGAGTCAGGAGCGACGTTATCTTCATCTGTATAAGCAGGGACTGGCAGACCGTCAATTTCACCGGCTTGATATTGTCCGCGCACAAAATACTCATCCACTTCGTCTTTTGCAATAGGGCGGAGGGCTCTCAGCACCTTCACTTTCTCGCTGCGAATTTCTTCTGTGTTCAGTTTAATCGGCGGCTCCATTGCGAGAAGCGCAACCATTTGCATAATATGGTTTTGGACCATGTCGCGAAGGGCGCCTGATTTTTCGTAATATCTAGCACGGTCTTCAACACCAAGTGATTCGCTTGATGTGATTTGGATATTTGAGATGTAGCGATTTGTCCATAGCGGTTCGAAAATCGCATTGGCAAATCGAATGACCTCAATATTCTGCACCATTTGTTTTCCTAAATAGTGATCGATTCTGTAAATTTGATCTTCTGTAAATGCTTCACGAATTTCTTGATTTAATGCTTGCGCGCTTGGCAAGTCATGGCCAAACGGCTTTTCAATCACAAGGCGGGACCAGCCTGTAGTTGCTGTAACACCTTCTGATTTTAATGTCTTTGCAATTGTCCCAAAGAATTCTGGGGCCATTGCCAAGTAGAACATTCTGTTGTTCGGGATTTGATATGTATCTTCCAGCTGGTTGAGCAGTACGTTAAGCTCTTGATAAGAACCAGGGTTTGTCACGTCAAACGGGTGATAATAGAAATGAGACGTGAAATCATCTATATGTTTATCAGCAGCTGAGGAAATAGATGTTTTGACGGTTTGGCGAAGATCCTCATTGGACCAGGGTCTTCTTCCGACTCCTACAACTGCAAACTCTTCTCCGATTTGTCCGTTTTTATATAAACGGTGAATGGACGGATAGAGTTTTCGTTTTGCTAAATCTCCCGTTGCACCGAATATGACAATTACTGCTTTTGGTTGTTGGTTTGTTTTCACTAAAAGTACCTCACTTTATTCGAAGCTTTATTTTAGTACCCCGCATATTTCCTTCATTTTAAATCTAAAATTCAACGAAAGCAAACATTTAAGACCTTTTTTTGCAGAATGGCGCAAAAATATTTCTAGAACGAAAGGATTGCCCGAATCAGAGGTAAGATTCACATTTTACGCATGATCCTGTATTCTTGTAGGTAACTAGTTCTAGTAGGAGGAAGGAAATGTGGAATTACTTTTTTTAGGGACGGGAGCCGGAATTCCCGCTAAGTCGAGAAACGTGACGTCGATCGCATTAAAGCTGCTTGAAGAAAGGCGATCTGTATGGCTGTTTGACTGCGGGGAAGCCACACAGCATCAAATTTTACATACATCGATTAAACCTCGAAAAATAGAAAAAATCTTCATTACTCACATGCACGGCGATCATGTATACGGTCTTCCAGGGCTTCTTGGCAGCCGTTCTTTTCAGGGCGGTGAGGACGAGCTGACGGTTTACGGACCGAAAGGCATCAAGGCGTTTATTGAAACAAGTCTTGCCGTCACGAAAACTCACCTAACATATCCGCTTGTGATACAAGAGATTGAAGAGGGAGCGGTATTTGAGGACGATCAGTTTATCGTCACAGCTGTATCCGCGATTCATGGTGTAGAGGCCTTCGGGTACCGCGTACAGGAAAAAGATGTGCCTGGTTCTTTAAAGGCGGCGTTATTAAAGGGAATGAATATTCCGCCTGGACCTGTATATTCGAAAATAAAAAAAGGTGAAATCGTGACGCTTGAAGACGGACGCACCATAAATGGGGAGGATTTTCTGGAGCCTCCTAAAAAGGGAAGAGCTGTCGTGTTTTCCGGGGATACGAGAGTGAGCGATAAGATAAAAGAGCTTGCGCGGGACTGTGATGTGCTTGTGCATGAAGCCACCTTTGCTAAGGATGATGTGAAGCTTGCTTTTGATTATTTTCACAGTACAACAGAACAAGCAGCTATAACTGCCAAAGAAGCTGGGGCGAAGCAGCTCATTTTAACTCATATCAGCGCGAGATATCAGGGAGAGGCTTCTTTGGAGCTTCAGAAAGAAGCGGCAGCCGTTTTTCCGAACAGCATCACGGCTTATGATTTCTTAGAGGTACAAGTTCCAAGAGGCTGAGAAGGTGTTTGACAATCTGTTATTTAGCTGTATAATAAAACGTAATCATTACGCTTTATAAGGAGATGTTAAACATGAGAGTAAATGTTACTTTGGCTTGCACTGAAACAGGGGACAGAAACTACATCACAACCAAAAATAAACGCACAAATCCTGATCGTTTAGAGCTGAAAAAATACTCACCGCGGTTAAAAAAATATACCCTTCATCGCGAAACAAAATAATAAAAGACCCGGCTGCTTTAGCCGGGTTTTTTGTTTAATTGACTGCCTGGTACAGCGGGGCGGCCTGCTGGCAGGCCGCACACCAAACATCATAAATCGCCAGATGGACGATATGAGGTTCATCATGATGAATGTTATGTGAGCTGTTTTTAGCTTGTATCCAGCCGCTTTGATCGGATAGAGACAAAATGCTGCTATGCAGGTTTCTCCAGTCCTCTTCACCGGAGGCGAATTTCTCAGTGCGTTCACCTGATGACAGGACAATAAGCGGCATGTTCCCTAAATGGACTTGCTGCTGTTTGAACTGCCGCAGACTTTTCGAAAAGTCTGCATGTGTCTCCTCGAGCATCATCTGCTTTCTGTATGCTGTATGCATTTCTTCAGGAATAAATGTAAAGCCGCCATTGCCGTAATCTCCTAAAGCGGGATCAAGGAGCACCATGCCGATAATATCCTGTCGGTTTTTACAGGCCCATAATCTGCTGATAACCGATCCGTATGAATGTGAAACAGCCAGATAAGGCGGTCTTATACCTGCTGCCTTAAGCAAGCTTTCTAATTCTCTCACCTTTTGGTCGGCTGTTCGTTCTGCCTTGCTTTGTCCGCTTTTCCCAATGCCCGCTCTATCATATGTGAATATGCCAAATTCGTCATCAATGTCCGCTGTTAGTGGTTTCCACGTCTCTGAAGAAGTGCCATAGCCGGCTTCAAAGACAATGGTTACACCGCTAAATCCTTTTCGGTGTTTTGTATGAAATTCACAACCGTCAACCGTATAGGTCCTTTCGATCCATGCTGCATTCATTGGAGTCATCTCCTCTAATTGGTTCTACTAGGGAGACGGAGAACGTCAGCTGATCGTTTCTCCAAAAATAAAAAAAGAGATATCCGGCGGCGGAGCCGCGGATATCTCGAATCTCAAGATTACCAGCCTCTTTCGTATTGAACAGGGGCTTGAATATCTGTATTGAGCTGTTTTGCGGCAGTTCTTGCAAAGTAAGGATCGCGTAATAGCTCTCTGCCGATAAAGATGAGGTCTGCACGGTTATTTTGAAGAATTTCTTCAGCCATTGAACCATTTGTAATCATTCCGACAGCACCAGTCGCCATATCAGCCTGTTCTCGGATTTTCTCGGCAAAGCTGACCTGATAGCCAGGGAATACGTTAATGTCTGCATGAACAAGGGCACCTGAGCTGCAGTCAATTAAATCAACGCCCTGCTCCTTCATCCATTTTGCAAAACCGATATGATCCGCGATGTCTAAGCCTTTGTCTGTATAGTCAGAAGCCGATACACGGACAAATAAAGGACCATCCCACACTTGATTGACTTCATCAATGATTTCTCTTAAGAAACGGTATCGGTTTTCTGGTGAGCCGCCGTATTCATCTGTGCGATGGTTAGAAAGCGGAGATAAAAATTCATGAATTAAGTATCCGTGTGCCGCATGAATCTCAATCACATCAAAGCCTGCTTCTTTTGCACGGGCTGCTGCTTGTTTGAACTCCTGCACGGTCTCTTTCACTTTTTCAGTTGTCATTTCAACCGGTGTGCTGGATTGCTCGTCAAACGCAATCGCAGACGGAGCGAAAATATCGCCTTCAAGCTCTGCTTTACGTCCTGCGTGGGCAAGCTGAATTCCGATTTTTGAGCCTTGCGCTTTTACCTGCTCAGTCAGCTTTGCAAAACCTTCGATATGCTCGTCGCTCCATATCCCTAAATCTTGGTCTGTGATTCGTCCTTGAGGATTTACCGCTGATGCTTCCACAATAATCAATCCGACCTGGCCGACTGCGCGCGTTATGTAGTGAGCCATGTGGAACGGCTGTAATTTTCCGTCCTTTTCGTGAGAAGAGTACATGCACATTGGTGACATCACAATGCGGTTTTTTAACGTTACATCTTTAATCGTAATAGGTGTGAATAATTTTCTGGCCATTTCTTTCGCCTCCCGTAAGGTTTTTAGAGATTGATTATAACAAGTCATTTCTTTCACGTCATATAAACTGCTCAAACGATCCGAATTTGTCAAACATTTCTGTATAATAGACAGGGAATCATTTTATTTTTTAGGATCAAATCGTTTTTATACATAGGAGGGCGGAAATGATGAATTGGCAGACTAAGGATGATTTGCTTACCCTTTTAACTTCTCTTGTCCAGTATGAAAGTGTCACCGGTTCAAAAGGGGAGGCCGCACTTGCAGAATATCTTTATTATCTTTTAAAGGACAAGCCTTATTTTCAAAATAACCCTGATCATGTAACACTCCATCCGATGGAAGACGGCAGAACGTTTTTGACAGCGCTTGTCAAAAAGAAAGATGTCAAACAGACGGTGCTCTTGCTGAGCCATTTTGACGTCGTGGACATAGAGGACTACGGAGAATTCAAGCATATGGCTTGTAAGCCGGCTGAGCTTTTGAACTCCTTTTTAGAGAAAAAAGAGTTGCTTCCTGAACGTGTGAGAACAGACGCGGAAAGCGGCGACTGGCTGTTCGGGAGAGGCACGATGGATATGAAAGCGGGGCTGGCTGTTCAGCTGTCGATGCTTGAGCGGGCAATGAATGGTCATTTTGATGGGAATGTGCTTTTGATTACGGTTCCTGACGAGGAAGTGAACTCAAGGGGAATGATCGAAGCCGTTCCTGCGCTGAAAGAAATGGAGAAAAAATATCATCTTACATACACTGCTTGTTTGAATAGCGAACCGATGTTTGAAAAGTTTCCGGGCGACCAGCAGCAATATGTGTATTCAGGAAGCATCGGCAAGGTTCTCGCAGGGTTTTTCTGCAAAGGGATAGAGACGCATGTCGGAGAGCCGTTTTCCGGTTTAAATGCAAATTTAATGGTTTCTGAGATCAACCGTCTGCTGGAACTGAACGTGAATTACTGCGAAATGGCTGACGGGGAAGTCACCCCGCCGCCGGTAAACTTAATGCAAAAGGACTTGAAGGAGGCATATTCCGTCCAAACACCGCATACGGCCGTTACGTTATTTAATGTACTGACAATGAAGCGCTCTGCGAGTGAGCTGCATAACATGCTGCGGAGAACCGCAGAGCAGGCGGCAGAGAAGATTTCAAACCATATTCAGCAAAAAACACGTGATTTCCAGAAGTTTGAGCCATTTCATCCAATTGAACGAACTGTCTCTGTTTTTACATTTGATGAGCTGCTTGCACGTGCGAAAAGGCGTGTCGGAAGCTCAGAAACAGAACGGGTGCTGAATTTCACTTATGCAAACAGGGGAGATCTTGGAGACAGGGATTTTTCGACTAGAATTGTATCTGAGCTCGCAGCGCTGTGTAAGGAAGATGCGCCGCTCATTGTTCTCTTTTACAGCCCTCCATTTTATCCGGCAGTGTCATCAAAGAACGATCAGGTAATCAAGAATACTGCTGGCAAGCTCATTCAATATGCAGCTGACAGGTACGGCATTGCTTTACGGGAGGTTCAGTATTTCCCAGGACTCTCGGATTTGAGCTATCTTCAGCTGGAAAAACAGGAGGTTGGTGCATACACAAGCAATATGCCGCTCTTTAACAGAGGATATTCACTTCCCAGCAGTAAAGACAAGGCGCTGTATGTCCCGGTATTAAATGTCGGCCCGGCTGGAAAAGACCCGCACAAATGGACAGAAAGACTGCATGTGCCTTATTCCTTTGAGGTGCTTCCCGACTTGCTGTCCTTTACAATCTCTGCATTATTAAAACAATCAGAAGCTGCCAGCCAGCCTTAAGATAAAAGAAGACAGAAAGCGCTTTGCCTTCTGTCTTGTGTTTTTTTCTATAAATGCTTCTCTATGGCGGCTCCGGCAAATTGCTCTTTGATTTCAGCGCTTCGTTTGGCTGTTTCTTCAATACAATGAATGATCGCTTCTTCAAAGCGGGCTTCCGTTAAAGCGCGAAGGCCTGCCTCTGTTGTTCCCCCGGGGCTCGTAATCTCCCTGCGCAGCTGTGCAGGCTGTTTTCCGCTTTGACGAAGCATGTCTGTAGCGCCGGCCATTGTCTGCAGGATCAATTTTTTAGCCGTTTCCTCCTCTAAACCGACCGTTTGCGCCGCTTTTTCCATCGCTTCGATATAGCGATACAGGTAAGCGGGACCGCTGCCTGCTATCGCGGTAACGGCATCAAGGTGCAGCTCCTCAACCAATGTGGCGTCTCCGATTGTTTCTAGCAATGCTGTAGCCGCCGTGATATCGTCTTGGCTTGCTTCAGCGCTTACGGAAAATCCGGTTGCTGATTTTCTGATGGCAGCTGAAGTATTCGGCATCACCCGTATGACAGCAAGCTTTCTGCCGAAATAATGCTGAATGGTTTCGATGGTAAGGCCTGCAAGCACAGAAATGACAAGCTGATCCTTCATGTAAGAACGAATGCTGTCAATGCTCTCTGCCGCATCCTTAGGCTTAAAAGCGAGAACGACGATATCTGTTTGTGTGAAAAACTCGCTCTTATCCCTGCATGGACGCACGCCGTACATTTCCTTTAATTCATTGAGTCTCTCTTCGTTTGACCTGTTTGTGATATAAATATTTTCAGGTTTTGTAATGCCGCTTTGCAAAAAGCCGTTGATCATTGCTTCAGCCATGGACCCGGCGCCGACAAATCCTATCTTTTTCATGGATATCCTCCTTCTATCAGAACAACAAAAAACCTTTTCATCACGTAAAGGACGAAAAGGTTCGCGGTACCACCCTCATTAGCACAACTTGTGCTCAGCTCAAATCCCGTAACGCGGGAAACGTTTAGGTTTTCCTAACCGCTCTGAGGGCAGGTTCTACAAACAAGCGGGCCGCGATACCTTTCAGCCTGGGGATATCGCTCTCTCTGGCCATTGCCTGTATACTATTCCTCGTCATAGCGTTCCAATGGTTCTCATTTTAGTTGTTGTTCATTATGCAATGGGGGATAAGCTAATGTCAATAGCTTTTTCAAAAAGGGACATTCTCATACGGCAATAATGACACAGGACCGAGAAAAAGCTAAAATATGAGTAATGAATGAAGACAAGGAGCAAAAGAATGACAACTGCAGATATCATTCCGATTCGCGTCCCGACACCGTTTGCCGTCGGTGATGTCATCGTTTACTTAGTGAAAGGTGACGCGCTGACACTGATCGATGCCGGACCGAACACTAAAGAAGCAGCTGAAGTCCTAAAAGAGCAGCTTGCTAGTATACATATAGAAATGTCAGATATTGAGCAGATCGTGCTGACTCACCATCACGCGGATCATGCGGGGTTGCTTGATGTTTTTTCTGATGATATTAAAGTGATTGGACATCCGTTTAACGAACCATATATCAGCAGAGACAAGGCATTTATGGAGTGGCAAAAACATTTTTTTCAAAAGCTGCTGCCTGAGTTAGGCGTTCCATTTGATGATGTGAAAGCAGAAAGGCTCATCCGGTCGGCGTACGCATTTTCCTGTACAAGATCCTTGACCCAAACGGTTACGGAAGGGATGAAAATTGACGGGATGGGTGACTGGACTGTTCTGGAAATGCCCGGACATGCAGAGTCGCATATTGTTCTCTTTCATGAAAAGACCGGAAGAATGCTTGGCGGTGATTTGCTGCTGGCGAACAGCTCGTCTAACCCGATTCTTGAAGCGCCAAAAACGGGAGAAAAAAGATCGGAGCCTTTACTGGATTATCAGCGGTCGTTGCGGAGGCTGTCTGAACTTGCCCCGAACACAGTGTTTCCCGGTCATGGCGAGACGATTGGCAATGTACGAGCACTGATCAAGAAGCGGTTTGACAAGCAGAGCAGCCGAACCGAGGATGTGCGTCATATGCTGTCGGAAAAACCGCTTACCGCTTTTCAGGTCTGTCAGCAGCTCTTTCCTGCAGTTTATGAAAAAGAGTTGTTTTTAACGATGTCAGAAACGGTTGGGCATCTTGATATATTGGCAGCCGAAGCAGGCATCACGTCATATTGGGATGGAAATACCGCATACTTTAGAGCAATAGAGAGGTGAACAGGTTGAAAAATATAGCTGGCAAGCGTATTTGGATTACAGGTGCTTCAGGAGGGCTTGGTGAAAGAATCGCTTATTTATGTGCGGCTGAAGGAGCCCATGTTTTGCTGTCGGCAAGACGTGAGGATCGTTTGAAGGAAATCAAAAGAAAAATGACCGAGGAATGGAGCGGACAGTGTGATATTTTCCCTCTGGATGTCTCCCGTCTTGAAGATATCACCCTCGTCCGTGATCAGATCGGTCCGGTTGATGTGCTGATCAATAATGCAGGCTTCGGTATTTTTGAAACGGTTTTAGACTCTACACTTGATGAGATGAAATCAATGTTTGATGTCAATGTTTTCGGTCTGATCGCCTGTACAAAAGCTGTTCTTCCGCATATGCTTGAGCAAAAAAGCGGCCATATCATCAATATTGCCTCTCAAGCAGGGAAAATTGCCACGCCGAAATCCAGCCTTTATTCAGCGACAAAACACGCTGTGCTCGGCTATTCAAACGCTTTGCGTATGGAGCTGGCGGGCACGGGCGTCTATGTGACGACAGTCAATCCAGGGCCGATTCAGACTGACTTTTTTTCTATTGCTGATAAAGGCGGAGACTATGCCAAAAATGTCGAACGCTGGATGCTTGACCCAGATGATGTGGCAGCACAAATCGCGTCTGTCATTATGACGAACAAACGTGAAATCAACCTTCCTCGTTTGATGAATGCCGGCACAAAGCTATATCAGCTGTTTCCAGCCCTTGTGGAAAAGCTGGCTGGACGGGTGTTCATGAAAAAATAAGCATGGAACTGCCTGTGTGAGGCGCCTTTTAGTGTGTTTGCAGGCAGTTTTTTATAAAGATATACATTTGTTAAAGGAAGGAGAAATGGCTGATGTCGATAAATCAAGAAACTTTGCGTAATCTGATAAAAGATCCATTTATTCAGAAATTGATTGATGCACGACCGGTATTCTGGGCTAATCCCGGCAAGAAAGAGGGGATGGTATTACAAGCGGCTGAGTGGGAAAGCGAGATAGCCGAGGCGGACAAAAGACTTCGGCGGTTTGCTCCTTATATTGCCGAGGCGTTTCCGGAAACAAAAGCTGCCGAAGGGATGATTGAATCGCCGCTTTTTGAAATACGCCATATGAAAAAGAAGCTGGAGGAAGTGTATGGCGAAACGTTTCCGGGGAGATGGCTTTTAAAGTGCGATCATGAGCTTCCGATTTCGGGATCGATTAAAGCACGCGGCGGTATTTATGAAGTGCTGAAACATGCGGAGGAGCTTGCGCTTCAAGAAGGAATGCTTAAGGAAACAGATGATTACAGCATCTTGCACGAAGAGCGGTTCACTTCATTTTTTTCACGCTATTCCATTGCTGTCGGCTCAACAGGCAATCTTGGTTTAAGCATCGGCATCATTGGCGCCAAACTAGGTTTTCGAGTGACGGTGCATATGTCCTCCGACGCTAAACAGTGGAAGAAGGATTTACTTCGCAAAAAGGGTGTCACCGTAATCGAGTACGAATCAGATTACAGTGAAGCGGTTAAAGAAGGACGGCGGCAGGCGGAACAAGATCCATTCTGTTATTTTATTGATGATGAACATTCCCGCCAGCTGTTCCTAGGATATGCGGTAGCGGCCAGTCGTTTAAAAACACAGCTCAGCTTTATGGATATCGAGCCTGGTCCTGAAACACCGCTGTTTGTGTATTTGCCTTGCGGAGTCGGCGGAGGGCCGGGCGGTGTGGCATTTGGACTGAAGCTATTGTACGGAAACCATGTCCATGTATTTTTCGGGGAGCCTACCCATTCACCGTCTATGCTCTTAGGTCTATATTCCGGCTTGCATGACCAGATCTCTGTGCAGGATATCGGCTTGGATAATGTAACGGCTGCTGACGGGCTTGCCGTAGGGCGTCCGTCAGGATTTGTCGGCAATCTGATAGAACCTTTGCTGAGCGGCTGTTATACAATTGAAGACGAAACGCTGTATACCTTGCTTCATTTGCTGGCTTTATCTGAAAATAAGCATTTAGAGCCGTCTGCGCTTGCCGGCATGTTCGGGCCTGTTCAGCTGTTTTTATCGGATACCGGGAAACACGACATGTCTGAAAATGATCTGCGTCACAGCATGAAAAATGCCGTACATGTTGTCTGGGGAACGGGAGGCAGTATGGTTCCGAAAGAAGAAATGGCTGCATATAACCGAATCGGTGCTGACTTGTTAAAAAGGTAAATTGAAAAAATAAGCAGACAGTAGGAATGTTTTCCGTTACAATCTTTGTAAGCGTTTGTTTAAAGCTACAGAGAGTCAGGTGTAAACAGTGAAAAATAAAGAGCTTAATTTACATACTTTATATACACAGCACAGCCGGCAGTCTTGGTCAGGATTTGGGGGCCATTTGTCGATTGCTGTTTCTGAAGAAGAGGCAAAAGCTGTTGAAGGGCTGAATGATCATCTATCCGTAGAGGAAGTGGAGACGATCTATATTCCGCTTGTTCGCCTGCTTCATTTGCATGTCAAGTCCGCTGCCGAACGAAATAAGCATGTGAATGTCTTCTTGAAGCACCCTCATTCAGCCAAAATTCCGTTTATCATCGGCATTGCCGGCAGTGTCGCTGTCGGGAAAAGCACGACAGCGCGGATTTTGCAGAAGCTGCTTTCACGTTTGCCGGATCGGCCCAAGGTCAGCCTGATCACGACAGACGGCTTTTTATTTCCTACAGCTGAGCTGAAGAAGAAAAACTTGCTGTCAAGAAAAGGATTTCCTGAAAGCTATGATGTGAAAGCGCTCCTCGAATTTTTGAATGACGTAAAGTCAGGAAAAGAAAGAGTAAAGGCCCCGGTCTATTCTCATTTAACCTATGACCGTGAGGAAGGTGTGTTTGAGGTTGTAGAACAGGCTGATATCGTGATCATCGAAGGAATTAATGTTCTTCAATCGCCGACCTTGGAGGATGACCGGGAAAATCCCCGCATCTTTGTTTCCGATTTCTTTGATTTTTCAATTTACGTAGATGCGGACGAAAGCCGGATTCTTACCTGGTATTTAGAGCGTTTCCGCCTTCTTCGGGAAACGGCCTTTCAAAATCCGGACTCGTATTTTCATAAATTTAAAGACTTGTCTGACCAGGAGGCTGACAAGATGGCAACCTCGATTTGGGAGAGTGTCAACCGCCCTAATTTATATGAAAATATTTTGCCGACTAAATTCAGGTCAGATTTAATATTGCGAAAGGGAGACCGGCATAAGGTAGAAGAAGTGTTAGTGAGAAGGGTGTGATCATGATGCACCATATTGAGCTGTATGTCTCCGACTTGGAAGCGTCTAAGCGGTTTTGGGGATGGTTTTTAGCAGAGCTTGGCTATAAAGAGTTTCAAAAATGGAGTTCCGGCATCAGCTGGAAGAAAGATCACTTTTACCTTGTGATTGTTCAGGCAAAAGAAGAATGTCTAGAGCCGAAATATCACAGGTGCCGTGTCGGGCTGAACCATCTCGCGTTTCATGCTGAATCCAAGCTTCAAGTCGACCTGATGACTGAAAAATTGATAGCAAAAGGCTATCGTGTGCTGTACCGAGACCGGCATCCTTTTGCCGGAGGAGACGGGCATTATGCAGTCTATTGTGAGGACCCTGACCGGATTAAGGTAGAGCTCGTTGCCCCAAGCGGTTAATCGTTTTGGTCTTCGGACATGCTGTTAAGCTTTTTTTCGATTCGGTCCAGCTGTGCTTTACGGTTTTTCGCATATGTAGAGCCGATCACAGCCGCCGAGATAACAGCGGCAAACATGAAAAATACGATCAGCTGAAACATAATATCACCTATATTCATATTTCATCACCTCGTTTTTGCGGGAGAGAGCGATTCTCTCCCCTCTTCTTGTGTTAAAGCGGCTTCCCCAGTCCGGGTTGCTGCTCAGTGATTTCCGCTTTCATCCTCCGATAGGCAAACACTAAAAACGGCAGGCCAAGCAGGGTGATGCCGCTAAGGACAGAAAAAATGGAACTTGGATGCCCGGCGCCAAATATATCGATACATAAGCCGCCTGCCCAAGGGCCAATCACATTCCCAAACTGCGAAAAGCCGATCGCTCCGAAATACGTTCCTTTTAATCCGGGTTTTGCAATCTGGTCTACAAACAAATCCATCATACAGAATAAGAGCACTTCTCCAACTGTAAATGCAACCACAATGATAACAAGTGAAGAAACGCCGTGTGACATGGTAAGGATCATCATGCTGGCGCTGATCATGATATTGCCGAGCATCAGGGAGCAAAGCGGCGAAAACCGTTTACCAAGGTAGACGATGGGAAACTGTGTTGCCAAAACAACAATTGCGTTTAATGTCAGCATCCAGCCGTACAATTTTGTCCCATCTTCGATAAAAGGATTTTGCGCCATATATTGCGGGAATGTAGAGCTGAACTGCGAAAAGCCGAAGATGGATAGTGTAATGCCGATAAGAGCAACTGTAAAAAGACGATCCTTTTGCGTTACCATAAACGCTTCCCGAACGTTCATATTTCTGGATTGTTCTAATGTCGCGGGTGGATGCTTTTTAAATTGGATGGCAAGGATCACACCGTACATCCCATAAATCACTGCGGGCACCAAAAAAGGAGCGGTAGATTGTGATGAACCAAAGTACAGACCCAGCACAGGGCCGAAGACAACGCCGATATTAATGGCTGCATACCGTAGATTAAAAACCAGCAATCTTGTTTTTTCTTCTGTCATATCTGACAGCAAAGCTTTTGATGCAGGTTCAAACAGTGATTTACAAAGTCCGTTTAACGCATTTACCACAAAAAATACCCAGAGGTGAGAAGCGGCCGCAAACCCTGCAAACACCAGCATCCAGCCGAAAATGGATACAAGCATCATGTTCTTTCTGCCGAATTTGTCCGAGATATATCCGCCATAAAAGCTTGCAATGATTCCGACTGATGAGCTCGCCGCAATGACAAGCCCCGCGTAGGACGCTGATGCGCCTTGGACAGCTGTTAAATAAATCGCTAAAAACGGAATGCTCATCGATGTTGCCATTCTGCCGAAAATGGTTCCGATAATAATTGTCCAGCTGATTGGGTGGATATCTTTCCATGTCTTCATGTTTATTGTTCTCTCCTGTTAGTAAGATCTTTTTCTATCATACATGAAAAAATTTCCTTATCCAACGGGGGATTAAATTTTTTTACTTACTGGTTTATATGGGATTGTATTACACTATGTGTGCGCAGGATGACCTTTGTTTTTTGAATGGTTCATGTTTCACGTTGACGATGGCGTTTACGCCGTTGAGTGGAGGGTGAAGTACACGGATTTTTGTTCGGCGCTTATATCATGAAAGTGCAATTCTCATTGAGCAGGAAATGCCCGGTCAGTTTAAAGACATTAGGAAGGCGGGAGAAGCAAACGGATTTCCGTTCGAAGACGTTGACCCATCAGGCTGTAGATCATATCGGCGGGGTTCCTGAAATGCTGAGTGAGACCGGGCATCAGATTAAAGTTTATGCTGACGGGCTTGAGCGCCCGTATATGAGAAGGGGCGCTTCCCGTCGATATCAGCCGCGTCCCTTCTGGCCATACGAAAACAGATATACGAAATTTCTCCAACAATGAAGGTGCATGTCACTAAGAAAACAGCCCTTGGTTTGTGACGTAGTCATAAATGATATCCTCTATATGCGCATGCAGGTCCTCGTCTGGATCTTCATTTTGTCTTTCCTCTAAAGCAGCTTTCAGGCTTTGTTTTTCATACGGGCTTAACGGATCAATGGCAACATTTCGGCCGTATTGGCGCAATGCCTGTCCCAACATTTTTTCGACAAATTTCTCCATATTGACTCTCCTATCTTTATGCTCGCTTTCATTCTACTAAAAGTTTTACCTCTCTCAAACCCTTGCATCATATTTTCTGTCAGACAAGAATCATTTACCAGTATAAATCGAACATATTTTCGCATATAATATGAAAGCGAACATAAGTTCTTTTTAGAGGTGTGTATGATGAAAGAAAAAGTGATTTTTCTCGTTGACATGCAATCGTTTTATGCATCTGTAGAGAAAGCGGAAAATCCACATTTGAAAAATCAGCCGGTGATTGTTTCGGGTGATCCGGAAAGGCGGGGCGGAGTTGTATTGGCTGCATGCCCGCTGGCGAAACAAAAAGGGGTAGCCAATGCCTCACGCCTGTGGGAAGCGCAGGAAAAGTGCCCTGAAGCTGTTGTGCTCCGGCCTCGTATGCAGCGGTATATTGATGTATCGCTGCAAATCACCGCCATTTTAGAGGAATATACAGATCTTGTGGAACCCTATTCCATTGACGAGCAGTTCATGGATATCACAGGCAGCCAGAAGCTGTTTGGGGCGCCCGAGGAGATTGCTAAAAGCATTCAGGACAGAATCATGCGGGAGGTCGGCATTTATGCCCGGGTGGGAATCGGCCCTAATAAAGCGCTTGCCAAAATTGCGTGTGACAATTTTGCCAAAAAGAATAAGAACGGTATTTTCACGTTAACGAAAGAAAATATGAAAACCGAGATGTGGCCGCTTCCGGTGGGGAGTATGTTTGGCGTCGGGAGCCGGATGAAACATCATTTAAATCGAATGGGCATCAGCACGATCGGCGGGCTTGCGGTTTTTCCGCTCGAGCTTTTAAAAAAGAAATGGGGCATTAACGGACACGTGCTGTGGATGACGGCGAACGGAATCGACTATTCTCCTGTGTCAACCGCATCGCTGGACGGACAAAAAGCGATTGGCCACGGAATGACACTCCCGAAAGACTATGAACACTTTGACAAAGAAATAAAGGTCGTTCTGCTGGAGCTGAGTGAAGAGGTATGCAGGCGAAGCCGAAACGCCGGGTTGATGGGGCAGACGGTTTCGGTGAGCTGCAGGGGGGCTGACTTTGATTTGCCGACCGGCTTCAACCGGCAAGTGAAGTTGGCGGAACCGACCAATTCTACGCAGGATGTGTACCAGGCTGTATGCAGACTGTTTCTCAAGTTTTGGGACGGGAAGCCTGTCCGCCGCCTCGGGGTCAATCTCTCTCAGCTCTCATCTGATGAAGTATGGCAGCTTAATTTATTTCAGGATTATGCAAAGAAGATGCGCCTCGGCTATGTGATGGACGGGATTAAAAACCGGTTCGGCGACACGGCGATCATCAGGGCGGCCTCACTGACAGCGGCAGGCCAGGCGTTTGAACGAGCGGCTAAAATAGGAGGGCATTATAAATGAATGAGCATTTAAAAAGAGGCAATCTGCTGTGGGAAGGAAGCCGGATGTTTCTGCCTGAACATAAACAAAGCCTGCTTGAGAGAAAACGCCATAAACAGAAGCTGCAAAGGCCAATCCTTGATTCGGATAAGCTGGAGGAGATGAACCAAACGTTTTGCATGGCAATGGAATTTGCTCAGGATATTACTGTCAGCTGCTTTCAAGATGGCGAAATTGTCACCTGCAGCGGGAAAATCTGCCGCTATGAGGAATTTGAAAAAACAGTGTGGATAAAAGGAGACGCCGGCAAGCTCTGTAAGCTGAGACTTGATCAGGTGCTTGATATTTTTCTGTAAATGTTCCCCCTCCTGGAGGGGGAGAACTAGATGTGAAAAATAGCAAACATTGTTCCGTCAGCAGTCTGGAAACGTATGATACAGAAAAGAAGGCATTTACAATTCCAGTCAGGCAAAATATAATTTTTATATTGTGAGAAAAAAGAGACATTCGTTTTGCCAGACGGAGGGAGATCAAATCGTAATGGATATTCGAACAATCACGTCTTCAGATTATGAAATGGTAACGTCTGTAATGAATGAATGGTGGGGCGGCAGGCAGCTGAAAGAAAAGCTCCCGCGATTATTTTTTGAACATTTTCAGGACACCAGCTTTATCACACATGAACATAACAGCATGACTGGATTTTTAATCGGATTTCAATCGCAATCAGATCCTGTAACGGCATACATCCATTTTTCCGGTGTGCATCCGGATTTCAGAAAAATGCAAATTGGAAAACAATTATACGATGTGTTTATTGAAGCAGTTAAGAAGAGGGGATGCACCCGGGTAAAGTGCGTGACGTCCCCGGTAAATAAGGTGTCAATCGCGTATCATACAAGACTGGGTTTTGAAATTGAAAAAGGCGGCAAAACAGTGAATGGCATCTCAGTATTTGCAAATTACGATGGACCGGGCCAAGACAGGGTTCTTTTTGTGAAAAACATATGAGGAGGAACCGCTATGGATTTTTTAACAAAAACACCTGAGCCTCCTTATTATGCTGTTATCTTTTCTTCTGTCAAAAGTGAAAATGACGAAGCATATGGAGAAACAGCAGAGCGGATGGTTTCGCTTGCGGCGAGCCAGCCCGGATTTTTAGGTGTGGAAAGCGTTCGCGGAGCGGATGGAACCGGCATCACAGTTTCCTATTGGGAGAGTATGGACGCAATCAATCATTGGAAGCATCACACCGAACACCAGGCAGCGAAAGAAAAAGGAAAAAGCGTATGGTATGAATCGTATGCGATCCGCATCGCTAAAGTCGAAAAGCAGCGGCTGTTTTCAGGAGAAAACAAATGATTGCATTTCTTCAGCATAAGGAAGAGGCTGTATCGCGTGAGATTATTGACGTTCAAAAGCCAGCTTATGTAAAAGAAGCGGAGCTTATCGGTTTTGACGGAATCCCTGCTTTACACGAAAAAGCCGAGGATATCAGAGCCTCACAGGAGCGATTTGCGGGATACCGGGAAGACGGGAAACTGCTCGGTGTCATTTCATACGAGAAGTTTATGCATGAGCTGACTATTTGCAGGCTTGTTGTGCATCCAGACGGTTTCAGAAAAGGCATCGGACGAGCACTCGTGCAATTTGTTATTGATCAGAACGAAGACGCTGAGAAAATCGAGGTAGTAACAGCCGAGAAAAACAGCCCGGCCGTGTCCCTGTATACGCAGGCAGGATTTGTAAAGACGAAAACCGTCAAAGCGTCAGAGGGGCTTTTTCTGTCAGTCTTTCATCTCTATCCGAAAAGAAAGGTTGAAGTCGTTCACTACAATGAAGAATGGGTAAGGCTGTTCAGTGAGGAAAAAGATCGTCTGAAGCTTGTGCTCGGCCCGGAGATCATTGACGTGCATCATGTCGGAAGCACATCGATACCAAATATGGCGGCAAAGCCGGTCATTGATATCCTGATTGCAGTAAAGGATATCGCGGCCGTGAACCAATATGATTCGAAAATGGCGGAGCTCGGCTATATGCCGAAAGGAGAAAACGGCATTATTGGCAGACGCTATTTTCAAAAGGGCGGAAATAAGCATACCCATCATGTCCATATTTATGAGGGAGGGCATCCTGCTATTGAAAGGCATTTGGTGTTCAGAGATTATCTCACAGCTCATCCGGAAATAGCGAATGAATACGCCGCGCTCAAAAAACAGCTGGCGGCCCAGTACCCGGACAATATCAAGCCGTACATACAGGGAAAAACCGATTGGATCAAAGCTGCAGAAGAAAAAGCGAAGCGGTGGAAAAAAGGCAGAAACAATGCGAACGGACGCGTGGTGTGCTACAATAGCGAAAATGAAAAAAACGGGGGTTTCACCTTATGAACATTCATGTGACAGATGCAGCAAAACAGGCACTGCAGCAGGCGCTTGACGCCAACCCGGGAAAAAAGGCACAGCTCCGTTATGACGCTGAAGGATGCGGCTGCGCAGTAAGCGGTGTACCGACCATCTGGGTGACAGAGGAATTAGCGGGACAGTGTGAGCAGCTGGAAACGAACGGCATTCCGCTATATATCCAGTCGTCGCAAAAAGTGTTTTTTGACGATCAAATGACAATCGATTACAATGAAAAAGCCAAAACGCTGGCGCTGAAAAGTCCGGCTCAAATGCTCAGTCCAAGAATGAGCATATTAGTAAAGTAGGGAGACACGAAACGTGGAACAAAAGCTGAAGTCAATTAAGAATACAGCACAGAATAAAACGTGGGTATCCTTTCTGAACAAAAACCATCCCTACACCCTGCTGCATTGGTCAATCGGAGGAGCGCAATCCGTCGAGAAGGATGTTTGGCTTTTGCAGGATGAAATGACATTTGAAGCGCAGGAGTTTACTACGATAGACCTTGCGATTGAATGGATCAGTGAAAATATGGATGGCATCACCGACGTTTTATGATGGAAAAGCGAAAGGCCGAAAGGGGCCTTTCGCTTTTTACGTTATTTTGTCTAAAAAGGCTTGCACGGTTTTTCGATACGTGTCCCGATTTTTTGTATACGACATGGCGTGTTCTCCAGCTTCAGCAATATAGAGTTCCTTTGGACCGGGCTTTTTTTTATAAAGCCGCTCGGTTGCAGAAACAGGAATATAATCATCGTGCCTGCTGTGAATAAAGAGGACCGGCTTTTCGATCGTTTCGATGACGGCAAGCGGAGATACATCGCGTGCTCGGTAGCCGTCCCTGAACCGCAAAAAGGAGTCGGCAATGGGAAGAATCGGCCAGGAAGGCAGCCGGTATTCCGCTTTCAGACGATACGCAAGCTGTTCCTCGAAGCTTGCAAACGGACAATCGGCAATATAAAAATCAGCGCCATCGTCAGGATGTGCGCCTGCATACAGCAGAGCAGTCACTGCTCCCATTGATTCACCATGAATTCCGACCAATCCGAGGTTACCGTTTTTTTCTTTCACCCATTTGACGACCTCGTTTAAATCATCCTTTTCATAAAAACCATAGCTTGTAGTCTTTCCGCCGCTCTGTCCGTGCCGGCGATGATCGTAAATCAGTACATTCCAGCCGAGATCAAGAAATAAATCCATATATTTGAGAGAATTCAATACATTCACGGTCACACCGTGGCAGATGATCATTGTATTTGATGTATCGTGCGGTGCAGCATAGTAGCCTTTTATATCATATCCGTAAGCCGATGGAATCACAAAAGCCGTTTTCTCCATGCGTTCAAACGATTCAAATACATCATGCCCGTCATCTGTTTCTCTTTTCATAATCTCTTCGTCGGTTTTTTTCTTTATAAACATAATGATATTTGTGAAGCAAATACCGATAGCAGCTACAGCTGCCAAGACAGCGCCGACGGCTAAAAGGAATCTTTTCAAAAGACACAGCACCTTTCAACTCTATTATGGATAACCTTCTAAAACCATTATACCTAAACGCTGCTGAGCCGGCAGAAAAATATGACAGCGTTTTTCCGAAGAGAGTCTGCTTGTTCAGCCTGAATCTCCATGATAAACTGGCTTCAAAACAAAACACGGGGGAAGCGAGCATGAAAAAACAAAAATCCGCTGACAAACACCAGTTAAAAGACGATCTTCAATCCGATATAAAAGAAAAGCTGATGCAGATGAAAAGCCAATTGAAGGAAGAGGATCAGGAGAGACAGAAAAGAGAAAAAGCGGAACAGATCAGAAAGAAAAAGGAGATCGAAAAAAACAAAAGCTTTGAACAGCTCCTCGATGAAAGCCAGCTCGATTGGCATCAATACAAATAAACCAGCACCCGGTCAGGTGCTGGTTTTCTTTATGAACGGTGCGCTTCGTAAACGTCTTGTTTCGTATGAGATTGGAGCGCTTTGATTTCCTCTTCACTTAAACGCCGTGCGTTTGCAGCATGAACGTTTTCCCGTAACTGCTCAATCTTACTGGCGCCTGTAATCACTGAGGCGACAGCAGGCTGTGCTAACAGATACTGCAGCGACTTTTCTGTCATAGACAGATCTGGCGCGACATTCTCCATCGCTTTGCGGGCATTTGTCAGTGTCTCGAACGAATAGGATAAGTACCCGTTTTGTTTGATACTGTCAGCCGATTGTTCAAGCGGTTTCTCAGTCAACAGCCCTTTAGCGACAGGTCCTCTGGCTACGACACTGATCTGATGTTCCTCTAAAAGAGGGAGCCATTCCTCCGGCCGTCTGTCAAACAGGCTGAATTGCATCATAATGCTGACGATGTTTGACTTTTTCACATATTCTTTAATGACGTTCGGGCGAATAGAAGAAATTCCATAATAACGAATGACACCTTCTTGTTTTAATTCTTCAAATGCTTCAATCGTTTCGTCAATGTTGTCTTCTATTGTGCCGCCGTGAAGCTGATACAGGTCGATATAATCCGTTTTCAGACGTGACAAGCTCTTTTTCACAGCTTCTTTTATGTAAGCTTTTGAAGGGTCCCAATACCAGCCTTCACTTTCGTCACTCCAGCGGTTTCCGGCTTTTGTGGCCAAAATGATATCCTGGCGTCTGTTTTGAATCGCTTCGCCGACGATTTCTTCATTGCGGCCGCGGTCATACAAATCAGCTGTGTCCAGATAGTTGATGCCAAGCTCAATGGCTTCATCAAGGATCGACAGCGCTTTATTTTTTTCGGTTCCAAGGGACATACAGCCAAGTCCGACTTCGCTTATTTCTATATCAGATGAACCTAGTTTGCGCTTTTTCATGTGCACACTCCTTTTTTAGGCTTTGTAATGACCGTAATATAAAGGAGCGGAGTTTTCAACTTTTACGGCTCGGAAATCCAATCTTTCACATACCGGAATGTGCGCCCGTATTCCTTGAGCTTCGCCCGCACCTCCCACGCTTTTCCCACTAAAACGACGCCCTTTTGCATACGGTACACTTTCATAAAGAAGCCCCCTTTTCTCTAGTATGATAAAATGTATGGGGCATGATATAGAGACAGAACGGGAGATGAAGAAATGAAACACTTAGAAGAAAAAACAATTGCTAAAGAACAGATTTTTTCGGGTAAAGTTATTGATCTTTATGTAGAGGACGTCGAGCTCCCAAACGGAAAAACGAGTAAACGCGAAATTGTAAAACACCCGGGTGCGGTAGCGGTGCTGGCTGTCACAGACGAAGGGAAAATCATAATGGTGAAACAATTCCGGAAGCCGCTGGAGCGGACGATCGTTGAAATACCGGCCGGAAAGCTGGAAAAAGGAGAAGAGCCGGAGTATACGGCGCTTCGGGAGCTGGAAGAAGAAACAGGATACACAGCGAAAAAGCTGACTAAAATCACAGCATTCTATACATCGCCCGGTTTTGCCGATGAAATTGTCCACGTTTTTCTTGCGGAAGAGCTGTCTGTGCTTGAAGAAAAACGGGAGCTTGATGAGGACGAGTTTGTTGAAGTGATGGAGGTGACGCTTGAAGACGCACTGAAGCTGGTTGAGTCGCGTGAGGTATATGACGCAAAAACAGCCTATGCGATTCAATATCTTCAGCTGAAAGAAGCGCTGCAAGCATAAAAATGAAAAAGATTTACGCGGATTTACACATTCATATCGGCCGGACCTATACAGGAAGGGCTGTCAAAATAACAGGTGCAAAAACCCTGACGCTGGACCGGATTTTGGTTGAGGCCAGTGAATATAAAGGGATTGAACTTCTCGGGATTATTGACTGCCATTCCCCGGAAGTCATAATAGAGCTTGAGGAAGGCATTGCTTCAGGCAGGTATCACGAGCTTGAGGGCGGCGGAATCCGTTATCGCAGCACAACTCTTTTATTGGGAAGCGAGCTGGAGATTTACGATGAAGCCTGCAGCGGGCCGATTCATGTGCTCGCTTTTATGCCGACACTCGCTGATATGAAACAATTTTCAGTCTGGCTTTCAGCGCGGATGAAAAATATTCACTTAAGCTCGCAGCGGATATACGAAACAGGCTTGAACCTTCAAAAAAAAGTAAAGGAAATGGGCGGATTGTTTATCCCCGCCCATATTTTCACGCCCCACAAAAGCTTGTACGGAAAAGGGGTTAAGTCAAGTTTAACTGAAGTTTTTGATTCTTCTATGATAGATGCGGTCGAGCTTGGTTTAAGCTGTGACACACCTATGGCTTCACGGGTTTCCGAATTAAATAAATATTCATTTTTAACAAATTCTGATGCGCATTCCTTAGGGAAGATTGGCAGAGAATATAATGAAATATATGTGCAGTCAGCTGATTTTTCTGAGTTTGCTCTTGCATTAAAGGGGAAGGACAACAGGAAAATTACTGCAAATTACGGATTAGATCCGCTGTTGGGGAAGTATTATCAAACGGCTTGTGAAGTATGCGGGGAGCGTACAGTGAGCGGGGCAACGGCGTGCGCGGAATGCGGAAGTGCCAGATTGACAAAGGGTGTCAGCCAGAGACTGCGCGAACTGAGTGATCAGTCTGGAAAAGGCATAACACGTCCTAGATATGTCCATCAGATACCGCTGCAATTTGTTCCGGGTGTCGGACCGAAAACCCTTGACAAGCTGAAGACTGCCTTTGGCACAGAAATGGCTGTTCTCCATGAGACTTCAGAGGAGGATCTGGCGCGGGTTGTTCCGCCGAAAACCGCCGCTCTTATTGTGAAAGCGAGGTCAGGAAAGCTTGAACTGAAAGCCGGAGGAGGAGGAACCTACGGGAAAGTTAAGTCGTGAGTGAAAATTAACTCAGTTCCTCCTGGACTTTTCTCTTTGTCCGGATAAAGGTGATCAGCTGTATAATTTCGTCTTCAGACAGCGGCTTGCCGTCAACAGCAATATCAATGTCAAGGCTGCTCCACGTGGTCAATTCAATGGTCTGAGGAGCAGTCTGCTTTTGCTTTGGGCGGCCTAAGAGGTCATCGCAGGTTGTGTCAAAAAGGTCTGCCAGCATTGCCAGCGCCTCAAGTGAAGGGCGGCGGTAGCCGGACTCGTATCCCGCGTATGTGCTTTTTGCAATGCCCAGGAGGTCAGCCGTATATTGAAGCGACCAATTTTTCTTTTTTCTCAATTCAGTTAAACGATCTAAATTCATGGACTTCCGCTCCTTTTTCAACTTGAGCTGATTATATCATATAGGTATTCGGAAGTGTACGCGAATTGAATAATAATGTCTTGCGTATTTTATTTTCCGTGTCTATAATTGCATTAAAAGTATGCGAAAAGCGAATGCCTTCTCGCAAACCCATCTTTAGATATAGTGAAGAGGTGTATGGTATGAAAAAATTATTGATGTTGACAACTGGGGGAACGATCGCTTCAGTTGAAGGGGAAAACGGGCTTGCCCCGGGGGTGAAGGCTGACGAGTTGTTAAGTTACGTATCAAAACTTGATAACGATTACACGATGGAAACCCAATCGCTTATGAATATAGACAGCACCAATATGCAGCCTGAATACTGGGTAGAGATAGCGGAAGCCGTTAAGGAAAATTATGATGCCTATGACGGGTTTGTTATTACCCATGGTACAGATACAATGGCCTATACATCTGCCGCATTATCTTATATGCTGCAGCATGCTAAAAAGCCGATTGTGATTACAGGCTCGCAAATTCCGATTACCTTTCAAAAGACAGACGCCAAAAAAAATATTACAGATGCCATTCGCTTTGCCTGTGAAGGCGTAGGTGGGGTTTATGTTGTGTTTGACGGCAGAGTCATTCAAGGAACACGTGCGATCAAGTTAAGAACGAAAAGCTATGACGCGTTTGAAAGCATCAATTATCCATATATCGCTTTTATTACAGAAGACGGGATTGAATACAACAAACAAGTAACGGAACCTGAGAACGACTCCTTCACGGTTGACACGTCACTATGCACAGATGTTTGTCTGCTTAAGCTGCATCCGGGCTTAAAGCCGGAAATGCTGGACGCTCTGAAAAGCATGTACAAAGGAATTGTCATCGAAAGTTATGGCAGCGGAGGCGTTCCGTTTGAAGGCAGAGACATTTTGTCCAAAGTAAATGAGCTGATTGAAAGCGGCATCGTTGTCGTCATTACGACTCAATGCTTGGAAGAAGGCGAAGATATGAGTATTTACGAAGTCGGCCGCAGAGTCAATCAGGACTTGATTATCCGCTCTAGAAACATGAACACTGAAGCAATCGTTCCTAAATTAATGTGGGCACTCGGCCAATCCTCAGATCTGCCGGTCGTAAAAAGAATTATGGAAACACCGATTGCCGATGACGTTGTCCTGTAAAAAAGCTAAAACTATAACCATTATAGAGAAAGTAGGTTAAAGATTATGTTAAACGGCCAAAAAGAATACCGCGTGGAAAAAGATTTCCTTGGAGAAAAACAAATTGAAGCAGATGTCTATTACGGCATCCAAACGCTGCGTGCTTCAGAAAACTTTCCGATTACGGGATATAAAATCCATGAAGAAATGATTAACGCGCTGGCGATTGTAAAAAAAGCTGCCGCTCTTGCAAACATGGATGTAAAACGGCTGTATGAAGGAATTGGCCAAGCTATCGTACAAGCCGCAGACGAGATTCTGGAAGGCAAGTGGCACGACCAGTTTATCGTCGATCCGATTCAAGGCGGCGCTGGTACATCCATGAACATGAATGCGAACGAGGTCATCGGAAACCGCGCGCTCGAAATCATGGGTCATAAAAAGGGAGAATACATCCACTTAAGCCCTAACACACACGTTAATATGTCTCAGTCAACAAACGATGTATTTCCGACAGCCATTCATATTTCCACACTGAATCTGCTGGAAAAACTGCTTAAGACGATGGAAGACATGCATGGTGTGTTTAAACAAAAAGCGCAGGAATTTGATTCTGTCATTAAAATGGGACGGACTCACCTCCAAGACGCTGTTCCGATTCGTCTCGGCCAGGAATTTGAAGCATACAGCCGTGTTCTTGAGCGTGATATTAAACGCATTAAACAATCCCGGCAGCACCTGTATGAAGTCAACATGGGCGCTACTGCAGTCGGCACTGGCCTGAACGCCGATCCGGAATATATCAAACAAGTCGTTAAACACCTTGCTGATATTAGCGGACTGCCTCTTGTCGGCGCTGACCATCTTGTCGATGCAACGCAAAATACAGATGCTTACACAGAAGTTTCTGCATCATTAAAAGTCTGCATGATGAACATGTCGAAGATCGCAAACGACCTTCGTTTAATGGCATCGGGACCACGCGCCGGACTTGCGGAGATTTCTCTGCCTGCCCGCCAGCCGGGATCTTCCATCATGCCGGGTAAAGTCAATCCGGTTATGGCGGAGCTCATTAACCAAATTGCGTTCCAGGTGATTGGAAACGATAATACCATCTGCCTAGCTTCAGAAGCAGGTCAGCTTGAGTTAAACGTTATGGAGCCAGTGCTCGTCTTTAATCTGCTGCAATCAATCAGCATTATGAACAATGGTTTCCGTTCCTTCACTGACTATTGCTTAAAAGGCATCGAAGCTAATGAAAAACGCTTGAAACAATACGTAGAAAAAAGCGCTGGCGTTATTACCGCTGTGAATCCGCATCTTGGTTATGAAGCGGCTGCCCGAATCGCCAGGGAAGCGATTATGACAGGCCAATCCGTCCGTGATCTTTGCCTTCAGCATGATGTGCTGACAGAAGAAGAATTGGATATCATTTTAAATCCATACGAGATGACAAAGCCAGGGATTGCTGGAAAAGAGCTATTAGAAAAATAAAATTTAAACAAAATACAGCTTATTCACCTCTGGATAGCCGGTGAATAAGCTGTTTACAAGCATAGGGATGAGGAAGTATAGTATACGTGTTGCACTATTTATTGAAAGCGTTTTAGCTTTTTCATTAAGGGGGACTTCTTTTGAAGGATGTAAGATTGCCAACACTATTTGAAATTATTATCGTACTAGGAGCATTTTTAGCACTTGTTCTGTCGTTTACAGTCTTTTTAGACTTGCCAATACAGCTAGCGCTTTTTGTTTCTTGGTTTATTGCAATGATTCTCGGAATCAGACTGGGTTATTCATATAAAGATCTGCAAAACGCGATTGTTCATGGGATATCTAATGGTCTTGAAGCTGTTCTGATTCTCGTTTCAGTCGGAGCGCTCATTGGAACATGGATTGCCGGAGGCGTCGTGCCGACCTTGATTTATTATGGATTAGAATTTATTCATCCTAGTATCTTTTTACTCGCAACATTAATTATTTGTTCTATTATGTCTGTGGCAACAGGAACGTCATGGGGAACAGTAGGAACAGCCGGCATCGCCATGATCGCAATTGGTGAAGGCCTCGGAATCCCGCTTCCTCTTGTAGCTGGAGCCATTCTTTCCGGAGCTTACTTCGGGGACAAGCTGTCTCCTCTGTCTGACAGCACAGTCCTGGCTTCTTCATTATCAAAAGTGGATGTATTGGCTCACGTCAGAGCGATGCTTTATTTATCAATACCAGCATATGTGATTACGGCTATTCTCTTTACAGCTGTTGGATTTATGTACGGCGGGAAAAATATTGATCTCGACAAAGTTGAATTTTTGAAATCTTCATTGCAGAATACATTTGACATTCATATTTGGATGCTGATTCCGGCTGTTGTCGTAATCGTCTTATTAGCGATGAAAAAGCCCTCTATGCCGGTTATCGTAATTGGTGCATTGCTTGGTGCTGCTTGGGCTGCTATTTTCCAAGGCATGAATATCGCCGATGCGATTGCAACTGCGTACAACGGATTCTCTATTAAAACAGATGTTGAGTTTTTAAACGGCCTCTTAAACCGCGGAGGCATCGTCGGTATGCTTGACTCTCTCGTCGTGATTATCTTTGGTCTCGGCTTTGGCGGATTGCTTGAAAAACTCGGTGTATTAAAAGTGATTGTCTCTACTTTTGAAAAGAAATTAACATCAGCAGGCAATGTGACATTATCTACGCTGATTGTAGCATTTTTGGCGAACATCTTCGGGTGTGCCATGTATGTATCTCTTATTTTGACACCGAAGATTATGGAAGACAGCTATGACCGTTTGCATCTGGACAGAAGAGTTCTATCCCGTAATTCAGAGGTCGGGGGAACTTTGACTTCAGGTATGGTCCCTTGGTCTGATAACGGCATTTACATGGCCGGGATTTTAGGAGTTTCTACCTTCTCTTATCTGCCATTTATGTGGCTCAGTTTTGTCGCAATAGGTCTTGCCATTATCTATGGTTATACAGGAAAATGTATATGGTATACGAAAAACGATACAGCTCAAGCTGAAAAACTAGGCTAAGGGGAGGATCACTGAATGATAGCGAAACACATGATTCGGACACTGATGATAGAAACGCCTTCGGTTCCCGGAAATCTCGGAAGAGTGGCTACAGCAATCGGCCTTCTGGGCGGAGACATTGGTGATGTGGAGACGGTAAAAGTCGGACCCAATTACACGATGCGCAATATTACTGTACAAGTGGAAAATGAAGAACAGCTTCAGGAAGTGATCATGGCTGTTCAGGCTCTTGGCGAAGGGATCAGGCTTCACACGGTATCTGATGAAGTCCTGTCTGCTCATGAAGGCGGAAAAATCCAAATGAAAAGCAAAATGCCAATCCGTTCGCTGGCAGAGCTCGGGCGTGTCTATACCCCAGGTGTAGCAGACGTCTGCAGACTGATCGAGAAAGAACCTCAGAAGGCTGATATCTACACAACAATCAGCAACTCGGTCGCAATTGTAACCGATGGAACAGCGATTCTCGGCCTTGGTAACATCGGCTCTGTGGCGGGAATGCCTGTTATGGAAGGAAAGGCAGCGCTGTTTGATCAGCTGGCAGGGATCAGCGGTATCCCGATTTTGCTGGATACAAGTGATCCTGAAGAAATTATCAATACGGTAAAACATATTTCACCAGGATTTAACGGCATCCTGCTTGAGGATATCGGGTCACCGCATTGCTTCGAAATTGAAGATCGCCTAAAAGAGGAGCTCAATATCCCTGTCATGCACGATGATCAGCATGGGACAGCTGTCGTCACGCTGGCAGCTGCCATTTCGGCATGTGAAAGCGCGGGCGTTGACTTGAAAGAAGCAAAAGTGGGGCAGATCGGCCTCGGCGCAGCGGGCGTAGCCATCTGCCGGATGTTTATGGCTTACGGCGTCAAAGCTGTATGCGGTACAGACAAATCAGAGGCGGCGATGAGTCGTCTTGAGCAATACGGCGGACAGACAGCTGACAGCATCGAAGAGTTAATGGGAACATGTGATATTGTCATTGCCACAACAGGAGTTCCTGGTTTAATTAAACCTGAATTCGTACGATCTGGTCAGGTCATATTGGCATTATCCAATCCGAAGCCGGAAATTGAGCCTGAGGCTGCTTTGCAGGCCGGCGCAGCGTATGCGGCTGACGGGCGGTCTGTGAATAATGTGCTTGGCTTCCCGGGTATATTCAGAGGAGCACTGAATGCCAAAAGCAAGGAGATCAATCACGATATGCTTGTGGCGGCAGCAGAGGCCATTGCAGCCTGCACAAAGCCAGGCGATGTGGTTCCGCAGCCGCTGGATTCAAAGGTCCATCACGAAGTGACAGCCGCCGTTGAACGCGCAGCTCTTACAGCAGTCAAACATTAAAATGAAAACAGCACCTGGCACGACAGGTGCTGTTTTTTTCAGACAGATTCAAAACATTTTAATAACATGTTCCATTTGCTATCATGAATCAAAATGAAACAGGGAGTGATCAGCATGGCAAAAAGCCGAGCGAAAAGAAAACGGGAGCATCTGCTTAGAAACAGCGGACGGGACGCCTTATTATCAAGAGGCAGTTCTCCATCCTTCAGCACCCATGAAAGAATGACAAAAAGCAAAAAAGACATATTGAATAAAAGAAAGCATAAACACAAAAATCCTTATGATCATAATGCCTTTGATGATAGGGATTTTTTTATGCCCGAAACAGCCGCCTAGCAATCTCTATCGTTTCTTTTTGAAAAAGAGCATGTTTTTTCGTTTCTTTCATACAATCTATTAAATCAAATCAATAGAGCGGGCGGGAGGAAACGATATGCGGAAAATTTCTTATAAGGACATGTTTCTCGGGCATGTAAAGGCTCATCTCTCTCTTTATATATTTGTGTCTGTCCTGTTTTTCATGGGTGTGATTTTTGGCGCTATTATTGTCAACAGCATGACGATCAGTCAGAAAGAAGATTTATATTATTATTTAAGCCAATTTTTCGGACAGCTATCAGACGGAAAGCAGGCCAGCTCATCCGATATGTTTTGGCAAAGCATTTTTCATAATGTAAAGTATTTAGGGCTGATGTGGATTTTAGGCATTTCTGTGATTGGTATGCCGATCATTTTCATTATGATCTTTCTAAAAGGAATTGTTGTCGGATTTACTGTGGGATTTCTCGTCAACCAGATGGGAATCAGCGGTTTTTTCTTATCCTTTGTCTCGGTTTTGCCGCAAAATGTGCTGCTTATTCCGGCTTACCTCATTATGGGCACGTGTGCGATTGCATTTTCTTTAAAGCTGATCAGGCAGCTGTTCGTCAAACGAAGTCTGCATGATGCGCCGATCCAGTGGTTCGGGCGATATGCTGTTGTTCTCCTGATCATTTTATTTTTAGCGCTGATCTCGTCTCTCTTTGAAGCATACATGTCGCCTGTTTTGATGGAAAAGCTGACATCGCGACTTTTTTAAAAATATTATTAAAAGAAAATCATTTTATTTATCAGTTTATAATAATTATAGTTGGAACTCCGCGCTTATTTTGTTATAATGAGTCATGGAATGCGGCGTAGGAGGGAAAGACATGGAAAACCGTATTGATCGAATTAAGAAACAGCTGCACTCATCCAGCTACAAACTTACGCCTCAGCGTGAAGCGACAGTAAGAGTGCTGCTTGAAAATGAAGAAGACCATTTAAGCGCAGAAGATGTATACCTCCTCGTAAAAGAGAAATCTCCTGAGATCGGTCTCGCAACAGTATACCGTACGCTTGAATTACTAACTGAATTAAAAGTCGTTGATAAAATTAACTTTGGAGACGGCGTGTCCCGTTACGATCTTCGTAAGGAGGGGGCAGCTCACTTTCATCACCACTTGGTGTGCATGGAGTGCGGAGCCGTTGATGAAATTGAAGAAGATTTGCTTGAAGACGTAGAAGAAGTCATTGAACGTGATTGGAAATTTAAGATCAAAGATCATAGATTGACGTTTCACGGCATTTGCCACCGCTGTAACGGAAAAGAAACTGAATAGACGATGCCGGGCTCGAACCTTTTCTCTTGAGGAAAGGGTTTTTTGCTGTTTCGACGTATAATTCCTTTCTGATTTGGCATATGGTTTAAATAACTGGAACCATAGAGAAAGGATCGATTGGGACATGGGAAGATTCCTGAAAACGGCTGTTGATACATTGAAGGTTTTTATTCTGTTCACAGGTTTTACCGCTCTCTTCTATTATGCTATGATATGGGTAAATCAAGAGTATGAAAACTATCATCGGTACGATAAACCGGAAGGCTCTGCCGTAAAAGTTGTTGAAATGGATGCGGAAGAAAAAGGCGGATGGTTTGACCGGTTAATCTTTTTTTACCAAAATGGGGAGTAGATCTAGAGTGAAAGATCAAATAAAGGATTTCATCCACTATGTCATGGTAGAGAGAGGGCTTTCTCAAAATACGGTGGTCTCCTATGAGCGTGACTTGAAAAGCTATTCTCTTTACTTAACAGAAACCCTTCATATCAACAATTGGAACGATGTGACCCGTATACATATTATCCAATATTTGAAGCACTTGAAGGACTCGGGGAAATCCGGAAAGACATCAGCGCGGCATTTGGCATCGATTCGCTCTTTTCATCAATTTCTGCTTAGGGAAAAGGTGACGGACAAAGACCCTTCCGTACATATCGAAACACAAAAAACAGAACGGACGCTTCCGAAGGTGCTGGCGCTGAACGAGGTTGAGCGGCTGTTGGACACGCCTAAGCTTACGAGTCCTTTTGGCTATCGGGATAAGGCGATGCTGGAGCTGCTCTATGCCACAGGTATCCGAGTCAGTGAAATGATTGAATTGAAAACGACAGATGTCCATTTGTCAATGGGATTTGTCCGCTGCTTCGGAAAAGGAAGGAAAGAGCGGATTGTGCCGATCGGTGAAACCGCTGCTTCTGCTATTGAAGAATATATGATGAAAGCCAGGGGGAAACTGCTGAAGAACAAAGTGTCTGACGCACTCTTTTTAAATCATCACGGCAAGCAGATCAGCCGCCAGGGGTTTTGGAAAAATCTGAAGAAAATCGCGCTCGAAGCCGGAATCAAAAAAGAGCTCACCCCGCATACACTCAGGCATTCCTTTGCAACGCATCTGCTTGAAAACGGGGCTGATTTAAGAGCGGTGCAGGAAATGCTCGGCCATGCGGATATATCTACGACGCAAATCTATACGCATGTGACGAAAACAAGGCTGAAGGATGTGTACAAGCAGTACCATCCGCGTGCCTAGCCGCAGCAGGCTGCGGCTTTTTTCTTTAGGCCAGACAGAAAATAATGAAGTTTCTCATTATTTTCAAATGCATTGTCAACAGGAATGAAAACGGTTTATACTTGAGTTGTCAGACCTCTAGGCGATACAATAGACGTATAGAAAAAAAGGAGGCTTTTATGATGCCTGCATACAAATATAATCGCGTGTTTTTAATCGTAATGGATTCAGTCGGAATTGGCGAAGCGCCTGATGCCGCCGACTTTAATGACGTAGGCGCCAATACGCTCGGGCATATTGCCGAGCACATGAACGGATTACATATGCCGAATATGGCAAAACTCGGCCTTGGCCTTATTGGTGATATCAAGGGCGTTGAAAAAACAGAACAGCCGCTCGCGTACTTTGGAAAAATGCAAGAAGCGTCAAACGGCAAAGATACAATGACAGGCCATTGGGAGATCATGGGCTTATACATTGATAAACCGTTTAAAGTGTTCCCTGAAGGCTTTCCTGATGAACTGCTTCAGGAGCTTGAGAAAAGATCGGGCCGCAAAATTATTGGAAACAAGCCGGCTTCTGGCACAGCTATTTTGGATGAACTCGGCAAAGAGCATATGGAGACAGGCGCTTTAATTGTGTACACTTCAGCTGACTCTGTTCTGCAAATTGCCGCTCACGAAGAAGTTGTTCCGCTTGAAGAACTGTACCGCATTTGTGAAACGGCGAGAGAGCTGACGCTTGATCCGAAATATATGGTAGGCCGTATTATCGCACGGCCGTTCGTCGGCGAGCCGGGACATTTCAAACGGACACCAAACCGCCACGACTATGCGCTTAAGCCGTTTGACCGCACTGTGATGAATGAATTGAAAGACAGTGGCTTAGATGTCATTTCAATCGGAAAAATTTCTGATATTTATGATGGAGAAGGAATTACGTCTTCCCGCAGAACGGTATCCAATATGGATGGAATGGACAAGGTGGTTGACACGCTCGGAGAAGACTTTACGGGTCTGAGCTTTGCAAACCTTGTTGATTTTGACGCCTTATACGGCCATCGCCGTGATCCAGAAGGCTACGGACGCGCGCTTGAAGAATTTGATGCTCGTCTTCCGGAAGTATTCGAACAAATGAAAGAAGATGATCTGTTAATCATTACAGCCGATCACGGCAATGATCCGATTCATCACGGAACAGACCATACACGTGAGTATGTGCCGATTCTTGCATACAGCAAAAAACATGAGAAAGCGCAAATGCTGCCGCTCGCAGATACATTTGCCGATATCGGCGCAACCATCGCCGATAACTTCCAAACAAAAAAACCGAAATACGGTAAAAGCTTTTTATCTTTATTACAATAGGGGGATTGTTTCTTGAAAGACAGAATCGAACGCGCAGCCGCTTTTATTCAACAAAACTTGCCTGAATCACCAAAGATCGGCCTTATTTTAGGCTCAGGTCTTGGTATTTTGGCTGATGAAATCGAAAATCCTGTTAAGCTGAAATATGAGGATATCCCGGAATTCCCGGTATCAACGGTTGAGGGACACGCCGGACAGCTTGTGCTTGGCACACTTGAGGGAGTTACCGTCATCGCCATGCAGGGCCGCTTTCATTTCTATGAAGGCTATTCAATGGAAAAAGTCACTTTTCCTGTTCGCGTCATGAAAGCGCTCGGAGTCGAGGCTTTGATCGTGACAAATGCGGCAGGGGGCGTAAACACTGAATTCCGTGCGGGAGACTTAATGATCATTACAGATCACATTAACTTTATGGGGACAAACCCATTAATCGGGCCAAACGAAGCAGATTTCGGCGCCAGATTTCCTGATATGTCTTCAGCCTATGATAAAGATCTATCCAGCCTGGCTGAAAAAATGGCGAAAGACCTTAACATTCCAATTCAAAAAGGTGTGTATACCGCTGTGACAGGTCCTTCCTACGAAACACCGGCGGAAGTGCGCTTTTTAAGAACAATGGGTTCTGATGCAGTCGGCATGTCTACCGTACCGGAAGTGATTGTGGCAAACCATGCGGGTCTCCGCGTACTCGGCATTTCCTGCATTTCGAACGCAGCAGCCGGAATTTTGGATCAGCCTTTATCTCACGATGAGGTCATGGAAGTGACAGAAAAGGTGAAAGCCGGATTCTTGCAGCTTGTGAAAGCGGTAGTTGCTAAGTACGAATAAAAATGGAATTCAGAAAAAATAAGAAGACAGCTGTTTCTAATCGAAACAGCTGTCTTTTTTTATGTCGAAAAAGTCCTGAAACATTTTCCAACAGTGGTGTATAAAACCATTCAGCTTGGAAAAAATAAAAAGGATTATGAAATGGAGGGCTTTTGAGATGAAACGTCTTTTATCCACTTTGTTGATTGGTATGATGCTGCTTACATTTGCACCGTCCGCATTTGCAAAACAAGACGGAAAACATACATCGGAGCTTGCTCATGAAGCCAAGTCTGCGGTGCTGATTGAACGTGATACTGGAAAAGTGCTTTACAACAAGAACAGCAGTGAGAGACTGGCGCCTGCAAGCATGACAAAAATCATGACGATGCTTTTAATCATGGAAGCCTTAGACGAAGGAAAAATCAAGATGAGTGATAAGGTCCGTACGAGCGAACATGCTGCTTCAATGGGCGGATCACAGATTTTCCTTGAGCCCGGGGAGGAAATGACAGTTACAGAAATGCTGAAGGGCATTGCGATTGCATCAGGAAATGACGCATCCGTAGCGATGGCTGAATTTATTTCAGGCTCCGAGGATGAATTTGTGAAAAAAATGAACAAAAAAGCGAAAGAGCTGGGATTAAAAGATACATCCTTTAAAAACCCGACTGGCTTGACTGAGGAAGGGCATTACAGCTCGGCTTATGACATGGCAATTATGGCTAAGGAATTATTGAAATATGAATCAATCACCAAGTTTACAGGTACGTATGAGGATTATTTACGTGAAAACACAGATAAAAAGTTTTGGTTAGTGAATACAAATAGGCTTATCAAATTTTATCCCGGTGTAGACGGCGTCAAAACAGGCTATACAGGAGAAGCGAAATACTGCCTGACCGCTTCGGCTAAAAAAGGGAACATGCGGGCGATTGCCGTTGTGTTCGGGGCAAGCACACCTAAGGAAAGAAATGCGCAAGTCACAAAGATGCTTGATTATGCTTTCAGCCAATATGAGACACATCCTTTATACAAACGAAATGAAACGGTAGCAAAAGCAAAGGTCAAAAAAGGCAAACAAAAAGTGATAGAACTCACCACTTCTGAGCCGATTTCTGTATTGACGAAAAAAGGCGAGGATATGAAACATGTGAAAAAAGAAATTAAAATGAACAACAATGTAAGCGCTCCGGTTCAAAAGGGCCAAGAGCTTGGCACGCTGGTGCTGAAAAAGGACGGAAAAGTGCTTGCTGAAAGTCCTGTCGTCGCCAAAGATGATATGGAAAAAGCCGGATATTTAACGTTTTTAAAGAGGGCAATGGGAGATTGGACAAAATTTAAGTAATTATGCCGAATGATCACTAGTTTTGTCACGGTGAAGGAATTCATTCCTGCGAAATCGAAACACTCATTATCCGATCATATCAAGGAGGAATGAGCATGAGCCTTGGAATTGACATGCATGTCAAAGAATCAGTGCTTTGTATTCGATTAACAGGCGAACTCGATCACCATACGGCTGAAACGCTGAAACAAAAAGTAACGGAATCATTGGAAAAGGATGATATTCGTCATATCGTGCTGAATCTGGAGGACCTTTCCTTTATGGACAGCTCGGGGCTTGGCGTTATTTTAGGCAGATACAAACAAATTAAGCAAATTGGCGGGGAAATGGTCGTTTGCGCCATCTCTCCGGCAGTGAAACGGCTGTTTGATATGTCTGGCCTGTTTAAAATTATTCGCTTTGAACAATCTGAGCAGCAGGCACTGCTCACACTGGGGGTGGCATCATGAAAAATGAAATGCACCTTGAATTTTCCGCCCTCAGCCAAAATGAATCGTTTGCGCGTGTGACAGTTGCTTCATTTATTGCACAGCTTGACCCGACCATGGATGAACTCACCGAGATCAAAACTGTGGTATCAGAAGCGGTGACGAATGCCATCATCCATGGTTATGAAGAAAATGGCGATGGAAAAGTATATATCTCGGTGACGCTGGAAGATCATGTCGTATATATGACCATCCGTGATGAAGGGCTCGGCATTACAGATCTGGAAGAAGCCCGGCAGCCTTTATTCACAACAAAGCCTGAACTGGAGCGTTCTGGAATGGGCTTTACCATTATGGAAAATTTCATGGATGATGTCAGTATCGATTCATCACCCGAAATGGGAACGACGATTCGCTTAACAAAGCACTTATCAAAAAGCAAAGCGCTTTGTAATTAAGGAGATTTGTTATGGATGTGGAGGTTAAGAAAAACGGTAAGAACGCTCAGCTGAAGGACCATGAAGTAAAGGAATTAATCAAACAGAGCCAAGATGGCGACCAGCAGGCAAGAGACCTCCTCATAGAAAAAAACATGCGTCTTGTTTGGTCTGTCGTACAGCGGTTTTTAAACAGAGGATATGAGCCTGATGACCTCTTTCAGATTGGCTGCATCGGGCTGTTAAAATCTGTTGATAAATTTGATTTAACCTATGATGTGCGCTTCTCGACATATGCAGTGCCGATGATTATCGGCGAAATCCAGCGTTTTATCCGTGATGACGGAACTGTCAAGGTGTCAAGATCATTAAAAGAGCTTGGCAACAAAATCCGCCGAGCGAAAGATGAACTTTCAAAAACACTGGGCAGGGTGCCGACCGTACAGGAAATCGCCGAACACTTGGAAATTGAAGCTGAGGATGTCGTGCTTGCCCAAGAGGCAGTAAGAGCCCCGTCTTCGATTCATGAGACAGTTTATGAAAATGACGGAGATCCGATTACCCTGCTTGACCAAATCGCCGATAACTCAGAAGAGAAATGGTTTGATAAAATTGCGCTGAAAGAAGCCATAAGCGATTTAGAAGAAAGAGAAAAATTAATCGTCTATCTTCGGTATTATAAAGATCAGACGCAGTCAGAAGTTGCTGAGCGGCTGGGGATATCCCAGGTGCAGGTATCCAGGCTTGAAAAGAAAATATTAAAGCAGATCAAGGTTCAAATGGATCATACGGAAAGCTAGTCTGTCACTGCAGGCTGGCTTTTTGTTTTGCGAAAGCGTGGTAATTTATGGTCTTTTCAAGCGGATGAATGAGAACAAAATCGAACCACATACTACATATATAACCACCGAAAGATGGTGATCAATGATGGAACGACGACTATTTATCAGGCTTCGCCACCGCGTTTTGGCACATCCGGGGGATATCATAACGGTCGGGGATGCCGCGCAAATAGAAGGGCAGCACCTGCTGAAAAAGAAACTCTCGGCTATGCCGCTTTATCAGGTGAGCGAAAAAGATAAAAATATCGTAATTCTGGATATCATAAAAGTGCTCAAAGCCATTCATCAGCAGGATCCCACACTTGATGTTCAAACTGTGGGCGGAGCTGAAACCATTGTTGAAATTCAATATCAGAAACGGCACATATCAACTGTTCTCTTTATTGGTGTCTGGCTGTTGCTGTTTATCGGATCGTGCCTTGCCATCATGAATTTCCATGAGGATGTCAGCATGGGGGATGTTCATATTGCACTATATGAAATCATAACCGGAGAGCGGAATGACTATCCATATTTACTTCAAATCCCTTACAGCATCGGTTTGGGACTGGGGATGATTGTGTTTTTTAACCACATTTTTAAAAAGCGCCTTAATGAAGAGCCTAGCCCGCTGGAGGTTGAAATGTTTAACTATCAGCTTGATCTCGATCAATATGTGGCCATGCATGAAAATGAAGAAACAATAAAGGACCTGCATGATCGTTAGTGTATTGTTCATCATTTTTGTCGGGCTCGGCGGGGGCATCACGGTCGGGGCTGGTTTCGTGGCTTTTTTAACCGTGATGGGAATCATTCCGCGTCTGATGCAGCTCACCAAAACGATGAGATTTGTTCAAGCTTATGAAGCGGCTGTTATTCTCGGTGCGGTTTGCGGGGGATGGGAAACACTGCATATGCACCATCTCTTTTTATCAAAATGGCTTGCCGTGCCGGTCGGGCTGTTGGCCGGAGTATTTGTCGGGATGCTTGCAGCCGCGCTGACAGAAGTGTTAAATGTCCTGCCGATCTTGGCTAAACGAATCGGCCTCAGAAGTAAAATCATTATTTTATTAATGGCCATTGTCATTGGAAAAATCGCGGGATCTTTATTTCATTGGCTGTATTTTATTCATCATTCATAAGGAGGTTTTAATATGACAAACATAAAAGAAAACTACAAATCAAAAGTAAGAACATATCAGCCAAAGCCGCCTTACGTATGGAACTGTGTAAAAGCCTTTCTTGTAGGCGGTTTGATCTGCATGATCGGACAAGGTCTGCAGAATTTTTATATCCATTTTTTTGATTTTAACGAAAAAACAGCAGGAAACCCTACGGCGGCAACGCTGATCCTATTGTCAGCGTTGCTCACCGGATTCGGCATTTATGACAGAATCGGTCAGTTTGCAGGCGCAGGATCAGCTGTACCTGTCACCGGCTTTGCCAACAGTATGGCAAGCGCGGCTCTTGAGTATAAAAGCGAAGGTTTAGTATTGGGAGTAGCGACAAACATGTTTAAACTGGCGGGAAACGTCATCGTATTCGGTGTTGTTGCTGCTTACATCGTCGGAATGATTCGGTTTGCTTTTGAGAAACTGATGTCATAGGAGGAGAAAGAAATGAAATTAACAGGAAAGCAAACCTGGGTGTTTGAGCATCCCTTATTTGTCAATGCAGCGGGAACAGCAGTAGGGCCTAAGGAAAAAGACGGTCCGCTCGGGTCTTTATATGATAAAACCTATGACGACATGCACTGTAATCAAAAAAGCTGGGAAATGGCTGAAAGGCAGCTAATGGAGGACGCCATCAATACCGTGCTGCAAAAAAACAATTTGAAAAAAGATGATATTGATCTTTTGCTTGCAGGCGATCTGTTGAATCAAAATGTCACAGCCAACTATGTGGCAAGGCATCTGAAAATCCCGTTTCTTTGCATGTTTGGCGCATGCTCAACATCAATGGAAACAGTTGCTGTTGCATCTGCCTTAGTCGACGGCGGATTTGCAAATCGGGCGATTGCTGCTACAAGCAGTCACAATGCCACAGCCGAAAGACAGTTCCGCTATCCGACGGAATACGGCGGGCAAAAACCGGATACTGCGACATCTACTGTAACTGGGAGCGGTGCGGTTGTTATCAGTCAGACACCGAGTGATATTCAAATTACAAGTGCAACTGTAGGGAAGGTAGCTGACTTAGGAATTACCGACCCGTTTGATATGGGATCAGCCATGGCTCCTGCTGCTGCTGATACCATTAAACAGCACTTTCAAGACATGAACCGCACAGCAGACGACTACGATCTGATCCTGACGGGAGACCTTTCCGGCGTCGGATCTCCTATTGTCAAAGATATCTTGAAAGAAGAGGGATATCCGGTCGGCACAAAACATGATGATTGCGGGCTTCTGATTTACACCCCGGATCAGCAGGTATTTGCCGGAGGAAGTGGCTGTGCTTGTTCTGCGGTTGTAACCTACTCACATATTTTCAAGCAGCTGAAAGAAGGAAAATTAAACCGTGTGTTTGTAGTAGCAACCGGGGCGCTGTTAAGCCCGACTATGATCCAGCAAAAACAAACCATTCCGACCATCGCACACGGGGTTGTATTTGAACGTGCAGGAGGTGCATCTTAAGTGGACTATCTTTTGGCTTTTGTTTGCGGAGGCGCCATTTGTATTGTCGGGCAGCTGCTGCTGGACATATTTAAATTGACGCCTGCCCACGTCATGACATCCTTTGTCGTCATCGGGGCGATTTTAGATGGTTTTGGCATTTACGATAAATTTATTGAGTTTGCTGGCGGAGGCGCCACGGTTCCGATTGTCAGCTTTGGCCACAGCCTTCTGCACGGTGCCATGCATCAAGCGCATATACACGGATTTATCGGAATCGGTATGGGGATATTCGAGCTGACATCTGCCGGTATCTCAGCCGCCATTCTATTCGCCTTTATCGTCGCTGTTATTTTTAAACCGAAAGGATAATGCCGAGATGACGACAAAACGCAAGGTCATACTGGTAACAGACGGAGATGTGTATGCTGCTAAAACAATTGAATACGCTGCAAGAAGAGTTGGAGGGAGATGTATTTCTCAATCAAAAGGAAATCCCTCCACCCGCAGCGGCGCCGAGCTTGTCAGGCTGATTACATCAGCACCATATGACCCTGTATTTGTCATGTTTGACGACTCCGGCCTTCAAGGAGAGGGACCGGGAGAAACCGCTCTGACCTATGTGGCCACTCATCCGGCAATTGAAGTGCTCGGTGTGATTGCGGTAGCGTCGAAAACCCATCAGGCTGAATGGACCAGGGTTGACGTAAGCATTGACCGCAATGGAGAGATAACAGAATACGGCGTGGATAAAATCGGAGAGAGGGAATTCGATGAACACAGAATGAACGGGGATACGGTCTATTGCCTTGATAAACTTGATCTGCCGCTTATCGTTGGTATCGGGGATATCGGCAAAATGGGCAGGAAAGACGATATATCGAAAGGGTCGCCAATCACCATGAAAGCGGTCGAGTTTATTTTAGAAAGGAGCGGGTATCATGCCGGACAAACAGGAAGAGAAAATCCGGGTTTATCGGAATCCAGACAAAAATGAAGCTTATTTTAAAAATCGAGTCGGAATGGGAATCAGCTATGATGTAGGTGTTCGCAAGCTTACCATTTTAGACAGAGAAGTTCAGCTGTACTATTTGAATGGATTATGTGACACTGCCTTTATCATTCACTTAATGAGAGAGCTAGTTGCCATTAACAACCGGACAGGAAAAGAGGACCCTGAAGAGCTGGTCGATATCGTTGAAAACAGGCTGCTCAACGCCCAGGTCGAAAAAGTAAAAACGCTGGATGAAACCACCGACCAGGTGCTGTCCGGGTTAGTCGCAGTTATTGTCGAAGGTGCAGGATTTGCTTTTATCATTGATGTCAGAAGCTATCCGGGAAGAAATCCGGAAGAACCGGATACGGAAAAGGTGGTCAGAGGGGCCAGAGACGGATTTGTTGAAAATATCGTCGTCAATACCGCGCTTCTCAGAAGACGGATCAGGGACGAACGCCTTCGCGTCAAGATGACAAAGGTCGGCGAGCGTTCAAAAACGGATCTGAGCATTTGTTATATAGAAGACATTGCTGATCCGGATCTGGTTGACATCGTGGAAAAAGAAATTGCCGCCATTGATGTCGACGGATTAACAATGGCAGACAAAACAGTCGAAGAGTTTATTATCAAACAAAGCTACAACCCGTTTCCGCTCGTCCGTTATACAGAAAGGCCCGATGTGGCGGCCAATCACGTACTTGAAGGCCATGTCGTGATTATGGTTGATACATCGCCGAGTGTGATCATAACGCCGACAACCTTATTCCATCATGTTCAGCATGCTGAAGAATACAGACAGGCTCCTTCTGTGGGAACTTTTTTAAGATGGGTACGATTTTTCGGCATTCTTGCTTCTACTTTATTTCTCCCCATCTGGTTTCTCTTTGTTCTTCAACCGGAACTGCTGCCAGAGAATCTAAAATTTATCGGGTTGAATAAAGATATGCACATCCCGATCATTCTGCAGATTTTCTTAGCTGATTTAGGAATTGAGTTTCTCAGAATGGCGGCTATTCACACACCGACCGCTTTATCTACTGCAATGGGATTAATTGCCGCGGTTCTAATCGGGCAAATTGCCATTGATGTGGGGCTGTTCTCTCCTGAAGTCATACTGTATGTCTCGCTTGCCGCTATTGGAACCTTTACGACGCCAAGCTATGAATTAAGCCTGGCAAATAAAATGGCCCGTCTTACACTTATGATATTAGTAGCACTCTTTCATGTAAAAGGGCTCGTTATAGGATTTACTGTTCTGATTATTGCCATGGCCAGCATAAAATCCCTTCAAACCCCATACCTATGGCCACTCATTCCGTTTAACGGAAAGGCGCTGTGGCAGGTGCTGATTCGCACGGCGAAACCTGGTGCGAAAGTAAGACCAAGCATTGTTCACCCAAGAAATCGCTTAAGACAGCCTACCAATTCATAATCGCATTGAAACTGACTGAAGAGTATGATAATGTATGTCTTAATTATGAAAGGACAGTCCATAAAACTGTCCTTTTCACCCATAAGCGGAGAAAGAGGGAATGACATTGTTCTTACACGGCACTAGCAGACAAAATCAACATGGGCATTTGGAAATCGGAGGTGTGGACGCTCTCTATTTAGCTGAAACATACGGCACGCCTCTTTACGTATATGATGTGGCTTTAATACGTGAGCGTGCTAAAAGCTTTAAGCAGGCATTTATAACTGCAGGGCTGACAGCGCAGGTCGCTTATGCGAGCAAGGCATTCTCTTCTGTTGCGATGATTCAGCTTGCCGAGGAAGAAGGGCTTTCCTTAGATGTCGTGTCTGGAGGAGAACTTTACACAGCTGTTGCAGCAGGATTTCCGGCGGAGCGCATTCACTTTCACGGAAATAACAAAAGCAGGGAAGAGCTGCGAATGGCGCTTGAACACCGTATCGGCTGCATTGTGGTTGATAATTTCTATGAAATCTCGATACTTGAAGACCTGTGCAAAGAAACTGGGCACTCAATTGATGTTCTCCTGCGGATTACCCCCGGAGTAGAGGCGCATACACATGACTACATTACAACGGGACAGGAAGATTCAAAGTTTGGTTTTGACCTTCATAACGGACAAACTGAACAGGCGATTGAACAGGTTTTACAATCAGAACACATTCAGCTGCTGGGTGTTCATTGCCATATCGGTTCGCAAATTTTTGATACAGCCGGTTTTGTGCTAGCGGCAGAAAAAATCTTCAAAAAACTTGACGAATGGAGAGAAGCTTACTCATTTGTTTCAAAGGTGCTGAACCTTGGAGGCGGTTTTGGCATTCGTTATACGGAAGAAGATGAACCGCTTCATGCCACTGAATATGTAGAAAAAATTATCGAAGCAGTAAAAACAAATGCAGCCCGCTATGGATTTGACATACCGGAAATTTGGATCGAACCGGGCCGCTCGCTTGTAGGAGACGCAGGCACAACACTTTATACAGTCGGCTCCCAAAAAGAAGTGCCGGGTGTCCGGCAGTATGTAGCTGTTGACGGAGGAATGAACGACAATATCCGTCCGGCTCTCTATCAGGCAAAATATGAAGCTGTTACAGCTAACCGTATCGGTGAAGCGCACGATAAAACGGTATCGATTGCCGGCAAGTGCTGTGAAAGCGGAGATATGCTCATTTGGGATATTGACCTGCCGGAAGTAAAAGAAGGAGATCTGCTTGCTGTTTTCTGTACAGGCGCTTATGGCTACAGCATGGCCAATAATTATAATAGAATTCCAAGACCTGCTGTTGTATTTGTAGAAAACGGAGAGGCTCATTTAGTCGTAAAAAGAGAAACGTACGAGGATATTGTAAAACTGGATCTGCCATTTAAAACGAGTGTGAAGCAATGAAAAAAGCGCCGGGAATTCGGCGCTTTTTTTATTTGAATATAGAAACAATCGCGTTCCAGATGGAAACGAAGAAATCAATGATTTTCTGGATAAAGTTCTTGCCTTCATCTGAGTCTAAAAATTTACTAATCTTATCTTTCGCTTTATCAAGCTGGTCACCGACCTGTCCCCAGTCGATATCAACATTTTTCATCTTATTGAACAAGGATACAAGCTGATCCTTTTGGCTGTCTGTCAGTGTGACGTTTAAATCGGAAGCCGCATCATCCACTTTTTTCTCAATATCGGCTTTATTGTCAGGCACACCGTTTTTAGCAAACTCTTCTTTTATTTTTGCAATCAGCGCAGCCGCATTTTCGTCACCGATTTTGTCACCAAGCTCTGAGGTCGTCACAAGCTCTTGGTTGGCGACTTGCTTAACGTCTTCAGAAATCGCTTCGTCAGAAGAAACTTCATATGCTTTAATCAAGCCTGTCAAAGCCGCAGTACCGGACACTTCAAACGGAGCGGTAACATAAACCTTCGCGTCCTTAACGCCGGCTGTCATCAAGGCATTGAGGTACATTTCATCCGTAATGCCGCTAATATTATGTGTCTCAACATTTAATCCGGAGCCTTTTTTGGCAATGGTAATAGACGATGATGAAATCGCTCTTGAGCCAATTTGCGCGCTTGGTATATATTTTCCTAAATATTCGTGTTCTTCCTTATTGGTAACGGTCACGGTTGTGGCATTATCAGGGACATTCATTTCATCAAGCACTTTTTGCTTATCTGATTCTGACAAATTTGCACCAAGTGTCACGATGACATCTCCGACTGCGGCATCCGCGAGACTGACTTTCGGAATCGTCAGCAGCAAAACGGCCGCTGCCAGCATTCCAATCCATATTTTTTTCAAAGCAGTTGACCTCCTTCATTTCACAAGCAGCAGTTAAAGCTGCTTTGCGAGGACCTGAATCATGATGAAAAATACAGTTCCGATAGGTTAGACGGAGATAGAGAGGTTCAGGTTTCATTTTTATTTTGGAGAAAAGCCGGGAGAGTCGTTTTCCCAAAAAAGGTGTGGTATAATAGCCGCGACAAGGAGAGACAAGCCATAATGATGATACATAAATTTCTCCTTTGAAAATTAAAATAAAGAAAGTGGGCATACAATTGAAAACAGGTTACTTTTTATTAGAAGACGGCAACAAAATTGAATTTGAACTTTATCCGGAAGCAGCACCGGGTACAGTTGCAAACTTTGAAAAGCTTGCAAACGAAGGATTTTACGACGGACTTACATTCCACCGAGTAATTCCAGGCTTCGTCAGCCAAGGCGGATGCCCGCACGGTACTGGCACAGGCGGTCCCGGATACACAATCAAATGTGAAACAGAAGGAAACCCGCACACACATGAAGCGGGCGCGCTCTCTATGGCACACGCAGGAAAAGATACTGGCGGCAGCCAATTTTTCATCGTCCATGAGCCGCAGCCTCATTTAAACGGTGTTCACACTGTATTCGGCAAAGTAACAAGCGGTTTAGAATTCGCGAAAAACATGTCTAACGGTGACGTGATGAAAGAAGTTCGCGTAGAAGGCTAATAGGCAGGCAGAAAGCTCCCCGATATGAGGGAGCTTTTCCTTTTCGCTCACAGCCTGATCTGGCTGTGGCAGTTAACAAACAGACGTTTTTAAGGTAGAACGAGGAGGCATAGAGAGATATGAGTTGAATCCTATAGCTATGTTTCAAGTCATAAGTGTTCAACCACAATTGTATTCAATCCGACGGAACCAAAACACTGATTTTGATACGTTCAGCGGGCTTATAGAAAATGCACTGCCTACGCTGTTCCCTTCAATATGATTCATCGTAATGGGAAAATCATCCCTATCTCTTCTCCTCTCCTCTTTATACATATTAGAGACCGTATGAAATAGCTTAAAGTCAGATACACCCATCGGGGAAAAATTAAACAAATTTTAAAGTTGACATGTTTCATCCCAAACGGCATTTGTAGTAAAATGAAACAATATCAATGTCATTTTTTTGAAAAGGAGCTGCGTTTGATGAACAACAAGGGCTGTATAAAATGCGGAAGCACTGAAGCTGGCCAAAAAGAAATTGCCACAACTGGAACCGGATTGTCAAAGTTGTTTGATGTGCAGCATAACCGTTTTCTCGTCGTCTACTGTAAGAAATGCGGATATTCGGAGTTTTATAATAAAGAAACTTCAACTGCCGGCAATATATTGGATTTGTTCTTTGGAGGCTGATTAATTCTTCTCCCGATTTCATTAGGAAATGGAACAAATTGATTCTGGCAAAAGAATAAATAGATGTGAAAATTCGCTTCAATGGTCCTAATGGGATTTCTTATTGATTCGTGATAACATAAATTGAAGACCGTTGTTTATTGGAGGAACTCAGTTGAAATCGGAAAACGTTTCTAAGAAAAAATCAATATTTGAATGGGCCAAAGCGATTATTATCGCAGTTGTTCTGGCATTACTCATCCGCAATTTTATTTTTGCGCCGTATGTCGTTGACGGTGAGTCCATGGAGCCTACCCTTCATGACCATGAAAGGGTATTTGTCAATATGACAGTTAAGTACATAGGCGAGTTTAAGAGAGGGAATATCATCGTGCTAAACGGGGATGATGTCCACTATGTCAAGCGGCTGATCGGCTTGCCGGGAGACACAGTCGAAATGAAAAACGACCAGCTTTATATCAATGGAAAAAAAGTGGCTGAGCCTTATTTGAAGGCAAATAAAAAGCAAGCAAAAGAAGATGGATATGACCATCTAACTGATGATTTCGGCCCGATCAAAGTGCCTGATAACAAATATTTTGTGATGGGTGATAACCGCCGATACTCAATGGACAGCCGAAACGGGCTTGGACTCTTTACGAAAAAACAAATTGCGGGTACGTCAAAGTTTGTTTTCTTCCCATTTAACGACATTCGTAAAACCAACTAGGTATAAGCAGTTTCCTGAAAAGGAGCTGCTTTTTTATTCTTTTTCTCATGCATCCCCTAAAACCAGAACATAAATTCGTATATCTATAGAAAAGAAATTTTTGCAGAAGTGCGAAACATATTCCCGTTATGCATCGTTATATTAATAATTTACGAGAATTTACGGTTTTTTATTCATGAAAAAAAGGAATAACTCATATGAATGAATAGATTCATATTGGCTGGAGGTTTTTTAAAATGGGAAGAATAAAAACCAAGATTACCATTCTGTTAGTGCTACTGGTTTTACTTGCAGGGGGGTATATGTACATAAATGATGTTGAACTGAAAGACGTTCCGACAGCGATTGGACAAACCTTGTCCTCCGAAGAAGAAGAGTATACAATCGAGGAATATCAAGTGACAAAAATTGACGGCACCGAATATCATGGAGAAGCAGAAAACGGCACGAAGATCATCTTCAACGGAAAAAAGTTAAATCAAGATTTGTCTGATATAAAAGAAGGCGATAAGATTAAGGCGTACTTCAGCAAATCAAAGCGGATCGACGGTTTAATCAAGGTTGCAAAAGTAAATGATTAAGTGAAAAAACACCTTTCGGAACGATGGGTGTTTTTTTGATTTCTCAAATTGTAAGTTTATTTCATTGCGTACTTAAGAAAGGATCGCTATAATAGCCATTAAGGACAAATGAATAAAGATTGTATCCTTCGGGGCAGGGTGGAAATCCCGACCGGCGGTAGTAAAGCGACATGCGCTTTAGAGCCCGTGACCCGTGTGCACATATGTACGCGGTGGATTCAGTTTAAGCTGAAGCCGACAGTGAAAGTCTGGATGGGAGAAGGATGAAGAACCGCTATGCAAAATGTATCAACATGCATAGTGTTATTTCCTATTGCGTAAAATACCTAAAGCCCCGAATTTTTCTTAAATTCGGGGCTTTTTTGACGGTAAATGAATAAAGAAGGGAGGGGAAAACAGATGGAAGAGTATTATATGAAACTGGCGTTGGATCTTGCGAAGCAGGGTGAAGGACAGACCGAATCGAATCCGCTCGTAGGCGCTGTTGTGGTGAAGGACGGACAGATTGTCGGGATGGGCGCCCATTTAAAATACGGTGAAGCTCACGCGGAAGTCCATGCTATTCATATGGCAGGCGCACATGTGAAAGACGCTGATATTTATGTCACCCTTGAACCATGCAGCCATTACGGAAAAACACCGCCTTGTGCCGAACTGATTATCAAGTCCGGGATAAAGAGAGTATTTGTCGCAATGAGAGATCCTAACCCGCTTGTGGCCGGACGGGGAATCAGCATGATAGAAGAAGCCGGCATCGAAGTAAAGGAAGGCATTCTGGCAGATCAGGCGGAACAGCTGAATGAAAAATTTCTGCATTTCATGAGGACAGGCCTCCCTTACGTCACATTAAAAGCTGCCGCAAGCCTAGACGGAAAAACAGCGACCAGTACAGGTGACAGCAAATGGATCACATCAGAAGCTGCAAGACAGGATGCTCAGCAATACAGGAAATCACATCAAAGCATTTTGGTCGGAGCAGGCACTGTGAAGGCTGACAATCCAAGCTTAACCTGCAGGCTCCCGAATGTTTCAAAACAGCCGGTCAGGGTGATACTTGATACCGAACTTTCGATTCCCGATGACGCCAATGTGATTTGCGATCAGGCAGCGCCGACTTGGATTTTTACAACAACACGTGCTGATGAGGAGAAGAAAAAACGGTTTTCCGCTTTTGGCGTGAAAATATTTACTCTGGAAACAGATCGTATACCAATTTCCGATGTACTGAAAATCCTTGCGGAAGAAGGCATCATGTCGGTGTATGTGGAAGGCGGATCAGCTGTTCACGGAAGCTTCGTCAAAGCAGGCTGTTTTCAAGAGATCATCTACTATTTTGCCCCTAAATTAATCGGAGGAACGCTTGCTCCCAGCTTAATCTCCGGTGAAGGTTTTCAATCAATGAAAGATGTCCCCTTATTACAATTCACAGATATAACCCAAATTGGCCGTGATATCAGACTGACGGCAAAACCGAAAAACGAGTAGGATGGTGACCATGTTTACAGGGATTATAGAAGAAACAGGCACAATCGAATCCATGAAAAAAGCTGGCCCCTCTATGGCCTTAACAATTAAATGCTCAAAAATATTAGAGGATGTTCATTTGGGCGACAGCATTGCAGTAAATGGCATTTGTCTGACTGTTACTGATTTCACGAAAAGTCACTTCACAGTTGATGTCATGCCTGAAACAGTCAAAGCAACGTCGCTGAACGATTTATCAAAAGGCAGCAAAGTGAATCTGGAAAGAGCCATGGCGGCAAACGGTCGTTTTGGAGGCCATTTCGTTTCAGGCCATGTCGACGGAACCGCAGAAATCACGCGTATTGAAGAAAAAAGCAACGCAGTTTACTATGATTTGAAAATGGATCCGTCATTAACAAAAACGTTGGTTTTAAAGGGATCTATTACCGTGGACGGCGTCAGTTTAACCATCTTCGGGCTGACAGATGATACCGTGACGATTTCTTTAATCCCTCACACCATCAGCGAAACGATTTTTTCAGAAAAAACAATCGGCTCTAAAGTGAATATCGAATGCGATATGATCGGAAAATATATGTATCGATTTTTGCATAAAGCCAATGAAAATAAGAACCAACAAACCATAACAAAAGCCTTCTTAAGCGAAAACGGCTTTTAGAGAGGAAGATTTGCATGTTTCATCCGATAGAAGAGGCATTAGACGCTTTAAAAAAAGGCGAAGTCATCATTGTTGTGGATGATGAAGACAGAGAAAACGAAGGAGACTTTGTGGCTCTTGCGGAGCATGCGACTCCTGAAGTGATTAACTTTATGGCGACGCACGGAAGAGGGCTGATTTGCACGCCTCTCAGTGAGGAAATCGCTGACAGGCTCGATCTTCATCCTATGGTTGAGCACAATACAGATTCCCACCACACTGCTTTTACAGTAAGCATTGACCACCGTAAGACAAAAACGGGAATCAGCGCACAGGAAAGATCATTTACTGTCAAAGCTTTGCTGGACAGCGGTTCAGTGCCGGCAGATTTTCAGCGTCCAGGGCACATTTTTCCGCTGATTGCGAAAAAGGGAGGTGTCCTGAAAAGAGCGGGCCATACAGAAGCGGCAGTTGATCTTGCTGAAGCCTGCGGTTCTCAGGGAGCTGGCGTCATTTGTGAAATAATGAATGAAGACGGAACGATGGCAAGGGTACCTGAGCTCATTGAAATTGCGAAAAAGCATCAATTAAAACTGATCACCATTAAAGATTTAATTGAGTACCGCTACAACTTGACAACACTTGTAGAGCGGGAAGTCGATATTACCTTGCCTACTGATTTTGGCACATTTAAGGTGTACGGATACACAAATGAGATCGATGGAAAAGAGCATGTCGCATTTGTGATGGGAGATGTGCCGTTTAATGAAGAACCAGTATTGGTCCGGGTTCATTCAGAGTGTCTCACAGGTGATGTGTTTGGGTCTCATCGCTGTGACTGCGGCCCGCAGCTTCACGCCGCGCTAACGCAAATTGCCGCAGAAGGCCGGGGAGTGCTTTTGTATCTCCGCCAAGAAGGCCGGGGCATCGGTCTGATCAATAAGTTAAAAGCTTATAAGCTTCAGGAAGAAGGGTATGACACCGTAGAAGCTAATGAAGCGCTCGGCTTTTTGCCTGATTTGCGCAATTACGGCATTGGTGCTCAAATTTTACGCGATCTCGGCGTGCGGAATATGAAGCTCTTGACGAATAATCCGCGAAAAATTGCCGGACTTGAAGGGTATGGTCTCAGCATTACAGAAAGAGTGCCGCTTCAAATGGAGGCCAAAGAGCACAACAAAAAATATTTGCAAACAAAGATGAATAAACTAGGTCATTTACTTCATTTCTAATAACAAAAATCACAAAAAAGGATGGGAATCATATGAATATCATACAAGGAAATTTAGTTGGTACAGGTCTTAAAATCGGAATCGTAGTAGGAAGATTTAATGATTTTATTACAAGCAAGCTGCTGAGCGGGGCAGAAGATGCTTTGCTCAGACACGGCGTGGATACAAACGATATTGATGTGGCTTGGGTTCCGGGCGCATTTGAAATTCCTTTCGCTGCTAAAAAAATGGCGGAAACAAAAAAATATGACGCCGTTATTACACTCGGCACTGTCATCAGAGGCGCGACGACTCATTACGATTACGTCTGCAACGAAGCTGCAAAAGGCATCGCGCAAGCAGCGAACACAACAGGCGTACCTGTGATCTTTGGAATTGTCACTACGGAAAACATTGAGCAGGCCATTGAACGGGCTGGAACAAAAGCGGGCAATAAGGGCGTAGATTGTGCTGTTTCTGCCATAGAAATGGCAAATTTAAACCGTTCATTTGAATAATTTGCTGAAAACAGTTTAAAAATATGGCGAAAATGATATAATGTGAGAAAACGGATCACCTATACTTATCCGTTTGATAGAACTGGACATTTAGGATATAGAGGGGTTTTTATGTTAATTCGTTATAAAAAATCGTTTGAAAAGATTGCGATGGGACTTCTTTCATTTATGCCAAATGAAAAAGATCTTAAGCAGCTTCAGCAGACAATTAAGGACTACGAAACGGATACAGACCGCCAGCTCTTTCTTTGGAAAGAGGACGAGGATATCGTCGGAGCAATCGGAGTTGAAAAAAAGGATTCCGAGGTTGAAATCCGGCATATCAGTGTGAATCCTTCTCATCGCCATCAAGGAATCGGAAAACAGATGATGGATGCTTTAAAGCATTTATTCAAAACGCAGGTACTGGTTCCGAATGAATTAACGCAGAGCTTTTTCGAACGCTGTCAAGGTCAGCAGGATCAAGACATTTCATACAATAATTAAGCAGAGGCTGTTATCAGCCTCTGCTTTTTTTTCTTCGTTCAATTTCTTTCTCGCGTTCGCGGATGACATCAGTCCGATCCCGCAAACGATGTTTATGAATTAGAAATCTATCAGTGAGTGTGCTGGGCTGTCCCCACGTGTAAGCTTTTCGCTTGCATTCAATGCGGCATGCTTCCTTCAGCTTCTCATCTTTAATTGGCAGCATGATGCTTTTATAGGAAGATCCCAGTTCAATTTGTTCGTAAACCGACTGTATAAGCTCCAGTAAACGGGTATGATCAAGCCCCAAATCTTCCACCGCTTGTTTTTTCGCTTGAAGAATCCGTATGCTGTTTGCCAGCAATCTTTTGGCCCCGGCTGTATTCTGTCTTCTGTGATGATACAAAGAAACAGCAAGCTGGATAAAGCCGACCCAAAGTATTTTTCGTTTGTTCGGAGGATCTTCCTTCCAATATTCTTCTAGTATTTCATGGCATTCAAAATAATCCCGTGTTGCGTGAAATTCAACGAGATAATCGATATAAGCTTTCGGGTACAAGATGCTTCCTCCTTTTAATCCGCCTTTAGTGTAACACAGGACAGATAAAAGGAAAAAACAGCGCATTGGACCTGCTCATTTTTAGTTCTAGCAAATCCAAGCGGCACCTACGATAATCAGCAGAATAAACAAAACGACAATTAAAGCGAAACCGCCGCTGAAGCACTTTTCTCCCATGAACATTCAGCCTCCTTTGTTGTGGTCTACGCGAGCATCCTATGTACACCTGCCCTTTTTTGTGTAGGTGGATATCTTGTTATTTGAATATTCAGCACAAATCTCCTGAAATGCAGGAAATGAAATAGTATTGGACGAGAGCTTTTTGGTGGCTTATACTAAAGGGTAGCCAGTTTATCCGGCAATGAGAGTGATACTTGAAAATGGTGAGATGATGGAAGAATATCAAGTAAAAATTGATACGTTTGAAGGCCCATTGGACCTGCTGCTTCATTTAATCAATCGTCTTGAAATTGACATATATGATATACCTGTGGCGAAGATTACTGAACAATATTTATTATATGTACATACGATGCGTGTGCTTGAGCTTGATATCGCCAGCGAGTATTTGGTGATGGCTGCCACACTGCTCAGTATTAAAAGCAGAATGCTGCTCCCGAAGCAAGAGGAAGAGCTGTTTGAGGATGAATTGCTTGAGGAAGAAGACCCGCGGGAGGAACTGATTGAAAAGCTGATTGAGTATAGAAAATATAAAGACGCGGCGAAGGAATTAAAGGAACGGGAAGAAGAAAGACAAAAATCATTCACGAAACCGCCGAGTGACTTGAGCGAATATGCAAAAGAAGTGAAACAGTCGGAGCAAAAGCTGTCAGTCACAGTCTACGATATGATTGGCGCTTTTCAAAAAGTGCTGAAGCGAAAAAAAATAACAAGGCCGATGGAAACAACAATTACAAGACAGGAAATACCAATCGAAGACAGAATGAATGAAATCGTGCACACCCTGAAATCAAAAGGGAAAAGAATCAATTTTATGGATCTTTTTTCATATGAGCAAAAAGAACATTTGGTTGTCACCTTCCTGGCGGTTTTAGAACTGATGAAAAATCAGCTGATTTTGATTGAGCAGGAGCAAAATTTTTCAGATATTTACATTATGGGGAGTGAATCCATTCATGGGGCTTGATATCGTGAATTGGAAAGCTATAGTGGAAGCCCTTCTATATGCGGCAGGCGATGAAGGACTGACCAAAAAACAGCTGTTAACAGTGCTTGAAATAGAAGAGCCTGAACTGAACACCATTATGGCGGATGTCGCAGACGATTACCGTCATGCTACAAGAGGCATTGAACTAATTGAATATGCAGATACGTACATGCTTTCCACCAAAAAGGACTTTGCGCCGTACTTGAAAAAACTGATCGAAGTACCGTCGAAAGGCCTTTCCCAGGCATCTTTGGAGGTGCTGGCGATTGTTTCATATAAACAGCCGATTACGAGAGCGGAAATTGAAGATATCAGAGGCGTGAAATCAGAAAGAATTTTACACAGCCTTGTCGCCAAGGCGCTGCTGTGTGAAGTCGGACGCGCTGACGGTCCGGGACGGGCCATTTTATACGGCACGACGCCGACTTTTCTTGAGCAATTCGGCTTAAAAACGCTGGACGAGCTTCCGCCGCTGCCTGAAAATGCGGAAGATGACGTTCTTCAAGAAGAAGCGGATTTATTCTTTGAAAACTTTAACCAAACCTTTGAAGACATAAAATAGAGATTTAATGAATCGCGCTTTTTCATCAACATAAGATATAAGGAAGAAGTAGCTATCATGAAAGAAGCAAAATGTGAGAGACAAAGACATGAGGGGAAGATACCAAACGAAATGGGACATTCGATTGTGCGAGTGCAGACTCAAAAAACAGGCGAATTCTTATCAATGGTTGTCAATACCGTTAATGATTATTTAAATCAAACCACACTGGCGTCTATGCAGGCTGAATTGCCTGTTGAAGAGGCATACTGCTGTGATGTGCTGAGCACGCTGAGAAGAATGACAGTATTTTGTGAAGGAGGCGCTGAAGCATGCCGCCGTCTCCTTATGCAAGAGCCATTTCAGGAAACCAGAGCGGAAAAAACACTTTACAATGTGTATCATCAATGCATTGAAGAGTTCTTTATGCCAAAGAAAGACACCTGGTGTGAAAACAGCCGGGCGTCATATACCGGAGTCAGCGCAATTGAGTTCTACCATGCTGTTCCGCAGTCTCTGGAGCAATTATTATTGCCGCTGAGCGCAGCGTTTCTGAAGATGAGGGAAGAACTGGCTCATTACGAAGCGTCCGGATCTAGCATGGCATCAATCAGATAACACTTACTCTCCCTTTATGGGAGAGTTTTTTTATGTTTGCAGGCCAAGACACAATTGTTATTCATAACTGATGGACATGCGCATAAACTTGTACAAACCACCACAAGGACGTGAACAAACATGCGCATTTTTAAAAAAGCTGTATTAATAGTCATCATTTCTTTTCTATTTGCAAATGTAAATGTGAACACAGCACATGCAGCTATAAATGTCAGTGCGAAGAGCGCCATTGTCATTGACGGCACATCAGGAAGAGTGTTATTTGCCAAGGACGAGCATGAAAAAAGGCGGATTGCCAGTATTACAAAGATCATGACCGCTGTTCTCGCCATTGAATCCGGAAAAATGGAAGAAACCGTGACTGTTTCTGCAAATGCGGTCAGAACAGAGGGCTCGGCCATTTATTTAACCGAAGGGCAAAAAGTAAAATTGAAGGATCTTGTGTATGGCCTGATGCTGAGATCCGGGAACGATGCTGCTGTTGCGATTGCTGAGTATGTCGGGGGAAGCCTCGATGGATTTGTCTATATGATGAACCAAAAAGCAGAACAAATCGGTATGGAGAATACCCGTTTTCAAAACCCGCACGGATTGGACGACCATGAAAATCACTACTCAACAGCTTATGACATGGCTGTTTTAACGAAATACGCCATGAAGCTCAAAGACTATCAAACCATCTCCGGCACAAAAATATACAAAGCAGAAACAATGGAAAGCGTATGGAAAAACAAAAATAAATTGCTGACGATGCTGTATCCATACAGCACAGGGGGGAAAACAGGCTATACCAAGCTTGCAAAACGCACACTCGTTTCAACCGCTTCAAAGGACGGCGTTAATCTGATAGCCGTTACCATTAATGACCCCGACGATTGGGATGATCATATGAATATGTTTAACTATGTATTTGATCATTATCAAACATATTTAATCGCAAAAAAAGGAGATATTCCGAAGCTCAAAGGTACATTTTATGAGTCTAAAGCTTTCATCAAACGGGACATCACCTATTTGCTTACCGAAGAAGAAAAAGAAGATGTCAAAATCAACACTACCCTGCTCAAACCGAAAAAAGCCTGGGAAAAGGATGTCTCAAAAATTCCGGATATTGTAGGACATATGAAAGTCATGTTCAACAATGAAACCATCGCAAAAGTGCCGATCTATTACGAAAACGAACGAAATCAAAAACCGAAAAAAAAGTTTTTTGAAACGTTTCAATCCATTTTTCTGAATGCGGCTGGCGGGGCAAAATGGTCAATATAATCTGGGTCAGCTTAACTGTGATCGGGCTAGTATTTGCGATGTGCAATGGAACGCTGCAGGATGTAAATGAGGCGGTGTTTAAAGGAGCCAAAGAAGCTGTCACAATCTCATTTGGACTTATGAGCGTGCTTGTTTTTTGGCTGGGTTTAATGAAAATAGCTGAACAGTCTGGACTGCTGGATATTTTCAGCCGTATGTGCAGGCCTTTTATTTCTAAGCTGTTCCCTGACATACCGCCGGATCATCCCGCAATGGGCTACATTTTATCAAATCTCATGGCGAACTTCTTCGGCCTCGGGAACGCGGCCACACCTCTTGGCATTAAAGCAATGGAGCAAATGAAAAAGCTGAATGGAAACCGTTCGGAAGCGAGCCGTTCCATGATCACTTTTTTAGCTGTTAATACTTCGTGCATTACTCTCGTCCCGACAACGGTTATCGCCGTGCGAATGGCCTATTCCTCCAAAACGCCGACAGATATCGTCGGACCGAGCATTTTGGCGACACTTATTTCTGGAATCGGCGCCATTATTATTGACCGTTATTTTTATTACCGCCGTAAAAAGAAGGGGAGGTAATCCGATGGAAATTATCAACTGGCTGTCTTTAGCCATGATCCCTATCATTATTGCCGGCATTCTACTTTATGGAACAATCAAAAAGGTGCCGACATATGAATCCTTTGTTGAAGGCGGAAAAGAAGGAATTGAGATCGCATTTTCGATTATCCCCTATTTAGTCGGGATGCTTGTTGCAATTACCGTTTTCAGATCATCAGGCGCGCTTGACTTTTTTATGGATCTTTTAAAGCCGGCCTTTTCCGCCATCGGCATACCGGCTGAGGTGGTTCCGCTTGCGCTGATCCGTCCGATCTCCGGTACGGCTGCTCTGGGAATGACGACCGATTTAATTGCAGTTTATGGACCGGACTCCTTTATTGGCAGGCTGGCATCTGTGATGCAGGGATCAACGGATACAACACTTTATGTGCTGACGGTGTATTTCGGAGCTGTTGGCATTAAAAAAATGGGTGATGCGTTAAAGGTGGGACTTCTTGCTGATTTAATCGGTGTAGTTGCATCTATCATCATCGTTACGTTATTATTTGGGAGCGCCTGAAAATGGCGTTTTTTTAGATAAAGCATGCGAAATCTGAAAAAGCTTGTTTGTTCAGGTTGAAAAAAGTAAGATAATACTTGAGGTGAAAGACATGGAAAGACTGCAAAAAGTAATTGCTCACGCCGGAGTTGCATCGCGCAGAAAGGCAGAAGAGCTGATTAAAGAAGGAAAAGTAAAGGTGAACGGCAAAGTAATAACAGAGCTTGGTGTTAAAGTCACCGGTTCTGATCAGATTGAAGTAAACGGCTTGAAGGTGGAACGTGAAGAGCCTGTTTATTTTCTGCTATATAAACCAAGAGGCGTGATCTCCGCAGCGGATGATGACAAAGGGCGCAAAGTCGTGACGGACTTTTTTAGAGAAGTGCCGCAGCGCATCTATCCGGTCGGACGTCTGGATTACGATACAAGCGGTCTTTTGCTTTTAACCAATGACGGCGAGTTTGCCAACAAGCTGATGCACCCTAAATATGAAATAAACAAAACATATGTAGCAAAGGTAAAAGGCATACCGTCTAAAGAGCTGATCAGAAAGCTGGAGCGCGGCATTATGCTGGAGGAAGGCAAAACAGCGCCTGCCAAAGCGAAGCTGCTTTCATTGGATAAGAAAAAACAAACAAGCATTATACAGCTGACCATCCATGAAGGACGGAACAGGCAAGTGCGCCGCATGTTTGAAGCAATCGGACATGAAGTAATTAAGCTGAAGCGGGAAGAATACGCATTTTTAAATCTGAGAGGCTTAAATACGGGAGACGCAAGAGAGCTTACGCCGCATGAAGTCAAAAGACTCAGAGCGCTAGCGGAACACGGTAAAAACGCTTTCTAAGTTTCACATAACCTTCAAAAAGTTAGAAATGTGAAATGATTGTGAAATGATATAATTGAATGGATCTGCAATAGGGGAAGGGGGCAGTGGACAATGAAGAAAAAAAGGCGTTTATTCATTCGGACCGGCATCCTTCTCGTTTTAATCTGCGCGCTGGCCTATACAATATACAATGCTGTATTTGCCGACAAAGAGAGCATATCCGAAGGGTCCGAGGCACCGAATTTTGTCCTTGAAGATACGAATGGGGAACGTATTGAGCTGAGTGACTTAAAAGGAAAAGGTGTTTTTTTGAATTTCTGGGGCACCTGGTGTGAGCCGTGCAAAAAAGAATTTCCTTATATGGCGAACCAATACAAATATTTTAAAGACCAAGGCGTTGAAATTGTCGCGGTAAATGTTGGGGAGTCAAAGATAGCAGTACATAATTTTATGAAATCCTACGGAGTGAATTTTCCGGTTGTCCTGGATACAGATCGTCAGGTGCTTGATGCCTATGGCGTATCTCCGCTTCCGACAACCTTTTTAATCAATCCGGAAGGAAAAGTTGTCAAGGTGGTGACCGGCACTATGACAGAAAGCATGATCCATGACTATATGAATCTGATAAAACCCGGAGCGACTTCGGGATGAAGCAGGTAAAATGTGAATGCGGACATATCAACCCGGTAGGAACCGTTTTATGTGAATCGTGCGGCAGGGCGCTTCAGGAAACGCAGCCCCCGCTTGCTGATATGAGATACGATGGAAGTGCGAGACGTTCACAAACCTATAACAAAACGTTCATTGATAAAATATGGAACTTCTTTTCTTCGGTTAAGGTCGGAATATGGCTTATCGTCATAACCCTTGCAGCATCAGCATTCGGGACTATATTTCCTCAAGAAGCCTATTTGCCCCCCGGCGCTCAGGCTGATACATATTATAAAGAACAATACGGCACGTTTGGCCAGCTTTATTATTTACTCGGGTTCCATCATTTATATGGATCTTGGTGGTACTTGCTGCTGATTGCCTCTATCGGCATTTCTCTTGTCATCTGCAGCCTTGACCGCGTGATTCCCCTGTACAGGGCATTGAAAAATCAGGGGGTCAGGAGAAGCCCTGTTTTCTTAAAAAGACAGCGGCTGTTCAGTGAAACGGAGACCGAGCTCAACCTTGAAGAAAAAGAAAAGATTGTGACTCTCTTAAAGAAAAAGCGTTATAGAATACGAGAACAAGAGGGCAGCCTTCTGGCGGAAAAAGGGCGTTTTTCCCGCTGGGGTCCGTATGTCAATCACATAGGATTAATCATTTTCCTGATTGGCGCAATGCTGAGATTTGTGCCGGGCATGTACGTCGATGAAACGCTCTGGGTCAGAGAAGGCGAAACTGCGGCAATTCCAGGCACAGACGGAAGATATTATTTGAAAAACAATCAATTCAGCGTAGAGACTTATAACAGCGAGACAGAAAAAAAGGTGTTCGCTGATGCCATTGACAGAGTCGGAAGCGGAAAGGTCGCGAAAAACTTTCAAACAGACGCGGTTCTCTATAAACGGGAAGGCAAAATTGTCTACGGAGAGAAGCCGAAGCTGAAAAAAGTAAAAGAAGAAGATATTCGTGTCAATCAGCCGCTGCGCTTTGATTCGTTTTCTGTTTATCAGGTGGATTATAAAGAGAATCAGCTCGATCAGATGGTGTTTCAGCTGATTGACAAAAAATCAAAAAAATCCTTTGGGAGCTTACAGATCAACCTATTGGATCCAGATTCGGTTTATGATCTTGGCAACGGTTACAAAGTTGAGGTCGCCAGCTACCTTCCTGACTTCTATTTTAATCAGGACGGAGAGCCGAGCACAAAAACAAAAATCCCTAACAATCCGGCGTTTGTTTTTAATATCATAACGCCAGATAAGCCAAAAGGCGAAAAAAGCTTTGTTGCCATTCAAGAAACAATTGAAGGGTCGGGCAGCAATAAGTACAAGTTGAAATTTGACCATGTCGAAACGAAAAACATAACCGGTCTGACAGTCAGAAAAGATCTGACGCTTTGGGTGCTTGCCATCGGCGGAGCCATTTTTATGATTGGCGTCATTCAAGGAATGTACTGGCAGCACCGCAGAATCTGGCTGCATACACAGGAAGGTGCAGTCATGGTTGCCGGCCATACCAATAAAAACTGGTACGGACTAAAGCAGGATTTAAAATTTGTTTTAGCCGATACGGGGCTGACTGAACCAGCAGACCAAAAAGAATTAATGAAAACACAGAAATAGGCGAAAAGGGAGTGGTGTCATGGCGGAGCTGAGCGGAAATTTTCTTTATGCGGCCTTTCTTGTGTATTTAATTGCGGTCCCGATTTTCGGCGGGGCCATACGCGGAAGGAAAAATAAAAAAGACAGGGCAAACCGGTGGGCGACGATCGGGATTACCCTTTCGATTATCGGTTTTCTCTGCCACCTGGGCTATTTTATTACAAGGTGGGCTGCCAGCGGCCATGCGCCTGTCAGCAACATGTTTGAATTTACAACGGCCTTTGGCATGATGCTTGTGCTTGCGTTTATTATCCTTTATTTTATCTATCAATTGCCTTCATTAGGTCTGTTTACATTATCGATCGCTTTATTGCTGATCGCATACGCCAGCATGTTTCCGACGGACATTTCGCCTTTAATTCCGTCATTGCAGAGCAATTGGCTGTATATCCACGTAACCACGGCCGCGCTGGGGCAAGCTATACTCGCCATCAGTTTTGTCGCAGGTGTCATTTTTCTTTTGAAGCATGTTGACCAGACAAAACCAAGTAAAAAAACCTTTTGGCTTGAAGCTATCATGTTTATTATGGTGACGGCAGTTGCCTTTATTGTGATAACATCTGTGTTTCGTTTTGCCGGCTATGAAGCTGAGTTTAACTGGGTGGATAAGAATAAGGAAAAAAGCGTGATGGTCTATGAAATGCCCGCACTTGTAGGTCCGCATGAGGGTGAGCTTATCACCAAGGGGAAAATGCAGCCCATTGCAGAGCTTCCGGCCCTTTTCTCAGGCAGAAAGGTAAACACAGTGATTTGGTCGTTTGGAGCTGGACTCCTATTGTACGGAGCGCTTCGCCTGATCGTCAGAAAAAGAATCAGTGCCTGTTTACATCCTCTGGTGAAAAACGTGAATCTTGATCTGGTGGATGAGGTTGGCTACAGAGCCGTTTCCATCGGTTTTCCGATTTTTACACTCGGCGCGCTGATCTTTGCAATGATTTGGGCTCAGCTCGCTTGGACGAGATTTTGGGGCTGGGACCCGAAGGAAGTATGGGCGCTGATCACGTTTTTGTTTTACGCCGCTTATTTGCATTTAAGGCTGTCAAGAGGGTGGCACGGTGAGAAATCAGCATGGCTGGCCGTAATCGGTTTTGCCATCATTATGTTCAATTTAATATTCGTAAATCTTGTGCTTGCCGGACTTCATTCTTATGCATAGTCCAGAACAAAGCGATACAGTTATCAAACTTTCTCACGATTTGATAAAATGAAAGTAACAGAAGGAAAGCAGGGGGAAAACGATGGACCAATCCAATGAAACCAAAATATTAGTAGTTGATGACGAAGCCAGAATTCGCCGCCTTTTAAAAATGTATCTTGAACGTGAAAATTATGTGATTGAAGAAGCGGAAAATGGTGATGAAGCCATTGCCAAAGGCCTCGAAACCAATTATGACTTAATTTTGCTTGACCTAATGATGCCTGGCACAGACGGAATTGAGGTCTGCCGCCAAATTCGCGAAAAAAAAGCTACACCAATTATCATGCTGACCGCAAAAGGAGAAGAAGCAAATCGGGTGCAGGGGTTTGAATCGGGAACAGATGATTACATTGTCAAACCGTTTAGTCCGAGAGAAGTTGTGCTGCGGGTAAAAGCGCTTCTGAGAAGGGCATCTCAAAACTCTTATTTCAATGCGAATACGCCGACGAAAAACGTATTGGTGTTTTCTCATCTGTCAATCGATCATGATGCCCATCGGGTAACTGCTGACGGAACTGAAGTGAGCTTAACACCGAAAGAGTATGAGCTCCTTTACTTCTTAGCGAAAACACCTGACAAAGTGTATGATCGGGAAAAGCTTCTCAAGGAAGTGTGGCAGTATGAATTTTTTGGCGATCTGCGTACAGTAGACACACACGTCAAACGTCTCCGGGAAAAGCTCAATAAAGTATCACCGGGAGCTGCCAAAAAAATCGTCACCGTATGGGGCGTCGGTTATAAATTCGAGGTAGGCGCTGAATGAAATTTTGGAAAAGCGTAGTAGGCAAGCTGTGGGCTACGATCCTTTCTCTTGTCCTGATCGTATTATTTATTTTAACGGTGCTTTTACTCGAGTTTATCGAAAATTATCATGTGGAAGAAGCCGAAAATGATTTAACCCAGCTTGCAAATAAAGTCGCAGTCATCTTAGAAAAACACGAGGATCAGGCGCTGGCAAGGTCGATCACCTGGGAGCTCGCTGATAACTTAACAAGCATTGCGATCATACAGGATGAGAAAAAATACTGGTATTCGCCGAACGATAAAAATCGGCTCTCATCTATCACGCTTGAGCAAATACAGCGGGACAAGGATTTACATCAGGCTCTGGACAACCATAAAAAAGTCAGTAAACGCACGGGCCTGAGTGGCAGAGACACGGATAATGAACGCCTGATTGTGGGTGTTCCGTATGAAAAAGACGGAAAAAAAGGCATGGTCTTTTTATCTCAATCTCTGCTTGCCGTCAAAGACACAACAAAACACACGACCCGTTATATATTCCTTGCCGCAGGCATTGCGATTGTGCTGACCACATTTTTTGCTTTCTTTTTATCAAGCAGGGTCACGTATCCGCTTCGAAAAATGAGAGAGGGCGCACAGGATTTGGCGAAGGGCAAGTTTGACACGAAAATCCCGATTTTAACCCAGGATGAAATCGGTGAGCTGGCAACCGCCTTTAATCAAATGGGGCGGCAGCTTAACTTTCATATCAATGCGCTCAACCAAGAAAAAGAACAGCTTTCAAACATATTAAGCAGTATGGCTGACGGAGTGATTACCATCAATATCGACGGCACGATTCTCGTGACAAACCCGCCGGCCGAACGTTTTCTGCAGGCTTGGTATTATGAGCAGAATATGAATATTAAAGAAGGCGACAATCTTCCGCCAGAAGCAAAAGAACTGTTCCAAAATGCTGTCAGCACAGAAAAAGAACAAATGATTGAAATGACGCTGCAGGGCAGATCATGGGTGCTGCTGATGTCGCCGCTGTATGCGGAATCGCATGTCAGAGGCGCGGTTGCCGTTCTTCGAGATATGACCGAAGAACGCCGCCTTGATAAATTGCGCGAAGACTTTATCGCAAATGTCAGCCATGAATTAAGAACGCCGATCTCCATGCTTCAAGGGTATAGTGAAGCCATTGTCGATGACATTGCGAGCTCCGAAGAAGACCGAAAAGAGATTGCTCAAATTATTTATGACGAGTCGCTGCGAATGGGCCGCCTTGTCAACGATTTGCTTGATTTAGCGCGAATGGAATCAGGGCATACTGGATTGCATTATGAACAAATCAATCTTAATGAATTTATAGAAAAGATCATGCGCAAATTTTCCGGCGTTGCCAAAGAAAAAAATATTTCTTTGCATCAGGACATTTCTCTCACTGAAGAGGAATTTATGTTTGATGAAGATAAGATGGAGCAGGTGTTTACCAATTTAATTGATAACGCGCTGCGTCATACTCAATCAGGCGGCAATGTCTCCATCTCCGTTCATACGGTTAAGGATGGAATAAAAATAGACGTCAAAGATTCCGGCTCCGGCATACCGGAAGAGGATCTGCCATTTATTTTTGAGCGGTTCTATAAAGCGGATAAAGCAAGGACAAGGGGCAGAGCAGGAACCGGACTGGGACTCGCTATTGTTAAAAATATTGTGGAAGCTCACAACGGTACCATTACGGTGCACAGCCGGATGGACAAAGGAACGACGTTTACGTTTTATATTCCGACAAAATGATCAAGTCGAGTCTGAATTTGCCGAAGAATCTTGTTCCATAAGAAACACCCGCTGATCCGAGCGGGTGTTTTTTAAAAGGTTTTTCTTAATAAAATTTAAGGATATGTTAATATAAATTCCCTTCCAAATTCCAGTTTCTCGTAATATAGTTGTAATGTAACTTTTAAGCTATTATTACGACTAAAGGAACGGAGGGGTTTCCTATGGAAGAAACCTTTCAAGCGTTATATAAAACTTACCATCAAGATTTATATCAATTTTTATTTTATATGGTAAAGGATAAAAGCCAGGCTGAAGACCTTCTTCAGGAGGTTTATATTCGTGTATTAAATTCATATCATACGTTTGAAGGAAGAAGCAGTGAAAAAACATGGCTTTTGTCGATTGCACGCCATGTGGCGATAGACTGGTTCCGTAAGCAGCAGACGATCAGACAGCGTGTACTCGGGACATTTGATTGGGATACACAGGATGTCAGAGATCAGCAATTGCTTCCGGACGAACTCGCGGTTCAACATGAAAATGTCCGGGAAATTTATGCTGCGCTCGATCAATGTACGATCGATCAAAGAGCTGTGATTATCTTACGGTTTATTCAGGGATATTCAATACAGGAAACAGCCAATGCTCTGCGCTTCTCGGAAAGCAAAGTGAAAACGACCCAACACAGAGGGCTCAAAGTACTTCGGAAACATATGGAGCTTTTGAGGGAGGAGCTAATGGATGATGAAGTCAGATTGGAACGAAGAACAGATAAAGGAGTTGTTAAGTCAACTGCCGGCAGTTAAAGACCATCGTTCTCCGCAAGACATATATAAGCGGCTTTCGATGGCAAAAAGCAAAAAAAAGTCCGCTGTTAGGTGGATTGGCCCCGCATGTGCCACTGCGGTTGCGGTTTATATCGCCTTCATTATTTCTCCTCATTTCTTTGATCAGGCACAGCCTCAACAAAAAGAAGCGTCCCAAGAAAACGCTATAACGAAAACTGAGACAGCAGACAGCAAAAAAGCTGCATTATCCCTGGATCAGTCATCGTTAGTTGTTCCTGAAAAGGAGCAGAACAACTATACGACTGTAGCAATTGCCGATGCCGAAACATCCACAATTATACCCGTCAGCATTAAAAAAACGAAATCAAACCAAACCATACAGGAGGTGCTGTTTGAAAGTGATCAATTGGATATCCTTGATCACGCCATCACGATTCCCTCCTTCATGGATGAAGTGGAAGTAAAGGAAAACCAAAATCATAAGGAATTAAATATACAAGTCGATCAGCCCATTGAGGCTTTTTCTGTAAAAGACGACGCAATACTAAAAAAATTGCTGAAAGAATCTTTAAAATGGAGTCCTTATGAAAAAATCAAAATTTTTTCATCGGAGCAGAAAAAGAACGGCGTCAGTATTGGCTCAAATGGTACTTTTACTGAAATTCCTATTCCTAAACAGTCGAATAGAGCCTACTCCTTGTACCAAAATGAACAAGGACAAGACTTTCTCGTTCCAACAGAAAGAGCATTTAATACTGTAAAAGAAGCTATTAAGGAAATGGAATCGAGCAATCAAACAAATACTGCACCTCTTATTCAAGCGGGTGCCGTCAAATCTGTAACGGAGAAACAGAATCACTTATATATCCATTTCTCAAAACACTCGGGGGTTGAGGATTCTATTGCCGGCATCTTAATGCTGGAGGGACTTCTTTTAACAGCAAAGGAGTTTGGCTTTACAGAAGTGACCTTTGCGGAAACGGGAACAAAAAAAATCGGCAGATACGATGTATCAGAAGCTATTCCGGTTCCAGCTGCTCCAAATCCGATTTCCTTACATTAAAAGAGCCTTTTTTCAGGCTCTTTTTTCGTTGCTTTTCATATAATAGAAATTTTCAAAAAAAACTTGTCCGTGTATAATAAAACAAGGTAAAGATTGAAAGGATTTGAGACGAGTGAACGTGTTAACAATCAAAGGAGTTTCCATCGGTGAAGGGATGCCGAAAATCATCGTTCCGCTGATGGGTAAAACAGAAAAGCAAATTTTAAAAGAAGCAGAAGCTGTGAAATTACTGGATCCGGATATTGTCGAGTGGCGAGTCGATGTATTTGAAAAAGCGGACGACAGCGAAGCAGTCATAAAGATGATCTCAAAGCTGCGAGAGTCTTTGAGAGACAAGCTGTTTCTATTTACATTCAGATCGCATAAAGAAGGCGGGAGCAAAGAAATGGATGTAAGTTCCTACATCGCTTTGCTGGAAACGGCTATCCGCACAAAAGATATAGACTTTATCGATATTGAATTATTTTCAGGAGAGGCAAACGTTGATGCGTTAGTATCTTTAGCGGGAGAAAATGGTGTCTACGTGATTATGTCTAATCATGACTTTCAGAAAACACCTGCAAAGGACGAGATCATTTCTCGGCTTCGTAAAATGCAGGAGTTAGGAGCGCATATTCCGAAAATAGCCGTAATGCCGAAGGATGCAGGAGATCTTTTAACCTTGCTTGATGCGACGTATACGATGAAGACAAAATATGCGGACCGACCGATGATCACAATGTCAATGGCGGGAACGGGATTAGTCAGCAGGCTGAGCGGTGAGGTATTTGGATCAGATTGCACATTCGGCGCAGGAGAAGAGGCTTCAGCACCTGGGCAAATACCTGTATCCGAACTGAGAAACGTGTTAGAAGTACTGCACAAACATACATAAACAGGAAACCGTTAAAAAGCAGAAAAAAACTCAAGCTGCAGAGCTTGAGTTTTTTTCATTATGGAAGATCAATAAGTTTCACAGACACGATATCAGGAACATCTGTTAGTTCTTTCACAATTTTATCTTCTAAATGTCTGTCAAAAGAAAGCATCATGATGGCTTCTCCGCCTTTTTCTTTACGGCCAACCTGCATGGTTGCAATGTTAATATCATTATCTCCGATAATACGTCCCACTCGGCCGATGACCCCCGTCGTATCCTGATGCTGGATGTAAACCAGGTGGCCTGTTGGATAAAAGTCGATATTAAACCCGTTGATTTCGACAATGCGTTCTCCGAAATGAGGGATATAGGTAGCTGTAACGGTAAAGGTGCTGCGGTCTCCTGTCACTTTTACGCTAATGCAATTATCGTATCCAGATTCAGAAGTGGAAATCTTTTCACTAAAGCTAATGCCGCGTTCTTTTGCGACACCGCCCGCATTTACTTCGTTAACTGTTGAGTCAACGCGTGGTTTTAAGAAGCCTGACAGAAGGCTTTTTGTAATAAACGATGTTTCAAGTTTAGCAATTGTGCCTTCATATTGAATCGCGACATCCTGTACCGGCTCTTTCATGCATTGTGATACGAGGCTGCCGATTTTTCCTGCGATTTGGTGGTACGGCTTAATCTTAGCGAATTCATCTTTTGTCATGGCAGGCAGGTTAATGGCTGACATAACAGGAAGACCTTTTGCGAACTGCAGAACTTCTTCTGATACTTGCGCTGCAACATTCAGCTGCGCTTCTTTTGTCGATGCCCCTAGGTGAGGAGTGGCAATCACTAACGGGTGGTCAACGAGTTTATTATCAACTGGCGGTTCAACTTCAAAAACGTCAAGAGCCGCACCGGCAACATGGCCGCTTTCTAAAGCTTCAAGAAGAGCTGCCTCATCGATAATGCCGCCTCGTGCACAGTTAATTAAGCGAACACCTTTTTTCGTTTTTGCAATCGTTTCTTTGTTTAATAAGCCTTTTGTTTCTTTTGTTAACGGTGTATGCACAGTGATGATATCTGCGCTTTCCAAGACTTCTTCGAACGTACGGCTGTTAACACCGATTTTTTTCGCTCTTTCTTCTGTTAAGAAAGGATCAAAAACGTGCACGGTCATACCGAAGGCTCTCGCACGCTGTGCAATTTCGCTTCCGATTCTGCCTAACCCTACAATTCCAAGTGTTTTGCCGTAAAGTTCCGAACCGACATATGCTGTGCGGTTCCATTCTCTGGATTTTACAGAGATATTGGCCTGAGGGATGTGTCTCATTAAAGATGAGATCATCGCGAATGTGTGCTCAGCTGTGGAAATTGTGTTTCCGTTTGGCGCATTAATAACAATTACCCCATGTTTCGTCGCTTCGTCAATGTCGATATTATCAACACCGACACCGGCTCTTCCGACGATTTTTAAAGAAGTCATTTTTTGAAAAAGGTCTTCTGTTACTTTTGTCGCGCTTCGCACCAATAGAGCATCAAAGGTATGTAATTCATCCTCTGCATCTGCTACGTTTTTTTGGACGATTTCAATAAAGTCTGATTCAATAAGTGGTTGTAAGCCGTCGTTGCTCATTTTGTCTGAGACCAATACTCGAAACATCGTAAGATTTCCTCCTAAATTGACAAACTAAATATCTGATAATTTAACATATTCTCAATAGAGTGTCAATGTGTATTGACGCAGTAAAGGATAAAAGGAAAGCGAGGAATTGACCAGTTTTAGAGTCTTTTGGCGTTATATTTAATTTGAAGCAATTATCTATACAACCAACCGTTTATCGTTTATAATGGAACCAAATTCATATGATCAATCTTCGGGGCAGGGTGAAATTCCCTACCGGCGGTGATGAGCAATGGCTCTAAGCCCGCGAGCTGTTTTTGACAGCAGGATTCGGTGCGATTCCGAAGCCGACAGTATAGTCTGGATGGGAGAAGATGGAGGTTCAGCAGCGTTTTGAAAGAAAGGTTTTCAAACGTTTCTTTACCAAGCCAAATTTTTGAAACCCCGCTTTTATATCATAGAGCGGTTTTTTTATTGGCTTGAAAAAGAACCTTTCCGCTTTTCGAGTAAGATGTGATCGAAAAGGAGAGAGCAAATTGAAAGTAAAAAAATTAGTCGTGATCAGCATGCTGAGCAGCATCGCATTTGTTTTGATGCTGTTAAATTTTCCGTTTCCGGGGCTTCCTGATTATTTAAAAATTGATTTCAGTGATGTCCCTGCCATTATTGCGATTCTTATATACGGACCTTTAGCGGGTATTGCCGTTGAAGCGATAAAAAACGTTCTTCAATATATCATTCAGGGGAGCATGGCTGGAGTGCCTGTAGGACAAATTGCAAATTTCATTGCCGGAACACTCTTTATTTTGCCGACTGCTTTCTTATTTAAAAAGCTGAACTCAGCAAAAGGCCTGGCAGTAAGTCTTCTGCTTGGAACTGCAGCTATGACGGTGCTGATGAGCATTCTGAATTATGTTCTGATTCTTCCGGCCTACACATGGTTTTTACACTCCCCGGCATTATCCGACAGTGCGCTGAAAACAGCGGTAGTCGCTGGTATCCTGCCATTTAACGTCATAAAAGGCATTGTCATTACGATCGTGTTCACACTTATCTTTATCAAGCTTAAACCGTGGATTGAACAGCAAAGAAGCGCGCATATTCATTAAATAAAAAAAGCTCCCATAGGGGAGCTTTTTCGATTACTTCTATTCAAATTTAAGCGGGTCGCCCTCAAACGGCTCATCCGCCACTTTGATGGAATCAGTAGGGCATCCTTCAAATGCGTCAATCATATCTTCTTCCAGTACTTCAGGAACTTCGACAACGCCTTTGTTTTCGTCAAGCGTTACGAACGCGATGCCTTCATCATCGTAATCGTAAATGTCTGGTGCAGCCGCTCCGCAAGCGCCGCATGCAATGCATGTATCTTTGTCTACGATTGTGTACTTTGCCATGAATAAAACCTCCCAGATTGTTCTTGGTGGAACAAATGGATCAATCTTTATATTTAATCAATTTAACACCTATTCCTCTTACTTATTGTAATGATGTTGATGCCACATTTCAACAGAAAAATGATTGAGAATGCTTATCACATAAGGGGTTATCTACATAACATCCCCCCTAATGATGACTTTAAACGTCGATTTCTGTTTAAAATCTGTTAAAATAAAAAGAACAAACCAGCGATATTTGTCAGGAAGAATGTGGGTGGATAGGTTGTCATTAAATTACTTTGATATCATGGTTCTCGATTGCCTTTCTAAAATAAACGGGGAACGGACAGGAAGTGCCGTTTTTCACTTATTCAAAGGAAAAAGATCGTCACAAACCATTCAAGATGCCGGCTTATTTCAGACTGCAAGATATTTTGGAATGGCTCCGCAATGTTCAAGAAGCGACATTTCAGCCTCACTCCGCAAGCTTGAACAGCAGTCATTTCTGGAACCGATGTCAGAAACAGATACATACAGAGTGACTATTAGAGGCGAAAGCATGTTGAGGCAGGCGCTGAGTGAACGGCCTTGGCCAGCCCATTGCCACGGTGCTTATTTTCAGCAGGCCGCAAGCGTGCTCTGGAAAAGACTTTCCCTTCTCGTACAGGTATTATCAAATAAGCAGCACAGCAGCAGACAGTATATTCCCGTCACAAAAGATTATAAGACGCTTCACTGGGTCAAGCGATACATGCACAAGCAAAAGGATCATGAAAAACTGGCAAGAGGCTTGCAGGATATGCTGGAGAATTATTTGCAAAAGCTTGACGAGAAAGCAGCTCTTATCTTTGTCTACTCATTAACTTCATATAATAGGATCGGTTATACGAGCAGGCAGCTTGCTGACAATCTGAAAGAAGACGAGTGGTACGTTTATGTCTTGTTTTGGGCTGCGGTACATTATTTTATTCATTCCTTGCCGCAATGTGAAGATTCTATATTAAAGGATCTTCTTTCTGATGTGCATTTGGAGAATGCACTGACTGATTCTACGAGAAAAACATGGCAGTTGGTCAGACAAGGGATTCCGATTCAGCGAATTGCTGAAATCAGAAAGCTGAAAACCGCCACAATTGAAGACCATATCGTCGAAATTTCTCTTCATGAGCCGGCTTTTGTGATTGATGGATATATTTCGGCTGAAGATCAGCTCCAAATTGCTGAGTTCGCCAAACGCATGCGGACAAACAAGATCAAACAAATTCGAGAAGGCCTAGAGCAGCGGTTCAGCTACTTTCAAATCAGGCTGGCATTGGCAAAGCAGGTGAAACAGTATGACTAAATTACAGCAAGCGTTATATCAGTTTTTTGGTTTTCATTCCTTTAAAAAAGGGCAGGAGGACATCATCAGAAGTGTACTCAGCGGAAAGGATACCATTGCAATGCTTCCGACAGGGGGAGGAAAGTCTCTTTGCTACCAGTTGCCCGGTTATATGCTTGACGGTATGATATTAATCGTTTCTCCTTTGCTTTCTTTAATGGAGGACCAGGTGCAGCAGCTGAAAGCGCGGGGAGAAAAACGAGCTGCCGCATTGAATAGCATGCTCGGCAGGCAGGAAAGACATTTCGTTTTGGAGCATATCCACCGCTACAAATTTTTGTATCTGTCGCCCGAAGCATTGCAGTCGTCATATGTCCTGGAAAAATTAAAGAGCGTTCCGATCAGTCTTTTTGTTATTGATGAAGCGCATTGTATATCGGAATGGGGACATGATTTTAGACCTGATTATTCAAAGCTTGGACAGCTGAGAAAAAAACTAGGGCATCCGCCGGTGCTTGCTCTGACGGCTACGGCGACGAAGGATACGCTGCATGATGTCATGAATTTGCTTGATCTGCAGCATGCCGAACAGCATCTTAACTCAGTTAACCGGCCGAATATTGCGCTCAAAGTTGAAAATACCGCGGATACTGCCGAAAAAATAGATAGGGTCATTCAGCTGGTTGAAAACCTGCAAGGACCGGGAATTGTCTATTGTCCGACAAGGAAATGGGCAGAGGAATTAGCGGAGGAAATTAAATATAAAACAAGCAGCAGGGTTGATTATTACCATGGCGGCATGGATTCTGGTGACAGAATGTTAATTCAGCAGCAATTTATCAATAATCAGCTTGATGTCATTTGCTGTACAAATGCGTTCGGCATGGGTGTTGATAAATCTGATATCAAATATGTCATCCATTTTTATCTCCCGCAGACGGCTGAAGCTTTTATGCAGGAAATCGGCAGAGCAGGGCGTGACGGAAAACCGAGTGTCAGCATTTTGCTCAGAGCGCCTGGAGATTTCGAATTGCAGGAGCAGATTATCCAAATGGAGAGCCTTGCGGATGGAGAAATCGCCAATGTTATTCGCGTGCTGGAAGAAACGGAAGAACAGGACGAAAGAAAACTGCGCGAATTATTCATGCAATATGGTATCACAGAGACGCAGTCGCGCATGATCATCCATCTCTTTATGCAGGGGAAAACATCAATTGATCTGATCAAGCGGGAAATCACGTATCGCATGGAGCTGAAACTTGAAAAAATGCGTCACGTGGCAGCTTTACTTCATCGCGATGGCTGTTTAAGACAATCGCTGTTAGCCTATTTTGATGAAACATACGAGCCCGATAAAGGAAGCATGCCATGCTGTTCACATTGCGGTTTTGATCTTTCGCTGTATGAACAAAAAGAGGAGCGCGTCCAAAAAGCGCCATTAGACGGCTGGAGATCGGAATTGCACCGTATATTCAGTCTAGAGACTGTAGGTGAGCCGAACTGAAACAGCAAAAGGATTTGATCCAGCATCTGTCTGACCGTGATATACTGAAGCAGCTATACATGACACAGCTTCTGATCATCATGGTGTCCGCTGCTGCCGTTTTGTTCTTTTTTCAGGATATAAGTGATTTTTTCAGCCTCTGGCATATTAGAGATACAAGAATCATTTGGTATGGTGTTTCTTTGGCGGTTATTGTCATTTTAGCCGACATGGCAATCATGAAATGGTGTCCGCCTCATTTATATGATGACGGCGGAATCAATAAAAAGTTATTCAGTAAAAGGCCAATCCCTCATATTATATTTTTAACGCTTCTGATTTCTTTTGCTGAAGAAATGTTATTCAGGGGAGTGCTGCAGACCCATATTGGTTTATGGGCGGCCAGTCTTGTATTTGCTGTTCTTCATTTTCGGTATTTGACAAAATGGCTGCTATTTATCATGGTGACGGCAATCAGCTTTTTGCTTGGACTGATTTATGAATGGACCGGCAATCTATTTGTTCCGGTAACGGCGCATTTTATTATTGATGCCGTGTTTGCCTGTCAGATTCGTTTTGAACATGTTAGGAGGGATACACATGACGAACATGTCTAGAGTAGAGAGAAGAAAAGCCCAGAATCTTTATGAAGACCATAAAACCTCATTGGCGGACGACCTTTTCGAAGATGATGAAGAAAGCCTTCCGACAAGACAATCTGTAAAAAATCAAAGAGAGAAGAAAAAAAAGCAAGGCAAAACAAGAACGCCGTTATTTACCACTCTCGCAGTACTGTTTGTATTTGTGCCGGTTATCGTCTTTGTCACCTTATTTTATCTAATGAAAAGCCATCCGGGAAATCCCGATGATTATGAAGATGTTTTTATAAACAGCAGCCAGAGTAAATACGAGGTGGTCCAAAAACCAGAGGCCAAAAAAGAAACGGCAGAGACAGTCCTGCGCGAAGAGTCAAAAAAAAAATCTGAAGGCAAAAAGACAGAGAAACAAACAGAAGCAACAACTGATAAGAAGCAGCCTGCTGTAGCGGAAAAAGAGAACACAGCAAACAAACAGGAAGCAAAAAGCGCGGCTGCTTCCCCTTCCCCGGAAAAAACAGTCCAAAAAGAGCAGGAACAGGTACAGCAGCAGTCTGAACCAGTTCAAGATACGGAGGCAAAACGTATCGTTCAGCACACCGTTCAAAAGAAAGAAACGCTGTACCGAATTTCCATGAAATATTATAAAAGCAGATCAGGAGAAGAAAAGATCCGTGCCTATAACCATTTGAACGGAAATGACGTTTATACCGGGCAAATTTTGGACATCCCTTTGACTTATTAGCGGGCATCTTTTTGATCGCAGGCTCATATATTGTAGCAATGAAAAGGGACAAGGTGTGAAGCGTATGGAATCCTTATGGAACCAGCTGGACCGATTTACGGACGCGCCGACCAAACAGATGCTACAGGCGTTGGTGAAACGAAAACAAAAATACGAAAACTATGCTGCGCAATGCCGCAGGTGGCGGTGGACCTCACTCATTTGCCTGGGCTTATTATGTCTTCTAATGATGATCAAAAGTCCGGCGCCTCAGCTCATTCTTCAAGAAACGCTCAGCCATACCTTTTATTTATTTTGGATGATGGCAACTGCTTTTGCATACTGCACTTCATATTATTTTAAGAAAAAAGAAGAAAAAGCCGAGGGTGATTTCCATAAACTGAGATGTGAAATTATTCAGAAAAGCACTGATCTTTGGCCGCAGCCTGATAAATGGAAGGCGAGAGAATCTGTTTTTCAATTGATGAAGCACCAATACGATATTAATCTATATTTTGAAAGTAAATAAAATGGGGCGTTTTCTCAAACGATAGAAACGTCTTTTTTTTATTGTCCGTCTTATTGATAAGTTCTAAAAGAATGGAGAGTTTTTAATGAAGCGATCAATGAAAATTGCCGGTGCATTGGCTATTGCAGCAGCGGCAATGACGGCAAAAATGTATTCAGTGGCAAAAGGCAATCACCTAAAAATCCATACATTTACGTTATCAAAAATGAAGGGGAAGCCGCCTCTTACGATCTTTTTTATATCTGACATTCATAAACGTATTGTTGATCACGGTCTTTTAGAGGAAGCGCAGGGCCATCAGCCGGATCTGGTTATAATCGGGGGTGATTTAGCTGAGGGCGGGGTGTCCTGCTCGAGAATTGAGGAAAACGTCAGAAGGCTTGCGGGTTTGGGAGTCCCTGTCATGTTTGTCTGGGGAAACAATGATTATGAAATCAGTCAGCGGGAACTGTATGCTATATTTAAAACGCACCGTATTATTACGCTGCGAAATGAATCGGTTCCTTTTGCGTATAACGGACATACCATCACCATAGCCGGAGTGGATGACATCAGGATGGAGATGGATGATTATGAAGAAGCGATTAAAGAAATTGACGGGAACCAGGTGAACGTTCTGGTTTGCCATAACCCTGAGATCCATCAACAAATCAATGAAACTGACGGTATTGATGTGATATTCAGCGGGCATACCCATGGCGGGCAGATTCGATTTGGGAAATTTGGCCCTTATGAGCTTGGTACAACCGGTTTTGTTAAAAATGCTGCGTACCTCATCAGCAATGGGTACGGCACAACAAAAGTGCCCCTTCGTTTAGGGGCGGAGCCTGAGGCACACATCGTGACACTTGCAGCACCTGAATGACTTCCCTAAAGAGTGTGTCAATAAAAAACTGCATTGTGCTTGTCTTACTAGTGAACTCAGTGTAAACTGATAACAATTAAGAACCTATGACTCATCATCTCATATAATGTGTTATATGATTTGTGTGCAAGTAGAGGCAGGAGGGAACGTTATGCGGCTTGAGCGTCTGAATTATAATAAGATCAAAATCTTCTTGACCCTCGATGATTTAACTGATCGTGGATTAACAAAAGAAGACCTCTGGAAGGACTCATTTAAAGTCCACCAGTTATTTAAAGATATGATGAATGAAGCAAATACAGAGCTCGGCTTTGAAGCGAATGGACCGATTGCAGTGGAAGTGTATTCTCTCCAAGCACAAGGGATGGTTGTGATCGTAACAAAGAACCAAGAAGCGGATTCAGAAGAAGATGAGTATGATGATGATTACATCGAAATGCAAGTCAAGCTTGACGAGAGCGCGGACATCATATATCAATTCCATTCCTTTGAAGATATCATTCAGCTTTCTGAAAGCTTACAGCGGATCGGTATCACAGGAGGAACTGTCTACCACTATGAAGGACAGTACTTTCTGAGCCTTGAAGACTTGGGATCACAGACTGCCGAGGGTGTTGTGGCGGTCCTGGCTGAATACGGCAATCCGACAACATTAACGATTTATCGCTTACAAGAGTATGGTAAGCTCATTATGGACGGAAATGCTGTAGAGACAATCCAAACTCATTTTTCATAAGAATGGAAGAAAAACTGCTGTTTTTTACAGCGGTTTTTTTTGTTAAAAAACATGGAAAAACATAACGTTTATCCTATGCATAGATCATATGAAGGTGTATACTATTCTCTGAAAGGGAGCATGTGAGAAACAGAAGATTCTAGGAGGTTAACTCAAATGGCAGCCGATCGAAACACCGGTCATACAGAAGAGGACAAACTTGATGTATTAAAATCAACCCAAACCGTAATACATAAGGCTCTGGAAAAATTGGGATATCCTGAAGAAGTATACGAACTGTTAAAAGAGCCGATGAGATTATTAACGGTAAAAATACCAGTTCGTATGGACGACGGTTCAGTCAAGATTTTTACGGGTTATCGTGCCCAGCACAATGACTCTGTCGGTCCGACAAAAGGCGGGATACGTTTTCACCCGAACGTAACTGAAAAAGAGGTGAAGGCACTTTCCATTTGGATGAGTTTAAAATGCGGTATCATTGATCTTCCATATGGCGGTGGTAAAGGCGGAATTGTTTGTGATCCAAGGGATATGTCGTTTAGAGAGCTGGAGCGTCTAAGCAGGGGTTATGTCAGAGCTATCAGCCAAATTGTCGGTCCGACGAAAGACGTGCCGGCACCGGATGTATTTACAAACTCACAAATCATGGCTTGGATGATGGATGAGTATTCAAGAATTGATGAATTTAATTCGCCTGGGTTCATTACAGGCAAACCGCTTGTGCTTGGCGGATCTCACGGGAGAGAATCAGCGACAGCAAAAGGTGTAACCATCTGCATAAAAGAAGCGGCGAAGAAAAAAGGCATCGATATTAAAGGTGCGCGAGTTGTCGTTCAAGGCTTCGGAAACGCCGGAAGCTATTTGGCAAAATTTATGCATGATGCAGGGGCAAAGGTTGTCGGCATATCCGATGCATACGGCGGACTGTATGACCCTGAAGGCCTTGATATTGATTATTTACTCGACCGCCGCGACAGTTTTGGCACAGTGACAAAGCTTTTCAACGATACCATTACGAACCAAGAGCTGCTGGAACTGGATTGTGATATTTTAGTTCCTGCCGCGATTGAAAACCAAATTACAGAAGAAAATGCCCATAACATTCAGGCGAAAATCGTTGTTGAAGCAGCAAACGGCCCAACTACGCTTGAAGGAACAAAAATTCTTTCAGACCGTGACATTCTGCTTGTTCCGGATGTACTGGCAAGCGCGGGAGGCGTAACGGTTTCTTATTTTGAATGGGTTCAGAATAACCAAGGCTTCTACTGGGGCGAGGAAGAAGTAGAAGAGAAATTAGAAAAAATGATGGTAAAATCATTCAACAATATTTATGAAATGGCCAACAACCGAAGAATCGACATGAGACTTGCCGCTTATATGGTAGGCGTGCGTAAAATGGCGGAGGCTTCGCGCTTTAGAGGCTGGATATAAGTTGATGATTTGCATAAAAAATAAAAATCTCCTATGATAAAATAGGAGATTTTTTTATTTGGAAATAGAAAAATGTGAATCGAATGCCAATCGCAGGAGTTGACGGAAATGATTGAAGAAAAAGCAATAATTATTGGCGGAGGTCCTTGCGGGTTATCTGCGGCCATTCACCTAAAACAAATTGGCATTGATGCCCTCGTCATTGAAAAAGGCAATGTCGTTAACAGTATTTACAATTATCCGACGCATCAAACCTTTTTCAGCTCAAGTGAAAAGCTTGAAATCGGTGACGTGGCATTTATTACCGAAAACAGAAAGCCTGTCAGAATTCAGGCTTTGTCGTACTACAGGGAAGTCGTGAAGCGGAAAAAGATCCGTGTGAATGCATTTGAAATGGTGCAAAAAGTGACAAAAGCAGAAAACAATTCATTTGTTATCGAAACGTCAAAAGAGACGTATTCAACACCATACTGCATTATTGCCACAGGCTATTATGATCATCCAAACTATATGAACGTACCCGGTGAGGATTTGCCGAAAGTATTCCATTATTTTAAGGAAGGACATCCGTATTTCGATAAAGACGTCGTCGTTATCGGCGGGAAAAATTCAAGTGTAGATGCTGCGCTTGAACTCGTAAAATCAGGAGCGCGTGTCACCGTTTTATACAGGGGCAATGAATATTCTTCTAGCATTAAGCCATGGATTCTGCCAGAATTCGAATCTTTAGTAAGAAACGGTACAATCCGAATGGAATTTGGCGCTTGTGTAGAAAAAATCACTGAAGATAAAGTCGTTTTCCGCTCCGGCCAGCAGGAACTGATTACCATTAAAAACGACTTTGTATTTGCCATGACGGGTTATCACCCTGATCATCAATTTCTGAAAAAAATCGGTGTGAAAATCGATGAGGAATCAGGACGTCCGTTTTTTAATGAAGAAACGATGGAAACCAATGTGGAAGGCGTTTTTATTGCAGGGGTCATCGCTGCCGGAAACAATGCAAATGAAATATTTATTGAAAACGGAAGATTTCACGGCGGCCACATCGCAAATGAAATCGCAAAAAGAGAAGATAAGTGAAAAGAGGAGAGCATATGAAGGATTCGTATGCTCTTTTTGTTTTTTTAAGGGCAGACAGATGTAAATTCATACACAACATGGTAGGATAGACATAGGAATATAAAGGAAAGAGGTTGCCTGATGTTTGCAATCATCTCTGCAGGAATTGCTCCCGGCATCGCGCTGTTAAGTTATTTTTATTTAAAAGATCAGTATGATAATGAACCTGTACATATGGTGCTTCGGTCATTTTTTCTTGGGGTTGTTCTTGTATTTCCCACCATGTTTATCCAGTATGTGCTTGAAAAAGAGAATGTGGGAGGCGGAAGCTTTTTTGTTTCTTTTTTGTCTTCTGGCTTTTTGGAGGAATCATTAAAATGGTTTATTTTAATGATCAGTGTTTACCCGCACGCCCACTTTGATGAACATTATGACGGAATTGTATACGGCGCAAGTGTATCGCTCGGTTTTGCGACACTCGAAAATATTCTTTATTTAATCGGTCATGGCGTGGAGCATGCGTTTGTCAGAGCGCTGCTGCCCGTTTCATGCCATGCCTTAATTGGAGTGATTATGGGGTTTTACCTAGGGAAAGCGCGTTTTTCCGCTGAAAAAGCACGTGTAAAATGGCTTTTCCTTTCGTTGGCCGTACCTTCACTTTTACATGGGTCGTATGACTTTATCCTGACAGCCCTCAGTAATTGGATCTATTACATGTTTCCATTTATGTTATTTTTATGGTGGTTTGGTTTGCGGAAAGCAAAAAAAGCCCGTTCCGTCAATATGATGCAGATATAGAAGAGCCGCACAGCGATAGTGCGGCTTTTTGATTTGCTGAAATTTTTAAGCTGTGAGGGATAAGAAGGAAAGAGTGTATAAAAATAACCTCGTTACAGAAAATACGATTACACTCAAAAATTTGCTGTAGGAGGCTTGAAAAGATGAAGTCCAAAGGATCGATTATGGCATGTCTCATCTTATTTTCCTTTATAATTACGACGTTTATCAATACTGAAACAATTTCAGCCTTTTCTAATCAAGTCATTCAAAGAGGGGCAACAGGGGACGATGTGATCGAGCTGCAGGCGCGTCTTCAATATAACGGATATTATAATGGGAAAATTGACGGGGTTTATGGATGGGGGACATACTGGGCAGTACGGAACTTTCAGGATCAATTCGGCTTAAAAGAGGTAGACGGTCTGGTCGGAGCCCAAACCAAACAGACCTTGATATCTAAGTCTAAATATTACCGTGAATATGTCATGGAGCAGCTTCAAAAAGGAAATAAATTCACGCATTACGGAAAAATACCGCTGAAATACCAAACGAAACCGTCAAAAACAGCGACTCAAAAAGCAAGGCAGCAAGCAGAGACGCGGCAGAAACAGCCTGCTGAAAAAATAACACAGCAGCCGCAAGCGAATAAACAGCAAAACAACAACACGCCTGCAAAAACCAGAAAACAGGATGCGGTTGCAGCTAACATGCCGGGCGGTTTTTCCAATAATGATATTCGGCTGCTTTCTCAAGCGGTTTACGGGGAAGCGCGTGGCGAGCCGTACGAGGGACAGGTTGCTATTGCAGCAGTTATCTTGAATCGTTTAAACAGTCCGTTATTTCCAAATTCAATAGCAGGTGTTATTTTTGAACCGCTTGCCTTTACAGCGGTGGCTGACGGACAAATTTATATGCAGCCGAACGAAACAGCAAGAGAAGCAGTATTAGACGCCATTAATGGCTGGGACCCTTCCGAGGAAGCGCTGTATTACTTTAATCCGGATACAGCTACCAGCGCGTGGATTTGGGGGCGCCCGCAGATTAAGAGAATCGGTAAACACATTTTCTGTGAGTAGCAGGACATAAGAAAGCATAAAAATGAGGTGTGATAAATGATCAGAGCTATTTTAATCGCAGTGCTAGGTATTGCAATTGTCGGTACTAGTTACTGGGGATACAAAGAGCACCAGGAAAAAGACGCTGTCCTTCTTCATGCTGAAAATAACTATCAGCGGGCGTTTCATGAGCTCACCTATCAGGTAGACCAGCTGCATGATAAAATTGGTGCAACGCTTGCCATGAACAGCAAAAAATCACTGTCCCCCGCATTGATAGATGTTTGGAGAATTACATCAGAAGCCCATAACAGTGTCAGTCAGCTGCCGCTTACATTAATGCCGTTTAACAAAACGGAAGAGCTGTTATCCAAGATCGGCGATTTCAGCTATAAAACGTCAATCAGAGATTTGGACCAAAAACCGCTCGACGAAAAAGAGTATACTTCGTTAAATAAGCTTTATCAGCAATCAGAAGATATACAAAATGAACTGCGCCACGTTCAGCACCTTGTCATGAGCAAGAACTTGCGCTGGATGGATGTAGAGATGGCGCTGGCCTCTGATGAAAAACAGAGTGATAACACGATCATCAACAGCTTTAAAACGGTTGAAAAAAATGTTGGATCCTTTGCATCAGGAACAGATCTTGGGCCAAGTTTCACCAGCACCAAAAAAGAAGAGAAGGGTTTTGCCCATCTGAAGGGAAAAGAAATTTCTGCACAGGAAGCCAAACAAATTGCCCAACGCTTTGCACCTGATGACAATTATGCAATCAAAGTGATAAAGAGCGGAAAAAAAACAAACCGTGACGTCTACAGTATCAGTATGAAAGATCCTGATCATAAAGCAGCGATATATATGGATATTACAAAAAAAGGCGGACACCCGGTTTATTTAATCCAAAACAGAGAAGTGAAAGATCAGAAAATCAGCTTGAATGACGGATCGAATCGAGCCCTTGCTTTTCTAAAGAAAAACGGATATGAAACAAAAGATCTGGAAATCGATGAAAGTGCGCAATACGATAAAATCGGTGTATTCTCATATGTTCCAATAGAAAATAATGTCCGGATGTATCCAGAAGCCATCCGTATGAAAGTTGCCTTGGATGACGGCGAGGTTGTCGGCTTTTCAGCACGAGATTTCTTAACATCCCACAGAAAAAGAGACATACCAAAGCCGGCTATCTCTGAACAAGATGCGAAAGCAAAATTAAACAAAAGTGTAGAAGTGAGAGAAACAAGGCTTGCTGTGATCACAAATGAATTAGGACAGGAAGTATCATGCTATGAAATGCTTGGTACGATTGAAAATGATACATTCAGAATGTATATAAATGCTAATGACGGAACGGAAGAGAAAGTTGAAAAACTAAAAAATGCTGAACCTATATATAAAGACCTATAAAAACTAGGAGGAAAGGACTAAAAGTCTTTTCCTTTTTTTCATTACATGATTTAATAAAAAAGTGAGTATATTGAATGCGAAAGAGTGAAGTCAATGATAGAGATTGGGGAAACTGTACACTTAGAATACATAGAAGAAAATGATTTAAAAATAGCAAAGAGCAAAGCCGTGAGTATAGAAAACGGAGAGCTCCTGATCGCATATCCGGTTGATGTAAACACAGGAAGAACCGTGATTTTACATCATGATACTGAAGTAACGGTAGAGTTTGTCGGTAAAGACGAAGTGCCTTACCGCTTCTCAAGCCGAATTAAGGGAAAAGTGACGGACAAGCTTCAAATGATCTGCCTTGAAGTGCCTCCCCGTGAAAAAATGAAGCGAATTCAGCGCCGGCAATATGTAAGAACTGACGCGGTATTGGATGTGCTGGTCGAGCCGGCAGATGAAAAAGACGGGTTTCATACACTCTCGTACAATATCAGCGCCGGCGGTATTGCTTTGATTGTGACAGATGGCTATTCTTTTCAGCACGGGGATACGCTGCGCCTGTTCATCAGCCTTCAGGATGAGGAGAAAACGCATCAAATAGAGGCTGACGCGGTTGTCAGGCGTGTGTTTAATGATTCAAAATCAGGCAAACGTAAAATGACCTTGGAGTATTCGGAGATTTCATCCGGTAATCAGCAGCTCCTTCTTCAGTATTGCATTCGCCGCCAGTTAAACAAGAGAAGAAAGGGACGATTGGAATAAACATCGGCTAACACTTCCATACTATTTGTAATGGAGGTGGGCTGATGAAGACCTTTGAACGGCTGCTGCTCAAATTATTGTTCATTCAGGCAGTGATTTTACTTGGTATCCAGTTTCTTTTTCACTATCAGCATATTGAACCTTATGTCTCAAAAGTGATTCAATATGAAGGGGTGGACAAAATGGAAGTTAATGATTGGGTAGAAACCTTCAAACATTAATTATTCATGAATTTTTCACCCTTTTTCATAAAGTTCATGATACAATCCATAGAGGAGAAAAGAGCAAGGAGAGGAATTATGGAAAAGAAATTATCGATTGCGATCGACGGCCCGGCTGCTGCGGGGAAAAGCACCGTTGCCAAAATTGTGGCTGAGAAAAAATCGTACATATATATTGATACAGGAGCGATGTATCGGGCCATTACATATGTGGCTTTACAAGAAAAAGTTGATTTGACAGATGAAGCAAAATTGGCTGAGCTGTTAAAGCAAACCGATATTGAGCTGATTACAACAAAAGAAGGACAAAAGGTGCTTGTCAACGGCACAGATGTGACTGAGGACATCAGAAAAGACGAGGTCAGCAATCAAGTCTCAATTGCTGCCAAGCACAGAAGCGTCAGGGAAGAAATGGTGAAACGCCAGCAGCAGCTCGGAGAAAAAGGCGGCGTTGTCATGGACGGACGTGATATCGGAACTCATGTGCTTCCAAATGCCGAAGTGAAGATCTTTCTTTTGGCATCTGTTGAAGAGAGAGCGAAACGCCGTTATGAAGAAAATGTAAAAAAAGGCTACGATGCCAACTACGAAACATTAATTGAGGAAATTGCAAGAAGAGATAAACTCGATTCAGAGCGCGAAGTTTCTCCGCTTCGAAAAGCAGATGACGCGCTTGAAATCGACACGACTTCTCTCTCCATTCAGGAAGTTGCTGAAAAAATCCTTGATGTAGTGGAGCAAAAGTCCCGCTGATACCGGCGGAGGCCACTTTTTTTGAATTTTTCAACAAAGAAAGAATGTTATTGCTTGACAAACCTGTCCTTTTATTAGAAGTTAATACTAATAAAACTTTTTATTGATCATTCAAAATCTTTTTTGGATGATTCTTTAATACATATTCGGCTAAAAGCGGACATGCATGATACGTGTTCAGCTTTCAAACCGTTTTTAATTAAGCTGTGTAGGTTTGGACCAAGGAGGTTATTCAAATGACAGAGGAAATGAATCAAATTGATGTTCAAGTACCAGAGGTTGGAGATGTAGTAAAAGGGATTGTGACAAAGGTAGAGGACAAGCATGTGGATGTTGAAATTATCAATGTCAAACAGTCCGGTATTATTCCAATCAGTGAATTATCAAGTCTTCATGTAGAGAAAGCATCGGATGTCGTAAAAGTAGACGACGAGCTTGACCTGAAAGTAACAAAAGTGGAAGACGATGCTTTGATTTTATCTAAACGTGCTGTTGATGCAGACCGCGCTTGGGAAGACCTTGAGAAAAAATTTGAAACAAAAGAAGTGTTTGAAGCTGAAGTGAAAGATGTCGTAAAAGGCGGTCTAGTCGTTGATATCGGCGTTCGAGGCTTTATTCCGGCATCACTTGTAGAAGCGCATTTTGTAGAAGATTTTACCGACTATAAAGGAAAAACACTGTCTCTGCTCGTAGTAGAGCTTGACCGTGATAAAAACCGCGTCATCCTTTCACACCGTGCGGTTGTTGAAAGTGAGCAGGCGAATAAAAAACAAGACCTTCTTCAGTCTCTAGAAGTTGGAAGTGTGCTCGATGGTAAAGTGCAGCGCCTGACTGACTTTGGCGCGTTTGTTGATATCGGCGGTATCGACGGGCTTGTGCACATTTCACAGCTTTCCCACTCCCACGTTGAAAAGCCGTCTGATGTTGTGGAAGAGGGACAGGAAGTGAAAGTGAAAGTATTATCGGTTGACCGGGATAATGAGCGTATTTCTTTATCTATTAAAGAAACTCTGCCTGGGCCTTGGAGCCAAATTGGGGAGAAGGTCAAGCCGGGTGATGTGCTTGAAGGAAAGGTTCAGCGCCTCGTGAGCTTCGGTGCGTTTGTTGAAATTCTTCCTGGCGTAGAAGGTCTCGTTCATATTTCTCAAATTTCTAATAAACACATCGGCACGCCGCATGAAGTCCTTGAAGAAGGACAGACTGTAAAAGTGAAGGTTCTTGATGTGAATGAAAATGAAGAGCGCATTTCATTAAGCATGCGTGAGCTTGAAGAAGCTCCTAAAGCCGATCAAGAGGATTACCGCCAATATCAGGCGAAGGAAGAAACAAGCACTGGCTTCCAGCTTGGAGATCTGATCGGAGATAAGCTTAATAAACTAAAATAATTGGTGATAAACGTGACTCGAGCAGAACGGAAAAGAGAACACATCAATCATGCCCTGTCTACCGGCCAAAAGCGGGAGACGGGTCTTGATGATATTACGTTTGTTCATGTCAGTCTGCCCGATCTTGCATTAGAACAAGTAGATATTTCCACAAAAATCGGCGAACTTTCAAGCAGTTCGCCGATTTTTATCAATGCAATGACTGGCGGCGGCGGACAACTTACATATGAAATTAATAAGGCGCTTGCTAGAGCAGCTCGTATAGCTGATATTCCTCTCGCTGTCGGCTCACAAATGTCGGCGTTAAAAGACCCGTCTGAACGCTATTCGTATGAAATCGTCCGAAAGGAAAATCCGAATGGGCTGATTTTTGCCAACTTGGGCAGTGAGGCGACAGCTCGTCAGGCGAAGGAAGCTGTCGAAATGATTAAGGCGGATGCGTTGCAGATTCACCTGAATGTGATTCAGGAAATTGTCATGCCCGAAGGCGACAGAAGCTTTAGCGGCGCTCTTTCCCGTATTGAACAGATCTGCAGCGAAATCAAAGTGCCTGTCATAATAAAAGAAGTAGGCTTCGGAATGAGCAAAGAATCAGCAAGAAAGCTGTATGAAGCTGGTGCGGCAGCTGTTGATATCGGCGGTTACGGAGGGACAAATTTCTCGAAAATAGAAAATCTCCGAAGACAGCGGAAGATCACTTTTTTCAACTCATGGGGGATTTCAACAGCAGCGAGCCTGGCGGAAATCCGCTCTGAGTTTCCCGGTAAAACAACGATTGCGTCCGGCGGCCTTCAAAATGCGCTTGATGTCGCGAAGGCGATAGCTCTTGGGGCTTCCTGTACCGGAATGGCAGGGCACTTCTTAAAAGCGCTGACTGAAAAAGGCGAAGAAGGGCTGCTTGAAGAGATTCAGCTGATCCTAGAGGAATTAAAAATGATTATGACTGTGCTTGGCACCAGTACGATTTCTGATTTGCAAAGGGCTCCTCTTGTCATAAAAGGTGAGACTCATCACTGGCTGACTGAGAGAGGCATTCATACTTCCAATTACAATGTGCGTTGACAGCTGTATAAGAAAAGCCCAAAACGGTGTGAGTTTTGGGCTTTTTGTATTATGATTTACGCTTTTTAAATTTGCCGTTTTGTTCAAGGCTGGTGGCTCCGTCATAGTGAATCGATTGGTCCCGGTCTGATTCCACTCTGCCCGAAGCCTTGAGTTTTTTCTCCTGTCTGTCTTTTCCCATGATCATTCTCCTTTACGTGAAGCGGTTTGTTTAAAAAAAGTGTTTAGACTCCATACTGGGAGTATGGAGGAAGCGAAATGGAACAATTTTATTATTATTGGTCAATGTGGTTTTTGTGGGTGCTGACAACCTTTATTCTTGGAAAGACGAAAAGGCGCTTTGCCGTCTCAGTATTTATTTTGACTAATATCATCTTAAGCATACATCACTTTACTTTATATTTTTCTCTGAATGCGGCGTACGTAATGTTTCTCGTTTGCGGGTGGGTCTATGCCGGATATTTAGGGATGTATAAACGATTTCGCTATATCATGGTGCACCTGACGCTTGTTTCCGGGTATGCGTTTGTTTATCTTTTTGCATTATATGATCCGGTTTGGTTCATCATAAAACCTGAGTGGACCGCTGTTGTATTATGTGTGCTTTTGACTGCTTCTGTTGAAAGGGATTTTCAGATGCAGCTTGCCTTATATGTTCTAGGAATGTGCCAAGGTGAACTGGTGTATTCTTTTGTCATTCAACAATTGGCAGGGCATACGGCTGTCGGAGGTTTTCAATGGCTTAACGCGTGCTCTGCGGGAACGATATTGCTGTTTGGCATATCAAAGTATGAACAGCTCGCCAGTCAAATTGGCCAGAGAGGCAAAAGATCAAACAAAGGAGCTACTAAAATGTCATGAGTGATTACATCTATCCGATTATTGCGGGGGTCGTAGCAGGAGTCGCCACAAGGCTGTATATGCTGAAAACAGATTACCGTCAGTATCCGACCTATATTCACGGAAAAGTCATTCATATTGCACTTGGGCTTATTGCGGCAGGGTTAGGGGCCATTATTATGCCTGCGCTATTACAGGAGGAGTTTACGGCCATCACGTTTTTGACACTTGCAGCCACTCAATTCAGAGATGTCAGAAATATGGAGCGGAATACGCTGACACAAATGGATTCGTACGAACTTGTCTCAAGAGGAAGCACTTATATTGAAGGAATCGCCATTGCGTTTGAAAGCAGAAATTATATCGTAATTTTTACTGCTCTTTTGACAACATCGGCGTACGTGTTTTTCTCAATCTGGGCTGCTGTCATCACCGCTGTTGTTTGTTTTTTGTTAGCAATGAAATTTATGTCCGGCAGTGTATTGAAAGATATTGTCGATATTGAGTACATAGAGCCTCACTTCGAAGGGCCGGGTCTGTTTGTAGATAATATTTATATGATGAACATCGGACTTCCGGAGAAACAGGAGCTGATTTTAAAGCATGGCATGGGGTTTATTTTAACCCCTAAAAATTTTAATTCAGCTGCAACCATTGCCAACCTGGGTCAGCGCCAGGCCATTTTATTTGATGTCTCCAATGTGCTGGGGGTGTATCGGGACTCAGGAGAGCCGTCCCTGACGCCAATTGCGAAAAGGGATCTTAATGACGGAAGAGTGGGCGTTTTTGTCCTGCCGCAAATTCATCACCCGGAAACAGCTGTTCAGATTATCAGTAATGTTCCGACCTTGGAAAACGCAATCAGAATGCCTACGGAATTTATCAAAAAACAGGATAAGGTGATAGGATGAGTGAATCGCTGACGAAAGTGATTTTGTCTGTTATCACGACAAACCGGAACCGTGCTTCAGGAGGGACACCCATCTTTTTTTGTAATGACCAAAAAGAGATGGAGCTTTTCGCTAAAAACCTTGAGGCAATCCTTGACGGAATTGCCCATAGAATTGGGGAAGATGTTTATTTGATCGTGAAACATTTTTAAGAATAGTTGTGATCCCAGTAAAAACTGATATAATAAATGAGTTAAGCCCTTCCTCTGAAGGGTTTCTTTTCATAAAAGTGAATGAGATGATTTAAATAACCGGTTGAGAATTTATGTAAAAATGAAAGCGGCTGGATCGAAAGGAAGGGTACTATGGGTAAACCTGTCGTAGCCATTGTCGGGAGACCGAATGTAGGAAAATCCACAATCTTTAACCGGATTGCGGGTGAAAGAATTTCAATAGTAGAAGATACCCCTGGTGTGACAAGGGATCGGATATACAGCTCGGCTGAATGGCTGAATTATGATTTTAATTTGATTGATACGGGCGGTATTGATATCGGTGATGAGCCGTTTCTAACACAGATACGCGAGCAGGCCGAAATCGCCATGGATGAAGCGGATGTCATTATTTTTATGGTGAATGGCCGTGAAGGTGTGACTGCTGCTGATGAAGAAGTAGCGAAAATTTTGTACCGCACGAAAAAGCCTGTTGTTTTAGCGGTAAATAAACTGGATAACACAGAAATGAGAGCGAATATTTATGATTTTTATTCGCTGGGCTTTGGTGAACCGTATCCGGTTTCAGGAACACACGGGCTGGGACTCGGTGATTTATTGGATGCCGCAGCGGAGCATTTTAAAAATATCCCTGAGACAAAATACGATGATGAAGTCGTTCAATTTTGCCTGATCGGACGTCCGAATGTAGGGAAGTCTTCTCTGGTAAACGCGATTCTTGGCGAAGATCGTGTCATTGTGAGTAACGTGGCAGGAACAACAAGAGATGCCGTTGATACAACATTTACTTATAACCAGCAGGATTTTGTCATTGTAGACACTGCCGGCATGAGAAAAAAAGGTAAAGTGTATGAAACGACTGAAAAGTACAGCGTGCTGCGGGCGCTGAAAGCCATTGACCGCTCTGAAGTTGTTGCGGTGGTGCTTGACGGTGAGGAAGGCATTATCGAACAGGACAAGCGAATCGCGGGTTATGCACATGAAGCAGGCAAGGCTGTCGTGATCGTAGTGAATAAATGGGATGCTGTAGACAAAGATGAAAGCACGATGAAAGAATTTGAACAAAATATCCGCGACCATTTTCAATTTCTTGACTATGCACCGATTCTGTTCATGTCAGCATTAACGACAAAACGGATTCATACGCTCATGCCTGCAATCATTAAAGCAAGTGAAAATCACTCACTTCGTGTCCAGACGAATGTCTTAAATGACATCATTATGGATGCTGTAGCAATGAATCCGACACCAACTCATAACGGGTCACGCTTGAAAATTTATTATGCGACTCAAGTTGCGGTGAAGCCGCCGAGTTTTGTTGTGTTTGTAAACGATCCGGAACTGATGCATTTTTCATACGAACGATTTTTAGAAAACCGAATCAGAGACGCGTTCGGTTTTGAGGGGACACCAATCAAAATATTTGCAAGAGCTAGAAAATAAAAAGGTGTGAAGCAAATATGAAAAGAGTCACAATGCTTGGAGCCGGAAGCTGGGGAACGGCACTGGCTTTAGTATTAGCCGATAACGACCATGATGTGAGAATGTGGGGGCATCGTGCGGAGCTGATCCAACAAATAAATGATCTGCACGAAAATAAGGATTATTTGCCTGATGTCAAGCTCCCTGAATCGATTCAAGCAACAACGGAAATCGGGGAGGCTGTGTCAGACGCAGATTTCATCATAGTTGCTGTTCCGACCAAAGCGATTCGGGAAGTGTTGAGACAGGCAGTGCCTTTTATGACGAAAAAAGCAGTTTTTGTTCATGTGAGTAAGGGGATAGAGCCGGATTCGCTCCTGCGTATTTCTGAAATTATGGAATTTGAGCTCCCGAGTGATGTCAGAAAGGACATTGTCGTGCTCTCCGGGCCGAGCCATGCTGAAGAAGTAGGACTCCGGCATCCGACAACCGTCACTTCCTCTTCAAAGAGCATGCAGGCTGCAGAAGAGGTGCAGGATCTGTTTATAAACCACAATTTTCGGGTGTACACAAATCCTGACATTATCGGTGTAGAAATCGGAGGCGCTCTGAAAAATATTATCGCCCTTGCTGCTGGAATCACAGACGGCTTAGGATACGGCGATAATGCCAAAGCTGCTTTGATTACGCGGGGTCTTGCTGAAATTGCGAGACTCGGCACAAAAATGGGCGGGAATCCGCTAACGTTTTCCGGATTGACAGGTGTCGGAGACCTGATTGTTACGTGCACAAGTGTTCACTCCAGAAACTGGCGTGCCGGCAATTTACTCGGAAAAGGGTACAAGCTTGAGGACGTTCTCGAAGAAATGGGAATGGTCGTTGAGGGAGTGCGCACGACAAAAGCGGCTTACCAGCTTTCAGAAAAATATCAGGTGCAAATGCCGATTACAGAAGCCCTTCATCAAGTTCTGTTTAATGGACAAAAGGTAGAAACCGCTGTTGAATCCTTAATGGCGAGAGGGAAAACCCACGAGATGGAGGACTTGGTGAATACATTTGATAACCAAGTTAAATAAAAGTGTCAACGGAATAGAATTCCGCATATTCTAATTGCACGAAAGCCCGAAACACAGAAGAATACCCATGCCTTGGGATCTCCTGAAACATTTTGCCGATTTAGGCAAGAGAGGATGCATCTGTATGCAAAGTCGCATACTATAGCATCGAAGTCCAAGAGAGTGTTTCTTAAACGTAGGTGAATATAGTCAATTTGACTGAAGCAAAGTCCCCCTCTTTGCTTCAGTTTTTTTATTCTATCAAAGGATGGAAAATCTGGTTGATCTTTTCAAGCGCTGTATATTAAAATAAAATATAACGCTTACAAAACAAATGTCGGAGGGGGCGCGGGTCATTTGAGTCTGGCATTGATCAAAATGTGGTTTGCCCTTGGTTCCATGGGGCTGATGTTTCTGGCCGTAGCATGCATCTATTTAAGCCGTTTTAAATGCCGAAACCGTTTTCTGAAGATTGCAGTTTCATCGTTTGCTTACATGTGTGTATTGATTTCAGGAATTATTGTATTTGTGGTGGTATTCAGCGGCCCTGTTAATGAATAAAGCTGTAAAAGGAAGTGCTGTATGGGTAAACTGAAGTGCGCTATGATTTTTGTAGCAGTGATTTTCTTATCTGGATGTTTATATCCACATGAGCGGAAAAGCAGTGTACAAGCCACTCCATATCAGGACCAATTAAAGCTGGTTCAATCCGCCGTTGATGAATTTCAAAAGGCAAACGGAGGACTGCTTCCGATTCAAACAAAAGATATGTCAACACCGCTTTATCAAAAATATCCGATAGATTTTAACCGTTTAGCGCCGAGATATATGGCTGAACCTCCAAGCACGGCATATGAAAGCGGCGGAGACTATCAATACGTGCTTGTCGATGTAGAGAATAATCCGACTGTTAAACTGATTGATGTAAAGATGGCGGAAAAAATACGTGATATCAAATTACGCGTTCAAATGTACCGCCAAGAACATAAATATCCGCCATATCAGGATGTATTAGCGCGTGACTTGTTTACGCTTGATGGGAAAAAACTAGGGGAGGCTGACTCTCTTTCTGTCACAAGCCCAATCTCAGGAAACTCCCTGCCGCTTATGATTGACGGAGACGGAGAAATTTATGCCGACTATCGGACAGAGCTCGTTTCCTGTCTCAAAAAAAGCAAAAAAACTTTTAAACCCGGCACGGAAATACAGGACATAATATGGGAAGAGACGCCTTTCGTCCCCGCATTTTCAGTGAAATATACCGTTAATGACAAACAAGAACCTGTTTTTTTAGAAAATGATATAAAAAAGGAATGAACCTTTCTCCCTTGCATACAAATAGGGAGAAAGGTTTTTTTATACTTTAATAGATTAAGGATGGAAAATTTTCTAAAGATGTCATATTGAAATAGGACAACGTCATACACATATAGTGTCCTGTGTTTGATTGAAAAAGGTTAATAAAATTGATAAGGATAGGAAGTCCGGGAGGGGATCACTTGGAAAAGGTCGATATTTTCAAGGATATCGCTGAACGAACAGGAGGCGATATATACTTAGGAGTCGTTGGTGCTGTCCGTACAGGGAAATCTACGTTTATTAAGAAATTTATGGAGCTTGTGGTGCTCCCGAATATCAGTAATGAAGCAGACCGGGCACGTGCGCAGGATGAACTGCCTCAAAGCGCAGCCGGAAAAACGATTATGACTACAGAGCCTAAATTTGTTCCGAATCAGGCGATGTCTGTTCATGTATCAGACGGACTCGATGTCAATATAAGATTAGTAGATTGTGTAGGCTACACAGTGCCGGGTGCAAAAGGATACGAGGATGAAAACGGCCCGCGGATGATTAATACACCTTGGTACGAAGAACCGATCCCATTTCACGAGGCTGCTGAAATCGGAACGCGGAAGGTGATTCAAGAACATTCGACCATCGGAGTGGTTATTACGACAGACGGCACGATTGGTGATATCGCCAGAAGTGACTATATAGAGGCAGAAGAAAGAGTCATTGAAGAGCTGAAAGAAGTTGGAAAACCCTTTATTATGGTCATTAACTCAGTAAAACCGTATCACCCGGAGACAGAGGCGATGCGCCAGGATTTAAGCGAGAAATACGATATCCCTGTTTTGGCAATGAGCGTAGAAAGTATGCGGGAAAACGATGTACTGAATGTTCTCAGAGAGGCTCTTTATGAGTTTCCTGTGCTTGAAGTAAATGTAAATCTTCCAAGCTGGGTCATGGTGTTGAAAGAAAACCATTGGCTGCGCGAGAGCTATCAGGAATCAGTGAAGGAAACTGTTAAGGATATTAAACGGCTCCGTGATGTCGACAGGGTTGTCGGTCAATTCAGCGAGTTTGAGTTTATTGAAAGTGCCGGATTAGCCGGGATTGAGCTCGGCCAAGGGGTTGCAGAAATTGATTTGTATGCGCCCGACCATTTATATGATCAAATCCTAAAAGAAGTGGTAGGCGTTGAAATCAGGGGCAGAGACCACCTGCTTGAGCTGATGCAGGATTTTGCCCATGCGAAAACGGAATATGACCAGGTGTCCGACGCTTTAAAAATGGTCAAACAGACGGGATACGGCATTGCAGCGCCTGCTTTAACTGACATGAGTCTGGATGAGCCGGAAATTATACGGCAAGGCTCCAGATTCGGCGTAAGATTGAAAGCTGTCGCACCGTCAATCCATATGATCAAAGTGGATGTCGAAAGCGAATTTGCGCCGATTATCGGAACTGAAAAACAAAGCGAGGAACTGGTGCGTTACTTAATGCAGGACTTTGAGGATGATCCGCTTTCAATTTGGAACTCTGACATTTTTGGAAGATCGCTCAGCTCTATCGTGAGAGAAGGGATTCAGGCTAAGCTGTCACTGATGCCTGAAAACGCACGATATAAATTAAAAGAAACATTAGAAAGAATCATAAACGAAGGATCAGGCGGCTTAATCGCCATTATCCTGTAATGCGGGGAGACCTCTTTATAGAATAGGAGGTCTTTTTTCTTTGCTCTTAATATTGGAAAAGGATCAAGGAATAGGATGAAAAAAGGAAAAAAAGGAATATTTGTTCGATAAATCACGTTAAATCCTTGACGAGCAAGGGATTGACGCTTTAAAATGCTTGATATGGCTTTTTATATGTGTTACTCTACATACAGAAATTCTTCACTCTGATGGACAAACATTCCTTGGAGTGCAGTTTTTCTTAAAAGCCGTTTAATTGTCTTTCTCTTGCTTGTCTGATTTTTTTCTCAGGCAGGTTTAGAATCAGACTGAACTGTGAAGAAATGATAATAAACGAACTGAGCTTATTCCTTTTGGGAGGAGGTGAAAGGCATGAACAAAACAGAACTTATTAATGCGGTTGCGGAAGCAAGCGAATTGTCTAAAAAAGACGCGACAAAAGCAGTTGACTCTGTTTTTGATACGATCTTAGATGCACTTAAAAACGGTGATAAAATCCAACTGATCGGTTTTGGTAACTTCGAGGTGCGTGAACGTTCTGCACGTAAAGGACGCAACCCTCAAACAGGTGAAGAAATCGAAATTCCAGCAAGCAAAGTACCTGCTTTCAAACCAGGTAAAGCGCTTAAAGACGCAGTTGCCGGAAAATAATTGTGAATATAGATCGTGTATGCATCTAGATTACATACACTTTATTTCTTCACAGAAAAGCCCCTTCTTAAGGGGCTTTTCATTTTTTTAGGAGCGTGTGCATTCACTTTGCTTTTAGCGGGGCATGTGTGCTAGAATCGAAATTAAATGTATTCATTGGTGGAGGACACAGAATATGAAAGAAGTTAATAAAGAACAAATCGAACAAGCTGTTCGTCAAATTTTAGAAGCGATCGGAGAGGACCCAAACAGAGAAGGGCTTCTTGATACTCCGAAACGAGTCGCAAAGATGTATGCCGAAGTATTCTCCGGCTTGAATGAAGATCCAAAAGAACATTTCCAGACTATCTTCGGTGAAGACCATGAGGAGCTTGTTCTAGTAAAAGATATCGCGTTTCATTCTATGTGTGAGCATCACCTTGTTCCTTTTTACGGAAAAGCACATGTTGCATATATACCGCGGGGCGGAAAAGTCACAGGGCTCAGCAAATTGGCGCGTGCTGTTGAGGCAGTTGCTAAGCGTCCGCAGCTTCAGGAGCGCATCACTTCTACAATTGCAGAAAGCATTGTAGAAACGCTTGATCCGCATGGCGTAATGGTTGTTGTTGAAGCAGAGCATATGTGCATGACAATGCGGGGCGTAAGAAAGCCGGGCGCCAAAACAGTCACTTCAGCTGTCAGAGGCATTTTCAAAGATGATGCTGCTGCACGTTCAGAAGTATTGGAACATATTAAACGCCAGGACTAATAAAGATAGAGGGTGCTATAAATGAACGAAAAGCATTCAAGCGATTTTGTCGTCATTAAGGCAATTGAGGATGGAGTGAATGTGATCGGCCTGACAAGGGGAACGGACACAAAGTTTCACCATTCCGAAAAACTCGACAAGGGAGAAGTGATCATTGCTCAGTTTACAGAGCATACTTCTGCCATTAAAGTCAGAGGAGAGGCGCTCATTCAAACCGCATACGGAGAAATGAAAAGCGAAAAAAAATAAGCTGGCTGTCCCCGCTGTTTTAAAGCAAATGCTCGCAAACAGCGGGAGGATACAGCCAATTTGTTTTTTTTATGCTATAATGATACCTGCGTAATCTTATGACAAAATAAAACTCATACATATGATTTAGAAATAAATGTGAATTTGGGGACAAGGGTGATATTTTTGCAAGACATCTACGGAACTTTAGCCAATCTGAACACGAAAATAAAACAAAAGCTGTCTCATCCTTATTTAGCGAAGCATATTTCTGCGCCTAAGATCGATGAGGATAAGCTTCTTCTTTTTCATGCATTATTTGAGGAAGCCGACATAAAAAACAATGACAGAGAAAATTATATTGTAACAGCGATGCTTGTACAAAGCGCCCTTGATACCCATGATGAAGTAACGACAGCCAGAGTCATAAAACGAGACGAAAACAAGAACCGCCAATTGACTGTTCTTGCAGGCGATTATTTCAGCGGACTGTACTATTCATTACTATCTGAAATGAAGGATATCTACATGATTAGAACGCTCGCTACAGCAATTAAAGAAATCAATGAACATAAAATTCGTCTGTATGACCGATCTGTAAAGGACGAACACCATTTTTTCGAAAGTGTCGGCATCGTTGAATCAGCTCTATTCCATCGGGTGTCTGAACATTTCAATCTCCCGCGCTGGAAGAAGCTATCGAGTGATTTTTTTGTATATAAGCGGCTTATGACCGGAAATGATACATTTTTAGATGTGATCGGCAGTGTTATACAGCTGGGGAAAACAAAAGAAGAGATGCTGGAAGAGTGTTTTAAGAAAGCAAAGAACAGCATTGAGTCACTTCTGCCTCTAAGCTCACCTATTCAGCAAATTTTATTAAACCGCCTGAAGACAATCAGCCAAGACCAAACTTATCATCAGAAAGTGGAAGAAGGGTAACCATTATGCAGGACTCAAAAGAACAGCGCGTACACGGAGTATTTGAAAAAATATATAAAAACTACGACCAAATGAACTCTGTCATCAGTTTTCAGCAGCACAAAAAATGGCGTGATAAAACGATGCGCATCATGGGTGTAAAAGAAGGCGCCAAAGCTCTTGATGTTTGCTGCGGAACAGCTGACTGGACGATTGCTCTTGCAAAAGCAGCCGGTAAAACCGGTGAAATAAAGGGTTTGGATTTCAGCGAAAACATGCTGAGCGTCGGCAAACAGAAAGTAAAAGACGGCGGTTTCAGTCAAATCGAACTGCTGCACGGAAATGCAATGGAGCTCCCTTTTGATGATAATACATTTGATTTTGTAACAATTGGCTTCGGACTGCGTAATGTGCCGGATTATTTGACCGTACTGAAAGAAATGAGACGTGTGGTGAAGCCTGGCGGACAAGTAGTATGCCTGGAAACCTCACAGCCTGAAATGTTTGGATTTAGACAGGCTTATTTTATGTACTTTAAGTATATTATGCCGTTTTTCGGGAAGCTGTTTGCGAAAAGCTATAAAGAATACTCGTGGCTCCAAGAGTCAGCCAGAGAATTCCCTGGTATGAAGGAACTGGCAGGCCTGTTTGAAGAGGCGGGTCTGAAAAATGTCAAATATCATTCGTTTACTGGCGGAGTTGCTGCCACGCATATCGGATGGAAATGAAAACACAGATGTTTGGGTGAATGATATGAAATTTAAAATGGCCTACTCTTTTTTAAATGACGATATTGATGTAATTGAAAGGGAGCTTGAACAAACCGTACGCTCCGATTATCCGCTTTTGAGCGAGGCGGGTCTTCATCTTTTGCAGGCAGGAGGCAAACGGATTCGGCCTGTCTTCGTTCTGCTTTCCGGCATGTTTGGCGATTACGATATCAATAAGATTAAATATGTCGCTGTCACTCTGGAAATGATTCATATGGCATCGTTGGTTCATGATGATGTCATTGACGATGCGGAGCTTCGCCGGGGAAAGCCGACGATCAAAGCCAAATGGGATAACCGAATTGCGATGTATACAGGCGATTATATGCTTGCCGGATCTCTTGAAATGATGACGAGAATTAATGAACCGAAAGCTCATCGGATCTTGTCACAGACCATTGTTGAAGTGTGTCTTGGAGAGATTGAACAAATCAAAGACAAATACAACATGGAACAGAATCTCAGAACGTACCTGCGGCGCATAAAGAGAAAAACGGCGCTTCTTATCGCTGTCAGCTGCCAGCTGGGGGCTATTGCTTCCGGAGCTGAAGAAAAGATTCATAAGGCGCTCTACTGGTTTGGATATTATGTCGGCATGTCTTATCAAATCATTGATGATATTCTTGATTTTACTTCAACTGAAGAAGAACTGGGTAAACCGGTTGGAGGCGATTTGCTTCAAGGAAATGTTACATTGCCTGTCCTATATGCATTAAAAAATCCAGCTTTAAAGAATCAGCTTAAATTAATTAACAGCGAGACGACACAAGAACAGCTTGCGCCCATTATTGAAGAAATCAAAAAGACAGATGCAATTGAAGCATCGATGGCAGTGAGCGAGATGTATCTGCAAAAAGCTTTCCAAAAACTTAACACGCTTCCGAGAGGGCGTGCGCGTTCTTCTCTTGCAGCCATCGCAAAATATATCGGCAAAAGAAAATTTTAATTTTTTGTAGATATTAAGAAATTTCTCCGCCCCGGATTGATTAATTATCTGAAAGATGTTACGATTTCGGTGTGCAATGTGAAAGCCTATACATACATATGATGGGGTGGAGAATGTGATGGAAAAGACTTTTATCATGGTGAAACCGGACGGTGTCCAACGGCAGCTGATCGGGGAAATTTTATCTAGATTCGAACGTAAGGGCTTGCAATTAGCTGGCGCAAAGCTGATGAGAGTAACTGAACAAATGGCTGAGAAACACTATGCCGAACATCAAGGGAAGCCTTTCTTTGGAGAACTTGTTGAGTTTATTACTTCCGGACCAGTTTTTGCGATGGTGTGGGAAGGCGAAAATGTCGTTGAAGTGACCAGGCAGCTGATTGGAAAAACAAACCCTAAAGAAGCATTGCCAGGCACCATTCGCGGGGATTTCGGCATGTTTGTCGGAAAAAATATTATCCACGGCTCTGATTCTCTGGAAAGCGCTGAGCGTGAGATTAATATTTTCTTTAAGGATGAAGAGTTAGTATCATATCAACAACTCATGACAGGCTGGATCTATTAATCATTGCTGAAAAAGCCGAGAGAAGAGCCGGCATCTGCACTCCGCCGGTTCCGGCTTTTTTGTAAAGGTTTACATTGACTTGAATATATGGCTAAACGGCAGGGGATCCACCACTGTCATTACCAATCATCTGAAATCAGCTGAAAAGCTGATTTTTTTATTTGAAACAATACAATTTCCTGATAAAACAAGCTATACTAGGACAAAAGACAGCGAGACTGGGAGAGAAGAGATGGATACATACAGCGTATTTACAACCAAATGGAAGCAATTAACCGGAGTTGATTTAACTTTATACAAAGAAGCGCAAATGAAGAGAAGGCTGACATCCCTTTATGAGAAAAAAGGTTTTCAAAGCTTTAAGGATTTTGCAGCGGCATTAGAAAAGGATCAGGCGCTTTTAAATGAAACATTGGACAGAATGACGATTAATGTTTCAGAATTTTATCGAAATTATAAAAGATGGGAAGTACTTGAAACAGCTATTTTGCCTTTAATCAAACATTCAAAGCCTTTAAAAATATGGAGCGCGGCATGCTCTACAGGGGAGGAGCCTTATACGCTCGCAATGATTTTAGATCAGCAGAAAGGGCTCCCAGGCTATCAGATTTTAGCGACTGATATAGATGATAAAGCATTGGAAAAAGCGAAAAAAGGCGTGTATCAGGAGCGGTCTTTGCAAGAAGTGCCGTCTTCTGTGAAGGATCGTTATTTTACTCAAAACGCTGATAAGAGCTATGAAGTGAAACATGACATAAAGAAGAACATTAGGTTTCAAAAACATAATCTGCTTGCGGATCGCTACGAGCAAGACTTTGATTTGATTGTGTGCCGCAATGTTTTTATTTATTTTACAGAAAACGCAAAGGAAGAGCTGTACTTAAAAATGGCGCATAGCTTAAAAAAGAATGGGGTTCTCTTTGTCGGCAGCACAGAGCAGATCTTCAATCCGGAGAAATTCGGCCTTTCTCCCGCGGATACATTCTTTTATCAAAAAAGATAGACTGACTTTTTGCCGAAAAATATGTTATAGTAGTTTTACTTAAAAGCGTTAATGCGATGAAGGGAGAAGAAGTCATGAGATATTTAACAGCCGGTGAATCACACGGCCCCCAATTGACAACCATTATTGAAGGTGTGCCTGCGGGGCTTTACATAACTGAGGAAGATATCAACTTTGAGCTTGGCAGACGCCAGAAAGGCCATGGCCGCGGGCGCCGCATGCAGATCGAAAAGGACCAGGCGAAAATTATGAGCGGGGTGCGCCATGCCCGCACTCTCGGTTCACCAATCGCTCTTGTTGTAGAAAATAACGATTGGAAACACTGGACTAAAATTATGGGTGCGGCTCCGATTACTGAAGAAGAAGAAAAGGAAATGAAACGCCAAATTTCCAGACCAAGACCGGGACACGCAGATTTAAACGGTGCGATTAAATATAACCACCGCGATATGAGAAATGTGCTTGAGCGCTCTTCAGCACGTGAAACGACCGTAAGAGTGGCGGCAGGCGCTGTCGCTAAAAAGATCCTTTCTGAGCTTGGTATTAAGGTAGCGGGCCACGTATTACAGATTGGGGCAGTTAAGGCTGAAAAAACGGATTATACTTCAATTGATGACTTGAAGCGTGTGACTGAAGAGTCTCCGGTCAGATGCTACGATGAAGAAGCAGGCAAAAAAATGATGGATGCCATTGACGAAGCGAAGGCAAACGGAGATTCCATCGGCGGAATTGTGGAAGTGATTGTTGAAGGAATGCCGGTGGGCGTGGGCAGCTACGTTCATTATGACCGTAAACTGGACAGCAAGCTTGCTGCGGCAGTACTGTCTATTAATGCATTTAAAGGTGTTGAATTCGGCATCGGTTTTGAAGCGGCCGGAAGAAACGGAAGCGAGGTTCATGACGAGATCATTTGGGACGAAGAAAAAGGATATACGCGTGCTACGAACAGACTTGGCGGATTGGAAGGCGGCATGACGACAGGAATGCCAATCGTTGTCCGCGGAGTCATGAAGCCGATTCCGACATTATATAAACCGCTGAAAAGTGTGGATATCGAAACGAAAGAACCATTTTCTGCCAGCATTGAACGTTCAGACAGCTGCGCAGTGCCAGCAGCAAGTGTAGTGGCGGAAGCTGCTGTTGCATGGGAAATTGCTAACGCTGTTGTTGAACAATTCGGCTTAGACCAAATTGACCGCATTAGAGAAAACGTGGAGAATATGAGAAAACTGTCGAGGGAATTTTAATGAGAACACTGCATGTTCAAACCGCTTCCTCTTCGTATCCTGTATTTATCGGACAAGGAATCAGAAAAAAGGCTTGTGAACTATTAACCTCGCTAAACAGGCCATTAACACGCATTATGCTTGTTACCGATGAAGAAGTGAATCGCCTGTACGGTGATGAAATGCTTCACCTGCTGGAAGAAAAATGGCCTGTGAAAAAAGTGACGGTGCCGAGCGGAGAGCAGGCGAAATCAATGGATATGTACACGAAGCTGCAGAGTGAAGCGATTCGATTTCATATGGATCGCTCCTCATGCATCATCGCTTTTGGAGGCGGTGTTGTAGGAGATCTTGCTGGATTTGTGGCTGCCACTTTTATGCGCGGCATTGATTTCATTCAAATGCCTACAACGCTTTTGGCGCATGACAGCGCGGTCGGAGGAAAAGTAGCGGTGAATCATCCGCTTGGAAAAAATCTGATCGGCGCATTTTATCAGCCCAAAGCCGTGCTTTACGATACGGACTTTCTCCGTTCCCTACCGGAAAAAGAGCTTCGGTCCGGGATGGCAGAAGTGATTAAGCATGCTTTTATTTATGACAGAGAATTCCTGAAAGATCTGCTGGACATTCACTCATTGAACGATATCACCAGTGAGCAGCTGAATGACATGATTTTTAAAGGTATTTCGATTAAAGCGTCTGTCGTTCATCAGGATGAAAAGGAAGAAGGAATCAGAGCCTATCTTAACTTTGGGCATACGCTAGGCCACGCAGTTGAGGCGGAGTATGGCTACGGACAGATCACCCACGGTGATGCGGTAGCACTCGGGATGCAGTTTGCTTTATATATAAGTGAACAGGAAGCCGGCTGTGAAATGGACAGAAATCGATTAGTCAGCTGGCTTAAGAACCTAGGCTATCCAAGCCGCATTAAAAAAGAAACGGCAACTTCCGTGCTTTTAGACCGTATGATGAATGATAAAAAAACCCGCGGTGGTATGATTCAATTCATCGTTCTCAAAGAATTAGGAAAAGTCGCCGACCATACGTTTTCAAGAGATGAACTTGAGAGCTGGCTGAACAAATGGCGAATGGAGGAGACATCATGATGATTCGTGGAATTCGCGGAGCAACTACAGTAGAAAAAGATACTGAAGAAGAGATTTTGCAAAAAACCAAACAGCTGTTAGAAAAAATGATAGAAGAAAACAAAACAAAGCCGGAAGATGTTGTTCAAATGCTTCTATCGGCGACGCCTGACCTGCACTCTGTTTTCCCGGCAAAAGCTGTCCGCGAGCTTTCTGGCTGGCATTATGTGCCGGTGACATGTATGCAGGAAATGGATGTTACAGGCGGTCTGAAAAAATGTATAAGGGTCATGATGACTGTTCAGACTGAAGTTCCTCAGAATCAAATCAGACATGTCTATTTAGAAAAAGCGGTTGTATTAAGACCCGATTTATCATTGACAAAAAATAATGAATTGTAATACGATTAGAACAGCTTAGAAATACACAAAAGTGTGTATAAAGCTTAGTGAATGAGTTGAGTTAGAGAATAGGGTAGCAGAGAATGAGTGTAGTTGAGCTGAGACATGTATGTTTATTCTACCCAAAAGAAGCCTTTCTTTTGGGTTTATTTTGTTATATCTTGATTTTCCCTCTCATGCCTTCTTCTCATTCTCCTTGCCAAAAGGAGTGAGAGCAATGAATTTCCAATCAAACATTTCTGCATTTTTAGAGGACAGTATGTCCTACCGCACCATACCGATTGTGGAGACATTCACAGTTGACACACTGACACCTATCCAAATGATCGAGCAGCTGGACAGGAAGATCACTTACCTTCTTGAAAGCAAGGATGACACATCAAATTGGTCCAGATATTCGTTCATCGGCCTTCAGCCATTTCTCACGATCAAAGAACAGCAAAATGATTTTACTGCTCAAGATGAGAATGGACGATCCCTTTACACTGGAAAAGAATTAAAAGAGGTTCTGGATTGGATGAATGCAGCATACAAAATCAAAACGCCAGAGCTTGCCATTCCCTTTGTAGGCGGAGCTGTCGGGTATTTAAGCTATGACATGATCCCGATGATTGAACCTTCTGTTCCTCGCCACAGGAAGGAAACGGAATTTGAAAAGTGTATGCTGTTTGTTTGCAGCACATTAATTGCTTATGATCATGAAACAAAAAACGTCCACTTTATTCAGTATGCTAGATTGAATGGACAAGAAACTGAAGCTGAAAAAATTGCTGTGTTCAATAAAAATCACCGAGAGCTACAAGGCCTCATTGATAAGATGATGGATCAAAAAAACATAAAAGAACTGTTTCTTTCATCTGAGTCATATAAGACACCAGGTTTCGATTCAGTATCTTCAAATTACGAAAAATCAGCGTTTATGGCAGATGTAGAAAAGATCAAAGAATATATAAAAGCAGGCGACATCTTTCAAGGTGTCCTGTCACAAAAATTTGAGATTCCGATAACAGCAGATTCCTTCGAATTGTACAGAGTGCTGCGAATCGTCAATCCTTCGCCGTATATGTATTATATAAAACTCCCGGACAGAGAGATTGTCGGCAGCTCTCCGGAACGGTTAATCCACGTTCAAGACGGGCATTTGGAAATCCATCCGATTGCCGGAACAAGAAAAAGAGGCGCAGACAAAGAGGAAGATGAAAAACTCAAAATTGAGCTGATGAAAGATGAAAAAGAAAAAGCGGAGCATTATATGCTCGTTGATCTAGCTCGAAACGATATCGGCAGAGTGGCAGAGTATGGATCGGTTGCTGTGCCGGAGTTCACAAAGATCGTCTCATTTTCACATGTTATGCACATCATTTCACTCGTCACAGGGAGGTTGAAAGAGGGAGTTCACCCTGTTGATGCGCTAATGTCGGCTTTTCCTGCGGGAACTTTAACCGGGGCCCCAAAAATCCGCGCCATGCAGCTTTTAAATGAATTGGAGCCGACACCGAGAGAGACATACGGCGGCTGCATCGCCTACATCGGATTTGACGGGAATATCGACTCCTGTATTACGATCCGCACCATGAGCGTAAAAAACGGTGTCGCATCCATACAGGCTGGAGCAGGTATTGTTGCTGATTCTGTGCCGGAAGCCGAATATGAAGAAAGCTGTAACAAAGCGGGCGCACTGCTGAAAACCATTCATATTGCTGAAGACATGTTTCGTAGCAAGGGGGATGAAGCCGATGAACCAATTTCTGCAAACGTGCGTTGACGGTAAGACACTTACTGCTGTTGAAGCGGAAGCGCTTATGAATATGATGATGACAGCAGAAATGACTCCTTCTGAAATGGGCGGTATATTGTCTATCCTGGCTCATCGGGGCGAAACTGCAGAAGAGCTGGCGGGCTTTGTGAAGGCCATGCGGACACATGCCCTTACGGTAGACGGACTTCATGATGTGGTTGACACATGCGGTACAGGCGGTGACGGCATCTCTACCTTTAATATTTCAACGGCATCGGCAATCGTTGCTTCAGCAGCAGGAGCTAAAATTGCTAAGCACGGCAATCGCTCCGTATCTTCTAAAAGCGGAAGCGCCGATGTTCTAGAAGAGCTTGGGATACCAATCCAAACCACACCTGAAGAAGTCAGAATCAGCATTGAAACAAATAACATGGGATTTCTCTTTGCGCCGCTTTATCATTCGTCCATGAAACATGTGGCGGGTACAAGAAAAGAGCTCGGATTCAGAACGATTTTTAATCTGCTCGGACCGCTCAGCAATCCTTTGCAGGCGAAGCGTCAGGTGATCGGTGTCTATTCTGCTGAAAAAGCGGGATTGATGGCAAGCGCACTGGAAATGTTCCAGCCGAAGCATGTACTATTCGCAGCAAGCCGTGACGGTTTAGATGAGCTTTCGGTTACATCACCGACCGATGTGATTGAAATAAAGGATGGAGAGCGCCGGGAATATACTGTTTCACCCGAAGACTTCGGCTTCAAAAATGGCAGACTTGAAGATATACAGGTGCAGTCACCGACAGAAAGCGCTCATCTGATTCAGAATATTTTTGAAAATAAAAGCAGCCGATCAGCTTTATATATTACAGCCTTTAATGCCGGCGCTGCGATATACACGGCGGGTATTGCCGAAACACTGAAAGAAGGAACGGAGCTTGCGTTAGAAACGATTGCAAGCGGAGGTGCCGCAGCGCAGCTTGATAGACTGAAACAGAAAGAGGGAGAGATCTATGCTTGAAAACATAATCAATCAAAAAAAAGAAGAAGTCAAAACTCTCATCCTGCCAGAAGAGCAGCCTTTTGAAAAACGGTCTTTTAAAGAGGCGCTGGCTAACCCGAACCGTTTTATCGGATTGATTGCCGAAGTCAAAAAAGCGTCGCCGTCAAAAGGACTCATTAAAGAAGATTTTGTTCCGGAGCGGATTGCAAAAGACTATGAAGCTGCGCAGGCAGACGCGCTTTCTGTTTTAACTGACTTTCCGTTTTTCCAAGGGAAAAACAGTTATTTATCAGACGTAAAGCGTGCTGTTTCGATTCCGGTGCTGAGAAAAGATTTTATTATCGATTCTATTCAAGTGGAGGAATCAAAGAGAATTGGAGCAGATGCCATATTGTTAATCGGAGAGGTGCTTGATCCTGTACAGCTTCACGAGTTGTATCTCGAAGCAGGGGAAAAGGAAATGGACGTGTTAGTGGAGGTTCATGATCAAACGACGCTTGAACAAATAGTGAAGGTATTCACCCCTGATATTCTCGGTATTAATAATCGAAACTTAAAAACGTTTGAAACTTCGCTTGAACAGACGAAACAGATTGCATCCCTAGTTCCGAAAGAATGCTTGCTTGTCAGTGAAAGCGGCATTGGTTCTTTAGAACATTTAACATTTGTCAAAGAACATGGAGCACAAGCTGTTCTAATCGGAGAGTCATTGATGAGACAGCATTCACAGCAAAAAGCAATCCATGCTTTGTATGGGGAGTGAGGTTGTGAAAAAACCGGCATTAAAGTATTGCGGTATACGGTCACTGCAGGACCTGCGGCTTGCAGCGGATTCACAGGCAGATTATCTGGGTTTTATTTTTGCTGACAGTAAACGAAAAGTATCTCCGGCAGATGTGAGAAAGTGGCTGAGCCAAGTTCGTACCGAGAAACAGATTGCAGGCGTTTTTGTGAATGAATCGCTGGGAACGATTGCCCGTATAGCAGACGATTTGCAGCTTGACGTCATTCAGCTTCATGGTGATGAGACTCCAAAGGATGCTGAAGTCCTCCGTCTGCTGACAAATTGTGAAATATGGAAGGCGCTCCATCATAACAGCACAGCAATTCAGAATTTGGACCGCTTTAACGATTCTGTAGACGGTTTTGTGATTGACTCATCTGTAAAAGGGGCAAGAGGCGGGACTGGAGTGGCTTTTGCTTGGGAGTGTGTGCCTGAATATCAGCAGAAAGCTGAACAAACGGGGAAACGGTGTTTCATCGCAGGCGGTGTGAATCCCGACACAATCGCAGACTTATTGAAATGGAGACCGGGCGGAGTCGATCTTGCCAGCGGAATAGAAAAGAACGGGCAAAAAGATGTCAAACTGATTAGGCTCTTAGAAGAAAGGATGAACCGATATGTATCCATATCCGAATAAAATAGGCAGATACGGCGATTTTGGCGGGAAATTTGTTCCGGAAACTCTTATGCAGCCGTTAGAAGAAATTGAAACAGCATTTAAGGAAATAAAGGATGATCCTGTTTTTAGGGGAGAATATCATAAGCTGTTAGCTGAATATTCCGGCAGGCCGACCGCATTAACATATGCCGATCGAGTCACAGAGCATTTAGGCGGCGCTAAAATTTATTTGAAAAGAGAAGATTTAAACCATACAGGTTCCCATAAAATCAACAATGCTTTAGGCCAGGCATTGCTTGCAAAAAAAATGGGCAAAACGAAAATCATTGCAGAAACAGGTGCCGGACAGCATGGAGTAGCCGCCGCCACAGTTGCTGCAAAGTTTGGTTTTTCCTGCATTGTATTTATGGGTGAAGAGGATGTCGCCCGCCAGTCTCTGAACGTATTCCGAATGAAGCTTCTTGGAGCAGAGGTTGTGCCGGTCACAAGCGGAAACGGGACACTGAAGGATGCGACAAATGAGGCTATCCGCTATTGGGTTCAGCATTGTGAGGATCATTTTTACATGATCGGATCGGTTGTCGGACCGCACCCTTACCCGCAAATTGTCCGGGAATTTCAAAAAATGATCGGAGAGGAAGCGAAGGATCAGCTGAAAGACATTGAGGGAACACTGCCTGATAAAGTCGTTGCCTGCGTAGGCGGCGGAAGTAATGCGATAGGCATGTTTCAGGCATTTTTAGACGAAGATGTTGAACTGATCGGTGCTGAAGCGGCAGGAAAAGGAATTGACACTCCGCTTCATGCCGCTACCATTACGAAAGGAACTGTCGGTGTGATTCACGGTTCGCTCACTTACCTCATTCAAGACGAGTACGGTCAAATTATTGAGCCTTATTCAATTTCAGCAGGACTTGACTATCCGGGAATTGGTCCGGAGCACGCTTATTTGCATAAAAGCGGCCGTGTCACATACGATAGCATAACTGATGAAGAAGCAGTAGATGCGTTAAAACTATTGTCAGAAAAAGAAGGGATTTTACCAGCGATCGAATCTGCTCATGCATTAGCGAAGGCATTTAAAATCGCAAAAGAGATGGGGCGGGATCAAACTATCCTCGTCTGTTTATCAGGAAGAGGAGATAAGGATGTCAACACATTAATGAACGTATTGGAAGATGAGGTGAAAGCGCATGTTTAAAGTAGATCTGCAGCAGTCGGGAAAGTTGTTTATCCCGTTTATTACAGCGGGTGATCCGTTGCCGGAAGTTTCAGTCGAACTGGCTAAGTCTCTTCAAAAAGCGGGTGCCACGGCACTTGAGATCGGTGTAGCATATTCAGATCCGCTGGCAGACGGTCCGGTGATTCAGCGGGCTTCAAAACGGGCGCTTGAGAACGGGATGAATATTGTAAAAGCGATTGAATTAGGCGGAGAAATGAAAAAAAATGGCGTCAATATTCCCATTATCCTCTTTACGTATTATAATCCTGTGTTACAATTGAACAAAGAATACTTTTTCGCTTTACTGCGGGAAAATCATATAGACGGCCTGCTTGTTCCGGACCTGCCTTTAGAAGAGAGCGCCAGCCTTCAAGCGGAATGCAAAACCCATGAGGTAACGTATATTTCTTTAGTTGCACCGACAAGCGAAAGCCGTTTGAAAACGATTATTGAACAAGCCGAGGGCTTCGTCTACTGTGTATCTTCGTTAGGTGTGACCGGTGTCCGAAATGAGTTCAATTCATCAGCTTATCCATTTATCCGGACAGTGAAGAATCTCAGCGCTGTGCCGGTTGCTGTTGGGTTTGGTATTTCCAGCCGCGAGCAGGTGGTCAAGATGAATGAAATCTGTGACGGTGTCGTAGTGGGAAGTGCGCTCGTCAAAAAGATAGAAGAGTTAAAGGATCGGCTCATCAGCACTGAGACGAGAGATCGTGCAGTGCAGGAGTTTGAAGATTACGCGAAGACGTTTGGCGGTTTGTACAGTTTAAAATGAGGTGACTGGATTTGCGTATCAAAGAACATTTAAAACAACTGAAGCCTTATCAGCCGGGTAAACCGATTGAAGCAGTAAAAGCAGAATATGGCTTGGATAAAGTCGTGAAGCTTGCATCAAACGAAAATCCGTACGGCTGTTCGGAAGCTGCAAAAGAGGCACTTCATCATGAAATTCAACAGCTTGCGCTTTATCCCGATGGATATAGCGCAGCTTTGCGGACAAGGCTCAGTGAGCACCTCAATGTGAGCGAAACATCACTTATTTTCGGCAATGGTTCAGATGAAATCATCCAAATTATATGCCGGGCTTTTTTAAACGACAAAACAAACACGATTGCAGCAGCACCGACTTTTCCGCAATATAAGCATAATGCGGTGATTGAAGGCGCTGAAGTTCGTGAAATTGCCCTTCGTTCTGACGGCTCTCATGATTTAGACGCGATGCTTGAAGCGATTGACGAACAGACTCAAGTCGTTTGGATTTGCAGCCCGAACAACCCGACTGGCACTTATACAGCTGAAGGAGAATTGATTTCATTTCTGGAACGTGTTCCTTCTCGTGTCCTCGTTGTTCTTGATGAAGCATATTATGAATATGTAACAGCTGAGGATTACCCGGAAAGCATACCGCTTTTGAATACGTATTCCAACTTGATGATATTGCGTACGTTTTCAAAGGCATACGGTCTGGCGGCGCTTAGAGTCGGATACGGTATTGCTGACGAAAAATTGATCCGCCAAATAGAGCCGGCAAGAGAGCCGTTTAACACCAGCCGTCTTGGCCAGGCTGCAGCGATTGCAGCGCTTGACGATCAAGAATTTATCGCTTCTTGCATCGAGAAAAATCAAGCAGGCCTTCAGCAGTATTATGATTTTGCGGAAACACACGGATTAAAATGCTACCCTTCACAGACAAACTTTGTTTTAATAGATTTTAACCGCCCGTCTGATGAATTGTTTCAGGCATTGCTGCAAAAAGGTTATATTGTCCGATCAGGAAATGCATTAGGGTTCCCGACTTCACTCCGGATTACGATCGGCACGAAAGAGCAAAACGAGGAAATTCTCGCAACTTTAGCTGAAATTTTATAAGAGGTGGTCAAGAATCACCTCTTTAGTCTATGAACCAGGTGATGACGAATGAATCAAATCAAAGATACAATATTGCTCGCCGGTCTCGGATTGATAGGCGGTTCTATTGCGTTAGCCATCAAAAAAAAACATCCGGAAAAACGTATTATTGGGGTCGATATCTCAGATGAGCAGGTAGTGGCTGCCTTAAAATTAGGTGTGATAGACGAGAGTGCTGATTCGTTTATTGACGGCGCGAAAAAAGCTGCAACCGTTATTATTGCAACACCTGTTGCGCAAACGCTGCTTATGCTTGAAGAGCTGGCCCATTCAGAAATTAAGCATCCGCTTTTGATTACTGACGTAGGAAGCACAAAGCAAAAAGTGGTTCATTACGCCGATCAAGTGCTGCCTGCCGGCTACCAATTTGTCGGAGGGCATCCGATGGCGGGCTCGCATAAATCAGGAGTTGCCGCTGCAAAGGAATTTCTGTTTGAAAATGCTTTTTATATTTTAACCCCGGGCCGTAAAACGGACAGACAAGCGGTCAATCAGTTAAAACATTTGCTGCAAGGGACGAATGCCCAATTTGTAGAAATGTCGCCTGAAGAGCATGATGGCGTAACAAGCGTGATCAGTCATTTTCCGCATATTGTTGCAGCCAGTCTTGTGCATCAGACCCATCACTCGGAAGAGCTTTATCCGCTTGTGAAGCGGTTTGCTGCCGGCGGTTTTCGGGATATTACCCGGATTGCATCAAGCAGTCCTGCAATGTGGCGTGATATTCTGTTACATAATAAAGATAAGATTTTAGATCGTTTTGATGAGTGGACTCGTGAGATTGAAACGATCCGGACATATGTAGAGCATGGAGATGCGGAAAAACTATTCAATTATTTTAAAACGGCAAAGGACTACCGTGACGGACTGCCTCTCCGCCAGAAGGGCGCAATACCGGCATTTTATGATTTATACGTAGACGTGCCGGATCATCCTGGTGTGATTTCCGAGATAACGGCTATACTTGCTGCGGAACGCATCAGTATAACGAATATCCGCATTATTGAAACGAGAGAAGATATTAACGGGATTTTAAGGATCAGTTTTCAATCCGATGATGACCGCAAACGGGCCGAACAGTGCATAGAAGCCCGCGCGGAATACGAAACTTTTTATGCTGATTGAGGTGGAAACAATGAAAAGAGAAAAGGTGCAGGCGTTAAACGGCGAAATACATATTCCCGGTGATAAATCTATTTCTCACCGCTCTGTTATGTTTGGCGCGCTTGCGAAAGGCACAACAACTGTTAAAAATTTCCTTCCGGGAGCAGACTGTCTGAGCACCATCGATTGCTTTAGTAAGATGGGCGTTCAAATTGAGCGAAACGGCAGTGATGTAGTCATTCACGGGAAAGGGATGGATTCCCTGCGAGAACCAGAAAGTCTGTTAGACGTCGGTAATTCAGGCACAACGATTCGTCTGATGCTCGGAATCCTTGCGGGCCGCCCTTTTTACAGCGCGGTAGCTGGGGATGAAAGCATTGCGAAACGCCCAATGAAGCGTGTAACAGAGCCTCTGAAACAAATGGGCGCTAAAATTGACGGCAGAGCCGGCGGAGAATTTACACCGCTGTCAGTAAGCGGCGGTACATTAAAAGGCATTGACTATGTATCACCTGTGGCCAGCGCGCAAATTAAATCGGCTGTTCTGCTTGCCGGGTTGCAGGCTGAGGGAACTACCACTGTCACCGAGCCTCATAAATCCAGAGATCATACTGAACGGATGCTGTCGGCTTTCGGAGTGAAACTGGCAGAGGACAAGACAAGCGTTTCCATAAAAGGCGGCCAGCAGCTTACGGCTGCAGATATTTTTGTTCCCGGAGATATTTCTTCAGCCGCGTTTTTCCTTGCAGCTGGCGCAATGATTCCAAACAGCAGAATTGTACTGAAAAACGTGGGGTTAAATCCGACTCGGACTGGTGTCATCGATGTGCTTCAAAACATGGGGGCAAAGCTTGAAATCATACCATCTGTTGATGAAAGCGAAGAGCCTTATGGAGATTTGATCATTGAAACGTCATCTCTTAAAGCGGTTGAAATTGGCGGAGATATTATTCCGCGCTTGATTGATGAGATTCCTATTATTGCCCTTCTTGCGACTCAGGCGGAGGGAACTACAGTTATTAAGGATGCCGCAGAGCTTAAAGTGAAAGAAACGAATCGTATCGACACAGTTGTTTCAGAGCTTCGAAAGCTCGGTGCTGAGATTGAACCGACTGAAGACGGAATGAAGGTATACGGCAAACAAACTCTCAAAGGCGGCGCGAAAGTATCCAGTCATGGAGATCATCGGATCGGGATGATGCTAGGCATAGCTTCCTGTTTAACAGAAGAGCCGGTTGAGATCGGACAGACAGACGCCATTCATGTGTCATATCCAAACTTTTTTGATCATTTAAATAAGCTTTCAAACAAATCCTGAAGTTATGCTTCAGGATTTGTTGTGTGAGCGTTTATCAGTCATAAACCGAAGGAAAAAAACATAGCCTGTCTTATAGAGGAATATAAAAACTAAAAAAGAGGGAGGGGTGCTTTACTTACAAGTCGGCAGGTCAAGGGCTGCTTTACTGTAATAGAGGGCTATCTTCCTTTTTTTATTTGCTATCGCAGGATCTTTTGATAAACTAATAAGACTCAGAAATTCCTTGACGTACAGTGTAAGCATCTTATTTGCCGAGGGCTTTCCTCTGAATTATGATAGGATTAACCCGAACAAATAAGACTTTTATGTATGATTGATGTTGTTAGGAAAAGAAAGGACCGGTCCGATTTGAATACATTAATTCAAGAAGCCATAAAATTAGTTGAAGCAGGAGAAACAGAAAAGGGACTCAACACCCTCTCGAAGGCCGAAAAACAGCTTCATGATGAAGATAAAGCCATCGCAGCACAGCTTTATTACGAGTGGGGAAATGTAGAGAAAGCGATCTCACTGATCAGTGATTTGCATGATTTATATCCGAATGAAACAGAACTGACGAATTTTTATGCTGAACTTTTAATAGATATTGACGAAGAAGAAAAAGCATTGGCTGTGCTGGAAACGATCCCGGAATCAGACCCATCATATCCGGAAAGCCTGCTGCTCATGGCTGATCTTTATCAGATGCAGGGGCTGTTCGAAGTAAGTGAGCAAAAGCTTTTACAGGCAAAGTCTATTCTTGAAAATGAACCAATCATTGATTTTGCGTTAGGCGAGCTATACTTTACTCAAGGAGCCTATGCAAAAGCTGTTCAATATTTTAAAAGAACGGCTGGGGAGCAGAGTGAGATCGGAGGCGTTAATGTCCACCAAAGACTGGCGGAATCGCTAAGTGCATCAGGAGATTTTGAGGAGGCCATTCCGTGGTATGAAAAAGCTGTAGATGAGAATCCTGACCCTAATACAATTTTCGGCTATGGATTTACAGCCTCGCAGGCGGGACTGATCAAAACGGCTATTAAACAGCTGTCCGATTTAAAGGAGCTTGATCCATCCTATTCATCACTTTATATGCCGCTTTCAAAGAGCTATGAGGCTGAAGGGATGTATGAAGAGGCATTAAAAACGGCAAAAGAGGGTATCAGGTATGATGAATATAACAAAGAGCTTTTCCTCTATGCCGCGAAGATGGCGTTAAAAATCGGGAAGTCAGAAGAAGGGAAAAAACTGCTTCAGGAAGCGCTTGCTCTTGATCCTGGCTTCGTCGAAGCACTCCATACTTTACTTGCTGTGTATCATAAGGAAGAGGATTATGAGCAAATTATTGATCTGATTCAAGAGGTGCGGGGCTACGGGGAAGAAGATCCGAAATACAATTGGTATCTGGCCAGCGCTTACACCGAATTAGAGCAGTACGAAGAAGCAAAACAATCCTTTGAAGCTGCTTTTCTTCACTATCGTGAGGACAGAGATTTCTTATACGAATACGCAACCTTTTTATTAGAAGAAGGCCTCCAACAAGAAGCGCTGCCGCTATTGAAAAAGGTACTCGAAATAGACGGAGCCAATGAAGAGCTGGAAGAAATAATCTTGCGGATCGAGGATGAATTTTCGAGATAAGCAGGAAATTTAACCGCTTATGTGGAACATATAAGTATAGATTATACGAACGATAGAGGAGGGAATTACATGCAGACCCCTGTTTCTGTCAATGAGAAAAAGGATTTTATCCGTTGGTTTTTAAACCATTATCAGCTAAAGCGCAGAGAGTGCGTATGGATCTTGAACTATTTAATGAGCCACGATTCTTTAATGGAAAAGGTTCATTTTGTAGAGCAGGCAGAATTTTGCCCTAGAGGCATTATAATGTCAACACATTGTGTTGAAGAAGTTCCGTTTCGGTTTTATAAAGAGAATGTTATGACAACCGACGCGGAAAAATCTTTTCATGATATTAGATTAAATAAACAGCAGGATTTGTTTATCCAGCTTAATTTCCGTTCAGCCTACAGTTCTCCTGAGTATGCGGCGGTGCTGGAGTCCAACCCTCACATTCCGAAAGATCTGTTTGAAAACAAAAAAGATCAGGGGCTGGCTGAACAAATCCTGGAGCACGCCATTTCTACATTCCAAAGAGAAAAATTATTAAAAGACATTGACGATGCGCTTGATCGTCACGATAAAGAAGCATTTGAACAATTATCGCGCCAATTGAATCAGCTCACATAACATGACCAGCCTTGCAGTGTAATGCAAGGCTTGTTGTCGTAAAAAGGGGAGAACGATGATGAGGTGGAAAATGCCTGATGCCAAGGACTATTTACAATCTAAAGATTACATTGATACCGCTGTCATACCATTAATTAACATAAAAATGGGGAGCCAATTAAAAATAGCAGCTGAAAGAGGCGAATTTACGCAGCTTCTAGCTGATGAATTGGAAAGGCAGTTAAAAGGACGGGTATATTTATTGCCTGCTTATACATATGTTGATAGAAATGAAAATACCGTTCAAGGGCTGAAAGATTTACAGGAGGAGGTCAAATCAGATTTTCAGCATGTTGTACTGCTGACAGCTGATGATCATTGGAGTTGCGAAGAGTCATTGGGGAAGATGATTGTTGCGCCTTCTGTTCCGTTAGAGCACTTAAATGACTCCATAAAAAGAAAAATATTAGATGAACGCACAGCTGAAATTTTGAACGTTTTGTTACAGTTATGGAACGCCTCGTAAAAACACTTACATTTCCTTATAAACAATATTTTGGCTATATTGACCTTGCTGAGAGATTCATATATTATGAGGGTGTCTAGAGTTATGAAATATTTTCTATTTTAGTCAGTTTGCAGGGTTGACCTTGAGGGGGGGAGAAGAGATGGGCGGAAGACATGATATATCGAGACGTCAATTTTTAAATTATACGCTTACAGGCGTAGGGGGGTTTATGGCGGCTAGTATGCTCATGCCTATGGTTCGCTTTGCACTCGACCCGGTATTAAAATCGACAGGAAAGCAGGACATGGTTCAGGTTGTCAGCGTAGATGAGCTGACAAAAGAGCCGCAGCGCTTTGATTTCAAAATTAATCAAGTCGATGCCTGGTATGAGTCGGAAGAATCGAGATCAGCTTGGGTTTTCAAAAATGGGGATGAGATTGTAGCACTTTCACCAATTTGTAAGCATTTGGGGTGTACGGTGAACTGGAACAGCGATCCTAAAAATCCGAATAAATTTTTCTGTCCTTGCCACTACGGACTCTATGAAAAAGACGGCACCAATGTCCCGGGCACGCCGCCGCTTGCGCCTCTTGATCATTACGAGCAAGAAGTTAAAGACGGCTTCCTGTATCTTGGAAAAGCAAAGCCTAAGGGGGAAGGGTGACATGCTGAACAAAATTTATGACTGGGTAGATGAACGGCTTGATATTACACCGATGTGGAGGGATATTGCCGATCACGAAGTGCCGGAACATGTGAATCCCGCCCATCATTTCTCTGCGTTTGTGTACTGCTTTGGGGGACTGACGTTTTTTGTAACCGTTATCCAAGTGTTGTCTGGGATATTTTTAACGATGTACTATGTGCCTGATATTAAAAATGCCTGGGAATCGGTATATTATTTGCAAAATGAAGTTGCATTCGGCCAGATTGTCAGGGGAATGCACCATTGGGGCGCCAGCTTGGTCATTGTGATGATGTTTTTACATACGCTGAGGGTCTTTTTCCAAGGGGCGTATAAAAAGCCGCGGGAACTGAACTGGATAGTCGGTGTGTTAATCTTTTTTGTCATGCTTGGGCTTGGGTTTACAGGCTACTTGCTACCTTGGGATATGAAGGCTCTGTTTGCCACAAAAGTCGGGCTGCAGATCGCTGAAGCCACTCCTTTGATCGGGACGCAAGTCAAAACACTCCTGGCAGGGCATCCGGATATTGTAGGCGCCCAAACGCTGACTAGGTTTTTTGCGATCCATGTATTCTTTCTTCCTGCCGCCTTGTTTGGATTGATGGCCGCACACTTTATTATGATCCGCAAGCAGGGGATTTCAGGACCGCTTTAAACTTGATCTGCTAATAAAAGGGAGGGGATGACATGCACCGGGGCAAAGGGATGAAATTTGTAGGAGACTCAAGGATACCGGCTGAGAAAAAGCCGAATATACCGAAGGATTACTCAGAGTATCCCGGTAAAACAGAAGCCTTCTGGCCAAATTTCCTATTGAAGGAATGGATGGTCGGAGCTGTCTTTCTGATCGGTTTTCTTGTTTTGACGATTGTACACCAGCCGCCTTTGGAGCGGATGGCGGACCCGACGGATACAGGTTATATTCCGCTGCCGGACTGGTATTTTCTTTTCTTATATCAGCTTTTGAAATATGAATACGCCGCTGGGAGCTTTACGGTGGTCGGCGCTATGATTATGCCGGGGATCGCCTTTGGCGCTCTGCTTTTGGCACCATTTCTCGATAGGGGAACGGAAAGAAGGCCTTGGAAGCGTCCCGTGGCTGTCGGGATGATGCTCTTGGCTATTTCCGCGGCTGTATTTTTGACCTGGCAGTCCGTAGCTACTCACGACTGGGCAAAAGCGGAGGAGCAGGGGAAAATCACAAAAGAAGCGGATATCGATACCAGTGCCGAAGGATATAAAATTTTTCAGGAGCAGGGCTGTATTTCATGTCACGGGGATAATCTTCAAGGCGGAGCGGCCGGGCCTTCATTGGTAGACACCGGACTGAAGCCGGAAGAAATCAAAAAGATCGCTGTTGAAGGAAAAGGCCAAATGCCGGCAGGCGTGTTCAAAGGAAATGATAAGCAGCTTGAAGAACTTGCGAAATTCATTTCCGAAACAACGGCAAAATAACGTATTGTGAATTGCGAAACGGAAGGATATACTTTTATTATCAAAAGCTGACCAGGCGTCAGCTTTTTTATATGGACACATTATTTTTACAGACTGAGAGTTGATTTGATGTGAAATGGTTTCAATATGTATTAGGACAGCGAACGATGCTTATTCTTGTCTTAGCGATCAATTTTCTGGGAACGGTTTACGGATACTATTGGTACTTGCCTCAGCTTTTGGAGACGCCGGCCCGTTTCCTCATCTTTGTCCCGGACAGCCCGACAGCAACGTTTTTCTTCTTGTTTGTGCTGCTGGCCTTTCTCATGAAGCGTAATGCTCCGCTTTTTGAAGCGCTTGCGTTAGTGACGCTCGTGAAATATGGCTTGTGGGCGGTCGGAATGAATCTTCTCGTATTGGCTGTAACGGGTGATTTGCCATGGGAAGGCTATATGCTGATTGCCTCGCATTTTGCAATGGCTGTCCAGGGGGTGCTGTACAGCCCGTATTTTCGATTTTCGCTATGGCATCTTGTTATCGCTGCGGCCTGGACGCTACATAATGATGTCATTGATTATCTGTTTGGAATGATGCCGCAATACTCCATGCTTTCTGAATATATGACTGACATAGGATACGGAACGTTTTGGCTGAGCATCTTTTCAATCGGACTTGCCTTCTATCTCGTCATTTCGAAAAAGCAAACAAAGCTTCAACTGACGTAAAGACAATCTTGGTCTATCCTTGTCCTTTCCTTCATATTCTGTAAGGAGAGAGAGTGGGAGGGACCTGCATGAAACGAAAGCTGACGATCTGTTTGTTGATTGCTCTTATTTTTTATAATGGGAATGCCAAGGCTGAAGAGCGGGGAAGCCTCAAGGAATTGAATGATTTATCCGATACGGTTTTTCAAATGACCCGTCAGTCGAAATATGAAGAGGCGCTGCAAGTCTTATCTTATTTTGAAAAAACATTAAAATCCGCTGAAAAACAGAAGCAAGACAGCATGTTAACTGGAGCCCAAATTCGCCAAATTACTTTGGGCTATAACGATATGGTACGGAGTTTAAAACAGGCTGATGCATCAGACACACAAAAGCTCAGAGCAGCCGCGCAGTTCAGAATGCTGATGGATGCTGTTGACAATCAGTCTGATCCCCTTTGGGGGTCACTGGAGAAGCCGATTATGGAGGTCTTTGCCGCACTCAAGCAGGATGTCCAAAAAAATGAAAGTACGAGCTTTCATGAAAAGTGGAACGAATTTATCAGCTTGTATGATTTGATTTATCCAAGTCTTACAATCGATATATCAGAAGATCAGCTTGATACAGTCGGAAAACATATTGAAGTGATTGAGCAAGAGGGGTTTCAGCAAATGACCGAGAGTACGAAGCTTGAACGGCTTTCCCTACTCCAGAACGATCTGAAGAGTGTATTTGACAGGGTGGAAGAGGATGATGCAGATCCGTCTTTGTTATGGGTGATGATCACTACAGGCGGTATCATCATTACTGCACTTACTTATGTCGGTTACAGAAAATACAGAGCGGAGAAAAAGAAACTAAAAAAGCGGGATTATCCAAAATGAGTAAGAGGGGCGGCGGCAGCCGCCTTTTGTTATCAAAAAAACATTAGCGCGGGAGCGGATTTTTATTTTCATCGAGTGTAAATCCTTCTCCAAGCACATCGTGGACATCGCTGACCGCGACAAAGGCATGAGGGTCAATGGAGTTGATCACACTTTTCAGCATGACCAGTTCGTTTTTAGGCACTACACAATACAGCACGTCTAGATCCTCTTTCGTGTAGGATCCCTGTCCTTTCAAAATGGTAACGCCCCGTTCCATTTCCTCAAGAATTTTCTTCTGAATCTGGTCGTTTTTCGCAGAGATGATTGTTGCACCTTTAGCTGCGTATCCACCTTCCTGGATAAAATCAATCAGTCTTGCCGCCACAAATACGGCAACCAATGTGTACATGGCTTCTTTGTAAGAGAGATAGGTAAGCAATGATAAAATGATCACGCAAGCATCGAAAGCAAACATCGTTCGGCCCATCGGTATCCCAAAATACTTATTGACCAAACGGGCAATGATATCAACCCCGCCCGTCGTACCGCCGAACTTAAAAATAATGCCTAAGCCGGCTCCAATGAATACGCCGGCAAATAAAGCGGCAAGCGCAAGATCATGCTGAAGGGGCATATGTATTTCATATCGCTGAAAAATGCTGAGGAATAAAGACAGTGCTACAGTACCGACTAGGGTGTATACAAACATTGTCTTGCCCAGCAAACGCCAGCCGATAAAAAAGATCGGGATATTCAAAACCAGGTTTGAAATAGAAGGACTAATATGGAAAAGGGCATAAAGCAATAGCGTAATTCCCGTGAATCCACCCTCTGCCAGATTGTTTTGCATATTGAAATGAACCAGGCCAAATGAAAAAATTGCTGCACCGATTAAAATAAAAAATATGTTTTTTAATCTAATTTCTCCAAGCATCACACAAAACCCCTTTTCCTTCCATTAGATAGCGTTTATATTATAGTGGATGCAAAAGAAAACAGCAAACGTGCTTAAACATTTGTCAAACGTATCCGAATTAGCTAACATGTAAGAGGATGATAGGAGGTTTCGTGCAGTGAGTGATAAAACAATGAAAGATATACAGGCTGAGGTGGACCGCTACATCGGCCAATTTAAAGAAGGGTATTTCAGCCCGCTTGCCATGATGGCAAGATTAACCGAAGAACTGGGCGAGCTTGCAAGGGAAGTCAATCATCGTTATGGAGAAAAACCAAAAAAAGCGACTGAAGATGATAAAAGCATGGAAGAGGAAATGGGCGATGTGCTGTTTGTATTGGTTTGTTTAGCCAATTCACTTGATATTTCATTAGAGGAAGCCCACGACCGAGTCATGCATAAATTTAATACAAGAGATAAAGAACGCTGGACAAGAAAAGAAGAAGGAAAGTAGAGGAGATCAAGATGTCAAACGAAACAATTAAAGTAGTCATTGCAGGACCGCGGGGAAGAATGGGGCAAGAAGCTGTTAAATTGGCGGAAAAAACACCTCATTTTGACCTAGTCGGAGCAGTTGACCATACATACGATCAGCACAAATTATCTGATGTGATGTCTGTTGAGTCTGATGCTCTTATTTACACAGATATCCATGCCTGCTTTACAGAAACAAAACCAGATGTATTGATTGATTTAACTACACCCGAAATCGGGAAAGTACATACAAAAGTTGCATTAGAACACGGTGTCCGCCCTGTAGTGGGTACGACCGGTTTTTCTGAAGCTGATTTGAAAGAACTTACATCTCTGACAGAAGAAAAAGGGATCGGGGCTATCATCGCTCCAAATTTTGCATTGGGTGCGGTACTCATGATGAAATTCTCAAAAATGGCTGCCAATTACTTCGATGATGTTGAGATTATTGAGCTTCACCATGATCAGAAGCTTGACGCGCCAAGCGGAACGGCTCTCAAAACAGCTGAAATGATTTCCGAGGTTCGAAAAGAAAAACAGCAAGGACATCCAGATGAAAAAGAAATCCTTCCAGGAGCAAGAGGTGCGGAGCTAAACGGAATCCGTCTGCATAGTGTTCGTCTTCCAGGGTTGATCGCCCATCAGGAAGTGATGTTCGGCATGGACGGCCAAACGCTGCAGATCCGTCACGATTCTTATAACCGTGCTTCCTTCATGTCCGGTGTAAAACTGTCTGTAGAACAAGTCATGAAGATTGATCAGCTTGTCTACGGATTGGAAAATATCATTGATTAGACAGGGGGATAAATGATGAAAATTGCTTTGATCGCGCATGACAAGAAAAAACAGGATATGATCCAATTTACAACCGCTTATCAAGAGATTTTGAGTCATCATGATCTATATGCAACGGGAACAACGGGATTGAAAATTCAAGAGGCAACCGGCCTTCAAATTCAGCGTTTTCAATCCGGCCCTTTAGGCGGAGACCAGCAAATCGGCGCGTTAATTGCCGCTAACGCACTTGACCTAGTTATCTTTTTGCGCGACCCGCTGACCGCACAGCCGCATGAACCGGATGTCTCGGCATTAATCCGTTTATGTGATGTTTATTCGATTCCGCTTGCCACCAATATGGGAACTGCAGAAATACTTGTTCGCACACTTGATGAAGGCGTTTTTGAATTCCGCAATCTTCTTCGGGGAGAAGAACCTCATGTATAATGCTGACGTTCTTGCTTTTGGCGCCCATAGTGATGATGTCGAGATCGGTATGGGCGGCACAATAGCAAAGCTTGTCAAACAGGGAAAAAAAACCGTGATATGCGACTTGACTGAAGCGGAGTTGTCTTCAAACGGAACAGTCAGTTTGCGAAAAGAAGAAGCGGCCGAAGCAGCCCGTATATTAGGTGTGGACAAAAGAATTCAGCTGACGCTCCCTGACCGCGGGCTGATGATGAGTGGTGAGGCGATTCGGGCGATTGTCACAGTCATTAGAACCTGCCGGCCGAAAGCGGTGTTTATGCCATATAAAAAGGATCGTCATCCGGATCACGGCAATGCTGCCGCACTGGTAGAAGAAGCGATCTTTTCAGCAGGAATTCATAAATATAAAGATGAAAACAGCCTGCCTGCGCATAAAGTAAGTAAGGTCTACTATTATATGATAAATGGTTTTCATCAGCCTGATTTTGTTATTGATATCTCGGATACAATAGAGGATAAAAAGAAAAGCCTCAATGCCTACAAAAGCCAGTTTGTACCGTCACAGAATTCTGTTTCAACACCATTGACGAACGGTTATATCGAGATCATTGAAGCAAGAGAAAAGCTGTACGGCAAAGAAGCGGGTGTAGGGTACGCCGAGGGCTTCTTTTCCAATCGGATGCTGATGCTGGATCATGATGTGCTTGGGGGCGAACAATGAAAAAGTTAAAGATAGGCATTACATGCTATCCGAGCGTCGGCGGCTCAGGTATCATTGCGACAGAACTCGGGAAACAGCTTGCTGAAAAGGGTCATGAAATCCATTTTATAACATCGAGCATCCCGTTTAGATTAAATACATACCATCCTAATATTCACTTTCATGAAGTTGAAGTTAACCAATATGCCGTTTTTAAATATCCGCCGTATGATTTAACATTGGCAAGCAAAATCGCTGAGGTTGCAGAACGGGAGAATTTAGACATCATCCACGCTCACTACGCTCTGCCGCATGCGGTTTGCGCTTATCTCGCAAAGCAGATGCTGAAACGGAATATCGGCATCGTAACAACTTTGCATGGAACGGATATTACAGTATTAGGCTACGATCCATCCTTAAAAGATCTTATCCGTTTTGCGATAGAGGCTTCAGACAGGGTGACAGCGGTCTCATCAGCTCTTGCTGCTGAAACGTACGATTTAATTAAGCCGGAGAAAAAAATAGAAACGATTTATAATTTCATAGATGAACGTGTATATCTTAAGAAAAACACAGCGGCCATTAAAGAGAAACACGGCATACTGCCGGATGAAAAAGTCGTGATCCATGTGTCCAACTTCAGAAAGGTCAAACGTGTGCAGGATGTCATCCAGGTGTTTCGCAATATAGCCGGCAAAACAAAAGCAAAACTGCTCTTAGTCGGAGACGGTCCTGAGAAATCAGTGGCCTGTGAGCTTGTCAGAAAATATGGACTGGAAAAACAAGTGCTGATGCTTGGAAATCAAGACCGTGTCGAGGAGCTTTACTCAATCAGTGATTTGAAACTGCTGCTGTCTGAAAAAGAAAGTTTCGGCCTTGTCCTGCTTGAAGCGATGGCATGCGGAGTGCCTTGCATCGGAACGAATATTGGCGGTATCCCTGAAGTGATAAAAAACAATGTGAGCGGGTTTTTGGTGGATGTCGGCGATGTCGAAGCCGCTTCAGCCAAAGCGGTTCGCATTTTAGAAGACGAACAGCTGAGCAAGCGGTTTACCGAAGCGGCCATGGAAATGCTCAATAATGAATTTTCGTCACAAAAGATTGTCAGCCAGTATGAACAGATATATGCCGATTTAGCAGAACCGGAGTGATGACATGGAACAAGTTTTTATTAAAGCACTTCCCGTGCTCCGCACATTAATTGAAGCAGGCCACCAAGCTTACTTTGTCGGAGGCGCAGTTCGTGACAGCTATCTGAAACGAACAATTGGAGATGTCGATATTGCGACAGATGCGGCACCGGACCAAGTAGAACGGCTTTTTAAGCGGACAGTTGATGTCGGCAAAGAGCACGGGACCATTATCGTGCTCTGGGAAGATGATACCTATGAAGTCACTACATTCCGGACTGAATCAGATTATGAAGATTACAGAAGACCGTCAGAAGTGCACTTTATCACCTCATTAGAAGAGGATTTGAAACGAAGGGATTTGACGATTAATGCGATGGCCATGACAGCTGACGGTCAAGTTCTTGATTATTTTGGCGGCAAGAAAGACATTGATCAGCAGCTGATTCGAACGGTTGGAAAACCGGAGGACCGCTTTCAGGAGGATGCGCTTCGCATGCTGAGAGCGGTGCGATTTATGAGCCAGCTCGGATTTACGCTTTCGAAAGAAACAGAAGAAGCGATCATAAAAGAGAAAACACTTCTGTCTCATGTATCAGTCGAACGGAAAACAATAGAGTTCGAGAAGCTTTTACTGGGAAAAGCGTCCCAAGAGGCCATTCAAATGCTTGTACATACGGGGCTTTATGAAGAACTGCCCGGTTTTTATCACAAACGAGAGAACCTGCTGACGGCGAGCGAGTTTCCGTTTTCTCTTCTCGCTTCTCGTGAGGAGCTTTGGGCAGCGCTTTTAATTGATCTTCAGATAGACTTGAAAGAAGCGATGCTTTTCCTGAAAGCCTGGAAGCTCCCTGGAAAAGTGATGAAGGAAGCCGCTCACATTGCCGATACGTTTGGCCAGAGCCATGACGCTATGTCCATGTACAAGGCTGGTGAAAAAGCGCTTTTATCCGCGGTCAAAATATCAATGCTCCGGCAAACCAAGCAGCTGAACGGCGAGAGACTGAAGGAAGTTAGAGAAGCTTATCAAAGCCTGCCCATCAAAAGTCTGAAGGATCTTGCCATCACAGGGCGGGACTTACTTGCACTGCGAAACCAGCCCGCTGGAAAATGGGTGTCTGAAGAATTACAGCGGATAGAGCAGGCTGTTGTAACGGGAAAGCTCTCCAATCAGAAGGAACACATAGAGGAGTGGCTGAAGACATGCGATCAACCTTAAGAAACGATCTTATTGAATTATTTTCTCAGGCCGGAAGCGAATTTATTTCCGGCCAAAAAATCAGTGATGCTCTCGGCTGCTCGAGAACAGCTGTATGGAAGCATATTGAGGAGCTTCGCAAAGAAGGCTATGAAGTGGAAGCTGTCAGAAGAAAAGGGTATCGGCTTATCAAAAAGCCTGGAAAACTCAGTGAAAGTGAAATTCGGTTTGGGCTGAAAACAGAAGTGATGGGCCAGCATCTTTTTTATCATGACGTCCTTTCATCCACTCAAAAAAAGGCTCATGAGCTTGCTAATGATAACGCGCCGGAGGGCACTCTTGTTGTCGCGGATAAACAAACAGCCGGCAGAGGGCGTATGTCAAGGGTGTGGCATTCTCAAGAAGGAACAGGCATCTGGATGAGCCTGATTTTGCGTCCAGACATTCCGCTTCAAAAAACACCTCAGCTTACGCTTCTTGCTGCGGTAGCTGTTGTGCAAGGAATAGAGGAGGCAACAGGTCTCCAAACGGATATTAAATGGCCTAATGACATATTAATTCACGGAAAAAAAGCAGTCGGCATCTTAACTGAAATGCAGGCGGAAGAAGACCGCGTCCGTTCAGTCATTATCGGAACAGGCATAAACGTTAATCAAGAGGCCGATGATTTTCCCGAGGAGCTAAAGGAAACCGCAACGAGCCTTTGTCAGGCAGCCGGTGAAAAAATAGATCGGGCCAGCGTCATGCAGCATATTTTGCTTTCTTTTGAAAAACGGTACCGCGATTATTTAGCGCATGGTTTCACGCCGATTAAACTTCTGTGGGAAAGCTATGCGCTTGGAATCGGCAGTGAATTAAGAGCAAGAACGCTAAACGGAACGTTTTATGGGAAAGCTTTAGGAATAGACGAAGAGGGTGTTCTTCTTTTAGAAACAAAGGAAGGCATAAAAAAAATCTATTCGGCAGATATCGAAATGGGTTCATTGTAGTTGGTACAAGCCTGTTGATTTTGATATACTTCCATTGGGCAGTATCGCCTGCGAACTGCACCTATTCATAAAAAATAGATAGACATTGCAGCAGTCTGCCTTGATCCAAAAAGGACTGGGACAGAGGGATGAAACTCGCCGAACTTTAGAAAGTGAAGAATCCTTCTCGTGTAGCGGAAGGTTTTTTGGCTTGAATAAGAAACGGCAGCTCATCTCCTCTAAAAATGAGGAGGAGAAAAAGTGAAAACAAAACTTGATTTCTTAAAAATGAAAGAAAATGAAGAACCGATTGTCATGCTGACGGCTTACGATTATCCGGCAGCCAAGCTTGCTGAACAAGCGGGAGTCGATATGATTTTAGTCGGTGATTCACTAGGAATGGTCGTGCTAGGCCTTGATTCAACTGTCGGCGTGACAGTTGCGGATATGATCCATCACACGAAAGCGGTCAAAAGAGGTGCGCCAAATACATTTATCGTAACCGACATGCCGTTTATGTCCTACCACTTGTCTAAAGAGGATACGCTGAAAAATGCCGCAGCTATCGTTCAGGAAAGCGGAGCCGACGCGTTGAAGCTGGAAGGCGGTGAAGGGGTGTTTGAATCCATCCGCGCTTTAACGCTCGGCGGCATTCCTGTTGTCAGTCATTTAGGGCTGACACCGCAATCAGTCGGTGTATTAGGCGGATATAAAGTACAGGGCAAAGATGAACAAAGCGCCAAGAAATTAATAGAAGACAGTATAAAATGTGAGGAAGCGGGAGCCATGATGCTCGTGCTTGAATGTGTGCCTGCAGAACTCACGGCAAAAATCGCAGAAACATTATCCATTCCTGTCATTGGAATCGGAGCTGGTTTAAAAGCGGACGGACAGGTTCTTGTTTATCACGATGTTATTGGCCATGGTGTTGTTAGAACACCTAAATTTGTGAAACAATATACGCAAATTGACGGCACTATAGAAACAGCAATCAGTGGATATGTCCATGATGTAAGACATCGTGCTTTCCCTGAACAAAAGCATTCCTTTCAGATGAATCAGGCAGTCCTGGAAGGCTTGTACGGAGGAAAATAAGATGAAGCAGATTACAGATATCTCACAGCTGAAAGAAATCATTACACAATATCAGTCAGAAGGCAAAACAATCGGATTTGTTCCGACGATGGGATTTCTTCATGAAGGGCATTTAACCTTGGCAGACAAAGCCAGACAAGAAAATGACGCCGTCGTTATGAGTATTTTTGTGAATCCGACGCAATTCGGTCCCGGGGAGGATTTTGAAGCGTATCCGCGCGATCTTGAACGTGATGCCGCTCTTGCGGAAAATGCCGGCGTTGATATTCTTTTCACTCCTGATGCCCGTGACATGTATCCCGGTGAAAAAAATATAACGATACATGTTGAGAGACGTACAGATGTTTTATGCGGGCGTTCAAGAGAAGGACACTTTGACGGAGTTGCCATCGTGCTGACGAAGCTGTTCAATCTTGTTAAACCGACACGCGCTTATTTTGGTTTAAAGGATGCGCAGCAGGTGGCAGTTGTTGATGGTTTAATCAGTGATTTCTTCATGGATATTGAACTGGTTGCTGTAGATACGGTCAGAGAGGAAGACGGGTTAGCCAAAAGCTCCCGGAATGTGTATTTAACGGCTGAGGAAAGAAGAGAAGCGCCTAAGCTTTACCAAGCCCTTCAGACGAGTGCCGAGCTGATCAGAGCAGGTGAGAGAAATCCTGAAACGGTCATCAATGCTGCAAAAGACATCATTGAAACGACAAGCGGCAGAATTGATTATGTTGAGCTATATTCTTATCCGGAACTTGAGCCTGTGAACAAGCTCGAAGGAAAGATTATTCTGGCTGTAGCAGTTGCATTTTCAAAAGCGCGTTTAATAGACAATATCATTATTGATATTCGAGAAATGGAGAGAATATAATGATGTATCGCACGATGATGAGCGGAAAGCTTCATAGGGCAACAGTTACAGAAGCAAATCTTAACTATGTGGGCAGCATTACAATTGATGAAGATCTGATTGATGCGGTAGGAATGCTTCCTAATGAAAAAGTGCAAATTGTGAATAATAACAATGGAGCACGCCTGGAAACGTACATTATTCCTGGTCAGCGCGGAAGCGGAGTCATCTGTTTAAACGGAGCTGCCGCACGCCTTGTACAGGAAGGCGATAAGGTTATTATTATTTCTTACAAAATGATGTCTGATCAAGAAGCGGCAAGCCATCAGCCGAAAGTTGCCGTTTTGAATGACCAAAACAAAATTGAACAAATGCTTGGACAAGAACCTGCCAGTACCATTTTGTAGATATACCGCCCCCTTTATCGGGGGTTTTCGTTTAAGATTTTCAGCGTAAAACGGTTTTGCCGCTCCATTTCCGTACAAAACGTGTTACACTTTTGTCGTATGCAAGAATTGAGGTGTCCATTTTAATGAAAAAGCAACGGTTCGTTGTTATAGATGTAGAAACAACAGGGAATTCGCCAAAAAAGGGCGATAAAATCATTCAAATTGCAGCGGTTGTAATTGAAAATGGACAAATTACTGAGCGGTTTTCAAAATATATTAATCCAAATAAATCCATTCCGGTTTTTATTGAACAGCTTACGGGAATCACGAATCAAATGGTAGAAAATCAGCCGCCGTTTAAAGCAGTGGCTGAAGAAGTGTTTCATTTGCTTGACGGCGCTTACTTTGTCGCCCACAATATCCATTTTGACCTCGGGTTTGTGAAGCATGAGTTACATAAAGCGGGTTTCCAGCTCCCAGATTGTGAAGTGCTGGATACTGTTGAGCTCTCCCGTATCGCATTTCCGGGATTTGAGGGATATAAGCTGACTGAATTAAGCGAAGAGCTTCAGCTGCGGCATGATCAGCCGCATCGAGCTGACAGCGACGCTGAAGTCACAGGACTTATTTTTTTGGAAATTCTTGAAAAGCTAAGGCAGCTTCCTTACCCGACATTAAAGCAGTTAAGAAGGCTGTCACAGCATTTTATCAGTGATCTGACGCATTTGTTAGATATGTTCATTTATGAAAACAGACATACAGATATGCCAGGCTTTACGCGTTTTTCATCTTTTTCTGTCAGAGAACCTGAACCTGTGATTGAACGTCTCAAAGAAGATGAAGAATTTCTATTTGAGATAGAAAATTGGGCAGCAGGAAATGAAAAAGCGCTCTCTGAGTTCATGCCCCAGTACGAAAAAAGAGAAGGCCAAATGCTGATGATGAAAGAAGTGGCTGAGGCCTTTGCCAATCGTGAACACGCGCTGATTGAAGCTGCTCCGGGAATCGGAAAAACGATCAGCTACCTGATTCCGGCTGCGCTTTTTGCTAAAAAGTCAAAAAAGCCGGTCGTCATCAGCACGTATTCAACCCTTCTTCAGCAGCAGATTTTGACGAAGGATTTGCCGATCATCAAAGATATGTTCCCTTTTTCGGTGACTGCGGCTATTTTAAAAGGGCAAACGCATTATCTGTGCCTTTATAAGTTTGAGCAGGTGCTTCATGAGGAAGACGATAACTATGATGCCGTTTTGACAAAAGCCCAGCTTCTTGTTTGGCTGACAGAGACAAACACGGGAGATGTAGCAGAACTGAATTTGCCGTCAGGCGGAAAACTGCTGTGGGACAGATTGGCATATGATGATCATTCTTATAAACGAAAACAGAGGGATCAAGTGATTGGTTTTTATGAACGGGCCAAACAAAGTGCGATGCGGTCTGATCTGGTGATTACGAATCATTCTCTTCTGCTAACCGATGAGGCAAGCCGGAGAAAAAGACTCCCGGATAGCGGGACTTTTGTCATTGATGAAGCACACCATTTTGAACGTGCCGCAAGCGAACATTTAGGAAAAAGAGCAACTTACATAGAACTGCATACAAAATTGAGCAGAATCGGAACGCTGAAAGAGCAGGGACTTCTGAAAAAAATGAGACAGCTTTTTCAGCGCCACAGCCTGCCGGTGGATTCATTTTTTGAAGTGGAGGAGTGGATTCAGCATATTCAGGCGGAAAGTGATGCTTTTTTCAGCTCTGTGCATTCTTTTGTCAAACGAAGAAAACCTAAAGAAGACTTAAACCGTCTTGTCTTTAACGTGAACAAAAAAAGTCACGATAAAGGATGGCCTATTTTAACAGATGGAGCGGAAAGGCTTTGTTCTATGCTGGCGCATTTGCAGCAGCTTTTTGAGACCCAGACGGCTCTGATGGAAGAACATCTGACGGTTATGAAAAGCAAAAATGCTTTTTTGGCCGATGAATATAATAGAAGCATGAATGATTTGGGGGAGTACTGCCAGACTCTAAATCAGCTGTTCTTTGGCTCAGATGACAATGAAGCGGTTTGGATTGAGATAGATGCTAAAGGTGCGAAGAATGCAGTAGCTATATATGCGCAGCCGCTGGAACCGGGCGAGCTTCTTGCTGATCAGTTTTTTGCCCGGAAAAACAGTGTCGTTCTTACATCTGCAACCCTAACGATAGAAAATTCGTTTCAATTTATCATTGAGCGTTTGGGGTTAAGCGACTTTTTCCCCCGCACAATGAGGATCGCGTCGCCTTTTTCTTATGATGAGCGGATGCAGGTAATGATTCCAAAAGAAATAAAATCGATCCAAGATACGGGGCAGACTGAATTTATACAGGATACCGCACGTTATATCGAACTGATGGCAAAAGAAAAACAGCCGAAAATCCTTGTGCTGTTTACGTCTCATGACATGCTGAAAAAAGTGCATCAGGAACTCAAGCTCGCCATGAGTGTTTCAGGCATTCAGCTTTTGGCTCAGGGCATAACCGGCGGCAGTCCCGGAAAACTGATGAAAACGTTCAAAACAGCCAATCAGGCCATTTTGCTTGGAACGAATCATTTTTGGGAAGGCGTTGATTTCCCTGGTGATGAGCTGACGACAGTGATCATCGTGAGACTTCCTTTCCGGGCTCCGGATCATCCGCTGCACGCTGCAAAATGTGAGTTGGCGAGGAAAAAAGGGCGCAATCCGTTTCAAACGGTCTCACTGCCGGAAGCGGTGCTGACGTTCAGACAAGGAATTGGGCGCTTACTCCGGACAGCCGGAGACAAAGGAACGATTGTCATATTAGACAGACGGGTCAAAACCGCTGGTTACGGGCGCCTGTTTCTTGACGCTCTGCCGACGTCCGCAATATCTGAAGTTACTGACAGTGAGATTGAAGCTTATGTTGCCGGAAAAAGTGAATAAAAGCCGCATAAAGCGGCTTTCCGGTGTGGGAGTAGGACGTGTTTTATTTGTAAAAGCGGTTTTTCCGCTCTGTGGTACTAGTATGGCGCGTCCTGAAAAGGAGTATGACTAACAATATTTGTTCAATTTGGAGGATGAAAAAATGGAAAGCAAAATCGAAATTCTTTCAACAATTAATGTAGAGCATTCGGATGACCTTTATAAAATTGTAGACACGCTGAATCGGACACTGAAAAGAGATAATCTGATGTTCGGTCTTGCGCTTGATGAAGAAAACAAAAACCAAGCCGTTTTTACCATTTATCGTACGTAGGTGAGAAGATGAGAAAAAAAGCATTAATATTTACCGCCATATTTGGTATTATTTTTTTAGCAGTACTTCTTGTCTCGGCAAACATTTATAAATCAGCCATGGCACAAAAGGAAAAGGGGCACGAAGCAGCAGCTGCTGAAGCGAAAAAAGAAACCGACCTCACCAGCGTTGATCAAGTCGAAACATTTGTCGGAAAAGAAAAATATTATATCGTAAAGGGAACTGACAAAAAAGGCATCAAATTATATGTATGGGTTCCTGAAGATAAAAAAGCAAAAATTCTCTCAAAAGAAGCAAAAGAGGGAATCACCGAGGACAAAGCGGCGAAAATCATACAAGATGAAGGGTTGGTTTCAAAGCAAAAAGAGGTTCACCTGGCAAGAGAAGGGAACGTCCTGCTTTGGGAAGTAACGTACTTAGACAAAGAAGGACAATACAGTTTAAGTTATGTGGACTTTACAACTGGAAAGATTCTCAAAAATATCACGCCTTAAGACGAATTAGGGGGAGTTCAAGTTGAAACTGGCAAAAAGAGTATCCGCATTAACACCGTCTACCACACTAGCCATTACAGCGAAAGCGAAAGAACTGAAAGCGGCAGGCCATGATGTCATCGGCCTTGGAGCGGGCGAACCCGACTTCAATACACCGCAGCACATTATTGATGCAGCTGTACGCTCAATGAACGAAGGACATACGAAATATACGCCTTCAGGCGGTTTGGCTGAATTAAAGAACAGCATTGCAGAGAAATTTAAACGTGACCAGAATATTGAATACAAACCGTCTCAATTGATTGTCTGTACTGGTGCCAAACATGCACTGTATACCCTTTTCCAAGTGATTTTGGATGAAGGAGATGAAGTGATTATCCCAACGCCGTACTGGGTAAGCTATCCGGAACAGGTGAAACTCGCTGGCGGTCAGCCTGTTTATGTAGAAGGGCTTGAGGAAAATCACTTTAAAATTTCTCCTGAGCAGCTGAAAAAAGCGATTACAGAAAAAACAAAAGCAATCGTTATTAATTCACCAAGCAATCCGACTGGCGTTATGTATACGGAAGAAGAGCTGGCCGCGCTTGGCGAAGTATGCCTTGATCATGACATCCTGATAGTATCTGACGAAATTTATGAAAAACTTACATACGGCGGAAAAAAACACGTTTCCATCGCACAGCTGTCTGACCGTTTGAAAGAGCAAACGATCGTCATCAACGGCGTATCAAAATCACACAGCATGACAGGCTGGAGAATCGGTTATGCGGCTGGAGCAGAAGAGATCATCAAAGCGATGACAAACCTTGCAAGCCACAGCACGTCAAATCCGACATCTATTGCACAATACGGAGCGATTGCCGCATACAACGGACCTTCTGAGCCAATGGAGGAGATGAGAAAAGCATTTGAGCATAGATTAAACACGATTTATGATCAGCTCGTTGAAATCCCGGGCTTCAGCTGCGTGAAGCCGGAAGGTGCTTTTTACTTATTTCCGAATGCAAAAAAAGCAGCTCAAACTTGCGGTTTCAAAGAAGTAGATGAATTTGTCAAGGCGCTTCTTGAAGAAGAAAAAGTCGCGATTGTTCCAGGTTCCGGATTCGGCTCTCCTGATAATGTCCGGTTGTCCTACGCGACATCATTAGACCTTCTAGAAAAAGCGGTGGAACGAATCAAACGTTTTGTAGAAAAACATAGCTAACGGATCAGAAAGCGGCTGACAAAAAGCCGCTTTTTATCTGCATTGACCCGGTCAGTTAAGACCGGGTATAATAAAGTGATGATAAAAGAGTTCGCGGGGCAAAAGCTTCCGAATGTCTTCTTGTTTTGGAGGGAAATATTTTGAAAACAACAATCAACCAAGTGTACAAGCACGTAGGTGAGGAAGTAACGATCGGAGCTTGGATCGCTAATAAGCGTTCAAGCGGGAAAATCGCGTTTTTACAGCTGAGAGACGGTACAGGTTTTATTCAAGGTGTCGTTGTAAAAGCGGAGGTTGAAGAAAGCATTTTCCAAACGGCTAAATCTGTGACGCAGGAAACGTCACTCTATATAAAAGGAATTGTCAAAGAGGACGAGCGTTCTCCGCTTGGTTATGAATTAGCTGTGACAGATATTGAAGTCATTCACGAAGCGACTGATTATCCAATTACGCCAAAGGAACACGGTACGGAATTTTTGATGGATCACAGACACTTATGGCTTCGTTCAAAGCGCCAGCATGCGATCATGAAAATCCGCAATGAAATCATTCGCGCGACTTACGAATTCTTTAATAACGAAGGCTTCGTAAAAGTAGATCCGCCGATTTTGACTGGAAGTGCGCCTGAAGGAACAACTGAGCTCTTTGCGACAAAATACTTCGATGAAGATGCTTACCTTTCTCAAAGCGGACAGCTGTACATGGAAGCTGCGGCAATGGCATTAGGAAAAGTATTCTCCTTCGGACCGACGTTCAGAGCAGAAAAGTCTAAAACAAAACGTCACTTAATCGAATTCTGGATGATCGAACCGGAAATGGCGTTTGTAGAATTTGAGGAAAACCTTCAGGTACAGGAAAATTACGTTTCTTTCATCGTGCAATCAGTTCTTAAGAACTGCAAAATTGAATTAAACACACTAGGAAGAGACACGTCAAAACTTGAGCAAATCAAAGCGCCGTTCCCAAGAATTACGTATGACGAAGCGGTTGGTTTTCTGAAAGAAAAAGGCTTTGACGATATCGAGTGGGGAGACGATTTTGGAGCGCCTCATGAAACAGCGATTGCCGAGCACTATGACAAGCCGGTTTTCATCACTCGCTATCCGACGTCCTTAAAACCGTTCTATATGCAGCCGGCATCTGACCGCGAAGATGTAGTGCTTTGCGCAGATCTGATCGCGCCTGAAGGCTACGGAGAAATCATCGGCGGTTCTGAACGGATTCACGATATGGAACTTTTGGAAGCGCGCCTTAAAGAACATGGACTGGATTCTGACGCATATAAATGGTATGCTGAACTTAGAAAATATGGATCAGTTCCACATTCCGGATTCGGCCTTGGATTAGAGCGTACAGTAGCTTGGATCAGCGGAGCGCCTCACGTACGTGAAACAATTCCGTTCCCAAGACTGTTGAACCGTCTGTATCCGTAATACATTTAAATGAAACAAAAAAAGAGTCTCCTGCAAGGGAGACTTTTTACAGTAAAGGGGAAAACACTATCCTTTACAGTAAGAGGTGTAACGATGAAAAAACAGCAATTTATTGATATGCAGGAGATGGGGATGTCAACGATCCCCAATCTTCTGCTGACCCACTATAAACAGCTTGGACTTAACGAAACAGAACTGATTCTGCTGTTGAAAATCAAAATGCATTTAGAAAAGGGATCTTATTTTCCTACACCGCATGAACTGCAGGAAGGCATGACGATTTCTGTTGAAGAATGCACAAACAGATTGCGTATGTTTATCCAAAAGGGTTTTCTGTTTATTGAGGAAGGCGAAGACCAAAACGGCATCAAGTTTGAGAAATATTCACTCCAGCCTTTATGGGGCAAGCTCTATGAGTATATAGAGCTTGCGCAGAATCAAACACAAGAAAGAAAAGCAGAAGGGGAACAAAAAAGCCTTTATACGATTTTTGAAGAAGAGTTTGCAAGACCGTTATCTCCTTTGGAGTGTGAAACACTGGCCATTTGGCAGGATCAGGATCAGCATGATGCACAGCTGATTAAACACGCTTTAAAAGAGGCTGTATTATCAGGAAAACTCAGCTTCCGCTACATTGACCGGATTTTGTTTGAATGGAAGAAAAACGGGCTGAAAACAGTGGAGCAGGCCAAAATCCACAGCCAAAAATTCCGGCGTGTTCAAACAAAACAGAATGAACCGCAAAAAGAGTATAAGAGGCAGGTTCCTTTTTACAATTGGCTTGAACAATAAAGTGAAAAGGTGACAATCGTGTTAAATCTAAAACAAATTGAATTCTGTTTAGAGAAGATAGGCGACATGTTTCCCCACGCGGAGTGTGAACTTGTTCATTCCAATCCTTTTGAATTAGTGGTGGCAGTCGCATTATCTGCGCAATGTACAGACGCACTTGTAAACAGGGTGACCAAAACATTATTTCAAAAATATAAACGGCCGGAAGACTATTTATCTGTTTCTCTGGAAGAGCTTCAGCAGGATATCAAATCAATCGGTCTGTACCGTAATAAAGCAAAAAATATTCAAAAACTGAGTAAAATGATTATTGAAGATTATGGCGGAGAAGTACCGAAGGACCGTGATGAGCTTGTGAAACTCCCAGGAGTTGGCCGGAAGACCGCCAATGTTGTCGTATCTGTTGCCTTTGGCGTACCGGCCATTGCAGTGGATACACACGTCGAGAGGGTCAGCAAGCGTCTGGGAATCTGCCGGTGGAAGGATTCGGTGCTGGAAGTCGAAAAGACACTGATGCGCAAGGTTCCTAAAGAAGATTGGTCCGTTACCCATCATCGTCTCATATTCTTCGGAAGATACCACTGTAAGGCACAATCGCCGCGCTGTGCGGAATGTCCATTGCTTTCTCTGTGCAGAGAAGGGCAGAAGAGAGATAAAAAAGGGCTGGTGAAACGATGACGGCAGCGAATGAATTGTTAGCTTCTTATGAGCAATATTTGCGCAGTCTAGGACACATTGGCTTCTCTGATATCAAGGAACCATTAAGGATTAATCCTTTGTATTTTGACTTCTGCGAGGCCACGCAGGACATATTGCCATGGGAAAACAGCGGCAAGTACGTTCCGTATCTATTTCAAGTGTGGGAAGAAACAAAAGAATCACTTCTCCCTGTATTTCAAACAAGAAAGTCCAGATGCGACCAAAACGACATGCTTAAAGGGATTGTATGTTTACTGGCTTCATTTCATTGGACAGCGGGTGAGCGGGTGATATCGCTGAATTGGTCAGAACTGACAAAGAAATCATTTCCGGCTAAGCCGATTAATTGGGCTGAACGAGTGGAGTTCATTTTGCTGAAGCCGACCCAGTATCATTGCTTTATCCAGCTAGATGAACTTTTTACAGAAATGAAGAAGCATTTCTATAAGCATCACGCGATGAAACGATAAAACCTCCCCTAAAAAGGAGGTTTTTTTGTGCAGAAAAAAGCCACCACCTTTTAAAGGGTGATGGCTTTGTCTTTAATTCGTTTTTTCAGTTGATGATGAATTCGTTTGTGTATTGTCAGATGTATTTGTTTTGTTTTTATCTGTATTAGATCCTGATGAATCATCCGTTGAGTCACCATCTGACGCGTCCTCTTCTTTGCGGCCGTTGTTATTGTTGCTGTTATCGTTAGATTGGTCTTGGTTGCTGTTGTCGGACGGATTGGTGTTCGTGTTGTCTTGTTTTTTATCTTGATCGTTTGTTGAATCATCTGTCTGATCTTGATCTGTCTGACTGTCATCTGTTTGAGAATCATCAGTTTGTGTGTCATCCTGAGTCTTCTCATCATCTTTATTTTCATCATCCGTTTGCTGCTGGTCTTCTTTATCTTCATCCTCTTCGGCTTTTGGCACTTCATAGGATGTTGACGCTGAACTTTTGCCATCATCACTGACGGCTGTCACTTCGAATTTGTATACAGAGCCTGGCTGCACGCCCGAAATGACTGCTTCTTTTGCAGAGCTGTTTTGAACTTCAGAGTAGCTGCCGCCATCAACAGATTGCTTAACAGCAAAGGTCGCATCTCCGTCGTACTTCCAGCTTAATGTCAATGATTGATTATCTTTATCATATTTCACACTTAAACCAGACAGTTTTGCTGTTTCTTCTTTCTCTTCTTTCTCATATGTTTTAGAAACAGTAGAAGGGGATGTACCTTTTACAAAGTACTCTGTGACCTTTTTATCGCTTGGCGTATTCGGCCCTGCCAGTTTTGCCGGATTAGAGCCTTTTTCCACAGTCGCTTCCACTACGCTATCAGGTTTCTCAAATGATCCGCTTCCGTCATCGACTTGGGCGATGAGCTGTGCAAATAGACGTTTTGCGACTTGCTGTTCCGTTTTATTTAAAGATTTTTTCCCTAACTTGTTTTGTGAATCTACACCTGTCCATACAGCAGCAGTGTACTGAGGTGTATACCCGACAAACCAGGAATCAGGCACACCGCCCGGTGCGATATTGTACTTTTGTATTGTATCTTCATTAAAGTTTGTTGTTCCTGTTTTACCGGCTACCTCGACTCCAGGTACTTGTGCAAGCTGTCCAGTACCTGTCTTAACAGCTGTTTTCAGCATATCTGTAATCATAAAGGCTGTATAATCGCTCATTGCTGACTTAGATTTCGGTGTTAAGTCAAGCTTTGTTCCATCGTTAAATTCAATAGACTTCACAAAATGCGGTTCATTATACGTTCCGTTATTTCCAAATGCGCTGTATGCTCCTGCCATTGTCAGAGAAGAGACACCCGGGTTGTCATCTCCGAATCCTCCAATAGAGTAGGATTCATACACTTTTTCCTTATTTAAACCGAGTCCCAATCCATTAGCAAAATCCACTGCGGCGTCTTTTCCGACTGCTTGGAATGCTTTTAAAGCTGGGATATTACGGGACTGTGCCAGTGCTTCCCGCATGGACATAGGCCCTTTATATCGACGGTCAAAGTCACGGATAGGTGTTCCATCTGAATACGTATAAGCTGAGTCATCAATTTGCTCGTAAGTGGACCATTTTTTATTTTCAATAACTGGACCGTAGTCTAGGATTGGTTTTATGGTAGAACCAGGCTGAGTTTTTGCTTGAGTGGCATAGTTGAAGCCCCCAACTGTTGAGTTTCTTCCGGAACCGATTGCCCGGACTTCACCAGTTTTTGTGTCAAGAAGCGAAACGCCGCCTTGCATTCCTTCAGTAAATCCGACAGTCTCCCCATCCATTAATTCATCTAAAGTGTCTTGTGCTTTTGTATCCAGTGTTGTATAGATCTTTAATCCGTCAGCAGATGGATCGACATCAGATTTTTCATCTATTTCTTTCATGACTTCATCGACAAACGCGCTGTATTTGTTTGAATTTGTTTTTTCATATTCCTTCTGTGAAACAACGCCTTCATCTTTCATCGCCACTTTTTTGGCTTTAGTATATTGAGAATCAGAAATAAATCCTTGCTTTTTCATCAGGCTGAGTACAATGTTCCGTCTTTTTTCCGCTTTATCAGGATTTTTAACCGGATTGTACGCTGTCGGGCTTTGCGGCATACCCGCAAGTGTCGCAGCCTGTTCCACTGTCAATTTGCTTAAATCAGTGACGCCGAAAAATTCTTCCGCCGCTTTTCCGATTCCGTAAGCTCTAGGAGAAAAATAAATTCGGTTTAAATACATTTCTAAAATTTCATCTTTAGAATAATTACGTTCCAGCTGTATAGAAAGCCAGACTTCTTGCACCTTCCGTTTCAGCGTTTTCTGATGTGACAGAAGGGAGTTCTTTACGACCTGCTGGGTGATGGTACTTCCGCCTTCAGCTCCGAAGCCGTCTTTAAAGTTGGCGACTAAGGCGCCTCCGATACGGACAGGGTCAATCCCGTGGTGTTCGTAAAAACGTGCGTCCTCTGTCGCGATAAAGGCTTCTTTTACGACATCAGGTATTTCATCTATCGAGACGTAGGTACGCTTTTCGGCACCGACTTCTGCGACTTCTTTTCCGTTTTTATCATAAATAGTTGAAGAATAAGGCGTCTTCAATTTGTTTTCATTCAGTGATGGCGCATCAGAAACCATGACGGCAAATGTAACGGCACCGCCGACTACCCCTAGGATAAACAGAATGAGTAAAGTGAATAGCGTCTTTTTAAACAAACCGCCTTTTTTTCGTTTCTTGCCTTTTTTCGGTGAAGGGCTCGACTTGCTGTTCGCTTTACGTCGAGCTTCACGACTCGTAAATTGATCTGACATAACATCTCAACCTTTCGTTAATCAACCTTTCGCACTAGATGATGGCGAAAAATAAAGCTGCTCAATAATACTAATATAATCAATTCTTGGCGCGTATCCAAGAGAAATCGGATAAGCTGCTTCCTCTAACTCATCTTTTCGAATGGATTTTCTGCCGTTTTTTTCTTTTCTTTCCCAGAAATAAAACAGCTTATCGGCTTCTAAAAAATAAACCTGACCGAAAGCGGATATAATAACAAAACAAATACCGTCTTGAGCCTTTACCTGCTTCATATGCTCAATTTGATGGTCATGGAAATTCTGCAGGGGGAAAGAGGTTTTGTTTTTTGTCTCTTTCGCCTCAAAGTCAATGTACCGCCCTTTATAAATTCCGTTATAATCTGTTGTCGATGATTGTTTAAAATAGGCTTCTTTTATGACTGCAGCGCTTCTTTTTGGATAATGGACATTTACAATTTGAACAGGTGTCGGCTTTTTGTGTATCACGGCAATTTGGTTTGTCAGATAATACTTATTCGTTTCGTTTAAGTCATCTTCGAGGGTCATTCCGCGATTACTGTAAGATGGCGCTCTTTTATGACTGTTTTGGGATGAAACCGGATGTTTCGGCTGAAACGTTTTTCCGTTAGGATACCGAATCACTTTCTCATCCTCCTTATTAAACTATTAGTGACGGAAGTGAATGAACGTGCAAGAACAACAGGCCATCAGAAAGCTTCTTCGCCGGATTGAACGGCAGACGGCAGTCGAAAACGCCGATAATATTTCAAGAACGAATGCTTACAAAGCATTCTATGACCGTCATCCAGAAATTAAATGGTCACTCTTAGCTTCCTTCGTTTCACGCAATGCCGGCTGGTCAATGACTGATTTAAAGGGCAGTCTGTTTCAGCTTGGTCTGCGTGAGTCACAGCAAAGGTGGTTCTTTTTGGCCTACGAGAGAGCGAATTGGCTCATCTTTTCAGATGCCTATCCGCAGCTTCTTTTGTACCACTGGTCTGTAAAAATCGGGAAGCCCCTGTTCAACTATCTGCAATTGTTTGGCGTATCACAATTTATGACAGAAGAGTGGACCCGTTTTTGGCATGAACGAAACACGGAGCGGCTCATGTATGCTCTCATTATAAATGAACAAAACACTATCCAAACACCTATTATACAAAATCCTTCGTTCAAAAAGAACGTTTTTGGCACGATTCCTTTTTATTTAAGTGACTGGTTTCATTTCAACACCGTTATTTTTCCTTCTTCAGACGGCATTCTTTACGGTATTTCGGCCAAGCGTTTTTCTAAAACCGAAGAAAGGATAAGGCTCGGAAAACAGCTGTCACAATTGCTGTTCAGTCCGGAACTGTTTTCCTCTTTTTATGACTTTTTGCACACAGTGCCGCATACAGGCTCCCGTTTTGATATGGAAAAAATGATCGGAATCACAAAAAGGACATCTCCTATGCTAAGGACATGCTACCCTGAATTAACTCACTCATTAGACGGAAAGAAAACAGATTGGTTTCATGGAAAGATAAAGAAAGGCCTCTTTGCACGGGAGGCATTGTCGCGGCAGATAGAATTGACCGACTGGTATGTAAATAAAAAACGTCAGCTGCATGCGCTCTTTGCGGTGGAGCATTGGCTGAAGAAATAAAAGAAGCAAGGAATTTCCTTGCTTCTTACGTAGAAGGGCGGTTCGGGCCGCCTAGTTTTTTATCTAAAGAATCAACTGCTTTTGATTCCGTCTTTTTTTGCTGGCCGGCTTTTTTCGGTCTAGATTTCATACGGCACCTCCTCACAAGTATCGTGTGCATTAAGCGTGAGGATCATACAATTTTTGCGTGTCTTTTTGTCGAAAACTTCAGCTTTTCGTGGAATACCTGTTTGTTTGGCGATTTGCTTCTAGTTTTGTCATGCGGAAGGATTGCGCCGTGCGAGCAAAGAATTTAACCGGGAGAGAAGAGTAAAGGGAGGAACACAAATGTCCGGTTACGTAAGCAAGACAGATATTCTCCGAATGCTTTCTGATATAGAAACTGAAATAAACTGTGCTGAACAGAGCCTTAGCCGTTCTATAGATGTATTCGAGGCTGAAATGCGTGAAACGGAGGACGAACGTTTGAGTGTTCTGGAAGAAGAAATCATGGATCTTCATATATGTATAAACGAACTGTACCGATCCCCTCAAGAGAGGTATGCTGTGGACAAGGTATACCGTATCGGCTGAATTTATGAGCAAAATTTGGTACGATAAGCTATGAGGTGAAGGATGTTGCAACCACAAACATTGCTGAAAGTTACCGAGCAGATGATTGAAGCCGCTGAAACAGGTGCTGCACGATATCAGGAAGGGAAAGAAAATAACCATTCGTACGATTTTTTTGAGACGATAAAGCCTGCTGTGGAGGAGAATGATGCCCTGGCAGCTCACTGGGCGGAAGGGACGCTTGAATTTATAAAGGCTCGCCGCCCGAAATATGTGCATGCTGAGCAAATAGAGACCGCAAAAGATAATTTCCTGGAATTGATTCTTCAGTCATATGTTCATCACATTCATAAAAAGCGATTCAAAGACATCACTGAATCAGTCATTTACACATTGCAGACAGTGAGGGATGAAATTGCAAGTGAAGACAGCCAATAAGGCTGTCTTCATTTTTATTATAGGGGGCCGGACATTAATTCAGCTCATATGCCGGGCTTTCTGCTCCATTTGCTTCCAGAACCTTCATACTGTTACGAAATTCAGTTGCGTTGAGGTGTCCTTGAATATAGAGGAACTTGGCAAAGTCCATCAGTTTATTCACACAGTCTGTTTCATATTTCTTCATTTCTGCAAAACGTTTGGTTAAGTATGATACGTTCATTATGGTGCATCCCCTCTCATCTGTATTGAAAATATGGTATCATAATGATTCGACTTTTTTCTGTTTTTAAAAAATTTAAACTTTCGACACAATTTGACAAACACGCTTGATGGCATCAGACACAAACAAAAGAAATGATTCATATATATATAGGAGAGAAACTGTTGAGTCTAGGGGGGAAATCGCAATGAAAAGGAGACCTCAAAACGATCCTCGGCAATTGGGTTATTATTACCCTCAGCAAGTGCAGGGATATTATCAGCAGAATGCGCCTGTTCATTCTGAACAGTACGTTCCGCAGCATTACGGACAACAGGAGTTTTATCAGCCGTATATTCCGCCTCAGTCTATGCCTATGCAGCCGCCGGTATTTCCTAATCCTTATCCTATTCCGAGACCGAATCAGCAGCAGCCTTCACAGGTTCAAAGTATTATGTCACAATTCAAAAAAGCGAACGGGCAGTTTGACTTTAATAAAATGATGGATACGACAGGCCAAGTCATGAGTGCCATGAATCAAGTCGGCTCATTAATAAAGGGATTTACCAGCTTTTTCAAATAACAGAAGCATGAATGAATCAAATCATTCATGCTTATTTGTTGGGAAGAAAAGCGTCATTGTCTGCTCACTCCATGACGTTACCATTTCTTCCTTGTGTACCTCATAAGGCAGCTGTACGGTTCTAGTCATGCTTGTTAATGTGGAGGCGTTTTGCTCCTTCTGTTTTTCCTGAAGCGTTACATGGAGGTACCGGGACTTAATGTCGATGAGAATCTCGCCATCTCGAAACGTTGCTGGAATTGTGATATCGACATACAGCCCGTCATCACTTTCTCTGACGTCTATCGTTGTCTGTACATCTTTGAAACTAGAGTCGATCAAGTTTTGAAAACCATGTAAAAGATTTCCTAATGCAGAAGACTGAAACAGATGGTCCATTGCTTGATTGATGATCTCTTCTTTCTTAGACAATTCATTCTTTTTGTCATCTTTACATTCCAAATGAGCCACCCCCTTTTTTTATCAGACTATGCGTTTGTGCCGGATGTTGTTATAAATTGAAGCGAAATTGAAAGTGTGGTTAAATAGGTGGTGAATGAAGGGATAACGGTTGATGAATTGGAAGGGAGATAACACATTGCTGAAAAAATTATTCGGAATGGGAAAATCAGAGGAAAAAATTACGGAAGAGGTCATCTATTCTCCGGCAGACGGGACGGTAATGGATCTGACAGATGTGCCGGATCCTGTTTTTTCACAAAAAATGATGGGCGAAGGAATTGCAGTTGAACCCTCTAATGGTGAAATTGTTTCACCTGCTGAAGGTGAAGTGATTCAGCTGTTTCATACAAAACACGCCGTGGGCATCCGGACACGTTCGGGAATCGAGCTGTTAATTCACGTCGGATTAGAAACCGTAAATATGAATGGAGAAGGATTTACCGCTCATATTAAAGAAGGTGACAAAGTAAAGGTCGGCGACCCGCTCATCACGTGTGATTTGGAGTTAATAAAAGAAAAAGCGAGCAGCACAGTCATCCCAATCGTCATTATGAATGGGGAAGCTGTGGAAACAATAGAGCCTGCAGGCGAAAAGGCTGCACACAAAGGCGAAACAAAGCTGTTCACAATAAGAGCGAAATAAGCAGGGCGGATGCCTTGCTTTTTTGTTGTCCGATTGTATAAAATTTGCACCTAGCCATGCAAACAAATATTCGGTAAACTGTACTTGATAAAGAGGTGTAAAGAATGAAAAAGAAATCACTGACTGAACTCATTTCTGAATTGAAAGGAAATGAAAACGTTGTGAACTGGCATGAAATTGAGCCTCGTGAAGCAAGGACAAGGCCGATGCCTGAACGTATAGATGAGAGACTCAAAACAGCCCTTTCCAAAAGAGGAATTGATGCCTTATATACCCACCAATATGCCGCTTTTCAATATGTGCAAAAAGGTGAAAGCATTGTAACTGTAACGCCTACGGCATCCGGAAAAACATTATGCTACAACCTGCCTGTCCTGCAATCTATCGCTGAGGACGATACAAACCGGGCGTTATATTTATTTCCTACTAAAGCGCTGGCCCAGGATCAAAAAAGTGAACTCAATGAAATCATTGATGAGATGGGCATTGATATTAAAAGTTTTACATATGACGGAGATACATCTCCAGCGATCAGACAAAAAGTCAGAAAAGCAGGGCACATTGTGATTACAAACCCTGATATGCTCCACTCGGCAATTCTTCCGCATCATACAAAATGGGTGAGTCTGTTTGAAAATCTTAAATATATTGTGATAGACGAACTGCACACGTATCGCGGTGTATTCGGAAGCCATGTGGCAAATGTAATCCGCCGGCTGAAACGGATCTGCCGGTTTTATGGAAGTGACCCGATCTTTATTTGTACCTCGGCAACGATCGCGAATCCAAAGGAATTGGGAGAGCAGCTGACCGGAAACTCAATGAGGCTGGTCGATGACAACGGTGCACCAAGCGGACGGAAGCACTTTGTATTTTATAATCCTCCAATTGTTAATCAGCCGCTTAACATCAGAAAAAGCGCAACAGTAGAAGTAAACGAGCTGGCGAAAGAGTTCCTGAAGAACAAAGTGCAGACCATTGTTTTTGCCAGAAGCAGAGTCCGGGTGGAAATTATTTTAAGCCATATTCAAGAGCTTGTGAAAAAAGAGATCGGGACAAAGTCAATCAGAGGCTATCGGGGAGGCTATCTTCCGAAAGAGCGGAGAGAAATCGAAAGAGGGTTAAGAGAAGGCGAGATTTTAGGAGTTGTCAGTACGAATGCCTTAGAGCTTGGTGTTGATATCGGACAGCTGCAAGTGTGTGTGATGACGGGTTATCCTGGAAGTGTGGCAAGTGCATGGCAGCAGGCGGGACGAGCCGGCAGAAGGCACGGTGAGTCTTTGATTATCATGGTCGCCAATTCAACACCGATTGACCAATATATTGTGCGCCATCCTGAATACTTTTTTGACCGTTCGCCGGAATCGGCAAGAATCAACCCGGAGAATCTAATTATTTTAGTTGATCACTTAAAATGCGCTTCTTATGAACTTCCTTTTAAAGCCGATGAAGAGTTTGGGCCGCTGGACGTCAGTGATATTCTCGAGTACCTTCAGGAAGAAGGTGTCCTGCACCGCAATGGGGAACGTTATCATTGGGCAAACGAATCGTTTCCTGCTTCCAATATCAGTCTGCGTTCGGCTTCACAAGAAAATGTGGTCATTGTCGATCAAACGGATATTGCGAATGTGAGAATCATCGGTGAAATGGATCGGTTTAGTGCGATGACGCTTCTTCATGATGAAGCGATTTATTTGCATGAAGGCGTGCAATTCCAAGTGGAAAAGCTTGATTGGGATCATAAAAAGGCTTATGTCAGAAGAGTTGATGTGGAATATTACACGGATGCCAATCTGGCAGTCCAGCTGAAGGTGCTGGAAATTGACAAAACAAAAGAGAGGAGCCGTACATCCCTACATTACGGCGATGTTACGGTAAATGCATTGCCAACTATTTTTAAAAAGATTAAGATGACTACTTTTGAAAATATCGGATCAGGCCCTATCCATTTACCGGAAGAAGAACTCCACACGAGTGCGGCTTGGCTTGAAATCAAAACAATTGATGAAGACATTGGAGAAAAGACACTCGAACAGCTGCTTCTCGGCATATCGAATGTTTTGCAGCATATTGTCCCTGTGTATATTATGTGTGACCGAAATGATGTCCATGTCGTTTCGCAAATCAAAGCTGCCCATACCGGTTTGCCAACGGTATTTTTGTACGACCATTATCCGGGCGGAATCGGCTTGGCAGAGGAAGTCTTTACACGGTTTGCTGACATTAATGAAGCGGCTAAGCGGCTGATAAAACAATGCCCTTGTCATGATGGCTGTCCGTCTTGTATAGGTACTGAAATAGAAGGAATAAAAGCCAAGGAACGAATTTTACAGCTGTTGGACCAAATGTCATAAGGAAAGGAGGTTAGGCATGTCGTTAAAAGGAAAACTCCAGCGTATGAAAAAGCATATGGTGCTGGAGGAAGCAGAACACAAGATAGAAGAGAATGGGACCTCAGACATTCGCTCTGATATACCGTTTCTTAAAGAGTGGGAGGCTTATGGCGTGAAGCCTTTCTTCTTTGAGGATGAATACTGTCTGATCAGGGAAGTAGAATATCCGCTCTCCCATCGGCACGGACATTACTGTTTTTCCGAGCTTGATGAAGTCATCGCGTTATGGAATAAAAGCAGCCTGTCGCATACACTATCTGCAAAAGGATATGAAAACAACAGCCTCTTTTTCTTTGATACAGAAACAACAGGTCTTGGCGGTGGAGCCGGCAATACGATTTTTTTGCTCGGCCATGCAAGGGTATATAAAGATCGAGTGGTAATCAAACAGCATCTTCTGCCCAAACCGGGGAATGAAGTCGCCTTGTATCAGAGCTTTTTAAGCGAGGTTGATATTACATCACTTGTTACCTACAACGGAAAAGCTTTTGATTGGCCGCAGGTAAAAACAAGGCATACACTGATTCGTGACAGAGTTCCGAAGCTCCCGGAATTCGGGCATTTTGACCTCTTGCATGGAGCAAGGCGTTTGTGGAAGCACAAAATGGAACGCGTGTCGCTTGGCTCAGTTGAAAAAGAAGAGCTCGGCGTACGCAGAAAAGAAGACACCCCGGGCTATTTGGCACCGATGCTGTACTTTCATTTTATTAAGGCACAGGAACCGGATCTTTTAAAGGGTGTGCTGCACCATAACGAGATGGATGTGCTGTCGTTAATTTCACTGTACATTCATATGTCAAAGAAAATTCTTTCCGCTTCTGATATGCCAAAAGAGCATAATGAAGCTTACGCAATGGCGAAATGGTTTATGGCCCATAAGGAAACAGGCCAAGCAGTCAATCAGCTTGAAAGACTTAAAGAAAAGTCATTTGAAAATAAAGACAGAGCCCTTTTAGATTTATCAATGCTGTACAAAAAACAAAACCGCCTAGAAGATGCAGTCCCGCTTTGGGAGAAACTATCTCATTCTCAGCACCAGAAATGCAGGTACACTTCAGCGATAGAGCTTGCGAAATATTTTGAGCATAAGAAAAAGGAATTCGGGAAAGCTTTACATACAGCTGAACAATTACTTGCCGATGAGGCATCCTTATCAGAAAAAGAAACGGAAAATCTGCACGTGAGAATTGCCCGTCTGAAGAGGAAATATTCCTCTTAAATATTCCCCGGGAAAGCGCAAAAGACGACTTCTTTCGCCATGAAATTTTTTTGCTGGATTCACATCGATTTTGTTGTAGAATACCGGCGAATCCTGTAAAATGACGTTAGTTATTTTTAAAGGGAGAGTTGGTATGTATAAGGGTGTTTTTTATTTGTTCTTCGTCGTTGTGTTTTTGATTGCTTTCGTATTTTCAAACTTTAAAGACAGCTTAATTGCACACTTTTAAAATAGGTCTTTGCATCAGAACATGTACCCTCTATTTTTCATAGCTTAGTATTGTAATAAAGTTTATGGAAAGGGGATTTAAATCATGCATCACTGCAGACCGCACATGATGGCGCCGATTGTCCATCCTACTCATTGCTGTGAACACCATACGTTTTCAAAAACAATCGTGCCGCACATTCACCCACAGCACACAACAAACGTAAATCACCAGCATTTCCAGCACGTTCACTACTTTCCACACACTTTCTCAAATGTTGATCCGGCTACGCATCAGCATTTTCAAGCAGGAAGACCTTGTTGCGATTACTAGTATGGAAACGTGCAGCTTGATGGTGTAAACCAACGCAGCACATCAAATGGGGCCCAATGGGAGCCCCATTTTTTAAAGCAGGTGAAAAGATGAAAGTATTAGCAATAACAGGATATAAACCGTTTGAACTCGGGATATTTAAACAGGATGACAAGGCGCTGTATTACATAAAAAAAGCCATTAAGAACCGGCTGATTGCTTTTTTGGATGAAGGATTAGAATGGATTTTAATTTCAGGGCAGCTTGGAACGGAACTCTGGTCGGCCGAAGTTGCATATGATTTGCAAGAAGAATACCCTGACTTAAAGGTTGCTGTCATCACACCATTTTACGAGCAGGAAAAGAACTGGAAAGAGCCGAATAAGGAACTGTATGAAGCTGTTCTGGCCCAGGCGGACTATGAGGAAAGCCTGACTCATCGTCCGTATGAAAGCCCGCTTCAGTTCAAACAAAAAAATCAGTTCTTCATTGATAAGTCTGACGCGCTTATGCTTTTATATGACTCTGAAATGGCAGGTTCCCCAAAGTATATGCTTGAGACAGCGGAAAAAAGACGCGAACAGGATGGCTATCCGATCTACTTTATCACAATGGATGATCTGAGAGTGACAGTAGAGGAAGACAGCTTCTCATAACAAAGAAAGAGAAATTTGACAATCGTACAGATTTCTGAAAAAATATAAGATGATGATTCACGATACGAGGTGAAAAAGATGCTTGCTGATAAAGTAAAGCTTTCTGCGAAAGACATTTTGGAAAAAGAATTTAAAACAGGCGTTAGAGGTTACAAACAAGAAGACGTTGACAAATTTTTAGATATGATCATTAAGGATTATGAAACCTTCCATCAAGAAATTGAAGAACTGCAGCAGGAAAATTTGCAGCTGAAAAAACAGCTTGAAGAAGCCAGCAAAAAACAGCCAGTGCAATCAAACACAACGAACTTTGATATCTTAAAACGGCTGTCTAACTTAGAAAAGCATGTTTTTGGCAGCAAGCTTTATGATTGATCTGCGCTTGTAAAAAATGGCGCTTGTAAATGACAATCAGTTGTTATATAATAATTCATGTTCTTAACGTTCGGGTAATCGCTGCAGATCTTGAATCTGTAGAGGAAAGTCCATGCTCGCACGGTGCTGAGATGCCCGTAGTGTTCGTGCCTAGCGAAGTCATAAGCTAGGGCAGCCTTGATAGGCTGACGGCAGGAAAAAAGCCTACGTCCTTTGGATATGGCTGAGTATCCTTGAAAGTGCCACAGTGACGAAGTCTCACTAGAAATGGTGAGAGTGGAACGCGGTAAACCCCTCGAGCGAGAAACCCAAATTTTGGTAGGGGAACCTTCTTGACGGAATTCAACGGAGAGAAGGACAGAATGCTTTCTGTAGATAGATGATTGCCGCCTGAGTACGAGGTGATGAGCCGATTGCAGTACGATGGAACAAAACATGGCTTACAGAACGTTAGACCACTTAAATTAAATGATGAAATCAAGCTCTCCCGTATAAGGAGAGCTTTTATCTTGATGAGAGAAAAGTTTTAAAAGACAGGGTGATACGATGAAGAAGTATACACTAATTGCAACAGCGCCGATGGGCATTGAAGCTGTAGTTGCAAAAGAAGTTCGTGACTTAGGGTATGAATGCAAGGTTGATAACGGAAAAGTTATCTTCGAAGGGGATGCGCTTGCGATTTGCCGTGCGAATCTTTGGCTGAGAACGGCGGACCGTGTAAAAGTTCAAGTTGCTACATTTAAAGCAAAAACATTTGATGAGCTGTTTGAAAAAACGAAAGCGGTTAACTGGCGTTCATTTATACCGGAGAACGGGAAATTCCCTGTCATCGGTAAATCCGTTAAATCAACACTTGCAAGCGTTCCCGACTGTCAGCGGATCGTCAAAAAAGCGATTGTTGAAAAGCTGAAGCTGCAGTCCGGCAAAGCCAGTGACTGGATCGAAGAAACAGGCGCCGAATATAAGGTGGAAATTTCTTTATTGAAAGATCAGGCGGTTATTACACTTGATACGTCAGGGACAGGCCTCCACAAACGGGGATACCGCGTGGATCAGGGAGGCGCGCCCATTAAAGAAACGCTTGCTGCCGCTTTAGTGCAATTAACAAATTGGACTCCAGATCGTCCATTTGTCGATCCTTTTTGCGGTTCCGGAACGATCGCGATTGAAGCCGCATTAATCGGCCAAAATATCGCCCCGGGATTTAACCGCGATTTTGTCTCAGAGGATTGGGAGTGGATCGGTAAAGATCTGTGGGACAAAGCGCGGCTTGAGGTCGAAGAAAAGGCAAACTATGATCAGCCGCTTACGATTTTCGCCAGTGACGTAGATCACCGCATGGTGCAAATCGCAAAAGAAAATGCAGAGGAAGCGGGACTGAGCGAATTAATCGAATTTAAACAAATGCAGGTAAAGGACTTCACTACAAAACATGAGTTTGGCGTGATTGTCGGAAACCCGCCGTACGGAGAACGTCTCGGCGAGAAAAAAGCCGTTGAGCAGATGTACAAAGAAATGGGACAGGCGTTCGAACCGCTTGATACGTGGTCTGTGTATATGCTGACTTCAAATGAAAATTTTGAGGAAGCATATGGAAGAAAAGCAACGAAAAAACGAAAGCTCTTTAATGGATTTATTAAAACGGATTACTATCAGTACTGGTCTAAAGTAAGACCTCAGCGTAATAAAACGGAACACGCATAAAAAGAAGACGCTCTGGATGCGTCTTCTTTCATCTTTCAGCCATATTCTATCGTTACCAACGGTGCGCTTTCGCGTTACTTCTTAATATAATGTTGGTTTGGGACATTTCGGTGTGACCGTTTACTTGAGACTTAGAACGTTTAGGCCGCGTCCAATTGTGATGAAACAGTTCAGAATGCTGATCTAATCGGTCTTTATAACTCATGTCAACATCACTCCCTGATAGAATATTGTTGATAAGACGGATAGTCCATGACGGAGTATCGGATGTAGTTTGTGCACATTTCAGTGATAACATGCGGAAAGCATGTATATAAAATGAAAAGTTCGCATACAATGATGATTATTTCAATTAGAGGTGATCTCATGCTGAACAGCGAACATTTTAATCTCATTCAAAGGGCGCTTGACGCAACCGCAAACGAGCTGAAGGAGCTCAGAGCTGATGATGCGTCTCCGTCTGTGATTTCACATGCGCAAAATAATTTAGAAAAAGCGGTGGAACATATTCAATCAACAGACCATCCTTTTTTATCCTCGCATGTGATCAACCGAAAGTAAGTCACAAAAAGCTTGGCACTGCCAAGTTTTTTTATTGTATTCAGCGGCGGGAAATGATAGTATTGATGGTCTGAATGCCGAATAGTTGGGGGTTGGAACTGGGTGACAACATCACGTTTGCCTTTTTCTTTAACAAAAACAAAGAATTTTTATGAAGAATTGAACAATTGGATTGGTGACGTGTTTTACGATATTCTTCCCGAAAAAGGGTTTGATCTTCGAGATGAGCAAGTGTTCATGGCTTTTCAGCTGGAACGGGCGTTTAAAGAGAAAAAAGTCATGTTTGCCGAAGCCGGAGTAGGAACGGGGAAAACACTTGTTTACCTTCTTTTTGCGATCAGCTATGCAAGATATGTCGGAAAACCCGCCATTATCGCTTGTGCTGATGAAACGTTAATCGAACAGCTTGTGAAAAAAGAGGGAGACATTTCGAAACTGGCTGAACATTTGGATCTTAAGATTGACACAAGGCTATCGAAATCACATGAGCAGTATCTATGCTTGAAAAAGCTTGAAAAAACAATGCAGCGATCTGATGATGAAAAGTGGCTTGATCTTTATGAAGCTTTACCGTCATTTGTCCATGAGTCACAGGCCATGCAGCGGTTTTATCCATATGGTGACCGAAAGCAGTACGCTAACCTTTCGAATGAAGAATGGTCGCAAGTAAGCTACGACTCGTTTCAAGATTGCCTGACATGTGATATGAGACATAGATGCGGCTTGACGCTATCAAGAGATTATTATCGCAAGTCAACAGACTTGATCATTTGTTCTCATGATTTCTATATGGAACATGTATGGACGGAAGAATCGCGCAAACGGGAGGGACAGCTGCCGCTCTTGCCTGATCATAGTGCGGTTGTATTTGATGAAGGGCATCTGTTAGAGTTTGCTGCGCAAAAAGCATTAACCTACAGAGTCAAGCAATCAACTCTTGAATTATTTTTAGAACGTTTGCTTCAAAATGACATTAGAGAAGAATTTGCTGAATTGATAGAAGACGCACTTGCTGCAAACGACGAATTTTTCTATGTTCTTTCTGAAGAATCAAGAGAAGTTGCCGGGTCGCACCGTTTGGAAATAAAGAATGATCAGCGTGTCAAAAAGGCGGCGGACGAGCTGTGCCGTTTGCTTGAAAAAATTGGTGAAGCACTCGTATTTGAGTCAGAAATGTACACCATTGATCAATACGAGCTGTCAGTCGTAGAGGAATATGTTGAGCAAATGGCGTATTCACTATCTTTATATCAAAAGGATGCGATCAGCTGGCTGGAGCAAAAGGAAGCGGAATCCACTTTTGTCGTGATGCCGAGAACAGTAGCAGAAGTGCTTGGCGAGAAAGTGTTTTCAAAGAAAATTCCGTATATCTTTTCTTCTGCAACGCTGTCAGAAGGCGGTTCGTTTGACTATATTGCGGACAGTCTGGGGATTCACGATTACTTATCGTTAACGGTTGATTCTCCTTATGATTATGACGAACAAATGACCGTTACCCTTTATGGGAAAACAGAAATGAGCGCAGAACAAAAAACAGCTCAAACAATAGAGACAATTAAGCACTATAAAGGCAGAACGCTGGTGCTCTTCCCGTCTTTTGAGGAATTAAACGAGTTTAAGGAGCTCGCAGCTGCTTGGGAGCTGCCGTATCCAATTTACTTTGAAGGCGACGAGGAAATCAGCAGCTTAGTAGAAAAATTCCAAGGGGAAGAGGAAACGGTTTTATGTTCAGTTCACCTATGGGAAGGGCTTGATATTCCTGGTGACGCATTGAAGAATGTCACGATCTGGTCATTGCCGTTTCCGCCTCATGACCCTGTATTTACGGCAAAACGCAACAGTGCGAGAAAAGACCCGTTTGAAGAGGTTGACCTTCCGTATATGCTGTTGCGAGTGCGGCAGGGGATTGGCCGTCTGATTCGCTCAAATCAAGACAGCGGCTCGATTCATATTTATGCGGGCGGAGAAAATGAACGCATCATTGATGAAGTGAAAAAGGTCTTACCTGTTGAACCGCATATGATGTAATCACGAAAAAGCTGATGATCCATGATCATCAGCTTTTTCATTTTGTCAGCGGGCAAGCCAGCCGCCGTCTACTGCTAAAATATGTCCATTGACATAATCAGAAGCGCGAGATGCCAGAAAAACAGCCGTCCCGCCGATATCATCAGCTTTGCCCCAGCGGCCGGCAGGAATCCTTTTTAAAATGTCTTCATTTCGCTTTTCATCATCCCGGATAGGCTGTGTATTGGCAGTTGATATATAGCCAGGCGCTATCGCGTTAACTTGTACGCCGGATGCGGCCCACTCATTTGCAAACGATTTTGTTAAACCAGCAACGGCATGTTTGCTTGCTGTATAGGCTGGAACAAGAATGCCGCCTTGAAAAGAGAGGAGAGAGGCAATATTGATAACCTTCCCATGACCTCTTTTCAGCATGTGTCTGCCCGCTAGCTGGGTCAGGATAAATAAGCTGTTTAGGTTCACATTCAGCACGTTATGCCAGTTCTCTTCAGCGAAAGTGTCCGCTTTTTCCCGGTGAATAATCCCGGCGTTATTGACAAGGATATCGATTTGCTGTGTTTCAAACAGTTCAGCCGCTGTATCCTTTATTGCATCAGGCTTACTCATATCCAATGTAAAGGTAGTGAATGTGCGGCCTTCTTGTTCCACAAGCTGCTGTGTTTCAGAGAGGCTGCTTTTATGTGATGTGCCGATAATATCAGCACCGGCGCCTGCCAGCGCTTTGGCGATTCCTTGGCCGATCCCCGTACCCGGCCCTGTCACCAGTGCCGTTTTTCCTTCTAATGAAAATGCCTCTTGCAGATAACTCATCTTATTTCAGCCCATCCATCGGCACAAGATCCATGTCCGTAAATGTGTAGTTTTCACCAGCCATCGCCCACACAAAACTGTAGTTAGATGTTCCTGCGCCAGAATGAATGGACCAGGCAGGAGAAAGGACAGCCTGCTCGTTTCCGACGACAAGGTGGCGTGTTTCATCCGGCTGACCCATGAAGTGAAAAACCTTCGAATCCTTCTCAAGATCAAGGTAGAGATAAGCCTCCATCCGGCGATCATGAACGTGTGCCGGCATGGTGTTCCAGTTATTGTTTTCGTCTAGCATCGTGATCCCCATCATCAGCTGACAGCTTTGAATGCCATCTTGATGAATGACTTTGTACAAGCTTCTTACATTTGATGCTGCTGCGTCACCGAGCCGGTCCGGTGTCAGTTCAGAAAGAGCGGCTTTTTGCGTCGGATAGCTTTGATGCGCGCCCGAGGAGACGAAGTAAAACTTTGCTGTTTCTCCGTTTAGGCTTTTAAATGCTACATCCCGATTGCCCATCCCGATATATAGAAAATCCTTTGTTTGAAGCACATATTCATCATCGCCAACTTTAACCGCACCAGGCTGGCCGACGTTAATAATACCGATTTCACGCCGTTCCAGAAAAAAGTCCGTTTTAAGAAAGTCTCCGGCATCAAGCTTCAGTTCGCTCTGTCCGGGTGCTGCACCGCCGATCACAACACGGTCTTCATGGGAGTAATACATGGTCAGCTTATTTTCCGTAAATAACGTATCCATTAAAAAATGACTGCGAAGCTCCTCGGTTGTAAAGCGTTTTACTTGTTCAGGGTGTACAGAGTAACGATTTTCCATTGGATTTCCCCCTTGGTTAGGATTTCAGCATCATGAATGAAAATATTTTGGTAACGGTTTCAAAGAAAATTTTAGGATAAATAGAGAAAAGAGTCAACCGAAATTTTGTGAATAAGCACATTATTAAAAAAATACTTTTCAATTTTAAAAAATATGGTATTCTTGTGTTGTAACGGTTTTGAAATCGGTTTCAAATTATAAGACGATACAGGAGCACTTGAATGAAAAAGAAAACAACAGGCCATATCACCATCAAAGACGTAGCTGAATTTGCAGGAGTATCAAAATCAACTGTTTCTCGTTATATTAACGGGAAAATTGACGCGATTTCTCCTGAAAAGGTAAAAAACATAAAAAAGGCAATCACTGAGTTGAATTATCGGCCGAGTAAAATGGCACAAGGTTTGAAAATAAAAAAAAGCAAATTAATCGGATTTGTTGTTGCCGACATTACAAATCCCTTTTCAGTCGCAGCATTTAGGGGAGTTGAAGAGGTTTGTGATCAATATGGCTACAGCATAATGGTGTGCAACACTGATAACAGTCCTGAAAAAGAACGGGAAATGCTGCTAAAGCTCGAAGCACACTCTGTAGAAGGACTGATTTTGAATGCAACCGGGGAAAACAAGGATATTTTATATTCCTTTGCCGAACAGCAGGTGCCGACAGTATTAATTGACCGCAAATTGCCGGATCTGAAACTGGATACCGTAACGACTGACAACAGAAGGATAACTGAAGAGATCCTTCAGCAGATTTACAAAAAAGGGTACACAGATGTCGCGCTGTTTACTGAACCGATTGCATCCATCAGCCCCCGGGCGGAAAGAGCGGCTGTTTATCAGGAGATTGCTGCGGTGCGAAATGTGAATGGACTCAGGCGAATGTATGAAATTGACGTCAAAGACAAAGAGCAGCTTGAGAAGGCGCTGTGCTCTTTTATGAATGAGATGCCTGAGCAAAAAAAAGCGATTCTTGCTTTAAATGGGTTGATTATGCTGAAAATTATTAGCTGTATGGAAGAAATAGGGCTGCGCATTCCCGAAGATACGGGGATTGCCGGATTCGATGATACGGAATGGTATAAACTCATCGGCCCGGGCATTACAACAATCGCCCAGCCGTCACATGATATGGGCAAGACGGCGATGGAACGCGTATTAAAAAGGATTGAAGGTGACGAGGGAGCGCCTCAAACCATCGAATTAGAGGCAAAAGTCATCATGAGAAAGTCACTTTAATCCAAGGTGCCCTCAACTAAGGGGAGGTTGGGAAATGAAGCTTGATGCGATTACTTTCGGCGAATCGATGGCCATGTTTTACGCAAATGAGTACGGAGGCCTTCATGAAGCTTCCACATTCTCAAAAGGACTGGCCGGGGCAGAAAGCAATGTGGCTTGCGGCCTGGCCAGACTTGGCTTTCAAATGGGCTGGATGAGCAAAGTCGGCAATGATCAGCTCGGAACATTTATTCTTCAGGAGCTGAAAAAAGAGGGAGTGGATGTGTCTCGCGTGATCCGGTCTCAGGATGGCAATCCAACCGGGCTGCTGCTAAAGTCCAAAGTGAAAGAAGGCGATCCTGAGGTAACCTATTACAGGAAGAACTCGGCTGCAAGCACTTTAACAGCTGCTGAATACCCAAGAGACTATTTTCAAAGCGCAGACCATCTGCATGTTACAGGTATTCCCCCGGCTTTGTCCGCCGATATGAAAGAATTCGCCTATTATGTGATGAAAGACATGAAACAGGCTGGAAAAACCATCTCATTAGATCCTAACCTAAGACCCGCACTTTGGCCTGATCAAGCTACAATGGCACATACGATTAATGATTTGGCGGGACTTGCGGATTGGTTCTTCCCTGGAATCGCAGAGGGAGAGCTATTGACTGGTAAAAAAACGCCTGAAGGCATTGCAGATTTTTATCTGAAAAAAGGTGTCAGCTTTGTCGCTATTAAACTTGGAAAAGAAGGCGCTTACTTTAAATCAAAGGAAAGTGAAGGATATACAGAAGGCTTCCGGGTTGATCAGGTTGTTGACACAGTCGGCGCCGGAGACGGATTTGCTGTCGGCGTCATCAGCGGAATTCTTGATGGCTTGCCGTACAAGGAAGCAGTGCAAAGGGGTAATGCGATCGGCGCATTGCAAGTTCAGGCACCGGGGGACATGGACGGTCTGCCGACAAGGGAAAAATTAGCCGCATTTCTATCTGCTCAAAGAACAGTTCACCACAAGAAAGGGGATTGTTAATATGGAGTCCAATGTAGTAGAAAACCGTCTGAAAGAAGCCAAGCTGATTGCAGTCATTCGTTCAAAGGATAAACAGCAGGCCTGTCAGCAGATTGAGAGTTTGATAGATAAAGGGATTCGGGCAATTGAAGTCACTTATACGACACCTGGAGCTTCTGCTATTATTGAGTCCTACAGAAATCGGGAAGGTGTCTTAATCGGAGCGGGCACGGTCATCACTGCGCAGCAGGCGGGAGAAGCTGCGGAAGCAGGAGCACAATTTATTGTCAGTCCGGGTTTTTCAACAGATCTTGCTGAACACCTATCGTTTATGAAGAGGCATTATATCCCTGGCGTACTGACACCGAGCGAAATTTTGAAAGCGTTGACATGCGGATTTACTACATTAAAGCTGTTTCCAAGCGGTGTATTCGGCATCCCTTTTATGAAAAATTTAGCGGGCCCTTTTCCGCAGGTTACTTTTATACCGACTGGCGGGATCCATCCGTCTGAGGTTCCGGAATGGCTCAAGGCAGGGGCAGGTGCCGTCGGAGTCGGAAGCCAGCTGGAAAGCTGTTCAAAAGAGGATTTACAGGCTGTTTTCCAAGTGTAGCCACATAAGGGGTATTGTTTTTCCATAACCGGAGGATGGGAGAATATATATGAAAATCAAAGCGACAATTGAACGGGTACCTGGCGGAATGATGATTATTCCGCTGTTTCTGGGAGCAGCGCTTAATACGTTTGCGCCTGGAACAGCAGAGTTTTTTGGAGGGTTTACGGGTGCGCTTATTACAGGAACCCTTCCCATACTAGGCGTTTTTATCTTTTGCGTTGGAGCGACGATTGATTTCCGTTCTTCAGGCTATATTGCGAGAAAAGGGATTACCTTATTATTGGGAAAGATCGGGTTTGCGGCACTGCTCGGTGTGATTGCGGCTCAATTTATACCCGATGAAGGCATACAATCCGGATTCTTTGCAGGTCTTTCTGTTCTAGCCATTGTTGCAGTGATGAATGAAACGAACGGCGGCCTCTATTTGGCGCTCATGAATCATATGGGCAGAAAAGAAGATGCCGGCGCATTCGCGTTTATCAGTACAGAATCTGGACCTTTTATGACCATGGTTACATTCGGTGTTACCGGACTGGCTGCTTTTCCGTGGGAAACGCTGGCGGCAACAGTCATCCCGTTTTTGCTCGGCTGCATACTTGGAAATCTTGATCATGATCTGAGAGACTTATTCAGCAAGGTAGTGCCGGCAATCATTCCGTTTTTTGCATTTTCACTTGGGAACACTTTAAATTTTGGAATGCTGATTCAGTCAGGGTTATTAGGCATTTTGGTCGGTGTCTCTGTTGTCATCTTATCCGGCGGCTCCTTGTATTTGCTTGATCGTTTCATTGCCCGGGGAGATGGTGTCGCGGGGGTGGCAGCTTCATCAACAGCGGGAGCGGCCGTCGCCGTGCCATACGCCTTAGCGGAAGCGAATTCTGCGTTTGCACCCGTTGCTGAATCGGCAACTGCAATCATTGCGACAAGCGTTATTGTCACCTCTTTGTTAACACCTTTGGCAACAGTGTGGGCGGATAAAAAAATCAATGCGAAAAAACGAAAAACACCGCCGCCGCCAAACAATCAAATGACGATAAACTGAGTGATGAAGGCTGCCGATAACTAGACCGGCAGCCTTTTATACAAACAATTTGACTTTCAAACACCCTTCCAGTAGCCTGTAATGGAACGGCTAGAATAGGGAGGGAATGGATATGGAGATACATACATATGAAAAGGAATTTTTTGATCTTTTAAAAAGAATCTCACATTATAGTGAAGCGGTTGCATTAATGCATTGGGACTCCAGAACAGGCGCGCCGAAAAACGGCTCAGAGGACCGTGCTGAAAGCATCGGTCAGCTTTCGACAGATATATTCAATATCCAGACATCAGATCGGATGAAGGAACTTATTGATGCGCTTTATGAACGGTTTGATGATCTGGCTGAAGATACGAAAAAGGCTGTAGAGCTGGCGAAAAAAGAGTATGAAGAAAACAAAAAAATTCCTGAAGCAGAATACAGGGAATATGTTATTCTTTGTTCAAAGGCTGAAACAGCATGGGAGGAAGCGAAAGGAAAATCTGATTTCAGCTTGTTTGCCCCTTATTTGGAGGAGCTGGTCGAATACAATAAACGATTTATTGAATATTGGGGTTATGAAGAGCATCCTTATAATGCATTGCTTGATTTGTTTGAACCAGGTGTGACGGTCAAGGTGCTTGATCAGCTGTTTTCTGAGCTGAAAGAAGCGATCATTCCTCTTATCAAACAAGTGTCAGCCTCAGAGAATAAACCGGATACAAGCTTTATCAGTGAAGTGTTCCCTAAGGAAAAACAAAAAGAACTCAGCCTTTATTTCCTGCAAGAGCTCGGCTACGATTTTGACGGCGGAAGGCTTGATGAAACCGTTCATCCATTTGCGACAACAATGAACCGCGGGGATGTTCGGGTGACAACGAGATATGATGAAAAAGATTTCCGGACAGCTATTTTCGGCACAATTCATGAATGCGGTCACGCGATCTACGAGCAAAATATTGACGAAGCGCTGAGCGGGACGAATTTATCAGACGGTGCTTCAATGGGAATTCATGAATCTCAATCATTGTTTTACGAGAATTTTATTGGACGGAACAAGCATTTCTGGACACCATACTATCAGAAAATACAAGAAGCGTCTCCTGAACAGTTCGGCAACATATCGCTTGATGATTTTGTTAGGGCTGTCAACGAATCAAAACCTTCATTAATTAGAGTTGAAGCGGATGAATTGACGTATCCTTTGCATATTATTATCCGTTATGAAATTGAAAAAGCGATTTTCAGCAATGAAGTATCAGTGGAAGAACTGCCTTCACTTTGGAATCAAAAATATCAGGATTATTTAGGTATTACTCCTTCTGAGGATGCAGAGGGAATCTTGCAGGATGTTCACTGGGCGGGTGGAGATTTTGGCTACTTCCCATCGTATGCACTTGGTTATATGTATGCAGCACAGCTGAAGCATAAAATGCTCGATGATCTGCCTGAATTTGATACCCTCTTGGAAAGAGGGGAGTTTCATCCGATTAAACAATGGCTGACGGAAAAAGTGCATATTCACGGAAAACGGAAGAAGCCATTAGACATTATTAAAGAAGCAACAGGTGAAGAGCTGAATGTACGCTACCTGATTGATTATTTGCAAAATAAATACTCAAATCTGTATTTATCTTAATGAAAAAGCCTGGCGTCTCAAACGTCAGGCTCAATTTATTATCGAAATATTCATAAAAAACGAATGATTTTTTCAAAAAAAGAATTAAAGTTCGGAAATTTTTATTTTTGTCTATGCAAGAGGTTAGAATCTTGATATAATTTGTAACAATATGATAGGAACACTCATATAATCGCGTGGATATGGCACGCAAGTTTCTACCGGGCACCGTAAATGTCCGACTATGAGTGAGCAATGAGACCGGACGTGTACGGTTTTTTGTTATTTTAGCATTGCTTGCTCTTTGTTTTGAGCGGGTAATGCTTTTTTTATTATCTAAACGGAGGTATGACAGGATGGAAGCACTGAAACGAAAAATAGAGGAAGAGGGCGTCGTTTTATCAGATCAGGTATTGAAAGTGGATGCTTTTTTAAATCATCAAATTGATCCGCTGCTCATGAAGAAAATCGGTGACGAGTTTGCCGCCAGATTTGAAAAAGACGGAGTAACAAAAATTGTTACAATCGAATCATCCGGAATTGCTCCGGCCGTAATGGCTGGTTTACAAATGGGTGTGCCAGTCGTCTTCGCGAGAAAACATAAGTCTTTAACGCTCACTGACAATTTGCTGACATCGTCTGTTTATTCCTTTACGAAGCAAACAGAAAGCCAAATCGCAGTATCAGGAAATCATCTGTCAGATCAGGACCGCGTTTTGATTATTGATGACTTTTTGGCAAATGGACAAGCCGCACTTGGGCTGGTATCGATCGTACAGCAAGCTGGAGCTTCTGTCGCGGGACTTGGCATTGTCATTGAAAAATCGTTTCAGCCGGGAAGAGAAGAACTTGTGAAGCTTGGCTATCGGGTGGAATCTTTGGCAAGAATTGAATCTTTAGAAAAAGGAAAAGTATCCTTTGTACAGGAGGTTCGTTCATGAAAAACGGATTCGGCAAAACGCTGTCACTAGGGATCCAGCATGTACTCGCCATGTACGCCGGCGCCATTGTCGTTCCCCTGATTGTGGGGAAGGCGATGGGGCTGACGGCGGAGCAGCTGACCTACTTGGTGTCGATTGATATTTTTATGTGCGGTGTTGCTACACTTCTCCAAGTTTGGAGCAATCGGTTTTTCGGCATCGGGCTTCCAGTTGTGCTTGGCTGCACATTTACAGCTGTGTCACCAATGATTACGATAGGCTCCGAATATGGGGTTTCTGCCGTTTATGGAAGTATTATCGCTTCAGGTATTCTTGTGATTCTCATTTCTTTTTTCTTTGGAAAACTCGTCTCGTTTTTTCCGCCTGTCGTTACAGGTTCTGTCGTTACCATCATTGGCATTACGCTTATGCCGGTGGCCATGAATAATATAGCCGGCGGGGAAGGCAGTCCAGACTTCGGTGATCTTTCTAATCTCGCTCTCGCTTTTATCGTTTTGAGCATCATCGTGCTTCTATACCGCTTTACAACAGGATTTATCAAGTCCATCTCCATTTTGATCGGTATTTTGATCGGGACATTTATTGCGTATTTTATGGGGAAAGTTCAGTTTGATAATGTTTCAGACGCTGCCTTTGTGCAAATGATTCAGCCGTTTTATTTCGGCACACCGTCTTTTCATGCGGCCCCTATCATTACAATGTCCATCGTTGCCATCGTCAGCCTTGTGGAGTCAACGGGCGTTTACTTTGCTTTAGGCGATTTGACCAACCGCCGTCTGTCAGAAAAGGACTTATCCAGAGGATATCGTGCAGAAGGACTTGCTGTTTTGCTGGGCGGTATATTTAACGCATTTCCTTACACTGCATTTTCTCAAAACGTCGGTCTTGTCCAGCTGACAGGAATCAAGAAAAATACAGTGATTGTGGCGACAGGCGTGCTTCTAATGGCTTTTGGCCTGTTTCCCAAAATTGCTGCTTTTACGACAATCATTCCATCTGCCGTGTTAGGCGGAGCGATGGTGGCCATGTTTGGAATGGTCATTGCTTATGGCATCAAAATGCTCAGCCGAATTGATTTTGCAAAGCAGGAAAATCTGCTGATCGTTGCCTGCTCAGTGGGGCTTGGGCTCGGTGTGACAGTTGTGCCGGACATATTTAAACAGCTTCCAAGTGCCTTAACGCTTCTTACAACAAACGGCATTGTTGCCGGCAGCTTTACAGCTGTTGTCTTGAATGTGATATATAATATGTTTTCGAAAACTGAAAAAACAGAACAGAAAGCTGATGTCAATCAGCAAAAAACAGCAGTGTAAACTCCGCTTCGGCGGGGTTTTTTGCATATAAAAAAGAAAGTTGCGGCACAATGTATGCTAAGAGGTGATCAAATGGCGTTTGTTTTGTCGATCGGGACAAGTCTTCCTGAGAATGATGTGAATCAAGAAAAGGCGGCGGAGTTTGCAAGATATATGTTTCAGCAATCCTTTAAAGATATAGAACGGCTGTTAACCTCCTTTAAAAACGGGCAAATTGAATCGAGACAATTTGTGAGACCGATTGAATGGTATAAAGAAGGGCACAGCTTCGAAGAAAAAAATCAAATTTACATAGAGGAAACACTCAGGCATAGCGTCAGTGCTGTTCAAAAGTGTCTCGCAAATGAAGCCTATCTTCAAGAACCCATTCCTTATGAAAAAGTGGATGCTGTTTTTTTCGTCTCCAGCACGGGCCTTTCCACACCAAGCATTGAGGCGCGGCTGATGAATGAACTCCCGTTTTCTCCTTATACGAAGCGAATTCCGCTTTGGGGACTCGGCTGTGCAGGAGGGGCGAGCGGGCTTGCGCGCGCTGCTGAGTACTGCAAAGCGTATCCGGAGGCTTTTGTTCTTGTCATTGCTGCTGAGCTGTGCAGTCTGACATTTCAGCCTGAAGATAAAACGAAAAGCAATTTGATCGGCACATCACTTTTTGGGGATGGCGTTGCAGCGGCATTATTATGCGGGGAGAAGGCGGACCGCCGGCTGACAAGGCTCCAGCTTTTGCCGAATATATCGGATTCGCAATCTGTATTGATGAAACAATCTGAAGATGTTATGGGCTGGGACTTTACCGATCATGGTTTCAAAGTCATTTTTTCAAGGGATATTCCGACTTTGGTTGAAAAATGGTTGAAGACAAATGTCCAGGCTTTTTTGAATGGACATCAGCTTTCATTCAGCGATATTACGGTCTTTCTGGCTCATCCAGGCGGAAAAAAAGTCATTGATGCATACATTAAATGTCTTGAACTGTCACCTGAGCAGCTTGCGTCTTCGCAAACTATCCTTAAAAAATACGGAAATATGTCATCAGCCACCATTCTGTATGTAATCGACCACCATCTGCAGAACGGAAGCAAAAACGAAGCAGAACGGGGGCTGATCGGTGCATTGGGGCCGGGATTTTCATCAGAATTGCTGCTGTTCAGCTGGGAAAAGGGGGCATAACTCATGTTTTGGATGCTAATCACTGTGCTCACTGCTCAAAGAGCAGCGGAAATGGCTGTGGCGAGACGAAACGAACAAAAGGTGAAAAAACAAGGGGCGATAGAATGCGGGGAGGGCCACTATCCGTATATTATCATCATGCACATTCTTTTTTTTCTATCGTTAATTGCCGAAGTACTGCTGCTGCACAAACAGCCTTCAAACTGGTGGTCAGGCATAGCAGCGGCTATATTGGCAGTACAGACGATTCGATATTGGGCGCTTTGTTCCTTGGGAGCATACTGGAATACAAAAATTCTTGTTGTTCCGGGTGCTGAACTTGTCAAAAAAGGGCCTTACAAATGGCTGAAGCACCCAAACTATACAGTTGTCGTATTAGAAATCATCCTGATTCCGCTCTTGTATCAAGCGTACTTTACCATGTGTCTGTTTTCACTTTTAAATGCCGTTATGCTGTCTGTCAGAATACGTGCAGAGGAGCAAGCATTACGAGAATATACAGCAAAATAGAGATTGAATATCATTCTCATCCATGTTAGAATGAACTTGAAAAAGATTCTCAATCAGGATGGTGAAGCAAATGACAATGCTGTTTTTGCTTGGGGCAGTTTGTACATATAGTGTATTAATTGGTTTTGTATTGAAAGGAATCTCTAATAAATCTGTTTAAAGAATCTGGAACTTGTAAAAAAGTTGCAGATTTTCTTTTATAAAAGCTGCCGTCTTCGGCAGCTTTTTTCTATTCTCATAAAGAAATTTGGGTCATTCTTGTGTAAAATGGAAGTGGGATTTATTCAGATCTTTCAAAAAAGATTCATAATTGAAACGGCACAAAGGGGTTCAGACTTATGACAGAACGCAGCAGACAAGAACTTTTGTACAAAACTGGGGCACTTTATGAACAATTGATTGAGAACCAGGATGAAAAAAGGGCGGCTAAACTGGCTTCAGTTGTTAAGAAAGCCGCAGATGAAGAAATTTATATCGCGTTTACAGGGCATTATTCAGCGGGGAAATCGTCATTGCTGAACTGCCTGTTAATGGAGAATATTCTGCCGACAAGTCCAATTCCGACCAGCGCTAACCTTGTTGTGATCAGAAACGGAGAAAAGCGTGTTCGTCTTCATACAACAGACGGAGCGTGTGCGGAGCTGGAGGGTGCCTATCATAAAGACAAGGTGCAGCAATATTGCAAGGATGGGGAGCAGATTGAAACCGTAGAAATTTTTGACCGGTATACTGAAATTGAACCAGGAGTTGCGTATATTGATACCCCCGGGATTGACTCAACAGATGAGGCTCATTTTTTATCGGCGGCATCTATTCTTCACCAGGCAGATGCGCTGTTTTACGTCGTACACTATAACCATGTCCACTCTGAGGAAAATGTACTGTTTCTTAGGTCAATCAAAGACAGCATTCCGAATGTCTATTTTATCGTTAATCAAATTGACAGACATGATGAGACTGAGACACGCTTTGAAGATTACAAAGCGCAAGTGGAGGAGATGCTTTGTCAAGAAGGAATTCCGAAGGATGCACTCTTTTTTACGTCGGTGACGGAACCGAATCACCCATTCAATCAAATCGGTATCCTGCGAAAAGAGTTAAAAAGAATTGAACAGCATTCAAAAAGAAATTTGCATTCCATTACTGAACAAAAAGTACAGAATTTACTGAGAGAGCACACAGAGATGCTCATGAAAGAGGATACGGACAGTCCAAGTTTTGGAGAACAGCTTGAAAAACAAGTGCGGCTGGTGGATTCCCTGCAGCTTCAATCAACCGAAGCAGCAAATAAACCGATTGAGGCAGAAAGCACGATGCAGGAGGAAGTCAATCGAATTTTAAGAAACGCTAATTTGACGCCTTTTGAAATGCGTGAACTGGCAGCAGCTTACTTAGAATCACGTGAGCCCTCTTTTAAGACCGGTTTTTTCTTTTCTAAAGCAAAGACTGCACAGGAAAGAGAAAAAAGGAGAAAAGAGTTTTTCTCTGATGTGAAAAAAAGAACGGAAGCTGAATCGGATTGGCATATCATAGATATTTTGCATAAACTCGCCAAGGGATTTGGTATTCAATCAGCTGAAAGTGAAAAGCTGATCCAGGCTTATCGCACGCCGCTTCATATTGATATCATTGAACGTGCAGTCAAGCAAGGTGCAGCATTTTCTTCTGAATATGTCTTGCAATATACAAAAGATTTGGCGGAGCTGATCCGTAAAGAGGCGAAAGCTGAAGCGTCAGACATCATCAAAACACTTACCTCCACGGTAAAAGAGAGTACTTCTATAGAACAGGAATTGATCAATGGCCGGCTCGCGCAGGAATCGGAAAAGCTGGCTTATCTTCAAGAACAGGCCAGTCATGAACAACATGCCCGTGAGAAAGCCGACCGGATGTGGGCGATCTGGGAAGAGAAGTCTGCAAGCCCAATAAACATAGATCCGGACTGGTTTAGAACGAAGAAAAAAAAGGTCGAGGCTCCAGAACAGAAACAAAGCCAAGCACAGCATACAAAGCAGCAGACGCTAAAAACAGAAGTGAAAAGCGGGAAAGAGCTGCCGCTTCAAGAGCAGATAAAACGCTTTTACACACTGTCTGATCTATTGGGCGGATATCGTATGCTGTCAAAACAAACCTCAGCTTTTCGTGAAAGGATTAAAAGGCTGGAAGACCGAAAATTTACACTTGCTCTATTTGGCGGATTCAGTTCAGGAAAATCCTCATTTGCCAATGCGCTGGTTGGTGAAAGAGTGCTGCCGTCATCACCGACACCGACAACAGCAACGATTAACAAAATAACGAAACCGGTAAACGGCAAATCTCACAAAACAGCGGATGTCATGTTTAAGACGGAGGGTGACATAACAGCTGAAATCATGCAGCTCACAGGAATGCAAGAGGAACCACAAGGACGGTCATTTGCGGAAAAATGGAAAAAGGCAATCAAAAAAGAGCGTCTGCAAGAAGAACAAATCAACATGATCAGTCATTTCCTGCTTGCATATGAAAAATATCAGCAATATATTCAGGCCCAAAAGATATTAACGATTCCGCTCTCCGAATTAAAACCGTATGTAGCTGAGGAGACAACGGCTTGTGCTGTAAAGGAAGTGACCGTTTATTATAAAAGCCCGCTGACTGAAAAAGGGATTACGATCGTTGATACACCTGGAGCCAGCAGTCTGAATAAACGGCATACAGAACTTGCGTTTCAATATATCAAGGATGCCGATGCGTTTTTTTACATGACTTATTATCAGCATTCTTTCTCGAAAGGAGACCGCTCATTTTTACGGAAGCTGGGACTCGTGAAAGAATCGCTTAGCATGGATAAAATGTTTTTTGTCATTAATGCCGCTGATCTTGCGAAAGATAAAGCAGAGCTCGAAACGGTCACGGATTATGTCAGATCAGAGCTTTTAAAAGAAGGAATTCATGATCCGCAGCTCTTTTACGTGTCAAGTAAAGAAGAGCTTTTAGGAAAACCGGAAACGTATCATAATCAGTTCTCAAAAGCAAGAGCACATTTAGACCAGTTTATTGAGGTCGATGTAAAGAAAGCGGCTGCGGCCCAGCTTAGCTCAGAAGCAGACAAACTATGTGAGACGGTCTTACAGCTTCATCAATCTCAGCATCAGTCCAAAGAAGAAAAGGAAGCGCAAAAAAAGCGCCTTCTGTTATCGTTTGAGCGGGCAGTTGCTGATATCAAGGAACGCCGCAATTCAGAAACCATTATTGAGAAAGTAAAAAAGGATACAAGGGAGCAGCTTTATCACATTACACAGCGTTTGTCCTTTTTTGCGAATGATTTGTTAAAATCTGCATTTCATCCGGGTCTTCAAAATGGAGATTGGAAAAAGAATATCAGTGCGGCGATAAAAAGCGCATTACATGATTATCAATTTGAATATATTCAGGAGATCAAAACGCTCGACATTCGAATGAGCGGTTTCATCGAACGGCATATCACTGAAGAGTGGCTGGAAAGCTGTCAAAAAACATTGGAAGAAGACGGATATTTCTCCATTTATGCGGATGATCAGCTCTCTAACAGCATACAGCTCAAAGAAGTTGAACCTGAAATCGATGAACGTGCCTTTGAACAGGAGCAAAAACAAATCAAATCTCCGAAGCAGTTTTTTGAACAGAAAGGAAAAGCAGGCTTCATTGAAGCAGTGCGGACGAAGCTTATGAAAATAACGGAGGCCTGGATTAAAAATGAAGAAGAAAGCCTTATATCTCATTATGCTGAATATGTCAGACACCAGCAGTATGGAATGGCGGAAAAAGCATTGGCGCAAATAGAGGGCCAAAGAGATACGTATGTAAAAGGATACGCAGAGGGGGAACATGTGAAAGAGATAGAAGATGCATATCAAGCATGTATTTCTTGGCAGAGAAAAGGCGATACAATCAAAATGTAAAAATTCAGTTGGCTTGCATTTCAAGTCATGATAGACTAAATAGAAAAAGCGAGATGAACGATTGATGTCAGAGGTACATAAAGCAATTTCTGCACATTCTGCAAAACAGCACGAGCATATTAAAACATTTATGCAGCTTGAACACCTTCGTGAAATGGCGATTGAAGAAGCTGTTGCTAAATGCAAAAACGATGAGCCATTTTCAACAGATGCCATTAATGAAATTACAGAAAAGATGAATCAGCTGGCCAAGAAAGGCATCGTACCGACTAGACGTCTGGTATCAAAAGAAATGGTCAACGAATACGTCAGCCGCACATAAGCTGGATGATCCTGCCTCGAGTGTAGATCCTCCGTTACGCGCATACTATATGTATCCGACGTAAGGGGGGATTTATGTTGGGCAGAACAAAGCTGGGTAACAGAAATGCACAGGCCAATAACAATGCCAAAAAGAAAAACGGGTTTCAAACCCATTTCGACTCTTACGCAGGACGCGAAGCTGAAAAGCTGATTGCCAGCAATAAAAGACACAACGATTAATTTAACCGCAAACAGTATCTCTATACAGAGATGCTGTTTTTTATTTTCGCGGCACTTATGGTAAAATAGATCGACTGATAGAAAAAGGAGTTATCATATGAAAAATAAATTATTGCTTGTTGACGGCATGGCTCTATTATTCAGGGCATTTTTCGCCACAGCCGTGCATCGCAACTTTATGATAAATGACAGCGGGGTTCCGACAAACGGCGTTAACGGTTTTTTGAAACATTTAATCACAGCCGTGGAAACATTTCAGCCTACACATGTTGTATGCTGCTGGGACATGGGCAGCAAAACGTACCGGAATGATCTGTTTCAGGATTATAAGGCGAACCGAAGCCAGCCGCCGGTTGAGCTGATACCGCAATTTGATCTGGCAAAGGAAGCGGCCGCTGAACTTGGCATCATGAATATTGGCCTTGCCGGGTACGAAGCGGATGATTGTATTGGAACACTTGCAGCTTTGTTTTCTGAAGAAACGGATATTACGATCGTAACAGGCGACAGGGATTTACTTCAGCTGTTAACGGACGAAGTAAGCGTTGCGCTGCTTCAAAAAGGAATCGGCAATTATAAAATGTATACAAAAGAAGTATTTTACGAAGAAACAGGTGTCCTGCCCAAGGCTTTAATTGACATCAAAGCGCTGATGGGCGATTCCAGTGATAATTATCCCGGAGTAAAAGGCATTGGAGAAAAAACCGCGTATAAACTGATTCGTGAATACGAAACAATTGACCGCTTGCTGGAGAATCTGTCTCTTCTTCCAAAGGGACAGCAGGGGAAAATTCAGCAAGGTTTAAGCGACTTGGAAATTTCGAGGAAGCTTGCTGAGATTAACTGCTCTGTGCCGTTAGCCTGTACGCTGACAGAAGCCGTTTTTACATTGAATATGGAGCAGGCGGCTGTCATGCTTCGCCGCCATCAGATCAAAGGAATAGAGCGTATGCTTGAAAAACTGAACGCTAGAGAGATCGTTTAAGATCTTCTCTAGCGTTTTGTATTGCTTTTTTTAGCTCTTTCCTCAAGCTCTGTTTTAGGGTCATTATGTGTATTTCCTTCTAAATCGCCTTGCGGGGAAACACCGCCGGTCAGCCGGCCCTTATCTTTCTTTTTCATGTTTGTTCACCTCATCAATAGGATGAACCATTCAGCTTGATTTAATTCTTATCATTCATCCGAATCGCTTCTTTTGCCAGCTGGTCGGCTTTTTGGTTTTGCTTTCCCGGAATCCATTTGATGAAAAAAAGAGGGAAGGCCATTTTTAATCGGATGATTTCTTCGACAAATGACTGAAACGCTTTATTTTTCACGATTTCAAGATCGGCTGCGCGTTCTACGATATCCGAGTCAGTTCGAAAGGAGACCGATTGATACCCGCGCGCTGCACACAGTTTCATGCCTTCAATTAACGCCAGAAATTCCGCTTCCTGATTGGTATGCATTCCAATTGGAATCGAGAAAGATTCTGCTTTTCCTTCATGTTTGATAAAAATGCCGATGCCGGAAGGCCCTGGATTACCGGCGCTCGCTCCGTCAACATAAATTTCTGTAGGCATCATGTACTCCTTTCGTCACTCGGAATCATTTTTTTCGCCGCATAAGCATAGGGCAGAGAAATCAGAGATACCGCAAACTTAATCAAATATGTAGAAATAAAAATATGTAGCCAAACATCCGCCGGATATGTACCGAAAAAAGCGACTCCGGTAAAAATGAATGTATCGAACAGCTGGCTGACTGCTGTACTGCCGCCGTTTCTCAGCCATAGAAGCCGATCGGAAGGAAATATCCTTCTAATTGCCGAATATACATAAACATCCAGTGTTTGGCTGAAGATAAAGGCAAGCAGACTTCCCAAAGCAACTCTCGGGAGAAAACCGAAAATTGTTTCCAGCGCTGTTTGTGAAATATCGCTCGAAGCGGGTTCGAAAAGCAGAACGCCCTGCATAACAAAAGTCAGTGTCAGGAGAGTCGAAAACCCGAGCCATACAGCTTTTCTCGCTTCAGCTGGCCCATATTTTTCATTCAGCACATCTGTAGCAAAAAAGATTGTGCCGTACATCACATTCCCGAGCGTTGCTGTTAAGCCAAACAGTTCAACCGTTTTGACGACTTGAAGGTTGGCACAGACTGTTGCAAAGCCGATCCACACAAATAAACCCATTTTGCCAAATCCTTTATAAAATAAAAGAACAATGATAAAATGAATGATCGCAAAAAAGATCCAAAAAGAGTTATTAAACAAAATGAAGAAGCTTCCTTTCCGGGTTAAGAATGGTTTGATTATAGCACAAGCCCGGCAACTAATGAATGGTAAGGTGATTATATTGAATCTCAGACCGCACATGAAAATAGAAGCAAAAGGGACAGGGCCTGTCTCGTTTTTGGGCGAAAACTGGCTGACTGTTCAGGAAGCACGTATGCTCGCGAGGGAACTCGGCCGTTTTCCTTATATGAAGGAACTTGAATTCGAAGATGAGAAGGGCGGCGTCTGGACGCTGAAGGAATTAGAAAAGCTGACTGAGGAGCTTGCGCATGAACCTGATGACATTACCGTTTATTTTGACGGCAGTTTCGATAAGGAAAGCCAGCTGGCCGGGCTCGGAATCGTCATTTATTATTCATTGGGAGGGGCGCGCCACCGCTTAAGAAAAAATAAAAGCTTCCGTCTGAAAACCAATAACGAAGCTGAATATGCCGCTCTTTATGAAGCGATAAGAGAAGTAAGAGAGCTCGGAGCTAGCAGAAATTCAATCACGATCAGAGGGGACTCTCTTGTTGTGCTGAACCAGCTTGACGGCAGCTGGCCTTGCTATGATCCCTCCCATAATGAATGGCTGGATAAAATAGAAGCGCTTCTTGAGTCACTAAAGCTGAGTCCGACATACGAAACGATACAGCGAAAAGAAAATCAGGAAGCTGATGGCCTCGCAAAAAAAATCCTATCTCATCAATTCGTAGAAAGCCACATGAAATTAGACTGTAACGGAGATGACAATATTGGATAAGAAAGCTATATATAAGGAACTGACAGAACTGCAAGATGAATATTGCAAAGACTGTTTTATTAAGAAGCAGTTTCGCAAGGAGTTTGGCAAAACATACGCACATTCATTTTGTATCAATAAATGTACCGTGGGGGAAAAGCTTAAATCATATGGAGATGTCTTAACCAAGCACTAAAAAAATAAAACCGCAGCTTCTGCGGTTTTATTTTTTAAATTCATCCAGCTGATGCTGGCAGGCATCTAACAGCTGCTGTTGCTGCTGTACAAATTCAGGATCATCAAGAGCTGCCAGTTCTTGAGACAGTGAAAGCTCCCTGGCGTCCTCGATGGCTTGGTATGCGGAATTGAGTAATGTTGAGCTTCGGCCTCTTGTGGCGGCGCCGGTCGTTTTCTGCGCTGTTTCCACCGCTAGCTCCAGCTGCCGTTTATCGGTAAATCCAGTTTGATCCTCTTCATGAAATTCTGAGTTCACAAAAAAACACCTCCGCAACTATTTTGCTGAGTTTTTTTAAATTTATGTGCCAAAATAGAAAATAAAATAAAAAATAAGCCGATATAACCATTGAACCTGAATGAGTAGGTCTGTTTTACTATTTAAGGTATCTTGGTAGAGAAGGGGAGCACAGCTATGGATGATAAAGACTTAAAATCGATCCTTCACAAAACATTTATAGAAATATACAATGATTTAGAAGAACTTGCGGATATTGCGAAAAAAGGAAAGCCGTCAATGGAAAAGCATATTGAAGAGATTGAGCAGAGGTGCAAACAAAACATTTTAGCGATCGAAATTCAGATGAAAATCAAATAGGAGAGGCATTTGCCTCTCCTCTATTTGTCAACTTATATTGAGTTTAGAGTTTTACAACATTAGAAGCTTGAGGTCCACGATTACCTTCGACAATTTCAAAAGAAACTTCTTGTCCTTCTTCTAATGATTTGTATCCTTCTCCTTCGATAGCTGTGAAGTGAACAAATACATCGTCTCCGCCTTCAACTTCAATGAAGCCGAATCCTTTTTCGTTGTTGAACCATTTTACTTTACCGTTTTGCATATTGCTTAATTCCTCCTAGTACTGTAGCACCTATGTGCTAAAAAAAATTTTGTATCATTTAACTTCGTTTCGTTGTTAAATGATGGTTCAACTATACACCATCTGGCAGCACGCGTCAAGTTGCGAAACTGCTTATTTTTGAAAAAAAGGGCAAGTTTCTCAAAAAAATGTAACCGCTTTTACGAAAAGATGAATGCGAATAAAAAGAGCACACGATTTTTCGTGTGCTCCTGCAAGAACATCAGTTAAGAAAGCGCCTTGGCTTTTTGTTTGGTCGTCATCATTTCTGATTCCTTCAAAATATCCTCCAAAATCACTTCAGAGGAGTGTGCCAAATGAAGACTCTTAATGTTTTTCTTCATTCGCTGTAAGGTATCTTCATCTGAAAGAAGGGAGGTGACAGACTCGAGAATCTCTTCATGTCGGTTCACGACAATTGCAGCTCCGCGGTCCTCAAAGAAATTTGCATTTTCTTTTTCTTGTCCGGGCACTGGTTTGTACAGAATGACAGGCACGCCGATAGCAGTGGCTTCTGTCAAAGTAATGCCGCCTGGTTTTGTAATCATGCAATCTGTGACCCGGAAGAGCTCGTCAATTCGCTCTACATAGCCGAGAACCTTTAAGTTATCGCTGTTTTCTGCTTCAAGTATGCTCAAGGATTCTTTTAAAGCCGTATTTTTTCCGCATACGACCACCACTTGCACCTGATCATCCATAACAAGGTTTTCGCACAGCTCTTTTACGTTCTTTAATACACCGTGTGCGCCAGCCATGATGAGCAGCACTTTTTTATCAGGCGAAAGATCGTACTTTTTATAAATCGGCTCTACCGGCAGCGATTCTTCAAATTGAGGCCTGATCGGAATTCCCGTAATTTTCACGTTGCTGGGATGGGTCCCGATCTCAATCAGTTTTTCCTTCACATAATCTGTCGCCACATAATATTTATCCACATTTTCGTGAACCCAAATTTTATGAAGACAAAAATCAGTCATGACGTTGAAGGTAGGAATAACTCTTCCTGTTCTCCGTCTGTATTCGGGTACGACGATCATCGGAAATGTATTAATAATGATGTCGGGCTGATGTTCATCGACAAGTTCGCCCAATCGTTTATTTCCCATTTTAAAGTAAATATTAAATTTACGTTTATTATAGATTTTGTCAACTCCGTAATAAAACAAACGATAAAACTGTTTTCCGATTGAGAAGCTTTTTAAATAAAGGTACTGAGTTACCTCTGAAACAATCGGATTTGACTCTTGATACAAATTAGAAACTGTTACATGCTGAAAGCCGAGACGTACACATTGTTCATAAAGCGTTTTGGCTACCTGTACATGTCCATTTCCGTAATTTGCAGTCAAAATTAATACTCTTTTATTGGTATTCAAGTAAATTCACCTCAATGTAATCAACAACAAGCAAGCTTCATGCATCGTAAGGAGTTATTGTCTATACATAAACATAACACAAATACATAATCGAATTATTAATGCAGTGAAAAAATTAAACTAATTTTAAAAGATTCGGATTCCAGTATTTTAAATTTTTGTTATACGCATACTGAATCAGATGTATTTTATCATATTTTTTGCTCAGCGTATCACTTTAAAAAGAAAAATTAGTCCCATTCATAAGGAGTTTCTTGGTAAACATAATAATTAAGCCAGTTCATAAACAATAATGTCGCATGTGCTTTCCAGCGATTGACAGGTTCTTTGCTGTCTTCTGCGAAATAATGTTTCGGCGCCTCGACAGTCGAAAGGTTTCGTTCCAGATCTCTTTCATACTCTTGAAGCAACGTATTTGTATCATATTCAGGGTGTCCTGTTAAAAAGACTTGTTTTTCGTCTTTTGACACAATTAAGCAAACCCCAGCTTCCTTTGATGCAGTAAGAATGTTTAACTCGGGCACTGCTTGCAGTTGTTCCATATTTATATCTGTATGCCGGGAATGCGGCACGTAGTATAGCTCGTCAAAACCTCTTACCAATCTTTCGTGCTTGGAAAGAACAGTATGTTCAAACACACCAAAGATTTTTTTCGGCATTTCAGTTTTTTCCACGCCGTAATGATAATACAAACCTGCCTGAGCACCCCAGCAAATATGCAAGGTTGACGTGACATTCGTTTTGCTCCATTCCATAATCTCTTTGAGCTCTTCCCAATAAGAAACATCTTCAAACGCCAAATGCTCGATCGGCGCACCGGTGATGATCATGCCGTCAAATTTCTTATGACGGATATTGGAGAATGTCGTATAAAACTCATCAAGGTGTTCCCTTGCTGTATTTTTCGGTGTATGAGTGCTTGGGATTAAAAATGTAAAATGAACCTGCAAAGGCGAATTCCCAAGCAGTCTGAGCAGCTGAGTTTCCGTTTGGATTTTTTTCGGCATTAAATTTAAAATAATAATTTTCTGCGGCCGGATATCCTGATGAAATGCTCTGCTTTCATCCATTACAAAGATATGTTCACTCTCAAGCACCTGTTTTGCCGGCAGGTGTGTAGGTATATTAATAGGCAACGTGCCACCTCCATCATTTCCCCGTTAATTTTCTTCATTATAGGAATTTTCCCGCCAATTTTCAATCTATCTATAAGGGTTTGAAGGGGAACAGCAGAAAATACTATATAATAAACGCAAACATATGACTTTTGGTTTCACTGTAATGAGTTTTCCAGGTGTCATGCAATATATAGAATAATAGCTCCTTCTCAAGAGATGTTTCTGTTCATAAACAAATGATCCGATGAGGGAAGAACATCCGTTGAACACGATGTCTGTACAATTGATAAACCTAGAGCTTCCGTTTTGTTTTGAAACAGGAAAAAAGGTAAAATAATCACAGCACTCAGGTTCATTAGGAGGGAATTTCAATGTCTATATACAATATGAGGGTCCGCACCATTACAGGCAAAGACATGACACTTCAGCCATTTGCCGGAAAGGTGTTGTTGATTGTTAACACAGCCAGTAAATGCGGTTTTACTCCTCAATTTAAGCAGCTTCAGGAGTTGTATGATACATACCAGCCGGAGGGCCTGGAGATTTTAGGGTTTCCCTGCAATCAATTTATGAATCAGGAGCCTGACGACGAGGAAGGCATACAGGAATTTTGCGAAATAAATTACGGTGTGACGTTTCCCATGTTTTCAAAAGTCGAGGTGAACGGAAAAAATGCCCACCCGCTTTTTGCGTATTTGACAGACAATGCGAAAGGCATGCTTGGAACAAAGGCAATCAAATGGAATTTCACTAAATTTGTAGTGGACAGAAACGGAGAAATAGCCGGACGCTATTCACCAAACACAAATCCGAAAGAACTGGAAGACGTTATTGCGAAGTTATTAGGACAATAAAGAGGGTGTTTTGGTGCGGGATCGAAAACTGATGCAGACAGAGCAAATCAGGACATGGGTCAAATCTGTTCTGAGCGGGGAAAGCACGGGTCATGATTGGCTTCATGTGTCAAGAGTTGCAGAGCTTGCTTTATATATTGGAAAAAAGGAAAATGCGGATTTGTTCGTTGTTGAAGCGGCAGCCTTGGTTCATGATTTGATTGATGTGAAGCTGCCTGACGCAATCAGGCTTTCAGTCAGTGAGGTGGACAAACGGCTGGTTTCTTTAGGAGCCGGAAAAGATGAGGCTGAAAGAATTATTCACATTATTACTAGAATGTCCTTTCGGGACAGGGAAAAGCTTGGAAAAGAACCGCTTTCACTTGAGGGGAAAATCGTACAGGATGCTGACAGGCTGGATGCGATCGGCGCAGTTGGTATAGCACGGACGTTTATGTTTGCGGGAGCAAAGGGACATAGCCTTTATGGAAATGATAAGAGTGCCTATACCCACTTTTTCAGCAAGCTGCTGCTCCTAAAAGATATGATGAATACAGATACCGCAAGAGAAATGGCTGACGAGAGGCATAAATTTATGCTTCATTTTGTCAGTCAATTAGAAAAAGAAATTCCCGGAATTGATATTGAAACATCGTAATAGAAGGCGCGGGGCGACTATGTTAGAATAAGTCACAGATAGGCTATAGGAGGACAATCATGAAGATAAAATCAATTGAACCGACGCCAAGCCCGAATACAATGAAGGTCATCTTAACGGAAGAGCTTCCGGCGGGCAAAAGCAATAATTATAAACCGGATCAGGCAGAAGGCGCCCCGCCTGTTGTCGTGGAAATCCTAAATGTTGAAGGAGTTAAAGGGGTATATCACGTTGCCGACTTTCTTGCGGTTGAACGGAACGCCAGATATGACTGGAAAGACATTTTACCGCAAGTCCGGACGGCATTTGGAATGGAGAGCGCTGAGAGTGCAGAAAACCGCTCGGATCAGGAGTCATTTGGAGAAGTGAAAGTTTTTGTACAGATGTTCAGCGGAATTCCTATGCAAGTCAAATTAACAGATGGTGAGCGTGAAGAGCGGTTCGGGCTTCCTGACCGTTTTCAGCAGGCGATCTTAAAACTCAGATCTGAAGCGTCAAATGTTGTGTTTGAACGAGCTTGGAAAGAACAAGGCGTCAGATTCGGCGATTTTACTGAAATCGGCCATGACGTGACAGAAGAGCTTCAGGCCGCTTACAGTGATGAAAGGCTGAAACGGCTAACGGAAGCAGCGATCCAAGGTAAAGGCGAAACGAAACAAACAGCACAGCGCAAAGCCTATAAAGTAACGCTTGACATGCTGGATGACGAGGACTGGAAGCAGCGGTACGCACACTTGGAGCAGATGGATCCAAAAGAAGAGGACATCCCCGTTTTGCAAAAAGCATTGGATGATCCGAAGGTGTCCATTAGAAGACAGGCTGTTGTGTATTTGGGAATGATTGAATCACCTGATGTTCTTCCTCTATTGTATAAGGCGCTTGAGGATAAGTCTGTATCGGTGAGAAGGACGGCTGGAGACTGCCTGTCTGATATCGGCGATCCTCAAGCCATCCCTGCGATGATAAAATCGTTAAGCGACTCAAGCAAGCTGGTCCGCTGGCGCGCCGCTATGTTCCTTTACGAAGTCGGTGATGAAAGTGCAATAGAAGCTTTGCGGGCTGCTGAAGATGATCCGGAATTCGAAGTCAGCCTTCAAGTGAAAATGGCGCTGGAACGAATCGAACATGGGGAAGAGGCAAAAGGTTCAGTCTGGAAGCAAATGACAGAGAGCAGAAAAAAAGGCGAATAAAAAAGAAGATGAAGGTGCAGATCATGCACCTTTTTTGTTTGAATTCACTTTTTATAAAAATTATTTCGAATATTGTTGAAAAATAATCAAAAACTATATATAGTAAGTAACAATATTAATAGTTGGAGGGTTCACATCGACAGAAAGCTATATAAATATAAAAACATGAATCAAACAACAGAGGAAAGGGCGGCCTGAAATCATGCGATTTAGCTAAAACGGCCCACAAATAAACTGAAAATTGTTAAAATAAAATTCAATCTAACAATTGAGACTATTTAGGAGGATCACCATGGCAGAATTACGCAGTAACATGATCACACAAGGAATCGATAGAGCACCGCACCGCAGTTTGCTCCGCGCAGCAGGTGTAAAAGAAGAGGATTTTGGCAAACCGTTTATTGCGGTTTGTAACTCATATATTGATATCGTTCCCGGTCATGTTCACTTGCAGGAGTTTGGAAAAATCGTAAAAGAAGCAATCAGAGAAGCCGGAGGCGTACCGTTTGAATTTAATACAATCGGTGTAGATGACGGAATTGCGATGGGGCATATCGGAATGAGATATTCGCTCCCGAGCCGTGAGATCATCGCGGACTCAGTGGAAACTGTCGTATCAGCGCACTGGTTTGACGGAATGGTCTGTATTCCGAACTGTGATAAAATCACGCCGGGAATGCTTATGGCGGCTATGCGCATCAACATTCCGACCATTTTTGTCAGCGGAGGACCGATGGCGGCAGGAAGAACAAGCGACGGCCGCAAAATCTCTCTTTCTTCAGTATTTGAGGGAGTCGGTGCTTATCAAGCTGGAAAAATCGGCGAAAGCGAACTTCAAGAATTAGAACAGTTCGGCTGCCCGACATGCGGATCTTGCTCGGGAATGTTTACAGCAAACTCAATGAACTGTCTGTCAGAGGCGCTTGGATTGGCTTTGCCTGGTAATGGAACCATTCTCGCGACATCACCGGAACGAAAAGAGTTTGTCAGAAAATCAGCTGCGCAATTAATGGAAACCATTCGCAAAGACATCAAACCGAGAGATATCGTTACAGTAAAAGCGATTGATAACGCGTTTGCGCTTGATATGGCGCTCGGCGGTTCAACAAATACTGTACTTCATACGCTTGCCCTTGCAAATGAAGCTGGCGTTGAATACTCTTTAGAACGCATCAATGAAGTCGCAGAGCGCGTGCCGCATTTGGCTAAGCTGGCGCCTGCATCTGATGTATTTATTGAAGATCTTCATGAAGCGGGCGGTGTGTCTGCAGCATTGAATGAGCTTTCCAAAAAAGAAGGAGCACTTCATTTGGACGCGCTGACAGTTACAGGTGAGACGCTTGGAGAAACCATTGCCGGACATGAAGTGAAGGATTATAACGTGATTCATCCGTTAGATCAGCCATTCAATGAAAAGGGCGGCCTTGCCGTATTATTCGGAAATCTGGCTCCGGACGGCGCTATCATCAAAACCGGCGGCGTACAGAACGGAATTACGAGACACGAAGGGCCGGCTGTCGTATTCGACTCTCAGGATGAGGCGCTAGACGGCATTATCAACCGGAAAGTAAAAGAAGGCGATGTCGTCATCATTCGTTATGAAGGGCCAAAGGGCGGTCCGGGTATGCCTGAAATGCTTGCACCTACATCACAGATTGTCGGAATGGGGCTTGGTCCGAAAGTAGCGCTGATTACAGACGGACGTTTTTCCGGAGCATCACGAGGCCTTTCAATCGGACACGTATCACCAGAGGCAGCAGAAGGCGGACCGCTTGCCTTTGTTGAAAACGGCGATCATATCATCGTTGATATTGAAAAACGCATCCTGGACGTTCAAGTGCCGGAAGAAGAATGGGAAAAACGGAAAGCGAATTGGAAAGGCTTTGAGCCAAAAGTGAAAACCGGCTATTTAGCCCGTTATTCTAAACTTGTAACAAGTGCCAATACGGGCGGTATCATGAAAATCTAGACATCATGATCACATTCTCTTGTTTTAAGATGTGAACATTTGAAATCCGGCTCTCTCTATAGTATCCTTTACTTCAGATGAAGGATAATAGAGGGGGCTTTTTTTATGTCAATGGCTTATGAAGAATATATGCGCCAGCTTGTCGTTCCGATGCGCCGCGAGCTGACTGGGGCCGGTTTTGAAGAATTAACAACGGCAGAAGAAGTGGAGAATTTTATGGAAAAGGCAGAGGGCACAACTCTCGTAGTCGTTAACTCTGTTTGCGGCTGTGCAGCTGGTCTTGCGCGTCCTGCGGCAACTCAGGCAGTCCTGCAGAACGACAAAACACCTGATAATACGGTGACAGTATTTGCGGGCCAAGATAAAGAAGCCACTGCAAAAATGCGGGAGTATTTTACAGGCCAGGAGCCTTCTTCACCGTCAATGGCTCTTTTGAAAGGCAAAGAAGTCGTGCATTTTATTCCGCGTCATGAGATTGAAGGGCACGAAATGGAAGAAATCATGAAAAACTTAACTGACGCCTTTGATACACACTGCTAAATGCCCGTTTTCCGGGCATTTTCTTTTGGAGTATAGATCATGATTACAACAAGCTATAGACCGTCTGACCACACGATAAAGATCGCAAAAATGCTTTCGGAAGAGCTGGGTATACGATATTGCGACCGAAATAAACAAACGGTTGAAAATATGCTGAAGTCAGCTGAGCGTGATTTGCTCGTGATTGGAAAAGAGCGGTTCGAACTTTATACAAAACAAGGCGGTAAATTCTTTTTTCATCCGAATACAGCGATGTTCAGAGCTAAACGGTTTATGCGCGGCGAGCAAGAGCCAATGCTTCGGGCAGCCGGCTTAACGGCGGGAGATTCTTTTTTGGATTGCACGCTCGGTCTGGCTTCCGACGCAATTATCGCAAGTATGGCCGTTGGTGAAACCGGGTCGGTGATCGGGCTGGAAAAAAACAAGCTTGTGTCCGTTCTGGTGAATACGGGGCTCCATTCGTGGGAAACCGGTATAGAACAGCTTCAAGCTGCCATGAGAAGAATACAAGTGAATCATGCGGATTGCTTTGACTATCTAAAGCAGCTGCCTGACAAATCAGTAGATGTCATTTATTTTGATCCGATGTTTCATGAGCCTGTAGAGTCGTCTGATGGCATCGAGCCATTACGAGAGCTGGCTGAGGATTCTGCATTGGCCGACGGCTGCATCAAAGAAGCGGTGCGGGCAGCCAGAAAAAGCGTTGTACTCAAAGACCATTGGAAAAGCCCGCGCTTTGACCAATTTGGTTTTAACGTATTGAAAAGAAAAACAGCGCTTTTTCACTACGGTGTTATTCAAATCGCAAGCGAAACAAGCCCGTGAAGAACCTCACGGGCTTGTTTCTAATCGGTGACTTCCATGACGACAAAGTATAATAATGTTAAAAGTGAAACCGTTGCAAACAAAGCGTCAATCATGCGGAAGGCCTCCTTTCATATTATATTGTAAGCGTTTTTATACACGCGGCAAAGCAACAAATCTCCTAAATTGACTTAGAGCTTCATATAGTACATGACTTGTAAGTTCGACCTATGATAAAATAAGAGAAACATGACAATAAAATAGAGAGGAATAAGCAGTCATGAAATTGTGGATGAGAAAGACCCTTGTGGTTTTATTTACCATCGTAACGTTCGGGCTCGTATCTCCTCCGGCTGCTCTCATGGCAGACAAGCCTTCAGGACAGCCGAGCAGTCTTGAGCAGAATGATTACACCGCTTTTTATGATGAGCATGATTTGTACGATGATTATGAATCGGAAGACAGGCGAGACCCCGAATTACTTTTTCAAACGTACAAGGAGCAGCTCCTTGACAGCGCTGAAAATCAGTCTTTTTTGAAATTTGGCAGCAAAATTGCTCCGGTCATTGAGGATGACTATCGGAAAGAGATTCTGCCGAAAATCGAAAACGTCATATGTGACTTTTTAGCGACATTACAAGATGACGAAGCGTATCAAGATGTTGTGATTTCAAGCAAGCCTTCAGCGGGGAAAACGGAGAAAATCTTTCACGTTTTTAATCGGTCAACCGGAGAAGACCTCCTCAGGTTCCATGTGCGCAGAGACCACCCTCCGCATGACGGCTACTGGTTTAATTTTCATTATCATACAGCAGAAGATGGATTTCAATCACACCATGAGCTTGGGAGCATTTATTGGGACCGCAACACACCTCCCAACTGGATGAGTGCCTAAAGGAGATGCCATTAGATATGAAAAAGTACACAATGAATGAAATGGTCGATATAACAAAAGATATGCTGAACAAACGGGGCGTTATGATAGAAGATATTGCGCGTATTGTTCAAAAACTTCAGGAAAAATACAATCCAAATCTCCCGCTTAGTGTATGTATGGAGAATGTAGAAAAAGTACTGAACAAGCGTGAAATTATCCATGCTGTTTTAACCGGGCTGGCGCTTGATCAGCTTGCAGAGCAGAAACTGCTTCCTGAACCGCTGCAGCATCTTGTTGAAACAGATGAACCGCTGTACGGCATAGATGAAATTATCCCTCTTTCAATCGTTAATGTGTACGGTTCGATCGGCTTGACCAACTTTGGTTATTTGGATAAAGAGAAGATCGGAATTATTAAGGAGCTCGATGAAAGCCCTGACGGCATCCATACGTTTTTGGATGATATTGTGGCAGCACTTGCAGCCGCAGCAGCGAGCAGAATTGCCCATACGCATCAGGATCTGCAAGATGAAGAAAAAGAACAGGACGAAAAGCCTGTTGTCAGCTGACTTATAAAAAAAATCATTTCTGGGTTCAGAAATGATTTTTTATTGTGTTACACTACTATAAGACTACTTTTAAAGGATGAATAAAATGAAACAGTATAAAGAATTATGCCGACATGTTTTAGATCATGGTGAAAAAAAGGGCGACCGTACAGGAACCGGAACAATCAGCACCTTCGGCTATCAAATGAGATTTAATTTACAGGAAGGCTTTCCGATGCTGACCACAAAAAAACTTCACTTTAAATCAATTGCGCACGAGCTGCTTTGGTTTTTAAAGGGTGATACCAATGTACGCTATCTGCAGGAAAACGGAGTGCGTATTTGGAATGAGTGGGCCGATGAAAACGGCGAACTCGGACCTGTATATGGTTCGCAATGGCGTTCGTGGCGGGGAGCTGACGGAGAAACCATTGATCAAATTTCACGTCTTGTTGAAGATATTAAAACAAATCCGAACTCAAGACGCTTAATCGTCAGTGCATGGAATGTTAGTGAAATCGATAAAATGGCCTTGCCTCCGTGCCACTGCCTGTTCCAATTTTATGTATCTGACGGCAAGCTGTCCTGCCAGCTTTATCAGCGCTCAGCCGATGTTTTCCTCGGTGTGCCGTTTAATATAGCTTCTTATGCGCTGCTTACGATGATGATCGCGCATGTAACAGGGCTTGAGCCGGGCGAGTTTATTCATACATTCGGCGATGTTCATATTTATCAAAATCACATTGAACAGGTTAACTTGCAGCTGACTAGAGATGTCCGCCCGTTGCCGAAGCTTCGTTTTGCCAGAGAGGTTGATTCGATTTTCGGCTTTACGTTTGATGACTTTATCATTGAAGATTACAATCCGCATCCGCATATTAAAGGAGCGGTCAGCGTATGATTTCATTCATTTTCGCGATGGATGCCAACCGGCTTATCGGGAAGGACAATGATTTGCCGTGGCATTTGCCGAATGACCTTGCATACTTTAAAAAAATAACCTCAGGACATTCAATCATCATGGGGCGAAAAACATATGAATCAATTGGACGTCCGCTTCCGAATCGGAAAAATATTGTTGTGACATCTGCACACGATTCAGAATTTCCAGGTTGTACCGTCGTCAGTTCAATAGAGGATGTGCTCCAGATTGCCTCAGATACTGAGGAATGCTTCGTGATCGGAGGCGCACAGCTTTACACGGCGCTGTTCCCTTATGCGGACAGGCTGTATATGACAAAAATTCATCACCAGTTTGATGGAGACCGCTACTTTCCTGAATTTGATGAGAGCAAATGGAAACTTGTTTCTTCTGAGCAAGGGACTAAGGACGAAAAAAATCCGTATGACTATGAATTTTTAGTGTATGAAAAAAAGAATGTATCATCTGAAGCGGGAGGATTTTAATTGATTCGCTACAGCTGTCTAGTGATTTACATTGTGTATATGCTGTTAAAAAATATAAAACAATTGTTTAATCAAAGAATGCTGGATCCGCGTCTGTCATACAAAAAACAGATGACGCTCGTTTACGAGCAGCCAAAGGCGTTTTTGGAAGGCTGTATCGGCATTTCAGGATCTGTCATCACCATTCATCAGCCAGAGCCGATACCGAGCGGTCCTGTTTTGTATGTGCATTCTCGTTTAGGATTGCCTGAACTTGCTTTGATTGCCGGGTATATTGAAGAACCAGCCGGATTTATCACAAATCCCAAAGTGTTTCGTTTACCGATTATCGGGCAATGGCTTGAACGGATGAATGTCATTCGAGAGAGCAGTTCAGACATGGTATATGAAGATATTTTGACCCAATTAGAAAAAGGCCAAAGCATGATTCTTTCTTTAGATGGCTGTATCAATCCATTGGAACTTGCAGCCCGCTGCAGCCTTCCGGTTGTAATGGTGGAAACGAAAGGAACCGATGAACTGCTGAAGGGATCGCTTGTTAAACGCTTAAAGCCAGCAGATATAGAAGTGTCATTTTCCAAGGCTTATATACCGGCAAGTGAGAAGCAATTACGGGCCTAAAAAAGCGCAGTCACTGAGACTGCGCTTTTTCATTAGGATAAAAACGGCACTTTCACACAATAGAACAGCACGCAGAAAAACATCGCCGCACTCCCGCCTAAAACAAAGCTGTGCCAAATGGCATGATGGAAGGGGATCTTTCTCCAAATATAAAAGATCGTTCCGGCTGAATACAACAGACCGCCAAGCAAAAGAAGGCTGAATCCAGCTCCTGTCAGTGAAGCATATAAAGGCTTAACCGCGATAATCATTAGCCATCCCATTAATAAATACATCAAGGTAGATAAAATGATAAACCGTTTTACGAAGAAAATTTTGAATACGATTCCGCCAAGGGCAAGCGCCCAAACGATGATCAGCAGGGTGAAGCCGAGTGTGCCTTTTAACGGTCCAAGCAGAAAAGGGGTATAGGTTCCGGCGATCAACACGTAAATAGCGCTATGGTCAATAATCTCCAAAATATCTTTCGTCTTTTTGTGCTGAATGCTGTGAAGCAGGGTGGAGCTCAAATAAAGCAGCAGCATGGAAACACCAAATATGGTAAAACTGACGATATCCCATGCGGACCCGTAATTAGCCGCAAATATGATGAGAAACACTAATGCTGGTATGGATAAGAACACACCGATACCGTGGGTAATGGCGTTGGCGATCTCTTCTTTTATTGTATACACGTACATTCTCCTCTCTTTAGCTGCTACATCATTTGTTTTTGCAGCGTTTCTAAAAAAATCAGCCCTTCTAAAGTGATTTTCGTGCCCGCACGTCCGCGGCTTTTTGTCACGTACTCTTTCTTCTCCAAATAATCGAGACGGCTTCTGACCTGCTGCGGCGTTAAAGAGATTTGGCTGTTTTTGCTGCTTTCAGAGATAATCCGTCTGCTTGCCGGTTCGCCTTTTTCATTTAACACTTTTATGGTTTCCAAAATAAACAGAAACTCGGCTTTTTCCATTAAAGTCAGAAGCTTCGCTTTTTTCTTCGTCGTTTTTTCATTTAGCCCGTCCCGTATATACGGCGGCACGTCATACGGATGAATGGTTCCTCCGCTTGATACAGCCGCCATATAATCTGCAGCGTTTTTTAATTCTCTTACATTCCCATCAAAGGGATGCTGTTCAAGCAGCGGAAAGACTGAGGGGTCAATTAACAATTGCTGCCCCGATTCCGAAAGGAAATACTGGGTCAAAAGGGGGATATCGCTTTTTCGCTCGGACAGCACCGGCAATGTGAGCGTTAAAATGTGCAGCCTGTAAAATAAGTCCTGCCTGAATGTATTTTCAGCAACTTCTGTTATCGGGATTGCAGAAGCACAGATGATTCTCGGTTTTTCCCCATCTGAGTCAAGTGCTTCTAGAAGCTTAGCTTGTACAGAAACCGGCATACTCCATACGTCATTAAGAAAAAGTGTACCTTGGGCGGCTTTTTGAAACGCACCCAAGGCATCATCAGCGCCAAAAAGCTCGTATGCAAGGCTTTCTTCTGAATGGGTGCTGCAATTGATACTGATCAATGGTTCGCCGTTTCTTGAAGAGCCTTGGTGTATGGCTTGTGCAAAATGATCCTTGCCTGTTCCGACCTTTCCTGTGATCAGGACAGGAAGCTCTGATAGGGCGAACTGCATGGCGACTCGTTTTGTTTCGAGAAATAGTTGATGCTCTCCAATTAGATTATGAAAAGTGCAAGGTCGAGGTGCGGTAATCATTTATTGGCTCCTTTTGGTTCTAATTGGTTCTATTATAGCATGCCTTTCAGATGAAAACATCTTTTATCTTTAAGAAACTTTTTTCTTAGGCTGCTGGATACAGGTCACGCAGATGTTATCACGGGTGGGGGGAACTTAGAATACGATCCATTTTTTTATTTACTAAATAAAAATAATTGTCTTATTATTTGAATATTCGTGTTATAATGGCATATTAAATAGGGATTTAAAACAAGAAAGGAATCTGTACATGAAACCGTTGCTTAAAGAAAACTCTCTCATCCAAGTGAAAGACATTTTAAAGGCTCATCAAAACGTGAAGGACGTTGTGACTCACACACCGCTGCAAAGGAATGACAGACTTTCTGAGAGATACGAATGCAATATTTATTTGAAACGAGAAGACTTGCAGGTAGTCAGATCTTTTAAACTCAGAGGGGCTTATAACAAAATGAAGCAGCTCTCTGACGAGCAGACTAAAAATGGAGTCGTGTGCGCAAGTGCCGGAAACCACGCGCAAGGTGTAGCGTTTTCGTGTAAACACCTGGGCGTTCACGGGAAGATTTTCATGCCTTCCACAACACCAAGACAAAAAGTGTCACAAGTTGAACTGTTCGGAAAAGGGTTTATCGATATTATTTTGACAGGTGATACTTTTGATGATGCGTATAAAAACGCAGTTGAATGCTGTGAGCAGGAACACCGCACCTTTATCCATCCGTTTGATGATCCGGATGTAATGGCCGGCCAGGGAACTCTGGCGGTTGAAATTTTAAACGATATTGATACAGAACCGCATTTTCTATTTGCAAGTGTCGGGGGAGGCGGGCTTCTTGCAGGGGTCGGCACGTATATGAAAAACGTGTCTCCTGAAACCAAAGTAATCGCGGTTGAACCGGCGGGTGCTGCGTCTTATTTTGAATCTAACAAAGCTGGACATGTTGTCACGTTAGATAAAATTGATAAATTTGTGGACGGAGCGGCTGTAAAAAAAATCGGCGATGAAACCTTTCAAGCGCTAGAAACCGTTGTTGATGACATACTTCTCGTGCCAGAAGGGAAGGTATGCACAGCCATTCTTGAACTATATAATCAATGTGCGATTGTCGCTGAACCGGCGGGTGCTCTTTCTGTCGCGGCACTGGATTTATATAAGGAAGAAATTAAAGGGAAAAACGTAGTATGTGTTGTCAGCGGCGGCAATAACGATATCGGAAGAATGCAGGAAATGAAGGAGCGGTCTATGATTTTCGAAGGCCTTCAGCATTATTTTATCGTCAATTTTCCGCAAAGAGCTGGGGCACTCCGTGAATTTCTTGATGAAGTTCTTGGGCCGAATGATGACATTACGCGATTTGAGTATACGAAGAAAAACAATAAAAGCAACGGACCGGCCCTGGTCGGCATTGAGCTTCAAAACAAAGCTGACTATGGACCGCTGATTGAACGGATGAATAAAAAAGCGTTTCATTATTTAGAGGTAAATAAGGATCAAGATTTATTCCATCTGCTGATCTGATTTTTTCAGCACAACCGCGCAAAATGACAGACAGCCCGGCCGGCATTGTATATAATAGAAGAAAACAATCAAAAAATGAGGATTGATAGCTTGTTACTCAAAAGCCTAGAGTTCAAACGCAGCGACGGGATTCAGGTGAAAGTGACAGAAATACCTGTTTTAAAGGAAGATGAACATTATTTCTTTATGTTAAATCAGCATTTGCAGATCTACTTAAAAAAAGTATTTTCATCAAAAAGCAGGGCAAAAGTGTATTCTTTCCGACAATATATGAAGCGCCGGATGAAATGGACTGATTATCAGGCTGTTTTTCATCAAGAGGTGTTAAAACACAACGCGTGATACGCCGTTTATTCCTGTGTGTCCCCTTTGCTATGCCGCTCGAAGGCGGACGAAGGGGCATGCAGGAATTTTTTTTGCGCGTATAGAATTAAACAAAGGATGTAAGAAGGTGAGAGCGGCATTTAGTAAGCGCTTTAAGCTGGAAAGGGTGAACGGCATGAAGATGATCAAAGGGTTGGCGGTGGGGCTGATTTTTCTGCTTTTGTGTGCCTGTGGAGGACATCAGATTAAGGATCCGCTTAATTACGAGGTGGAGTCTTTTACTTTTAAAAACCAAGATGGCAAAAATGTTTCTTTAGACAGTTTAAAAGGAAAGGTTTGGCTCGCAGACTTTATTTTTACCAATTGTGAGACCGTGTGTCCGCCGATGACGGCTCATATGACAGATCTTCAAAAGAAATTAAAGGCTGAGAATATAGATGTGCGTATCGTATCCTTTAGTGTTGATCCTGAGAATGATAACCCGAAGCAGCTGAAAAAATTTGCGGCAAATTATCCTTTATCTTTTGATAACTGGGATTTTCTAACGGGATACAGTCAAAGTGACATCGAGACGTTTGCGTTTGATAGCTTTAAAGCGATCGTGAAGAAACCTGAAGGCCAGGACCAGGTCATTCACCAATCCTCTTTTTATTTAGTAGGCCCTGACGGTAAAGTGCTGAAAGATTACAATGGAGTAGAAAATACACCATACGATGACATCATCGCTGATGTGAAAGCGGCTAGTAAACTCAAGTAATCTCGAAGACAAGGCATTTTCAAATCTCCTAAAACATGATACACTTTCCACTAGTAGAATGGGGAGGAGCAACAAGATTGAAACTGCGCATTTTTGCACTCATGGCCAGTTTGATTTTGCTTCTTACTGCATGTACGAGCATACGTACAGCATCTGAGGGAAAACAAAAAGCCCATGAACTGAAAACGAAGGAACACATTGTCATTGCCGCTGTCGGAGATTCGCTTACAGAAGGTGTCGGAGATCCTGAGGGCAAGGGATATGTCGGCAAGGTGGCGGATTCTATCCGGTCAAATGAGCAAGTCAAAAAGGTTGACGTTAAAAATTATGCCGTCAAAGGGAATCGTTCGGAGGATTTGTTAGAGAAACTAAAAGATAAAAACGTTCAAAAAGGCATAAAAGATGCAGATTATGTCTTTTTAACAATTGGCGGTAATGATCTGATGAAGGTCCTTCGTCAAAACTTCCTGCAATTAACCGTCGAACCGTTTCAGGAAGAGGAAAAGCCGTACGAAAAGCGTTTTAAAAAAATCATTTCAGAAATCCGCGCGCTGAATAATCACGCAGAGCTGATTTATGTCAGCATGTATAATCCGTTTACATTTACTTTATCTGAATTACAGGAAATAAACGGGGTAGTCACTGATTGGAACAACATTGCTAAAAAAGAGCTGAAAAAAGATAAACATGCAAAAATCATTAATATAGAAGACTTGTTCAATCAAAAAAGTGACAGTAAACGAATTTCTGAGGAAGATGATTTTCATCCTAATGGAACGGGTTATTCCTTAATAGCGAAGCGGGTCTATCAAGCAATTGAAAAAGAAGGATTACCGAAAGAGTAGGGTGAAATCATGAATAACTGGAAACGACTGTTTTTTATATTGCTTGCCATCAATATTGTATTAGCAGTAGGATTTGTGACGCTGGTCATGCTGCCGGGCAAGCAAGCGGAGGTAGAGGATACCTCTAAAAGCGAGTACGGATTTCAAGTGACAAGCACAAAAGAATCCTTAGCTGCGTTTGTCAACTCATATTTAAACGAGAAAGCGTCAAATCAGCTTGATTACAAAGTGGATATAGATGACGATGTCCATGTGGCAGGGAAAATCAAAGCATTTTCCACGTCAATTGACGCGTTTATCGCATTTGAGCCGACCGTGAAAAAGAATGGCGATGTCGAGCTGAATGTAACGAAATTTTCCTTAGGGAAATTGAGTATTCCTATTAGCTTTGTGTTAAATTATATGGACAGCTTCTATGAACTTCCATCCTTTGTGCATGTTCATCCCGGCGATAAAAGCATTGAGGTTCGTTTGTCTGAAATGCCATTAACGAACGGTATGTATGTCAAAGCAGATAAAATTAATTTAGAAAAAGATGAAATTGAGTTTTCCTATTACCATCCTAAACAATAGAGGTGACTGAAATGAAGCGGATTTACCAGTATTTCAGTTTGTTATCATTTACGTTTTCCCTTTACTTCGGCTGGCTGGCTTATCATCATCTGGCGGCTGAGGATATGGATCAAGTGTACTTGAACATTTCGTACTGCGCATTGTTTTTGAGTGTGATGGTGTTTACATTTGGCATGAAAGACCGAAAAAAAACCGATAAATCATGAAAAAAAGAGACATGCTGCACCGTCTCTTTTTTCATGCGGCTGGACGAAAATATAAGAGAACAAGGAGAAGAAATGAAAGCATACGATTTTACGAAGGGAAACGTGCTGAGGCAGCTTATCCTGTTTTCGATGCCTATTATGCTGGGAAATGCTCTGCAGGTTTCTTTTCAATTCATAGACAGTTTATGGATCGGCAATTTGCTGGGGGCAAAAGCGCTTGGCGCGGCCGCGGTATCAAGCACGATAGTTTTAACCGTGCTGTCTTTTATTTTGGGACTTAATAATGCGACCTTAACCATTTTGTCTCAGCAAAAGGGAAAAGATGATGAGAAAGGAATGGCGTCTTATATAAATGCCTTTGTAGTTTTATTAACAGGCTTAAGCATCGGGTTCGGCGCAGCCGGTTTTTTCCTGTCAGAACCATTGCTGCGTCTTCTGCAAACGCCGGAGACCATGATTCCGCTTGCCGAGATCTATTTGCAGATTCAATTTATCGGCATCCTGTTTTTGTTTGGTTATAACTTTATCAGTACGGTTCTTCGGGCGCTAGGCGACAGCAAAACACCGCTGCGGTTCATCGCTTTTGCCGTTGTGCTGAATGCTGTGCTGGCACCGCTCTTTATTTCTGTTTTCCGCATGGGGATTGCAGGAGCGGCTTATTCAACTGTTTTGTCACAGGGCATTGCGTTCCTTTACGGTTTGTTTTATGTCATCAAACATCAACTGGTTCCGTTTTCTATGCCAAGAGCACCTAAGTGGGAAGAGACTGTATTGATTCTGAAACTTGGTATTCCCGCCGGTCTGCAGATGATGGTGATTACAGGCGGAATGATGGCGATCATGAGCGTCGTCAACTCCTATGGAGAGCATGTGGTCTCTGGATTTGGCGCGGTGCAGCGGCTGGACAGCATCATCACACTTCCGGCTATGGCGGCCGGTACGGCGGTCAACAGCATGGCGGGACAAAATATCGGGCTCGGAAACTATAAAAGAGTGGAATCGATTGCGAAGCTTGGTGTGATGTCTGTTTTTTCTTGCATGCTCGTAATTGCTATTATCATTTGGATATTCGGAAAATATTTAATGAGGTTATTTATTAGTGAGCCTGACGCGGTAGCGTTTGGTGAACAATATTTGCGGTGGATTGCGTTTTTCTATCCCTTTATCGGTATTAATTTTGTGCTGAACGGAATTGTCAGAGCTGCTGGGGCAATGATGCAGGTTTTGGTTTTAAATTTGATTTCTTTTTGGGTTTTGAGATATCCTTTCACGGCTCTGTTTTCAGCTTGGCTTGGACAGAAAGGGATCGGTCTCGGAATCGGTATGAGTTTCTTATTCAGCAGCTGTGCGGCGTTTTTGTACTACAGATACGGCCGCTGGAAAACGATGAAATTGTTTACTGAAAGATAAGAAAGACGCTGCGAAAAGCACATACCCTAATTGGGTATGTGCTTTTTACCGTTTTTTATCAAGTTTGCTGAAAAGCTCGATTAATGTGGCGAGTTCAGTATCCGTATAACAATCAAAGCGTTTAAAGAAATATTCAGTTTTTTTCTCATTGAAATGCTGAACGATTTTTTCACCTGCTTCAGTGATATGGATGCGGATGATCCGCCGATCTTCCTTCGATCTGATTCTCGTGATCCATTCTTTTTCTACCAGCGCGTCAGTCACTGCGGTAATATGGCTTGCTGATACTTCCAAAATGGGCGCAAATTCCGTCACTTTCTTAGGTCCCTGTTCACTTAGAATGCGCAAAATGGTAAATTCATTCCGCGAAAGCTCTTTATCTAGAATATCGTTGATTTCATTGCGTATTTGTTTAAAAACTTTACGGAGTAAAGTTTCCATATCATACATCATTTGTGTTCTTACTTTCAAATTTGTGAACCCCCATTACATAATTGCTAATACTCAAAACCTATAGATTTTTATTGAAAAGCAGAATCATTTTCATTCTATTTTTACATGCTATAATATAATAATACCACGTATTAACAAAGGAGGCACCAGTATGTCTGAAAAAAAAGAACTCGCCACATTTGCAGGCGGCTGTTTTTGGTGTATGGTCAAACCATTTGACGAACAGCCGGGAATTGAAAAAGTGGTGTCCGGGTATACAGGCGGCCATACTGAAAACCCTACGTATGAAGAAGTATGCAGCGAAACAACAGGGCATCGTGAAGCTGTACAAATCACGTTTGAGCCTGATGTATTCCCTTATGAAAAGCTGTTAGAGCTGTTCTGGCAGCAAATTGATCCGACAGATGCAGGCGGTCAGTTCGCTGATCGCGGCAGCTCTTACCGTGCAGCGATTTTTTATCATAATGAAAAACAAAAGGAACTTGCCGAAGCATCAAAACAGCGGCTGGCGGAAAGCGGCATTTTTAAAGATCCTATCGTGACAGATATTTTAAAGGCTGAACCATTCTATGAAGCGGAAGATTATCATCAGCATTTTTATAAAAAGAATCCAGGGCATTATCAGCGTTACCGGACAGGCTCCGGAAGATCTGGATTTATCAGTGAGCATTGGGGGGGCGAAATAAATGACGCTAAATAAAGAAGAAAGAATAAAGTCATTAAACCGTATGCAATACGAGGTCACACAAAATAACGGAACGGAGCCGCCGTTTCAAAATGAGTATTGGGATCATAAAGAAGAAGGGCTTTATGTTGACATTGTGTCAGGAAAGCCTTTGTTTACTTCCAAGGATAAATTTGATTCCCACTGCGGCTGGCCAAGCTTTACAAAGCCGATTGAGGAAGAAGAAGTGGAAGAAAAACAGGATACGAGCCACGGAATGATTCGGACAGAAGTCAGAAGCCGAACAGCTGATTCCCATCTGGGACATGTATTTAATGACGGACCTGGACCTAGCGGACTTCGTTACTGCATTAATTCTGCGGCGCTGCGGTTTATTCCTAAGGATAAGCTCAAAGAAGAGGGATATGAAAGCTATCAGCACCTATTTGACAAATAAATGCAAGAAAAAACAAGCCTGCCTAATGGATAGACAGGCTTGTTTTATGCCTTTTTTTCTTTATGCAGGTCTTCAATAATTTGGGCAATTCTGTCTTTTGTAATAAGAGGAGCCTGATCAGACTGATACCCGGGCAAATTGACTTTGCGAAAATCAGGATGTTTTTCAGGTTCTGGGAGGATAGCATATAGGTTGCCCCATTCATATAGTGACTCTACTTCGTGGGGAGATGTCAATTCTTCGTGAAGCTTTTCACCTGGACGCTTGCCGACTTCTATTGCGGCCGGGCGCGGGAGACCGTGCTGCGCTGCGTATTCTTCAAATCCATGAATCAATTCCTCGAGTTTCAGTGATTCCATTTTAAAAATAAAAGTTTCTCCGCCTGTGGTTATAGCGGCTGATTGCAGTGTCAGTGTGGCCGCATCATTAATAGACATAAAAAATCTGGTCATGTTCTTGTCTGTGATGGTCAGCGGTTCACCTTCCATCATCTGTTCAAATAAAATAGGGATGACTGAACCTCTTGAGCCGAGAACATTTCCGAAACGGACGGAACAAAAAACAGTTCCTCTATTTTGAACGTGGCGGTTAGCTTGATGAAACAGCTTTTCAGATAACAGCTTAGTGGCACCCATTGTGTTTACAGGGGACACAGCTTTATCTGTACTGATATTGATGACATGCTGTACTCCATTGATTAGGGCGGCCTCCACCACATTCTGTCCGCCGATGAGATTGGTCTGGATCGCTTCAAACGGATTGTCTTCGCATGTCGGTACCTGTTTCAGCGCTGCTGCGTGAAAGACGATATCGACACCTGTCATCACCTGATTCACTCTCCGGTGGTCGCGCACATCTCCAAGTACAAATGAAAGCCGCTGATCCTCCGCATACTTTTGACTCATAACATACTGTTTACTGTCGTCTTTGCTGAATACAATGACCTTTTTTGGTGTAAGCAGCAAAAGGCGTTTGACAATTTGACTTCCGATTGAACCCGTTCCGCCAGTGACTAAAACTGTTTTGTTATGGAAAAATGGTTTTAGTTCTGCTGTTTGCTGTTTAGGCATGGCTTATCCTCCAACTCTCGTTTCTCTACCATGCATCATATGTTCAACATTTTAATCGAGTTAATGAAAGCAACCAATAAAACGAAATTTAGGGGAATGATGATGTCACAAAGTGTTCTTTTTTAATAGAAAATGAAGAGATTGGCTTAATCTAACTAAATAAACAGTGTACTAAATTTTCATATTATCTTTTTTCGCTCCATATAAACAGGTCCCATATGATCTTATCACGTCCATATAAAAAGCTCTCTTTTGAATTAGAAACACTACGAAAAAAAGGTTCGATTGTCTCACTGTTCATTAACTTCATATATTTTACAATAAGAAAATGAAGGTTAAAATAAGGAGGCTGTAAAATGAAGTATCCAAAAACTATTCTGTTTAGTGCCACTGCGGGTTTATTGCTTAGCCTATCTGCAAACTCGGTATCGGCTCATCAGGCTGATGAAGTGAATCATTTCAAAGTGACGGCAAAGGGAGAGACTGACCCGGTTGCTTCAGGAGATGACGCAGCGGATGATCCGTCCATTTGGGTTGATGCAAAGCATCCGGAAAAAAGCAAATTGATAACGACAAACAAGAAGTCCGGGTTAGTCGTGTATGATTTGGACGGCAAACAGATCAATTCTTACGAGTTTGGCAAGCTGAATAATGTCGATCTGCGTTATGATTTTCCGTTCAACGGCAAACAGATTGACATTGCCGCTGCTTCAAACCGGACAGAAGGAAAAAATTCGATCGAAGTTTACGCCATTGATGGGGAAAAAGGTGAATTGAAAAGCATCACAGACCCAAAACATCCTATTTCCACTGATATTTCTGAAGTTTACGGTTTCAGCCTGTATCACAGCCAAAAAACAGGGGCATTTTATGCGTTGGTAACAGGAAAGCAAGGAGAGTTCGAGCAATATGAAATTGCCGACAATGGGAAGGGATATGTAACAGGGAAAAAAGTGCGGCAATTCAAATTACATTCACAAACTGAAGGTCTCGTCGCAGATGACGAGTACGGGAATCTCTATATAGCGGAGGAAGACACAGCGATTTGGAAATTTAATGCTGAACCATCTGGAGGATCGCAGGGCAAAGTCATTGATCATGCTTCTGGAAAGCATTTGACAGCTGATATTGAGGGCTTGACCATTTATTATGCGCCGGACGGAAAAGGTTATCTTATCGCCTCAAGCCAAGGCAATAACAGCTATGCGTTGTATGAAAGACAGGGAGGCAATCGGTATATTGCCAATTTTGAAATTACGGATGGCGAGAAAATAGACGGGACGAGTGATACTGACGGTATTGATGTTCTTGGTTTCGGGCTGGGGCCAAAATATCCGTACGGCATTTTTGTAGCGCAGGACGGAGAAAATATAGAAAATGGACAAGCTGTCAATCAAAATTTCAAAATTGTATCATGGGAACAGATTTCTCAGCATCTAGGCGGAAAACCTGACCTGAATAAACAGGTGAATCCAAGGAAGCTGAAGGACAGATCTGATGAATAAAGAAGCAGCCTATTTGGGACTGACCCCTGTTTTTGAGACAGGGATCAAAACACCTTTTATACAGCCAATTGCCGATAGCTTATCGGTGATTGGCTGTTTAGTTTCGTTTGAATACGAATGTTGTTATAATAATAAATGTATTCTTTGACAGTGCGTTCTACGATGGCGGTCGTGGTTCGATTAATGCTGTTAAGATAGAACGTTTCAGACTTTAGTGAGGAATGAAACGATTCGATGGAGGCATTATCAGCGGGCGTCCCTTTGCGGGACATGCTCATGGTAATGCCTTTTGTTTTAACAGCTTTCTGATACTCATAAGATGTATACACAGATCCTTGGTCACTATGTAACACGCAGTTCTGAGGCAGTGTTGGCAGTTGATCAAGTGTGTTTAAGACAAAGTCTGTGTCCTGCTTATCTCCAATCGTGAAAGCAATTACTTCTCCATTGTATACATCCAATATACTGGAAAGGTACAATTGTTTCTGTCCATAAGGCAAATACGTGATATCCGTTACTAGTTTTTCAAGAGGATGATCGGACTGAAAGTTTCGATCTAATATATTATCAACCACGGCATATGGCTGCCCATTCTTCTTGCGCTTTTTCACCTTAACCCGGCACTGCCACTGATTTTTCTGCATGATACGCTGAACCGTTTTATGGTTAATACGCATTTCCTTTTTTAATATAGCTGTAATTTTTCGATATCCATATCGATACTTGTGCTCTCGGCACAACGTGCCGATTTGTTTTTCCAAATGGCGCTTGGGATGATCTTTCATCAGGTTCTTCTTCCAACGATAATAAGACGCTCGTGAGATACCTAAATGAACACAGATATTCTGTACGGTCATTGTGCCGTGCAATACTTCTACAAGTTCGACTGACGTTTGGCTATCAACTTCCTTTCCAATTCGTTGTACTTTTTTAAAACTTCATTTTGTTGTCTCAGATAACGGTTCTCTGCCTGCAGTTTCTCTAATTCGGAAGAATACTCCGGACCTTTTCCGTAAGTGTATTGCTTACCAACAGGCTGTTCAAATCGATGTGTATCCCCAGCTTTATGCCATCTAACCCATGTCTGAACCTGCGTCTTATTCCTGATATTCAATTCCTGCATGATCTCTTTCATAGGCACGCCTGCCAATCTCATTTCTACAGCCTTCTGTTTGACTTCAATCGGATAACTCATTCTTGTTCCCATACAAAAAACACCTCCAAGTCTTATTTCGGATAACAACTATCCGTTTTCAAACTTGAAGGTGTTTTTTATTTGTCTCATCTTATGGGGTCAGTCCCTTTTCGGCTGCTTTTTTATGTGCACGAAAAAATCGTTCATATGAAATGAACGATTTTTCAAGAAAGCGCCAGATGAATGGCTTTCAGTTTTGCGGGAAGCTCATCAAATGTATGAGCAGGAACGGTCTCTTTATAATTTAACGCCGCAGCTTTGTTTCGTTCCTCAGGATGATTGATATAGAAAGCGGCTTTTTCCTTAAAGTCGTTGATGCTGTGATAAGAAATAAAGGATGAAAAAGGATGTGCCGCAGGGAGATCCACTAGTTGAAATGCTTCGCATGCAGCGATATCAAAGGTGCGGTTATTAAAGCTTGTATTTTTAATGCGGCTTTTATTTTTGTTGAACATAAAATGATACGGCCGATGCGGATTGATCACGATGTCTGCCCCGTTATAATAATGAACGGCCTGTTCAGGCGGAACCCATGTGCTGACTACATCTATATGCGGCTGTTTGAGTACTTTTTTAGGCAGGTATTTTCTCCATTCCTTTCCGATGACCCGAACGGTGTACGGGAGATATGCCGCTTCTTTCACAAGCTGAACCCGATTAGGGTAAGGATAGCCGATGATAAGCAATTGTGAATGAAAGGAATGTTCGGTGTCCATTTTTTTAAACAGCCGATGATTAACAGGAATCGGAACATAATAGATATGCTGATAACCAAGCTCCTGATAATAGAGAGCAGCATTTTGGTCAATTGTTAAAACTGCGTCAGCGTGCTTTATCACCTGAAGACTGATATCAATATAAAATGGGTCTTCTGTCAGCCAAACATATACGGGAATACCCTTACCCTTTAACCAGGTCAGCCAGTCGTGAGGAACGTGAACTCCAACCATCATGAGTACGAAATCCGGCTGAAACGTTTCAATGCGTGACAGCGATTCGGTGTCTGGTGTATCTGCAGCCATGTATTCTGTCTGAGCGTGCCGAAAGCATTCTTCAGCCCAGCGGTCAAAATAACTGTATATTCCTCCATATCCCGACTGGATATACAAAACTTTCATCAGAGGTTATGAAAAGAATGTAACGCTTTCTACTTTATCTACATCAATCAATGTTGTCGCTTGACCTGGCGGAGTTACAGAGCTTTCCTGTGTGACAAATACGATGCCGTGAACTTGATCAAAAGCAACAAAGACAACCGGACCGATCATGTCACCGGAATCTGTCACAATGCTGATGGTAGTGCCAGGTGTAATTCTGGCAAAAATCCATCTTGCAGGAAGGGAAGGATCTAAAACAGATTCAGCAGTAACCGTTTCGCTTTCGTCAACTTTTTTATCAACAGCAGCTTCAAGTAATTCTTTAAGGTTATTATTCACGTTTTCTCCTCCTTCTGTTGCATTTGTAAATAAAGGGCTTAAAAGGCTTTTAATAATATCCTTTTTTAACTGCGCATTTTCACTGCTCAACACATACACCTCCTATTAATTATTGAACTCACGTTTAATCATATTCTTCTGATTGGCAATTGGTATGAGTCGAACGCCGTACCTGAGCTATTTTTCATATATTTAAGGAAAATGCTGATTTTCTTCTATGAATGGACATTGCCTATACCGCAATTGACAGCATGTTCATATTGTGAAACAGAGGTAAGGGAGAGAGGGAAGTTTGGATTTAGAAAACAAAGTGAACCAAGAAGAAAATGACGACGAATTGCATTTTATTCTGTTTTTATTCATTCTGCTTATACGTCAAACAGCTTCAGACGGAAATCAATCTGGTCTCAAACGCCAGCTCGTAGTTGCCAAGAGCTTGGGGTCCGATTTCAAGAGTCAATCTGATCAATGGAGATACGCTTCAAAATGTTATCGTAAAAATTCCTGGCTGATTTGGTTATTTTTCAGAACCCGCTAAATCAAACGGGATCAAATGTTGCTATTGTAAGTTGAGGTGCTTTTTACATGTTGACAGAGGCTCTGCTTGCTGCGGAGCCGTTTTCATGTGTGACAATAGGAGGCTTGCAGAGATGGGGGACAAAGTTTCCATTATTTTAACGAGTTATAACAAACCTGATTATCTGCAAATGGCGATTGAGAGTGTCATCAATCAAACTCATAGCAATTGGGAGCTTTTTGTCATGGATGACCATTCAAATGAGAAAACGATTGCGGTGATTCACAAGTACCTTCATGACCAGCGCATTCGTTATAAAAACAGCTTCGTCCATCCTCAAAATCGATTAAAAACAACCCGTTATGCCACATTAATTAATAACGCTCTTCCATTTGCCGCCGGCGACTACATTTCTTATCTTACTGATGATACAGTTTATCATCCTGATCGGCTGAGCCGTATGGTGCAGACATTTTTGTGTCATCCTGAAGCACAGGCAGTCTATTCAAAACAAAAAGTTGTTCATGTAAACGAAAGAGGAGAGGAAATTTCCCATTTTTACAGAGATGCCAATGCGGTGCTTGATCAAGCCGCTTTTCAAGTCGATCATTGCTCTGTTATGCATCGCCGTTCGTTGCTTGATCGGATCAAAGATAAATATGGAAGCTATTGGGACGATGATATGATGCATTGGAATCACGGCGACTCAATTTTTTGGATTAGAGTAAACACATTTGCCCCGTTCCTGCCGATAAATGAAGTATTAGATACAACGTATAAGACCCCGAATTCCTTTCAAAACGCTTATCAGTTTCTGCCCGCCGATTTGATTGACGGCACGTTTGTAAAAGGATCTGATCAACATGTGTATTTTCTTGATCAAGGTGTGCGGCATCCTGTGGGGGAGAGATGGAGTTCAGTGTATCTGGATCGGACTGTTGTTATCCCCGATCCGTATTTATTTCAATATCATACGGGGAAATGTTTAAACATTCCGAATTATGTTTTGGTAAAAGAAGCTGACCAGCCTGCAGTATTTTACATTGACGCCGGTAAAAAAAGACGGATAGAAAGTCAGCATGCTTTTCAATTTTATCAATTTAAAAGAAAAGATATTTTGACGATTGAAAAAGAAGTGCTCGAGGATCTGCAGGAAGGGCCGCCTATCACGCGGGACAGATCTGGGGTGATCGCAAATCCGCCTGGACGAAGGCTGTTTTTTATAGAACGCGAGCGGTTTCTATTTCTAAACGGTGTTTTTCATCCAATCAGCGAGCAAGTGGCGAGAAAATTCTTTTTGCAGCAGAAACCAATACCCGCTTCTTTCCGGAATATTCAGCAATTTCCAATTGGAAAGCCGTTTTATCCGGTGTACGATGAGATTATAAAGAAATTAAATATTGCAATCGAGTAAATGTATAGGTCATAAAAAGGAGACATTCATGACAGGACATTATTCAAAAACGGAGCATCAATACCTATCGTTAACGTCTGAATCGAAGTTGTTTGGTCATTACAGTGTATATAAAGATTCCAAGCTGCCGCAAATTTTTTCTCATAATTTTGTGCAGCTTCATGATACATTTCCATTGGAGCGTATACCTGATTTTTTGCCGTCCGTACCGAAGCTGCTTGATGCGAATTATATCCATTTAAAAGCGTCTCCTCAGCATGTTTTTCCGCTCGTTTTGAAGCAGTCGCTTGTGAAAAGCGGTTTTGTGGTTGAAGATGAGCTGTTATACTGCATGAAGCTTGGAGACTGGAAGGGACAGACGGGACATCCTTTCACGGCATGGGGGACGGCAAAGAGTCTTAGTGACGGATCTTCTATCATGAAAATTTATGACTCGCTTTATATAGGAGAGGCAACCGCAGAACAAAAATTAGTGAGAAAATATCCTTTTTACAAAGCGGGTACGATTTTGCTTGTCGTTTGTTACAGCGATTCATCACAGAACATTCCGATTGGCTGCGGAGAACTTTTTATTGATTCGCAAGAGAAAACGGCGAAAATTGAAGAAGTGGCGATTTTGGATCAGTTTCAAAGAAGGGGCTACGGCAGTATTCTTGTGGGTGAGATGCTGTCCATTGCCAAATCTTTAGGAATGGACGATGCTTATTTAGTGGCCTCAAATTCTGATGGCGTTACTCATTTTTATGAAAGGCTCAAATTTAAAAAATTTGAGCGGGTGCACACTGTTTTTCATTATTTCCTTACATAGATGGGCATTTGCACAAACCGTTTGGGACTTGGCCCGCATACAATGCCGTATATCGTGATAAGAAAGGATGAAAAACAATATGCATGGATATTATCATGGATACGGTTACGGAGGATTTGGCTGCGGGACAAATACATTTGTATTGATTGTTGTCTTGTTCATTTTATTAATTATCGTCGGAGCCGCTTTTATTTGCTAGATGAAATAACACAAGAGCCTTTCGAAGTTCGGAAGGGCTCTTTTTTTGTGCGAAAAAAGATTTTATAGGGAGCGTCATGCCGCTATTTGGACACTCATACAATGTAGAAAAGGTGTTTTTGAGGTGGAGCATGAGCAGTTATTTAATTAAGCCAGAGCTTAATGCGGAATATCCGATTGTCAGTCATGCAAAGGGCACATATGTGTATGATCAGAACGGAAAAAAATATCTTGATGGCTCATCTGGTGCGGTGACATGCAATATCGGCCATGGGGTTGATGAAGTAACCGAGCAGCTGAAAGAACAGCTTGATAAGGTGTCTTTTGCTTACCGCTCGCAGTTTACGAGTGAGCCGGCCGAGCAATTAGCTGCTTTACTGGCCGAGCAGCTGCCGGGAGACTTGAATTGGTCTTTTTTTGTCAATAGCGGATCAGAGGCCATAGAAACGGCAATGAAAATCGCCATTCAATATTGGCAGGAAAAAAAGCAGACAGAAAAATCCATCTTTCTCTCACGATGGAGCAGTTACCACGGAATAACTTTGGGAGCGCTTTCATTGTCGGGATTTTATGAACGCAGGTACCGGTTCACCCATTTGCTAGAGCGTTATCCCGCTCTCTCAGCCCCGCATATATATCGGCTGAATCAAGAGGCAAAAAAAGATTTTGTTCAAAAGGCTGCGGAGGAGCTGGAAACCGCTATAAAAAGAATCGGAAGTCAGTTTATTGCTGGATTTGTGGCAGAACCTATTATTGGAGCCGCGGGAGCAGCAATCACTCCTCCTTCTGGATATTATGAGAGATTGCAAGCGGTGTGCCGCTCACATGGTGTGCTGTTTATTGCGGATGAAGTGATGACCGGGCTTGGGAGAACTGGGAGGATGCTTGCGACAGAGCATTGGCATACCGTTCCTGATATCGCTGTGCTTGGAAAGGGGCTCGGTGCAGGCTACGCGCCTATTGCAGCTGCAGTTGTGTCTGATACGGTTCTCCAAACGATAAAACAAGGATCAGGTATTATTATGAGCGGCCACACATACAGTGCTCATCCCTTTTCAGCCAAAGCCGCTCTCGAGGTTTTGCGTTATGTTATCAGACACGGCTTGATCAAACAGGCTGAAGAAAAGGGCTTCAAGCTGAAAAAGAAACTTGAAGAGATGATGCACCGAAGCGGCATCATTGGGGATGTCCGCGGCAAAGGACTGCTGTTAGGCGTTGAATTTGTGGCTGATAAAAAGACAAAGCGAGTGTTTCCGCAAGATCGGTCGATGACCCAGCGTATCATCAGCGAAGCAAAAAAACGCGGGCTCATTGTCTATCCTGCCAAGGCTGGAATCGACAGCGGGGAAGGAGATGCCGTAATCATCGCTCCTCCATTCACAATCTCAGACGGAGAGATGGAAGAGCTTATATCAACTTTTTCGGAAACAGTTGCAGAAGTTGAAAAAAACTGAAAAGGGACTGAAATCAATATGGCACCATTTCAAAAAACGATCAGCATTGAATCGGCAATTGCAGATGTGCGTGATGGGTCGGTCCTTATGTTTGGCGGCTTCGGAGGAGTCGGCTCTCCTCCTTCTTTGATTGAAGCCATATTGGACAGCGGTGTGAAAGAATTAACTGTCATTTGCAATGATGCCGGATTCCCGGAGATTGGGATTGGACCGCTTATTGTCAATAAAAGAGTCAAGACACTGATTGCATCGCATATCGGTTCAAATCCCGTAGCCGGAAAACAGATGACAGACGGCACATTAGAGGTTCGATTTTCGCCTCAGGGCACGCTCGCAGAACGGATTCGCGCCGGCGGATCCGGCCTTGGCGGCATTTTGACCGATATCGGCATTGATAATCAAATGGTTTGTGAGAAAAAAGAGATTGTGTCTGTAGCGGGGAAACAATACTTGGTTGAAGAAGCGCTGACGGCTGATTTTGCCTTCATCAATGCCTGCATTGCAGATGAATTCGGCAATTTAACGTATGACAAAACAGCGCGCAACATGAATCCACTTATGGCAATGGCCGCCAAAAGAACCTTTGCCGAGGCTGAGACGATTGTGCCGATGGGTGATATTGCAGAAGAAATGATTGTAACGCCTGGGGTTTTTGTTGAGGGGGTTGTGAGAAGCGAAGGGGTGAGGTGGAAATGGGCTTGGGAGTAACAGAAAGAGAGCAGATCGCCAGACGGGCTGCTTCTGAAATCAAACCAGGCATGATGGTGAATCTCGGTATCGGCATCCCTTCCTTGGTGCCGAACTTTTTGCCGCCTGACATGCAGGTTATGCTGCAGGCGGAAAACGGCGTACTCGGGATTGGCGAAAGTCCTGAAAAAGGGAATGAGGATGAAAATTTATGCAACGCCGCGGGATTCCCTGTCCGTGCTGTAAAGGGGGCATCTTATTTTGATACAACGATGTCTTTTGCCATGATCAGAAGAGGCATGATTGACATTACGATTTTAGGCGCTTTGCAGGTAAGCCAGTCGGGAGACCTTGCGAATTGGCTTGTACCCGGAAAAAAGGTGCCAGGCATGGGCGGTGCGATGGAGCTCGCCCAAAAAGCGAAAAAAGTGGTTGTCGTCATGAGCCATACCGATCAAAAAGGGAGGCCTAAATTAACAGAAGCCTGCACCCTTCCGTTAACAGCAGCAGGCTGTGTAGATATGATCATTACTGAAAAAGCAGTTCTTGCAGTTGACCGGCATCATTTTATTTTAAAAGAACTGATGAATGGCTCAACAATTGACGAGGTGATCGGGCTGACCGACGCTGAAATAATGGTAGATATGCCTTTTTCTTAAAAGGGGGAGTGATGATGCAGGACATTGAAAGAAAAGTAATCGAATGGCTTGATCAGCATTCAGCCAAAGCCATTCGTCTTTTGAAAAGGCTGGTTGGAGAAAAAAGCACACTTGGCAAGGAATTTAACGCCCAGGCAGTAGTTCTTGAAAAGCTTAGGCAATTTCATATGGACATTGATGTGTGGGAGCCGAGCCTAAAACAATTAAAACAGCATCCCTATTTTATATCAGACCGTTCGGATTTTCATGAGAGCCCGAACATTGTCGCTAAAAAAACGGGAGAGGGCGGAGGACGATCTCTGATTTTAAACGGGCATATCGATGTTGTGCCAGAAGGAAATTTGAAGGAATGGAAGTATGAACCGTTTCAAGCTGCCGAAGTAAATGGTAAAATTTACGGCCGCGGCTCCACTGATATGAAGGGAGGCAATACAGCCCTTCTATTTGCATTAGAAGCTCTGCACGCCTGCGATGTCAAACTGAAAGGTGATGTATTGTTTCAGAGTGTTATAGATGAAGAGTGCGGCGGCGCCGGAACACTTTCTGCCATTATGAGAGGCTATCGTGCGGACGGGGCGCTAATTCCGGAACCGACCAATATGAAGCTTTTTATTAAACAGCAGGGCTCGATGTGGTTTCGGATCACGGTTAAAGGATTAGCGGCACACGGAGGCACACGGTATGAAGGTGTCAGCGCCATTGAAAAAAGCATGCATGTCATTACAGCCATTCAAGAGCTTGAAAAAGTCCGCAATGCAAGAATTTCTGACCCGCTTTATGATCATATCCCAATCCCGGTTCCAATCAATATTGGCACCATCTCAGGCGGAACATGGCCGTCCTCGGTAGCAGACCGCGTCGTCATAGAAGGAAGGTGCGGAATTGCTCCTCATGAAAAGCCTGAAGCAGTGAAAATGGAATTGGAAAATTGGCTGAAAGATTTACAATACCATGATGAATGGTTTAAACGCCATCCAATTCAAGTGGAATGGTTCGGGGCTCAATGGCTGCCGAATGATTTGCCTGATGGCCATCCTTTACTATCAGTTTTGCAATCAGCCTATCAAAAAATAAAACAAACAGAGCCGATCATCGAAGCGTCGCCTTGGGGGACAGACGGCGGCCTTTTGTATCATGCGGGAGATACTCCTGTTATCGTTTTTGGACCGGGAGAGACGAAAACGGCACATCAGGCAAACGAGTATATTGAGGTTGAAGCCATGTTAGAATCAGCTAAAATTATTGCTCTTTTTGTGATGGATTGGTGCGGGCTTCATACAGACGGGGAGGATGCTGATGATCAAAACGGTAAAGAATAGCGGTGTTACGGCTGTCATAGACAATGACCGCTTTAATAAACGAATTAGAGTCATTCGTTATGAAGGCGCTATTCAGGAAGCCTTGTCTGATATTATGACAGCGGCTGAAGAGGAGGGTGCCGAAAAAATTATTGTGTACACTAAACAGCATGACGAGGCAGAGCTGGCTAAACAATTGTTTACGCCGGAGGGCTTTCTCGAAGGCTACTATCTCGGCCATCGCGCTGCCGTTATGGTCCGTTATCTCACAGAAAAACGAAGACAAACAGATACCTATTTATCCGAGCAGGAAATGATAGAGCTATTATATAAATTGAAGCCTCAGCCACAAATCGAAGACAGGTCTCCTTTTACAATGAGAAAAGCAGAAACAAACGACATGTATCAGTTATCTATGCTGTATAAAAAAGTATTCCGCACGTATCCGACTCCTGTGTTTGATCCCGCCTATATTGAAAAGACGATGAATGAGCATACGCTTTATTATGTCATGCTTGAAGATGACCGTCTGATTAGCGCGGCAAGCGCAGATATCAATCCTGAGCTGGGGCATGCCGAAATGACGGACTGTGCCGTGCTTCCCGATTATCGGGGCCGTTCGCTGACAAGTATTTTAATAGATGCATTAGAAAAAGAAATGAGAGAGCAAGATATCTTTCAAGTATTTTCACTCGCCCGCGCTGCATCTTTTGGAATGAATGCGGTCCTGTATCATTCCGGGTATCAGTATGGCGGAAGGCTGATCAATAATTGTTATATAGGAGAAGGGCTCGAAAATATGAATATCTGGTGCAAGCGCCTGTAAGTCAAAAAGAAATGCACGAGGAGGAATTTGATTTGACAAACAAATGGTATAAACCGAAACGGCATTGGAAGGAGATAGAGTTATGGAAGGATGTTCCGGAAGAAAAATGGAATGATTGGCTGTGGCAGCTGACCCATACTGTAAGAACATTAGATGACTTGAAAAAAGTGATTAACCTGACCGAAGAAGAAGAGGAAGGCGTCAGAATTTCTACTAAAACGATCCCCTTAAATATCACACCCTATTATGCTTCCTTAATGGATCCCGACAACCCCAGATGTCCGATACGGATGCAGTCTGTGCCGCTCTCTGAAGAGATGCACAAAACAAAATACGACCTGGAAGACCCGCTTCATGAGGATGAAGACTCTCCAGTACCCGGTCTGACACACCGTTATCCCGACCGAGTCCTGTTCCTTGTCACGAACCAATGCTCCATGTACTGCCGCTACTGCACAAGGAGGCGTTTTTCCGGTCAAATCGGAATGGGTGTCCCTAAAAAGCAACTTGATGCCGCGATCGCCTACATTCGGGAGACACCCGAGATCCGGGACTGCCTGATTTCAGGCGGGGACGGGTTGCTGATCAATGATCAAATTTTAGAATACATTTTAAAAGAGCTGCGCAGTATACCCCATCTGGAAATTATCAGAATCGGCACAAGAGCGCCTGTCGTTTTCCCTCAGAGAATCACCGATCAACTGTGCGATATTTTAAAGAAATATCATCCGGTCTGGCTGAACACCCATTTCAACACAAGCATCGAAATGACGGAGGAATCCGTTGAGGCTTGCGAAAAGCTGGTGAACGCAGGTGTGCCGGTCGGAAATCAGGCCGTCGTGCTAGCAGGCATTAATGATTCGGTAACAATTATGAAAAAGCTTATGCATGACTTGGTGAAAATCAGAGTCCGTCCCTATTATATATACCAATGTGATCTCTCAGAAGGCATCGGACATTTCAGAGCTCCGGTTTCAAAAGGGCTGGAGATTATTGAAGGGCTGCGAGGCCATACTTCAGGCTACGCGGTACCAACTTTTGTCGTTGACGCACCAGGCGGCGGCGGGAAAATCGCACTGCAGCCAAATTATGTTTTATCGCAAAGTCCTGACAAAATCATCTTGAGAAATTTTGAAGGAGTCATTACCTCTTATCCGGAACCTGAACATTATATCCCTAACCAGGCTGACGCCTATTTTGAGTCTGTTTTTCCTGAAGCTGTCGACAAAAAAGAGCCAATTGGACTGAGTGCCATCCTTGCCGACAAAGAGATTTCTTTCACACCGGAAAACGTGGCCAGAATCAAAAGGAGAGAAGCATATACAGCGAAGCCGGGGCATGAAACCTTAAAGGACCGGCGGGAGAAAAGAGACCAGCTAAAGGAAAAGAAATTTTTAGCCCAGCAGAAAAAAGAAAAAGAGGCAGAAAGCGGGGGGAATTCTTCATGAAAACATGCGAATGGTGCGGTGTGCCTGAGGCGCAGCCTGGCACGAACACGGTTTATTGGGAGCTTCCTGACGGCACACGAGCCATAGAGCTGACAAACACCCCCGCGATGATTTGCTCTTCTTGCGGAATGGCCTACCAAGAGGATTCGACGACAAAGGATATTGAGGATCAGCTGTTTTTAATCAACACAAAAAAACTCCCTGAAAGTCTGACGTATCAACAGCTCATGGAAACGGAAAGGATATTAAAACGCAACTATTTTGATTTTTCCTGAATGATGTTTCGTTATTCTTTTGTTGTAATTTTACACTTGCACTGTATAATAGAACAACAAAAGACAGACACCAGGAGGGGAAACCCATGAAATCCTTTTATCACTATTTATTGAAATTCAGACATCCTAAACCGCAGGACAGCATCAGTGAGTTTGCCAATCAGGCGTATGAGGATCACAGCTTCCCAAAAACATCAACCAATTATCACGAAATCAGTTCATATTTGGAGCTGAATGTTGATTATCTGGACACGATGGCTACGTTTGATGAAGCTTGGGAAAAATACGAGGCCGAGGTGCACGGCAAATAACCACATGTTTAAATCCGCAGATCCGCTGCGGATTTTTTTGTGCGCATACACATACCATAATTGGATACTTCCAATGGTTTTCATGCCCATGCGAATTGGTGTAACCCAGCATACGATAGCGTATGAGAAATGTTGCGGCGAGGGGGAGACACCGTGAAGCAAAATAAACCGAAATTCCAAGTAGGGGATATCGTAGTCGTCATTATGTATGGGACAGTCGGCACAATCACAAAAGTGCACCAAATCGATAAGCACTATCTTTATGAAGTAAACCACAATGAAGTCTTATATTTTGAATCGTCCATTCAATTATATAAAGATTATGAAGGCGTCATTGTCGATATGGAAAAACTTGATATTGAATATGAATTCCTCATTGGAGATGTCGTTTATGTAAAAGATTATGGAAAAGAACTCTTTCGCATTATCGGCCACAGAACAGAAATTTGGAGATATTTAGAAGATGGCTGGGAAGATATTATTTATGAGCTGACTCGTTTAAAGGATGGAGAGTGGCTTGAAACGGAGGAAGAGGATCTCACGCTGGTACTCAGAAAGTATGAAATGGACCAGTTTGTGCATCAGCTTTTGTTTGTCCACTATGTCGGAGAAACTGCCCATGAGATCGGCGAAGATATTGTACCGTCTGCTCTTCTTCAGTTTGAAGGCGAAGATGAAGATCAAGATACCCTGCGCATCCTGGCTGTATCAATTGTTGATGAGCTTTTGGATATTTACAACGATTACAAAATTCTGTACGAAATGTTTAAAGATGAAGAATATAAAGATATGATGATGTTTGTGCTGGAAAGTTTAAAAGAACACTTCAGTTAGTTTGTGAACAAGCGGATGACCACATATAAAAAGTAAGGCAGACAGCCCCAAATCATGACATGCGTCATACCTTTGAGCGTTTTTTCCATCACCATATCGAATCTTTCTCCGTCCAGTGCTTCCATCATTTTAGCAATCATTTGTCAGCCTCCTATGGCTTGTTTTTTTATTCAATGTATATGAATGAAAGAATTGTTTAGAACACCGGGTATAATTCATCCCGTTTTTTCATAAAACATAAAAAAGGAGGCGGTACGGTTATGAAAGAAATAGATCTTGTGATTGACACGGAAGAAATCGCTGAATTTTTTTACAGAGAGCTTGCAAGACGGGGCTACATACCGAGTGAAGATGAGCTGTTTGAAATCGCCGATATTACCTTTGATTATCTGATAGAAAAATGTATGATAGATGAAGAGCTGGATGAAGATTGTTAAGGCTTGAAACCGGAGCGGCCAGCTCCGGTTTTTTATTCGGCTGATATGAATTTTTGAGAAATAAAGGAGGGAAAATCTTGTACAAGCCAGTCAGTCTGTTTCTTCTCTTTCTTTTTTTAGCCGCGGTTATTCATACATCTGCTGTTCAATCAGCAGATGAAATGATCAGTAAGGCAGCCGCAGCTATCCGTCAGCCTTGGCTGAATGATGTGATGATTTGGGTGACTCATCTTGGTGCTACTTCCTTTTTACTGCCACTTATCGTAGTTATTGGGGCAGGGCTGTTTTTTTACAAGAGAACCTTGGATGGTTTTTTGATGCTCTTCATATTCGGTGCGGATCGTCTGTTAAACAAAATATTAAAAGAGTGGATCGAACGGGCAAGGCCGGATTTTGAACCGCTCGTTCATGAGTCGTCCTTCAGCTTTCCGAGCGGCCACTCCATGAACGCTGCTTGTGTTTATCCTGTAATCGCCTACTTTTTAGTGAAACACATCCCGTTTTTGTCAAAGCATAAAAAAGCGGTATACATAATTGCCGGTACTGTCGTTATTTTGGTTGGTGCCAGCAGAGTCTACCTCGGCGTGCATTTTTTAACTGACGTTTTAGGAGGCTTCAGTCTCGGCCTGCTGCTGTTTTTCCTCGTGAAAGGTTTTGACGAAAAGTTTCATTCGTTTCGACAAAAGTAGAGAGAGGAAAAAGAGGGCGAAACGCCAATATGTTATAGAAATAAAAGGGAGGGATCTTGATGATGTTATCCGTGTTTAAAAAGAAGTCTTGTTTTTACGATGTGACAATATTTCAAACACCCCGGTTTGGTGAAAAAAAAGGCTACAGAGCCGTCTATCGAACTGAACTGAACGGGAGCAATCATCAAGACGTGCTAAAAAGAGCATTCTCTTTGTTTAATGTATTCGATACTGTTCCAAGTGATTATGATGCGAGATTTATGGCCACAGGGGATGTGATTTTGATTGATGAAGGCAGAAAAGGGAAAACATATTATAAACTGCTTCCCGCCGGATGGAGGAAAATCAATCGTCTGATTGTGCAAACAACATAACGAAAGAAAACTGCGGATATCCGCAGTTTTCTGTTTTTTAAGGTTTTCGTTTGGCCGCGGAATGCTCTTTTTCGTGCGCCTCTTCAGCCGCGATAACGTCTTTAGCAGGTATGTGGTTGTTCTTTTTTTGTCCGGTTATTCGGTTACGCTGTTTTTTACCCATGTTTCATCCCTCCTTTTGCCGTTAGGTTCTCATATAAGCGGCTCAATTATCCCGATTTTCTCTAATGGCGCCTAAAAATACCCCGGATCATTTTCTTTTTTCGGAACATTCCTTTATAATCAATGCTGAAGTTTGTCTCATCATGACATCCGTTGTAAAATGAACGGACTGATCGTTAATTTTGGTTGAGGAGGATATGAGATGAGTGTACATATCGGTGCGGAAAAAGGACAAATTGCGGATACGGTACTATTGCCGGGGGACCCTTTAAGAGCAAAATTTATCGCTGAAACGTATCTTGAAAATGTGGAATGCTATAATGAAGTCAGAGGCATGTATGGATTTACAGGTACATATAAAGGCAAAAAAATCTCTGTGCAGGGCACGGGCATGGGCGTTCCGTCCATTTCAATTTACGTCAATGAATTAATTCAAAGCTATGATGTGCAAAACTTAATAAGAGTAGGCTCTTGCGGCGCCATCCGTAAAGATGTCAAAGTGCGCGACGTCATTTTGGCCATGACTTCTTCTACTGATTCACAAATGAACAGAGTCGCTTTTGGAAGTATCGATTTCGCGCCTAACGCAGATTTCGAGCTTTTGAAAAATGCCTATGACGCCGCTAAGGATAAAGGCGTACCGGTGACGGTAGGCAGTGTATTTACTGCTGACCAGTTCTACAATGACGATTCTCAAATTGAAAAGCTTGCCCAATACGGTGTGCTCGGGGTAGAGATGGAAACAACCGCTTTGTATACATTGGCAGCGAAGCACGGTAGAAAAGCGCTGTCCATCCTGACCGTGAGCGATCACGTATTAACAGGAGAAGAAACAACAGCAGAAGAGCGTCAAACCACTTTTCATGATATGATAGAAGTGGCTTTACATTCTGTATCAAAATAAAATAAATGAAGAGGCGTGCTGGGTGCCGGCAGCCTCTTCTTTATGGATACGGAAACGATTGATAAAAGGAAGGTAATGTGATTATGAAAAAGTCCGGTAAATGGTTCTCGCTGGCCGCCGCTCTGAGTGTGACGGCAATTGTCGGAGCCGGCTGCAGCATGTCAAATGGGGATGCTCAAAAGGATACGAAAACCACTGCAGAATCAAAACAGACAGAAGAAAAAACAGCTGACAGCAAAAGAACAAATACGCAGGACAGTGAGTTCTTATTGGAAAGCAAGTTTTTCAATAACATTAAAAAAGTGGACGGCCTGGAAACCATTCAAAATCCAAAAAATATCCTCGCCCTTGTCAATAAGCAATACGCAATGCCAGGAGACTATGAACCTAGCGATCTAGTTATCCCTGATGTCGAGTTTTCTTTTAAAGAGAAAATACAAAAGCGATACATCAGAAAAGAAGCAGCAGACGCATTAAAAACGATGTTTGATGCTGCGAAAAAGGATGGCTATGAGCTGGCAGCCGTGTCAGGATACCGCTCGTATGACAGACAGCAGGTTATCTTTAAAAATGAAGTAAGCTTAAAAGGGGAAAAGAAAGCAAGAGAAGCTGTCGCATATCCGGGTGAAAGCGAACATCAAACAGGTTTAGCAATGGATATTTCCAGCCGAAGCAACGGTTTTGAGCTAAATGAGGCGTTCGGCAGCACCGAAGACGGAAAATGGGTGCAGAACAATGCATATAGATACGGTTTTATCATTCGCTACCCTAAAAACAAAGAAGACATCACGAAGTACGAATACGAACCATGGCATTTGCGTTATGTAGGCAAAAAGGCTGCAAAGGTTATTCATGAGAATGACTTAACATTAGAAGAATACTTTGAAAAAGTGAAGAAGATATAAAATAAAAACCCGCTTACCATTGGTTAAGCGGGTTTTTCCATTAAAAAAAGAATAAACCGGCGAGCGCCACACCTGTAATCAGCCCAAGGCCAATACCGTATGCGGCTCCATATCCATATCCGTAGCCGCCCCAATATCCATAGCCAAATCCGCCTCTTGGGCCCCCTGAAGTAACTGGAGCAATAAAGACCTTGCTGTTGGTTACCCGTGTAATTCTGCCCACATGGACTCTGCCGTTTCTTTCTGTAATTCTAGCAACTTTTCCTTGGTGCTGGCGGCAGATATGATAGTATTTTTCCAATATAATTCCCTCCTAATCCGTCTTTCTATCAGCTTATGATAGATAAACAAAAAAGGTTGGACGAAAAGAGGGGGTGAAGCGCCGTTTTACTTGTATGCGATAAAGATACAATGACCCATATACTCGCTGTATGCCTGCATGAGGTCATAATGGGACTGAAGCGTTTCATAGTAGATAGGAGCGATTGCTTGCGATACATCCATTTCTGTCGTCGGTTCAAATTCCATATCTTCCGGCAAAAGGGTGATCGTTTCTGTTTTCTGAAATCCATGGGAACGAATCGAGTCTATCCACTCCGATTCGTCATAAAGCTTTGTAAAACCGTAAAAGTCCATCATTTGCTTCTTTTCGCGCGGAGGCATCGGCTTTTTAAGCGCCGCTTCAATACCGATCAGCATTCCACCCGGCTTCAATACTCTATTAATTTCTTGAAGGGAGGATGTCAGATGGGAAAAACTGAGGACGGATTCGGACAGGACGCAGGAAAAGGACGCCGAAGAAAACGGAAGATGTTCCAGCTCTCCAAGATATGCAGGGATGGCCAGCCCTTCATTTGCAAATCTTTTTTTCGCCTTCTCAAGCATGACAGGGTCTTTATCAACGACTGTGACAGGATAAAGCAAATGTCCTAAATAAGCCGCAGTTTGCCCCGTCCCGCATCCGGCATCAAGAATCGGCTGATCAGGCGGAGGTGCCGCTTTTTGCAATACGGCTTTTGAAAAAGCAAGCCCGCCTGGATGTGCACCTGAGACACCGAATAAGGACAGCATTTCTAAATATCGGCTCAAAATGGTATCCTCCTTTTTCGTTATTATATGTCGTGAAAAGACATAGGTTTATGAAACGATAAAGAAGGGCGGATCTCTATATTTTCTGCTCCGAGTTGACGAATAGGAAATCGTCCATGATAATAATGTAAGAAGAAAAGGTGGTGTTTAATTGAAACGGCAATTGAAACTGTTTTTTGTTGTGCTGATCACTGCGGTTGTCGCTTCGGCGCTGACTTTATTTATTACGGGCAATTCAAGCATTCTGGGCCAGAAATCAACAAGCACAGGAGACAGTAAGTTCGATAAATTAAATAAAGCGTATGAGCAAATCAAAAGTGATTATTACAAGGAAACAAACGATGACAAATTAGTAGACGGAGCAATTAAAGGAATGATTGAGTCTCTGGACGATCCTTACTCTACCTATATGGATCAAGAGGAAGGAAAATCATTCGAAGAAAGCATTTCTGCATCCTTTGAAGGAATAGGAGCGCAAGTAGAGGAAAAAGACGGTGAAATCCTTATTGTTGCGCCAATCAAAGGTTCACCTGCTGAAAAAGCCGGAATCAAACCGAAGGATCAAATCCTGAAAGTAAACGGTAAAAGCGTAAAAGGCATGAATGTAAATGAAGCCGTCGCTTTAATCCGCGGCAAAAAGGGAACAAAAGTGAAGCTTGAACTGAACAGAGCGGGAGTGGGAGAGATTGATCTTTCCATTAAGCGCGATACGATTCCTGTTGAGACCGTCTATTCTGAGATGAAAGACAACAATATCGGTGAGATCCAAATCACTTCTTTCTCTGAAACAACTGCTAAAGAGCTGACAAATGCGATCGACAGTTTAGAGAAAAAAGGTGCCAAAGGCTATATTTTAGACTTGAGGGGCAATCCGGGCGGCTTAATGGACCAGGCGATTACAATGAGCAATCTGTTTATTGATAAAGGTAAAAATATTATGCAGGTTGAGTACAAAAACGGCTCAAAAGAAGTCATGAAAGCGGAAAAAGAACGAAAAGTCACCAAGCCGACTGTCGTTTTAGTAAATGACGGAACAGCGAGCGCTGCAGAAATCATGGCCGCTGCCCTTCATGAATCGTCAGGCATTCCGTTAATTGGAGAAACCACATTCGGAAAAGGCACAGTGCAAACCGCAAAAGAGTATGAGGATGGCTCAACAGTCAAACTGACAATGGCCAAATGGCTGACTGCTGACGGTGAATGGATTCATAAAAAAGGCATCAAGCCGCAAGTGAAAGCAGAGCTTCCTGATTACGCGAAGCTCCCATATTTGGACGCTGATAAAACGTACAAATCAGGCAATACAGGCACTGAAGTCAAAGTCGCTCAGCAAATGCTGAAAGCACTTGGCTATCAGGTGAAGGTAAACAGTACGTATGATCAGGATTTTGTATCAGTCGTCAAACAGTTCCAGAAAAAAGAGAATCTGAAACAAACAGGCGTGCTGACTGGTGATACTACAACAAAACTAATGACAGAACTTCAACAAAAACTGTCAAATAATGATACGCAAATGAAAAAAGCAATTGAAACGCTGAAAAAAGAAATGTAAAAAAGCCATACGCGGCTACCGCGTATGGCTTTTTTTTAAGCACCCTTCTGATTCGGATTTGGTTCAGTTTTTTTACCAAATAAACCTTCTTTGACTGGATTTGAACCTGCTCTTTTTACAAACAGCGGATTGAGAATGATTACAGCGATGATATTGGCGGACAATCCCCAGAAACCTTCATAAATGCCGTGTGCAGATTGAGTGATATACACAATAAACGTAACCGCAAGGCCGGCTAATAATCCGATCACTGTCGCCTCTCTCGTTTGGTTCTTCCAGAATAAGCTGACGGCAATCGCGGGGAAGATCTGCACCATACCGGAAACGCCTAAAAGCTGAAGTGTTACTAAGGCAGTCGGGAACAGCATTCCAAATAGAAGAGCAAGACCGATCACGACAAACACCATGGAACGTGTAATAAGGGTCAGTTTGCTTTGTGACACATTTGGATGGATCAAGTCACGGTATAAGTTATTGGCAAATAAATTCGATGCTCCGATAGCCATGATCGAACAAGGGATCAATGAAGCTAGGGCGATAGTGGCATATGCAAAACCTTGTGCTACGCCGCCGTAAGACGTCTGAATCAGATGCAGCAGCGCCAGTCTTGGATTTGTATCTTCCGGCAGCACAAGAAAAGCGATAAAACCAAGGAAAATAACTAAGATTAAAACGATGTTATAAAGCGGCAAAAACATGCTGTTTTTTCTAACTGCATCGGCACTTTTCGCCGTAAATACACCTGTAGCGGCATGCGCCCACATAAAAAGTGCCAAGGCGGATACAATAGATGCTGTAATAAACCAAGGGATGCCTTTTGGGCCCTCTGTCGGTATCGTCAGCATTTGCGGCGCTTCCTTCACCAATGTATCAATCATCGGCGTCCAGCCGTTGAAATGAATAAGAGGGAGGGAAACGACCATAAACAGCATAATCACCCATACTAAAATATCTTTAATAATGGCTGTAAAAGTAGGCCCTTTAATCCCGCTGAAAAACGTGTAAAGAGCAACTAGAATGAATGAGATGATGACAACAAACTTTACGTTGATATAGCCGGTTCCCGCCACCTGAAGCGTATCTTGAATTCCGCTAAGCTGAAGACAGATATATGGGATAAGCATCAGGACACCGACAATTGCAACGAGACTTGCCAACAGCTTGCTGTCAAAACGTTCCCGCGCATAATCAGCGAGAGTTGTTAATTTGTGAATTTTCGCAACTTTCCAAAGTTTCGGCAGGAAGAAATAGGCGATAAAATAAGCCAATACGGAGTAAGGAATAGCAAAAAACGCAACACTTCCGCCTGTGTAAGCCGTACTGGTCAGGCCTAAGAAAGTATATGCCGTGTAAAGGTCAGCGCCTACTAAAAACCAAACGAGAAGGCCTCCAAAACGTCTGCCGCCGACAGACCATTCTTCCACCGAGGTTCGCGATGATTTGTCTCTCCCGGCGAGAAATCCGATACAGACAACAGTTAATACGATAATAGCCGTAATCATAAGTGCAGTGAGATTTCCTTGCATCATTCAATTCCTCCATCTTTTTTTTGCACCAGGTAAATGCCAAACGAACATACCGGCGTAATGATAATCCACAGCAGCAGCCAAAAATGGAAAAAAGGAAGGCCGAAAATAATCGGTTCGATTCGATTCACAAACGGCAAAAGTGCAAGCTGAATGAATGGTAAAATGATGAGTATAACAATAAGTGCTTTTTTAACCATTTACTTTCCTCCTGAAAGATGATAATGCTCACTATAATAGCAGTTGTAAGATAAGATCACAAGATAATTATTAGAAAAAAATGATTTTTTCAATTATTTAATTAAATCACATGGTTTGCATCCTGCACATTATAGGTTTAAAATAATAAATATCTCGAAATCAAGATAATTTAGGAGTGAAAAGATGAAAACAGAAGGATTGCATCATGTCACAGCATTTGCCAGAGATCCGCAAGAAAATTTGCGATTTTATACAGAAGTGCTCGGGCTTCGGCTTGTCAAAAAAACAGTGAATTTCGATGACCCGGGAACATATCATTTTTACTTTGGGAATCAAAATGGAGATCCAGGGACCATTATTACCTTTTTCCCGTTCCAAGGAAGCGGGCAGGGGACGGTAGGGAAAGGCCAAGCCGGCCGAATTTACTTTTCAGTCCCTAAAGGCTCTCTGGCTTTCTGGAAGGAACGCCTTCAAAATAATGGACTGAATGCAGAGGAGAAAATGCTATGTGGGGAACACGCTCTGATCTTTGATGATACAGAAGACCTTCCGTTAGCAATCATGGAAGACGGCGAAAGCGGAAAAAGCGAGTGGACACCTGACGGCATTTCAGAACATGAAGCCATCACCGGAATGAGAGGCGTGCTGCTGTACTCCTATGATCCGCAAGCAACGATTCAATTGTTAGAGGAAAGCTTCGGATACAGCAAAGTAGCGGAAGAAGATCAGATCGTTAGACTGAAATCCGCAGCGGCTGTCGGAAACGTGATTGACGTTCATTTGCAGCCGGAAAAAAGAGGCGTCGGAGGTTATGGAACAGTTCATCATATAGCGTTTCGGACAACGAGTGAGGAGCAGGCTAAATGGCAGCCGCTTATTGCTGAAAAACATCTCCCTTCATCAGAAATTCTGGACAGGGAGTATTTCACATCAATTTATTTCAGGGAAAAAGGCGGCATTTTATTTGAAATTGCCACAGATGAACCAGGCTTTATGACAGATGAAACGTTTGATGAGCTGGGGACATCCTTAAAGCTGCCTGAATGGCTGACGCAACACCGCAAACAAATTACAGATATTTTGCCTGAATTGTAGGAGGGGACATGATGAAGCATATTTTTGAAAAAGGGACATCTGATAACGTCTTACTGCTGTTACATGGAACCGGAGGAAATGAGCATGATCTCCTTTCATTGGGCCGTTTTATAGATCCGGATGCTCATTTGCTGGGTGTCAGGGGATCAGTGCTCGAAAATGGAATGCCGCGCTTTTTCAAACGCCTCAGCGAAGGTGTATTTGATGAAAAGGATCTCGTTGAGCGGACAAAAGAATTGAAAGATTTTATCGACGAGGCGGCACAAACGCATCAGTTTGACCGGAGCCGAGTGATTGCAGTCGGCTACTCAAACGGCGCAAATATCGCAGCGAGCCTGCTTTTTCATTATGCGGATGTTTTAAAGGGGGCTATTCTGCATCATCCTATGGTGCCGATACGGGGGCTTGAGCTTCCCAATATGACAGGGCTTCCTGTTTTCATTGGGGCGGGAAAATATGATCCGCTTTGCACAAAGGAAGAATCGGAAGAGCTTCACCGCTGTTTGCTTGACAGCGGGGCATCTGCTTCAGTTTTTTGGCAGGATGGGGGCCATCAGCTCACACAGCATGAAGCTGAACAGGCTCGCCAATGGTACAAAGATACGTTTCAATAAAAAAACCTTAGTCCGTGTTTATCCGGACTAAGGTTTTTCTTAGATTTACAGCCAAGTTGATACTTTTGATAGAGGCAAGCGGTTGCTTTGGTGTGCAGGTTTCACTGCTTTCCCGATAGAAATAAGCATAACCGGAACATAGCGCTCGCTGATATCAAATTCCTTTTGGAACTGCTCCTTATTAAATCCTCCGATTGCGCAGGTGTCATAACCTTTCGCTTTTGCGGCAATCATAAGCTGCATAGCAGCCAATGAAGCATTTAAGAAAGCGGAATCGCGTGCGAACTGTTCACTTTGGTAAGCACCGTTAATTTGGCTAAGAAGCGTTTGTTTGATTTCATCCGTGATGAAACCTTGGTTTGCCAGTTCAGCGTAAACGTCTTCACCGTTTTCATTCGCTTTTAGATCGCCTAAAATGGCAACGACAGCAGAAGATTCAACAATTTGTTTTTGATTATATGCTACAGGCAGAAGAGCCGCTTTTGATTCATCGCTGTGGAAAACTGTAAAATGCCAGTGCTGCAGATTCCATGCAGAAGGCGCTTTAGTGGCGAGCTCCAAAAGATCAGTCAGTTCCTCTTTAGAGATCGGGGCATTCGTATCATATTCCTTAACAGATGCCCGTGCTTGCAAAATGTCCAGAGTATCAGTCATAATGTTTCCTCCTTCGGGTAAACGTGGTATGATAATAGAAAAGTTAGAAGCTTACTAAATGTAACTTGAAAGATAATTTTAATGGATCAGTGAATACTTGTCAAACAATAGATGAAGGGATGAAGACTAGTGGGAAATACAATGTGCCCTAAAATGGAGTCAGCTTTCTCATTGCTGGGAAAACGATGGAACGGTCTGATCATCCATGTACTAATGGATGGGCCGAAACGATTTAAAGAGATAACGGAAACCATACCGATGATCAGCCAAAAAATGCTGGCAGAGCGCCTTAAAGAGCTAGAGCAAAACGAAATTGTTGAACGCCGGGTTCTTCCCGAGACACCGGTAAAAGTGATCTATACGCTGACTGAAAAAGGAACCGCGCTGCAAGCCGTATTTCAAGAAATGCAAGCGTGGGCCGATCAATTTTGTGAGCCTGGTGTTACAGTGTGCGAAGAAGAGAAATAATGGAAAGAAACAGAGCACCCGCAGAAAGGGTTTGTTTCAGTGAGAAAGTCATGTAAGTGGGTCATACCGTTTACATGACTTTTTATTTTAGGAGCCATGATATGAATCAGCTTATATTTTACACTTATAAAAAGAGATGTTAGGATGATGTCAACATACAAAAATAGGAAAGGATCCTTCCGTGAAAAAGTTACTAACAGCTATCCTGTTGTTAATGGGAATCATCATTTATCTTGTTGTTCAAATCAGCAAACCGGAGCTCTATCTGCCTGAATTTTATATATACGATCAAAACCCTGTCAGCTTTCATTGAATTACATAGGCATCGAAACTGGGTATAAAAAGGGAGACCCTGATTCTATCCACCAAATCTGGATCACACCGTTATATTTCGTTTTGCTGGCTGTTTTCATTCTGGTTATTTCTGCTTTTTTGAAAAAGAAATAAAAAAAGAGATGTCTTGAATAAGGATCTCTCTTTTTTTATTTCATTGACTGGCCATTTGCTAAGTGTAAAGCAGATGAAGAAGTTTCACCATCTTATAACTTACCATTCAAAAATTGTGCCTCGCCGAGCCCGAAACTCCAATCAGCATCACCGTTTTCCGTAATGGAAACCATTAGGTCTTCCGGGGAAATACCGCATTCTGCTTCTAGTTTTTCAGCCAGCAAGGCATATAATTTCTCTTTTTGGCTCTTTGTTCTTGTTTTACTTGTAATGCTGATCACGATCAAATCCTTGCTTCTATGAAATCCTAATCCGGTATCGTGAATCACGAGCTCATTCGCGGGATGCTGGTGCACAATTTGATATCGGTCACTCTCCGGCACGCCAAACGCTTCTACCATTGCTTGATGAGCAGTGTCTAATAGCGATTGTAATGCTTTTTGATCACGGCCTTCTATCAGATCGAAACGTAATAATGGCATTTGAATTCCTCCTTTTGTGACACTGATTTTATCAGCATGTTATCACATTATTTTGTTATCTGAAGCCGATTGATAGATAAAAACATAACATATAACCAATAATTGATCAATATATAACTATATTGTTGTCTGACAGCCTATGAAATCATAAATATTACTGGCAGTAATTGATTAGGAGGTTAGTATGAAAATAATAGTTGATCAAAAGATGACAATTATATCACCACGAAGATCCTATTTCGTTGAAATGAAAGCGTTTTCTAATAAACATCCGGAGATATTGTCAAAAACAACATGAAAATGGAGATTGGCCATGCCGATTTTTATCACTGCTGCCGGGGTTTTTATTTTGTTATTTCTGACGGCGTGAGCATGAAGGAAACGTTTCAAACATGGACGCTGCTCACAACGGTCCTCTCGGTACAGGACTGGGCTGTGTTTTATTGGCCGGATTATTTTTGTAATAATGCTTTATCAGTAAAAATCCAATTTAACAATAGCCCAATCGTTTTTCTTCCTGGATGAATATCTTATATATAGGCAGACATAAAGGAGGAAATAATCATGTACCCTCAACACTCATATTATCGCGGGAACCCAGGTCCGGCCGGATACCCGGAACGAAACCCTTTTTTGTTTGGCGCTCCTTTAGTCGGCGGTTTATTAGGCGGTTTTCTTGGGAGTGCTCTTTTTAATTATCCGCGTCCCTATGCGTATCCGCCTGTTCCTTACGGTTACGGAGGTGCGCCATACGGCCCCGGGGGACCGTATGGCGGAGGTTATCCCGGTTTCTATTAGCAAAAACGGCCTGCATAGAAGCAGGCCGTTTTTTATCGCATAATTTCTACCTCGGACATATTGTAGTCCTGCTGTTTATGAAACATGACTTCCAGATGGCCGTCTTTATATACGGCTTTCGTTCCTTTCCGCTTGACAAGACAGGGAAGATTTACTTTTTTAGGATGAGTCAAACCCGGGAAATGTTCAATCAGTAATGTATGTGATGTATGTTTAATTTTGAGCTGTTCCAGCTGGCTTTCGCTTACTGAAACCTTTACAAACACATGGTCTGCTGTTTCGAATATATCTATATCAGGTTCGGTGCGCTTTGTTTTTTCTTTAGTCGGGAGAGGATCGCGAAATGGAAATTGAGCCGCGTAATCACTTCCGAACACACTTTCCATTACACTGTTTACATAATGCTCAACCTCTTTTGGATCGGCCTTTTTTAATGCTTCCTTGGAAAATTGATTTTGGAAAGGAAAGTACTTGTTCCACTCAAACATCTTCGTCACACCTTTCTTCACGGACAAAATAGTATATGCCTGCTCGATCTTTCACGTGATATAATATAAGATGCTCTAAAGAAAGGCAGGGACATAATATGCATCATTCAGAAACAAAAAAAGGCGTTCTTTACACAGCCGTTTCCTTTACGATGTGGGGGCTGTTTCCGCTTTATTGGAAGCTTCTTGAACAGCTGCCGGCACTTGATATTTTAGCTCACCGTATCATTTGGTCTTTTGTTTTTATGTGTATCGTGCTTTTTTTCTTGCGTCAATGGAAAACGGGGTGGCATGAGCTGCGGTCTTTAAAAAAGAACGGAGGCATACTATCTTTATTTCTCGCTTCAATTCTCATTTCGGTTAACTGGTTTGTATACATATGGGCTGTCAATCATGGATTTCTGCTAGAAGCAAGTCTTGGCTACTACATCAATCCGCTTGTGTCAGTTCTTCTCGGCATTTTGTTTTTAAAGGAAAAGCTGAATCGCCTTCAATTGGTTGCAGTTTCTATTGCGGCAGCCGGCGTTATTATTTCTGCGTTTCAATACGGCTCCATTCCGTACATCGCGCTGCTGCTTGCATTCAGCTTTGGCTTATACGGATTTACCAAAAAAAGAACAAGTCTTTCAAGCGCTATCGGTTTAACGCTGGAGACATTCATGATTATGCCGATTGCATTGGGGTATTTGCTGCTTAGCGGCCATATTCAGCCTGCGGGTGCAGAAAGCGGCAGGGCATGGGTGCTTCTCTTTTTTGCCGGTGTGTTTACCGCGCTGCCGCTCTTATTGTTTGCTGAAGGGGCGAAGCGGCTGCCGCTGTATCAAGTCGGTATATTACAATATATTGCACCGACCATCACCTTGCTGATCGGGCTGTTCATTTACCATGAGCCATTTTCAAGCTCGAAGGCATTTACCTTTGCCTGTATATGGGCTGCATTAGTCTTGTTTACGTTTTCACAAGTGAAATGGAAACGGGCATCAAAAAGCCATTGAGCCTTTGGCTTTTCAGTTTGAGTATATATTATGTATAATCATTTCATGTATGTAAGACATAAAGGAGCAGGACGATGGACAATGATATAGAAATAGTAAAAGCATACGCCTCGCTATGGAACAGCCGCTCTTTCTCAAACGAAGATGCAGAAGCGGTTACAGAGGCAATTGATCTTGAGCTCTTGGATAAGAGAACACATCCGAGACTCCGTAAACCTATGCTGGAAAAATATTATGCCGCTATACAGCGCATTGTGAATTCTCAGCTGGAACCGGCTGTCAAATATCAACTGGTCAAATTACATACAGAACGCGTACAGTATTTAAAAGAAGAAAGAGGGGAGCAATTATGAAAGCAATCATAAAAGAAGATGTGCAAGCATCTTTAGAACGATATGCGGACCGCCCTGTATATATCCATTTAGAAACCACAACCGGTTCTTACTCGGCACATTTAAATGAAAAAAACATGACGGTTGTTGCTTATATACGCAATGCGAAGGTAACCTATCATCAAGCTAAAATCAAAGGGAGCGGGCCTTACCGGGTCGGCTTAAAAACAGAAGAGGGCTGGATTTATGCTGAAGGCCTGACTGAGTACACAGTGGATGAAGAAAACCGCTTATTAATGGCAGGACACTTGCCGGGCGGGAAACTGGCTATTTCACTTCAAATCAGTGAAAAACCGTTCACAGTTTAAAGAAAAGGGTGAAAAAATAATGAAAGAACACGTGCTTGTAATCCTGCCTCACCCTGATGACGAATCATACGGTGTGGCGGGTCTGATTGCTTTAAACAGAAAAAAAGATGTGCCCGTTACATATGCTTGCGCTACGTTAGGCGAAATGGGCAGAAATATGGGAGATCCATTTTTTGCCAATCGGGAAACCTTGCCATTATTAAGAAAACAAGAGCTTATCAACGCCTGCAAAGAAATGGATATCAATGATCTGCGAATGCTCGGACTTCGTGATAAAACGCTTGAGTTTGAAGACGATGAATATTTAGCTGATATCATGGAAGAAATCATAGATGATGTAAAACCAAGCTTAATTGTCACATTTTATCCGGGACATGGCGTGCACCCTGACCATGATGCATGCGGGGAAGCGGTCATCCGGGCATTGTACCGCAAAAAGAAAGAAGACCGTCCGCGCACACTATGCATGGCTATTACACGCAATAGGGAAGAGGTGCTTGGCGAAGCAGACGTCGTACTTGATATAAAAGAAGTGGCAGATATTAAAATGAACGCGTTAAGAGCTCATCGCACCCAGACGGAAGGTATGCTCCGAGAGCTTGAGGAAAAACTGAAAAACAATGAACCTGTTATGGCAACATGGTTTGAAGAAGAAGTGTATTGGACATATCAATGGAATGATTAAAAAAAAGGTATAAGGCCCTTGAGGGGACCTTATACCTTTTTTAATTTCAAGTCAGATGCAATCGCTGATGCAAGAGTAGATCTCAGTGAGATGTCCTCAAAAGACAAACCGAGCTGAACCGCGGTTTGCGCAATTTCCGGGCGGATCCCCGACAATGTGGATGAAACGCCGATCAAACGCAGCGCCTCAATCAGACTGAACAGCTGGTGGGCAACCATGGTATCAATTACCGCTACTCCGGACAAGTCAATGTAAAGCTGCGTCACCTTTTTTTTCGCACATTGATTCAATGTATTTTCCATGATCAATTTAGCGCGGACGGTATCAATATCACCGATTAACGGAAGCAGTCCCACACTGTGGAACAGCACGATTACCGGGGCGCTCAATTCAGTGATCATATCCTTTTGGGCTTGAAGCTGAAGGCTTGTGTTTTTGTACATTTCTTCTATAAAAATATGAATCACAAGATCAAACGCCTTAATAAGGGTGTGATACAAATCCTCGGCTTCTTCGCTTTTCACGGTATCCTGATTGATATGAACAAAGTCCTTCACATAGGAAATATACAAGTCTCTCACTCTGACAAACTCACGGATAATATAGTGGATAGGCGTTTTTAAATGCTCTTGATCCTGGGTGACTTCAAATGCCCAGGCTTTTAGAATGGGCAAGTATACCTCTTCTTCATCTATAAAGATACGGCTGATCTTATAATTGAAAGCAAGATTCTGGCTCTTTAAATTTTTAATGACGGCCGGGTCTGTTGATGCATAGATTGAATTCGGATCAGTTTCCTCGATTGTTTCATACCATGTAGAACTTATTTCTTCTGCATGCTGAGACAGATACTCATATAATTTCTGATTTTGTGCCATGTCATATCACCTCTTTTAAAATTCCTGCTTCAATAAATAACGCTTCTGCAGTTTAACCAGCCTGAAAAACAGCCCGACTGCTCCTGCCGCTAGTCCTGCAATTAACCCGATCCAATAACCGAACGCGCCAAGTCCTGTAAACGTGCCGACCGCATAACCGACAGGAAGGCCGATAACCCAATAAGAAATAAAAGCGGCTGCAAGTGTATAATTGACATCTTTATATCCTCTGAGGGCGCCCTGAATAGGTGCTGCCACAGCATCGGAAAGCTGAAAAAACAGCGCGTAAATTAAAAAGTGCTTCGTTAGCCGGAGGACATCCTGATCAGAGGTGTACATACCTGCGATTTGCTCTCTGAATAAAAGGATACAGGCAGCTGTTAACAAAGAAAAGCCTACTGCCATCATGATGCCGATAAAGCTGTAAGAGCGAGCGTCTTTAAAACGAGCTGCTCCGGCCTCAAACCCGACAACTATCGTTAAAGCCATGGACACGCTGAGCGGCAGCATATATAAAAGTGACGCAAAGTTCATGGCGGCCTGATGGGACGCGATGGTCACTGTATTGAAATGGCTCATCAGCAAAGTGACAGCCGCGAAGATGCTCGTTTCAAAAAACACGGCAAACCCGATGGGCAATCCGATTTTCAGCATATTTTTGCACGCTTCCCAAGAGAACTTATACATGGTAAGGAAAATGCCATATTCAGAAAACGGCGCTGCTTTGTGAATGATGATAAAACTGATGATACAGATGCACCAATATGTAAGCGCTGATGCAATTCCGGCGCCGACTCCGCCAAGGGCAGGCATGCCGAATTTTCCGAAAATAAATACGTAGTTTAACACAAGATTAATCGGCAGTGAACATAGTGTAATCATCATGGTCACTCGTGTTTTTCCTAATGAGTCAATGAACGATCTCAAAACGGTGTAAACAAATAAAGGAAAAATCCCCAAAGATAAAAACCCTAAAAAGTGCTTAGCAATGTCATATACGTGAGCCTCAAGGTTCAATCGGGACAGAACAGGATCAACTATTCCATATCCAACCGCTAAAACGGCGATGCTTAGAAGCGCGGCCACATATACAGCCTGTAAGACAGTAAAGGGAATTTGTTTGGTTTTATCAGCACCTAATAGCTGTGCGACAATCGGGGTGACAGCCATTAATATACCTGCCAGTCCAGTATAGACAGGCGTCCAAAGACTTGATCCAATGGCCACACCGGCTAAATCGGCGGCGCTGACTTTCCCTGACATCACCGTATCTAAAAAGGTCATGAGAGAAAGCCCCGCCTGAGTGATTAAAATCGGAATTAAAATGTGCAAAAGCTGTTTTATCTTTTGTCCGGCGTTTTTGGTTTCTTTCATACATTGATCCCCGTTTCTTTATCATAACGAGAGAAATTATAACATTTTATGTATAAAAAGCAATGAACGCCTGGCCTATTCTTTTTTTGTCGGTTTCGTTTTTCTAAACATTTGGGCATAAATAAAAGAAAGCGAAATAACGCCTAAAAAGGTGCAGATATATTGAATGATTCTTTCCATTTCCATTCTTTACATACCTCCTTTACCAATAGAATGTACATCAATAAGATAAGCATGCGTGCAAAGTTGAAAATATGAAAAGGAGATGAAGGCCCATGCATTACGAACAGATGACAGAAAGTGTATTCACGGCAAAGATACAATCGCATTTAGAACAGATATTAGGGGATGCTTCTCTTATTTTGAAAACGTTACACGAAAAAGATCAATGCCTCCTTTGTGAATTGGATGACTTGGGACGTATTTTTGAGAATATGCACGGCATTGCCTCATCCTTTTATTTGCAATCATACATTGAACAATTTACACCGTCATTTGTGGAACTGGCCAAGGCGATTAAAAATTTATCGGAAAATAAGCATGGCGCGTTAATTGTCATTGAAAGGGCAGACCCGGTTGACAAATTTATTCAAAAAGGAACATCGCTTCATGCAGAAATCAGTGCTTCATTAATTGAAAGCATCTTTTTCCCGGGAAACCCTCTTCATGACGGCGCTTTATTAGTGAGGGACCATACACTCGTCTCAGCCGGAAACGTTCTCCCGCTGACGACACAAGAAGTGGATATTCATCTGGGAACCAGGCACCGGGCGGCTTTGGGGATGTCTGGATATACAGATGCGCTTGTGCTGGTTGTTTCTGAGGAAACAGGCAAGATGTCGTTTGCGAAGGACGGTGTGTTATATCCGCTCATCTCACCGAGAACATAAAAATAAACAAAAGGACCCGAACAGCTTTCGTCTCATGAGACAAAATGACTGGAATAGAACTCTTTTTTAAAAGCATTCATGCCATACTGAATGCTTTTTTTCTTGAAAATAGAAAGTCGGGAAATGTAACCTAGTATAAAAGTTATATTTGATTAATATTAATAAAGTTAAATACTTTACCTGATTTTGTATTTATAGTACTGTATAAAATATTACATAAATTTTAATGGAAGGGTGTGCCGCATGACTAATGTATTAATGATCGGTTTTCCGGGAGAGGGCCATATTAATCCGTCTATCGGTGTAATGAAGGAGCTGAAATCACGAGGAGAAAACATTACTTACTATGCAGTAAAGGAATATGAAGAAAAAATCACTGCGCTTGATATTGAATTTCGTGAATATAACGATTTTAGAGAAGAATATTTCGGAAAAAACGCAACTGGTAATGAGGAAAGAGATTTTGCCGAAATGATATGCGCCTTTTTGAAAGGGTGTAAGGACATCGCCACCCATATTTATAATGAAGTGAAAAACGAATCATACGATTATGTCATATATGATCACCATTTCCTGACCGGTAAAATCATTGCCAATCTGCTGAAGCTGCCTAGATTTTCATTATGTACGACCTTTGCGATGAATGAGGATTTTTTAAAGGAAATGATGGACACCTTCAATAGCAGACCATTTGAAGACTCACCTTATTACGAATCCTATCAGCAGCTCGCAGAAACCTTAAATGCCGAGTTTCAAGCGGGAATTACCAAGCCGTTTGACGTTTTTTCGTCCGATGGAGATTTGACGATTGTCTTTACGTCAAGAGAATTTCAGCCAATGGCTGAGCAATTCGGAGAAAATTATGTTTTTGTTGGTCCTTCAATTGCAAAAAGAGCCAAAAGCAATGATTTTCCATTCGATCAGATTGACAATGAAAATGTGCTGTTTATTTCTATGGGAACCATTTTTAATAATCAAAAAGAGTTTTTCAACCAATGTCTCGAGGTGTGCAAAGACTTTGACGGAAAAGTTGTGCTGTCCATTGGGAAACATGTTAAACAAAGTGAGTTAAACGATATTCCTCACAATTTTATTGTCCGCCCGTATGTGCCGCAGCTTGAAATCCTGAAAAGAGCCAGTTTGTTTGTCACCCACGGCGGAATGAACAGCACAAGCGAAGGCTTGTATTTTGAAACACCGCTCATTGTCATTCCGATGGGAGCCGATCAATTCGCTGTCGGAAAACAGGTGGAGCAAGTAGGTGCGGGGAAAGTGCTGAAAAAAGAACAGCTGTCTGAAAACCTTCTGAAAGAAACCATTCAAGAAGTGATCAGCAATCCTGTTTATGCTGAGAAAGCAAAAGCAATTGGCCAGTCACTGAAAGCAGCAGGCGGTGCTGAAAAAGCTGCCGACAGCATTCTTGAATATGTTAAACACAATACTCAATCAGCTAACGCATAGTAATACAGCCTGTTCATTTGAAATGGACAGGCTTTTAACTGTTTCGGAAAGCTGGGCAGAGTTGCAGTCAGAAGAAGGGATTTGACACTTTGATAGAGAATTGAAAGAAAAACAGACAGGAAAGGAGGAAAATCTGCTTCTTTCATCAGCATAAACCAATCATTTTACCCCCGCTTAAATAGTTCCTTAGACTTTCGATAAACCTATACAAATTATGTAAAGTATTAGGTGTTTATCTAGAGTTTTAAGGTCGAACGAAGCTGAATTTGCTGCCGGATCTATAAAAATTTGTTTATAACGCTAAAAAAGTGACGATAAAACGTATGTGTGCCATTTTTGGAAACAGAATACTAATTATTTCTGTTTGTCTCATAAAAAGTTTAGGAGGTTAAATGAATGAAAAAGAAGATCGTAGCCGGCTTGGCTGTTTCCGCAGTTGTTGGGTCATCGATGGCAGCAGCACCCGCGGACGCAAAAACGATAAAGGTGAAAAGCGGTGACTCTCTTTGGAAACTTTCGCGCCAGTATCATACGAGTATTTCAGCACTGAAATCCGAAAACAAATTGAAATCGTCAATGCTTTATGTCGGCCAAAGCCTTAAAGTTCCTGAAAGCAGCAAAAAAAGCAAAACATCCTCATCAAACTCAAGCAAAACGTCAACATACACCGTAGCATATGGTGATTCCTTATGGATGATTGCCAAAAATCATAAAATGAGTGTTTCAGAGCTTAAAAGCTTAAACAGCCTGAGCAGTGATTTGATTCGTCCCGGCCAAAAACTGAAAATTAAAGGGACAAGCAGTTCAAATGGTTCGAATGGGCAGAAAAAAAGCAACGGTTCAAATTCTGCAGGCTCATCAAAAGGTACATATACTGTAAAGCTTGGTGATTCTCTGTGGAAAATCGCAAACAGTCTAAATATGACGGTGGCCGAATTGAAAACCTTAAACGGCTTAACATCAGATACGCTTTACCCTAAGCAAGTATTAAAAATAAAAAAAAGCAGCTCATCCAATAGCGGTAGCGGTTCCAAAAAGCCGTCAAACTCAAATTCTTCAAAAACAACTACATACAAAGTGAAATCGGGTGATTCGTTATGGAAGATTGCGAATCAGCTGGGCGTTACTGTGCAAAGTATCCGTGATAAGAACAATTTGTCTAGTGATGTTCTGCGAATCGGGCAGGTTCTCACGATTTCAGGAACGACTAAATCAAATAATTCCAATAAGACAGTCCCGAAAGACAAACCAGGATCAAACGTTCAAATTGGAACAAAGATTGACAGAATGATAACGGAGGCAAAAAAATATGTCGGTGTTCCGTATCGCTGGGGCGGAAATACGCCTTCCGGTTTCGATTGCAGCGGCTATATTTATTACCTCATTAATAAAGTATCATCTATTTCAAGGCTGAGCACGGCAGGGTACTGGAACGTAATGCAAAAAGTCAGCCAGCCGTCAGTCGGTGACTTTGTTTTCTTTACGACGTATAAATCCGGACCGTCTCACATGGGGATTTACTTGGGCGGCGGCAATTTTATTCATGCAAGCTCGGACGGTGTGGGCATTTCCAATCTCAGCAATTCGTATTGGAAACAGCGCTACCTGGGCGCACGAAGCTATTTTTAAACTATAGCATCGACATTAGACAGACGGGGCGTTTGGGCAGGACGTCCTGCTGCCCTAATGTAAAAGCCTTTTAAAAGGCTTTTTTTAGTTTATATCGGAATATGATTGACCAGACTGTTAGAAAAAACAAGGGGGAGACAGCATGAATCGTTTCTTGCTCCTTATCGTGCTGGCGGCACTGGGTCTTGCGGGATGCAGTCAGGAAACACCTCCCGATCATCCGCGGCGGGTACCGGAAAAAAAGGTAATAGAAACCTCAGCGTTTCGCCATCAGATTCAGCTGGTCAATAGAGAAGGCAAAAAAGTCGGGTTTATTGAAATAAAAGAGTCAGAAGACGAAGGGCTCGATTTTCACATCTCAGCACACAGCCTGACACCTGGGGCTTCACTCGGTTTTCATATTTATGAAAAAGGATCATGTGTCAGGCCGGATTTTGAATCCGCGGGCGGACCCTTTAATCCGCTGAACAAAGAACACGGCTTCAATAATCCGATGGGACATCATGCCGGAGATCTTCCGAATCTTGAGGTCGGCGCAGACGGGAAAGTAGATGTTATTATGAATGCGCCTGAAACCTCTTTACAAAAAGGAAGCAAATTGAATATTCTCGACCAGGATGGCAGCGCGTTTATTATTCATGAACAGGCTGACGACTATTTGACGAATCCGAGCGGAAATTCAGGAGCGCGAATTGTCTGCGGAGCGCTTTCTGGCAATAACGAGAAACAGTAATATAGCGGGAGCCCTTTTGTATTGAGCATACAGGGGCTTTTTTAGTATACTCGTTAATGGAATACGAATAGGAAAGGAAACCTGTCTATGACATCTCAATTGCAGCACTTAACATTGCCGGAAGATATACAAAATAAGCTTTTATCATATAAAAGCCAGCCGATTTCTCCAGAATTTCAATCGCTCATCGGGACATCAGGCTATGAGGCGGAGGATGAAGCCATTTTATTCGATGCCATTATCGCATTAGCGATGGGGAAAAATATCCTGTTAAAAGGACCTACAGGCTCAGGTAAAACTAGGCTGGCAGAAACATTGTCCAGCTATTTTCATAAACCGATGCACAGTGTCAACTGCTCAGTTGATTTGGATGCTGAAGCGCTGGTCGGCTATAAAACCATTGAAAATCAATCTGGCCAGGCGACGATCGAGTTTGTCTCGGGACCTGTGACAACGGCCATGAATGAAGGCCACTTTCTTTATATAGATGAAATTAATATGGCAAAACCGGAAACCCTGCCAATCTTAAACGGTGTATTGGACTACAGAAAAATGATGACAAATCCGTTTACAGGAGAAGTCGTTCGGGCAAAAGAAGGGTTTGGAGTCATTGCTGCCATCAATGAAGGCTACGTCGGAACCGTTCCGCTGAATGAAGCGCTTAAAAACCGTTTTGTCATCATTGATGTGCCTTATATTAAAGGCGAGCTGCTGAAACAAGTACTCATGTCTCAGTCTGCCCTTCATGATGAGAAATTGATTGACCGGTTTATCACGCTGTCTTCTGATCTGATCGTTCAGGCTAATAACGGGCAGGTGTCTGAAGAAGCGGCATCCATCAGAGCTTTAATTGATACGTGTGATTTAGCCGCTTATATTCCGCCGCTACGCGCCATCGAACGCGGAATTGTAGAGAAGCTTGACGATGACCGTGAAAAGGCGGCGGTCCGAAATATCGCAGAAACTCTGTTTGAATGAGGGATGTGCGATGAAATTTATCAAATTTAATGACAGCACAATTGACTCGTTTTTATTTATGATGCTGACCGATTTGGCCAAAACGCTCACCAAAAGTGAGGCAGTGGAAGTGGAGTATGGCGTTCAGTCCTACTACAACCCATTTGAAAAAAAAATCTACATGAGCCATTTTTGGAAGGACAGAGCAGCTGAAGATATGGAAGCAGGTCTCAAAAGCGATGTCTACCTTCGATCAGTCGGAACAAAATACAGCTCGCTGCAAGAGTTTGCGAGCCTTTTGGATTATATCCAGCACAATCTTACGTACAAAAGCTTTGCCAAACAGCTGTTTATGCTGCTTGAGGACATCAGAATTGAAGAATGTATCAAACACGAGCGTCCTGGTACAAAGTATGTATTTGCAAAACGAAAAGACATGTACAGAAAACATTTCTCCACGCAGCTGACTTTAAATTTAGAACGAAGCATTTTTACGGATGCGCTCTTTTGCGCCATGTATGTCAAGCTGACGGCGGAATCGCCTCTGGAAGCCATCCCGTCTATGCGTGATGATATTGATCTGATGCGTCCGTTTATCGAACAGCAGCTCTTGCGTGTGTATGAAGCTGATTCTACACATCACGTTCTGAAAATTGTCGAAGATATCATGGACGGACTTGAAGAGGTGCTTGATAAAGACATGCTGAATACCTACTTCTTTTTGCCTGAGTTAGATTATGCAAAAGCTGCCGAGCAGCCGTTATTTGAAGAAGAGAAAAAAGCGCCGAAGCTGAGTGATGACATAACGCTTCCGAAAAAGTCAGACGGCGATGAAGATATTCACGATGAAGAAATGCCGACTTGGCACCGTGAAACAGAAGCGCCGTCTAAAAGCTTCCTTCAATTTGATATTGAACACGGCGCAAAATCCGATTTAGGAAAAGATGCTTCTCGTGAAGGGGACGATGGAGACCAGGCCCTCGGCTCTGTTCAAGGTTCAGCCAGACAGACAAAACGAAAAGACTATTCCAAACTGGAAGCGCTGGAGTCCAAAAAAGACCAGCCGAACGGTGCGGGTCTTGCCGACGGAAAGGAAAATAAATTCGCGTTTGCGATTTATAAAGAACCGCAGCCTGCAACACAAGATGAAGAGCTTTCTTATAAACAGCAGGCAAAATCGATCGAATCGTATCAGAAGCGTTTGAAACAGATGATTCAAAAAACGCTTGAACACAAAAAAACGCTGCCAAGGACTGACCTTCACGCGGGCCGTCTGAACAACAAGCTTCTCCGTTATTTTACGGAGCGGAATCCGCGTCTTTTTTACAAAAAACAAGAGCCTTCTTCAGAAATTGACGCTGTTTTCACATTGCTGGTCGACTGTTCAGCCAGCATGTTCGACAAAATGGATGAAACGAAGCGGGGAATCGTATTGTTTCACGAAGCCCTGAAGTCGGTAGCAGTCCCGCATCAAATTGTCGGTTTCTGGGAGGATACAAACGATGCGACCGAAACGAGTCAGCCGAACTATTTTAATACGGTAATTCCATTTCAGTCATCCTTAAGACAGGCGGCGGGACCGGCGATAATGCAGCTTGAACCTGAGGAAGACAACCGTGACGGCTATGCGATCAGGCAAATGACGAAAAAAATGCTGCAGCGGAGCGAGGCGCAAAAATTCTTAATCGTGTTCTCTGACGGAGAGCCGGCCGCATTTGGTTATGAGCAAAATGGAATTGTCGATACAAGTGAAGCGGTTATCGAAGCTCGAAAAAGAGGAATAGAAGTCATAAATGTTTTTCTCTCCAACTCGGAAATTGAAGAATCACAAATGAAAACGATACAGGATATGTACGGGAAGTTCAGTATATTTGTCCCGGATGTCGATCAGCTTCCGGATGTACTGTATCCGCTTCTTAAAAAACTGCTCCATAAAAGCATAGGATAACCCTTTATTCTATGCTTTTTGGCGTTTCTTTTTTTAAATGATTAAATTTTTTGTTTTTTATAAAGGTTTTTTACTATTTTGTGAACAATCAAGGTAGAATCAAATTGCAAACAGTGGTAAAATATCGTTGGAAGCGTTTTTATTACATAATTTTGGACACAGCGTTCGAAAGTTATTTTAAGATAGTGAATAAATCACTTGATTATCTAGGTTGGGGGTAATATTCAAATGTTTCAAAATAATATGAAACAACGAATGAATTGGGAAGATTTTTACGGTCCGAACCTCGGCTATGCGCTGGAGCTTTACGATCAGTACACCCAGGATCCGAACAGCATTGATCCGGATCTGAAGGAAATGTTCGACGAACTCGGAGCTCCTCCAAGCGATATAAAAGAGGCATCGGGAACAAAAGAAAAGGGACGTGTTACAGCCGATCTGATACAAAAGATCGCATCAGCAATCAGACTTGCAGAAGATATACGAACCTATGGCCATTTGAACGCTTCCGTCAATCCGCTCAGAAAGGATGGGAAAAAGAGCGAGCTCTTTCCATTATCCGATTACGGGCTAACAGAAGAGGAAATAAAAGAAATACCTGCGTCGGTCATTTGTAAAGACGCTCCTACAAACATTACGAACGGTTTAGAAGCCATTCAATATTTGCGAAATACGTATAAAAGAACCATCTCATTTGAATTTGATCATGTACACGATTTTAAAGAGCGCGAGTGGCTGACTCAAAAGATTGAATCCGGTGAATTGTTCCAAAAGAACTCAGCCGAAAAGCTGTCAGCTGTGCTGGAGAGACTGATGGAAGTAGAGGGATTCGAGCAATTTTTACACCGGACCTTCGTCGGGCAGAAGCGTTTTTCAATTGAGGGTCTGGACGCTCTCGTTCCAGTGCTTGATGACATAATTGCACAATCTGTCAAATCAGGTACAACGAGCGTCAACATCGGCATGGCGCACAGGGGCCGCCTGAATGTGCTGGCACATGTGCTGGGCAAACCGTATGAAATCATATTCTCAGAATTCCAGCATGCGCCTAACAAAGATCTTGTCCCGTCTGAAGGATCAATCGGCATCAGCTACGGATGGACGGGGGATGTCAAATATCATCTGGGAGCGAACCGTGAGCTTCATGACGCTGAAACGAAGTCAGCGCGCATTACGCTGGCGAATAACCCGAGCCACTTGGAATTTATCAATCCGATTGTTGAAGGCAGCACAAGAGCGGCGCAGGAAACAAGAACACATAGCGGATATCCGGTTCAGGATGAAACAAAATCACTTGCGATTTTAATTCATGGAGACGCTGCGTTCCCGGGGGAAGGAATTGTAGCTGAAACATTGAATTTAAGCTCTTTAAAAGGGTATCAAGTCGGCGGTGCGATTCATATTATCGCCAATAACATGATCGGATTCACAACAGAAAGCGCTGAATCAAGATCAACAAACTATGCCAGTGACCTGGCGAAGGGCTATGAAATTCCGATTGTTCACGTAAATGCGGACGATCCTGAAGCCTGTCTTTCAGCTGTTAAGTTTGCGGTAGAATACCGAAAAACATTCAACAAGGACTTTCTGATTGACTTGATCGGGTACAGACGCTACGGACACAACGAAATGGATGAGCCGTCAACTACTCAGCCGATGCTGTATGACGCTGTAAGAAAGCATCCGACTGTCAAACATATTTTCGCGGAAAAGCTCGTTAAAGAAGGGGTGCTTACCGAGGAAGTTGTTCAAAACATTGAAAAGTCGGTAACGAAACGCATAGAAGACGCTTATCAAAAAGTGCCGGCTAAAAAGGAACATATCGCCAGTGAAATAGAACTTCCGGAACCTGTTTCAAATGGCTTTCCGGATGTAGATACATCTATTGATTTTGATGTGCTCCGCAAGCTGAATGGCGAACTGGTCAATTGGCCGGAGTCGTTTAATGTATTCGGTAAGCTAAAACGCATTTTGGAAAGACGGGCCAAGGCGTTTGATGATGACAGAAAAGTGGAATGGTCATTGGCTGAATCTCTCGCGTTTGCTTCCATTCTGAAAGACGGAACACCGATTCGATTAACAGGACAGGATTCTGAGCGCGGAACGTTTGCTCAAAGAAACCTTGTGCTTCACGACAGTGAGACAGGCAAGGAATTTGTGCCGCTGCACCATTTGTCAGATTGTGACACATCATTTGCGGTTCATAACAGCCCGCTGTCTGAAGGATCTGTACTCGGTTTTGAATACGGCTATAATGTGTATTCACCTGAAACACTTGTCCTTTGGGAAGCGCAGTATGGGGATTTTGCCAATGCTGCTCAAGTGTACTTTGACCAATTTATTTCTGCCGGACGAGCAAAATGGGGCCAAAAATCTGGATTAGTGATGCTGCTGCCGCACGGTTATGAGGGACAGGGCCCTGAGCATTCAAGCGGTAGAATCGAGCGGTTCCTGCAGCTAGCTGCTGAGAATAACTGGACGGTTGCCAACCTGACAAGCGCCGCTCAATATTTTCATATATTAAGAAGACAGGCTAAAATGCTGCTGCGTGAGGAAATTCGTCCGCTCGTCATCATGACGCCGAAGAGCCTTCTGCGCAATCCGAATACCGTTTCTGAAGTGCAGGAGCTCAGTGAAAGCCGCTTCCAGCCTGTTTACGAACAGTCAGGACTTTCTCATGAGTATGAAAAAGTAACGCGGCTCGTATTATCCAGCGGTAAAGTATCTATAGACATCAGCGATCATTTCAACAAGTTAGAAGACGGGAAAGAGTGGCTTCACATTGCGAGAATTGAACAGCTGTATCCATTCCCTGCAAAAGGAGTCAAAGAATTATTTGCAAAGCTTCCGAACCTAAAAGAAATCGTTTGGGTTCAGGAAGAGCCGCAGAACATGGGGGCTTGGAGCTACATCAGCCCTTATTTGACAGAACTTGCACCAGAAGGAGTAAGCGTTCAATATATTGGACGAAGAAGACGATCCAGTCCTGCAGAGGGAGATCCGACAGTTCATAAAAAAGAACAGGAACGTATTGTATCTGATAGCTTGACTCGCAAAAACTAAGGGGGAAATGAAAAAATGGCGGAAATTAAGGTACCTGAATTAGCAGAATCAATCTCAGAAGGAACAATAGCCCAATGGTTAAAGCAGCCCGGTGATTATGTAGAACAGGGTGAATATCTGCTTGAACTTGAAACGGATAAAGTAAATGTTGAATTGACAGCAGAAGAATCGGGTGTTCTTCAAGAGGTATTGAAAGATTCGGGTGATACCGTCCAAGTTGGAGAAATTATCGGTACCATTACAGAAGGCGCGGGTGAAAGTTCTGCCCCTGCTCCTTCAGAGAAGGCTGAAAGCAAAGAAAGTGAAAAAGAAGAAAAGCAAGCTGAACCAGCGGCGCAAGAAGTGAGCCAGGAAGCGCAAACTGAAGCAAAATCAAGAACAATCGCATCTCCTTCTGCACGTAAGCTGGCGAGAGAGAAAGGGATTGACCTGTCTCAGGTTCCGACTGGCGACCCGCTTGGAAGAGTGCGCAAACAGGATGTTGAGGCGTATGAAAAACCGGCTGCGAAACCAGCTCCTCAGCAAAAACAGCAGCCGCAGGCTCAAAAAACACAGCAAAGCTTTGAAAAGCCTGTTGAAGTGCAAAAAATGTCACGCCGCAGACAGACAATCGCAAAACGTCTAGTCGAAGTACAGCAAACATCTGCGATGCTGACTACATTTAATGAAGTTGACATGACGGCTGTTATGAATCTTAGAAAACGCCGCAAAGACCAATTCTTTGAGCAAAATGAAGTGAAGCTCGGCTTTATGTCTTTCTTTACAAAAGCTGTTGTAGCGGCTTTGAAAAAATATCCGCTCTTGAATGCAGAAATTCAAGGCGATGAGCTGATTGTTAAAAAATTCTATGATATCGGAATCGCTGTCGCAGCTGAGGAAGGACTTGTCGTTCCAGTTGTACGTGATGCAGACCGCCTGACATTTGCAGGCATTGAAAAAGAAATCGGCGAGCTTGCGAAAAAAGCGAGAAGCAATAAATTGACCCTTGGTGAGCTGCAAGGAGGCTCATTTACAATTACAAACGGAGGGACTTTCGGTTCACTCATGTCGACACCGATTTTAAACAGCCCTCAAGTTGGTATCCTGGGTATGCATAAGATTCAGCTGCGCCCTGTCGCAATTGATGAAGAACGTTTCGAAAACCGTCCGATGATGTACATTGCATTATCTTATGATCACCGGATCGTAGATGGTAAAGAAGCAGTTGGATTCCTTGTCACAATTAAAAACTTACTAGAAGATCCTGAACAGCTTTTGTTAGAGGGATAAAACAAAAAAGGTACATCACGGATAAACGTGATGTACCTTTTTATATACAATAGAATGTTAAAGAGTCAGTTCTGTGCTGTTTGAATCTTCTTTTGGATTCTTACCTTTTTTAGACCAATATGTAGCGAGCAGGGAGCCCGAAAGGTTGTGCCATACACTGAAAATCGCGCTCGGAACGGCAGATAGCGGTGAAAAATGTGCCGTGGCAAGTGCTGCGCCAAGCCCTGAGTTTTGCATGCCGACTTCAATTGCAATTGCTTTTTGAGACGCATAATCCATTTTTAACAGCTTTGCACATAGAAATCCCAGTAAATATCCAAACCCGTTGTGCAGGATAACTACTGAAAAAATAAGCAAACCTGATTGAAGCAGGTTTTCCCGGTTGCCGCTTACAACAGCTGACACAATGGCAACGATACCGATGACTGAAACAAGCGGCAGGGCATGAACGGCTTTTGCGACCTGTTTTTTGAAAAATATTTTGACGACTAGGCCTGCAATGATTGGAATCAATACAGCCTGCAAAATCGAAATAAATAACGAGCCAGGTGAGACAGGCAGCCATTCCTTGGCAAACAGCATAATCAAAACCGGCGTCAAAACCGGTGCCAACAAGGTGGAAATCGTTGTGACAGCAACAGACAGGGCCGTATTGCCTTTTGCTAAAAATGTCATAACATTAGAGGCAGTTCCACCGGGACAGCAGCCAACGAGAATAACGCCTACCGCGATTTCCGAGGGGAGATGCAGGCCATATGCTAAGCCGAAAGCAACAAGCGGCATAATCGTATATTGGGCAATCACTCCGATAATGACGTACAAAGGTTTTCTGATCAGCTCTTTAAAATCATCGGTTTGCAGTGTTAGCCCCATTCCAAACATAATAATGCCAAGAAAAATCGTAATATAAGAACTGATCCAAGAAAATAATGACGGGAAAGAAAATCCGAGCACGGCAAAAACAATGACCCAGATTCCGAAGGTTTGTCCCGCGAAATGACTTATCTTTCTGATGTTTTCCATAAAAACACTCCTCATACACTGATCAAGAACTCCAGCAGAAATCCTTACAGATTTTTTGGTATTCCCCTATTATAATTAATTTTCTGAATAATTCAATATTGATAGATTGACTGTGATCTGATATATTCATGGAGATAGATGATAAATATATTATGTAAACTAATCAAAATATTCTTGACTATATAGGTAGATATTCTTACAATGAACCTTTAAACTGTTTTGGAAAATAGGAGTGATAGGGTGAAGGAAGCTAATCAATGGTCTTCGAAGCTGGGCTTTATTTTAGCTGCGGCTGGATCGGCTATCGGTCTCGGTGCAATATGGAAATTCCCATATGTAGCAGGCACCAGCGGAGGAGGTGCGTTTTTATTTATTTTTATTTTATTTACAATTTTAATCGGACTGCCATTATTGCTTGGTGAATTCATCATAGGCAGAAAAACACAGCAAGATGCCGTCCAATCCTATAAATCTCTTGCTCCAGGGTCTAAGTGGCATTGGATAGGCTATTTGGGCATGGCGACGTGCTTTATTCTGTTATCATTCTACAGCGTAGTCGGCGGATGGATTTTAAATTACATTTTTAAAGGCTTTACCGGCGGTTTATCGCATACGTCAGGATTTGATACGCTGTTTGCGAATACTATTTCAAATCCTTATTTGGCTGTAGGAGGCCAGCTGCTGTTTATGCTGGTCACAATTTTGGTTGTCGCAAAAGGTGTAAGCAGCGGAATTGAAAAAGCAAGCCAAATTTTAATGCCGGCGCTTTTTATATTATTTATCATTTTAATGGTGCGTTCAGTTACACTTCATGGAGCGATAGAAGGTATTAAGTTTTTCCTGACACCTGATATCTCTGCGATTGACGCCAATACGATATTATATGCGATGGGCCAGTCCTTCTTCTTATTAAGTGTCGGTGTATCTGTAATGGTAACGTATAGTGCTTATCTAGAGAAACAAGAAAATCTGGTGCAGTCTGCTGTATCTGTTACGGTTTTGAATGTCCTTGTCGCCATTATGGCGGGAATCGCGATCTTTCCAGCTGTTTTTTCATTCGGTCTCAAACCGGACCAAGGGCCTGTTCTGTTATTTAATGTGCTGCCGACTGTGTTTAATCAAATGCCGTTCGGAATTGTCTTTTTATTAGCATTTTTAATTCTATTTTTATTTGCTGCACTGACATCTGCCTTTTCAATGCTTGAAATTTTGGTCGCTGTGCTTTCTAAAGGCGATGTGAGTAAAAGAAAACGATTTGCCTGGCTCGGCGGGATTGCTATCTTTCTGGTCGGCGTACCGTCTGCGTTATCCTACGGGGTTTTAAGTGATGTTACCATTTTTCACATGTCTATTTTTGACGCAGCTGATTTTCTGGTCAGCAATATTTTAATGCCGTTAGGAGCGTTATTGATTTCTATCTTTGTACCGTTAAAAATACCGAAAGAGGATTTGTTTAACGAGCTGAAAAGCGGCTCAAACCTCAAGCGAAAGTGGTTTGCGGTTTGGCTTCTGCTGATACGTTATCTTTCACCTGTTGCGATCATTATTGTATTTTTACATGTATTAGGTGTTTTTTAAAAAATGAAGCCCCCTGGAAAAGGGGGCTTTTTTAATAGAGTTTCCATACAACTTCTTTTGCCTGTTCAAAACGTTTTTCGGCTTCACGCCAATCGACTACATTCCACCAATGATCAACATAGCTCCCGCGGTCATTTTTATATTGCAAATAGTAAGCATGTTCCCATACATCAAGCGGCAAAAGAGGGATAACATCCCACTGGCTGAAGTGCTGGTGCTTCTCTGCAGCTAAAATCTCAAGCCGTCCGGAACGAGGGGACCAGACAAGAATGGCCCACCCGACACCCTCCACTTTTTTTGCAGCTTGGGTAAAATGCTCCTTAAAGGCCGAATAGCTTCCAAATGAAAGATCGATCATTTGAAATAATGCTCCAGTAGGACGTCTTTTTCCGTTTGGATGCATAGAAAACCAAAAAATACTGTGCAAATAATGGCCAGCTCCATGAAATGCCAGCTCTCTTTCCCAATGAGTGATCAAGTCATAGTTCTTTGAAGCTCTGGCATTCTTAAGCTCCAATTCTGCTTTATTCAGTCCGTCAACATAGCTTTGATGATGCTTTGTATGATGAAGCACCATAATATCACGTGAAATATAAGGTTCTAAAGCGGAGTACTTGTACGGAAGCTTTGGGAGAACATGTTTTCCTATAGGAACGAAGGCGCGTCTTTCACCTGTTTCTTCTGATTGTGTAATATCACGATAGAGTGTGACGGCCTGCTGATACCACTCTTCTTCTGTCGTCTGGTCATCCTCCAGCGCTTCAATCATCTTTTCGATTTGATCCTCAAATCGATCAAGCTGTCCTCGTTTTTGAATCTGATCTTTTAAGGCTTCACACCAATTGAACATCTCGGTTTGATAAGATTCACGTTTCATTTGCTGTCTCCTTTTCAATAGAATTCAAATACTTGCTGACAGCCAACAAAGGGAACACATAAGGGTAACTATGGTAACGAATATAAAATTGCTTTGGCAGCCCGATACCCACTGGATAAGTCAAGCTTCTACCGTCATGAGAACTGTTATCCATGAGGTAATTCATCCCTTTCACAATTGCTGGATGACTGGGTTTTTCAAATTGTAATAAAGCATCTAAAGCCCATGCAGTTTGTATAATGGTTCCTTCTTTAAGCGGCACATAGGTTTTGACCTCAGCGCTTTTGCAGGATTCACCCCAGCTGCCGTCATCATTTTGTACGGTTTTGAGCCACCGGATTGCCTTTTGTATCGAAGGATGTGTTCGAACAACTCCGCAGGCGTGCATACCGGTCAAGGCAGCCCATGTGCCATAAATGTAGCAAACACCCCATCGTCCGTACCAAGATCCATTACGTTCCTGGTTTTCAAAAAGCCAGTTCACAGCACGCTGAATGTGGTGATGTTTAACTGAAAAGCCAGCTTTTTCACCTAAAAAGTGCAGCACACGCCCGGTAAGGTCGGCGGTTGAGGGATCAACAGCCGCATCCTCGGCGGATTCAAGCGGGAGGTGGCGGATAAGAGGGTGGTTCACATTTTTTTCAAAGGCGGAAAACCCTCCATCATTGTTCTGCATCGATAAAAGCCAAGCCACACCTCGCTCCCAAGAAGAAGGAGAGAAGTTGCGGGGAATTGCTTTTAAGACGGCTGCGGTGTCGTCACAATCAGGATTATTCGTGTTGATATTTGAAAATCCCCAGCCGCCTGGAGATACATTTGGATTTTTGACAGACCAATCTGCTATCTTCGTATGCTGCCGCTTTTGTAAAAAAGAAGCGGCTTTTGTAATTGGACCGTCTGTTTCGGCAACGCCGTTTTGCTGGAGCGCATAGGTGATTAATGCAGTATCCCAAACAGTGGATGTGGAATTTTCTAAGTAAGGAATGCCGCCGCATTCAGTCACCAATGCTTTGATGCCATTTATTGCCCTTCGGATGACCGGTGAATGGCGTGACACACCAAGTGACAGAAGGCTGTATACCATAAATATTGTGGCGCTTGCATAACTGTACAGTGTGCCGTCTTCTTCAATCCGGTCAAGCATATACGTTTTAGCTGTGTGTAAGCCCAGCTCCTGAAGAGCAAAGGGTGCACGAAAAATGCGCTTCCAATGAGTCAGAACAGAAGAGAGGTCTCGCTCCTCGAAAGCATCGGAACGGAGCCAAGTCAAAGGATTTTTTGTCATGTGCGGGTCGAGGTGGCGGAGAGATTGAATTTTGCGGTTTTTTAGTGTGAATCGCTGATTGAGTGTTACGGCCATTGGAGCAAAGTGTATACGGGCATATGTGCTGAACTGATAAAAATGAACCGGGAATGTTGGGGGAATTGCTAAAAGCGACAATGGCAAATATAAAGCGGGCCAAGGGTAAAGGCCATTTGCTGCAAGCATCCATTTTGTCATAAAATGAATATTTCTCAAGCCGCCATGTGATGCAATGAATTGTTCAGCTTTTTTCATGTGCGGATCAGTTCGATGGCAGCATCCTGAAGCCAGCATTCCGACATATCCTTGGACGGTAGCTGTTATATTGCCGTCTGTTTCGTCAGGAAAATTGTTAAACGTTCCGTCTGGCTGCTGATTTTCGCGAATGCCGGCTGCAAGCGCCGAAATGAGTTCTTTTTCATTTTCACCTTCATCAAGTGAGGTGAGGAGCAGAATAAAAAAAGAATTCGTCATGATTGGCCCTTCAAAGCAAAATGTCCAAGAACCGTCATCATTTTGCCTATCTTTCAGCTCTGAAATGGTGTTTTGCTGATAGCGCCTCACCTTCTTCTGAAGTGTGCTCATCCCGCTCAACTCCTTCAGAAGATATATATTCACCTGCTTTTGCCGCCATTACTGAAAGAAAAAAACTGCTGGCTGGCAGCAGTTTTTTTGAAAAACCTTTTAGTCCTCAAGATTAATCCATACACTCTTGACTTCTGTGTAGTTATCTAGAGCATAGGAGCCCATTTCTCTTCCGAGTCCGGATTGTTTATAACCGCCGAATGGGGAAGCTGCGTCAAACACATTATAGCAGTTTACCCAGATAGTCCCGGCTTGAAGACGATCTGCGATATAATGGGCTTGTTTTACATTCTCGGTCCATAGTCCGGCAGCAAGTCCGTATTCAGAATGGTTAGCACGTTCAATGACTTCATCCACTGTTTCATATGGTATGGCCGTCAGGACTGGTCCGAAAATTTCTTCTTTAGCGATGGTCATATCGTCTTCTACATTCGCAAACACAGTCGGCGCGACAAAGTATCCTTCTTCATAAGGGCAGCTTCCGCCAGTGACAGCTTTAGCTCCTTCATCTTTCCCTTTTTGAATATAAGAAAGAACGCGTTCATGCTGCTCCTTGCTCACGAGCGGGCCGATTTGGGTATCTTTATGAAGTCCGGCTCCTTGGCGGAGTGATTCAGCATAAGACACCATCTCATTGACAACTTCATCATACTGGTCTTTATGAATAAAGACGCGTGAGCCCGCACAGCAGACTTGGCCTTGGTTAAACATGACACCGTTTAAAGCGCCTGGAATGGCTTTTTTCAAATTCGCATCCGGGAGCAGGATATTAGGTGATTTTCCGCCCAGTTCCAGGGTGACCCGCTTAATGCTTTTTGCCGCCGTGCCCATGATTTTCTTTCCGATTTCTGTTGATCCGGTAAAGGCAATTTTATCAACCGCTTCATGGTTGGTAAGTGCTTCTCCCGCATCCTCACCGAATCCCGGAATGATATTGATGACACCGTCAGGGAAACCGGCTTTATCAATTAACTCAGCCAAATAAAGAGCTGAAAGCGGGGTTTGCTCAGCAGGCTTAAGCACAATGGTACAGCCGGTTGCAAGAGCCGCCCCCATTTTCCACATCGCCATAAGAAGCGGGAAATTCCATGGGATGATTTGCCCGACGACGCCGACAGGCTCATGGCGTGTATAATTAAAATAGGAGCCGGAAACAGGGATTGTCTGCCCTGTTATTTTTGTACACCAGCCTGCGTAATAGCGCATATGCTCAATAGCCAGCGGAATATCTCCATTTGTTGTTTCGTTTATTGGTTTTCCGTTATCAAGGGTTTCAAGCTGGGCAAGCTCAGTTTTATGCTCTTCCATTAAATCTGCCAGCTTATACATCAGTCTGCTTCTCGATGCTGGAGACATTGTTCTCCACTCGCCTTGATCAAAGGCTTTGCGGGCAGCTTTAACGGCTTTGTCCACATCCTCTGCCTGGGCTTCATACAGCGTCATTAAGGTTTCGCCTGTCGCCGGGTTGGGCGTGTCAAAGGTTGCCCCTGAGGCACTGGGAACAAACTTTCCATCAATATAAAGCTTCTTTGTTCCCTGTAAAAATGTCTCCAGCCTTTTACTCACTTGCATCGTTAAAGAACTCATTCGTAACAAACCTCCAGTCATTTTTATGGTCTGTTCTGAGATTCTTGGTGATAGTATGGATATTGCTTCATTGAAGAGCAGGAATTAGCTGTGATCGTTACTGTGGAAGTAAGCGTATACAAACATTCTATACTAGAAAACAAGGCAAAATCAATGAATAACCGATATTGCAATTTACAAAAGAAAAAAGCTACAATAGGCTTATAGACAAGTAAAGGAGATTTCATCATGATACATAAAAATTGGCTTGAAAAAGAAACCATTAAAAAAGTAAAGTGTGTTCAGACAAACGCAAAAAAATACATTGTAAATCGCGTATTAACTCCAGGGAAAGAATATGAAGTGAAGAATGAAACAGAGGAATTTCTGTTTGTCGTCGATAATACAAATAAAATCGGCGGTTACTATAAAGAATATTTTGAAGAGGTATAATCACCGATCGAATTCCTGAGGGAGAAGAAACAGAAGATGTCACAATTGAAGATACGGATGGTTATGCAAAGGACCGCAGCTAAGCTGCGGTTCTTCTTTGATTCAAAAAGGGAAAATAAAACAGATACACAAAAGAAACATTAAAAAACTCATTTTTCAAAAAATATTTACGGAAAATGAAACTTTTTTCTCTTTTGGTGCGTACTACATGATGACAACAATTCAAAAGACAAGAAACAAATCAAAAATTTGAAAAATGTAATCTGTTCGTAATGGTTTAAATGTCTTCTATGTCGTATTCTTATATAGGGATAAAGGACTTATTTTATTTAATGTAATCTCGTCATAAGAAAAATAGATAAATGCAGAAAGAGGGGTTCTTCATTGGGTATTTTTTCTGTTAGCAGATCAACTGACGCAAAGAAGCTTGAAGCTTTGCTCGTTGAAGGGGAAAGAATAGAATCGATTTATAAGCTCCGGGTTGACCAAATTTGCTTTACAAACAAACGTATCATTTTCTTTGATAATAAGGTGTTTTCTAAAAAGAAGGTTCGTGTATTTCTTCCATATAAAACGATTGAAAGCTTTGCCATTCAAGAAGCGGGAATGTTTGATCCCGATACTGGACTTTTATTAATGACAAGAAGCAAAACCTTTGAATTAGAATTTGCGAAAGATACCGATTTAAGCGAAGTGCAAGCGGTGCTGACAAAGTATTTATGCAGCTGAATAAAACTGACTGAGGCCAGCCGTCCCAAAGAATGGTTTGGCTTTTTTTGTGCCATAAAAACGCTTTTTTGGTTTGTCAGTATTCAAAACTGGGAACAGAGAAAAAAAAGGAGAGGATACACATGGCACTGACTAAAGAACAAACTCAGCATCTCTACCATAAATTGCTTGATATGCAAAAAGAATTGTCTGGCGAAAAAAAGAAAACACAATCAATGACTGAAGAAGTAGGAGAGCTGTCTAATGGGGTCGATAACCATATGGCTGACCACGGAACGCTTGTAACAGACCGCATGACAGACCAAACGGTAAAAGAAATAGACCGGGAACTTTTGGAGGAGGTTAATCAGGCTTTACAAAAGATAAAAGACGGAACGTACGGCATTTGTGAAAAAACAGGTCAAGACATTCCGTACGAAAGATTGGAAGCTGTTCCGTACGCAAGAATGACAGTGGAAGCCCAAGATGATGTAGAGGACGATTTGGAAACGGATGCTCCGTCATTCGAAAGGGAGTTTCATGAACAGGTCAAAGATCTATCTAATAAAGAAACAATTGATCAAAAAAGCTCTCAAACGTATGAGATTTTAGACCGTGAGCAGGATTCAAACTGAAAATGGCAAGCAAGTACACCGATATGAAGTGTACTTGCTTTTTTTTATGAAAAAAATCTCATATTCGAAATAAAGTGATTGACTTTGCATAAAAAAGAAAGTAACATACTATTTGTAAGTTAATATAAAAAGTTTACCGGGAGGAATACAAATGTCTACAGTTTTATTTGTAAAATCAAGTGACCGTACAGCTGAAGAAGGTGTTTCAGTTAAACTATACGAAGCATTTCTAGCTGCATATAAAGAAAACAACCCTAATGATGAAGTGATTGAATTAGATCTTCATAAAGAAAACCTTCCTTACCTTGGAAGAGATATGATTAATGGAACATTTAAAGCAGGTCAAGGTATGGAAATGACTGAGGAAGAGAAAAAACAAGCTGCAACAGCTGACAAATATCTGAACCAATTTGTAAAAGCTGATAAAGTGGTGTTCGCATTCCCGCTTTGGAACTTCACAGTGCCAGCAGTGCTTCATACTTATGTGGATTACCTGTCTCGCGCAGGCGTTACATTCAAATACACACAAGAAGGACCAGTTGGTTTAATGGGCGGCAAAAAAGTTGCACTTCTTAACGCGCGCGGCGGCGTTTATTCAGAAGGGCCAATGGCTTCACTAGAAATGTCATTAAACTTCATGAAAACAGTTCTTGGTTTCTGGGGTGTTCAAGACTTGCACACAGTTGTCATCGAGGGACATAACGCAGCGCCTGATAAAGCACAAGAAATTGTTGAAAAAGGTTTACGAGAAGCGAAAGAGCTTGCTGTTAAATTTTAATGAATGAAGACTCCTATCCGTGAGATAGGAGTTTTTTTGCGTGTACATATTATATAGAAGAAAGTGATGACTTCTTGTCGTTAAAAAGCGCCGTTTTTTATTGTAATATATTTTTTGTTTGTCGAATCATTAGATATATTAGCGAAAAAACAGTTTTACGGACGGAAAAAAGTTTTTCTGAACAATTGATCTACCCCTTGATAAAATATGTCCGATGGTGTACTATATAAAAGAAGCTACTTTGTACGTATTGTTAATTAAGTTTTAACCTTTAAGCTGTAATAGGGAGTTTTATATCGAAGCCGGAATGTCATGCCTCCATTGTAGAGGACGACAGGAACGTTTCTGCAAACACCCACTTTGAGGAGTGGTGGTTTAAAACTTTCTTACTTGCATACGGCAAGATGTAGCGAAAGCCATTTCCTTTATGGAAATGGCTTTTTATTTTATCTGAAAAAGGATTTTTATATCGAAAATTCAATTTCCATCCGAGAAGAAATGCAGGGTTATTTTTTGTGATATGATGGGAGAAATTGAAGGAAAAGCGAGGGTTACACGTTATGTTACATAAAGCCCAATCTCTTTTGTCGCATTATTTCGGCTATGAAAAGCTGCGCAGAGGGCAGGAGGAAGCCATCCGTTCGGTGACAGAAGCGAGACAAAACACGGCCTGCATCATGCCGACGGGCGGGGGGAAATCAATTTGCTATCAAATTCCGGCACTGATGTTTGAAGGAACAACGATTGTCATTTCGCCGTTAATATCATTAATGAAGGATCAGGTTGATGCTCTTGAAGAAGCGGGAATCAGAGCTGCTTACATCAACAGCACGCAAACCAATCAAGAGATATATGAAAGGCTGAACGGGCTGAAAGAAGGAGCTTATAAGCTTTTTTACATTACACCAGAGCGGTTAACGTCAACAGAATTTATTCGTATTTTGCAAAGCATTGACGTTCCTTTAGTAGCAATAGATGAAGCGCACTGTATTTCTCAATGGGGCCATGATTTCAGGCCAAGCTACAGAAACATTGAAATTCTGTTTCGTGAGTTAAATGACAAACCCGTCATCATGGCATTAACGGCAACAGCAACACCTGAGGTGCATGATGATATATGCAGCCAGCTGCATATTCAAAAAGAAAACACGGTGTATACCGGTTTCTCCCGTGATAATCTGACTTTAAAAGTTGCAAAAGGGGAAAACAAAGATCGTTTTATTGAAGAGTATGTAAAAAGAAACAAACATGAAGCAGGCATTATCTATACCGCGACAAGAAAAGAAGCAGATCGGATATATGAGCGATTAAAACGAAATCAGGTCAGCGCAGGGCGGTATCACGGGGGCTTACAGGACGAAGTCAGAAAAGAACAACAGGAAAGGTTTCTGAACGATGAGATGCAGGTCATGGTTGCCACATCTGCTTTCGGCATGGGCATCGATAAATCAAATATCAGGTTTGTTCTTCATGCACAAATCCCGAAAGATATGGAAAGCTACTATCAGGAGGCGGGACGAGCTGGCCGGGATGGCCTCGACAGTGAATGTGTGCTTTTATTTTCTCCGCAGGATATTATGGTGCAGCGCTTTTTAATCGAGCAATCGGAAAATGAAGAGAAGCAAAAGCAGGACTTGAAAAAACTGCGGCAAATGGTTGACTACTGCCATACGGAAGATTGTCTGCAGCGATTTATTCTGATGTATTTCGGAGAAAAGGAGGCTGAAGCCTGCGGACAGTGCGGAAACTGCACAGATACAAGAACAGCCCATGACGTGACGAGAGAAGCGCAGATGGTCTTATCGTGTATCATTCGCATGAATGAACGTTTTGGGAAGACGATGGTTGCCCAGGTGCTCGCTGGATCAAAAAATAAAAAAGTGCTCGAAAACGGCTTTAGCAGCCTTTCAACATACGGAATATTAAAGCACCAATCAGTTGGTGAAATCAGCGACTTCATTGAATTTCTGATCGCTGACGACTTTATTAGGATGTCAGATGGAACATTTCCGACTCTTTTTGTAAGCGGCAAAGGGAGAAATGTGCTGAGAGGCGAATTATCGGTAGCGAGAAAAGAAGCATTAAAAGCAGAAGCCATTACGGAAAATGACGAGCTATTTGAACGGCTGCGCACCTTACGCAAGCAAATTGCGGCGGAGCAGGGTGTTCCACCTTTTGTCGTTTTTTCTGATCAGACGCTGAAAGATATGTCAGGAAAACAGCCTGTAAATGATGAGGAACTTTTGTCTATAAAAGGAGTCGGAGAACAAAAAAGAGCAAAATATGGCCGGCTTTTTTTAGAAGAAATACAAGCTTATGTACAGGTGACAGACTCAAAAAAAGCATAAATCAACCTATTTTTCTTTGAAAAACACATTTTCTTTTCTTTTTTTTGACCCGAACTTAAAAGACTTGAAAAGCCTATTATATCAAGGGTTCAGTAAGACTTTCCAACGGAGAGAAATCCTTCATGTAAAGGAACTGTAATCTAAATCATATCTTTTTGTTATTGATTTGACATTTACATGTGTTACGATATCACCTGTTAGCCGCCAATAAAAAGCTAACAAGGGAGGATTTACTTATGAAGAAGACGATTATGTCCTTTGTAGCAGTTGCAGCACTTTCAACAACTGCATTCGGAGCTCACGCTTCTGCAAAAGAAATCACGGTGCAAAAGGGTGATACGCTCTGGGGGATCTCTCAGAAAAACGGAGTGAACCTAAAGGACCTAAAAGAATGGAACAAGTTAACTTCTGATACAATCATTGCGGGAGAAAAACTGACCATTTCTTCAGAAGAAACAACCACTTCTGGGCAATATACAATTAAAGCGGGAGATACGCTTTCTAAGATTGCTCAAAAATTCGGTACGACAGTTAACAACCTGAAAGTTTGGAATAACTTAAGCTCTGACATGATCTATGCTGGATCTGCACTTTCAGTAAAAGGTCAGGCAACAGCAACAAACACAGTGACTGAGAATGCGCAAACAAGCGCACCTCAAACTGAAACAAAACAAGAGGCTGTGCAAAAAGAGCAACCTAAACAAGAAGCTGTTCAACAGCAACCAAAACAAGAAACAAAGGCTGCAGCAGAAACTTCTGTTAAAACAGAAGAAAAGGCTGTTGAATCTAATACAAATCAACAAGAAGCGGCAAAAGAACTAACTGTTACTGCTACTGCTTACTCTGCTAACGACGGCGGCATTTCCGGCGTTACAGCAACAGGCATCGACTTAAACAAGAACCCGAATGCTAAAGTTATTGCGGTTGATCCAAACGTGATTCCGCTAGGTTCTAAAGTCTATGTTGAAGGTTATGGAGAAGCAACAGCAGCAGACACTGGCGGCGCAATAAAAGGAAATAAAATTGACGTATTTGTACCAAACAAAAGTGATGCACATAATTGGGGCGTCAGAACAGTAAGTGTAAAAGTGTTAAATTAATAGAATAGATGAAGATAAAGGACATGTAGCTCTAAGCTCGTGTCCTTTTTTTGTTTTTTAGAGACGTAAAACATAATACGCTGATAAAAGAAAAATTGTGCTCTTTCTGATTTCGATGAATAGAAGGTAAACGCTCCTGTCATCTACTGTCTTTGCAGAAGGTGTGCTGTTACTTTGATTAATGGACAAAGCTACGCGGGCTCTATGACAGCATGTCTTGGGAAGCAAGTGCGCCGCCCGCGTTACTTAAAAACAGGAGTCATGGCGATACCTGATTTTTTGGAGCAGCGATTTGATCATAGGTTATGCTGTTTCATTCCAGCAACAGTGCTGTATTCAAGGCTCTTGTCTTCCGCTTTACGGAGACGTTTGGCATCAGCACGTTCATGGCGGTTTAGCTGATTTCCTTCATTATTGCATAACGACTGCTACATTTTTTTGGCGGGCTGATAGCAGCTGCTTTTAGCAGATGTGATATACGGAATTGGTTTAATTTCCGGCGATTTTTTTATTGTGGTTCTCGGTGTTCTTGCAGTCGAAGATGGCAGCTTTGGGAGCGGAATTGCAAGACTGACTGCATTACATAATTGAAAAACTCAATCAATCGATATTCGTAATTCGGCAGATGTATCCCGGCCGACGATTTGAACAGGTTTATTAGTGAATCACCTGTATTATGAACCATGCAATTTGTTCAGCGTGCGTTAGGCGCTAAACATTCAGATGAAGGCCAGAAGGGGGCTTTTAAACTGATCGGAGTGTATTATATAGTAGTTCCGGGAGTGACTGCCTTTTCATTTGTATGGCTTCGGAATAGAAATGCTGACAGTGTATACCCTCGATTGATCATCGACTTATCGCCAGCGTCACTTACTGGTGTTTTTGCCGCTATTTTATTCAGGGCGATTTTAAGCTCTTTCAGTGGGGCTTTAAACAGTACAGTTACCTTGTTTACATTAAATATATACAAGCCAATGTTCAAGCCAGATGATGGTAAAGGTGAAATTGTCAAATCAGGGCGCATTTTTGTTGCAGCCTCGGGATTGTATCCATGTCATAGCACCATTTGTTTTATACGCGCCATAGAGCTATACAGCTATCATCAAGAGGTGGACGGTATGTCAATGAACAATGAATGGCGAAAATGACGCCTTGGTTTATCAAAGAAAACACCAGACTATGAAGAAGTGAAGAGGCAAGAAACTAATTAGAGGAGTAGATCATGTGTTTACTCCTCTTTTCTTCTGTCTATAAAAGTTCCGTGTGTTATGCCTTCCAGTATAGAATCTTCAAGAGATGATCAGGTTCTTTAATGTACCCGTGGCTTCTTTACGAAAAAAGTACCGGCATTTGCTGCGGTTTCAAAATTGAATACAAGCCTGATTATGACCCGCAGGTTGATATTACACAATGGAAGCACGTCAAGCTGGCGTCATGTGTTATTTTCATTCTTGGAGCGGCAACATATCTCCTGTTTCAGCGTGGGGAGTAGCAGATGAACAAAAGAGGATCTTGGACATATGCCCAGATCCTCTTTTACTTAAACCAGCCTTTTTCCTTTGAGCGCGTAATGGCTTCTATACGGTTTTTCACTTCAAGCTTTTCCAGAATCATAGAGATATAATTTCGCACCGTCCCGCTTTTAATGCTGAGTTCTTGGGCGATTTCTTTTGTGTTTTTTCCGTCAGCCACAAGTTCGAGCACTTCTTTTTCTCTATCTGTGAGAGGGTTGGCCTCGCTATACATATCCTCCATCAGCTCAGGTGCGTAGATACGCTTTCCGTTCATGACGCTTCGGATGGCGCTCGCGAGCTCTTCACTCGGACTGTCCTTCAACAAATAGCCTTTAACACCGGCTTTAATGGCTCTCTGGAAGTAGCCGGGGCGGGCAAAAGTGGTTAAGATAATAATTTTGCAGCCTGTATCCTTTAACTCCTCAGCAGCTTCAAGGCCTGTCTTTCCGGGCATTTCAATGTCCATAATGCATACATCGGGCTGATGTTTTTTTGCGAATTCGACAGCATCCTGTCCGGTTGTTCCTTTGCCGACAACTTTCATATCGTCTTCTAAGTTCAATAGTGATCCTAAAGCGCCCAGCAGCATCTGCTGATCTTCCGCAATAAATATACTAATCATGTAAGCCATCCTTTTTGTTTATTTTGAGTTATTAGGAATCGTCATGGTAAGCTTGGTTCCGTTTTTGGTGTCGATGTGAAGGCTCCCGTTTGCAAATTCAAGACGCTCTCTCATACCGAGTAAGCCATGTCCTTTTGAAAAGCACGTGTCTCTTCCTTGAAATGTTCCATCGTCAGACACTGTAATAACAACTTCCTTCCAGAGCTCCTGAATATCAACTCGGCATGTTTTAGCCTGACTGTGTTTCACAACATTTGTGACAGCTTCCTTTAAGCACATGCTCAAAATATTTTCATTAAGCAATGAGATATTTTCGGGCAATTTCTCAACTTCGTAGATAAATGTAATGTCAGCAGCTTCGAGAATTTGTTTGATATTTATGATTTCATCCTTGAGCCGGATGCCTTTCATAGAGGATACGATTTTTCTTACTTCATTTAAAGAAGTTCTCGCTGTTTGCTGAACGCTTTTCAGCTCACGCGCTGCTTGTTCGGGATCTTTGTATATTAATTTTCTCGCCAAATCGCTTTTTAAACCGATAAGAGAAAGCTTTTGACCAAGCGTATCGTGGAGATCGCGGGCAATCCGCTGCCTTTCTTCTAATTTTACCAAATCGGCAATCCGTTCATTTGCAAATTCAAGTTTTTCTTCCAGCCGTTCGCGCTCCTTGCGGCTTCTGACACTGAACGGCAATAAAATTGCACTGATGAGGGTAATGACTACAAAAGGAATTTGTGTCAGAAAGAATTCTTTTTTTAACACAAGACTGAAATTCGCTGCGACAGCTGCGCTTATTAAATGTACGTAATATAAAATGTGGAAAGGGACGCGTTCTTTTATGTTTCCAATAAAATACGCAATAAAAAAAGCAAAATAAATATAACTGAACAGCGTAATGGAGGCGGTTGAAATGCCGATTAGCAGAAACGCCCACAAATAAATGGCCCAGCCTTTTGAGACAAAAGCAAATCGATAAACCGAAAAAAATAAAAGCGTCAAAATAATTCCGACGATAATAACAAATGTAGAAGATGATTTAAATATAAAGTAGAAGGGCAGGATGAAAAATATCGTCCATATATAAGGCGTGATCCCGCTTAGTTTTTGAAATGTAAAATGCTTTTTGATCATGATATAACCTCATTTTCAGCTTTTCATCTTAAATGTAACTTTACCATTGTAAAAGCCAGATTGCACCACCGAACAATAAAAAGGAAGTCTTCTTGTTGTATAAGAAGACCTCCTAATTGTCAGGCGTTCTCCCGCAGCTTTTGTTTTTCTGTTGAATCAGGCGGAAGGCGGAAAGATATTTGTTTGATATCCCGAAATGACACAAATTGTTTTTTGTCTTCATCCCAAAGACGGAATGCGAGTGATTGCAGGCTTGTTTTTAAGGTGATTGTCGGTACGTTTTTTAATGGTTCGTGATGTTCATGAGCAACTTCAAGCTTATAGTTCGGCACCTTTGGGCTCAAATGGTGAACATGGTGGTAACCGATATTGCCTGTCAGCCATTGAAGGAGTTTCGGGAGTTTATAAAATGAACTGCCTTCCACAGCGGCTTGAACGTAGCTCCAGTTTTCATCTGCTTCAAAATAAGAGTCTTCAAATGTATGCTGTACATAAAACAGCCACACGCCGATTGAACCTGAGATCAGAAAGATAGGGCCTTGCACCAGTAAAAACGATTGCCAGCCAAAGATCAGGCAGCAAACAGCAGCCAATGACACAATTGCCAGGTTTGTAAGGTACGTGTTCATACGCTCCTTACGTCTTGCGCCTTTTTTGTTAAAACGGTTGGTGATCAGAAAAACATAAATTGGTCCGAGAATAAACATGATAAACGGATTTCTATAAAGTCTGTATGCAAGTTTTGTGCGTCTAGGTGCGGCTTTATATTCGTTTACCGTTAACAGCCAGATGTCACCTGTTCCGCGTTTATCCAGATTGCTGCTGGTCGCGTGATGAATCGAATGGCTGTGCTGCCATTGAAGGTAAGGGAATAAAGTCAGAACACCTGTCAGAAAACCGAGAATATGGTTATAGCGCTTTTGTTTGAAAAATGATTGATGGCAGCAGTCATGAAAGATAATGAAAATTCTTGTCAAAAACCCTGAGGCAACCACTGTTAATGCTAAAGTAAGAAGATAGGAGACATTGAGGCTGAAATAAGCAAGAAACCACAGTCCGAAGAAAGGGATAAACGTGTTTAAAAGCTGAATCAGACTGTTTTTTGTTTCGGGCTGAGCAAAAGCAGCGACTTGCTTTGTCAGCAGTTTTTGTTTGTGTTTAAGGGTTGGTTCAGTCATAGTAAAGGATCCTCTCATTGTGTGTCTCGCTTAAGTATACGAAAGAGAAGGATGTCTTTGTAGTAGCACACATCATACATCATATATGACATTTGTCATGTGGACTGAGATGACGTGCAGATGTGAAAACAGCTTGTAAAAAGATTTTACAAGCTGTTTAATGTTTGTCGATCCATATTCGTGATGTACCCGAAACAGCTTCAAGCCTGCATGTTCCCCCAATAGGGAACGTGGCAATTGGAGAGGTATGCCCGGCATTTATGTTTGCGATGACGGGGAGGCCGGATAATTCTTTTTTTGTACCAACTATCGCTTTTACGTGATCTATTGATACGTTTGATGCTTTTTGGAACCTGCCGATCAATATCCCCTTTACATTTGAAAAAGAAGGGAGGTGGATGAGCGATTGTAAATCGCGGTCAAACATGTTTGCGTCCGACATATAATCATCCTCAATCAGTAAAATTGTATTTTCTGTTTCCGGAAAATACTCCGTTCCCTGCAGCAAATTAAGTGTACACAGGTTGCCGCCAATCAATGTGCCTTCAGCATAGCCATCCTGGATCACAATAGGACCGGAATGGGGATAAAAGTGCCTGTTTTCTTGATCTGAAAACCATTGGTCATCACTCCACTCTTGTGATGGCAGGATTTCAAAGGCTTCATCCGAAGCGCAGCAAGCCAGAAAATAATCTTTTATATAGTCCAATCCTTTTTTCATTGCAAACGTAGAAAAGTGGGGGCCTGAATATGTAACGAGACCGGTTTTTTGATAAATGGCATTGGCGAGAGCCGTAATATCGGAATAGCCGCAAAGAATTTTTGGATTCTGTTTGATTTTCTCGTAATCAAGATAACGCAGCAGCTGATTGCTGTTGAATCCGCCGAGTGTTGTTAAAATAGCTTTGACTTCGGGATCAAAAAAGGCGCTGTGCAGATCACTTACTCTTGATTCGATAGAGGATGACTGGAATTCGTTTAACTCCTCTGCGTATTCAGCAATGGTCACCCGAAAACCCAATCGTTCTAATGTCGTTTTTGCGTGCAACTTTGCTTCATTTGTTAATACGGACATGCTGGTGGCGGGAGACACGATTCGAATTTCGTCTCCCGGTTTCAGTTTGGGTGCAAACACTTCAGGTCCTCCTAAACAGTTTTACACCATTACAGCATATCTCGGCATATTCTTCCAGACTTTTTTAGAAATCCGTCCATTTAATGCTTCCTGATTGTGTATCGTAGTCAATGGATACTTCAAATTGATGCTTTTCATAAAAATGAATGAGTCTGTCCACATGATTCCAATCCCGTTTGGCTATGTCGCCGGTAACTTTCGGGATATTGCAGTCTCTGGCAATATCTTTTAAATATTTCATACAAATAGAACCGAAGCCGTAATTCGGAGGCCCTTTAATATCCCCAATATGAATGGCATCGTCCTGATAGGATGCTACAAGTGAAAAGCAGCTTTTCCCTCTATAAGCTGTTTCACAATCTGTGAGCATAATTTTGCATGTTTGGCCATCATCAATCGAGGAAACAATCATCCAATCTTCATCTTTCGATTGATCAATACCAAGCACTCTGGCATCTTTCGATAGATCCTTTATATTTTCCTGCATGCGATAAATTTGAAATTCTAAATGATTCAGCTCTTCTTCAAGCTCTTGGCGGTTTTTTTCCTTAGTGGTAATCAAAATCAAACCCCTTTCAAAAAATAGTTAGAAACACAGTAACCAATTGTAGTAGATAGAAGAGGCGTTTGTAAATGATAAATCCATAATTGCTAGAATTTAGTGCAAGGAAGGTTTGATTGGTTTTAAGAGAGGAAAAAGAAAAGTAACCCGTTGCAAAAGGAGGAATATGAATGCCGATTGATTCATTGATTAAGAAATTGCGTTATGTCCAATTGGAATCCCCGGACAAAATTCTCTCATTATATCTCAACACAGATATGAGGGATCCAGAGCAGCAAGGGGGAGAATGGAAAATTGCCCTTAAGTCAGGGTTCGGCAGATTAAAAGAATATCTGGCAGCAAGTGACCCTGAGGAAGAAAAGTGTCTGAATGCAATCACGGACAAAATCTATCAGCACCTTAACGGAATAGGAAAAAACATGCCGCGCAGCCTCGTGTTTTTTGTTTCGAATAGCGGTATATGGGAAGCGATCAAGCTTCAAATTCCTGTTGAAACAAAATTTTACTGGGAAGAGACAGCTGTACTTGATCAGCTGGAGAATTTGCGCAAAACGTATCCAAGCACGGCTTTTATTTTAACGCAGCAAAATGAAGTGAAAATTATAGAAACCGTTTTAGGCAAAATTGAAGCGGTGGAACATTATGAATATGACGTAATCAATGAATCATGGGAGAGCAGCCAGTCTTCTAAAACCACATCGGCTTCATTAGAAGAGGAACAGCTGAAGAATCATGTAACGGAGAATCAAACGAGACTGTACAAGCGGCTGGCGGCCAACCTCGACCAAAAGGCCGCGGCAAAAAAATGGGAGCGGATGATCATTGCCGGTGATAAAGAAACGGCTGACATCCTCGATCAGCATATGAACAAACCCGTTCATTCGAAAATCCAAAAGAATTTGCTGAATGAAAATGAACATAAGGTTGTTGACCATTTAATGCAAGAGGCATAAACCAAAAGGCTGGTGCTATTAAAGCGCCGGCCTTCTGAAGTGTGTCTAATTTCTGACGAAGCCATCGAAAACGTTGACATCTCCGTTGAATTTGCATACGATTTGGATAGCCAGTACAAATTAGGAGAGGTCACCAAATGAATCAAACAGAAAATAAACCGAAAAATTATACTGGAATTGTCCTAACACTGACAGTTCTGATTAACGGTTTAATCGCAGTGCTGTTTTTTATGCCCAAATTAGATCAGTTCAGCCATGCGAATATTCACATTTTGCCAATGCTGAATGCGATATTCAACAGCTTTACGTTTATCTTCTTGTTGGCGGCACTGATTATGATTAAACAAAAAAACATTAAGGCGCATAAACGCTTTATTTTAGCTGCTTTTACGACAACTTTATTGTTTTTGATTTGCTATGTCACATACCATTCGATTGCGGAGAATACGCTGTATGGCGGAGAAGGTATTATGCGTCCGATTTACTTCTTTATTTTAATTACGCATATCTGCCTTTCTGCAATTATCGTGCCGCTTGCGCTGTTTACGCTGATCAGAGGCTTCAGCATGCAGGTTGAGCGCCATAAAAAAATTGCCAGATGGACAATGCCGCTGTGGCTGTATGTCAGCCTTACAGGCGTTATTGTATATTTGATGATATCACCGTATTATTAAAAGCCATACTTTGTATGGCTTTTTTGAGGTTGGTAAACATAACAAAAGCCCAAATATCGTTTTGGGCTTTGTCAGTAAATTGACAGGCTCCTTTAATGAGCCGTTGATTCCATGGTTTCAAGTGTTGCAACTTGTAAAGATTTTTCAACAGTTTTCGTTTTTTCTTTTACTTTTTCCGCGTACGTGTAATCACCGTAGCAATACGGATAACGGAAATTGTTTTCATTTCCTCCGCAAGTATAAAGCCCGGGATTTTTTTCGACTTGCTGCTCGGAGTATTGTTTTGCCAATTCCTCAGTATGCGTTCCTCCATGTTCAGCTACAAAATCAATATAACCTGCCCCCATGTTGTAGCTTTGAATAATCGTATCCAAATCCACACCTTTTTCTTTACCGGTTTTGTACATGAGGGTAAATTGCTTGATGCCTTGTTTAATACTGAGTTGAGGGTCTGTTATCTCATTACGCTTTAACCCTAGAGATTCAGAGGACTGCATCGGATCATTGCCTTTTCCTTTTGACTCCTGATACATCATGCCGAGTATCAGCGATGTGTAATTGGAGAGTCCCCGATTTTCAAGCTCGTCCTCAACCAGCGGTTTATAATCAGTTAAACGTTCGAGGACAATTGTTTTCGTGTCAATCGGAAGTTTTTTGATTAAATCGCGGTTGAACAAAAGCAGGACCAATAAAAAAGAGGCCATGACAAAGACAGAAATCATCATAAAACCCGCAGCAGCGAAACAGCCTTTTCTCTTTTTCTTCACTGTGTTTCACCCTCAATGTTTGCAGCAGTATGACTTTTTCATTATGACATAGAACGTATACCAGACCAAGTGAAAACCTGATTTGAAACATAAATTTAAACTATGAGATTAAATTGGAACAAGAAGAGACAGGTTTGCATGAAAGGTCATTTGTTATAAGATAAAACTATGAAATAAGAAAGGTGAGACACATGACTGAATTTCGAGAAACGGACCGTGCGAATGAAACGGTGACCGATTTGGACGAAGAAACTTTATTTCTAGTCGCACAAACCTTCAAAGCGCTTTCTGATCCTACGAGAATCAGAATTCTCCATTTGCTTTCTCAGGGTGAACATGCTGTGAACGGGATCGCTGAGAAACTGAATTTACTGCAATCAACAGTATCCCATCAGCTCAGGTTTTTAAAAAATCTACGGCTCGTGAAATCGCGCAGAGAAGGAACATCAATCTACTATTCTCCCGAGGATGAGCATGTTTTAGATGTGCTTCAGCAAATGATCCATCATACAAGACACGATTAAAAAAGACATCCTTGCTGCCGCATGTCGCGATTAAGCAAGGATGTCTTTTTCTTTACTGTGCCCATTTTGTTCCAGCCCGTTTCTGCTGATTTTGATGACAATAGAGGAAAAACCGATATAATAGACGGCGATCAGAAAACAGACGCCAATCGTGAAAGGATCAGTACCGATAGATTGGCTGTAAGATCCCAGGCTGTGTAAATCAGGCGCGGCAAGGTACAGCTCTGTTACACGATAAAGAAATCTAGATAGAAATAGGGTTAGCAGAATAAGCTCTACCCAAATATGAGTCCGAAAATAAATTTTTCCTCTACGTTTTTCAAAGGAAAGATTTTTCCTGGCGAAAAAAACCAGCAGACATCCGCCGAGAATGCCGATAATGAAATATCCGTATAAAAAAGGATGAATGAGACTGAAGATGGTGAGACCGAATGCAAACATTGAAAAAAGAATCATACGAGTAAAAAGCCAGCGAGGCTTCAGCGGCTGATATCCGATGGATCGCTTGATTTTTTTATACAGAAAAAAGACGATAATCACGACAGGATAAACGCTTTGAAGTGTAAGATGCATGATGTGATATCCCCTCCGTTGAGAAGTGTATGCTTATCCGTTTTGAAATAGTAGTCTAAATAAACAATGCCCATAAAAAAAGAAGGGGAGGCCCCTGTTTCATAACATATGCACGATGCCTTTAGGCTGCATAATAGATATGCCCAAGCCTCATAAAATGGTATGATAATATTGGAAAATAAAAGCAGGAGACAAGGTGCGAAAAATGAAACTGGAACGTATGTTAGCGATGGTGATGTTATTAATCAGCAAAAAACAAGTGCAGGCTGCTGAGCTAGCTGATTTGTTTGAAGTATCAGTCAGAACGGTTTACCGAGATATTGATACGATCAGCAGAGCGGGCATTCCGATTGTAACCTCACAAGGCGCCGGGGGCGGGATCAGTGTGATGGAAACGTATCGGCTTGAAAGAGAGTGGCTGAAAGAAGAGGAGCTATTTGCTATTGCTTCCGCTTTGCAGAGCGTCTCATCGATGTATGAACCCGCTTCTCACAGCGCGGCTTATCAAAAAATAAAACATCTCATACCTGACCAGGCCGCAGAGGCATTTAAGCGAGAAACGGAAAAATGGTTTATTGACATGACGGCATGGGGACAAACAGAGAACCAAAAAGCGCTTCGAGAAAACATCAGTGATGCAATCGATCGGTCGTCAACCATATCATTTACATATACAAATGCAAACGGGGAAACACTTCTCCGTGAAACAGAGCCTTACACGTTGGTGTGCAAGACAGGCCGCTGGTATTTATACGCCTACTGTCTGGTTAGAAACGATTTCCGTTTTTTTAAATTAAGCCGGATGAAAGATCTGACTGTTTTACATCAATCATTTAAGAGAAAAGACATACAGCTGGAGACTCTGCCTTGGGATGCGAATTGGTATCGAAAGGACCGTTTAACTGAACTGGTCATTCTTGTCCAGCCCGGTGCGCATCAGCGTATAAGTGAATGGTTTGGAAATGATGTCCTTCTATTTAATGATAATGAAGCCTGCCGAGCGGTGATATCTCTGCCTGAGGATCAATGGCTGATCGGTTTCTTGCTGCAATTTGGCAAGGATATTGAGGTCCTGGAACCCCTTCATATCCGGGAAAAGGTAAAAGAAACGATTTTTCATATGCAAAAAATATATGAAACCTGACACAATGCTGTCAGGTTTCTTCTTTTATAATCTAGGTAAAAGGAGGTATCATATGAGCTATTCACATATGACACATTTAGAACAAAAGCGCTTTTCAGGGCTGTCACAAAGAACAAGCAATGCATTGGAAATGACGGAAAAAAGACAAATCCCGCTCTTATGGAATCGATTTTGGCAGCAGGATACGAGCGTGTTACTTCCGCCTAATAAAAAAGATCAGAGCATTATCGCTTTATACTCTCATTACGAACAGCAGGAGAATGGGTTTTACACATTTTCTGTCGGCGCTTTTACCGAGCATAGCGACATGCTTTCGGAACCTTATGAGGATATATATTTACCGGCTTCCGCTTATGCTGTTTTCACTTCAAGAATCGGTCCTATTGAAGACATTGTACTCGACACATGGAAGGAAATCTGGTCTTGGGATAAGCGCCATTTGCGTACGTTTTCAGGAGACTTTGAGCAGTATGACCAAAGTGCGCTTTCACCGCAGCGGGCGCAGGTTAAAATATTTGTCGCCATAAACTTGGTATAACACTCTTGAAAAACTAATGGTATTAGTTAATAATAAAACTAACACCATTAGTTTTTTATTCAGGAGGAGTTATCATATGAGAATGATTCAGAATCAAACTGTGCGGCAGCTGACGTTTTATCCGACATTATTTCCGGTCAATTGTTATCTTGTAGAGGAAGAAAATGAAGTAACCTTAATTGATACTGGTCTTCCAAACAGCTATAAAGGGATTATCCAAGCAGTGAATCAGCTGGGAAAACCGTTACAACACATTTTATTGACTCATGCGCACGGTGATCATGTCGGTTCGCTGGATGCACTGTCCCAAGCCTTTCCTCATGCAAAGGTTGTCATATCCGAGCGTGATTCATTCTTGTTAAAAGGTGATGTTTCTTTGCGGAAAGATGAACCGCAGACGCCTATAAAAGGAGGAATTCCAAAAAATATCAAAACAAAGCCTGACGTTTTGCTGGCGGGTGGCGAAACAATCGGTTCTCTCCTTGCGATTTCAACCCCAGGTCATACCCCGGGAAGCATGTCGTTTCTGGACACAAGAAACGGAATTGTAATAGCTGGGGATGCATTTCAACTACGCGGGGGAATAGCCGTCTCCGGCCAGATGAGATGGACATTTCCTTTTCCTGCCTTCGCCACTTGGAATAAGGAGGCTGCTGTAAGAAGCGCGGAATGGCTTGTTGACAAGGCGCCGAGCTGTCTCGCGGTCGGACATGGGAATTTCCTTGCTTCACCAGAACAGTCGATGAAATTAGCAATTCAAAAAGCAAAGAAGGGGGTCTGACCATGTCACCGAGAGCAGGATTACATCAAAAGATGATTATAGAAGCGGCGGCAGAGATTGCTGATCAGGAAGGAATAAACGGCGTAACACTAGCCGCACTCTCTAAAAAAATGAATGTACGGCCCCCGTCTCTGTATAATCACATAAGCGGGCTGCAGGGAATCAGAACAGAGCTTGCCGTTAGCGGTTTGACAAGGCTTTTTGATACGATGGCTGATTCCGTCAAAGAACAGAAGGGGGAGTCCGCCTTGCTATCTTTAGGCGATGCATATGTTGGGTTTGCAGTTGAAAATCCGGGTTATTATGAAGCGACTTTACTTAAAATTCAAGATGAAAGAGCTGAAAGCCTGTCAAACCAGATTGTCCGTCTTGTCACGAAACTGCTAATTGACAGCGGTTATGCAAACGAACAGACTGTGATCCATGCAACAAGAGGGCTGCGAAGCTTGCTGCACGGATTCGCGACTTTAATCGGAAAAGAAGCGTTTGAATTAAAGGAAGACATTTCAGAAAGCTTAGCATTTTCAATTCGATTATTTCTATCGGGGCTGTCAACAAACAATAAAAGTATTATGTAAACTAAATAATATATGTCTTATATTTCTGAATATTGTATAATATATCATGCAGTATATATAAGGGAGAGGCAAGAGGCGATGCATGATATTTACAAAATTGAGCAATTAGCGGCAGCATCATGGCCGTCTTATATTCAAAAAAGAATGGGGAAATGGCTTCTCAGAGCGAATTTTGGCGTAACCAAACGGGCGAACAGCGTATGGACATCGGCGGACATGCCAGAAGGAGATTACCAAAAAGAGATCGAGCATTTCTATAAAAGTTTAGGCCTGCCCGTTTGTGTTCAAATCAGTGACGCATCTCCGGAAGGACTGGATGATGCGCTGGCAGACAGCGGATATGAAAAGATTGATGAATGTTTTCAAATGACAGCAACATGCTGCGATATTTTAGATCGTACTTTTGACAACAGCCGATTTACATATAAGTGGGAGCAGGAGTCATCGTCTTCATGGATTGATGATTTTATCCGATTGGAAGAATTTTCAGCCGAACGGCATTGCGGCTATGCAAGCATTTTCAAACGAATGCAGCCGTGTAAAACCTTTTTCACTATGTATGACCAAGGCAGCCTGACAGCAGTGGGCACGGCTTCCGTTATCGATGGCTATGGCGGACTCAGCAACGTTGTAGTAGCAAAGGAACATAGAGGGAAAGGGGCAGGGACCCAAGTCATCAGGGCTCTGACTGAATGGTCAATGAACAATGGAGCCAAGTATATGTACTTGCAAGTGATGAAAGAAAACTCAGCCGCCGTTTCTTTGTATGAAAAAATCGGGTTCTTGCCTATATCGGAACACCATTACCGGATCAAAAAGGAGGATGGCTGATGAATTCGCTTCAAGAGATTATCTGTGAAAAACGGACATATACACGCCTTTATTCCTCACATAAGCACGCATACAGCCAATTTCTTTTTCCCCTTGAAGGGAATATCGATCTTGAAACAGAGGATCGGCAGGTCATATTAAAGCCGGATCAATTTTTATATATTCCGCCAGAGTGCGAGCATCGGTTCCGCTCTATTGGCAGAAATGAATGTCTTGTGCTGGATGTGCCGCTTCAGGCGATGAAAATTGAGGAGCATCATGCAGCCGCAGGGATTGAAGCTGCAATCGATCCTTTTTGGTCTTCGATCAGGCACTTATTAATAGAGGAAGCAAACACACGCTCAGCGCACACGCTCCATTTGCTTGTTCAATACATAAAAGAAAAACTGCAAACCCATACTCATGCGTCAATCGCATACATCCATAGTCATTTGTCTGAGCCGCTGACAATACAAAAGCTGGCGAAAATTGAACATTATCACCCAGCTTACTATTCAAGCTGGTTTAAGAAACAGACCGGTAAGTCCCCTAAAGCCTATATAGCTGACCTCCGTCTTGAGGAAGCGAAACGGATGCTGATTGAGAAAAATGTTGCGCTGACTGTCGTGAGTCAAGCGCTCGGCTTTCAAAACCTTTCTTCTTTTACAAGATGGTTTGCAAAAAGTACAGGTGTATCGCCCCGAATATACCGGAACACCTTTCATTCGGATAAAAAAATATGAGCTTTTGGTTAAACATTTAGCAGGTGTCTCTTTTAAAATAGTAAGAAAAAGGAGATATAATGATGGCTGTAATTGAAGATTTTGAAAAACTGGATATCAGAACTGGCACCATTATTAAAGCGGAAGAGTTCCCTGAAGCAAGAGTCCCGGCGATTAAACTGTTCATTGATTTTGGAGAAGATATCGGCATTAAACAATCAAGCGCGCAAATCACAAAGCGCTATTGCCCGGAAGAACTGACCAACACACAAATTATCGCTGTCGTGAACTTCCCGCCGCGCCGAATCGCAGGTTTTAAATCCGAAGTCTTAGTCCTCGGCGGCATTCCCGGCCAAGGCGATGTCGTCCTGCTTCAGCCTGAACAACCATTACCAAACGGAACAAAAATCGGATAACACAAAAAAGACGTTTGCCTAAGAGGCAAACGTCTTTGCGTATTGAGGCGATGCACCACACGCCACATTCGTGTGTGCCGCAAAGGGCATGTACATCGGCTTACACAATTCAGCTCATCGCTATATGAATATAGCATGGCGGTTGAGGAAATGCAAGGAGTACTTTGTTATTGTAATTGAAAACGTAATAAAACTTGTCTTATTTTGTATGATGTTGTCGAAAGTAAGCGAAAACACAAAATTCAATCGTAATATTGTTAAATTGTATGACGATATTAAGCTGGTGTTTTATTGTCCAAACTCAGAAAATTGACTTAACTGTGACCCGTACTGTGACCTGATTATGACCTGAAACACCGTTTTGTGGATGTGAATAAATGCTGTTAAATCAATAAAAACGTACTAAATAATAAGGTGAATACAGGGGAGTAATGTGACCTGGATTTTTAATTCAGGTCTTTTTTATGCACAAAAAAATGCCTATTATCTCTAGATAGGCATTAAATATTATTATCAATATCTTCATTTATTTTTTGGCTAAGTTTCTGAACCTTCTTTTTAACATTTGAAACAGCTCTTTTTTGAATTTCATCAAAGTTCTCCTGAATATAGTCCATGATACTTCTTATTAGAACTTCACTTTCATAATTGAATATCTCATTTATTTCTGACTGTTCTTCATCTGTCAGGTGATGGTATTGAAGTTGTTTAGCATTTACTTCAGCAGCTACATCAATCCTCACTTTAGTTGTTCTGGTTGTACAATTTCATATTCACCTTCTGCATACTCTTGCTCCGCATAATGGCCTCCCCATTGACAGAGCTCCTGCAAGATAGGTTTAAGAGATTCTCCAAGTTCAGTGGATGAATATTCAACCTTCGGGGGTACTTGATTATACATCTTTCTGCTCACAAGTCCACTGGCTTCAAGCTCTCTAAGTGTTTGAATCAGCATTTTCTGAGTTATATTTGGGATAATGCGCTTTAATTCACTCGTTCTCTTTGGTCCATTCATTAAAAAGTATAATACAAGGCCTTTCCATTTTCCGCCAATAACTTCCTTTGTCACTTCAAACCCACAGCTAAATTTTTTCATGTCTAAAGCTCTCCATTCCACATTTATTACTTTTTAGTTACTATATCACAAAAAAGTGGGTACTTCCGATAATGTGCTTACTGAAGGATACTATATCTTGTAAGTTGTTCTTCAAGTACTTAAAGGTACTAGACATAAAATAAAATTAATTCTAAAGGAGTGTTAAGTATGGGTAAATTTGAAGGTGAAATAGCGCTTGTAACGGGTGGAACAAGTGGGATTGGTCTTGCTACAGCACAAAAATTTGTAAACGAAGGTGCATATGTTTATATCACGGGACGTAGACAAAACGAACTTGATAAAGCTGTTAACCAAATTGGCAAGAACGTAACCGGTGTTCAAGGTGATATTTCTAAGCTTGAAGACTTAGACAAACTATATGACATTATAAAGCAGGAAAAAGGTAAGTTGGACATTCTTTTTGCTAATGCAGGCACCGGAAACTTCCTTCCATTAGGTGAAATTACTGAAGAGCAGGTTGATAGAACGTTCGACATTAACGTTAAAGGAACCATCTTTACTGTTCAAAAAGCGTTATCACTATTCCCGGACAAAGTAGGTTCTATTATTGTAACGGGCTCTACTGCTGGATCAATTGGCAACCCAGCGTTTAGTGTATATGGAGCATCTAAAGCAGCATTAAGAGCACTAGTTCGCAACTGGATTCTTGACCTAAAAGGTACTGAAATCCGTGTAAATGTGGTTAGTCCAGGAGTTATTCTTACACCTGCATACGATGAGCTTTTTGGTGATGCACTTGAAGGAGCAATGGAAAATACCAGAAATACTGTTCCAACTGGAAAAGTTGGGACACCTGAAGAAGTAGCAAACGCTGTATCTTTCCTTGCTTCAGACGAAAGCAGTTACTTGACGGGTGTTGAATTGTTCGTAGATGGCGGGCTAGCACAGGTATAATTTCACTGCGCAGAGAAGGGGTACTTTGGATACTTCTATAATTCACAGGAGGGCTATAAATGACTAATCAATTAGAAGAAAAGGTTGAACTTCTTGAACAAGAAATTGAAGAGCTTAAATGGCAAATCTTAAAGCTTAGTAATGCAAAACTGAATGATCCAAGATACCCTTATTCCAATTGGTTAATTCAACATAATATTTATAGTGAGAAAAGAAGAGAATTGGAATATATCTTATCAGTCTTAAATGATCGTGTTCTAAATAGTCCTCAGCCACCAGAACAGTATCGAAAAGAGGTTGAAGGCATTTCAAGTCAGGAGTTACATAATGAGAAAGTCCCTGACTTTGCAGAAGTGCGTGATATCTTATCTAAAGTTCTTGGAATTAAAGAAAAGAAAGTGATAGCGCTTCTTAATGCTCTAAAAGATGAAGGTAAATTTAAGGATTTAAGCGAGAAACTTTTAGATGAAGTTTATTAAAAACTAGACTCCCTTTAGCTGGGGGTCTTTTTTATGCAGTGTGTTAAAATATGGATGGGTATTCTTGTTATCACAAGGGAAGAGAGGGGCGTTAAAGGGTCGGAACATTCTTCCGAACCTAGTGTGCTGCTGTCCACTCTATATATTGTGTGACTTCTTATAAGCATGTCATTATAATTGTCTTTAGTACGTTTTCCCTTGTGTTCACTTAAAAAGGTGAGCAGAATGACAAAAGTTAAAAAAGATGAAAAATCAGGAACATACTATTTTGTTTATTCAGGTGGAACGCATCCAATAACAAAAAGAGAATTAGCGTAAAAGAAAAGGGATTAAGACTTATAAAGAAGCTCAAGAGGTACTTAGACAGGTAATTCTTGAGGTTGAAGAAGAAAAGAACTACTTACCTGAGATACCTGAATCATTTGGAACGTATGCTGAATCCTGGTTAGAATCAAAAAGAGTGAAGCTTAGACCAAGTACATTTAACAACTATAGAGAGATACTTCAATACAATGTTCTTTCTTATTTATCGGTATACAAATTCGATGAGATCACAGAGGATGTATTGCAGCAACACATAAATACACTCCACTTTGAACGAAAAGTATCTGCTGACACAGTAAGAAGAGCAGTACAGGTAACCAGGAGCATATTCAAAAAGGCATCACGAAGAAGAAAAATTGATATGGCCATCTTTGATGAATTGAACTTACCAAGAGAAAAGAGCATAGTGGAGACTTGGACTCCTGAAGAAATTAAACGTTTCCTGGATACTTCAAAACTTAAACGCCCATCAAGACATTACATTGCTTATGAAATATCCATTAAGACTGGTTTGAGAATGGGTGAGGTTCTGGGGTTAGAATGGAAGAGCATTAACTGGGAAAAACGGTATATCACAATACGCCAAACACTATGTAGGATAGATGATAAAGGTAACTATGGGTTAGAGCCAGAAGTTAAAACAGTTAACTCATACAGAAATGTTAATATACCTGAGTCACTATGTGAAAGCTTACGGAAACATAAAAGGTTGGTTGAAAGGGACAAGATAGAAGCAGGAGTAAAATACAATGATCTAGATTTAGTGGTATGTACGAAAATGGGGGATTGGTTGCCGCCTTGTAATTGGAGAAGGGGATTTCACTCAATACGCAAACAGCTAAGATTACCAAAGATTAAACCTCATGCACTGAGACACACACATGCTACGTATCTAATCAGTATTGGAGTAAGTCCAAAAATAGTACAAGAGAGGTTAGGTCATTCTGATATTAAACAAAGATTAGGAACATACAGTCACGCTCTTCCATCAATGCAACTAGAAGCAGCAGATAAGATGGATTTATTATTAAAATCGTGACCTCACCTGTGACCTGACAGAATTAAAAAAGCGATGAGCTACGCTGTGTAAGGCTTTGTAGTACCTCTTTGAACACGCCACATTCGTGTGTGCTGCAAAGGGCATGTACATCGGCTTACACAATTCAGCTCATCGCTATATGAATATAGCATGACGGGTGAGGAAATGCAAGGAGTACTTTGTTATTGTATGTTTGAATTTGTTGTGAAAATATGAAATGAAGAGAAATAGGGGAGATTACTGTACAATGATTAGTTTGTATTGGATGATTTGAAACCGGTAAAAGTCATGTTATGACCTGAGTGTGACCCCAACTGTGACCCGAAGTATACATTTAAGAGTTGTCATAAACGTAGTTAAATCAACGAAAACGTACTAAATATCAAAGCGAATAGAAGGAACCAGTATGACCTAGACTTTTTGATCTGGGTCTTTCTTTATTGCACAAAAAAATGCCTAGGAACTCTCAATAGGCATTAAATGTTAGTATCGATATCTTCATTTTTTTTTGGCTTAGTTTTTGAATCTTCTTTTTAACATAAAAGACCTAGGGTACTGCCAACACCCCGGCTCTGTACAAAAAGCTGACCATCAAAGGGCTTGCTCGATGTGGTTTCTTGGTAGACCTATCCCTTTAGGTTCTGAGGCTCGGGGAGGTCTATTTTTTATTTATATACGTCAGCAGGGCGATTATAAACGACTCGAATGCAAGACATTAGCATTAATGCCTGGAATATTGACATAGCATCACCCCCTTTCATTAGGGGATGAGCAAGACTCCCTTGAGTGAGCAAACTTTATAGGAAATATTTATACATAAATGTCCTTGTCGTTAAACATTCACAATATATTGACAACGTGAAAGGAGCTTGCAAAATGCAGGTTCTTTTTTGTATTCGGTTATAAAACCTTTGATATATTGTCTATAAAAATTCAATTTGAATATGGAAACAATACAAGAATAAAAGTTGGATGTTGCTTTGTTTATTGGTCATTTTTTCTTGTAAATACTTTTCATGTTCTTTCTATAGAATAAAGTTCCGACTTTTTTGTGACTAATGATAGCGGGAAATTAAAAAAGAACCTGTTGAAATAGCCCAGGTTCTTTTTATATTGCACAAAAATAGACACGGTGATATAATCAGACTACGTGTGCTTTCTGTGTAAAAAGTTATAGATATCCATCTTATATTTTTATTATATCATGCTGGAAAGCTCTTTGTCAATTATTATTTTTGAAGGGGAGATGTAGAATGAGTTCTTTGGTTCTTGGTTTTCACGAAATTGAAAAAACACAGCATTTGCTTGTTGGAGGAAAAGGGTTAAATTTAGGGGAATTATCAAAAATTCAAGGTCTACAAGTACCAGAAGGATTTTGTGTCACAACAGTAGGATATCAAAAAGCCGTCGAACAAAACGAAATGTTACAAGTGTTGTTGGATCAATTGGCCATGCTAAAAGTTGAGGATCGAGATCAAATTGGTAAAATCAGCAGAAAGATTCGACAAATCATTATGGAAATAGAAATTCCTTCCGATGTTGTGAAAGCAGTTGCTCACTATCTCTCCCAGTTTGGTGAGGAACATGCCTATGCCGTACGTTCGAGTGCGACTGCTGAAGATTTACCACATGCTTCTTTTGCCGGTCAGCTAGATACCTATTTAAATATTATCGGCAAAGAAGCGATCTTGCTGCATATCAGCAAATGCTGGGCTTCCCTATTTACGGATCGCGCGGTAATCTACCGCATGCAAAATGGATTCGACCATACCCAAGTTTATTTATCCGTTATCATTCAAAGGATGGTTTTCCCACAGACTTCGGGGATTTTATTTACCGCTGATCCAATCACTTCCAACAGAAAGGTGTTATCCATCGATGCCGGTTTTGGACTTGGTGAAGCACTGGTCTCTGGCTTGGTATCTGCCGATTGTTATAAAGTACAGGATGAGCAAATCGTCGATAAGATGATAGCAACCAAAAAATTGGCTAACTATGGACGAAAAGAAGGAGGAACAGAAACACAGCAGATCGAGCCTACTCAGCAAAAGACTCAAACACTGACTGATGAACAAATTTTACAACTGGCACGCATCGGGAGACAGATCGAAGTTCATTTTGGTTGCCCGCAAGATATCGAATGGTGTTTGGTTGACGATACTTTTTATATTGTCCAGAGTCGTCCAATCACAACTTTATACCCTATCCCTGAAGCGAGTGATCAAGAAAATCACGTCTATATCTCTGTTGGTCATCAACAAATGATGACGGATCCCATAAAACCACTGGGATTGTCTTTTTTTCTGTTGACGACTTCTGCACCCATGCATAAAGCTGGTGGAAGGTTATTTGTTGATGTCACACATAATCTGGCATCACCTGACAGCAGAGAATTTTTATTAAATGGCATGGGACAACACGATCCGCTCTTAAAAGACGCACTTATGACAACAATTGAGCGACGGGATTTCATTAAGTCGATACCAAATGATAAAACAGCAACGATTCCCAACCGAAGTAACAATACAGATATGCTGGCACAATTCGAGAACGATCCAACAATCGTTTCTGATTTGATTAAGCGTAGTCAAACATCGATAGAAGAGTTAAAACAAAACATCCAAACGAAATCGGGATCGGATTTGTTTGATTTTATTCTCGAAGATATCCAGCAATTAAAGAAGATCTTATTTGACCCACAAAGTTCGGCTGTGTTTATGGCTGCTATAAATGCTACATCATGGATTAACGAAAAAATGAACGAGTGGTTAGGCGAAAAAAACGCAGCAGATACGCTTTCTCAATCTGTACCTCATAATATTACTTCAGAAATGGGTCTTGCGCTATTGGACGTCGCAGACGTGATACGTCCTTATCCAGAAGTAATTGCTTATTTACAGCATGTAAAAAATGATCACTTTTTGGATGAGCTGGTTGAGTTTGAAAATGGACAGAAAATCCAAGACGCTATCTATGCTTATCTCAACAAATACGGAATGCGGTGTGCCGGAGAAATTGATATTACAAGAACTCGGTGGAGCGAAAAACCAACTACACTTGTCCCAATGATTCTTAATAATATCAAAAACTTTGAGTCTAATGCCAGCCATCGGAAATTTGAACAAGGGCGACAGGAGGCTTTGAAGAAAGAACAAGAGTTATTAGATCGATTGAAGCAATTACCGGATGGTGAACAAAAAGCCAAAGAAACCAAACGAATGATCGACATAATCCGGAATTTCATCGGTTATCGGGAATATCCAAAATACGGCATGGTTAATCGCTACTTCGTTTATAAGCAGGCTTTACTGAAAGAAGCCGAACAACTCGTAAAAGTGGGCGTTATTCATGAAAAAGAAGATATATACTATCTCACTTTTGAAGAACTTCACGAAGTCGTACGCACAAATAAACTGGATTACCAAATCATAAGCAAACGAAAAGACGAGTATAATTTATATGAAAAACTATCTCCACCACGTGTTATCACGTCTGATGGTGAAATCATTACAGGCGAGTACAAACGAGAAAATCTCCCAGCCGGAGCGATTGTAGGTCTACCTGTTTCCTCCGGAGTTATAGAGGGGCGAGCACGTGTCATCTTAAACATGGAAGATGCTGATCTAGAAGCTGGAGATATATTAGTCACTTCCTTTACTGACCCTAGCTGGACACCTTTGTTTGTATCCATAAAAGGCCTAGTCACCGAAGTTGGTGGACTGATGACCCATGGAGCAGTAATAGCGCGTGAATATGGCTTACCTGCGGTTGTTGGAGTTGAAAATGCTACTAGACTAATCAAAGACGGGCAACGAATTCGTGTGAATGGAACAGAAGGGTACATTGAAATATTGTAATGGCTTATCAATTAAGATCTTGTCATAATGGACGGCCTTAAATGGAGAAAAGAACGGTTATACTGTTCATTCTTTTATCTTCTTGAGCAGAGATAAGGACACTTAGTGAATGTTGAATATTTGATGGCTTGCTACACACATTGAGGCCTTAGCTATTCTTCGACAAGATTAGAGAATCGATGAAATATAAAAAAATGAAAAAATAATACTCTAACAATAAGTAAAGTCGGATCCCCATAGAGTGGGGATCCGGCTTTTTTATGTAATAATTGCTTAGCGTGGGAAATCCGCATTGCAGGAAAAGAAGATCCTGAAGACATGGTCAAAGCAATTCAAAGCAGCATGTGGAGAGAATTTGGCCTAATGTGCACAGTAGGCATTGGAGATAACATGTTACTCAGTAAGCTTGCGCTTGACCTGGAGAGTAAGAAAACGAAGAGTGAGATTACACGTTGGAGATATGAAGATGTGCCAAATAAGGCTTTAGAATGTTCATTCGTTGTTGTCTAAAATGTGGGGATAGGAGGGAGGGTAGAAAGGAACCTGAACCGAATGGGGATATCGACTGTAGGCCAGTTAGCCAAGTTTCCCTTAGAGCTGCTTGAACAAAGTTCAGAATAAAGGGTAACAAGTTGTTGTACATAAGAGTTAAAACCCTTCTCAATGAGAAGGGCTAAACATTAAACAAAAAACTTGGTTGGTTGAATAGAAGTAATGTTCCTTTTAGCTTCATGGAATTCTTGGTCATTCGAGGATGAAAAGCCACTAAACACTGCTAATCCAACGACAACTGACAAGGTGGCTAATGCAAGTTTAAATTTCATATAAACACTCTCCTCTTTGTATTTGGATTCGGGCATCCACCATGACGTCAAAAAAGGTGGTTGAGTTTTCAAATTGCCCTATCTCCTTACAATAATTAGCCGTGTCGAGTGCTAATTCCTCTAAATCTGGATACATAACATTATCTTTAAGTACAGAAAAAGTTCGGAAAACTGTGCGTTTATCTATAGAGTCGATATATAAAGCCTTTAAGTAATTAAACTCAGCCATTAAGACATCGTCATTTATTGCTTTTGCTTTCTCGATTCCTTTTTTGTAAAGAACCAAGGCTTTTTCAATATCCTTCATTTTAAAGTGAATTTGTGTCAGCGTAAATAACGTGTGAGGGAGGAGATCGCTTTTATCTCTTTCATACAATGAAACTGCTTGTTCAATATATTCAGCAGCTTTGTCATACTCTTTCATCTTATAATAACAGTTTCCCAAATTATATAATGATGCACCAATTAGTTTGTGTTTGTTTATGGCTTTTGAGTCTTTTAGGGCTCTCTGAAGATGGGGAACTGCTTTTTCATGACTTTCCAGATCATCAAAGTTGCCTGCTACAACAAATGCACATTGTATTCGGCGAACAGTATAAGTTTTTTGGTCTTTATAAATGTTAAGGGCTGCTTCAGCATAGTGCATTGATACATGGGTTTGTTTCATGTGATAATACACTTCAGCCATTTTGAAATAAAACTCAGCTCGTTCAATTTCATCTGTTACTAAAGCGAGCTTTTTCTCAGCAATTTTATATGACCTTATTGCATTTATATAATCCTTCTTATCAAATTCATACATTCCTCTAAAGAAATTGCAGTAGTATTCCAGGACACCTTTAAGCTTTGTTTGGCTGCTTTCGATCTTTTCTAATAAGTCTGAAATTTTAGGACGTGCTTCATTCAATGACTTAGGTTCAAGGTAATCCAGCATTAGCTGATGACGAAAACACATTAGAGAATAATACAGCAATAAGTCTTGATCTTCCTTCATATGTTTTATTTCTTCTTCAGCCTCTGCTTTTAATATCTCAGCATCTGGAACGGCGAACATCCGTATGTATTTATACCACTCATTGATTTTAACTCCAACCGTGGATGACGGAATTAATTGCTCCATTGAAATCCCTCCCTCTATGTATCCAATAGACTAAATATGTAATATTTTATCATATTTAAGTGTTTAAGGAAGATTAACGTTTTCTTAAAAAGCGAAAAAAATACCCTCCTCGATTAAGAGAAGGGTAGGGGTTTTATCTCGGTGAATCATAATCCATTGCTTGTTCACTATCAGAAATACCTTGAGAGTTGTCGGGTCAACAATGATTCCCATTGCAGTTAAAAAAGTTAGAAGTGCATTAAATTTCTCTGTCAAATTGTCACCTAATACCGTCAAGTCGTATATCGTACACGATCCTAGTACTTATATTACATCTAAGGGTTAATCAGTCGAGATCATTGAGGAATCAAAATATAGCCAAGTGATTGTTATTACTCAGCGCAACAGAAAAGAAGGAACCAGCAAAAGTAGATATTACGGTTGATTTCATACATAAAAGATCACATAGGAAGAAACACCTTGCTTAAAACAAGAAAAAGGAGCTAAAAAGCCCCTTATAAGTTTAAATAACTTTTGTATAAATAGCCTTATAAAACCCTATTAAGTAATCAAAATAATAATTTGTAAGAGTATAAGTATAACCATTGTATTCAAGAGAAGGCTTGAAGTTTGGTATGGGACTAAGCTGATATATGGTATCGTACTCATATTCATCATTTTTCACAACAACTTCAGATGAAACATTCGTTGCCAAGGCAGGAACAGCGGATATTAGCATGCCGAATGTTAAAGCAGAACTCAATAAAATTTTTCGAGGGTTCAATTATATCAACTCCATTTACATATTATGCATTTATTATGCAATATCTGGAGTTTATTTGGAAGTGAATGAAGGATCATAAAAGCCTATTTATTTTCAAAATCGTGGTTTTAAACAAATTAGGGGGAAACGAATGAATCAAGATATTCAGCTTTTGAAAGACCTCCAAACTGAATTGAAAACGCAGGATCATGGCTCTCAAGCTGCACCGCGGTTTGTTTATAGGAGATTATAAATGAATTAGGACTTCAGATGATGATGATGCGGAACGCTGTTCTGTTTACATCCCTGAAGATGGCGAATCTTATGACCTGGAAAGTTATCTAAAGGACATCAAGGAGAATGATGAATTGTCTTCAGAAGCGGTGGAAGATATAGAGTGTGAGGCTTCCGCATTAGATTGGATATATGAATATGTAGACAGTGGCGCTGATCTGATACCAGAAACAGAGGTTCATTACATTTATCAAAATACAATGTTTCTAACTAAAGCAGAGGCAAAAGAGAAAGAAAATGATTCAGAAGTAATCGCAGTTCACCAATCCTTATTCAAAGACAGCCTTCCTTTTGGATATTTTTATTAGTATCAATTCTGTATAAAACATGTATTTTATTCTAAACAAAGAGAGATGTGAACAATAGTAAATATCTTAACTAATATATTGAAAAGTGACAGATTGGATGAATATCCATTATTTAAAAAGTTTTGCTCTCTCAAAGAAAAAGGGTTACGTAAGGAATCCTTTAAACCATTATCTTCCTTTATTGATGAGGCAAAGACATGGGATCATAATGCACAACAGAATTTTGCTTGTTGGCTATTTGCTTTATTTGAAACATCAGATGATATTCATCATACACTCGTTCATCCTTTGGAAAAGGAACTTTTAAAGCCTTTACTTGAGGTATGGATGAAGAGTAACCCCGAAGATCCAAGACCACATAGGTGGTATGGCGTGTTTTTAAATGCTGAAAAACGTGTCGATTACTTATACAATGCACTTAGACTTGGTGGCAGCAATGAACAATTATCCTTATTAACGCTAATCGATATTAATTTGAACGCCCTTTGGTATTCATTTCATCATATATCCAAGATTTGTATCTTGGCGATATTAAAGAAGATACAGCACTTATTACTAAGTCACGGCAGTTAAACAACAAGGTAGAATGTCAACAAACAAGAAATAACAATAACGAAGCACTTAACTATTATCAAGATCTGTTGAATGACTGGGTGTTGTTTACAGAAAAACAATCAAAGGGATTTATTGAATGGTGTGAAAATAAGGGTAGAAATTATCATTGGGTCAAATCCTATTATTACGAAAAATAACAATAGAGGCAGTTTTTATTTGTTTATTGCTTGTTTTAAATTTACATAAAAACACCATTTGATATAGACATTTTAATCGTGAATTGATCACTTTTGCGATTGTCAGAAAGCTATACAGGTATGAAATGGAGCGGTACCCAAGAGAGCTGTTAGATAACTCTTCACATACCTAAACATTGAGCTGCATGAGTTGTTGCTATTTCAAAAAGATCATAACCATATCGATCACTCAGGATAATAATGGTAAACTAAAGTTATAAGGTTGGGAAAGAATTACAAGTTTTCTAGGACAGTGAGCAAATGTAAATATAACGGCGAATGGGTTACTGATAGTCAAGGTGGAAAAATGATATTGATTTAATGGAGGATGTATGAAAAGGAACATTTAAGTACAACAAACCAGGTGAAAACAGATCGGAACAGAATTTATTATCAAGAGTTCACATAAAGAGACAAAGCTTAAGAGACGTTTGGATAAAGAATTTATGGTTTGAGTTTAATGATATGAATTATTTCGTAACGCGGTGGTTATTTTCAGAGGTTGAATAATGCTCAATCTTTTATACTCTGGATTTATGGCAAATCGCATTAGTCACTATTGGCATCATAGGATTTTACGCTTTAATCACTTATTTGGTGTTTGCTGTCCCTTTGCAATTTGCAAGTGCTGCTGAGAAAAAGAGGAAAAAAGTTTAAATTAATCTTTTTATCTACACAGCTATAGCTTTTGTAGCTGCGTTATCGTTCTTTGTTGTGACTAATCCAACAAGTGCTCTTGCTTGCTGTGCTAAAAAGCTTAAATTATTTCATTATGAGCATTGTTGCAGCTTTCATTTATTGGTTCTGGGACTCTATATTCTTACGGAATTAAAATAAGTTTAAATCATGAATTTCACACCGTTTACAACAAGTAAGAAGGCTGCTGTTCCAAACAATAAATATCCAGACAGTTTTTGTTTGCTTAATATCGCTTCAATTCCGACTACTGATAAAAGTGCTGCAACAAACAATTGAACAACCAGCAACAATAATTCATTTTGATTAAACAGTGAGTATACGCACAAGACTAATGCAATGCAAGAAACCGAAATTTTTGCAACTTTTAGCAAGGTATCACTCCTTATGCAGTCATGAATTAACCTTAACACGATTACGTGTCTTAATCCGAGAGCATAAAGAATCAAGATAAAAGAAGTGTTTTATTTAAAATTGGGGAAGTTGCCTTGAACATTTTTATTTGGATTGCCATGTTTATAGCTATTTTTGGCGGCTCTTATGCAGGTTACAAAAGGAATAAAAAGAAAGAGCTCAAACAAGAAAAGTAAGTATATAAGAAAAGCCAACAGAAGATATTTTTATTTTGATTATGGAACAATTCCTGAAATTTAAATGAAGAAAAATAAGTGAGTTATAAGCTACATTTGAAAACATTTATAAATACCTAAAAATAATGAGAGGAAGATAAATTATACAGTTCTTGAGTTAAGGTTGCGATCTTTAAGGAACCTACACTGTCATATTTAATTGTGAATATTTAGGAACTTTGTTCGAGTTAACTGAATATGTTGATTTTGGTCATTGACCTAAATTATTTACTGAGGTGTTTTGTTGTGTATAATTATCAATTCCAAAAATTCTATCAAAATTGGGACGACGCAATGTATCCTGTATCGTTTGACTACAGAAATGATTACTTAAACTTTAATCCTTACGTAGAAAGTATTGAAAGTGATGAGCGTGTGACATTTCCTTTACGGGGCTCACAGCATACAGAATTAGGGGATCATAGACGAATGGCAACCAATATTATTATATCCTCAAGTGGAAGATTAGATGCAACCACTAAAACATGGACTAGTAAAAAGTGGAAAGGGTTCACCGGCACAGTAGTTGTTTTCTTAACTGATTCAAGGGGGAACATTCTGTATGCAACAGCTCCACGTAGGTATGGTGTAAATGGTACAGCGTTGGGAGGACATAATAGAACTGACACATGGTATGAAATGATTCCTAGAAGTGTTTTAAATAAAACAACTGCGTATGCAATTCATCACGCTTACACTCCTACTCCAAGAATAAACCCTACGGAATTTAAAAAATGGTCAGATGCCATTGCTCCATTGGTTAAAGCATACAGTGAAGGGCAACAGAGAGAAATTTATCTTTTCCCAGAAGTACATGAGGCCATTGAGTTAGAACCTTTCACTTCAATCGACACAGAGGAAAGCTACTAATGTAACAGTTTCAAAGCCCTATAGAAAAATAACTGTAGGGCTTGACCTCAATGTCTTTAGATTATACATACACTGGAATTAATTAACCTAAATGCTCTTTTTCATCCCACAGCACCGGCATTCACGCAAGAATATTCCACTCTTCACAGAGCTTTTGAAGAGTGTGTAATCGCAATTGTCGCAGCGTCCGTATTTTGTATCTGGATATTCTTTGTAATCATAAACGATTGAAGTATCATACCCGTTTGTTTCCAACTTCTCTTCCACACGATCACCCACATAATTTATTCAACATACTCAAGAATAGCAAATTTCGTTCGATATAGGGAGGGAACAAATGATTGGATTAGCTTATTCTTTAATTATTTGGCTTGGAGTTGGATTATTGACTGGCATTAAGTTTATTTTTGTTGATCAGGTCTATGATGAAGTATTTTAAGGACTCATGGATAAAGAAACAGCAGCGAGCATGGAAAGGAATTTGGCCAGCCTGTTTTTCAAAAATAAGCTTAACGTTATTGCCTTTTACATGTTAATGGGGCTACTGCCATTAGCTATGAGGATTACAAAATTATTTAAAAGAGGTTGATTTATGCCTTTGATTGATTATTTTTATGTACTGCAGTTTGAGAACAAGGAATACTTCAAATCATTTAAATTAGATGAGGACGGTTATTTGACATCTAGCGACCTCCACGGCGCTTCTAAATTGCAAACAATGTATGAAGTCATTGAGGTTGCAAGCGAGCTCAAAACGAAGTGTAATGTGCAATGTGAGGTAAGGGGAAATTCAAGTGGTGACACGCTAAAAGTTTAATAAATGTGCACCAGATAAAAGATGAGTCACAATAAATGAAAAAGCCTTGTGGATTTAAGTTTCCACAGAGGGCTTTTTGTTAATACAAAGTAGGAATCGGATAACACGCAACTCTTTCAATTAATCTTTCATCAAATCCATAGAATGTCCAAAAAGTACCGTTCCATCTATATCCTGCAACTTCACCATACTGGAGGTATGTGGGGTAAAACCAAAATCCCTCACCATTTACCAACCAAACATAAGTGTAATTATTTAAACAGTCAACTAAATAATGTGAAGGATAGGGTTTTGGTGGTACGTAAGACGGTGGAGGGGATTGTGGTTGTTGTCTCATTAAACTATGGGTCGGATAATATCTCATATGTTTCACTCCTTATCAGTCAGTACTTCAACATTATATGAATAAACACCCAAAAGGTTAAAAACACTAAGGAGCAGTTCTGAATAGACTGCTTTTGGTTTAGTCTGACCATGGAAAATTGTAGTATAATAGTAATAAAATAATCATTTTATTATGAGTGGGGTTTAGAATGTGCTTAAAGAAAGAGGTCAAATAGGTCAAGAATTTGGCGCTGAAGAAATTGCCGAATATTTAAAGTCAAAGGGCTATAAACCAAAGCTTAATGTTAATCACTATCGGAATCACTTTGGTGGCTCTATAACCTTTTGGCGCAGACTAAGGAGATACTACATAGCTCTTATACAGTTTGATAAGCCAGGGGACGGAGATCCGCTAAGTAGTAAAAATGGTTTTACGCAGTTAGGTATGGACTCTAAAGGTCAAGCTGAGAAAATAATGATTCAGTTAGTTGCTCATTTTAACGGATGGTATAGAACAACCAAAAAACCATATTCTGATGATGAAGAATGGATTAAATTAAGAGTCAAAAGAAAGGAATAAAAATAATTCAGAATTGCTTGGCTTTACTTTGAAAGGGGTCGAGTAAGATGGACAAGAAAAAGAATGAAATACAAAGAAAATATAGGGAGCAAATAAGGGAGAGAACGGAACGAGAAAAAGAAGATGGTAGTTCACACACTTTTGAAATTGTTATTGTACTAGCCATCATTATTTTGATATTTTTCTTTAACTCAGTATTTAAGGCTTTTTAGATAAATGAATTTATAAGTATAGCTAAAACTTTTAATAAAGAGTTAGACACAATAGCATGAATTTAGGAAAACTAATACTAAAGTAGGCATTGCTTACATTGAGGATTTAAAAACATTTGCAGATGTAGACTATAATAGTCTAGAGATTTTTGAAGATGGTGATGTGAAATATCATTTGCTAACTATTGATGATTACCTCAAAGTTTATAATAAGTCTTTATTAGATGGCTATAGAAGAACAAAGAAGAATAATAAAGACCAAATTAAAATTAACATATTGAATAAACTGATACAGTATTAAATTCTGTCTTCACTTTGTTCCAATTCAATAAAGGTGAGCATTTTGGCTACTACATTGAATAGAAGTTTTTTAACCGAAATCAGAAACAGACTAAACAACCAAGGAATAACTTCAGATGACTTTCATATTATTCAACAAGAACAGAAGGCAAGGAGAATAAACTTAAATATTAAATATTTATATGATGATTATTATTACAATGCAACAATTGAAGGAGAGGGCTCTCGTATATCATGCCAATATAGTCCAGGTGAAGTAGTTTTAACTCAAAATAAACATAATATGAATTCTAACGATCTTTTAGACAGCATCGAAGGATGGGTTAATGCATTACGAAAGGAAATAAGGAATACAATTTTAGGAAGACAAGCTGAGGAAACAGAAGAAAAATTAGCTGAGCTTGAAAATTTGGTTCGAGAGAAATTTAAAGAAGATGTAGAAACCTTTTTTACTAGGAAAGAAGCTAATGAATTAAAAGAAAAACTCAGTCAACTTGAAAAACTTTATAACGAAGCTATTAATAAAAACGAAACTAATAAGAATCAATCAAGAGAAGAATATACAAAACTACATGATGAAGTTGAATTATTAAAGGAACAAGTCGAGTACTTATCAAAAAAGAAATGGGCAACTGCTCTAATGATAAAAATAATGAATTGGACTTCACGAAATCCTGCCGCAGCTAAACAAATAGGGCAAGAAGCAGTAAAAGCACTTCTCCCAAAAGAAATTGAGGAATCACTACCGCCTAGCCTACTGCCACCTTCAGACGAACAATAAAAAACTGATTGTGAAAAAAGGCGAACTTTTCTTCATTATTGTATTTTTATAAATAGAAAACATCCTGCTTCCTTTGTTTTGATTACAAAGGAAGTTTTTTGTGAAAAAATGTTGTGATCTTGTGGTTTTTGTTAGGTATTTACACTTTTGTGTATAAATTTAATCTTAACTGATTAATTAAAAAATAAATGAGTTTTAAATAAATTAAGAATTTTAAAGAAATTCATTTGAATTGGAGACTGACTCGGTTACATTCCACAGTTACCTGATTGTCAAATTTTAGTTTTTTCAGAGCCCTTTCAACTAGCAATCTTGCAGATTATTATCCGAAGTTTGGTTTTAAGCCAGCTAGCTTATGGAATATAAAAGCGCCCTTTGAGGTGCCTGATGAAGTATTTATGGCTCTGGAATTAGCAAATCATTCTCTTGAAGATGTGCAAGGTGTCGTTCATTATTCAGAAGCTTTTATGGAGTGAAAGCTAGATGATTGATTAGAAATTGATAAAAAAGAGGTTATCCCTGAAATTGTCATTTTGTGGATAGCCTCTTTTTTGTGTAAATAGCTTTAAAAATGAAAAAGAAAGCTGCAAAGTGATATGAACGAAAATAATAAAGACGCGATTATCGAATCATTAAACCGGAAAGTCAAGCGATTAGAGCAAGGATTTACGTGACCAATTAAAGGCGTACACAGAAGTCTACAAGAAGATATAGCTGAGACGCCTACCCTTTGTTGTTTGTAAGGGGCCCAGATTGTTGTATAAGGATAGTATTTAAAGAGGTTATTATTGTCTTAATATCGAATAAAGATTAAGTGTAATTATTTTTGATGGGAGTTATTTTAATGCATATAACAACAAAAAGGTTATTGATACGTGAATTTGAATTCAAAGATTGGAAAGCTGTATATGAGTATACGTCAGATATGAATGTTATGAAGTATATACCAGAAGGGGTTTTTACTGAAGAAGATGCAAAAGCATTTGTAAAGAAAAACAAAGGTGATAACGCAGAAAAATTTCCTGTAATACTAAAAGATGAAGATTTTCTTATCGGCCATATTGTTTTTTATAAGTATTTTGGTGAACATACATATGAGATTGGGTGGGTGTTTAATCCGAATTATCAAAATAGAGGATATGCTTCTGAAGCAGCACAAGCGATCTTGGAATATGGATTTAAAGAAATGAACTTACATAGGATTATAGCTACGTGTCAACCTGAGAATATTCCATCATACCGAGTTATGGAGAACATTGGAATGAGAAGAGAAGGCTTTTTTAAAAAATGTATTCCTAAAGGCAATGAATGGTGGGATGAATATTATTACGCTATTTTAGAGGAAGAGTGGAATTGAACTATATTGAAGGAAGAAACATTGGCGATACAAACAAAATACCATCTCCTACTTAGAACACTGAAATGGCAGGAGACATTCTTACATGCAGGGCATTTTATTTGAGACAATTCTAGTAGGATTAAAACTATATATTTACTAATGTGTAAACCAATACAACGATGAACAAGAAATATGAAATATAAGAAATTGCTTTTGACGAACTTGCTTTATGTTTTTGGAGAGTATATATAAGTGCAAAACCCAAAAAGAAAACAGTCACAAACCAAGAAGTGTATTCAGGAAAGATTGCGACCAGCAACACGATGATCGTTGAAAAAATAAATGAGGAGTAATGAGTAACTTTTTGATCATGATTCAAAGAAATCACCTGATAAATTTTTACCCATTTTAATGTGTATCAAAACATTATTCAAAAAGGAGATTAGAAAAATGCCAGATATTATTTCTGATGTTAATAACATTGATTAAATGAACAAAAGCAAAAGGAAAGAGCATGTTTTGAAAAAAAATTATCGAAACATGCTTTTATATTTTGTAATAGGTTAACTTCGTTATAAAGGCTGCTTACATTTGCGGGGGTTCCAAACCGAATTTTGTCCATTCCTCTTTAGCTGGACCATAAATACCTGGAACAGTTAATCCTGCTTGTCTCATAAGAACAGTCATTTGTCCTCGATGGTGATTTTGATGTTGAATCAAAAACATCAAAAGTGAACCATTTGGCAATTGTTGACCAATAAAGTTGATACGTTCTTGAAGTGTATGATCAGTCCATTGGGTTTTTAATGCCTGTACAAACGCATTACTGGCTTGATGATAGCTGTCTGCAATAAACTGAGCTGAAGCAGGGACAGGATAATCTTCAGCAGGGGCATGAAACGTTAAGTCTGTGTTTGAGGTAATGATGCGAATGGCAGCAACAGTATGCCACGCAATACGGCCTAAAGTCCAATTTTGTGAAGTTATTTCTTGTTTAAGTGATTCATCAGTTAGACTATTTAGTAGTTTCTGTGTAGCGTCGGCTTCGAACTCCCAAGATTTTAAAAAATGGTCTAAGGTTTGAAACACAAAAATCCTCCTTATGATGTTTTGTTTTCTTTTTATAGTTTAATTATACCTGCCCGTTTAGTTAAAAAGAACAAAACTTTAGACAAGAATTTTCTGAGGAAAAGAAGGCATCGCAACATTCTTATAGACGTCACGACTTTATCTCAAAGTCACATGAATTTCAGCTACCACTGAAGATTGAATAAATCCTTTTGTTAGTTATTAGGGGATTAAGAATATACCGCTGGGTTGAATAATAATGCAGATGATATGTGTTAAAGCAAAGATTGAAAAAGAGTTCGCCATCTGTGATTACATTAAAAAGCTATATGAAGAACAAAAGAGCTTGGAAGTATGAAGTTCTTTAAGTGTAACGCCATCAAAAATAAAGAAGGAGTTTACCTGACATATAATGAATTATTATAGTAGGAAAGAGAAAAAATTTACAGCAAAGGGAGGAATGAGTTGGTAATGAAGGGTTTTATCAAAGGCGCTGTTCTAACTGCTGTTCTAAGTGTGGGTGCTACTTTATTTGCAGGTGATGTATCTGCACACGGGTATATAAAAGAACCTGCTAGTAGAGCGTACATGGGATCATTAGAAAAACAAATAATTGGTTGGACAGCAGCTACACAAAAGTATGGTTCTGTAGTTGATAATCCTCAATCGGTAGAAGGACCTAAAGGGTTTCCAGCCGGAGGTCCGCCAGATGGAAAAATTGCATCGGCAAATGGAGGCTTTGGTCAAATTGACTTTGGGTTAGACAGGCAGACTGCAGATCAGTGGGTAAAACAAAACATGCATGGAGGTCTAAACACCTTTACTTGGCACTATACTGCTCCTCACGCAACATCAAAGTGGCACTATTATATAACCAAGAAAGATTGGAATCCAAACAAACCATTAACAAGAGATGAGTTTGAATTAATTGGAACAGTAGATCACGATGGTTCAAAGGCAGATACTAATCTTTCTCACAAGATTTATGTACCAACTGATCGCAGTGGTTATCATGTCATTTTAGGGGTGTGGGACGTTGCGGATACCTCTAATGCCTTTTATAACGTAATTGATGTAAACCTAATACAATGATGTTGAACCTCCATCGAACAAATCTTAATCCCAATGAACAAGAATATGAGGCTTAATCAGAAAATTGCCATCAAATCTGGCACAGTGTATACCGCTGAGGTTTTAACAGCTGCCAATAGTTGTGAAGCCATCACCAGCTAGTGAAACGTCTACAGTACAATGAAGGAAACTGTAACGGAACCGGGAGAACACAGAGTGTTTGAGTGTGGAAGTACGAGAATCAGCTATCTATTGCAGATCGGTTAGATGTTCGTGCATCTGCCGATCTTTTTTAAATTTTAATTGAAGTCTACTCAATACATAGAATAGAATGGCATTAAGTTTCTTCACTTCCTTGATAATAACGAATAGAAAACCATTAAGATAAACCCTATTTTCGGGATATGAGAAAAGAATTAAGCTCAGTGTGAACTGAGGCAAGGTTTGAAGCATCTCTCAAAATTAAATAAAGCGTTGTTGAAGCAATAGCACGGAGACAATGACGTCTTAATATATTTTTTAATAAAAATACGATTTTAAAGAGAACGGAGATTTACTTTTAATATGAATTTTAAAAAAGCTGCAGTCATCTTTTCATTTGCTTTTCCAATTATCTCAGCTATATTAATAATTAATTTTTTGACTGGGATTATTTCAATGCCGTGGCAAGGAATGCCGGTATTGTTCCCTTTATTACTCTCACCTATAGGGATAATGCTCGCGTTAGTTTCAATCAAGACAAATAAACGGTGGGCTATATGGGGAATCATTTTAAATTCAATTTTGTTACTATTCCCTTTCTTCTTTTTTATAGGTGGAACTTTGTTATTCGGAGTCTAATTTTTAAAAAGACGTGAAAATCGATGAAGATTTTGAACAATTGGATAACTGGTTGATACATGGTAGGGGGTGCTGATTTGAGCCTCAATCAAAAGACGTTAAACAGTTATGTTTATACTCTGGTATTCTCGAGTTTGTCATATGGTCTAGTCTTTGGCTTGTATATGTTTGTTTATTCGGGATTTATGGCGATCGCCTTAATCACAATAGGCATCATTGCATTCTACTCTTTTATCACTTACTTAATCTTTGCTTTTCCCTTACAATTATTACTAAGAAGAAATCCCAGAAAGTTCAGTTTGATCCATTTTTTAATTTATACTGCAGTAGCTTTTTTGGCTGTGTTCGTGTTCTGGTTTGTTGATTATCCGCCTAGTGCTCTTACAGTGTTCAGGAGCTTAAATTATTACATAATGAGCATTGTTGCTGCGTTAATTTATTGGTTCTGGGATTCCATATGCCTGCGGAATTAGTTTATTTACTATTTAAATCATGCATTTCACAACGTTCACAACAAGTATAAAAGCCGCTGATCCAAACAACAAATACGCAGACCTTGTTTGTTTCTTTGAAAGTGTCTCCACTCCCATTAAAACAAAGAGAAGTGCAACTAATACTTGGAGAGAAACCAAGAGGAATTCACTTTGATGATATAAAGAATATACGCATAGGATTAAAGCTGCACATGAGATCAAAATTTTTGAAGCTTTAAGCAAAGAACCACTCCTTGAAAGTTTTTTTAAACCATAACACGGTATGAGCTTTTATTGGAGAGGAAAAAGCAAAAGAAGTGTTTTATTTAAAATTGGGGGAGTTGACTTGAACATTTTTATTTGGATTGCCATGTTTATAGCTATTTTTGCCGGCTCTTATGCAGGTTACAAAAGGAATAAAAAGAAAGAGCTTAAACAAGAAAAGTAAAGTATATAAGTTTCTGGAAACGGACTGTGAGAATTCTGAAAGAGTATTAAGTTAAATGCTCTTTTCTATTCCACATCTCCGGCATTCATGTAAGAATACACCGCCTTTGCAGAGTTCTTGAATAAAGCTAATCGCCATTGTCGCAGGGTAAGGAGTGTTTATTTGTATTGGAATAGAGCGGAAAGAGAATGGTGAGTCAAAAAGCATGGCAGCTGAGAGGGTTTGTAGAGCGGGCTGCTATACTTGTAGACCTGTATCAAAAGCGGTTTAATATTGGAAACGGATTTAAAAAGGGGTGAAAAGCTATCAAAACATTAGTTGTATTATCCAGTTTTATGGGGATTGTGTTATCAATTATTGGACAAATATTTGGAATCCTAACCGATTTCTTTATTCCAGGCATTGCTCGATTTATAGGGGTTTTAGCGGGTATTCTAGTATTACTTAGTTTGAAGTCAAGAAATACAGAAATGCAGGCTTTTATAGTAGGTTCAAGCACTGCGTTAGGAATAATGGGAGCAGGATTTTTATATTTTCCAGCTGCGATGATCAATGTCTTAATTGGTTTCAAGCTAAACAAAAAGTTAAAAGAAGAGAACACTAAGGAGCAGATCTGAATAGACTGCTTTTTGTTTTATTCAGAGTTGAAGTTTATATGAATTTAAAATTTTACAGGGTTCTTAGAAGGAATGAAATCTTTTTGAAGAGAATAATCAGGATATTTGAGAAACTGACTGTTAAAAAAAGCAATAATCAATACTTGCTGCAGGCTGATTTAAATTTTCTGAAAAAACATTGAAAAAGTTGATAGGATTTTATAATATTAAGTCAAGTTAGTTTGTCCAGTCAACAAACTAATGAAGGTGACTTTATTAGTTCCATAAGATAAGGTTATTTCTAAATATAAAGGGGGAATAAAAGGCTCGATTTAATTGGAGCTAAACAATATATATAACAAAAGAGTGTATCTTTAATCCTTTCCCAAGTATAGGAGTGCAACGAAAAAAGATGAATTTACTGCTTGCTGATCAGATCATTTTGTTCGATGAAGAATAATCTGTGAAGTTAAAGCACTCATATTTTTTGTGATTTTTTGAAAGCGCTTTTATAAACGATTACCGGCCGAGGTGAGTTTGAGAAATTTTTATACCATTTCATACTGTTCCTTATTTAATGATCGAAAAGGGAGGAAAAATCATGGTCAGTGAAAATTTAAAGAAGATTAGCATGACTGAAAAAGTTGGCTATGCTTCTGGAGATTTTGCATGTAATTTAATTTATGCAACGGTGTCTACTTATCTTTTGTTCTTCTATACAGATGTATTTGGTTTATCGGCAGCAACAGCCGGTACCATGTTCTTAGTGGTTAGAATCATCGACGCTCTAGCTGATCCTTTTATTGGAACAATAGTAGACAGAACAAATAGCAGGTTTGGACGCTTTAGACCGTATCTTTTATTCGGAGCTTTCCCATTTGTAGTACTTGCATTACTCTGTTTTACAACTCCAGATTTTTCAGACATGGGGAAATTAATATATGCCTATATGACCTATGTTGGTTTGTCGCTTACATACACAACCATAAACGTTCCATATGGCGCGTTAACTTCTGCAATGACTAGAAATAATCAAGAAGTTGTTAGTATAACATCTGTTCGTATGTTATTTGCGAATCTTGGGGGACTTGTCGTTGCATTTTTTGTTCCCTTATTGGCTGCCTATTTAAGCGATACTTCCGGCAACGAATCTCTTGGCTGGCAGCTAACCATGGGTATTTTGGGAATGATAGGTGGGTGCCTTTTAATCTTTTGTTTTAAAAGCACAAAAGAGCGTGTCACTCTTCAAAAGTCTGAGGAGAAAATTAAATTATCGGATATATTTGAGCAATTTCATGTGAATCGTCCACTTGTTGTATTAAGCATTTTCTTTATTATTATTTTTGGAGTGAATTCAATAAGTAATTCAGTTGGCATCTATTATGTGACATATAACTTGGGAAGAGAGGATTTAGTGAAGTGGTACGGTTTGATTGGAAGTTTGCCTGCTTTGGTCATTTTACCGTTTATTCCAAGGCTTCATCAATTATTGGGGAAGAAAAAACTACTAAACTATGCATTATTACTGAATATTATCGGCCTCTTAGCTTTACTATTTGTTCCGCCAAGTAATGTATATCTAATACTCTTCTTTCGATTAATTGCTGCTGCCGGAAGTCTCACTGCCGGGGGATATATGTGGGCGCTCATTCCTGAAACAATAGAATATGGAGAGTATAGGACTGGGAAAAGAATGGGTGGGCTCATTTATGCTATTATCGGATTTTTCTTTAAATTCGGTATGGCACTGGGAGGGATTGTTCCTGGGTTGGTTTTAGATAAGTTTGGATACGTGGCAAATCAAACACAAACCCCGGAGGCATTAACGGGAATTTTAATTACAGCAACAATCATTCCCGTGTTCTTGCTGGTTCTAGCCATGATTGATATTAATTTCTATAACTTAGATGAAGAGAAATACAAAAAAATGGTACGAGAATTAGAGAATAGAGATAAAATTTATTTGGATAATATTGAGGAATTCAAGGCATGAAAATGGCACCAAATAAGAGAAGCCTATTAAGAAAATAGCTGAGGAGGAGTTCAAATGAAGATTATCAATCCAGTACTTAAAGGATTCAATCCCGATCCAAGTATTTGTAGGGCAGGAGAGGATTATTATATCGCTGTATCTACATTCGAGTGGTTTCCAGGTGTCCAGATACACCATTCAAAAGATTTAGTGAATTGGCACTTAGTCGCACATCCATTACAAAGAGTTTCACAATTAGATATGAAAGGAAACCCTAATTCAGGCGGGGTTTGGGCACCATGTTTAAGTTATAGTGACGGTAAGTTTTGGCTGATCTATACGGATGTTAAGGTAGTAGATGGCGCTTGGAAAGATTGTCATAATTATTTAGTTACTTGTGAAACGATTAATGGTGATTGGGGGGATCCGATCAAATTAAATAGCTCAGGATTTGATGCTTCTTTGTTTCATGATACGGATGGAAAAAAATATTTATTAAATATGTTATGGGATCAGCGTATTGATCGGCATTCATTTGGAGGAATTGTCATACAGGAATATTCTGATGAGGAGAAAAAATTAATTGGTAAACCGAAAGTTATTTTTAAAGGGACCGATAGAAAACTAACAGAAGCTCCGCACCTTTATCATATCGGGAACTATTATTATTTATTGACTGCAGAAGGAGGAACACGGTTTGAACACGCTGCTACAATTGCCCGTTCTACAAATATTGAGGGTCCATATGAAGTTCATCCCGATAATCCAATCTTAACATCATGGCATGATCCTGGAAATCCATTGCAAAAATGCGGTCATGCATCCATTGTTCAAACACATACAGATGAGTGGTATTTAGCTCATTTAACGGGCCGTCCTATTCATCCTGACGATGATTCAATTTTTCAGCAGAGAGGATATTGCCCTTTAGGTAGAGAAACAGCTATTCAAAAACTGGATTGGAAAGATGATTGGCCTTATGTAGTAGGTGGAAAAGAAGGAAGCTTGGAGGTAGAAGCGCCTTCTATACCTAATACAATGTTTCAAGCAACGTACCCGGAAGTTGATGAATTTGAGGACTCAAAGTTAAATATAAATTTTCAAACTTTAAGGATCCCGTTTACGAATGAATTAGGTTCATTAACTCAAGTGCCAAATCATTTACGATTATACGGCCATGAATCATTAACCTCGACATTTACTCAGGCATTTGTAGCCAGGCGTTGGCAAAGTCTCCATTTTGAAGCAGAAACGGCTGTTGAGTTTTATCCGGAGAATTTTCAACAAGCCGCTGGATTGGTGAACTATTACAATACAGAGAACTGGACTGCTCTTCAAGTCACGCATGATGAAGACCTTGGCCGTATTCTTGAATTAACAATATGTGATAACTTTTCTTTTTCACAACCATTAAAAAATAAAATTGTTATTCCTCGTGAAGTAAAGTATGTATATTTAAAAGTAAATATTGAAAAGGAAAATTATTATTATTTTTATTCTTTTAACAAAGAAGATTGGCACAAAATTGACATTGCATTGGAATCGAAAAAATTATCAGATGATTACATCCGTGGAGGAGGATTTTTCACGGGAGCCTTTGTAGGGATGCAATGCCAAGATACCAGTGGTAATCATATTCCGGCCGACTTTAGATATTTTCGCTATAAAGAAAAATAATTGTTTCATGAAAAAAGGAGACTTCTATTTTAGAACTCCTTTTTTCATATCCTTCAGAAATACTCCTATTCAACATCAATATAACAAACAAAAAGCTCATCTTTAAAGATGAGCGCAGGACATAGAGATCTGTACATTTTAATAATAAATTACATTGTAACCATATCCAGAAAATGATCAATAACAATGGAGGACATTCCTAATGCCGGTGCATTTTTTCCTAAGAAAGACGGTAATAATTCATAGCTATTGCCTAATTGGGAATAAACCCTGGACGACACTTCACTTCTAATTGAATTTAAAACCATAGGATGCGATTCAATTATGCTGTTTCTTAAAATGATGGCTTGAGGATTGAATGTATTTAGAATATTGGTAAGGCCTATTCCTAAATAGAATCCAAAAGTCTGTAATGCATTTAAAGTTCCGATATCATTCCGGTGGGCAAGGTCTATAATATCTTGATAGGACACTTTTTTCTCTTTAGTCTGAAGAGATTTTAATAAAGCCTTCTCTGAAGCATACAATTCCCAGCAGCCTCGGTTTCCGCAACTGCATTTAGGGCCATTAAAGTCTATTGTCATATGTCCCATTTCTCCAGAGAATCCGCTTACCCCTCTATATAAATCATTGTTGATAATAACACCGATCCCTATCCCTGTACTGACACTTGCATAAATAATGTTATCGTGATTTTTTGCAGCACCGAATACTTTTTCTCCATATGCCCCAGCATTCGCCTCATTTTCTATAAAAACGGGCACATTGAACTTCTCTTGTATGAAAGATTTTAAGTCAATATCTCTCCAGTTGGAGTTCGGAGTGAAAACAATTTTTTGATTTTTATCAACTAGTCCAGGCACGCATATGCCTATACCAGTAAGCCCGTATGGAGATTGTGGCATATGCGTAATCAAGTGATGAATCATATCAATTAAAATGTCTTTGGTTTTTTCTGGAGAATTCGATTCCAAATGATGATGTTGATCAAGAACGATCGTTCCTTCAAGATCTGTTAAAATGCCATTAATATAATCCACACCAACATCTATTCCTACGGAGTATCCTGCCTTTTTATTAAAAACAAGCATGACAGGTCTTCTTCCGCCACTTGATTGTCCCTGACCTATTTCAAAAACAAGATTTTCTTTCATTAACGTGTTTACCTGTGATGAAACAGTTGATTTATTTAATCCAGTCTTTTCAGATAATTTTGCTCTTGAAATAGGTGAATTTTTAAGAATTTCTTTTAATAATAACTTTTGATTTACTTTTTTGACAAAGGTTTGATCAGCGATAACCACTTAATCCACTCCATTTGTATAATCTTTAAATTAAGTTGAAATGTATTGTTTTCAGTATGAGACATAGTACATAGCTAATCTTACCTTTACTATATCTAATGTGTTCATAAAAAACAAAAAAAATATTGAAAATACTGATGAGGTTATATAAGATTAAAATAAGTTAGTTTGTTCGAACAACAAACTAATAGACAACTTACTTACAATATGAAATAAATTGCACTGTATTTGAAATGATTTTTAAGGGGGAAATAACATGGCTCAATCTCATTCTAGTTCAGTCAACTATTTTGAAAGCGTAAACAAAGTGGTTTACGAAGGGAAAGATTCCACTAATCCTTTAGCATTTAAATATTATAATTCCCAAGAAGTAATCGGCGGAAAAACGATGAAAGAGCACTTGCGGTTTTCTATTGCCTATTGGCATACATTTACCGCTGATGGAACAGACGTTTTTGGGGCAGCTACGATGCAAAGGCCATGGGATCACTATAAAGGAATGGATCTGGCGAAGGCGAGAGTAGAAGCAGCATTTGAGATGTTTGAAAAACTAGATGCACCATTCTTTGCTTTTCATGACCGAGATGTTGCACCAGAAGGAAGTACGTTAAAAGAGACAAATCACAATTTAGATATCATCGTGGGCATGATTAAAGAGTATATGAGAAATAGCAACGTTAAGCTATTATGGAATACTGCAAACATGTTTACGAATCCCCGTTTCGTCCATGGTGCGGCGACTTCCTGCAATGCAGATGTGTTTGCGTATGCTGCAGCACAAGTAAAAAAAGGGTTAGAAACAGCAAAAGAGCTTGGCGCCGAGAACTATGTATTTTGGGGCGGCCGTGAAGGATATGAAACATTGTTAAATACCGATTTAAAATTGGAGCTTGATAATTTGGCGAGATTCATGCATATGGCAGTGGATTATGCGAAGGAAATCGGATATACAGGGCAGTTTTTGATTGAGCCAAAACCAAAAGAGCCGACCACTCATCAATATGATACAGATGCAGCAACAACCATTGCCTTCTTAAAGCAATATGGCTTAGACAATCATTTTAAATTAAATCTCGAAGCCAATCATGCCACATTAGCAGGGCATACATTTGAACATGAATTACGGATGGCAAGAGTACATGGTCTTCTTGGCTCTGTTGACGCGAATCAGGGTGATCCTCTTTTAGGCTGGGATACAGATGAATTTCCGACGGATTTATATTCTACGACATTAGCAATGTACGAAATCCTGCAAAATGGCGGCCTTGGGAGCGGTGGATTAAACTTCGATGCGAAGGTCAGAAGGTCTTCTTTTGAGCCTGATGATTTAATATATTCCCATGTTGCGGGGATGGATGCATTTGCAAGAGGATTGAGAGTAGCCCATAAATTAATCGAAGATCGTGTGTTTGATGATGTGATTCAACATCGTTATCGCAGCTTTACTGAAGGAATAGGTCTTGAAATTACAGAAGGAAGAGCTAATTTCCATACTCTTGAGCAATATGCGCTAAATAATACAGCAATCAAAAACGAATCAGGAAGACAGGAGCGATTAAAAGCTATATTGAACCAATACATTTTAGAAGTATAACAGATAAAGAGAACCGCTATAAAAAGGTATAGCATGATAGCTAATACCTGAGACTACCCGTCATGATTCCTTACCTTTTGCTTATTGTTCATGACGGGTAATTTCTATAATTGGGATTTATTTAGAGTGAATGGTTTTTTTATAAGGGTAAGAGGTGAAAAAATGAAGTATGTCATTGGAATAGATCTTGGAACGAGTGCTGTTAAAACGATTTTAGTTAATCAAAACGGCAAGGTTTGTGCAGAAACGTCCAAAAGTTATCCGCTCATTCAAGAGAAGGCAGGGTATAGTGAGCAAAATCCTGAAGACTGGGTGCAGCAAACAATTGATGCATTGGCTGAATTGGTTTCCATATCCAACGTTCAAGCCAAGGATATTGACGGGATAAGTTATTCAGGACAAATGCATGGGTTAGTACTGCTTGACCAGGATCGGCAGGTGTTACGTCATGCGATTCTTTGGAATGACACCAGAACCACGCCTCAATGTATTAGGATGACCGAGAAATTCGGTGATAATCTGCTTAACATCACAAAAAACCGTGCTTTAGAAGGGTTTACATTACCTAAAATCTTATGGGTGAAGGAACATGAGCCTGAACTTTTTAAAAAAACAGCTGTTTTTTTGCTTCCGAAAGACTATGTGAGATTTCGTATGACCGGTGCCATTCACACCGAATACTCCGATGCAGCAGGAACGTTACTTTTACATATTACTCGCAAGGAGTGGAGCGATGATATTTGCAATCGATTTGGTATTTCTGCAGATATTTGTCCTCCGCTTGTTGAATCTCATGGTTGTGTAGGATCGCTGCTTCCGAACGTTGCGGCTGAGACAGGGCTGTCGGAAAAAACAAAAGTGTACGCTGGGGGAGCAGATAATGCTTGTGGTGCGATTGGAGCCGGCATTCTTTCTTCCGGAAAAACATTATGCAGTATTGGAACGTCAGGGGTCATACTTTCATACGAAGAAGGCGAAGAAAGAGACTTTAAAGGGAAAGTGCACTTTTTTAATCATGGAAAAAAGGATTCTTTTTATACGATGGGAGTCACGCTCGCTGCAGGGTACAGCTTGGACTGGTTCAAAAGAACGTTTGCCCCAAACGAATCGTTTGAGCAATTATTGCAGGGGGTGGAATCTATTCCAATAGGAGCAAATGGACTACTATACACTCCTTATTTGGTAGGTGAAAGAACGCCACATGCTGATTCTTCTATTCGGGGAAGCTTAATTGGAATGGATGGAGCACATAAAAGAGAGCATTTTTTGAGGGCGGTTATGGAAGGCATTACATTCTCTTTACATGAATCAATTGAGCTATTTCGAGAAGCGGGAAAATCAGTGCATACCGTTGTTTCTATTGGTGGAGGAGCTAAAAATGAAACGTGGCTTCAAATGCAAGCTGATATTTTCAATGCGAGGGTGATAAAGTTGGCAAATGAACAAGGCCCCGCCATGGGTGCTGCTATGCTAGCTGCCTTTGGAAGTAGGTGGTTTGAATCTCTTGAAGAGTGTGCAGAGCAGTTCATTCGTGAGGCTGCTACATTTTATCCAAAGGAACAAAATGTTCAAAAATATAAAACACTATTTGATGTGTATAAGAAAATTTACACTCACACAAAGGATCTAAATACAGCCTTGAAGAGCTTTCGAAAAAACTAATTATAAGTGTGGTTCGTAAAGAGTGTATTTTTTTGTCAGGGGATCAACGAAAAAACAATTAACGACTAATCATCAACAAAGGCATTTGATGACAAAACTACAGCTCAAATCGGCTCCCTAGCTATGAATATGAATGGAAGGATTATGGGAACACAAGTATGACGCTCAATAGCGGCGGCGCATATAGTGCCCAGTGGAGTAGCATTGGGAATGCTTTATTCCGAAAAGGCAAAAAATTTGATACAACCAAGACTCACTCATAACTTGGAAACATGTCAATTCATTACAACGCAACCTTCAATCCGGGAGGAAATTCAAGCAGTAAATCAACCTTTTAAGTTTTAATTCAAATCCTGATTTGGTATCAGTCCAAACTCTGGATTTACGATCAAATCTGAAGTATTGTCTACGCACAAATAACCCCTCACATTAAATGTGATGGGGTGTTTTTGATAAGCTACACGATCTAATTGCTATTTCTATAATATTCAACAAAATCAATGTTCGTCATTAAAAAGCAATATCAAATCTATCTATAGGAGTCACTAAAACGAATATAAAAAACGTAGGATTTAAGTTATACGATTCACTTCATACGCCGTTCGTATTCCGGATTCAATTGCTCCTTGCATCCATCCGTGAGTAAGTGAGGCGTGTTCTCCAGCGAAATGTATTTTCCCTTCAGGGGCAGGGATGTATGGATACAGCTGTAATTCCTGTCCTGGTTCGAAAGCTGTGAAACCCCCGGCTGAATATGGATTTTGGGTCCAGCTAAAAGAAGCGCCGGTCACAAACTCTGACCATACAACATCACCATAGATTTCCGATAAATTCATTAACGTATAGCGGAGGCGCTCTCCCTCTGAAAGACTGTCCCATATCAGTGCCTCATCCGCCCATGTGTAACTCGCTACAACGACAGCATGTCCATTCGATCCAATGTCAATGCTGGGATAATACGAAAATCTAATCGGAAGATCAGTTATCGATTTGCCGCCGCGCTGCCCAGCTTTTTCCCAAAAACGGCTCTTAAACTCTATTCCGATTTTTGTTGCGGCAATATAGTTGAGTTCACGAATGGCCCGCCGTTTATAATAGGAAAATGAATCATATGGTTCAACTTGTACAAAACGCAATGTTGAAAATGGAATGGTTATGATAGCGAGATCGCCTGTCACTGCCAAATGTTTTGCTGTCTGTTGATGAATGCAGTTAACCGTAACATTGTTTTGGTTTTGAGATATTTTCACCATTTTATGATGGAAGACAATATGTTCTTTTAATTGAGGAAGAAATGCTTGAGGAAGCCGATCCATGCCGCCTGTTATTTCATAGAAGCGAGTTGGCGACGTATAAAAGATGGATTCCCGTAACACTTCAACAAGGGACATCCCCATATATGCTTCCATATCCAAAAGTACGCCGATCATATCGATTGCACCGTATGAAAAATAAGTATTCAAGTAAGAGCCTAACGAATGGTTCCGGTATTGTGTTTCAACAATCCGCCAATTTCTCGCAGGATCTACATAAATAAAATTGAGGATAGGCTGCAATACAGAAAGCATCAGCTCTTCGGCCGTTTTTCCTTGTTCATTTGCTGCAACTGGGTATCTTAAGATACCCGGATTGCTTTCAAAATGATGAAGACGTGTTTGAATGCCATTAGCGTAAATGATGTCCATTGGAGTTCTGTTCAAAAATACACTAGTTGGCAGGCTGAATCTTTTTATATATTCCAAGGTTAGAGTATGGATATCCGGAATGCGCATTGGTCCAACATTGAAATACAGCCCGGCACTGAAGGGAGATCGCAACGTGCAAACTCTGCCCCCGACTCTATCACTCGCTTCCAGAATCGTCACTTTATGTCCCGCATTCTTCAGTAAAGATGCAGAAACAAGCCCGGCCAACCCAGCGCCAACAACAATTATGTTCTTTGGGTATTGTGATGTGCTAAGACCATTTCTAATAATCGCAATCATGTCTTCGTTCTTTAGTAGAGAATTCATTTTTGTGAGGCACCCTCTTTTTTGATTTATTGCATTATATTCATTCAAAAGGGTGTCTATCACGAACTATATCTTTTTTTTACTTGTGTTTTTCAGTTGAGTGCTGCTTAACACAGCCTTTAAATCCTCTGGCATTCACATAACCGTTTTTACTCCAAATAGAACGTTTTTTCGTTTGTGCTTCCTGTTCATCTTTTCTAAACTGGTCTATGTATTTCGTATTTGGCTCATAAACATATGCTACTCTGGCTAATCCTTCTTTTAACAGTGTTTCTTGAACAGACTTGCCATCGACATAAACGTAAGCTAACAGCCTTCCGAATTTATCTCTGCGCTCTCCTTTATCAAATTCTAATTGCAGCTTGCCGCCGCTAACCAATTCTTTGTTTCGTTTAGATGCATCCTCGCCATATGGCTGAACACATGAATGTGGCTTTTTAGTCTCTGGAGTATCAATGAGCAAGTAGCGAACCGTGTCAATATTGCCGTTATAGCTAACTTTGATCGTATCTCCGTCAACAGGCCTTTCTAATACAGCATCCACCAAGCCTTTTTTTGCTTCAGAATTAGAATTCTTGGCAACTGGCTGTTTAAGATCTGAATGGCTTTTTTCAGCAGTATCATTTAATCCGCAGGCTGCCAAAGAAAAACTCAAAGCTAATAGACTAAAGCCTAACATTACTTTCTTCAATTCCATTTCCCCTTCTTCTGTTTCTATCTCAATCAACCAACATTCATTATAATGATATCGCTATTTATTGTGAATGTAATTTTTCTTAACACGTTTATATTAGAGTACTAGCTTTTGATCAGTATTCAAATATCACAAAAAGGTTTCAAAAACATAACCATAACATAATGAAAATAGAACATGTTCAGCTGGATTTCCTGAAATCATTCGGAGCATAAGGGGATTAGTATGTAATCCTGGTGTTAGGCGTTTTATCTGGGAAAATCCTATGATTGCTAAAAAACTTCAGAAGTTTTTTATTGACTGAAAACGCTTTTAAAATTATGATAATATCAAACCTAACAAGGATGTAACAAAAATATAACTAGAACATAACAAAAAAGTGGATATGTTTCTTGTGAAAAAATGAAAGCGATTTCAATTAGGTTGTTTTTGTAAAAGCCTCATTCGCTGCATTGAGTATTGCTAATTTTCAGATTGATAAGGTCTCGGGAAATAAAAAACCTGGCTGAAACGAGTATTGCTCTTTAAAAGAGAAAGGGTGAATCCAGCACACTCGGTTGACAAGAATGAAAAAATGTATAAAGCATTCTTCATAAAGGTGGGGAAAGGGTATGAAAGAACAACGAAATCCTAGGTCGTTTTTGCAGTTGATAATGATTTCAGCAACATTTGGCGGGCTTCTCTTTGGATATGACACCGGAGTTATAAATGGAGCCTTGCCTTTTATGGCAAGATCTGATCAACTTAACTTAACACCGGTCACAGAAGGGCTGGTTACAAGCATGCTTCTATTAGGAGCAGCGTTTGGTGCATTGCTGTGCGGCAAATTGGCTGACCGCTATGGCAGACGTAAAATGATCCTTAATCTTTCCTTTTTATTCTTTCTGGCATCACTCGGAACAGCAATTGCGCCGAATGTTTTAACGATGGTTATCTTTCGGTTTTTGCTGGGACTGGCTGTCGGTGGGGCATCATCAATGGTACCGGCCTTTTTAGCAGAAATGGCGCCGTATGAGAAAAGAGGGCGTATGGTAACGCAAAATGAACTGATGATCGTCGGCGGGCAATTTTTAGCCTACGTTTTTAATGCGATTCTTGGTGTTGCAATGGCTGATACAGGGCATGTTTGGAGATACATGCTTGTCCTTTGTGCCATACCGGCTCTCATATTATTTGCAAGTATGCTCATGGTTCCGGAGAGCCCGAGGTGGCTAACTTCTAAAGGTAAAAAAAGCGAGGCGCTGCGCGTCCTTAAACTCATACGTGACGAGAAAAGGGCAGAAGCAGAATTTAAAGAAATACAAGCAGCGGCAGTCAAAGATTCAAATGTAGAGAAGGCATCGATCAAAGAGTTCTCTACACCATGGCTGCGCCGTCTTTTATGGATTGGGATCGGTGTTGCCATCGTTAATCAAATCACAGGCGTCAATTCGATTATGTATTACGGCACTCAAATCCTGCAAGAATCCGGTTTTGGTACAAAGGCAGCTTTAATCGCTAATATTGGGAATGGATTGATATCAGTCATTGCCGTTATCATCGGCATTTGGCTGGTTGGCAGGGTGAACCGGCGCCCGATATTGATGATTGGTTTATCAGGAACGACCACAGCGCTTTTATTCATTGCCATATTCTCAATCGTGCTTGATGGATCAGCAGCACTCCCGTATATCGTGCTATCTTTGACCGTTTTATTTCTAGCCTTTATGCAGGGCTGTGTCGGACCAGTAACATGGCTGGTCATTGCAGAAATATTCCCGCAAAGAGTAAGAGGGCTTGGTTCTGGCATCAGTGTATTTTTCCTCTGGATTTTAAACTTTATCATTGGTTTTGCTTTTCCAATCATGCTTAGCTCTGCAGGCTTATCCTTTACTTTCTTTATATTTGTTGCTTTGGGTATCTTGGCAATCGGTTTTGTGTACAAATTCATGCCGGAAACTAAGGGACGAACACTTGAGGAACTAGAAGAGCATTTCCGTTCAATGGATAGAAATTATGACTCTGAAAAATCAATTCATGAAGCGTGATTATCTTATTAAAATGATATTGAATGCAATGGTTAAGCAGCCCACTTTCATCAAGTGGACAATAACAAGTAATTGTTTTCGACTAATCTTCTTGAAAATTTTACTTCTGTCTATGAACATATTAATAGTATTGCATTTGTAATTAAAGCTCTCTATATGAGGGCTTTTTATTATGCGTCATACCGGACACTTATATTGGGGAAGCTAATGAAAAAGAAAGAAGGAGATACGAAGTGAAGAAGCATTTACTTTCCTTATGTGTTTTATTATTTGCATTGACTTTTGTTCAAACAAAGACTCAAGCCCTGACATTTACAGAGTTGCCAATTAAACAAAAAATAGAACAATGGTCAGTCGAAATAGCTGAAGCAAAAAATGCAAAGGAATTAGCGAGTCCAAAAAAGGGGGAATATAACGTATATTCAATGGAGATCAAAAACATAGGGGAAGCCGCAGCCACAGTGGATGTAAAATTGTATAGAAATGATCCTGATTCAACCACGAGGTTTTCACTTTTTGGCTGTCCCGAAAACTGTGTGAGACAGAAGGAGGATTTAATAAGCTTAGCCAAAAGTTTAAACGATGGTGCACCGCTGAAGTTTAACCATTTTATGGTGGCTGAAAAGGCATCTGAATTAGAGGTTGTTATTATTTGGACACAAAAAGGAAAAGAAGGACGCCAATTAAAACAAACCTTTACATTCAGTTAGAAGAGGTGAATTAGACAATGTAGTGACCTACATAGGAGTTAAAATACTTGTAAGTAAACTTGTTTCCATTTGGGTTAACAGGCAGGTAATCAACACCTGATCGGTCTAAAGGCAGATATAGACGCGCTGCGAATCACAAAGCTGAGAACAATGAAGAAAGTCTTATATGGCTGCAAAACTGAAAAGACAATGATTGGGCTGCTTTATGAGCAGCTTTTTTTATATTCTTTTTCAAGTAACATTTTGCCCATTTATTCTACTAATAAAATGAAGAAAGCGAGGGGAAACATGAGAAGCAAAAATAAAATCAAAAAATCACTAATCATTACAGCTCTATTATTGATTTGTTTAGTAACGTTCTTCGCAATGATATCAGGAGACAAAGTAAAATATGAGGGAAGCAGCAGGAACGGATTGTGGGTTTCTACCATTGAAAAATCAGATAAAACATCGATTGGCCCTAATTACTTCTTGAATTTATACTGGCAGGGGAACAAGAAAGAAGCGAAAAGAACCATTGTTGAAAGAATCATATTGTATATAGATGGTAAAAAGTACGATGACAGAGAAGATTATGATTTATCAGAGTACACAGGTGAAGAAATGCCAGGCGGAGGACAAATGGAAGACAACATTGCTACGTTTGATTTTATGCCTGAAGATGAAGTAATTGGACATGATGTAGTTGTTAAGGTGGAGTGGAAGACCGGTAGGGAAAAACATACAGATAAAATAAGATTACAAGAGAAACCATGGTATAAAAGATAAATCTGCAATGGCAAGTTTAGGGATGAACGTCCAAAATATAGGTCTGCTTTCAGAAACATCTGATTGATAAGTACATGTCATGATAAAGGCATGTTTTTATTCAAAGTAAAAATAAAACATGCGAGTTTAGTTCCTTACCTGTACATAAAATGCTTACATTTCTTTCAAATGCTCGTAAAGCAATCTAAAGCAAACAGTACCAGATATCAAAGGGACTGCAAACAAAATAATCACTGCTATGATCTACCCACCGTTAAAAAAATCGTGGTTTTTAATGAATACCTGTCCTTCTAAAATGATAAAAGTTATAATCCCTGTTAATACTAAAAAGCATGAAAACAGAATGCTCCTTGCTTTTGGTTTTAGCTTTTTAAACTTATCTTTAAAATAAATGAAAACGAGAACTAAAGAGCAAAAGGATGCTGCAGTGCTTATTACATCAATATTTTTCATGACTTTCGAAATGATGATACATAAGATGAAAAGAAAAAATGCTAAGTTTTTAGACAAAAAATCGCTCCTTATTTTATGGCTACCCAAAAAGTTTACAAGTTTTTCACAATAGGCACAATGCGATGTCAGTAAATTAATCTATTGGTTAACGAAATAGGTTTTTTTATCTTATTGTACCATGTACTAAATATTCAATCTTTTTTTATGTGCGGGCACTAGGGAATGATGTGTAACGGAAAGGCAAAACTGAATTGAAGAGAGTTTACCTGTGGTAAATGTGTTCTTCAAATCTATAAACTTGTACTGTCTTTCCGGGTCCAGTACTCTTGTGTCGCGTTATTATAAGTTACCTCTAAAATGATTTGCCTTTTTTCACTGTTATAAAACATACACCAAAAAAGGAGAGATAAATGCATAAAATCGGGATATCGGTCTTAGCGTTCTTTGCTTTTATTTCGGGCTGCAATGATAAGGAAGAAAATAAAATAAAAACGCCAAAGATGCAGAACCTTGTTGGTTTTATCCTTTTTAAGGATGAAAAGTCAGCCGTTTTTCTTGAGGGCAAACATGCTCCTGAAAAAGAGGACTTTGAATTGTCTCAAGATAGACTTATAAGAAAATATAAAAATCATGTTGTGATATTGGAATTAAGTCAAATTGAAAACAAAGAAGACCTTGTGGAAGGTAAAAAAATGAAGGTGTGGTTCAACACTCTTAAAGAATCTGATCCTCCAAAAGCAACAATTAAAAAATTCAATTGGTTATAAAGGTTGGCATCCCCCGCATATGATCGCTTAATAGAAAGCTCTACAATTATTATATTTTAATAATGGTACTGCCATAAACAGCGCTATATTCAAATGCTGAGATGCCTGAAAAAAATCAATAAACACAGATGTTCTCTTTACCACGCGCAAGGGCATGAACATCACTTACACAATCAATGCAGCTTGTTGCTGTATAAAAGCAGCATGATGGGCGAGGGCGGCAAGTTTAGCATAAAAAACAGCACTCACACGAAGATGTAGTGCTGTTTTAACGTTTGCAGAGCATTGCATAAAAGTGGTTATTTCCAGACTGACAAATATTTCTTTCGATATTTGCTATCTTTCTCGATCTCAATCAAGTCCATTGCTATTTCCCTAATATGCTCATCTTTATCTTCATCGTATAATTTTTTTAATCCTACAATCATATCGTAGCGAATCAATGTATAATGTTTTTCGTTTATTCCATTTTTAAAGCGATCAATAATATGAGTAAGCACCAGTTCTTTTTGTTCTGGCCCAGCTAAACCAACCTTCCAGATTGCTTGCAAACTATGCCGAGCAGTTACAAATTTTGAATCCCTGGTCACTTCCCATAACGCTGGAAAGTCGTGCAGCATCCGTTTATCCGGATCACTGATTGCTAAACCAGCAAGAAACTGTGCAGCTCTCGCTCGCCTGTGGTTATCCGGATCGGTCAGCCATCCTATTAATTGATCCCATACTTCATAAGCCCAGTCTACTTTTTCATTTGTGGCGTTAATAATATTCTGAAAGGCTTCTAATTGCAGGCTTTTGTCCTTTGCTTCTAGATTTTCAAAATGAGATTTCATTATACTGTCCATTTTCGTATCACCTTAAAATGATTAGTTATGTTGATTATATCCTTTCACTTGCGATCTTCCAATAAACATCTTTCTCGCGCTAGTGAATGCTTTATGATTGTTAAATCAATTGGAATATTGTAACGCTTATCAGTTCAAAGAAGTAAACGATTAAACAAACAATAACAAGATGCTTATCATTGGCCATTCGTTCTTTCTTAAATATAAATCGCTTAATAATTCTATAAAGAATAAAACAAAAATAAAGTACAAACATGAATGGCAAGAGAAAAGTTGAGTCAAGCATAAATACACCACAATTTCTTTTTTGAATCTATTTTAACATAATTAGGAAAGAGATTAAGATTAAATAAAAAAGACTTTTATCTAGATTTAAAAGGAGGAAAGGGAAGGTGAAACTCACTAACGACAGTGATTTCCAAACCAATTTTGCTGACATGTTTTTAAGAAACGGTTGAGGAGAAGTTTATTGCTCATATGAGTCAAAGTTGAAAATGATTGGAGTGATAGTGAATTGATAAATTGTTAAAGAATAAAAAAATAACTAAATGTGTTGAAAAGAACAATTGCTCTAATAAAGGGGGGGTTCTTTTAAAGAATGCCTAATTTCGTATGGACAAATGACATTTGGCTGTGAGGTAAATACAATACAGTAAACTAGATGAGCGAATGGAGGGTTCGATGTGTTTAGACAATATCCAGTTTGGTATACACAAACACCTTACTATCTGAATTATCATGTGCCTCAATACCAAACAATCTCTTATGATCCACAACGATGCTATCAACGTTGCATGTATCAAACTGGCGGTAACTATGAGTTATGTGACAGATTATGTTATGAAGAAATACAAGTGTAAAAGAGGGGACTTTCTCCTCTTTAAAACCACATAAATATAAATTAAAAATTAAGAATCTGATAAAAAAGGAAGTAAATTAGGATAACTCTATTTGTTAAACGATACATCTCAATTATAAATAATGATATCTCAGTTGAAGAATTTAAACCAAGTAGGAGCCAGAAAAAGCTTGCAGCTTAAAGAATTACAAAGGAAACAAGAGGACGGCAGCATCGGCAATACATATGATTACTAAGCTTGCTAAGAAAATAGAATGTTAACTGATGAAAAAGTTGACCAGGTCGATGATCTTCTTCATCAGTTAAAGAACGCTTCATCACGCATGCTTTGGAATCAAGACCAATTAAACTCAAAGGCATTTACACACTATGCTTTTACGAAATTCAAAGGTATTGTAATCAAGGAAAACTACATCTATGGGTAAGACCGTAGCAATGAAACATTGGGTACCGGTCTAATGAAATCCAATACAATGTATTACAGCACATGAATACTAAAGAAAATGGATAAGAGCCCGGTGTCCATATCTTTAACAATAATGAGGGCTTGGTTACACATGTCCTATAGATCATCTCAATTAAGGGATCAATCCTGAAGTGAAGAACTTTATTACTTTACACATGATGATTTCAACTTGAATTAATTAATATAACACAAGCTTTCTTTTGAGACAGCAGTTTACATTATGTGGATAAACACTGATTTGTTAAAATAAATATATCGTCACTATACCTCATTGCGAAAGGGGAATATTTATGACCAAGGTAGCAATAGTTACTGGTTCCGCAGGCGGATTAGGGAGAGGGATAGCAGAGAGATTGTGCAAGGATGGTTTTAGTGTCGTTCTGCATGATATTAACGAAGAACTGCTGCATGCAACTGTATCAGACTTCAAAGAAAAAGGCTATCATGTTATCGGGGTAAAAGGGGATGTATCCAAGCGTGATGATCAATTCAATTTAGTTAAAGCAGCGGCAGATACATTTGGCCGTTTGGATGTGTTTGTAAACAATGCAGGCATTGAGGCAGTTTCGCCATTTTTAGAAATAACAGAAGAACAACTGAATCAATTGTTCAAGGTTAATGTCAATGGCGTTGTGTTTGGTACTCAAGCAGCTGCTGATCAGTTCATTAAGCAAGAAACAAAAGGCAAAATCATTAACGCATGCAGTATAGCAGGTCACGAATCATTTGAAATGCTTGGCACATATTCCGCAACGAAGCACGCAGTGAAATCTTTTACACATTCAGCTGCTAAAGAGTTAGCCAAATATAAAATAACAGTTAACGCATATTGTCCTGGTGTTGCAAAAACAAAAATGTGGGATCGTATTGATGAAGAAATGGTTAAACATAGCGATGATTTAAAACCAGGAGAAGCTTTTGAGAAATTCTCTTCAGACATTGCACTTAAAAGATATCAAACACCTGAAGATGTGGCCAATTTAGTCTCATTTCTAGCTTCAGATGATTCAGATTATATCACCGGTCAAGCTATTTTAACTGATGGCGGCCTGGTTTATAGATGATAGAATGTACAGTAAAATAAAAGAATCCATTTTAGAAATGGATTCTTTTTGTTTGAGATGAAACCATATTGACCTAGTTGTATAATAAGAAAAGCAATTCAGAGGTCCGTGTGTTCATTCAATGAAAATGGAGTATACATTTTGGCAAAAAAATATTTGGTCCGTAAGCATGTTCATCTTGTGCAGGAATGATATGTTTGACAAGCAAGTTTAGACACAAGCCAGACGAACAATACATAGCCATAAAGAGAGGCTTGGCGTTATGATGCAAGCCCTCTTTGTGTCAGTAGCCAAAAACCAATGTTGTACTTTGTGATCCGGCATATTTTGTGACAAATTCTTTTGTGTACTGCGGAGTTTGAACCCGGTAGCTGTAATTAGAGCCTGGATTCCACGTTGTCAACGGAGAGGATTGCCTGTTCAAGGATGGGTAGCTTCCTGTATCCTTAAAGTATCCGGTGCCCTTGTCATCAAGGATTCCGCCTTTTTCGCTGCCTTTTCCAAAATAATTGTATTCAGAGTATATTTTTGCTTTTGTCGCGATGGTAATTGCTTGGTTAAAATTGTTGCTGTAATTGTTTTTGACATGGAAATAGCCATATCTCATCAGCCCCGGGCCTCTTACATACAAATTCTCAAAATAGTTGTTGGCGATGGTCATGTGCGGATAGCCATCATATTGGTGCTGGGAATCATCCGGATATCCTAAAATTAAACCGTACTTATGATTTGCGAATTTTGAGTTGCTGATGGTGATATAATCAGCTGATTTACCGATATACAACAGCTTGTCCAGGTCACTTCCGCCAGCACTATAGCTGTGTCCTGAAAATGTAACATGGTCGATCCAATAGTTGATGCCTGAATCTAGATAAAGCTGTATATCGTTATTTCCATTAATCTGCGGGCTGTGTTCAAAGGTCAGATTTTGAAAGATGACGTTTCCGGATGAAGAAGATGTTGTTAAATAAATATTTTTCAGCGTTTTTTTAGCGTAAGAACCTACAAGTGTTTTATTTGAACCAATCGTTACCGTTGTTTTTGAAGAAGCGATTAAATCATTTTGAAGCACTAAAATTTTAGGTGTTGATCCGCTCAGATGGGTTTTTAAATCATTTAGACTTTGGATATAAACGATCTGGCCGTTTTTTCCGCCGGTTGTGCTGGCTTTAGAGACTCCTTTTTCATTTTTTGCATTTCCGGCAAATCCTAAAATGCCATTCGTCGAGGTATTTGGAAAATCGACGGCGCCTAAAGCTTTTTCAGGCAAGAGAAGCAATAATAAACTTAATACGGCAAATAATAAAGAAAATCGTTTCAAAGCCACTCAGCTTCCTTTCAAATTTAAATAATTTACATATGGATTATTATTACAGTTGGACAACAGTAAGAATAGAGTCTATATTCCTGATCAAAACCGGGATTTTATATGTTTTTTGATGCAAATAAAAGAGTTACAGTTGGAACCACACGAAAGGATTGATACACCATTGACTGCTGCAGCATATCGAAACACTTTGCTTTCTCTTCTTTGTTTAACAGCGGGAATCGTGGATGTGATCGGTTATTTAAGCCTAGGACACGTCTTCACTGCTAATATGACGGGAAATATCGTTTTATTGGGATTAGCAATCGGAAAATCTCTTCAAGTCACTGTTTTTCATTCTTTAACTGCGCTAATCGGCTTTATCGTGGGAGTGATTGTTTCCACGATCATTGTTGGAAAGGCAGAGAAAACATTTTGGCCATCCGCTGTAACAAAAGCTCTGGCAATTGAAGCGTTCATTTTATTTGTTTTTGCTTGTCTTTCAATATCTGCTGCTTTCGTTCCGGTGTACATCCTTATTATCCTTTTGAGTATTGCCATGGGGATACAAACAATAGCAGCTAAACAACTGGGGATTGCAGGCATTTCTTCTACAGTTTTGACCGGAACATTGGCTTCTCTTTTAGAGGATCTTTCCGGCCGGTTGTTTTTCTCTAAACAGAATAAAACATTCTTAAGAGATGCTGTGTTAAGGGCGCTGGCCATCATATTATATTGTGTGGGGGCTGTTATTGTAGCTTTTGCAGATCCACATTTTCATTACATTATTATCTGGTTTCCGATTGTGCTCATTTTAGGTATTATACTTACTGCTCTGACCAAGTTGCAAAAGGTAAAGTGAAATTCTCCCGCTTGCGATTTCAAGCGGGGATGGGAATTTTTTGAGCTGATATACTTCAGATCCTCACTATAGCTATCCATATTGTATCCATATTAATGAAACAAGAATTTTGGCTCATATGTGCATCTGAACATAAGTATTGGATAGTCGTATAAAACGCACCCTTCGATATATATAGAATAGTGAATTAGACATAAATCAATCTATGAATCTATGTCCTCTTTCAATCCATATCGAATGAGTATTACAATGATAATGATTCTCATTCGATATGGATTAGGAGGATGTCTATGAAAAAGAAGATCAGTGCTATTATTAGCGTGGTTATGTTGATGATTCTTTGTTTTTGCCCGCAGGCTTCGGCAGCCTATAACGATTTGCACGAAGGCTATGCAACCTATACCGGGTCAGGCTATTCAGGAGGGGCATTCCTTCTTGACCCCATCCCATCTGACATGGAAATTACGGCAATTAACCCAAAGGATCTTAATTACGGCGGTGTGAAAGCAGTTCTTGCCGGCTCTTATCTTGAAGTGGAAGGGCCAAAGGGGAAGACGATCGTCTATGTTACCGATCTATATCCTGAGGGTGCCCGAGGAGCCCTTGATCTTTCACCCAATGCCTTCAGCAAAATCGGTGCTATGAAAGATGGAAAAATCAAGATCAAATGGCGCGTGATCAAAGCGCCAATCACTGGAAATTTCACATACCGGATTAAAGAAGGCAGCAGCCAGTGGTGGGCGGCAATCCAAGTTAGAAATCACAAGTATCCCGTTATGAAAATGGAATACTACAAAGACGGAAAGTGGATCAACATGGAGAAAACGGACTATAATCATTTCCTCAGCACCAATTTAGGAACGGGCTCTCTTAAAGTCAGAATCACTGACATTCGAGGAAAAGTTGTAAAAGACACGATTCCAAAGCTTCCTGCAAACGGATCATCTGGGGCGTACACAGTTCCCGGGCATGTTCAGTTTCCTGAATAATAGATGGGTTGAGAAAAACAGATTATAAGAAAAAATCTGAAAATAAATAAATTTATCAAAAGCGGGTTACCAATCCTGCTTTTTGTTTTTATGGAAAAGGAATATCATAGTTCGTCTTATTGAATTAATCGCAGTTATCTATACAATAATGATAAAGCGCTTTCTAATAAGCTGGTAACTCGCATGAAGAAAGAAGGTTCATAACGAATGAAAACAACGATCTATGATGTGGCAGAAAAAGCAGGAGTATCCATTTCAACAGTTTCTAAAGTCATCAATCATCAATCGGTTGGGATAAAATCAAAACAAAAAGTCCTGAGTGCCATGGAAGAATTAAATTATAAACCGAGTGTGCTGGCATCAGCTTTGACAGGGAAACGGACATCAACGATAGGATTTCTTTTACCGGATATTGCGAATCCTTTGATTGCTGAGATGGCGCGCAGAGTTGAGGATCGAGCACATGAATATGGATTTAATGTCGTCATCTGCAGTACTGATTTAAACACAGAGAAGGAAGCGAGGTATGTGTCTTTACTAAGGCAGAAAAGTGTAGATGGTTTTATTTTAGCCGCCGGCTTTAAAAATAAAGAAGTGGTTCAAGAATTAATTAACGATAATGTCCCTGTTATCCTACTTTCTGATTCTCAGCCGTACTCATCTCTTACAACAGTTACCGTTGATAATTTTTTGGGAGGATATGAACTGGCCTCCCATTTCATTGCGCTTGGCCACTCCAGGATTGCAGTTATTGCCGAAGACAATTCTAGCAGCCGGGAACGCATTCGCGGTTATAAACAGGCCTTACAGGACTCTGGGCTTGGTGTTCCTGATGACCTGATTGCTGTAAGTGAATCCACCGCGGAATCTGCTCAATGTGTTTCCGCTTCATTATTACATTCTCCTAATCCGCCCACAGCTATCATTTGCTGCAATGATGTATTAGCAATTGCTGCGCTTCTCGGGGCGCGCGAAAATCATGTCTCAGTACCAGATGAACTCTCTATCTCTGGCTTCGATAATACCCTGTTATCGAAGAGCAGTGATCCTCCTTTAACAACGGTAGAAGTACCAGTTCAACAGATGTGTTCTCAGGCCGTGGATTTGCTGATTGAAGAAATAGAAGGAAAAGCCGTTGAAAAACAAAAGATTTTAGTTTTGCCAAAGTTAATTATTCGAAAATCAACAACTTATCATCGTTGAAACTGTGATGTTATTTAAAAAGAGTCAATATAAACAATTAAAGTGAGCAGCAGATATTGAATCCGCTGTTTTGCTGTTTATATGTGCTACAAAAAAGACTCAAATCTCATAATAAAGCGGGTCGATGTGAATATATGTTTGTGTACTGTTGATTATTTTTTGAAAATAAAAGTTCGAAACATATTTACAAAATATACTGAATATTATACAATCAGTTCACAAAATATAAAGCGCTTTCGATTTTTGGCAATAGAATCTGATTTTTAACGTATCAGATCTCTATTGTATTAATGATAAAGCGCTTTATTTTTCTGTCTGACAGTTTTAAAGAGATCAACTAATCTAGTAAGAAAAGGGGTAGATTAATGGCTGTATGTCTATAAAAACATTATTTATTATCTTTTTTAGAAAGCGCTTTATTCGATGACATAATAAAAATCAGAGGTGTTTTGGATGAGTATTCACATTGCTGGTGCGCCTTGCTGCTGGGGCGTAGATAATCCGAAAAATCCGTATCTTCCGCCATGGGAGAGAGTGTTACGGGAAGCATCGCAAGCCGGTTACAAAGGGATTGAATTAGGGCCGTACGGCTATATTCCATTGGACATAGAACAAGTGCAGTCAGAGCTTTCTAAAAACGATTTGACAATCATTGCCGGAACGATTTTTGATGATTTAGTAACTGAGTCTCATTTGAATCACTTGTTGCGGCAAGTAGACGATATTTGTTCTCTTATTACAAAACTCCCATCCTCCTTTCATGAAGATAGCCAGCACTTTACACCGCCTTATTTGGTCTTGATTGACTGGGGACACGATGAAAGAGATTACAAGGCGGGGCATCCCGATCAAGCCATACGTTTATCCGAAACGGATTGGAGTCGTATGATGTCTCACATTCGGATACTCGCAGAGCGGGCTTGGAAACAATATGGTGTGCGTGCCGTGATCCATCCACATGCGGGAGGTTATATTGAATTTGAGGATGAAATACAGCAGTTATTAAAGGATATTCCATATGAAGTCGCGGGTCTTTGTCTTGATACAGGACATTTGTATTATTCAAAGATGGACCCGGAGCAATGGCTTCGAGATTGTGCCGACCGTTTAGACTATATCCATTTTAAAGATATTGATTTAAGAGTATACCAGCAGGTGATGGGCGAGCATATCCGCTTTTTTGATGCTTGTGCAAGAGGAGTAATGTGCCCGATCGGCCAAGGAATTATTAATTATGATTCCATTCACAAATTGCTGAAAGAAATTAATTATCATGGGTACATTACGATTGAGCAAGAACGTGATCCGAGAAATTCCGATACTAGTTTAAGAGATGTCAGTCAAAGTATTGCTTATTTGAAAAGTATTGGCTATTAAAGGGGGAATGTAAATGATTAATGGGGAAAAAAAGCTTGAAAGACCCATTCGCTGGGCAATGGTAGGAGGAGGACGAGGCAGTCAGATTGGGTATATTCATCGCTCAGCTGCATTGCGTGATCATCACTTTCAGCTGGTAGCAGGTGCATTTGATATTATTCCGGAACGGGGAAAAGAGTTCGGTGTAAATCTGCACATTTCTCCGGATCGCTGCTATTCGGATTACCGGAAAATGTTTGAAGAAGAAGCAAAACGTGAAGACGGTATTGAAGCTGTTTCCATCGCGACACCAAATAACACGCATTATGAAATTTGCAAGGCTGCTCTGAATGCCGGTTTACATGTTGTATGTGAAAAGCCTCTCTGTTTTAGACTCGAAGAAGCAAATGAACTAGAGGATCTAGCAAAGAAAAAAAACAGAGTTGTCGGCATTACATATGGCTATTCCGGACATCAAATGATTGAACAGGCGCGTCAGATGATCGCAAACGGAGAATTGGGTGACATTCGAATTATCAATATGCAATTTGCACACGGATTTCACTCCGATCCTGTTGAATGTCATAACCTAAGTACGAAATGGCGTGTAGATCCAAAATTTGCTGGTCCAAGCTACGTATTGGGGGATTTAGGGACTCATCCATTATTTTTGTCTGAAGTGATGCTGCCGGGTATGAAAATAAAAAAACTATTATGTACTCGCCAGAGCTTTGTCAAAAGCAGAGCGCCTTTAGAGGATAATGCTTATACGATCATGGAATATGATAACGGGGCGGTCGGCACAGTCTGGTCCTCTTGTGTAAATGCAGGATCTATGCATGGCCAGAAAATACGTGTAATCGGCTCTAAAGCGAGCATTGAATGGTGGGATGAGCAGCCTAACCAGCTTCGTTTCGAAATACAAGGAAAACCGGCACAAATTTTAGAACGCGGAATGGAGTATCTTTATCAGGAAGCATTAGAAGATGACCGCATTGGAGGCGGACATCCGGAGGGGTTATTTGAAGCATGGTCCAATCTGTATTCCCGTTTTGCTGCAGCAATGGAGCGGGGGAAAGACTTGAATCAAACGTGGTATCCAGGAATTGAAGCGGGAGTAGAAGGCGTCCGTTGGGTACAAAATTGCGTACGGTCCGCTGATAACGGAGCTGTATGGGTGGAATATCAATAATATTTTGAGAGCGCTATCTCTAATATCAATTTGGATGTCATCATCATAGCTTTGGAACTCGCGGTGATATGAATTTTGAATTATGGTTTGACCGGTTTATCACTACCCAAGGAGCGAAATTTTAGTGAGGCCGATCTATACTGCAGAGAATCACTACAGGCTGGAGGACAGTTGATTAGGAAAGAGCGGTGCCTAAAAGAACCGCTCTCCTGTAAAAATTGGCATTAATCTTTCGCTTGTTGTTTCTCTCCTAATGTTAATACCCATTCTCTTAAGATATGTTTTTGCACATATCTTTTTCCGTTAATATCAATATGAGGGAGGTCTGTGAGATCCTTTGCTAAGAGTTTCGCCTCCGATTGGGTTATTCCTAAAAAATGCCCGATGTAAAAGTAAATATCTCGTTCTTTAATCAGCATGATGTCATTTTTTTCGTTAGCTTTTGGGTTGTTAATATGCTTTAATCCTTCTCCGATAAAATATCCAGCCAATGCAATACCGATTCCTAAAAAAACGTCCATGTGTATGCCTCCATTATGTAATCGTCATGTTATACGGTCAATCTATACCATTGGTTTCATTTTTGTTGACTGTGCACACAAAAAACCGCCAGAGCAAGCTCTGGACGGTTTCTATGCTTTTTCAATCTGCACTCGGCCTGAGAAAAAAGTGGCGCCTCCGCCCATATCAGCCAAGCGGTCGGGGGTTAGGGCGTTAACAAGCTGATTTTTGCCTGGTTCATCTGCCCATAATCCTTGACTGACGACAACACCTGGAAGCACTTGTTCTCCGACTGCGGCGGTTAGTTCACACTCACCTCGGCTGTTCCAAATCCGTACGGCTTCACCATCAGTGATGCCGTGTTTTTCGGCATCTATCGTGTTGATAAAGAGTTTCGGTGTCTTTTCAAGTTTGACGTGCTTTGCATTATTGGAAAACGTTGAGTTTAAGAAATTATGATTCGGCCCGGGAACATACATAAACGGGAATTCATGATCCGGCGCAAGCGGCGTATGTGTCGGTAACTGCGGGAAACCGGCTTGTTTCATTTTTTCTGAATATAATTCTATTTTTCCGCTCGGAGTCGGCAATGTACCCGGAAACAGCGGCTTTTCACGCTTCGCCTTCATAAATGAACGTTCAGTGAGTGATTCATAACTAATCTCCGCTAAATAAGGATTATCCGGATGGTGAAGTGCCTGGCGGATTAAGTCTTCATCTGAATCTTTGAGCTCCTGATCCGTAAATCCCATTGCCTCAGCCAATAACCGGAATACCTCGGTATTAGACTTGCTTTCTCCGTATTTCTCAATAACCGGCTGCTGAAGCTGAATGTAATGGTGCCAGTATGAGGTGTAAAAATCAGTATTTTCAAAAGCAGATGCAGCGGGCAGTACAATGTCCGCATATTTGGCCGTTTCTGTTAAAAACAAATCATGAACCACGGTGAACAAGTCATCCCGCAGGAGGCCTTGTCTGACTTTGTTCGCTTCTGGCGTCACAACGGCTGGATTCGTCCCATAAATAAAGAGGGAGCGAACAGGAGGGTCTGTTTCCAGAAGAACTCTGCCCAGCTGATTCATATTAAACGATCTCGGTGTGCGGCCTTTCAGTAAATCAGGACGCTGAAGCGCGGTGGTGTTATATTCTAAAATCCCGCTGTTATGTTTGATGGCTCCGCCTCCTGTATGCATCCATTGACCGGTAATCGCCGGTAGACAGGCAATCGTTCTAACAATCATTCCGCCGTTGTCGTGATGCTGAAGGCCGTTTCCGATTCTGATAAAGGAAGGGGAGGTTTCACCATACATTTTTGCCAGCTGATAGATATCGTCGATACTGATACCAGTGATCAGGGATACCTTTTCTGGATGATACTGTTTCACATGCTCGCACAGTTCTTCATAGCCGACTGTATATGCTGAAAGAAACGCTTCATCGTGGAGGTTTTCTTTAAATAAAATGTGCATGATGCCAAGGGCAAGCGCGCTGTCGGTACCGGGTTTTATAGGAATAAACCAGTCTGCGAGACGCCCTGTCTGATTTTTATGCACATCAATCACAATAATTTTTGCGCCTTTTTTCCGTGCTTTTTGAGCGATTGTAATTTGATGCATGTTTGTGCTGACTGCGTTAATTCCCCAAAAGATAAACAGTTTCGTATGTATCGTTTCTTCAGGATCGATTCCAGCACTCACACCCATGGTATATTTATAGCCCTCTGATCCGGCTTTGCTGCAAATCGTGCGCTCAAGCTGGCTTGAGCCCAAGCGGTAAAAAAAGCGGCGGTCCATTCCTTCAGCCGTTAATTTTCCCATATTGCCGTAAAAGCTGTAAGGCAGTATGCTTTCAGCTCCTTCTTCATCAATCAGCTGTTTCCAGCGGGATGTGATGGTGTCAATCGCTTCTTCCCAAGAAATTGGTTTAAACTCTGCCTCGCCCTTCACACCTGTTCGTTTCAGCGGAGTCGTCAGCCGCTTTTCATCATAGAGGCGCTCAGCCATATTTCGTACTTTGTTGCATATATTTCCGGCTGTCACGGGGTGATCAGGATCACCCTGCACTTTCACAATTTTCCCGTCTTTTTTATGTACCAGCAATCCGCACTGGTCCGGGCAGTCCAGTGAGCAAACGGATTTAAAAATGCCGTTTTGTTGAGTGGCGAACGATTTCATAGCCCAGTTCCTCTCCCTAGTTAGATATATTGTAAGAATTATAACATTTCGAATGATAACGTCAATTCTGAAAAAAAGACATTGACATCAATCTGGGTCTTCTTTATGATTAACGTATTCTCAATTCTGAAAATTACATACAAAACATTTTCTATCAAGAGAGGTGGAGGGACTGGCCCTATGAAACCTCGGCAACATTATTGTGCCAATTCCAGCAAGCGTCAGCTTGAAAGATAGGAAAGTAAGGTTTATACCGGCTTCTGTCTGTGGCAGAGTGCGCCTATACATGAATCTCTTTCCATCTTTGGAGAGAGATTTTTTTGTGTGAAAAATAACGATGAAAAGGATGTTTTGCATCATGACGGTTTTGATTACAGCACCGTACAACGAAGAAGGACGAAAAGAGCTTGAAGAATTGTTCGGTTCCGTTGTTTATCAGTCTTGGAAAGAAAACGGCCGGGCATACAGGGAAGATGAATTGATTCAGCTATTAAAAGGATCAAATGCGACGGGTTTGATTACTGAGCTTGATCAGGTGACAGAAAACGTGTTTGCATCAATGCCGGAACTTTCATTTGTAGGAGTATGCAGGGGAATGCCTTCCAATGTTGATGTGGCAGCAGCGTCAAACAGAGACATTCCGGTTTTCTATACACCTGGGCGCAACGTACAAGCTGTTGCTGAAATGTTTATTGGAAATGTGATTTCATTTCTCCGGCACACGAATACCTCTAATCAATGGCTAAAGGATGGAAAATGGAACAGCGATTATTTGCAGGCATATGCCAAATTCAAAGGTAATGAAATAACAGGAAAAACCGTGGGTATGGTCGGATTCGGAGCGGTTGGGCAAAGAATTGCAAAACTGCTGACTGCGTTTGACTGCAAGGTTTTGTATTACGATCCATACGTACAGCACGATTATCCGCAATATGAAAAAGTATCTCTGGAGAAGGTATTTTCAGATAGTGATATCGTTTCTGTTCATCTGCCGCGTACAGATGATACGCTTGGCCTCATTGATCGGCCGTATTTTGACTTGATGAAAGAGAGCGCCATTTTCGTGAATACATCAAGAGCTGTCGTGGTAAACCGAGAGGATCTTTTATCTGTACTGAAAGAAAGTAAAATCAGGGGTGCGATATTAGACGTTTTTTATCATGAGCCGCCAGAGCAATCGGATTATGAATTTATTTCATTGCCTAATGTTCTGGCAACACCGCATTTAGCAGGAGCAACATTTGAAGTAGAGGATCATCACGTTACCATTCTGAACGAAGCGCTTAAAAAGTGGAGGGATGAAAAAACTCTCAATATTCCGACTTTATATAACAAAAACGATCTTAAAGCAGAGGTGTAAAAAGGAGGGCATCAGGATGACGAAACAAAAAGGTTATCTCGTATTTGACATTGGCACTGGCAATGCAAGAGTTGCGGTCGTAAGTGTGTCGGGAAGCGTTCAAACGGTTGAACGGGAGGACATTGTATATACGACCGAGCCGCTTTACCCGGACAGCCGCTATTTTTCTCCACAGGCGCTGTGGAATCAAATCATGAATCTGGCTAAACGTGCGATTTCTCGTTCTCATCATATTGAAATTATTGGTCTCACTTCAACAAGTCAAAGACAGGGGATCGTGCTGTTTGATCAAAATGGTGAGTCTTTCCTCGGTCTGCCCAACATTGACAATCGGGGCAGGGAGTGGGAGGAAAACATACCGAATCGGGAAGAAGTATACAGCCGAACAGGCCGTCTGCCGACTGCGCTTTTTTCAGCGCTCAAGCTTTATGGTTTAAAGCACCGCCAGCCCTCCTTATGGGAAAAAACTGCAAGCTTCACAAGCATCAGTGATTGGGTGACGTATCAGTTGAGCGGAGTATTGACATATGAACCGTCACAGGCGACGGAAACGCTGCTGTTTGATGTAAAACAAAATACATGGTCAGAAGAGATGTGCAATATATTCGGTTTCTCGCCATCTATTCTTCCGCCTCTAGTAAGAGCGGGAACAGTCATTGGATCGATAACAGATGAGTATGCGGCAGAATTGGGACTATCACATCATGCGAAGGTTATAGCGGGTGGGGGAGATACACAGCTTGCTGTCAAAAGCACTGGTGCTGCTCTGGGAGACGCAGTCATAGTATCAGGTACGACAACACCGATTACCAAAATTATTGGTGAAATTCATGAGGACAGACAAAATAAAGCCTGGCTGAACTGCCACACAGATCAAGGACAGTGGCTTGCGGAGACAAATCCCGGGGTAACGGGTCTGAATTTTCAAAAACTAAAGGATATTTTCTATCCGAATGAACAGTACGATGTGATGGAAGAAGAGATTGCTGCTCTTGCTAAGGAAGATCATGCATGTGTATCTTCCCTCGGTTCGTATTTATCGGCAGAAAAAAACGCCCTGACGAAAGGCGGCTTTCTCTTTGATGTACCGCTTTCAGCCCATTTAAGCAGAGCGCATTTTGTACGCGCGGCCTTACAGGAGATTGCATGTTCAATCAAATGGAACTTTGACATTTTAACAGAGATCACTCCGTTTGATCGTGACTATGTGTGGGGATGCGGAGGCGGATTCCAAAGCAGAGCATTTACACAATATATTGCCAATCTTCTTCAGAAAAAAATCTATGTCAAAGAAGGGTACAGTCATGCATCAGTCGTTGGTGCTGCTGTGGTTTGCAATGAGGCCTATAGATTGACCGAAGAAATGTCTGGAAGTGTTCGGGTGATAGAACCGCAGGATTGCCGGATAGAAATGACTTTATACGAGGAGTGGAAGCAGGTCCAACGCTTCTTTTCAGGGTTAGAGCCGTCATCGGGAAACAAGGTATTAGTATAAGGCGGAATTTGCCGCCAATTGAGGAATTATACATTTTATTACTTTAATGAGGTAATACGGTAATTGAGATAAGCATCTAAGGAGGATACAGATATGTTAGATAAAATTGGTATACCAAAGCGGCTGGCATGGGGGTTTTTAGGGGTTGTGCTGTTTATGATGGGAGACGGTCTTGAACAAGGATGGCTCAGTCCTTTTCTGATTGAAAATGGGCTCACCGTTCAGCAATCCGCTTCGATTTTTAGTATATACGGCATTTCACTGGCCATCGCTTCATGGTTTTCGGGTGTGTGTCTGGAAGCATTTGGCGTAAAGCGGACGATGTTTATGGGGTTGTTGTTTTATGTGATCGGTACAGCGGCTTTTATCGTCTTCGGATTTGAACAGCTAAATCTGCCTGTCATGTATGTGACTTACTTTATTAAAGGCTTAGGATACCCGCTTTTTGCTTATTCCTTCTTGACATGGGTCATCTACAGAACACCGCAGAACAGGCTCAGCACAGCTGTCGGCTGGTTTTGGATTGCGTATTGTCTGGGCATGTTTGTTTTCGGTGCTTGGTATTCAAGTTATGCAATTAAAACGTTTGGTTATTTAAATACGCTGTGGAGTTCTATTTTCTGGGTATGCCTCGGTGCAGTCTTCGCGTTGTTTATTAATAAAGACCGGTTTGAAAAAAAGAAAAGAAAAAGATCAGAAACGGCGGAGGAGCTTTTAAAAGGGGTTACCATTCTTGTTACCAATCCGCGGGTGCTGACAGGAGGAATGATTAGAATCATCAACAGCATCGGCACATATGGTTTCCCTGTGTTTTTGCCGATGCACATGGCTCAGCACGGCATTTCAACTAATGTGTGGCTGCAGATTTGGGGAACGATTTTTCTGGGCAACATTGTATTTAACCTCATTTTTGGAATTGTCGGTGATAAATTTGGATGGAAAAACACCGTCATTTGGTTTGGAGGAGTCGGCTGCGGCATTTTCACTGTTTTATTATACTATGCGCCTGTTTTTTCAGGCGGGAATATGGCGGTTGTGAGCATCATCGGCTTTATCTGGGGCGGCTTGCTGGCAGGCTACGTGCCGATTGGTGCGATCGTGCCGACAGTTGCCGGAAAAGACAAAGGAGCCGCCATGTCCGTTTTGAACCTCGCAGCCGGCTTATCGGCATTTGTCGGACCTGCTTTAGCTTGGATGTTCATCGGACTCATTGGTGCACAAGGCGTTGTCTGGATTTTTGCGGTGCTTTATCTTGCGAGTGCAGTCATGACGAAATGTATTAAGCTACCTGAAGAAAAAGAAGTACAGAAAGAGACTTCCCCTCAATATGCATCCTGATGAAAAGCGCCCTGAAACAGGGCGCTTTTTATGATTTTTTTTCAGCAATGGTTTCAGTTACAGAGTGCCGCGCAGATGATTGTCTGGACGGGACTTTATCATTAGGAGTCCGCTCAATAAATAGTTTGGGCGATCGCTTCTGCACTTATATCGCTTTTTAAACTCTCATGGATGATGTTTCAAAAGCACATGATCGAGTGGCGGGTTTGGGGCAAAGCGGTGTGTGACAGGAAGTGTGAGCGCGCAGCCAGTTGCTGGCACGCTAACTAAATTCGTTGGATAGCATTCAGTTTATCTTGTTTCTGCAATATACCCTGCGGAGTGAAAACAGACGAGAGACTTAGGGAAGAGCAGCTATAATCTCTGCTCATTCTCTGATTTTCATGATTTTATCATAGAATAAACATTTGTATCATAAGGGACACCGCTTTGGTACATATATTGTCTTAATACGCCTTCTTTTTCAAATCCCATTTTTAACAGCAAACGATTTGACGCTTCATTTTCCATAAAAACAACTGCACCGATTCTCGTTAGTTCAAGGATATCAAAGCCGAAAGACACAATTTCTAAAATGGCTTCTGACGCATAGCCGTTTCGCCAATTCGCCGGGCTGATTTCATAACCGATTTCTGCACGTTTATGCTTGGGGCCAAAGCATGAAAGCCAGTCGTACCGATGAGTTCAGTTCTTTGGTGTCTTTTCTTTCAATTCCCCACCGTATTCCCCGCTTTTCTTGATAATTGTCGGCAAACTGATGAATCATTGTTTTTGCTTGATCTATACTTTCAAAGGGATCAAGTCCGTAGTAGCGTGTGACGCCATGGTTTGAAAAACAAGTAAAAATGGCTTCCGCATCTTTCTCTGTCAACTCTCTTAGAATAAGCCTGACGGTTTCTAATTCAGGAAACACCGAATCCCTCCCTTATGGTGTATGTAGGTTTATCATATCTCTTTTATTTCCTCTTTTCTATAACGAAATCGAATTTGATGAAGCAAAGGAGCGGATTTGTTTTTCTAATTCCTCTTTGTTTTTATTAAATTGTTTCGTTCGATGGCCGTTCGCGCCCGATGGGTGAGGGAAGCCGTGTAGGCAGGTCAGCCGCCATTTGCTGTTTTCCCTGATCAGTGTTTCACAGACTGTTTCGGCTGCTTTGCCTAGCGGGATAAGAAGAGCAGGGCTCGATAGCTTTTCAAGTTCAGCGGGAAAATGCTTATATGCATAAGTGCTTAGCATAGATGAACGGGGGATAGCCGGACGATGTCCTGTATAGTTTTTCTGTTGAATGAAAACAGGGTATTTGATAACAGAAGTGGTGTGAAGCATATGGCGCAAGTCGCCGAAAAGCTGTGCGGCGCTTTGAATGCCTAAAACCTGCGGCAGCCCGCATTGATCCAGCATCGTAATCAGGTTATCTCTCATAGTTCCAGAAAGTCCTGCCGCTTTTTTGGTGTCTAAAGCTATCTGTTCTAGAGATCGGCCTTTGCGCAAGCTTTCTGCGGCTGTTTCATAAGCTGTTTTCATCTGTGAAAAACCCGGCGTTATGCCTGAAATCACAACTGAAGCATCTTGATTGATATATTCATTATGAGGTGAATAGTACATTTCAAGCGCGTTTTCTTGGTGTATGCGAAATGGGGAAGTGAGCAAATCCGTTTTCGAAAGCGGTCTTGATACCGGAAGAGTATTTAATTTCTCTGCAAATGCTGCTAAACCGCTGCGGTTTCCAATCATGGGTGAACCTCCCTAAAAATGATATCCCATTGTCCATTTTAAACGTTACAACGGGATATCATTCATATTTAACCTCTATTCAAATGTCCTGCGTGCCACACCTCTTTAACTGCTTGAGGGGCTTCTTTCACTTCAGCAGCAGTCTGCTGCAACGCGGTTTTTTTCATTTCAACATCGTACTGAATCATTTTTTGTTTTTGAGACAGCTGCTGTGCTTCCGTTTTTACCATTTCAACTTGTTTTTGCATGGATTGCGTAACTGCAGTGAGTTCCTTCATGGCGGGATCTATTTTCTTCTTGTTTTGAATCACATTTATCCCTAAGTAAATGATTGAAATGGCTATTACTGCGATACTGATATAAACGATAACCATATGTTCACCCCTTTTCTAATGTCATACCCTATTTCGCCTATTATAATCAGGTGAAATGTTATCTGGTCAGTTCATATGATTTGCGTATTGGTTTTCTTGTGCTTATAATGTGTTATCGTACATATGTAAACAAAGAAAGGGTGCTTCAATTGCAAAGTTTACAAAATAAAACTGCTCTTATCACAGGCGGAGGCAGAGGGATTGGACGCGCGACAGCTCTTGCGCTTGCGAAAGAAGGCGTAAATATCGGTTTAATCGGACGAACTGCCGCCAATGTTGAGAAAGTCGCAGAAGAAGTAAAAGCACTTGGTGTGAAAGCTGCGTTTGCCGCTGCGGATGTAAAGGATGCGGCGCATGTTGATCAAGCTGTGGCTTCTATTAAAGAGGAGCTTGGCGAGATTGATATTCTCATTAACAATGCGGGAATCAGCAAATTTGGCGGATTCTTAGATCTATCCGCTGATGAGTGGGAAAATATCATTCAAGTGAACCTAATGGGTGTATACCATGTTACTCGTGCGGTGCTTCCTGAAATGATTGAACGCAAAGCTGGTGACATTATTAATATTTCTTCTACAGCCGGCCAAAGAGGAGCAGCTGTCACAAGCGCTTACAGCGCATCCAAATTTGCCGTTCTTGGGTTAACAGAATCTCTCATGCAAGAAGTGAGAAAGCATAATATCAGAGTCAGCGCGTTAACGCCGAGCACTGTCGCAAGTGATATGTCGATTGAACTGAACCTGACAGACGGTAATCCTGAAAAGGTTATGCAGCCTGAGGATCTTGCTGAATATATGGTAGCTCAATTGAAATTAGATCCGCGTATTTTCATTAAATCTGCAGGATTGTGGTCAACAAATCCGTAAAACGAAAGCCTGTCTAGCGACAGGCTTTTTTATTTGAATTCAATCCGCACAGGTAAATGTTTAACACCAAACACGAAAGGACTTGGTACCGCTTCGAGTTTCTGTTCATCATCAGCTTTTTTAATATAAGCTGACATAGACAAGAGGGAGGAAAGAGCGATTTTTGCTTCGAGCCTGGCCAATGGTGCGCCGAGGCAAAAGTGAATTCCGAACCCAAAGCTGAGATGGGGGTAGGAGGGGCGGTTAATGATAAAACGATCAGGTTCAGAAAATTTAGCATCATCCCGATTGGCTGACGCGACCCAGCTGATAACGGAAGATCCTTTCTTTATAAATGCTCTGCCAAGCGCTATATCTTCTGCTGCAACTCGTCCGATGGCTTGAACAGGCGGATAATAGCGGAGTGTTTCTTCTATTATATTAGGCACATAGTCTGTATTCTGTCTTATCTGTTGTTGCATGGCTGTGTCTTCCGTGATATAGCGAACAGCATTCGCGATCAAATTAGTAGTCGTTTCGTTTCCCGCGACAAGAAGTAGAATGCAAAAACCGAGCAGCTGCTCTTCTGTTAGATATTCTCCATCGACTTCTGACTGCAAAAGCATCGTAATCAAATCTTCTTTTGGCTGGGCTCGTCGTTTTAATAGAATGTCTCTAAAATAGTTACTTAAGAAAGCGTGGCCGTCCCGGCGTTTTTGAACCATGTCAGCGACAGATTTGTCTGAACTGTCCTTCGCTCCGGCAACGAGCACGTCGGAGTATGTTTTGATGATGTGCCGGTCTTCAATCGGTGCTCCAAGCATTTCAGCAATGATAATAACAGGAAGGGGGCCTGCTATATCATCTATCATATCGATTGTGTCTTTTTGCCGCGCCTCCTGTAAGAGGAATGCTGTAACGTCTTTTATGCGGGTTTCGATTTGTTTCACTGCCTTTGGAGTAAACGATTTGTTGACGAGTGCACGTAATTTGGTATGTTTCGGAGGGTCCATTGTTAAAATGCTTTCTGCCTGTATGCCGCGTTTGGATGAAAAAAGTTTGGGATTTTTCAGGACGAATTGAACGTCATCATACTTAAAAACATCCCAGCAATCACGCTGTTTGTCATAGCGAACAGGAGACGATTCCCGAAGCTTTTCATAAATCGGGAAGGGGAAAAGACGATCCTTTTCGAATTGCAATTCTTTCATGGGAATCAAGTTGGCGTAACGTTCTTCTTTGGCAGGGCGCGCTGTTTGCTTTGTCATTTTATCATCTCCTTTATCGATACGTTATCAAAGGCTGTTTTCAATTCAATGGACATATATTGAAGAAAATGTAAACCGGACAATAGTTTTAAATTGAAGATCATAGTGAAAACAAGTTATAATGAACCAAACAAACTATGTACCAAATGTTCATTTTATCTTTTTCTATTCCCACCAGCCATACAAACACCAAACACAAAATAACTTGATTATCATGTTATTAATAGAAGAAGGAGAACAACAGGAAAAAATTGAATATTTAGTACATGGTGTTCTCAGTTTACAGAGAAGGGGTGCAGACCGATGAAAGAAGAAAAAAGAAGTTCCACTGGATTTTTAGTCAAGCAGCGCGCGTTTTTGAAGCTTTATATGATTACCATGACTGAGCAGAAAAGACTTTACGGGTTAAAGCTTCTGGAAGTGCTTCGATCAGAATTTAAAGAGATTGGTTTTAAACCAAACCATACAGAGGTTTACCGGTCTTTGCATGAGCTTCTTGATGATGGGATATTAAAACAAATCAAAGTAAAGAAAGAAGGGGCTAAGCTCCAAGAAGTGGTCCTCTATCAATTTAAAGATTACGAGGCAGCCAAGCTGTATAAAAAACAGCTGAAAGTAGAGCTGGATCGCTGCAAGAAACTGATTGAAAAAGCACTGTCAGATAATTTTTAACATAGAAAACACCCGGCATAGTCACGAGTATCGGGTGTTTTCTGTTTTTCATTATACATATTTGTCGAAATGAAACAATACAAATCAATAGTGACCTTCAAACTTGACATCATTTCCTCACGTGGTAACATTTTAAACGTGTGAAAATACGAACAAAAAAGCGAACAAAGGAGATGTTACCGATCTTTGATCAAAAAAAAGTAGCTTTTATCGGAGCCGGATCTATGGCGGAAGGAATGATATCAGGTATCGTTCGTGCCAATAAAATCCCAAAACATAACATCTGCGTTACAAACCGCAGCAATACAGAGCGATTAGCTGAGCTTGAACTTCAATATGGAATCAAAGGCGTGGCGCCGGATCACTTATGTATTGAAGACATGGATGTGCTCATTTTGGCGATGAAGCCAAAAGATGCCGAAAGCGCTCTGTCATCATTAAAAACACGCATCCAACCCCATCAATTAATTTTGTCGGTGCTAGCCGGCATAACCACCTCTTATATTGAACAATCATTGCATAATCAACAGCCGGTTGTCAGAGTAATGCCTAACACATCAAGTATGATCGGCGCTTCTGCAACTGCCATCGCACTTGGCAGGCATGTGACAGATGATTTAGAAAAACTGACGGCGGCTTTGCTCGGCTGTATGGGTGAAGTGTATACAATCCAGGAAAATCAAATGGATATTTTTACGGGAATTGCCGGCAGCGGCCCTGCGTATTTTTATTATTTAATGGAATTCATCGAAAAGACAGGCGAGGAAGCGGGCCTTGATAAACATTTATCACGAAGCATCGGTGCACAGACACTCTTGGGTGCTGCAAAAATGCTGATGGAGACAGGAGAACAGCCCGAGGTGCTGAGAGATAATATCACCTCGCCAAATGGAACGACTGCTGCCGGATTGCAGGCCTTGAAGAAGAGCGGCGGAGGAGAAGCCATTTCTCAAGCCATTAAACATGCGGCTAAGCGTTCAAAGGAAATCAGCGATGATATCGAAAAAACAGCGGCACCGCTATAAAACAGGAGTGATAAAGTGACGTCTGAAACAGAAATGAAAAGAGTTGTCGTGAAGATCGGCAGCAGTTCATTAACAAGTCTTCATGGGGAAATCAGCATTCGCAAACTGGAAGCTTTAGTGGACCAGGTCGCCAAACTAAAAGACGCCGGATATGAAGTCATCCTGGTTTCTTCCGGCGCAGTAGCTGCAGGATATCGCAAGCTCGGGTTTCTTCAGCGACCAGATAATCTGCCTGAAAAACAAGCGTCTGCTTCAATCGGTCAAGGGTTGCTGATGGAGGCTTATTCAAAGCTGTTTTTGGCGCACGGTTATGTGGCTTCCCAAATTTTAATTACAAGAAGCGACTTTTCTGATGAATACCGATATCACAATGTTCGGAACACAATGAATGTACTGCTCGAACGCGGTATTATCCCGATAATTAACGAAAATGACACAGTGACCGTCAATCGGCTTAAGTTTGGCGATAATGATACACTCGCGGCCAAAGTCGCCGGATTAATCGATGCGGATTTGCTTGTGATTTTATCGGATATCGACGGTTTATATGACGGCAATCCGCGAAATAATCCAAAAGCGAAAAGGGTGCAGCGAGTCAGTGAGATTACACCGGAAATTGAAGCGTGTGCAGGCGATACAGACAGCGAGGTCGGCACCGGAGGCATGCGGTCCAAACTGGATGCGTTTAAAATTGTGATGGCATCCGGCATAAAAGGATTTCTTGGCCAGGCAGACGCTGCAGATATATTATATCAAGCTGTTCATGGAGAGGCGGAAGGCACCTATTTTGAAGCTGAGGGAACGCTTCCGTTGAATCAAAAAGAGCAGTGGATCGCTTTTAATTCCGGACCAGAAGGTGAAATTGTTTTATCAGATGACTGTTCCGGCCAAATAGCTGACGGTCAATCGCATATATACCCAGATGGTGTAAGGGAGATTAAAGGAAAATTTAAAAGCGGCGCTGTTGTCCGCCTGACTGATTCTCATGGTGAAGACATCGGCCTCGGGATCGTCAATTATTCTTCCTCGCAGCTTGAGACACCCGAAAAAAATAAAGGCATGAAAAACAAAGCTGTGATTGATCCAGAAGCGTTTGTATGCCATGTGGATTTATCTTTGCCTGTATATTAATAGAAGAAATACACGGGAACAAAAAACCCGAACTTCTCCAGAGAAGCTCGGGTTCTTTTTTATTGATACTGTTCCAATTTCGAGAAAAACTGAATGACAAACTCATAAAAATCCTGAGCTGACGGTGCAAGCTCTCTATTTTTCGGCTTAATAATTCCGACAGTCCGTTTCACTTGAGGAAACTCAATTGGAATCTTCACAGTAAATCGGGGTGTCGTTTCAGCAAAAGTGCTCTCCGGCAGAAGGGTGACACCCATACCTGCGGACACCAATCCTTTGATAGCGTCCAAATCCTCACCCTCTGTAGAGACAAGAGGGGCAAACCCGGCTTGTTTGCAAGAGTCAATCGCCATTTTTCTGAGCACAAATCCTTCCGGAAACAACACAAATTGATCGTTACGCAAATCGATTAAATGCACCGTTTTTTGTTTGGCGAGCGGATGATTTAAAGGTACAAGCGCGTAAATTTTTTCCGTGAATAAAATATTTCCTGCTATGTCTGGAAAATTCGTCGGCACCGGGCCTAATAACGCTAAATCGATATCGCGGTTTCTGACAGCTTCAATCAGAAACTTATAAGAGCCTTGGCGCAGCAAAAACTCTACGTGCGGATATTCTTCTTTAAATGCCGAAACGACAGTCGGCAGTAGCTGACTGGCGAGGCTTGTAGGAAAGCCGATTTTTACGGTTCCGCGATGCGGGTCAAGGTACTCATCAATTTGTTCTTTTGCATAATCGATGGCTTTCATCGCTGTTTTGACATGAATTAAAAATTCTTTTCCAATCGGAGTGAGTTTGATATTTCTCCCTTCACGCTCAAATAAAGTAACATTTAATTCTTCTTCAAGGTTTGCAATTTGTCTGCTGATTGCTGATTGGGCCACATGCAGATAATCAGCGGCTTCTGAAACGTGTTCCCGTTCAGCAACCTCCATAAAATAACGCAGTTGGCGCAGCTCCATGTAAGTCTCACATCCATCTATCTCATTTTGAGATTCTTTTGATCTAAATTATATATTGTTTATATCGTTTTGAAAACCTACAATAATATTAGAGTTGTTAGATTTTATGACCGGTATTATCGGAAACTGATCGGGGGAGAGGAATTATGACTTACAATCAAATGCCAAAAGCTCAAGGTCTCTACCGTCCTGAATTTGAACATGATGCATGCGGAATCGGCCTATATGCGCACTTAAAAGGCAAGGCGACACATGACATCGTCAAACAGGGGCTGCAGATGCTTTGCCAGCTCGACCACAGAGGAGGTCAAGGCAGTGATCCGGATACGGGAGACGGTGCCGGCTTACTGGTTCAAATCCCTGATGCTTTCTTTAAGAAAGAGTGCAAAGACATCAATCTGCCGGAAAAAGGACGTTACGGGGTAGGAATGGTCTTTTTCTCGCAGAAGGAAGATGAAAGAAAAAAAATCGAAAAGCAAATCGATGCACTGATTGAGCAGGAAGGCCAAGTTGTGCTTGGATGGAGAACTGCACCTGTAAATGTCGGAAAAATCGGAACAGTAGCACAAAAAAGCTGTCCGTTTGTCCGTCAAGTATTCATTGGCGCAAGTTCTGACCTGAAGGATGATTTGTCCTTTGAGCGAAAATTGTATGTCATTCGTAAACAGGCTGAAAACTGGGGAGTAACGGAAGGTCTAGATTTTTATTTTGCCAGTCTTTCAAGCCAAACTATTGTTTATAAAGGCCTTTTAACACCTGAACAGGTTGATGCGTTTTATTCCGATCTGCAAGATGAGGCATTCGTATCCGCTTTTGCACTAGTTCATTCACGCTTCAGCACGAATACCTTCCCTACATGGGAAAGAGCACACCCAAACCGTTATTTGGTTCACAATGGTGAGATTAACACCCTTCGAGGAAATATCAACTGGATGAGAGCACGTGAACAGCAATTTGTGTCTGAAAGTTTTGGTGAGGATCTCAATAAAATTCTTCCGATTCTGAATGCTGACGGCAGTGACTCTTCCATTTTAGATAACGCATTTGAGTTTTTCGTTATGGCTGGACGCAAGCCGGCACATACGGCGATGATGCTGATTCCTGAGCCATGGACAGAAAATACGCACATGTCTAAAGAAAAAAGAGCGTTTTATGAGTATCACAGCTCATTAATGGAGCCTTGGGATGGTCCGACGGCCATTTCATTTACTGACGGAAAACAAATCGGCGCAATACTCGACCGAAATGGTTTACGTCCGGCCCGTTATTATGTGACAAAGGATGATTATATTATTTTCTCATCTGAGGTCGGCGTTATTGAGGTTGAACAGGAAAACGTTTTATATAAAAACCGCCTTGAACCAGGAAAAATGCTTTTAATTGACCTGGAAGAAGGCCGCATCATTTCTGATGAAGAAGTAAAAACACAAATCGCAACTGAATATCCGTACCAAAAATGGCTTGAGGAAGAGCTTGTGCAAGTGAATCCTGATCCGGAAACAAGAGAGGAAGAGCAGTTCACGGATCTTCTTACGCGTCAGAAAGCGTTTGGATACACATATGAGGATATTCAAAAATATTTAATTCCTGTTATTAAAGAAGGAAAAGATCCTCTCGGCTCAATGGGGAACGATTCGCCGCTTGCTGTTTTGTCTGATCGCCCGCAATCGCTGTTTAACTACTTTAAGCAATTGTTTGCACAGGTGACCAACCCGCCGATTGACGCGATTCGCGAGCAGCTCGTGACTTCAACAATGACTTGGCTCGGAGCAGAAGGCGATCTCCTTCATCCGAATGAACGAAACGTCCGCCGAATCAAGCTGTATACACCCGTGTTATCCAATGAGCAGTTTTATGCGCTGAAAACCATCGTCCATCCTGATTTAAGAAGCCAAAAAATGAATGTGCTGTTTTCAGAAGATCTTGAACGCGGGTTAAAAGACATGTTCACCCAAGCTGAGAAAGCAATCAGCCAAGGCGTCAGTCTTTTGATTTTGTCCGATAGAGCAATGAATGAGCAGTTAACGCCAATTCCGCCGCTGTTAGCAGTCAGCGCACTGCACCAGCATTTAATCCGAAAAGGATTGCGCACGAAAGTCAGCATTATCGTTGAATCGGGAGAAGCACGTGAAGTTCATCACTTTGCAGCTCTAATCGGCTATGGAGCCGATGCTGTCAATCCTTATCTGGCATATGCGACCTATAAACAGGAAATTGACGAAGGCCGTTTGGATATCAGCTATGAAGAAGCAGTCAGCAAGTATGGAAAAAGCATTACCGAGGGTGTCGTAAAAGTGATGTCGAAGATGGGGATTTCTACGGTACAGAGCTACAGGGGCGCCCAAATCTTTGAAGCGGTAGGAATCAGCCGTGACGTGATTGACCTTTATTTTACGGGAACAGCATCACAGCTCGGCGGCATTGACTTAAATACCATTGCGGCAGAGGCACAGCGCCGCCACCAGGAAGCCTATAAGGATGACTACAGCAAAACGCTTGAACCGGGAAGTGACTTCCAATGGAGAAACGGCGGAGAGCATCACGCATTTAACCCGAAAACGATTCATACCTTGCAATGGGCGTGCCGCAGAAATGATTACAATCTGTTTAAACAATATACGAAAGCGGCAGATGAAGAACGAATCGGATTCCTGCGAAACTTGTTCTCATTTGACGAAAACCGCAAGCCTCTAAAAGTGGAGGAAGTAGAATCTGCTGAATCGATTGTCAAACGGTTTAAAACAGGTGCGATGTCATTTGGATCATTAAGCAAGGAAGCCCACGAAGCATTAGCGATTGCGATGAACCGCTTGGGCGGAAAAAGCAACAGCGGTGAAGGCGGAGAAGATCCAAAACGCTTTGTGCCTGATGAAAACGGCGATGACAGAAGAAGCGCGATCAAACAAATTGCATCCGGACGATTCGGTGTGAAAAGCCATTACTTAGTCAACGCCGATGAGCTGCAGATTAAAATGGCGCAAGGCGCAAAACCGGGAGAAGGTGGACAGCTGCCAGGCAATAAAGTGTATCCTTGGGTTGCCGATGTCCGCGGATCAACACCAGGGGTCGGATTGATTTCACCGCCTCCGCACCATGACATTTATTCAATCGAGGATTTAGCCCAGCTGATTCACGATTTAAAAAATGCGAACCGTGAGGCAAGAATCAGCGTGAAGCTGGTCTCAAAAGCGGGTGTCGGTACGATCGCTGCGGGTGTTGCTAAAGCAACTGCAGATGTCATCGTTATCAGCGGTTACGACGGGGGTACAGGTGCTTCACCTAAAACAAGCATTAAACATACAGGGCTTCCGTGGGAGCTTGGCCTTGCAGAAGCGCATCAAACCTTAATGCTGAACGGACTCCGTGATCGTGTTGTATTAGAAACAGACGGAAAGCTTATGACAGGCCGGGACGTCGTCATGGCCGCATTGCTCGGCGCCGAAGAATTCGGTTTCGCAACTGCTCCGTTAGTTGTTCTCGGCTGTGTTATGATGCGCGCCTGCCATTTGGATACATGTCCTGTCGGGGTAGCGACTCAAAATCCTGAACTTCGCAAAAAGTTCATGGGAGATCCTGATCATATTGTGAACTACATGTTGTTTATTGCTGAAGAAGTCCGTGAATACATGGCTGCATTAGGTTTTAAAACGTTCGATGAAATGATCGGCCGCACTGACGCACTTAACGTGAGTGAGCGGGCAAAGGCGCATTGGAAAGCGAGCCAGCTTGATTTGTCCACACTTCTTTATCAGCCGGAAGGGATACGGACATTCCAAACGCCGCAAAACCATAAAATTGATCAATCGCTCGATATCACAACAATTCTTCCTGCTGTAAAAGATGCCATTGAATCGGGAAAAGAAGCTGATATTTCAGTCGAAATCAATAACACAAACCGTGTAGCAGGCACTGTAACAGGCAGTGAAATTTCGAAACGTTACGGAGAAGAAGGACTTCCGGAAGATACGATTAAGCTGCAATTCACAGGTTCAGCCGGTCAAAGCTTTGGAGCGTTCGTTCCAAAAGGCATGACGCTTTATTTAGACGGAGATTCAAATGACTATGTCGGAAAAGGTCTGTCTGGCGGAAAAATTATTGTCAAATCACCGGAAGGATTCAACTCCGAATCACATGATAATGTAATTATCGGCAACGTAGCATTCTATGGCGCGACGAGCGGAGAAGCATATATTAACGGCCGTGCAGGTGAACGCTTTGCCGTTCGGAACAGCGGTGTGAATGTTGTTGTTGAAGGCATCGGTGATCACGGCTGTGAATACATGACAGGCGGAAGTGTTGTCGTACTGGGTGATGTCGGCAAAAACTTCGCGGCTGGTATGTCCGGCGGAATCGCGTATGTATTGGCCGAAGATGTAAAGGCATTTAAACGCAAATGCAACCTTGAAATGATTTTGTTAGAGTCATTAGAAGTTGAAAAAGAAATTCAACAAGTTAAAGCAATGCTTGAAAAGCATGCCGCGTATACAAACAGCCAAAAAGCAGCAGACCTGCTTGAACAGTGGGAAGACAGCGTGAAAACATTCATTAAAGTGATTCCGAAAAACTATAAACAAATGCTTGCGAGCATCGAAGAGCAAAAAGCTGCGGGCTTATCTGAGGAAGAAGCCGTCATGTACGCGTTTGAAGCCAATACGAAACCAAAGCAGAAAAAAGCGCCGGCGGGACAAAAACAAACGGTAGTACAGTAAGGAAGGGGAGAGGAACATGGGGAAACCAACTGGATTTATGGAAATCAAACGAGAAAAACCAGCTGAGCGAGACCCTCTCACTCGCTTAAAGGACTGGAAGGAATATTCTGCTCCTTTTTCAGAAGAAGCGTCGAAACGGCAGGGGGCGCGGTGTATGGATTGCGGTACACCGTTTTGCCAGATCGGTGCTGACATTAACGGATTTACATCCGGCTGTCCGATTTACAACTTAATTCCTGAATGGAACGATCTTGTCTACCGAGGCAGATGGAAAGAAGCATTAGAACGGCTTGTAAAAACAAACAACTTTCCTGAATTCACAGGGCGGGTTTGTCCCGCTCCTTGTGAAGGGTCATGTACACTAGCGATTTCCGACCCGGCCGTATCGATTAAGAATATTGAACGGACCATAATTGATAAAGGGTTTGAGAATGGCTGGATTCAGCCTAGAATTCCGAAAAAACGAACAGGCAAAAAAGTTGCCATCGTTGGGTCGGGCCCAGCCGGACTGGCGAGTGCTGACCAGTTGAACCAAGCTGGACATTCTGTCACTGTATTTGAACGCGCAGACAGAGCGGGCGGACTTTTAACTTACGGCATTCCAAACATGAAACTTGAAAAAGGAATTGTCGAACGCCGCATTAAGTTGCTGACGCAAGAAGGAATCGATTTTGTTACAAATACGGAAATTGGCGTTGATATAACGGCTGATGAGCTGCAAGAGCAATTTGATTCCGTGATCCTTTGCACAGGTGCTCAAAAACAGCGGGATCTGTTAATCGAGGGACGCGAATCAAAAGGTGTTCACTACGCGATGGATTACTTGACGCTTGCTACAAAAAGCTATTTAGATTCTAACTTTAAAGACAAGCGATTCATTGATGCGAAGGGGAAAGACGTTATCGTGATCGGAGGCGGAGACACAGGAGCTGACTGTGTGGCTACCGCTTTGCGCCAAAAAGCCAAAAGCGTGCACCAATTCGGCAAACACCCGAAACTTCCTCCGGCTCGCACGAATGATAATATGTGGCCTGAACAGCCGCACGTCTTTACGCTTGAATATGCATATGAAGAAGCAGAAGCAAAATTCGGAAGAGATCCGAGAGAATATTCGATCCAAACAAAAAAATTGGTTGCCGATAAAAACGGCAAATTGAAAGAGCTCCATACGATTCAAATGGAGAAAGTGAAAAATGAGCATGGAAAATACGAGTTCCGTGAACTGCCTGGAACTGAAAAAGTATGGCCTGCTCAGCTCGTCTTTATCGCTATCGGCTTTGAAGGCACAGAACAGCCGCTTTTAAAACAATTTGGTGTTGAGTCTAATAACAACAAAATCAGCGCAGCATATGGGGATTATAAAACAAATATCGATGGTGTTTTCGCCGCAGGGGATGCAAGAAGAGGCCAAAGCTTAATCGTATGGGCGATTAATGAAGGCCGTGAAGTGGCGCGTGAAGTTGACCGATATTTGATGGGGAGTTCAGTTCTGCCGTAAATAAAGGGGATTATATAAAAAAAGAAACCGGACTGTTTGTCAGCCGGTTTCTTTTTTAATCTATTGTGATCCCGATGTTCCCAAACTGGCTGCCTTCCTGCATTCTGGTATATGCTTCATGTGCTTGTTCTATAGGATATGTCCGGTCAAGCACGGGCCGAAGTTTATGTTTTTCCATAAAATGCAGCATTTCACGGAATTCATCACGGCTTCCCATTGACGTTCCCAATATATTGATTTGCGGAAAGAATAAAGAACGCAGCGGAAAACTGAGATTATCACCCGAACTTGCACCAAAGCTGACAATACGGCCGTTCGGTTTAACATGATCAAAGTATTCTGAAAAGAGGGTCGGCCCTATGCTATCGAGAATGACATCAGCTTTTTGTCCTTGAAGATGTTCAGACCAATTGCTGTAACTGTCAAAAGCGTGGTCAGCGCCTAATTGTATTGCTCTTTTTCTTTTTTCCTCGCTTCGAGAAGTCACGCTTACAGTTGCTCCAATTGCTTTAGCCATTACTAGCGCGTAGGTTGCAACGCCGCTTCCAATTCCGGGTATCAAAATATGCTCGCCTTTTTTTAATTGGGCCTTTGTAAAAAGTGCTCGATATGCGGTCAGAGCTGATAATGGCAACACGCCTGCTTCCTCCCAGGATAGATAAGAAGGTTTTTTCACTGCGTTTTGTGAAGGAATGATCACATATTCAGCAAGTGTTCCGTTTGAAGGGCCTCCCAAAATATCCGGAACAGGAGGTACATCATCTGTTACTTCCCAATTCAAAGTCGGTAAAATCACCACTTCTGTTTGAACAGCCAGATGATCTACACCTTCACCGACCGCTTCAATAATACCAGCACCGTCAGAGCCCAGAATAAACTCAGGATCTTGTTCAGTTTTATTTTTCATGAGAAACAGGTCCCGGTGATTTAATCCCGCCGTTTTCAACTTTACTTTCACTTCTCCGTATCCGGGATTTTGAGAAGGGATGTCCTGATACGCTAACCCCCGAAGTCCGCTTTTTCCGTTATGAATAACCGCTTTCATGCCGTCTGCCTCCTATATTCCTCGTAATCTATGATCTTCACATATTTTACACAGCGGTTTTCTTCAAGTAAAATGAACAAAAATGATTGCCGGTATCACTTTTAATCATAGCAAGAAGGTGACAGCGTGTGGAAAGCGGAGAATTAAAGATATTCCGGGCTGTTGCCCGTGAAGGAAGTATAACAAAAGCAGCCCGGCAGCTGAATTATGTTCAATCTAATGTAACAGCCAGAATCCATAAGCTTGAGACAGATCTGAATATCAAGTTATTTTACCGGACAAATCGTGGAATGACGTTAACGGCTGCGGGGGAAAACCTATTACAATACGCAGATCAAGTTTTATCATTATTAGACGAAGCTGAGAAATCAGCGCAGTTAAGTCAGCATCCGAAAGGGCCGTTGCGGCTTGGAGCATTGGAAACAACAGCGGTCACTCACCTGCCTGAACATGCAGCTTCATTCCTCAGACGTTTTCCTGAAGTTGATTTATCAGTGAACACAGGTGATACGCACAGCTTGGTTCAGCAAGTTCTAGATCATAAGGTGGATGGCGCTTTTGTGTACGGTCCTGTTGAATACATGGATATCAAACAAATTCCTGTTTCCCATGAGGAATTGGTGTTGATTTCACCGGAGGAAGGGGCGATAAAGGACATGCTACGGCTGCCGATGCTCTTTTTTGGAACCGGCTGCTCTCATCGCGATAGGGTCAAAAGATTATTGGAGGAAGCCGGTATTCAACAGCAAAAAATTATAGAATTTGGCACGTTGGAAGCCGTTATCAGAGGTGTTTCCGCTGGTTTGGGAACGGCGCTGCTGCCAAAGTCGGCCATTGCCTGCTCTGTCCATCGCCAAAGGGTATACGTTCACCAGCTTCCCGCATCATATCAGGATATGACGATTGTGTTTATTTACAGGAAAGACTTTTTTATGACCAGTGCATTTCAGCGGTTTATTGCAGAATTGAATGAGGCCAAATTTATCCAATCAGTCTAATCAAGAAGAGAAGATTCAACAATAGCAGGGGATGCGGGATAGATTTTTGTTTTGTAAGCTGGAGAGACTGTTTTCAAAAAAACAAAGAAGCTTTAAGGTCTATGAATTGATTAGCTGATCAAACCTTTATGTGTTTCGAATTGTTATCTGGCGCATGTCTGGATGTTATATTGAAAGGTATTCGTACCGACCGTTAAGGAGTTTGCGGGGACCATAGGCAAGATTAATCGTTCACAGCAAAAAACTGTACTCGGCAAAAATGAGTACAGTTTTTCTTTTTTATTTATGTTTTAAATTAATTCCGATCGCTGCGCCGTTTCTGCTTGAATCGGCTACTCCTTTGAAGGTGCCGTTTTCACGGTCGATAAAAATGCTTTGCACGTTTCCGATGTCCACTGGACTTGTGCCGAATTTATGGCCCATGTCTTTTAATTTGCTGAGTACATTCTCTGGAACTCCGTCTTCGTATCTGTAGGAGCTCATACTGTTTGTGTAAATTCTCGGCTCTTCAACCGCTGCTTTTAATTCCATTCCATATTCTATATTATAGAGGATGGTTTGCAGCACGGAAGAAATAATCGTTGCCCCTCCAGGAGATCCGACGGTGAGAACTGGTTTGTCATCTTTAAACAAAATCGTCGGTGTCATGCTGCTTAATGGCCGCTTGTTCGGCTGAACTTCGTTGGCTCCGCCTGGAACCGCATCAAAATCTGTTAGTTCATTGTTTAAAATGACGCCGTAATCAGGAACCATAATGCCTGTGCCAAACAGCTGTTCAATTGTTGTTGTATAGGAAACAACATTGCCCCAGCGGTCCGCGACGGTAAAGTGTGTCGTTTGGCCGTCTACTTTATCATTCGGCTGTTCGACTTGCTTATAGTTTGCGGTTCCTTCTTCGTATTTCCAAGGATCACCGGCTTTTGGTTTTTTGTTGACTTCATCTAAACTGATTAATTGCTGGCGCTCTTTTATATAGTCGGGGTGAAGCAAACCTTTGAGAGGAACATTTACAAATTCGGGATCGCCTGCATAAGCCGCACGGTCAGCGTAAGACAAATGCATGGTTTCAGCGAGCAGATGGTATTTTTCCCATGAGCGGATATCATATTGTGAAAGGTTAAAATCATCGAGAATGTTTAGCATTTGCAGCAAGAAAACGCCGCCAGAGCTTGGAGGAGGAGTCGTTGCGATTTGATAGCCTTGATATTCTCCCCAAATTGGTTCGTCAATTGTAATGTCATAATTTTCTAAATCTTTTTCGGTCATTGATCCCCCAAAATCCTGAACAGTATCAGAAAGGGCTTTGGCAAATCTGCCTTCGTAAAAGGCGTCTATGCCTTTCGAACGAATGAGCTTAAAGGTTTTGGCCAGATCTTTTTGAATGAGCGTATCGCCTTCTTTAAGCGGCTCGCCATTCGGCAGAAATACATCCTTAGCGGCAGTCCGTGATAATTTTTCCTGATAATCAGAAATCGCATCTGCTAACACTGAATCAATCGGAAAGCCTTTATCAGCGAGTTTTATAGAGGGGGAAATTAATTGTTTCATCGAACGGGTTCCCCATTTATCCAAGGCTTTTTCCAGCCCTTTCAGTGTACCCGGAACACCAACGGCAGTACCTTTTGTGACACGTTCGGAGAAAGGTATCGCTTTGCCGTTTTCATCGAGAAACATATCCGGAGTTGCGCCTGCGGGAGCGCGTTCACGGCTGTCAATGATCGTCGTATCTTTTGTTTTTCCGTCATACACCATCATAAAACCGCCGCCGCCAATACCTGACATCATCGGTTCTGTGACATTAAGCGCAAACTGAATGGCAACCGCCGCGTCAATGGCATTTCCGCCTTTTTTCAGGACGTCAGCTCCGATCTCTGAAGCGAGAGGATGCGCAGTCGCAACCATTCCGTCTTTGCCTACATCTACTTGTTTGTACTCGTCATAGCCTTTGGGCGGCTTTTTAGCTTCCGCGTGAAATGGAGCACTTCCAGCGACTAACAGAACACTAAGCAGGGCTGCTAAACAGACGTTCCACGTTTTTTTCATGTTCTCCCTCCTATTAAGCTGTTATGTTACAATCTTAGCGTAAAAAAAATACAGCGGTTTCACAAGTGACAAATGGTATATTATCTATATCATCCGGCCTTTTTTCTGTGTGAAATTGATTATATGGGGGTGAGTCATGTGCTATAGTAGAAACAGCATACGGATTAAGAAAGGAATGCTATATGTATTTAACGATTAAAGAAACAGCAGAATATGCAAATCTTTCAGAGGATTATATTAAAAGTTTGGTGCTCGAAGGTAAAATCAGGGCCGTTCATGACGGTGAGCAATTTTTGATTTATAAGGGACAGTTCAAAACGCATCTCGAACAGCTGGAAAATTACAAAGCGCTCGTGCAGGAAATATTAAATGAACCGATCCCAGAAGATATTGATGTAAAGGATGAAGACTAGGACACAATTTCAAATTGTGTCTTTTTTTGCATATTTTCTTGAGAGCATCTCGAAAAGCAAAGCGTCATATTGCGTTTTAAGGGCTTTTTCGGGAAGGGTCAGAGTGATTTGTCTCATGAGGTGAAAAAGCTTTATATGAGCCTGTAAATGTCATTTCAGAAGACAGGGCGTTTCAAGAGATATCTTTTCTGCTTATGTAACACTATGTATATTATGTTACATAAATGCCTCCGAACTTTGACATTCAACGTTTTTCCGCTATAATAGTAACATAGACCTCAAAACGTTACATAACGGTTTTTAAGGAGTTTTTTGATGCATATTGTACAGCCGATCCGCAGTTTAGAGAAAATTCAAGATGTAAAACAGTATTTACGCAGCAAAAACAAGCGTGATTATTTTTTGTTTATTTTCGGCATTAACAGCGCGCTCCGAATTTCTGATATTTTGCCGCTTCAAGTGAAAGATGTCAGAAATAAAGACCATTTATGGGCGACTGAAAGCAAAACAAAAAAGAAAAGGAAGATTCTCATTTTAGAATCTTTGAAAGCAGAAATATACGAGTATACGAAAGATATGAAAGAAAATGAATACCTCTTTAAATCTGTACGAACCAGAAAGCCAATTTCACGCATTCAGGCATACAGAATTTTAAGAGAGGCAGCCGAAGCGTGCGGACTTGAGGAAATAGGGACCCATACGCTCCGGAAAACATTTGGCTATCATTTCTACCAGCGGACAAAAGATATCGCTGAGCTGCAGAGGATTCTTAATCATTCATCACCTTCGATTACAATGCGTTATATTGGAATCGATGAAGATACAACAAGAGCTGCTTATAAGGTATTTGGAGGGCTGTAAATCAAATCGCTTGAAAATCGTGACAATCGGAGCTACTATATAGATATTAAAAATGCTCTAGTAGCACAGCGGATAGTGCAGCAGTTTCCTAAACTGCAGGTCGGGAGTTCGAATCTCTCCTAGAGCGTAATAAAACAAAAGGGCAATGGACGATACGTCCGTTGCCCTTTTTATGCTTAACATAAAAAACGCCCGTTTTTCTCGGGCGTTTTTTTCTTATATAACTGCGTCAAAGCGATTTACTTTCCACTTTTTATTCTCTTTTACAAATGTCACTTTCCGTTTTGCTGAAGGTGATCCGTCCAAAGTAGGAACGGTAAATTCATATGTGACTGTGCCGCCTTTTTTAGAAATGAGTTTAACGGTTGATTTTTTCCAATTTAAGAGATTGTCTCCGTCACCGACCGGAACAGCCAGTTTTCCTTTTGAGACAACGAAATGATAGTCTTTAAAGCCTTTTTCAATCGCTGTTTTTGAGAAAATAGGTGTTAAGTAATTCACAGCTTTTTCTTTTGTGTCAAGGTCACTGCACATGTATACGTACTGAAGATTTTGATGCTCGAATGTGCCTGATGGGCAAACTGCTTTTTTCACTTTTGGATTGTGCCCGCTCATTGTATTCCAAAAATGCTCTCTTGCTGTTAGTGCCAGCTGCAATGCTTGTTTTTGTGATAAATCCCCGGATGTGTTTTTCGCAAATGCATTTGTGTTTAATGACAGAATAAGTGCAATAGTGGTTAGAAATAGAAGATATTTTTTCAATGTGGCTCTCTCCTTTAAAATCTCTTTCTCTTATGTTACAAATGTTACAATAGTTACGTTTAGATTACAATACTTTTGCATAAATTATTTTTTATTCTTTCATCTCACCAAAAGACTATGCTGTATCGCGCTAGTTTATTCTTGCAGATTGAAAAATGTGTAAAAATAGGAGAATCGGGAAGGGTTTTATAAGTACTGTGGTGAATAGTTACATGTTGCATGTCGTGTTCATTTCAAAAGAAACGGGAGCACGTTAGTGAAACGAGTTTAAATAAAGGAGTCATTCATATGGAAACATTACAAGAAAATCCCGTATCTAAGAAGAAGAGCAATCCATCTGTTTGGCGGTCAATGTCACTATTTTTAGTGCCGCTCCTTCTGAGCAATGTGCTGCAATCAGTAGGCCAATTAGTTGGGATGGTCGCTGTGGGCAGATGGCTTGGCGTAGATGCGCTTGCAGCTGTCTCATCCTTTTTCCCGCTGTTTTTTCTTCTCATTTCATTTACGATCGGCATCGGTTCCGGCAGTTCCATTCTTATCGGGCAAGCCTACGGGGCAAAAAATGAGGAACGGTTAAAGGCCGTTGTCGGAACAACGCTGACATTCACCTTTTTATTAGGAATTGTGTTAGCTGTGATCGGCAGTATATTCACCTTAGATATTCTGCGTCTCATGGGAACGCCGGAAAATGTAATTCATGTCAGTGTCAGCTATGCGCGTATCTTATTTTGCGCAATGCCGTTTATGTTTTTATATTTTGCTTATACCACATTCTTGCGGGGGACAGGAGATTCTAAGACACCGTTTTATACATTGATAGTAAGCACAGTCATCAATATAGCACTTTTACCGATCTTCATTCTCGGCATGTTCGGCTTGCCGAAGCTGGGCATTTACGGCTCTGCTTACGCAACCGTTATTTCTACAATTGTGACCTTTATCGTATTATTGGTGTATCTGCGGAAAACGAAACACCCGCTGCAATTTGATAAGACAGTGCGGCGTTATTTGAAAATGGATAAGGAACTGCTGGCGCTTCTGCTGCGTCTTGGTATTCCGTCAAGCATTAACATGATTCTCGTCTCACTATCGGAAATAGCGGTCATTTCATTCGTCAATCATTATGGCTCTGATGCAACCGCAGCATATGGCGTGGTCAATCAAGTAGCCAGCTATGTGCAAATGCCGGCTGTCAGTCTGGGGATCGCGGTGTCTATTTTCGCCGCTCAATCTATTGGAGCGAATGAGTTTGACCGGTTAAAGCAAGTCATTCGGGTCGGTATTTGGCTGAATTATATCATTGGCGGTGTGCTGATCCTCCTTATCTATCTTTTTGCACATCAGATTTTAGCATTATTTTTGACCGAGAAAGATACACTTTACATTGCACACAGGCTTTTGATGATTACATTATGGAGCTATTTGCTGTTTGGGAATACCCAAATTATTTCTGCGACGATGCGTGCAAGCGGAACGGTTTTATGGCCGACCCTCATCAGTATTTTTGCCATCTGGGGAATCGAAGTGCCGGTCGCGTTTGTTCTGTCTCACTATACAAATCTTGGAATACTCGGCATTTGGGTAGGCTATCCGGCAGCATTTGCCGTGAGTTTGCTTTTGATTTACGGGTATTATCAATTCATTTGGAAAAAGAAGCAGATTACACGTCTGATTCAATAAACTCCAAAAAACACCGTTCATTTGGGACTGACCCCATAAGATGAGACAAATAAAAAACACCTTCAAGTTTGAAAACGGATAGTTGTTATCCGAAATAAGACTTGGAGGTGTTTTTTGTATGGGAACAAGAATGAGTTATCCGATTGAAGTCAAACAGAAGGCTGTAGAAATGAGATTGGCAGGCGTGCCTATGAAAGAGATCATGCAGGAATTGAATATCAGGAATAAGACGCAGGTTCAGACATGGGTTAGATGGCATAAAGCTGGGGATACACATCGATTTGAACAGCCTGTTGGTAAGCAATACACTTACGGAAAAGGTCCGGAGTATTCTTCCGAATTAGAGAAACTGCAGGCAGAGAACCGTTATCTGAGACAACAAAATGAAGTTTTAAAAAAGTACAACGAATTGGAAAGGAAGTTGATAGCCAAACGTCAGTCGAACTTGTAGAAGTATTGCACGGCACAATGACCGTACAGAATATCTGTGTTCATTTAGGTATCTCACGAGCGTCTTATTATCGTTGGAAGAAGAACCTGATGAAAGATCATCCCAAACGCCATTTGGAAAAACAAATCGGCACGTTGTGCCGAGAGCACAAGTATCGATATGGATATCGAAAAATTACAGCTATATTAAAAAAGGAAATGCGTATTAACCATAAAACGGTTCAGCGTATCATGCAGAAAAATCAGTGGCAGTGCCGGGTTAAGGTGAAAAAGCGCAAGAAGAATGGGCAGCCATATGCCGTGGTTGATAATATATTAGATCGAAACTTTCAGTCCGATCATCCTCTTGAAAAACTAGTAACGGATATCACGTATTTGCCTTATGGACAGAAACAATTGTACCTTTCCAGTATATTGGATGTATACAATGGAGAAGTAATTGCTTTCACGATTGGAGATAAGCAGGACACAGACTTTGTCTTAAACACACTTGATCAACTGCCAACACTGCCTCAGAACTGCGTGTTACATAGTGACCAAGGATCTGTGTATACATCTTATGAGTATCAGAAAGCTGTTAAAACAAAAGGCATTACCATGAGCATGTCCCGCAAAGGGACGCCCGCTGATAATGCCTCCATCGAATCGTTTCATTCCTCACTAAAGTCTGAAACGTTCTATCTTAACAGCATTAATCGAACCACGACCGCCATCGTAGAACGCACTGTCAAAGAATACATTTATTATTATAACAACATTCGTATTCAAACGAAACTAAACAGCCAATCACCGATAAGCTATCGGCAATTGGCTGTATAAAAGGTGTTTTGATCCCTGTCTCAAAAACAGGGGTCAGTCCCTTTTGAATGGTGTTTTTTGTTTACTTAAAGACAAAAGGGAAAACATAAAATGGAGGAAATAGTGCACACTGAATTGAATTTATATATAAGCATTGAACTAAGGAGAGGTTGAGTACACATGACAAATTATATTGAAAAGATGACGTATTTAGGAACACCAGCTGTCAAAGCGGGTAATGAGCATTTGGAAATAATAGTCGTGCCTGAGTGGGGCAGCAACGTCATTTCTCTCGTAGACAAAGAAACAAAGATGCACCTTTTACGAGAACCGGAAACAACTGAAAGCTTTCATGACACACCTACATTGTATGGAATTCCCATTTTGTTTCCGCCTAACCGCATAAGTGACGGAACGTTCACCTTCCGGGGCAGAACGTATCATTTTGATATCAATGAAAAAGATAAACACCATCACCTCCACGGCTTTCTCTATGACAAAAAGTGGGACATCATAACGATGAAACAAACAGCCGAAGAAGTGATCATAGAAACTGAAATTGATCTATCGGAAATTCCCCATGTTTATAAACAATTTCCGCATCATGCTGTTGTACGGATGACATACATTTTAAAAGATAACACTCTTTATAAGCATGCCACGATCATGAATAAAGGGAAGGATGCATTTCCTTGGGGGCTTGGTTATCATACGACCTTCGTTTTCCCAGAAGAGAGCTCTTTATTTTCTCTTACTGCTGATCAGCAATGGGAATTGGATGAACGTTTATTGCCGACCGGAAAGCTGATCGATATACCAAATCAGGAAGCTTTGCACGAAGGAATGCTCTTGCGGCAGCAGCTTGATGATGTCTTTTTATCTTCTTATCAGAAGAGAGGAGGAGAAAATCAGGCCGTCATTTACCATCAGCATGCACACCTGAATATGATCTACAAGGCGGATGAACAATTTAAGCATTGGGTTGTGTATAATGCTGATGGAACACAAGGGTATTTATGCCCGGAGCCTTATACATGGGTGACAAACGCAGTTAACCTTGATCTCCCTTCGTCACTCACTGGCTTACATGTGTTAGAGTCTGGTGAAGAGAAGACAGTAAAAAGCAGCATCACGATTGAGCGTAATCATCGATAGCCAATCAGGAGAGGCGGGATAAGAAAATGGGAAAAAGCATGAAGCTTTATTTTGTAATATTGCTGCTTTTCATCTTTGCTTCCATTCCATATATGCATCATGCTGTACAGGCGGCTGAAGAACAGGATACACTTGCCGGGCAGATTGAAACCATTTTAGCCAATGAACCTGCTTTAAAAGGCGCAATGGCCGGCATTACTGTCCGTTCTGCAGAAACAGGCGACGTCATTTACGACCATTTAGGGGATGTCCGGATGAGACCCGCCTCTTCTTGGAAGCTTTTTACAGCCGCCGCGGCACTTTCTGTTCTCGGTGAGGATTATTCTTTCACAACAGAAGTGCGGACAGACGGCCGCCTTAAAGGACAAAAACTGAATGGCAACCTTTATCTGAAAGGAAAAGGAGATCCGACACTTTTACCATCTGATTTTGATCAAATGGCCGAAAAGCTGAAAAAATCCGGCATCAAGTCCATAAAAGGCAATCTTGTCGCCGATGACTCATGGTATGATCATATCCGCTATTCGCCTGATTTGCCATGGAGTGATGAGTACACTTATTACGGCGCGCAAATTTCCGCACTGACAGCGTCTCCAAATGAGGACTATGATGCAGGCACTGTGATAGTAGAAGCCAGCCCGGGAAAGAAAGAAGGACAAAAGCCAGCAATATCAGTGTCACCAAAAACGGATTATGTAGCGATTGAGAATGAGGCGAAAACAGTTGAGGCGGGAAAAAAGAAAGATCTTTCTATCGAAAGAGAACATGGAACCAATACTATCACGATTAAAGGGAGCATACCGGTTGATGCAAGCAAAACAAAAGAGTGGATTTCCGTCTGGGAGCCGGCAAGATATGCTTTAGATTTATTTAAGCAGGCTCTTAAAAAACAAGGCATTACAGTAAAAGGGGAAATCATAATGGGCACAGCGCCCGACTCTTCAGACGTACTGGCCACTCATCACTCAATGCCTTTGTCTAAGCTATTTCTTCCTTTTATGAAATTAAGCAATAACGGACACGCCGAGGTACTTGTAAAAGAGATGGGGAAAGTGGAAAAAGGAGAGGGCAGCTGGGAAAAAGGGCTTGAAGTGCTAAACAGTACGCTTCCGAATTTCAGCGTTGATCCCAAAACACTTATTTTGAGGGACGGTTCCGGGGTCTCTCATATCAACGCCGTATCATCAGACCAAATCACAAAGCTGTTATATGACATCCAAGATGAAAAGTGGTTTCAACCTTATCTGCATGCTCTGCCGGAAGCGGGGCACAGTGACAGACTGGTAGGCGGGACGCTAAGAAACCGCATGAAAGATACCCCAGCAGAAGGAAAAATAAGGGCAAAGACCGGGTCCTTAAGCACTGTCAGCTCTCTGTCTGGCTATGCAGAAACAAAGAGCGGAAAAACGCTCGTTTTCTCTATTCTTCTAAACGGTTTGATTGATGACTCGGATGGCAAAGACATTGAGGATCAAATTGCTGTTATTTTGGCAAATCAATAAAAACGCTAAACCTGTTTTCCGCGAAAACAGGTTTTTTTATATTTCTTTTTACATTATTGCGCTTGTTTTTAAAACATCCAGCTAAATATTGTAGAAATGTAACTGATACTGAGGCGGAGAATATCTTATAAACGGTTCAACACTATCCTCATATGAAATTAAATAAACGAAGAAAAAATCTAGTGATGAAGAACTATTAAAAATCGATACTTTCATAACTTTACATTCGAAATCCTAATAAAATTAATCAAGAAAAATAAATAATTAATACTATATTCAAAAAAATGTTATAAAAATTTTATATTTTTTATTGTACTTTAAAAAAATTCGGTTAATATAATGCATATATGGATTATATAGTCATATAATTTCTTTTTATTGTAATTATTTCAGTTTCTTATCCTCTTATAAATTAGAATTGGAGGGAATTCGTTGAAAGAAAATACTTATGGTTTAACTCATGCCCAAAGGAGAGTTTGGTTTACTGAACTGTTGGAGCCTGGTACAAGCATCTGTAATCTGACCGCCTGTGTAAAATTCAGGGGTGATGTTGATCTTGATGCTCTTCAGTTGGCTCTGAACCTTTCAATCTCCCGTAATGATGCAATCAGGTTCCAGCTGACAGAAGGAATTGAATCGGAGTCAGAGCCTCGTCTGTATCTTGCAGAATACAAAGGATTATCACTTGAAATAATAGATTTTACAAATGCTGAAATGACTGAAACAGAGCAATGGATTCATGATCAAGCCAGAATTCCGTTTAAGCTGCTTGATTCGCCTCTGTATCAATTTTATCTCCTTAGAATCCACCCCCATGAAATTTGGCTATATGCGAAATTCCATCATATTATCATGGACGGCATCTCTTTAAATTTGATGGGAAATCAAATTATTAATCTGTATCAAAAAATCAAAAAAGGGGAGCCTATACCCGATGAGCAAGAGCCTTCCTACATTAGCTACATAGAAAAAGAGAGGCAGTACTTACAATCTTCACGTTTTGAAAAAGACCATTTGTTTTGGACGCAAACCTACCAACAGCCGCCGGTATACCACTCACTAACCGGACAGAGCACTTCACAAAAGCAGAGTACCTCCGCATCGAGAGATACTATCACACTTTCACCTTACCTAGCACATACCATCCAAGCTTTTTGCGAAGAACAGAAAATCAGTATGATTTCCTTATTTATGGCTTCATTTTACATATGTATCAGCCGCATCACCTCTAAAACGGACCTTGCGATCGGAACCTACTATGGAAACAGGGGGTCAAAGGCGGAGAAAGAAATGCTTGGCATGTTTGTCAGCTCTCTTCCAATCAGAAAAACGGTTGATTCTGACGCCGATTTTCTTTCCTTTGTACGCAGTGTCGGCAGAGAACAGCTTTCAGTCATGCGCCACCAAAGATTTCCTTATAATTTGCTGGTGAATGAATTAAGAAAAGAACACAAGGATTTACACAACCTGATCGGTATATCAATGCAGTACCATCCGCTTCAGTGGCAAAAAGCGGATGATTTGAACTATGAGACGGCGCTTTATTTCAGCGGATACACCGCGAATGAGCTTTCTGTTCAAATACAGGAGCGGATAGATACTGGAGCCATTCAATTAAATTTCGACTATCAAAATATCTTATTTTCTCTTGAGGACATTAAACGGATTCAGCACCACCTGCTTACGTTGCTGGAAAACGCGCTTCAATATCCGCATAGTACTATAAAAGAATTAGATATGGCAGAAAAACGTGAGAAAGAAAAAGTTTTGTATGAATTTAACAGAACGAAAGCTGTTTCGCCTGCAGCTTCGACGCTGCACGGTCTGTTTGAACGCCAGGCAGCTTTGACGCCGGATCGGACGGCCTTACGCTTTTCTGGCGGTTCGCTGACTTACGCGCAGCTTGACATGTACGCCAACAGGCTGGCAGCGCGCCTTACGGCGCATGGTGTCACGAAGGAAAGCATTGTCGGTGTTCTAAGCGAGCGTTCACCGGACATGCTGACAGCCGTTCTCGCCGTATTAAAGGCAGGCGGAGCTTATTTGCCGCTTGATCCTGCATATCCAGAGGAGCGGCTGAGCTATATGCTGAAAGACAGCGGGGCAGCATTGTTGCTGACGCAGCCGGGATTAAAGGCACCTGATTTTTCCGGAAAGACACTTGAAGTGGATATGACGGCTCTTGCGAATGAAGAATCTGAATATTACTCTCTTCATCAAGCGGACAGCGATTCTCTTGCCTATGTGATCTATACGTCGGGCTCCACTGGACGGCCGAAAGGGGTCGCCGTTGAGCAACGCCAGGCGGTTTCCTTTCTGACCGGCATGCAGATGCAGTTTCCTTTAGAGGAAGACGACATCATTATGATGAAAACGTCTTTTTCCTTTGATGCATCTGTCTGGCAGCTGTTTTGGTGGACGCTTTCAGGTGCTTCGGCCTATCTGCTTCCGTCCGAATGGGAGAAAGATCCGGCATTGATGGTAAAAGCCATTCGAGAGGAAGGCGTTACAATTGCCCATTTTATCCCGGCCATGCTGAACAGCTTTTTGGATCAAGCGGAAATAGAGGCACCGAGAAGCCTGAAGCGCATATTCGCCGGAGGTGAACCGCTGGCACCCCATACGGCAGCCCGTTTCGCTTCTTTGCTGCCGGAGACATCACTGGTCCACGGCTACGGGCCGACAGAAGCAACCGTTGATGCGGCATTTTACGCGTGTAATCCTGAGCTGGACAAGGATCGCTTGCGCCTTCCGATCGGAAACCCCGTGCCTGGCGCGCGTCTGTATGTGTTAGATCCTCATTTAGCCGTACAGCCTGTCGGCGTAGCGGGAGAATTGTATATCGCCGGAGCCGGGGTTGCCAGAGGCTACTTGAATCGTCCGGAATTAACAGAAGAACGTTTTCTTGATGATCCATTTTATCCGGGTGAACGCATGTACAAAACGGGTGATTTGGCGCGCTGGCTCCCAGACGGACAGGTTGAATTCCTCGGCCGTCTGGATGACCAGGTGAAAATCCGCGGCTATCGTATTGAGCCGGGAGAAATCGAAGCGGCGCTCAGAAGCATAGAAGGCGTCCGGGAAGCGGCTGTGACTGTTCGTACAGAAAGCGGCGAGGCGGAATTATGTGCGTATGCGGAAGGACTCGGAAGAAATGAAGTGCGCAAGCAGCTTGAGACATTGCTGCCGGGCTATATGATTCCTGCTCATATCATTGAGATGGAACAATGGCCGGTTACCCCGAGCGGAAAGCTCGACCGAAAAGCGCTGCCTGCTCCTGACGGAGCGGCAGATCGGGAAATCTACACAGCGCCGAGAAATCTGACAGAGATGAAGCTTTCCCAGCTGTGGGAGGAAGTGCTGAAAAGCGGCCCTGTCGGCATTCACGACAACTTTTTTGACCGGGGCGGCCATTCCTTAAAAGCCACCGCGCTTGTCTCCCGGATCGCCAAGGAACTCGGCGTCCAAGTGCCGCTGAAGGATGTGTTTGCCCATCCGACGGTAGAAGGTTTGGCTTCTGTCATCAGCGAAGGAACGGAAAGTCCGTATGAAGCCATTAAGCCGGCTGAAAAACGCGAGACCTACCCGGTTTCCTCCGCCCAAAAGCGGATGTATGTGCTCCAGCAGCTGGAGGATGGAGGCACAGGCTACAATATGCCGGCAGTCTTGGAGCTGGAAGGAAAGCTGGATCTTACAAGAATGGAGGCCGTATTCAAAAAGCTGATCAAACGCCACGAGTCACTGCGCACGTCCTTTACAACGGACACAGACGGCGAGCCGGTTCAGCGCATCCATGACGAAGTGCCGTTTACATTCCACACCTCTGTGCTCGGCGGACAAACTGAACAGGAAGCCGCGGCAGCTTTTATCCAGCCGTTTGACCTCAGCCAAGCTCCGCTGTTCCGGGCGGGAATCGTCAAGGTATCAGACGGGCGGCATCTATTACTGGTCGATATGCATCACATTATTTCAGACGGTGTGTCAGTCAATACGCTCATTCGGGAATTCGGGGAGCTGTACGCCAATCAGGAGCTTCCTCCGCTTCACATTCAATATAAAGACTATGCCGTATGGCAGGAGGCCTTTAAAAAAGGAGACACGTACAAGACGCAGGAGGCGTACTGGCTGAAGCAGCTCGAAGGCGAGCTGCCCGTACTGGACCTGCCGGCTGATTACGCCCGGCCGCCGGTGCGAAGCTTCGCGGGTGATCAAGTCTCATTTACGCTCGATCAAGAACTCACAGCCGGGCTTCACAAACTCGCACGCGAGAACGGAAGCACCCTGTACATGGTGCTCCTGGCAGCTTACACAGCGTTATTGGCGCGCTTAAGCGGACAGGAAGACATCATCGTCGGGTCACCAATTGCCGGACGTCCTCACAAAGATCTTGAGCCGATACTTGGAATGTTCGTCAACACCCTGGCGCTTCGGGCACGCCCGGAGGGCGGGAAGCCATTTGCGCAATTTTTGCAGGAAGTGCGTGAGACCGCCTTGGAAGCTTACGAACATCAGGATTATCCGTTCGAAGAGCTTGTCGATAAGCTCGGCGTGACAAGGGATATGAGCCGAAATCCAGTGTTTGATGCGATGTTTATTCTTCAAAATATGGACAAACAAGACATTAATCTTGGAGACATAAAAGCACGGCCTGCAAATGTCATTCATCAAATTTCTGTATTTGACATGACGTTGATTGCGGTTGAATCAGATGGAGTCATCAAATGTGACATGGAATTTAGTACCGACGTATTTATGAGAACGACAATTGAACGCTGGACGGCTCATTTTACCGAATTTTTGCGTGCTGCCACGTCAGATCCTAATACAACTCTCTCACAAGTGAATATACTCAGCGAAAAAGAAAAACAAAAGATTTTGATAGAACTCAACAAAACCCACGTTGAATGTTCTCAAACTGATACCGTTTTTCATCGCATGTTTGAAAAGAGGGCTGGAGAGACACCGGAGCATATTGCTGTTATGGACGGTGAAAAACAGATCAGCTATCGCCATCTCAACGAAAAAGCCAATCGTCTGGCGCGCACACTGCAAGAAAAAGGAAAAGAGACGCAGCCAATCGTTGCTGTTTTAGCGGAGCGATCCATTGATGCTATTGTTGGTATTTTAGCCGTTATGAAAGCCGGCGGCGTGTATATTCCGATAGATTCTCATTACCCAAAAGCCCGGATTGAATATCTTCTCAAAGACAGCGGGGCTGAAATTCTTCTTTTACAGAATGAAGTAAAGCATTTGATTGCAGGCTCAGATATAGGTGATATTTCTCGCATCTGTCTTGATGATGAAAGTTTCAATGAAGCAAAAAGATGCAACCTTGCTTCATCTCCTGCCCCGGAGGACTCGGCATACATCATTTATACGTCAGGAACAACCGGTGCGCCTAAAGGCGTTATCGTTACGCACCGCAACTTTGCTCATGCTGTTCTTGCATGGCGCAGCATATATCAGCTCGATCAAATGCCTGTCAGGCTGCTTCAAATGGCGAGCTTTTCCTTTGATGTCTTTTCAGGAGACTTGGCGAGAACATTGGCCAACGGAGGGACTCTAGTCATTTGCCCTGATGAAACAAGGCTTGAGCCTGCTGAATTATATGCATTGATGAACCGCCAGCGTATTACGATCATGGAGTCAACACCGGCACTCATTGTCCCATTTATGGAATATGTTTACCGCAACCAGCTCAGTCTTCCTGACTTAGACCTCCTTATTCTTGGTTCGGATATGGTGAAAGCCCATGATTTCAAAACACTGGCGGACCGTTTCGGAAACAAAATGCGCTTAATCAATAGTTACGGGGTCACAGAGGCCACGATCGATTCAAGTTACTATGAAATGAATATGGGTGTAGAGTATTCGGGAGACAGCGTACCGATCGGCATCCCGCTTCCCAATGTAAAACTGTACGTACTCAGCCAGACTGACCAAATACAGCCGATCGGTATTGCCGGCGAGCTTTGTATCGGCGGAGCCGGCGTTGCCAAGGGCTATCACGGAAAATTTGAATTAACGGAAAAGAAATTTACAGAAAATCCATTTGTGCCCGGAGAAAGACTGTACAGAACAGGGGATCTGGCTTGCTGGCTTCCAAACGGCACTCTCAGGCTTCTTGGCCGGATAGATCATCAAGTAAAAATAAACGGGTACAGAATCGAAACAGAAGAAATTGAAAGTGTGCTCCTCCAAACCGGACTTGTCAATGAAGCGGTTGTTGCGGTTCAAAATGATACGAATGGACAGGCTCGTTTGGCAGCGTATATTCTGCCTTCAGATGCCGATACAACGGTTCTCCGCGGTGCTTTATCGAAAATGCTGCCGGCATATATGATCCCTGCGCATATCATTCCTTTGGAAACTATGCCGCTGACATTAAACGGGAAGCTGGACAGAAAATCCTTACCGGCACCAAATGAAGCTTTCTCACGGCCGTATACTGCACCGGTCAACGAATTGCAGGGAATGACAGCGCAGATTTGGGAGGACGTGCTGAGCGTGTCTCGAGTTGGCATTCACGACTCCTTTTTTGAGCTTGGAGGAGACTCTATTAAAGCACTGCAAGTGTCCGCCCGGCTGGCAGCTGAAGGCTGGAGCATGACTATACAAGATTTATTCCGTTATCCAACAGTTCATGAGCTGAGCAGCCACATCACTCCATTGATATCTCAGGCAGAACAGAGGCCTATCGAAGGTGAAGCGGATCTCACACCGATTCAGAGCAAATTTTTCGATCAGCGTCATGCTTTTCGTGATCATTACAACCAATCGGTCATGCTTTTCAGCGAAAAGGGGTTTCATGCTGACGCGCTTCGCCAAGCGCTGCGCAAATTGACTGAGCATCATGACGCGCTTCGCATGGTGTTTACACAGGATCATACCGGGCGTGTCGTTCAGTACAATCGCGGAATTCAGATTACTGAAAATGAACTGTTCGGATTTCATCTAGCAGATTGGACAAAGGAACAGGCAGAAGGCACACTCTCGGAAGAAAAATTTGCCGCTGAGGAAATCGTGATTCAAAGCAATATGAATGTAAAAGAAGGACCTTTGCTGCAAGCAGGATTGTTTAAAACGACAGAGGGAGACCATTTGCTGATTACGATCCACCATCTCGCTGTAGATGGCGTTTCTTGGAGGATTCTGCTTGAAGATTTAGCTGCAGCCTACCAACAGTCTTTGGAGCAAACAGAGATCAAACTGCCGCCGAAAAGCGATTCTTATTTATCATATGCCAGCGGTCTGGCACAGATAGCCGGGAGCCGGCAATTGTTATCAGAAATAACATATTGGCAAACGATTTTAGATGCCCATAATGTTTTTCTGCCTAAGGACATGGCTGAGTCGGACAGGCATCAAAGCAGTGCTGAAACAGCTGCGTTTGTATTAGCCAGTGACTGGACTAAAAAACTGCTGTTTGAAACGCAGCAAGCCTATGGTACTGATGCCAACGAACTTTTGCTGACTGCTTTAGGGATGGCGCTTTATGAATGGAGCGGACACGAACAAATTGTGATCAGCGCTGAGGGCCATGGAAGAGAAGGACATGTTCCGAATATTGATATTTCACGAACAGTAGGTTGGTTCACTTCTATTTATCCTATCCTTCTGGACATGAGTGCACCGCATTCATCTGAAGATCAGCTCGGTTACAGAATCAAAGCGACAAAGGACAGGCTGAGAAGAGTGCCGCACAAGGGAACGGGCTACGGCTTATTAGTACAAAAGGGAGCCATACAGCATAAAGAGCCTGAGATCAGCTTCAATTATCTTGGACAATTCAGCGAAGGTCAGGGTTCTGATTTGTTTCAACTGTCTTCTTATCAGCCTCGTTACGAAATAGCGGGGGAGAGAGAAAGAGAGTACGAGCTCGATATTAATGCTTTGATAACAGACGGACGCCTGCAAGTTAAAGCAGTATACACCCGGGTGTTCCGCGAAAACACAATTCAGTGTTTGATGGACAGCTTTCACAGTCATCTTATCGAGATCATTGAGCATTGTACAAAGAAAAAAGAACGAGAAAAAACGCTGAGCGATTTCAGCAACAAAGAACTAACGCCATCCGCATTATCTAGCATCGAAAATCTCGTTAAAGATCTTTAACTTTTGGAAAAGGTGTGTGGAATTGATGACGCAAGCAACGCAGATCCAAGATATTTATCCGTTATCGTACATGCAAGAAGGGATGCTGTTTCATTCACTGCTTGATTTCAGCTCTAAAGCCTATGTGGAACAAACCTCGTTTACCATTACAGGCAGCCTGTGTATCGATTCGTTTCAAAAGAGCTTAAATCTTCTTGTTTCCCGATACGATATTTTCAGAACCATATTCCTTAAGGAGGTTCCAGACCTCACTGGGCCGCAGCAAGTTGTGCTGACAAACCGTGAATTGACCGTACAAAGGGAAGATCTTTCTCACCTGAAACATGATGAGCAGCTTGCTCTGATAGAAGACTTTATGCAGCAGGACCGGGAAAAAGGGTTTCACTTGCAAAAAGATCCGTTAATGCGGCTCACGCTTTTTGATAGAGGAGACAGCACATATACATGTGTCTGGACGCATCACCATATCATCATGGATGGCTGGTGCCTGGGCATCATCCTCAAAGAATTCTTCAGCATGTATAACTCACTTAAAAATAACAGGCCTGTACAGCTCGGCAGCACGGTGCCGTACAGCCGTTATATTGAATGGCTCGGAGAACAAGATAAAGAAGAAACCGCTGCATACTGGAGAGATTACCTGCAGGAGTACGGCAATACCGCTTCTATTCCCAAACTAAAAAGCCGCTCAGCGAATGGGGAATATGAAGCCGCAAATATCCGTTTTTCTTTAGAGCCGGCTATCGTTCAGAAATTGACAGCAGCTGCCCAAAATTGGGGAGTTACATTAAACACTTTATTTATGAGTCTATGGGGTGTTCTTCTCCATCGTTACAACAGTACGGATGACGCGGTCTTCGGCTCTGTTGTTTCCGGACGTCCGTCAGCGATTGACGGGATCGAGTCAATGGTCGGCTTGTTTATTAACACTGTTCCGGTGCGTATTCGATCTGCAGAGAAAATGGCATTTTCTACGCTTGTCAAATCCGTGCAGGAGGATACTTTACGTTCTGAGCAGCATGGTTATTATCCGCTTTATGAGATTCAAAACCGCAGTGCTTTGAAGCAAGGATTGATCGATCATATTCTTGTTTTTGAAAATTATCCTGTACAGCTTCAGCAGGCAGTCAATAGGCAAAGCGAAAATGACGAAAACGCATTGAAGCTAGATGACATTTCTATGTCAGAACAAACCAGCTATGACCTTAACGTTGTCATCGTTCCAGGTGAATCATTTTATATTAAATTCAGCTACAATGCCGCCGTTTATGAACGGGAAGAAGTGCTTCGGATTCAGGGGCACCTCATGCAGGCAATGGATTGTATTTTGTCAAATCCCGATATTGCTGTCGACAGCATCAACATTGTGCCTCCTGAAGAACGAAAACTCATTCAATCGTTTAACGAAACGGAGCGCCATTATCCAAATAAAACGCTATCCCAATTGTTTGAGGAACAGGCTCTCAAAACACCTGACGCGGCTGCTTTGAGAATGGGAGATGAGTGCCGGACATATCGGCAATTAGATGAAAGAGCCAATCAGATTGCACACGCCCTGATAGAAAAGGGAGCTGGATCTGGCGGGATTGTCGCTGTGATGATGGAACGGTCAATGGACATGGCTGCTGCCCTGCTTGGAATTTGGAAAGCCGGAGGCGCTTATCTGCCTCTTGATCCAAGTTATCCGAAAGAGCGGCTTTCTTTTCTGCTGCATGACAGTCAAGCAGCTCTCTTACTGACAGAAGAAGAACTTATTTCATCCATCCCGTCAGGCTATAAAGGCAGAATTGTGACATCAGGACATACAACACATTACAGAACGGATTCTCCTGATGCATCGATTGGTGAGCTTGCCTACCTGATCTATACGTCAGGAACGACAGGACGGCCAAAAGGAGTGCTCGTTGACCATCAAGGAATTGCAAATACCTTGCAGTGGAGACGGGAAGAGTACGGCATGAGCGAAGGGGATACAGCACTTCATCTGTTTTCCTATGTTTTCGACGGCTGCGTGACAAGCTTGTTTACTCCGCTTCTGTCCGGCGCATGCGTGCTGCTGACAACAGATAACGAAGCGAAGGACGTGCTCGCCCTTAGACGGAAAATAGCTCAATACAAGGTTAGTCATATGCTTATTGTTCCTTCCTTGTACCGGGTGTTATTAGAAGTGCTGACTGCTGAAGATGCACAAAGTCTTCGTATCGTGACATTTGCGGGCGAGGCAGTGACTCCTGACCTGCTTGAGACTAGCAGAAAGATTTGTCCCTCCGCTGAACTTGCAAATGAATATGGACCGACAGAAAACAGCGTGGCAACAACAATCCTTCGTCATCTGAACGAAGAAGAGAGAATCACGATCGGACACCCGATCGCCAATACAAAAGTATATATTTTACAAGGAGAGCAACTGCAGCCGATAGGCGCGGCGGGTGAACTGTGTATTTCCGGCGCGGGTCTCGCACAAGGGTACTATAAGCGCACAGAGCTAACAGAGAAAGCATTCACAGACCATCCATTCCTCAAAGGGGAACGTTTATATCGAACCGGAGATGCAGGGCGCTTCCTGCCTGATGGCACGATTGAATATATTGGACGTTTTGATGATCAGGTAAAAATCAGGGGATATCGCATTGAATTAAGTGAGATTGAAACTGTTCTTCGGCAAGCATCTGGAGTGAAGGAAGCTGCAGTGCTGGCCCGTGATGTTTCTGATGAGGAAAAGGAACTCGTTGCTTATATCGTTCCGGAAAAAGGAAACGGCCTTCCGAATCTGCACCAGCATCTTGCCGGTACATTGCCGTCCTATATGATTCCCGCAAGCATCATCAAAATCACTCAAATGCCGTTAACATCCAGCGGGAAGCTCGACCGTTCCGCACTTCCGGAACCAGAAAACACAACTAGCTTAACGTACATGCCGCCACAAACCTTAATGGAAACTGAACTGGCACGCATTTGGGAAGAGGTGCTGAACAAAAATCAAATCGGTATACGCGATGATTTCTTTCAATTAGGCGGACAGTCCTTAAAAGCAGCCACACTCGTATCAAGAATACATAAACGGCTGAATATCGAGCTGCCGCTCAGTGACGTTTTTTCTTATCCGACCGTGGAAAGTATGGCAGCCAAACTGATGAGTTTATGTGAGCATGCTTTTACGCAGATTGAACCTGCGGATTTTAGAGATGTTTATCCGCTGTCTTTCTCGCAAAAAAGATTATACGCTCTTTACCAGTTGGCAGATGACAGCACAGGCTACAACATGCCGGCGGTACTGGAACTGCGAGGACATTTGGATCGCGGGAGATTGAGAAAAGTTCTCACAGAGCTTGTGAATCGGCATGAATCATTGCGTACGGCATTTGAACTGAACAACGGAGAGCCAGTGCAAAAGATTCATCCGGCGCTGGCAGCTGATCTAAAAGAGCTTGAAATTGGATCAGAGCAAATGCTGCAGTCTGTGATCTCGTCCTTTATCAAACCGTTTGATCTTACCGCGGGACCGCTTTTTAGAGCAAGCTTGATATCTCTCGAAAAAGAAAGAGCATATTTGTTGCTTGATATGCATCACATCATTGCTGACGGAATCTCTATGAGTACACTCGTCCAAGAATTCACTGATCTTTATTGCGGAAAAGAGCTTCCAGCTTTAAACCTGCATTATAAGGATTTTGCGGTTTGGCAGCAAGAGAAGTTTCCGGAAACGCATTACAGCAAACAGGAGGCCTACTGGCTGAAGCAGCTTGGCGGCAGCCTTCCAGTATTGGATTTGCCGCTTGATAAAACGAGGCCGCTTCTGCCTGATTTCAGCGGCGGAACATTTGAAGTAAACATTGATAAAAGAACGGCGGAAGAACTGCACCGCTTGATGTTTGAAACGGGAACGACGATGTATATGCTCCTTCTGGCTGTCTATTCCATCCTACTTTCCAAACTGAGCGGGCAGGAGGATATCGTTGTCGGCTCGCCTGCTGCCGGGAGACCGCACGCTGATCTGGAGCGAGTCATCGGGATGTTTGTCAATACATTAGCTATGCGATGCCAGCCTGAGGGCCGCAAAACGTTCAGCTCTTATTTGCAGGAAATTCGCGAACTTGCTCTGACTGCATACGAGCATCAGGATTATCCTTTTGAAGAGCTCGTCAATAAGCTTGAAACGAAACGGGAGGTAAATCGCAATCCGCTGTTTGACGCGATGCTCGTGCTTCAAAACAGCGAAGATTTCCGGTTTGAAGTGCCTGGTTTGTCTATCTCGTCTGTAACGCTGTCACACAATGTATCTAAATTCGATTTGACATTACACGCCGAGGAGCATTCCGGTGGCATTCGCTGCCGCTTCGAATACAGTACCGCGCTGTTTGAAGAAGAGACCATTGCAAGATGGGCTTCCCATTTTATTGAGCTGGTGAAAGGAATAACGTCTGATATCCATATGAAGCTTTCGGAAATGCAATTGCTTTCTGCTCCAGCGCGCGAATTGCTTCTTGAAACGATAGGTCATTATGCTGACTATCCAAGAGATGAAAGCATCGTTCGTTTATTTGAAAAACAAGCAGCTGAACATCCCGAACATACCGCAGTCGTATGCGATCATATACGGCTGACTTATCGCGACCTGAATGAAAAAGCAGAACGGACAGCGGCTATGCTGATGAAACAAGGAGTCCGATCAGGGGATATTATCGGTTTATTGTTTGATCGATCGCCTGATATGGTGATTGGCGTTTTATCTATTCTAAAGGCCGGAGGGGCATACTTGCCGATTGACCCTGAATATCCTCAAGAACGCATCAGCTTTATGCTGAATGACAGCGGGGCAAGAATTCTCCTGACAGAGCACGGACACAACAAGCCGGCGGATTACCATGGGCAAATTTTATACCTGAATGACGCCGAAAACGAATTGATTTCGCCTGATTTGAAAGCGCAAGAAACATTAGCAGACCAGCCAGCTTATGTGATTTATACATCTGGAACCACTGGGCAGCCAAAGGGCGTCGTTGTCGAGCATCGCAATGTGATTAGTCTATTGAAGCATCAGGACCTGCCTTTTGATTTTGGCAGTGAGGACGTTTGGACTTTATTTCATTCATATTGCTTTGATTTCTCAGTATGGGAAATGTTCGGAGCATTGCTGAATGGAAGTACGCTGGTTCTTGTCTCCAGAGAAACAGCCCGCGATCCAAACGCATTCCGCTTATTGTTAAAAAACGAAGGCGTCACAGTACTCAATCAGACTCCAACTGCTTTTTACGGACTCATTCATGAAGAAGAAAACCATACGGACCGATTACATGTGCGATATGTTATTTTCGGCGGAGAAGCTTTACAGCCCGGCATGCTTGTAACCTGGAACGAGAAATACCCTGATACTGATCTGATCAATATGTACGGCATTACTGAAACAACTGTACATGTGACATATAAGAAATTGTCCTCAGCTGATATAGAAAAAAATAAGAGCAATATCGGAAAACCGCTGGCAACTCTTCAGGCTTATGTGATGGATGCTCATATGAATCTTCAGCCTACAGGAGTTCCAGGAGAGCTGTATATTGGCGGAGAAGGGGTAGCCCGGGGATATTTGAACAGAGATGATCTGACCGCGGCCCGATTTGTACCTAATCCTTATCTTCCGGGAGACAGATTATACCGAACCGGAGACCTTGCAAAGCGTCTGGCAAGTGGAGATCTGGAATATATGGGCCGCATTGATGATCAAGTAAAGGTGAGAGGACACCGCATCGAGCTCGGCGAAATCCAGGCGTCTCTGCTTCAGCTTCCAATAATCAAAGAGGCTGCTGTCATCACAAGAGATGATGAACAAGGCCAATCCGCTGTATATGCTTACTTGGTTGCGGAAGATGGACAGGTCGTAAATGAAGCAGATATCAGGGCTGCCCTGAGAGCCGTTCTGCCTGATTTTATGGTGCCTGCCCGCTTGATCCAGATTGACAGCATCCCGCTGACGGTTAACGGCAAGCTCGACCAGAAAGCCCTGCCGGAACCAGATAAGCGCGCTCAAACTGAGAATGATATCAGCCCTAGAAATGAGATTGAAAAGGCGATGGCTGACATTTGGGAGGAACTGCTCGAAGCGGAGGAGATAGGTGTCAGCGCGAATTTCTTTGAGCTTGGAGGGGATTCAATAAAAGCGTTGCAGGTGTGTGCACGGCTGAAGCAGCGAGGCTATGAAACGACAGTGCGTGAGATGTTTGAGCATCAGACGCTTGGTGAACTGTCCGCCCGCGTTCGAAAAGCCGTACGCGTAATTGACCAAACGCCAGTCGAAGGCGAGCTGCCTTGGACACCTGTACAGCAATGGTTTTTCTCGCAATCATTGGAAGCCCATCATTTTAATCAATCTGTCATGCTCTACCGGGCTGAACGATTTGATGACATTGCACTCAGAAATGTGCTGAGAAGCTTGGTGACTCATCATGACGCACTGAGAATCATATGCCGTTACAAAGATGGCAAGCCTGTACAGGTTAACAGAGGAGCAGATCTTCCGGATGAGGAGCTATATGCCTTCGATCTGTTTGATATAAGAGATCATCGTTCAAATACAGCCGGAAATGCACAGGGCTTGTCAGCCGAAGCACACAAACAGATTGAAGAAATGGCAAACCAAATTCAGCAAACCATTCGATTGGAGACTGGCCCTTTGCTTCATGCTGGTTTGTTTAAAGCCGATGATGGAGACCATTTGTTTCTGACGATCCATCACTTAGTCATTGATGCCGTTTCATGGCGCATTTTATTTGAGGATTTTTCAATTGCTTACGAACAGGCAGTCTCAGGAAAACCCATCGTACTGCCGGAAAAAACGGATTCATATTTCACCTATGCACAAACATTGGCTGACTATTCAAAAAGCCGTCGTCTGCAGCGTGAAATCGCGTATTGGAATGAGCGGGAGGACCGGCATATTGAGCGTATTCCCAAAGATCATTCGATCACATCGAACTCATTCAAAGATACAGAAGTAATTGATTTCGAGCTGTCTCGTGAAGATACAGAATTGCTGTTAACTGGTGCAAACAATGCATACAACACGGAAACGAATGATATCCTTCTGACTGCTTTAGGCCTAGCTTTGCAGGAATGGACGGGACTTGACCATTTCAAAATCAGTATGGAGGGCCACGGCAGAGAAGATTATCTTGACAATATTGACATGAACAGAACAGTAGGCTGGTTCACTTCAATTTATCCTGTATGGCTTGATATGAGTGATTCTGACCATACGGATGAAGGTGAGCGGCTAGGGCGACACATTAAACAGACAAAAGACATGCTGCACCGCATACCTCATAAAGGCGCAGGCTATGGAGTGCTGAAATATATCAACAAAATTTGGGATTCTGAGTACAGCGACCCGGAAATCAGCTTTAATTACTTAGGCCAGTTTGATCAGGATGTTCAATCAAAAGTTTTTGAGATTTCTGATATTAAGACAGGGAATGAAATCAGCCCGGATTGGGAGCGGCCTTATGTGTTAGATATCAGCGGAGCCGTTTCATCAGGATGCCTGCACATGCACATTATTTATAACCGTCTTCAATTTAAGAAACAAAACGTACAAGCATTAGCCGATCATCTTAAACATGCGCTTGAAAACATGATTCAGCATTGCGCGGGCAAAGAAAAACGCGAATGGAGTGCCGCTGATTTTACTGATGAGGATTTAACGCTGGAGGATTTAAGTGAGATTATGGGGGCCGTCAACAAATTATAGGAGAGGAGATTCATTGATGCCGCAGCAACCCGAAATACAGGATATATATCCCTTGTCTTTTATGCAGGAGGGGATGCTTTTTCATTCGCTGTATGATGAACAGTCGAGAGCTTATTTTGAACAGGCGTCTTTTACAATCAATGGGCAGCTTGACTTAGACCGTTTCCAGAAAAGTATGGACGCTGTTTTTGACAGGTATGAAATCTTTCGAACGACTTTTATCTACAAAAATGTAGCCAAACCTCGTCAGGTGGTGCTTAAAAACCGTCCTTGCCATGTTCATTTTGAAGATATTTCTCATCTTAATGAGAGAGAGAAAGAACATTGTACAGAAGCATTCAAGGAACAAGATAAAAAAAGGGGCTTTGATCTTCAGTCGGATGTACTGATGAGAATATCCGTTTTAAAATGGGCGCCTGAGCGTTACGTGTGCATCTGGAGCCATCACCATATTTTAATGGACGGATGGTGCTTAGGCATCATCATTAAAGACTTTCTCCACATTTATCAAGCGCTGGGAGAAGGGCGGCTTCCATATTTGCAGCCAGTTCAGCCGTACGGAACGTATATTAAATGGCTGATGCAGCAGGAACGTGAAGAGGCAGCTGCGTATTGGAAAAAGCGGCTGCAGCATTTCGAGAAAGCTTCTTCTTTGCCAAAAAGAAACGAGCAAGTATCAGAAGGTGAATTACAGCAGGTCACGTTTACCATCTCTGAAAAAGAAACGTCCGATTTGCAGAAAATCGCAGCAGCATCCGGTGCAACGCTTAACACCGTTTTCCAAGCTTTGTGGGGGATTTTGCTGCAAAAATTCAATCGCTGTGACGATGCCGTGTTCGGATCAGTCGTCTCAGGCAGGCCCTCTGGGCTGGAGGATGTAGAAAATATAGTCGGCCTTTTTATCAATACCATTCCCATCCGGGTCCAAAGCAAAGCTCTTTCTTTCTCTGGCCTGGTCAGCCGGCTGCAAAAGGAAATGACTGAAGCAGAAGCATACAGTTATTTCCCTCTATATGACATTCAAGCACAGAGTGCTCTTAAACAAGAGCTCATTGATCATATTATCGTGTTTGAAAACGTGCCGACCCAGCAAGAAATTGAAGGACTAAACCAGACTGGATCGTTCGGTTTCTCAGTGGAAAACTTTGCGATGGCGGAGGAGACTAATTATGGATGCAGCGTCAAAGTGATTCCAGGCCGCACATTGTTCGTGCGCATCAATTTTCATACAGGTTTATATGAGCCTGGCATAATGGCTGAGATAAAAGATTATTTACAGCATATGATTTCAGCTGTCATCTCTGATCCTTCTCTTCCTGTTTCAAAGATGACGTTACTAGATAAAGACAAAACACAGAAAATGGTTGCTGAATATAATACGACGGGAGCTGTTTCAGCGTTAGCTTCGACGCTGCACGGTCTGTTTGAACGCCAGGCGGCTTTGACGCCGGATCGGACGGCCTTACGCTTTTCTGGCGGTTCGCTGACTTACGCGCAGCTTGACATGTACGCCAACAGGCTGGCAGCGCGCCTTACGGCGCATGGTGTCACGAAGGAAAGCATTGTCGGTGTTCTAAGCGAGCGTTCACCGGACATGCTGACAGCCGTTCTCGCCGTATTAAAGGCAGGCGGAGCTTATTTGCCGCTTGATCCTGCATATCCAGAGGAGCGGCTGAGCTATATGCTGAAAGACAGCGGGGCAGCATTGTTGCTGACGCAGCCAGGATTAAAGATACCTGGTTTTTCCGGAAAGACACTTGAAGTGGATATGACGGCTCTTGCGAATGAAGAATCTGAATATCACTCTCTTCATCAAGCGGACAGCGATTCTCTCGCCTACGTGATCTATACGTCGGGCTCCACTGGACGGCCGAAAGGGGTCGCCGTGGAGCACCGCCAGGCTGTTTCCTTTCTGACCGGCATGCAGATGCAGTTTCCTTTAGAGGAAGACGACATCATTATGATGAAAACGTCTTTTTCCTTTGATGCATCTGTCTGGCAGCTGTTTTGGTGGACGCTTTCAGGTGCTTCGGCCTATCTGCTTCCGTCCGGCTGGGAGAAAGATCCGGCATTGATGGTAAAAGCCATTCGAGAGGAAGGCGTTACAACGGCCCATTTTATTCCGGCCATGCTGAACAGCTTTTTGGATCAAGCGGAAATAGAGGCACCGAGAAGCCTGAAGCGCGTATTCGCCGGAGGTGAACCGCTGGCACCCCATACGGCAGCCCGTTTCGCTTCTTTGCTGCCGGAGACATCACTGGTCCACGGCTACGGGCCGACAGAAGCAACCGTTGATGCGGCATTTTACGCGTGTAATCCTGAGCTGGACAAGGATCGCTTGCGCCTTCCGATCGGAAACCCCGTGCCTGGCGCGCGTCTGTATGTGTTAGATCCTCATTTAGCCGTACAGCCTGTCGGCGTAGCGGGAGAATTGTATATCGCCGGAGCCGGGGTTGCCAGAGGCTACTTGAATCGTCCGGAATTAACAGAAGAACGTTTTCTTGATGATCCATTTTATCCGGGTGAACGCATGTACAAAACGGGTGATTTGGCGCGCTGGCTGCCAGATGGACAAGTTGAATTCCTCGGCCGTCTGGATGACCAGGTGAAAATCCGCGGCTACCGGATTGAGCCGGGAGAAATCGAAGCGGCGCTCAGAAGCATAGAAGGCGTGCGGGAAGCGGCTGTAACTGTTCGTACAGAAAGCGGCGAGGCGGAATTATGTGCATATGCGGAAGGGCTCGGAAGAAATGAAGTGCGCAAGCAGCTTGAGGCATTGCTGCCGGGCTATATGATTCCTGCTCATATCATTGAAATGGAACAATGGCCGGTTACCCCGAGCGGAAAGCTCGACCGAAAAGCGCTGCCTGCTCCTGACGGAGCGGCAGATCGGGAAACCTACACAGCGCCGACAAACCTGACAGAGATGAAGCTTTCCCAGCTGTGGGAGGAAGTGCTGAAAAGCGGACCTGTCGGCATTCACGACAACTTTTTTGACCGGGGCGGCCATTCCTTAAAAGCCACCGCGCTTGTCTCCCGGATCGCCAAGGAATTCGGCGTCCAAGTGCCGCTGAGGGATGTGTTTGCCCATCCGACGGTAGAAGGTTTGGCTTCTGTCATCAGCGAAGGAACGGAAAGTCCGTATGAAGCCATGAAGCCGGCTGAAAAACGCGAGACCTACCCGGTTTCCTCCGCCCAAAAGCGGATGTATGTGCTCCAGCAGCTGGAGGATGGAGGCACAGGCTACAATATGCCGGCAGTCTTGGAGCTGGAAGGAAAGCTGGATCTTACAAGAATGGAGGCCGTATTCAAAAAGCTGATCAAACGCCACGAGTCACTGCGCACGTCCTTTACAACGGACACAGGCGGCGAGCCGGTTCAGCGCATCCATGACGAAGTGCCGTTTACATTCCACACCTCTGTGCTCGGCGGACAAACTGAACAGGAAGCCGCGGCAGCGTTTATCCAGCCGTTTGACCTCAGCCAAGCTCCGCTGTTTCGAGTGGGGATCGTCAAGGTACCAGACGGGCGGCATCTATTACTGGTCGATATGCATCACATTATTTCAGACGGTGTGTCAGTCAATACGCTCATTCGGGAATTCGGGGAGCTGTACGCCAATCAGGAGCTTCCTCCGCTTCACATTCAATATAAAGACTATGCCGTATGGCAGGAGGCCTTTAAAAAAGGAGACACGTACAAGACGCAGGAGGCGTACTGGCTGAAGCAGCTCGAAGGCGAGCTGCCCGTACTGGACCTGCCGGCTGATTACGCCCGGCCGCCGGTGCGAAGCTTCGCGGGTGATCAAGTCTCATTTACGCTCGATCAAGAACTCACAGCCGGGCTTCACAAGCTCGCACGGAAGAACGGAAGCACCCTGTACATGGTGCTCCTGGCAGCTTACACAGCATTATTGTCGCGCTTAAGCGGACAGGAAGACATCATCGTCGGGTCACCAATTGCCGGACGTCCTCACAAAGATCTTGAGCCGATACTTGGAATGTTCGTCAATACGCTGGCGCTTCGGACACGCCCGGAGGGCGGGAAGCCATTTGCGCAATTTTTGCAGGAAGTGCGTGAGACCGCATTGGAAGCTTACGAACATCAGGATTATCCGTTCGAAGAGCTTGTCGACAAGCTCGGCATGACGAGGGATATGAGCCGAAATCCGCTGTTTGATGTGATGTTTGTGCTTCAGAATATGGACCAAGAATCCATGCAGCTGAAGGACCTGTGTCTCCGGCCCGCAACAAATGTGGAACATCAAGTATCAAAGTTCGATTTAACCCTGTATGCGTACGAGGAAGCTAATGGATCTATGATGTTTCAAATGGAATATAGCACTGATCTCTATCAGAAAAATACGATTGAAATGTGGCTTCAATATTTAATGAATATGCTACGCGCCATCATCCAAGACAGCGAAGCAGCACTTGGAACAATACATGTATTGGACGAGAATGAAACCCATTTCCTTATCCATGAACTCAACTGCACAAAAAGAGAGTATCCGAGACATGAAACCATCAGCAGGCTGTTTGAGTTACAGGCTGCACAAACGCCTGATGCCATAGCTGTGGCCGGCGATGAACAAACATTAACGTATAAGGAGCTGAACATCCGGGCAAACAGGATTGCTGCTGTTCTTCGGAGAAAAGGAGTCGGACCTGAAACTGTAGTTGCATTATTGACAACACGAACTCCAGAACTTGCAGCAGGAATGCTCGGCATTTTGAAAGCTGGAGGAGCCTATTTGCCTATCGCTAAGGATCTTCCTCCTGACCGAATATCATATATGCTGTCAGACAGCGGTGCAAAAATACTTCTTCAATCTGAAAAAGCAAACAATCAACGATTAGACTTAGAGCTTACATGTGAGCAAATCGTCATCGAAGAGATTCAAGGACAAGGAGAAACGAAGAACTTTGAATCTCAAGCAGGGCCACATTCACTCGCTTATATCATCTATACCTCAGGTTCAACCGGCAAACCGAAGGGTGTCATGATTGAGCAGCGAAGTGTGATCCGTCTTGTCAAAAACAGCAATTACATTGAATTTACACCTGGAGACCGGCTTCTGCTGACTTCTTCACTCGGTTTTGATGTCGTTACATTTGAAATACTCGGGCCGCTGCTAAATGGCGCTGCTTTGCATCTCACAGATAAAGAAACATTTCTGGATTCCCATCAGCTTAAGAGATACATAGAACAAAACGGAATCACCACAATGTGGCTGACTGCATCTCTTTTCAACCATTTAACAGAACAGAATGAGAAAATATTTTCCCGGCTCATAAATCTGATTATTGGCGGAGAAGCTCTGTCAGCCAGTCATGTCAATCGAATCAAGCAAGCATGCCCGGAATTGTCAATCTGGAACGGATATGGGCCGACTGAGAATACAACATTTTCAACTTGTTTTCACATTGAAAAACTGTATGAACATTCCATTCCGATCGGCCGGCCGATTGGTAATTCAACCGCATTTATCTTAAATAAATGGGGGATGCTGCAGCCGATCGGAGCTGTCGGTGAACTGTGTGTCGGCGGAGATGGTGTGGCAAGAGGCTATCTTGGTCGACCAGACCTGACGAAAGAGAAATTTGTGCCAAATCCATTTGCGCCCGGCGAACAAATGTACCGTACCGGTGATCTGGCACGCTGGCTGCCGGACGGCACAATTGAATATGTAGGCCGTGTCGATGATCAGGTAAAAATAAGGGGGTACCGGGTTGAGCTCGGTGAGATTGAATCAGCGCTTCGTCATATAGACGGTGTCAAAGAAGCAGCTGTATTGGCGCGAACAGGACAATTAGGCAGCAAGGAGCTTTACGCCTATATAAGCGTAAAAGAGGGTACAGATGCTGAACAAGTGCGTACTCACCTTTCTCAAATGCTGCCAGGCTATATGATGCCGGCCTATGTGATAGAAATGGATGCTCTCCCGCTCACTGCCAACGGAAAATTGAACCGAAAAGCACTGCCTGAACCAGATATTACATCTAAACAAACGTACGTCCCGCCTCGAAATGACCTTGAAGAACAGCTTGCGATCATATGGCAGGAGGTTCTCGGGACACAGAGGATCGGAATAGAAGATTCGTTTTTTGAACTAGGCGGAGATTCAATTAAGGCTCTTCAAGTATCCGCGCGCCTCGGACGTTATGGGTGGAGCTTGCATGCAAGCGATTTATTCCGCCATCCGAACATAAAAGATTTATCAGCAGTCATCCGGAAGACAGAAAGAGTAATAGACCAAGGATCTGTTCAGGGAGCTGTCCCATGGACACCTATTCAGCATTGGTTCCTCTCTCAGGATATAGAAGATAGACACCATTTTAACCAGTCTGTCATGCTGTTTAGTCCTGATTGTTTGTCGGAAAATGCACTGCGCGCATCATTAAAAAAACTGGCAGAGCATCATGATGCCCTGCGGATGATTTATCGGGATGATAGCGGACAACAGATACAAATCAACCAAGATATTCATGAATCCAAACTGTACAGCTTAAGGATTTCTGATTTTTCAGATCCGGGAATCGATTGGGAAACGAGCATTAAAGAAGAAGTGGCAAATCTTCAGCAAAGTATCAATCTCCAACAAGGACCATTACTGCATGCCGCTTGGTTTAAAACGCTGTCCGGAGATTATTTATTTCTCACGATTCATCATTTGGTCGTTGATGGGGTATCATGGAGAATTTTACTGGAGGACCTGTCAGCGGCATATCATCAAGCAGCTTCAGGACAGGCTATACAGCTTCCGCCTAAAACAGATTCCTATCAGGAATACGCACGGCGAATTCAAGATTATGCCCAAAGCAGCAAGCTGATTCGCGAGGAAACGTACTGGCGGACGGTTGAAGAGGAAAAAGCAGCGGAACTGCCATACGAAATGCCTTATATGGAGAATATGAACAGCAGTGTAAGGGAAACATTGCGCTTTTCACTCACTGAAGCAGACACCGCGGTCTTGCTGCAAAAGGTAAACCACGCTTATGGCACAGATACACAAGATATTCTATTGACGGCGGCTTCCTTAGCGATTTGTGACTGGACAGGGGGCAGCAAGCTCCGTATGGCAATGGAGGGACACGGGAGAGAACACATTCTGCCGGATTTAGACATCAGCCGGACGGTTGGCTGGTTTACATCCATTTACCCCGTCCTTATTGACTTTGAAAATCAAGCGGATGAGCTTGGAACCGCAGTTAAAACCGTGAAAGATACATTGGGCCGGATACCGAACAAAGGGGTAGGGTACGGCATGTTGAAATATCTTACACATCCCGAACATAAAAGCATGGTGTTTTCAAAAACACCTGAAATCGGCTTTAACTATTTAGGGCAGTTCAACGACATAGAAAGTCAAGACCGTTTCCGCCCATCCGGTCTTGGGAGCGGTAAGGACATCACTCCTACTTGGAAGCGGGAGCAGCTTATTGAGATGAGTGCGATGGCAGCAGAAAATCAGCTTCATTTTCAGCTCAGTTATCCGCCGGCACGGTTTCACAGGGGTACAATGGAGCGGCTCATCACCATGATTGAATGCTATTTGCGGGATATTATGAAACACTGTGCTGAAAAACAGAACACAGAAAAGACGCTGAGCGATTTCAGCAGCCAATCATTAACGGCAGAGGATTTGGACAGTATATCCAGCTTGGTGGAAGATTTGTAGAAAATCGTGACAGGGAGATATGAACATGACAAAAGCGAATTCAATACAGGATATTTATCCGCTGTCTTATATGCAGGAAGGAATGCTTTTTCATTCCCTCCTGCAAAAAGATTCACGGGCATATGTTGAACAAGCCTCTTTTACAATAGAGGGAGAAGTCAATTTGCAGTTTTTCCAAGAGAGCATCAATGCTTTAGTAGCAAGACATGACATTTTCAGAACGATTTTCATCAGCCAAAATGTCTCTTCACCTCAGCAGGTTGTCCTGAGGGAACGGACTGTCAGTGTACTGGAGGAGGACATTGCTCATTTAGATGAAGCGGGCCAATCTGCGTTTGTCGAACAAATAAAAGAAAAGGACCGCGCCAAAGGGTTTCATCTGCAAAAAGATATGCTCATGCGCATCACACTTATTCGAACCGGAAAGCGGCAATATACTTGTATTTGGACCTTTCATCACATCATGATGGACGGCTGGTGCCTCGGCATTGTACTAAAAGAATTCCTTCAGATTTATGCATCAAAAACAAAAGGGGCTCCATTATCATTGGAGCCCGTTCAGCCATACGGAACTTATATCAATTGGCTGATGGAGCAAGACAAAGAGAAAGCTGTTTCCTATTGGGACAATTATCTTTCCGGCATTAAGCAGCAAACCTTGCTCCCGAAGCAGAAAAAAACAAAGAGCACAAGCAGGCAGGAGCAAATTACATTTTCATTTTCAAAAGAAGACAGCTGCAGGCTGTCAGAGCTTGCCGTAAGAGAAGAAGTCACACTCAGTACAATTTTCCATACCCTATGGGGAATTCTTCTTCAAAAATATAACAATAGTGATGACGCGGTATTTGGTTCTGTCATTTCAGGAAGGCCCTCAGACATTGAAGGAATTGAACAAATGGTCGGGCTTTTCATCAACACGATTCCCATACGGATGCATGGATCAAAAACGCCATTTTTACAGCTCGTAAAAGACATGCAAAAGGATCGCCTTGCTGCAGAAGCATACAGCTACCATCCTCTATACGAGATACAGTCTCGTTCAGCAGTCAAGCAAGGTTTGATTGATCACATTCTTGTATTCGAAAACTATCCGGTGCAGAAAGAAATAGAAATGCTGAACAGCCAGGAGCCTGATTCAGATCTTTTTCAGATTCATAACTTTACGGTAGCGGATGAAACCAATTACAGCTTTTATCTTATGGTGGCGCCAGCGGAAGAAATCCATATAAAAATGAGCTATGATGCAGCACTGCATGACCGATCCTTTGTGCTTTCTGTTAAGGAGCATCTTTTGAACACTGTTTCCCAAATCTTAGATCATCCGCATCTCTCACCCGAAGACATCGATATCACAACAGACACTGAAAAGCTGCAGCTGATTGGGGAAATCAAAGATCACAAACCAGTTTATGAAACCATCCATGCCATGTTTGAAAAACAGGCAGAAAGGACGCCTGACGCGCGGGCTGTGATTGATCAAGCGCATTCTCTGACCTATAAAGAATTGAACGAATCCGCCAACAGATTGGCACGGCATTTGCGGAAAAAAGGCGTTATGAGGCAGGAACCTGTCGCAATCATGATGGAACGCTCAACTGAGTTCATTACAGGTATTCTCGGTATATTGAAGGCTGGAGGCGCCATTGTTCCAATCGATCCCCATTATCCGTCTGACAGAATAAATTATATTCTAAATGACTGCGGCTGCTCTCATGTCGTTTCACAAGCGCATTTTGCACCTTTGCTTGAGACTGGCCTGAATGTTACCTATATAGAAGATACTCAAATCGAAGACGGCAGCTGCTTACATTCAGTGAATAGTGCGGACGATCTGCTCTATATGATTTACACATCAGGCACAACGGGAAAACCAAAAGGCGTTCAATTTGAACATCGAAATATGGCTAACTTGCTGCAGTTCGAATTCACTCGCTCTGGCATTGACTTTGAAAATGATGTTTTGCAATTTGCAACTCCTGCCTTTGACGTCTGCTATCAAGAAATATTTTCAACATTGCTGGGAGGCGGCACACTTCATATCGTGCCTGAAGCTATAAAAAGAGACGTGCCTCAGCTGTTTGCATTTATAAAAGAGCATCAGACGACTATTGTGTTTCTCCCAACGGCTTTTATCAAAATGATTTTCAGCGAACAGGAATTTGCGAACGCGTTTCCTCATGATGTAAAACACCTGATTACAGCCGGTGAGCAATTAATCGTTTCCAGTCTCCTCAAAGATGTTTTGTGTCAGCGCAGCATGTACTTGCACAATCATTATGGACCTTCAGAAACTCATGTAGTGTCGGCATATACCATACATCCGGGTGACCAAATTCCGGAGTTTCCTCCGATCGGAAAACCGATTGATTGTACTGATCTGTATATTTTAAATCGCCAAAAACAGCTGCAGCCTCGGGGAGTATCAGGAGAACTTTATATTTCCGGTTCAAGTGTGGCCAGAGGTTATATCAATAACGATAAACTGACGCGAGAGAAATTTTTACCCGATCCTTTCAGGCCCGGAGCGGTCATGTACCGAACGGGAGATGTAGCGAGAATTCGTGAAGACGGCAGCTTTGAATATATCGGTCGAGCCGACGATCAAGTGAAAATCAGAGGTTATCGAATCGAGCCGCAAGAAATAGAAATCGCGTTAATGAAGCATCCAGAGGTCAAAGAAGCTGCTATTCTTATCCGGCAAAATCAAGGTGAAGAACATGAGTTATGCGCTTATTATTGCAGTATGCACAGGCTGGATTCCTCGGCTTTGCGACAATATCTGGCAAATGAGCTCCCAGAATATATGATTCCGGCCAAATGGGTCTGGGTTGACAGCATTCCTTTGACGCCGAACGGAAAAGTCGATCAATCAGCTCTTCCAGAACCGGAAGCTTCAATCAGCAGTAATACATACGCTGCTCCGCGGAACCTGTTAGAGGTAAAGCTTTCGCAGCTGTTTGAAGATGTGCTGAAGGAAGCCCCGATCGGCATTCACGACAACTTTTTTGACCGCGGCGGACACTCGTTAAAAGCAACGGTGCTTGTGTCGCGAATCGCCAAGGAATTTCATGTTCAAGTCCCGCTGAAGGACGTATTTGCCCATCCGACAGTGGAAGGATTGGCTCTCATTATTCGACATGCAGAGGAAAATCCCTTTGCATCGGTTGCACAGGCAAAAGAACAACCGACGTACCCAGTATCATCAGCTCAAAAGCGGATGTACGTGCTCCAGCATCTAGATAATGGCGGTGTCGGCTACAACATGCCGGCAGTTTTAGAACTGGAAGGGAAGCTTGATCGCGAAAAACTGGCTGCTGTATTCAAGGAACTGATCAGCCGGCATGAGCCGCTTCGAACGTCCTTTGTGCCGGGAGAAGATGCCGAGCCCGTACAGCGTATTCACAGTGAGGTTCCGTTTACGTTAAGTGAAGAAGCCTCTGCTGCTGGATTTGTCCGTCCATTTGACCTCAGTCAAGCGCCGTTATTCAGAGCTGGCCTTGTGAAACTTGCGAACGAGAAGCATTTGTTGCTGGTGGACATGCATCATATCATTTCCGATGGTGTATCCGTTCAGCTTTTAATCCGCGAATTCACTGAGCGCTATGCAGATCGGGCGCTTAAGCCGTTACGAATCCAATATAAAGATTACGCCGTTTGGCAGCAGGAATTTCAAAAGGGAGACACATACAAAAAGCAGGAGACTTACTGGCTGAGACAGTTTAGCGGTGAGCTGCCGGTGCTCGAGCTCCCAACAGACAAGCGCCGACCGGCAGAACGGAATTTTACAGGCGGCAAAGTTTTATTTCAAATGAATGAAGAAATCACGTCCCGTCTGAAGCAGCTAGCCCGCAAAAATGAGAGCACGCTGTACATGACGCTACTCGCATTGTATTCAGCTTTTTTGTCGCGGTTAAGCGGTCAGGAAGACATCGTGATCGGTTCGCCTATTGCCGGACGCCCGCATGCCGATCTTGAATCGGTCCTTGGCATGTTCGTCAATACATTAGCGCTCCGGACGCACCCAGCCGGCAATAAGACATTTACAAATTTTCTCAAGGAAGTCAAGCAGACTGCACTGGAAGCCTATGAGCATCAGGATTATCCGTTTGAAGAGCTGGTTGATCAACTCGGTGTGCAGCGGGAAATGAGCCGGAATCCGCTGTTTGATACAACACTTGTGCTGCAAAATATGGAAAAGCAAACGCTGAAAATGAATGATTTGCTGCTTAGATGGAACGATTTGCAGCATCCGATATCTAAGTTCGATATTTCCCTGTATGTCACAGAGCATGAGGCTGAGCTGTACTGTCAGTTTGAATACAGTACCGCTTTGTTTGAAAAAGATACCGTTCAAAGATGGGCCGACCTTTTTATGACACTTGTGGAAAACACAGCTTCCAGTCCTGACATGGAATTGGACAATATCCCGATCCTGACAATAGAAGAAGAAAGGTCTTTCATTGACTCGTGCCATCCGCTTGAGGAGACAGGCTATCCGTTGAAACAGACCCTGCACCATGCACTCGAACAGCAAGCGGCAAAAACACCTGACCAACCGGCCGTGATCGTTGAAGACGGAGAGATAACCTACAAGGAATTGAACGAACAGGCTAACCGTGTAGCCTGGGAGCTGATCGACCGGGGAGTAAAAGCCGAAACGACTGTTGCCATTATGGGAAGGCGTTCCCCTGAAATGCTGATCGGGATTTATGCGATTCTAAAAGCAGGCGGCGCTTATCTTCCTATTGACCCGGATTATCCAGAGGAACGGATCCGCTTTTTGCTGAAGGACAGCGATTCTGGCATTCTCCTTATTCAATCTGACAATCTAGACATTCCGGCTTTTGATGGAGAAATCGTTCATCTCAGTCAATTAAACAGCGGGCTGAAACGTCGTCTGTCCAATCCAAATGTTGAAGTCTATCCGGATTCTTTAGCCTATGTGATTTATACATCCGGCTCTACTGGAAGACCTAAGGGTGTACAGGTTGAGCATCAATCTGCAGTGAATTTTTTAAATTCCCTTCAGTTCCGCTATCCTTTGAACCAATCGGACGTCATTTTGCATAAAACGTCGTATTCCTTCGATGCTTCGATATGGGAGCTGTTTTGGTGGCCGTATGCTGGCGCCTCTGTTTATCTGCTTCCTCAAGGAGGCGAAAAAGAACCGGACATGATATTGAAGGTCATAGAAGAACAGCAGATTACAGCGATGCATTTTGTGCCTTCTATGCTTCATGCGTTTTTAGAATATCTAAAAAATGGCCCTGTACCGATCAAAACGAACAGGCTGAAGAGGGTGTTTTCTGGAGGCGAACAGCTGGGGGCACATCTTGTCTCTCGGTTCTGTGAATTGCTGCCAGATGTTACATTAACCAATTCCTATGGGCCTACCGAAGCTACTGTAGAAGCGGCATTCTTTGATTGCCCGCTGGATGAAAAACTTGACCGCATTCCCATTGGCAAACCTATTCATCATGTCAGATTGTATATTCTGAACCAGAAGCAGAGGATGCTGCCTGCTGGATGTATCGGAGAATTGTACATCGCCGGGGCCGGGGTTGCCAGAGGCTACTTGAATCGGCCGGAATTAACAAAAGAACGTTTTCTTGATGATCCATTTTATCCGGGTGAACGCATGTACAAAACGGGTGATTTGGCGCGCTGGCTCCCAGATGGTCAGGTTGAATTCCTCGGCCGTCTGGATGACCAGGTAAAAATCCGCGGCTACCGGATTGAGCCGGGAGAAATCGAAGCGGCGCTCAGAAGCATAGAAGGCGTGCGGGAAGCGGCTGTGACTGTTCGTACAGAATTCGGCGAGGCGGAATTATGTGCGTATGCGGAAGGGCTCGGCAGAAATGAAGTGCGCAAGCAGCTTGAGACATTGCTGCCGGGCTATATGATTCCTGCTCATATCATTGAGATGGAACAATGGCCGGTTACCCCGAGCGGAAAGCTCGACCGAAAAGCGCTGCCTGCTCCTGACGGAGCGGCAGATCGGGAAACCTACACAGCGCCGAGAAACCTGACAGAGATGAAGCTTTCCCAGCTGTGGGAGGAAGTGCTGAAAAGCGGACCTGTCGGCATTCACGACAACTTTTTTGACCGGGGCGGCCATTCCTTAAAAGCCACCGCGCTTGTTTCCCGGATCGCTAAGGAATTCGGCGTCCAAGTGCCGCTGAAGGATGTGTTTGCCCATCCGACGGTAGAAGGTTTGGCTTCTGTCATCAGCGAAGGAACGGAAAGTCCGTATGAAGCCATTAAGCCGGCTGAAAAACGCGAGACCTACCCGGTTTCCTCCGCCCAAAAGCGGATGTATGTGCTCCAGCAGCTGGAGGATGGAGGCACAGGCTACAATATGCCGGCAGTCTTGGAGCTGGAAGGAAAGCTGGATCTTACAAGAATGGAGGCCGTATTCAAAAAGCTGATCAAACGCCACGAGTCACTGCGCACGTCCTTTACAACGGACACAGACGGCGAGCCGGTTCAGCGCATCCATGACGAAGTGCCGTTTACATTCCACACCTCTGTGCTCGGCGGACAAACTGAACAGGAAGCCGCGGCAGCTTTTATTCAGCCGTTTGACCTCAGCCAAGCTCCGCTGTTTCGAGCGGGGATCGTCAAGGTATCAGACGGGCGGCATCTATTACTGGTCGATATGCATCACATTATTTCAGACGGTGTGTCAGTCAATACGCTCATTC